>CAVZUJ010000011.1:0-11434 GCA_963778525.1 uncultured beta proteobacterium | reverse complement strand
CCAGTCGGGGACTCCACCCGACGACGCCTTGCATCCGATCGGCGCTGCGATCGAGATCGGGCCGGCTCGATCGGCATCGTCGCCTGCTGCATTCGACATGCGTCGCCGCCGGCGTGCGCGGGCTCAGCCCTCGCGTGAGGCCTTCTTGCGCTCGTGCTCCTTCAGGTAGCGCTTGCGGATGCGGATCGACTTCGGCGTGATCTCCACCAGCTCGTCGTCGTCGATGAACTCCACCGCGTACTCGAGCGTGAGCTGGATCGGCGGCGTGATCTTGATCGCGTCTTCCTTGCCGGAGACGCGGAAGTTGGTGAGCTGCTTGCCGCGCACCGCATTGACCACCAGGTCGTTGTCGCGGCTGTGGATGCCGACGATCATGCCTTCGTAGAGCGGGTCGCCGGCCTTCACGAACATGCGGCCGCGGTCGTCGAGCTTGCCGAGCGCATAGGTCACGGCCTCGCCGTCGTCCTGGCTGATCAGCACGCCGTTCTTGCGCCCTTCGATCTCGCCCTTGTAGGGCTCGTAGCCGTCGAAGATGTTGCTGATCAGGCCGGTGCCGCGGGTCAGGTTCAGGAACTCGTTCTGAAAGCCGATCAGGCCGCGCGCCGGAATCCGGTAGTCCAGGCGCACGCGGCCCCTGCCGTCCGGTCTCCATGTTCACCAGGTCGGCCCTTGCGCTCGCCGAGCGCCTGCATCACCGCGCCCTGGTGCTGGTCTTCGACGTCGGCGGTGACGAGCTCGATCGGCTCCTGCGCGCTCGCCGTCCTTTTCGTGGAACACGACGCGCGGCTTCGAGACCGCCAGCTCGTAGCCCTCGCGGCGCATGTTCTCCAGCAGGATGGTCAGGTGCAGTTCGCCGCGGCCCGAGACCTCGAAGATGCCGTCCTCGTCGGTGTCGTTCACCTTCAGCGCCACGTTCGACTGCAGCTCGCGGTCGAGGCGGTCGCGGATCTGCCGGCTGGTGACGAACTTGCCTTCGCGGCCGGCGAGCGGGCGAGTTGTTGACGCAGAAGTTCATCGTCAGCGTCGGCTCGTCGACCTTCAGCATCGGCAGCGGCAGCGGGCGCTCGAGGTCGGTCAGCGTCACGCCGATGCCGATGCCCTCGATGCCGTTGATGAGCACGATGTCGCCGGGGCCGGCCTCGGTCGCCTGCTGGCGCTCGAGGCCTTCGAACTTCAGCACCTGGTTGACGCGCGCCTTGATCGGCGTCGAGTCCGGGCCCGAATACAGCGGCCACGTCCTGCATCGGCTTGAGCGTGCCCTGGTTGATGCGGCCGATGCCGATGCGGCCGACGTAGGTCGAGTAGTCGAGCGAGCAGATCTGCAGCTGCAGCGGGTCGTCCGGCTCGCCTTCGTGCGCCGGCACGTGCTCGAGGATGGCGTCGAACAGCGGCGACAGGTCGGTGCCGATGGCGCCCTTCGGTCCAGCGTCGCCCAGCCGTTCAGCCCGGAGGCGTAGATGACCGGGAAGTCGAGCTGCTCTTCGGTGGCGCCGAGCTTGTCGAACAGATCGAAGGTGGCGTTGACCACGTAGTCTTCGCGCGCGCCGGGCCGGTCGACCTTGTTGACGACGACGATCGGCCTCAGGCCCAGGGCCAGCGCCTTCTTGGTGACGAAGCGGGTCTGCGGCATCGGCCCTTCGACGGCGTCGATCAGCAGCAGCACGCTGTCGACCATCGACAGCACGCGCTCGACCTCGCCGCCGAAGTCGGCGTGGCCGGGGGTGTCGACGATGTTGACGTGCGTGCCCTTCCACTCGACGGCGCAGTTCTTCGCCAGGATGGTGATGCCGCGCTCCTTCTCGAGGTCGTTCGAGTCCATCACCCGCTCGGCCACCTTCTCGTGGGCGCGGAAGGTGCCGCTCTGGCGCAGCAGCTGGTCGACCAGCGTCGTCTTGCCGTGGTCGACGTGGGCGATGATGGCGATGTTTCGGATCTGGCGGGTCATGACAGCTGGCTTTCGGGTTCTTCGATTCGGGGGCGGCTGGCCGCACTGGCCGCCGCGACTTCAAGGGGCTGAGCAGGCGGGTCGGGATCAGCTCGCCGCCGGCGATATGGGCGCTGCCGAGGAAGCGCGCCTCGGGTCCGTACACGCGCACCTGCGGCGCGTCGGCCCGGTCGAGCGGCGGCGCACGCCGGCCAGGAAGCGGCCGGCATCTTCGGCGCCGAGCGACACCTCGGGCCAGTCGGCAACGAGGGCGTCGCGCCGGCAGCAGCGCCGCGTCGAGGGCACGCGTGTCGAAATGCCTCCAGCGATTCGATCGGCAGCGCAGCCTCGAGCGAGAGACGGCCGCTGCCGGTGCGGCGCAGCGCCGCCAGGTGGGCGCCGCAACCGAGCGCCTCGCCGATGTCCTCGGCCAGGGTGCGGATGTAGGTGCCCTTGCTGCACGCGACGTCGAGACACCAGCGATCGCCTTCGCCGTCGACAACCTGCGATCGCGTGGATCGTGACGGCGCGCGGCGTCCGCTCGATGTCGACGCCGGCGCGGGCGTAGTCGTAGAGCGGCTTGCCCTTCTGCTTCAGGGCCGAGTGCATCGGCGGCACCTGACGGATCGCGCCGACGAATCCGGCGCAAGCACGCTCGACGTCGGCGCGCGTCGCGGCGCACCGCGCGCGTTTGCACCACCTCGCCTTCGGCGTCGCCGGTGCTCGTCGTCACGCCCAGCTTGCAGCGTGGCCAGGTAGCGCTTGTCGGCATCGAGGCTGCACCTGCGCGAACTTCGTCGCCGCGCCGAAGCAGAGCGGCAGCAGGCCGGTGGCCAGCGGATCGAGCGTGCCGGTGTGGCCGGCCTTCTCGGCGCGATAGCAGCCGCTTGGCCTGCTGCAGCGCGGCGTTGCTGGACACGCCCAGCCCCTTGTCGAGCAGCAGCACGCCGTGCACGGCGCGGCGCACGATGCGCGGGCGTCGGCGCTTCATCGCTCAGTCGTCCTTCGCGCGCGTGGCGTTGGCCTTGGCGATCAGCGCGTTCAGCTCGGCGGCGCGCTCGGTCGTGCGGTCGAACTTGAAGTGCAGGGTCGGCACGGTGTGGATCTGCAGGCGCTTGAACAGGCCGTTGCGCATGAAGCCGGCGGCCTCGTTCAGGGCCTGCTCGCATTCGGCCGCGTCGCCGATCAGCAGCGAGAAGAACATCTTCGCGTGCGCGTAGTCGGGCGTGACCTCGACGGCGTTGATCGTGACCATGCCGATGCGCGGATCCTTCAGGTCGCGGATCAGCTCGGCCAGGTCGCGCTGGATCTGGTCGGCGACGCGGAAGCCGCGGTTGGGGATCGATCGTTTGTGTCGCATGGATCTGTTCCCGCAGCCCTCAAACAAGAACCCCGCCGTCTTTTGGAGGGCGGGGTTGCGGATGGAGCCGTTTCCGCCTACAGCGTTCGCGCCACTTCCTTGACTTCGAAGAACTCGAGCTGGTCGCCTTCCTTGATGTCGTTGTAGTTCTTCAGCTTGATGCCGCACTCGAAGCCTGCCTGCCACCTCGCGCACGTCGTCCTTCATGCGCCGCAGCGACTCGACCTCGCCGGTGTAGACGACGACGTTCTCGCGCAGCAGGCGGAAGCGCGCGCCGCGGCGGACCACGCCGGCGGTGACCATCGAGCCGGCCACCGTGCCGATCTTCGAGGCCACGAACACCGTGCGGATCTCGGCCGTGCCGATCGTCTCTTCGCGCTGCTCGGGCGCCAGCATGCCGGTCATCGCCGCCTTCATCTCGTCGACCGCGTCGTAGATGATGTTGTAGTAGCGGATGTCGACGCCGTTGTTCTCGGCCAGCTTGCGCGCGCCGGCGTCGGCGCGCACGTTGAAGCCGATGATCACGGCCTTCGAGGCGATCGCGAGGTTGACGTCGCTCTCGCTGATGCCGCCGACCGCCGCGTGCACGATCTGCACCTTGACCTCGTCGGTCGAGAGCTTGAGCAGCGACTGCGCCAGCGCTTCCTGCGAGCCCTGCACGTCGGCCTTGATGATGAGCGGCAGCACCTGCTTGGCGCCCTGCCCCATCGAGTCCATCATGTTCTCGAGGTTGGCGGCCTGGCGCTTGGCCAGCTTCACGTCGCGGTACTTGCCCTGGCGGAAGGTGGCGATCTCGCGCGCCCGGCGCTCGTCGGCCAGCACCATGAACTCGTCGCCGGCCTGCGGCACTTCGGTCAGGCCCTGGATCTCGACCGGAATCGAGGGGCCGGCCTCGGTGATCGCCTTGCCGTCCTCGTCGAGCATCGCGCGCACGCGGCCGAAGCTCGAGCCGGCCAGCACGACGTCGCCGCGCTTGAGCGTGCCGCTCTGCACCAGCACGGTCGCGACCGGGCCGCGGCCCTTGTCGAGCTGCGCTTCGATGACGAGGCCCTTGGCCATGGCGTCCTTGGGCGCCTTCAGCTCCAGCACCTCGGCCTGCAGCAGCACCTGCTCGAGCAGGGTGTCGATGCCCTGGCCGGTCTTGGCCGACACGCGCCACGAACGGCGAATCGCCGCCGAACTCTTCCGGCACGACCTGCTCGGCCACCAGCTCGGACTTCAGGCGCTCGATGTTGGCTTCCGGCTTGTCGATCTTGTTCATCGCCACGACGATCGGCACGCCGGCCGCCTTCGCGTGGTGGATCGCTTCCTTCGTCTGCGGCATCACGCCGTCGTCGGCCGCGACCACCAGGATCACGATGTCGGTGGCCTTGGCGCCGCGCGCCCGCATCGCCGTGAAGGCGGCGTGGCCCGGGGTGTCGAGGAAGGTGATCATGCCGCGCGGCGTTTCGACGTGGTAGGCGCCGATGTGCTGCGTGATGCCGCCCGCCTCGCCGGCCGCGACGCGGCTGCGTGCGGATGTAGTCGAGCAGCGAGGTCTTGCCGTGGTCGACGTGGCCCATGACGGTGACCACCGGCGCGCGCGGCATCGACTCGTGCTCCGAGTCGGCTTCGGTCTCTTCCTCGAGGAAGGCATCGGGATCGTCGAGCTTGGCGGCCATCGCCGTGTGGCCCATCTCCTCGACGACGATCATCGCGGTCTCCTGGTCGAGCTGCTGGTTGATGGTGACCATCTGGCCCAGCTTCATCAGCTGCTTGATGACCTCGGAGGCCTTCACCGACATCTTGTGCGCCAGGTCGGCGACGCTGATCGTCTCCGGAACGTGCACTTCCTGGGCCTGGAATTCGGCCGGCGCCACGAAGGTGCTGCGGAGCGCCATCGTTGCGGTCGCCGCGGCGGCCGGCACGCGGGCGCGCGCCAGCCGGCACGGCCGGCGCCGGCGGGCGCCGCGCGGTGCGGCCTTGAGGGCGCGCTTCTTCGCGGCGTCGTCGGCCCAGCTCGAAGAGAGCTTCTCCGACTTGATCGCTTTCTTGTCGCCCGGCTTGGCGCACCGTGCCCGGCGCGGCGGCGCCCGGCGTGCCGGCCTTCTTGTGGATCGTGCCCTTGATCGCTCCTTCGCCGCTTCCGCCGGCTTGGCCTCTTCCGGCTTCTTCGCGACGAGCACCTTCTTCGGCGCGTTCATCATCGCGCGGATGGCGGCGGCTTCGTCTTCCGCGGCCTTGCGGCGCTTGGCCAGGTCGGCGGCGCGCTGCTTTTCCTCGCTCTCGAGCATCCCGGCCTTGACGACGCGCAACGTCGGCTTGACCGGCTCGGCCGGCGCCTTCACCTCGGGCGCCTTGGCCTCGACCGGCTTGGCATCGCCCTGCTTTGCATCGCCGGATGGCGCAGCGGCGGCGGCCGGCGCAGCGCTGCGGCTGCCGCTTCGGCAGCCTGCTTGGCCGCGGCTTCGCGCGCGCGGGCCTCGGCGGCCTCGCGCTCGGCTTGCTCTTCGGCTTCGCGGCGCTGCTGCTGTTCCTTCAGCTCGGCTTCCTGGGCACGCAGGCGCTGCGCCTCCGCTTGCGCCTCTTCCTCGCGGCGCAGCAGATCCGCTTCGTGCGATTCGGCCGCGGCCGCTTCGTCGACCGGGGCCGCTTCGTCGCGCTTGACGAAGGTGCGCTTCTTGCGCACCTCGACCTGGATCGTGCGCGCCTTGCCGCTCGAGTCGGCCTGCTTGATCTCGCTCGTCGACTTGCGCGTCAGCGTGATCTTCTTGCGCTCGGCGCTCGCGACGGTGCCGTGCGAGGTGCGCAGGTGGTCGAGCAGGCGCGCCTTGTCGCTCTCGGTCACCGAGTCGTCGGTCGAGGCCTTGGCGACGCCCGCCGACTGCAGCTGCTCGAGCAGCGCCGCGGCCGGGCGGTTCAGCTCGGCGGCGAGCTGGGCGACGGTGGTCGATGCCATAGGTTGTGTTTCGAGCCTTCCGTAGATGTCAGCGGCTTCGGCGGCGAACCAGTGTTCGCGCGCCTTCATGATCAATCCCTTGGCCGTCTCTTCGTCGACCTGGGTCATTTCCATCAGCTCGTCGACCGCGAGGTCGGCCAGCTCGTCGCGGCTGTTGCACGCCGCCGGCGTCGAGCTTGGTGATCAGCTCGGGCGTCAGGCCGACGAAGTCGTTGCAGGTCCTGCGAGACCTCGCCGCCGTTCTTCGCGCCTTGGCCAGCTCCATCGTCAGCAGCGCCTCCTTGGCGCGGGCGCGCAGCTCGTTGACCGTGTCTTCGTCGAAGCTTTCGATCTCGAGCATTTCCTGCATCGGCACGTACGCCACCTCTTCGAGGCTGGCGAAGCCTTCGGCGATGAGGATGTCGGCCACTTCCGCGTCGACGTCGAGCTTGTCGACGAAGAGCTTGCGCACCGCGTCCGACTCGGGGGCCTGCTTCGACGCCGATTCTTCGGCGGTCATGATGTTGATGCGCCAGCCGGTCATCTCGGAGGCCAGGCGCACGTTCTGGCCGCCGCGGCCGATCGCGATCGCGAGGTTTTCCTCGTCGACGACGACGTCCATGGCGTGCCGCTCTTCGTCGACGACGATCGACTGCACGTTGGCCGGCGCCAGCGCGCCGATCACGAACTGCGCCGGGTCCTCCGACCACAGCACGATGTCGACGCGCTCGCCGGCGAGCTCGTTGGTGACGGCGTTGACGCGCGAGCCGCGCACGCCGACGCAGGTGCCGATCGGATCGACCCGCTTGTCGTGCGACTGCACCGCGATCTTGGCGCGCGAGCCCGGGTCGCGGGCGCAGCGACTTGATCTCGAGCAGGCCCTGCTCGATCTCGGGCACTTCCTGGCCGAAGAGCTCCATCATGAAGCCGGGCGACGAGCGCGAGAGCAGGATCTGCGGCCCGCGCAGGGTCGGATCGACCTCGGCGATGTAGGCGCGAACCCGGTCGCCCGTGCGCAGGTTTTCCTTCGGGATCATTTCCGAACGGCGCAGGCGCCCTTCGATGCGACCCGACTCGACGATGATGTCGCCCTTGTCCAGGCGCTTGACGGTGCCGACGAAGATCTTCTCGCCGCGCGAGAGGAAGTCGGTGAGCAGCTGCTCGCGCTCGGCGTCGCGGATCTTCTGCAGGATGACCTGCTTGGCCGCCTGCGCACCGATCCGGCCGATCGAGACGGACTCGATCTGCTCTTCGATGTAGTCGTCGACCTCGATGTCGGGCAGCTGCTCGAGCGCCTCGAAAAGCAGGACCTCGGAATCGGGCAATTGCAGGCCGGCTTCATCCGGCACGACGTGCCAGCGGCGAAACGTCTCGTACTCGCCCGTCTCGCGGTCCACCGACACCCGGATGTCGACCTCGCCGCCTTGCAGCTTCTTCGAGGCCGAGGCCAGGGCGGCCTCGACCGCCTGGAAAACGATTTCGAGGTCGACGCTCTTCTCGCGCGAGATCGCGTCCACCAGCATCAACAGTTCACGGTTCATTGAATCCGACCTCCGTCCATCTCTTCTTGCGCGCGCGCCTCGTGGGCTGCGGCACCCTGCGGCGCGGACCGGCGCCCCTTGAAATCGATCACCGGAAAGAGGCGCGCCTCGCGCACCTCGTCCAGCGAAAAGTCCAGTACCTTTACCTCTTCAGCGTCGTTCGCCGGCTCGGCCGGCGCTCCGGCGGCGGCGCTGCGCGCCTGCGCCGACCGGCTGGCCGCATGCCGCTTCGCCGCGGCCTTGGCAGCGGTCAGCGCCAGGACCAGGCGCCAGGCGTCGCCATTGGCCAGCAGCTCGCCGCGAAAGCGCTTGCGACCCTTGAACGGCACCTTCAAGGTCACTTCGACCTGCTCGCCCTGGAAGCGCGCGAAATCGGCGGCGTTCTTCAGCGGCCGGTCGAGGCCGGGCGACGACACTTCCAGCCGCTCGTAGGCCAGGCCTTCGACTTCGAGCACATGCTGAAGCTGGCGCGTGACCTTCTCGCAATCGTCGACGTTGATGAAACGCTCGACCCCATCCGACACCGGGTGATCGATCGTGATGCGCAGCAACCCGCCCGGCGCGCGCTCGACCTCCACCAGCTCGTAGCCGAGCCCGCGTACGGTCGTGTCGATGACGGCGTGCTGGGTCATGAAGACGGTGGGTGTCCGGGAAACCAGGTAAAAAGTCGTGACGAAAAGCGATCAGCCAAAAAAAATGGGCCGGAAGATCCGCCCACTTGACGCTATCTGAGAAGCCTGCAAGTGTATCCGTTCGCGCACTTACCGGCAAGTGCACCTCCTGTCAAGAGGCCGGGCGGCCGCCGGGGCGCATGCCAGAATCCGCCGCCTTCTCGCTCTCCCGGAGCCCACGATGGGATTTCTCGCCGGCAAGCGCCTGCTGATCACAGGCGTGCTTTCAAACCGTTCGATCGCGTACGGCATCGCCCGCGCCTGTCACCGCGAGGGCGCCGAGCTCGCCTTCAGCTACCAGGGCGAGCGGTTTCTGCCGCGGGTGACCGAATTCGCGGCTGAATTCGGCTCCAAGCTCGTCTTCGACTGCGACGTGGCCGACGACAGCCAGATCGAGCGCATGTTCGCCGGCCTGGTCGCTGCCTGGGGAAGCTTCGACGGCTTCGTCCATTCGATCGGCTTCGCCCCGAAGGAGGCGATCGCCGGCGACTTCCTCGAAGGGCTGTCGCGCGAAGCCTTCCGGATCGCCCACGACATCTCGAGCTACAGCTTCCCGGCCCTGGCGAAGGCCGCAGCGCCGCATCTCAGCGACAAGGCGGCCTTGCTCACCCTGACCTATCTGGGGGCGCTGCGCAGCGTTCCCAACTACAACACCATGGGCCTGGCCAAGGCTTCGCTCGAGGCCTCGGTGCGCTACCTCGCCTCGACGCTCGGCCCCAGGGGCATCCGCGTCAACGGCATCTCGGCCGGGCCGATCAAGACGCTGGCGGCCTCCGGCATCCAGGGCTTCGGCAAGATCCTCGCGGTCGTCGAGCAGAACGCGCCGCTGCGCCGCAACGTGACGATCGACGACGTGGGCAACGTCGCCGCGTTTCTCCTGTCGGACCTGGCGGCGGGCGTGACCTCGGAGATCACCTACGTCGACGCCGGCTTCAGCCACGCCATGGCCGGCGTGGCCTGATCGGGGCGCCTAGCGCACGCAGTCGACGTAGTAGCGGCCGTTTTCTACACCCACGCCACCGAGCTCGCCGGTGGAGATGAGGCCGTGCACGTCGGTGTCGAAGCCGGGGAAGGCGTCGTTGAAGGCGCGGGTGAAGCGCAGGAAATCGACGATCTTCTTGTTGAAGAGCTCGCCCGGGATGAGCAGGGGAATGCCCGGCGGATAAGGCGTGAGCAGCGTCGTCGAGACCCGGCCCTCGAGCTGGTCGATGCCGACGCGCTCGGTCTTGCGGTGGGCGATGCAGGCGAAGGCGTCGCTCGGCTTCATCGCCGGCACGATCTCCGAGGTGTACATGTCGGTCACCAGGCGCGCGATGTCGTCCTTGGCGTAGAACTCGTGGATGCTTTGCGAGAGCTCGCGCAGCCCCATGCGCTCGTAGCTCGGGATGCGTCGCGGCGAACTCCGGCATCACCTTCCAGCACGGCTGGTTGCGATCGAAGTCGTCCTTGAACTGCTGCAGCGCCGTGAGCAGCGTGTTCCAGCGGCCCTTGGTGATGCCGATCGTGAACATGATGAAGAACGAGTAGAGACCCGTCTTCTCGACCATGACGCCGTGGTCGACCAGGTACTTGGTGACGACGGCCGCCGGAATTCCGGTGCTGCGCGAACTTGCCCGACATGTCGAGGCCGGGCGTGATGATCGTGCACTTGATCGGGTCGAGGAGGTTGAAGCCCTCGGCCAGGTTGCCGAAGCCGTGCCACTTGCGCGTTCGCCTTGAGCATCCAGTCGGCGCTCTCGGCCGATGCCGGCGGCGGAGAGCTTGTCGGGCCCCCAGACCCGGAACCACCAGTCCTTGCCGTACTCGGCGTCGACCTTTCTCATGGCGCGGCGGAAGTCGAGCGACTCGGTGATGCTTTCCTCCACCAGGGCCTTGCCGCCGGGCGCCTCCATCATCGCCGCCGAGACGTCGCACGACGCGATGATCGCGTACTGCGGGCTCGTCGAGCTGTGCATCAGGTAGGCCTCGTTGAAGAGGTGCGGGTCGAGCTTGCGATGTTGCGAGTCCTGCACCAGCACCTGTGAGGCCTGGCTGAGGCCGGCGAGCAGCTTGTGCGTCGATTGCGTCGCGAAGACGAGCTGGTCCTTCGGGCGCTTCCTCTTGCGGCCCATCGCGTGGAAGGTGCCGTAGAAGTCGTGGAAGGCGGCGTGCGGCAGCCAGGCTTCGTCGAAGTGCAGCGTGTCGAGGTAGCCGTCGAGCGCGTGCTTGATCGTCTCGGTGTTGTAGAGCACGCCGTCGTAGGTGCTCTGCGTCAGCGTCAGGATGCGCGGCTTGACCTTCATCGGGTCGACGCCTGCCAGCAGCGGATTGGCGGCGATCTTGGCGCGGATCGCTTCGGGCGTGAACTCCTCCTGCGGAATCGGGCCGATGATCCCGTAGTGGTTGCGGGTCGGCCGCAGGAACACCGGCACGGCGCCGGTCATCATGATCGCGTGCAGGATCGACTTGTGGCAGTTGCGGTCAACCACCACCACGTCGCCCGGCGCCACCGTGTGGTGCCAGACCATCTTGTTGCTGGTGCTGGTGCCGTTGGTGACGAAGAAGCAGTGGTCGGCGTTGAAGATGCGCGCCGCGTTGCGCTCGCTCGCCGCCACCGGGCCGGTGTGGTCGAGCAGCTGGCCGAGCTCGTCGACGGCGTTGCAGACATCGGCGCGCAGCATGTTCTCGCCGAAGAACTGGTGGAACATCCGGCCGACCGGGCTCTTCAGGAAGGCGACGCCGCCGGAATGGCCCGGGCAATGCCAGGAATACGAGCCGTCCTGGGCGTAGTCGACCAGGGCCTTGAAGAACGGTGGCGCCAGGCCGTCGAGATAGCTGCGCGCCTCGCGGATGATGTGCCGGGCGACGAACTCCGGCGTGTCCTCGAACATGTGGATGAAGCCGTGCAGCTCGCGCAGGATGTCGTTGGGCAGGTGCTGCGAGGTGCGCGTTTCGCCGTACAGGTAGATCGGCACGTCGGCGTTCTTGAAGCGCACCTCGGTGATGAACTTGCGCAGGTTCAGCACCGCCGGGTCGGCCGCG
>CAVZUJ010000010.1:0-77047 GCA_963778525.1 uncultured beta proteobacterium | reverse complement strand
TATGTTCTTCACTTGGTTCAGTTCTGGTCCTTGCTGTCATCGTGCCGCCGTACAACGACGAGCAGATCATTGCCGGCCAGGCACCATCGGATTGGAGATCCTGGAAGACTGCCGCGACGTCGATCTCGTGCTGGTGCCTTCGGGTGGAGGCGGCATGATCAGCGGCGTTTCGTCCGCCCTCAAGCTGAGCGGCTCGAAAGATAATCGTCGTGGAGCCAGGTCGGCAGCGACGCGCAGCAGAGCTTCCGCAAAGGGGAGATTGTCGAAGCTTCCTGCCGAGCGCGTCTCCAGCACCCTGGCGGACGGGCTGCGCACGCAATCGATCGGGCCGATCAACTTCGAGCACATCCGTAAGTATGTCGACGACATGGTATCGGTCACCGAGGACGAAATTCGTACCGCCATGCGACGCTTGGCACTGAATGTTCGCCTGATTGCCGAGCCCAGCGGAGCCGTTACCTTTGCGGCTTGGCTCTTCCACGCCAAGGAGCTGCCAGAGTCGCGAAAAACTGTCGCTGTCGTCAGCGGCGGCAATGTCGATCCGCAATTGCTGGCGGAGGTGTTGAGCGAGGCGTCGACGGGAATAGAATAAAACCATGACACCCCGCATATCGCGCCTCGAAAAAGATCAAGTCGACGAGGAAACTGGCAAAATTTACGACGTGTATCTGAAGGAACGCGGCAATGTTCCGAACATGTTTCGCACCGCCGCGCACCGGCCCGAGATCTTCCGCACCATGATCGCGCACTTCCGCGCCGTGATGAACACCGGCACCGTTCCCGCCAAGCTGAAGGAGTTGGCGATCGTGCGAACGTCGCAGCTCAACGGCTGCGAATATTGACTCGCCTCACATACCGCCTTGGCAAGGCGGCACGGCTGGAGCGACGAGCAGATCAACCATCTTGCAGATTTCCGCAACCGCACCGATTTTACCGATGCCGAGAAAGCGGCCCTGGAACTGGCCGAGCGTACCACGCTCGATTCCAATCGCGTGGACGATGAGTTCTGGAACGAGCTGCGCAAGTATTACGACGAAGGCGAGATCATCGAGTTGCTGGCGGCGATTGGACTGTTCAATTACTTCAATCGCTTCAACAATGCGCTGCACATGGAGCCGACGAAGTAAGACAGCAATTAGCAATTAGCAATTAGCAATTAGCAATTAGCAATTAGCAATTAGCAATTAGCAATTGGCAATTAGCGATCAACGATTACAAGCACTGACCAAACGGTGATGAATTTTCCTATGCTCTGTAACAGGGCACGACTTCAGTCGTGCCGTCACGCCGTTTCATTCGGTTCGGCTATCAGCCGCTGCAGCCTCGTGCAGGGGCTGCAGCCCATCTTTGCTTAACTCAGTACGACTGAAGTCGTGCCCTGACACAAGGCTCACGCGAAAAAGTTTGTTGGCGGCATGAGGTCCTGCAACGACACAAGCGTAACCTTGACGGGACACTTGTAGCTCGGACCCGCGGGTCGCAACTCGCACTAAGCGCTCGTAGCCCGTAGCTTCCCGCTCGGACTCCATTTTCGGCGCAAAGCGCATTCCGTAGAACAGCACCGCCGCCGACAGCGCTACGGCCACCACCATCGAGGTCAATCCCGTCTGCAGGTTGCTGCGATCGGAGATGTAGCCAATCAGCGTTGGTGAAAACGCGTCGCCCAGCACGTGAATCATGAAAATATTCACCGCCATCGCCGTAGCCCGAATGCGCGCGCTCACCGAATTCACCAGCGCGGCGTTCAGGGGCGCCGTGTTGAGGAGCAGGAAGAATTCGCCCAAGAAAGATTGCCGGATACATCGCCCGTCCATGCGAGATAGATCGCCACGACGACCGCCGGGATCGACAGCGCCATGCCCGACGGCCGACACCAATTGATAAGCCGCAGGCGTTCGTCGCAACAACCGGTCGCCAAGCCAGCCGCCCAGCAGCGTCGCGCCGATTCCCGATACCACGGTCATCCGCCAAAAATCGTGTTGGCCTCATCCAGCCGCAGCTGATGCATGCGCACGAGGAACGTCGGCATCCACACCTGCAGGCCGCCGATGGCGAACGTCATCATCGCGGCGCCCAGTGTGATCGTCCAGATATGCCTTGTTCCGGATCAGTCCTCGCAATCGATGCCGCGTTCAGACCGTGTCGGCCAGGTGGTCGCTGGCGCCGCGCACCGGCTCGCGCAGCCACCAGCACCGCACAGGCCAGCAGCAATCCCGGCACGCCGCAGATCATGAATGGCGCGCGCCAGCCGTAATGATGCCCCAGGTAGCCTCCCACGATGAAGCCGAGCGCGCTGCCCACCGGGAGTCGCCAGGTAAAAGAAGCCCATTACTCGTCCGCGAATGTTTTCCGGAAACAGGTCGGCCAGGAACGCCGGCGAAATGGCGACGAACGTCGCCTCCCCGATGCCGACGATCACGTGCCGCAGCAGCAGCTCGTCGTAGTTGTGAGTGACCGCGCTGAGCAGCGTCGCGCCGCTCCAGACGAATGCTCCCGCGGCCATGATCCATTTGCGGGATAGCGGTCGGCAAGCGGCCCAATCAGCGGGGCAGCCACCATGTAACAGATGAAAAATGCCGAGGTCAGAAAGCCGATCTTCGCGTCGTCGAGATGAAATTCCTTTTGGATCAGCGGCTGCACCGCATACAGCACGTTGCGATCGATGTAGTTCAGGAAGTTCAGCGCCGTGAGCAGCAACAGAGCGGCGATCGCGCTCTTCTTCGCAGGCATGGTTGGGCGGAGGATAACATGCCGCGCATTCCGCTGTTATGACGCGTCATGTAAAAACGCTTCCGAATCAGAGCCCGAGCGAATATGCTGTGGCATCGGCGAGAAGAACCGGTCAGCCAAGCAGAAGCGCGGTCCGCGTGATCGCGCGATCGACGTAGTTGTTGTGTCTGCCGAGCTGCCTGTCTGTCCTTCCAGCTCGAGCATTCCCGGCAATCAAATATTTTTGCGGAGACTCCATGAAGCGTCTGCTGCCGTTTCTTCTTCTGATCGTGTATTCCGTCGTCGCTTTCGCCCAGACGTCAGACACCACATCGTCCGGCCGCCTCACATCGCGCCAACGTCACGCAGTCGTCCCCAGCAGCACAGCCTGCGCCGCAAGCTCGCCGCCTCAGGAGACGGCTCTTCTTCCCCAAAGATTGGTACTGGGGATGGGCGGAGTTCGATCTGGCTCCGCCGCACAATGAAATCGATCCCAACCTGTGCGCGGCGAATGCCGGCAATTACGGCGGCGTAATGCGCAATGCAACGCCTTTGCCCGCTATCAGCTCTCGGGCACCATCGAAATTCGTCCCATCGGCCGCACCGATTGCGCGCCGCATCAATTTCTTCTTCGATCCGAATTTTCTGTTCGGCAAGAACGTTCCGCAGACCCTCTACACCTGGTCGTGGGATGGCATCGGCATGGAATACAAGTGGGGCGTCGGCATCGATCTGCCCAAGCGCTTCGAGTTCCGCTTCACGCAGCACCCGAACATCCAGCGCTTCGGATCGCGCGATGAGCCGCTGGGTCCGGCGTGGCTCGGGCCGAATGGTCCGTGGGGACAGTACAACACCATCGGCATTCGGAAGTATTTTGGGACGCGACGAGAAGGAACGTACTAAAGGCAGTGGTTAGTGAGCTAGTGACTAGCGCAGCGGCGCACTTCCCGGTGCGCCGCTTTTCACACTTCACCTCCTCGAACAGTGAGATACCTCACGGCTTGTAAATCCAGGTCTCGGCGGTGGCGCGGTCGTTGTTGGGATAGCCTCCGGCGAACAAGACCGTTCCATCCTTCAATCGAGTCTCGGTCATGTAGTGCCAGTTTGCTGAGTTGGCCCGACGCGACCCGGAACTTCCCGGTGTGCGGATCGAAGACCTCAACTTCCTTGCTGCCGCCTGCAATCAGCAGATCGCCTGAGCCGACCTGTGCAGCCTCGTCCGGAAGCTTGAATCGGCTGTCGTTCAGTGATGCTGCTGTAGTGAACTTGCCGCTATGCGGATCGTAAATCTCCGCGCTCTTCAATGCGCCATTCCAATCGCGTTCGTCGGAGCCGCCGGCGATCAGAACACGGCCATCCGGCAACGACCCTGCGGTGTGTTTGTAGCGCGCTACCTGCATGCTTCCCGTCAGAGCGAACGCTTTCGTCTTGGGATCGTAAATCTCGGCGGAAGCATTCACAGCCTCGCCGCGTCCGCCCGCGATCAGCACGCGCCATCCTTCAGCAGTGTGGCGGTATGCGCAATGCGGGCCTGATGCATCGAGGACACTGCTTCGAACTTCAAAGTGTCCGGCGTGAAAAATCTCTGCAGTAGCAACTCCACCGGGTGAGTCATGGTCTGCGCCGCCCGCGATCAGCACATCTCCGTTGTTCAGCAACGTTGCGGTCGGACGACCGCGCAGAGCGGTCATCTTTGCGATGCTGGTGAACTTTCCGGTCGCGGGATCGTAGAGTTCAGCCGCATCGGTAGCGCCATGCCCGATCCATCCTCCAGCGATCAGCACTTTGCCAGACGCAACAATACGGCGGCCGGCCCCACGCGAGCGACGTTCATAGCTCCGGTGCTGCTGAATTTGCCGGTACGGGATCGTAAAGCTCGGCGGAGCGGTAGAAATCCTGGTTACGTCGCATGCCGCCGGCGATTAGACCTTGCCGTTCGAAAGCAGCGTAGCCGAATGACCGGATCGAGGTTCGAGCATCGGCGTCGCGGCAACGACTTTGCCGACAGTAGGTGGATTGGTTGCGGAGTGCGCGAAGATGATGGCTCCGGTTGCGGCCATCAGGGAAAGGACAAGGCCGAGGCGGTAGGGCTTCATCGGGCCTCCTTGTGCGTGATGAGACGCGCGAACTCTGTGAACAGTGAGCAGGAAAAATTGCATTCACCACGGAGGGCACAGAGAACACAGAGACTTAAGTTGTCGGTTGCCGGGCTTGTGCTCAGGATGTAGCCGCAGTCTGCCTCAACGCTCAAAGCTAAACGGCTATCTCCGTGCCTCCGTGGTGAACAGTTACTTTTTCGGCCTGGGGTATCTCGCGATCACCACGGTGCCGATCCCGCCGCGCGGACGGAACTCGCCTTTCATCTCGGCCCACTTCGGCTTGGCGGCGCGCACCACGTCTTCGAGCACGCGGTTGACGATGTTCTCCTGGAAGATGCCGAGGTTGCGGTAGGAGGTCAGGTACTCCTTCAGCGACTTCAGTTCCAGGCACTCCTTGTCAGGCATGTAGCGGATCCAGAGCGTGCCGAAGTCGGGCAGTCCGGTCTTCGGACAGACCGAAGTAAATTCCGGAATGTCGATCAGGATTTCGTAATTTGGAAATTGGTTCGGCCAAGTTTCGATGTCGGGAAACTTGGCATCCAGGCCGGCCTCGGCGTGTTCCGGCGTGTAACGCTGACTTTTTGCCATGTCTCTATTGTAACGGCAATGACCCCAGTTCGAGCGAGCGGGAGTCGTTTGCTGATTATGCGATCTTCGCCGTTTCAACGTGTCTTTTTCCTCCACCGGCTGGGCCGCGTCTGCAGTGGTGGCTGCCACTGGCTTCACCTTGCCGGAGGGAGGCTGCTTCAGTTCCAGCTTGCCGTCGCCGCGCTGCTGAATGATCTCGGAGTTCAACTCTGCGCCCAGCAGAATGACAAAACCCGACCAGTACATCCACATGAGCAACGCAATGCCTCCGCCCAGGACTCCGTATGTCCTGTTCAAATTCGCAACTGCGATGGAAGTAAAAGCTCAACCCGTCGGAGAGCAGCATCCATCCAACCACGGAAGCACCGCTCCCGGCAGGTCTTTTTGAACGCTGTTTCAGATTCGGCGCCAGGCAGTACAGGCCCCAACCGCGATCACGATGAACGTGATCGCCAGGCTGTAACGCAGCACCGGCCACATCGAGGCGAACATGCGCCAACTCCAAGCTGATCAGCCAGGAACTCTCCGAAGCGTGGGCCCACGATCATGAAGGCGAAGGCAAAAGTCACCAGGTCCCGATAGCAAGTCAGTTCCATAGCCAGCAGGCGTGTCTTCCAGATCGGGCGCGTCTCCGGCACGTTGTAGGCGACGTTCAGCGCTTCGATCATGTTGGCGAAGCCGCCGGAGCACGTCCACAGCGTCCCGAGAGGCCAAAAGAAAGCAGCGCTCCCCGGCTGGGCGAGATGACTCGGCGACCACCTTTCGGATCAGGCCCATGCTCTCCGGCGGCATCACGCGCGACAGCGTGCCGACGATGGTGTTGAAGAGGTCGGGAATCGGCAGATAGGCCACGATAGCCGCCAACGCGATCAGAGCAGGGAAAAACGCCATGACGAAGTAGTAGGAGAGAGCTGCCGCAAATGACAGAATGTGGTTGCGTCGACGTCGTTAACCGTGCCGACGATGACCCGCTTCACTCGGCCCAGAAGTCATGATCAACCCCGGAATTGTGAAGTCTGCTCTTGTTGTGGGATGAACAATTGCGGGCAAGGTTGAGCGCGATTCCAGTCCTGGGTCTTCGCAGATTGCAACATCAGATTCATAATGGTAACCGGGATTCGTACACACCGCAGGGCGGTTCGCGAAGTCTGAGTCCGTCATCGCTCACCGAAAACGAATATCAGCCGCAACAATCGAGAAGTTGTGTTCTACGTTATACTTATAGTTTCGAGACTAAATGGCAGCTGCATCTGACAACGGCCTTCGGCCTGTGAATGGAAAGCGAACCTGGCTCATCCTTCTTGGCGTTGATCGTGGCGGTGATCATTCTGCCGGCGTTCGTTTCTCTTCGCCGCTCCCAGGTGGCCATTCGCGTCGGAGGCCGACGCGCGAGACGATCACTGCCAGCATCGCCACCAATGGCAAGATCGAGGCGCTTAATAACTTCGAGGCCCATGCCCCGTGCCGACCACGGTGAAGAAAATCTTTGTGCAGCAAGGCGACTGGGTAAAGCCGGGTCAGATGCTGCTGCAGCTCGATGACGCGATGCTCGGGTGCAAGCCGCCCGCTCCGAAGCACAACTGAGGGGCGCCGAGGCCGACTCTGAGCGGTGAAGGGTGGTGGAACGCAGGAAGAGGTACTGACCAATCGCAACGCGCTGGTGAAGGCCCAGGCCGATCGCGACGCCGCCGAGCGCAACCTGAAGGCAATGCAACGGCTGCTGCAACCGGAGCTGCCTCCCAGGCCGAAGTAGATGCTGCGCAGAACCGGCTGCGGGTAGCCGAGTCAAACGTACATCTGCTGCAGCAGAAGCTGAAGGACCGCTACTCGAAGCAGGAAGTCGGGCACGTCGAGGCGCAGCAGACGGAAGCCGCACCTCGTTGCAGGCGGCAAGGAAGTGCTGAAGAATTCGAACGTGTCTGCGCCGATCGCGGGCATGGTCTACTCGCTCCCGGTGCGCCAGGGCACTTTTGTCAATGCTGGCGACCTGCTGGTGCAGGTTGCCGACCTGCACAAGGTGCGGGTCCGCGCGTTCGTGGATGAGCCGGAGATCGGCAAGTTGCAGAAGGCCAGCTGGTGGAAGTCACGTGGGATGCCTGCCCGGGCGGGTGTGGAAGGGTACGATCGAGACGCTGCCCACTACGGTCGTGCAGCACGGCACACGTATGGTGGGCGAAGTTACCTGCGTTATCGACAACGAGGATCTGAAGCTGCTGCCCAATACCAACGTCAGTGTGGCGGTGGTCACCACGCGGCAGGAGAATGCGCTGACGGTGCCGCGCGAAGCCATCCACCAGGACGCCGATGGCCAATTACGTGTTTCGAGGTCGTTGAACGGCGAGCTGAAACGGCGCGACGTGAAGACGTCGGTTTCGAACCTCACCCGAGTCGAGGTGACCAGCGGCCTCCCGGACGACGCGGTGCTCGCGCTGGGAGCCCTCAACATGCAGTCCTTAAGGGACGGGATGGCGGTGAAGCCAGTTACTCAATGAAGTTCTTCTGTCCAAATTCTATTTCATACTGCTTTGACTTGTTGTGCTGGCTGGCGACCGCAAGTGTGGCTGCTCCGGCGGCCAGCGAACTGCTTTCCTCGGGCCGCATGAACGATGCGCATCAACGCGCTTGAGCATCACGAAGACGCCGAATCGCTGCAACCTGCTGTCGCGTGCATATTTCGCCATCGAGAGCTGGGACGATGCCGTGCAAGTACGGCGAGCGCGCCGTCAACCTGGAGCCACAGAACGCCAGCTATCATCTCTGGCTGGGACGCGAGTATGGACGCAAGGCGGGCGATTCGAATCCGCTGAGTGCGGCAGGCATGGCGCGCAAGGCAAAGAATGAGTTTGAGCGCGCGGTGCAGCTCGATCCGGCAAACGTCCAGGCGCGCGTCGATCTGTCGGAGTACTACATCGAGGCTCCGGCGATCATGGGCGGAGGCCTGGACAAGGCCCGCGCGCAAGCGGCGAAGTGGAGCATATGATCCGGCGATGGCGCACTGGATCCTGGCTCGGGTCGGCCGAGAAGAAAAGCGCTACGCCGACGCGGAAAACGAGTTTAAGGCGGCGATTCAGCAGGCGCAGAATCCTGCCGACATGTGGCTGCACCTGGCGTCGTTCTATCGCGAGCGCGGACGCCTGACGATATGCAGAATGCGGTGCAGTCGGCGATGGCGCAGCCCAACAAGCCGGCCGAGTCGTATTTCGATGCCGCCAGCGAGCTGTTGCTGGGCGGCCGCGACTTTCCGGCGGCAGTGCAGTACGTGCGGAAGTATTTGGCTTCGGGAGCACTGGTGGAAGATGCGCCGGCGTTCCGGGCGCATTATCTCTTGGGCCAGCTCCAGGAGAAGATGGGGCATCAACGGGCAGCGGCTTCGGAGTACCAGGCCTCGCTGTCGCTGGCTTCGGGTTTCATACCTGCCAGGAAGGCGCTCAGCCGCTGCAGTAAAAGCATGCCTTCGCGTGTAATGTAGCAGCACCGGAATGGATTCGAGACCCCGGTGTTCCAGAAGAAAGAATTCGGTTTCATGCGCGCGTTGGCATCGCGGCTCTCGCGTGCGCGTTGCTGTCGCAGTCGGGTTTGCTGCCGCATGCTGCCGCGCCCGGCCGCTCCAATTCCCTTCCGCAAGGCGGTCGAGCTCGCGCTGGAGCACAGTGGAGTCATGGGCATTGCCACGCTCAACCAATGGCGCGCGCAAAGGCCTATCAGGAAGTGCGCGGCCAACTACATTCCCGCAATCTCACCGATCGGCTCCGGCACTCGGCTATTCCTACGGCTTCCCTCTCGACGCTCGAAGGCTCCGGCCCGTTCGGTGGTGAACTTCAACCCCGCGCAGTCGCTGTTCAATCTCTCGTCTGCAGCAGTTCATGAAAGCGGCGCAAAGATCGATTGGAAGGCGACCTCGCTCGACGTGCAGGACAAGCGCGACGCGCGTCATTCTCGATGCCGCGCTGACCTATGCGCAACTTGATCAGCTCACAGGCAAGATCCACGCGCTTGACGAAGCGCAGAACGCCGCGCAGAAAGGCGCAGTTCATCACCGAGCAGCGCTTGCAAGAAGGAGTCGACAGCCAGCTGGACCTCACCACGGAGTCAATTGGTGGCTGCCCGCATCCGGCTGCGCATCGCCGAAGCGCAAGGGCAGGCAGACGTTCTGCGCGAGCATCTTTCCGCACCTGATGGGACTGCCGGCGAGCGATCGATCGAGGTTGACGCCAGCAGTCCATGCCCGCAGCTGCCCGTCGATCTCGCAGGAAGACGATAGCTCGCGGCTGCGCGCCGTCAGCAACAGTCCCGCCGTGCAGCTGGCCGAACAGAAGGTCGCTGCGCAGGCAAGCTCGTGCCAAGGGCGAGCACAGGGCACGTGGCCCATCATTGACTTGGCCACGCAGTACGCTTATCTCGCGAAGTTCAACAACTACGATCTCTACTACCTGAGCTATACCGCCGAACAACTTCAGTGGCGGCATTGAATCTTCGCTTTCCGTTCTTCAACTCCGTGCAGAAAGCCAAAGCGCAGGAAGCCGATGCCGACGCCGCTTGGCGCAGCAAGCAGGCCGATCTCACCAAGAATCAGGTCAGCGAAGACACTCTGAAGCTGCAGCGCTCGCTTGCGTCAGCTCGAGGCCGCTCGCGATGTCGCCAAGCTGGAATGGCAGGTTTCGCAAGGCGATCTGGAGGCCGTGCAGGCGCGTCTCGAAACCGGCAACGCCAACCTCCGCGATCAGCAAAATGCCGAACTCGACGCCAACGACAAGTACGCCGCCTATCTGGATGCCGAATTTGAGCTGAGCCGGGCCGAACTCCAGCTTCTGCGCCTTACCGGTGAACTGGAAAATTGGGCCATTCCACCCCGTTAATCGCCGTTCGCTGCGAACCACGAAATGCATCTAACTTATAGCGATTCTCAAGGGGTTCCGGCAGGCCGTGAACAGATGTTACGATTGATAGAAACTATGCCTTTGAAGACACTATTTCTGAACCCTCCTTCTTTCGAGAACTACGATGGCGGCGCCAGTTCGCGCTGGCCCGCCACCCGCGAGATCGAGTCCTATTGGTACCCGGTCTGGCTGGCTTACCCCGCCGGAATGCTGGAAGGGTCACGCCTGCTCGACGCTCCGCCGCATCACGTGAGCGCGGAAGAGACCATCCAGATCGGCAAGGAGTTACGAATTCCTGGTGCTGTTTACCAGCACGCCGGGCTTCCCGGGCGACATCCGGCTGGCCGCGGCGATGAAGGAGGCCAATCCAAAGCTGAAGATCTGCTTCGTTGGCCCGCATGTCACCACCGCTGCCCGAAAAGTCATTGACAGAAGGCAAGGCCATCGACTTCATCGTGCGCCGCGAGTTCGACTTCGCGACCGTGGAGTATGCCAATGGCAAGCCGCTGAACGAGATCCTCGGCATCTCCTATCGCGGACGCGAACGGCAAGTTGTGCACAATCCCGACCGTCCGGCCGTCGCGACCTCGACGCGCTGCCCGACGTCGTCGACGTCTACAAGCGCGACATCGATCCGCGCCGCTACAACGTTCCGTTCCTGCTTTATCCGTTCGTCTCGCTGTACACCACGCGCGGCTGCCCGGCGCAGTGTACGTTCTGCCTGTGGCCGCAGACGCTGAGCGGGCATCCCTGGCGCAAGCGCTCCTCCGACGCTGTGGCCGCCGAGATGAAGAAGGCCAAGGAATACTGGCCGTGGGTGAAAGAATTCTTCTTCGACGACGACACCTTCAACATTCAGAAGGCGCGCACCATCGAGCTTTGCGAGAAGCTGAAGCCGCTGAAGATGACGTGGTCCTGCACCTCGCGCGTCACCACCGACTACGAAACTCTGAAGGCGATGAAGGAAGCCGGCTGCCGCCTGCTCATCGTGGGCTACGAGTCGGGCGATCAGCAGATCCTGAAGAACATCAAGAAGGGCGCAACCGTCGAGCGCGCGCGCCAGTTCACCAAGGATTGCAAGAAGCTGGGACTGATCGTCCACGGCGACTTCATCCTCGGCCTGCCGGGCGAAACCAAAGAAACCATCCGCCGCACTATCGACTTCGCCAAGGAACTCGATTTCGAAACCATTCAGGTTTCGGTGGCGCACGCCTATCCTGGAACCGAGCTCTACGACTACGCCAAGGCCAACGGCTTCATCCTGAATGAAGGCGCGCAGATGGTCGACGAAGGCGGACACCAGGTCGCCATGATCGAGTATCCCGGCATCTCCCGCGACTACGTCATGGAGATGGTGCACCGCTTCTACGACGAGTACTACTTCCGGCCGAAAGCGATCTTCCGCATCGTGAAGAAGCCGTCTTCAACCACGGACCGCAAGCGCTCTATACAAGGAAGCAAGTCGTTCATGAAGCTGCGCGCCGCGCGCAATCGCGCGGTGAAGGAATCGCGCGTCACGAGGAAAGCGATGCCGGACCCTCCGTCCCACCGGGGAACATCCAATACCGGCGCCGGAGCAAATCCGAAACGGCTGAGACGGTCAACGCCTAGGGGTTGGCGTGACGTTTCGCAAATACCTGGTTCTGCTTGCAGTGGTATTCTTCGCCGCTCGGGCGATGTCTGCCTGGGCCGCGGGATGCGCGACTTTGGCGCGGTCACCTCCGCGAACTGGCACCTTTGTGCTCGCGTCTTGGAATCCCTGGGTGATTGACCGGCATCTGCCTGTTAGTGCTTTTCCTGAGCAGCTATCTCACCGCGCTCTCCTGGGCCGATCTTACCTACGTACTTCCCCGCCACGGCCATGAGCTATGTTCTGATGGCCCTGCTGGGGAAGTTCTTCCTCATGCAAAACGTTCACCCGACCCACTGGCTCGGAATCGGCTTCATTGCATCCACCGCCTCGGTGTGCAGGGTTTGTTGCTACGGGACCAGCTCTCACACGGCCGACGTGAATCTTCGCGCGAGGCCCGGCCGCACTCCGGGCATGTGATTGCAACCAGAGTTCAGCGAGCAAAGAACGTATGAGTACAGCTTACAGTCTGGAGCGGGCATCGCAGCCATCGTAGTGACAGCTACCACTGGCGGTGACGTCCGGCAAGCCGGGGCGATGACAAGAGATCGGCGATCGTGGGTGAAGTCCGACTGTCTCGCAGGACACGTGTCCGCGCAGTCTTGCGGGTCAGTTCGACATCGCGCTTTATATTGGGCCTGTTCTTCATGGTGTATGGCATTCTTCAGCCTGTCTGATGACGCTCTCCTGGGAGAATGTCAGCGTCGTTGGGCCGGCTTCCGGCTTCCCTCACGTTCATCGCGAACGCTTTTGCCGCTGCGCATCTTTCTCAAGGAACGGGTCGACCGTCGGCGATGGCTTGCGGCACTGTTCGTAGCGGGCGGAGTGGCTCTCCTGGCCAGATATAGCTGGGGCGCACCCGCTCATCCACTAGCAACCGCCAGAGGCCGAATTGACATCTGGTTCATGAACAGCGATTGACACGGATCGATTCCCTTTGCTTGTCGACGCGGTGCGCGGATAACTGAGGGTACGTGCTCTGTTCAAGCGACACGACGTCGGATGAAGAAAGGCCTTCTGGCTAGTAGCGAACGACTAGCGGCTCGCTCTCCAATGAAAGGAACTTGACTTAGAAAGCTCTGTCTCCTCTTTATCTGACCTCATTCATGTTTACCGGCTGTTCGTCAAACAATCCTTCCCCGAATCACGTCGGCCAAACCTGCTCCCAAGCCAGCCTGAGTACGTGACCGGCCGGGTCGCCTTTCAGAAATGTACCTTTCGGCGCGCGGATGGGCAGGCGACGCCACCCGTTCCGTTTGCAATCGCAATACACGGCCGACGCTCCGACGGGCGAAGGGAAGGCCGGCTTGCGGCGCGCTTCCTTCGCCTCGCCTGCGCGCCGCATGATGAAGATGTTCATCTGGTCTGGACTGGTGGGCCCCGACGCTCCCGAGCGAGGCGTGAGCTTTACGGCTGAAGATTCGTGGAGCCCACCAACACGTCCACTCACGTCTTCAACTTCGAGTTCCTTAAGTCGACAGCGACAAAGCCTACGAGGTGGCGGAGAAGAATGGCGGCAGTAAGCTCACGAAGAAAGATCCTAAGCAGCCGGTCTTACTTCGTATTGGATTGGGATAATGCGAAGAACCTGTTGCTGTGGCACGTCATTACGGCACCAGCCAGGACGACGCTAAACTGCGGATCGCGGTAAACGCCTCTACGGGACTTTCTACGCGTGGAAAAATAAAGCTTAGCGGGGCACGATTGCGAACCGCGCTGTCATTTGAACCCTTAGCGAGAGTTGATCGCCCGAGACGGTCATCCCCGCTCACGCCGCTACTTCCTGGGCGCCTTCCACCCTACCCACACGGGAATTCCGCGATCGTCGCGCAGGGTTGTGGTGTTGTTGCCGACGGTAACTTCGTTCGCGAGAATCTTCTCGCCTTCCGGTGCGCTGTACTTGGCACCCATGACTTCGATCTGATCGCCCTTCTTGAACGACGCGTCGATTTCTTTCAAGAATCCGTCGGTGCTACTTGAACAAGACCTTGCCGGTGTCAGTTTTGACCACGCAGTTGCAGTTCCCTCGAGAGCTCGCCGGGCGTTTCGCTGAATGTCCTGGAGGAGCCCTTGATCTTCACCTGGTTGGCAGAGTCGTACTTTGGACCGGTGTTGCCGCTTTGCGTCGAGCGAAATACCGTGTACACGTCAGGCAGTTGCCAGCGATTACACTGCGATAGACATCCGAAAGCAGTATATTGACTTCACGTTTCGCCATCTCTTCCTCCCGTCTGAATCGGGATCCACGTCCGCGGCGGTCCCGGCGTGCCCAGCTCCCAGCACCGTCGCCAGTGGTAGCCACGACCCTGCAGCTACTCTGCCGCAATCTTGCGCCTAAGTCCCTGCTAACTCAAGCCTAAACTAACCCGGCCAAAACCCATAAGCCGCAGTGAGTTCTGGTCACCAAACGCGGTGATCCGGAATACTTATTTTGGAACAGATTCGCCGTTCCGCATCGGAAACTTGGATGAAATATAGCGCTTTCGTGTCATAATCGTGGCCACTGATTTCAGGGTTTGCCGTGAAGAGAACGCTCGTATGGCCGACTTTTCGGTCCCAGACTCCTGTCGCGGCTCAGAGCCGTCGGGCAGAGATACGAGGACCTACGCGTCGAGCGCATTCTCGCCTTTTCGCGTCTGTTCCTGTCACTTACGTGTCTGGCCGCTTGGTTGATCCACTCCTCCACGGGAGCGCATCATCATCCCATCGGCATCGTTCTGCTGTTCAGTTATGTGGGTTGCAGCTTCTTACTCGTGATCTGGCTGGAGAGCGTTCCTCTGAGCCGGACCTTTACCCTGTGTGCTCAGTTAAACGACCTGGCCTGGCCCGCCTTGCTATGCCTTCTGGCCAACGGTCCCGATCGTCCTTTCTTCGTGCTGTTCCTGTTTGCGGTAATCGCGGCCGCCTTTCGCTGGGGCTTCCTGGAAACCATTGCTACCACCCTGATCAGCATGGCGGTTCTGGTTCTGGAGTATTTCAGGGTGCGGCGCCATAGCACCTCAAGCTCAAGACATGGCTACGGGGGAGTACGATCCCGTTCGCCTCGTCATGCGCTGCATCTTCCTGCTCACCGTGGGTGCGTTGTTAGGAATGCTCGCTGAAACCGAAAAGGAGCTGCGCGCCGAGATCGCACTCACCAACCGGCTGCTTTCGCTGGCGCAGCTGGGACAGAAGTTTTCGGCTGTGTTGCAGGAGGTCTTGGCGGAGTTGGGTCGTGTCTTTCAAGGTACCGCCGTTCTGGAACTCGTTGCCCAGAGCAGTACCGGCCGTGCCTTTCGTTGGGAGATTGCCCTCGTGTGCAAAGCCGACGCTTCACGCAACCGAGATCGCGCCGAACCAGAAAGCCAGTGATCTGATGTCCGGCTACCCTCATACCTTCTACATCCAGCGTAACGGTGGCACTCGATGCCTGGTAACGGCAGTGGATGACGAGGGACGTCGGATCGAGCCGGCCGGCGCGTGTGACCTGGCGATGCCGGTCCCGGATGCAGAATCCTGCCTCGTCGTAAGTCACGAGATGGGGCGCGACTGGTCAGGCCGCCTGGTGCTGGTGAACCCGCGATTGGGACGGCAGCGACAGGTCGCCTTGCGCTTCGCACAGGAATCATGCGGCAGGTTGCTCCGGCGCTGTACTCGGTTTACCTGGTGTCGGGATTCTCGTACCCGCGCAGGAGCCAGCGAACGCGCCCGAGTCGCGCGCGAACTGCACGACACGACGATTCAGTCGCTGATCAGCATCGAAATGCAGGTCGATGTGCTGCGTCGTCGTAACCATGACGATCCAATGGTTTCCGGGGAACTGGAACGCATCCAGGGTTTGCTGCGGCACGAGGTCTTGAACCTTCGCGACCTGATGCACACTATGCGTCCGGTCGACATCGGACCTCATCAATTTCTTGACTTTATTGCCGATCTCGTGGAACGCTTCTCCAGAGACACTGGCATTGCCGTACGCTTCATCTCCGATTTGCAGGAAGTTACGCTTCCTGCGGCTACCTGCCGGGAACTGGTGCGGATTGTACAGGAAAGCCTGGTCAACATCCGCAAGCACAGTAGCGCGCAGTCGGCGGTTGTGCGCTTCGGCGCGCAGGATGGTCTGTGGAAGCTGGTATTGAACGATGACGGAAACGGCTTCCCATTCGCTGGACGTCTTACGCTCGCGGAGCTCGACGCTTCGCCGGGGACCGGCCGTCATCAAGGAACGAGTCCGCGCGATTGGAGGAGACATGGTCGATCGAATCCACTCCGGGCCACGGATCGAGGTTGGAGATTACCATTCCGCAGAAAGGATACGAACCCTATGGATAAGAAGGAGACGTCAGTGCGCATCGTTATCGCAGACGATCACACTATTTTTCGCGATGGATTGCGCCGGTTGCTGGAGGCCGAGCCTGAGTTGGAGGTAGTGGGCGAAGCTGCCGACGGCGCCGAAGCCGTAGCGCAAACCCGCGAACTAACACCCTGATGTTCTTCTGCTCGACCTGGCCATGCCCCGCGTTCCGGGCATGGACGCCATGCGCGAGCTCTCCAACAACGGCGACAAGGTGAACACCAAGATCATCGTGCTGACCGCCGCCGTCGAGCGTATGGAGATCGTGCAGGCCCTGCAATTGGGCGCACGCGGTGTGGTCATGAAAGAAGCCGCAACTCAGCTGCTGATGAAAGCCATCCGCACCGTCATGTCAGGCCAGTACTGGATTGGACGCGAAGCCGTCGGCGACATCGTCGAGTTCATGCGCACCAATCCGTCCGGAGAGAAACCGCAGCGCAACTTCGGCCTTACCAAGCGCGAGATGGACATCCTGACGACCATCGTCGCTGGACTCAGCAACAAGGAAATTGCCCGCAAGTTTTCGCTTAGCGAAGACACCGTGAAGCATCACCTGACCAATATTTTCGACAAGGTCGGCGTCGCCAGCCGTTTGGAACTGGCGCTGTTTGCCATCAACAATCGGCTTACGGAGCCGCCGTCGTCGTCATCGTCGTCGAGCTGACCGGCTTCGCTTCCGCTCTTCTGCAGCTGTAACCATTTGCTGTGTAGTAGCTGCGCCTCTTTCCAGCATAAGCGCCGGAAGTCGCAAATCGGCCTGTGCGACTTGGCCGAGTCGCTTTCGTTCGCCCGTCTTCCGCAGCAGTCTTTTCGTTCAGGTGACGTAATTCTTGACACACCCCATAGCGACAAGTGTCTGCTCGGAAATCGTGTTCATTAATACGGGAAGTTCACTGAAGTCAGGAGTAGCAATGAGGACCAAAGGCTCATCTGTAGGTCGACTTTGCTCTTGGCTGTTAGCCTCGTGACGCTTGCCGGATGCTCGCGCAAGCCTGAGCGCACCGACGCGCAAGTCGCCAGCGACGTGCAGAACGAAGATTTATGGCGACCCTGCAATCCAGAGCCGCGAGATCAGCGTTCAGGCTGCCAGCGGGTTGTGACCCTCAAGGGCAGCGTCGACAGCGATGCTGAACGCACGGCCGCTGCCAATGACGCGGGCGCCATTGACGGTGTCCGGACCGTGGTCAACAACCTGCAGGTGCAGCAGGCCCAAGCAGCGCCACCGCCCGCAGCCTGCTCGCATGCGGCGCCGCCGCCGTCTGCACTGAAAACCCGTCAACGGGAAAAGAAGGCAGCTCGGCAAAGAGCGCGCACGCGACATCAACGGAACGCCGAATCGCGACGAGACGCCCAGCGACGCTACCCTGGCGCAACTGCCAGCCTCCGGCGCCGCCAGTAGCTCGGAGCCCGAGCCGCAAGCGGCCCCAGCTCCGCCGCCGCCGCCTCCGCCTCCGCAAAAGATTACGGTTCCCGCCGGCACCCAGTTGTCCGTTCGCCTGAACGATCCTGCTCGACTCGGAGACAAACCAGATCGGCGACACCTTCCATGGATCGCTGAGCTCGCCCATCGTGATTGACGGCGAAACCGTGATTCCTTCGGGGCCGACGTCGTTGGGCGTGTGGCCGACGTCCAGAGCGCGGGACGATTTGCCGGGCATTCGCTGCTGACGTTGGAGCTCACTTCGCTATCGGTTAATGGTAAGACGTACAACGTGCAGACCAATCAGTGGTCGCGTGAGGGTAAAGGCGAAGGTAAGAACACGGCGACCAAGGTCGGCATAGGCACGGCAGCCGGAGCCGTTCTGGGCGGCATCATCGGCGGCGGCAAAGGAGCAGCGATCGGCGCTGCCAGCGGTGCAGGCGCCGGCACGGGCGTCTCGGCGGCAAAGAAGGGTCGAGCAGATCAAGCTCGCCCTGAAGCCGTGCTGAACTTCCAGACCATCAACACCCTGACGGTTATTCCGCAAGGCATGAACAACCGCGACGCCGGACGCTCGCCCTGTATCCTAGTGAATTGAGAAATGCACAGGCGCAGTCACTATACTCGGCTGCGCCTTTTTGCATCTTCTTCTACACAGCCTTTCTTGGCTGCGATATTCTCACTAGGAATGGTGAATGCCAAAAATCAGTGCCCTGCTACACACCCATAATGATGCCCTGCGTCTCGGTCGCACCCTGGATTCGTTGCGCTCCTGCGATGAGGTCTTGGTGATCGACGAATACTCCGAAGACGAGACCGAGCAAATCGCCAGAGAGCATGGCGCAACATACAAGACCGCAATCCCCGGTGTGACCGCGGGCGCATACGCCATGGACGCCCTGCACGAATGGATTCTGTGTGTCCGGAGCAATGAGGCACTGTCCGACGATCTGGAGGCCACGCTGTTGGAGTGGAAAGAGAAGGAGCCCGATGAGGCCACTAGCCTGCTATAGTGTGCCCATCCGCGAGGAAAACGGACACGGCTGGCAGCAGCATCCGCCAGAAGTGCGCCTGGTCAATCGCAAACGGATGAACTGGATCGGCGAGATGCCGCCTGAGCAGCCTTGTGCGACACACACTGAGCGGCGACCTGCTAAGCTTCCAGCGAACCCTAAATCACTTGGGAGGATCTCGAACCCCGACTTGGATCGACTGCTCGAATGCGCGCTGTTCGTGGTTGGTCTGGCATTCGGGAGCTTCCTGAATGTTTGCATCAGCCGCATCCCGCGCGACGAATCGATTGTCTCGCCACCCTCGCACTGCCCCTATTGCGGCGCGGCCATCCGCTGGTACGACAACATTCCACTGCTCAGTTGGATCATTCTGCGTGGACGCTGCCGCAATTGCCGGCAACGTATCTCATTGCGCTATCCGGCGGTTGAGTTGCTGACCGGACTGGCGTTCCTGGATGCGTGCTATGCGCATTCGGGTTCACTTGGTTGACGTTGAAGTTCTGCGTGTTCAGCTTCCTGCTGATCGGCCTGATCTTCATGGACGCGGAAATCGGGCTGCTGCCGCGCGAATTTACCTATACCGGAATTGTGCTTGGTCTTGTCTTCGCCTGGTTCGTTCCGACCGACTACGCCGGTACAAGCCTGCTGTTTCGCATCTTTGGCAGGGAAGTAGCCGCCGCGCATCTGTTCCAGTTGATGGACGCCTTGCTAGGCGCGCTCGTCGGCGCAGGATTCTTCTACTTGGCGTGGGCCATGTACTACCTGGTGCGAAAGCAGCACGGGCTGGGATTCGGCGACATCGCGCTTATGGGAATGTCGGGAGCGTTCCTGGGCGTGAAGCTGATGGTGCTGGTCATCGCGCTGGCTCCCATCTCTGCCGTGGTCTACGTGGCGATTCTCCTGATGCGTGAGGTCATTTGACCGCGATGCAGCGAGTCGACCCCGGATCAAGCCGGCAAGCCATTTCTGAGCCGTGAGATCCCTTTCGGAGTTTTCCTGGGCGCGTGTTCGTTGTTCGTCGTCTTTGCAGGCGAAGCAGTGTGGACGTGGTACTTGCAGATGTTTTAAGCGGAAACTCGCCGCTGCGGACTGCGCGAGCGCTGCGCGACGGCTTCAGCAATCTGTTTCAAGTGATGCCGGGTATGGGTACGATGAAATCGCCGCCACTCCTGCGCATTCAACGGGCCAAGGAAGGGATGATCCAGCAGCATAGCGCGCCTTTGCCAAAGCGGCGTTCGGCATCGGTCAGCGTGGCATCCATGGCCACCAGCGCGTCGTAGAAGCGCCGCATCGACTCGGCGCCCGAGGCCGTCATCCGGCAGATCTGCCTGAAGGCCACCCTGCCGGTGGGCATGTAACCGAACCTGGTCACAACCAGTTTCCTCACCCGGTCTGACAAGGTGGGATCGCCGGCGAGTGACGCTGCCGTTGTCCAAGGCTCTGCGCAAGCCCTTTGCTGGTTCCGGTGTAGGTGAGAAGCAGATGTTCGAAGATCTGTGCGCTCGTCCATTTTCCCGGTAGCGCACGATACCATGCACTTCCGACCAACCATGGATCATCGCTTCCACTTCGCGGCGAATTTGCTCTAGCTCGGGAGCCACAAACACCCACTGACAACACAGAGAACCTTACACGAAGCGGCGATTCCAGCACTATGAACGAATCATAGACTTTCTTCAATCCCGATTCTCATGCAGCGAGACGCTGTTTCAAAACTGTTGCAACAACACGAAGTCCTGCGACGAATCTCGCAAACTCTCGTTCCGGGTTTCCTCGTCGGGCGCCCGCAAGATCGATGAGGGATGTACGGTCGCCAACACATGCGGCGCGGCTTTCAAACGGCAGGAGCTTCACCGCGCTGCTGTGTCACTCGAAAATCTTGTCCCAGAAGGCTTGCGCAGCCGTCGCACCCAGGCACACGATCACTTCCGGCTCTACCAGCGCAATCTCTGCATCCAGCCACCGCCGGCAAGCGGCTACCTCGCTGGAATTCGGCTTCTTATGAATGCGCCGTTTGCCACGAGGCTCCCACTTGAAATGCTTTACGGCATTAGTGACATAGGTTTCCTTGCGATCAATACCCGCTTCCACAGAGCCTTGTCCAGAAGCGCGCCGGCAGGGCCCGACGAACGGCCGTCCCTCCAGGTCTTCCTTGTCTCCGGGCTGCTCACCCACAAACATCATGCGTGCGTGCGCAGCGCCTTCGCCAAAAACGGTCTGCGTGCTGTGCCGCCACAGATCACAGGCCCGGCAATCTTTGGAAGCCTCTCGCGCCGCCTTCAGTGATCGAAAAGACGGGAAGAAGTCTGATTGCGATTGAGTGCGTCGTCGCGGCATGGCTACAGAGATGCCGACCTTGGTGAGAAGAGTTGCAGACATACCTGAACCACCGAGGTGCTCGATCAATTCAGCTGGGAACCGGGATCACGCCGCGGTCGACTCCAAGTGAGAATTCGAACGCCACCATTGCGTAGTAAAAACTCCACCTAGCGATTCGCCAGGTGGCGCTTTCTTGACGGATAGTAATTTGCGCTATTCGATCGCGCGGCTACGTTGCGGCAACCGCTTTGCGCAGCGCCAGGGACATCATCAGGCGGGTCACGCCCGACATGAAAATGCTGATGCCAAATAACGTTCCGACCACCCAGTCGGCGTTGAACGGCCAGTGCGCCCAGATCAGAATGCCAAGAAGAATGGTGATGATACCGTCAAAAAGCACCCATCCCCAGCCGTTGTGAGGCTTGATGCGGAAGGCCAGCAGGAGCGCAAAGACCCCGTACACCAACAGGAATGAGGCTAGTATCAACGTCAATGCCAGCAGCCCGCCGATTGGGTGCATCAACAGGTAAATGCCGGCGATGATGTAGATAATGCCGAGAAAAACCTCAAGGATCACGTGCCAGCCGCCATGCGTGCGGAATCCGAAGATGATTTGCGCAACGCCATTGAAGATAGCCGACCAGCCTACCACCACCGTGATCACCAGTCCCGCCTCCCAGGGCGCGAACATCGCGATGATGCCCGCAATGATCATGAGAATACCCAGGACAATGGAAACACCGGATGCCCGCTTCAGAATTGCTTCAGCCATATTTCCTCCAGTTGTGTTTGTGCGCAGGCAGACACAATTGCCGGCGCTGAAGCTAAAAAGCTACATCAAACTTCACTCATTGAGGTGTTGAGAGTCGCAGCTATTTTGCGGGAGCAGCGCCGGATATTCAACGATTTAATCGCTCGACAACCGGTTCGATAATATCGAAAAGCCGCATATCGACCGCCACCTTCCGATTCTTGCCGCGACCCTGCACGAAGCTCTTGGCCGCATCGGCCATGAAGGCGTTCGCGAAACGCGCTCCCCAGACAATGTCGTCGAACGTGTAGGAGGTTCGAGTCTGAACAATGGTGGAAAAGGTCTCGTCGAAGGCCTTCAGGAGAACCAGAATCTCCGCATTGGAAGCGCGAAGCGACTCCGACGACTCCCCATACAAAATGACTGCCCTCTTCAATCGGATGGACCACCGTCCAGGTTAACGGAAGAAAAACAACCGAATCCCGTTCCAGCTTCAGCGGATAGTAGCGCCGGGTATGCACGCCATCCACCTGCTCGAAACGGCTGACGATCACCTTCGCCGCGATCTCAATCAATTCGTTCGAACGCGCATTGGCCACTCGAAATTCCAGTGCCGTGACGCAGCTTCGCGGCTGCGTCGAGCCGCTCGACGCGACAGCCGACGGCCGCGCCGGCGGCCGGTGCGGCCGACGCAGCGACCACGCCCGACGCGGCGGCCAGCACCGCCTCGACGATCTTGGTGTAGCCGGTGCAGCGGCAGAGCACGCCCGCCAGCGCATCGCGCACTTCGGCTTCGCTCGGCCGCGCATTGGTGCGCAGCAGAGCCTCGGCGCTCATCAGCATGCCCGGCGTGCAGATGCCGCATTGCGCGGCGCCGTGCGCCGCGAATGCACGCTGCAGCAAGGACAGCTCGCCGGCGTCGCCGGCCAGGCCTTCGACCGTGGTCACGGCCCGGCCCTCGCACTGGCCGACCGCGACGATGCACGAGCACACCTGCTCGCCGTCGAGGAGCACGGTGCAGGCGCCGCAATCGCCGGCGTGGCAACCGATCTTCGTGCCGACGAGGCCCAGCTCGTCGCGCAAGGCATCCGAGAGGCGCCGCGCCGGCCCGCCCACCAGCTCGCGCGGCACGGCATTGACGTGCAGGCGCACGATCTGGCCGGCCTCGAGATCGCGGGCGGTCATGGCGCGAAGGCCGCGAGCGCCCGGCGCAGCAGGGTCAGCGTCGCGTCGAAGCGAAAGCCGGCGCTGGCGCGCACGTCGTCGATCGGACGCAGGCGCGCCAGGTCGCCGGGCTGCACGCATTCGGCAAGGAACGCGACATCGACGCCGCGCAGGCGCGCCTCGAGCGCCGCCAGGCGTTGCGCCACAGCCGAGCAGCTTCCGACGGCGACGCCGGCAGCCTCGACACGGCCGCGCTCGTCGACGTCGATCGTGGCGGCGACCATCGAGATCGAGATGACCAGGTAGCGGCGACCGCCGAGCTTCTGAAAGACCGAGCGCGACCGCACGCTCTGCTCCGGGATGTGCAGGCCGACGACCAGCTCGTCGTGCCGGCGCGCGGTGCGACGGCTGCCCAGCACGAAGTCGGCGAGCGCGAGGCGCCGTGTCGCCGCCGCGCTCTGCAATTCCACTTCGGCGCCGAGCGCCAGCAGGGCCGGAATGCCGTCGGCCGCGGGCGAGGCGTTGCAGACGTTGCCCGCCAGCGTGCCCGTGTTCTGGATCTGCACGCCACCCACTTCGCGCGCGGCCGCTTTCAAGCCGTCGAAAAGAGCCGGCAGGTCGGCGCGAAGCAGGTCGGTCCAGGTGGTGGTGGCGCCGATCGTCCAGCCGCCCTCGACCCGGCGGATGCGGCGCAGGCCGGCGACGCGCGACAGGTCGAGCAGCGGGCGCGCGAGCTTCTTGCCGACGTGTGCCGGGTAGAGATCGGTGCCGCCGGCAAGCAGGGTCCAGTCGCCGGCCGCCAGAAGGTGCACGGCATCGGCTACCGACGCCGGTCGCTCGAAACGGGGGGTCACTGCATAAGCTCCCTGCGAATGAAGTGTTTACTTCATTGCGGAGTCAATCTAGCATGCCGCGGCTGCCTTGCCTAGACCATGCCCGCTTCGAAATCGCGCGACCCCGAGCGCACCCGCGCCCGCCTCCAGCGCGCGGCGCGCACCGAGTTCATGCGCCACGGCTACAGCGGCGCGCGCGTCGAGCGCATCTCGCGCGCCGCGCGCTCGAGCGATCGCATGCTGTACTACTACTTCGAGAGCAAGGAAAAGCTCTACCTCGCGGTGCTCGAAGGCGTCTATGCCGAGCTGGGCGAGGCCGAGAGCGCGCTGGTGCTCGATGCCACCCGGCCCGCCGAGGCGCTGAGCCAGCTCATCGCCTTCACCTGGAACTACTACCTCACGCACCCCGAGTTCGTCGCCCTGCTCTCGAACGAGAACCTCATGCGCGGCCTGCATATCACCAAGTCGGTGAAGGTCAAGCAGCTGTCCCGGCCGGTGCTCGACATTTTGGGGACAATACTGGCCGAGGGCGCGCGGCAGAAGGTATTCCGCCGCGATCTCGACGTGCATCGGGTCTACCTGACGCTCGCCGCGCTCGGCTACTTCTATCTCTCCAACCGCTACACGCTGTCGTCTTTTCTCGGCAGCGATCTGATGCGCGGCGATCACTGCGCTGCCTGGCTCGCCGAGATCACGCGCGTCATGCAGGCGGCGGTGGCGGCACCTTCGGCCCGCCGCAAGTAGCGTCGCCGACAAGAAAAAGGAATTCGCTCGCATGGCGGCTTACGACGTCCAGAAAGTCCTCTCGGTCCATCACTGGAACGAGTCGCTCTTCACCTTCACCTGCACCCGGGGCGCCAGCCTGCGCTTCGAGAGCGGCCACTTCGTCATGGTCGGCATCATGGTCGACGGCAAGGCGCTGATGCGCGCCTACTCGATCGCCAGCGCCCACTACGAGGAGCATCTCGAGTTCTTCAGCATCAAGGTGCAGGACGGTCCTCTCACCTCGCGCCTGCAGCACCTGAAGGTGGGCGACGACGTGCTGGTCGGCCGCAAGCCGACCGGCACGCTGGTGCTGACCGACCTGCTGCCGGGGCGCAATCTCTACCTGTTCGCGACCGGCACCGGCCTGGCGCCCTTCATGAGCATCATTCGGGACCCCGACACCTACGAGCGCTTCAAGAAGATCGTGCTCGTGCACGGCGTGCGCAAGGTCGACGAGCTCGCCTATGCCGACCTGATCGCTTCCGACCTGCCCCGCCATGACCATCTCGGCGAGCAGGTGCGCGACCAGCTCGTCTACTACCCGACCGTGACGCGCGAGCCGTTCCGCAACCAGGGCCGCCTGCCCGACCTGATCGCCAACGGCAAGCTCTGCGGCGACATCGGCCTGCCACAGATCGAGCCCGGCACCGACCGCGCCATGATCTGCGGCGGCCCGGCGATGCTGAAGGACATGCGCGCCGTGCTCGACACCGCCGGCTTCACGATCTCGGCCGGCGTCGGCCAAGCCGGCGACTATGTGATCGAGCGGGCTTTCGTCGAGAAGTGAACTGGGCGCAGCGAAGGATCTCGCCGCCCACGTGCTCCCTTTGCGCGTCATAACGCCTTCATAACGGCAGCCGACCTACAACTCCGCACCACCGGTGCAAGGAGCAGGTCATGTTGTCGATTCCAATCAGGTCGGGCGCCTGCTCGCTTCTGCTGCTGCTCGCGGCCTGCGGCGGCGGCGGCGCCGACGACAGCTCGCACACCGTGTCGATCACCGTCACCGGTCTTCGACTTTCGTATGACGGCGCCACCCTGCGCAACAACGGGGGCGACGATCTCAAGGTCTACGGCGACGGCACGTTCGCGTTCAAGACCGCCCTCGCGACGGGCAGCGCCTACGCCGTGACCGTCGCGGCGCAGCCGAGCGGACCCGACCAGGCCTGCACGGTCACGAACGGCAGCGGCACGATCGCCGGCAGCGATGTCACGAACGTCGCGATCGACTGCCCCTACGCGACCGCCTACGCGGTCGGCGGCACGGTGAGCGGGCTGACCGGCACCGGCCTGACGCTGCAGTACAACGCCGACAACATCAGCCTGCCCTCGATCGACCAGGTCAATGCCAACGGCGCGTTCCTGTTCGATGCGAACCGGACCAGCGCCGTCAACGGCACCGTCTACGGCATCTCGATCGCCAACCAGCCGACCAACCCGGCACAGACCTGCGTCGTCGTCAACGGCAGCGGCACAGTCGCGGGCGCCGATGTGAATGGCGTCGACGTGATGTGCGGCACGCACACTGTGTCGCTGACGATCACGGGCCTCAGGCAGCACTCGGCGCACGGGATCAAGCTGCAGAACAACGGCGGCGACGATCTGGTCCGCTTCGTCGACGGCAGCTACGCCTTCGCCACGCCGCTGCCGGCCGGCAGCGCCTACAGCGTCACCATCGCCGCCGAGCCGCAGACCCCCGACCAGACCTGCACGGTCAGCAACGGCAGCGGCACCATGGGCAGCAGCGACATCACGAACGTCGTGGTCGATTGCCCGTACCCGCCGGCGCGTTCGGTGGGCGGAACGATCACCGGCATGACCGGCACCGGCCTCGACCTGACCTACTTTGCGCCCAACCTGGGCGTCCAGCTCGGCACCGCCGCGATCACCGGCACCGGCTTCGTGTTCGGGGAAAGCGACACCAGCGCGATCAGCGGCACGAGCTACAGCATCAGCGTGCGCGTACAGCCGACCAACCAGACCTGCTACTTCACCGGCCCCGGAGCGATCGCCGGAACGTCGTTCGTCAGCGGCACGGTCGGCGCCACCGACGTGACCGACCTCAACCTGACCTGCGGCGCGGTCGGGTCGGTCCTGCCCTGCACGGCGCCGAGCGGCGCCGGCACGACCCACGGCAGCATCAACGCCGCCGAGACCTGGACCGAGGCAGGCAGCCCGCACATCGTGCCCTTCGACATCAACGTCGCGGCGCCGGTGACGATCCAGGAGTGCGCGGTGGTGCGCATCGTCAAGGGCGGCACGATCACGGTCACGCCGAGCGGCAGCCTCGTCGCCAACGGCAGCCAGGGCCGGCCCGTCACCTTCGAGGCCAAGGTCGCCGGGCAGGCCTGGGCGTCGATCCGCAACCTCGGCGGCACGCCTCTCGCTGAACCACGCAGTCCTTACCGGCGGCGGCGATCCGCTCAACACCAACGCCGCTTACGCGGGGGCGCTGCACATGCAGAGCCCGAGCCTCGATCGGCACCTTCCACGTCGACGACGTCGAGATCGCCGGCTCGCTCAGCCAGGGCGTCTACATCAACGGCCCGGTCGGCTTCGACGCCACCTCGCAGAACCTGCGCGTGCATGGCTCGGCAGGCTACCCGGTGCACGTCTATGCGCGCGTCATCGGCTCGATCCCGAGCGGCGACGTACACCGGCAACGGCGACGACGCGATCGCCATCGCCGGCTCGGGCGGCCCGGTGCTCGACGATCAGACCCTGCACGACCGCGGCGTGCCGTATCACGTCGGCAGCGGCGCCGACGGCGGCCGCATGGACGTCAATTCGCAGATCGCCGGGCAGGTCGCCGTGCTGACGATCGAGCCGGGCGTCATCGTTCAGTTCCCGCCCGGCGGAACCCTCAACGTCGATCCGGGCAACGGCACCGGTCCCGCCCAGGGCGCGTTGATCGCGATCGGCGGAGCAGCCGCCGACCAGAAGATCGTGTTCACGTCCGACCAGGGGCTCGCCTCGAGGGCCGGCGACTGGCTCGGCATCGGCTTCGGCGGCTCGGTCGATCCGCGCAGCACGATGCAGAACGTGCGCGTCGAGTTCGCCGGCGGCGCGTCGGTCTCGGGCAGCAATTCGTGCCCGTTCCCCGGCGTCGCCGTCAACGAGGCGGCGATCCGCATCTTCGGGCCGCCCCTCAGCCAGTTCATCACCAACACCGAGATCCTTTCGAGCGCGCGCTTCGGCATCGATCGCGGCTGGCGTGCCGACCTGCAGCCCGACTTCCTCGCCAGCAACACCTTCACCGCGGTCGCCTCGTGCAAGGAGACGACGCCGCGCACGGCGAACGGCGTCTGCCCGGCGACCGTGCCCTGCCCCTGATCGGACGTGAAGGTGGCCGGCGCGGCCGCTTTCGTCGCTACGATCGAGACCACCACCAAGAGCCACTCGCCGCGGACTGCGCGGCGAGCGGCCGCGGCTGCCATGCACCTCGAACTGACCGACCTCGCGCTGGCCTCGCCTGCCGAGGGGTCGAGCGTCGCCCTGGCGCCGCGCGACGCGGCGCTGCTGGCCTGGCTGGCGATCGAAGGGCCGACGCCGCGCGCGCGGCTGGCCGAGCTGCTGTGGCCCGGCAGCGAGCCCGAAGCGGCGCGCAACACCCTGCGCCAGCGCCTCTTCCATCTCAAGAAGCACTGCGGCACGCTGGTCTCGGGCGGCGTGGCCCTGCGCCTGGCCGACGGCGTGCAACACGACCTCGCCGAGTCCGAGAGCGTGCTCGGCGACCTGTGCTTTCCCGACGCGCCGGCGCTCGACGATTGGCTGCGCCGGCAACGCGGGCGCCGCGCCAGCGCGACGCGGCAGGACCTCGAAGACCAGGTTCGTGCGCTCGAGGCGCGCGGCGAGCTTGCCGCGGCGTTGCCGATCGCCGAAGCGTTGCTGCAGCTCGACCCCTTGAGCGAAGCCGCGCATCGCCATGTGATGCGCCTGCACTACCTGCGCGGCGACCGCGCTGCCGCCCTGCTCGCCTTCGATCGCTGCGAGCGCACGCTGAAGGACGAGGTCGGCACGCGGCCCTCGAGCGAGACGCTGGCCGTGCTGCAGACGATCGAGCAGGCGCACCCGCACGCCTGGCTGCCCGGCCAGGCCCTGCCGGCCTCGGCCTTGCGGCCGCCGCAGCTCATCGGCCGCGACGCCGAAGTCCTCGCTCTCGGCAATGCCTGGGCGGCACAGCTGCGCTTCGTCGTCGCCGGTCCGGCCGGCTCGGGCAAGAGCCGGCTGCTCGATGCCGCGGTGCAGTCGCAACCGGGCGCGTTGATCGTGCGAGCCCGGCCTGGCGACGACAAGGTGCCGCTGGCCACCCTGGACCGGCTGGTCCGGCGCCTGCGCGAGCGCTGGCCCGCCCTGGCGGCGCTGCCGGCCTATGCCGGCTTCGTTGCGCAATGGTCCGGTCCGCTCGCCGGCGAAGTGCCTGTCGTGCGGTCGGCGGCGCCGTTCATCGCCGACCTGCTGCGTTCGGCCTGCGGCCGCGGCCTGGGCGCGCTCGTGCTCGACGACCTGCAGTTCGCCGATGACGCCAGCGTCGACACCTGGCACGAGCTGCTCGTCTGGCCGGGATTGGCGGCGTTGCGCTTCGGCTTCGCGTCGCGGCCGGATGGCGATGTCGCGGCCGCCCGCATCGCCAGCCTGCACGCGCGCAGCGACGTCACGAGCCTGGCCTTGCAGCCGCTGGCCGCGGCTGCCGTGGCACCTTTCGTCGAATCGCTGGCGCTGCCTTCGGTCGACGCGCAGGCCGTCGCCGCGACGCTGGTGCGGCGGATCGGCGGCAATCCGCTGCACCTGCTCGAGACGATCCGCCATTCGCTCGAGAAGCACGGCCACCTGCGCGCCGACCAGCTCGAAGCGCCGGCCCGCGTGACCGAGCTGCTCGAGCAGCGCCTCCTGGCCTTGCCCGCCGACGGCCTGCTGCTCGTGCGCATCGCCTCGGTCGCCGGCAATCAATTCGATGCCGGGCTGGCCGCCGCGGTCAGCCGGCGCGACGTGCTCGAGCTGGCCGATGCCTGGCACGCGCTCGAGCGCCAGGGCCTGCTCGATGCGCGCGGCTTCATGCACGACCTGATCGGCGAGGCCGCGCATCGACTCCTGCCGCGGCCGATCGCCGAGGTGCTGCACGGGCGCGTCGCCGTCCACCTGGCGCAGCATGGCGCGAGCGCGGCGCGGCTCGCGCATCACCTGCTGAGCGCCGGCGACGAGGCGGCTGCTGTGCCGCATCTGGCAAGCGCGGCGCGGCAAGCGTGGCAGCTCGGACGCAGCCGGGAAACGCGCGAGGCGTTCTTTCGGGCCGCGGCAATCGAGCTGGCGCGCGGCCGGCCCGACGCCGCGTTCGATCTGCTCTTCGATTGCGCCGAGTCGCTGACCGAGCTCGGGCCGCTGGCCGCGCTCAACGAGGCCGTCGAACGGATGGCGCCCCTGGTGCGCACGCCATCGCAGCAGGCTCGTGTGACCTTGTTTCGCGCCATCGACCTGCACAAGTGCGGCGACGACGTCGGCTTCCTGAAGCTGATCGACAGCGCGCTGGCCTTGGCGGTGACAAGCGAAGACCGCATCGTCGAAGGCGAGTGCCGGTTCGCCAAGGGCTACTACGCCGCCCACGACGGGCGGCTCGGCGAAGCCGTGCAACTGCTCGAGCAGACGGCCGCATTGCAGCGCAGCATCGGCCGCGAGACGCGCGCCCTCAGCGTCGAGATGAACACGAATCTGATGCGCCTGTGGACCGGGCAGGCTCGCTACGCGCTGAGCGAGCTGCAGGCGCTGCAGCAGCGGCTCGGTTCGCGCTCGTCGCAGACGCTGGCGATGCTGCTGGCGCGCGTGGCCCTGTGCGAGACCCATCTGGGCCGATTCGATGCGGCCGGCATGACCGCACGCCGGGCCCTCGAGGCGCTGCGCAACACCGACATGATCGGCATCGACCTGGCCGCGAACATTCGCATCGTCGCCGACGTGCAGCGCCGTTGCGGCCATTGGGGCGAGGCGCTTGCCGTCATCGAGGAGCTTCAGCCCGGCCTCGGACCGCAAGGCGATCCGCAGCAGCGGCTGGCCGAGACGCTCGCCGAGATCTACCTCGACCTCGGCCGGCCCGAGCTCGCGCATCGGCACATCGAGGCGTTTGCGGCGGCTTCGCAGTTCTCGGCGCGGACGCGCCAACGCACGCTGCTGCTGCGCTGGGGCTATGCGCTCGCCACGTCCACCGGCTTCGCCACCGCCGCCGCTCTCGAAGCGGCGATGCATTCGGAAAACCTGCTCATCGGCTGCGAGCTGATGCTGGCCGCCGGGCGCAGCCTTCGGTCCGAGGCGACGGTGGCCGATTGCGCCCTGCTGATCGAGCGCTGCGAGCCGGAAGGTCTGCACGAGCAGCTCGGCCCGCTGCACGCGCTGCAGGCCTGGCTGTGGGCTCGGGAGGGCAACGCGCCGGCGGCCGAGGCGAATGGCGCGCGCGCCGAGGTTCTCCTCGGCGGCGACAGCGCCGCTGTCATGCCGGCGCTGTGCGGTCTGTGGCTGGCGCGGGCTTCGCGCGCTCTCGGGCAGCCGGCCGATGCGACACGCCAAGCGGAGCGCGCCGCCGCCTGGCTGCGGCAGCGTGCGCATTCGTCCGTGCCCGCCGAGTTTCGCGACAGCTTCCTGCAGCGCAACCCGGTGCACGCCGAGATCCTCGGCGGATCGGCCTGAGCGCTCGTCGCCTTTCAGCCGCCGAAGGCGCGTCCCTTCGCTGCGCTCAAGCCGACGGCGTGGAGCTTGTCGCGGCCGCGCGCTTCGCCAGCAAGGCGTTCGCCGAGCGCGACACCGGCTTTCTGCCGAGGACGCCTGAAATGAACGCCGCCGCATCGACCAGCCCATCGATCGCAACGCCCGTCTCGATGCCGAGGCCGTTCAGCATGAAGAGCACGTCTTCGGTCGCGACGTTGCCGGTCGCGCCCTTGGCGTAGGGACAGCCGCCGAGGCCGGCGATGCTGGCGTCGAAGGTGGCGATGCCGACTTCCATCGCCGCGTAGACGTTGCCCACGCCCTGCGCATAGGTGTCGTGGAAATGGCCGCTCACCTCGGCGAGCGCAAAGTGCTTGAGCGCCCGTTCCATCGCCGCCTGCACCCGCTTCGGCGTGCCGACGCCGATGGTGTCGGCGATGCCGCAATGGTCGACACCGATCTCCTTCATCAGCCTGACCACGCGCTCGACCTCGTCGGCCGTCACCTCGCCCTGGTACGGACAGCCGAGCGCGCACGAGACGGCGCTGCGCACCTTGATGCCGTGCTGCTTGGCGGCCGCGACGACCGGGCGGAAGCGCTCGACGCTCTCGGCGATCGAGCAGTTGATGTTCTTCTGGCTGAAGGCCTCGGTCGCCGCAGCGAAGACGACGATCTCGTCGGGCCACTCCGTGCGCGGCGCCGAGAGCGCGGCGTCGAGCCCCTTCATGTTCGGCACCAGCACCGAGTAGCGCACGCCGGGCCGGCGCGCGATGCCGGCCAGCACGGCGGCGTTGTCGGCCATCTGCGGCACCCATTTCGGGCTGACGAAGCTGGTGACCTCGATCTCCTTCAGGCCGGCGGCCTGCAGGCGATGGACGAGCTCGATCTTGACCGAGGCATCGACCCTCTGCTTCTCGTTCTGCAGGCCGTCGCGCGGGCCGACGTCGACGAGGGTGACGCGGGAAGGGAGCGAAGTCATCGATGCACCTCGAGTCGAGCGGGGGGCGACATCGGCTGACGATAGCGCCGCGTGAAGCTGCCTGCCACCAGGCGGAGAAACTTCCACAGCAGGCACAGGGTGGCGACCATGACGACGAGGAGCGCCGCCAGCAGCACCAGGAACGCCACCGGATGGGCCCACGACAGCCAGAGGGCGAGCGGCACGATGCCGTCGCCGAGCAGCGACATGGCGATGTTGGAGAACGGCTCCGGCGAGGTGTTCACGGCCGCCCGCGCCGTCGCCTTGGTGGCGTGGCTGGTGGCGGCGAGCGTGCCGCCCAGCAGTGCCGCGCCGGCGACCCAGCTCGCCTGATCGCCACCGAACACGCTGGCCGCGAGGAGCGCGCCGGCCGGGATCCGGATCAGCGTGTGCAAGGCATCCCACAGGGTGTCGAGACCCGGAATCTTGTCGACGAAGAATTCGACGAACAGCATCAGGCCGCTCGCGCCGAGCATCCAGGGGCTCTCGAGCAGATGCAGGCCGCCGGGCAGGTCGACCCAGCCGAGCGCGCCGGCCGCGCCGGTGAGAAAGACCACCGCGTACAAGCGCAGGCCGCTGGCCCAGCCGAGGGCGGCGGCGACGGCGACGAGATGCGTCAGGTCGGGGTTCAAGGCGGGCCTCCGGATCCTCTAGCTCTTCTCGACCCAGGCCGGCTTTCTCTTCTCGAGAAAGCTCTGCACGCCTTCCTTGCCTTCGGCGCTGGCGCGGATGTCGGCAATGCGGCGAGCCGTTTCGGCGCGCAGGGCCGGCGTGATCTCGTGGCCGGCAACGTCGTGCACCAGTTGCTTGCAGGCGCGCGTGGCCATCGGCCCGTTGGCAACCAGAAGGGCCACCATCGCATCGACCTTGGCATCGAGCTCGTCGGCGCTGCAGACCTCGTGCGCGAAGCCCATCGCTTTCGCCTCGGCGGCGCTGAAGCGCTCGGCCGTCACGAAGTAGCGCTTCGATGCCTGCTCGCCCAGGGCGCGCACGACGTAGGGGCTGATCGTCGCCGGCAAGAGACCGAGCCTCGCTTCGCTGAGGCAGAAGGTGGCCACGTCGGCGGCGATTCGAATGTCGCAGACCGAGGCGATGCCGAGGCCGCCGGCATAGCAGTCGCCGTGGATGCGCGCCACCACCGGGATCGGGCAGCGGTACAGCGTCCACAGCATCTCGGCCAGCACCTCGGCGTCGGCCCGGTTCTGCTCCCAGGTGTAGTTGCCGACCTCGCGCATGAAGGCCAGGTCGGCGCCGGCGCAAAAAGCCTTGCCGCTGCCGCCGAGCACGATCGCGCGCACGCCCGAGTCTTCGGCCGAGAGCGCGGCGAAGGCCGCGGCCAGCTCGCGGATGAGCACGCCGTTGAGGGCGTTGCGCACGTCGGGCCGGTCGAGCCAGACACGGGCGACCGGGCCGGCGCGCTCGATACGGATCGTGGTCGGGTCGGTCATGGCGTCAGTCCTCTGCTTTCGGCTTGCAGCATCATCACCATGTCGAGCTCCGGTCCGGGTTGGCCCAGGGCAGTGATGGCAGCGGTGATCTGGCCGCGATGATGCGTGGCATGGTTGAAGACGTGGCCGAGCGTGGGCGCAAAGGGCAGCGACTGCGGCACGCCCTGGGTCGTCTTGTAGTCGAGCGTGCCGACGAAGCGGCCGGCATCGAACGAATCGATCAGCGGCTGCCAGCGCGCCACCGCGTCGAGCAGCAGCGCGCGCAGCCGAACCCGGTCGGACTCCACTTCCTCGTTCAGGGCGACGCTGTTCGAGATGCCTTCGGCGAAGCGCGGAAACCAGACGCGATGCTCGGCCACGAGCAGGTGGTTCAGGGTGCCGTGGATGCTCTTGAAGAAGAGCCCGGCGTCGCGCCGATAGTCGTTCTCGCCGAGCGCATCGACGTGCTCGCAGAGCCGGCGCGTCGCCCAGGCGTTGTAGCGCGCCAGCGTCTGGAAGTAGGCGCGGAAATCAGTAACGCTTGGCGACTTCATCGAGCATCACCTCCGTGGCGCCGCCGCCGATCGCGAGCACCCGCGCGTCGCGCCAGAGCCGTTCGATCACGGTGCCGCGCATGTAGCCCATGCCGCCGTGGAACTGCTGGCAGCCAGCGACGACCTCGTTGACCAGCTCGCCCGTCAGCGCCTTCAGCATCGAGACCTCCTGGACCACGTCGTGGCCCTGCGTCACCCGCCAGGCGCAGTGGTACATGAAGGCGCGCGCGGCGCGCACCTTGGCATCGAACATGGCCAGGCGCTGGCGGATGACCTGCTTGTCGAACAAGGTCGAGCCGAAGGCCTTGCGCTCGCGCACGTGCTCGAGCGTGACGCGCAGCGCCTGGGTGCAGTGGCCGACGGCCATCGCGGCCAGGGCGATGCGCTCGGTCTGGAAGTTCTTCATCACCGAGTAGAAGCCGCGGTTCTCCTCGCCGAGCAGGTTGCCCGCGGGAATGCGGCAGTCCTCGAACACCAGCTCGGCGGTGTCGGACGAGAGCCAGCCCGACTTGTCGAGCGCGCGGCCGACCCGAAAGCCCGGCGTGCCCTTCTCGACGATGAACATCGACATCGCATGCCGGCCTTCGCCGGTCTTCGCGGCGATGAAGTAGAGGTCGGCCAGCACGCCATTGGTGATGAAGAGCTTCGTGCCGTTGAGCACCCATTCGCTGCCGTCGGCCGAGCGCTTGGCCGTGCTGCGGATGCCGGCGACGTCGGAGCCGGCGCCCGGCTCGGTGATGCCGACGGCGGTGATCGTCTCGCCCGCCGTCACGCCGGGCAGATAGCGTGCCTTCTGCGCCGGCGTGCCGGCATGGTGCAGGTGCGGGCTGGCCATGTCGGTGTGCACGAGCACGGTGATGATGAAGCCGCCGAAGGTCGACTGCGACAGCGCTTCGGCGAAGACGAGATTGGTCAGCGCATCGGCCGCCGCGCCGCCGTAGGCTTCCTCGTACATCAGACCGAACAGGCCGGCGTTGCCGAGCTTGCGCAGCACCTCGCGCGGCGTGCTGCCCGCTTCTTCCCAGGCCAGCGCGTGCGGCTCGACCTCGCGTGCCACGAAACGCGCGATCTGCTCGCGCAACAACTCGTGCTCGGGGCTGAGGTAGATGTTTTCCATGAAGGCGTCGATTCTCAGGGCGAGCCGAACAGCGACGCTTCGGTCCAGCCCTCCGCTTTCACGTCGGCCTCGCGCAGATGTGCCTCGCTCGGCATCAGGAATTCGTCGAGCGGCGGCGGCTTCACGTTCGTGCCGGCCAGCATCGCATGCGCCTGGCCGCGGTGGTGAACCTGATGCTGCAGCAGATGGGCGATGACGTGGCCGCGCCGCTCGCGCTGGATCCGGCCTTCCCTGCGATCGAGCGCGACGACCTCGTCGAGCCCGGCGGCAGAGAGCCCGCCGACGTGGGTCACGAAGCGCAGATCGGCGGCGGCCTGGGCCTGCGCGAGCTCGGCGACGGTGCTGCACTTGGGCGCCTCGCGCCATTGCCGCTCCATGTCGGCTTCGCCGTGCAAGGCCGCGAGGTAGTAGAGATCGACGGCGAGGATGTGATCGAGCGTCTTCGCCAGACTCGGGAAAAAGCTCGTGCGCGGCGCCTGGTATTCCTCGCGCGAGAGCGTTCGCATCACGTGATGCAGGCGCTGGTTGGCGAGCCGGTTGGCATGCACCTGAGTACGCAGATATCCGAGCAGATCCACCTGTGCCTCGAAGAAGGAGGTTCTAGAACGGTCCGTGCTCGAGCCAGCGCGCGATCTGGGCGCGCCGGTCGTTGCCCCAGAACGGCTCGCCGTCGACGAAGAACCAGGGCGCACCGAAGATGCCGCGCGCCACCGCCTGGTCGCAGACGTCCTTCAGGCGCGCCTTCCAGCGCGGATCGCTCCACACCGCCTCGGCTTCGCCGGGATCGATGCCGAACTCGACCGCCAGCATCTTCAGGCTGGCGGGATCGGAAAGGTCGACGCCGCGCGTGAAGTAGCCGCGCAGCGCGTGCCGGGCCCAGCCCGCCGCCGAAGTCGCGCCCTTGTCGTGCAGCCACCAGAAGAGCCGTGCCGCGTTCTGGGTCGGGATCGGAAACTTCGCGGGCTGCTTGTAGGGCACCCCCGCAAACCGGGCCGAGCGCTCGAAATCGAACAAGGTGTATTCGCGCTTGACCGGATAGCTCACCGGGCTCTTCAGCTCGGCGGCCTGGAAGGTGACGCCGAGCAGCATCGCGTTCCAGCTCACGGTGCGGCCGTGCCGCGCGGCAAGCGCCTCGATCCATTCCGACGCAATGTACGAGTAGGGCGACGAGAAGTCGAAGAAGAACTCGATGGCCGGCTTGTTCATGGGCAAAGCCTACATCCGATGGCTTCAGCCGAGGGCGCGGGCGATCAGCATCTTCTGCACATCCGACGTGCCTTCGTAGATCTGGCAGACGCGCACGTCGCGATAGATGCGCTCGACGGGAAAGTCGCTGACGTAGCCGTAGCCGCCGAAGACCTGGATCGCCTCGCTGCAGACGCGTTCGGCCATTTCGCTCGCGAAGAGCTTGCCCATCGCCGCTTCCTTCAGGCAAGGCAGGCCGGCGTCCTTCAGGCTGGCGGCGTGCTGCACGAGCTGACGTGCCGCCTCGATCTGCGTCGCCATCGCGGCGAGCCGGAACTGCAGCGCCTGATGCTCGAAGATCGGCTTGCCGAAGGCGACCCGCTCCTTCGAATAGGCGAGCGCAGCATCGAAGGCCGCACGGGCCATGCCGATCGCCTGCGCGCCGATGCCGATGCGGCCGCCCTCGAGTCCCGAGAGCGCGATCTTCAAGCCCTGGCCTTCGTCGCCGAGGCGATTCGCCGCCGGCACCCGGCAGTTCTCGAAGACGATCTGCGCCGTGTCGCTGGCGTGCTGGCCGAGCTTGTCTTCCAGGCGCGCGACGATGTAGCCCGGCGTCGCCGTCGGCACGATGAAGGCGCTGATGCCGCGCTTGCCGGCGGCCTTGTCGGTGACGGCCATGACGATGGCGACGTCGCCGTTCTTGCCGCTGGTGATGAATTGCTTGACGCCGTTCAGCACGTAGTCGTCGCCGTCGCGCACGGCCGTCGTCTTCAGGCCGTCGGCCTGCGAGCCGACGTGCGGCTCGGTCAGGCAGAAGGCGCCGAGCATCTCGCCGCGCGCCAGCGGCTTCAGCCAGCGCTCCTTTCTGCGCCTCGCTGGCCCAGGCCATCAGGATCGAGCAGACCGGGCAGTTGTTGACGCTGACGACGGTCGAGGTGGCGCCGTCGCCGGCGGCGATCTCCTCGATGATGATGGCGAGCGCCAGGTAGTCGAGGCCGGCGCCGTCGTAGTGGGTCGGCACGGCGACACCGTAGCAGCCGAGCGCGGCCAGGCCTTGCAGCTCTTCCTTCGGGAAGTGCGCCGTCTTGTCCCACTGCGCTGCTTGCGGCGCCACGCGGTCCTGCACGTAGGCGCGCACCGCTTCCTGGACGGCGCGATGGTCTTCGCTCAGCTGCATCGGGTTCTCGTGGGCCGCGCGCCGGGCCTCACGCCGTCGGCCACGCGCCCAGGCGCAGCAGCAGCGTGCCGGTGGCGCTCAGCAGCAGGCCGCGCTCCGAACGGGCATCGCCTTCGAGCTGCACGATCCAGCCGTCGAGCCGGTCCTTGCGCTCGATGGCGGTCACTGTCCAGCGCAGCTCGATGTCCTCGTCGGCCAGCACGACGGCGCGAAAGCGGATGTCGAAACCCATGCCCAGGCCGTTGCGCGGCGTGCCGTCGTCGAGGGCCTTCGCGTAGTGCGTGGCCGTCAGCGCCATCAGCATGCTGCCGATCTGCGTGCCGCTGGCGATCAGCCCCGGATAGCCCGCGGCCCGCGCCGCGGCGAGGTCATGATGGAGGGGATTGAAGTCCAGCACCGAGCTCGCGAACGCGGGAATCTGCTCGGCCGTGAGGCACACGCGCAAGCCGAAGGTCTCGCCGACCTGCGTCGGCTGCAGCGCCGTGCTCACCATGGAATGACCTGCCCGTCGTAGCTGAAGAAGCCGCCGTTGTCGGCGGGCCGCAGTCCGGCGATGACCTTGCGCATGCCGGCCACGCTGGTGGCGGCATCGATGTCGGCGCCGCTGCCGCCCATGTCGGTGCGGACCCAGCCGGGATGAAAGGCGATGCAGACCGCCCGGCCGGCGAAGGCGAGCGAGGCGTCCTTGACGACGGAGTTCACTGCCGCCTTGGACGCGCGATAGAGCGAGCTGCCGGCGGCCGTGCGGCTGCCGATCGAGCCCATGCGCGACGACAGCACCGCGATCCTGCCGCCCGGCGCCAGCGCTTCGACGATCTGCGGAATGACGCGCATCGGCCCCAGCACGTTGGTCCGCATGACCTGATCGAAGTCGTCTTCGGTCGGCGTGCTCAAGCCCGCACCGCGCTCGCCCGACACGCCGGCATTGACGATGGCGATGTCGAAGCCGCCGCCATCGATCTGCCAGGCCAGGCCGGACGCGCTGGCCGCATCGACGACATCGACGCGAATCGGCGTGGCGCCGAGCTGGCGCAAACGCTCGGCGCCGGCATCGTCGCGCGCGCTCGCCGTCACGGCGTCGCCCGCCTCCCGATACTGGCGCACGAATTCCTGGCCGATGCCGCGCGAAGCGCCGATGACGAGCACGTTCATGATTTCTCCGTGAGAGCGAGACGAGCGGCGAGGCCCGCGAAGAGCAGGCCGCCGCTCGCCTGCAGCGAGCGCCGCCACGCGTCCGAGGGATGCCAGCGGCGCAGCGGCGCGACCAGCAATGCGAAGAGCGCCAGAAACATCAAGCCCTGGGCCACGAACCAGGCGCCGAGGAAAAGAAAGGCCGCCGTCTTGCTTGGCGCGCCGGCGTCGATGAACTGCGGCAGCAGCGCCAGGAAGAAGATCGCGACCTTTGGGTTGAGCACGTTCGTGAGCAAGGCCTGGCGATAGGTTCGCCCGAGACTGGCCGCGGGCGCGCCGTCGGCCGGTGCGGCCGGCTCGGGCGCCGGCCGGGCGGCGTCGCGGAGCATGCCGAAGGCCAGCCACGCGAGATAGATGGCGCCCAGCCACTTGAGCGTGCTGAACGCGGCGGCCGAGGCGGCGAGCAAGGCCGCCAGACCGAAGGCGGCCGCCAGCGCGTGCACGACGCAGCCCGAGGCGATGCCGAGCGCGGCCACCAGGCCGCCGCGCACGCCGTGCTGCAAGGTGCGCGTGAGCGTGAACATCAGGTCCACGCCGGGCGTCGCGTTGACAACGAGCGTGGTCAGCGCGAAGAGCGCCAGGCTGTGCGTGCCGAACATCGACGCGGCGCGGGCTGCGGCCTAGAGCATCTCGACGGCCATCGCAGTCGCTTCGCCGCCGCCGATGCACAGCGCCGCCACGCCCTTCTTCTTCTTCGCCTGGCGCAGCGCGCCGAGCAGGGTCACCACGATGCGCGCGCCGCTCGCGCCGATCGGATGGCCGAGCGCGACCGCGCCGCCGTGGACGTTGACGATCTCGTGAGCCAGCTTGAATTCCGCCATCGCCGCCATCGTCACCGCGGCGAAAGCCTCGTTGACCTCCCAGAGGTCGACGTCCTTCGCGCGCCCAGCCTGATTTCTTCAGGACCTTCTCGATCGCGCCGACCGGCGCGGTCGTGAACCAGTTCGGCGCCTGCGCATGGACCGAGTGGGCGACGATGCGGGCGATCGGCTTCGAGCCGAGGCGCGCCGCCGTCGACTCGCGCATCAGCACCAATGCGGCGGCGCCATCGGAGATGCTCGACGAGGTGGCCGCGGTGATCGTGCCGTCTTTCTTGAACGCCGGCTTCAGGCCCGGGATCTTGTCGAGCTTGGCCTTGAACGGCTGCTCGTCGAACTTCACGATCGTCTCGCCGCCCTTGCCGGGCACGCTCACCGGTGCCATCTCCCAGTCGAAGCTGCCGTCCTCGTTGGCCTTCTTCGAGCGCTCGGTGGAGCTGATCGCGAAGCGGTCCATCGCCTCGCGCGTGAACTTGTACTTGTCGACGCATTCCTCCGCGAACACGCCCATGGCGCGGCCCTTTTCATAGGCATCTTCCAGGCCGTCGATCGCCATGTGGTCGAGCAGCTGCGAGGCGCCGTAGCGGATGCCCTTCCTCACGAAGGTGAGGTGCGGCGCATTGGTCATGCTTTCCATGCCGCCGGCGACCAGGATCTCGGCGCTCTCGGCCTTCAGCATGTCGTGCGCGAACATCATCGCGCGCATGCCGGAGCCGCACATCTTCGAGAGCGTCACGGCGCCCGCCGATTGCGGCAGGCCGGCGCCGAGCGCGGCCTGGCGCGCCGGCGCCTGGCCCTGGCCGGCCATCAGGCAGTTGCCCATCAGCACCTCGTTGATGGCGTCGCCGGTGACGCCGGCGCGCTCGACCGCGGCCTTGATGGCGACCGCGCCGAGCTGATGCGCGGCAAGCGCGCTGAAGTCGCCGAGCATGCCGCCGATGGGCGTGCGGACGGCGGAAACGATGACGATGGAATCAGCCATGACGGCTCCTTTCGATAGGGAAATCAGACAGTCGCTGCAACCGGCTCGGATGGCACGGACGCGGCGCGACGGTTCTCGAAGCGCTTGTGCGCGTCGTAGGGGAAGACATCATGCACGTAGCCGGCCAGGATGCGCTCCTTGTGGCCTTGCCAGAAGGCGGCGTCGAGCAGGTCGGCGTGGTGCGCCATGAAGACCTCGCGCACCGCCGGGTTGCCGAGCAGGAAGGGCCCGAAGGTCTCGGGAAAGACGTCTTTCGGGCCGACCGCGTACCAGACCTCGCCCGACATCTCTTCTTCCTCGTTGCGCGCCTCGGGCACCTTGCGGAAATTGCAGTCGGTGAGGTATTCGATCTCGTCGTAGTCGTAGAACACGACCTTGCCATGGCGCGTGACGCCGAAGTTCTTCCACAGCATGTCGCCGGGGAAGATGTTGGCGCGCACCAGGTCCTTGATCGCGTTGCCGTACTCCATCGACCGCAGCCTCCGTCTGCGCCGGCGTGGCGTCGTGCAGGTAGATGTTGAGCGGGATCATGCGCCGCTCGATGTAGACGTGGCGGATGACGAGCGTGTCGCCGTCTTCCTCGACGACGCTCGGGCAGAAGTGCTTCAGCTCGGCCGACCAGCTCGTCGTCGAAGCGGTCGCGCGGGAAGGCGACGTTGCTGTACTCGAGCGTATCGGCCATGCGGCCGACGCGGTCGTGCTGCTTGACCAGCAGGTACTTGCCCTTGATCTGCTCGCGCGTCGTGTCCTTCTGCACCGGATAGAAATCCTTGATGACCTTGAACACGTAGGGAAAGCTCGGCAGGTCGAACACCAGCATCACCATGCCCTTGATGCCGGGCGCGATGCGGAAGTTGTCGGACGAATGCCGGGTGTGCATCAGGAAGTCGCGATAGAAGAGGTTCTTGCCCTGCTTCTGCAGGCCGATCGCGTTGTAGAGCTCGGAGCGCGACTTTCTCGGCATCAGCGAGCGCAGGAACTGCACGTAGGCCGAAGGCACCTCCATCGCCACCATGAAGTAGGCGCGGGCGAAGCTGAAGACCAGCTGCAGGTCGTCTTCGCCGAAGAGCGCCGCGTCGATCACGAGCTTGCCGTTGCGGCCATGCAGGATCGGCAGGGCGAACGGCGTTTCGCTGAAAGCCGTTGATGATCTTGCCGACGACGTAGGCGCCCTTGTTGCGGAAGAACAGCGAGGACAGCACCTGGATCTGGAAGTTGGCGCGCAGCTGCGTCTCGCCGAGATGCTGGCGCACGGCCTGCATGACGTCGCCGACGTCGCGGCCGAGGTTCTCGAACTCGCGCTCGAGCTGGAAGTTGAAGACGATGCGCAGCCAGGTGCTGCGCAGGGTCTCGCGCGTCGGGTAGTAGGCGCGGTAGGTGGGCTGCGCCGCCGGCTCGTCGTTCTCGATGTACTCGGTGGAGACGGCCGGGCGCACGAAGATGAAGTCGTTGCGGAAGTAGCTGCGGTGCAGGATCTTCGTCGTCACCGAGTTGAAGAAGGTCTCGGCGCATTCCGGCTGGTGATGGTCGATGAGCAGGCCGATGTAGTGCAGCTTGACCTGCTGCCAGACGTCCATCGGCAGGGTCGCGGCCTGGAACTCGTTCTGCAGGCGCGCTGCCGCTTCCTCGACGCGCCGGTCGTAGTACTCGATGCGCTGCGCCTGCGCGCTGCTGCTGGCCCTGCCAGTCGCCGGCCTCGAAGCGTTGCTTGCGCCTCGGCGCTGGTCTGGCGAAAGAGCCGGTAGTGGCGATCGAAGCCTTCGAGCATCGCCGCGGCGATGGCGAAGGCGCGCGGGTCGGTGAGCGCTGCAGGGAAAGCCGGCGCGGCGCTCATGAGGCCACCTTCGCGCTCCGCGCTGCGGCATTCGGCGCGGGAACGGCCGGCCAGCTCATGGCGACAAGCCGGCGCCCTGCGGATGGCGACTGTGCACCAACGCCACCGCCTGCTCGTAGTTCGCCTCCAGCGCCTCGTGGCTCGAGACCGTCATGTGCAGGTCTTCGAGCAGGCCGTTCTGCAGGCCGTAGAACCAGCCGTGCACGGTGATTTGCTGGCCGCGCGCCCAGGCGTCGCGAACCACGGTGGTCTCGCAGACGTGGCGCGCCTGTTCGATGACGTTGAGCTCGCCCAGGGCATCGACCCGGCGCGCTTCGGGCAATGTGGCCAGCCAGGCCGCGTGCTTGTCGCGCACGTCCTGGACGTAGCGCAGCCAGTTGTCGGCCAGGCCGACGCGGCGGCCTTCGAGCGCGGCCATCACGCCGCCGCAGCGCGAATGGCCGACGACGATGATGTGCCGCACCTGCAGCACGTCGGCCGCGAACTGGACCACCGAGAGACAGTTGAGGTCGCCGTGCGCGACGACGTTGGCCAGGTTGCGATGCACGAACAGCTCGCCCGGCAGCAGGTCGACCAGCTCGTTGGCCGGCACGCGGCTGTCGGCGCAGCCGATCCAGAGGTACTGCGGCGCCTGCTGCGCGAGCAGGCTGGTGAAGAAGCCGGGCGCCTTGCGCTCGGTGCTCTCGGCCCAGCGCTGATTGCGCTCGAACAGCTCGCCGAGTTCTGTCGTCATGCCGCGGTCCTCGCTTTCAACAGGCGTTGCGCCGCCGTCTCCTGCGCCACCACTTCATCGAGCGTGGTCTGCAGGTCGCCCAGGCGCTGCTCGAGCTGGCTGCGATGGCGCGCCAGCACACCGAGGTAGCGGCGCAGCTGCGGGCCCGGTGTCGCGCCGCGATTCGTACATGTCGACCAGCTCCCTCACTTCGGCCAGCTTCAGGCCGAGGCGTTTGCCGCGCAAGGTGAGCTTCAGTCGAGTCCGGTCGCGCACGCTGTAGACCCGCTGCCGGCCGGCGCGCTCGGGCTCGAGCAGGCCGCAGTCCTCGTAGAAGCGGATCGCCCGCGTCGTCACGCCGAACTCGCGCGCCAGCTCACCGATGGTGAAGGTGGGCGGCGGCGCCGTCACGGTGCGCGGCGGGCGCGCCAGGGCAGTGGCTGCAGGCATCGCGAACTACACTCGCAGTTGACGTTTACGTAAAGTGCCAAGTGTAAGGGGAAGCCGCGGATGAATGCGCTCGAAAGCCAGCTCGACTATCCCTTCGGGGAGACGCTGCCCGAGCGCGGCGCGGTCATCGAAGTGGCGCCCGGCATCCTCTGGCTGCGCATGGGCCTGCCCTTCGCGCTCGATCACATCAACCTCTGGCTGCTGCGCGACGAAGACGAAGGCCGCGCAGGGCTGGAGCATCGTCGACTGCGGCATCGACGACGCCGCCACGCGCGCGGCCTGGGAGCAGATCTTCGCCAGCGCGCTCGGCGGCCTGCCGGTGCTGCGCGTCATCGTCACGCACATGCACCCGGACCACATCGGCTCGGCGCACTGGCTGTGCGAGCGCTGGAATGCGCGGCTGTGGATCAGCGCCACCGACTTCAACGTCGCGCGCCTGGCGAGCAGCGCCAGCGCCGGCTTCGGCGGGCCGCTGTCGGCGGCGTTCATGGCGCAGCACGGGCTGGCTGCCGACCCCGAGGCGGTGGGCCAGGTCGGCAAGCGCAGCAACTACTACAGGAGCCTGGTGCCGGCGGTGCCGATGTCTTACCGACGCCTGCTCGGCGGCGACACGGTCGACATCGGTGTCGGCGAAGCGCGCGGCGAATGGGACCTGCACGCCGGCTACGGCCATGCACCCGAGCACATGGCGCTGCACAGCGACGGGCGCGGCGTGCTGATCAGCGGCGACATGGTGCTGCCGCGGATTTCCACGAACGTGAGCGTCACCGACATCGAGCCGGAGTCGGATCCGCTGAAGCTGTATCTCGACTCGATCGAGCGGATGCGCGTCATCCCGGCCGACACGCTCGTGCTGCCTTCGCACGGCCGGCCGTTCAAGGGGTTGCACACGCGCATCGACCAGCTGCGCGACCACCATCGCGACCGCCTCGCCGACGTCATGGAGGCCTGCGCGCAAGGGCCGCAAAGCGCGTTCGAGCTCGTGCCCGTGATCTTCAAGCGCAAGCTCGACCTGCACCAGATGACTTTCGCGATGGGCGAGTCGGTCGCCCATCTGCACGCGCTCTGGCACCAGGGCCGGCTGGTGCGGGAGATCGGCAGCGACGGCGTCGTGCGTTTCCGCACCGCCTGAAAGCGCCCGCGACCTAGTCGAAGGCGGCGAGCGCCTCGGCGCCTAGCCTTCGGCGCGCGCTTTCGTAGTCGGGCACGACTGAACGCACGACGTTCCAGAAGCGCGGGCCGTGGTTCATCTCGCGCAGGTGCGCGAGCTCATGGGCGACGACGTAGTCGATCGTCGCCAGCGGGAAGTGGATCAGACGCCAATGCAGGCGCACGGCGCCGCTGGCGCTGGCGCTGCCCCAGCGCGTGGCCGCCGACGACAGCGTGAGGCGCGTGACGCGCACGCCCAGGCGCTCGGCGAAATGCGCGCAGCGTGCTTCGAACAGCGCGCGCGCCTCGCGCTGCAGCCAACTCTGCACGGCGTCGCGCAGCCGATCGGCACCGGCGTCGGGCGGCAAACCGACGTGCAGGCGGCGCGCCGGTACGGCCGACAGATGACCGCCGGCGCCGGCGGCTTCGTCGAGCGCAACTTCACCGCCGGCCAGGCCGTGTCTCGCGTCGAGAACGATGCGGATCGGCTCGCCCAGGTATTGCAGCGTCGCGCCGTCCTGCCAGACCATGCGCGCCGCCGCCGCGCGCCTGGCCTGCTCGCGCTGCTCGACGAGCTTGGCGAGGATCCATGCCGCCTTCTCACGCACGGCGGCGTCCACGTCGCGCAGCGTCACCCACTTCGGCGTGCTGACCGCCAGCCCCTCGGCGCCGACGACGAAGCCGATGCTGCGGCGACGCGAACGCTTCAGCAGGAAGGCGACGCGCTGGCCGTCGAGGACGATCTCGCGGGTGGCGCGCGGATGGAGGAATCCAGAGGCGGCGGTCGATGTCGATGTCGATGTCGGTGCCGGAGTAGGAGTCGACGCCGGCGCCCGTTGCACCGGCGCCGGTGCGAGCATCGATGGAAACGATGCGTCGTCGTCGAACAGGCTGCGCTGCAGCACATCGACGATGCGGCGCAGGCCGCGCGCCACCATCGCGTTCATCTCGTCGATGCCGAATAGGCCTCCGGGTCGAGCCGGCGCATCTCGGCCTCGATCCAGGTCTCGACCTCGCGCATCAGCGAATCGGCGTCGCGGCCTGTCGAGTCGATCGGCTTGCCGATCGAGATGTCGACCACGCCCGGGCGCAGCACCAGGCTCTTGCGTGGCCAGCAGCGCGCCGAGGTCACCGCCACCGGCAGCACCGGATGGCCGGTCTCGATGGCCAGGCGCGTGCCGCCGTGCTTGTAGGTGCCCTGGCTGCCGCGCGCGGTGCGCGTGCCCTCGGGAAACATGATCACCCAGTTGCCCTGCGCCATGAAGCGTCGGCCCTGCTCGGCCACCTTGCTCCAGGCCTCGTTGCGCTTGCTCCGGTCGATGTGGATCAGGTCCATGCGCGCCATCGCCCAGCCGAAGAACGGGATGTAGAGCAGCTCGCGCTTGAAGACGTAGCACAGGGGATGCGGCATCAGCGTCGGGAAGGCCAGCGTCTCCCAGGCCGACTGGTGCTTCGACAGCAGGACCACCGGCGAGTCGGGCAGGTTCTCGCGCCCGTGCACGCGCGCCCGCACGCCGCAGATCACGCGCGCGCCCCAGACCGACACGCTCAGCCAGCCGGCGCACACCCAGTACAGCCGCTCGCCGCGCACGAACACCGAATAGAGCACCGCCGCCGTCGCCCACGGCACGATGGTGACGAAGAGAAAGAGGAAGTAGAGCGCCGACCGACAGGCAGCGATGAAGCGGGCCATCAGCTCAGCTTCCCGAACAGCGAATCAGGCTCTTCGTTGGCCATGCCGCGCTCGCGCCGCTCGTTGTGGATCAGGTCCTGCGCGAAGGCGGCGAGATCGGCGTGGACACGCGTGCCCGGTATCTCGAGCATCAGGGCGTCGATCTGGGTCGCATCGAGCCGGGCCCCTTTGCCGGTGCGCACCAGGTGCGGTGCGGAGCCCGCTGCAGCGCCGGCCTGCAGATCGCGCAAGGAGTCGCCCACGAGGTGCGTTTCGGCCAGATCGATGCCGTAGCGCTCGCCGATCATCTCGAACAGGCCAGGCAAGGGCTTGCGGCAGCGACAGCCGTCGTCGGGTCCGTGCGGGCAGAAGAAGACCGCGTCGATGCGGCCGCCGTAGGCGCCGAGCTCGCGGTTCATGCGGGCGTGGATGGCGTTGAGCGCGGCCATGTCGAACAGGCCCGCGCGCCAGGCCCGACTGGTTGGTGGCGACCACCGTATGCCAGCCGGCGTGGTTGAGCCGGGCGATGGCTTCGAGCGCGCCGGGTACCGGCACCCACTCGTCGGCCGACTTGACGTAGTCGTCACGGTCTTCGTTGATCGTGCCGTCGCGGTCGAGGATGACGAGCTTCATGACGACGATTGTCGTGCGCCTCAGCCGGCCAGCTTGGACAGGTCGGCGACGCGATTCATCGCCGCGTGCAGCCGGGCCAGCAAGCCGAGGCGATTGGCGCGCAGGGCGGGATCTTCGGCGTTGACCATCACGGCGTCGAAGAAGGCGTCGACCGGGGCCCTCAGCGCCGCCAGGGCCTGCAGCGACGGTGTGTACTGGCCCTGCCGGAACGCGGCATCGGCCCTGCTTTCGACGCTCAGGAGTGCGGCGTGCAGCGCAACTTCGGCCGGTTCCGATAACAGCGACGCCTTCACTTCCTGCGTCGCCGCGGCGTCGGACTTCTTCAGGATGTTGCCGACTCGCTTGTTCGCGGCGGCCAGCGACGCCGCCTCCGGCAGCGCCGCAAAGGCGCGCACCGCGGCCAGCCGCTCCTTCAGATCGGCCAGTTGCGCCGGCGGCCGCGACAGCACCGCCTCGACTTCCTGTGCGCTGTAGCCCTGCTCGCGCAGCGTGCCGGCGAGACGCTCGTGGACGAACGCCGAGCAAGGGCTCGGTCGGATCCTGGATGGCCGAGCCGAACGCGGGGGTCGACAGGGCCACCAGCGCTTCGAGGCCGAGCGGGACGGGCACCTCCATCAGCATCCGGATCACGCCGAGCGCGTGGCGCCGCAACGCGAAGGGATCCTTGTCGCCGGTCGGCAGCTGGCCGATGCCGAAGAGGCCGACCAATGTCTCCAGCTTGTCGGCAAGCGCCACGATCACGCCGACGCGATCGCGCGGCAAGGTGTCACCGGCGAAGCGCGGCTTGTAGTGATCCTCGATCGCTTCGGCCACGGTGTCGCGCTCGCCGTCGTGGCGCGCGTAGTAGCCGCCCATCACGCCCTGCAGTTCGGGAAACTCGCCGACCATGTCGGTCAGCAGGTCGGCCTTGGCGAGCAAGGCGGCGCGGTCGGCATCGGCGGCCAGGTTGTCGTTGGCGAAGGCGCTGTCGGCGATGCGTCGCGCGATCGCGCGCACCCGCGCCGTGCGCTCGCCCTGCGTGCCGAGCTTGGCGTGGTAGACGACCTTGTCGAGGCCGGGCACGCGCGATTCGAGGGTCTTCTTGCGATCCTGGTCGAAGAAGAACTTGGCGTCGGCCAGGCGTGGCCGTACGACGCGCTCGTTGCCTTCGATCACCCGGCTCGGATCGGCGGGCGCGATGTTGCTGACGACGAGAAAGCGGTGCGACAGCGTGCCCTTCGCATCGAGCAACGGGAAGTATTTCTGGTTCGCCTTCATCGTCAGGATCAGGCATTCCGGCGGCACGTCGAGAAACGCCTGCTCGAACTCGCAGACGAGGACGTTGGGCTTCTCGACGAGGCCGGTCACTTCGTCGAGCAGTGCGTCGTCGGCAATCGGCTTGCAGGCCGGCCTCGCGTGCCGCGGCCGCGTCGAGCTGGCGCGCGATCTCGGCGCGGCGTTCGGCGAAGCTGGCGATCACGGCGCCCTCGTCGCGCATCTGCGCGACGTAGCTGACGAAGCTGAACGCAGCACGATCGGCGACGTCGCCGCCTCGAAGCGATGGCCGTGCGTGACGCGGCCGGCGTCCAGGCCCAGCGCCCGAACCGGCGACGATGTCTTCACCGTGCAGCGCGACGAGGCCATGGGCGGGACGAACGAAACTGACACTGGTCCAGCCGTCTGCGAGCTGGTATTGCATGACCTTGGGAATGGGCAGACCGGCGATCGTCGCGTCGAGCGCGCGTTGCAGCCCGTCCTGCAGCGACAGCCCGGCGGCAACGGTCTCGAGATAGAGAACCTCCGCCTTGCCATCCGTGCGGCGCTTGAGCTGGGGCACGGCCGAAGCATCGGCGCCGAGCGCCGCGAGGCGCTTGATGAGCGCCGGCGTCGCCATGCCGTCGGCCGTCGAGGCCGATCGCGACGGGCATGAGCTTGACCGAGACCGGGCGTTCAGCGGCGCGCGCCGCAACGCCGGCAACGATCACCGCGAGCCGGCGCGGCGTCGAGAACGATTGCCACTCGACGCCTGGACCGAGCGTCAGTCCGCAGGCGGCGACGTGGCCGGCGAGTGCGCTCGCGAAATGCGTCGCCGAGCTTCTTCAGCGCCTTCGGCGGCAACTCCTCGACGAACAGCTCGACGAGCAGCGGCGCAGTCTCGACCGCCGCCACTACGCGTTCCTCTTCTCGATGGCCAGTGCCTTGGCGGCCAGCTGCGCGTTGACCTCGTCGGCCCAGGCCTTCGGCGCCATCGGAAAGCCGAGACGGGCGCGGCTGTCGAGATAGCTCTGCGCGACGCTGCGCGCCAGGTTGCGGATGCGGCCGATGTAGGCCGCGCGTTCGGTGACGCTGATGGCGCCGCGCGCGTCGAGCAGGTTGAAGCTGTGCGCGGCCTTCAGCACCTGCTCGTAGGCCGGCAGGGCGAGCTGCAGTTCCATCAGCAGCCTGGCCTCGCGCTCGTGCGCCGCGAAGGCGGCGAGCAGGAACTCGACGTCGCTGTGCTCGAAGTTGTAGGTGCTCTGCTCGACCTCGTTCTGCAGGTAGACGTCGCCGTAGCTGAGGCCCTCGGTCCACTTCAGCTTGTAGACGTTGTCGACGCCTTGCAGGTACATCGCCAGGCGCTCGAGCCCATAGGTGATCTCGCCGGTGATCGGCTTGCAGTCGATGCCGCCGACCTGCTGGAAGTAGGTGAACTGCGTCACTTCCATGCCGTTCAGCCAGACCTCCCAGCCGAGGCCCCAGGCACCGAGCGTCGGGTTCTCCCAGTCGTCCTCGACGAAGCGCACGTCGTTCGTCTTCAGGTCGAAGCCGAGCGCTTCGAGCGAGCCGAGATAGAGATCGAGGATGTCGGCCGGCGCCGGCTTGAGCACCACCTGGTACTGGTAGTAGTGCTGCAGGCGATTCGGGTTCTGGCCGTAGCGGCCGTCTTTCGGCCGCCGGCTCGGCTGCACGTAGGCGGCCTTCCAGGGCTCGGGCCCGAGCGCGCGCAGGAAGGTCGCGGTGTGGCTGGTGCCGGCACCCACTTCCATGTCGTAGGGCTGCAGCAAGGCGCAGCCCTGCTCGGACCAGTAGGTCTGCAGGCGAAGAATGATTTGCTGGAACGAGAGCATGCGCGGTCGGCGATTTTAGGGTCGGCGTTTCGAGGCGAAGGCCAGCGCCAGCGCCAGCGCGCCGACGAGCGCGAGCGGCGCCAGGCCGAAGCGCGCCGCCCACCAGGCGAACGGCGTCGTGCCGCTGCGCCCCTGCACCGTCCCTTCGAGCACGCCCGCGGTGAATGGCTGCAACTCGGCCGTGACGACGCCGCGATGGTCGATCACCGCCGTGGCGCCGGTGTTGGTGGCGCGGATCATCGGCCGCTGCAGCTCGAGCGTGCGCATGCGCGAGATCTGCAGGTGCTGCGGCACCGCGTTCGTCTCGCCGAACCAGCCGATGTTGCTGATGTTGGCCAGGATCGTCGGGGCGCTCGCCGCCGGCTCGAATCGAGCCGCGAGCTCTTCGCCGAACAGGTCTTCGTAGCAGATGTTCGGTGCCACGCGCTCGCCCTTGACGACGAACGACGGCGCCGTGTCCGGGCCGCGGTTGAAGTCGCCGAGCGGAATGTTCATCAGCCGCGTGAACCAGTGAAATCCGGTCGGAATGAACTCGCCGAACGGCACCAGGTGGTGCTTGTCGTAGCGGTAGAAGCCGCCGGGCAGGGCCGCCGAGGCCGCGGAAATGCCGACGGCCGAATTGGTGTAGCCAGCCGCTTCGTCGCCGAGCGGCATGCCGAAGATCGCGGCCCGCCCGGGCGCGCGAAAGTGCTCGAGCAAGGTTTGCCACCAGCCCGGATCGAGCTCGCTCGGCAGCAACGGAATCACGGTCTCGGGGCCGACGACGAGGTCGCCGCTCGCCGCCTCGAGCTGGCGGGCGAACCGTCCGAGCGCCTCCGGCACGTGCTTCTCGGCGAACTTCTCGTCCTGCGGCACGTTGCCCTGCAGCAGGGTGACGCGCAGCGTGCCGGTGGCCTGCGTGAAATCGATGCTGCCGGCGAACGCCGCGATGACGAGGGTGGCGAGCAAGGCCGCACTCGGGCCGAACCAGGCCCGGACACGATCCAGGGCGCTGAAGCCGAAAGCGGCGGCAAGCGCCGCCGCGACCGCGCCGACGCCATAGACGCCAAGCCAGGGCGCCAACCCGCCGAGCGGCGAATCGATTTGGGCGTAGCCGCTGGCGAGCCATGGAAAGCCGGTGAAGATGATGTCGCGCGCCAGCTCGGCCAGCAGCCAGGCCGCGGCAAACACGAGCGCGCCGAGGAGCGGCCCGCGCGGCCGGCAGCGTGCCGTGACGGCCATCGCCGCAGCCAGGTACAGGGAGAGCAGCAGCGACAACGCGAAGACGGCGAGCACCGCGAGCCAGGCGGGCAGGCCGCCGTACCGATGCAGGCTGACGAAGAGCCACCAGGTGCCCACGCCGAGCCAGGCCGTGCCGAAGGCGAGCCCGAGCGCGGCGGCGCGCAGGGGCGTGGCCGCGCGAATGCGCCAGGCAAGCAGCGCCACGGCCAGCATCTGGAGCGGCCAGAGCGCGGTGTGGACATAGACCAGCGTCTGCGCAGCGCCGAGCAGCGCCACGAACAGGAGGTCGGCCACGCGCCTCAACGCGCTCACTCAGGCGCCGTCGGAGCCGAGCGCTTCCTCGGCCGAGCGCGTCACCTTGAACCAGCGCACCGCCCCGCCGCGCGCCAGCATCACGGTGAAGGCCAGGCCGGTGAGAGTGGTCGACTCGCCGCGCCGCGGCACGTGGCCGAGCTCGTGCGCGACCAGGCCGCCGATGGTGTCGAACTCGTCGGTGGGCAGCTCGACCCCGAAGAACTCGTTGACAGCCACGACGGTCGCATCGCCGGCCACGCGCTGGCCGCCGTCGGCCAGGGTGTAGATGCTGCTCTGGCCGTCCTTCTCGTCGAACTCGTCCTCGATCTCGCCGACGATCTCCTCGAGCACGTCTTCGATCGTGAGCAGGCCGGCCGTGGTGCCGAATTCGTCGATGACGATGGCGAGGTGATTGCGGGTCGAGCGGAAGTCGCGCAGCAGGTCGTTCAGCGCCTTCGATTCGGGCACGAACACCGCCGGCCGCAGCAAGGTGCGCAGGTTGAGATCGGGCGAGCGCTGCAGCTTCAGCAGGTCTTTCGCCATCAGGATGCCGATCACGTTCTCGCGCCGGCCTTCATAGACCGGAAAGCGCGAATGGCCGGTCCGGATGATGACGCGCAGCATCTCGTCGAACGGGGCGTCGATGTCGAGCTGGTCCATCTGCCGCGTCGGCACCATCACGTCGCCGGCGGTCATGTCGGCCATCCGGATGACGCCCTCGAGCATCATCCGTGACTCGGGCTCGATCAGCTCCTTGTGCTCGGCATCGGCGAGCGACTCGATGAGCTGGTCGCGCGAATCGGGACCCGGCGAGACGAGGTCGACGAGCTTTTGAAAGAGATTGCGCCGGTCAGGCGACGCGGCGGCCTTGTCGGCGCCGCGCGAGGCGCGGGCGGCGGAGGGTTCTGACATCGAAGGGCGAACGCGGTAAAACTCGCGGTTCGCCGAAGCCTGAGGACCGACCAGCTTAACCTAACGGCACGACGCGCCGGCGCCGCCGCTTGACACGCCTGCTACCTTGACGAGGGCGGGCGGCGCCCCCATCTAGGACGGCCCGTTCGGCGTCCGCCCCCTGCCCCCTCGAAAACCCAAGGTGAACCGTCCATGAGTCTGATCCCCGCCACCATCCTGACCGGCTTTCTGGGCTCGGGCAAGACGACGCTGCTCAAGCGCGTGCTGACCGAAGCGCACGGACAGAAGATCGCCGTCATCGAGAACGAGTTCGGCGACGAGAACATCGACAACGAGATCCTGGTGCAGGACTCGAAGGAGCAGATCATCCAGCTCAACAACGGCTGCGTCTGCTGCTCGATCCGCGAAGACCTGCGCACCACGCTCGCCGACCTGGCCGAGAAGAAGAGAAAGGGCGAGCTCGATTTCGACCGCGTCGTGATCGAGACCACCGGCCTCGCCGACCCCGGCCCGGTGGCGCAGACCTTCTTCATGGACGACGAGATCGCCGAGAGCTACCTGCTCGACTCGATCCTGACGCTCGTCGATGCCAAGCACGCCGACCAGCAGCTGAACGACCGCCAGGAGGCGCGCCGCCAGGTTGGTTTTGCCGATCAGATCTTCATCAGCAAGACCGATCTGGTCGACGACCAGACGGTCGAGGCCCTGATCCATCGCGTCAAGCACATGAATCCGCGCGCCAAGCAGACGCGGGTGAATTTCGGCGACGTGCCGATCGCCCAGGTATTCGACCTGAAAGGCTTCAACCTCAATGCGAAGCTCGAGATCGACCCGGAGTTCCTGAAGGCCGACGAGCACGATCACGACCACCATGACCATGACCATGGGCACGATCACGGGCACGAAGGCCACGACCACGCCCCCGGCGAGCACTGCGATCACCCGCATCACCACGCCCACGACGATGACGTGAAGTCTTTCGTCTTCCGCGCCGACAAGGCGCTCGATGCCGGCAAGCTGGAAGACTTTCTCGGCGCGATCGTCCAGGTCTACGGGCCCAAGCTGCTGCGCTACAAGGGCGTCCTCCACATGAAGGGATCCGACCGCAAGGTGATCTTCCAGGGCGTGCACCAGCTGATGGGCAGCGACCTCGGCCCGAAGTGGGCGCCCGGCGAAAAGAAGACCAGCAAGATGGTCTTCATCGGCATCGATCTGCCGAGGGAGATCCTCGAGCAGGGCTTGAAGCAGTGCCTGGTCTGAGGCCGCCGACCGTCTCAAACCCCTGCTTTCGGGCAGGCTGCTCATAACTGGAATCCCGACGCCCGAAGAGAGTGCATCGGGATACGAAGGGCGTGACTACAATCCGCGGCGGCCAAAACGGCACCGCCCTGCCCATCCCCCTTGCCCTGCGGGGTCGAGCCGTCGTCGCGAGGAGAACCTGTGAGCACATCAGCCGGCAAGAAGACAGCCAAGGCCGCCGCCAAGCGGCCGGCGCCTGCCAAGAAGAAACTGCCCGTCAAGAAGGCGCCAGCCAAGCCCGCGCGGCCTGCGCCCAAGACCAGCGCCAAGAAGGCGCACGCCAGCAAGAAGGCGACGCCGGCGAAAAAGGCGGCGTCCACAAAGAAGGCGGCGCCCACGAAGAAGCCGGCCCCGGCGAAAAAGGCGTCCGCTCGTCCCGCCGCCCCTGCACCCAGGGCAGGCAAGACAGGCGCGCCCGGCCACGCCAAGTCGGCGAAGACCAGCGTCAAGCCCGCGGTGGCTGAGAAAAAGACGGCGCCGGTCGCCGTAAAGAAGCACGCGCCGACGCCGGCCCCCGCGCCGGTCGCGGCCAAGGTGACCGCGCCGGCGCCGCAGCCGGGGGCGGGCGCGCCATTTGCCGTCCCGCCCGGCGTCGTGCCGCGCAAGGCCGGTCGCGGTACCCCGAAATACTTCGTCGCCCCTGTCCAGGCGCCCCTGCCACCCCCGACTTCGAGATTCGCCGACCGGTTTGCGCCGCCCCGGCCTCCGACCCGAGAGATGAACAAGCTGGAAAACGATACGCCCCGCGAACGACACAAGTCGGACCCGAAGCTCGCCAACGCCTGGAAGACGAAGGCCGGCCGCGAGCTGTCCGACGCCGAAGTGCTGGCCATGCCCGACTCGGAGTACATGAACGAAAAGCAGATCGACTTCTTCCGCATGAAGCTGGTCGCGCTCAAGGACGACCTGCTCAGCAACGCCGGCGAAACCACCGAGCACCTGCGCGAAGACACCTCGATCGTTCCCGATCCGGCCGACCGGGCCACCATCGAGGAAGAGCACGCGCTCGAGTTGCGCACTCGCGACCGTGAGCGCAAACTCCTGAAGAAGATCTCGCAATCTCTGGCTCGCCTCGAATCAGGCGACTACGGTTTCTGTGACGAAACCGGCGAACCCATCGGCTTGGGCCGGCTCATTGCGAGGCCCACGGCTACACTGTCGCTCGAGGCGCAGCAGCGGCGCGAGCTGAAGCAAAAGATGTTTGGCGACTAGCCGGCGCAGGTGCCGCGCCGCCCGGCACCCGGCGGCGTTTCGACGATCCCGATGGCAGCGGAACAACCCAAAGACACGACGAGTTTCTTTCGCAAGGTCGTCAAGTTCGTGGCCAACCCCGCCACGGAATGGGCCGAGCTCGACGCGCCCACCGAGGACACGCGGGAGAGCGACTACGCCAAGGGCGAGCTGAAGGCGATGATCGAGCGCAAGCGGCGCAACGATTTCGTGCGCAAGCGCGAGTTCGACATGCTGCGCAAGGTCCGTCGCGAAGGCCTCTCGAGCGAGCAGCTGGCGGCCCTCGGCTCCTCCCGCCTCGACGATTCGCAGCCTCGGATCTCCGATCAGCCGGTTCGCCAGGATGCCGGCGTCAAGGCGAAGATCGACGAGATCGAGCAGCAGATGGTGGGCGATACCTACGCGACGACGCAGCGCGCGCGTGGCCCCGAGTTCTACAACGCGCCGACGCAACCAGTACCGATGGATCTGGCCTCCGGGCGACCCGTGGTGCCCCCGCTGGCGCCGGCCCAGGGCGGACGGGTCGAGGACTTCGTGCCGCCGGCCGCACCGGCGGCGGTCAGGCCCGCGCCCGCGCCGGTCGCCCGCTCCTCGTCCATCGCGCCGATCCGCCTCGACATGGCGCCCGCCGAAGACTTCGGCAAGGCGTTCTCTGCCACCAACGCCGAGGTCACGCACGATCCCGACCTCGACGAAGCGGTGATCGCCTTCGCCAACGCCGACTTCGAGCAGTGCGAGCAGGCACTCGGCACGCTGACCGGCCCGGGCGGCGGTCGTGCCCAGCACGCCGAGACCTGGCTGGTCCTGTTCGACCTCTACCGCGCCACCGGCCAGCAGCACAAGTTCGAAAGCCTCGCCCTCGACTACGCGCAGCAGTTCGGTTGGTCGGCGCCGCAATGGTTCTCGATGCCCAAGCTCGTGGCCGAGGCGGCGAGCGAAGAGCGCCCGACCAGCGCGCGCATCGAGGGCCAGGTGGGCTGGGTCTGCCCCCAATATCTCGATGCCGACGGCGTCGCCAAGCTCTCCTCGCTCGCCCTGCAGATGCCGCTGCCCTGGGTCTTCGACTGGGGCGCCCTGCAGACGATCGATGCCGAAGCCTGCGGTCGCCTCTCGGAGCTGTTCCGCAGCTGGATCCCGCAGGACCTCGACATGCGCTGGCTCTCCGGCGATCGCCTGTTCACCGTGATCCAGGAAGCGGCGCCCACCGGCGTGCGCGACGCCGACCCGGCGTTCTGGCAGCTGCGCCTCGACGCCTTGCGCATGACGAACCGGCCCGACCAGTTCGACGAGACCGCGATCGACTACTGCGTCACCTACGAAGTCTCGCCGCCGTCGTGGGAGCCAGCACGCTGCGTGGTCCGGATCAGCGGCTCGAGCCAGAGCACCACGGTACCGCCGCTTTCCCTCGTCAGCGACGTCTCGACGAGCTTTCAGGAATCGCAGCTTACCGACGAGCCGGCGATGGTCGAGGTGGCCACCGTGGAGCTCTCGGGCCAGCTCGTCGGCGACATCGGCATCACCCTGCGCAAGATGGACGCCGAACTCGGCAAGGCGACGATCGTCAACGTCTCGTGCTCGCGCCTGATCCGCGTCGACTTCATCGCCGCCGGCGACCTGCTGAACTGGGTGCTGGCCCGGCGCACCGAGAATCGCACCGTCAATTTCGTCGACGCCCACCGCATGGTGGCGCTCTTCTTCGGGGCGATGGGCATCAACGAGCACGCGACCGTCAAGGTCCGCACCGTCTGATCCGACGCGCGGCTTGAATCGAGCCGCCCCCGCCACAATCTGCTCCAGATGGAAAGCTATCACGGCACGACGATCGTCAGCGTGCGCCGCGGCAACCTCGTCGCGCTCGGCGGCGACGGCCAGGTCACGCTCGGCAACCTCGTCATCAAGGCAACGGCGCGCAAGGTTCGCCGTCTGCACCACGACCGGGTGCTGGCCGGCTTCGCCGGGGCCACAGCAGACGCCTTCACGCTGTTCGAGCGCTTCGAGGCCAAGCTCGAGAAACACCAGGGCAACCTCGTGCGGTCGGCCATCGAGCTGACGAAAGACTGGCGCACCGACCGGGTCCTGCGGCGTCTGGAGGCGATGCTGGCGGTTGCCGACCACGAGTCGTCGCTGATCATCACCGGCAACGGCGACGTGCTCGAGCCGGAATACGGCATCGTCGCCATCGGCTCGGGCGGCTCCTATGCCAGCGCAGCGGCGCGCGCGCTGCTGCAGCACACCGACATGGCGCCCAAGGACATCGTCAAGCGCTCGCTCGAGATCGCCGCCGACCTCTGCATCTACACGAACCAGAACCACACCATCGAGACGCTGGAGTGAGGCCGCCACGCTTTCTTCGTTCGCTGCCCCCAGAAGGGGCGGCAACGCCCTTGGGGCGGCTTGGCGGGCATTGCGCATGAAATCCAGCATGACCCCGCAGGAGATCGTCTCCGAGCTCGACCGGCACATCGTCGGCCAGAACGGCGCCAAGCGCGCCGTCGCGATCGCGCTGCGCAACCGCTGGCGACGCCAGCAGGTGGAAGAGTCGATGCGCGGCGAGATCACGCCGAAGAACATCCTCATGATCGGGCCCACCGGCGTCGGCAAGACCGAGATCGCGCGCCGCCTGGCGCGCCTGGCCGACGCGCCGTTCATCAAGGTCGAGGCGACCAAGTTCACGGAGGTCGGCTACGTCGGCAAGGACGTCGATTCGATCATTCGCGACCTCGTCGACATGGCCGTCAAGCAGGAGCGCGAGCAGGCAATGAAGCGGCAGCGCGCTCGCGCCGAAGACGCCGCCGAAGACCGCATCCTCGAGATCATCGTGCCGGGCGCGCGCGCCGAGTTCGGCCTCTCCCCGACCCCGTCGGCCGACAACACGGCGCGTCAGGTCATGAGAAAACGCCTGCGCGAGGGCGCCCTCGACGACAAGGAGATCGAGATCGAGGTGGCGGAGGCCCGGCCGTCTATGGAGATCATGGGCCCTTCCGGCATGGAAGAGATGACCGAGCAACTGCGCGGCATGTTCGCCAACCTCGGTGGCGGCAAGAAGAAGGCGAAGAAGCTGCGCATCGCCGACGCGCACAAGCTGCTCATCGAGGAAGAGGCGGCCAAGCTCGTCAACGACGACGACATCAAGGCGCAGGCGCTGGCCAACGCCGAGCAGAACGGCATCGTCTTCATCGACGAGATCGACAAGGTGGCCTCGCGCTCGGAGACGCAGGGCGCCGATGTCTCGCGCCAGGGCGTGCAGCGCGACCTGCTGCCGCTGGTCGAAGGCACCACCGTCAACACCAAGTACGGCATGGTCAAGACCGACCACATCCTCTTCATCGCCTCGGGTGCATTCCATCTGGCCAAACCGAGCGATCTCATCCCCGAGCTGCAGGGGCGCTTCCCGATCCGGGTCGAGCTCGGCTCGCTCTCGGTCGACGACTTCGAGGCGATCCTGACCCAGACCCATGCCAGCCTGGTCAAGCAATACACCCTGCTGCTGGCGACCGAAGGCGTGACGCTGGAGATCGTGCCCGACGCGATCCGCCGTCTCGCGCAGATCGCCTACGACGTCAACGAGCGCACCGAGAACATCGGTGCCCGGCGCCTGGCGACGGTGATGGAGCGGCTGCTCGACGAAGTGAGCTTCGACGCGCCGAATCGCGGCGGCCAGACGATGCGGATCGATGCCGCGGCCGTCGATGCCAAGCTCGCCGATCTCGCCAAGGACGTTGACCTCTCGCGCTACATCCTCTAGCCGACGCTCGCTTCAGTCGGCGATCACCGGCTCGCAGCGAACCTCGGTCTTCACCGAGTTGGCGATGAAGCAGGCTTCATGCGCTTCGTGGTGCAGGTGCTCGATGTCGGCACGGCTGGGCAGGCGCTCGCCCGAGAACTCGACCTGCGGATGCAGGGTCACGAGCGTCATGGCCACCCGATCGGCGTCGTTCTTCTTCATGACGCCGGTGGCTGCGTCGGTATAGCGGTCGACGCAGAAGCCGCGCCCGGCAGCGAGCGACAGGAACCAGAGCATGTGGCAGCTCGACAGGGAGGAGACGAACGCCTCCTCCGGATCGACCGCATTCGCATCCGAGAACGGCGGCCGCACGACGCTGGGCGATGACGAGCCGGGCACGTCGATGCCGCCGTCGAAGCGCAGCACGTGGCGACGGCTGTAGCGGTTGGCGACGAATTCCTCCCGGCTCGCATCGCCGCGGGTCCAGAGCGTTTGCTGCCGAGTAGGTCGACATCGCGGGTTCGCCTCAGAGTGCCAGGCGCCGGGCCTGCAGGCTCAGCAAGCCGTCGAAGATGAGCGTCTCCACCATCTCGAAGGGCAGGTCGGTGATCGACGCCAGCTTGACCGCGGCGCCACCGCTCATCATCAGCGCCGGCCTTTCGCCGGTGTGCTTCTCGAGCTTCTTGTGCATGCGGTCGACGGCGCCCGCGATCGCGTCGGCGCCGCCGCTCATCAGCGCGTCGCTGGTGTTGGTGGGGAATTCGACAGCCTCGCCGGTGGGCGCCTTGAGACCGGCCGTGCCCATCTCGAGGGCGCGCAGCATCAGGCCGAAGCCCGGCAGGATGAGGCCGCCGAGAAAGCGGCCCTCGGTGTCGAGCGCGTCGACGGTCACGGCCGTGCCGACCAGGACCACCAGCACCGGCAAGGGCCGGCCGCGCGCCAGGATGCGCTGGCGCGCGCCGATGAGCGCGACCCAGCGGTCGACGCCGAGCCGATTCGGGTGGTCGTAGCCGTTCGTCACGCCACAGGCCGAGGCCGAGCTCACGACCCAGCGCGGCTCGACGTCCCAGGCCTCCAGCTGGGCCTCGGCCCGGCGCCGGATGCCTTCGCCGGCAACGACGCAGCCGAGCATGCTCGCGGGCGGCGGCAGGCCTTTCCAGTCGCGCTCGGCCAGGTCGTCGATCGCTTCCAGAAAGATGGCGCCGTGGCCCAGCAATCCCGCACCCGGCTGCGGCGCGCCGTAGAGCGCCCACTTCAGGCGCGTGTTGCCGATGTCGATCGCGAGAAAGCTCATGGCACCGGCCAGCCTCAGGTGATCTTGCCGGCGCTCGGCTGGACATCGCAGCCGCTGATGCGCCAGCTCTTGTCGGGCTGGCGCTCGAGGCGATAGGTCGCCAGCCAGAGCGCGCCGCTGCCATCGGTCAGCTGCACGCCCTCGACGAGCTCGCCCTCGACCCAGAGCGGACGCAGGAAGATCACCGACGTCGGGCGATAGATCACGGGATAGCTGGCGCGCACCATCGCCATGAAGCGATCCGGCGTGCCGAACATCTCGCGGATCGAAGGCGACGCATAGGAGAAGGCCCGCTTGGCATCGTCGGCGGCGAAGGCACCGAGCTGGGCCTCGATGAGGGCCTGGACCGCCCGGACGTCGCCGGCGGCCACCGGTTCGGCCCGCGCCGGCGCCGCGCCGATGAACGCGAACGCCAGGGCGAGCGCGACGAGGATGAAGCGACGCTCGATTCGACTCATGGCAAAGCTCCTCGAATTCCGGTGCGGCGGGCCACGGACTGTAAGTCCAACGGCGGTCCGGGGTCGGCACCCGCCACGGGCGGCCCCGCCCGCCGTTGCCGCACGGGCGGGGCGCTACACTTCGAGTTGACGTATACGTCAACTGACGGGACATCGATCCCGCCGCACTTCGAAGCCGCGGAGACACCTTGGCGAAAAGGAAGAACAGCCCCCGCCTCGCCGACTACCGGTTCGCCGGCGCGGCTGCGCCGGGCTCGACCGCGACGGCACGGCGGAGCGTCTTCGACCTCGGTCGCATCGATCCGCGCGACAAGGCGTTCTCGAGCGGCGACAAGGCCGCCGACAAGAACACCGTGGAGCAGCTCGCGATCGAGCTCGATCATTTGCAGGATCTCTTCTACGCCGATCGGCGCTTCAAGCTGCTCGTCGTCCTGCAGGGCACCGACACCAGCGGCAAGGACGGCACGATCCGCGGCGTCTTCAGCCAGATGAGCGCGCTCGGCGTTCGGACCGCGGCCTGGAAGGCACCCACGCCGGACGAGCTGGCGCACGACTATCTCTGGCGCATCCACGAGAAGGTACCGGCAGCCGGCGAAGTGGTGATCTTCAATCGCAGCCACTACGAAGACGTGCTCGTGCCGGTCGTCAGAGGCTGGATCACGAAGGAAGAGACGGCGCAGCGCTACGCCCAGATCAACGACTTCGAGCGCATGCTCGTCCAGACCGGGACCGTCGTGCTGAAGTTCTTCCTGCATATCTCGAAGGACGAGCAGCGGGTACGCCTGCAAGCCCGCCTGGACGATCCCACCAAGCGCTGGAAATTCGCCCTCGGCGATCTCGAGGACAGGAAGAACTGGAATGCCTTCCAGACCGCCTACTCGGCCATGATCGCAGCCACCGGTACGACCTGCGCGCCGTGGACCGTCGTCCCGGCCGACTCGAAGACACATCGCAATCTCGTCGTCGCCGCCGCCGTGAAGGACGCCCTGGTGCGCCTGAAGCTGCGCTACCCGCCCGGCGACGCGGCACTGGCCGGGATGAAGGTCTCATGACCGACCTCGCTGCCGACTACAAGGCGCTGGCCGCCTATCGGCCGACACACAAGGTGCGCTTCGTCACCGCCGCGAGCCTCTTCGACGGCCACGACGCGGCGATCAACATCATGCGCCGCATCCTGCAGGGCATGGGCGCCGAGGTCGTGCATCTCGGCCACAACCGCTCGGTCGACGACGTGGTCACGGCGGCGCTTCAGGAAGACGTGCAGGGCATCGCCATCAGCTCGTATCAGGGCGGCCACGTCGAGTACTTCAAGTACATGATCGACCTGCTGAAGGCGCGCGGCGGCAGCCATGTGCGCGTCTTCGGCGGCGGCGGCGGCGTCATCGTGCCGAGCGAGATCGCCGAGCTGCACGCCTACGGGGTCGAGCGCATCTACAGCCCCGAAGACGGGCAGCGCATGGGCCTGGCCGGCATGATCGGCGAGATGATGATGCGCTGCGACGTCGACCTGTCGGTCCACGCGCCGAAGACCCTGGCGCCGATCCGGGGTCGTGACGAAGCGGCCCGGCGCGCCCTGGCGCAGCTGATCACCGCGCTCGAGAACGGCGCCGCTTCGCCGGCCCTGCGTGCCGAGCTGGGCGCCGGCGCACAGGCGCTGAAGACTCCGGTGGTCGGCATCACCGGCACCGGCGGCGCCGGCAAGTCGAGCCTGACCGACGAGCTCATCCGGCGCCTGCGCCTGGATCAGCGCGACGCCCTCCAGGTGGCCGTGATCTCGATCGACCCGTCGCGGCGCAAGAGCGGCGGCGCCCTGCTCGGCGATCGCATCCGCATGAACGCGATCGCGCCCTGGAACTCCGGCGCCCGTGTCTTCATGCGCTCGCTCGCGACGCGCGACTTCGGCTCCGAGATCAGCGCCGCCTTGCCCGACGTGCTGGCTGCGGTCAAGGTGGCCGGGTTCGACCTGATCGTCGTCGAGACCTCGGGCATCGGCCAGGGCGATGCGGCGATCGTGCCGCTGGTCGATGTGCCGGTCTACGTGATGACGCCCGAGTTCGGCGCCGCCAGCCAGCTCGAGAAGATCGACATGCTCGACTTCGCCGAGTTCATCGCCATCAACAAGTTCGATCGCAAGGGCGCGGCCGATGCGCTGCGTGATGTCGCCAAGCAGGTGCAGCGCAATCGCGAGGCGTGGGGCCAGCGGCCGGAACAGATGCCGGTGTTCGGCACGATGGCCAGCCGCTTCAACGATGACGGCGTCACCGCCCTCTACCAGGCGATGTTGCCGAGGCTGGCGGCGCTGGGCCTGGCCGTCGCGCCCGGCACGCTGCCGGCGGCGCCGACACGCCACAGCACGCACCAGGTCCCGATCGTGCCGGCGGCGCGCATGCGCTATCTCGCGGACATCGCCGACGCGGTGCGCGGCTACAAGCAGCAGGCACTGGCGCAATCGCGCCTGGCCCGCGAAATCCAGCAGCTGCGCGAGAGCGGCCGGATGCTCGCTGCGGCGAACCCGGCAAAGACGAACGCCGTCGGCGCCGTCGCTGGCCTGGCCGACGAGCGCGAAGCCCGCCTCGATCCGCGCGCCCGACGCCTGCTCGACGACTGGCCGGAGACGCAGCGGGCCTACGCCGGCGACGAGTTCGTCGTGACGGTGCGCGACCGCGAGATCCGGACCGCGCTCGTGCACACCACGCTGTCGGGCAACAAGATCAGGAAAGTCGCGCTGCCGGGCTACGAAGACCACGGCGAAATCCTGAAGTGGCTGCTGCTCGACAACGTGCCCGGCGCCTTCCCGTACACCGCCGGTACCTTCCTCTTCAAGCGCGAAGGCGAAGATCCGACGCGCATGTTCGCGGGCGAAGGCGATGCCTTCAAGACGAACACGCGCTTCAAGCTGCTGTCGGCGGGCATGCCGGCCAAACGCCTCTCGACGGCATTCGACTCGGTCACCCTCTACGGCAACGACCCGGCGATCCGGCCCGACATCTACGGCAAGGTCGGCAATTCGGGCGTCTCGATCGCGACGCTCGACGACATGAAGGTGCTCTACGACGGCTTCGACCTGACGAGCCCGAGCACGTCGGTGAGCATGACCATCAACGGCCCGGCGCCGACGATCCTGGCGATGTTCATGAACACCGCCATCGACCAGAAGATCGACAAGTTCAAGGCCGAGCATGGGCGCGAGCCGAATGCCGAGGAGGCGGCCGGGATCGCGGCCTGGGTCAAGCAGAACGTGCGCGGCACGGTGCAGGCCGACATCCTGAAGGAAGACCAGGGCCAGAACACCTGCATCTTCTCGACCGAGTTCTCGCTCAAGGTGATGGGCGACATCGCCGAGTATTTCGTGGCGCACCAGGTGCGCAATTTCTACTCGGTGAGCATCTCGGGCTATCACATCGCCGAGGCCGGTGCGAACCCGATCAGCCAGCTCGCCTTCACCCTCTCGAACGGCTTCACCTTCGTGGAGGCGTATCTCGCGCGCGGCATGCAGGTCGACGACTTCGCGCCCAATCTGAGCTTTTTCTTCTCCAACGGGATGGACCCGGAATACAACGTGATGGGCCGCGTCGCGCGGCGCATCTGGGCGGTGGCGATGCGCGACCGCTACGGCGCCAACGAGCGCAGCCAGAAGCTCAAGTACCACGTCCAGACGAGCGGCCGCTCGCTGCATGCGCAGGAAGTGCAGTTCAACGACATCCGCACCACGCTGCAGGCGCTGATCGCGATCTACGACAACTGCAATTCGCTCCACACCAATGCCTTCGACGAGGCGATCACGACCCCTACCGAAGACAGCGTGCGCCGGGCCATGGCGATCCAGCTCATCATCAACCGCGAGTGGGGCCTGGCGAAGAACGAGAACCCGAGCCAGGGCGCCTTCATCATCGACGAGCTGACCGAGCTCGTCGAAGAGGCGGTGCTGGCGGAGTTCGAGAAGATCGCCGAGCGCGGCGGGGTGCTGGGGGCGATGGAAACCGGCTACCAGCGCGGCAAGATCCAGGAAGAGTCGATGCACTACGAGATGCAGAAGCATTCGGGCGAGTACCCGATCGTGGGCGTCAACACCTTTCGCAATCCGCACGGCGACGCTGCGCCAGCGCACGTCGAGCTGCAGCGCTCGACGGAAGCCGAAAAGCAGGGACAGCTCAATCGCCTCGCCGCCTTCCAGGCGCGCCACGCCGATGCGGCGCCCGCGATGCTGCAGCAGCTGCAGGACGCGGTGATCGCCAATGCAAACGTCTTCGAGGTACTGATGCGCGCGGTGCGGGTGTGCTCGCTGGGTCAGATCACCGACGCCCTGTTCGAGGTCGGCGGGCAATACCGGCGCAGCATGTAGTCATGGGCCCTTTGGCCGGCCTGCGTGTTCTCGAGTTCGAAGCGATCGGCCCCGGCCCGTTCGCGGCCATGATGCTCGCCGACATGGGCGCCGACGTGCTCCTTGTCGACCGGCCGACCGATCCGAATCTCGGCCTGGAGCGCGAGCGCCGCCATGACGTGATGCTGCGCGGTCGCCGCTCCGTCACGCTCGATCTGAAGAGCCCCCGCGGGATCGAGGCGGCGTCGCGACTGGCCGAGAAAGCCGATGCCATCGTCGAAGGCTTTCGTCCTGGCGTGATGGAGCGTCTGGGCCTCGGGCCGGAAGCGCTGCTGGCGCGCAACCCGCGCCTCGTCTACGGGCGCATGACCGGCTGGGGCCAGGAAGGGCCGCTGGCCGCGCGCGCCGGTCACGACATCGACTACATCGCGCTATCGGGCGTGCTGCATGCGATCGGGCGCGTCGGCGAGGCGCCGGTGCCGCCGCTCAATCTCGTCGGCGATTTCGGCGGCGGCGGCATGCTGCTCGCATTCGGAATCGCCTGCGGCCTGATCGAGACGCGCAGCAGCGGACGCGGCCAGGTGGTGGACGCGGCGATGATCGATGGCGCCTCGCTGCTGGCGACGATGTTTGCCGGCATGCTCGCGGCCGGCCAGTGGAGCGACGAGAAGCGCGGCGAAAACATCCTCGACTCGGGTGCGCCCTGGTACGACACCTACGCCACCCGCGACGGCAAATACGTTGCCGTCGGGGCGATCGAGCCGAAGTTCTATGCCGAGCTGCTGCAGCGTCTGGGCCTGGATGCCGCGACTCTGCCGGCGCAGCACGACCGTGCCGGCTGGCCGACACTGCGCCAGCGCTTCGGCGAGCGCTTCGGCGCGCGCACGCGCGACGAATGGTGTGCGGTCTTCGATGGTTCGGATGCGTGCTTCGCCCCGGTGCTGACCTTCACGGAATCGCGCCTCGACGCCCATCGGATCGCTCGCGCCGGCACGATCGAGCTCGGCGGCATCGCCCAACCGGCACCGGCGCCCCGCTTCGCGCGCACGCCCGCTGCAGTCCTGCGCCCACCGCCCGAGCGCGGCGCGGGCGGGCGCAGCGCGCTCGGCGACTGGGGCTTCGGCCCGGACGAGGTCTTGGCCCTGGCCGGTCTCGGCACGGGATTTCGGGACTGAAATCCCAAGGACCAACGCAGGAGAGCGACATGGCCTCGAGCGACCCGCGCATCGACACCTACATCGAGCAGGCGGCGCCGTTCGCCCAGCCCGTGCTGCAGGCGCTGCGCAAGGCCGTGCACGAGGCCTGCCCGGAGGTCCAGGAAACGATGAAGTGGCGCATGCCTTTCTTCACCCTCGAGGACCGCATCCTCGCGCACATGGCCGCGTTCAAGCAGCATTGCGCCTTCGGGTTCTGGCGTGGCCGCGAGGTGACCGATCGAAGCAAGGAAGACGACGCCATGGGTCAGTTCGGACGTATCGCCAGCGTCGCCGACTTGCCAACGCGGCGCGAGCTGGTGCGGCTCATCAAGCAGGCGGCTGCGACACCGGCGCCAGTCGTCGCCGAGAAGACGCCGGCGCGCCGGCCGACGAAGCCGCCCGCTTCGGTTCCCGAGGTGCTGAGCGCTGCCCTGCGGCGCAACGCGCGCGCCCGCGAGAGTTTCGAGAAGTTCTCGGAGAGCCAGCGGCGCGAGTACGTCGAATGGATCGCCGAGGCCAAGCGCGACGAGACGCGCGCGCGTCGCGTCGCTCAGGCGGTCGAGTGGCTGGCCGAAGGCAAGACGCGGAACTGGAAATACGAGGCCTGCTAGGCGCTCTGCCTCAGCGACCATCGGCCCGCGTCTTCTTCAGCGACACCGTCGTCGCGCAACTTCAGCAGGTGCGCGGTCAGCGAGCGCAGGGCCATCGGATGCAGGCGCGGCGGCACGTCGGCGTAGACGCGCGCCAGCAGCTCGTCGGTCGGCGGCGAGCCGAGCTCACGCAGGGCGGCCACCACCTTCGCCTCGCGCGCCAGGCGATGCTCGATGATGGCCTGCATCGCACGACGCGGCTCGGCCATCAGGAAGCCGTGGCCGGGCGCCAGCCACTCGAGGTCCATGTCGAGCAGCGAGCGCAGCGAAGCGACGTAGGCCTGCATGTTGCCGTCGGGCGGGTTGATGACGACGGTGGACTGCTGCATCACGTGATCGCCCGTGAACAGCGTCTTCTCTTCTTCGAGCAGATAGCAGAGATGGTTCGATGCGTGCCCCGGCGTATGGATCGCGGCCAGCGTGGTCGTCGGCGTGATCGCGATGCGCTCGCCACCATGCAGCGTGACGTCGGCGACGAAGGTCGTGTCCTGCCACTCGCGGTGCGCCGGCGCCAGTCCGTGCACGACGGCGCCGGTACGCTGCTTGAGGGCGACGGTGGCCGGCGAGTGATCGGTGTGCGTATGCGTTGCGAAGATCCAGCGGATCGGCCCGGGTGCGGCGGCAACGATGGCCTCGACGTGCGCATCGAGGGCTGGCCCCGGATCGATGACCGCCCACTCATTGGCCGGCCCGCCGCCGACGAGATAGCTGTTGGTGCCAGGCCCGGTCATGACGCTGCCGTTGCCCGCGGTGACGCGGATGACGCGATCCGAGAGGCGCACGGCACGGTCGGTCACGATCTCGTACGACTCGCGGCCGTGCCCGGCTGGATCGATGCGGCCGAGCTCGGCCCAGGACGGCTCGTCGGGGAGCACCGGCCGCAAGCCCTCGCTGCCGGTGCCGACGCGCGGCATCATCAGCGGCACGGTGCGCGGCGCCGCCGCCCAGGCCATCAGGGTCGAGACGTCCTCGAAGCGCGACACGACTTCGAGCGTCTTCTGCGTCGGCGTCAGCAGCTTCAGCGAGCTCTTGCGCGCCAGCGCTTCGGCCGGCGCGATCCATAGCTGCTCCACCATCTCGGTGCCGTCGAAGAGCGCCGTCTGCGCCGCCGGCGCGGCGGCGATGAAGAAGCGAGTGTCGTAGCGCTTGGCGCGACCGAGCGGCGTCAGCCAATGGCTGAGGTAGACGAGACGATCGACGGCGAGGCCGATGTTTTCGCTCTCGCAAAGCGCCGCGATCGTGCGCTCGCGCCGATGCAGGGCACCGCGCCAGGCCGCAAGACGGCCCGCGTCGGCGCCGTCGAGATCGACGAGACGGCCGTCGGCACCGTAGCCGAAGAGCAGGCCCGACTCCTCGAAGCATTCGCGGATGGCGGCGATCCAGAAGTCCAGACCTCCCTGATCCAGACCGAGGCGACGGCTGGCTTCAGCGTCGTCGAGCCCGACACAGGCCAAGCGAGCGGCGCGATCGTTGGCGTCCACGATCCCGCCGGGAAACACCCAAGCGCCGCTCGTATGGTCGGCGCTCTCGGCGCGGCGCGAGAGGAGGACTTCGATGCCGTCGGCGGCGTCGCGAACGACGACGATCGTCGCCGAAAATCGCGGCGGCCGATCGGACGGGCTCGGCTCAGGCGCGGGAAAGGCCGACGCGTCGGCGGGAAGTGACATGACGGTCAAAGGCAAGGAAATCGCGGCGAGACAGAGTGTGGCACGGCCCCGCGCGCGGCGCGCTGACGTGGGAGCCGTCCGACACGGCCGCCCTCGTACTCCCGACAGCCGGGCCACCGTGCGGCCTATCGCGAAGCCCCTGTCGCGCCCCGAAGATGTCGACACCGCCAAGGCTCTGCAACTTCAACCCGAAGCCGCGGCGTCCAACAAGGAGTTCACATGCTTCACTATGCCGTCGTATTTTTCGTGATCGCACTGATCGCGGCGCTGTTCGGCTTCGGCGGCATTGCCGCTGGCGCCGCTGGCATCGCCAAGATTCTGTTCGTGGTCTTCATCATCTTGGCCATCGTGTCCTTCCTGTTCGGACGCAGCCGAGGCCTATAGGCTTCGACAAGGCCGAAGGCCTCGCGCGTTGCCCGCTGGCGGGCCTCGCGCGGGGCCTTTCTCTTTTTGGATTGCGCCTCAGGCCGGCGACGACGGTGACAGGCCGAGCCGGGCCAAGGTGGCCATCGCCGCTGCCGGCGCGCGCTCCTTCGCTCCACTGATGAAAAAGAGAAAGACGTCGCGCGGCTTGGCGCTCGCCAAAGCAGCCGGCTCCACGCGCGGCAAGGCGGACGGCTCGCGCCCGCCCGTCCATTCCTGCGCGCAATCAGCCCAGAAGTCGATTCGCGCCGGAGCGTAGCCGGTCGGTTGCTGCGACTCGGTTTTCATCAGGCGCGCATAGACGAAGTCAGCGGTGGCGTCGGCGAACGATGGATAGCCGTCCGAGTCGGCGAAGACCACGGCGACCCGGTGCTTGCGTGCCAGCGCGAGGAACTCCGGGGTCATGAAGCTCGGATGGCGAACCTCGACCGCGTGGCGCAGCTTCAGCGCGCCCAGCGCCGGCGGCAGGAGGTTCAAGAAGGCGCCGAAGTCGGCTGGATCGAAGACCTTGGTGGTGGCGAATTGCCAGACGATGGGACCGAGCTTGGCGCCCAATTCGCCGAGCCCGCTGGCCAGGAAACGTTCGATCGATTCGCCGGCCTCGCCAAGCACCCGGCGATTGGTCGAGTACTGCGAAGCCTTGACACTGAAGACGAAGCCCTCGGGGGCCGCGTCGCGCCACTTGGCGAAGCTCTCGGGCTTCTGCAGGCGATAGTAGGTGGCATTGATCTCGATCGCGGTCAGCCGCCGGCTCGCGAACTCGAGCTCGCGGCTATGCGCCAGCCCCTTCGGATAGAAGTTGTCGCGCCAGGGCTCGTACGTCCAGCCGCCGGTGCCGACGTGAATGGCGGGCGCGGCCATCAGCTCGTTCCGAGGACGCCGCGCTCGACCGGCTTCGGTGCGCACCATCGCCTGGCCACGGTGGCGTTCGGGGCGGCGCTTGCGCCGGCGGCTGCGCGGATTGGCGAAAGAGTTCGGGGCTTCGCACTCATCGATTTCTTCCACGCAGGAAACGGCAGCGGTGGACGGGACTTGCTCGATCGGCCTTGCCGGACTGCGTCGGGTCTCGCGAGGCCGGTTCATTGTCACGCAAAGCGTTGCGCGCGTGCCGCGGAAGTTGCCGACTTGCACGCGTCGTCAAAGCGTCATCGAGCGCGACTAAATTGGCGCCCTGCAGGGAGAGCTGTAGGTTCATTCCTACTGCACTTCGACGAACGCGCCGATATTCAATTGCCGGGGGCTGCTCGATAGTGCCACCGGCCGGATGCTTCAAAGGAACCAGGGGATCTCTCATGACGAACGATGCCGACTGGGTCGAAGACGTGCGGCGCTGGTGTTTGGCGGCCACGCGCTCCGTGGCTGATTCGCAGGACTGCGCCTCGAGTGAGTCCACGGATCTGATGGCGCTCGGCTACGAGGCTGCCCACCCTGCCCTGCAGGCGCGGAACTGGCCCGAGGCCTCGGCCACTGTCCTGGGCGACGTTCGCTGACCGAGCGACGCCAGCGGCGCTGAATCTCAGCGCATGGCCCGCCTGTAGCGCGCCAACGTCAACCCCGCCAGATCGATGCCCGCGTTGCGGCCGGAAACAACGTCGGCGATGACCCGTCCGGTACCGGCCGCCATCGTCCAGCCCAGCGTGCCGTGGCCGGTTGCCAGGTAGAGATTGGCGATCGGCGTCGGCCCGATCACCGGTGTTCCGTCGGGCGTCATCGGCCGCAGCCCGCACCAGAATTCCGCTTTTGAAACGTCGCCGCCCTTCGGGAAAAGATCGCTGACGACATGCGTCAGCGTCTTGCGTCTGGCCTCATGCAACTTCAGCGTGTAGCCGGCGAGCTCGGCCGTGCCGCCGACCCGGATGCGATCGCCCAGGCGGGTCACGGCCACCTTGTGCGTCTCGTCCATGACCGTGGACTCGGGCGCGCCCGCCGCGTCGACGATGGGTACGGTGATCGAATACCCCTTGACCGGATAGACCGGAATGCGGATGCCGATCGGTGCCAGCAGAAGCGGCGAATAGCTGCCGAGGGCGACGAGGTAGGCGTCGGCCGTCGACGTGTCAACCGCGGTCCTCACGCCCTCGACGCGGTTGCCGTTGCGAACGATGCCTTGAATCGCGGTATCGAATCTGAAGGTCACGCCGCGCTCGGCAGCGAGCGCGGCCAGGCGCTGCGTGAACTTGAAGCAATCGCCCGTCTCGTCTCCGGGCAACAGCAGTCCGCCGACGAACTTGTCGCGCACCTCGGCGAGCGCCGGCTCGTGCCGGACGCAGCCAGCGCGGTCGAGCAGATCGAAAGCAACGCCGCTTTCGCGCAGCACCGCGATGTCGCTGGCGCTGCCATCGAACTGCTTTTGCGTACGAAAGAGCTGCAGGGTGCCCTGCATGCGTTCGTCATAGGCGATGCCGGTCTCGGCACGCAGGGCGCGAAGGCAATCGCGGCTGTACTCGGCCAGCCGCACCATCCGGGTCTTGTTGATTTCGTAGCGCGCCGCGGTGCAATTGCGCAGCATCGCCAGCACCCAGCCGAGGAAGGCCGTATCGATATGCGGCCGAATGACGAGCGGACGGTGATGCATGGCCAGCCACTTGATCGCCTTGAGCGGCACGCCCGGGCCGGCCCACGGCGCCGAGTAGCCCGGCGAAACTTCGCCAGCGTTGCCAAAGCTGGTCTCCAGTGCCGGCGCGGACTGCCGGTCGAGAACCGTGACCTCATGGCCTGCGCCGGCCAACTCATAGGCGGCGGTGACCCCGATGACACCGGCGCCCAGAACCAGGACCTTCATTGGCCGGCCGCCGAGCGCACGCGTCGATCGCGAAGTAACAGAAGCGTCATGCGCGGTGCGGCATCATTGGTCGTTGTGGCGATTTTGCACGCGGCACCCTTCGAGGAGACAAATTCATGATCCACGTCATGGCATCGATCGTCATCAAGCCGGAACACAGGGCCGCGGCAAGGATGGTTCTCATCGACCCGACCATCGTCTTGCCGCGCGCCGTGCATGACTTCGCGAAGATCGGTTGACGTGGAGCTCGTCCCACCCTTCATCGCCCCGGCACGCTTCGATGATGCAGTGGCGGCGCTCGCCCGTGCGCGCGCCATCTACGACGGCAGCGTCGATCATCTGCGCGCGGCGCTGCAGTCGTTCGTCAATGGCGAAGCGCCGAGCGGACGGGTGCGCGCCTGCTATCCCTTCGTTCGCATTCACACCGATACCGTGGCGCGCGCCGATTCGCGCCTCAGCTACGGCTTCGTTGCCGGGCCCGGCACGTACGAGACGACCCTGACCCGGCCCGACCTGTTCGCGAACTACTACCTCGAGCAATTCCGCCTGCTGCTGGACAACCACAATGTCTCGCTCGAGATCGGCACGAGCGTGCAGCCGATACCGGTCCACTTCTCCTTCGCCGAGCACGACCACATCGAAGGCAGCCTCTCGCCCGAACGCCGCCTGCTCCTGCGAGACCTGTTCGATCTGCCCGATCTCGGCGCCATGGACGACGGGATCGCCAACGGTACGTTCGTCGCCGGGCCGGGCGAGTCGAGGCCGCTGGCGCTCTTCACCGCGCCGCGCGTCGACTACTCGCTGCATCGCCTGCGGCACTACACCGGCACCGATCCGGAACACTTCCAGAATTTTGTTCTCTTCACGAACTATCAGTTCTACATCGACGAGTTCGTGCGCCTCGGGCACGAAGCCATGGCCGGCGCGGCGGCAGCCGGCGCGTACGACGCGTTCGTCGAGCCGGGCAACGTGATCGAACGTCGCAGGGGCGTGGCAGCGCGCCCGGGCGACGATCTCGGCGCCGCGCCGCCGCGCCTGCCGCAGATGCCGGCCTATCACCTCGTGCGCGAAGACGGCAGCGGCATCACGATGGTCAACATCGGCGTCGGCCCGTCCAACGCGAAGACCATCACCGACCATATCGCCGTGCTGCGACCGCACGCGTGGGTCATGCTCGGGCACTGTGCCGGCCTGCGCAACACGCAGCAGCTCGGCGACTACGTCCTGGCGCACGGCTATGTGCGCGAAGACCACGTGCTCGACGAAGACCTGCCGCTCTGGGTGCCGATCCCGGCCCTGGCCGAGGTGCAGGTCGCCCTCGAGGAGGCTGTGGCCGAGGTGACGCAGCTCAAGGGCTACGAGCTGAAGCGGATCATGCGCACCGGCACCGTGGCCAGCACCGACAACCGCAACTGGGAGCTGCTGCCTTCGCACCATGCGCTCAGCACGCCGGAGCGCCGCTTCAGCCAGAGCCGCGCGATCGCCCTCGACATGGAGAGCGCAACGATCGCTGCCAACGGCTTTCGCTTTCGGGTTCCGTACGGCACGCTGCTCTGCGTCAGCGACAAGCCCCTGCACGGCGAGATCAAGCTGCCGGGCATGGCCAACCACTTCTATCGCGAGCGTGTCGACCAGCACCTGCGCATCGGCGTGCGCGCCATCGAGCTGCTGCGCGACGCCGGTGTCGATCAGCTGCACAGCCGCAAGCTGCGCAGCTTCGCGGAGGTGGCCTTCCAATAGCTGATCGGCTTCGATTTCGCCTTCGATCTCGCGATGGCGATCTGATAAACATGATTTATCATCGAGGCCGATGGCACCCGCATCGCGCGACCTGGCACAGATCCGTTTCGAAAACGCCATGGCCTTGTTCGACGAATTCGTCCAGGCCACCGTCAAGCGCTCTGACAGCACGGCGCTGCGCGGTCTCGATGGCCGTTTTGCCGAGCGGCTGCTGATTCAGCCGAGCTACTGGAGCCAGATCAAGGCGCGCTCGCGCCAGATCGGGGAGCGCCTCGCGCGCCAGTTCGAGCAGCGCAGCCACAAGCCTGCGGGATGGCTCGATGAGCCGCACGGCTCGCCAGACCGCGCCCCGCCTGCAGAAGCGCCCGTGAACGACGATGAGCGGTTCATCGTGGGGCTGGTACTCAGCTACTTCCGTCGCCACCCGGATCGAGCCCGGGCTCGCCTGCTCGAGTTGCTCGGCGAGGTGCTGCGGACGCCTGATGAAGCAAGTCCTGCAAGCACTCGGGCAGCCGGCGGCGGCAACGATGAGCAACTGTGGCTGCAGGCGCGGGCAGCTGTGGCGCCGCTGAAACGGAAACGCTGAGCGTCGCCCCCGCGCGACGATTCGCGTTGCGTCGAACGTCCGCAGTCGTTTATCATCTGCGCAAGTCAGGCACTCGCTGCGTGGCGATCCCCCGCGTTTCAACCTTGCCAAAAAGACTCATGGCCCTCTCGCACCTCGCATCCACCACTGCTGCAGTCTGCCCATTCGCAGGCCGTGCTGCTGCATGGATGAATGTCGCCGGTGCTCGTGGAGCGCCGCCCGGATAAGGTCTCGCTGAACGTCCTCGCGACGTCATTCGAAACGGCCCGGGTTGCGTCACTGCACCGGGCCGTTTTGCTTTTCTGTCCATTGCCGAAGGAGTCACATCATGAAAATCATCATCACCTTGCCTCATCCCCGCAATCCGCTGGTTGCCGCCGCAAAGTTCCGCCGCGCCGGCACGCATCGCAAAGCAGGGGCTTCCCAACGTCAACAAACAGCGCGTCGCCTCCGGCGCGAGCTGATCGAAATGAAGCACATACCGTGAACTGAAGGTGGCGACGCCGCCTTCGTCAAACGAAGGAAAAGATCATGTCGAGCTTGAAGGAAATGCAGTGGGAGCAAGTACCTCCCACGAGGTCGAAGGCGAGTCGCCTGCTCGTCGCTGCGTTGCTGCGCGGGACCAGCGCCATGTTGTCGCGCCTGGCGGCCAGTCTGGCCGTCGAGTCGGCAACGACGCGCAGCGAGCCCCGCTTCGAGTTTCACGCCGAGGCCGGAGCGCCGGAAGGGGCGCTCTATGTCGACGGGCATCTCGTCGGCTGGCTGTCCGGCGTGAGGCGCTTGTGAGTCGAGACGCCCGCGCGACCCGCATCGTCGGGTCGCGCGGGCGGCTCTCGCCGATCTACCGCGCAAGGAGCGACGTCAGCGCATGGCGAGCGGCATCTTGCGCGACGGGGCCGGAAAAAGTTGTTCGAGCTGGGCGATCGCGTCCGAGGGCAAACGGAGCGACTGCGAAGCGAAGTTCTCTTCGAGATGCGCGGCCCGCGCCGCCTTGGCAATGGGCATCACCCCGGTTTGCGCGAGCAGCCAGGCGATCGCGACTTGCGCCGGCGTGGCGCCGAGGCGTTTGGCAAGGGGTCGGAGCAAGCTGCTGCGCGCGAGCGCCCCTTGGTCGATCGGCGAATATGCCATCGTGACAATGCCCCGCGCGCGTTGCCACGGCAAGAGGTCGAACGCTGCCCCTTGAGCTGTCAGCGAGTAGTAGACCTGATTCGCGGCGCAGCGATCGCCGCCTTCGACCGCGATCAGCTCCTGCATGTCATCGAGGTCGAAATTGCTGACGCCCCAGTTGCGGATGCGTCCTTGGGCGCGCAGGGTCTCGAAAGCAAGGACCGTCTCGAACAGCGGCACAGGACCTCGCCAATGCAGCAGATAGCAATCGACGTAGTCGAGGCCGAGGCGCGTGAGGCTGCGCTCGCAGGCGGCGATCGTGCCCAGCCTGCTCGCGTTGTGCGGGTAGACCTTGCTGATCACGAACAGCGCATCGCGCCGGACGTCGCCGGCGCGCAGGGCGTCGGCGATGGCCTGTCCCGTCGCCTCCTCGGCGCCGCCTTCGCCGTACATCTCGGCGGTGTCGATCACCCGGTAGCCGAGCTCGATCGCAGTCCGCAGGATCGCGACCTCGGCGCGTCGCTTTGCCGCTGATTCGCCCATCCGCCAGGTGCCAACTCCGAGTGAAGGCTGCTCTTGTCCGCCGGGAAATGTCACCATCGCCACTCAACCGTCTTGAAGTCGTTCAGCCTCATGTTAGAGCGGGCGCGTGCGAGGAGCTACGCATGGGCCGTGAAGCCGTCCGGCTCAATTTCGGCGCCGAGCATCCGATATGCAGGAAAGCACTCTGCGGAGGGCAATATGACGACCCCTGCTCCCTCGCGTGGTCTGGAACTGACCGAACCGTTGCGCGACCTCAACGCGTGGGCGACGCGTTTCCAGCGCGCACCCATCCCCGTGCTGAGAGACACGGCTGACGCGCTCGAAGCATTTCGAGCCAACGAAGACGACACCGATGCCAACAGCATCGGTGAAATGATCTCGGGCGATCCATTGATGACACTCAAGGTGCTGGCCTATGAGTCGGGTCATCGCGGCCGCAGCGTCGTGACCTCGGCGGAAACGGTGACCTCGGCCTTGGTGATGATGGGTATCCCGCCGTTCTTTCGTGCCTTCGGCCCGCAACCGATCGTGGAGGACTGGCTCGAGAGTCCGGCAGAGGCGTTGGCGGGGCTGCAAGGTGTGCTCCAACGGGCCCATCGAGGCGCCGATTTCGCGCTCGCCTTCGCGATCCATCGTGTCGATCCCGACGCTGCCGTCATCCACGCCGCCACCTTGCTGCACGAGTTCGCGGAGCTTTTGCTGTGGTGTCACGCTCCGAGCCTCGCCCTTCGCATCCAGCAGGCGCAGGCGGCCGATCCGGATCTGCGTTCGAGCGTTGCACAGCGCGCCGTGCTGAATATTGACCTTGCGGACCTGCAACGCAATCTCACGGCCGCTTGGCGCCTTCCCGGCCTTGTCGCCGATGTCGCCGCCGAAGCGCAGCCGGTCGGTCATACCAGCGCGCGCATCGTCGCTCTCGGGGCACGGCTTGCCCGCCACACCACGCACGGCTGGGACAACGCCGCCGTCCCCGACGACATCGACGAGATCGCCTTGTTGCTGAACCTGTCTCCTGGCGCCACGCTGGAGTGGGTTCGCAACATCTAGCCAGACCGTCTCAATCGGAACGAACGCGCCGGAGCACTTCGGCGAACACCTCAGGGTGGTAGGCCATCGCAACGTGCGGTGTCGCGTCCAGTTGATAGTTGGCGGCGCCCGGCAAGGTGGCGGAGTCTGTGGGAAAGACGATGTTGTCGCATCGGCTCCAGAAGCAGGTAAAGGCCGCATACGTTCGCGACGACTCACCTCCGCTGAGGTTGGCAAGCCAGGGACTGCCGATGCGCATCTGCCGAACATTCTCGGGTCGTGCCCGTCGAGCCATTGATGTGCCTCGGTGTGGTGCTCCAATCGTGACCACGTGATGGAGCCGACCCAGACCGTCGTGGCTCCTTAGCCAGGCGCGCACGGCCAAACCGCCCATGCTATGCGCCAGCACGACCGGAG
>CAVZUJ010000009.1:0-988460 GCA_963778525.1 uncultured beta proteobacterium | reverse complement strand
GCGCGGTGGCTTGATAGAGGCGCATGCCTTTGACGAAGAACGCCGCGTGCTCCACGACATTTGTGCCATCGGGCAGATGACCGTCGATGCGAACGAGCATGCTCTGCTCGTTCGGTGTCGCGCCCCGAGCGCGCCATGGCTTGGCCGTTGCCGGGCCACCGAGGTTGGCCTGTGCGGCGGCCCGCAACGCGGCGAGGACGGCTCCGACTTGAGCTGCATCGGCGACATCGACGAAAGCCAGCGAGAACGCGGCATCGCCAGCCCTGCAGGCATGCATCTGCATGCGCAACGACGAACCCCCGAGACGGATCGTGCGCTCGTCCTTGTCCGGCCGACAAGGAAAGAGCAAGGTCACGCCGCTACCTTGAGGGCTCGTCTGGCGCCAGTTGAGCGCCGGTGAGCAAGCGGACAGCGCCAGCAGGAAAAAAGCGATCGCCAGCAGTGAGAGCGGAGGCCTCATCGCGGCGATTTTCCCCGATGCCCGAACGGCCTTCGACGCCGACAATCGGCTGATGACCGAGTCCGCCGCCTCCCGCGCCCAAGCTTCAGCCGGCACGCCGCAAGCGCTTGCCGGTATCCGCGTGCTCGACCTGTCGCGGGTGCTGGCGGGGCCGTGGTGCACCCAGGTCCTCGCCGACCTCGGCGCCGATGTCGTCAAGGTCGAACGCCCGACCGCTCCGGGACATCCGGGCGGCGACGACACGCGCGGCTGGGGGCCGCCGTTCCTGCGCGACACGGCCGGCGACGAGACGCGCGAGGCTGCCTATTTTCTCGGCACCAATCGCAACAAGCGATCGATCACGATCGACATCGCCAGCCCTGCGGGGGCCGGACTCGTCAGGCAACTGGCGAGCACCTGCGATGTGCTGGTCGAGAACTTCAAGGTCGGCGACATGGCGCGGCACGGCCTCGACGCGGCGTCGCTGCTGGCGCTCAACCCGCGCCTCGTGTACTGCTCGATCACCGGCTATGGGCAAACAGGCCCTTACCGCGATCGCGCCGGCTACGACTACGCCATCCAGGGCCTCGGCGGCTTGATGAGCGTGACCGGGCCGTCGCGGGCCGAGATCGCCGACGATGCACCGGGCGGCGGGCCGCAGAAGGTGGGCGTGGCGGTGGCCGATCTTTTCACCGGCATGTACGCCACCACCGCGATTCTTGCGGCGCTGCGCCATCGCGACGCCACCGGGCAAGGCCAGGCGATCGACATGGCCCTCCTCGATACGCAGGTGGCGATGCTCGCCAACCTGGGCGCCGGTTACCTGACCACCGGCGTGGCACCGCAGCGCGCCGGCAATGCGCATCAAAACATCGTCCCGTACCAGGTGTTCGAGGTGGCCGATGGTCATCTCATCCTGGCCGTAGGCAATGACGCCCAGTTCGCGCGCTTTTGCGCAGTCGCCGGCCGACCCGACTTGGCAAAGGACCCACGCTTCGCCGTCAATGCCGGCCGGGTCCGGCATCGCGACAGCCTCGTTCCGATGCTTGTCGAGATCCTGAAGGACCGTCCTCGCGCGGCCTGGCTGGCCGCCCTCGAGGCAGCGAAAGTGCCGTGCGGACCGATCAACGACCTGGCCGAGGTCTTCGCCGATCCGCAGGTGCAAGCGCGAGCCATGACCGTCGAGCTGCCTCATCCGCTGGCCGGCCACGTCCGCGTCGTCTCCAGCCCGTTGAAGATGTCGCAGACCCCGGTGCAATACCGACGCGCACCGCCGCTCCTGGGCGCCGACACCGACGCGATCCTGACGGAGCTCGGCCTTGGCGCCGAGGCGATTGCGGCGCTGCGCGAGAGCAAGGCGATCTGAAACCTGAAGGCCAGATTTAGTGAACAAGTTGTCACATTGGGCAGGTTTGTGTGACCGCTCATCCGCGTCGTCCGGCCACCTACTGGCGCCGCTTTGGTGCCCCAACGACACTCTTCCATCTGCGGCGCATGGGAGCGGCCGCAAGCAGCGTTCAACCGGGCACGGTTCGCTGCCGTAGTGCCCTGGGTCGGCGTCGTCGACGCGGCAGGCCGGCACTGATTTTTTCCCGGAAGACGAGCGATCCCCTGAACACCATGTCCGAAGTCAGCCGCTCCGCCGCCGCGCGAGCTCACGCCGTCAACGCTGCCGACGAGAGCGAGCGCTGGCACGACCTTGTCTCGCAGGTGGGGTCGGAGATCGCGGCGCCGCTCACGGCGGCGCTCGAGCGGATTCACGCGCTCATCGCCACCGGCAAGATCGATCGTGCCGGGCTGCGGGCGCTTCGGGACGAGGTCGAGCAGGCGCGCCAGGTCGGGATGATCGGCCAGCAGCTGACCCGCTTCGCGTCGGGCCGGGTTCGCCAGTCGCACGAGGTGCTGCAGCTCGAGGAAGTGCTGAAAAGCGTGCTCGCGCTGCGCAGCCGCGAGACGCAGGCGCGCGGCATCGCCCTCAAGCCGACGCTCAAGTCGGCACGCGTGATCGTCGACGGCTCGCTCCTGTTCAGCCTGCTCAACGCGACCCTCGATTGGGCCCTGGCCAACGCCCACGCCCACATCGAGTTCACGATCGACTTCAAGACCTGGCCGGCGCACGCGCGCCTGACTTGCCGCTTCGCCCATCGCCCGGCCGACGAGCCCGACCAGAGCGTCACCGAATCCGTGCAACCGCGGCTGGATTCGCTGCACTGGCGCCTGATCGAGCAGACGGCCTGGACCATGGGCCTCGTCGTCGAGCGCAAGGACGTTGCCGGCATCAGCACCCTCGTTCTCGAGTTCCCGAAGACGGCCGGCGAAGAGATGGAAGGCTTGTCGGCCTCCGAGATCGACGACGCTTCGTCGCAGTCAGGCAACTCGAAAGCCCTGGCGGGCAGCCATGTGCTCGTGGTCGCCTCGCGCCGCGAAGTCCGCGTGCTGATCCGGGACGCCCTGCGCAACATGAGCATGCTCGTCGACTTCGTCGGCTCGGTCGACGAGGCCGCCAGCTTCTGCAAGGAAGGCCTGCCGCACGCGATCATCATCGAGTCGATCCAGCGCGGCGAGCGCTTCGCCTCCTTTCGCGACGAGATCCTCGGGGAAGTCCCCGACTTCGTCTTCATCGAGATCCTCGAGCAGGGCTCGACCTTCGAGATGTCGGGCACCAACGGCGCCACGATGGCGCGCATCGGACGCGAGGTCGTCACCAGCTCGCTGCCGGCCGCCTTGATGTTCGAGCTCTCGCGCGGCCTGTAGCCGCAGAAATTCTCAGCGGGCCCGAACGCCGGCAACGGCGGCGCCGACGATGAGCAGGGTCGCACCGGCGATCCAGATCGTCAGCGGCCGGCCTGTCGTCGCCACCAGCAACAGCGTGGAGGCGAGCGGCGTCAGGTACGCGAGGATGCCGATGCGGCGCGGGTCGCCGCGCTTCAATGCCGCGTCCCAAAGATAGAACGCGGCGCCGAGCGGGCCGAGCCCGGTGGCCACGATCAGCCACGCGTCGCGTGCCGAGAGATCGACGCTTGGCTCGAACGCCGCGTGGCACAGCAATGCGAGAGCTCCCGAGACGAGGGCGAACAGGCCGACGACAGCGGTTGGAAAGTGCGGCACACGACGGGTGAGCAAGGAATAGCTGGCCCAGATGAAGGCGGAGCCCAGGGCCGCGACGTAGCCCCAGGCGAAGCCTCCGGTCAGACCGCGACCTCCCGCGATCGCCATCGCCGCGCCGATGAAGCCGGCCAGCGCCGCGCCGACATGCACGGGGCGCAGCGCCAGGCTCGGCAGGAACAACGGCGCCAGGACGACGATGAAGAGCGGCCAGAGGTAGTTGACGAGATTGGCCTCGACCGGCGGGGCGTGCTGCAAGGCGACAAAGAGCAGGAAGTGAAAGCCGAACAGGCCGTAGATGCCGAGCAGCAAGGTCGAAGGCGGTGCCCGCCACTGCCGGGCCAGCGGCCACGCCGGTACGCTGCCCACGAGCAGGGCCAGGCCCGTCAACAGAAACGGCGGCACGTGACCGAGAGCGACGCCGAGCGAGGCAAGCGTGGCCCAAAGTGCGATCGCTCCCAGCGCGAGCACAGTCGCGTTCATGGACGGGGCGGTCGACGGCTGCGCGCGGTCGCCGGTCTCAGCGCCGGTACCGCCACAGCAACCAGATCGCGAGCGCGGCCAGCACGACGCGAACCGGCTTCGAAAGGGCGCCGAACGAAGGGTCTGCGTCTTCCTTCTCGTCGAAACGCGTCGACTTGGGATCGGCGTCGCGTTCCATGGCCGCCACCCATTCGCGCCGGCGCGGCAGATCGGCGTCGAGGGCATCGAGGCGCCGCTTGATGACCTCGGCCGAGGGCTTGGCCGCCGCCGCGAGCAGCGCCGGCGCCAGTGCCTGGACTGCCGCGTTGGCCTCGCGCAGGCTTGCGATCGCCAGCGTCGCGCCGCACTGCGCGCAGCTCATGGTCTGCCCCGGCGGCAGGGCGGCGCCACAAGCGGCGCATTGCATCGCTTCCTGTTTGGCCTGCACACCTGGCAGCGGCGTCGGGCCGAGCAGTGCCTCGGGATCCAGCGAGCGGGCGAGTCGAGCGACATCCAGCAGACTGGGAATGGACTGGCAGTACGGACAGCGCGGATCGTCGACGCCGACCGCAGCCCCGCAGTTGACGCAGTCGATCCGGCCCTTGTCGCGCAGCAGCGTGGCGCGGTCGGCCAGAGACATCGGCCGCAGCAAACCCTTGCCCTCGAGAAACTGGGCGAACGATTGATAGGCGCCGTCACGCCGCGGGCACTGCAGCTGCACCGAGGGGCCCCAGCGCGACTGGTTGTGCGCAAGGACGAGCTTGCTGGCGCAGCGCGGGCAGCTCGACGTCGGCCGCAGCGGCTCGAAGGGCAGGCCATAGGCCTCGGCCATGCGGCCGATCAAGGCCAGCATGCCCAGCCCGCTCAAGCGCGCCAGCTCGACGTCGTCGAACCAGACCAGGTTGCAGCTCTGGCAGACATCGAGATCGACGTTCGAGCCGTAGTGGCCGTCCATCGAGACCCGCAGCATGAGCGCGCGGCAATTGCCGCAGGCGAGCCGCGGATCGGCGACCGCAGGGGCGGCGAGAGGGTTCCCCGCCGTCATGCGCTCAGACGGCCGACGTGACGCCTGCCGCGTGCGCCTGCTGGTCGGCGTGATAGCTCGACCGCACCAAGGCGCCGACTGCCGCGTGCGTGAAGCCCATGGCCTGGGCTTCGCGCTCGAACATCCGGAAGGTATCGGGATGCACGTAACGGCGCACCGGCAAATGGTGCGAGCTCGGCGCGAGGTACTGGCCGATCGTCAGCATGTCGATGCCGTGGGCCCGCATGTCGCGCATCACCTGCAGGATCTCGTCGTCGGTCTCACCCAGGCCGACCATGACGCCGCTCTTCGTCGGCACGTCCGGCGCGAACTCCTTGAAGCGCTTGAGGAGATTGAGCGAGTAGGCGTAGTCGGAGCCCGGACGTGCTTCCTTGTACAAGCGCGGCGTCGTCTCGAGGTTGTGATTCATCACGTCGGGCGGCGCGGCCTTGAGGATCTCGAGCGCGCGGTCCATGCGGCCACGGAAATCGGGCGTGAGGATCTCGATCCTGGTGGCCGGCGAGAGCTCGCGCGTCTTCTCGATGCAAGCCACGAAATGGGCCGCACCGCCGTCGCGCAGGTCGTCGCGGTCGACGCTGGTGATGACGACGTACTTCAGCTTCAGCGCCGCGATCGTCCTGGCCAGATTGAGCGGCTCGTCGGCATCGAGCGGGTCGGGCCGGCCGTGGCCGACGTCGCAGAACGGGCAGCGCCGGGTGCACTTGTCGCCCATGATCATGAAGGTGGCCGTACCGTTGCCGAAGCATTCGCCGATGTTCGGGCACGAGGCTTCCTCGCAGACCGTGTGCAGCTTGTGCTCGCGCAGGATCTTCTTGATCTCGTAGAAGCGGGTCGTGGGCGACCCGGCCTTGACGCGGATCCAGTCCGGCTTTTTCAGCGTCTCCGCGGCCACGATCTTGATCGGGATGCGCGCCGTCTTGGCTTCGGCCTTCTGCTTTTGCGTCGGGTCGTAGAGGGTGGGCGTCGTCATCACGGGCTCAGTTGGTGGGCGAGCTTGTCGCCGAGCGTGCTCGCCACGTGGTCCGGCTCTGCACGAACCCCGATTGTAGAAAGATCGATCGTCTTCAGCCCGGCATGACCGCACGGATGGATGCGCTCGAAGGGTCGCAGGTCCATGGCGACGTTGAGCGCCACGCCGTGATAGGTGCAATGCCGGCTCACCTTGACGCCGATCGCCGCGATCTTGCCCAAGCCGGCGAACTTCGAGGCGGTGTCGGGCGGCGGCACGTGCACAGCGTGACCGAACGGGTCGTCGAGGCACACGTAGACGCCGGGCTCGCCGCGTACGCGGTGCCCCGTCACGCCATGGGCCTCGAGCGTCTGCAACAGCGAGCGCTCGAGGCGAAAGACGTATTCCTTGACGTAGATCCCGAGCCGGCGCAGGTCGACCAGCGGATAGGCCACGACCTGGCCGGGCCCGTGATACGTGACCTGCCCGCCCCGGTCGGTCTGCACCAGCGGCACGGCGCCAACGTCGAGCACGTGCTCGGGCTTGCCGGCAATGCCCTGGGTGAAGACGGCGGGGTGCTGGCACAGCCAGATCTCGTCCGCTGTCTGCCCGTCCCGCGCCGCCGTGAAGGCCCGCATCGCGTCGAAGGCCAGGTCGTAGGCAACCAGGCCGAGGGCCTTGACGATCATGCGCCGGGCCAGGGCGCCGGCCAGGTCACAGCACGACCTTGACCATGGGATGGGTCGACAGCGTCCGGTACAGCTCGTCGAGCTGCTCGCGGCTGGTGGCATTGACGGTGATCGTCACCCCCAGGTATTTCGAGCCGCTGCTCGGCCTGAGCTCGATCTCGGTGGCATCGAAAGCCGGGTCGAAGCGGCGGGCGATCTCCGTGACGGCGCCCACGAAGCCATCGGCGTTGAGTCCCATCACCTTGATGGGAAAGCGCGACGGGTATTCGATCAGCGACTGCTCGGGCGGAATGTCTTGCATGCGTGCGGTTTCCATCGCTCCGATATGCGGGCGTCTCTTGCGGATGCAAACCCCTGGCGGCGCGCTCGCTTCAGATCGACTGGACGCGCTTGGCGCGCTGATAGGCCTCGTAGAGCTTGGCGTAGACGGGCCCGGGCTTGCCGCGCAATGCGCCATGGCCGACGGCCTGGCCATCGAGCGCTGGTCACCGGCAGAACCTCCTTGGTGGCCGAGCTCAGCAGCACCTCGTCGGCCGACGTGACGTCGGACTCGGCGATCGGCCGCAGGTTGTAGGCCACGCCGCACTCCTCGCAAAGCTCCTTGATGAGGTCGACCCGGATCCCTTCGAGCACGTGCTCGCTCTTCGGCGGCCCGAGCAAAGCGCCCTCATGGACGATCCAGACGTTCGAGGCCGAGGCTTCGGTCAGGAAGCCGTCGCGGAACATGATCGTCTCGATCGCGTCGTGATCGGCCGACATCTGCCGCGCCAGCACGTTGCCGAGCAGCGAGATGCTCTTGATGTCGCCGCGCTCCCAGCGGAAGTCGCGGGCGCTGATGCAGGCCACGCCCTGATGCCGCTGCTCGCCGCTGGCCGCCTTCATCGGGCTGGCCATCATGAAGACGGTGGGCGCGATGCCTTTGGGCATGACGTGGTCGCGCAGCGCCACGCCGCGCGTCACCTGGAAATAGACGAGCTGGTCGGTGGCGCCGCCATGCTCGTGCAACGCCGCGATCAGCTTCCTGCTGCGCTCCAGCCATTGCTCGCGGTTGTGCGGGTTCTCGATCCGCAGCTTGGCCAGGCTGCGGCCGAGGCGCGCCAGGTGCTCGTCGAAGCGGAACAGCTTCTGGCCGTAGACCGGCACGACTTCGTAGATGCCGTCGCCGAAGACGAAGCCGCGGTCGAGGACCGACACCTTGGCTTCGGAAAGCGGCTGGTATTCGCCGTTCAGATAGCACAGTGCGTCCGGAATCGTCGTCGTCGAATGCATCGCAGCCCCGTGATCCGTCAGGCAGTCAGCTTACTACTTGATCCACAGACGGATCGCATCCCAGGCACGCCCGAAGATGCCGGCCACCTCGACCGGCTCCAGAACCACCAGCGGCACGTCGATCACCGACGTGCCGGCCGAGGTGGCAACCTTGATCGTGCCGACGCGCTGCCCCTTGGCCAGCGGCGCCACCAGCGGATCGGTGCGCTCGACCTTGGTCTGCAGGCGGCCGCCCTCGCCCTTGGGCACGCTCACGAACAGCGCCCCTGCGGCGCCGAGCCTGGCTTCGGGCTGCTTGCCCTTCCACACCGGTGTCGTCACGATCGCCTTGCCGTCGTCGAAGAGACGGATCGTGTCGAAGGCCTGGAAGCCCCAGTTGAGCAGCTTCTGGCTCTCGTTGGCACGGGCCTCCATCGAGGTCGTGTTGAGCACCACCGTCATGATCCGGCGCTTGCCGGCGCCGCCCTTGTCGCCGAGGTTGGGGAACTCGCGCTGCGCCGTCGCCAGCAGGCAGTAGCCGGCGGCATCGGTGAAGCCGGTCTTCATGCCGTCGACGGTCGGGTCGCGGCGCAGCAGCAGGTTGCGGTTGGGCTGGGCGATGTTGTCGTACTTGAATTCCTTGATCGAGTAGTACGGGAAGTACTCGGGGAAGTCGCGGATGATGTGCGTCGCGGTGATCGCGAGGTCGCGCGCCGAGCTCTTGTGCCCGGCCTCGGTGAGGCCCGTGACGTTCCTGAACGCGGTGTTCTTCAGGCCCATCGCCTGCGCCTGCCGGTTCATCATGGCCACGAAGTTGTCGACCGTGCCGCCGACGCCTTCGGCCAGCGCCACCGCCGCATCGTTGCCGCTGACCGCGATCAGGCCACGCAGCAGCTCGTCGACCTTCGGATGCATCGTCGTGTCGATGAACATCAGCGAGCCGCCGCCCTTGCGCTCGGCCCAGGCCCGCGTCGACACCGGCAGCGTCTGCTCGAGCGTCAGCTTCTTCTCGCGCAGGGCCTGGAAGACGACATAGGCCGTCATCAGCTTGGTCAGCGAAGCAGGATCGGCCGGCGCATCGGCGTTGCGCTCGGCCAGGGTCTGGTTGGTCGTTAGGTCGAGCACGATGTAGCTCTTGGCAGCCACTTCGGGCGGCTGCGGCACCTGCGCCAGCGCGCCGGCGCAGGAGAACACGACCAGGCAGAGCGCAGCGAGGCGCGCGGCGGTCGAACGGACGATCGGCATCGAGAGATTTCTTGGAAGGGAAGAAGAGGTTCAGAGCGATTCGCGGCCGCGCAGTTCACGCACGACCACGCTTTTGAGCAGGCCGAGCTGGCCATGGAAGAAATGGCCGACGCCGGGAAAGACGATCACCGGGAGCGATTGCGGCCGGGCCCAGGCCAGCGTGGCGGTGAGCGGAACGAGCTCGTCGACATCGCCGGCGATGACGATGCTGTCGCCCGGCACTGCAGGCACCTGCTGCTTCTCGGTCGAGGGCGCGACGAGGACGAGGCGCCGCGGCTTGTCGGCCTCGGCCAGGCGATCGGCCGCCGCCGCGGCGATGAAGCCACCGAACGAGAAGCCGGCCAGGGCCAGCGGCAAGGTGGCGAACTCGGGTCGCTCGCGCGCTGCGCGCACGACGGTCATGGCGTCGTCGAGCTCGCCGACGCCTTCGTTCCAGGCGCCCTCGGAGCCGCCGACGCCACGAAAGTTGAAACGCAGGCTGGCCCAGCCCACTTCCATGAAGGCGCGCGCCAGCGTCTGCACGACCTTGTTGTCGAGCGTTCCGCCGCCTTGCGGATGCGGGTGGCAAACGACAGCGATGCCGAGAGGCGTTCCCTCCGGCCGGTCGAGGGCACATTCGATGCGCCCGCCCGGCCCGGCGATCGACTCGCGCACCGTACGTGGATTCATCAGCGCCCGACGTCGGGCGACAGCAGCAACCGCTCGACGATCTTGCCGCGCTTGAGGTGCGAGTCGACGATCTCGTCGATGTCGGCAGCGTCGACGTAGGTGTACCAGGTGCCCTCCGGATAGACCACGGCCACCGGGCCGCCGGCGCAGCGATCCATGCAGCCGGCCTTGTTCACCCGGACCTGGCCCGGCCCGGAGAGCTTCTCGGACTTGATCCGCGACTTGCAGTGATCGAAGCCGTCCTTGGCGCCATGGTGGGCGCACGAGTCTTCGCCCTTCTCGCGATCGTTGAGGCAGAAGAAGATGTGCCGCTGGTAGTAGCCCATCGCAAGGATTCTAGAAGCCGGCGCTCGTGCCTCTCGGCTCGCGCGCGGCCAACCTCGCCAGCAGGTAGGTCAAGGCAGCATAGGGCCAGACCCAGCCGACCCATTGCGCCGCACCGTGAAAACGGATGAAGCGCCCCTGCTCCCAGCCGTTGAGGCTCTCCGCGAAGTACGGATCGGCCGGCGCCCGCGCCACCAGCATCACCAGGGCCGTCAAGGCGATGAGGCCGAAGCCGGCAGCGACGCGGCCGGGCACCAGGCTCAGCAGTGCGGCCGCGGCCATGCCGACCAGCATGCCCTGCCCGGCAGGCGGCGTGACCCAGGCCAGCGCGTGCTGCGGGCCGAAGTTGAGCGCCGTCGACAAGGTCGTGGTCGAAGCGCCGAGTGCTGCAGCGCCGAGCACCAGCGCGGCACGACGCCAGCCCGGCGTGGCGATGGTGAAGGCGATGAGGCACGGCGCGAGCAGTCCAAGAACGATGATCGACAGCTCGCTCGCTGGCGACAGCGCGACCGCTTCGGCCTGCTTGGTCGCCACCGCAGCCCAGCCCTCGGTCCAGCTCTCGGCCGGCGTGCCCTGCAGCCAGTCGGCCAGCAGCGGCTGCAGGCGGCCGAGGACGTGACCGAGCCCGAACGGCACGGCCGTGGGAAAAAGCAGACCGATCGGCCAGAGGATCAGCATCGCCATGCCGCCGGCGCTGCGGCGCACGAACCAGCGCTCGCGAATTTTCTGCCAGCGCTCGATGCCGCCGCGCCATTGCAGGAGCAGGCCGACCGCCACGCCGAGCACGGTGCCAAGTGCGTTCAGGCCGAGATCGACGTTCGAGGAGACGCGCATCGGCAGGTAGTTCTGCAGCGTCTCCATCGAGAAGGACAGGAGCGTCCCCGCTGCCGAAGCGAGCCACGCCGCCCGGCCTGCCGGGCGGCCGCTGCGGATCAGGGCGACGAACAGCAGGAAGCCGAGCGGCATGTAGCCGAGCAGGTTGGAGATGAGATCGAACCACGTCCACCAGTGCGGCCAGCCGAGCAGCATGAAGTCGAGCGGCCCGACGCCCGGCACCCGCCAGCCGGCGAAGGGATAGAGACTGGCGTAGACGATGAGCGCAACGTACAGCCACGTCAGCGGAACGGCGGAGCTGCGATGGCGCGGGATCATTTCGCGGGGCTCAGTGTCCGCCGGGTCGCTGCAGGTGCGCGGACGCCCCCGCAGGCGGCAGCGAACGAAGCGAGCGTGAAGGCCTCATCCTCAGAAAGGCTTGACGACGACAAGCACCACGATGATCGCGAACAGCAGCACGGCCGACTCGTTGAAGACGCGCAGCCAGCGCTCGCTGCGGACGTTGGCGAAGGCCTCGAACTTGCGCAGCAGCGAGCCGCAGGCGTGGTGATAGCCGATGGCCACGAGCACGAACGCGATCTTCGCGTGCAGCCAGTAGTTGTGCGGCCCCTTGCCGACGCCGTAGACCAGCCACAGCACCAGCCCGAGTGCGATCGCCACCACCATCAGCAGGCTCGAGAAGCGATAGAGCTTCCTCGCCATCAGGAGCAGACGCTCGCGCTCGGCGTGACTGTCGGCAGCCACCTGGCGCAGGTTGATGAACAGGCGCGGCAGATAGAAGAGTCCGGCGAACCAGCTGCTCACGAACACGATGTGAAACGCCTTGATCCAGAGGAACGATGCAGCCATCGAACGATTATCGGCGGCCATAGCTGCGTCCTAGAATGGCCGCGTGCAAAGCCCTCCGCCCTATCCGCACAGCCGCCCGCGGCGCCTGCGCCGCGACGCCTGGAGTCGCGAGCTGGTGCGCGAATCGCGCCTGCATCCGAGCGACCTGATCTATCCGGTGTTCGTGCTCGACGGCCAGGGCAAGACCGAGGACGTGGCTTCGATGCCGGGCGTGCAGCGCGTCTCGCTCGATCGCCTGCTGCCGGTGGCCGAGACCTGCGTCTCGCTCGGCATCCCGGTCATGGCGCTCTTCCCGGTGCTCGAGCCATCGCTGAAGAGCGAAGACGGCCGCGAAGCGCTCAACGCCAAGGGCCTGGTGCCGACGGTCGTGCGCGAGCTGAAGAAGCGCTTCCCGGAGCTCGGCGTGATGACCGACGTCGCCCTCGACCCCTTCACCACGCACGGCCAGGACGGCCTGCTCGACGGCACCGGCTACATCCTCAACGACGAGACGGTCGCCGTGCTCGCGAAGCAGGCGCTGGTACAGGCCGAGGCCGGCGTCGACATCGTCGCGCCGAGCGACATGATGGACGGCCGCATCGGCGCGATTCGCGCCGCGCTCGAGGAGCGCGGCCTCATCCACACCAAGATCATGGCCTACAGCGCCAAGTTCGCGAGCGCCTTCTACGGTCCGTTCCGTGACGCGGTCGGCTCGGCCGCGAACCTGGGCAAGAGCAACAAGAAGGTCTACCAGATGGACCCGGGCAACAGCGACGAAGCTCTGCGCGAGGTAGCGCTCGACATCGCCGAAGGCGCCGACATGGTGATGGTCAAGCCGGGCATGCCGTATCTCGACATCGTGCGTCGCGTCAAGGACGAGTTCCGTCTGCCGACCTTCGCCTATCAGGTGAGCGGTGAATACGCGATGCTCAAGGCCGCGGCCCAGAACGGCTGGCTCGACCATGACGCCGTGATGATGGAAGCGCTCGGTGCGTTCAAGCGCGCCGGTGCCGACGGCGTGCTCACCTACTTCGCCCTCGACGCGGCACGGGCCTTGCGCAGTGGGTGAAGCGCGCTTGCCCCCGGCACTGCGCGTCTTTCACATCGTCGGCGACAAGTTCACCGAGCTCGACGCGCCGCCCGAGGCCCTTCCGGAAGGCGGCTACCTGTGGGTCGCGACCGCCCGCTATGTCCTCGAGGCTTCGATCCCCGAGGTCCAGGCGGCGCTGCTGCGCTGGACCGGCGCGCAGTTGTTCGAGCTGCATCTGGTGGACCTGCTGAACAAGCAGCTGCCGTCGAACTTCGACTACACCTCGGCCTACGACATGCTCGTGTTCCAGCGCCTGGCGCCGAGCGTCGCCGGCCAGCTCTCTCTGCCCGAGGACGCGCCGGCCAGGACGGCACACCCGATGCCACCGGCGACCGAGCTGATCGACACCCAGCCCGTCGGCCTCGTGGTGTTCGACCGCGTCCTCTTCACCGTCCACCCGGCCGATTGCCAGGTGCGCGAGTTCTTCGCGCAGCGCCTGCAGAACCAGACCGGCGGCTTCGAAGGCCGGGCCAGCGCGCGCATGCCGACCAGTCCGGCCGACCTGATGCTGCGCATGGTCAACTACATGGTCGACAGCTACCTCGAGCTGAGGAGGCTTCTGACCAAGGAGCTCGACGAGTTGCAGGCAGCCCTCTTCGGCAACCGCTCCCGGCCCGACGGCTGGCGCTCGCTGCTCGAATTGCGCAAGGCCCTGCACGTGCTCGAGGACACCTGCGAAGACCAGCGTGCCGCCGTCACCGAATGGGTCGACGCACTGGCCGAGTGGCCGGAAGAGGCCGATGAAGCGCTGCGCCGCGACCGCGAGCAGCTCCGGGTGCGCTCGCGCGACGTGCTCGAGCACATCGAGCGCGTGCTGACCCACGTGCGCCGCCTCGAAGCGTCTTCAGAAGCTGCCGTGCAGATGCATTTCTCGGAGCAGAGCAACCGCACCAACGACATCATGCGGGCGCTGACGGTGCTTACCGCGATCTTCCTGCCGCTCAACCTCGTCACCGGTTTCTTCGGCATGAATTTCGAAGGCCTGCCGCTGATCCACAGCGCCAAGGGCTTCTGGATCGTCTTCTTCGTCATGCTCGGCCTCGGCGTCGGCATGAGCGTCTATTTCTGGCGCAAGCGCTACCTGAGCCAACCCTGAACTCGCCTCGCTCCGATTTCGCCTTCAGCCGGCGCGACCTCGCGCTGCTTGCCGTCCTGACGCTGGTCTGGGGATTCAACTGGCCGGTCATGAAGATCGGGGTCACCGGCTTTCCACCGCTCGCCTTTCGCACGCTCTCGATGTGGCTCGGCCTGCCGGTGCTGGCTGCGGTCCTTGTCGTGCGCCGCGTTCCGTTCACGATCGCGCGGCGCGACTGGCGCGAGCTCGCCAGTCTCTCCGTCACCAACATGATCGTCTGGCACGTGCTGGCCATCCTCGCGGTGCAGGCGCTGTCGTCGGGCCGGGCCGCCATCCTCGGCTACACGATGCCGATCTTTTCCGCGCTCTGGGGCATCGCGGTATTCGGCGAGCGTCTCAAGCCACGCTTCCTGATCGGCATCGCCGCGGCCGCGGCCGGCGTCGCGCTGCTGCTCTGGCACGAATTCGATTCCCTGGCCGGCAAGCCGCTCGCCGCCGTCGGCATGCTGCTGGCGGCCGCCGTCTGGGCGCTCGGCACGCAGCAGATGCGACGCACGACGCTCGCCGCACCGACGCTGGCGATCGTCTTCTGGATGACGCTGCTCACGACCCTGGTGATGAGCGGCGCGACCATCCTCTTCGAACGCGACCGCTGGCACGCGCCGGGCGCCGCCACGCTCGCGTCGATCGCCTACAACGGCGTCCTCATCTTCGGCATCGCGCAGCCGATCTGGCTGATCCTGGCGCGCAGCCTGCCGCCGGTGGCCTCCAGCATGTCGGTGATGCTGATCCCGGTGCTGGGCACCGTCTCGGGCGCCTGGTGGCTGAACGAGCAGCTGCACTGGCAGGACGGCGCCGCCATCGTGCTCGTGCTGGCCGCGATCGCCTCGGTGATGTGGCCGAGCCGTGCGCGCGAGCGGCTCGAGCTGATCGACACCTAGGGCCCGTTCACCCTGGCGCCATAAGGATCGGCGTAGCCGAGGCCGACGAGGATCGCGCTTTCACGCGCCTCCATCGTCCTCGCCTCGGCGGCGTGCTCGTGATCGAAGCCCTGCGCATGCAACGCGCCATGCACGACGAGATGCGCGTAGTGGGCCTCCAGGCCGAGGCCCTGCTCCTTCGCCTCGCGTTCGACGACCGGCGCGCAGAGCACCAGATCGGCCACGACGCGCGGCTTGTTCTCGTAGGCGAAGGTCAGGACATTGGTCGCGTAGTCCTTGCCTCGGTACTCGCGGTTGAGGGCGCGCCCTTCGTCGGCGCCCACGATGCGCAGGGTGATCTCGGCCGGCAGCGCGAGCGCGGCGCGCAACCAGCGCGCGACCCGATGGCGCGCCAGCGATGCGCGATGCGCGCCGTCGGCGAACTGCAGCGAGAGCTTCAGCGCATCGCGCGACAGGGCCACGTCAGCGCTTGTCCTTGTCGGCGCGGCCGTAGGCCTCGACGATGCGCGCCACCAGCGGGTGGCGAACGACGTCGGCCGACGTGAAATACGTGGTCGCGATGCCCTCGACACCGCGCAGCACCTGCTCGGCCTCCACCAGGCCCGAGGTCGAGCCCTTCGGCAGGTCGACCTGGCTGACGTCGCCGGTGACCACCGCCTTCGAGCCGAACCCGATGCGCGTCAGGAACATCTTCATCTGCTCGGGCGTGGTGTTCTGGGCCTCGTCGAGGATCACGAAGGCGTGGTTGAGCGTGCGCCCGCGCATGAAGGCGAGCGGCGCGACCTCGAGCGTCGCCTTCTCGAAGGCCTTGCCGACGCGATCGATCCCCATCAGCTCGTAGAGCGCGTCGTAGAGCGGGCGCAGGTAGGGATCGACCTTCTGCGCCAGGTCGCCGGGCAGGAAGCCCAGGCGCTCGCCGGCCTCGACCGCCGGCCGGGTCAGCACGATCCGCTGCACCGCGTTGCGCTCGAGCGCGTCGACGGCGCAGGCGACGGCCAGATAGGTCTTGCCGGTGCCGGCCGGGCCGATCCCGAAGGTCAGGTCGTGGCCCAGGATGCTGCGCAGATAGGCGACCTGGTTCGGCGTGCGGCCGGCGAGATCGCTTCTGCGCGTGCGCAGGCGCAGGTCCACGTCGGTGGCCGCCGTGGCGGCGCCGGAGGCGTCGGCACGCGCGCCATCGTCGGCCATCGACTCCAGGATCGCGAGCTCGAGCTCTTCGGCCCCGATCGGCCGGGCCGCGCGGCCGTAGAGCTGCTGCAGCAAGACGACGGCGCGCTCGGCGTTGGCCTTGGCACCCTCGACCCGGAACGACTCGTTGCGACGCTGGACCTTCACGTCGAAGGCCGCAGCGATCGTGCGCAGATGCTCGTCGAGGCTGCCGGAGAGATTGGCGAGGCGAGCGTTGTCGGGTGGGATGAAGGCGTGGCGAAGGATCACGAGTTCCCTGGACGGTCAATCGACTCCTAGTGTATTCAGCGCGCTGCGCGGCATGTCGGACCAGATGCCCGACGCGGCGTCAGCCAACGCCTCCGATAATCCCGCCATGATCGGACGTCTCGTTGGCACCATCGCGGAAAAGTCGCCACCGCAATTGCTCATCGACGTGCGCGGCGTCGGCTACGAAGTCGACGTGCCGATGTCGAGCTTCTACAACCTGCCCGGCATCGGCGAGCCGGTCACGCTGCTCACCCACTTCGTGGTGCGCGAAGACGCGCAGGTGCTGTTCGGCTTTCTCACGCACGAGGAGCGCGCCACCTTTCGCCTGCTGGTGAAGATCTCGGGCGTCGGGCCGCGCACCGCGCTCTCGATCCTCTCCGGCCTCTCGGTCGACGAGCTGGCGCGCGCCGTCAGCCTGCAGGAAAGCGGCCGCCTGATCAAGGTGCCCGGCATCGGCAAGAAGACGGCCGAGCGGCTGCTGCTGGAGCTGAAGGGCAAGCTTGCCGACGCGGTCGCGACGCCGACGAGCATCGCCAGCAGCGCCCACGCCGACATCCTGCAGGCACTCGTGGCCCTCGGCTACAGCGACCGCGAGGCAGCGGCCACGCTGAAGACCCTGCCCGCGGATGTCGACGTCTCGGCCGGCATCAAGCTGGCCCTGCGCGCGCTCGCCAAGTAGGCCAGGCCGGGCGAAGGCGGGCGCTTCAGTGCGCGGGCATGCTGGCCATGTCGGCCATGCCCTGGGCGCGCGGTGTCTGCACGTAGACCTTCACGTCGACCTTGCCGGCGCGCTCGAACTGCAGCGTCATCGGAAACGTGTCGCCCTCCTTCAGCGGCTTCTTCAGGCCGACAAGCATCATGTGATAGCCCATGCCGGGGCGCATCTTCAGCGCCGCCTTCGGCGCGATGACGATGCCTTCGACCTCGCGCATGCGCATCACGCCCTGCGCGTCGACCGCCATGTTGTGCATCTCTACGCTCGCCGCCACCGGCGTGGTCGCATGCACCAGCTTGTCGGGCTGGGCGCCGTTGTTCTCGAGCGCGGCGACATAGGCCGCACCGATGGTGGCGCCCGGCAGGCTGGGCGTCGCGAAGGGATGGGTGATTTCGAGGGCGCCGACGCTGTAGTCGTGCGCCGCGGCCGTGGCGAGGGCGAAGGCGGCAAGCCCGGCCACGACGGCTCGCTTCAAGGGCTGCCGAAGGGCTGACGGTATCTTCATGCGAACGAGTCTACGCTGACCATAATCGCCGCATGAGCATCCAGACCGACGACTTCGCACCCGCTCCGGCGAGCGGCGGCGCCCGCATGGTCAGCGCCGTGCCGGGCTCGCCGAACGAGGAGGCGATCGAGCGGGCGCTGCGCCCGAAAGGCCTGGCTGAATACGTCGGTCAGGCGAAGGCGCGCGAGCAGCTCGAGATCTTCATCGGGGCGGCGCGGATGCGCGGCGAGGCGATGGACCACGTGCTGCTGTTCGGTCCGCCCGGCCTGGGCAAGACGACGCTCAGCCACATCATCGCCACCGAGCTCGGCGTCAACCTGCGCTCCACCTCGGGGCCGGTGCTGGAAAAGCCGAAGGACCTGGCGGCGCTGCTCACCAACCTCGAGAAGAACGACGTCCTCTTCATCGACGAGATCCATCGCCTCTCGCCGATCGTCGAGGAGATCCTCTACCCCGCGCTCGAGGACTACCAGATCGACATCATGATCGGCGAGGGCCCGGCGGCACGCTCGATCAAGCTCGAGCTGCAGCCCTTCACGCTGGTCGGCGCCACCACCCGCGCCGGCATGCTCACCAACCCGCTGCGCGACCGCTTCGGCATCGTCGCCCGGCTCGAGTTCTACAGCGCCGAGGAGCTGGCGACGATCGTGCGTCGCTCGGCCGGCTTGCTGAAGGTGCCGCTCGACGAGGCCGGCGGCTTCGAGATCGCGCGCCGCTCGCGCGGCACGCCGCGCATCGCCAACCGGCTGCTGCGCCGGGTCCGCGACTACGCCGACATGAAGGGCAGCGGCCAGATCACCAAGCCGCTCGCCGACAAGGCGCTGGTGATGCTCGATGTCGACCCGCACGGCCTCGACGTGATGGACCGAAAGCTGCTCGAGGCGGTGATCCACCGCTTCGACGGCGGCCCGGTCGGGCTCGACAACGTGGCCGCGGCGATCGGCGAAGAGCGCGACACGATCGAAGACGTGATCGAGCCCTATCTCATCCAGCAGGGATTCCTGCAGCGCACGCCGCGCGGGCGCATCGCCACGCTGGCCGCCTATCGCCACCTCGGCGTGGCGCCGCCGAAGAGCGCCGGCGGCCTGTTCGCCGACGGCGGCTGAGTCAGACCAGGTCTTCGGAGGCGAGCCGGCCGTAGCGCACTGCCGACTTTGCGGCGAACCGCGTGGCCACGGCCTTGACCTTCGCGCCCTGCGCGTCTTCCGGCGCATACACCACCAGCCAGCCGCAGCCCTCGCTCGCCAGCGTCATGTAGCGGCGCATCAGTGTGACCTCGTAGCCGAAGCCGGCCGCGCCGCTCGCCTTGCGCATCATCTCGTCGAGATTCGGAAAGAGCTCGCCCGATGTGTACTGGAGGATGTCCTCGTCGGCAAAGCCGGCCTGCAGCAGCGCCGTCCTGGCGTCGTTCGCGACCGCGTCGCTGGCAAACGCGAGGATGGCGTGGCCGACCGGATTGAGGGCGCCCAGGGAAGCCTGGAACTCGCCTTTCGTCATCCGTTTGCTCATGGTTCAAGTCTTGGCAATCGGAGTGCCCGCAGTCGCGTGGCGGCGCCGGGCCAGCCAGGCCAGGAACTCGCCGACGACGCCGCGCCTGAAGGCGATGACGCAGACGACGAAGATCGCGCCGATGATGACCGTGACCCAGCTGCCGACCCGGTCCGACAGGTATTCCTGCAGCGTGACGACGATGCCGGCGCCGACGACCGGGCCGAAGAAGGTGCCGGTGCCACCCAGGAGCGTCATCAGGATCACCTCGCCCGAGGTCGACTGCAGCACGTCGGAGAGCGCGGCGAAGCTGAGGATCAGCGCCTTCAGCGAGCCGGCCAGCCCGGCGATCGCCGACGAGAGCACGAAGGCGACCAGCTTGTAGCGGTCGGCGTCGTAGCCGAGCGAGACGGCGCGCGGCTCGTTGTCTCGGATCGCCTTGAGCACCTGGCCGAACGGCGAATGGACGATGCGCCGGATGAAGAGATAGGTCGCGACGAAGATGGCCACGACGAAGTAGTACATGTGCAGGTCTTCGTGCAGCGAGACAAGGCCGAAGATGCTGCCGCGCGGCATGCCCTGCAGGCCGTTCTCGCCGCCGGTGAAGGGCGCCTGCAGGCAGACGAAGTAGACGAGCTGGCCGAGCGCCAGCGTGATCATCGCGAAGTAGATGCCGGTGCGTCTGATCGCCAGTACGCCGATCACGGCGCCGAGCAGTGCAGCGGCGACGACACCGGCGACGATGCCTTCGACCGTGCCCCAATGCTGCGCCGTCACCAGCCAGCCGGTGACGTACGCCGAGAAGCCGAAATAGGCGGCGTGTCCGAACGAGAGCATGCCCGCGTAGCCGAGCAGCAGGTTGAAGGCGCAGGCGAACAGCGCGAAGCAGAGCAGCTTCATCGCGAACACCGGATAGACGCCGATGAAAGGCGCGGCCAGCAGCAACGCCAGGACCACGGCGTAGAAGACCCCCGCCGAACGCGACATCAGGATCATGCCGTTCGCCCGAAGAGGCCGGCCGGGCGAAGCACGAGCACGATGCCCATGATCACGAAGACGACGATGTTCGACGCTTCGGGGTAGACGACCTTGGTCAATCCCTCGACCATGCCCAGCAGCAGACCGCTGACGATGGCGCCCAGGATCGAGCCCATGCCGCCGATGACGACGACGGCGAAGACGACGATGACGAGCGACGAGCCCATCTGCGGGCTTACCTGCACGATCGGCGCGGCGAGCACGCCAGCGAACGCGGCCAGGGCCACGCCGGCGCCGTAGGTGAGCATCACGATCACCGGCACGTTGATGCCGAAGGCCTGCACCAGCGGCGCGTTCTCGGTCGCCGCACGCAAGGTCGAGCCGAGCCGGGTGCGTTCGATGACGAACCAGGTCACGAAGCAGACCACCAGTGAAGCGACGATGACCCAGGCGCGATAGATCGGCAGGATCATGAAGCCGAGATTGAAGACGCCCTGCAGGGCGTCGGGCACCGGATACGACTCGCCCGAGGAGCCGAAATACTGGTGCAGCGCGCCTTCGGCGATGAGGGCGATGCCGAAGGTCAGCAGCAGCCCGTAGAGCGGATCGAGCCGGTAGAGATGGCGCAGCAGCAGCCGCTCGAGAACGATGCCGAGCAAGGCGACGGCAAGCGGCGCCAGGAGCAGCGCGAACCAGTAGTTGATGCCGAGCGCCTGCAGCGCGACCCAGGCCGCGAAGGCACCCAGCGTGTAGAACGCGCCGTGCGCGAAGTTGACGACGCCGAGCAGCCCGAAGATCACCGCCAGGCCGAGGCTCAGCAGCGCGTAGAACGAGCCGTTGACCAGCCCGAGCATGAGCTGGCCGAAGATCACGGGCAGGGTGTAGCCGAATATCTCGATGATGGCCTCGCAGCGAGCGGGTGTCGAAGGCGGCGGCGCTTGCGCGGAGGTCGCCGGAGCCCGCCAGCGCGGGTCACCGGCTCCTCACGCCGTCAGGTGGGCTAATGCTTGACCAGCGAGCAGGTCGAGTTCGACACCGGCCCGAACGCCTCGTCCCCGCTCATCTTCTTGACGAGCTTGTAGTAGTCCCACGGGTACTTCGATTCCTCCGGCGCCTTGACCTGCATCACGTACATTTCGTGCGACATCAGGCCGTCGGCGCGAATGACGCCGTTCTTCGCGAACATGTCGTTGATCTTGGTCTTCTTCAGCTCGGCCATGACCTTGTCGGAGTCGGTCGAGCCGACCGCCTTCACCGCCTTCAGGTAGGTCATCACGGCCGAGTAGTAGGCGGCCTGGTTCATCGTCGCTTCGCGCTTGGTCTTCTCGAAGTAGCGCTTGCTCCACGCGCGCGTTTCGGCATCGTTGTCCCAGTACCAGCCGGTGGTCAGGTACAGGCCCTGCGCCGTCTTCAAACCCAGGCTGTGGATGTCGCTGATGAAGGCGAGCAGTGCCGCCGGCTTCATCTTCTTGGTGATGCCGAACTCGTTGGCCGCCTTCAGCGAGTTGACGAAGTCGCCACCGGCGTTCGCGAGGCCCAGCACCTGCGCGTTCGAGCCTTGCGCCTGGAGCAGGAACGAGGAGAAGTCGCTGGTCGCGAGCGGCACCCGCACCGCGCCGGCCGACTTCCCGCCGTTGGCCTCGACGACCTTGGTCGCCGCGTCCTGCAACTGCGTGCCGAAGGCGTAGTCGGCGGTCAGGAAGTACCAGCTCTTGCCGCCATTCTTGACGATGGTGCTCGCGGTTCCGTTGGCCAGTGCCGTCGTGTCGTACGCGTAGTGCACGGTGTAGGCATTGCAGTCGGCGTTGGTGAGCGAGGCGCCGGCCGCGCCGATGGCGATGAAGGGCACCTTCTTCTGCGCCGCCATCTTCGACATGGCGATCGACACGCCGGTGTTCGAGCCGCCGAGGATCATGTTGACGCCGTTCTGGTCGGCCCACTCGCGAAACTTAGAAGCGCCGAGGTCGGGCTTGTTGGCGTGATCGGCGGTGAGCAGGGTGATCTTCTTGCCGAGCACCTTGCCGCCGAAATCGGCGATCGCCATGTTGGCGGCTTCGACGCCGCCCGGTCCGATCACGTCGGCGTAGACGCCCGAGAGGTCGTCGATGTCGCCGATGACGACCTCATCGCCGGCGGCGCGAGCGGCCATCATGGCGAACGTGCCTGCGAATGCCATGCCGACGGCGATGGCCAGAGTCTTGCGTTTCATAGCGTCTCCTTCATTGAGAGAAAAAACAAAAGATCACACACCCAGGAACTCATGCAGCATCTGCATGTTGGAAGCGAGCTCGGACTGCGCAAACTGCATCGCGACCCGGCCGTGCTCCATCACGAAGAATCGATCGGCGAGCGGTGCCGCGAAATTGAAATTCTGCTCGACCATGACGATCGTGTAACCCTGCTCGCGCAACGAGCGCACCACCTCGGCCAGCTTGCTGACGATCACCGGCGCCAGACCCTCGGAGATCTCGTCGAGCAGGAGCAGCCGGGCGCCGGTGCGCAGGATCCGCGCCACCGCCAGCATCTGCTGCTCGCCGCCCGACAAGCGCGTGCCCTGGCTCGCCGAGCGCTCGCGCAGGTTCGGGAACATCGCGTAGATCTGCTCGACGCTCATCGCCTGTGCGCCCAGCGGCGGCGGCAGCATCAGGTTCTCTTCGCACGAAAGCGACGAGAAGATGCCGCGTTCTTCCGGGCAATAGCCGATGCCCAGGCGAGCGATCCGGTGCGTCGGCATATCGACGGTCTCGGTGCCGAGGACCTTGACCGAGCCCTTGCGCGATCCGATCAATCCCATGATCGCGCGCAAGGTGCTCGTGCGGCCGGCGCCGTTGCGGCCGAGCAGCGTCACGACCTCGCCTTCGCCCACCTGCAGGTCGACCCCGTGCAGCACATGCGACTCGCCGTACCAGCCGTGCAGGCCGCTGATTTCGAGGAAAGGCGTCGACACGTCGGCCCTCCTCAATGCGCGCTCGCGAGCTCGGTGCTCGTGCCGCCCATGTAGGCATCGACCACTGCCCGGTTCTTCGACACTTCGGCGTACGGACCTTCGGCGAGCGTCGAGCCGCGCGCCAGCACGGTGATGGTGTCGGCGATCGACGCGACCACGCTCATGTTGTGCTCGACCATCAGCACGGTCCGGCTGGCCGCGACCTTCTTGATCAGGGCCCGGATGCGGTCGACGTCTTCGAGCCCCATGCCTTGCGTCGGCTCGTCGAGCAGCATCAGCTTCGGGTCCATCGCCAGCGTCGTCGCGATCTCGAGCGCGCGCTTGCGGCCGTAGCTCAGCTCGACGGCAGGGATCGCCGCATAGGCCTCGAGATCGACCGCGCGCAGGAGTGAAAGCGCCTCGGCATCGAGCACGTGCAGCGAGCGTTCGGGCTTCCAGAAATGAAACGAGGTGCCGAGCTTGCGCTGCAAGGCGACACGCACGTTCTCGAGCACCGACAGATGCGCGAAGACGGCCGAGATCTGGAACGAGCGGACGACGCCGCGCCGGGCGATCGCCGCCGGCTTTTCGGCCGTGATGTCGCTGCCCTCGAAAAGAATCTGGCCCGAGGTCGGCACCAGGAACTTGGTCAGCAGGTTGAAGCAGGTCGTCTTGCCCGCGCCGTTCGGGCCGATCAGGGCGTGGATCGTGCCGCGGCGCACGCGCAGGTTCGACCTTGTCGACGGCGACGAAGCCGCGGAACTCCTTCGTCAGGGCCCGCGTCTCGAGGATGAAGTCGTCGCTCATGAGGCCACCCTCGCGCTTCGCGCGGCAGTATGTGCCTTGGCAACGGCCCGGCGCCTCATGCGGCCTTTCGAGGTGCCGGCTGGGCGGCCTTGCCGCCGATCCGCTCGGTCAGCGCGCTGGCCACGTCGAGCGCTGCGGCACGGTGGCGCGCGCCGCGACCGACACCGAGCAGCGCCTTGTTGATGCAGACGGAGACCGCGGCCGCGACGCTGCCGGAAGCGTCGAACACCGGCGCGCCGAACGAGTACACGCCTTCTCGCACTCCTTCGTCGTCGATGCTGTAGCCGCGGCGCCGCGTCAGCACCAGCTCCTTGTTCAGGGCTTCGAGGCTGCGCGGGCCCTTTTGCGTCAGGCGGACACCGATGTTGCCGGCCAGGCGGCGCGCCACGTCGTCGAAGGGCAGGTGCGCAAGCATCGCCTTGCCGCTGCCGGAAAGATGCGCCGGCAGGCGCATGCCGACATTGAAGGCCAGGCCGAGCGGGCGGGCACTGTTGCGCACCGCGACATAGAGCGCCTCGCCGCCGGAGAGCACCGAGAGCACGACCGTCTCCTCGGGCGCGCTGCGGCGGTCGGCCCACAGCGCATTGAATTCCTGCGCCACGTCGGTGCCGGAGACGAAGGCCTCGGCCAGGCCCATGACGCGCGGGCCGATCAGGAATGCACCGTCGCTTTGCCGGCGCAGGTAGCCGAAGGAAACCAGCGTGCTGCACAGGCCGTGCACGCTGCTCTTCGGCAGATCGAGGTCGCTCGCCAGGCGGGCCAGGCTCATCGGCTCGCGCATGTCGGCCAGCCGCTCGAGCAGGGCGAGCGCGCGCGACACCGCCGGCACCAGCGGCCGGGTCTCGACGGCCGGCTGGTGCGCCAGCGCAAGACCGCGGGTGGCGCCCGGGCGCCGATACGAAGAGACATCCATGGATCCGAAACCGAAGGGCGCGAACGGCACCGTGCCGTTCATGCCACTGAACGCGCGTCAGCGAGCGGGACGCGCAGTCTAGACAGGGCCGGCCCCGGTGCCGTGCCGCGGCGCCCCAGAATCGGGGTTTGTCCTCTGAGCATTTGCCCGTGATCCGCCGCCTCCTCATTGCCAACCGCGGCGAGATCGCCGTGCGCATCGCGCGCGCCGCAGCCGACAGCGGCATCGAAAGCGTCGCCGTCTTTGCCGAGGACGACGCGGACGCCGCGCACGTCCGGCAGGCGGCGCGCGCCGAGGCCCTGGCCGGCACCGGCGCAGCCGCTTACCTCGATGGCGCGGGGCTGGTCGCGGCGGCACGGCGAAGCGGCTGCGATGCGATTCACCCGGGCTACGGCTTCCTGAGCGAACAGCCGGCGTTCGCCGATGCCTGCACCGCGGCCGGCCTCCTCTTCATCGGCCCGACCGCGGAGCAGCTCGCGCTCTTCGGCGACAAGACGCGGGCGCGCGACCTTGCCCGCCGCTGCGGCGTGCCGGTGCTGCCGGCGACGACGGGCGCAGTCTCGCTTGCGGCCGCCGGCGCCTTTCTCGCCGAGCAACTCGCCGACGGCGCGAGGGGCGTGATGGTCAAGGCCGTGGCCGGCGGCGGTGGCCGCGGCATGCGCATCGTGCAGCGCCCGGACGACCTGGCCGAAGCCTACGAGCGTTGCCGGTCCGAGGCGAGGGCCGCTTTCGGTGTCGACGGCGTCTACGTCGAACGCTGGCTGGCACGCGCCCGCCACATCGAGATCCAGATCGCCGGCGATGGTGCGGGCGTCGCCAGCCTGGGCGAGCGCGAATGCACGCTGCAGCGGCGCTTCCAGAAGCTGGTCGAGATCGCGCCCTCGCCGACCTTGCCCGCCGCTCTGCGCGACGCGCTCACGGGCGCCGCACTGCGCCTGGCCGGCGAGGTGGGCTACCGCAATCTGGGCACTTTCGAATTCCTCGTCGACGCCGACGCCGCGGCACCGTCCTGGTTCTTCATCGAGGCCAATCCCCGCCTTCAGGTCGAGCACACGGTGAGCGAAGCGGTGACCGGCCTGGATCTGGTGCAGATGCAGTTCCGGCTCGCCGCCGGCGCAACGCTGAGCGAGCTCGGACTCGTGGCCGGCCAGGTGGCGAATACTCGCGGCTTCGCCGTGCAGTGGCGCATCAACGCCGAATCGATCGGTGCGGCGGGCGCGGCCCGTCCGGCGGGCGGCCGCATCGAAGCCCTGCACTGGCCGAGCGGGCCGGGGATCCGTTGCGACACGCATGCCTTTGCCGGATTCGTGCCGTCGCCGCGCTACGACCCGTTGCTGGCCAAGCTCGTGGTGCACGCGTCGGAGGCGGACTTCGCGGCCGTGCTGCGACGTTCGCGCCGAGCCCTCGCCGAGTGCCGGATCGAAGGCATCGCGACCAACCTCGGGCTCTTGCGGGCGATTGCGGCGCGGGCGCAATTCGAGCGCCAGCAGGTGGACACCGGATTCGTCGAGCGACACCTCGACGCGCTGTTGGCCGAAGCCGCGGCCCTCGAGCCGGAGGCCTCGCTCGAAGACCGAAAGGGCCCCGCGCAGCGGGCAGCGACGCCTCGGCCGGACGACGTCGAGGCCGCGCGCCTCGAAGCTGCCGGTACGCTCATCGTGCGTGCGCCAATGGCCGCACGCGTCGCGCAACTGCACGTGACGGCCGGCGCACGGCTCGGCGCCGGCGCGCCAGTGGCCGTGCTCGAGGCGATGAAGATGGAGCATGTCCTGCTGGCCGATCGCGGCGGCCGCGTCGTCGCCATCCATGTCGCGGCCGGCGATCAGGTCGAAGCCGGGCGGGCGCTGCTGGCGCTGGAGCCCGACGATGCCGGGAGCGCCGACGTGGCCGCCCCGCCGGCCGCCGACCTCGACGCCATTCGTGCCGATCTGCAGCGCGTGGTCGACCGGCATGCGTTCACGCTCGACGCGAACCGGGCGCCGGCGGTCGATCGGCGCCACGCCAGCGGCGGTCGGACGGCACGCGAGAACGTCGCCGACCTGTGCGACCTCGAGCGCGATCCCAGCAACTTCGTCGAATACGGCGCCCTGGCCATCGCCGCGCAAGCGCGCCGGCGCAGCCTCGACGATCTGGTGGCCAACACGCCGGCCGACGGCATGATCACCGGCATCGGCAGCATCAATGCCGACCGCTTCGGCGCCGAGCGCTCGCGCGCCGTGGTGCTGGCCTACGACTACACCGTGCTGGCCGGTACGCAGGGCATGCGCAACCACCACAAGACCGATCGGATGCTCGGCATCGCGCACAGGCAGCGGCTGCCGGTGGTGCTGTTCGCCGAGGGTGGCGGCGGCCGGCCGGGCGACACCGACATGCCCATCGTCGCCGGCCTCAACAACCACACCTTCAGCCAGTTCGCGGCGCTCTCCGGCAAGGTGCCGGTCGTCGGCATCGTGCACGGCCGATGCTTTGCGGGCAACGCCGCCCTGCTCGGCTGCGCCGACGTCATCATCGCCACGCGCGCCAGCTTCGTCGGCATGAGCGGGCCGGCGATGATCGAAGGCGGCGGCCTCGGCCGCTTCGCGCCCGAGCAGATCGGGCCGAGCGAAGTGCAGGCGAAGAACGGCGTCATCGACGTGCTCGTCGACGACGAAGGCGCCGCGGTCGCCGCGGCGAAGCAGTACCTGGCCTATTTCCAGGGCCGCGTCGCCGACAGCGGCGGCCCCGACCCGCGCGCCCTGCGCCACGCAGTTCCCGAGAACCGCCTGCGCAGCTACGACGTGCGCGCGGTCGTGCGCGGCCTGGCCGACCACGACTCGGTGCTCGAGCTGCGCGCCGGCTTCGGCCGCGGCATGGTCACCGCGCTCGTGCGCATCGGCGGCCGGCCGCTCGGCCTTGTCGGCAACGATCCGCGCCACCTCGGCGGGGCCATCGATCCCGATGCCGCCGACAAGGCCGCGCGCTTCATGCAGCTGTGCGATGCCCATGGCCTGCCCATCGTCGCGCTCTGCGACACGCCCGGCTTCATGGTCGGGCCGGAGGTGGAAGCCGAGGCCCAGGTGCGCCATGCCAGCCGGATGTTCGTGGTCGCCTCGCATCTGCGCGTGCCCTATTTCACCGTCGTGCTGCGCAAGGGCTATGGCCTGGGCGCCCAGGCGATGGCGGCGGGCGGCTTCGATGCGCCGGTCTTCACCGTCGCCTGGCCGACCGGCGAGTTCGGTGCGATGGGCCTCGAAGGCGCCGTCAAGCTCGGCTTTCGGCGCGAGCTCGAGGCCGCCTCGGCCGGTGCGGAGCGCGCGGCCTTGTTCGAGAAGCTGGTCGCCGAGCAGTACGCCAACGGCTCGGCCATCCACATGGCGCAGACGCTCGAGATCGATGCCGTGATCGATCCGGCCGACACGCGCGCCTGGCTGCTGCGCGGCCTCGAGTCGGCGCCCTCGCCGGCCGTCGGCGAAGGGCGCTACGTCGATCCCTGGTAGCGCTGTCTCGCTGCCGGGCCGGCGGCCCGCCTTGCTTGCCGCCCGGGCGGCCTAGCGTGCAGCCGGCAGCTTGCGCAGGATCACGTAGCGGCCCTCGCGCACGGCGACGTAGCCGCCGGCGGTCAGGTCCTTCAGCACGCGATTGACCATCTCCCGCGACGAGCCGACGCGCTCGGCGATGTCTTGCTGCGTCAGCTTCTCGCGCAGCACGCGCTCGCTGCCGACGGCATCGGAGAGCTCCATGAAGACCCGCACCATGCGGCCGTAGACGTCCTGCAGGGCCAGGCTTTTCACCTGCTCGGTGAGCCGGCGCACGGTCCGTGTCATCTTCTGCGAGAGGTGGACCGCGAAATCGGGATGGTCGGCGAGAAAGGCGCGCAGATCGGCGCCCTGCACGACCTGGCAGGTCGTGGCTTCGATCGTCTTCACCGATGCCGAACGCGGCCGGCCGTCGAGGGCGTACTCGCCGACGTATTCGCCCGGGCCGTGCTCGCCGAGTACCACGTCGCGACCTTCTTCCGAGCTGGCGTAGCTGCGCAGGCGCCCGCTCAGGACGATGAAGAGCGAGTCGCCGGCGTCGCCTTCGCTGATGAGGATGGCGTTGGCTCGAAACGATCGCGCGTTGCCGTGCGCGGCCAACGCCGCGAGCAGCGCGTCGGGCAGCCGGTCTTCGTTCATGCCGCGCGTCCGGTTCCGGGGCGATGGCGCGTACTCATGAGGCGGATTATCGAATCCCGCAAGGGGTTTGTGACCGAAGTCACTCGACCCGCGCGTCTTGTTCACTGGGGCCGAGCCGGCTGAATCCCGAAACTGACTGCACACCGAAGCGAAAGGTCGCGACGGTCCGAGAACGAAAGAGGAGCCTGCCATGAAGAGCTATTTCGACGTCTTCGCCACCTTCCTTGTCGTGCTGACCTGCGGCATCGCCGTCCTGTCGGCCGCGGTCGCGACGCTCATCACCGCCGTCTGAGCGGCACGCTCGACCTCCATTCCGCACGCCTGCCGGAAGAAGCCATGTCGTCCTTCTTTCGCCGCCTCCTGGCCCTGGGCCGCAGCCACGCGGCCGGCGTCGCGTTCGCCCTGTGCGACCGGACCTGTCCTGGCGGGGCCGCGTGGGCACGCGCCGTTCTGCTCATGATCGCGGTGGCCCTCGGCGGCTGTGCCGTGCTGCCGAGCCAGGTCGAGCGACCCGCCTCGTTCGCACGGCTCGACGTCGCCGACACCACGCTGGCCCGGATCGCGGCGGGCTCGACGCCGGCCGATGGGCAGGAGCTCTCGGGCTTTCGCCTGCTGCCCGACGGCGCCCAGGCCCTCGACGCCCGCCTCGCCCTGATCCGCCGCGCCGAGCGCACGATCGACGTCCAGTACTACCTGATCGCCAATGATCGGACCGGGCTCGAGTTCCTGAGCGAGCTCGAGCAGGCGGCCGCGCGTGGCGTGCGCGTGCGCATCCTCGTCGACGACCTCTATGCCACCGGCGAGGACGCGCTGTTCGCCGAGGTCGCGCGTCACGACGGCATCGAGGTGCGGATGTTCAACCCGCTGCCGGTGCGAGCCGGCGGCATCGCCGAGCGCATCGCGCTGTCGCTGCACGAGTTCTCGCGCATCAACCATCGCATGCACAACAAGCTCTTCATCGCCGACGGCAGCTACGCCGTGACCGGCGGCCGGAACATCGCCGACGCCTACTTCGACCGCAGCGGCGGCGCCAACTTCATCGACATGGACCTCCTGGCCGCCGGCCCCGTGGTGGCGCAGCTCGCGACCGTATTCGACCGCTACTGGAACTCCGAGCTCGCCTATCCGGTGCTGAGCCTGACCGGTGCGCGGCCGGCAGCTCCGGCGACTCCCTTGCCGCCTGCGACAGCCCCGGCCGAGACGGCCACGGCGACCGCATCGGCGCTCGACGCCGAGCTCGCGAGCGGCCGGCTCGAGCTCGTGCGCGGCAGCGCCGACGTGTTCGCCGATGCGCCGGAGAAAGCCGATGGCGACGCCACCGCGCCGACCGTCGCGCAAGCCCATCTCGCGCTCCTCGAATCGTCCGCGTCGCAGGTCCTCCTGGCCTCGCCCTATTTCGTCCCGGGCGCGGCGGCGATGCAGACCCTGGCCGACCTGCGCGGGCGCAACGTCGAGATCTCGGTGCTGACCAATTCCTTCGCGACGACCGACGAGCCCCTGGTGCACCTCGGCTATGCACGGCACCGCGAGGCGCTGCTGAGCGCCGGCGTCGATCTGCACGAGCTCATGGCCAGCGGCGCGCCGACCGGCGAGACGACGACCTCGCTCGGCAGCTCCGGACACGGCCCCTCGCTCGGCCGCCTGCATACGAAGCTGACCGTGATCGATGGCCAGAAGATCTTTCTCGGCTCGATGAACATGGATGCACGCTCGGCCGGCCTCAACACCGAAGCGGCGATCGTGATCCACAGTGCGCCGCTGGCCCGCCTCGCTGCCGCCTTCCTGCGCGCCCGCCAACACGACAGCAGCTACGCGCTCTGCCTGCAAGGCGCGCAGCTGACCTGGCTGTCGGGTGAAGGTGCCGACCAGCGCAGCCGCTCGGCCGAGCCGCAGCCCGCCGCAACGCCCGCCCTGCCGGTGCGCCTGCTGGCGCAATTTCTCGGCGAAGGGGTGCTCTAGAGAGAAGGTTCGCGCACCAGCCTTCGTCAGCGAACGCCGCCGCGCGCATCGATCGGCCAGACCGCTTCGACGACACCGCCAGCCAGCCCACCCCGCACGCCGATGAAGTGGTCGTGCAGGTTGACGGTCGGGTCGCAGTGCCCCGGCACCAGCCAGATCACCTCGCCGAGCGCCGGCAGGCTGGCCACCGATGCGTCGGCCTTCGGCCGCAGGATGCCGTGCTCGTCGCTGCCGCCCGTATAGGCGAGCTCGCGTTGCCAGACGCGCGGGCAGGCCGGAGTCGAGGGCGTGCGACTTGTGTCCGGCATCGATCACCGCGTGCGACGCGCCACGGCTCATGACCTGGCTCTTGACGAAGAGCGCGTGCTCGAAGCGCGGCGCGGCCGGGCTCGCCGCGTTGTCGGCGTAGTCGCGATCCATGAAGAGATAGCTGCCGCACTGCAGCTCGCCCCAAAGGCCGGCCGACGCATCGAAGGCGAAGGTGCCGGTGCCGCCGCCGGTGACGAGCGGGCAGGCGATGCCCGACGCGGTGATGCTCGCCTGCGCCGCGCGCGCCTGCGCCGCCGCGTGCTGCGAAGCCGCCTCGCGCTCGGCCGGAGCACGCAAATGCTGGGCGCTGCCGTGATAAGCCTGCAGGCCGGCGAAGCGCAGGCCCCCTTCGGGCGGCGCGTGCGACACGACCCGATGCGCGAGCGCCCCGGCCGCCACCGCCGGCACGCCGCAGCGGCCCTGGCCGACGTCGACCTCGACGAACACGTCGATCTGCGCCCCAGCGTCGCGCACGGCCGCGGCCAGGCGATCGACGCCTTCGGCCGAGTCGACGGCGATCGCCATCCGCACGCGCCGCGCCAGCGCCGCCACGCGCGCCAGCTTGCGCGGCGAGATCACCTCGTTGGAGATGTAGATGTCGTCGATGCCGGCATCGGCCAAGGCTTCGGCTTCGCTCGTCTTCTGGACGCAGACGCCGACCGCGCCGGCGGCGATCTGCAGGCGGGCGATTGCCGCGCATTTGTGCATCTTCGCGTGCGGCCGAAGGCGCATCCCATGGCCGCGCGCGAACGCCGCCATGGTGGCCAGGTTGCGTTCCATCGCGTCGAGGTCGAGCACCAGCGCCGGCGTGTCGATCGCCTCGACGCCAGCACCGACGACGGCGGCGACGGCGGTGCTCATGCCGCGCTCGCTCGCGGCACCAGGGCCGCATCGCCGCCGCCTTCGCCGGCATCGTCGAGCGGCATGTCGCCATCGAGATGCGCGGTGTCGCTCCAGCCCACCAGCGTGAAGCCGCGCGGCGTGTAGAGCAGGCGGTTGACGGCGGCGTTGCCGAGCTCCCAGCTGCGCGGCGCGTCGAGCGTCACGCCGCAGGCGGCGCGGTACAGGCAGTCGAGCACGCCGCCATGCGTGACGATCGCGATCGACCGTCCGGCATGGGCGGCGGCGATGCGCGTGGCGGTGCTGACGGAGCGGGCGTAGAAAGCGCGCAAGGTCTCGCCTTCGGCGGGACCGAAGTCCGGATCGTGGCGGCGCCAGCGGCCCGCCTCGGCCGGCCACCTGGCATCGATGTCGGCGTAGGTGTAGCCCTCGAAGATGCCGAAGCTGCGTTCGCGCAGCCCGGGATCGCTGCTCACGGCGAGGCCGTGGCGACCGGCGATGGCCTGGGCGGTGTCGAGCGCGCGCGCCAGGTCGCTGGCGATGACGGCATCGATCTCCTCGGCCGCCAGGGCGTCGCCGACCCGACCCGCCTGCCACCTGCCGCGCGGGCTCAGGTGGGTGTCGAGCTGGCCCTGCATCCGCATCGCCGCATTCCACGTCGTCTCGCCGTGACGGATGGCGACGATGCGCGTCACCTGCGCTTCCTGCGCGTCCATGGACATCGAGAGCCGGGCCCTAGCCGAGCAGACGCCGGTTCAGCGTATAGGTGCCGGAGTGCGTGGCTTCGCCGAGCACATGCGGATGGATGGCCAGGCGCAGCTCGGCGCCGCCGAAGCGGCCCTCCACCGGCACCCGTGCCACGCCGAGGGCATAGAGCGTGAACACGTAGTGATGCACGAGCGAATCGTTCCACGGCGGAAACGGGCCGTCGTAGCCGAAGTAGTCGCCGGCCATCTTGGCGTCGCCGGCGAACCAGCCGGTGTAGTCGTTCAGGCCCTGGCGGGTCTTGCCAAAACCGGGCACGGTCACGGCCGGGCCGGTCTTGCCGCGCGCCGCGAAGCCGCGACTGAACGCGGCTTCGGGCAGCTCCGTGACCTCGGCCGGGAGATCGACGAGCAGCCAGTGAAAGAAGTCGATGCGCGCCAGCTCGGCCGGCACTTCGCGACCGGCCTGGTTCACATCGTCGCCACGGCTCGGCACGTCGAAGTCATGGCAGATGAGCGCCAGCGACCGCGTGCCGGCCGGCAGATCGCTCCAGGCGAGATGCGGGCTGAGGTTCTCGGAAAAGGTCACGCCTTCGGGCGTGTCGATGCGTCCGGCGGCATAGCGCGAAGGAATGCGCTCGCCGTTGCTCCAGCTGTCGCTCCACAGCTTCATGGCGCGGCGATCAATCAGACACCCCAGACGATGTCGGCCTTCTCGGCGATCGAGCGCTTCATCATCTCGAGCAGCGGCCAGGCCCGCTGGTGCAGGGTGACACGCTCGATCCGCCCTTCTTCCTCGAAGGCGGGGTCCGACTTGTGCGCCGCGTCGTCGCCCGCGATCGCCTTTTCGAGGGCCTGCATCGCCGCCGGAATGGCGCGCAGCTCGATGATGCCCTGCGCTGCCGGCGTCCTGCCCATCAGGGTCAGGATCTGATCGCCGGCCGGCGCCATCATGATGAGATCGGCGTCTGCCTTCGACTTGAAAACGTAGTGCATCGGATCACTCGGAGGCCGGGTACATGTAGCTGCGATTGAAGGGGAAGGCCGATTGTGCCCCGGCCATCGGGCCGGAATCGACGTCGCCTGTGCGGCGCGCGCACAGCATCTGGTGCAGCGAGATCCAGCCGCGATCGAAGGCCACGGCGCTGCCCGCCAGATACAGGCGGTAGGCGCGCAAGGTCGTCTCCGAGGTCAGCGCCCGCGCCGCCGGCAGCTGTGCTTCGAGGGCATCGCTCCAGGCCCAGAGCGTCTTGCCGTAGTGCGGGCGCAGATTCTCGATATCGACGGCCTCGAGGCCCGACTCGCTCGTGACCTCGAGCACGTGCGACACGTGCATCAGCTCGCCACCCGGAAAGATGTAGCGCTCCATGAAGTCGCCGAGGCCGGCGCCGAGCTGGTGGTTGCGCGTGCCGCCGGCGGTGATGCCGTGGTTGAGCAGCAGGCCGCCCGGCTTGAGCAGGCGAAAGATCTTCGCGAAGTAGCTCGGCAGGAGGGCGCGCCCGACGTGCTCGAACATGCCGACCGAAGAAATCTTGTCGTACGGATCGGTCTCGGGCAGGTCGCGATAGTCGAGCAGATCCATCTCGACCTTGCCGCGCAGCCCGCGCTCGTCGATCAGCCGGTTGACATGCGCATGCTGGTTGCGGCTGAGCGTGATGCCGCGCGCCCGAACGCCGTAGTTCTCGGCCGCCCAGAGCAGGAGGCCACCCCAGCCGGCACCGATGTCGAGGAAGCGCTCGCCCTCCTTGAGCATCAGCTTCCTGCAGATGTGCTCGATCTTCGCTTCCTGCGCCTTCGCCACCGACATGCCCGCGTCGCGGAAGTAGGCGCACGAATAGACCCGCTTCGGGTCGAGCCAGAGGGCGTAGAAGTCGTCGGAAACGTCGTAGTGGAACTGGATCTGCCGGGCATCGGCCTCGGGCTTGTGCAGGGCGCGCGAGCGCGCCAGGTGCATCAGCTGGCGCAGCCAGCCGATCGGCGTCGGCCCGATCGCGCTGGCGTCGGTGGGATCGCCCGGCATCAGCTCGGCGCCGAGCGCCATCAGGTCGCGCATCGTGCCCTCGATGTCGAGGCGGCCTTCGACGTAGTCCTCGCCGATCTTGCCGATCTGCCCGGTGATGATGTGGCTGAGCGGAACGAGGTTCTTCAGGCGCACCGTCACGGCCGCGTTCGTGGTGCCGATGCGTTGCCCGCCGGGCAGCACCACCGCCAGCGGCAGGGTCAGTTTTTCGAGGCGTTGTTCGAGAGCTCCGGCAAGCGCAGTCATCGTTCGGTTCCCCTTCGGAACTGCGAACTTTAACTAGCCGGCGGAATCAGCGCCCGTCGCGGTAGGTGAAGACCCGGCCGACCGGTCGGCCTCGGCTGCATTGCGGCAAGGTCACCCGCTCCAGCCAGCCGCCGGCGCGCAGCTCGATGCGGTCGGTTGCCTGCATCAGCTCCGCCGCTTCGATGTCGCACAGGCGCCGCGCGTATTCGCGCGGGTCGGCCACCTGGCTGCGCATCCATTCGAAGATCTCGTCGTCGGCATGCAGGAGCAGCATTTCCTCGGGGATGTTCCAGATCGCCGCGAAGCGCCGGTTGAAGTTGCCGATGTGGCCCGACAGGTCGGTGACCAGCACGCCGTCGCTGATCGACTCGAGCGTTGCCTGCAGCTCGGCCTGCGTCGACTCGAGATGGCGCAAGGCCCGCATCTCGGTGCTGCGGTCGCGCAAGGCGACGACATAGAGCGCCGCCTTCGGCGCCGGCTCGATCCGGCTGACGCGACGCATGACCGGGATCGGCGGCGAGCCGGCGCGTGCCACGAAGGCCTCGGAAACGATGCCTGCGCCGGCGCCCTCGGCCACCTCGCGCCAGAAGCATTCGTCTTCGGGCGTGGCCGCAAGCTCGTGCATGTCGCGGCCGACCAGGTCCGAAGGCGCCACGCCGAGCAGCTCGCCCGCGGCTTCGTTGGCGGCCACGATGCGCAGGCCTTCCGGCTCGACCAGGCAGACCGCCTCGAGCATCGACTCGATCAGTTGCGGCCAGGTGCGGCGGGCGGCGTCGGCCACGTTGAAGCGGTCGACCGGCAGCGGATTGTTCATGCCCTGGGGCGGATTCAGTTGCATTCTTCGACCGCCGGCGCGGGCTCGAAAAAGTAGGCGACGCGTTGCGCCGGCGCCAGGAACTCAAGCGCCGTCGGCGGCAACTGCTGCGGCTTGATGCTGCGCCGGATGCCCAGGCCCGGGCTCAGCTCGAGGTCGAGGATCAAGGCCTCTTCGCGCGGCAGGCCGTTGTCGTGAACCAGGACGCAGGGCTTGAGCGGCCGCGACGAGTTGACGGCCACGACCATGCCGTAGCGATCGTCGGTCAGCTGCACCGTCGAGCCCGGCGGATAGACGCCCATCATCTTGATGAAGGCGCCGAGGATGGAGGTGTCGAACTTGCTGCGGCCCTGCGCGAAGAGCAGCGACAGCGACTCGTGCGGCGTCATGGCCTTGGCCAGCAGGCGCGGGTTGCACAGGTTGTCGTAGCGGTTGACGAGAGCGACGATGCGCGCCGCCATGGTCATCCGGTCGCTGTTGAGGCGGCCGGGAAAGCCGGTGCCGTCGGCGTGCTCGTGGTGCTGCGCGATCACCGCCGTCGCGCCGGCCGACAGGCCCATGCGCCGGGCCTGCACCAGGCCGAGCTCGACGTGCTCTTCGTAGACCCGCGTTTCGCTCGGCGAGAAATTGTCCTCGCGGTGGCGCAGCCGCTGCGGCAGATCGAGTTTGCCGATGTCGTGCAGCATCGCGCCGACGCCGAGGTCCTGCATCTCGTCGACCGAGAAGCCGAAGCAGCGGCCCATCAGCAGCGACACGACACCGACGTTCATGGCGTGCGTCGAGGCCTTGTCGGCCGCGTTCTCGGTCAGCATGCGGATGCAGAGCTCGTGATCGCCCAGCATCTTGTCGACCAGGGCCTGCGTCAGTGCCTCGGCCTGCGCCCGGGCTTCCTTCGGCTTGCCGGCAACGAGCTCGATCGTCTGCCGGCAGGCGCGCGAGGCCTCGCCGTACTGGCGCTCGCAGACTTTCTGCGCTTCGCGCTGGGCATCGAGCCGGCGCTGGCGCTCGGCGAGCGCGCGCGCCGCGCTCGCTGCCGCGCTTTCGACCACGTCTTCGACCTTGCCCGGCACGGTGCGCGGCGCTTCGGCGGATGCCGGCACGACATCGGGGCCATCGGCATCGTTGGCCGCGGTCTGCGGGCCGGCGGCGTCGTCGGCGATGTCCTCGGCCGTGCCGGGCTCCGGATCGCTCTGCGCGGGACTCCAGCGCACGCGCACCAGACCGAGCGAGCGGATCGTCGCGACCTGCGCCGGCGAGGTGATGCGAAAGCTGCTGAGCGGAAAGGGGTGCGACATCCAGCCGACGTCGAGGTGCACGAACATGCCCACGCGCAACGCTTGGACGTCGATCACGGGACTCTGGGTGGCGGCCTTCATGGCAATGTGCTTGCCGCGACGGCGAACGGCAGGCGCGGATAGCGCAGTTATCGGCTTTGCGGGCCCGGGCTTGAGCTTTGTCGCCATCCGTGACTTCGTGCACGGATCACGCGCCGCAGTGCGGGCGGCTCAGCTCACATCACCTCGAAGAAGCGCATCACGACCTGGCTCGGCCGGCGCAGGCCGGTGCCGAGAAAAAGGCGCTCGCCCAGCCAGGCCAGCGCCGGCGCCGACGACTCGAAGCGCGGGACGCAGCGGAAGTACACCTGCCTCGGGTCGACCGGCTCGCCACGCACCAGGCGCGCCATCACTTCTGGCGCGGCGGTGCGGATCGCGTCGTTGTGGACGTAGACGAGCTCGCCGGCGTCGGTCTCGAGAACGTAGCGAGCCTCCAGGCGCGCCATGGTCGGGCCGGTGATGAGCTGGAAGTCGGCCCCGCCCGGCACGACACGCGCCTTCCAGTCACGCGCGATGCAGGTGCCGCCGAGGATGGGAACGACGCGCCGGAATCCAGCGGCGACGGCGCCGATCTCGATCGGCGTCGCGACCTCGACGCTGAGGTCGGCGAACGGCCGCAGCCCGGGCGGCGCCAGGGCATCGATGGGATCCGAAAGTGCTGGCGAAGACATGGCGGCGCTCCCTGCAACGCGGTTTTGCCGAGCGTACCGCGGTCTTCGGATCTCGCCTCCAGGAAGCGCTGGCCTCAGTGCATGCGCATGGCCGGCGGCCGGTTCGCCGCCTCGATCAGGGTGCGGCGCAGCTCGGCGAGCTGGAACGGCTTGGTCAGGATCATGCTCATCCCCGCGCCGACACAGGCCGCGAGCTCGCCCGGCTCGGTGCTGCCCGTCATCGCGATCACGGGCAGGGCCCTGCGGCCGTCCGCATGCTCGCGCTCGCGCCACGAACGGATGGCGCGCAGGCCGTCGAAGCCGGGCATGTTCACGTCCATCAACACCAGGTCGACGTCGTTTGCTTCCATCGCGGCCAGAGCCTCGTGGCCGTCGCTGACGGCGATCACGGTCGCCTGCAGAGCCTCGATCATGGCCGCAACGACGACCTGGCTGGCCGGATCGTCGTCTGCCACGATGACGACCAGGCCGGCAAGGCTGCGACCATCGGCGCCCGGCTCGGCCGCCGCCACGGCCGACATCACGGCGGCAGCCGCTGCGGTCGACGAAGGGATATTTCGCGACGAAGTCGGCAGCGACGCGTCCGCTTCGGGCAGGCGCAACGGCATGACCAGCGTGAACGTGCTGCCGCGCCCGACGGCACTGCTGACCTCGATGTGGCTATCCATCAGGTGCGCCAGCTCGTCGGCGATCGACAAGCCGAGGCCGGTGCCACCGAAGCGGCGAGTGATGCTTTCGTCGGCCTGCTCGAAAGGCTTGAAGAGCGAGGGCAGGCGCGCGGCGTCGATGCCCACGCCAGAGTCGGCAATCTGGATGCGCACGCGCATCTCGCCCTCGGCGCCGGACGCGTCGCGTGCCGCCCTGCCTTCGAGGCCCAGGTGGACGTGGACGCTGCCCTTGCTGGTGAACTTGATCGCGTTGGAGACCAGGTTGCCGACGATCTGGCGCAGTCGCGTGTCGTCGCCCAGCACCAGCTCGGGAACGTCGGGCGAGCAGGTGCAGACCAGGTCGAGGCCTTTCTCGCAGGCTTGCGGCGAGAAGTAGGCCACCAGCTCCTCGACCAGCGCGGACAGGCTGAGGGGTCGGCTCTCGAGCACCACCTTGCCGGCTTCGAGCTTGGAGAAATCGAGGACCTCGTTGACGAGCGTCATCAGCATGCCGGCGCTCTGCCGCTGGACGTCGGCCAGGAGCAGGCGCCGCTCGCTGGCGAGCGCCGGCTCGCGCAGCATCTCGGTTGCGCCGATCAGGCCCTGCAACGGCGTGCGGATCTCGTGGCTGACATGGGAGACGAAGCGGGCCTTCGCCGCGCTCATCGCGACGGCGGCTGCGCGCGCTTTCTCGAGGGCTTGCCGCAACTGCGTGCCCCAGTGCGAGCTGAGCGCAGCACACAGGCTCACGAACAGCGCCGACAGCGTCATCGACAACAGGAGCTGGAAGGTGCGGTTGGCAGCCAGCAGGGAGAACGGTCCGACGGAGCCCGGCCCGTGCAGATAGAGCAGCAGCACCTGCGCCGCGAACAGCACGCAGAGCAGCAGGCCCAGCATCATCCGGCCGGCCAGCAGAACTGCGACCATCGGCACACCCAGCCACCACAGGGCCGGCGAATGGATGCCGTCCTGAAAGAGCGTGATCAGCGCCAACATCGTGAAGAGCAAGGTGCTGACGATGTCGAGGGCTCGGTCGTAGTGGCCGGTGGCCCGCGCGAAACGCAGCGAGACTGCGCTGACGATGAGACAGACGAGCCCGACCGGTGCCGCGAGAACGAGCCCGACCGAGATGAAGTAGCCGCTGTAGAGACACCCGAAAGCCGAGGCCAGGGCACAGATCAGCCACAGCATGCGCGCCTGCAGCCAGATCGAAGGGTCGTGGGAGGCGAACAAACTGGGGTCGAGGCCGGATGCGTGGCCTTCGAGAGCGCCATGCACGGGGCCCAGGCAAGCCGAGGGGCTGGCGAAACGGTGAACGAACGAGAACATTGCGCTTTTGGAGCAGACGGGGCGAGGACAGGCGCGGCCCCGAGAAACGCATCGCGGGCGCAGCGCGCATGAGGCGACTTCGATCCGAACCCGGAAAAGCCGTGATGCTATGGCGTGGGTCGGCCGCCGGCTTGACATTGCACGCCAGATACTTGACTCTGCGCGCCATGGTCGTCGGTGCCAAGATCCGTCCGCCCGCAGCCACCTGGGTGCGTAGCGGTGTCCTCGCCGGTGCCCGTCCCTTGATCGAAGACCTGGGCGGCGACCCCGAGGAGATCTGCCGGTTGTCCAGTGTCGACCCGGTTGCCCTGTTCGAGTTCGACCTGCCCGTGCCGACGCTCGGCGTGGTCGCTTTCCTTGCCCAGGCCGCCCTCTCGTGCCGCTGCCCGACCTTCGGCCTGCGCCTGGCGTGCCGCCAGGACCTGTCCGTGCTCGGCCCGCTCTGGCTGCTGATGCGCAGCGCTTCCACCGTGGGCCAGCTGATCGACGACCTGTCTCGCTACTTCGTGCTGCACACCCGCAGTGCGACGGTCCGCACCGAAGCCGGCGACGACGGCAGCATGTTCGTCACCTACAGCACCGGCAAAGGCATCCCCTTCGACGATCGACAGACGATCGAGCTCGGCGTGGCTCTCTTCTGCAACGAGCTGCGCAACCATGCGGAGCCGCATTGGCAACCGGCCTCGGTGCAGTTCTGCCATCGCGCGCCTGCCGACTTCGGCTGGCACCGTCGGTTGTTCGGGCCGGCCTTGTCGTTCGACCAGGACCGCAATGCGGTGCGCGTCGAGCCGGGGCTGCTGGCGCGACCCTTGTCGGCGTCGGACGCGCGCTCGCGCCGGATGCTGAGCGTCCTGTTCGCCGACCGCGAATCGCGCCTGCCGCAGGCCGCGTTGCCACGCATCGAGAGCGTGATCCGGGCCCTGCTGCCTTTCTCCGGCTGCTCGATCGGCGAGGTGGCCGAAGCGATGGCCATGTCGCCGCGCAGCCTGCAGCGCCAGCTCTCGGCCGCCGGTACGACATTCCAGAAACTGCGCGACCAGGTCCGCGCCGACCTGGCATTGAAGTACATCCACCAGTCGGCGCTGCAGCTGGCGCAGATCTCGGAAATCCTCGGCTTTGCCGACCCGAGCGTCTTCAGCCGCTCGTTCCGGCGCTGGCACGGCCAGAGCGCGCGCGCGGCGCGGGCGCTCCAGCCCGCACGCGGCACACTCACGACATGAAGCACCGCCGCTCGACGCGCACCGCGATCTCATGAACCGCGCCCGCACCCAAGTTGCCATCATCGGCGCCGGCCCGGCCGGCCTGCTGCTCGGCGCGCTGCTCGCCAAGGCCGGCATCGAATCGGTGATCGTCGAGCAGCGCAGCGCCGAATACGTGCTGGGCCGCATCCGCGCCGGCGTGCTCGAGCAGGTGACCGTCGACCTGCTGGAAGCTGCCGGTGCGGCCGGCCGGCTGCATGCCGAAGGCTTGCCGCACGGCGGCATCGAGCTCTGCTTCGGCGGTGCCCGCCATCGCATCGACATGCACCGGCTCACCGGCGGCAAGCAGGTGACCGTCTACGGCCAGACCGAGGTGACGCGCGACCTGATGGCGCTGCGCGCCGAGAGCGGACTCGCCACCGTCTACGACGCGGCCGAGGTGACGCCGAGCGGCTTCGACGGCACGCGCCCGTCGGTTCGCTATCGCAAGGACGGCGCCCTGCACGAGCTGCAATGCGACTTCATCGCCGGCTGCGACGGCTACCACGGGATCAGCCGGCAGAGCGTGCCCGACGGCGCGCTGAAGACCTTCGAGCGCGTCTATCCGTTCGGCTGGCTCGGCGTGCTGTCGGAGACGCCGCCGGTGTCGCACGAGCTGATCTACTCCAACCATGCCCGCGGCTTCGCCCTGTGCAGCATGCGCTCCATGACGCGCAGCCGCTACTACGTGCAGTGTCCGCTCGACGACAAGGTGGAAAGCTGGAGCGACGACGCCTTCTGGGCCGAGCTGCGCAGCCGGCTCGACCCGGCCGCCGCGGCCGCACTCGTGACCGGCCCGTCGATCGAGAAGAGCATCGCGCCGCTGCGCAGCTTCGTTGCCGAGCCGATGCGCTTTGGCCGGCTCTTCCTCGCCGGCGACGCCGCGCACATCGTCCCGCCCACCGGCGCCAAGGGCCTCAACCTCGCGGCCGGCGACGTCGGCCTGCTGGCGCGAGCCCTGGCCGAGCACTACGACGAGAAGAGCGACGCCGGCATCGACGGCTATTCGCAGCGCTGCCTGCGCCGCGTCTGGCGGGCCGAGCGCTTCTCCTGGTGGTTCACCTCGCTGATGCACAAGTTTCCGGACACCGGCGACTTCGGCCAGCGCATCCAGGAGGCCGAGCTCGACTATCTCGTGCACTCGACGGCGGCCTCGACCGCGCTGGCGGAGAATTACGTCGGCCTGCCGCTCTAGGCGCCGCATCATCACTTCAGGAGAGTCACGATGAGCCAGCCCTCCCGACGCACCTTCCTTCTTCTTGCCGGCGCCGGCGTGGTCGCCGCGACGCTGCCGGCCCTCGCCTATGCACAGGCCACGGCGCCGAAGAACCGGGCCCTCTTCACCGTGACCGAGAACGACCCAGCGCGCTGGAACCTGGTGCTCAACAACGTGCGCGCCATCGGCGAAGGCGTGGGCAGCGAAGGCATCGAGATCGAGGTCGTCGCCTACGGCCCCGGCGTGTTGATGCTCAAGAGCGACTCGAGCGTCAAGCAGCGGCTTGCCGATGCGGCCAAGGCGGGCGTGAAGATCAACGCCTGTCAGAACACCATGAACGGCATGAAGCTCGTGCCTTCCGACATGCTGGGCGAGATCGGCTACGTGCCTTCCGGCGTCGTGGAAGTCATGCGCAAGCAGCAGCAGGGGTGGGCTTACATCCGTTCTTGATCTTCGAGGGCCGCTGCTCTCGCACGCGGCCGGGAGCATCGGGCGGGGGACTCCGCTCATGTCCCCCGACGACCGCCTGAAGGCGCTCGTCTCCTCCTTTACTTCGCTGCGTCCCCCACCCGACGCTCCCGGCCGAGCCGGTTCGGATGAGACAAAAAGAAAGAGCGAGACGCTCGGTGCGGGATCGGGGCGATGGGGCGTTCTGTGGAGCGAAGTAAAGGAGGAGGCGAGAGCCATACCTGGCTCTCGCCGGGGGACATGAGCGCAACAGAGCGCACCGTCGCCCCGATCCCTCGAAGGGGCGCGGAGCCCTCACGAGACCGACTCGTTCAGGCCTTCGCCACAGCCAGCCACCGATCGAGCCGGCTTCGATCCGCGAGCAACTCGGCGCTCGTGCCTTCATGGACGATGGCGCCGCGATCGAGAACGATGGCGCGCGCCGTCATCGGCAGGATGAGGCGCGGGTTCTGCTCGACGATGATCGCCGAGACGCCTTCATCGCGAACCACGCGCGCGATCGACGCGAGCAGCTCCTTGACGATGATCGGGGCCAGTCCTTCGAGCGGCTCGTCGAGAAGCAACAGCTTCGGATTGAGCACCAGGGCGCGCGCGACGGCGAGCATCTGCTGCTCGCCGCCGGAAAGCTGGTTGCCCATGTTCGCCTTGCGCTCTTCGAGGCGCGGAAACATCGCATAGACGCGGGCCGGCGTCCACGGGCCGGGCCGCGCCACCGCGGTGAGGTTCTCGTCGACGCTGAGCGACTTGAAGATGTTGCGCTCCTGCGGCACCCAGCCGATGCCGGCCGCGGCGCGCCCGTGCGGCGGCAGCGCCGTGACGTCGCGACCGGCCAGCGCGATGCGGCCGCCGTGGCGCCGGGTCACGCCCACCAGCGTGTTGAGCAGCGTCGTCTTGCCGGTGCCGTTGCGGCCGAGGAGCGCCAGCGACTGGCCTTCGTCGAGCGTGAAGTCGACGCCCTGCACGACCACCGCCTCGCCGTAGCCGGAGCGAAGCGCCTCGACCCGAAGCAGCTCAGCCATGCGGCGCCTCTTCGGCTTCGTCCTCGCCGAGATACACGGCCTTGACGCGCGGGTCCTTCGAGATCGTCGCCACGTCGCCTTCGGCGAAGACGGCGCCGTTGACGAGCACCGTGACCGTGCGGGCGAAGTTGAAGACGAGGTCCATGTCGTGCTCGATGAGCAGGATCGAAACCTCGGCCGGCAAGGCGTTGATGGTCTCGAAGATCTCCTGGCGGTCGCCCTCGGGCACGCCCGCCACCGGCTCGTCGAGCAGCAGCACCCGCGGCTTGCAGGCCAGCGCCGTCGCGATCTCCAGCAGGCGCCGCTTGCCGTAGGCGAGCGAGTGCACCGGCTGGTCCATCACCTCGGTCAGGCGAAAACGCGCGAGCAGGCTCTCGCATTCGGCGGCCACTGCGGCGTCGCCGCCGATCGGCCTCCACCAGCCCGCGCTCTTGCGTTGCTGCGCGCAGACCGCCAGGGCCAGCGACGACAGCGGCGTCAGGGTATTGAAGAGCTGGTTGATCTGGAACGTGCGGACGATGCCGCGCCGCACGCGCGCGTGGACCGAGAGCCTGGTGATGTCGCTGCCGTCGAGCGCGATCGAGCCGGAGGTCGGCTCGAGCACGCCGGTCAGCAGATTGATGAGCGTCGTCTTGCCCGCGCCGTTCGGGCCGATCAACGCGTGGCGGGCGCCGAGCTCGATCTTCAGCGACACGTCGTTGGTCGCCGCCAGCCCGCCGAAGCGCTTGACCAGGGCGCGCGTTTCGAGAACGACGCTCATCGCTTGGCGCCCCTGCCGAACCAGGTCCAGGGCCGCACGAAGCGCTCGCGGCCGACGAGCACGAGGACGACGAGGAACAGACCCAGCCAGAAGTTCCAGTACTGCGGCGTCCAGGCCGAGACCAGGTCGTGCAGGAGCTGGAAGACGATGGCGCCGAAGATGCCGCCGTAGAGATAGCCGGTGCCGCCGATCACGAGCACCAGCAGGACATCGGCGCTGCGATGGAAGTCGAAGACGTCGAGCGAGGCAAAGCCGCTGGTCTGCGCCAGCAGGCCGCCGGCGGCGCCGGCGATCGCCGCGGCGAGGGTGTAGACGGCGACCAGGCGCAGCCGCACCGACAAGCCGATGCTCGACGCGCGCAGCCGGTTGTCGCGCAGCGCCTGCAGCGAAATGCCGAACGGCGAATGGACGATCCGGCGGGCGATGAACAGCACGACCGCGAGGACGACGAGCGAGTACGCGTAGGCGACGCGGCCCGACAGGTCGAAATCGAAACGCCCGAACGGCGTGACGATCGGACCCATCACGACGCCCTGCAGCCCGTCGGCGCCGCCGGTCAGCCAGTCGAGCTTGTTGGCCAGCTCGTAGAGGATGGAAGCAACGCCCAGCGTCACCATCAGGCGCGTCAGGTCGGTGCCGCGCAGGATGAGCACGCTCGTCAGCGCGCCCAGCACGGCGCTGGCGACGATGGCCACGCCGAGGCCGACGAGCGGGTCCGGCATCACGTCCTTGGCGAACAGCGCCGCCGCATAGGCACCGAAGCCGAGAAAGGCCGCGTGTCCGAGCGAGACGATGCCGCTGTAGCCGAGGACGAGATCGAGCGAGACCGCGAACAGCGCGACGATCGCGATCTCGTTGAGCAGCAGCGACTGCCCCGGCAGCAGCAGCCACGACAGCGGCAGCGCCGCGAAGACCGCCAGCTCCCACCAGCGCCAGCGCGCGTAGGCACGCAGCGAGCGCGCCGCCGGCGAGGGCGCGTCGACAGGCGTGCTCATCGGCCGGCCCGCGCGAACAGACCTTGCGGACGCAGCAGCAGGATCACGATCATCAGGGTGTAGACGATGAAGGCGCCGAGCTTGGGCACGTAGTACTTGCCGGCGACATCGGCGATGCCGAGCAGGAGGGCGGCGAGGAGCGGTCCGGTGATCGTCGTGGTGCCGCCGACCGACACGACGATCAGGAAATAGATCATGAACTTGAGCGGGAAGGTCGGATCGAGCCCCAGCACCTCGGCGCCGAGCGCGCCGCCCAGCCCGGCCAGGCCCGAGCCGACCGCGAAGGTCAGCAGGAAGATCCGGTTGACGTCGAGGCCGAGGCCGCCGGCCACGCGCGGGTCGTCGACCGAGGCCCGCAAGCGGCTGCCGAAACGGGTGCGCGTCAGGACCCATTGCAAGGCCAGCGTCAGCAGGCCGCACAGCACGATGATGAAGAGCCGGTACTTGCCGATGCCGACGGCTTCGATCGGCAGGCGACCCTGCAGCCACGGCGGCAGCGTGATGTTCTGCTGCATCGAGCCGACGAAATAGTCGACCGCGGTGACGGCCATGAAGACCAGGCCGATCGAGAACAGGACCTGGTCGAGGTGCGGCCGGGCATACATCGGGCGATAGAGGGTCCGCTCGAGCAGCGCGCCGAGCAGGGCCACGCCGATGAAAGCGATCGGCAGGCAGGCCAGGAACGGGACGCCGGCGTGGCTCATCAACAGCACGGTGATGTAGCCGCCGGCCATCGCGAAGGCGCCATGCGCCAGGTTGATGAAATTCATCAGCCCGAGGGTGACCGCAAGGCCGACCGCCAGCACGAACAGCAACATGCCGTAGGCGACGCCGTCGAAGAGCAGGGTCAGCATGAGGAGCGGGTAGACCGGGAGTCGAGCGCGGATTCTCGGTCATCGACCGGGCGGCCCTCTCGGGTGACGTACGCTTGCGCCTCTGCACGAACGACGGTAACGACATGACTCGAGGGCGGATCGCCGGATGGCTCGATTGGCGGCGCGGCAAGGGCCCGACCGATCTCGCCGGATTCGAGTCGCTGGCCACTTCGCTGCTGTCCGGCCGGGGCGAAGCGTCGGGCGTGGCGCTGGCGACGCGGCTGCTCGACGCTTACGCGAGCCTGCCGATGCCGGCCCGAGCCGCCTTCTTCGATCTGCTGCTGAAGCGCTTCGGCCCGGACCTGGAAGCCTTGAAGGCCGCCCTCGCCGGCGTCAAGAAAGAAGCCGACGCCGAGGCCATGACCCGGTTGCATGCCGCCGCCGAGCCGCGCCGCCAGGAGCTGATCCGGCGCATGAACCTGGCCCCGTCGGGCACGCAGCAGCTCGTGCGCATGCGCGAGAACCTGCTCGCAATCATGAAGGAGCAACCCTCGCTCGCGCCGGTCGAAGCCGACTTCAGGCACCTGCTCTCGTCCTGGTTCAATCGCGGCTTCCTCGTCCTGCAGCGGATCGACTGGTCGACTCCGGCGCACGTGCTGGAAAAGATCATCCGCTACGAGGCGGTGCATGCGATCAAGAGCTGGGACGACTTGCGCCTGCGCCTCGAGCCGACCGACCGGCGTTGCTTCGCCTTCTTTCACCCGGCGCTGAGCGGCGAGCCCTTGATCTTCGTCGAGGTGGCACTGACCGAGTCCGTGCCGGCGGCGATCGGCCCGCTGCTCGAGGGCCAGCGCGCCGCCCTGCCGATGAAGCGCGCCAATACCGCCGTCTTCTATTCCATCTCGAACTGCCAGGCGGGGTTGCGCGGCATTTCGTTCGGCAACTTCCTGATCAAGCAAGTGGCCGAGGACCTGAAGCGCGAGCTGCCGGCGCTGAGCACCTTCGTCACGCTGTCGCCCTTGCCGGGGTTCGGGCGTTGGCTCGCGGCCACGCGCCGCAACGAAGCCGGCCCCCTGAGCGCGGCCGACCGAAGCCGCCTCGACGAGCTCGACGATGCGCGCTGGGCGCAGCAGCCGTCGAAGGCACTGCGCGATGCCTTGTCGCGCGCCGCGATCCGCTTCCTGTTCGACGCGAAAGACGACGCCGGCAAGCCGCTCGACCCGGTGGCGCGCTTTCATCTCGGCAACGGCGCGCGCCTCGAACGGCTCAACTGGCTGGCCGACACGTCGGCGAACGGGCTGGCCCAGGGTGCCGGGTTCATGGTCAACTACCTCTACGACCTCGACGCCGTCGAGCGCAACCACGAAGCCTTCGCCAACGACGGCACCATCGTGGCCAGCGCCACGCTGCGGCGCCTCCATCGCAACCTTGCCGCCTGAAGCGCCACCGCCTGCCATGCCAGACACCACCCCGCCCGCCGTTCGCGCCGTTCGCCCCGAGCGCGAGGTTCTGACCCGCCAGCGCCTGCCCTATTTCGTCGGCGTCTCCGGCGACACCGTCGGCGCCCGCGGCCTGTCGATGCATCTGGTCGTGATCCCTCCCGGAGCGCGGGCCGAGCCGCATTTCCATCAGGGCTATGAAACCGCGATCTACGTGCTCGAAGGGCGCGTCGAAACGCGATACGGTGCGGGACTGGCGCAGTCGGTGATCAGCGAAGCGGGCGACTTTCTTTTCATCCCGCCCGACATGCCGCACGAAGCGATCAACCTCAGCCAGACCGAGCCGGCACGCGCGATCGTCTCGCGCAACGACCCGGCCGAGCAGGATCGGGTGATGCCGTATCCAGGACGCGCCGAATAGCTGCTGCGTCAGCGCAGCGATGCGGCCAGATCGCGCAGCGCCTGCCGCGGCTCGTCCTCGATCGTCGCGCCGTGCGAGACGACGATGCGCTTGAGCGACGGGATCTCGGCCCACTGCAGCAGTTGCGCACGCAGGGCCTCGGCGTTCTTGACCAGCGTGAGCTTCACCGGCGCGGGAATGTGCGCCGTTTCGCCGGCGAATCCCATCAGGCGGAGCAGCCAGCCGCCGAAGCCCGACTCGTTGCGGATGTTGCCGACCAGGTCGTTCAACACCAGCGTCGTGCCGCCCGGCCGGCGAACGAGCAGTGCGGCCTCGTGCCCCTGCGTGCCGGGCACCACGAGGAAGAGCACGTCAGGATCGTCGAAGGCCGGCGTGGCGCCGTCGACCGGCACGGCTTCGGAGACCTTCTCGCGCGCGCCTTCGGGTGCCACGACCTGCAGCATCGGATAGCGCTCCTTCCAGGCCCTGGCGTCGAGGCGATGGTGGTCGTTCGGCACGATCAGGAACGCCGGCACACCGTGACGCTCGAGACTGGCCATCTCGGTCTCGTCGAGCGCAATCGCGCTCCAGATCAGGAGCCGGCCGTCGCGCAGGCGAACCACCGTCATGCGCCGCGGCAACTTCATCAGCGGCATGCTGATCTCGCCGACCACGGTCAGGATGCCGTCGTCGAGCTCGGTGAGCTTGCCGTGCGGCAGCACGGTCCATTGCGGGTGGGTGGCGGTCATGGGGGAATCCTCCGATGCCTCGATCCTGATCCGCGGCCCAGCGTGGCCCTGTCTGACACGGCCGGCTCTTTTCGTCGGAAATGCCCGACCCCGGAGGCGAAGCCGCGCATGCTGCGAGCACGGAACGGTGCCCGAACGTCCGGTTCCGGCGCGGCGGCGCGTATTCAGAGCGAGGCGTCGAATTCGCGGCGCTTCGACTGCAATCGCTTCGGAGAACACCATGCGAACCACTTGCCTCGCAGCCCTGCTTTCGGCTGCCACCGCGCTCTGCATCACGCCCTCGATCGCGAACAGCCAGAGCCGGGACGCTGTCTCGACGGCGGCCGAGGCGTGCCCGCCGACTCAGCCCATGACACCGCTGCAACGCCGTATCGTCGCCAAGGCCGCGCAGGGACCCGATGCCTTGCGCGACTTCGTCTTCATCACCCGCGGCATCTATCAGCTCGACATCGCGTCGACCGCGGCCTGGCTCGAAGAAGAACGCGACAGCCAGCGCGCTTGCCGCGCGGCGATGGCGACGGCGAGCTAGGGCGGTGCGGCCGGGGCCGCGGCCTCGCCGGGGGCCCGGTCGCCCAGGGCGATGTCGAGCATCATCTCGCGACCGACGACCTCGAGCTTGCTGCGCAGCTCGTCGGACGACAGTGCCTTCGGCACCAGCAGGTTGGCAGCGACCTTGAAGGTCTTCCTGGCCGAGCCCTGGCCCCCGACGATCTCGGTGCTCATGTGCTCGATGCTGACGCCCGCCCCCGCCAGGATGCTGGTCAGGTTGCTGACGATGCCGACGCGGTCTTCGCCGATCAGCTCGAGCTCGACGCTGCGCCAGCCTGCCGGTGCCTGCGCGCTTTCGCTTCGTGCCACCAGCAGGCGCAGGCCCGCCGACTCGAGGCCGCGCAGCGATTCGGCGAGCGCATCGGCGTTGTCGCGCGGCACCTCGAGGTGAACCATGCCGGCGAATTCGCCGGCGAGATGCGACAGGCGGCTGGCCGTCCAGTTCGCGCCGAAGCGCTGCGCCCGCTCCGACAACTGGCGCACGATGCCCGGGCGATCGGGCCCCATCACCGTCACCACCAGCGACGTGCTGGCGGCGGGCGCGTCTTCGGTCAGCACGACCGAGCGGCGGATCATCGGCGCCCGGGTCGCGAAGCGCGGGTCCTGCGCGTGCGCCGGCACGTGGCCATGCTCGCGCGCGTGGCGCACGACCTTGGCCAGCAGCGCCAGGCCCATCGGCGCGAGCGCGCGCTCCCAGAGATCGCGCGCCGACTCGCCCTTGAGCACGAAGCACCAGTCCTGCGCGGCGATGGCACCGGCGTCCCAGCCGTCGGCCAGGTGATAGACCGAGCCGCCGGCAATGGCGTCGCCTTCGAGGACCGTCCACTCCACCGCCGCGATGCCGCGATGGCGCGGCAGCAGCGACGGGTGATAGCCGATGCCGCCATGGCGCGAACGGCGCAGCGCCTCGTCGCTGACGCGCGCGTGCGTGTGCGCGGCCAGGATCAGATCGGTGCCTTCGGGGATCGCATCGCCCGGCACGATCTTCGGGTTCTCGAGCACGTGGATCGGCAGGCCGGCCGCCTTGGCGGCCAGTGCCAGACGGTCATCCGCCGCCGGAACGACGATGCTCGCGAACTCGAGCCCCGCTTCCTTGCGCAACGCTTCGAACACCGTGGCGCCGAAATAGCGCGACCCCACCAGAACGCATTTCATCGAGACTCCCCTTGCTTGATGCACGGGGAATCATCGCATCTGCGCGCTCAGGAATTGCGTTGCAGGAAGCGCGGTGCGGCAAGCCAGCCGAACCAGCCCGGGGCCGAAGGCCGGCGCGCGGGCGCGATGACCGCGTCGCGCAGGGCGCCCGGCAACGGCGCCCGGATCACCACCGGATTGCGCCGAAGCACCGGCTTGTGCGTGACCCGCAGTGCCGGCTCGAGCCAGCCGAGGATCGGCTTCCATTGCGCCAGGTCGGCCTGCGTCTGCTCGGCCGGCAGATCGAACAGGGTCAGGCCCTGCTCGATGCAGCGCACGTAGACCTGCGCCTCGCGCAGCACGCCGATGAAAGGCAGCTTCAGGCCGCGCGCCCAGGTGGTGAGCACGTCGGCCGCCTTGGTCCGCCCGTCGATGCGCATGCCGATGGCGGCCAGCTTGCAGCGGCCGCTGGCGACGCGCGGCAGCGCCATCAGCTCGGCGTGGCACTCGGCAGCCGACTCGCGGTCGAACACCGAATTGCAGACCGGCATGAGGATGATGTCGGCGAAGGCCGCGACACGCGCCAGATCGAAGCCGCGCAGACCGCCGGGCGTATCGAGGACGACCAGGCTGACCCCGGAAGGCGGTCGCAGGATGCGTTTCGGGTCCACCGCCCAGCCGACGACGGGCAGGCTGCGCAGGGTTTGCAGGGCGCGCAGGCGCAGCCAGCTTTGCGTCGATTGCTGGCGGTCGACATCGCCCAGCATCACCGGCACGCCGGCGTTGGCGAAGTGCGCGGCGAGGTGGGTGGCCAGCGTGCTTTTGCCGCTGCCCCCTTTTCGATTGACGACGGCGATGACGGGCATGGTGTCGTGTCTGCGGCCAGAAAGGAATGGTTTTCCAAATTGGAGCATCAAACACGCCATTTGAAACGCCCGGAGAAGGGCCGGAAACACCTGCTTTCATTTCGCCTAGGATGGGCGCGCCCGACCATGAACCTGCCCGCGGCTTCCGATTCTTCGCTCCTCGACCTGGAGCAATTCGTGCATGCGATGCCCAAGGTGGAATTGCATTGCCACCTTCTCGGAACCGTGCGCCGGAACACCTTCGAGGACCTGGTGCGCCGCGCCGGCGCGCCGATCCCCTTGGCCGAGATCGAGTCCTTCTACACCCGGGGCGAAAAGCCGGTCGGCGTGCTGCGCGTGCTGCGCGCGCTCGACAGGGTGCTGCTCAAGTCGCCCGATGACCTGCAGCGCATCACCTTCGAATACCTCGAGGATGCTGCCGCGCATGGCGTTCGCTACAGCGAGTTCTTCTGGAATCCGACCGGCACGGCACGCGACTCCGGCATCGCGTACCCGGCGGCGCTGGCCGCGATCGTGCGCGCCATCCATTCGGCCGAGGCCGAGTTCGGCATCGTCGGCCGCCTGATCCCGGCGATCGACCGCGAGGCCGATCCGGCGGCCGCGCTCGAGATGGTCGGCTGGGTCGTGGCCCACCGCGTCCCCGAAGTGGTCGGCATCGGCATCGACTACCGCGAGGTCGACCGGCCGCCCGAGATGTTCGCTGCCGCCTACGCCGCGGCGCGGCGCGCCGGCCTGAAGACGACCGCGCATGCCGGCGAGTTCGGCATGCCGTGGACGAACGTGCAGACCGCAGTCGAGCTGCTGAAGGTCGACCGCATCGACCATGGCTATACCGTCGTCGACAAGCCCGAATTCGCAGAGCGCTGCGCCGACGCCGGCATCGTCTTCACCGTCGTGCCGACGAACTCGTACTACCTGCGCACGCTCGCGCCCGAGCGCTGGGCCCTCGACCATCCGATCCGGCGCATGCCGGGCCTGGGCCTGCGCATCCATCCGAACACCGACGACCCGACGCTGCACCACGTCACGCCGACCGGCGCCTGGCTGATGATGGCGCGCGACTTCGGCTTCGATCCCGACGCGCTGCGCGGCTTCATGCTCAACGGCCTCGACGCTGCCTGGATCGACGACGGCACGCGCCGTCGCTGGCGCGCCGAATCGACGCAGCAGTTCGACCGCCTGCGGGCGCGCCTTGCGCCGCCCTCCTTCGCCGCACCCTGACCTTCATCGGAGCTCTCGCCATGCCTCATCCTTTTCTGCGCGCTCTCGTTCTTCTCGCCACGGCCATCAGCGCCGCGTCTGCGGCGCAGGCGCAGGCCTGGCCGGCGGCCAGGCCCATCACCCTCATCGTGCCCTTCAGCGCCGGCGGCAGCGTCGACGTCACGGCCCGCCTGATCGGACAAAAGCTCGGCGAGCGCCTGAACCAGACGGTGGTGATCGAGAACGTCACCGGCGCCGGCGGCGTCATCGGCGTGGCCAAGACGGTGCAGGCGGCGCCCGACGGCTACACCATCGTCCTCGGTGCCGACAGCCCGATCGCGATCTCGAAGCTCGTCAGCCCGGCCTCGGTCAAGTACGACGCGCTGAAGGACCTGGCGCCGATCGGCCTGGTGACGACGGCGCCGATGATCATCGTCGCCCGTCCCGGTCTGGCCGCGAACAACCTGGCCGAGGTGCTGCAGCTGGCGCGCGCCCAGCCCGGCAAGCTGAGCTACGGCACGTCCGGCGTGGGCACCGTGCTGCAGCTGGCGATGGAGATGCTGAAGGAGCAGGCCAAGGTCGACATCGTGCACGTGCCTTACCGCGGCGGCGCGCAGATCGTCAACGACGTCATCGGCAATCAGCTCGACCTGGCGATCCTGGTCAGCATCTCGGCCGTGCCGCACGTGCGCACGAAGCAGGTCAAGGGCATCGCCGTCACCGACGACAAGCGCCTGGCCGCCCTGCCCGACGTGCCGACGGTGGCCGAGACGGCCGGCTTCAAGGGCTTCGACGTGGTCGCATGGACCGGCCTCTTCGCGCCGGCGCACACGCCGCCGGCGATCGTCGAACGGCTGAACCGCGAGCTCGGCGAGGTGCTGCGCGCCGACGACGTGCGCGCCAAGCTCGCCGAGCAAGGCGCGATCCCCGGCAGCGGCTCGGCGGCCGCCTTTGCCGGATTCGTCGAGCACGAGCAGGCGCGCTACGCCCGCATCGTGCAGACCGCGAACATCAAAGAGTGACCTGCGGCGCTGCCGGCTGCGCCTCTGCGACCTTCTTCATGCAGGCAGACCGGTCCTGGCTCACCGAGGCCGCCCATTCAGCCGTCTGCGTGACGTCGAGCTGCAGGATGCCGCGCCGGATGTACAGGAAGCCGCGCAGCGCCCCCGTGCCGTCGACGGCCTTTTGATAGAGGCGAGCCTGCAGCGGGCTGAGCTGCGGTTCGCAGGCGGCGCCGGTACCGCTGTCCTGGGCCATGGCGGTGCCGCTGGCCAGGACGGCCAGAACGAATGCGAATGTCTTCATGTCGATTCTCCTGAGGGTTGAGGGGAGAGAAGGCGCCGACCTATTCGGCGCTGGTGGGATCGATGCGCGAGCGAACCTGCGACACCTTGTTGGCGGGGAAGCCGCCTCGGCGCGCGTGCTCGCGGATGAGGGCTTCGTCCGGCGCGATGTAGACGCAGTAGATCTTGTCGTCGGTGACGAAGCTCTCGACCCACTGGATCCGGGGCCCCAGGTCGCGCAGCACGCCGCACGAGGTGGCCGAGATTCCTTGCAGGTCGGCAGCGCTCAGTTTTCCGGCGCCTGCGATCTCGCGTTCGATGACGAATTTGGGCATGTCGATCTCCTGGCTGAGGTTGAAGTCCGGTGCCGCTCGGCGCTCAGCGGGCCAAGGCCATCTGCACGGCCGGCGCCGCCGGGTAGGCGTAGCCGGCCATCAGGTCGATGGCGCCGAATGTCACGAGGATGGCGACGGCAAGGGCGGTGGCGCGGGCGATGTTCGAGGTCTTCATGGTCAGGCTCCTGAGAGGTGCACCGGGGTGCGTTGTTGACGGAGTGAACTGTCGGCGCGCCACCCTCTTTCAGTCTTGAAGCGTCCTTAAACCTCGCCTGAAACGTTCTGAAGCCGGGTAGATTTCGAGTCCACGAAAGGATGTCCGGTGCTGGCCTTCGGCGATTTCGAGTTGCAGCCCGAGCGGCGTCGCCTCCTCCAGCGCGGCGAGCCGGTCGCCCTCGGCACGCGCGCCTTCGACGTCCTGCTCGTCCTCGCCGAGCACCGCGATCAGCTCGTGACCAAGAGCGAGCTGCTCGATCGGGTGTGGGCCGGCCTGGTGGTCGAGGAGAACAACCTGCAGGTGCAGATCAGCAGCCTGCGCAAGCTGCTCGGGCCGCAGGCGATCGCCACATTCCCGGCCGCGGCTACCGCTTCACGGCAGCGCTCGACAGCGCCCCTACGCCAACCCCTGCCGTCGCGCCCGCCGCGCCAGCCGATCCGTCGACGCCGCCTCGCGCCGCGGCGGTGCCGACAAAGGCCCATGCCGCAGCGACGAGCGAAGGCGCGCTGTCGCCCCGCCTCAGCAACCTGCCCGCCGAGTTGCCTCCGCTCTACGGCCGGGCCTCCGACCTGCCGGCGCTGCGGGCGCTGCTCGACGAGCATCGCCTGGTCACCGTCGTCGGCGCCGGCGGCATCGGCAAGACCTCGCTCGCGCAGGCGGTGGCACATGAGCTGCGTGACGCCTTCGACGACGGCGTCTGGCTCGTCGAGCTCGCGCCAGCTGGCCGATTCCTCGCTCGTCGTCGGCACGGTCGCCGGGGTGCTGCACATCCATGGTCGGCGCCGAGAAGCCGCTCGAGACCCTGGCCCTGTCGATCGGAACGAGCCGGATGCTGATCGTGCTCGACAACTGCGAGCATCTGCTCGACGGTGTCGCCGCGTTGGCCGAGACGCTGCTGCGCGCCGCGCCCGGGCTGCGCCTGCTGGCGACCAGCCAGGAGCCGCTGCGCGCCGCGCAGGAGCAGCTCTATCGCCTCGACGCGCTTGCCGTACCCGAGGACGCGAGCGCCGAGAACGCGCGCCAGGCCGGCGCCGTCGCGCTCTTCGAGGCACGAGCCCAGGCGGCACAGCCGAGCTTCACGATCAGCGCGCAGAACGCCGCGGCGGTCATCGACATCTGCCGCCGGCTCGACGGCATCGCCTCTGGCCATCGAGCTGGCCGCAGCACGCGTGCCGCTGCTCGGCGTGGAAGGCCTGCGCAGCCGCCTCGACGAGCGCTTTCGCGTCCTGACCGGCGGCGCCCGCCTGGCCCTGCGCCGCCACCAGACATTGCGCGCCGCGCTCGACTGGAGTCACGGCCTGTTGACGGCCGACGAGCAGACCGTCTTTCGCCGGCTCGGCATCTTCGTCGGCGGCTTCGGACTCGAGAGCGCGCAACGCGTGGCCACCGACCGGCACATCGACGAGTGGGACGTGCTCGACCATCTCGGCGCCCTCGTCGATAAATCGCTCGTCGTGGCCGAAGCGGGTGACGAGCCCCGCTATCGCCTGCTCGAAAGCAGCCGCGCCTTCGCCCTCGAAAAGCTGCGCGAGGCCGGCGAATCGGAGAGCGCGATGCGCAGCCATGCCGAGGCCGTGCTGGCGGTGTTCGACCGGTCGTGCGCCGACGAATTCGAGTTGCCCAAGAAGACGCGCCTGGAGCGCTACCTGCCCGATCTCGACAATGCGCGCGCCGCGCTCGACTGGGCGGCCGCCACCGACAAGCCTCTGCAGATCGCCCTGGCCGGAGCGACCGCCTGGATCTGGGACGATGCGGGTGCGCGGCCCGAGGGCGTGCGTCGAACCCGGGCCGCCCTGGCCGCCGTCGGGCCGGACACCGCACCGTATCGCGAAGCACGGTTGCTTGTGATGTGGCCCGTGCTCGCCCATCCGGCGGTCGGCCCCGAAGAGATCGCGGCGCTGATCCGCGCGGCCGACCTCTATCGACGTCTCGGCGAGCGGCCCTTGCTGTACGCCGCTCTATGCAGACAGGCGCGCCACCAGCCCTATGTCGGCGAGCTCGATGAAGCCGAGCGTGCCTTGCAGGAAGCCGACCGCCTGTTCGACCCGGCCTGGCCGCCACGCCTGCGCGTCGCCTGGCTGAGCGCCCTCAGCTATCTGCGCGAGACCCAGGGCCGTGTCGAAGAAAGCGTGGCCATCGGCGAAGAGTTGCTGCGCCTGTCGAAGGAGCTGAACGACTGGCAGATGCGGGTGGGCTCGCTCATCAACCTGGAGCAGAGCGTCGCCACGCTCGGCCGACTCGAGGAATCGGTGGCGCGCGGCCACGAGCTGCTCGAGCTGCTGCAGCACGAGCGTTCGCTGCGCGGCGGCAACGAGCATCACGTGCTCGTCAATCTCAACATGTCGCTGATCCGGCTCGGCCGCGTCGACGAGGCCCTGGCCCTCTCGCGCCGGATCCTGCCGATCAAGGAGAAGGCGGGCCGCGTGCACGACCTCGTCGACCAATGCGGCCTGCTCGCGTTCAAGCGCGGGCATATCGCCGACGCCGCCCGCATGCTGGGCTGTGCCGAGCGCGGCTTTGCGACCGAGCACCTGCGCCGCGATCCGGTCGAGCAGATCGTCCTGCGAGCGCTCGTGGACGGCCTGCGCGAGGCCTTGCCCGCCGCCGAGCTGGCAGCGCTGAAAGAAGAAGGCGCGTCGATGAGCTACGAAGACGCGGTGCGCCTCGCCTTGCGCGACTAGCCCAGGTAGCGCTCGCGCAGCTCGCGCTTGAGCACCTTGCCGATGGCGCTGCGCGGCAACTCGTCGAGGTAGCGCAGCGCGGCAAGCCGCTGGGTCTTGCCGATGCGCTGGTTGAACCAGGCCAGCAGCTCGGCCTCGCTGGCCTGGCTGCCTTCGCGCCGCACCACGAAGGCCACCGGCGTCTCGCCCCATTGCTCGGACGGCACGCCGACCACCGCCGCCTCGGCCACGCCGGCATGCCCGCGCAACACCTCTTCGAGATCGCTCGGATAGATGTTGAAGCCGCCGCTGATGATCATGTCCTTCTTGCGATCGAGCAGCGTGCAGGAAGCCGTCGGCATCGAAGCGGCCGACGTCGCCGGTGCGGATGAAGCGCTCGCCCGCGGGGCTGGTCCACTCGGCGTCGCGCGTCTTCGCCGGCTGGCCGTGATAGCCCAGCATCATCGCGCCCGAGCGTCCGACCACTTCGCCGGTCTGCCCGGCTGCAAGCTCCTGGCCGGCATCGTCGATCAGGCGGATGTCGTGACCCTCCATCGGCTTGCCGACGGTGTGCAGCTTGTCGGGATGTTCGTGCGCCGCCAGTGCGCAGCTGCCACCGCCTTCGGTCATGCCGTAGAACTCCGTCAGCCCGCCCGGCCAGCGCCGCAGCACCTCGGCCTTGAGGGTCGCCGCGAACGGCGCGCTGGTGCAGAACTTCATGCGAAACGACGACAGGTCGAAGCGGTCGAATTCTTGCAAGGCCAGCACGCGCTGGTATTGCACCGGCACCAGCATCGTGTGCGTGGCGCGGTGACGCTCGGCCAGGCGCAGGTATTCGGTGGCGTTGAATTTCGGCATCAGCACGGCCGTGCCGCCCCAGGCCAGGGTCGGCAGGAAGGCGACGAGCGTGGTGTTCGAGTAGAGCGGCGTCGCCAGCAGCGTGGTGCTGTCGGGCCCGTAGCCGAAGGCGGTGCCGCCGCGGCGCACCTGCGCCCAGCGCATCGCGTTCGGCTGCACGATGCCTTTCGGCGTGCCCGTGGTGCCCGACGAATAGATGATGTTGAAGGCCCAGTCCGGGGCCGGCGTGACGGCGGCGACGGGCGTGCCCGGCGCTGCCAGCCAGTCGCGGAAGCCGCGGCCGACGCCGGAGCCATCGAGCGCGACGCGGGGGATCGAGGCCGCCGTGGCGGCGGCGAAGCCTTCGGCGGCAACCGCATCGACGAACAGCAGTCGGGCAGCGCAGTCGTCGAGCATCGCGGCCAGGCTCTCGGACGTGCCTCCGGGCGCGAGCGGCGCAACCGCCACGCCGGCGCGCAACGCGCCGAGAAAAACCACGGCGTAGCTCACCGAAGCACTGGCACAGATGGCGATGGCCTCGCGCGCGCGAACGCCGCTACGCTGCAGCCCGGCGGCAACGCGGTCGAGCAGCACGTCGAGCTCGCCGTAGCTGAGCGTTCGTGTCGCGTCGACGAGCGCGGCGTGTGCCGGATCGCGGCGCGCGTGGTCGCGAATCAGGTCGGTGACGAGCCCGAACTCCTGATCGAATGGGGTGGCAATCTCAGGCACCGATCCTGTCCTCTTCCTCGGCTACGCCAGCTCGACGCGCATCGGCTGGTGATCGGAGGCCCGCGACTCGCCGTTGACCTCGATCCCGCGCAGGCGCTCGCGCAGGTCGCGTGTCGCCAGGATGAAATCGCAGGCGAACGCCTCGGGCCATTGATCGCGATCGTGAACGCCGGTGGTGGGCGGCTGGTCGAGCGACGGATGCAGCTGCTGCCAGACGTCGTCGAAGGCGGGCGCGCCCGCGTCGAACGGTTCGAGCAGACGAGCCTGCAGCGGATCGTCGGGCCGCTGGTTGAAGTCGCCGCACAGAATCGCCGAGACGGTTTGCGGCTGCCGATGAAAGGGCCCTTGCGATTCGTCGTCGGCGCCGCCGTCGAGGGCATGGGCACAGGCCTGCGCGTGGCGCGCCCGCAGCGCTTCCACTTGGGCCCCGCGCTGCAGCGCCGAGTAGTACTCGAGGTGCGTCGTCATGACGCGCAACGGCCCGAATGGCGTTTCGATCGTCGCCTCGAGAAGCACGCGCGGCATGTTGCGAACGCTCGGATCGCTCGGCGAAGGCAGCAGGATGCGCTGCGCCTGCAGCACGGGCCAGCGGCTGAGGATCATGTTGCCGAAGCGGCGACGCGTGCCGCTCGCGCCGGCGACGTCGACGGCGATGCCCTGCACCGCCGTGAAGCCGGGCAGCAGCGCGGCGATGAGCGCGAACTGGTCTTCGCCCCGGCTGCCTGTCAGCGCCGGGAAATTCGCTGCCACCTCCTGCAGGCAGAGCACGTCGAAGTCGGCGAAGGCGCGCGCTTCGTCGACGATGCGCTTCGGATCGACACGGCCGTCGGTGCCGAGACACCACTGCACGTTCCAGGTGACGAGCTTCACGATGCCCCCCGTCAGCGGATGCCGGCGCGCATGAACGACTGCACGAACTGGCGCTGGAACAGCAGGAAGCCGACCAGCAGCGGCGCCGAGGTCATGAGCGTGGCGGCGGTGATGATCGACCAGTCGACGCCCTGGTCGGTGGAAGAAAACACCTGCAGCCCGACCGTGAGCGGGCGCGTCTCCACGGAGTTGGTGACGATCAGCGGCCAGAGGAAGTTGTTCCAGTGGTAGCTCACCGAGACCAGCGCGTACGCCAGGTACACCGGGCGGCGCCAGCGGCACGTAGACCTTGAGCAGCACCTGCAGCGCGCTTGCGCCTTCGACACGGGCCGCATCGACCAGCTCCCTGGGCACGGTCTTGAAGGTCTGGCGCAACAGGAAGATGCCGAAGGCCGAGGCGAAATACGGCAGGCCGATGGCGACGATGGTGTCGCGCAGGCCGAGCGCGTTCATGGTCTTGTAGTTCTCGACGATGAGCACGTCGGGCATCACCATGAGCTGCAGCAGGATCAGGCCGAACACCAGGTCGCGACCCGGGAACTCGAAGCGCGCCAGCGCATAGGCGGCCAGGGTGCCGAAGACGAGCTGGGCGGCGAGCACCATCGTCACCAGCATCATGGTGTTGAGGAAGTAGCGCGGCGAACGGCGCGGCATTCCAGGCGTTGACGAAGTTCTGCAGCGTCAGCGGCGCGCCGAGCTCGAAGCGCGTCGAGAACGCGGCCGGATGAAAGGCCGTCCACACCGCGTAGGCGAGCGGCAGGATCCACATCGCCCCGAGCAGCCACGCCGCCGCGGTCTCGAGCACGCGCGCTGCAGGTCCCGGGCGAAAGACGTTCGCGGTCATTGGTAGTGCGTTCGCCGGTCGAGGAAGCGCAGCTGGAAGAACGCGACGGCGCCGAGCGCGGCGAGCACCACGACGGTGAGCGCCGCCGCATAGCTGGTATCGAGAAGCTGAAGCCGACCTGATAGATGTAGTACAGCAGCAGCGTGCTCGCGCTGTCGGGGCCGCCCCGCGTCATGACGAAGATGTGATCGACCATGCGCACGGAATTGATGAGCGCGTTGATGAGCACGAAAAGCGTGGTCGGCATCAGCAGCGGAAACAGCACGCGCCGGAAATACTGCCAGCGCGACGCGCCTTCGAGCGCCGCCGCTTCCGCGAGCGACGGCGAGATCTGCTGCAGCGCCGCCAGGTAGAAGATCATGAAGAAGCCCGCCTCCTTCCAGATCGCGACGACGATGAGCGCGCCCAGCACGGTGTGCTTGTCGCCGAGCCAGTTGTGGCTCGCCAGGCCGAGGCCCTGCGTGATCTGCTCGAGCAGGCCGTACTGCGGCGTGTAGAAGAAGAGCCAGATGTTGGCCACCGCGATCATCGGCAGCACCGTCGGCGTGAAGTAGGCCAGGCGCAGCAGGCCGCGCCCGGAGATGCGACTGTTGACCCAGAGCGCCATCGCGATCGCCAGCGCGATCGAGAGCGGCATCGTGCCCACGGCGTAGATCACGTTGTTCCAGAGCGCCTGCCAGAAGACGTCGTCCTGCGACCATGGCGCGGTAGTTCTCGAGGCCGATGAAGTGCGACGGCCGGCCGCGCTTGGCGGTGGAGAAAAAGCTGTCGTAGACGGTCGCCAGCGCCGGCCAGTGGGTGAAGGTGACGAGCAGCACCACCGCCGGCAGCAGCAGCAGCCAGGGCGGTGGCGCGCTCGCGCAGGCGCATGGCGCTTTGGCACCGGCCGATTACTTCTTGAAGTCCTTCAGGATGCGGGCCGCTTCGCGCTGCGCATCCTTCATCGCCTCGGCCGGCGGCTTCGAGCCGGTGAGCGCCGCCTGCAGGCCGTTGTTCAGCGCCGTGGTGACGCGCTGGTTGTCATGCGTGGAGAACTCGGCCACCGAGTACTGGAGCTGGTCGCGTGCCACCACGCGCCTGCGGCACGTCCTGCGCGTATTTCTTCATCTCCGGCGTGTCCCAGGCCGCCGGCGTCACGGCGACATAGCCGGTCGCGATGCTCCACTCGGCCGCGCGCCTGCGGCGCCGTCGCCCACTTGATGAAGCGCAGCGACGCCGCCTGCTCGGCCGGCGTGGTCTTGGCGAAGACGTAGAAGTTGCCGCCGCCGGTCGGGCTGCCGAGTGCTTCTTCGCCGGCAGCATCGCCACGCCGAACGGAAAGCCGGCGTTGGCGCGGATGTTGGTGAGGTTGCCGGTGGTCGTCCAGATCATCGCCGCCTTCTTCTCGAAGAAGTCCTTCGGCGTCGTGCCCCACTCGATCACGCCGCCGGGCATGACCTTGTACTTCGCCGAAAGGTCGACCCAGTACTGCAGCGCCTCGATGACCGCCGGCTTGTCGAAGTAGGTCTCGGTGCCGGCCTCGTTCATGAGGATGGCGTCGTTCGGCGTCGTCAGGCCCTGGAACAGCCAGTACGGAAAGCCCGACGACGGAATCTTCACGCCCCATTGCGTGACGTTGCCGCTGGCGTCGGTCTTGGTCAGCTTCTTCGCGAACTCCACCATCTGGTCCCAGTTCGCCGGACCCTTCTCCGGATCGAGGCCGGCTTCCTTGAACGCGTCCTTGTTCCAGTACAGGACGATCGTCGAGCGCTGGAACGGCACGCCCCAGGTGTTGCCCTCGGTGCGGCTGTTCAGCATGAAGCTCTTGTAGAAGCCGTCGAGCCACTTGCGGTCGTCGGCGCTCTTGGCGATCTCGTCGATCGGCACGATCGCGTCCTCGTCGATGAGCGAGAACATGTCGGTCGACAGCAGCACCGCGAGCTGCGGCGGCTTGCCGCTCTTGGTCGCGGTCAGCACCTTGACGATGCTCTCCTGGTAGGTGCCGGAGTAGATCGGGTTGACCTTGATGTCCGGGTTCTCCTTGCCGAACTCGGCCGCCATCGTGTCGATGGTCTTGGTGACCGGGCCGCCGACGGCGACCGGATAGTAGAAGTTGATCTCGGTCACCTTCTGCGCCGCGGCGGGCAGCGCAGCGGCCAGGGCCGCGGTGGCGAGTACTGTCAGCAAGGCTCTTTTCATGGTCTCGGTCTCCTCTTCGAATCAGGCGGGAACGGGAACGATGTCGTCGCGGCGCAAGCCGCTGGCGGCGTCGAAGGTGTGGCTGTCCTCGGCCGACCAGCCGAGATGGATGCCGGCGCCTTCGTGCAACTCGTGTCGGCCCGGCAGGCGCGCGGCAATGCTGTCGCCGAGTGTCGGGCCGGCCGATGTCGAGCAGGTGACCACGGTATCGGCGCCGAGATATTCGCAACTCTGCACGATGGCCGCGATGCCGCCGCTCAGCATCAGCTGCACGTGCTCGGGCCGCACGCCGAGCTTCAGGTCGGGTCGGCCCGGCACCGACACGATGTTCATCGGCGGCGTGCCGATGAAGCGTGCCGCGAAGATCGAGGCCGGCCGAGCGTAGATCGCGGCGGGCGGCGCGTCCTGCTCGATGCGGCCGGCGTTGAGCAGCACCACCTGGTCGGCCATGCTCATCGCTTCGGTCTGGTCGTGCGTCACATAGACCATCGTGATGCCGAGCTTTTGCTGCAGCGTGCGGATCTCGCGCCGCATCTCCTGGCGCAGTTGGGCGTCGAGATTGGACAGCGGCTCGTCCATCAGGCAGACCTTGCTCTCGGCGATGATCGCGCGCCCCAGCGCCACCCGCTGCTGCTGGCCGCCCGAAAGCTGCGAGGGCTTCCGCTCCAGCAGCGCGCTCAAGCCGAGCAGCTCGGCCACGCGCGCGAGCCGCTTCGCATGGTCGGCGGCCGGCTCCTTGCGCACCTTCACGCCGAACAGGATGTTCTCGCCGACGCTCAGATGCGGGAACAGGGCGTAGGACTGGAAGACCATCGAGATCCGGCGCTCGGCCGGCGCCAGGCCGGTGACGTCGCGGCCGTCGATGAGGATGCGGCCTTCGGATGGCGTGTCGAGACCGGCGATCATCCGCAGCGTCGTCGACTTGCCGCAGCCCGAAGGGCCGAGAAGCACGACCAGCTTGCCGCTTCGGGTCGAGAAGCTGATGCGGTCGACGGCCTTGGCCGGCCCGTAGTGCTTGCTGACGGACTCGAGCTGCAGGCTGCTCATGGGGTCGAAGGCATCGAGATAGTTTCGGTGGCGCGGCGCGCCGAAGGCAGCCGGGAGAACCCCGAAGCAGACCGGTCCCGGCCTTTCACGCTCGCTTCACAGACTTCATTTCGAGTTCACCGCCGGCTTCGAGACTGAGGGCACCTCGCCACTTCCGGTCTTTGTCCATGAGCCACCTCGTCGTGCACGGCGGCCGCCCCCTGAAGGGCACGATCGCCCCGTCGGCCAACAAGAACGCCGTCCTGCCCATCCTGTGCGCCACGCTGCTCACGAGCGAAGCGGTCGTGCTGCACCGGGTGCCGGACATCACCGATGTCAGAAAGCTCCTCGAATTCTTTCGCGAGCTCGGCTCCTCGGTGGACATGAACCTCGCCACCGGCACGCTGCGATTGCAGCACGGTCACTGCCTCGACGCCGGCGGCGTGCCTCTGCCGACGCGCATGCGCTCTTCGATCATGCTCGTGCCGGCGATGCTGTTCCGCTTCGGCCGCGCGCGCCTCGAGGACGACATCACCGGCTGCACGCTCGGGGTACGCGAGATCGACCCGCACATCGCCGTGTTCCGCGCCTTCGGCGCCCAGGCCGACATCGAGCCCGGTGCGGTGACCCTGCGCGCTGCGCGCCGGTTCGCGGCCAGCGACCATTGGCTCGACTACGCCTCCGTCACCAGCACCGAGAACTTCATCCTCTGCGCAGTCGCCGCCAAGGGACGATCGCGTCTCGTCAACGCGGCCTGCGAGCCACACGTGCAGGAGTTCTGCGCCTTCCTGAGCCTGCTCGGTGCACGCATCGCGGGCAGCGGCAGCTCGCAACTGCAGATCGATGGCGTCGACACGCTCGGCGGCGCCGAATACGCCTTCGCCGACGACTTCCACGAGGTGGCCACCTTCCTTGCGTTGAGCGCCATCACCGGCGGCGACGTGGTCGTGCGCAACGGTGCGTCGGCGCATTTCCCGCTGCTCGATCGCACCTTCCTGAAGTTCGGCGTCGAGCTCGAGCACCGCGAAGGCTTCAGCTGTGCCCACGTGCACGGCCGGCTCGCGGTCCGAGCTCCGTTCACCGCCAACGTCCTGCAGAAGGTCGAGGCCGCGCCCTGGCCCTACGTGCCGGCCGACCTGCTGCCGATCTTCGTGGCCCTGGGCGTGCGCGCCGAGGGCTCGGTGATGTTCTGGAACAAGGTCTATGAAGGCGGGCTCGGCTGGAGCTCGGAGCTCGGCAAGTTCGGCGCCCACGCGGTGCTGTGCGACCCGCACCGGCTCATCGTCTATGGCGGCAAGCCGCTGCTGCCGGCGAAGGTGGAAAGCCCCTACATCATCCGCGTCGCCATCGCCCTTTTCATGCTCGCCGCCAGCATCGAGGGCCGCTCCACGATCCTGAACGCGCTGCCGATCCGGCGCGCCCATCCCGGGCTTCGTCGACAACCTCAATGCGCTGGGCGCCGACGTGGAGTGGACGCCGGCCGATCCGCAGCCGGCGGCGGCAGCGTCCGCTGAACCAGCGGCTCGGGGATCTGCGCAGCCCGCCGATCTCGCCAGGTCATGAGCTGCCAGAGCGACCAGGCCACCGCCGCGAACAGGCCCATGCCCACAGGTACGGCAGCAACCAGCAGCACGCCGACCTCCCGGGACTGACTGAGGGCCGCCAAGCCGCCGGCGGCGAGAACGGCGCTTGCCGCCGCCGCCAGGCGGCCACGCACGCCGGCGAAACGGCCAAGCACCAGGGCGTAGCTCGCCACGAAGACGAGCGCCAGCAAGAGCTGCACCGCCCCCCGAGCTGCCGGGAATTGCGCGAACAGAGACATGGACCCTCCGCTGCCTTGCCGCAACGACAGGATGCCACTGCGCCGAAGAGCCTGCAAGGTTGCCGGCCGACGCCGATCCGCGAGCGTGGGCATCGGGTCTTTACGGCTGTGCGCTGGCAAGCCTAGATGCCAAGATGCCGGCCACCCCCGGCATCTGCGACCGGAACGAACCAGGAGACTTCATGAAGCTGACCGCCATTTCGCTCGCCTGCGGCACCTTGGCCCTGGCCGGCACGGCCTTCGCCGCCGACCCCATCAAGATCGGTGTCATCTCAGAGGCACAGGCAGTGGCCGGCTCGTCCATCGGGCCGGCAGCGCAGTTGGCGGCCGACGAGATCAACGCCAAGGGCGGCATCGACGGGCGCAAGGTCGAGATCGTCGTCTACGACAACCATTCCTCGGCGGCCGAGTCGGTCCGCGCCTTCCAGCGCGCTGTCAGCGAAGACAAGGTCAACGCCGTCATCGCGAGCTATGTCTCGGAGGTGGTGCTGGCCCTCGAGCCCTGGGCGGCACGCCTGAAGACGGTGATGATCACTCCGGGTGCGGCGTCCGACGTGATCACGCAGAACATCGCCAAGGACTACGACCAGAACAAGTACACCTTCCACGGCTACCTGACGTCGAGCGCCCTGGCAGGGCTGGTCTGCGACGCCGCCAAGGACTTGCTCGTCGGCCCGCACCACATGAAGTCGGCGGTCATCTTCAGCGAGGACGCGGCATGGACGACGCCCCTCGATGCCATGTACGAGAAGTGCCTTCCCGCTGTCGGCCTGAAGGTGCTCGACCACATCCGCTTCTCGCCCGACACCACCGACTTCACGCCGATCTTCAACAAGATCGAGGCCCAGAAGCCCGACGTGATCATCACCGGCATCTCGCACGTGGGCACGCAGCCGACCGTGCAATGGAAGAGCCAGCAGGTGCCGATGCCGATGTTCGGCATCTCGTCGCAGGCCACCAACTCGACCTTCTGGAAGGACACCAACGGCGCCACCGAAGGGGTCCTCTTCAAGCCGTTTCGGGCCCGGGCGTCGCCGTGACGCCCAAGACGCTGCCCTTCGTCGACGCCTACACGAAGAAGTACGGCAACGTCCCGTCCTACTGCGGCTACACCGCCTACGACGAGGTCTACATGATCACCGACGCGATCCATCGTGCCGGCTCGACCGACAGCGACAAGATCGTGGCGGCGATGGAAAAGACCGACTACGTCGGCACGATCGGCCGCGTCGAGTTCCTGCCCAAGGGCGATCCGCACGTGCACGGCCTGCGCACCGGCGCCGGCTACATCACCGGCCTGATGCTGCAGTGGCAGGATGGCAAGCAGGTCAACATGTGGCCGAAGGACCTTGCCAAGGGAACGATGAAGTTCCCGGCCTTCGTCAAGCTGCCGTCCTGATCGCGCTTCCTGAACGCGCGAGGCGGGCCGCCGGCCCGCCTCGTTCCTCCACCGCGACTGACCGGCCGGCGGGCCTTGCTGCATGCTCTTCTGGCAGATCCTGATCGACGGTTTCGCCATCAGCGCGCTGTACGCGCTGGGCGCCACCGGCTTCACGCTCATCTTCGGCGTCTCGGGCGTGCTCAATCTTTCGCACGGCGCGATCATGGTCGGGGCCGCCGTGGCCGCCTGGGCGGTGGCGGGGTACTGGCACTTCGACCCTTATTCGGCCGCGCTCGCGGGCATCGTCGTCGGCATCGGCCTGGCCTTCGCCACCTACTTCCTCACCGTTCGCCCGATCCAGCGCTCGACCAGGATCGCCGAACCTGAAAAGGAAATCTTCATCCTGACAGCCACCCTGCTCTGGGGAATCATCATCCAGGAGCTGGTCGCCTATCTCTTCACCAACAACGCGAAGACGGTGTTGCCGATCGTCGAAGGCGTCGTCCGGGTGTTCGGCGTGCGGACTCCGAGCAACGAGTTCTTCACCGCCGCGGTCTGCTGGCTCGTCATCGGCCTGCTCTGGCTGCTGGTCAACAAGACGCGCCGCGGCAAGGCCGTGCTGGCGGCGTCGATGAACCCGCGCGGCGTGACGCTGCTCGGCATCGAGCTGTCGAGCGTCTATCTCACGGTCTGGGCGGTCTACGGTCTTCTCGCGGGCATCGCCGGCATCCTGCTCGGCATGTTCCTCGGGGTCAGCTCGTACAGCGTCGGCCCGCTCACGGCAAGCGCCTTCTCGATCGTCGTCCTGGGCGGCCTGGGCAGCGTGTCGGGCTCGCTGATCGCGGCCTACGTCGTCGGCTACCTCGAGACGCTGACAGCCTATCTCGTCTCGCCGGCCTACCGGACGATTCCCGCCCTGCTTCTGCTCGTGGTCGTCATGTACGTCCGGCCGCAGGGGCTCTTCGGCAGACGGTGAAGCGATGCGTGCGCTGATCGGCTCGCGCCTCTTCTGGATCGGCATCGCCAGCCTCGTCGTCGGCGCATTGCTGCCGCTCGTCGTCTCGGGCTACGTGCTGGGCCTGCTCACCGTCGCCTTCTACACCGCGGTCTTCGCGATGTCGTGGGACCTGCTCTTCGGCTTCGCCAACGAGGTCAACTTCGGGCCGACCTTCCTCATCGGCCTGGGCGCCTACACGGCCGGGATCCTCGACGCCCGCCTCTCGCCCGGCATCTCGATCTGGCTGTGCGTGCTCGCCGGCGCGGCGGCGGCGGTGATCGGCGGCGTCGTCCTCGCCTTGCCGGCGCTGCGCCTGCGCGGGCCCTACTTCGGACTGACGACGCTTGTCGCCGTGCTGATGCTGCAGAACTTCATCGTCGTCTTCGCCGAATGGACCGGCGGCGAGATCGGCCTGACCGTGCCCGACGTGATGTCGATCGACGCCCACGTGAACTACTGGATCGCCTTCGCCTTCATGGCCGTCAGCGGCGCCATCCTGCTCGTTCTCTCGCGCTCGGCGATCGGCCTGATCCTGCAGGCGAGCGGCCAGGACGCGGTGCAGGCCGGAGCCCTCGGCTTCAACGTCGCCAAGCACAAGCTCGCCGCGTTCATCGTCAGCGCCTTCTTCTCGGGCCTGGCCGGCGCGCTCATGGTCTTCTACCTGGGCTCGGCGTCGGTCGGCACGTTCGTCGACATCGGCGTCGGCGTGCAGGTGATCATCGCCGCGGTTCTCGGTGGCCGGCGCACCGTCGTCGGCGCGGCGATCGGCGCCGTCTTCCTGATCGGCATGGGCGAGCTTCTCCGGCCGCTCGGCGAGCTGGCGACGCTCATCGTCTCGGTGATCGCGCTCGCCGTGATCCTGTTCTTCCCCGACGGCTTTCTCGGCATCCTGCGCGGGAGGATGCGCTCGTGAACGCGGCCAGCGCGGCGCCGATGCTCGAGGTCGACAAGCTGACCAAGCGCTTCGGCGGCCTGGTCGCGGTGAAGGACCTGAGCTTTTCGATCCGGCCCGGGCGAGATCCTCGGCCTCATCGGCCCGAACGGCTCGGGCAAGTCGACGGCGATGAAGGCGATCATGGGCGTCGAGCCGCCGAGCGCCGGCTCGATCAAGCTCGACGGCATCGAGATCGCCGGCCTGCCGGCGTACAAGGTCGCGCGCCACGGCGTCGGCCTCGTCTTCCAGCACTCCCGCCCGCTGCACCGACAGACGGTGCTCGAGAACATCAAGGTGGCGCTCCTGCCCGACAGCCTGACCCAGCTCTTCGCCGGCGCCGATGTCGACCGGCAGGCACGCTCGATCGCCGACCGCGTCGGCCTGACCGCCGTCATCGACCGCAAGCCGCCGACCCTGCCCTTCGCCGACCTGCGCCGCCTCGAGCTCGCCAAGGCGATCGCCCGGCATCCGAAGCTGGTCATGGTCGACGAGCCCTTCGCCGGCCTGACGGCTTCGGAAGTCGCCACCTTCTCCGGGCTCATCCGCGAATTCCGGGCCGATGGCTGCGCGGTGCTGCTCGTCGATCACAACGTCAAGGGCGTGTCCGCCCTCGTCGACCGGGTCCTCGCGATGTATCTCGGCGAGTGGATCGCCGAAGGCGCCGCTGCCGACGTCATGCGCGACGAGACGGTGCGGCGTGTCTATCTCGGTGGCGCGCTGACCGGCTCGGCCCGGCCGGAGGCGAGCTTCGCCGACCGCGTGCCGGCGCTGCAGGTCGACAACGTCGGCGTCGCCTACGGCAAGGCACTGGCGCTGCAGGGCGTGTCGCTGCACGTGCACGAAGGCGAGTTCGTCTCGCTCGTCGGACTGAACGGCGCCGGCAAGACCACGCTCTTCAACGCCATCTCCGGCCTCGTGCCCTACAGCGGCGACATCAAATGGGCCGGCACCTGCCTGCGGCCGAGCAGCGCGGCGGCGATCGCTTGCGGCGGCGTCGTGCAGTGCCCGGAGACGCGCGAGCTGTTCGGCGACATGTCGGTGCGCGAGAACCTCGATCTCGGCGGCAACAGGCTCGCCGACGCCGAGCGCGAGCAACGCCTGCAATGGCTGTTCGATCTGTTTCCCATCCTGCAGAGCCGCCATGCGCAGGTCGCGCGAACCCTCAGCGGCGGCGAGCAGCAGATGCTGGCCATCGCCCGCGCGCTGATGATGAAGCCGAAGCTGCTCATCCTCGACGAGCCGACGCTCGGACTGGCGCCCGTCATCCTCGAAACGCTGTCGAACGCGCTCGAGCGACTGCGCGCCACCACCAGCATCAGCGTGCTTCTCGGCGAGCAGAACGTCACCTTCGCCCTGCCCCATGCCGACCGGGTCTACGTGCTCGACCACGCCCGGATCGTCTGGGAAGGACCGCCGAACCGCTTCGAGGAAGAGGCCGCGGCGACGTATCTCTGAGCCGCCCGGGCGTTATCCGATCGCCTTGTCTTTCCAGAACTCGGGCGGCGGCACCGGCCCGAAGCCGGCGCCGGCGTTGTCGGCCATGTGCTCGCGCCGTCCGGTCCCCGGTATCGCGCAGGTGATGGCCGGGTTGCCGAGCACGAACTTGAGCAGCACCTGGGCCCAGCTGGTGCAGCCGATGCCGGCGGCCCACGGAGGCAGCGGCTTGCCGAGCAGCCCGCGCAGCAGGCCGCCGCCGCCGAAGGGCAGATTGGCGATGACGGCAACGCCGCGATCGGCAGCCAGCGGCAGCACCCGCTGTTCGGCCGCGCGGTCGTCGTAGGCATAGTTGATCTGCAGGAAGTCGAGCTTCTCGGCCCGCAGCACCGCTTCCACTTCCGGGTATGCAGACGAGGTGTAGTGGGTGATGCCGATGTAGCGCACGCGGCCGCTCTCCTTCCAGCCGCGCAAGGTCGCGAGATGGGTGCGCCAGTCGACCAGGTTGTGGATCTGCATCAGGTCGATGCGCTCGGTTCGCAGGAGGCGCATCGATGCCTCCATCTGCCGGATCCCTTCGCTGCGCCCGCGCGTCCACACCTTGGTGGCGAGGAAAGCCTCGGCGCGCCGTCCGTTCGCGGCAAGGAGCTCGCCGGTGGTCTCTTCGGCGCGGCCATACATCGGCGAGCTGTCGAGCACTGTGCCGCCGGCATCGAGCAGCGCCGCGACAACGCCGGGCAGCAGCGCGTATTCGGCGCTGCCCGGCGCGTGATCGAAGCCGACGTAGGTACCGCAGCCGATGACAGGCAGCGCTTCGCCGCTCGCGGGGATGGGACGGGTGTTCATCTTCGCTGGCCTCGTGTTCTGGCTGCGGGCTCCGCGAGGCCCACGCCGCTGTCGCCGCCAGGGCGGCGGCGGCGCGCAACGCCTGCCGCCGCGACAGGCCGGCGCTGCGTCGATCTTTCGGCATGGCGTTCGCGGGCTCAGCCGTCCAGTTGGCGATAGAAATAACTGGTCGCGCACAGGCCGCCCTGCGGCAGCAGCGCAAAGCCCGGGATCACGCCGCTCAGTTGCCAGCCCATGCGCGCGTAGAGCCGGGCGGCCTCGCTGCTGGCGGTATCGAGCACGAGCAGCGAGAGTCCGCGTTCGCGCGCCGCATCCTCGGCCGCGCGCATCAGGGCCGCGCCCAGCCCCAGTCGGCGCGCTCGCCGATGCACCAGCATCTTCGACACGTCGGCGCGATGCGGCTGGTTCTCCGGCAGATCGAGCACCAGCTGCACGGTACCGACGATGCCGCTCGCATCCTCGGCGACGAGCAGGAGACGGCCACCCGCGGCCACGTCGTCGGCCACGCGGCGCCAGAACGCCAGCGCCTTCGGCATCGCCAAGGGGTGCATGAAGCTGACCGAGGCCCCGCCTTCGACGCAATCGATCAGCAGCTCGGCCAGTGCCTGCGCCTCGGGTGCGCTGACGGTCTCGAGGCGGCGAATGGTGGCAGCGTCGGTCAACGATGGGCTGGGCAGGCGCGGCGACGAGTCAGCTTAGCAGCGCGACCGCGAAGATGAAACAGATGGGCGGACTCGGCGATGCCTGCAGAAAGGCGCTATGCTTGGGTCGACTCATACATCCGGTTACATATCCGGAATCGGCCACGTCGAGCACAAAGCAAGGAGACCCCATGAAAGAAGCCATGCGGATGCCCAGATACCAGGAATCCCGAATCGAAGACGAGCCCATCCTGGGCTCGGTGTTGGCGCTGCCCGATGGCCGCATCCAGCCGCTGACCTTCTGGGAAAAAGTGCTGGTGACCCTGCGCCTCACGAACGCGAAGAACCTCGAGGCCCATTACTTCAAGACCGCGAACTCCTGAGGCGTCGGCCCGACCTGCGGGGCCGCGACGGCCCCGCTTCTTTTCGATTTGCGAGCCGAGGAAGCTTCCGCCATCGACATGGCCGACACGCACCGTCACGCGGCGGCCTGGCTGCAGCAGCAGCACGTCTCGCGGCAACCGTTCGAGCCTTTCGCCGCGAAGTTCGGCATCGCGACGATGCCCGAGGCCTATGCCGTCCAGCGCGAGTACCTTGCGCTTCGGACTCCTGCCCGAGGTCCGGCCCGCGCCGGCTACAAGATCGGCCTGACGTCGCCGGCAATGCAGGCGATGTGCCATCACGACGCACCGGTCGCCGGGGTTGTCTTTCGCGATGGCGTGCATGCATCGGGTGCCCAGCTGTCCGCCGCGAGCTGCGTCCGCTTCGGGATCGAGTTCGAGATCGCGGTGCGCCTCGGCCGCGACCTGCCATCGCGCGGTGCGCCCCTGTCGCTCACCGATGTGCAGGGCGCAGTCGATGCGGTCGCGCCAGCGATCGAGATCGTCGATGACCGCGGCTGCGACTACGCCAAGCTAGACGTTTTCTCGCTCGTCGCCGACAACGCCTGGAACGCCGGCATCGTGCTTGGCGAGTTCCAGCCGCGCTGGCCCGAGCTCGCCGATGTCGTCGGGCAGGTCTTCGTCGACGACGACCCCGGTGTGCGCCACGAAGGCCGAGGCCGCGATGCGCTCGGCCATCCGCTGCTGGCGGTGACGTGGCTGGCGAACCACCTGGCGAGCCAGGGCGAGCACCTGCGCGCCGGCGAGGTCGTGATGACCGGCAGCATCGTGACGACGAAGTTCCCGCTCGCGCCTTGCCGCTATCGCTTCGCCGTGAGCGGCCTCGGCGCCGTCGAGCTGACGCTGCTCGCCTGAGCGGCGTGCCGATCGCGGCGCCGCGCGCTAGACGAGCGCGGTCTTGTAGAGCGCGACCAGCTTGCCCCAGGCGCGCTCGGCGTCGGGCTTGCTGTAGATCGGGAGCCCGTTGTCGCTTGGCATGTCGGGCACGCACCAGCCGTGCTTGGCCGGATACACCTCGATCTCGGCCGGCACCTTCGCCGCGGCGAAGGACTCCTTCAGCTTGTCCTTCGCATCGGGCTGGCGCTTGTCGTCGTTCGGCGCGATGCCGAAATACATCCGGGCCTTGATCTTCGGCGCGAGCAGATGCGGACTGTCGGGCTTGTCGGTGACGAGGCCGCCGCCGTGAAACGACGCGCCGGCGCCGATGCGGTCGCGGCACCGCCGCCGCCGTCCTGCACCACCAGCGCGCCGCCCATGCAATAGCCCTGGGTGCCGATCTTCTTCGCCTTGTTCGACCTGCGTGCTGCGCATCGAGGAACGCGACGAACGCGACGGCGTCCTTCTCGGCCGCACCGGTGGCGCCGATCGAGCCCATCAGCGGCGTCAGCTTGGCTCGCTCGGCCGCGTTCGCGGAAGCTGAACGTTGCGGCGCGTCTCGAACACCGGCGCCTTGGCGACGCGATAGAACGGATTCGGCACCAGCACCGAATAGCCTTCGGCCGCGATGCGCTTCGCCGATGTCGCGCATCGACGGGCGCAGGCCGAACGCATCGGGCCAGATCAGCACCGCCGGGTGGGCGCCGGTCGCCGGATGGATGAATGCGGCGTCGCACGTGCCGTCGGGCGTCTTGACCGTCACCTCGGTCTCGACCAGCGGCAGGGCGGCCGCCAGCGTCTGACCACTGCCTGCGGCCAGGCCAGCGGCCACGGACAGCGCCACGAAATCGCGGCGCGAGAGATCTGAATCCCGTTCGTCATCCATCGCTCGATCCTTCTCGCGCGTTGCTGGGCCACGACGAGGTATGCACGAGTTCGCAGCGGGCCTCAAGCCCCGCCTCCGATCGCAGCGACGCGCCGCCGCGGGATCACTTGGTCTTGCCCGGATCCTTCACCGCCTTCTGCACGTCGAACTCGACGTTGTAGAGCTCGTTGCCCAGCGCCGGCACGCGCTCGACCTTGCGGATGTAGATGTCCTGCACGATGTCGCGGGTCTGCGCGTCGATCAGGATCTGGCCGCGCGGGCTCTCGAAGAGCTGGCCCTTCATCGCCGCCAGCAGCGCCTCGCCGCCGCCCTTGCCCTTGGTGGTGGCGAGCGCGTTGTAGATCACGTGCATGCCGTCGTAGCCGGCCACGGCCATGAAGTTGGGGCGGAAGTGGTTTGCGTCCTGGAAGGCAGCGACGAACTTCTTGTTCAGCGCCGACGGATGCGCCGCCGAGTAGTGGTGCGAATTGACGACGCCGAGCGCCACGTCGCCCATGCCGTTGAGCTGGTCGTCGTCGGTGACGTCGCCAGTGGCGATCAGCTTGATGCCCGACTTGTCGAGCCCACGCTCGCCGAACTGCTTCATGAAGGCGGCGCCCTGCCCCGAAGGCAGGAAGCAGAACACGGCGTCGGGCTTGAGGTCGGCCACCTTCTGCAGGAAAGGCGCGAAGTCGGGAGCGCGCAGCGGCGTGCGGATCGAATCGACGACCTTGCCGCCGTCGAGCGTGAACTGGCTCTTGAAGAACTTCTCGGCGTCGAGGCCAGGGCCGTAGTCGGCGACGAAGGTGACCACGCTCTTGATGCCGTTCTTCGCCGCCCAGTCGGCCATCGGCACGGTGGCCTGCGGCAGCGTGAAGCTGGTCCGCACGATCCATGGCGATGCCGCGGTGATCGCCGAGGTGGCGGCGGCCGTCACGACCATCGGGGTCTTGCTCTGGGTCGCGATCGGCGCAGTCGCGAACGCGGACGGCGTGATGCCGAAGCCGGCGAGGACGTCGACCTTGTCGTTGACCACCAGCTCCTGGGCGATCCGCTTGGTCGTGTCGGGAACGCCGGCGTCATCCTTGACGATGACCTCGACCTTGCGACCCGCGACCGACGATCCGTTCTGCGCCTGCCAGAGCTTGACCGCAGCTTCGATCTGCTTGCCGGTCGACGCCTGCTGGCCGGTCATGGGCAGGATGAAGCCGATCTTGAACGGCACGGCGTCGGCGGCCTGCACCGATCCGATGGCGGCCACCGAGAGAACGGCTGAACCGAACAGGGCGTGAAGGGCCTGGCGTCTTTGCATTCGAGTGCTCCTGCGATGCGGCGGCGAAAAGGACGATTCTCGCCGTCGCCGGCCAGCTGTGGCATCAGGACATTCGCGCAGACCCGGCAGGGGCGATCCGCCCCCGCTCAGGGTACCGGCGACCGCTCAGTAGTTCGCCGCCGCCCGGACGGCGCTGCCCGGCTTGTCCAGGTCGGCCAGAAGCTCCGGCCCGAGCACCGCGAACGGCACGCCGCCGTACGAGAGCAGCCGGTCATGAAAGTCGCGCAGCGAGCCGCGCTCGCCCATGCGCCGCAGGTACTCGGCGAGCAAGGTCTCGAGCTGCAGGCGGCCGACCGTGTACGAAATGACGTAGCCCGGGCCGAGGGCGATGCCGTTGACCGCCGCCTGCGCGGCGCCGTGCGTGAAGCCCGATTGCGCCTCGAAGAAATCGACCGCCTGGGCCACGCTCCACTCGCCCGAGGCCAGCTTCGGATCGACGATGGCGCGCGCCCCGCGCACCCGCTCCCAGCGCGCCGTGAACAGGCGCGCGTCGAGGCCGTCGCCGTAGAGGCCCAGGCGCACGAACATCTCCTCGCCATAGAAGGCCCAGCCTTCGGCCAGCACCGCGCTGTCCTGGATCCGGCGCACGAAATCGGGGTGGCGCTTGGCGATCGAGAGCTGCAGGAAGTGGCCCGGCATGGCCTCGTGCGCGCCGGTCGAGAGGATGCGGTCGCGATCGAAGTCCTCGTTCATGTCCAGACGCTGGGCCGCTTGCGCGAGCGATCTCGGCGGCGTGATGAAGTAGTAGCCGGTCTTCGACTTCGAGAACAGACGCGGCGAAAACATCGACGCGCCCGGCGACACCGGTTGCAGGAAGGCCGGCGTCTCGACGATCTCCATCGAGCCGAGCCACTCGGGCACGGTGACGATATCGTGTGCCTTCACGAAGGCCATGAGGTCGGCGAGGCGGTCGCGGTAGTAGCCGACCAGCGCCGGACCGTCGGGCGCCATGCCGCCGCCGCTGGCCGCGCCGAACGCGACGCCGCGATGCCTGGCCTCGGCCTGCAGCCAGGCTTCCTCGGCCCAGCCGTGCGCCAGCTCGTCGCGGGCCATGCGCTCGATGTCGGCCGAGTCGTAGGGGAGCAGCTGCTCCTCGCGCAGCATCTGCTCGTAGGCGGCCCGGCCGATCGCATGGTTCTCCGGCCACGACGCGGCATGCGCGTCGAGATAGGCGCGCGTCTCGGCGATCGTCGCGAGCAGGGCGTTCTTCGCGGCGACGAAGCGTGCCAGCACCTCCGGCCGCGCCGCCAGCTGCGCCGTCGCTGCGTCGGCGAGCGCGCCGTCGAAGAAATCGGGAACGCCGGCGAGCGCGGCGCTGCCGACCGTGCCGGCCAGGCGCCCGGGCTGCGTCGCCAGCCGCTGGCCGGCGACGATGAACGCCGGGCCTTTTTCCAGCCGCGAAACGATGGCGTCCCAACCGTTGTCGACGTCGGCCTGGGTGGCGTCTTCGCGGCCGACGATCGGCAGGTGCAGGAACTGGCTGAAGATCGCACCGACGAGGCGCAGGCTCGCACCAGCGTAGTTCTTCCGGTCGCTCTGGCGGACCCGAAGCTCGTTCAGCTGCTCGTCGAAATCGGCACGCAGCAGCTTGACGTCGTTGCTCTCGGCCAGCGTTGCGCTCGGCCCGGCGGCCTGGCTGATGACCTCGAGCTCCGCCTTCCAGATCTCGAGCCTGGCGATGCGAGCGGTGCGCGCGCCTTCGCTCGGCGCCGGCAGCTCGCTGTCCGACGCGGTCAGGCCGAGCGACGAGCCGGCGATGGGGTCGTCGGCAGCGAGCGTGGCGATGAAGGTCTGGGCCAGCTGCGTCAGGCGCTCGTGCGTCGTCGCCTGGGCTTGCGCGCCGAAGGCGGCACTCGCCAGGACGAGGGTGAGAAGCGGCGCTCGAACATGATTCATGGCGGCACTCTTTGCGGCACGAAGCCGGCATGATCGCATCGCGCCGGCGAGCCCGAGGGCGCCGGGCCGCGCGGTACGATCCGCTCGGCCTCGGGAAGCACCATGACCGCATTCGCTCGCCGTTTCTTCTTTCGCGCCGGCCTCTGCGGCATCGTGGCCGCCGCGCTCGCGGCCTGCGGCAAGACCGACGGCGGGCCGCCGCCCCCGGCCACGCCTGTGGCAACGCGGGTCTACACCGTCGGCACCGACGCCGCCTACGCGCCCTTCGAATCGCAGAACGAAAAGGGCGAGATCGTCGGCTTCGACATCGACGTGGTGCGCGCCGCCGCGCAGAAGGCCGGCCTCGAGGTGAAGTTCATCAACACGCCGTGGGAAGGCATCTTCAATGCCCTGAAGCAAGGCGACCGCGACCTCCTCGCCTCGTCGATCACGATCACCGACGAGCGCAAGCAGTCGATGGACTTCAGCGACCCCTATTTCGATGCGCACCAGTTGATCGCCGTGCGCGTCGATTCGAAAGTCGCTCACTTCGACGACCTGAAGGCGCTCAAGGTCGGCGTGCAGACGGGCACGACCGGCGACGAGACCGTGACCCGGCTGCAGGGCAAGAACAGCACCGACATCAAGCGCTTCGAGTCGACGCCGCTGGCCCTGAAGGAGCTCGAGGTCGGCGGCATCGACGCGGTCGTGGCCGACAACGGGGTCGTCGTCAACTACGTGAAGAACAACGAAGGCAGCAAGTTCAGGACGGTCGACGATCCGGCGTTCGTGCCCGAGCACTACGGCATCGCCGTGCGCAAGGGCAACGCCGAGCTGCTCGGCAAGGTCAATGCCGGCCTGGCCGCGATCAAGGCCGACGGCACCTACGACCGCATCTACGCGAGCTATCTCGGCAGCGCCGCGGCCAGCGCGCCCGCGCCGGCCGCTGCTGCGTCGAAGTAAGTCCGCCGCATCGTGGGCCTGCCGGACCTGCGGTGGAGCATCCTGGTCGGCTACGGCCCGCTCTTCGCCGAGGGGCTGCTGATGACGCTGAAGGTGACCGTCGTGTCGCTTTTCGGCGGCCTGGCGCTCGGCGTCGGGCTCGGCCTGATCAGCAGCACGCGCGACGGCCCTCGGCCGCGCTCTGCCTTGTCGGCGCTTGCCTGGAGCCTGCTGCGCGGCGTCACACGCGCCTACGTCGGTTTTTTTCGCGGCACGCCGCTCTTCGTGCAGATCCTGCTCGTGCACTTCGCGCTGATGCCGATGCTGGTCCAGCCCGACGGCGGCCTGCTGCTGAGCGGCGAGGCGGCGCGTGAGTTCCGGCAGAACCACGGCGCCTTCTTTTCCGGCGCCCTGGCGCTGACGTTGAACGCCGGAGCGTACGTCTCCGAGATCCTGCGCGCCGGCATCCAGAGCATTCATGGCGGGCAGACCGAAGCGGCCTACAGCATCGGCCTGACGCATGCGCAGGCTATGCGCTACATCGTCCTGCCGCAGGCCTTGCGCCGGATGGTGCCGGCGCTCGTCAACGAGGCGGTGACGCTGGTCAAGGACTCGTCGCTGGTGTCGGCCATCGGCCTGGCCGAGCTGGCGCTGGCGGCGCGAACGGTGGCCGGCGCATATTCGCGATACTGGGAGCCCTATCTCTTCATTTCCGCGATCTACCTGATCATTACCCTGTCGCTCTCGGCCTGGGCGCGACGCCTCGAAACTCCCGCGCATGCGCGCGGCCGCTGACCATGACCACACGCCAACACCCCCCGTTTCGCGCCGACCACGTCGGCAGCTTCCTGCGCCCGAAGCGCCTGCTCGACGCCCGCGAGCGCCGCGCGAAAAAGGAGATCTCGCCCGAGCAGCTGCGCCTCGTGGAGGACGACGCCATCGCCGAGATCGTCAAGTTCCAGGAAGACGTGGGCCTGAAGAGCGTGACCGACGGCGAGTTCCGCCGCACCTACTTCCACATCGACTTCCTCGAGCAGCTCGGCGGCGTCAAGACCGACATCCCGGTGACGATCCGAAAGCCCGACGGCAGCGAGGAGCTCGCGCCGCCGGTGATGCGCGTGATCGACAAGGTGCGCCACGTCAAGGACATCCAGAAGGCCGATTTCGAGTTCCTGAAATCGAAGGTCACGGCCGGCCACACGCCGAAGGTGACCATCCCTTCGCCGACCATGCTGCACTTTCGCGGCGGCCGCGCCGGCATCAGCCGCGAGCACTACCCCGACCTCGAGGCCTTCTATCAGGACGTGGCCAACGCCTATGGCGACGAGCTGCGCTCGCTGCATGCCGCCGGCGCCAGCTACGTGCAGATGGACGACACCAACCTCGCCTATCTCTGCGACGACAAGATGCGCGAGGCCGCACGCTCGCGCGGCGACGATCCCGACGAGCTGCCGCATCGCTACGCCTCGTTCATCAACCGCGTCGTGGCGCAGAAGCCCGAAGGCATGACCCTGGCGGTGCACCTGTGCCGCGGCAACTTCAAGAGCACCTGGGCGGCGCAAGGCGGCTACGAGCCGGTGGCCGAAGCGCTGCTCTCCGAGATGGGCGTCGACGGCTACTTTCTCGAGTACGACGACGCGCGCTCGGGCGACTTCAAGCCGCTGCGCTTCCTGCCCAAGGGCAAGACGGTGGTGCTCGGGCTGGTCACCACCAAGCTGGGCAAGCTCGAATCGAAAGACGACATCAAGCGCCGCATCGACGAAGCCGCGAAGTACGTGCCGCTCGAGCAGCTCTGCCTGTCGCCGCAGTGCGGCTTCTCGAGCACGGTGCACGGCAACGACATCGCCGTGGAGGCGCAACGCGCCAAGCTGCGTCTGATCGTCGAGGTGGCCGACGAGGTCTGGGGCGGCCACTGACCCTGAACCCGCGCCGGGCCGCTTGAGCCGCATCCGGTCCCTTGGCGCCGCGTCGCGCATGGCGGCGGGCGGTGCCGGCCGGCCCTCTCCGAAGGAGCTGCACATGAGCCACGACCGCCTGCCACCCATTGCCGAAGCGCGCTGGAGCAGCGAGCAGCGGCGCACCGCCCAGGCGATCATCGACGGCCCGCGCGGCGCCCTGCTCCCACCCTTCGTGCCGCTGCTGCGCAGCCCCGAGCTCATGGAGCACGCGCAGCGGATGGGCGAGTACCTGCGCTATCGCAGCGCACTCGGGCAGCGCCTCTCGGAGCTGGCCATCCTGGTGACGGCCAGGCACTGGTCGCAGCAGGTGGAGTGGGCGATCCACGCGCCGATCGCCTTGCGCGAAGGCATCGCCGCGGCCACGATCGAAGCGATCGCCGACGGTCGTCGCCCTGCCACGATGCCCGCCGACGAGAGCGCGCTCTATGCCCTCTCGACCGAGCTGCACCGGCAGCACGGCGTCAGCGACAAGACCTGGGGCGATGCGATCGAGCACTTCGGCGAGCAGGGCGTCGTCGACCTGATCGGCATCAACGGCTACTACGCGCTGCTCTCGATGATGATGAACGCCGCACGCACGCCAGCGCCGGCGTCAGCCGTGGAGCGACTGCGCAGCCTGGCCGACTGAGGCGTCGAGGGGCTCGCGCTCTGCCGGCGCCGCGGGAGGCGTGAGCAGCACGGCCTCGGTCGGCCGGCCCGAAGCGACCCACGCATCGAGGCCGCCGGCGAGCGGGCGGGCGCGATGCAGGCCGCGCGCCACGAGCAGGCTGGCCGCCCGCGCAGCCGAGGCCTCGTTCGGGCAGTTGCAATAGAGCACGATCTCGCGCTCCCGATCGAGGTCGGCGCCGTGCGCGGGAATGTCGCGCAGGTGCACCGAGATCGCGCCCGGGATGCGGCGCGCGTCGACCTGCATGCTGGCGTCGGAGCGCACGTCGATGACGATCGGACCGGCTCCGCGCTCGATCAGCGCCTGCAGCTCGTCGACGCCGATGCGTGGGATCTTCAGCTCGCGCAGGAAGCGCTGGCGCCGCCAGTAGCGAATGGCCACGAGCCCGGCCAGGACCAGCACGAAGACGACGGTGGCGAGGCTGCCGGCGCTGGCCATGATGTCGAAGACGCGCTGGATCTGGTTGCTGAAGAGCGCGCCCAGGGCCATGAAGCCCAGCGTCCAGACGAGCGCGGCGACGAGCTCGAAAGCGAGAAAGCGGCTCAGCGACATGCCGAGCGCGCCGGCCATCGGCGCGGCCACGACCGACACGCCGGGCACGAACTTGGCCGCGATCAGCGAGCTGCCGCCCCAGCGCGTGATCAGCGATTCGCCCTGCCGCACGCACGAATCGGGCGAGAGCGAGATCCGGCAGAGTTGCCGCATGACCCGATAGCCGTAACGCCGGCCGGCGCCGAACCAGATGCCGTCACCGATGACATTGGCGGCGATCGACACCGCGAGCACGGCCGCAATCGAGATCTGGCCGGCGACCACGAGACTGCCAGCCACCACCAGCAGCGGCGACGCCGGCACAGGCGCGCCGATACGCGCCGCCAGCGTCACGGCGAAGATGATCAGCGCGCCGTGGGCGAGCAGGAGGGCGACGAGCTCGTGCATGGGAAGGCGCAGTGTGAGGCCTTCCGAACATCCGCAGCGGCAGTGGTGGCGATGGCCGCCGCGGTAGGCGCGGCCAGCGCAGGAAGGCTCAGCCCGATGACTTGGGAATCGTGCTGCCCGCCGCCGGGCCTTCGATGCCGGCCGCCAGGCTGCGCTCGCCACTGACCAGGCGATAGGCAATGCCGGCGCAGGCCGCGCCGGCGAGGGGCGCGACCCAGAAGGCCCAGAGCTGGCTCAGTGCCCAGCCGCCGACGAAGATCGCCGGGCCGGTGCTGCGCGCCGGATTGACCGAGGTGTTGGTGACGGGAATGCTGATCAGGTGGATCAGGGTCAGGCCGAGGCCGATGGCGATCGGCGCGAAGCCGCTCGGCGCACGCTCGTCGGTGGCGCCGAGGATGATGATGAGGAACATGAAGGTCATCACGAACTCGCAGAGCAGCGCTGCCATGAGCGAATAGCCGCCCGGCGAATGCTCGGCGTAGCCGTTGCTCGCGAAGCCGCCCTGCAGCACGTTGGCGTCGGCCTTGCCCGAGGCGATGAGGTAGAGCACGCCGGCGCCGCAGATGGCGCCTGCCACCTGGGCGATGACGTAGGGCAGCAGATCGCCGGCACGAAACCGGCCACCGACCACGAGCCCGAGCGAGACGGCCGGGTTCAGGTGGCAGCCCGAGACGTGGCCGAAGGCATACGCCATCGTCAGCACGGTCAGGCCGAAGGCGAACGCGACGCCGACGAAGCCGATGCCGAGCTGCGGAAACGCGGCAGCGAGCACGGCACTGCCGCAGCCTCCGAGGACGAGCCAGAAGGTGCCGATGAACTCGGCGGCAGCACGATTCGACAACGGCATGTTTGCTCCTCTGCTGCGCTCGAAGCGGCGCGTGCGAAAGGATAGCCGATGGGCGCCTGTCTGCGGCGGTCGTCTCAGGAGGAAGTCTTGATGACCAGTTGGCTGTCGACCGACTTCACCCCTTCGGTGTCCTGCGCGATGCGCTTGGCGCGATCGAGCCCGGACGCCTTGTCCACGGTGCCGGTCAGGGTGACGACGCCGTGCCGGGTATCGACACCGATCTGCGAGCCCTTCACGTCCGGATCGGTGAGCAGCGCAGCCTTGATCTTGGTCGTGATGACTCCGTCTCCGATCGCCTCGCCGGCCTGGGTCAGCGCCTGGCTGGCGGCGGCGCCCGACTCGATTGCCGAGGCAGCATGGCTCATGGTCTCGTTGATCTGGCGCATCGCCTCGCTGGCCTGCGGGCTCGGCGAGATCGTGGTGCGGGTCACGGTGCCGTCGCCCGGCACGTTGGTGACCGTGGTCTTCTTTTCGCAGCCGGCGAGCGCGCCCGTGAGCGCCAGTGCCGCGAGGCCGGCGAGCAGCGGCGGCGAAGCGACGCGAAGGTTCGACAGCAACGAAAAAGCCATGCCGCGAAAGGGCAAGCGGTGTGCCCGAAGGTTCAGCGCCGTGCGCCGGTGCCGTCCGATATCTTCAGCAGCAGTTCGACCAGCAGCGCCCGCTCGGCCGGCGAAAGCCGGCGCAACGCTCACGTCTTCCATGGTGCTCGAGATCTTCTCGGTCCGCTGCACGAGCGTGCGGCCGGCGGCAGTGAGATGAATCTGCTGGGCCCGCCGGTCTTCGGTGCTGCGCACGCGCTCGACCCAGCCGCGCTCGACCATGCGGTCGAGCGTGACGGCCATGTTCGGAGCCGAGATGTCGAGGGCCTGGCCGAGCTGGCGCTGGTTCACGTGGGCATTGGCGGCCACGAGCATCAGGATCGAGAACTCGCCGATCTTGAGCTCGAACGGCGCCATGTGCCGCGCGAACGTCTTCTTCAGCTCGATCGCGGCGCGCGACGCGGCATAGCCGACGAGGTGGGTCAGGCGCGAGCCGTCGAGCTCGGTGGCGCGGCGCGCCGCCGCGCTCATCGGGCCGCGCCGTTGCTGGCGCGCGCCGTGCCGAGATAGGTCTCGATGACGCGCGGGTCCTTGGCCAGATCGGCGGCCGGCCCTTGCAGCGCGATCTCGCCCATCTCCAGCACGTAGCCGTAGTCGGCCACCTCGAGCGCGGCGCGCGCGTTCTGCTCGACCAGCAGGATGGTCACGCCGGTGGCGCGCAAGGCCGCGATGGTGGCGAAGATGTCGCGCACCACGAGCGGCGCCAGGCCCAGGCTCGGCTCGTCGAGCATGAGCAGGCGGGGCTTGCCCATCAAGGCGCGGCCCACCGCCAGCATCTGCCGCTCGCCGCCGGAGAGCGTGCCGGCGAGCTGCGCCCGCCGCTCGCGCAGGCGCGGGAAGAGCATGAAGACCTCGCTCAGCGACTTGGCGCTGTCCTTGTTGCCGAGGCGCACCTGGCGATAGGCGCCCAGGCGCAGGTTGTCTTCCACCGACATCGTCGCGAACAGGGCACGCGTCTCGGGCACGAGCGCCATGCCGAGCATGACCCGCTCTTCCAGCTCGAGCCGCCCGATCGGCTGGCCGTCGTATTCGATGCTGCCTTTCGAAGGCAGGGCGCCCATCAGGGCGTTCAACAGCGTCGATTTGCCGGCGCCGTTGGGGCCGATGACGGTGATCACCTTTCCGGCCTTTGCGGTCAGGGTGAGGTTGTGCAGGACCTCGGCCTTGCCGTAGCCGGCCTGCAGAGCTCGCACGTTGAGCAGCAGCTCGGCCATCGATCAGTGCTCCGTACCCAGGTAGGCGGCCCGAACCGCAGGCGACGCCTGCACTTCTTCCGGTGTCCCCTCGATCAGCTTGGTGCCGAACTCCATCACCACCAGGCGATCGACCAGGCCCATCACCAGATCCATGTCGTGCTCGACCAGGAGAATCGAGAGGCCTTCGCCGCGCAGCTGGCGCAGCACGTTCGCCAGGGCTTCCTTCTCCTTCAGGCGCAGGCCGGCCGCCGGCTCGTCGAGCAACAGCAAGGTCGGATCCGCCGACAAGGCGCGCGCGATCTCCATCAGCCGCTGCTGGCCGAGCGCGAGGTTTCCTGCTTGCTCGTGCATCAGCTCGCCCATGCCGATGCGCTGCAGCTGGCGCTCGGCCTCTCGCATCAGGCCGCGCTCCTCGGCCCGGTCGAGCCGCAACATCGCCGCCGCGACACCGCGATGGCCGCGCAGATGGGCGCCGAGGGCGACGTTCTCGAGCACCGTCATGCCGGCGATCATCTTCACGTGCTGGAAGGTGCGCGACACGCCGAGCCGGGCGATCTCGCGCGAGCGCAGCGAGTCGATGCGCCGGCCGAGCAGGCTCACTTCGCCGCGCGTCGCCGGCAGGACGCCGGTGACGAGGTTGAAGAGCGTCGACTTGCCGGCGCCATTCGGCCCGATGAGGCCGAGGATCTCGCCGGCGCAGACATTGAAGCTGACGTCGTTGACCGCCACCAGGCCGCCGAATTCCTTGCGCGCGGCGCGCACGTCGAGCACGACCTGGCCGTGCGGCGGGCGCGCCCGTGCCGGCAGCGGCGTGGCGTCGGCCCAGTCGACCTTGCGCCGGACTCTCGGCAGCACCCCCTCGACGAAGGCCCAGATGCCGTCGCGCGCGTACTGCAGCACCAGCACGAGCAGGAGGCCGAAGACGATGATCTCGTAGTTGCCGCTGGTGCCGATGAGGCGCGGCAGCCAGACCTGCAGCTGGTCCTGCAGCACCTGCACCACGGCCACGCCGGCAAGCGCACCCCAGACGTAGCCGATGCCGCCGAGCACGGCCATGAACATGTACTCGATGCCCATGTTCAGGCTGAACGGCGAGGGATTCACGGTGCGCTGGAAATACGCGAAGAGCCAGCCCGAGACGCAGGCCAGCAGCGCCGCCAGCACGAAGGCGGTGACCTTGACGCGAAAGGTATCGACGCCCATCGCCTCGGCCATCGTCACCCCGCCCTTGACGGCGCGCAGGGCCCGCCCGGTGCGCGAATCGAGCAGGTGCGTGACCGCGACGGCCGCGACGACGACGATGATCCACACCAGGTAGAAGAAATTGCGCCCGGTGCTCAGCGTGATGCCGAAGAAATTGATCGGCGGAATGCCGAGCAGGCCGTCGTACTTGCCGAGCGCATCGATGTTGCCGAGCAGATAGAAGAGCGAGAGGCCCCAGGCAATGGTTGCCAGCGGCAGGTAGTGGCCCGACATGCGCAGGGTGATCCAGCCGAGCACGAGCGCCGCCAGACCGGTGATGACGAGGCCGACCCAGACCGTGAGCCAGGGCGACATGCCGTAGGTCAGCGTGAGGTAGGCCGCGGTATAGGCGCCCATGCCCACGAATGCCGCCTGCCCGAACGAGATGAGCCCGGCGATGCCGGTCAGCAGCACGATGCCGATGACGACGAGCGTGTACAGGCCGATGTAGTTGGCCTGCGTGATCCAGAACTCCTGGTTCGCGGGCGTGACGATGGGAACCAGCGCCAGGACGATGGCGAAGACGATGAGGGCGATGCGGCGGGAGCTCATGCTTGTTGCTCCGGGGCCTTTGCTGCATTCGTGGCATGCGCGGCCGGGAGCATCGGGCGGGGGACTCCGCTCATGTCCCCCGACGACCGCCTGAAGGCGCTCGTCTCCTCCTTTACTTCGCTGCGTCCCCCACCCGACGCTCCCGGCCGAGCCGGTTCGCACGAACGAAGAAAAGAGCAAGACGCCTCGGTGCGGGATCGGGGCGATGGGGCGTTCTGTGGAGCGAAGTAAAGGAGGAGGCGAGAGCCATACCTGGCTCTCGCCGGGGGACATGAGCGCAACAGAGCGCACCGTCGCCCCGATCCCTCGCCGAGAGAGAGTGCGAGCTCCATCACTCTTCCTCGTCGTCGTGATGCCCGCGCTGGAACGAGCGCCAGAGCAGGACCGGGATGATCAACGTGAAGACGATCACCTCCTTGAACGCGCTCGCGTAGAACGAGCTGAAGCTCTCCAGCCCGCCGACGAGCAGGGCGCCGAGGGCCGCGGCCGGATAGCTGGCCAGGCCGCCGAAGATGGCGGCGACGAATCCTTTCAGGCCGATCAGGAAGCCCGAGTCGTAGAAGATCGTCGTCGTCGGGCCGATCAGCAAGCCCGACAGTGCGCCGATGAAGGCGGCGAGCGCGAAGCTCAACTTGCCGGCGCCCGAGGTGGACACGCCCATCAGGCGGGCGCCGAGCCGGTTCACGGCGGTCGCACGCAGGGCCTTGCCGCGCAGGGTCCGCTCGAAGAAGAGGAACAGGCCGACGATGAGCAGGATCGAAGCCACGAAGATGCAGATCGTCTGGCCCGAGATGCTGATAGAGGCGTACGAGTAGCGCTCGTCCCAGAAGCTCGGATTGCGAAAGCCCTCGGCGCCGAAGAAGACCAGGCCCAGTCCGGTGAGCGCGAAATGCACGCCGACCGAGATGATCAGCAGGACCAGCACCGAGGCATCGGCCAGGCGTTGGTAGGCCAGGCGATAGACGAGCGGGCCGAGCAGGGTGACGATGGCCAGGGTCAGCGCACTCTGCGCCCAGAGCGAGGCATGGCGCGGCGCCGCCCAGAACGTGAGAGCGATCACCACGGCCGGCGCGACGAGCGTGCGCAGCAGGCCGCGCAGCATCGTCGCTGCCGGCAGTCCGCGCCGGATCGCATCGACCAGATCGATGACGGCCGCGACGACGGCCAGCACCAGCAGCAGCCAGATCGTCCCCGGCACCTTGCCGAGCTGCAGCATGGCCAGGGTCAGCGCGCCATAGGCGACGAACTCGCCTTGCGGAATGAAGATGACGCGCGTGATCGCGAAGACCAGGACGATCGCCAGCGCCAGCAATGCGTAGACGGCGCCGTTGGTGGCGCCGTCGAGGAGCAGGATGCCGGCGGTCGTGAGATCCATCGGGGCGGATTCTCGCCTGCCGCCTTCAGGACTCGACTAGTGCGTGTTGACCAGCTTCCAGTTGCCGTTCTCGATCGTCAGCAGGACCCCGGTGTCGGGCGTGAAGCCGAAGTGATCGGTGGCGGTGTAGTCGAGCACGCCTTGCGAGACCGGGACGCGGCCTTCGGTCTCGAGGGCCGTCTTCAGCGCGGCGCGAAATTCGGCGCTGCCTGGCTTGCCCTTCTTCAGCGCCTCGGGAACGATGTGCTGGAGCAGGATGTAGGCGTCGAACACGTGGCCGCCGAACTGGTTCGCGCTTTTCGCGCCGTAGGCCTTGTCGTATTCGGCCGCGTATTGCATCGCCAGCTTCTTGCTGGGGTTGCTGTCGGGCAGCAGATCGCCCACCGTCGCCGGACCGGAGGCCACGAACGAGCCTTCCACGTCCTTGCCGCCGACGCGAATCAGGTCGAGCGACGCCGCACCGTGCGTCTGGAAGAGCTTCGACTTCGGATAGCCACGCTCGACCAGGCCCTTGTGCGGCATCGCCGCGCCCGAGCCCGAGGCCGCGATCAGGATCGCGTCGGGATTGGCCTGCACCAGCTTCAGGGCCTGGCCGGTGACGCTGGTGTCGGGCCGCGCGAAGCGCTCGACGTCGATGCGCTTGATGCCCGCCTTGTCAGCGGCCGCCGTGATGTCCGTCAGCCAGCTCTCGCCATACGAGTCGGTGTAGCCGAGGAACCCGTAGGTCTTGACGCCGGTCTTCTTCCAGTAGTCGACGATCGGAATGGCCATCACCGCGGTCGACTGCGGCAGGCGGAAGGTCCAGGCGTCCTTGCCATCGGGCAGCGGCGGCATCGGCGAGAGCGCGAGCTGCACGGTGTGCGCTTCGGCCGCCACCGGCGCCATCGCCACCGCGATCGGCGTCGCGGCCGAGCCGAGCATCAGGTCGACGTGATCCTCGGTGACGAAGCGGCGGGCGTTCTTCACGCCCTGCGTCGGGTCGGTCGCGTCGTCGAGGATGATGACGTTGAGCTTCTCTCCGGCGACCGTCGAGGGCCACAGCATGATCCCGTTCTTGCACGGGATGCCGAGCGCCGAGGTCGGCCCTGTAAGCGGCAGGCTGACGCCGATGGTGATGTCGGCTTGCGCTGCGCTGCTGGCGCCGAAGGCAAGCGCGAGAGCGGCAAAGAGGCGGGTGGTGGGGTTCAAGGGAGTCTCCTGTTCGTGGGTCGTTGGAAAGCGGTTGATCGATGGTGCGTCAGCTGCACCTGGCCTTGATGTCTTCGGGGATCGGAACGGCGCGCAGGCGATCGGGATTGTCGGCGTCGCGCCGGACGAAGGCGCGCATTTCGGTGCCTTCGCAGATCAGCGTCTCGCCGCGCCGCACGCGATGACGATGCACGAAGACCTTGGCCCGCCACTCCTCGACGCAGGTCTCGATGTCGAGCGTCTCGGCATAGGTGGCGGCGGTGATGAAGCGCGTCGCGATCTCGAGCAGCGGCGTGCCGACGATGCCGTGTGTCTTGGCCAGCTCGCGCCAGGGCGGCACGCCGCACTGCATGAAGAAGTACAGCGACGACTCGTCCATCCAGCGCTGGAAGTTGGGATAGAAGACGATGCCGGCGGGGTCGCAGTCGCCGAACTGGACGGTGACGCCGTAGTGGGTCGTTCGGGCCATGGTCGTCGTCGTGCCCGGCGCCTCAGCGCGGCGCCATGCGCAAGGCGCCGTCGAGACGGATCACCTCGCCGTTGAGGGCCGGGTTCTCGACGATAGCCGCCGCCAGGTGCGCGAACTCGGCCGGCCGCCCGAGGCGCTTCGGAAAGGGAATGCTCGCCGCAAGCGTCGCCTGCACCGCCTCGGGCAGCTCGGCCAGCAGCGGCGTGAGGAAGAGGCCCGGCGCGATCGTGACGACGCGGATGCCGTGCTGCGCCAGGTCGCGCGCCAGCGGCAGGGTGAGCGCAACGATGGCGCCCTTCGACGCGGCATAGGCCTCCTGGCCGACCTGGCCGTCGAAGGCCGCGACCGAGGCCGTGCAGACCATCACCCCGCGCTCGTTCGTGCCGTCGTTGTCGGGCAGCGGCTCGAGCCGGGCGATCTGCGCCGCGGCGAGGCGAATGACGTTGAAGGTGCCGACCAGATTGACGTCGACCACGCGCGTGAAGTCTTCGAGCGGCATCGGCGTGCCGTCCTTGCCGATGATCCGCCGGGCGGTGCCGATGCCGGCGATGTTCATGACGATGCGCGGAGCGCCGAGCGCTTCGGTCGCCGCTGCCAGCGCCGCGACGACGCTCTCGGTCGAGACGATGTCGCAGGCGACGCCGATCGCCGCGCCGGCGCCGTTCAGCGCCGCGATCTCGGCCGCCACGGCCTGCGCGCCGGCGCCGTTGCGGTCGAGCACCGCCACCTTCGCGCCGCGTCGCGCCAGCTCGCGCGCCGTCTCGGCGCCGAGGCCCGAGGCACCGCCGGTGACGAGCGCAACCTGTCCTTCGATCTTCATCGCTTCTCGATGCCTTTGAATCAGTGCTTGCGCGGCAGGAGCACGTCGCGGTCACGCGCCATGTACATCCGCACGACGTCGGCGTCGCGATGGGTCAGCACGGCGCGCTGGTTGATCGAGCCCTTGTCGGTGATCTCGCCGCGGTCGATCGAGGGCGGCTCGGCCAGCACGAGCGCACGCGCCACCCGCGTGGCGCTGCCGGTGCCGCGCGAATGGAAGGTGTCGAGCAGGCGCTGGAAGAAGGCGCGCAGGTGCTCGTGCCCCAGCACGATGTGCGCCGGCGCGTTGGCCGGCAGGCCGCATAGTCGCGGCAGGCGTCGAGGCGCGGAAAGAGCAGGATGCCGATCTCGTCGCGGTTGATGCCGGCGATCACGACGTCCTGCACCAGCGGATCGCCGGCGGCGATGATCGCGGCGCGCAGCGGCCCGACCGACACGAAGGTGCCGGTGGAGAGCTTGAAGTCTTCGGCGATGCGGCCGTCGAACATGAAGCCGCGCCCGGGCTCGGCTGCGTCCATCGGCTTGGCCGCGTCGCCGCTGCAGTAGAAGCCTTCGGCGTCGAAGGACTCGGCCGTCTGCTCGGGCGCGCGCCAATAGCCCGGCGTGACGTTCGGGCCGCGATAGCGCACCTCCTGCTTGTCGCCCATGGGCACGAGCTTCAGCTCGAGGCCAGGCGCCGGCAATCCGATGTGGCCCGATTTGACGTCCCAGGCATTGGCGCAGACGGCGAACGGCGCCGTCTCGGTCATGCCCAGGCCGGTGAGCATCCTGATGCGCTCGCCGATCTCCTGCTCGGCCAGGCGATCGAGCTTGTCCCAGACCGGCTGCGACAGGCCGGCGCCGGAGAAGAAGAACATCTTCACGCGACTGAACAGCGTCTTCCTCAGCACCGCATCGGTCTCGAGCGCGTTGGCGATCTCCTCGAAGCCCTTGGGCACGTTGAAGTAGATCGTCGGCGCGATCTCGCGCAGGTTGCGCAAGGTCTCGCCGATCAGCGCCGGCGTCGGCTTGCCCTCGTCGATGTAGAGCGTGCCGCCGTTGTAGAGCGTGATGCCGATGTTGTGGTTGCCGCCGAAGGTGTGGTTCCACGGCAGCCAGTCGACCAGCACCGGCGGCTCTTCGGCCAGCGCCGGGAAGCATTGCCCGATCATCTGCTGGTTGGCGCAGAGCATGCGCTGGGTGTTGATCACGCCCTTGGGCAGCTTGGTCGAGCCCGAGGTGAAGAGGAACTTGGCGATCGTGTCGGGGCCGACCTTGGCATGGGCGGCGTCGACGGCGGCGGTCGCCTTCGTCTGCAGCAACGAGGCGAACGACGTCGTGGCTCGACCCTCGACGCTGCCTTCGGTCAGCACCAGCTGCGTGTCGGCCGGCACCACGGCCGCGATCGCCTTCGCGTAAGCCGGCCCGCTGGCGAACACGAGGCCGGGCGTGAGCAGGCCGAGGATGTGGCGCAGCTTGCCGAAGTCCTGCGAGACCAGCGAATACGCCGGCGACACCGGCGCATAGGGCACACCGGCGAGCATCGCGCCGAGCGCGAGCAGGAGATGCTCGATGTCGTTGTCGGAGAGGATGACGACCGGCCGCTCGACCGACAGGCCGCTGTCGAGCAACGCCTGCGCGATCGAGCGCGCACTCTGCAGCGCCTCGCGGTAGCTGACGCGCCGCCAGTCGCCGCCCTGCACGCGCTTGGCGACCAGGGTGCGATCCGGCGCCGCCTTGGCCCAGTGCAGGAACCGATCGGTCAGGCGCGCCGGATACGGGCGCAGCGCTTCACGCGAGACCACCAGCGTCGAGCCGTCGTCGCGCCGCACGAACTCCGCCTCGAGCGAGCCGCCGAGCGGCAGCGGCCGATAGCGAGCCGGTGCGACGGCCTCTGCGCTCACGCCTTCTGCACCTTGGCGGCCCGGCCTTCGAGGAAGGCGCGAACCCGGCTCTTCGCCGCTTCGTCGCCCGAGGCGATGGCCGCCATCAGCGACTCGACGAAAAGGCCGTCGCCTTGCGGCATCGCGGCGATGCGCGGCAGCGCGTTCATGACCGCGAAGTTCGAAAGCGGCGCGTTGACGGCGATGCGCTCGGCCAGCGCGAAGGCCTTGGCCAGGCCCTGGCCGGGTTCGACGAGATATTGCGAGATGCCGATCGCGTGGCCTTCGGCGGCGTCGTAGACGCGGCCGGTCAGCATCATGTCGGTCATGCGCGCCACGCCGATCAGCTGCGGGATGCGGGCCGAGCCGCCGCCACCGACGAAGAGGCCGCGCTGTCCTTCCGGCAGGCCGTAGAAGGCGCTCGTTTCCGCGACGCGCACGTGGCAGGCGCTCGCCAGCTCGAGGCCGCCGCCGACGACCGCGCCATGCAGCACCGCCACCACCGGCACGCGCCCGAACTGGACCTGCTCGAACGCGGCATGCCAGGAACGCGAATGCAGGATGCCTTCGGCGACGCTGCGCTCCGAGATCTCGGACAGGTCGAGGCCGGCGCAGAAATGATCGCCTTCACCGCTCAGCACCACCGCACCGATGCCTTGCGGCAGGTTGATGAACGCGGTGTGCAACTGCGCCACCAGCGTGTCGTTGACGGCGTTGCGCTTCTTCGGTCGATGCAGCCGAACGTGCAGCACCGCGCCCACCGATTCGATGTGCAGCAGGTCGAGCGCGGCGAGCGATGCCGGCAACGGCACGGCACCGTCGACGCGAGGGACGGATGAAGTCATTGGTTAATCGTAGTAAATAAGACCGAGTGGCCGTTAGGGATTTTCCCCTTGCCGGCTTGTGCCGCGGAGGCGCGAACCCTCTCGTGGCGGCGTCATGGTATTTACCGAGTTTAATGATTAACGATCAAAACTACATTGTCAAGACACCGGCGGCCCGCATGCCGCCGCGCTGCCACGCAGATGGCCACACACAGGAGACTGCAATGACTCGACTCTCGAACGTTCGGTGGCTCTTCGCCATGGCCCTGGTCGGCGTCGCTGCCGGCTGCGGCGGCGGCGACTCGCCGTCGCCTGCACCGGCGCCGGCGCCTACGCCCGCGCCGCCGCCACCGGCGCCCACGGCCTTGCTCAACAACCCCGATCCGGCCTCCGGCTGCGCCGCCCTCGCGCCGCTCGCCGCCTCGCTCTCCGCCACCGGCATGCAGGTGGCGATCACCTCGGCGACGCTGCAGGCGACGGCGACGCCCGACGCCGATGGCAACTACCAGCCCTACTGCGCCGTCGTCGGCACGATCAATGCGAACCGCCAAGGCACCATGATCGCGGGCCAGACGGCCGCCCAGACAACCTATGCGATCGGCTTTCAGGTCAACCTGCCGAGCACCTGGAATGGAAAGCTGTTCTTCGGCGGCGGCGGCGGTTCAGATGGCTCGATCCCGAACACCACCGGCGCCATCACCAACGGCGAGACCGTGAACCCGCTGCTGCTCGGCTACGCGACGGCATCCGACGACAGCGGTCACAACGGCAGCGACAACGACAACAACAACGCCGGCAGCGCCGCTTTCGGTCTCGACCAGCAGGCGCGGGTCGACTTCGGCTACAACGCCATCGGCGTGACGAAGACGCTCGCCAACGGACTCATCTCGACCTACTACGCCAAGGCGCAGACGCATTCCTACTTCGTCGGCTGCTCGGAAGGCGGTCGTGAGGCGATGATGGTGTCGCAACGCTTCGGCAGCGAGTTCGACGGCGTCATCGCCGGCGACCCTGGCTCCGACTTGCCGAAAGCCTGGCTTGCCGAGGCATGGAATACGCAGCAGTTCGGGGCCGCTGCCGCCGCACAGGGCTACTTCGAAACGAGCGGCCCGGGCGCCGGAACGACGCCCCTGCTGGCTGCGGCCGTTCAACCGGCGCAATGGACCGCCTTGCAACAGGCGATCCTGTCGCAGTGCGACGCGGCCGACGGGCTCGTCGACGGCATGGTCAACAAGACCTGCAACTTCGACCCGACCGTCCTCGCCTGCGGCGCCGCGGGCGCGCCTGCTGCCTGCTGGCTGCCTGCTCAGCTGACGGCGATCGAGAACGTGATCGCCGGAGCAAAAGACTCCGCTGGCAACGTGCTCTATTCCGACTGGCTGTGGGACCCGGGTATCGGCCAGGGCGGCTGGACTGTCTGGAACACCGGCTTCTTCTACACCACCACGGGAACGAACAACGCCATCAACGTCACGCTCGGTGGCGGTGCGGGGCCGCTGATCTTCACGACGCCGCCGACCACCGGGCTGGCGACCGCGAACTCGCTCGTCCAGTACCAGCTCGGCTTCAACTGGGACACCGACGCCGGAAAGATCGCCGCGACGACGGCGACCTATCCTGTCGCGCCGATCGACTTCATGGGCACGCACTCGACCGACCTCACGGCCTTCAAGGCCCACGGCGGCAAGATGATCATGTATCACGGCCGCGGCGACCCGGTGTTCTCGTTCAAGTACACCGCCAACTGGGTCGACTCGCTGAGCACGACGCCGGGCAACGGCACGGTGAAGGACTTCGTGCGGCTGTTCGCCGTTCCGGGCATGAACCACTGCAGCGGCGGCCCGGCAACCGACAGCTTCCCGGCGTTCACGGCGCTGACGAACTGGGTCGAGAAAGGCCAGGCGCCTGACACGCTGGTCGCCCAGTCGAGCACCACCGCACCCGCGACGTATGGCTGGACGCTGCCGGCCGGAGCGACGACCCGGGTGCGGCCGCTCTGTCCCTACCCGCAGTACGCGCGCTACATCGGCGCGACGGGCAGCAGCGCGGCGGCACTGGCGCAGCAGAACAGCCCGAGCAGCTACGTGTGCACGACGCTCTGAGGCGTGACGACGAGATGACGAGATGACGAGATGACGATGCTGGCTCGGGCCCGCTCCCGAGCCAGCGTCGCTCTGCGCCTTCGCCCCACCGGGCCAAGCCGCACGTAGACTCCCGGCCGATGAAATCCTCGGCCAAGGGCGACCCGCTCCCCAAGCGCAGTCACGACGCGGCGCGGCGTGAGCCGTCGCTCCCGGGAGGCCTCGACCACGGTCGCATGCACAAGCTCCTCGGCTACAACCTGGCCCAGGCGGCAATCCCGAGCTTGAGGATTTTCGAGAAGCGGATCGGCGAGCCTTTTCAGCTGCGCCGCCTCGACTTCACGATCTTGATGCTGGTCGCCGCCAACCCGCACGTGACCCAGCGGCAGATGTCAGTGGCTCTCGACGTCTCGGCGCCGCGCCTGACGATCGTCTGCGACAAGCTGGTCGAGCGCGAGCTGATCACGCGCACGCGCAGCGAGTCGGACCGGCGCAAGCAATACATTGCCCTCACGCGCAAGGGCGCGGCGCTGGTGCGCAAGGCCGAGCGGGTCGCCGACCACATGGAAGAGGAGCTGCTCGGCCACCTGAGCGAGCTCGAAAAGACACTGCTGTTCCAGTTGCTGGAGAAGGTGGCGGTCCACCGCCACGCCTGATTTACGTCCAACTTGATCGAGAGGTCCGTCATGGTGAGTCATCGATCGGTCGCGAGCCTGGCACTGTGCGCCGGCATGCTCCTTGGTTGCGCCGCCCCGGTTGCACCGCCCGCTCAGCTGGCACCGGCACAGGGCGGCGTTCTCGCTGCCTGCAGCGATCTCGAGATGCGGCTTTCGTACTCGTGGGCGCAGTTCGCCGCGGTGCCCGTGGCTGCCGGCGAGCTGAGCGTGGCCGGCGTGCCCGTCGCCGCGCATTGCCGCATCACCGGCCACATGAACGAGCGAACCAGCCCGGTCGACGGCAAGCGCTACGCGATCGGCTTCGAGATGCGGCTGCCACAGGTCTGGAATGGCCGACTCTTCTATCAGGCCAACGGCGGCGTCGACGGCAGCGTCGTCACCGCCACCGGGTCGATCAGCGCCGGCCCGGGCCTCAGCAACCCGCTGGCACAGGGCTTCGCCGTGATCAGCTCCGACGCCGGCCACAACGGCGCGCAGAACGGCTCGTTCGGCATCGACCCCGAGGCGCGGCTCGACTACGGCTACCGCGCCGTCGCCCTGCTCACGCCGATGGCCAAGGAAGTCATCCGCATCGCCTATGGCCGGGGGCCCGATCGCTCGTACATCGGCGGCTGCTCGAATGGCGGCCGGCACACGCTGGTGGCCGCGGCACGCCTGGCCAACGAGTACGACGGCTTCCTCGTCGGCGACCCGGGCACGGTGCTGCCGCGCGCCGCCATCGCCAACCTGTTCGGCGGCAAGACCTATGCGTCGCTCGCCACCGACCCGGCCGATCCGTCGACCGGCTTCACGCTCGCCGAACGCCGCCTCGTCTCGAACGCAGTGCTGGCGCGCTGCGATGCGCTCGACGGCACGGTCGACGGCATGGTGCAGGACACGAAGGCCTGCCAGGCCGCGTTCGATCTCGATCGCGACGTGCCCACCTGCCGCGGCGCGCGCGATGGCAGCTGTCTATCGGCGGCGCAAAAGACCGGCATCGGCCAGCTCTTCGCGGGTGTGAAGACCTCGGCCGGCGTGCCCGTGTACGCCAGCTTCCCGTACGACGCAGGCCTGGCCACGAGCGACTGGGCGAGCTGGAAATTCAGCGCGCCTTCGACCCGCGATGCCGGCGCCATCGCCGACATCTTCCAGACGCCGCCGGTCGCCCCGGCCGGCTTCGACGGCCGCGCCTTCATGCTCTCGGCCGACGTCGACGACCTGCTGGCCAAGGTCCAGGCCCGCAACGCGACCTACACCGAGCCGTCGCTGTGGTTCATGACGCCGCCGCATCCCACGGACCTCTCGGCGGTGCGCGTCCGCGGCGGCAAGATCATGATCTTCCACGGCACCAGCGACCCGATCTTCTCGAGCGCGCACAGCGTCTCGTTCTACGAAGGGCTGAGCGCCGGCAGCGGCGCCGACGCGTCGAGCTTCGCGCGGCTCTACCTCGTGCCCGGCATGAACCATTGCCGCGGCGGGCCGGCCGCCGATCAGTTCGACATGCTGACGCCACTGGTCGCCTGGGTCGAGCGCGGCCAGCCGCCGGCTGCGGTCACGGCGAGCGTACGAGGCATCGGCAACGCGGCAGGCGCCAACGTCGACGTGCCAGCATCGTGGTCGCCGGCGCGGACGCGACCGCTCTGCCCTTACCCCTCGGTCGCCCGCTACGCGAGTGGCGACGCCGAGTCGGCGGCGAGCTTCGCCTGCCATTGAGCCGGGGCGCAATCGGCCAAGCCCATTTCGCGCACACTCGACGCGAAGGCGGCGCCATCGCGAGCGCCTGCGAGGAGACGTCTTGAAAGAATCCCTTCGGATCGTCGCGACGGCGATCGTGTTCAGCACCGCAGCGGCCGCGTCGGCGCAGTCCGTCGCGCCAGCGGCCTGGCCGACCCGGCCGATCCACATGATCGTCACCTTTCCGCCCGGCGGCTCGTCGGATGCGGCGGTGCGCATCGTCGCGCCCAAGCTCGGCGAACGACTCGGGCAACAGGTGATCGTCGAGAACCGGCCCGGCGCCGGCGGCAACATCGGCCTGGCCCTGCTCGCGAAGGCCGAGCCCGACGGCTACACGCTGGCAGTCGGCGCAGCGGGCGGCCTCGCGGCCAACGCCAGCCTCTATCCGAAGATGCCGTTCGACGCGCAGAAAGACTTCGCGCCGGTCTCGCTCCTTGCCCATATTCCGTTCGTGCTCGTCGCCAATCCGGACTCGCCGATCCGCAGCATCGCCGACCTGCTCGCCAGCGCGCGCGCCGAGCCGGGCAAGCTCTCGATCGGGCACGGCGGCAACGGCACGGCGATGCATCTCTCGGTGCAGATGCTCAAGGTGCTGGCCGGCATCGACATGACCGACGTCGCCTATCGCGGCTCGGGCCCGGTGGCGCTCGACGTGATGAGCGGGCAGGTGCCGCTCGGCATGCTCGATCTGCCTTCGGTGCTGGCGCAGATCAAGGCCGGCAAGGTGCGCGCGCTCGCCGTCACCGGCCGCACGCGGCTGGCCGACCTGCCCGACGTGCCCACGCTCGCCGAGGCCGGCGTGAAGGGCTACGAATCGACCGGCTGGTTCGGCATCGTCGCGCCCGCGGCCACGCCACCGGCGGTGCTGGCGCGCCTGCAAAGCGAATTGCAGGCGGTGCTCACCGACCCGGCGGTGATGGCGCAGGCCCGTGCCATCGGCGTCGAGCTCACGCCGATGACCTCGGCCGAGTTCGGCCGCTTCATCGCCAGCGAGACGGCGAAGTGGGCCGACGTGATCAAGCGCTCGGGCACCAAGCTCGATTGACGAAGAGCCGCGCGCGAGCGACACGGCGATGAAGACGCTGCAAGCCGAAGTCGCGATCGTCGGCGCCGGTCCGGTCGGCCTGACGCTGGCGATGGACCTCGCGCAGCGCGGCCGCAGCGTCGTGGTGATCGAAACGCGAGAGCGCGGCGAGCCCCCGAACGTCAAGTGCAATCACGTCGCCGCGCGCACGATGGAGCAGTTCCGCCGCCTCGGCATCGCGAAGGCCGTACGCGCAGCCGGCCTGCCGTCCGACTACCCGAACGACGTCGTCTTTCGCACCTCGGTCACCGGCCTGGAGCTCTCGCGCATCCACATCCCGGCGCGCGCCACGCGCTACAGCGACACGAGCGGCCCCGACGGCTGGTGGCCCACGCCCGAGCCGCCGCATCGCATCAACCAGATCTACCTCGAGCCCATCCTGTTCGCACACGCCGAGGCGCAGCGCGGCGTGACGATCGTCAACCGCACCGAGGCCCTCGGCTTCGCACAGGACGAAGACGGCGTGCAGTTGCAGGCGCGCGAGCTCGACAGCGGCGCCGCACTGAGCGTGCACGCACGTTTTCTCATCGGCTGCGACGGCGGCCGCTCGATGGTGCGCAAATCGCTCGGCGTCGCCTTCACCGGCACGCCGGTGATCCAGCGCGTGCAGTCCACCTACATCCGCGCGCCCCGGCTGCTCGGCCTCGTTCCCGGCGAGCGCGCCTGGAGCTGCTATGCGTCGAACCCGCGGCGCAGCGGCGTGTGCTTCGCCATCGACGGGCGCGAGACCTGGCTGGTGCACAACCACCTGATGCCCGGCACGGAGGACTTCGAAAGCATCGACCGCGACGCATCGATCCGCGCGATCCTCGGCGTCGGCCCCGACTTCGAATACGAGATCCTGAGCAAGGAAGACTGGACCGGCCGCCGCCTGGTGGCCGAGCGCTTTCGCGAGCGGCGCGTGCTGATCTGCGGCGATGCGGCACACCTGTGGGTGCCCTACGCCGGCTACGGCATGAACGCCGGCATCGCCGATGCGCTCAACCTCTCGTGGCACCTGTCGTCGCACCTCGCCGGCTGGGCCGACGCCGGCGTGCTCGACGCCTACGAGATCGAGCGCCAGCCGATCACCGAGCAGGTCTCGCGCTTCGCGATGGACCACGCGCAGCAGATGATCAAGGCGCGCGGCGCCGTGCCGCCGCGCATCGAGGAGCCGGGCGCCGAAGGCGACGCGATCCGCGCCGAGCAGGGCGCGAAAAGCGTCGAGCTGAACGTACAGCAGTTCTGCTGCGCCGGCCTGAACTTCGGCTACTTCTACGAAGGCTCGCCGCTGATTGCCTACGACGGCGAAGCAGCGCCCGCCTACTCGATGGGCAGCTTCACCGCTTCGACGGTGCCGGGCTGCCGTGCCCCGCACTTCGAGCTCGACGACGGCCGCTCGCTCTACGACGCCTTCGGGCCCGACTACACGCTGCTGCGGCTCGACCCCTCGGTGTCCGCGGCGCCGCTCATCGACGCCGCGAAGGCACGCGGCGTGCCGATGCGCCTGCTCGATGTGCCACGCCGCCTCGCGCCGCCCGAATACCGCCACGCCCTCGTTCTCTGCCGCACCGACCAGCACGTGGCCTGGCGCGGCGCCACCCTTCCAGCCGATCCGCGCACGCTCGTCGAGCGCCTGCGCGGTGCCGTTCCCCGGAGCCTGCCGCCATGAACCACGCCGACCTCGTCGCCATCGACATCCACACCCACCTCGAGGTGTCGTGCCGCAACCCCTTCGACAACTACGGCGAGGAGTACGACCGCGCTGCCGACAAGTACTTCCGCTCGAGCAAGCGGCCGACGATGGACGAGACGATCGCGTTCTATCGCGAGAAGAAGATCGGCTTCGTCAACTTCACCGTCGATGCCGAGACGCAGATGGGGCGGCGCCGCATTCCGAACGAGGAGATCGCCGACGCCGCCGCCGCAAACAGCGACATCATGATCGCCTTCGGCTCCATCGATCCGCACAAGGGAAAGATGGGCGCGCGCGAAGCGCGAAGGCTGGTCGAGGAGCACGGCGTCAAGGGCTTCAAGTTCCACCCCACGGTGCAGGGCTTCGACGTCACCGACCGCATGGCCTGGCCGATCTACGAAGTGATCGCCGAGCACAAGCTGCCGGCGATCTTCCACAGCGGGCACTCGGGCATCGGCTCGGGCATGCGCTGCGGCGGCGGCCTTCGCCTGCAGAACTCGAACCCGATGCTGCTCGAAGACGTGGCCATCGCCTTTCCCGACATCGAGATCGTGATCGCGCACCCGAGCTGGCCGTGGCAGGACGAGGCAATCTCGCTGGCGATGCACAAGCCCAACATCTGGATCGACCTCTCGGGCTGGAGCCCGAAGTACTTTCCGCCGCAGCTCATCCAGTACGCGAACACGCTGCTGAAGGACCGCATCCTGTTCGGCAGCGACTTCCCGCTCATCACGCCCGACCGCTGGCTGAAGGACTTCGCCGAGGTCGGCTTCAAGGACGAGGTGCGGCCGCTGATCCTGAAGGAAAACGCGAAGCGGCTGTTGAAGCTGGCCTGAGTCGAGGCTGGCCTGAGCGCCGGCGGCGCCGGTAGCCATCGAAAAGGGGGATCGCCTGCGGCATTCGATTGGCGGATAGTTGGCGCTCCGCAAACGATCGCTCCGCGCCATGGCCAAGAAGCTCCTCGCTGCCCTGGGTCTTCCCGCCGCTCCGAAGCCTGCGGCCGGTGCCGCACCGGCGGCCGCTTCCGCGTCGGCCCACGCCTCGCAATCGTCTTCGTCGGCCGCACCGACGAGCCTGAAGATGCGGCCCGACGAAGCACCGGCGCCCGGCACGCGCAAGCCTTACGACCTGCGCCTGCCCGGCCTCGATCTTCCGCCGCCGCACTATGACGGCGGCGATGGCAGCGCCGGCACCGACAACAAGCCGGCCGCCGACCTGAAGCTGCCGGCCGATCCGCAAAAGCAGGTCGACCTGCTGGCCGACGCGATCGCCAGGACGCAGGATGCGGCCAAGCGCGACAAGCTGATTCGCGCGCTGCGCGATGCGGTGGCGAAGATCCAGCCGGTGATGTCGGACAAGGACGCGAAGAAGCAGATCGACAAGGCGATCGATTCGCTCATCGAGTCGGGCAGCAAGAAGCTGCTGCTCGACCTCATCACGGCAATCGTCGGCAAGGGCCCGTCGACGCAACCCGACCCCGACCAACCGCACGCGCCGGGGCCGAACGTGAAGGAGAAGGATCTCGGCGAGCACATCTTCAAGTCGCCCGAGATCCCGCTCGGCAAGCCGCCGGCGGTGCATCGCAATTCCTTCGAGTTTCGCGGCCTGCCGAAGACCGCCAAGCCTGGCCTCTCCATCAGCTTCAAGCTCCTCACGCCCGACTGGTTCGATCCCGGCAAGACGCCGGGATCGTGGGTGATGGTCATGACCCCCGAGGACCATGACGCGAACAAGCTGGGCGGCAACGACACCGACGTCCACATCGACGGCAAGGGCACGCTCGATCTGCGCATGCGCATGCCCGAAGCGCCGGGCAGCTACGTGATCGTGATCAAGATCCAGTCGGCGTTCGAGAACTATCCGGTCGAGCCGATCGAGGTGAAGAAATAGGCGCGACCGGACCTCTTGCCGGCCGGTCGAGAATGCGGCGATGAATACAGCCAAGAAGATTGGGCTCGGCGTTCTCGCGGCTCTCGTCGTCGCCGGCGTCGCCGGCTGGTTCAGCCTCGACAAGGAAACGCGGAGCCTGCTGGCCACGCTGCCTACCAATCGCGACATCCTGTTCTGGAGCCAGCCGCAGCGCGACGCGGCCTTTCGCGCGCTCGACCGGCTGCCGGTACTGGCCAGGTCGCACGTGGTGCCGGCCGGCGGCACGCCGATGCCGCTGCCGCCGGGACCACCGCTGAAGCTGCCGGTCGACATCGATGCCTATCTCGCGGGCCAGCACGGCGCGGCCCTGCTGATCGTGCAGGACGGCAAGTTGCGCCTCGAGCGCTACGGCCTCGGCTTCGACGGTGGCGGGCGCTGGACGACGTTCTCGGTGGCCAAGTCGATCACCTCCACGCTGGTAGGCGCGGCGATCCGCGACGGCTACATCAAGAGCATGGACGACAAGGTCAGCGACTACATCCCGGAGATGAAGGGCTCGGCCTACGACGACGTGAGCATCCGCCAGCTCCTGACGATGACCTCCGGCGTGAAGTGGAACGAGAACTACGCCGACCCGAACTCCGACGTCGCGCGCTTCAACAACCACAAGCCCGAGCCCGGCGTGGATGCGCTGGTGAGCTACATGCGCAAGCTGCCGCGCGAGGCGCCGCCCGGCACGCGCTGGCTCTACAGCACCGGCGAGACCAACCTCGTGGGCGTGCTGCTCGGTCGGGCGACGAAGAAGCCGCTGGCCAGCTACCTCTCGGAAAAGATCTGGGTGCCCGCCGGCATGGAGCAGGAGGCCACCTGGCTGCTCAGCCGCACCGGCAACGAGATCAGCGGCTGCTGCATCCAGGCCGCCTCGCGCGATTTCGCGCGCTTCGGCCTCTTCATCCTGAACGGCGCGCGCGTGAACGGCCAAAGCATCGTGCCCGACGGCTGGCTCGCCGAGGCCACCACCAGCCGCACCGACATCGGCCGGCCCGGACGCGGCTACGGCTACCTGTGGTGGACCTACGACGACGGCGCGTTCTCGGCGCGCGGCATCTTCGGCCAGGGCATCTTCATCGACCCGAAGCGAAAGCTCGTGATCGTCTCCAACGCCGACTGGACCGGCGGCGCCACCGACCGCGTCGCGAGCGAGGCGCGCGAGGCGTTCTATCGGACAGTGCAGAAAGCGGTGGACGACGAGGGGGCCGCGGTCAAGTGACCTCGCCCGGACCTATCCGGGGCGCTTCGGGCGCGCGCGCCGTGGCTTCGTGTCCGGGATCGCGACCCCGGTGCGCGCTGGCGCCTGATTGATCGCGACCGTGCCCGCGATGTGCTGCTTGCCCCAGCGCACGAACGCGAGCAGCACGTCGCCGAGGGCGCGGCCTTTCGGGGTCAGCGTGTAGTCGTAGCGCACCGGACGCTCCTGATACGGGGTGCTGGTGACGATGCCGGCGCCTTCGAGGCGCTTCAGGCGGTCGGCGAGGATGTTGGTCGGAATGTGCTCGGGCGAGCGCGCCAGCTCGCCGTAGGTGCGCTTGCCGTGCAGCAGGTCGCGCACCACCAGCAGCGACCACTTGTCGCCCACGATGTCGAGCGAGTTCGCAACCGCGCAGGCGGAACGTGCCAGGGGCTTCGCGGCATCGATTGCATCGGCCATCCGGTTCTCCTTTTCCTTCAATGCAATTCGTCACTTGCAAAGTGCAAGTCATTGTGCTACTTTTCAACTAACTTGCAAAGTGCAAGTGACTAACGGAGAGTGTCATGACATCTGAAGTTCTTCCCCGCCCTGTCGCGTCCGACCCCCGTGGGCACCGCGACGTTCGTTGGGCCGTCGCGATCACGCTGGCCGCCTGGTTCGGGCTCGTCCTCTGGCTCGGCGCCGCCGGCGCCTTCACCGGCCCGCCCGGAAAGCCGCCCCTGCCCATCGGAATCGGCGTGGCTGCGCCGCTGCTGCTTTTCTTCGCATGGATGCGGCTCTCGCCCGCCTTCCGCGAGTTCGTGCTCTCGCTCGACCTTCGCCTCATCGCGGCCATGCAGGCCTGGCGCTTTGGCGGCCTGGGCCTGCTCTTCCTGTATGCGCACGACGTGCTCCCGGCCGTGTTCGCCCTGCCCGCCGGACTCGGCGACATGGCCATCGGCCTGGCCGCGCCGTGGATGGTGCTTGCGCTCGTGCGTCAACCTGACTTCGCCACCCGCGCCGCATTCCTGCGCTGGAATCTGCTGGGCATCCTGGATCTCGTCGTCGCCGTCAGCATCGGCGCCTCGAGCGCCCTCTTCGCCACCGGAGCAGCCGGGGAGATCAGCGCCGCCCCGATGGCGACGCTGCCGCTGCTGCTGATCCCGGGCTTCCTCGTGCCGCTCTTCTTCATGCTGCACATTTCGGCGCTGCTGCAACGCCGGCAGCTCGTCCGCAATCGCGCCTAGCTGCCTGGCGCATCGCGCTCGCTCGGGGCCGCGGACAATGCTGGCATGAACGAAGCCAGCGCGAGCCAGGACCCCGGCCTGCTGCGCCGCCTTCTGCGCGCCAAGGACCGCATGGACGCCGCCTCGCACGAAGCGTGGCCGGTCGAGCGCCTGGCGCGCGTGAGCCGGGTCTCGGCGGCGCACTTCGCGCGCTCGTTCAAGCAGGCCTTCGGCATTCCGCCGCACCGCTACCTGCTCACGCGTCGCATCGAGCGGGCCGCGGCCCTGCTTCGCGACACCGACCTGCCGATCACCGAGATCGCCTTCCAGACGGGATGGGGCAGCCTCGGGACGTTCGGCCGCACCTTCCGCGACATTGCCGGTGAAAGCCCGGGCGAGACCCGGGCGCGGGCGCAAGGCGGGGCGCGTGAGCTGGCGCCCGTGCCCGCCTGCATCGTCAGCGCCGCGCATCGACCCGATCTCACGATCGCAGTTTCGGAGAAGCGCCGCCGGGCCGAAGGGCGGTAAAAACGCGTCCCCAACCCAAGGAGATGCGATGAGCGAAGGTGTTCAGGAAGTCGGCCTGTACGTGCGCGATCAGGACGAGGCGCTTGCCTTCTATGTCGACAAGCTGGGCTTTCGCGTGCACACCGATGTGCGCAACGGCGCCTATCGCTGGCTCACCGTGCAGCACCCCGACCAGCCGGCGTTCCAGCTCGGCCTGTTCGTGCCCGGGCCGCCGGTGCACGACGAGGCCACCGCGCAGACGCTGCGCGCGGTCGTGGCCAAGGGCGCGATGCCGCCGCTCGTGCTGGCGGTCGACGACTGCCGCGCCGCCTACGAGCGGCTGCGCGCGCGCGGCGTGGAGTTCACGCAGGAGCCGATCGACCGCTACGGTGCCGTCGACGCCGGCTTTCGCGATCCGTCGGGCAACGGCTGGAAGATGATCGAGGCGCGCCGCTGAGACGAGCCGCCCTGCCGTAGCGCGCACGTTAGAGTGCGCCACTCACGGCATCAGGCAGGCTCCATGCTCAGCTATCCCTTCGAGGCGTTCGGCAAACCTCTGGCCCAGGCGCTGCGCGAGACACCGCAGCCCGCGGGCAGTGAAGTCCTGGTGCGCGTCGGCAGTTGCGGCCTGTGCCACAGCGACGTGCACCTGCACGAGGGTTACTTCGATCTCGGCAATGGCCAGAAGCTCGACCTGAGCCGCGGCATCGCGCCGCCGCGCGTGCTCGGTCACGAGATCGCCGGCACCGTCGTGGCCGTGGGCCCCGAGGCAAGCGGCGTGAAGGTGGGCGACCGGCGCGTGGTGTTCCCGTGGATCGGCTGCACCGTCTGCGCCCAGTGCAAGAGCGGCCACGAAGAGCTGTGCGCGGCTTCGCGCGCGCTCGGCATCAATCGCGACGGCGGCTTTGCCGACCATGTGCTGGTGCCGCATCCGCGCTATCTGTTCGCCTACGACCCCTTGCCCGAAGAGCAGGCCTGCACCTATGCCTGCTCGGGCCTCACCGCCTACGGCGCGCTCAAGAAGTGCGCGCCGCTCGGCGCGGGCGATACCCTGCTCATCATCGGCGCCGGCGGCGTCGGCCTTTCGGGCGTGCGCATGGCGGCGGCGGCGCTCGGCGTGCAGCCGGTGGTCGCCGAGATCGACCGCAGCAAGTGGGATCTGGCGCGCGAGGCCGGCGCCGCCAGCTGCCTCGACCCCGGCGATGCCGATGCCACCAAGGCCTTCATGAAAGCGAGCGGCGGCGCGGCCGCGGTGATCGATTTCGTCGGCGCCGCGGCCACCTTCTCGTTCGGTCTGAATGCGCTGCGCAAGGGCGGCAAGCTGGTCTGCGTCGGTCTCTTCGGCGGGGCGGCGCAAGTGATGCCGGCCACGCTGCCGCTGCGCGCAGTGACGATCACCGGCTCCTACGTCGGCAGCCTGCCCGAGATGGCCGAGACGATGGCGCTGGCGCGGCAAGGCCGCCTGCCGGCGCTGCCGGTCACGACCCGGCCGCTGGCCGAGGTCAACGAGGCTTTGGCGGCGCTGCAAGGCGGCGCGGTCCGCGGCCGCACCGTGCTGCAGCCCTGAGATCGCGGCCGAGGGCGGAGGGCGTCAGCCGGCCGCGCTCAGCTTGTCCTGCGTCCGGGTATCGAAGTCGCTCGCCTCGTGGCGTTCGGCCAGCTGACTCGACGGCTCGCCCCAGGTACGGTTGACCATGCGGCCGCGCCTGGCAGCGGGGCGCTCTGCGATCTGGTCGGTCCAGCGCAGGACGTGGCGATAGTCCTGCACCTGCAAAAACTCGCCCGCTTCGTAGAGCTGGCCCTTGACGAGGCCGCCGTACCAGGGCCACACCGCGATGTCGGCGATCGAGTACTCGTCGCCGGCGAGGAACGCGTGTTGCGCCAGGTGCCGGTCGAGCACGTCGAGCTGGCGCTTGACCTCCATCGCGTAGCGGTCGATGGCGTATTCGATCTTGCTCGGCGCATAGGCGTAGAAGTGGCCGAAGCCGCCGCCGAGAAACGGCGCGCTGCCCATCTGCCAGAAGAGCCACGACAGGCATTCGGCGCGCGCCGCGCCATCGGCGGGCAGGAAGGCGCCGAACTTCTCGGCCAGGTAGAGCAGGATCGCGCCCGACTCGAAGACCCGCACCGGCGCGCTGCCGCTGCGATCCACCAGCGCCGGTATCTTCGAATTCGGGTTGGCCGCCACGAAGCCGCTGCCGAACTGCTCGCCCTCGTTGATGCGGATCAGCCAGGCGTCGTACTCGGCGCCGGCATGGCCGAGGGCCAGCAGCTCCTCGAGCATCACGGTGACCTTGACGCCGTTGGGCGTGGCGAGCGAATAGAGCTGGAGCGGATGGCGCCCCACGGGCAAGGCCTTGTCGTGGGTCGATCCGGCGATGGGGCGATTGATGTTGGCGAAGCGGCCGCCGTTCGCCTGGTTCCAGGACCAGACTTTGGGCGGGGTGTACGACGTCTCGTCACTCATGCGGTGATCTCCAGACCCAGGGTGTGGCGAGCACCTTAGTCGATTCGCATCCGCCTCGAGGAAGTACGGGCTTGCGCGCGATATGGCACGCCGAGGTGTGCGGGCCTGCCTCGAATCGCTGACCTTCCAGACCGGCCGCGTTGGAGAATGCGGAGGTCTGTCCAGGTCCGGGGGATACACATGCTCGAAGAAAAAATCCGCGTGACGTTCGGCGATGAAGATCCCACCACGGGGTTCGGATCCGGCTGGTGGAGCGGGGTCTTGTCGGCCTTCTTCGGGCTGCTCGCACTGGGTGCGGTGATGTGCCTGCACTTTCCCCAGCTGTTGACCTCGCCCGAGCTGCGGCCCTACTACTCGATGACCGTGATGCGCCTGCTGATCCAGGCGCTCATCGTCGGCGCGATCGTTTTCGGCGTCGCTTCGGCGATCCTGCGCAAGAAAAAGGTCCTGGGCCTGACCGGGATGCTGCTGGCCCTGGCCGCGACGCTATGGGGCGGAGCCAGCGTTCCGATCAATGAGACGCTGCACGACGGACCGGCGATCGGCCTCGACTGGTTCCTGCTCGACATGCTGCTCATGACGCTGATCTATTCGCCGTTCGAGGTGCTCTGGCCCGCCTATCCGAAGCAGGGGATCTTTCGCAACGAGTGGCTGCTCGACGTCGTCTATTTCCTGTCCACCCATCTGCCCATCCAGATCACTTCCTTCCTGATCCTGCTGCCGGCCACCCAGCTCACGACGATCCTGGGCGTTCCCAGCCTGCTCGAGGCGATGGCCGGCCTGCCCTGGCTGCTGCAGTTCTTCCTCGCGATCCTGGTTGCCGACCTCGCCGAATACTTCATTCATCGCGCCTTTCACACGGTGCCGTTCCTGTGGCGCTTTCATGCCATTCACCATTCGTCCAAGGCGCTCGACTGGCTCGCCGGATCGCGCTCCCACCTGGTGGACGACGTGCTCGTCCGGGGCTTCATCCTCATCCCCATGATGTTCATCTTTCCGCACAACATCATCGTCGCCTACCTGTTCTTCGTGACCCTGCATGCCACATGGACGCACTCCAACTTCAGGCCGACCATCCGGTGGCTGGAGCCGTTCCTGATCTTTCCGAGATACCACCACTGGCATCACACGTCGCAGGTCGAAGCCATCGACAAGAACTTCGCCATCCACTTCCCGTGGATCGACAGGATCTTCGGCACCTATCACTACCCTGAAGGGAAGTGGCCCGAGACCTACGGCCTCGACAACGAGCCGATCCCGGCCAGCTTCTGGGGCCAGGCCTTCTATCCGTTCACGCGAAGGAAGGCGGCCTAGCGTCTAGAAGTTCAGGACGGCGAGCGGAACCCCTTCCGGCACTTCCGCACCCCGGTCGGTCGCGCGCACCAGGCCCCAGGCTTTCATGACCTTGACGGCGGCAAAGCCGAGGTCGTACTCCGATTCGTCGTGGCTCAGGCGCAGCAGGCCGGGCGAGTGGTGGTGGTTGTTCTGCAGGCAGGCGCTGAAAGTCGCGGTCACCGGCAGCCACTCGCCGATGTTCATCGCGTTGTCGCGCGCGTCGTCGTAGCGCCGGTAGCCGTAGCGCCGGTCGTGGGTCCAGTAGTTCTGGATCATGTTGATCCATATCGCGAAGATGCGAAAGACGATCCACATCGCGGCGGCGAAGCGAACGTCGCCCACGACAAGCCAGAGCAGCCAGAAGTTGAAGACCTGCGAAGCCACCGCGAACACCGGGTTCGACACCAGGCGAAACGGCCACGACTTGAAGATCTCGTCATTGGCCAGGTTGGCCTTGGCCCGATACGGCAGCAGGCAAAGACACAGCGTTCGCAGCCAGCCGTCCGAGGCGAGCTTGTTGGGATCGCCCGGGTGATCCGAGAACGCGTGGTGCAGCCGATGCCGGTTCACCCAGGTGACCGGATTGATGTAGACCCCGAAGGTGTTGTTGACGACGGTGATCGTCTTGACGAACCACGCCTTGTAGTCGAGCGAGCGGTGCGCGATACCGAGGTGCACGACGCAGGAAAGATACAGCCCGCCGACGAACCAGCAGGCGATGAAATAGGCCGCGCCGACCAGCAGCCCGAGCCACGGACCCCAGGCCGGCGGCGCGAAATACATGCAGGCCAGCGCGTAGCCCAGGATGATCAGGTAGCCGATGGCGTTGTAGATTTTCAAGTGGGTCTCCCGTGGTCTGGTCCAATCACGCGCCGTTCGTCCCGGCCCGCGCCACCCTCGATTCCGGGCCCGATGGGCCGAGGATGGTCACGAAGAAGTGACAGCGGTCACGGCTGCGCCAGTTGCGCCGCCCAGGCGCGCTGGCGCAGCTCCGGGCTGGCGCGATAGCGTTCGCCGCGAAACTGGGCGTCGAGCCGGTCGAGCAGGGCCACGATCGTGATCGCGTCCCAGCCCGCCAGCCATTCGAACGGGCCGGCCGGATAGTTGAGCCCGAGCTTCATCGCCTGATCGGCGCCCTCGGGCGTGCACACGCCCTGCTGCACCGCGTCGCAGGCCTCGTTGACGAGCATCGCGATGGTGCGCGCCACGACGAGGCCCGGCGCGTCGCCGATCGCCTGCGGCGCCCAGCCTGCGATGCGCAGCCATTGCGCGGCTTCGTCGCGCCACGCCGCCGAGGTGCTGGCCGAGGCGCTGAACGCGAGCGGCGTGCCGGCCTCGCCGCCGTTCGCAGCCACGGCGATGTCGAAGAGCGCGAGCTCGCGCACGCCCTCTTCGGCCGCCACCTGCGCGGCGGTGCGGCCGTCGGTCAGGCGCAGCTCGCCGTTGGAGGTCTGCAGGCCGTTCCAGCGGCTGGCCACGTCGGCCTCGAAGCGGATGCCGGCATCTGCCAGCCGCGTGGCCCAGCGCTCGACGGCGACGCCCGTTCCGTGCAACGCGACGAGCGTGCCGGGCGGAATCGCGAGCGACCCGGGCGCCGTGGCGGCCGCCGCGCGGCGTGGCCGGATAGACGTAGAAGCCGCGCCCGGACTTGCGCCCGAGCAGGCCGCCGTCGACCATCTCCTGCTGCAGCAGCGACGGCGAGTAGCGCTTGTCGCCGAAGTTGGCGGCGAACACCGAGCTGGTGACCGCGAAGTTGGTGTCGTGGCCCACCAGGTCCATCAGCTCGCACGGCCCCATGCGAAAGCCTGCGCCACGCAGGCAGGCATCGATGGTCGCCGGCTCGGCGAAGCGCTCGTGCAGCAGCGAGAGCGTCTCGGCGTAGTACGGCCGGGCGATGCGGTTGACGATGAAGCCCGGCGTGGACAGGGCGTGCACCGGCGTCTTGCCCCAGCGCTTCGAGAGCTCGAAGATGGCCTCGGCCACGGCGCGCTCGCTCGCCAGGCCCGAGACCACCTCCACCAGCTTCATCAGCGGCACCGGGTTGAAGAAGTGCATGCCGACGAAGCGGCCCGGGTGCTTCAGGCCGTTGGCAAGGGCGGTGACCGAGATCGACGAGGTGTTGGAGGCGAGGATGCAGTCGGCGCCGACGATGCCTTCGAGCTCGCGAAAAAGCCCGCGCTTGGCGTCGGCGTTCTCGACGATCGCCTCCACGACCAGGCCGGAGCCGGCGGCCTCGGCGAGCTGCGTGGCGACAGCGATGCGGGCGGCGATCGCCTTCGCTTCGGCGGCATCGAGCCGGCCCTTGGCGGCCAGGCCGTCGAGCGTGGCGGCGAGTTTGCCGTGCGCTGCCGCGGCCGCGCCTTCGCGGGCATCGAAGAGCTTGACCGGATGGCCGGCCTGCGCCGCCACCTGCGCGATGCCGGCGCCCATGATGCCGGCGCCGACGACGAAGACGGGGGTGTCGCGGCGAAGGTCGAGACTCATGTCGAAGCCTGGGGAAGAGGAAGCAGGAACCCGCGCCGCGCTGGCGGGGTCGGCGGCGATTATCGCGAGCCGGCGCGCCCGGCGTTAAAAAATTCTCGTCGTTCGACGCCGAATCTGCCGATATCGACGTAGGCCCGGACCGGGTCGGCAGGGAGACGACGAGATGGGTCACGCCAGGTGGTGGTGGGTGAGCGTGGGCCTCGGCCTGCTAGGCGCGTGCGGCGGCGGCGGCAGCGCCAGTCCCGCCGGCAGCGGCCCGTTGAACAACGGCCCGGTGACGAGCACCGTCTCCGGTGTCGTCGCCGACAAGAGCGGCGCCTTCATCGCCGGCGCGACGGTGAGCGTCTTCCATCACAACGACAACACCACCGTCACGACGACGACCGATGCCAACGGCCGCTACGCCGTCGCGGGCCTGGCCACCGGCGCCAATTCCGAATACGTCGTCTACGTCTCCAAGCCCGGGCTGGCCTTCTATCCGGCGCTCGGCGATGCCGCCGGCGCGGTGGAGAAGTTCGACTTCAACGGCCTGTATCGCACCGTCATCCGCTTCGTCACGATGCCGGCGCGCGACGTCACCGCCGCCGGCTTCACCGCCTCGCGGCCCGGCGACAAGGTGGCGAGCCTGGCGCGCAGCGGCCAGACCGCGAGCTACGCCAGCGGCGACGATGCCTCGGCCGCGCACGGCGTCGCCTGGCCGGCGCAGCGCTTCACCGACAACGGCAACGGCACGGTCACCGACGCGCTCACCGGCCTGGTCTGGATGAAGAACGCCGGCTGCTTCGCGGCCACCGACTGGGCGTCGGCCCTGACTGCCGCGAGCCAGCTCGCGAGCGCTGCCTGCGGCCTGAGCGACGGCTCGACGGCGGGCCAGTGGCGCATGCCGAACGCCAACGAGCTCGAGAGCCTGGTCGACGTCTCGCGAGCGAACCCGGCCGTCTCGGCCGCAAGCCCCTTCGTCAACGTCAACGTCGCCACCGCCTATTGGTCGTCGACGACCTACACCGCTTCGCCCGCCAACGCGATGGCGATCCGGTTCGGCGACGGGCGCTGGATCAACGGCATCGACGCCGCCGACGGCAGCTTCAGCAACACCAAGGCGACGTCGGCGAACGCGCTCTGGGCGGTGAAGTCGGCCGGCCCCGGCCTGGTCTCGCTGCTCGCCACCGGCGTCTACGCCGGCATCGGCGGTGGCTCGTTCGGCACCGGCGACGATGCCGCCCTGCGCATGGGCACGCCGGCGACCTCGCCGCGCTTCATCGACAACGGCGACGGCACGCTCGCCGACACCGTCACCGGCCTGACCTGGCTGAAGCAGGCCGATTGCATCCAGCAGAACTGGGCCAACGCCGTGGCTTCGGTGAACGCCCTCGCGCAAGGCCAATGCGGCCTGAGCGACGGCTCGACGGCCGGGCAATGGCGGATGCCCAACCGCGCCGAGCTGCTGAGCCTTTCGGATCGCGCACCGACGTTCCCGCAGGCCTCCTATTTCAACGGCGAATACCAGGCCAGCAACGCCGTCACCGGCCCGGCGATCTTCAGCAACTACGTCGTCTCCGACTACTACTGGACCTCGACGACGGATGCCGCCGACACGACCCAGGCCTGGACGGTCTACAGCTGCGACTTCGGCGTCTACAACATCCCGAAGTCCGACCTGCGCTATTCGCTGGCGGTGCGCTGAACCGCGTTTCGGGGCCCTTGCGCCGCGGGCCATTCGGCCCCAGCTGTGCGGCTCGCAGGCCCATCTTGGCGTGCGCCGGCATCCGGCGTCAGGTTTCGCTAAGCTGGCCGACTGAGTCTTCCCGAATCGGAGAAAAGACATGGCCGAATATCGCAAGACCGCCGAGGCGGTCGCCAAGCTGACGCGCGAGCAATATCGCGTCACGCAGCAAAGCGGCACCGAAGCGCCCGGCAGCGGCGAGCTGCTCGACAACCACGAGCCCGGCATCTACGTCGACATCGTCTCGGGCGAGCCGCTGTTCGCCTCGGCCGACAAGTTCGAGTCCGGCTGCGGCTGGCCGAGCTTCACCAAGCCCATCGAGCCGGCGCACGTCAACGAGCTGAAGGACGCCTCGCACGGCATGATCCGCACCGAAGTGCGCTCGACGCACGGCGACAGCCACCTCGGCCACGTCTTCAACGACGGCCCGCGCGACCGCGGCGGCCTGCGCTACTGCATCAACTCGGCGTCGCTGCGCTTCGTGGCCCGCGACGACATGGCGGCCGAAGGCTACGGCCAGTACATCGACCAGGTGGAGGACGTGAAATGACGCAGGAACGCGCGGTGCTGGCAGGCGGTTGCTTCTGGGGCATGCAGGACCTCATCCGCAAGATGGACGGCGTGATCTCGACGCGCGTCGGCTACTCCGGCGGCGACGTGCCGAACGCGACCTATCGCAATCACGGCAGCCATGCCGAGGCGATCGAGGTGATCTTCGATCCGGCCCGGCTCAGCTATCGCAAGCTGCTCGAATTCTTCTTCCAGGTGCACGACCCGAGCACCCGCAACCGCCAGGGCAACGACATGGGCGCGAGCTACCGCTCGGCGATCTACTTCACCAGCGACGAGCAGAAGCGCGTCGCCGAAGACACGATCGCCGACGTCGACGCATCGGGCCTGTGGCCCGGCAAGGTCGTCACCGAGGTGGCCGCGGCCGGTCCGTTCTGGCAGGCCGAGCCGGAGCACCAGGACTACCTGGAGCGCATCCCGAACGGCTACACCTGCCACTTCGTGCGGCCGGGCTGGAAGCTGCCGGTGCGCGCGCACGCGGCCTAGGTCGAGGCCCTGGGCCTAGGCGGCGCGCAGCTGCAGGCCGTGCGCGTCGATCGTGCGCGAGCGGCCCTGTGACTTGGCGCTGTAGAGCATCGCGTCGGCGCGCTTGAGCATCGCCTCGAGCGTGTCGTCGGGCGAGTGCCGGGTGGCGATGCCGGCGCTGTAGGCGAGCGCAAAGCCGAGCTCGCGCATCGGCCGCCTCCGCCACGTAGGCGCGCATGCGGGCGTCGAAGGCGCTGGCAGCGGCGTTGTCGGCATGGTTCATCAGGACGCAGAACTCCTCGCCGCCGTAGCGGCCCACCAGGTCGCCCGGGCGCACGGCGGCCTGCAGGGCGCGAGCGATGAAGGCCAGGGCCCGGTCGCCGGCGTCGTGGCCGCGGCTGTCGTTGACCTGCTTGAAGTGGTCGACGTCGATCATCAGCACCGCCACCGGATGGGCGTAGCGGATGCTCACCGCCAGCTCGGTGGCAGCCTGCTTCATCCAGGCGCCTCGATTGAGCGCGCCGGTGAGTCCGTCCAGCATGGCCAGCCGTTCGAGGTTGCGCGCCGCCTCGTCGCGATGCGCGAGCAGGAGGGCCATCAGCGAAAGCGTCGCGGTCACGTTGCCGATGATGGCAAACGCGTAGCTGACCGGATGCGGATAGAGAAAGGTCGGGTAGCTCTCGGTGAAGAAGGCGCCGAGCACACCGCGCCACAGGGTGAGCGCCATCTGCGCCAGCAGCGCCACCACCAGCAGCCAGCGCCACCGGCCTACCGGCACGGCGGGCTTGCGCCACGCCGCGTGGACGACGAAGGCCATCTGCACGGTCAGCCACGCGTTGGCCCAGCCGACGCGAAACGGGTAGCTCGAAAAGCCGAGGCCGTAGCCGAGCGGCATGACGATGGCCACGAGCAGCGGGACGCGGCTTTCGGCGGCGCGTCCGCACCACAGGTCGAAGGCGGCCCAGTTCAGCGCGAGGCTGGTGCTGATGCCGGCCATGGCCAGCGTCGACAGGGCCCGGTCTTCGACGCTTCCTCGCGGCGCGAGGCCCGACAGAAGGAGCAGCGCCCAGCCCACGCCTTGCAGCACGACGCTTGCCTGGGCCCGGCGCGCCGCCGGGTTCACGGGGCCCATCACCGCCGGCAAGGCAATGGCCATCGCGACCATGGACGTGGTCATGGCGAAAAGCAGGGTGGCAATGTCGAGATGCATCAGGCAACGAGAGGGGATGAGCCGGCACTGAACAGGCGGCGCTCGATTGTCGGATCGGGATGCGGCCGCAGATCGCCGGACACCCGTCGGGACGGAAACAGGCACGACTTCGGCGCAAAGCTTCACGAAAGTTTTCGGCTGCCTCGCCTGAGGCATTGCGCCGGAACCTGACGGTGTTGGCGCGCGCGGCGAGCCTTTCGAAGCCGTCGCTACACTGAGCCAATCCGCAAGCGAGGTGGCGACGCAGTGTTCGACGATCGATCGTGGCGCCCCCTGGCGCCGTGCCACAGCGTCAGCGACCGCGCGCCGTGATCGTCCACCTCGTCGACGGCACCTACGAGCTGTTCCGCCACTTCTACGGGCTGCGCCGCTTCACCAAGGACAAGGACCGCCCGCTCGGCGCCGTCGTCGGCGTGCTGCAGTCGGTGCTCGAGATCCTCGAGCAGGGCGAGACGCATGTCGGCGTGGCCACCGACCACGTCATCGAGTCGTTCCGCAACGCGCTCTGGCCCGGCTACAAGACATCGGCCGGCATCGAGCCGGCGCTGTGGGCCCAGTTCCATCCGCTCGAGGACGCGCTCGCGGCGATGGGCGTCGTGGTCTGGCCGATGGTCGATCTCGAGGCCGACGATGCCCTGGCATCGGCGGCGCACATCGCCGGCAAGGACAAGTCGGTGCAGAAGGTCTGCATCTGGACGCCCGACAAGGACCTGGCGCAATGCGTCGTGGGCGAGCGCGTGGTGCAGGTCGATCGCCGCGCCAGGACCATTCGCGACGCCGAGGGCGTGCGCGCGAAGTTCGGCGTGGCGCCGAGCCTGATTCCCGACTACCTCGCGCTCGTCGGCGACGCTGCCGACGGCTATCCCGGCATCGCCGGCATCGGCGCGGTCGGTGCAGCGCGCCTGCTCAACAAGCACGGGCCGATCGAATCGTTCCCGGCAGCGCTGCTCGGCGAGCGCATCACGCAGGCCCTGCTCTTCAAGCAGTTGGCCACGCTGCGTACCGATGCCAGGCTCTTTCGCGGCGTGCAGGCGCTGCGCTGGCAGGGACCGACGGCGGCGTTCGCGGCCTGGACCGAGAGGGCGAAAGCGCCGCGCCTGCTCGAACGCTGCCTGGCGCTCGCGACGGACGCCTGACGAGCGCGGCCCGAAGCCCGGCCTCGACAATGCAGCGATGACCGCTCGCACTTCGACCAACGCCCTGTCGATCGCGGCGTTCGCCGCGCTCCTTCTCATCGGCCTGCTGATGGGCGCGAACCATATCGCCGCGCGCACCGCCTTCGATCACGGCGTCGACGTCGTCACGGCGGTGACGGTGCGCAGTGTCGTCACCGCCCTGGTCGTCGGCCTGATCATCGTCGTGCAGCGCGTGCCGATCGTGTTGACACGGCGACAGCGCCGCTTCCTGCCGTTGATCGGCGTGCTCATCGCGGTGCAGGGCGTCTGGCTCTACTCGGCGGTGGCACGCCTGCCGGTGGCCTTGGCCCTGCTCGCCTTCAATACCTATCCGCTGTGGACCGCGCTCTGGGCCCGCCTGCTCTACGCGCATCGGCCCGAGCGGCGCGTGCTGCTGGCCATGCCGGTGATGCTGATCGGCCTGGCGCTCGCGCTCGACGTGCTCGGCGCCGCCTCGGGTCTCGGGGCAGCGCTGCAATGGCAGCGCATCGGCGCCGGCGTCGCCTTCGCCCTGTCCGCCGCGGCCACCTTCGGCGTGGCGCTGGTGCTGACGCAGCACGAGGCCGGCACGCTCGACGGCCGCGTGCGCACCGCCAGCACGATGGCGATCGTGGCCGTGCTGGCGTTCTGCGGCGTCGTCTGGCAAGGCGGCTTTCACCTTCCGAACGCGACGGCCGGCTGGTGGGGGCTGGCGCTGCTGACGCTGCTTTACGGCACCGGCATCACGATCCTCTTCACCGTGCTGCCGCGCCTCGGCGTTGTCGGCAACTCGGCGATCATGAACGTCGAGCCGGTGTTCGCGCTGGTGCTGGCCTGGCTCATCCTCGGCCAGGCGATCGCCCCTTCGCAGGTGGCGGGCGCCTTGCTGGTGGTAGCGACGGTGCTCTGGCTCGGCCTCGGGCCGAAGCGGCTCGCCGCCTAGGGCCTGTTCACGCTGCGCGCCGGCCCTCACCAGGACAGGCTGGCGCGCTGGACTCGGCCGTCGCGCGGATCGATCTCGCAGTCGAAAGCGAAGAAGGTCGATGGCGAGCGTGGGTCGGGCATGGCGCGCCCGCTGCCGTGAAACTCGGCCTTGCTGCTGCTCTGCTGCTGGAAGCTGCGCGTGGCGACGTCGAAGCTGATCTCCGAGACGCGCGGCCAGCGCTGCTTCAATGCCTCGGCGGCGCGCGCTTCGCAGGCCTCGGGCGACAGCCGGCTCAGGTCGGGCTCGGCCGGCGCACGCGCCTGCGCCGCTTCGGCCGCCGGCGCGGCCGCATTGCGCATCACCAGGCCGATGACTTCCATCGTGCGCGGGTCGACGCTGCAGTTGTAGATGACGCTGTGCGCGCCGCCGCTTTGCCAGTGGGCGCTGCCGCGCACGACGGTCTGGCTCTCGTTCGAGAGGTTGTGCTGGAGCTCCGGCGCAGCGTCGAACACGATGTCGGCCGGGTGGCTGACCGCGCCGGCCAGAGCCTGACGGGCGGCCTGCTGGCAGGCCTCGACCAGGCTGGCCTCGGCGGCGCGTGCCTCGTGACCGGGCCCGAACATGGCGAACGCGGCGAGAGACAGGAAGAGGGCGCGGCGCATGCACGCAGTGTGAACGAAAACCCCGGGCCCGCGCCGCCTGCGCTGGACAGTCGGCGCGCGCGCGACGAACGCGCGCGTGGACAAGCCGTGGCCGAGCACGCCGGTCGCGGCCGCGGCGCGAATCGGGCCAGGCGCCGCCGCCCGAGGCCGCGCAGCAAGGGCGGCGGGTCAGCGGCCGTCGACCAGACGCGCGAAGCCTGCCGCCTGGAAGCGCTCGACGACGAAGTCGACGAAGACACGGGTCTTGGCCGGCAGCATGCGCCGGCTCGGGTAGTAGAGCGAGACCGGCCCGGCATCGCTGTACCAGCCTGGCAGCAGGCGCACGAGCTCGCCCGAGCGAAGACGATCGAAGGCGAACGGCATCGGCAGCAGCGCCACGCCGAGGCCCAGCCGGGCCGCCTCGGCGATCGATTCGGGGTCGCTGAAGATCAGACGCGGCTGGCACGGCACCGGCTGCTCTTCGCTGCGCCGCGAGCGCAGCGTCCACGGGCGAACGCGGCCGGTGGGCGACGAGCGTCGCATGATGCCGTCGAAGAGCGTGAGATCGGCGGGGTGGACGGGCGCGGGGCGGCTCGCCATATAGGCCGGCGAAGCGACCGCGACGATGTGCACCGGCGCCAGCTCGCGGGCGACGACGCCGGACGCCAGGGGAAAGCCGCCGCCGATGGCTGCGTCGAATCCTTCGCCGACGATGTCGACCTGGCGGTTGTCGAAATGCCAGTCGGGCAGCACGCGCGGATGGCCGGCCAGGAACTCGGCGAGCAGCGGCACCAGGAACTTGCGGCCGAAGGCCTGCCCCATGCTGACCTTGAGGGTGCCGACGGCCTGGTCGTCGCGCGCACGCGCGCCACCGACGGCAGCCTGCAGGTTCGCCAGCGGGCCGTCGATCGTGCGAAGAAAGCGCTCGCCGCCTTCGGTCAGCGCCAGCCGGCGCGTGCTGCGCTGAAAGAGGCGCATGCCCAGGTCGGCCTCGAGACGCGCCACGTTCTTGCTGACGCCCGCCGGCGTCAGCCCGAGGACGCGTGCGGCGGCGGAAAAGCTGCCGTGCTCGGCCGTGCGGACGAACGAGACCAGGTGCTGGAGAGGCGCCATGGCTCATCTTAAACTCATAGTTGAAACTGATTGCGCGCGATTCAGGCTAGTCGGCTCGGGAGTTCCGCTCGATACTGAGCCCAGGTCCGCATCCGGCGAACCCTGCTCACTTCCCGAGACTTCTCATGCGTGCCTTCCTTTCTCTTGCTCTGGCGTGGTCGATATCGCTGCTGCTCCTGCCGGTGGCCGCGCGTGCCGCCGACTTCAGCTTCCCGTCTTTCGCCGTGCGCGACATCGCCACCAACGGCACCACGATCCACGTGCGCTCCGGCGGCACCGGGCCGGCGGTGCTGCTGCTGCACGGCTACGGCGAGACCGGCGACATGTGGGCACCGCTCGCCCGCGAGCTCGCTCGCGACCACACGGTGATCGTTCCCGACCTGCGCGGCCTGGGCCTGTCGTCGAAACCGGCCGGCGGCTTCGACAAGAAGACGCAGGCCGGCGACGTGGCCGGCGTGATGAGCGCGCTCGGCGTGCAACAGGCCGACGTGGTGGCGCACGACATCGGCAACATGGTGGCGTTCCAGTTCGCGGCCCAGCACCCCGAGCGCGTGCGCCGGCTGGTGCTCATCGACGCACCGGTGCCCGGCGTCGGGCCGTGGGAAGAAATCCTGAAGAACCCGCTGCTCTGGCACTTCCGTTTCGGCGGTCCCGACATGGAGCGCCTGGTGAAGGGCCGCGAGCGGATCTATCTCGACCGCTTCTGGAACGAGTTCTCGGCCTCGCCCGACCGTTTCAGCGAAGCGGCGCGGCGCCACTACGCCAGGCTCTACGCCCTGCCCGGCGCCATGCATTCGGGCTTCGCCCAGTTCGCCGCCTTCGACCAGGACGCGCTCGACAACCGCGCCTTCCTGGCCCACGACCGCCTGAAGATGCCGATCCTCGCGATCGGCGGCGAGAAGTCGTTCGGGCCGATGATGGCCACCGTCATGCGTGCCGCCGATGACGACGTGACCGAAGGCATCGTGCCCGAATCGGGGCACTGGATCATGGAAGAGAACCCGGCCGCGACCATCGGTCTCGTGCGCGGCTTCCTGGGTCGCTGAGCAAGGCTTGAGCCCGCCTCGGCAACTCCGGGCAGAGCGGCCTGGGCCGCGGACCCTGCCTGCTCAGGTGCCGCAGAACGTGCGGTAGCACGCCGTGATTTCGGCCGGCGCCGGCTCGCCGTAGCGGGCGTTGCCGGCGCTCTCGTCATAGGGCTGACGCAGGGCCTCGAGCAGGCGATCGAAGGGGCCGAGGTCATCGTCGTCGGAGGCCGCAGCCAGCGCCTCCTCGACACGATGGTTGCGCGGGATGATCCACGGGTTGACGCGGCGCATGCGCTCGGCCCGCGCCGTCCACGCCTTGGCCGCGTCGCCGCCCGGCGCTGCACCTTCGTCTTCGCGCCCGCAGCGCTCGCGCCAGCCGCGCAGCCAATCGTCGAGCGCGCTCGACGCGACGGCGCCGTCGGGGCTGGCGAAGAGCGAGCGCAAGGGCAGCTCGTCGCCGGCGGCGGCGTCGGCGAGGCGGCGCCAGGCGAGCGTGAAGTCGATGCGATACGCCTGCAGCAGGGCGAGCCAGTCGTCGGCCAGCGCGGTGTCAGCAAGGTCGTCGGCGTCGGTGACTCCTTGCAGGCCGAGCTTGGCGCGCTGGCCGCTCAGCAGGTGGTGGCGATAGCGCGCCGGAAAGGCGTCGATGACGCGCATCGCTTCGGTCATCGCCTTGTCTTCATCGTCGTCGAGCAGCGGCAGCAGCGACTCGGCCAGGCGCGCCAGGTTCCAGCGCGCGATGGCCGGCTGGTTGCCGAAGGCATAGCGGCCCTGGCTGTCGATCGAGCTGAACACCGCCTTCGGGTCGTAGGCCTCGAGGAAGGCGCAGGGCCCGTAGTCGATCGTCTCGCCCGAGATCGTCATGTTGTCGGTGTTCATCACGCCGTGGATGAAGCCGACGTTCATCCATTGCGCGATGAGCATGGCCTGGCGCTCGGCCACGTGCTCGAGCAGGCCGAGGAAGCGCCGCGGCGTGCCGACCAGCTCGGTGTCATGGCGCGCGATCGCGTACTCGGCGAGCTGGCGCACGCGCGTCACGTCGCCGCGGGCAGCGAAGAACTGGAAGGTGCCGACGCGGATGTGGCTGGCCGCCACGCGCGTGAGCACGGCGCCCGGCAGCGCACCCGCCTCGCGCAGCACCGGCTGTCCGGTGGCCACCACCGCCAGCGCGCGCGTCGTCGGGATGCCGAGGGCATGCATCGCCTCGCCGATCAGGACCTCGCGCAGCATCGGCCCGACCGCCGCCTTGCCGTCGCCGCCACGCGAATACGGGGTCCGGCCCGAGCCTTTGAGGGCGATGTCGCGGCGCCGGCCCGCGCGGTCGATGACCTCGCCGAGCAGCACCGCACGGCCATCGCCGAGCTGCGGCGAAAAGCCGCCGAACTGATGGCCGGCGTAAACCTGCGCGATGGGCTGAAGTCCCTCGGGCAAGGCATTGCCGACGAAAAGCGCAGCGCCCTCTTCACCGGCCAGCGCGGCCACGTCCAGCCCGAGTTCTTCGGCCAGAGGCGCGTTGAAGAAAAGCGCCTTGGGTGCCGGCACGGCTTCGGGGCGCCAGGGCACCGAGAAGCCTTCGAGGTCGCGGGCGTAAGTGTTGTCGAGCGTGAAAAAGTCGAGGGCAGCCATGGGTCGAGCTTGATAGTGAGCCGAGAGTTTGAACTGCTTCGCATAACCCATCCGGAACAAGGTCGGTCCGTTGTTCCATGATCAAGCGCAGCACGTATCGCGAGCTGAGTCTGCTTGCGGCCAGAAACGGACGCTCGCGAATGACTGGTTTCCGGTTGCACCACGGGCTAAAAGGACGAAGCGGCGCGTGATAGCCTAGATAGGTGAGTGCGACTTCATTTCGACCGTCGGGCCGTTCAGAGAAGCGGGAACAGTTGGAGCAGGCCGTCCGTCTATCCGCCGAGCACGTCAAGAGTGCCGACGCGAAGACAGCCGCGTTAGTTCGTCCATCCGGTCAGGTCGACTCGACCGCCGTGGCATTTAGCGTTTTCAAGAACCTTCTCGATGCCGAAGGGACGCGCGCCGCCCTCTACTCCGTATTGCGCTTGACCGACTATCGATTCATCAGCGTGTTTCGCTTTCAGGACGGAAAGGCAACTTCGGCCATCCATGTCGATCGCGAAGACCTGAGCGTCGTTCAGGCGTCGGAAGTTCCAGACACGGCGACTTACTGCTGCTACGTACGAGACAGTCGTGGTGCATTCGTGACGGCCGACGCGCTGATGGATCCGCGAACGTCGACGCATCCGGCCCGCGAGGTGGTCCGGGCCTATTGTGGAATTCCGATCATGGATCCGGAGGGTGTGCTCATCGGCACCCTGTGCCACTACGACCTGGCTCCGAAGGACCCCGAGCAGCTGGACCTGGAATTGCTCTTGCAGGTGGCCCACACGCTCAGCGCGCCAGGTGTTGTGCCACCCTATCCGACAGGGAGCTAAAGCTCTACCTCTGCCGATGGCGGCTTGCGCGGGCAGTCGGCCAAGAGACGCCGCCTGCGACCAGCTGCTTTGCGCAACGATAGGGCTCCTTCGCTCTGAGAGCTGACCAGCCTCGAGGCCAGCGACTTGCCGTCAATTCTTGGACTTAGCCGGTCGACTCTTGTCCCCTCGCCTTGATGCGCTGGCTCGATCCGACCTGGGTGGGTCTCGACGGCCGTGCTCGCGGGCAATTGCCTCGAGTCCGGCAAGCGTGAACGTGTGCAGATGGTTGATGATGGCTTCGCGAGGCATCCGACGAACTTCCTCCAGCGGCCCCGGCGCGCCCCGTGCCGCGATCAGCAGCATCGAGCACGGCGCCAACAAGCTGATCACGCAGCGCACCAGTGCAGGATCGTCGGCGGGAATCGTCGTAATGTCGCTGAGGATCTGCTTGATGATCGCCAGTTTGGGCGGAACCTCGGCCTCATACAGAACGGGGAAGTGCGCTGACGGCGCAAAGATTTCCTTGGCCAGCACATTGATGTGCCACCCCGGTTGGCGCTTCGTTGCAGGTCGTACCAGCGCGTAAATCAGCACGCGCAGCTTCGCCGTAGCAGGCAGGTCACTTTCGGCAAGGTCGCGCATGTCGGATAGCTTGCCGAGGCGTCGGTGAGCCTCAATCAACACGGCCCGATAGAGCCCTGCACGACCGCCGAAGTAGTAGTTGATCAGGGTCAGGCTCACCTCGGCCCGGTCTGCGATCGCTTTGGCGGTGGTATCGGCGTAGCCATCGGCGGCGAAGAGTTCACCTGCTGCTTCCAGGATGCGCTCGCGGGTCGCCTGCCCATCGGTACGGCGTCTGCTTCGGGCCTCGGTCATCGCGTCGTGGATTGAAAGATGCAGTGCGAATTGCGAAATATATTGACGCTAGATTGAACCGGATTCAAACTTGCCGCCCATGAGCTACTCGCTTTGAGCGAGGCGCTACAAGGAGAAGTTCCGTGGAGTGGAGTTGGCTCGATCTCGCGTTCCCGTGGATCGGAGGGATTGCAGCAGTTGTGTTGCTGGTCCTGCTCTTCGGCACCCAACTCCTTCGCAGCGAACTGGGTTCATCCCGCTGGCGCGATCGGGTTTGGTTGTCCTGGATGGCCATGGTGATCTATCTGCTGCACAACGTCGAGGAATACGGCATCGATTTGTTCGGACGAATGCACGAATTTCCCGATTCCATCTGCGGCGTCTTGAAGCTTCCTGCCTACCCAGACTGCACTTTGCCGCCATTGTTCTACCTGGCAGTCAACATTCCGCTGTTCTGGATCGGCGCGCCGATCGCGGCATTGCTGAGCCGACGTCATCCGCTTGTCGCACTCACGTTTTACAGCGTGATCTTTACCAACGCCTTGGTGCATCTCGTGCCGCTCGTGGCAGGAGTTGGCTACGGCCCGGGCACGCTAACCGCAGCCGTTCTTTTCGTTCCAGTGTCGTTCTGGGTTGCCTATGCCTGCTTCGGCAAGGGGCGGTTGAGCTACAAGGCGATGGCGCTGCTGATCGCAGATGGCGTGATCCTTCATGTCATCCTCATGGGGTCCATCCAGTTGTTCATCCGAGGCTTGATCGATAGCAGCACACTCGTATGGACCCAAGTGGCGAACGCGGTCCTGTTCCTTCTAGTCCCCTGGCTCGGTGAGAAGTGGCGGAACGGCGCGCTCATCAAGGTGACGTGACCTCGGCATATCGAAACTTCCTCCCACGCGGGGCAGATGCACCATGCAGATGAACTGGTTCGACACCGCTTGGCCTTTCATAGGGCTCGGTGGCGCGGTCGTGATGGTCGCCATCATGATGACCACCGACACATTCCGCGGCAACACAGCCGAATCGCGCTGGCGTGATCCAGTGTGGCTGGGGTGGCTCGCCGCGCCGATCTACTGGATTCATCAGTTCGAGGAATACAGCCTGCCAGCATTGGGCTTCGGCTCCTTTGCCATTCAGGAGAACGTCTGCAAGAACATGGGTTATCCGGCGTATCCAGAGTGCCCTATCCCCCTGGCGTTCTATCCGGTGGTAAATATTGCGCTGATGTGGGTGGGAGCGCCGCTGGCCGCTTACCTTGGCAGGCGCAACGTCGCAATCGGCCTCAGCTTCTGGGGCATGATTCTCATGAACGGCGTCCTGCACGTTCTCGTGACCGTCGTCACGCGAGACTACAACGCCGGCATGCTGACCGGCCTCTTGCTGATGGTTCCCTTGTCTGCGTGGGTGATCTACGTCTGCGGTATTCGCGGCCCATACAGCGCCAAGGTCGTTGGGTTAGCGTTCGTTGCCGGAATCCTTGCCCACATCTTCCTTGGCGTGGGCTACGGGCTTCTCAAAGTAGGGGCAATCGGGCCCACGGGACTGCTGGCATATTCGGTCGTGCTCGGCTTTGCGCCGATCTTCTTTGCCGCGTTGGGGAGCCGATTCATCAAGGCTGAGTTGCTGCGGCCGAGCGCCGCCGTTCAGGCGATCGCGAAGCGGTAGCGCCTAACAACGGTCGGCAACGAACGATCTAGCGCGGTCCGCCACTAAAAGCGGGAAGTTGAACGACAGCTTTCGGTTCGCGAGATTCGCGGTCTTGATGTCCGCAAATGGGTCGCGAGCTGCCGCTGGTCCTGAGGCTGCAATCGGCCAGGGAGTGGCCGGTCACGAACGGCTGCTTCAATTCATTGGCTAGCATCCATGCATCTGCTAGGAGACAGTCGTGTGAGCACCTTTGTCCTCGTTCATGGAGCTTGGCATGGAAGTTGGTGCTGGAAGAGAGTAAGGCGCGAGCTTCAGAGCCGTGGTCATGATGTGTTCACACCAACACTGACAGGCGTGGCGGATCGGTCTCACCTGCTCACCCCCGAGATCACGCTCGAGACACACATCCTGGACATAGCCAATCTGATCGAGTGGGAGGAGCTCGACGATGTGGTGCTCTGCGGGCATTCGTACGCCGGCGCAGTCGTTGCCGGCGTCGCAGATCGCCTTCCTCAACGGGTCCGATCCCTCGTGTACCTTGACGCATTCATACCTGAGAATGGTCAAGACCTATCGAAGAATATTCCCGCAGAACGGCTGCAGGACGGGTGGAAGGTCCTCCCAATAGCGGCTTCGAAATTCAGCGTCAATGTGGCCGATCGAGAGTGGGTCGATAGGCAGTGCACACCTCAATCAATCGATTGCTGGTTGCAACCCAGCAAACTTAATGGAAATCAGGCGCGAATAGCTTCCATCGTTTACGTTCTAGCCACCGGGTGGGGGGGCGGGCATCCGCCATTCCTTCCGCACTACAGCAAAGCACTGGGGCAAGGCTGGAAAACAATACAGGTGGAGTGCGGTCACGACGTGATGCTGGACGAGCCAACGCGTCTGGCAGAAATACTTGTAGACGCTTCACTTGGTCCGAGTAGTGCGGCCTAGCCTCTCGGTAAAGGCGAGCCCTGCGGCCGGTCGGGCGGCACACCTGAAGCCAAAAGCCAAGGTAACGGCGTGTCGGCTTTCGGGCTGGCCAACATGCGGCATTGACCGACTCCTTAGGGTCGCCATCAGCCACTCGCTACACGCGCGCAGACCGCCGCGCTGAATTCGCGCGTCGTGGCCTTGCCGCCCAGGTCGCCGGTGCGGACCTGGTCCTGATTGAGCGTGTCGGTGATCGCCTGCCGCGCCCGCCCGGCGAGGTCGGCGTGCCCGACATGGTCGAGCATCATGCAAGCCGCCAGCATCAGCGAGATCGGATTGGCGATGCCCTTGCCGGCGATGTCGGGCGCCGAGCCGTGCACCGCCTCGAAGATCGCCGCGTCGCGGCCGAAGTTGGAGCCCGGCGCCATGCCCAGGCCGCCGACCAGGCCGGCCACCAGGTCGGAGAGGATGTCGCCGAAGAGGTTGGTGCACAGCAGCATGTCGAAGCGCCACGGGTTCAGGACGAGCTGCATCGCGCAGGCGTCGACGATCATGTCGTTCATCTGCACCCGGCCCTCGTAGTCGCGGGCCACCTCGCGCGCCGCTTCCAGGAAGATGCCGGTCAGGGCCTTCAGGATGTTGGCCTTGTGCACCACCGTGATCGTCTTGCGGCCGTGCTTGAGGGCGTACTCGAAGGCGAAGCGCGCGATGCGCACGCAGGCGTCGTGGCTGTTGACGCCGGTGGCCACCGCGACGGCCTTCGGGTTGTCGCCGATCGGGATGTAGTACTCGTGCGAGACGTAGAAGCCGCCGAGGTTCTCGCGCACCAGCACGAGATCGATGTTGTCGAATCGGCCCGGAATCAGCGTGCGCGCCGGCCGGACGTTGGCGAAGAGCTCGAACTCCTCGCGCAGCCGCACGTTCGAGGATCGGAAGCCCTCGCCGATCGGCGTCGTCAACGGACCCTTCAACGCCAGCCTGCGTTCGCGGATGCTGGCCAGCGTGGCCGCAGGCAGCGGATCGCCCGAGGCGGCGACGCCGGCCACGCCCGCCTGCTGCACGTCCCAGACGAAGGGCGAGCCCAGCGCATCGAGCAGTTGGAGCGTCGCCTCCACCACCTCGGGCCCGATGCCGTCGCCCGGAATGAGCGTGGCAGGAACAGGCGTCGCGATTCGCTGGCTCGTGGAACGGGTGGCGCTCATCGGCTCGGGCTCCTGTCGATACGCGTGCGGGAATGCGTTCACTCTAACGTCGCCCAGCCCAGGTGCGGCGGCGACCGGGCAATCGATGCGGCCGGCGTGGCGCGGATAGACTGAAGTCCGAGGTGCAGACGACATGAAGAAGAGCGCAACGACGGACGGCGAATCCCCTTCCCGTCTGATCGACGCGAAGATCAAGGAGCTGGACGACTGGCGCGGCAAGATGCTCGCCCGCGTCCGCGCGCTCATCAAGCAGGCCGTGCCGGAGGTGGTGGAAGAGTGGAAGTGGCGAGGCGTGCCGTGCTGGTATCGCGATGGCCTGATCTGCACCGGCGAGACCTACAAGAGCGTCGTGAAGCTCACCTTCGCCAAGGGCGCGTCGCTCGAGGACCCGGCCCGACTGTTCAACTCCAGCCTCGAGGGCAACACCCGGCGTGCCATCGATATCCACGAGAACGACGATCTCGACGAGGCGGCGTTCAAGACGCTGGTGCGCGCCGCCGCCGCCCTGAACAAGCCGTCGGGGCGATAGCCGGATCCGGCATCGGCATGGCGCCGCTGCGCGCAGCCAGAATGGCGGCATGCCCAAGCGCGCACTCTCCGCTGGCCTCGTGTATTCCACCGACGCGGGCCGGATGTGCCCGCTCTGCCGGGCGCCGATCGGCGCCTGCAGATGCGCCACATCGCAGGCGCGCGCGGCGCCTGCCGGCGACGGCATCGCCCGCATCCGCCGCGAGGTCGGCGGCCGCGGCGGCAAGACCGTCACGACGGTGACCGGCCTGGTGCTCGACGAGGCTGCGTTGGCTGCGCTGTCGAGGCGCCTGAAGTCGGCATGCGGCACCGGCGGCACCGTCAAGGAAGGCGCGCTCGAGTTCCAGGGCGACCAGCGCGACGCACTCGTCTCGCTGCTCGCCAGGGAAGGCTTCAAGAGCAAGCTGGCAGGCGGTTGACGCGCAGCCGGCCGCAGATCCGATGCTCGTGTCCGGCTTGTCTCTCCTGCGGGCCGCGATGCATTGAGGTGGCTCGTCGAGCGCGAGTGCGTCGTCGTGCCCGTGGTTTAGTCTTCAGCGATGGACGACATCGTCGCCACCTTGTATCGCCAGGAAGGCCGCCGCGTCTTCTCGACGCTGGTGCGTCTGCTCGGCAGCTTCGACCTTGCCGAAGACGCGCTGCACGACGCCTTCACTGCCGCCTCCGAGCAGTGGCGGGCGCAAGGCGTGCCGGCCAACCCGGTGGCCTGGCTGGTGTCGGCCGGACGCTTTCGCGCCATCGACCGGATCCGACGCGAACGGATGTTCGTGGCCTTCGACGACGCCGTCGAGCAGGTCGAGGGCGCCTGCGATCAGGCACCCGGCTGGGAAGAGCGCTGGGACGGACGCGCCGCGATCGAGGACGATCGCCTGCGCCTCGTCTTCACCTGCTGTCACCCGAGCCTTTCGGAAGAAGCGCGCATCGCCCTCACGCTGCGCGAGGTCTGCGGCCTCACCACCGAGGCGATTGCCGGCGCCTTCCTCATCGCCACGCCGACGCTGGCGCAACGCATCGTGCGCGCCAAGGCGAAGATCGCGGCGGCGCGCATTCCCTACGAGGTGCCGGAACCAGCCGAGCGGCCGGCGCGGCTGGCGAGCGTGCTGCGCGTCGTGTATCTGGTGTTCACGGAAGGCCACGCGGCCCATGCCGCGGCGCTCGCCGACGAAGCCATTCGCCTCGCGCGCCTGCTGCACGCGCTGCTGCCCGAGCCCGAGGTGAAGGGCCTGCTCGCCTTGCTGCTTTTGCACGACTCGCGCCGCGCTGCGCGCGCGACCCACGACGGCGAGCTCGTCGCGCTCGAGGATCAAGACCGTTCGCTGTGGAACCAGGCCGCCATCGCCGAAGGTTGCGCACTGGCGCAAGACGCCTTGGCGCGCCCGGCGTCGTGGCAAGCCACCCGGTCGCCCGCGGCCTTCGGCGCGTACGCGCTGCAGGCCGCGATCGCCGCCGTGCATGCCGAGGCAGCGAGCGCTTCGGTCACCGACTGGCCGCAGATCGTGGGTTTGTACGACGTGCTTCTGCGCGTCGAGCCGAGCCCGGTGATCGCGCTGAACCGCGCCGTCGCAGTGGGCATGCGCGACGGGCCCGAGGCCGGGCTGGCCTTGATCGAGCCGCTGCTCCCAGCTCTGCCTGGCTATCACGCCGGCCCGGCGGCCGCGGCCGACCTGTGCCGGCGCGCCGGTCGCCTGCCCGAGGCAGCGGCGCACTACCGGGCCGCCGTGGCCCTGGCGCGCCAGGAACCGGAGCGCCGCTTTCTGATGCGCCGGCTGGCCGACCTGCCGGCGTGAGAAAAACTTTCGGGATCTGTCGAAATCCGTCGAAGCCGTTCGACCAGTCCATGCCGGCCTGTCGCCGACTCACATCAACACCAGCAGGAGATTTCATGACCACCACCCTCACGCCCTACCTGGCCTTCGATGGCAAGACCCGCGAAGCCTTCGCCTTCTACGAGAAGGCACTCGGCGCCAAGATCCAGGCCATGCTGACCTATGCCGACATGCCTGCGCCCGCCGCCCCTGCCGAAGGCTGCGAAGGCGGCATGCCGAGCGCCGACGGCATCATGCACGCGGCTCTCCTGATCCCCGGCGGTGCCATGCTGTTCGCGGGCGATGCGCCTCCGGGCCGCCCCTACGAAGGCATCAAGGGCAACATGCTGGCCCTGCAATACGACACCGTCGACCAGGCGCAGAGTGCTTTTCACGCCCTCTCGCAAGGCGGCACGGTGACGATGCCGCTCATGCCCAGCTTCTGGGCCAAGACCTTCGGCATGCTCACCGACCGCTTCGGCGTGAGTTGGGCCGTCAACGGCGAACCGATCCCGATGCAGTGACGGCGTCGCACAGGAGAAGCCGACATGAGCAAGAACCTCGATCTCGTCATCACCCGCGACAAGGCCCGGCACTGGAGCGAGGCCGATCGCGAAGCGCACGAGAAGATGGGCTTCGCCGAAGGCTGGGGCCTGTGCACCAGCCAGCTCGCCGAAGTGGCGGCGCGGCTGTGAAGTACCTCTGTCTCGTCTACCTCGACGCCGAGCACTGGTCGGCCTGCAGCGACGCCGAGTGCGCCGCCTATGCGCAGCAACTCGCCGAGGGCCAGCGGATGCTGGCGGCCGAGCCCCTGCACCGGGTCGACACGGCCACCACGGTGCGCGTACGCGGCGGCGAGGTCACGCTCTTCGACGGTCCGTTCGCCGAGACGCGCGAGATGCTCGCCGGCTTCTACCTGGTCGATGCGCGCGACCTGAACGAGGCGATCCAGCTCGCGGCCCGCATTCCGCCGGCGCGCCATGGCAGCATCGAGGTTCGGCCGGTGCGGGAGTTGCAGCCGTAGCCGGCGCACGCCGGCCGGAAATCCCGGGCGCGGCGTGCGTGTCTTCCGGTCAGGTTCTGGCGACGATCTGACTGTTCATCGCAACGACCTTGTCCGCTGCGGCGGTCATCTGGCCTCGCATCTCCTTGTCATGAATGCCGCCAGCCAGGTCGCGGATGGCGACGGCGACGAGGATTTGCGTGGCAGGCATCCTGCCCCACTCCGGGTCCTCGTAGTGCCCGTGGAAGTAGTCGGTGATATGAAGAATGAAGTCGAGTGCGGCTTTCGAAAGCATGGCAATTCTCCGAGTGGTTGGGAGGTGGTTGCTGCTGCGGGGCCACTGCTCTGCTCCCGAACGTGGCGGCGCTTGCGAACAACGGCGCGATATTGCTCGGCGAACAAGGTCGCGCCCATCCCCAAGAGTGGGGCCGGCGCGGGATCGCGAGCCCGGGCAACGACCGAACTACCCGGCCTTGCCCCCGAGCTCGGCGAATCGGACCGACACCGCCCCGCCATCGACCCTCAGCTCGGCGATCGAGATCGGCAGCCTGAAGCGGCGCGGCCCGGCACTGCCGGGGTTCACGAAAAGAACGCCACCGCGCTCCTCGACACTCGGCTGGTGCGAATGGCCCGAGACAACGACGCGCACGCCGGCCGCTTCGGGGTCGATATCGATCCGGGCGATGTCGTGGATCGCGTAGAGCACGACAGCGCCGACCTCGACAAGCTCGGACTCGCGCAGCGCTTCGGCCCAGGCGCCGTGATCGTTGTTGCCGCGCACGGCGGTGGTCGGTGCGATGGCGCGCAGCGCCTCGAGCACCGCCGGCTCGCAGATGTCGCCGGCATGAACGATGTGGTCGCTGCCGCGCAGGAACGCGGCGGCCTCGGGGCGCAGGAGGTTGTGCGTGTCGGAGATGAGGCCGACGCGCAGCGGGCCGCTCGCCTTGCCGATGGTCGCCATGACTGGAATGCGAAGCCGCGTCGACAAGGCGCGGCTAGGTGTTCGGCACGATCGGCGACTCTTCGCGAGCGTCGATCGACTCGGGCAGCACGTCGCCTCGCAGCGGCAGCGGCGCGCCGAGCCAGAGCGCGTGAACGAGGTGGTCGGCGCGCGGGCGCAACGTGTTCGGATGCACGAGCACGCTCAGACCTTCGTGATGCAAGGCCAGCCATGGCAGCAGGTCGGCGAAGACATCGACATCGAAGGCGACCTGGTACATCGCCCCGGTGTGCGGGCCGACCGGCACCTCATGCCAGCGCCCGAGCTGCACCTTGAAGCGCTCGGCGATGCCGCGCCGAACCTGCTCCGCGCTTGCGCGCGTCGAGGCTGGGTCGAAGTACACGTGGGCGTGCCAGCTGACGATGGGAAGTTCGGATGGCGCAGCCGGCATGACGGTGGTCATTGTCCGCGCATGAGAGCACGAATCGGCATGCCCCTGCCTTCGGGTGAATGCGCCTGGCCGGTCAGAATTCGGCGATGCCCGCACCCGACGCCGCGCTGCTTCGCCTTCGACGGCACGTCGCCATGCTCGTCGCCGCGCTCCTGACGGGTTGCGCTGCATCGACGCCGCTGCCACCGCCGGCGCCACCCGCCTCGCCCGCGGCAGCGCCCGTTCCGCCGCGACCTGCTTCGCCGCCTTCCACAACCAGCCCGCCGACCTCGGCCACCGCTGCCACCGAACCGGCCCAGCCCGCAGGCTTCGCCGATTGGGTTTCGCACTTTCGCGACACGGCGCGCGCTGGCGGCATCGACGAGGCAACGCTGCACGCGGCCTTCGACGCCGTTGCCTACGTTCCTCGGGTCGTCGACCTGGACCGGGCCCAGCCGGAATTCACACGCACGATCTGGTCCTATCTCGACGGCGTCGTCACGACGCGGCGCATCGAGGCCGGACGCGACAAGCTGCTCCAGCTCCGCGCCGAAGCCGACGCCGCCTCGGCGCGCTACGGCGTGCCCACGGAGGTGCTGATCGCGATCTGGGGCATCGAGAGCGACTTCGGCAACAACTACGGCGACATCCCGACCATCGATGCGCTCGCGACCCTGGCCTTCGAGGGCCGGCGCGAAGCGTGGGCGCGCGGCCAGTTGCTGGATGCACTGAGGATCCTGCAGAGCGGCGACATCGACCGCGCGCGAATGATCGGCTCGTGGGCCGGCGCGATGGGGCAGACCCAGTTCCTGCCCTCGGCCTTCCTGGCCTATGCGGTCGACGCCGACGGCGACGGCCGGCGCGACATCTGGGGCAGCATGGCCGACGTGCTGGCCTCGACCGCGAATTTCCTGGCGCGCTCGGGCTGGCAAGCGGATCAGCCGTGGGGCGTCGAGGTGCGCCTGCCACCGGGGTTCGACGTAGTGCGTGCCGACGATGCGCTGCGCCAGAGCTCCGCCCAATGGTCGGCCGAAGGCGTGCAGACGCCCGACGGTGCGCCGTTGCCGGAATTTGCCGAGGCCGCGATCCTGCTGCCCGCCGGCGCACGCGGGCCGGCCTTTCTCATCGGGCCGAACTTTCGCGCCATCCGGCGCTACAACAACTCGCTCAGCTACGCGCTCGCGGTCGGTCTGCTGGCGCAACGGCTGGCCGGCGGCCCCGACGTGCAGGCGCCCTGGCCGCGCGATCTCGTCGGGCTGACCCGCAGCCAGGTGCTGGAGCTGCAGACGAGGTTGAACGAGCGCGGTTTCGACAGCGGCAAGCCCGATGGCCTGATGGGCCCGACGACGCGCGACGGCGTGCGCCGCTTCCAGCGCAGCGTCGGCCTGCCTGCCGACGGCTATCCCACGCTCGAGTTGCTGCAGAGACTGAAGGACGCGCCCCCGTGAACAGGCCCCTTTTGTCGCCGGCGACTTGAGACACTATCGCCGGTGCGGAGGGTGTTTCGATGATGACGAAGTGGGTGTGGATGGCGGCCACCGCCATCGCGGCGTGCACGGCGAGCGCGTCGTCGCAGGCGACGCAGCCATTTCGTTGCGTCGATGAGCAAGGGCATGTCACCTTGTCCGATCACCCGTGCCCGGTGGTCCAGGCCACCGCACCCCCTGCGCAGCTTCCACCCTGCCCGCTCACGCCGGAAGAGCGGCGCCGCGCCGAGCGGCTGGAAGGGCAGTTCCTGCGTCGCTTCCCCGACGAAGCCGGCCACCGCGCGGCGCAGCTTGCCGATTTGCAGGAGATCGCGGCCAGGCTCCGTCTTGCGCAAGACCGCTTCGCTGAATTGGCGCGAGAGCGCAAGACGATCGACGACGAGCTCGAGTTCTACAAAGGCAAGAAGCCGACACCCGACCTGACGCGACGGCTCGACGCCAGCGAAGCGAAGTTCGCTGCACTGGCCGATGTGTTTCGCGGCGACGAGCAGGACATCCGGAACGTCGTGGCGCGATACGAGTGCGAGCGCCGGCAGTTCGGCGGGCTGTGGCACGGCGGGGTGCCCGGATCGTCGGCATGCACCGCGGCATGCAAGACGAGCGGATGACGGGCGTGGACACCACCGCCTCGCGGCGAGGCGGCGCTCCCGGTATCGAATGGGCCAAGCCCAGCCGGCGACTGCGCGCGCTCGCCGCGGCACTCGCGCTCGCGCTCGCGGTACTTACCGCGGTGATCGTCAGCCTCGCGTGGAAGCGGGTTCCCTCGCCTCGTCCCGCGCGCCCTTCCGTCGAGGTGAAGCTGATCGCTGCGCCGTCGCCCGCGCCCGGGCCCGGGCCCGGGCTTGTCCGGCCACCCGCTCCGGCGGCGCCTTCAATGCCTCGGTGATCCTTCTCGCCGCGCGCCGATCACCAGCGATTGCGCAGCTCGCGCAGCTTCACGAACACCGTCTTCGCGTCGGGGCGCTCCGGCAGATCGGGGAAGGCCTCGCGCAACGCCGCGATCACGCTCGGGCTCGACAGGCGCAAGAAGGTGTTGATGCGCTTTTCCTCGGCCAGCGTGGTGACGCGCATCGTCGCCGGATCCTGTCCCTCCACCGTCGGCAGGAGCGCCTTCGCGTCAACGTTGTCGGGCTCGCGCGCGAGCGTGAAGCGCAGGTTGTTCTCGATGTAGTCGTGACCCGGATAGACGCGCGTGTCGTCGGGCAGCCTGGCAAGCTGATCGACGAAGGTGGCGTAGAGATCTTCGGCGTTGCCGCCGTTGTGGCAGTTGCCCGCGCCGGCATTGAACAAGGTGTCGCCGGAGAAGAGCGCCGGCTTGTCGCCATGCGCGCGCAGGCAGATGTGGCACATCGTGTGGCCCGGCGTGTCCAGGCACTCCAGCTCGACGGTCTTGCCGACCTTGATCACGTCGCCCGCCTTGACGCCGCGATCCACTCCCGGGATGCGCGCACCGGCGTTGTGATGCGCGATCACCTTCGCGCCGGTCGCGGCGACGACGGCGGCGTTGCCGCCGGTGTGGTCGTGGTGCTCGTGCGTGTTGAGGATCTGCGTGATCCGCCAGCCGTTCTTCTTCGCCGCGGCCAGGCACTTGCCGTGGTCGAGCGGATCGATGGCGAGCGCCTCGCCGCTCTCCGGGCAGGCGATCAGGTAGTTGTAGTTGCGATAGGAATTGCCGGTCCAGATGCGCTCGACGATCATGGCTGCTCCGCGGTCGAAAGACTCCGGGCGATCATGCCATCGACGCCGTGGCGACGCCCTTCACCCGGACTTCATGGCGCCTTCGCACCGGCACGCGACGATCGGTCCCGGGGCTCGATCTCGGGCCCTCGGCAAAATCGCGAAGGACACTCCAATGACGCCTCCTGCACCCCTCCTGCGCGCGATTGCGGTCGCGGCTGCATGCCAGCTTTGGGCGAGCAGCAGCGCTTGCCCAGGCGCCGCAAGGCTCCGACGACGACGGAGCTGCGCATCGGCGCCTTCCTGCCCAAGGGCTTTCGCGTGGTCGGGGAGGCGAGCGCCGATTTCAACCACGACGGGCTCGCCGATCTGGTCGTCGTGCTCGGCAACGAAAACGACCCCGCCGACGACGCCACCTGCTCGCTGCTCGTGCTGCTGGCACGACCCGCCGGCGGCTGGACGCTCTCGGCGCGCGCCAAGATCGACTGCAGCACCGACCGTGGGCCGCACGGCTCGGGCTTCGGCGAAGTCACGGCGCACCGCGACACGTTCCTGGTCCGCACCTTCGAGAACCTCGACGGCGACGACGTGCGCTTCCAGCTGCGTGGCGGCCGCTGGTTCATGATCGGCGCCAAGAGCAGCTGGTTCACCACCGGCGGCCCGCCGGGTTTGAGCGAAGATCCGCTGATGTGCTTCGTGCAGAAAATGGAGGCCGGCGAGACCTGCAACGAGCACGAGGTCGACACCAACTTTCTCACCGGCGATCAGATCGAGAGCTCGGTCGTGGATACCGAGCGTGAGAAGGTGGTGCGGCGAAAGATTCCGGTGGGGCCGCTGCGGCCGATGGGCGAATGGATTCCCGGGCGATGACGCTCGCCGCGATCGCGCAGCCATGAGCCCTTCGATTTCCGCCCGAACCCCATGGCGTGCCGACGTCATCGCCGGGCTCTCGCTCGCCGGACTGCTGCTGCCCGAGGCCGTGGCCTATTCGGGCATCGCCAACCTGCCGGCGCGCGCCGGCATCGTCGCCATGCTCGCCGGGCTGATCGTCTATGCGCTGGCCGGCAGCAGCCGCTTCGCCATCGTCTCGGCCACCTCGTCGTCGGCGGCGGTGCTGCTGTCGGCGACGACCAGCATCGGCGGCACCGATCCGGTCCTGCGCATGGCCCTGGCGGCCGGCCTCGTGATGCTCGCCGGCGCGGTGCTCGTGCTTGCCGGCGCGGCGCGCTTCGGCGGCATTTCCAACTTCATCGCCAAGCCCGTCCTGCACGGCTTCGCCTTCGGCCTGGCCTTGACCATCGTCGTGCGCCAGGTGGCCAAGATCGTCGACGTCCATCCGTCGCATACCGACTTCCTGCAGTTCGCTGCCGACCTGGCCGCGGCCTGGCGGTCGTGGAACCTGACCGGGCTGGCGATGGCCGCGGGCTCGCTCGCCGTGCTGCGCCTGCTCGCCCGCTGGCGGCTGATTCCGGCGGCGCTGCTCGTCATCGCCGCCGGCATCGGCCTGACCGTGGCCGGCGTGACGACGGCGCACGGCGTCGCCGTCGTCGGTTCGATCGACCTCGACCTCAAAGCGCCTTCGGTGCCGCACCTCGCCCGCGAGACCTGGCTCACGCTCGGCCAGCTCGCAGTGGCGATGGTCTTCATCATCTACGCCGAGTCGTACGGCTCGATCCGCACCTTCGCCCTGCGCCACGGCGACAGCACGTCGGCCAATCGCGACCTGGTGGCGCTGGGCCTGAGCAACCTGGTCTCGGGCCTCTTCCAGGGGCTGCCGGCGGGCGCCGGCTATTCGGCCACGTCGGCCAACGAATCCGCCGGAGCGCAGAGCCGCCTCGCCGGCGCGTTCGCCGCTGTCGTGGTGCTGCTGGCGCTGTGGCTGCTGCTGCCCTGGATCGAGCGCACGCCCGAGCCGATGCTGGCCGCGGTGGTGATCCACGCCGTGTCGCACACGCTCGACCTCTCGGTCTTTCGCCCCTACTTCCAGTGGCGACGCGATCGCACCATCGTGCTGGCCGCCGTCTTCGCGGTGCTGCTGTTCGGCGTGCTCGACGGCCTGCTCGTCGCCGTAGGCATCAGCGTCGCCTTCATGCTGCGCAACATGTCGACGCCGCGCGTGGCCTGGCTCGGTTGCCTGCATGGCGGGCACGACTACGTCGACGTCGCTCGCCATCCGGAGGCGACGAGTCCGGCCGACGTGGTCATCGCGCGGCCGGAATCGTCGCTCTTCTTCGCCAACGCCGATCGTGTGTTCGCGCTGATCCGGGCCCGCATGGAAGCCCACCCGGCGGCGCGCGCGGTGATCGTGAGCCTGGAGGAGTCGCCCGACCTCGACGGCACGAGCATCGAGGCCCTGCGCGACTTCGCGCGCTATGTGAAGGAGCGCAACGGCACGCTGCTGCTGGCGCGGGTGAAGGACGAGCTGCGCGATGTGCTGCGGGCGGCCGCGCTGCCGGAGCTCCCGCCGGAGTCGTTTGCGGCCTGGAGCGTGGATGACGCGATGCAAGCCGCCGAACTCCGTGACGCGCTCCACGCGTAGGGCATGACCCTGACCCGCTGGCGAGGAGCGCGTGCTTAGCATGTTGCACTGCCGGCCTTCGGCAGCATCCGCTGCCGCAGAAAGGTCATCGCTCGTGCCTACCGTCACCCCGCCCCCCTATCCGAAGAGCCTCACCACCGCATCCTGGGACAAGGCCAAGGGCGTGATCGCCCGGATCAGCAAGGTCAAGACCGGCGTCACCGAGGAGCTTCAGACCGCCGCCAAGGCCTTTGCCGCAGCGCCCTTCGCGACACTGAACGTGGCGCCGCTCGTGTTGAACAAGACCTTCGACGCGAAGGGCCTCAAGCAGCTGCAGGACGACTACCTGCGCAAATACCAGCCGCAGTTCAAGAAGCTGGAGATGGTCTTCTACGAGCTGTCGCAGACGCTGAAGAAGAAGGCCGGGGACTTCGACAAGGACGACAAGCTCAAGAAGTTCTCGCCCGTCCTGACCCTGATGGCGAACGACGCCAACAAGTTCACCTACGCGGTCGCCTGGGGCACGGTCAGCACGCCGAACCAGCGCTACCTGCAGGACATGATCGACGCCCAGGTGAAGACCGAGAAGATGTGGGCCGAGGCCGGCAAGAAGCTGAAGACGATGATCGACACCGCATCGTCGAAGGCGAACGGCTTCAAGTCGAAGCCGCCCAAGCTGGCCGACTACAACACCTTCTGGAAGGAAGACTTGCGCGGCATCGGTGCACAGATCGCGATGGCCTCGAAGAGCGATCCGACCGTCCTGACCCGCTACGCCGTTCCGATGGGCATCGCCAAGAAGCAGTGGGCGGATTCATCGCTGCCGAAGAAGGACGACGAGGTCGCCGAGCAGGTGAAGAAGGACATCGAGCTGCTGAAGAAGTACAAGACGATCTCGGACGCGTCCTGAGGTCCCCTACTTCGCCTTGGCCCAGCGCACCACGAGCCCGCTCTTGTGCTCGGGCGGGACGACCCACTTGAGCGACAGGTCCTGCTCGGGCAAGTCCCAGGTCGCCGTTCGCAACGCAAGCACGGCGAAGAGCTGCATCATCACCGTCGCGAAGTCGTAGCCGGCGCACTTGTGGCCCGTGAGCGCGCCCGCGCCCTGCGGCGCGAACGCGTCGGGCGCGCGATTCTTCTCGTCGCGCTCGGCCGAGAAGCGCTCGGGGTCGAATTTCTCCGGCGCCGTGAAGATCGGATCGACGTTGCTCTCGTACACCGCCATCATCACCAGATGGCCCTGCGGGATGGTGTAGCCGGCGACATCGATGGCGCTTTTCGCGCAGCCGAAGCTCAGGGGCACGTTCGGGCAGGTGCGCTTGACCTCGTCGACGACCTGCATCAGGTACGGCATCGCGCGCAGCTGGGCCGGACCGACGGGCCCCGAGGCAGCGTGGGCGAGCACCTCGGCCCGCAGGCGCTCGCGCACCGGCGGGTGCTCGCGCAGCACGCGCAGCGTCGCTGCCAGCTCGGCATAGACGATCATCCCCGCGAGCAGGAAGTGATGCATCTCGCAGGCGGCCGTCCTGGGGTCGAGCGGCGCACCTGCCGCTTCAGCCGCGGCCAGGATGCGCGCGAGGCCATCGGGCGCTGCCGGCGGCGAATCGACATGCCGGCGCACGACGCCCTCGAGCAGCGCGAGGATCCGGTCGCGCGCCTGCAATCCCTTCGTGTAAGCGGTGCCGGGCAGGTTGATCGGCAGGGCCAGGAACGCTTTCGCGAGGATCGCGTTGTCGGCAAGCAGGCGGGTCAGCTCTTCTCCCGGCTCGATGCCCATGATCGCGCCGGCCAGCGATTCGATCGCCAAGGTCTTCAGCTCGGCCGTCACCGGCCCCTGGCCCTGCGCCAGCCACTTGCCGAGCAACGTGTCGATCCGGCGCTGCAGGCCCGGCATGTAGCTCGCGACCGCCTCGGGCGAAAACGCCGCCAGCAGGCTGCGCTTGCGCCGCGCGTGCGCCTCGCCGTCGAGAAGCGGAACGATGTCGCTGTGGCCGCCGAAGAGCGCCAGCAGATTGGCGGGCATCGCGCCCTCGCGTTGCACCTTCGACGGGTCGAGCCAGGTGCCGACATGCCTGGGCCCGCTGAGGAAGACGGTCGGGCGGCCGAGGATGCTGGTTCGAAAGACGTCGCCGAAGCGCGTGCGGCGCTGGTGGATGAAAGCGAACGGATTGCTCGCGAAGGCGAGCGTCTCGCCGAGCAGCGGCAGGCCGTCGCTGCCGGGCGGAGGTGGATTTGTGCCGGCCGCCATGAAGTCTCCTTCTTTCGCCTGTTGATTCAAGAGCTGCGCGAAAAACGCTCGCCGGGCTCAGTGCGCGACCGCGAACAGCCGCCACTCGCCCGGGATGCCCTTGAGCTCCTGGACGCCGCGATTCTCGAACGACAGGCCCGAGCCCGCCACCAGGTCCTTGACGGTGCTCGACACGAGCACTTCGCCCCGATTGGCCCGGGCCGCGACGCGTGCGCCGGTGTGCACCGCGATGCCGCCCAGCTTGTCCCCCATCAATTCGCACTCGCCGGTGTGCAGGCCGGCGCGGATCTCCAGTCCGAGGGCACGCACGCCGTTGGAGATCGCGCAGGCACAGCGCACGGCGCGCGCCGGGCCGTCGAAAGTGGCCAGGAAGCCGTCGCCCGCGTTGTCGATCTCACGCCCGCGAAAGCGCACCAGCTCGCTGCGAATCAACGCGTGGTGGCTGTCGAGAAGGTCGTGCCAGCCGCGATCGCCGAGGCTCGCCGCCTTTTCGGTGGCGCCCACGATGTCGGTGAACAGCACCGTGGCCAAGACCCGGTCCGACTCGGCAGCGCGCCGCGCGCCGGTCAGGAAGTCTTCGATCTCGTCGGCAATCCGATCGGCGTCACAGCCCCAGGGGACGTGATCGATGCCGTCGAGCTCGACGAGCTTCGCGCCCGGAATGCGCTCGGCCATGTAGCGGCTCGCGCCGACGTCGGTGACGCGGTCGTTCACGCTGTGCAGGACCAATGTCGGCACCCGCACGGCAGGCAGGACATGGCGGATGTCGATCTCGCCGTTGAGCCGAATCACCATCGCCGCCGCCGCCGGGCTCGCGCTCGATCGCAACCAGCGCGCCCACCATTGGCGATAGCGCGGGTCGTGCGCCATGCTGGGAGCGCGGGCCTCGATGCCCACCGGGCCGCCCCATTCCCGTTCGATCTGCTCGATGAAGGCCTGGAGATGCTCGACCGTCACGCCCCAGGGGTAGTCGGGCGCCACCGTGCGTCGCGCGAAGCCGCCGCTCATGATGAGCGCGGTAGCGCGCTCGGGATAAGTGGCGGCGAAGAGGGCGCACATCGGTGCGCCCTCGGAGTAGCCGAACAATGCCGCCTGCTGCGAGCCGGCGGCGTCCATCACCGCGCGCACGTCGTCCATGCGCACTTCGAGGCTGGGCATGTGGCTGCCCCGGTCGGACAGGCCGGTGCCACGCTTGTCGAAGATGATCAGGCGGGAGAACGAGGCCAGGCGCGTCAGCAGCCGGGCGAACGACGGCTCCTCCCAGAACACGTCGATGTTCGATACCCAGCCGGGAACGACCACCAGGTCGCGTGGACCGTGGCCCACGACCTGGTAGGCGATGTTGGTATCGCCGTTCTTCGCATATCGGGTCTCGGGAAGCATGACGCCCCTTCGTCTGCCGCGCCGGCGCGTGGACAGACTGTCTTCGCACCGCGGTGCGAATTCGCTGCGGCGAGCATGCCACAACCCATGCGCCGACACCGGGGCGCGCCCGCGTTGGCACGGCGACCGACCGGCTCCTGTCGATCCGGATTGCAGCGGCTGGCGCCGGGCCGCATGATGGGCGGATCCCCATCGTGATCGACGCCATCCCTTGGACGCAAAGATGACGCCGCCCTCCGGCGGCAGCGCAACGCTCGCCTTCTTCGCCGAGTTGCCACCGCTGGCGAGCGCGCCGCAGACCTTCGATGCGGCGCACTACCGGCGCGCACCCGACGACTGGGCGCTGGTCGTCACCGATGTCGTCGACTCGACCCAGGCCATCGCCGACGGCCGGCACAAGACGGTCAACTTCGTCGCCGCGACCGCCATCGCCGCGTTGCGCAACCTCTGTGCGCCGACCGCGATCCCGTTCCTGTTCGGCGGCGACGGCGCGGTGGTGATGGTGCCGCCGGAGTTCGTGGCGGGCGCGCGTCGCGAGCTCGCGCGCGTGCGGGCGATGGCGGCACGCGACTTCGGGCTCGCGCTGCGCGTCGGTCTCGTCTCGGTCGCGGCGCTGCGGCGGCTCGGCAGCGAGGTCGCCGTCGCCCGCTACGAGCCGACGCCGGGCAACAGCTTCGGCGTCTTCCTCGGCGGTGGCGTCGGGCGCCTCGAGGCCGCGATCAAGGGCCGCGGCGACGCGGCGCTGCAGGCCGAGTCCGAGATCCCGGCAGCGCTCGACGATGGCGCGCCGGTCGACCTCGAGGGCTTGTCGTGCCGCTGGGACGAATTGCGCTCGACCCGCGGCAAGATGGTCACGCTGATCGTCCATGGCGCCGCCGACCTGCGCGAGATCCACGCCCAGGTGCTCGCCCTCGCCGCGCCCGAGGGCCAGGCGCTGCCGGTGCGCGAAGAGACGCTGAAGGCACGCTGGCCGCCGCGCAGCTTCATGCTCGAAGTGCACGCGCGGCGGCGCGGCGGCTCGACCGCCCTGTGGACGCTGCGCGTGCTCGCCGAGACGCTGCTCGCGAAGATCGTGCTCGCGCGCGGCCGCCCGATCGGCAGCTTCGATCCGGCGCGCTACCGGCGCGAGGTGATCTCGAATACCGACTTCTGCAAGCACGACGACACGCTGTGCTTCGTCGTCGACTGCGCGCTCGAGCGGGTCGACGAGATCGAGCGCTACGTGAACGCGCGCGCCGCCGAGCACGGGCTGCGCTACGGCCTGCACGTTTCGGATACCGCGCTGATGACGTGCCTGGTCCGCGCCGCCGACGAAGGGCTGCATGTGCACTTCGTCGACGGCGGCGCTGGCGGCTACACCAGCGCGGCGAAGAAACTCAAGGGCGCGACCGCGTGACGTGAGGCCTTGCGCTTCACGAAGAAGCTTCCTTCGCTATCGCGCGTTGATGAATTCGATCGCCGCCCGCACCGCCGCGACCTGGGCTTCGTTGCACTGGGCGGCGCTCGCCGTGGGACTGTCGGGATAGACCTCGGTCGTGGTCACGAAGCGCGCGCTCGTCATGCCGCCGCACAAACCCGATGAGCGCTTGGCGAGATTGATCACGCCTTCCTGCTGCAGCGCTGCGCCGATGATGCGGCCGTGCTCGTCCGGCTTGGCGATGTGGGTGACTTGCCGCACGGCGTCGATCAGGGCACGCTGGAACGCGGGCTCGGGTCGCTCACTGTCCCCTACCAGATAAAACCCGTCGGGGATGTCGTGCTGCTCGAGGGCCGCGCCGTCGCGCGCAGCCTTCGCGGGGCCGAACTCGCTGTTATCGGTGTCCGTGGTTTCGTGCAGATCGAGATGCACGTCGACGTGCCCGCCGTGCGCTGCCACGCACGCCATGGCCAGGGCCGACTCGGCGGCGGGGCTGGCTTGCCTGAACTGGCGATTCGGGTCGAGCGCGTGGGGATTCCAGCGATTGATGGTCTCGTAAGCCCACGGGCTGATGCACGGCAGCACGAGCAGGTTGATCGCTCCGGCGTGGCGATGGAACTCGCTCTCCAGCCATTGCAAGGCGCCTTGCACGCCGCTCGTTTCATAGCCGTGGACGCCGCCCGTGACGAGCACCACCGGGTGATCCGGATTCCACGTCCGGCTGCGCACGGCGAAAAGCGGATAGGCGCCCAAGCCGAGAGACGAATAGTCCAGGGCACCGTACTGGAACGACTCGGCCTGGGCGCAGAGGCGAGCCTCGAGCGGCGCCACTACTTCGTCGGCGTAGCTGCGCTTGACTTGCTGGCGGGCCAGCCATGCGCTCTTCTCGGCCTCGCCCCAAGGCGTGCCGGCGATGCCGATCGGATAGGGCGTGTTCGATGGCGGAGTGCTCATGATTCGCCAAGGCATCTTACGCAGATGCGCAGGCGCTCCACGCGTGCACGCGTAGACTGACCCATGGCCGCCGACCCAGCCAGCCGTCGTGAATCCGCTTCGAGGCGGTGGGCAAGAAGGCTCGGCATCCTTGCCGCGACGCTGCTTCTCGTCGTCGGCGCCGGCTACGTGCTGCGTCGCACGCTTTTGCTCGACATTGCGCGAGTCGTCCTCGATCGCGACAGCGAGCTCCTGGCGCAGGAGAAGGCAGACGGCGTCCGGATCGTTTTCGCGAAGCCTCCGCCGCCTTTTGTGGCGCCGTTGAAGAACGTCATGAATCCGATGTGGCAGGTCATCGGCGCCGAAGGAGTCAACTACTACACCTTCGCCGGTCCGGCCAATCTGTTCCGGTCCTACAGCGAGCGATCCAACCCGGCCTCTCCCTACTATCAGGCGTGGGTCGGAGGCTACGTGACGAAACGGCGCGACGGCACGATGCCGGAGGACTTGCCGGCGTGGGCCAGGCAGGTGACGGAGCTCGATCAACGCTCCTGGCTCGCTGCGATGGGCGACCCCGCAGCCGCTGCGCCGAATCGGCGCCCCCTTCGAGCATGGGAAGCATCGTCGTCGACGGTCGCACCGTCGAGTTGTGGCACGGCTCCATGCGCAGTCACAGCGACCTCAGCGAAAGCGCAGACAGACCGCTGGCCATGTTGGTCGGAATGCCGGCGAAATCGTCCTGGCCGCGCGGGCTCCGCTCGTTTCACGAAGTGACCCTGGACGGCTACTTTGCATGCTGGCCTGACGCGACTCGAGGCGTGTCCATCGTCGTCTATGCCGTTGCCGCGATTCCAACGGATCAGTGGGCAACGGGTGCCGGTTCTCGCCATGACGTCAGGGACGAACTGCTGGGCTTGATGAAGACGGCTGCTGTCAAAGCCTCCCGGTAGGCATGTCCCCACGTGACGCGGGCGCTCCCACCCATGGTGTGGAGCGCCCGCGGGTCTGGCTACAGAACCAACTACATCATGTAGGGATCCGCCCCGGACCTAGAGATTGAAGACATATCACCTCCTTTCGTGGCTGCTGCAGGAGCTCTAGGGTAATCGTTTGGCACGCGAACTGCTGTCGGCCAGCAGCGGGCGCTCTCGACCGTCCGTTTTAGGCGGTCGCGACTTCGGCTCCATCCGTTGCGACGAAACCAACGCTGCGCCCGGCACTGTCGGCACTACTTGCGCACCAGTGGGATCTGCAGGTTTGTCGGCCGGTTCTCTTCCTTGTCGAAGCCGCGCCCATCGACGTTGCGCGCGCCCCAGAACAGCATGTCGTGGCTCAGGTAGACGAGATCGAACTCCATGAAGTTCTTGCCTTCGACCAGCCCAAACGGCACGAAGGCCTTGTCGAAGATGCTCTGCGTCTGGCCAACCTGCCACTTGCCGAAACCTTGAGTTGCCACCTGGTTGAGCAGATCGGCAAAACCCTGGATCAGCGGCGTCACTTCGTAGGCCTCATCGGCAATGAAGTCGACCTTCTGCGCGCCGGTGGCAATCGGGTGCGCCCCGCGCCAAAGCATGTGACCGCGGATGAAGATGCGCGCCAGTGCAATCGCGCCGTTCGGGTCGGCCGAGTTGACGATCGTGAGTTCGAAGCGATCCTCGCCCAGGTACCTGAACTCCCGCTTCAGGTAGAACGGCTTCAAGCTGCCGTCGGGGTTCTTGCTTGCACTCGGACGGATCTCCGGAGCGAGACTGATCCATTCGCCGGTCAACGCTGTCTTGGTTTGTTCCAGGTTCATTGCAATCGGTGCCTCCTGCCTGTCGCGGGTGCCGTTGGCACCCGCGCAGGCTGCCAGCGCCAGCGTCAGGGCACACGGCGCGAAGATACGAAGACGTCTTGTCCACATGAGTGAAAGTGTCGAGGCGAAGCGTCGTACGCTGTTAGCCCGAATCGGCAAAACGTCAGGACGCCCGGTATGCTTCCCACCATTGCTCTCTGTGCCTTGCCGGGCCGCTCATGAAGCTCGACCGCTACGACGACTTCCACCTGCACGGCGCGTCAGCACCGGCATGGAACCAGCGCTACGCGCAGATCTCGTGCGGCGAGATGCACAGTTCGTTGGCCGAGGTCACCGCGGGCGAGATGCATGTTTTTCGTAAGTGGATGAGCGAACGCGTGGTCCAGCAAGGTTGCCTGCCTGCCGGTCAGCTGTGTTTTGCGTTGCCGCTCCGACAAGCGACGGGCACGCCGCGAATGCACGGGCAGGAGATGGATCAGGACAGCCTGTTTCTCCTGCGCGGCGGCGACGAGTTCACGTTGCAGCGCCCGCAAGGCATGGAATTGCTGGCCGTCACGTTCGAGCGCGAAGCCTTCCTCCGCCTGCTCGATAGCAGGCCCTGGGCCGCAAGCGCGCAGGCGCTGTTGTCGCGGCCGGTGCTGCGCGCATCGGGTCGGCGATTGCAGCGCCTGCGGCGCGATTTGCTGGCCCTGTTCCAGCGCTCGGATGCGGCCGAGGAACCTGCCGCACCGGCAGCCGTGTTCGAGGCCCTCGGCAGGCTGTTTGGTGACGCGGCGGCAGCACGGCAAAGCGTCGGCAGTGCGACGGCTAGTTTCATCGTCGCCGAATGCCACCGTATCGTGGCATCCAGCGGCGCGCAGCCGCCGAGCATCGACGCGTTGTGCCAGCGCCTGCGCACAAGCCGAAGAACCCTGCAGAACAGCTTTCGCCAAGTGGCTGACACGACTCCCGTGCACTACCTGCGCAGCATGCGACTCAACGCCGTACGGCGGCGGCTGATGTCAACGCTACCCGCCGAGCTGAGCATCGCGCAAGCTGCCGCGGACTCGGGCTTCGACCACTTGAGCCACTTGAGCCGACGATACAAGACGTTGTTCGGCGAACTGCCGTCACGGACGCTGCGCGGCGGCCCGGTGGGCTGTGCCCTCGACTCAACGACTGCTTCCTGGGTGCGCAACTAACTAGACGGATCTCTGCAACGGGTCGATTGCCGGCGTACCTGAAATGACCCTAGTAGGTCTCCAGGTGCAGCCGCCCCTCCCGCTTGAGTGCCGGAGCAATGGTTCCTTCCCAATCCAGATGGCGCTCCACCGCGAGATCGCGCATCGCCAGCATCACCCCCTCTTCCATCGCCTTCAGCCCGCACACATAGAAGTGCGCGTTCGGATCCGCGAGCAGTAGAGCCAGGTCGGCGGCCCTCTCGCGCATCAGATCCTGCACGTACTTCTTCGGCTGCCCCGGCGTGCGAGAGAACGCGAGGTTGATGTCGATGAAGTCCTTCGGCAGGGAGGTCAGCGGCCCGAAATACGGCAGCTCCTCGCGCGTTCTCGCGCCGAAGAAGAGCATGAGCTTGCCGCCTTCGAGCTGCCCGGTCTTGCGCTGCCGCCGGCGCCACTCGGTCATGGCGCGCATCGGCGCGCTGCCGGTGCCGGTGCAGATCATCACGAGGTGCGACCGGCCGTGGTTGGGCATCAGGAAGGTCTGGCCGAAGGGGCCCACGACCTGCACCTTGTCGCCCACCTTCAGGTCGCACACGTAGTTCGATGCCGCGCCCCGGAACGGCCGGCCCTGGTGGTCTTCGGTCACCCGCTTGACGGTGAGCGAGAGGTTGTTGTAGCCGGGCCGCTCACCGTTGCGCGGGCTGGCCACCGAGTACTGGCGCGGCATGTGCGGCCGGCCGTTGGCGTCGAGCCCGGGCGGCACGATGCCGATCGACTGGCCTTCGAGCACCGGGAACGGCAGCGCGCCGAAGTCGAGCACGATGTGATGGGTGTGGCTCGCGAAGCCGGCCTCGGTGCAATCGACGTTGCCGACGACCGTGGCCGTGATCGGGCTCTTCGGCGTGTAGAGATTGGTCTGCGGCTTCTCGGCCGACACGGGCGCGACGGTCGATCCGTAGAAGGCGGAATTGAATCCGGCCGCGCTTGTCGATGCGCCGGCCTGCGCCACCGGCGCTGCTGCTTCGGCCGAGGCAAGGGCCGCGTCGCCCGACACACCGGCGGCGGCCAGCTGCTCGGCCGTGAGCTCCGGCGGCAGCTCGTCCCATGTGAGCTGCTCTTCGATCGGATAGGCGATCGTCATCGGCACGGTGCGCCAGTTGTCGATCGAGCCCGTGGGGCACGGCGAGATGCAGGCCATGCACGAGTTGCAGACGTCGGCGCGCACGACGTAGTTGCGGTCGTCGTGCGTGATCGCGCCCACGGGGCAGGTGGCCTCGCAGGTGTTGCAGCGGATGCAGATCTCGGGGTCGATCAGGTGCTGCTTGATCAGCACCGCTTCGCCCGCCGCTGCGGTGGCCAGGGTCATGATTGCCAGTGTCCGCGAAATCGCACTGCCCGCTTCAGCCGAAGCGCACGTACTCGAAGTCGGCCGGCTGCTTGTTGATGCCGATCGCCGGCGGCGCGATCCAGTTCGCGAAGCGGCCGGGCTCGACGACACGGCCCATCAGCGAGGACACGAACGCGAAGTCTTCCGGCGTGGGCAGCCACTCGCCCTGGCGCGCCTGCCACTGCGCCTCGCTCACGGGCACGCCCTCGGGCGAGATGCGCACGTTCGCGAGCGCGCCGATCTTGCGGTTGAAGGCCTTGTGCGGAACGATCAGCCGGTGCGGCAGGCCGGCCTTCTCCAGCACCTTGTTCCAGCGGCCGACGCCGGCCACCGAGTCCTTGATGAAGTCGTCGCGCAGCACTTCGTTCAGGGCGTTGAGCATCGGCACCTCCTTCTCGGCCAGCTGCCCGTTCTGCACCTCGAGCACCTTGTAGGTCTGGCCCTTGAGCACATGGTCGTCGGCGCGCTTGCCCTCTTCGTAGCGGCCCTTCAGGCCCGACGAGTAGAAGGTGGCGGCGTTGCTCGACTGGTCGGCACCGAAGAGGTCGATCGTCACCGAATAGTGGAAGTTCAGGTAGCGCTGGATCGTGGCCAGGTCGATGGCACCGGCCGCGCGGATCTTCCCGGCGTCGTCGGTCTTCAGCTCGTTCATCAGCTGCGCCGTGCGCTGCACGACGCGGCTCACGCCGCTCTCGCCCACGAACATGTGGTGCGCTTCCTCGGTGAGCATGAACTTGGTCGTGCGCGCGAGCGGGTCGAACGCGCTTTCGGTCAGCGCCGCGAGCTGGAACTTGCCGTCGCGGTCGGTGAAGTAGGTGAACATGAAGAACGCCAGCCAGTCGGGCGTCTTCTCGTTGAAGGCACCGAGGATGCGCGGGTTGTTGGCGTCGCCCGAGGTGCGCTCGAGCAGCGCGTCGGCCTCCTCGCGGCCGTCGCGGCCGAAGAAGCGCTGCAGCAGGTAGACCATGGCCCAGAGGTGGCGGCCCTCCTCGACGTTGATCTGGAACAGGTTGCGCAGGTCGTACATGCTCGGCGCCGTGAGGCCGAGGTGGCGCTGCTGCTCCACCGACGCCGGCTCGGTGTCGCCCTGCGTGACGATGATGCGGCGCAGGTTGGCGCGGTGCTCGCCGGGCACGTCCTGCCAGACCTTCTCGCCCTTGTGGTCGCCGAAGTGGATCTCGCGCGCCGGATCGTTCGGCTGCAGGAAGATGCCCCAGCGGTAGTCGCGCATCTTCACGTAGTCGAAGTGGGCCCAGCCCTGCGGATCGACGCTGATGGCGGTGCGCAGGTAGACGTCGTAGTTCGTCGAGCCTTCGGGGCCGACGTCGTCCCACCAGTGGATGAAGTTCGGCTGCCATTGCTCGAGCGCGCGCTGCAGCGTGCGGTCGTCGGCGAGGTTGACGTTGTTCGGGATCTTCTGGCTGTAGTCGATGGACATGATGCTGCGTTCCCGATTCAGACGCGATTGAAATCGAAGGCCGCCTTTTCGCCCGAGCCGTAGACCTTGAGCGCGCCCTTGTCGCCGACGGCGTTCGGGCGGATGAAGATCCAGTTCTGCCAGGCGGTGAGACGACCGAAGATGCGCGTGGCCATGTTCTCCGGGCCGGCGAAGCGCAGGTTCGCTTCGAGGCCGGTGAGCGCATCGGGCGACATCGCGGCGCGCTCCTCGAGCGCGATGCGGATCTCGTCGGCCCAGTCGATGTCGTCGGGCGCGGCGGTGACGAGCCCGAGCGCCGAGGGCTGCGTCGGCGTCGAGCGCACTGTCGATCGAATCCCGGGCCGCGGCGAGCTCGGCCTCGTTGCCGTAGAAGCGGCGCGCCAGGCGCGACTGGCCGTCGACGAGCGGCAGCACGCCGAAGTTGAAGTCGTCGAGCTGCAGCCTGGGCGCGCGCGCCGCGTCGTCGGGCAGGGCGAGCATGTAGGCGCGGTCGGCGGCGAAGGCCAGCTCGGCGAGCATGCCGGCGAAGCACGAGCCCGGCTCGATCAGCGCGAAGAGGCGAGCGCGACGAGACGTCGAGCCGGGCGAAGGTGCGGCGCAGCATGCCGATCGTCTCGCGCACGAACCAGTGCTCGTGATGGGCGAGCAGCGCCTTGTCGGCGGCGAGCACGGCGGCCGGGTCGCCTTCGGTCTTCAGGATCCAGGTGCCGATGTCGAGCTCGTTGGTGCGCAGGTTGAGGATGGCGTCGTCGAGCTGGCGCGCCATCGCCAGCGGCCACCACGCCGCGCCCGCGGCCTCGATGGCGGCAACGCTGTCCGGCTGCGCGCCGGCCGGCGCCTTGACCGTGATCGTCGCCGTGCGCTTGCTGCGATCGATGGCGACGTCGACGAAGGCGTAGCGGATCGCGTCGGCCGTGTCCTCGCGCTCGAGGCGTGGCAGCACCACGCCCTTCGCCCCCGCCGGGCGCGCGCTGCCGGCGCCGAGACGCTCGGCGCGGTCGTGCACGGCCTGCGCGAATTGCGCCGGCTTGGCCACCGCGTCCACCAGCCGCCATTCGACGGCGCGTTGCCCGCGCACGCCTTCGACGCTGGTGCAGAAGATGTCGGCGAGGTCGTGCCGCACCTTGCGCTTGTCGGTGACGCGCGTCAGGCCGCCGGTGCCGGGCAGCACGCCGAGCAGCGGCACTTCCGGCAGCGACACCGACGACGAGCGGTCGTCGACCAGCACGATCTCGTCGCAGGCCAGCGCCAGCTCGTAGCCGCCGCCGGCGCAGGCGCCGTTCACGGCGGCGACGAACTTGATGCCCGAATGCAGCGAGGAGTCCTCGATGCCGTTGCGCGTCTCGTTGGTGAACTTGCAGAAGTTCACCTTCCAGGCATGGCTCGAGGTGCCGAGCATGAAGATGTTGGCGCCCGAGCAGAAGACGCGGTCCTTGCCGCTGGTGACGATCACCGAGCGGACCTCGGGATGCTCGAAGCGGATGCGGTTGAGCGCGTCGGCCAGCTCGATGTCGACGCCGAGGTCGTAGCTGTTGAGCTTGAGCTTGTAGCCGGGGCGGATGCCGGCGTCTTCGGCGACGTCGAGCGTCAGCCGGCCGAGCGTGCCTTCGACGCCCAGCTTCCAGTGCCGGTACTGCGAGGGATCGGTTCGGTAGTCGACGCGGAACGGGCTGGACATGGCGAGTCTCCTTCGCAAGGCATACATGCATCATAATGCATGTAATGTAGGATGGTCAAGCGACTAGTGCATTTTCATGCATGCCGACGAGCTCGGCCGCCAGGGCCGTCAGGGCGGCGGCGCTTTGCGCCACCGAACGACCGCTGGTGTCGAGGACCGCATCGGCCTTCGAATAGAAGGCGGCACGGCCGGCCAGGATGCGGCGCAGGTCGTCCATCGCTTCGCGGCTCGCCGCCATCGGCCGGGTGTCGCCCTGCGCCGCGACGCGACCCATGTGCTCTTCGGGCGAAGCCTGCAGCCAGATCGTCGTGCAGTGGCCGAGGAGCTGGTTGAAGGTGGCCGGCTCGGCGACGATGCCGCCCGGCGTGGCGATCACCACCGCGGCGTGCGCCTTCACCGTCTCGTCGAGGGCGCGCCGCTCGTAGCGGCGATAGGCGACGGTGCCGTAGAGGTCGTGGATCTCGCGGATGCTGCAGCCGGCGATCTTCTCGATCTCGCGGCTCAGCTCGACGAAGGGCACCTCGAGCGCATCGGCCAGCGTTGCACCGAGAGTCGACTTGCCCGCGCCGCGCAGGCCGATGAGGGCCAGCCGCCGGCCGCGCGCCGGGTCGGCGTGGCCGTTGCCGAACAGGCTGGCCAGGGCGATGCGGGCACGCCGCACGTCGGCGTCGCTGCGCCCTTGCAGGAGCTCGCGCAGCATGAGCCAGTCGGGCGTGCTCGTGGTCACGTCGCCCACCAGCTCGGCGAGCGCGCAGTCGAGCGCGGTGGCCACCTGCTGCAGGATGAGGATGGAGGCATTGCCGATCCCGTACTCGAGGTTGGCCAGGTGCCGTTCGGAGACGCCCGAGGCCTGCGCCACGCCCTTGCGCGTGAGGCCGCGCCGGGCCCGCAGCAGGCGCACGCGCTCGCCGAGCGCCAGCAGGAAGGGATCCTTCTTCGCCGCCTTGGACGGCACGGTGCGTGGACGGCGCTTGACAACCATGATGCATTATATTGCTTGACAGGCGATGACAGCCATCCTATCGTCGCCGCCCTGACTTGCGCGCACTTTTTTCAGAGACATCAGGAGACGAAGAACATGACCCCGCCGCCCGTCTTCAATTTCGCGGCGCATCTGTTCGCGTTCAACTCGGCGCGCGCCGGCAAGCTCGCCTATCTCGACGATCGCGGCCGCCTCGCGTACGGCGAGCTCGAGACGAAGGCACGGCGCCTGGCCGCTGGCCTGCTCGCGCTCGGCATCCGGCGCGAAGAGCGCGTCTTCCTGCTCATGCTCGACAGCAACGAATGGCCGGTGTCGTTCCTTGCCTGCCTGTACGCCGGCATCGTGCCGGTGTGCGTGAACACGCTGCTGACGGCCGACGACTACGCCTTCATGCTGCAGCACAGCCGGGCCCAGGCGGCGCTCGTCTCGGCCGCGCTGCTGCCGACGCTGACCGCGGCGATGGCCAAGGCGCCGACCGAAGTGAAGCATGTCGTCGTGGCCCAGGCCGAAGGCGCGGCGGCATCGGCAACTCCCACGTTCGATGCGCTGATCGAAGCCAGCGCGCCGCTGGCCGGGAATGCGGCGACGCATCGCGACGACCCCGCCTTCTGGCTCTATTCGTCGGGCTCCACCGGCAAGCCCAAGGGCACGGTGCACACGCACGCCAATCTCTGGTGGATCGCCGAGCTCTACGCCAGGCCGGTGCTCGGGCTGACGGAGAACGACGTCTGCTTCTCGGCCGCCAAGCTCTACTTCGCGTATGGCCTGGGCAACGGCCTGGCCTTTCCGCTCTCGGTGGGTGCGAGCGTGATCCTGATGGCCGAGCGCCCGACGCCCGACGCGGTGTTCAAGCGCTGGGCCGCTGCCGACCCGACGCTGCGGCCCACCGTGTTCTTCGGCGCGCCCACGGGCTTCGCCGGCATGCTCGCGTCGCCGGCCTTGCCAGCGCGTGGCGCCGTGCGCCTGCGCATGTGCTCGTCGGCCGGTGAAGCCTTGCCGAGCGAGCTGGGGCAACGCTTCGAGAAGCACTTCGGCGTGGCGATCGTCGACGGCATCGGCTCGACCGAGATGCTGCACATCTTCATCTCGAACCGGCCGGGCGACATCCGCTACGGCAGCACCGGCAAGCCGGTCGACGGCTACGACGTGGAGCTGCGCGGCGACGACGGCCAGCCGGTGGCCGACGGCGAAGTCGGCGATCTCTTCATCCGGGGGCCGAGCTCGGCCCTCATGTACTGGAGCGACCGCGAGCGCTCGCGCGACACCTTCCAGGGCGGCTGGACGCGCAGCGGCGACAAGTACTCGCGCGATGCCGACGGCTACTACACCTACGCCGGCCGCAGCGACGACATGCTCAAGGTCAGCGGCGTCTGGGTCTCGCCGTTCGAGGTCGAGTCGACGCTGATGCAGCATCCGTCGGTGCTCGAATCGGCGGTGATCGGCATCGAGGACAAGGACGGGCTGGTGAAGACCAAGGCCTTCGTCGTCGTCAAGCCCGGCACGGCCGTGAGCGACACCGAGCTGAAGGCCTTCGTGAAGGAACGGCTCGCGCCCTACAAGTATCCGCGCTCGTTCGAGTTCGTCGACGAGCTGCCGAAGACGGCGACCGGCAAGATCCAGCGCTTTCGTCTGCGCGAGCGCGAGCGCGCCGGCGGATGAACGACGCTGCCATCGTCGCATCAACGCGCTTCGCCGAGGTGGCGTGGCGCGGCATCCGACAGCGCATCGAGTACGAGTGGGTCGGCGACGCGCGCTCGACGCTGCCCGCGTGGTCGTCTTCCTGCACGAGGGCCTCGGCTCGGTCGCGATGTGGAAGGATTTCCCGCAGCGCTTCTGCGAGGCGCACGGCCTGCGCGGCTTCGTCTTCTCGCGCCCCGGCTATGGCGCGCTCGACGCCGAAGCCGACGCGACGAGCATTGGCAGCCCGACTTCATGCAGCGCCAGGCGACGAGGTGCTGCCCGCGCTGCTTCGCCGCCGTCGGCGATCGCATCGCCCGTGGCTCTTCGGCCATAGCGACGGCGCGCTCGATCGCACTGCTGCATGCGGCGCGCCATCCGGCCGCCGGCGTCGTCGTCGTCGGCACCGCATCTCTTCGTTGAAGACGTCTCGATCGAGAGCATCGAGAGAGGCCCGCGATCGCCTACGAGACGACCGATCTGCGCGCGCGCCTGGCCCGCTATCACGACGACCCCGATTCGGCCTTTCGCGGCTGGAACGATGCCTGGCTGAGCCCGGCGTTTCGCAGACTGGAATATCGAGGCGCGACATCGAGACGATCGCCTGCCCGGTGCTTGCGTTGCAGGGCGAGGACGACGAGTACGGCACGCTGGCGCAGGTTCGCGCCGTCGCGCCGTCGAGTTGCCGACGCGCAGTGGCTGGCGCTCCCGCATTGCGGCCATTCACCGCATCGCGACCAGCCTGACGCCGTGATCCGCGAAGCCGGCCGCTTCATCCTGAGCCACTGAACGCGATGGCCTCGCACATTCCACTTCTCGAAGACGACCGCGTGATCGGTCTCGACGGCAAGCCGCTGGCCCTGTTGCCCATCAACGACTGGTCGGGCCTGCCCTTCGAGACGCATCCGCACATGAGGAAGGGCGAGGTCGCGCATCGCTACAACCCGCATCCCTTGCTGCTCGTCCATCTCGGCGCTCATGGGCGATCACGCATCCGTTCGGGCAAGACGGTCTACGACCTGCTCCTCGCGCCCGGCCAGGTCGACGTGTTCTCGTCCGGTTTCCTGATGGACTATGGCTGGTGGGACTGCACCCCTGGCGAAGTGCTCGCCGTCGAGCTCGACCCGGAACGGGTTCGCTCGTTCGGACACGACGACTTGGGGCTGGTCGAGCCGCGCACGCTGCTGTCGACGCGTGATCCCATTCTCGAGCGCCTCTGCGGCTGCATCCGCGCCGAGGTCGATGCCGGTTGCCCGTCGGGGAAGCTCTTCGCCGAAGGCATCTCGCTGGCGCTGCTTTCCAGACTGCGCACTCGCTATGCCGCCACCGCGGAGCCACCGCGCGCGCCGCGCGCCTTGTCGCGGCAGCAGCTGCAGCGCACGGTGGAATTCATCAACGCCAACATCGGCACCGATCTCAGTGTCACGCGACTCTCGGCCCAGATCGGAATGAGCCCCTACAGTTTCTCCAAGCTGTTCAAGGCCACGACCGACAACACGCCGCACGACTTCGTTCTCTCGTGCCGGATCCGGCAAGCTGAAATGCTGCTCGGCACCGCGATGTCTCTGAGCGAAGTGGCGCTGTCTGTCGGCTTCGCCAGCCAGTCGCATTTCACCGAAGCCTTCCGCCGGCGTACCGGGCGCACGCCGGCGCAAGCGAGACGGCGCGCCTGAGCGCGCCGCCTCCTGCGCTGATGCCTATTTGCAGGTGTAGCTGGCAGCCGCGTTGACCGCCCCCGTGCCGCCGTAGGTCGCCTTCTGCGGGTACGGGCAGAGCAGCTGGCTCGTGCTGGTGTCGGGCGACGTTACGGTGATCGCCGAAGGCGCCGACGCGGCGCCGCCTTCGACCCACGCCTTCATCACGCCGAACAGCTGGCCACTCACCGGCTGGGCGAAGTTGGCCGTCGTGACCGCTGGGCCGCTCGTGCCCTGCGCCGTGCCCACGCCCGAGCAATGGCCCATGCCGGGGATCAGGAACAGCCGGTCATAGGCCTGCGTCTGCGCGTAACCGCCGTCCAGGTTCGCTACCCGCGTGTAGTAGTTCAACGAGCCCTGCGTCGGGATCAGGATGTCCGCCGAGCCGTGGTACTGCAGCACCTTGACGCCAGCGGCCTTGGCGGCGCTCAGGTCGGGGTTGTCGGTGTTGATGTTGCCGAAGAAAGGCTGCAAGGCGATACCCTCGTCGAAGGCGTTGGCCATCTGCCCGTAGGTCAGGTTCTTCCAGCCATTGGCGCCGTTGCCGGTCGCGTTGGTGAACGCAGGCGTCGCCAGCGTCGGGTTCTGCAATTCGAGTGCGACCATATCGGACGAGATGGTGAACGGGTTCGCTCCGGCCAGACCGCTGAGTGTCGCGCCACGGGCGAGTCCGTACCACAGCTGGCCGCCGGTCGTGTTGGCGTTGAAGCCGTTGTTGGCCAGTGGATCGGGCACCGAGCCGTCGGCCGTCTGCCCGAACCAGATCTTGTTCATGGCCTGCGCCTGCACTGGGGTGACGCAGGCGGCGGTGCCGTTGGTGCCTACCACCCCGCCGGTGCCGACGGTGCCCGTGCAGAGTGCCGCAGCATCGCGCGCCGGGTCGTAGGTGCAGGTCGAAGGATCAGGGACGTAGCCCAGGTGCTGGCCGCCGACCACATCACAGGCGCTCACCGCCTGCCCGCTCACCTGCGCCAGTTGCGCCGAGGTGAGCGGCGTGCCGGCGAGGTCGCGCTGGTAGACGATCTGCGGATAGAGCTCGGTAGTGATGAACTTCGTCCAGTTGAAGGCCGGCGCGCCAACGAGGTAGCCGTTGTAGTCGGTCGGGTCGTTCTGGATGATCTTGTAGCCCTGCCGACCGCCCGTCGAGCAGCCGTCCCAGTAGGCGAACTTCTGCGTCTGCAGGTAGTAGGCTTGCGTCAGCGCCTTGGTCTTGAGTGCGAGCTCGTGCAGGCTGCGCTCGGCGAAGTCCTCCCACAGCGTCGAGTTGATCGTTCCGTCGGGGTTCATGGCGAACGAGCCGTTGCCGATCGCGTGGCCGGTGTCGGTCGCGCCGACCACCGAGCCTTCGTTGCCGGCGACGGCCGCGTTGCCCGCCGAAGCGATAAGCGTCGTGCTCTGGTAGGACGCGCCACCTGCCCAGCCTCCGCCGCCCATGTTGTGGATGCGCTGGTTCCAGTTCGCCGCGGTCGGCAGCCAGATCTCGATGCCGATGCCCGGCGAGGTGGACGGCGCCGAGGCCGGCCCCGGATTGCCCGGACCGACGTTGAGCTTGACGAAGCACAGGTCGTTGGCGGCGACCGGCGGCGTCGGTGTCGCAGGCGTTCCGGAGAGCGCGATCGAGTCGCCCTTCTTGAAGGCCTTGACCAACAGCACGGTCGTGTTCGCGTCCGGCACGAAGGCCGTCTTCATCGAGTCGTCGCAGGTGAGCGCCGTCGGCGCCGGAGGTGGAGGTGGCGGAGGCGGAGGCGCAGGAGAGTTGTCGCTGCCGCCGCATCCGACCATCGGCAACGCGGACAGGGCGACGATCGAGAACATCGCGGCGATGCGCTGGCGTGTGCTGAAGGTGTCGGGGGCGGTCATGGGTATCTCCTGGTCGTTGTGGGAGTCGCGACGTGCGTGCTCGTCCGTTGTCTGATGAAGATAGGAGCAGAGCCGTCAACCGTCTATCAAATCGCCGCCCGCCGATGTCGAAAAGCTGCACGCGCGGATCGGGACTTACGACGATGCGATCGGCGAAGTGCGCAACGAGCGGCCTCGCATTGTCGAAAACCCCCTTGCGGCGTCGCGCTGCGAAGGCGACCCTTCGCCGTCTTCACGAACGCGCCCGAGCTCGTTCCCGCTTCACTGCGCCTCGTCTTTCCCGACTCGATTCCCCAGGAGTTATCCGATGCAACGCACGCCTGCCCTTTCATGCGCCGCGGCACTCGCCGCCCTGACGATCGCCGCTTCGGCCTTCGCGCAGGACAACAGGGGTCCGATCAAGATCGGCCTGATGCTTCCGTATTCGGGCACCTACGCATCACTCGGCGTCGCCATCGAGAACGGCTTCAAGCTCTACGTCCAGGAGCAGGGCGGCAAGCTCGGCGGCCGCGAGATCCAGTACTTCAAGGTCGACGACGAGTCGGAGCCGGCCAAGGGCACCGACAACGTCAACAAGCTGATCAAGCGCGACAACGTCGACGTGCTCGTCGGCACGGTGCACTCCGGCGTCGCGCTGGCGATGGCCAACGCGGCCAAGGCCAACAACACGCTGCTCGTCATTCCGAACGCCGGCGCCGACGCCATCACCGGCGCGCTCTGCTCGGCCAACGTCGTGCGCAGCTCGTTCTCGAACTGGCAACCGGGCTACGCGATGGGCATCGTCGCCGGGCAGAAAGGCGTGAAGAAGGCGATGACCATCACCTGGGCCTATGCGGCCGGCGCGGAGTCGACCAAGGGCTTCACCGAAGGCCTCGAGAAAGGCGGCGGCAAGGTGGTGAAGGATCTGACGCTGCCGTTTCCGGGCGTCGAGTTCCAGGCCCTGCTGACCGAAATCGCGGCGCAAAAGCCCGACGCGGTCTACGCCTTCTTCGCCGGTGGCGGTGCCGTCAAGTTCGTCAAGGACTACGCCGCCGCCGGCCTGAACAAGACGATCCCGCTCTACGGCCCGGGCTTTCTCACCGACGGCACGCTCGAAGCGCAGGGCGCCGCGGCGCAAGGCATGCTCACGACGCTGCACTACGCCGACGACCTGAACACGCCGAAGAACAATGCCTTCCGCAAGGCCTACGCCCTCGCCTACAAGGCGCAGCCCGACGTCTACGCGGTACAGGGCTACGACGCGGCGCAGATCCTGCAAGCCGGCCTGAAGGCGGCAGGGGGCGACCTGAGCAAGCGCGACGTCATCACCACCGCCATGCACAAGACCGTCGTCGACAGCCCGCGCGGCAAGTTCACGCTCTCGGCCGGCGGCAACCCGATCCAGGACATGTACCTGCGCGAGGTCAAGGGCAACAACAACGAGTTCCGCTCGGTGGCCGTGAAGGCCCTTGCCGATCCGGCGCGCGGCTGCAAGCTCTGAGGCGACGCGCGGCGGCCTCCGGCCAGGCCGGGGCCGCCTTCTTGCTTGCGCGGCGACGGCCATGACCACCGCCACGTTCCTGGTCCAGTGCCTGAATGCCGTCCAGTACGGCCTGCTGCTCTTTCTCGTCGCCAGCGGGCTGACCCTGATCTTCGGGATCATGGGCGTGATCAATCTCGCCCACGGCAGCTTCTACATGCTGGGCGCCTACCTCGCATTCGCGCTCGCGCCCCTGTTCGGCGACTGGTTCATGACCCGGCTCGTCGTCGGCGTGCTGCTGGCGCTGGCCTTCGGCTACCTGCTCGAGTGGGCGTTCTTCAGCTTTCTCTACGAGCGCAACCATCTGCAGCAGGTGCTGATGACCTACGCGCTCATCCTCGTCTTCGAGGAGATGCGCAGCCTGCTGGTGGGCAACGACGTGCACGGCGTGCCGGCACCGGCCTGGCTCTCGGGCAGTTTTCGCCTCGGCGAGCTGATGTCGTACCCGTGGTATCGGGTCTTCGCGTCGGTCGCCTGCGTCGTCGTCGCGCTGGCCTTGTATGCGGTGGTCAACCGCACGCGGCTGGGCATGATGATCCGCGCCGGCGCTTCCGATCGCGACATGGTGCGCGGCCTCGGCGTGAACATCCGCCTGCTCTATCGCATCGTCTTCGCCGGCGGCGTGGCGCTGGCCGCGCTCGCCGGCATGATCGCCGCGCCCTTGTCTTCGGTGTATCCGGGCATGGGATCGAGCGTGCTCATCGTCTGCTTCGTCGTCGTCGTGATCGGCGGCATCGGCTCGATCACCGGCGCGCTCGTGGCCTCGCTGCTGGTCGGCTTCGTCGACACCTTCGGCAAGGTCTTCTTCGCCGAATGGAGCGGCGTCGGCATCTACGTGCTGATGGCGGTGATCCTCGTCTGGCGGCCCGAAGGGCTGATGAAGCGTGGCGCCTGACGGCCCGTTGCCGGAAGACGCCGGCAGTGCCGACGTCGGCACGCTGCCCGACATCGCCAGACGCGAGCCCGGGGGCTGGCTCGTGCCGGCCGCGGCCGTGCTGGTCATGGCCGCGTTGCCGGCGTTCGTCTCGCCGTACGGACTGGACCTCGTCGTTCGCATCGCGGTCTACGCCATCTTCGCGCTGAGCCTCGAGCTGATCGTCGGGGCGGCCGGGCTGGTCAGCCTCGGCCATGCGGCCTTCCTCGGCATCGGCGCCTACGCGATGGTGCTCGGCTCGGGCGAGAGCGGCGCCTCCCTCGCCTTCGTGTTGCCCCTGGCCGTCTTCAGTGCCGCCGGCTACGCGCTGTTCGTCGGCGCGCTCAGCCTGCGCACGCGCGGCGTCTACTTCATCATGGTCACGCTTGCCTTCGCGCAGATGGCCTACTTCGTCTTCCACGACACCAAGGTCGGCGGCGGCAGCGACGGCATCTTCCTGGCCGCCAAGCCGACGCTGCAGATCGCCGGCAGGACCTTCCTCGATCTCGGCAGCCCGCTGAGCTTCTATTACGCCGTGCTCGCCGCCCTCGCCGGCACCTATGCACTCCTGGCGCTGCTGCTCGCCTCGCGCTTCGGGCACGCGCTGGCCGGCATCCGCGTCAACGAGCAACGCATGCGAGCGGCGGGCTTCTCGACCTATTTCTACAAGCTCGCCGCCTTCGTCATCGCCGGCGCGTTGGCCGGCCTGGCGGGCGCGCTCCTCGCCGTCAAGGACGGCACGGTCAATCCGGAGCTGCTGGCCTGGAACGAATCGGGTGCGGTGCTGTTGATGCTGATCCTGGGCGGCATCGGCAGCCTGCGCGGCGCGGTGATCGGCGCCATCGCCTTCACGCTGCTGAAAGAGCTCTACGAATCGGAGGCGCTCGTCGGCCCGATGGCGGCGCACTGGCAGCTCACGCTCGGCCTGACCATCATCGCCTTCGTGGCGCTGCTGCCCAAGGGCCTGATCGGGCTGGGCGCGCGGTTCAGGCGCAAGGCCCATGGCTGAAGCTCCCCTCGACGCGCCGAAGGCGCTGCTGCGCGCCGAGCGCCTGGTGCGCCGCTTCGGCGGCCTTGCCGCAGTGGATGCGGTGTCGATCGATCTGCACGTCGGCGAGATCCATGCCGTGATCGGCACCAACGGCGCCGGCAAGTCGACGCTCGTCAACCTGCTCTCGGGCGAGCTTGCCGCCAGCGAAGGCCGCGTCTTCTTCGCCGATCACGACGTGACGCACTGGCCGCAGCCGCGCCGCGCCCGTGCCGGGCTCGGCCGCAGCTACCAGCGCACGACGATCTTTGCGGAGTTCAGCGTGCGCGAGAACTGCCGCCTCGCGGCGCAAGCGCGTGCGCCGCGGCCGTGGGCATTCTGGGAACGCGCCGCCGGCGACGGCGCGAGTCTCGCGGCCGCGGACGCGGCGCTGGCGGCCGCCGGGTCTCGCCGGCAGCGAAGGGCGTGTCGCCAGCACCTTGAGCCACGGCGCCAAGCGGCAGCTCGAGATCGCGATGTGCCTGGCCACCGCGCCGCGCACCCTGCTCCTCGACGAGCCGCTCGCCGGCATGGGCGGCGAAGAGACGGAGCGCATGCTGTCGCTGCTGACGACGTTGAAGGCGAGCCACGCGGTGCTGCTCGTCGAGCACGACATGGACGCTGTCTTTCGCGTCGCCGACCGGATCACGGTGATGGTCAACGGCCAGGTCATCGCCAGCGACGTGCCCGAGCGCATCCGCATCGACCCGGCCGTGCGGCAGGCCTATCTCGGCGACGCGCACGCGCCGTCATGACGGCCCTGCTCCAGCTCGGCGGCGTGCACGCCCACTACGGCGACAGCCATGTGCTGCGCGGCATCGATCTCGAGATCGCACCCGGCCTGTCGTTCGGCCTGCTCGGCCGCAACGGCATGGGCAAGACGACGCTGATCCGCACCGCGATGGGCTATGTGCGGGCCAGCGCCGGCACGGTCGGCGTGGTGCGGCCACGCTGTCACCGGCGCGCCGCCCGAGCGCATGGCCCGCCTCGGCATCGGCTATGTGCCCGAAGGACGCGGCATCTTCGCCGGTCTCTCGGTGCGCGAGAACCTGGTGATGGCGGCGCGCGCCGGGCCGCAGGGCGCACGCGACTGGACCTTCGATCGCGTGCTGGCCACGTTTCCGCGCCTGGGCGAGAGGCTCGCCCACGGCGGCCAGCAGCTCTCGGGTGGCGAGCAGCAGATGCTGGCCATTGGCCGCGCCCTGATGACGAACCCGCGCCTCCTGATCCTCGACGAGGCCACCGAAGGCCTGGCGCCGCTTGTCGTCGCCGAGATCTGGCGCACGATCGCGACGATTCGCGCCACCGGCATCGCGACGCTGATCGTCGACCGCAACGCACGTGCCGTGCTGGCCCACACCGATCGCGCCGTCGTCCTCGAGAAAGGCCGCGTCGTCCTGGCCGGCGCGTCGGCCGCGCTGGCCGCCGACGGCCAAGCCCTGGCGCGGCACCTGGGGGTTTAACAGCCGCTTAATACGCTTCGACGATCGGCCGGTAGACTGCCACGCTCCTCATCGCGAAGGCCGCCATGATTCTCGAAATCGCCGACATCCGCATCCACGCCGGCCGCAATGCCGAGTTCGACGCCGCGATCCAGCGCGGGATCGAGACCGTGATCTCCCGCGCCCAGGGCTATCGCGCGCATCGCGTCGTGAAGGGCATCGAGTCGCCCGATCGCTACGTGCTCATGATCTGGTGGGACACGCTCGAAGACCACACCGTCGCCTTTCGCGGCGGCCCGCACTTCGCCGACTGGCGCGCCATCGTCGGCCCCTTCTTCGCCGCGCCGCCATCGGTCGAGCATTTCTCGCTGCTGACGCAGTCGAAAGAGGCGGCGTGATGGCGGGCCTCGGCCGGCGCGGCCTGCACCGGCTCGCCGCAGCCTGCGCCGCATCCTTGCTGGCCGGAATCGCCGCCGCCGCCGCGCCGCCTGCGTCGAGCGAGCTGAAGGTGCCGCACGTCGACTTTCGCGAGCGCAAGCTCGCCAACGGGCTCGACGTGATCTCGGTCGAGAGCCACGCCAGCCCGACTGTCGGCGTGCAGGTCTGGTATCACGTCGGCGGCCGTGACGATCCCGAGGGCCGCTCGGGCTTTGCCCATCTCTTCGAACACATGATGTTCAAGAGCTCGAAGAACCTCGCGGCCGAGCAGTTCGACCGGCTGACCGAGGACGTGGGCGGCTCGAACAACGCCTCCACCGGCAACGACGTCACCGAATATCACGAGGTCATTCCCTCGAACCATCTCGAGACGCTGCTCTGGGCCGAGGCCGAGCGCCTGCAGAACCTCAAGCTCGACGAGGCCACCTTCCAGTCCGAACGCGCGGTCGTCGAAGAGGAGTACAGGCAACGCATCCTGGCTTCGCCGTACGGCCGCTTCTTCAATGCGGTGACGGCCGCGCCCTACCTGCAATATCCCTACAAGCGCGGCACGATCGGCAGCATCGCCGATCTCGATGCCGCGACGCTGGCCGACGTGACCGCGTTCCACACGCGCTACTACCGGCCCGACAACGCGACCCTCATCGTCAGCGGCGATTTCGATCCGAAGCAGCTCGATGCCTGGGTCGACAAGTACTTCGGCCCGATCCCCCGGCCGGCCGCGGCGCTGCCGCAGCGCGACGCGACCGAGCCGCCCTGGACCGTCGATCGCACGATCGAGGTCACCGCGCCGCGCGTGCCGTTGCCGGCCACGGCCGCGGTCTGGCTCGGGCCCCCGGTGACGAGCGAAGATGCACCGGCGCTCGAGGTGGCTTCGGCGATCCTTTCCGGCGGCGAGTCGTCGCGCCTGAACCAGTCGCTCGTCTATCGCCAGCAGATCGCCGCGCAGGCCGGCTTCAATGCCGACCTGCGGGCCGGCCCCAGCCTGCTCATCGCGACGGCGATCGCCTCGAACGGCAAGCCGATCGACGCGGTGCGCAGCGCGCTGCTCGCCGAGGTGCAGCGGCTCGCCGACGAGCCGCCGACGCCGGCCGAGATCGACAAGGTGAAGAACCAGCTCATCACCGATGCCTTCATCTCGCGGCAGACGCCGCTCGGCATCGGCTCGGCGATCGCCGATGCCGCCGTGCTCGAAGGCAATGCCGAGCGCGTCAACACCGACCTCGAGGCGCTGCAACGCGTCACGCCGGCCGACGTGCAGCGCGTGCTGCGCCGCTACGTGGTGGGCGCGCACAAGGTGGTCCTCAACTACGCGCAGGAAGCGGCCCCCAAATGAAAGCGTTCGCTTCGACCGTCGCCGCTTCGGCGCTCCTGGCCGCCGCAGCCGCGGCGATGGCCCAGCCCTTCGAGAAGCCGCCGCCCGCCGCCGCGCCACGGCCACTCACGATCGCCGCACCGAGCGAGCAGAGGCTCGACAACGGCCTGCGCCTGATCACCGCGCGGCGCGAGGGCGTGCCGATCGTGAGCGCCCTGCTCGTCGTGCTGTCGGGCAGCGAGGCCGATCCGCCGCAGCTCTCGGGCCTGGCCGAGCTGACTGCCGGCCTGCTGACCGAAGGCACGAAACGGCACACCGCACCCGAGCTCGCGGCCGCCGCCGAAGCACTCGGCGGCTCGCTCGACAGCGGCGCCGGCTGGGGCCAGTCGACGGTCTCGATCACCGTCACCACGCCCAAGCTCGATGCCGCCCTCGGCCTGGTCGCCGAAGTCGCGCGCGAGCCGACGTTCGCGCCCGAGGAGATCGACCGCCTGCGCACGCAGATGCTCGATGGCCTGAAGGTCGCGTACACCAACCCGGCCCGGATGGCCGGCCTCGCCGCCGTGCGCCTGGCCTATGGCAGCAGCGCCTGGGGTCATCCGGCCAGCGGCACGCCAAGCTCGCTGCCGCGCATCGCGCGCGCCGACCTCGTTGCCCTGCACGCCGCCACGTTTCGGCCCGATCGGGCCGTGCTCATCCTGAGCGGCGACATCGATCCGGCGCTGGCGCTGACGCTGGCCCGGACGCACTTCGGCAGCTGGAAGGCACCGGCGACGCCGGCACTGCCGGCACCACCGATTCCGGCCACAGCAGCGCCGGGCCCGGCGCTCGCCGTCATCGACATGCCGAGCGCGGGCCAGGCCGGCGTGGTGCTGGCACTGCCCCTGCCGCCGCGCCAAGGCACCGACTGGGCCACCGGTGCGGTCTTGAATTCGGTGCTCGGCGGCGGCTATTCCTCGCGCCTCAATCAGGAGATCCGGATCAAGCGCGGCCTGAGCTACGGCGCGGAGAGCCACATCCAGGGCCGCCAAGGCAGCGCCCTCTTCACGGCTGCCGTGCAGACCAAGAACGAATCGGCCGTCGAGGTGGTGAGCCTGTTGCAGGCGGAGATCGATCGCATCACGCAGGCGCCCATCGGCGACGAAGAGCTGACCGCCCGCAAGGCGGCCCTGATCGGCGGCTTCAGCCGCAGCGTCGAGACGACGGCCGGCCTCGCCTCGGCCATCGATGCGCTCATCGTGTCGGGTCGTTCACCGGCCGACCTGAAAACGCAGATCGGCACGCTCGAGGCCGTCCGCGCCTCGGACGTTCAGCGCTATGCGGGCGCGAACCTCGCCGCCGCGAATCGACGCATCGCCGTGGCCGGTGTCGCCGACCGCTTTGCGGCCGGCCTCAAGGCCGCAGTGCCCGGTCTCGAGTCGATCGCCGCCGACCAGCTCGACCTCGACCGACCGAACGGGTTGCAGGGCGGATCCGGCGCGAAATAAGGCAGGGCGCCGCCTCCGCTGGCCCGTGCGCCGAGGGGTCAAGCGGGGCGCCGCAGGCGCAGCCTGCCTTTTACTGGGACAATAGTGCCCCCTCGCGAACGGCACGCTGCCTCGTTGCGGCGCCGCTGTCATTACCAGGATCGCCATGGCCACCCGTTCTTCAGCTTCCGCATCCAAAGCCTCCAAAGCCACCCCGCCGGCATCGCAACCGGCAACGACAGCCGCTTCTTCCCAGGCCGCCAATGCGGCCCTCAAGCTGCGCCAGACGCAGGCCGAATACGTCGCCGCGCGCCCGGCCGGCGAGCCGGGCGTCAAGCCCATGATGTCGAGCTCGAAGATGTACGTCTGCCGGCGCTGCCAGGCCAACTTCAAGACCGGCGACGGCAAGCCCGATTCGCGCCTGCCGGGCCTGGGCAAGTGCAACAAGTGCCTGGCCGCCGCCGCGGCCTCGGCACTCGCGGCCTGACCGCGCACGCGCCTCGTAAGCGCTGGTAACTTCTCTCAAAGGCTGCATGTCGGCGCCGATAAGTTCGTTCTAGCGAACGAGCTTTTCGGGTGCCGACTTTGCTGAGCCGACTCTTCGGCGCCGTGTTCGCGGTGCCGCTTCTGATCTGCAATCCGATCCTGCGTTTCTTCGAGACGCGCAAGCGCCAATCGGGCGCCTATCGGTTGCGGCCTGCCTCGCCCTCGTTGTCCCTTACCGAGCCGGAAGGTGCGCCGCGCATCAAGCCGCCGTCGACGTCCGAGCTGCGAGCCATGCGCGACGAGATGCGTCGCGTCCTCGACGAAGACGAGACGCACCGCCAGGTCTTTCGCCATCTCGCGCGCTTCGAGCGCAAGTTCTCGCAGAGCGGCTTGCGCGCGCTCGAAGAAGTGCCGGTCGAGCAGTTGCGCCGGGCCTTGAAGGACTTCGAGGCGCTGGTACGCAACTGGTCGTCGGCGAGCCTGGCCGACCTGCGCTCGCGCATGGCCGTGACCCTCAGCGATCGCTCGAGCGCGGCCTCGATGTGGATCGCCGCCAACAGCGTCTCGTCGACCTATCGCCCGCGGCCGGAATCGATGGCCGCGCGTCTCGCGCGCAGCGCCGGTGCCGCCTTTCGCGCCAGCCAGCAAGGCGACGCTGCCGAGGTCGGCATGTCGCGCTTCGAGGCGGCCGGCGGCGAGTGGCATTCGACGAGCGCACCGGCCTGAGCAGTTCGCGCGTGCGCGCTGCGGCGCAGCGGATTCGGCGGCGCAGCACGACGAAAAGGGCTAGTCCCTAGAAGACAGTCGACGTGCCGCGCGGCAGAATCGGAAACTGCATTTGCAGGAACGGCCATGCCCTATCCCAACGAGCGCCGCAAACACGCCGCAGACCCGGACGATGTGCTGTCTCCGGAGTTCCTGGCGATGCTGGTCGCCTGTGGCGGCGAGGTTCGCGCCGAGGATAGGCCGACGATGACGGGGGCCGGCGGCCCCGAACGGCGTCGCAGGCGTGCCGATGACGACCCCAACCCCCCGACCGGAGATCCAGCGCAGAACCGGTCGCGTTAACGGGCAGCGGTCTGCAGCGCCCGCTGCGAATCGGCTAGCCTTAAGCGAGCCGGCCCTTTGATTCATCTGGTGGCCAAGGGCGGAATCGAACCACCGACACGCGGATTTTCAGTCCGCTGCTCTACCGACTGAGCTACTTGGCCGTGAACCGATGATTATATCGGCGGCCCCTTTGGCCGCCGGCGCCGGCCCCAACCACTCACATCGCCGTGCGCTTGTTGCGGGACAGGTCGACGCCGAGCTGCTTCAGCTTGCGATAGAGATGCGTGCGCTCGAGCCCGGTCTTCTCGGCGACGCGGGTCATGCTGCCGTTTTCCTGTGCCAGGTGGAACTCGAAGTAGCTCTTCTCGAATGCATCGCGCGCCTCGCGCAGCGGCCGGTCGAGATCGAAGCTCTGCTCCGGCTGCGGGCCGAGCATCACCGGCGCGGCCGGCAACATCGCGCCGCCGGTCATCACCGCTTCCACCGTCAAGCCGGATTCGCTCGGCGTCGCCGCGGCCGCGGCCGTGGCGCCGCGCGCGGCCGGCTTGGCCAGCCCCTGCTCGACGGCGCGCAGCAGTTTTTGCAGGGTGATGGGCTTCTCGAGAAAGGCCATGGCCCCGAACTTCGTCGCCTCCACGGCGGTGTCGATGGTGCCGTGGCCGCTCATCATGATGACGGGCATCGTCAGCTGCGCGGCGGCGCCCCATTCCTTCAACAGCGTGATGCCGTCGACGTCGGGCATCCAGATGTCGAGCAGAACCAGGTCCGGGCGGATGCGCTCCCGGCAGGCGCGTGCCTGCGCCGCGTTCTCGGCCAACTCGACGGTGTGGCCTTCGTCGGCAAGGATCTCCGACAGCAACGCACGAATGCCCAGTTCGTCGTCGACAACAAGAATGGTGGCCATGAACCTTTCAGTGAGATCGCGCTTGCGCCATCTCGGCCGCCCCTGCGCGAAGCGCCGGAGCGAGTTTTGAAAATGATAGCGAAACTTGCGCACCGCGCGGCGCGGTACCCGCTTCGCCGTCGCGCCCGTCGTCGCCGCCGAGGTTGACGATGCGAATGCGAGCGCCATGCTCGTCGGCGATTTTCTTGACCACGGCCAGGCCGAGCCCGGTGCCTTTGCTCTTCGTCGTCACGTAAGGCTCGAAGGCGCGCTTGAGCACCCGCTCCGAGAATCCGGGCCCGTTGTCGACGACGAGCAGGCGCACGGCGCGGACCTCGCCCTGCTCGTTGCGCGCCGCCTCCGAGCAGATGCGAACGCGCCCGTCGGTGCGCTCGGCCACCGCATCCAGGGCGTTCTGCACGAGGTTGTGGATGACCTGGCGCAGCTGCGTGCCGTCGCCGATGATGGCCGGCAGGTCGCGCCCGAGATCGGTCTGCAGCCGGCCCGATTCCTGCGCCGATCCGTACAGGCCGAGCACTTCGCCGACGAGGGCGTTGAGGTCGAGCGGCACGAGCTGCGAGGCCGGCAGCCGGGCATAGTCGCGAAACTCGTTGACCAGCGTCTTCATCGCCTGGACCTGGTTGACGATCGTCTCCACCGAACGCTCGAGCATGCTGCGGTCGGCACCTTCGAGCTTGCCGCCCAACTTCATGCCCATGCGCTCGGCCGAGAGCTGGATCGGCGTCAGCGGGTTCTTGATCTCGTGCGCCAGGCGGCGTGCCACTTCGCTCCAGGCCTCGACGCGCTGCGCCGAGACGAGCTCGGTGATGTCGTCGAACACCATCAGCCGGGCGCCTTGCGGCATCGCGGCGCCGCGCACGAGCAAGGTGATGGAGTCGCCCTCGCGACCGACCGGGCCGTGCGTCTGCAGATTGAACGAGTCCTGCCAGTGGTCGCGCTCGCCGGCCTCCGGGCTTGCGGCATGGAGGTCGAAGCGCTGCCAGACGGTCTGCCCGAACGTGCCCAGGCCGGGCACGTCCTCGAGGCGGCGGCCACGGTAGGCCGAGAGCGGCAGGCGCAGGATGCGGGTGGCGCCCGGGTTGACGGTGTCGATCGCGCCGGTCCGGTCGAAGACGATGACGCCGGCGGTGAGGTTGTCGAGAATGGTCTGCAGATTGGCGCGCGCGCCCTCCACCTGGACGACGCTGCGATGCACCAGCTCGCGCGCATCGGAGAGCTGCTCGGTCATCTCGGCGAAGGCCCGCGTCAGGCCGCCGAGCTCGTCGTGCGAGGCAAAGACCGCCTTCGAGCTGAAGTCGCCGCGCGCCACCTCCGAGACGCCCTCGGCCAGAAGCAGCAGCGGCTGCGCCAATTGATTGCTGAGCGCGACCGCGAGCAACAAGGCGCCGAAGACACCGAGCACGAGGGCCAGCGTCAAGGTCCCGATGTACATCTTGCGCAGGCCCGAGCGCGCCAGCGAGCGCTGCTGGTATTCGCGATAGGCGTTGGTGACGGCAAGGGCATTGGCGGCGAGCGTGGGCGCGATCGGCTGGGTGACGACGAGGTAGCGCTCCTGCTCGCCGAGCGCGAAATTGCTGCTCGGAATCAGCGCCACGGCCCGAACCCGGGCACCGCTGCCGCTGGCGGCGTCTTCGTCGAGGCCTTCGGTGACACTGGCGACGCGCTGCGTTCGTGCCAGGCGCAGCAATTGCGGTGCCGGCCGCTCGGGCATCAGGCCGAGGACGCTGGAGCCGGTGGTGATCAGAACCTGCCCCGCGCTGCCGACGATGCCCACGTCCTGTGCCGAGAGCTGCTCGCGCAAGCGCTCGAGCACGAGCGGGTCGGCCGGCAGCGGGCGCTCGCCGAGTCGCTCGGCGGCCAGGCGGGTCTTGCTGGCGAGGTCGGCGACGAGCGAGTCGATCGTGCCGCGGCCGAGGTTGAGGCCGGCGTCGAGCGCGCCTTCCACCCGCACGTCGAACCAGCTCTCGATCGAGCGCGAGACGAATTGATAGCTCACGGTATAGATGACCACGCCCGGCACGACGCCAACCAGCGCGAAGATCGCCGCCAGCTTGAGCAACAGGCGGCTGCCGAACCGGCCGCGCGAGACACGCCAGAGAAGGCGGATGCCGGTGACGACGATGACCAGCACCAGGACGCTCGCCAGCGCGACGTTGACCCAGAACAGCCAGACGTAGTGCCGCTCGTAGAGGTTCGGATTGTTGGTGGCAACCGAAAGCAGGAAGGCCAGCACCAGGCCGGCCGCCAGCGCCGCCACGGTCGAGGCGATCCAAGCCCAGCGGCTGGCGCGCGTCATGGCCGTGGCCGCGCCGAACCGAGCGGCGCTTCAGGCGAGGTGGTGTTCAATTGAGGCGCAGCGTTCGCTTGACCAGGAGCTGCCAGTCGGGCTCGCCGCTGATGCCGATCTGCATCGGCCGTGGCAACTCGGCCGTATCGAGCCGGTACTGGAACTCGACGTAGTGGCGGGCGCCCTCCTCGATCTGCCCCGCCTCGGCGATCTTCCAGCGCGAGCTGCGGCTGATCGAGGCAAGCGCGTCGCTGCGCGAGGTGTAGCTCTGGCTCAAGCCGCCGACGGTGGTCACGCGGTAGGTCGAGGTCAGCGGCTGATAGACGATGCGCCAGGTGCGCACGGCGCGCGCGACGCGGCGATCGCTCCAGTACCAGCGGTCGCGAAATATCTCGGCCTCGGCGACGAAGAAAAGCGGCACCGATTTCATCAACGCGTCGTCGACGCTGCGCCCGAGGTCGAAGTCGACGGCGTAGCTCAGGTAGACGCCGTCTTCGTCACGACTGATGTCGAAGACACTCAGTTCCGGGCCGGCGCCGGCGGCGCGCGGCGCGGTGCCGGCCAACGCGGCGCCGATGCTGCCGAGCGGCACGCATCGCAACGCCGCGACGCCGAAGGCGCGCAGCAGGCTGCGGCGGCGCAACGAGCCGGACAACGGCGGCCGGGTCATGAATTCAGTGGGTCTCGGTTTTTCTCGATGAGCGTCAAAAAGAAGCCGTCGGCCGCGGCGCTCGACGCGAGCGCCGGCCGCGTCTGCCGATTGTCGGGCAGCGGCAGCAGATGCCCCGGCGAAGGGGGTGACACCGGGATGAAGGCGTCGCTTCGTCGTTGCAAAAAAGCGTCGATCTGCTCCTGGCCCTCGGCCCTGAACAACGAGCAGGTGCAGTACAGGAGCCGGCCCCCGGGCGTCAGGAGAGGCCAGAGCGCGTCGAGCAGGCGGGCCTGCGTGGCGGCGAGCGCGGCGATGTCGCTGGCCCGGCGCAGCCAGCGCACGTCGGGATGTCGACGAACGATGCCGGAGGCGCTGCAGGGTGCATCGAGGAGGATGGCGTCGAAGGGCTGCCCGTCCCACCAGGCCGCAGGATCGGCGGCGTCGGCGGCCAGGGTGCGGGCGCGCAGGTCGAGGCGGGCCAGCGTGGCGTCGACTCGGGTCAGGCGCTCCGCATCGCGGTCGATGGCCAGCACGTCGAGATCGGCGAGCTCGAGCAGATGCGCCGTCTTGCCGCCCGGGGCAGCACAGGCATCGAGGACACGGGCGCCGGGCGCGAGCGCCGGCGTCGCGAGGAGCTCGGCAGCGCGCTGCGCGGCAGCGTCCTGGACCGACACGTCGCCCTCGGCGAAGCCGGGCAGGCGGGCGACCGGCAGTGCTTGCTGCAGATGCACGGCATGGCCGGAGCCGGCGTGGGCTTCGATGCCTGCGGCGGCCAGCCTCGCCACGTAGGCTACGGCGCTGGTGCGCCGCGCGTTGACGCGCAAGGTCATCGGTGGATGCATGTTGTCGGCGTCGGCGATCGCCTGCCAGTCGTCCGGCCAGTCGTGCCGCAGACGCTCGAGCCACCAGGCCGGGTGGTTCCAGCGCGCCGCCGGTTCGTTCATGGCCGCAGCGACGATGGCTTCGCGCTCGCGCCCGAAGCGTCGCAGCACCGCATTGACGAAGGGAGCACTTGCCGGCGAGCGCTGGCGGGCCGCGACCACCGCTTCGTTGACAAGAACGTGTTCGGCGTAAGGCGGCGTGCTCGCCGGCCAGAGCAGGGCCAACGCGCAAAGCAGCAGGGCGTCGACCTGCGGTGGCGGCGTCTTCGGCGCGAGGCGGCGCCGCACGACCTCGGCCGACCCGAGCCAGCGCAGGGCGTGGAACGAGAGGGCCTGCGTCCCCGGCCGTGCGTCAGGCGGACAGCGAGCCAGCGCTTCGTTGAGGGAAGTGCCGGCGCGAACGGATGCAACGGCGTCGGCGGCGTGGCCCAGCAGAACGGCAAGGGGCAGCGATCGAGGCCGGGGGAGATCGGGCATCGGGGCAGTCTACGGGCGGCAGACCACCAAACGCCGCGAGCGACGAAGCTGCGGTACCCTCGCCTTCTCCAAGACATTCGAGCACGCCCGCATGGCCGGCGAGAAACCCACGCCCATCTTTCGCAGCGAAGGCGACCTGGCGCGCCTGCCGGCGTCCGACCGCATCCGCTATCGCCTGGTTGGCGCGGAGTGCCGCTATCACGCCAACGACAACATCGCCGACTACATCGAGGCCGGCGAGATCGAGGAGTTGCAGGCGGAAGTCGAAGAGAAGATGCAGGGCGTGCTGCGCTCGCTCGTCATCGACACCGACAGCGATCACAACACGAACGACACCGCGAAGCGGGTCGCGCGGATGTTCCTCACCGAAGTGTTTCGTGGCCGTTACGTGCCGATGCCGGCGGTCACCGAGTTTCCGAACGCGTCGCGCCTCAACGAGCTGATGATCGTGGGGCCGGTCAAGGTCCGCAGCGCGTGCTCGCACCACCTGTGCCCGATCCTCGGCCGGGTCTGGGTCGGCGTGTTGCCGAACGAGCATTCGAATCTGATTGGCCTGTCGAAATACGCGCGCATCTGCGAATGGATCATGAGCCGGCCGCAGATCCAGGAAGAGGCGGTGACCATGCTGGCGAACGAGCTGCAGGATCGCGTCAAGCCCGATGGCCTGGCGATCGTCATGGAAGCCGATCACTTCTGCATGCACTGGCGCGGCGTCAAGGACGACGAGTCGATGATGACCAACAGCGTCATGCGCGGCGCCTTCCTGAAGGACGCCAACCTGCGGCGCGAGTTCCTGTCCCTCCTTTCGAAGAAGACCTGACATGCTGGTGCGCCTGATGTACGCAAGCCGCGCCGCCGATTCGGTGAACGCCGAGGAGCTGGCCGCGATCCTCAAGAAGTCGAAGGAGAACAACGCCGCCACCGGCGTGACAGGCGTGCTGTGCTTCTGCTTCAACGCCGACATCTTCCTGCAGGTGCTCGAGGGCAGCCGCGACGCCGTGAGCTCGGTCTACAACCGCATCGCGCAGGACCCGCGGCATCACGACGTCGTGCTCCTCCACTACGAGGAGATCGGCGAGCGCCATTTCTCGAGCTGGTCGATGGGCCAGGTGAACATGAACCGCCTGAACCCGGCCCTGCTCCTGAAGTATTCGGAGCGATCCGTGCTCGACCCGTATTCGGTCTCGGGCAAGGCTTCGCTCGCGCTCTTCAACGAGCTGGTGGCCACCGCCTCGGTCGGCGTTTCCGTCTAGGCAACGGCACCTTCACTGGCAGCCGCTGCGCGCGCTCATGGCGCGGTCGGCGCAATCCGAGCGGGCCGTTCGGTCGGCCAATCCGGTGCACTGCGCCATCGCCTGACGAAACGCCGGATCGGCGTCGGCAGCGCATGAACCCTTGCTGGTCGCCACCTGCGCGGCCGCCGGGCTCGATGACGGGCTGACTGGCCGGGAAGCGGCTTGCTTCACCGCCGGACTCACCGGCGCCTGCGCCGGCGAAAGCGGCACGCCAGTGCGGGTCAGGGGGTCGGGGCGCGCCGCCGCGCGCGCGGCTGCGGAGCGTGTGCGCTGATCGCGGCGGTCCTGCGAAGGATCGGGCGGCACCGGCGTGCCGAGCTCCATGTTGTTGCTCGTGCTCGGCGAGCCGGTATCGACGCCGGCCGGGATCTGGCTCGACTGCGACGCGTTCGGCGGCAGCCGGGGCGGTGACTTGGTGCGCGATGTCTGCGCTTCAGCCGCCAGAGGCAAAAGGACGACAAGGGCTGCGCCGACCAGGGCGCTCCGCAGGACGGACGAGCAGTTCACGAAAGTCTCCTTGGTGCACCGCGAGTCTATGCCTCGACGCGCGCCGCGCCGCGTCAGACGCTGCGGCGCAGCGGGCCCGGACAGTCCGCCGATCTCGACTTTTCACGGCACAGCGTCAGGCCGCTTTCTTCGCTGCCGACTTGCCCGCCGTCTTCTTCGTCGCGCGCGGGGGCCGCGGCTCGAACTCGAAGACCACCTTGCCTTCCTTCGCGTCCCAGGCCAGGCGTGCCTTGAACTTGCGCCGGGTCTTGTTCGAGACGAAGCCTTCGAGCAGATCGGTGCGGCCGGTGGCGAGCAGCTTCGTCATCTGCTCGCGCGCCACCGGCTGCTGCAGGATCACCTTGCCGCTCTTGAAGTCGCAGATCACGTTGGCGCCGACCGCGTGCTCGCAGACGTAGTTGCTGCCGAACTCGTAGACCTTGCCTTGCGTCTTCGGGCAGGTGCCGAGCGGCTCCTGCTCGCCGAAGTCGACCGGCTCGCCGGACTCGCCTTCGCGCTTCGCGTCTTCGCCGAAATCGAACTCGAGCTTCCAGTTCTTCAGCTCGTCGTCGAACACGAGCTTGAGCTCCGCCGTGAAGGGCCAGCCGGCCTTCGAGCGGAAGCCCTCGAGCGGGCCGATCCGCTTGTCGCGCAGGAAGGCCTCCACCTCGGCCAGCTCGAAGGCGCGGCCGCCCGGGATCTTGCTGATCGAAAAGCCGCACGGCTCGCGCTCGCCCGGTATGCCCGTGCAGGCATAGCGGCGGTAGTTCTCCTTGACGATGCCGCCGCAATTCGGACACGGCGCGGCGAGCGTGGCGTAGTCGCCGGGGATGGTGTCGCGGTCGTACTCCTTGGCCTTCCTGACGATGCGCTCGGCCATCTCGGCGATGCTCTTCATGAAGGTCTCGCGCTCGAGATGGCCTTTCTCCATCTCCGAGAGCTGGTATTCCCAGTTGCCCGTGAGCTCGGGCTTGGTCAGGTCTTCCACGCCCAGGCCGCGCAGCAACGTCATCAGCTGGAAGGCCTTGGCGCCCGGCACCAGCTCGCGGCCTTCGCGGAGCATGTACTTCTCGTAGATCAGGCCTTCGATGATGGCGGCGCGTGTCGCCGGCGTGCCCAGGCCTTTTTCCTGCATCGCCTCGCGCAGCTCGTCGTCGTCGATCAGCTTGCCCGCGCCTTCCATCGCCGAGAGCAGCGTCGCCTCGGTGTAGCGCGCCGGCGGCCGGGTCTTCAGCGCCTTGACGTCGACGCTCTCGGTGCGCGCCAGCTCGCCCTTGGCCACCGCCACCAGGTTGGCGTCGTCTTCCTGCGCTTCGCGTGCCGTAGACGGCCAGCCAGCCCGGCTTGACCATCACCTTGCCGTTGGTCTGGAACTTGTACTCCTTGCCGCCGGCGGCCACCGTCGAGATGCGCGTCGTGACCATGAATTCGGCCGGCGGAAAGAAGACCGCGAGGAAGCGCTTGACCACCATGTCGTAGAGCTTGGCCTCGATCTCCGAGAGGCTCTTCGGCGGCTGCAGCGTCGGGATGATGGCGAAGTGGTCGGAGACCTTGGCGTTGTCGAAGATCTTGCTTCGACGGCTTGATGTAGCCCTCCTTCAGCGCCGTCTTCGCGTGCACGGCCAATGCCCTGAGCGGGCCGGGCAATGCCTCCTTCGAGATCATCTCGGCCGTCTGCTTGGCCACCGCCACGTAGTCCTCAGGCAAGGCGCGGCTGTCGGTTCGCGGATAGGTCAGCACCTTGTGCTTCTCGTACAGCGCCTGCGCGATCGACAGCGTGGTCCGGGCCGAGAAGCCGAAGCGCCAGTTGGCCTCGCGCTGCAGGCTCGTCAGGTCGTACAGCTGCGGCGCGGCCTGCGATGCTCGGCTTGGCCTCCTCGGTGACGCTGGCCGGCTGGCCGTGCACCGCCGCGGCGATGTTCGAGCGCGTCGGCCTCGGTCCACAGGCGGTCGGCGCGCAGCTCGGCATCGTCGGCGTTCTTCTTCCAGGCCGGGTCGAACCACTTGCCCTCGTACTCGCCGGCCGTCACGGCGAAGCGTGCCGCGCACCTCCCAGTAGTCGCGCGACACGTGCTTGCGGATCTGCTCCTCGCGCTCGACCATGATCGAGAGCGTCGGCGTCTGCACCCGGCCGACGGTGGTGAGGAAGAAGCCGCCGTCGCGCGAGTTGAAGGCGGTCATCGCGCGCGTGCCGTTGATGCCGACCAGCCAGTCGGCCTCCGAGCGGCAACGCGCGGCATCGGCCAGCGCCAGCATCTGCTTGTCGCTGCGCAGGTGCTCGAAGCCGTCGCGGATGGCCTGCGGCGTCATGCTCTGCAGCCACAGGCGCTTGCACCGGCTTGCTTGCCGAGGCTTCGGGTACTGCTGCGATCAGGCGGAAGATCAGCTCGCCCTCGCGGCCGGCGTCGCAGGCGTTGATCAGGTCGGTGACGTCCTTGCGCTTGACCAGCTTGACGACGGCGTTCAGCCGCGCTCTTGGTCTTGTCGAGCGGCGCCAGGTCGAAGTGCGGCGGGATCACCGGCAGGTGGGCGAAGCTCCACTTGCCGCGCTTGACGTCGAACTCCTCCGGCGCCTTGATCTCCACCAGGTGGCCGACGGCCGAGGTGACGACGTACCCGTCGCTCTCGAAGTACTCGTCGTGCTTCTCGAACTTGCCCGCGACTCGGCGTCAGCGCGCGCACGATGTCCTGGGCGACGGAAGGCTTCTCGGCAATGATCAGTGACTTTGTCATTCTCTTGACATGTCTTTCGCGTGCGGCACTTGCCGCATCAATACAATCCGGGCTCCTGCGCGCGCACGTCACACGCGCGCGCACCCATGAATTCAATGTACCGAAAGAAATCGATGGCGCAAAGACCCTCAGAAACCACCCGATCGAAAGCGACCGCGGCCAAGCGCGACATCCAGGTGCGACGCATCCGGCGTGCATGGCAAGGGCGTGTTCGCCGTCGCAGCCGATCGCCGAGGGCGAGCGGCTCATCGAATACACGGGCGAACGATCATCACGTGGAAGGAGGCGCAGCGTCGCCACCCGCACAACCCGGCGAGCCCGAACCACACCTTCTACTTCCACATCGACGACGAGCGCGTGATCGATGGCCTGCATCGGCGGCACCGGCGCGCTGGATCAACCACGCCTGCGACGCCGAACTGCGAGGCCGACGAAGACGAGGAGCCGGCCGCGTCTTCATCAAGGCGCTGCGCGACATCGAGCCGGGCGAAGAGCTGAACTACGACTACGGCCTCGTCATCGACGAGCGCCACACCAGGAAAATCAAGAAGGAATACGAATGCCGCTGCGGCAGCCCGCAATGCCGCGGCACCATGCTGTCGCCGAAGAAGCGATGAACATGATCGACGGCAACAACGTCGGGCGACTCGCCTAGGCCCGTCGTGGACGGCACGGCGATGACGATGCGCGCGGTGCAGGCCGCGCTCGGCGCTCGCGCCGCGTCGATCGACGTCGAATGCGTCGCCGAGACCGGCTCGACCAACTCCGATCTGCTCGACTGGGCGCGTACGGCCGCAGACCCAGGGCGCCCGCGCCTGCGGATCGCCGGCAGGCAGACGGCAGGACGCGGGCGAAAGGGCCGCGCCTGGCACGGCGAAACGGGGGCTTCGCTCACCTTCTCGCTCGCCTGGCTGCTGGCCACCAGCGAGCTGCGCGGCCTGTCGCTGGCGGTTGGCGTGGCGCTCGCCGAAGCGATCGATGCGGGCCATTCCACGCCGCCGCGCGTCGGCTTGAAATGGCCGAACGATCTCTGGCTCATGGACCCGGACGGCGGCGGCCGCAAGCTCGGCGGCGTGCTGATCGAAACGACTCCGGTGCCGCAAGGCCGCGTCGCGGTCGTGGGCGTCGGCATCAATATCGAGGCCCAGCATGTCGCCGACGCGTCGAGCGGAATCGCCGCCCTGTGCGAGCTCGACGCGGTTCGCGACCTCGCTGTCCACGCTCGAGCGCGTCGTGCTGCCGCTGATCGCCGCGCTGGAGTGCTTCGAGCGTGAGGGCTTCGCCGCCTTCGCGGCCCGCTTCGCGAGCCGGGACCTCCTGCGCGGCCGCGCCGTTCGCGGCAGTGCGGGGCTGCGACGGCGCTCTCGAAGGCGTGGCCACCGGCGTTTCGGCGACCGGCGAATTGCTCGTGCGAACTGCCGCCGGCATCGTCACCGTCAGCAGCGGCGAAGTCAGCATCCGCCTCGTCGATGCGGAAGCCTCCGCGCCGAATCACGAGGCGACGAGGTCGACGTGCTGAGATTGATCCTGATCACCCTGGTGGCGGCCAATCTGCTGTTCTTCGGCTTTACGCGGGGCTGGTTCGATGGCCTGTTCGGGCTCAGCTCGATCGGCGACCGCGAGCCCGGGCGCATCGCCGCCCAGCAGCACCCCGACATCGTCGTGCTGACGCCGATGCCGGCAGCGAGCGCGCTGGCGAAGGCCGGTTGTCTCGAGGCGGGACCGATCGCGGCCGCGGACTCGGCGGCCGCCGAAGCCGCGCTGCGCGGCGTGCTCGCGCCCGGCGCCTGGATGGACACCCGCAACGAAAGCATCGTCGGTGGCAGCAGCGTGGTCGTGAGCCACACCTACCGCGTCGGCAACGTCGACGCGGCGATGGCAGCGCGCCTGGTCGCGCTGCGGCTCGACCCCTCAGGACACGCGTTCAGCGCGTGCGCGAAGAAGGGGCCTGACGCGATTCGCTGAGAAGCGCAGCGCGACGCGTGCGAAGACGCGCCTCCGCGGCCAGCGCGAGCACCGCGGCCAGCAAGAGCAGCAACCAGCCCGCGCCGAGAGCGCCGCCGCCACCACCGCCAGACGAGGAGGCCGGCGGCGTGGTCGTCGCGGCGGCAGCCACGGCCACGGTCGTGCTGGTCGTGGAGACGACGCCGATCGCGTCGGTCGTGGTCAGTTCAATGGTGAAGCTGCCTGCCGTGGCCGGCAGCACGCTGACCGAAGAAGCCTGTCGACGATCCGACGATGGCGGCGCCGGTCGTACCGGCCGAGGTGATCGTCCATTGGTAGGAGGCGATGCTTTGTCCGGCGGGCACGAGCGAGCTCGAGGACAGGGCGACGGCCAGACCGGCCGTAGGCGTCGCCGTGCCGACCGAGATACGCGCCTGCACGGCCGACAGGGCGGCGAGGACCGCTCCGTGCGCGTCCAGCATGCCGGCACCGCAAAGAGAGGCCCCGCCTGCGCTCGGCGTCGGGCAATAGCACTCGTCCTGGGGCGCCGTGCTGGTGGCGGCGACGCAGGTGGCGATCGGGGCCGCGCCGGTCGCGGACGTGCCGCCGGTCGTCGGGAAAGGCCGCGCGCTGGACTGCAGGTCAGCCTTGACCTCCCCCGGCGTCAGCGACGGCTGGACCGACAGCATCAGTGCCACCGTTCCGCTCACAAGCGGTGTGGAGAAACTCGTTCCCAGCGATGCGTTGAAGCTGTCGGTGTAGATGCCGCCGGCGGCGCCGGCGACCGGCGTCGTCGTGCCCGAGTTCGAGGTCGTCATCATCGGATAGAGGCAGGCGCCGCTGCCGTTGACGCAGTTGCCGCCCGGCGCGCTGATCGCGATCTCCGGTCCCAGGTCCGAGAAGGCGACCTTGTCGCCCGCCGAGCGCACCGCCGCGACGGCGATCACGCCGGGGCAGTTGGCCGGGGTGCCGACGACGTGCCGTCCCGTTGGCATCGCCGTTGCCCGCGGCGACCACGATCACGGCGCCGGCGGCGACGACCTGGTTCACGACGTCCTGGTACGCCGCATCGCACGACCCGGCACCGCCCAGGCTCATGTTGAGAACGCGCGCCGGCGTCGGTGTTGGCCGGCACGCCTGGAACGGCCAGTCCCGGCGGCCCACAGCATGCCGGCCTGGATATCGGAGTCGAAGCCGCCGCACTTGCCGAGCACGCGCACCGGCATGACCTTGACGTTGCCGTGGCCGACGCTGGCGATGCCGACGCCGTTGTTCGTCGCCGCGCCCATGAGGCCGAGCCGTCTGCGTGCCATGCCACGAGCTGTTCCCGACGGTGCAATTCGCGAAGTCCGGATTTTCGCGATTATCGGAAGCGCTGACCCAGTCGCCCGGGTCGGAGGCGTCGCTGTCGCGCCCGTTGCCATCGTTCGCCGTGGAAAAGTCGGTGCCGCCGATTCCGTCCGCGTTCGAGTCGTCCGCAGCGACCATGTCGTAGCCGGGCAGGATGTTGCCGCCCTGGAAATCCGGATGATCGAAGCGAATGCCGGTGTCGAGGTCGGCGATGACGATGGTGGAGCTGCCGGTGGTCAGGTCCCAGGCCTGCTCGGCATTGATCGAGGAGGGCGCGGTGTTGGCCGCGGTGCCTGCCGGCCCGGAGGCTTCAGGTACCACTGGCCGACCGCCGGGCCACCCCTCGTTGGTGCTCGTGCCGGTTATAGGCCGGCGTCGCGTAGAACGGGTCGTTCGGCGCCGCGACGATGTGCTTGCGCTGATCGGGAACCGCGTACTCGATGTCGCTTTCGGCCGAGATGCGCGTCGCCAGCGTCTTCGAGTCCACGCCGCTGGCGAAGACGACGTGCGAGCGCTCGGTGATGCCCGGACCCGGCGTCAGCGCGATGCCGATGCGATCGCCGAGGGCTCGCGCCTGCAGGCTGCGCCTGCCGGTGGCCGTCATCGCCTGCTTCCTCATCAGCTCCGAGTCGGCGCGGTACTTGACGATGACGCGGGCCCGCGCGGATGTCGGAACGACCGCCGCCACCGTGCTCTGCGCGAGCGGCGCCTGCGTGGCCAGGGGCGAGAGGAGCGTCGCCGCAAGCACGGCGACAGTGATCAACATTCTTCGCATTGATTGCTCCATGAATCCAGCCCGCGCCGGGCGCGATCGCCGATCAAGGCCCAAGCTGGCGGCATTGCGACGGCGAAATAGGCGGCGGGCAGGGAACGGCCATCCTCTGCGCGCCAGGTCGAAGGTGCGATGACAAGCCAGTTTAGAGGGCGCCGAAGCGCCGCCCAGCGACCTTTACCAAGCCTTACCGCGTTCACATGCGGAGCGCCAACTACCGCACAGGCGCGGCGCGGCGAGCGGCGTCGCCTGTCAGTGGTCGCGCTCCAGGCGATGGATCGGCGTGCCCGCGTCGCCGAGCATGAACAGCGTGTAGACCGCGTTGCCCGGGATGTTCAGCATGGACTCGGAGTAGATCGGCGTCGGGCTGGACGGCGAGAGGACATCGAGACGCGTCACCTGACTCGCGCCCACGATCGAGTAGGCCGACGCCGTACCCTGCGCGACATTGCTCGCGACCACCCCGAAATTGGCAAGCAGCGTCAGCGGCGTGACCGCGCCGGTGAGACCGTTGACGAGGCGCAGCTTGAAGTTGGTGACCACCGTGGGCAGATGGTTGTCGTCGAGGATCGAGGCTAGAGACCGGCGCCGCGGCGCTGCCGTAGACCATGAGCGTGGTGTCGCTGCCGGCCGTGAGCGCAGCCGCAGGCGGCGTCACCGCCACGCCGTTGACGGTGACGGTCACCGTCGAGCCGCCGGGCACGAGCGTATAGCTGCCAACCGAAGGCGAAGCGAGGCCCGGGCCGATCGGTGTCGTGCCGGCCGCGGCGCTCACCGTCGCCCCGTTCGTCACCGCGGCGATCAGACGCACGCGCAGATTCGTGTTCGGCGTGGCAGCGTAGGCCCCTTGCTCGACCAGGACCGAGCCGTTCGCGAGCGTGCCGCCCGTCGTGGGGGTCAGGATCACGGTCGCGTTCTGCCCGGCGGCGATGGTGATCAGCGGCATGTCGAGCCGCAGGTCGGCGGTATTGCCGGCGCCGGTGACGCGAACGCGGTATGGACCAGGCGTGAGCGAGAGAAACGAGGTCGCCTGGGTCGAGCTCGAGCTCGAGAAGCTGAACGTGGGCGAAGACAGGGTCGAGAGATCGGTGCTCGGGTCGGTGACGTAGACGTCGATGGCGCCGGCGTCGGTGGCGGTGTTGAAGACGCGCAGGTTCGCGGTACCGGACACCGGCGCGGTCGTGTTCTCCTGGATCAGCGTGGTCCGCACGGAGCCGCCGCTTTCGTAGGCGATGACCGCGTAGTTCAGGCCCGAGCCGAGCGTCGGCGTGGCCACCGCGAGCACGGTGTTCGTCGTCGCGTCGTTCACCTGCAGCGGCGTGGCGCCTGAAGTCACCCCGACATACTGCTGACCGTATTGACTGCGACGCCGCTCACCGCCGTTGCCGATGAGGCGATGAGATTGAGCGACGCGTGCGTCACGGTCGCATTGACCAGGCGCACGTTCGACGAGTCGCCGCCGTTGTGACCGCCGCAACCTGCCAGGGACATTGCCGCGAACATCGTCGCCAAGCCGGCCCACATCCTGAAATTCCGCACGTGTGATTCCCTAGTTCTCGAAAGAGGCGTGGAGTCTACCCGGCCCTGCCGCCATTTTTGACGATGCCCTTGAAGCCGGACCCCCGCGGCTGCAAATGAGGCATGCCGGGCGTCGTGCAAAGAAATGTCAATGCGTCGTCGCCGCGACGGGTTCGCGCGTAGAAGGTTCTGGGAAGGAAACTCTCGGCCCTTTCGAGAATCGATCCCAGCACATGCTGCCCGGCAGCATTCGAGGAGTTTCGAACATGAACACGATCAAGATCAGCGCCTGTGCCGCCGCAGCGGCAGCCCTTCTGGGCGGCACCGGATTCGCCAACGCGGCCGACTATGCGAACGTCATCTCGGCCACGCCGGTCACGGGCTCCGTGCCGGTGCCACGCCAGGCCTGCGCTGATGGCCAGCAAGTCGTCCAGCAGGCACCTTCGGGCGCCGGCGCGCTGGTGGGCGCGATCGTCGGTGGCGTCATCGGCAACCATTTCGGCGCCGGCTTCGGCCGCGTCGCGGCCACGGGTCTGGGCGTGGTTGCCGGCTCGGCCATCGGCAACCAGGCCGAGATCAACAACAGCCCGGCGACGGCGGTGCCGGTGCGCAACTGCCAGACGGTGACGCAGTACGAGAACCAGATCGTCGGCTACGACGTGGTCTACGAATACAACGGCCAGCGCTACAGCACACGCACTGCGAACGACCCGGGTCCGCAGCTGGCCATCGACGTTCACCCCTCGGGCAACGCACCGCTCGATCGCGGCGGCCCGCCGCCGACCTATGCCGACGCCGCACCCGCATATGCCCCCGGTCCGGGCTACGCCCCCGCCCCGCCCGCGTACTACGCGCCGGCGCCGGCCTACTACGGCCCCGCCCCGTACCCCGCCCCGTACTATGTCGGCCCGACCATCGGCATCGGCTTCGTGGGCGGCTACGGCCATGGCTACCACCATGGCTACTACCGCCATTGATAGACCGCGCGTCGCCACCATGCAGAAGGGCCCCGCATGGGGCCCTTCCTTCGTGCCGCGAACGCCTGCTCAGCGTGCGCTCATCAGCGCCACGGTGGTGTCGAGCATCCGGTTCGAGAAGCCCCACTCGTTGTCGTACCAGCTGTTGACCTTGACGAGCCGTCCGGAAACCTTGGTCAGCGTCGCGTCGTAAGTGCTCGACGCCGGGTTGTGGTTGAAGTCGACGCTCACCAGAGGCCCGTCGCTGTAGCCGAGCACGCCGGCCAGGGGACCGGTCGTCGAGGCCTCCTTCATGATCGCGTCGATCTCCTCGACGCTGGTATCGCGGCCGGCCAGGAAGGTGAGATCGACGATCGAGACGTTGATCGTCGGCACCCGCATCGCATAGCCGTCCAGCTTGCCATTGAGCTCCGGCATCACCAGCCCGATGGCGGCCGCGGCACCGGTCTTGGTCGGGATCATGCTGTGCGTGGCGCTGCGCGCCCGGCGCAGATCCTCGTGGTAGACGTCGGTCAGCACCTGGTCGTTGGTGTAGGCGTGGATCGTCGTCATCAGCCCGCTCAGGACACCGATCTTCTGGTGCAGCGGCTGCACCAGCGGCGCCAGGCAGTTGGTGGTGCAGCTGGCGTTGCTGATGACGGTGTCGCTCGCCTTCAGCACGCCGTGGTTGACGCCGTAGACGATGGTCGCGTCGACGTCCTTGCCGCCGGGCGCCGAGATGATCACCTTCTTCGCGCCGCCGCGCAGGTGCGCCGAGGCCTTTTCCTTGCTCGTGAACAAGCCCGTGCATTCGAGCACGACGTCGACTCCGAGATCCTTCCACGGCAGCTCGGCCGGGTTTCGCTGCGCCAGCACCTTGATGCGGTCCCCGTCGACAACCATGAACTCGCCGTCGACGCTGACCTTGCCGGGAAAGGGGCCGTGCGCTGTGTCGTAGCGCGTCAGATGCGCATTCGTCTCCGGCTTGCCGAGGTCGTTGATGGCGACGATGCGGATGTCGTGCTTCTTTGCGCCCTCGTAGTGGGCGCGAAGGATGTTGCGGCCGATGCGGCCGTAGCCGTTGATGGCGACGTTGATGGTCATGGTCGTTTCCTGGAAGTCGAGAGAACCTGCAGCACGGTGGCGACGACATTTTCCGTCGTGAACCCGAAATGCTTGAAGAGCACCGGCGCCGGCGCTGATTCGCCGTAGCGGTCGAGGCCGACCACGGCGGCGCAGCCGTATTTCCACCAGCCATCGGTGGCGCCCATCTCGATCGCCACCCGCGGCACGCCGGCCGGCAGAACGCTGTCTTTCCAGCCCCGGCCCTGTCGATCGAAGACCGAGGTCGAGGGCATCGAGACCACGCGCGCCGCGACGGCGCCGTTCTCCGCCTTCGCGAGTTGCTGTTGCGCGTTGAGCGCGAGCTGCACTTCGGAGCCGGTGGCGATCAGCACGACCTGCGGCTTCTTGCGCAGCCCCACTTCGCTCGGCTCGGCGAGCACGTAGGCGCCCTTGCGGATAGCCGCCAGCGTCGCTTCGGGGCGCGCCGCAACGAAGCCCGGCTTGGGCGCGTAAGGCAGGTTCTGGCGCGACAGCAGCAAGGCGGTCGGACCGTTGCGCCGTTCGATCGCGCCGGCCCAGGCGGCGAGTGTTTCCAGCGTATCGCCGGGGCGCCAGACATCGAGATGCGGGATCAGCCGCAGCGACGCGGCATGCTCGACCGATTGATGCGTCGGTCCGTCCTCGCCCAGGCCGATCGAATCGTGCGTGAAGACGTGGACGACGCGCTGCTTCATCAACGCCGCCATGCGGATGGCGTTGCGGCTGTAGTCGCTGAAGGTGAGGAAGGTGCCGCCGTAGGGAATGAAGCCGCCGTGCAGCGCGACGCCATTCATGATCGCCGCCATCCCGAATTCGCGCACGCCGTAGTTGATGTGGCGGCCGATGCGACCGGCAGCATCGCGCGCCGGTGCACCGTCGGCAGCGAAGCGAAGCGGCGGCGTCGAGCTGGTGTTCGTGAGGTTCGAGCCGGTGAGATCGGCGCTGCCGCCGAGCAGCTCGGGCAGCGCGCCGGTCAAGGCCTCGAGCGCGATCTGGCTGGCCTTGCGGCTGGCCACCGTTTCCGCCTTGGCATGGGCTGCCGACGGCCGCATCGGCGACCGTCTTTGCCCACGCCGCGGGCAGCTCGCCGGCCATGCGACGCTCGTACTCCGAAGCGAGTTGCGGGTGCGCCGCGGCATACGCCGCGAACGCTTCACGCCACCCCGCCTCGGCGTCGGCGCCGCGCGCCTGCGCGTCCCAGAGCGAATAGGCTTCTTCGGGAATCACGAAGGGCTCGTGCGGCCAGCCGATCGCGGCGCGCGTCAGCGCGGATCTCGTCGGCACCGAGCGCTTCGCCATGCGCTTTCGACGTGCCGCCGCGATTGGGCGAGCCTTTGCCGATCACGGTCTTGCAGCAGATGATCGTCGGTGCGCCGGTCGACTTGCGCGCGTTCGCGATCGCGGCATCGACCGCATCGACATCGTGACCGTCCACGCCCGCGATCACGTTCCAGCCATAGGCTTCGAAGCGCTTCGGCGTGTCGTCGATGAACCAGGGCGCGACGGCGCCGTCGATCGAGATGCCGTTGTCGTCGTAGAGCGCGATGAGCTTGTTCAGCTTCCAGGCGCCGGCGAGCGCCGAGGCTTCGTGGCTGATGCCCTCCATGAGGCAGCCGTCGCCCATGAAGACATAGGTGTGATGGTCGACGATCGCGTGGCCTTCGCGATTGAATTGCGCGGCCAGCAGCTTCTCGGCCAGCGCCATGCCCACCGCATTGGCCAGGCCCTGGCCGAGCGGGCCGGTCGTCGTCTCGACGCCTGGCGTGACGTCGACTTCCGGATGGCCCGGCGTCTTGCTGTGCAGCTGCCGGAAGCTGCGCAGCTCGCCGAGCGCGAGGTCGTAGCCGCTCAGGTGCAGCAGTGCGTACTGCAGCATCGAGCCATGGCCGTTCGAGAGCACGAAACGATCGCGCCCCGGCCAGCGCGGATGCGCCGGGTTGTGGCGCAGATGCCGGCCCCAGAGCGCCACCGCAACTTCGGCCATGCCCATCGGCGCGCCCGGATGCCCCGAGTTGGCCTGCTGCACCGCATCCATGGCGAGGGCCCGGATCGCGTTGGCCATCAAGGCCGTGTGCGCCTTCGAGGCAGCGACGGAGCCTTGGGGAAGATCGGTGGCGGCCATTCGAGAGGTTCCGTACGCAGAGGAGCCCTTGATTTTAGGGGTCGGATAATCAGCCGGATGCAGGGCCTTCATCTCACCGCCGACCTGCGCGGCTGCGCGGCCGCGCGGCCGGCGATGACCGAGACCGCGGCGCTGCGAGTGCTCTGCCTCGATGCGGTCGAGCGCGCCGGGCTTTGCGCCGTCGGCGAGCTGTTCCATCGCTTCGTCCCTTCGGCACACGTGCAGGGCGCGCCGAGCGGCATCACCGGCGTCGTCCTGCTCGCCGAGTCGCACCTCGCCGTGCACACCTGGCCCGAGCTGGAAGCGGCGACGCTCGATGTCTACGTCTGCAATCTCGGCACCGACAACTCGGCGCGCGCCGAAGCGCTGATGGATGCGCTTGTCGCCGCCTTCCTTCCGGCGCGCATCGAGCGGCACGCGCAGCGGCGCGGATGAAGGCGATCGTTCTCGCCGCCGGCCGCGGCCAGCGCATGCGGCCGCTCTCCGACGTCACGCCCAAGCCGCTGCTCGAGGTGCACGGCAAGCCGCTCATCGTCTGGCATCTCGAGGCGCTGGCGCGCGGCGGCGTGCGCGAGGTCGTCGTCAACACCGCGTGGCTCGAGGACCGCATCGTCGCTGCGCTCGGCGACGGCGCGCGCTACGGGGTCAGGATCGCCTATTCGATGGAGGGTCGCGACCACGGCGGCGCGCTCGAGACCGCAGGCGGCATCGCCAAGGCCTTGCCGCTGCTCGGCGATGCCTTCTGGGTCGTTTCGGCCGATGTCTACGCGCCCGACTTTCGCTTCGCCGCCAGCGCTGCCGACGCGTTCGTCGCCAGCGGCCGGCTCGGCCGCCTGTGGCTGGTGCCGAACCCGCAGTTCCATCCGCAGGGCGATTTCGGCCTCGGCGGCGATGGCCTCGGCCTGGCCGACGGCACCGGCCCCGACGGCCAGCGCTGGACCTACGCCAACATCGCGCTGCTGCGCGCCGAGATGTTCGCGAACGTGACCGTCGGCAGCTCGGCCCCGCTCGCGCCGCTGCTCTATGCAGGCATGCGCGAGCGCCGCATCGGCGCCGAGATCTATCGCGGCCGCTGGGAAAACGTCGGCACGCCGGCGCAGCTCGCCGCGCTCGACGCCACGCCGCCCTGAAGCTACTCGGCCAGCGGCGAGGTGATCTCGTCGATGCGCGCCATGACCTCCGGCGTGAGCTTGGGCAACACCGCGACCGCGCCGAGATTCGATTGCAGTTGCGCCAGCGTCGAGGCGCCGGTGATCACCGTCGAGACGCGCGGGTTCTTCGCCACCCAGGCGATCGCCAGCTGCGCCAGCGTCGCGCCGAGATCGGCAGCGATCGGCTCGAGCTTGCCGACGGCGGCGTTCTTCGCCGTGTCGGTCAGGCTCTTGGTCAGAAAGCCCATGCTCTCGAGCGCGCCTCGGCTGCCCGCCGGCACGCCGCCGCGGTACTTGCCGGTGAGCAGCCCGCTCGCGAGCGGGCTCCAGGTCGTGAGGCCGAGGCCGATGTCGTCGTAGAGACGCGCGTATTCCTCCTCGACGCGGGCGCGATGGAAGAGGTGGTACTGCGGCTGCTCCATCACGGGCTTCCTGCAAGTGATGGCGCTCGGCGATCTCCCACGCCGCCCGGATCTCGCCGGCCGACCACTCGCTGGTGCCCCAGTACAGCGCCTTGCCGCTGGCGATGATGTCGCTCATCGCCCACACCGTTTCCTCGATCGGCGTCTGCGGGTCGGGCCGATGACAGAAGACCAGGTCGACGAAGTCGAGCCCCAGGCGCTGCAGCGAGCCGTCGATGGCCTGCATCAGGTACTTGCGATTGAGCGTGTCCTTGCGATTGACGGCGTTGCCGTCGCGGTCGAGCCCCCAGAAGAACTTCGTCGAGACGATGTAGTTCAGGCGCGGCCAGCCGAGCGCCTTGAAGGCCTGGCCCATCACGGTCTCGCTCTGGCCCTTGGCATAGACCTCGGCGTTGTCGAAGAAGTTGATGCCGGCGTCCATCGCCGCGGCCAGCATCTCCTTGGCGGCGGCGGTGTCCACCTGGTTGTGATACGTGACCCACGAGCCGAGCGAAAGCTCGCTCACTTTCAGCCCGCTGGCACCGAGGCGGCGATATTCCATGGTCGATTCCTGTTCTTTGCCGGAAAGCCTTCGAGCGTAGCGAAAAACGCGCACCGGCGCGTCGGCCGCTAAAGTGCGAAGCATGGAAAGAGACTCGAGCCTTGAAGCGTTTCGCGCCCGGCGCGCCCGCGTTGCAGCCGTGCTGCGCGCTGCCGGCGGCGGCGTTGCCATCGTGCCGACGGCACCCGAGCGGCAGCGCAACTCCGACAACGACCATCCGTACCGGCATGGCAGCGACTTCCACTACCTGACCGGCTTCGCCGAGCCCGAGGCCTGGCTCGTCATCGAAGCCAGCGGGCACACGACGCTCGTCTGTCGGCCGAAGGATGCGGAGCGCGAAATATGGGATGGGCTGCGTCTCGGCCCCGACGCCGCGCCATCGGTGCTCGGCGTCGACGAAGGCGCGCCGCTCGGCCGCCTCGACGAGGTGATGGTCGGCAAGCTCGGCGGCCAGCCCGCGCTCTGGCTGCCGGCGGGCACGCCGGGCCTGCAGGCGCAGGTCGACGCCTGGCTCGAGCGCGTGCGCGCCAAGGAACGCCAGGGCATCGAGGCGCCGCGCACGCTGCACGACCTCGGCCCGGTGCTGGCCGAGATGCGCCTGGTCAAGGACGCCGGCGAGATCGCGACGATGCGGCGCGCCGCCGGGATCAGTGCCGGCGCGCACGCGCGTGCGATGCGTTTTTGCGCCGCCCGCTTTCGCCGCGATGCGAAGGCCGGCATTCCCGAATACGAGATCGAGGCCGAGCTGTTGCACGAGTTCCGCCGCCACGGCGCCGATGGCCCGGCCTACGGCTCGATCGTCGCCGCCGGCGCCAACGCCTGCATCCTGCACTACGCTGCCGGCCGCACCGAGCTGAAGCCGGGCGAGCTCTGCCTCATCGACGCCGGCTGCGAGCTCGACGGCTACGCCAGCGACATCACCCGCACCTTTCCCGCCGACGGCCGGTTCACGCCGGCGCAGCGCGAGCTCTACGACATCGTCGCCGCCGCGCAGCGCGCCGCCATCGACGTGACGAAGCCCGGTGCCCGCCAGCGCGACGCCCATGCCGCTGCCGTGCGGGTGCTCGCGCAGGGCATGCTCGATGTCGGCCTGCTCGACCGCGCCAAGGTCGGCGATGTCGAGGCGGCGATCGAATCGTCGGCCTATCGCGCCTTCTACATGCACGGCACCGGCCACTGGCTCGGCCGCGACGTGCACGACGTCGGCAACTACGCGTCGGCCGACGAAGCACCCATCGAGCAGCCCGACTGGCAAGGCGGCCGCGTCGTCAAGAAACCTTCACGCAAGCTCGAGGCCGGCATGGTCGTGACGATCGAGCCGGGCCTGTACGTGCGGCCCGCGGAAGGCGTGCCCGAGCGCTTCTGGAACCTCGGCATCCGTATCGAGGACGACGCCGTCGTCACGGCCACGGGCTGCGAGCTCATCAGCCGCGGCGTCCCGGTCGACGCCGATGCCATCGAAAGCCTGATGCGCGACGCCGGCTGAGTCGAGCGGCTCGCCGATGCCGATCTTTCTGGTCTTCGCCGCTTGCGCCTTCGCGAGCGGCTTCGCGCTGCGCCTGGCCGACCCGATCGTGCTGCCGGTGGCCGCCTTCTTTTCCGTCTCGCCGGCGGCAGCCGCCATGCTCAACACCGCCTACGCGTTGCCGTACGCGATCGCGCAGCCCTTCCTCGGCCCGATCGGCGACCGCTTCGGCAAGGCGCGCTGCATCCAGGTCTGCGTCACCGGCCTGGCGTTGATGCTCGCCGCCGGCGCCTTCGCGACGAGCTTCACCTTCCTGCTGGCCACCCGCATCGCTGCCGGCATCTTCGCCGGTGGCCTCATTCCGCTCGTGCTCGCCGGCCTCGGCGACAGCTACGACATGACCGAGCGGCAGGTGATGATCGGCCGGATGCTGTTCGCGATCATTGCCGGGCAGATGCTCGGCTCGGTCGTGTCGGGCTTCGCCAACGCCGCGTTCGGCTGGCACAGCTCGCTCTTCATCGCCGCAGCGATCGGCGCGCTCGCCGTCCTGATCGCCTGGACGGCCATGCCCGCGAGCGCGCCGCGCGGCAGCGGTGCCGGCTCGGGCTCCTTCATGGCGCTCTACGGCCGCGTCTTCGCCAACCCGAAGGCGCCGTGGCTCTACGGCGCGGTGCTGGTCGAAGGCGGCGTGTTCTACGGCCTGTTTCCATACATGGGCGAGCTGCTGCTGACCACCACCGCACCCGGCTCGCGGGTCGTCTCGGTCGAGACCGGGCTGGTGCTCGGCGCCTTCGGCATCGGTGGCCTGCTCTATGCCGCCAGCGTCCGTGCGCTGCTGCGCCTCTTCGGCGTGCGCCGGATGTGCCTGCTCGGCTCGATGGGCGCCGCGGCCTGTTATGCGGCCCTGGCGATCTCGCCGCTCTGGTGGCTCGACGCCATCGCGATGTTCTTCGCCGGCGTCTCGTTCTACATGCTGCACAACTCGATGCAGACCGAGGCGACCGAGCTTGCGCCGTCGGCGCGTGGATCGGCGGTGGCGCTGTTCGCGTGCGGCTTCTTCGCCGGCCAGGGCCTCGGGCCGCTCCTGATCGGGCCGCTGCTGCACTTTGCCGGACCGCGCACGGCGCTGGCCGCGATCGCGATCGCGCTGGTCGCGCTCGGGCGCGTGGTCGTCGCGCAGGTCATCGACCGCAACGGCGCGAGCTGACGCCAGCGCGACGTCGTTCGTACTCAGCTCTTCGGCGGCCCGGGAAAGAAGGCATTGGTGCGCCGGATGTAGTCGCGATACTCAGGACGTCGCTCACCGATGTCCTTTTCGAGCAGGGCCACGCCCGAGACCTTGAGCAGCAGCCCTGTCATGAGCAGCGGCGAGAGCACGGCCCACCAGCCGCCGGCCGACAACGCCATGACGAAGAAGCCCCACCACACGCAGCACTCGCCGAAGTAGTTCGGGTGCCGCGTGTAGCGCCAGACGCCGCGATCCATGACCTTGCCGCGGTTCGCCGGATCGGCCTTGAACGACGCCAGTTGCTGATCGCCGATGGCCTCGAATACGAAGCCGAACACGGCGACGAGCGCGCCGATCGAGTCGAGCAGCGTCCACGGCGCGTGTCGCGCCGCCGCTGCGAGAAATGGCATCGAGACGAGCCAGCCCAGCACCGCCTGGAGCACGAAGATCAGGTAGACGCTCTTGAGCGGAAAGCCGGGCTCGTTGCGGGCCCGGATCGCCTGGTAGCGGCGGTCTTCGCCGTGGCCCCAGTTGCGCCATGTGACGTAGGCGGCCAGCCGGACCGCCCAGAAGACGAGCACGACGGACATCACGGCGAATCGCGGATCGTTGCCCGGCGGCAAAGCCCAGGCATAGGCCGCGACCGGTACCGCCACGATCAGCGACCAGACCCGGTCGACCAGGCTCACGTCGTGTTGCACGAGGCTGGCGAGCCAGGTCATGAGCGCCAGCCCGAGCGCGGCGCCGAGTCCGAGTAGGGCGGCTTGCAGGACAGGCGTCATCGCGACGGCGCGGCGGCCGCAGAACGCGGCTCGAAGAGATAGTGCGAGATGCGCCAGCACTCGCCGTCTTCATGGCCGAAAAGCTCGGCGCAGGACATGAAGAACAGGCGCCAGCGCATCCACCAGGTCGGCGCCTGCTCGGCGCCGTAGACCCGCTCGAACAGCGGCCAGAGCGCGCTGCGGTTCGCGTCCATGTTCGTCAGCCAGGCTTCTGCGGTCTTCGCATAGTGGCCGCCATTCCAGCGCCAGCGGCGCAGCAGCTTCAAGTCGTCCTGGAAGCGCAGGGCGAGGTCGTCGCTCGGCATCATGCCGCCAGAGAAGAAATGGCGGCTCATCCAGTCGCTGGCATCGCGCTCCTCGAAGGCGTAGGGCGTCGTGCGATGGCTGAAGACGTGCATGAAGAAGCGGCCGCCGGGAACGAGCCAGCCCGCGACCCGGCGAAACGCCTCGGGCCAGTTGCGCAGGTGCTCGAACATCTCGACCGAGACGACCCGGTTGAATCGCTCGTCGGTCCCGTAGCGATTGAAGTCTTCGGTGACGACCTGGATGTTGGTCAGCCCGCGCCGCCTCGCTTCGTCCTCGATGAAGAGACGCTGCGAGTGCGAGTTGGAAAGCGCGGTGATCCGGCTCGCCGGGTAGCGCCTGGCCATCCACAAGCGTGAGCGAGCCCCAGCCGCAACCGAGCTCGAGGATGCGCTGGCCATCGGCGAGGCCGGCCCGTTCGCAGGTGCTCTGCAGCGCGGCCGCTTCGGCATCGCCGAGCGTTCGGGTCGCCTCCGTCCATTCGCAGCAGCTGTACTTGCGGTGCGGGCCGAGCACGCAGGCGAAGAATTCCGCCGGCACTTCGTAGTGCTGCTCGTTGGCTCTCTCGGTCAACAAGGCGAGCGGCGACGTGGCGAGCGCCGCGACGAAAGCTTCGGCGATTCGTGCCGCCGCCTCGCCGTCGCCGTCGCCGATCTCGGCCAGGCGCTCCCTGAGCAGGCGTCGAATCCCGAGGCGGACGACGCCGTCGGGCACGAGACCCTGCTCGACCCAGCCGATCGCCCGATTGCTGTTCTGCGAAGTCATCCCGGTCCCTCGTTTGCCATAGGCGTCAAGGTTTGGATACGCGGGCCCGGCCCTGCTGGATTCGACCTTGATAATCGATCGAATTCTTCTCGCAAAGCTCCCGTGACGCAGCGCATCGCTCCCATTCCGATCACGGCCTACACCGCCACCACCGCTGCCGGCGCCGGCAAACGGGCCTTGCTGGCGGCGCTGCGCGGCGGGCGCAGCGCACTGCAGCCCAACGATTTCAGCGTCGCACCGCTGGCCACCTCGATCGGCCGCGTCGCGAACCTCGAGGCAACGACCCTGCCCGAGGCGCTGGCGAGCTGGGACTGCCGCAACAACCGGCTCGCCTGGATGGGCCTCCTGGCCGACGAGTTCATCGACGCCGCCCGCGCGGCGCGCGAGCGCTACGGTGCGGCACGTGTCGCCGTCGTGCTCGGCACCTCGACCTCGAGCATCGGCGCCACCGAGGATGCCTACCGCACGCTCGACGCGCAGGGCGGCTTTCCGGACAACAACCGCAACCCGCATGTCCACACGCCGCATTCGCTCGCCGCATTCGTGCAGGAAGCGCTGGCCCTCGAAGGACCCTGCCTGACGATCTCGACGGCCTGCTCCTCGAGCGCCAAGGTCTTCGGCAGCGCCGAACGCATGCTGCGCCTCGGCCTGATCGATGCGGCCATCGTCGGCGGCGTCGACACCCTGTGCGGCAGCGTGCTGTTCGGCTTCAACGCCTTGCAGCTCGTCTCGCCGTCGGCGTGCCGGCCCTTCGACATCGAGCGCGACGGCATCAGCATCGGCGAGGCGGCGGGCTTCGCCCTGCTCGAGCGCTCCGACGCCGCCGGCCGCGAGGCGCCGCTCCTTCTCGGCTACGGCGAATCGAGCGACGCGCACCACATGTCGACGCCGCATCCGGAAGGCCTCGGTGCCGAGCGCGCGCTCGACGAAGCGCTGGCTCGCGCCGGGGTCCAGGCGAGCGAGATCGACTACATCAACCTGCACGGCACGGCGAGCGCGAAGAACGACGAGGTCGAAGCCGCCCTCGTGGCGCGCCGCTTTCCGGCGCGTACCCACGCCAGCTCGACGAAGGGCCTGACCGGCCACACGCTCGGCGCCGCCGGCATCGTCGAAGCAGTGGTCGGCCTGCTGGCGATCGAGACCGGCTTCATGCCCGGCACCGTCAACTCGCGCGCGCTCGACCCGGCCTGCGGCCCGCAGATCCGGATCGAGCCCGCGCACGGCCAGGTTCGCCTGGCGCTCAGCAATTCGTTCGGCTTCGGCGGCAACAACTGCGCGCTGGTGTTCGGCCGCGGCCGGGGCGCCCGCTCATGACGGTCCTGCGCGTCTTCGTCGACGGCATTGCCTTCTGGTCGCCGACCCTGCCGGGTTGGCCGATCGCGCGCGCGGCCTTTCGCGGTGAAGGCGGTGCCGTCGATCCGCCGGCGAAGCGGCCGGCGCCCGAGATCCTGGCTGCCGCCGAACGCCGCCGCGCGCCCGACAGCGTGGCCCTCGCGCTCGAGGTCGCCGGCGCGGCGGTGCGCGAAGCCGGCTGCGATGCCGGCGACCTGCCGTCGATCTTCACCTCGGCGCACGGCGATCTCGCCGTCAACGACTACATGTGCTCGACGCTGGCGACGCAGCCGACCGCGATCTCGCCGACCCGCTTTCACAACTCGGTGCACAACGCGGCGGCCGGCTACTGGACCATCGGCACGGCCTGCATGGCGGCAAGCAGCGCCGTCAGCGCGTTCGAGCAGAGTTTCGCCGCCGGCCTGCTCGAAGCGGCGACGCAATGCGTGGCCGACGAGCGGCCCGTGCTGCTGGTGGCATTCGACGTGCAGGCCAACGGCGCCCTGGCATCGGTGACGCGAAGCGAAGGCCTGCTCGCGGCTGCCTTCGTGCTTGCACCGGTGCCGGGCCCGCGCACGCAGGCGGCCTTCGAGATCACGCTGACTTCCGGCCCTTCGGCCGTCGCGCCGCTGCGCTCGGACGCCGCGCGTGGCCTGCGCGGCAACGGCATGGCCGACGTGCTGCCGTTCGTCGAGGCGCTCGCGCTCGAGTCGAACGTGGTGCTCGAGTTGCCGCTGGCGCACCGGCTCGCGCTTCGCCTGACGCCGCAGCGCCAAAGCTGAAGCGCGGCGCAAGCCCCATCCCGTGATCTCGAACCCGCATCGATCCGACGCCGCGTCGCCGCCCGTCGCGCGCCACGACGTCGTCATCCTCGGCGGCGGCCTGGCCGGCCTCACGCTGGCGCTGCAGCTGAAGCAATCGTTCGCCGATCTCGACATCCTGGTCCTCGAGCGCCGCCGCCATCCCGTGCCCGAGGCGGCGCACAAGGTCGGCGAGTCGACGGTCGAGATCGGCGCCGACTACTTCGCCCAGGTGCTCGGCCTGAAGGCGCATCTCGATGCACGCCAGCTGAAGAAGTTCGGCTTTCGCTTCTTCAGCTCGGAGGGCCGGCGCGACATCGACGCCGTGACCGAGATCGGCGCCAGCCGCTATCTCTCGGTGCCGAGCTACCAGATCGATCGCGGCATCTTCGAGAACTTCCTGGCCGAAGAGGCGGCGCGGCGCGGCATCGCGTTCGTCGATGGCGCGCTCGTCGTCGACATCGACCTCGACGAGCACGGCGAGCCGCATCGCGCCCGCTACCGCACGGACGGCGAGGTGCGCGAGGCCAGCGCGCGCTGGCTCATCGACGCCTGCGGCCGCGTCGGCCTGATCAAGAAAAAACTCGATCTCGCCGAGCCGAACGGGCACGACGCGAATGCCGTGTGGTTCCGGATGAAGGAGCGGATCGCGATCGACGAGTGGTCGAGCGATCCTGCCTGGCGAGAGCGCTGCGACCCGCCGGCGCGCTGGCTGTCCACGAATCACCTGGTCGGCGCCGGCTACTGGGTCTGGCTGATCCCCTTGTCATCGGGTTCGCATTCGGTGGGCATCGTCGCCGACGCGAAGCTGCATCCGCTGGCGACGATGAACACCTTCGACAAGGCGATGCAGTGGCTGCAGGCGCACCAGCCGCGGGTCTTCGACGCGCTCGACGAGCGGCGCGGCGAGCTCCTCGACTTCGCTTTCCTGCGCAATTTCTCCTATGGCTGCAAGCAGGTCTTCTCGGGCCGGCGCTGGGCCCTGACCGGAGAGTCCGGCCTTTTTCTCGACCCGTTCTACTCGCCGGGCAGCGACTTCATCGCCATCGCCAACACCTACATCACCGAGCTCGTCGGGCGCGACCGCGCCGGCCGACCGCTCGATCAGCACGCCAAGATCTACGACCAGATCTTTCGTTCCTTCTACGAGAGCACGCTGGCCCTCTACACCGATCAGTACGCGATCTTCGGCGACCCCGAGGTGCTGCCGGTGAAGGTGATCTGGGACTACACCTACTACTGGGGCGTGCTCTCGCAGTTCTTCTTCCAGCGCCGGCTCGCCGACCTGGCGGCGTTCTCCGAGCTGAAAGAGGAGCTGGCCCATTGCCAGGCCCTCAATGTCGAGGTGCAGGCCTTGCTGCGCCGCTGGTCGGCAGCACGCCCGCCCGGCGAACGCGCCAACCCCGCGACGATGCTCGACCAGGCCGCCCTGCCCTGGTTCAGCGACCTCAACAAGAGCCTGCGCGACGTTCTCGACGACGCTGCCTTCCGCGCGCGCCTGCGCCACTCGACCCGGCAGATGCGCGCGCTCGCTGCCGAGATCGCGGCCGCCGCGCAGGCCCGTGACGACGTGACGAGCGCCAGCCTGGCCGCACTGCTCGCCGCCGGCGAGCGCTTCGGCCGCAGCGATGCAGCCATCCCGTCGACGATGCTCTTCGCCGCCGCCGCGTGACGCGGCGCTGCCGGCCTCGGGCGGAGACGACGAGACCAACCGGTGCGCGAGCGCAGGATCTGCGAGAGCACGGACGGCGCGATCCTGCAACCGCAGCCGCCGCCGAGCGAGAAGCTGGTGCGGCCAAGTGTGGGCATGTCCATGCTCATTCGATGGCGAGCTTCAGGTCGGCGCGCGGCGTCCATCCTGACTCCTCCGGGTTGGTCTTCGGGGCCGCGAGAAACAGGCGGCTCGTCGGCAGATTCCGGCTTGCAAGGTAGTCGCGCACGACGACGCCGCGGCGCAGCGCGAGCTGCTCCATGGCGCCGTCGACGACCTTGATGCTGGCCAGCAGCAGCGACTCCATGTCGCTCGTCGGCAGGTCCTTGGTCAAGCCGATGGCGTTCTTCGGCTTGACGATGTCGGCCCGCTTGTAGACCGCTTTCAGCAGCTCCGGATATTCGGCTTCGCTCACCGTGATCCCGGCGCTCGCGTCGGCACCGCCGCCGATCGCCTGGCGCCGTTTCTCGGCGCGCACGATCTGCCGCAGCCGATCGCGCTTCCAGGCTTCCTGCTCGATTTCGAGCCGGCTCTCGCCGGTGATCGTGAGATTGAGCGCGGGCTTCAGGATCAGCGCCTGGGCCACCTTGTCGAGCCGCCCCTTGGCCTCGGCGCCGAGCTCCGCCGTGCCGGCCGGAAACTCCACCGTCGAGAACTCTTCGCCGCCGGTCCCGCCGAACGACGAGGCGAGGGCGCGAAATGGTGCCGTCACGGCCTTGGCGACGACGTTCTTGACGATCTGCCAGACGACACCGCCGATCGAAAACGTCGGATCGTTGATCGAGCCCGAGACCGGCAGGTCGAGATCGATGACCCCGTTGCTGTCGGCGAGCAGCGCGACGGCCAGCTTGACCGGCAGGCTCTGCTTCGCACCCGGCACCTTGTCGCCGAAGGTGAGCTGGTTGAGGATGATGTGGTTGCTTGCGGTGAGCTCGCCGTCGGGCTTGACGAGATAGGCGAGGTCGACGCTCATCTTGCCGCGCTCGATGCCGTAGCCCGAGTACTTGATGGCATAGGGCGAGAGGGGCGAGAGCTCGAGATCGCGCACCTTGGCCTTCAGATCGAGCGCCAGCGGCTTGGCCAGCGGATTGACCTTGCCGGTGATCTCGAGCGAGGCCGTTTCCTGGACCCGGCCGCGGACCTCGATGTCGGCCAGTTGCGGCGCCGTTCCCGGCGCCGGTGAACGCGAGCCGAATGCGCCGAGGCGGCCGCTCAGCTCGCTCAGGTCGGCGCGGTAGTTCGGCGTCACGAAGCGGTCGTTGTAGTTGACGCGTCCGTTGACCACGACGATGGGCCCGAAATCGAAGATCGGCGCGAGCGCGTTCGGCGCCGCCGCGGCGGCCGGCACGGCGCTCGCCGCGGCTTCGGGCACCGGCGTCTTGCTCGCCGATACCGGATTGGCCACGTCTTGCAGGTTGAGCCGGCCCGTCTCGTCGAGGACGAGTCGGGCGAAGAAATCGGTCAGCGATGTCTCGGCCACGCCGACGTGCGGCGCAGTCCCGGGAGCGAGCGCAACATCGATACCACGCAGCGACAGCAGCTTCCAGCTCAGCAGCTGGCGTGTCGGCAGCGCCTCGCGCACCATGGCCAGGGCGCGAACCGGAGCCGCCTTGTCGTCGGTGGCGCTGGTGGCGACGAGATCGTCCACCGAGGCGTCGCCGTGCAGGTGCAGGCGTGGTTCCGATTCGCTGCGACGCTGCTCCCATGTGACATCGCCCTTGAAGCTGGTTTGCGCCTTCACCACGTCGATGTCGGCGAGGGCGTGCAGGTAGGGGTCGACCAGATGCAGCGGCAAGTCCTTGAGCAGCAGGCTGGCCCGGACGCTTTCCGGGACGCCGCCGCGCAAGCCCTTCAGCTCGCCGCGCACGTCGATGCTGCCGACGAGCTCGTTGCCCGCCGCCTTCGCGGCCTTCGCGGCCGGCGCCGACAACTTGCCCGTCACGCGAAAGGGCACGGGGCGGCTCGCCTCGAGACCCCAGCCGTGCACCTGCACGCCGAAGTCGACAAGATCGAGCGCCACCGGCTCGTCGAGCGAGAGGTCGATGAAGCCGACGCGAGCCTTGTCGACAGCGAGATCGCCGAGCGCCAGTTTCCAGCCGCCGCCGACGTCGGCCGCCGGCGAGGCCTCGCGAACAAGCATGCCGGCCATGGTTTCGGGCTTCGTTGCAGCGCCGAGGCCCGGCGCCGAAACGGCGCCGCTGCGCCAGTGCTCGAAGTTCCAGCTGCCGGCCTTGGCGCGGGTCACGAGCAGGCGCGGCGCATGCACGGCGATCTGTCCGATCGTGGCGATGCGCGCACCGGTGTCGATGTGCGCGTCGAGTACTTCGAGCTCCTGGATGCCGACCTGCGGCGCCTTCGCGTCGCCGAAGGCGAGCGCGGCCACGCTCACGCGCCTGGCATCCACTCTCAGCTGCGGACCCGCCGCTGACGGCTTCCATTCGACGCCGAGGTCGGCGCTGAGCGCGCCGACGAGCGGCAGCTCGAGGAGGGTGCGCAGGTACGGGCGCGCCGCGACCAGCGGCAACGCGTCGAGGCCGATCCGGACGGTGGCTCCGGCAGCGTTGCCCTGGCCGGAGAAAGTCAGCTTGCCGCGTTCCTTGTCGGTGCCGAGAACACCCTCGCCCTTGAACACGACGGGCGCCTCGAGCGGCCAGCCGATGGCTTTGGCCTCCAGCGAGAAATCGGTGAGTGCGAGGGCCGACTGCGGCGTCGTGCTGGCGTCGCGCCAGTCGAGTTGGCCGGCGTGGATCGTGAGCGCGCCGAGGGTTGCTTTCCAGAGCGGAGCGGGGCTTGCCGGCGCGCCTCCTGTCGGACTCGAGGCCGCTGCCGCGCCCGTCGACTTCTGCGCCGCGCTCGCCGCCGCCGTCGGCAAGGGCACCTGCGCCACAGGCACCGGCTGCCCCTGCGCATCGCCCGCAGCCAGAAGCAGGTTGACCCGGCCGTCGGCTCTGCGCTGCGCCAGAACGTGCGGCGCCTCGACGTCGATGCGCGCCAGGTGCGCGATGTACTCGAGCGGCCGCAGATCGTCGATCCCGATTCGGATGTCGCCGGCTTCGAGCAACTCCTGCGACGAGGCATCGATGACCTTGATGCCGGTGACTTCGACGGTCCCGCTGATGCGCAGCGTCAGCTTGGGATGACGCTCGAACGCCAGCAGCACGTCGGCACTCAGCTCGGCCGATCGCGGCCGCGCCGGCAAGGTCCTCGGCAGATAGACAAGGTAGGGCGCGATGTCGAAATGGTCGAGCTTGATCTTCGCTTCGCCCTTGCCCTGCTCGGACCAGGGCGCCGTCACCGCGGCGGAATCGAACCTGGCGCCGTCAAGCGCAAAGGCGAGGTGCGGCTCGACGTTGATTTCCCGCTCCGAGGGCAGCGAGCTGAGAAACGGGATGCCGAGCTCGAGATCGCGAATTCGCCGCGTCGCGTTGACCGGCACGTCGATGAAGTCGATCGCGCCCGCACGCACGACGATGTTGTGCACGGCGAAGCGGGCCGGATGATCGGCCGGCGGCGCCGCGGCGATCTTCTGCACCATGTCGTCGATGTCGTAGCCGCCATCGGCCAGGCGCGACAGGCGCAGCAGCGGTGCGTCGACGTCGAGGTTGTCGATCACCGGAGCGAGCCTGAACAGCGAGGTGATCGCGGCGTTGGCGTGGATGCGCTTGACCTGCAATTGCGGCGGCGAACCGGCCGCGGCACCGGCGAGCACGACGTCGTCGAGGGTCAGCTCGAGCGTCCAGGGGTTGAATTCGACATGGCCCAGGCTCAGGTGGCGGCCGATCTTCTGCTCGACCAGCTTGCCCGCGATGCTGTTGACGATCGAAGGCACGTAGAACCAGGCCGCGCTCCACAGCACCGCGATGACGAGGGCAGTCGCCACTGCGTATCGCAGGACACGAAAGGCCGTTGACTTCGACGCAGGCGGCGGCGCGGCTTCGATCGGATCCATGAATCGATTCTGACTCCAGGTGCGGCCAACCGCGGACCCGACGAGCGGACCTTGGGTTAGCGCGGCTGGCGTGCAGGCCCGAGCTGGAAGGCCCCTGCCGCGATGAGCGCCGGCAACCACTCGCCGACACCGGCTCGGGGATTCGTCGCAGCAGCAGCCTCGGCGGCCGCGGCGAACGGCGCGCCGTCGGCCGATGCGCTCAGGAACACGGCCGCCGCCGCATCGATCGCATGCCAAGTGACTGCGCCGTGCGGCCGCGCGAGCAGCACGCTCTCGCCGATCCACGACAGCTCGTCCTCGAGCGCCAGCGCTTCGCGATGACGCCGCCAGATCGTGCAGACAGGCATCGACGCGAAGCTGAGCCAGCGCGCCGCCGGATGCGGCAGCAGATGAAGTCCGGCCAGCTTGTCAGGCGCCAGGGTCGCGAGGTCGCTTGCCACGAGCACCGGCGCATCGGCGGCCAGATGCGATTCGCTCCAGCAGCGGTCGATCTGGGCGATGCCCACGAGATAGGGCAGCTCGCGCGCCGGCGGGGAGGTGGCCAGGAAATCGGCGAAGGCTTCGCCGTAGCGCGCCAACACGGCATCCTGCGGGGGATGCGCAGCGACGAAGCGCGCCGCCGCCTCGCCGAACCACGCCTCGCCGACGAGCTGCTCGACGGTCGGGTAGTTCGCTCGCAACGCGTCGATGCAGGCGCGCCGGACCGTATTGCGATAGACCGAGAAGCCCGGCTGCTGCGCCCAGGGCGAAGGCGGCGCCGCCGCGCCGTCGTCGAGCAGCGCCGCCGCGAACGCGCGTTGGAACGCCTGCAAGGCAGCGGCGGTGTTCATGGCATCGCTCACGTCGCCCGCGCCTGGACATGCGCGAGCCGCTCGGCCGCGATCTCTCGTTCCGCGATCAGGGCGGAGAACGCGGGCAGCTCGGCGTCGCGCTCGACGAGCGTCGGGCGCGCGCCGGCGCGCTCGAGGAAGCGCTCGAACAGCGACCAGACCGCCGCAGCGATCGGCGCGTCGTGCGAGTCGACCAGCAGGCGTTCGCCCAGGAGCGCGTCGGCGCGATGTCCGGCGAGATGGATCTCGCTGACTCGCCGCGCCGGAAAAGCATCGACATAGCGCTCGGCCGACAAGCCGACATTGCGCGCGCTGACGTAGACGTTGTTGATGTCGAGCAGCAGCGAGCAGCCGGTGCGGCGCGCGATCTCGTCGAGGAAGTCGATCTCGGCCCAGGCATGGCCGTCGAGCTCGAGATAGTGCGAAGGATTTTCCAGGCCGATCGTGCGCCCGATCGCGTCCTGCACGCGGCTGACGTTGGCGCAGACGACGGCCAGGGCTTCGTCACTGCGCGGAAAAGGCAGCAGATCGGGCAGATAGCGTCCGCCTTGTCGCGACCAGGCCAAGTGCTCTGACACCAGAGCGGGTTCGAGCCGGCGGACCAGCGCGGCCAGGCGGGACAGGATCTTCGGATCGAGCGGCTCGGCGCCGGCCAGCGAGAGCGAGACGCCGTGCAGCGACAGCGGATGGTGCGCGCGGATGGCGTCGAGCCAGGCCAGGCGCGGCCCCCCGTCGACGAGATAGTTTTCTGCATGGATCTCGAACCAGGCACCGGAGCGGCGCCAGCTCAGCGCGTCTGCGAAGTGCTCGGCCTTCAGGCCGAGACCCGCGGTCAATTCAGGCACGCGACGCGAGCGCGGCGCCCGGCCTCAGGCTTTGGTCGGCTTCAGCGAACCGGTGCCCTTGGGCGTCTTGATCCTGGTGCAGGTTCCGGCGGGGACGCTCTTCCATGCGGCGCCGTCATAGTCGACCTTCGAGGTGCCGGCGCAGGTGGTGCCCGGACCAGCAGCGCAGTCGTTCTGGCCGGCCTGGGAAACGCCGTAGCACTTCTCCTGGCCGGTCTTGTCAGCGGTCGTGCTGTCGTCCGCGGCGACGACATGGCTGGACAGTGCAGCCAGGGCAGCGGCGGCAATGGCAAGCGTGCGGGCATTCATCGGCAACTCCTGTCCCCGAGCCGGGAATCGACGCAAGCTTACCGTGCCGGAAGAAGTCGCGTCGCTCGCTCGACGACTCGCTAGCCGACCATCTCGAGAATGCTGAAAAGCTCCTCGGCGACGCGACGCATGTGCAGATCAGGATTGGCTTCCTGCATGCCGGCGTCGTCGATGCCTTGCGCCGCCGCCTTCAACTCGGCCACCGTGGATTCGGCCAGCAGCCGAGCGATGGTCTTCAGGATGACGCCGTGGGCGACGAGACGCGCCTCGAGTTCACGAATACGTTCCAGGGGTTCATCCATGGCAGGGTTGTGCACGTCGCCAGCTTAGAGCGCACCACCGCCCGGTGCGAGCGCCAGCCACCACGGCCGACCGACAGAGAATATTCCATGCGCGCGTAGGAACGCGCCGACAGGTGCGAACGCCGCGCAACTACAACAGCTTGTCGAGCGTGATCGGGAGGTCGCGAACGCGCTTTCCGGTGGCGTTGAATACGGCGTTGCCGATCGCGGCCGGTGCGCCGGTGATGCCGATTTCGCCGATGCCCTTGACCCCCAGCGGGTTCACGTAGGGGTCGCTCTCGGGGACGAACGAGACATCGATCGTGCCGATGTCGGCGTTGACCGGCACGTGGTACTCGGCCAGGTTGCCGTTGACGATGCGGCCGTCGCGGCGATCGCGCACCGACTCTTCGAACAGCGCCATCCCGACGCCCCAGACGATGCCGCCGAGCATCTGGCTGCGCGCGGTCTTGGCGTTGAGCACATTGCCGACGCCATAGACCGCGGTGATGCGCGGCACGCGCACGACGCCGAGATCGGCGTCGACGCGCACCTCGGCGAAGACGGCGCCGAAGGAATGCATCGAGTACTTGTCGCGCTCGGGGCCGGGCTTGGCCTCGCCCGTCGTCTCGAGCGCGTTGCCGCCGTTGCGCGCGAGCAAGGCCGCGATCGGCTCGCCGCCTGACAGCGCGGCGACGGGCCGGCCCGGCGCCAGGGCCGGTCCGACGGCGCGGATCCAGCCATCGGCCACCGCCACCTGCGCCGGGTCGCTGCGATAGGCAAACGACTGCGGATCCGCGACCGCCAGCTCGATGAGCTTTTGCCGCATCGCCAGGCCCGCGGCCTGCACGGCCGGGGAGACGCTCGCCGCCGACTGCGAGCCGCCCGCACCCGGCGCCTTCGGGAAGCGCGAATCGCCGAGCTCGAAACGCACGCGCTCGACCGGAATGCCGATCGCGTCGGCCGCCACCTGCGACATCACGGTGTAGGTGCCGGTGCCGAGATCGTGCGTGGCGGAGCGAACGACGGCGCTGCCGTCGGGCAGCAGGCGAACGCTCGCGTCGGCCGGGCTGCGATTGGCCGGATAGGTGGCCGTGGCCATGCCGTAGCCGATGCGCCAGCGGCCCTCGCGCATCGCACCCGGCGTGCCGTTGCGTCGTTGCCAGCCGAAGCGCTCGGCACCGAGCGCGTAGCACTCGCGCAGCGACTTGCTCGACCACGGCCGGCCCTTTGCCGGATCCTGCTCGGCGTAGTTGCGCAGGCGCAGCTCGAGCGGATCGATCCTGAGCGCGAACGCCAGCTCGTCCATTGCCGACTCGAGCGCGAAATTTCCGCTCGCCTCGCCCGGAGCGCGCGTGAAGGTCGGCGTGGCGATGTGGAGCTTGGCGAGGCGATGCGTGCTGGTGTTGTTGGGGCAGGCATAGAGCATGCGCGCGGTCAACGACGAGGTCTCGACCCAGTCCTCGATGGCCGAGGTCTCGGAGATCGTGGCGTGGCTGACCGCCGTGAGGCGGGCATTGGCATCGGCGCCGAGCGCCAGCGTCTGCTCGGTATGCGGCCGGTTGCCGACCGAGCCGAACATCTGCGGCCGCTCCAGCGCCAGCTTGACCGGCCGGCCGACGGCCTTGGCGCAGAGCGCCGCGAGCGCGACGTGCGACCACGCCGAACCCTTGCAGCCGAAGCCGCCGCCGACGAACGGATCGACGACCACGACGTTCTCCGGCGCGATGCCGAAGATCTTCGCCAGCGTGGTCTTCACGCCGCCGACGTTCTGGGTCGCGTCGTGCAGGGTCAGCTGCTCGCCGTTCCAGGTCGCGATCGTGGCGTGCGGCTCCATCGGGTTGTGATGCTCGATCGGCGTGGTGTAGACCGCTTCGACCTTCGCTGCCGCCGCCGCCATGCCCTCGCCCACGTTGCCGCGCGAACGATCGGTCGGCTCGCGATTGGCCCTGGGCGGCGGATAAGCGCTAGCCTTGGCCACATCGAAGTCGAGCCTGGCCTCGGCCGGCGCGTAGAAGACACGGACAAGGCGCGCTGCCTGCGCCGCGCGCTCGAGCGTGTCGGCCACGGCGACCGCGATCGGCTGGTTGTTGTACGAGACGACGTCGTCCTGCAGCAGCGACAGCATGCGACCCGCCGGCGGATTGACGCCGCCCTTGCCGGCCTGCGGCAGGCGCGGTGCGTTCATCGGCGTCAGGATCGTGAGCACTCCGGGCACGGCCTGGGCGGCGGCGACATCCATGCGCACGATGCGCGCGCTCGGCACCGTGCTCGTGACCAGAACGGCGTGAACGACACCCGGCACCTGGAACTCGGCCGCGAACGGCGCCCGGCCGCAGACCTTGAGCTTGCCGTCGACGCGGTCTATCCCCTGCCCGGTGATCACGCCAGACCTCCGCTCGTCTTCAGGGCCCGGGCGACCCCACGGCGCGCCAGCTCGACCTTGAAGGCGTTGTACTGCAAGGGCATGGCGCCCGCGAGGAGGCGACTCGTCGCTTCGGCGATCGCGGCGTCGTCGAGCGGCCTTCCGATCAGGGCTTGCTCGGCCGCCGGCACGCGCCATGGCTTGGGCGCGACCCCGCCGAGGGCCAGAGCGGCGTCGCGTACGACGCCGTCGCGCAGGTCGAGCGCGGCGGCCACGGAGACGAGGGCGAAGGCATAGCTCGCGCGGTCACGCACCTTCAGGTAATAGGCACGTGCCGCGAACGGCGAAGGCGGCAGGTCGACGGCAACGATCAGCTCGCCCGGCTCGAGCGCGGTGTCGCGCTGCGGCGTCTCGCCCGGCAGGCGATGGAAATCGGCGATGGCGATCCGGCGCTCGCCGAGCGGCCCCTGCACGACGATCTCGGCACGCAGTGCCGCCAGGGCGACGTTCATGTCCGACGGCTGCGTGGCGATGCAGGCGCTGCTCGCCCCGAGGATGGCGTGAATGCGGTTGTAGCCCTCGCGCGCGGCGCAACCCGAGCCGGGCACGCGCTTGTTGCAGGCCGCGAACGCGGTGTCGTAGAAGTAGTAGCAGCGGGTGCGCTGCATCAGGTTGCCGCCGACGCTCGCCATGTTGCGCAATTGCGGCGAGGCGCCCGAGACCAGCGCCTGCGCGAGCAAGGGATATTGCTCGCGCACCAGCGCATGGTTGGCCAGATCGCTGTTGCGAACCAGCGCGCCGATGCGCAGCCCGCCTTCGGTGCGCGGCGTCACGTCCGCGAGCGGCAGCCGATTGACATCGACCAGAAGCGCCGGCGACGCGACGCCGCCCTTCATCAGGTCGATCAGGTTGGTGCCGCCGGCAACGAACGCCGCACCGGGCTGCTGCGCCAACCGCACCGCCTCGGCGACGCTGGTCGCGCGCTGGTAGCCGACGTCGTTCATGTGCTCGTGCCCACCACCACGTCGCGCACCGCGGCGACGATGTTGGAGTACGCGCCGCAGCGGCAAATGTTGCCGCTCATGCGTTCACGGATTTCCGCATCGCTGATCCGGATCGTGCGCAACTGCGCTGCCGCCGAAGAGCCCGCCGGCACGACCGCGGGGTCGAAGGTGGCCGCGCTGATGTTGCCAGCCCGCAGCTCGCCGACGAGCGCGACTGCCGAGCAGATCTGCCCGGGCGTGCAGTAGCCGCACTGGAAGGCGTCGCGCTCGATGAAGGCGGCCTGCATCGGATGCAGCGAGTCGGGCGTGCCCAGCCCTTCGATCGTGGTGATCTCGCTGCCTTCGTGCATGACCGCGAGCGTCAGGCAGGAATTGATGCGCCGGCCATCGACCAGCACGGTGCAGGCGCCGCACTGGCCGCGATCGCAGCCTTTCTTCGTACCGACAAGCGCCAGGCGCTCGCGCAAGGCATCGAGCAAGGTGACGCGCGGCTCGATCTGCAAGTCGTGCCGCACGCCGTTGACTCGAAGCGTGACCGGCCGCAGTGCGCCGGCATCGCCCGGCGTCACGGCGGCAGCGCTCACGCTTGCCACCTGTGCTTGCGCCAGGGGCGCCGAGATGCCGGCCGCCACCGTGCTCGCCGACTGCAGGAAGCGGCGCCGCGACAGCCCCGACATGCTGCTTGTATCAGTGGCCTCGCCAGCATCGGACGGGCTGGCTCGAATCACCATCGCTCATGGCCGATTCTCGGCAATCGCCGTACCTGCGCGAACTTCTTTGCGTACCCGTCAGCCGTTCAGATGGCCCGCGACCGCACGGCCAGCGCGCATGCCCTGAAACAGTGCTTCCTCGAAGACCGAATAGCCGGAGAGATCGGCGTGCGCGAAGTGAACCCGGCCGGTCGAAGCGGCCAGGGCGCGCAGCGCCGCGCTGCTGCGCACTCCGGGCGCCGGAATGCTCATCGCATGGCCGTAGCGCATCAGGTCGACGCGCTTGAGCTTGGCGTGCAGATCCGGATGCGGGATGGCGAGCTCGCCGACGACACGCGCGGCCCAAGCCGCCCAGTCTTCGCGCAGCAGCGCGCTGCGAGAGGCGGCGAGCTCGCTGGCGTCGTTGCCGCCGAGCGCGCGGTAGGCGCTGAGCACGGTCGGGCCGGCGAACGGCAGCATGCTCTGGTGCATGGCGTCGACGTAGCCGAGGCCCGGGCTGTCGTAGATGACGTTGTCCCACGACAGCGGCGCGCCCGGCTGCTCGTCGAGCGCCGCGTCGAGCTGCAGGTTGGCCACCAGCCAGGGCGAGTGCCGAACGAGGCGAGCCGCTGCGACCAGTGCCGGCGGCGGCGAGACGAGCGTGCGCGCCGAGACGAAGACCGGCGTGGCGAGAACGACCTGCGACGCGAGCCAGCGCTCGCGCGCGTTGGCGGCGACATTCCAGGCATCGACGGCGACGCCGCCTCGTTCCTCTTCGACGCGCAGGACGACGCGCGCCGACTGGAAGCGTTCACCCAGGGGCGCCGCCAACCGGCTCGCCAGCCAGGCATTGCCTTCGGGCCAGGTCAGCAGGCCCTCGCTCGCATCGGCGTCGGCGCTGTCCTCGCTGCCCGGCGCGTGAAAGCCGTGCCGGCTCGCGAAGTAGTGGATGCCGGCCCAGGCCGAGACCTGCCGGCTGCCGGCGCCGTAGTCGTCGCGACAGCAGTAGTCGAGATACCAGCGCAGCGCCGGCGCGACCAGGCCGCGGCTGTCGAGCCAGCTGGAAAACGTCGTGGCATCGAGCGCGTCCTGCGCCGCCGACCAGCGCGAGCGCGCCGTCGGAATCGCGAAGGCGTTGCCGCGCGCCGGCCTCGGCGATGGCGGCGCTGAAGGCCCGGTACTGCGCCAGCGTCGACGCGCGCTCGGCGGCCGGCAGGGCTTCGATCGGCGGCAGCAGGCCTTCGCGCCAGCCGCCGTGGATGTAGAGACGCTCCTGCGGGCTGTGGCAGAGCGTGCGCTCGTCGTACTGCACGCGGCCGCTGACGGTGCGGCGCAGACCGAGCTCATCGAGCAACTCGACGACCTCGGTCGCGGTCTCGCCCGGCACCGGGAGATAGTGCGCGCCGAGCGGGCAGCCCATGCCGCCCATCGCGTGGCCACGGCTGTTGCCGCCGGCGCTGTCCTCGAGATCGAGGACCTGGAAGTCGCCGATGCCGGCCTGCATCAGCGCGCGCGCCGCGCCAAGCCCGGCGATGCCGGCGCCGACGATGACGACTTCGGTGCGCCGCACGGCCGCAGCCTCGGGCAGCGCCCCCGATTTCGTCGCCGGCACGGCATTGCGCAGCAGATGGCCGCGCTCGAACGCCGCGCCGACCCAGCCGCCGTCGTAGCGCGGGCGCGCCGAGCGCTCGCAGCCGGCGAGCGCGGCAAGCGCCGCGGCCGAGCCGGCGGTGAGCACCGCGCGACGCGTCGGCCCGCGCGCGCCGGCGCTCATCGCTGCACCTTGCCCCACTCTTCGTCGAAGGTCTGCACCAGCACCTGGTTCGAGAGCCGGTTCACGTCGGTCGGCACGCGCGCCATGTCGAGCGGAAACTGGAACAGCGCCGGCAGGCCCGCGACGTCGAGAAAGCGCAGGCCCGCAGGCAGAGTCTTCGGCAGGTTGAACGGACGCCGGCCGGCGATGATGAAGCCCCATTCGCCGAAGCTCGGCACATGCGCGTGATAAGGCGCGGTCGTCAGGCCGGCGGCCTCCAGCGTGGTCGCCACGGTCCAGAAGCTCTTTCGCGCGATCAGCGGCGAGGTCGTCTGGATCACGGCGTAGCCGCTCGCCGCCAGGTGCGTGTCGACGAGCTCGTAGAAGGTCTTGGTGTAGAGCTTGCCGATGGAGAAATTGGTGGGGTCGGGGAAGTCGACCACGATCGCATCGAACATCTCGTCGTGCTGCTCGAGCCAGCTGAACGCATCGGCATTGACGATGCGCACCTTCGGCGAGCGCAGCGAGTCGTGGTTCAGGCCACGCAGCAGCGGCTCGGTGGAAAAGAGCCGGGTCATGTGCGGGTCGAGCTCGACCAGCGTGACCCGCTCCACGCTCGGGTACTTCAGGATCTCGCGCACCGCCATGCCGTCGCCGCCGCCCAGCACCAGGACCTGGCGCGGCGCCACCGCCGCCGACAGCGCCGGATGGACCAGCGCCTCGTGATAGCGGTACTCGTCGCGCGAATGGAACTGCAGGTTGCCGTTGAGGAACAGGCGCACGCCGGCCCGGCTCGAGGTGATGACGATGCGCTGGTACGGGCTCGACTCGCTGTAGATCACGTGATCGGCGTAGAAGCGGTCTTCGGCCCAGCTCGTGACCTGGTCGGCGAAGGCGAAGGCGCCGGCCGAGCGCCAGGATCGTGCCGACGCAGGCCAGCGCATGCTGCGCAACGCCGCGCAGTTCGCCGCGAAAGAGCCAGAGCGCCCAGACCGCGACGCCGGCGTTCATGAGGCCGAAGAAGGCGCCGGTGCGGATCAGGCCGAGCTGCGGCACCAGCAGCAAGGGGAAGGCGATGGCGACGACGAGGGCGCCGAGATAGTCGAAGGTGAGCACCTGCGAGACCAGCATCTTCAGGCTGCCGCTGCCCGAGCGCCCGGCGTAGCGCTTGAGGATGCGCATCACGAGCGGAATCTCGAGGCCGACCAGGATGCCCACCATCAGCACCAGCGCATAGAGCGCGAAGCGGAACGACGGCGTCGAGGCCGACTGCAGCGAAAACAGCGCCGCCGGCGTCAGCCCGCCGACCAGGCCGACGAGGAGCTCGACGCGCAGGAACTGCGCCACCAGCTGGCGCTCGAGAAAGCGCGACAGCCACGAGCCGATGCCCATCGCGAACAGATAGGTGCCGATGACGGTGGAGAACTGCAGGATCGAATCGCCGAGCAGGTAGCTGGCGAGCGTGCCGGCGGCGAGCTCGTAGACCAGGCCGCAGGCAGCGACGACGAAGACCGAAGCGAGCAGCGCAACTTCGGCCGGGCGGATCACCGCCTCTCGGGCGTTCGGTTCCGGTTCCGCGGCACGCGGAACCGGCGCAGAGTCACTCACCCATGAACCGCCGCGGCCACGATCATGCCGATGGCGATCGCCATCGCGCCGACGACGATCGCCAGCGCCGTGTTCTTCTTGTGCACGATCTCGTCCCACAAGTGATACGGGGTCAGCTTGTCGACGAGCATGAAGCAGCCCCAGAAGATCACCACGCCGATCAGCGCGTAGAGGATCGATCCGAAGACGATAGCCGGCCTTAACCAGTCGAGATCCATTGCTTGCTCCTGCTGTGAAACGTGAAGGCGATGGCAGCTACTTGTGGCCGCCGCCGCCGCTGGAAAAGCCGCCGAAGGCGCCGCCGAGCGCACCCGTGTGATAGCCGGTGCCGCTGCGCTGGCTGGCCAGGCAACTCTGGTATTCCTGCGAAGCCTCGCCGAAGGTGTCGCGCGTCTTTCGGCAGTCGCCCGCGCCGCTGCCCTGGCTGCAGCGCACCAGCAGCAGCACGAACAGGATGATGACGATCCAGAAGATGATCTTGACCAGCGGCGTCGAGGCGTGGAAGGCGGTGGGCAAGGCGTCGCGCTGCAGCGCCGCGCGCTGCGCCGGCCCGAGGCGGAATGCGGCGACGACCGCATCCGCGCTCAACGTTTCGCCACCGGACCAGACGATCTCCTGCGTGCCATCGCCCGCCGTCCGCTCGCGGTTCAGGCGCCGGGTCGACGCACCGCCCGTGCCCTGGTAATCGGTGTTGGCCGTGCGCTGGTCTTTCGCGACCTGCCAGTAGAACTCGCCCAGGACGTAGGTGACCTGGCCGACGTAGTCGTAGAGCTTGCGATACAGCACGTCCTGGTACTTCACGCTCTCGCCGAACGCCTGCGGCGCACCCGTGAGCGGAATCGTCCAGCTCCAGCCATCGGTCGCATCGACGAGGAAGACGAAGCCTTCGATGCGGTGATAGAGCAGGTACTCGCGCCAATACGACTGCTCGTCGTCGTCGGCCGTCGCCACCTCGCAGTACTCGGCATAGCCGACCACCTGCCAGGGCAACGCCTGCTTGCCGCCGAAGGCCATCGTGCCGACGGTGCCGAGCGGGATCTGCGGCTCCGTGCTGTTGGTCTGCTGGTAGTGCGCGAGGTCGCCGCCCACGCCTTGCGAGACGTCGATCACCGACTTGCACTGCGTGCAGACGATCGACTGCGTCGTGTCCAGCTTCACCTCGAGGGCGGCGCCGCAGTTCGGGCACTGCAGCGACTTGCCGGAAAGCGTCTTCTCGCCGGCCTCGGCCAGGCCGGTCATGGCCAGGTCGGAGAGCGAGACCGAATGGCCGACCGACCAGATGGGCCGCGCCGGATCGGTGTAGTCGATGGTGCCGACGTCGCCGCGCGGACTGCGCACGTCGGCGACGACGAAGGCATGCTCGAGGTTGGGTTTGCGCGGCAGCTCGCCCTGGGCCGCGATCAGCTTGGCGGCGACCACCGAGGCGACCGACCAGCTCTCGCCGTTGACCGTGAGCGGGGCCCCGACCGACAGCCGCTCGGGCGCCGGCAAGGCGGTCTGCAGCGGTGCATCGAAGCCGACGACGAAGCGTCCGTTGTCTTCCGAGAGCCAGCCCGACTTCTGCAGATCGGGGCCGGTCTCGAACAGCGCGTGCCACTCGTTCCAGGTCCCTTCGGCGTAGCGGTACTGAAGACGCCCGATCAGCGTGAAGTGCGCGCCCTGGTACTTGCCGGCGGCACCGAGCTGCAAGGGCGAGTGGTCGTCGAAGACCTCCGCGCTTTCGCCGATCTTGCGCAGTTCGTTGCCGGCGCGAACGACGGTCGAGTGACAAAAGCTGCAGACCGCGAACGGCGTCGCCGCCGAGCGGAACTCGACCGGTGCACCGCAATTCGGGCAGGGTGCCCGATAGGCGCGCTGGGGCGAAGGTTCGGTGGCCAAGGGGATGCGGCTACGCAGAAGCGGGGCCGCGGCGACCCTGCTTCTGCATCGACATCATCTCAGGCCAGCTTCTTCAGCAACTCGGCCTTCTTGGCGTCGAACTCTTCCTGCGTCAGGATGCCCTTCGCCTTGAAGTCGGCGAGGCGCTCGAGCGTCGCCATCACGTCTTCGGGCCGCACGCCTGCGGCCGCAGCCGCTGCGCCGGCGGCGGCCGCCGGCGCACCCGGCGCCGACGCTGCCAGGCCCTGGCCGAGCTGATTCGCCATCACCTGGCCGAGCGCAACCCCGGCACCGAGGCCGACTGCACTGCCCACGATGCCGCCACCGCCTCCGTTGGCAGCGCCGGCCGCCAGCGCCGGAATCGACTGCGCCGTCTGGTACTGCATGAACTTGGCGGTGTCGCCGACCATGCCCATGCCGATCTTCTGGTCGAGGATCTTCTGCAGCTCGTCGGGCAGCGAGACGTTCTGCATCGTCACCATCTCGAGCTTCAGGCCGAGCTTCTCGAACGACGGCGTCGCCGCTGCCTGCAGGGCCTTCGCGAACTCGACCTGATTGGCGGCGAGGTCGAGAAAGGGCGTGCCGCTCGCGCCGACCGCGTTCGAGATGTCCTGCAGCATCAGGCCGCGCAGCTGGCCGTCGAGGTCGGCCGTGGTGTAGAGCTCGCGCGTGCCCGAGATCTCGTTGTAGAAGAGGCGTGGGTCGGCGATGCGGTAGGCATAGTTGCCGAAGGCGCGCAGGCGGACCGCGCCGAAGTCCTTGTCGCGGATCGTCACCGGCTGGCTGGTGCCCCAGCGCTGGTCGATCTGCTGGCGCGTGCTGAAGAAGTAGACGTCGCTCTTGAACGGGCTCTTGAAGAGCTTGTCCCAGTTCTGCAGGTAGGTGAGGATCGGCAAGGTCGCCGTGGTCAGCGTGTAGCGGCCCGGACCGAAGACGTCGGCGATCTTGCCTTCGTTGACGAACACCGCCATCTGCGATTCACGCACCGTGAGCGAGCCGCCGTTCTGGATCTCGCGATCCTCCATCGGGAAGCGCCAGGCGAGCACGCCATCGCCGGCTTCCGTCCACTCGATGATGTCGATGAATTGTTTCTTGATGAAATCCATCAGCGCCATGGCAGCGTTTCTCCCGCAGGTGAAACCCGTACATTCGGGTGCGGCGAATAATACGCCGGCCCTCTGAAAAACAATCCCCAAAACGGGTGCTCGCGCATGAACGAATCGACGCCGCTGAAGCTCGCCGTCGTCGGGGCAGGCCCCGTGGGACTGGCGTTGGCCCTGCACGCGGCGAGCGCGCTGCCGGAAGCTGAAATCACGGTCTTCGACGCGCGCGCCATCGACAAGGACGTCTCCGGCGATCCGCGCACGCTGGCGCTGTCGCTGGGCAGCGTCCAGCTGCTCGAGCGCCTCGGCGCCTGGCGACCCGAGCAGGCCCAGCGCATCGCCGAAGTCCACGTCTCGCAACAGGCACCGTCGCTGCTGGCGGCGCTGTCGGCGCGCTTCGGCGAGCCCGAGCTGACCATCCGCGCGGTCGACGAAGCCGTGCCCATGCTCGGCGCGGTCCTGAGCTACGGCGCCATCGTCGCGCCGCTGCAGGAGGTCTGGCTGGCGGCCGCACGGCGCGAGCCGAAGCGGCTGATGAGCCGGTTCGGCGCCGGCGTCGAAGCCTTGAAGAACGTGCCCGGCGGCGTCGAGGTCGATGCCGGCATCGCCGAGCGCTTCGATCTCGCCGTCATCGCCGAAGGAGGCGTGTTCGCGAACGCGGCGAAGAAGGCGCTCGTCGCCGGCGAGCATCGGCCGGCCTTGCGCCACGACTATCGGCAAACGGCCTGGGTCGGCACTGCGACCTTCGTGCCGGACGAACGCCGCGAAGACAGTGGAGGCATCGCCTACGAGCGCTTCACGCGGCACGGACCGGCCGCGCTGCTGCCCTTGCGCGACGGCCGCGCCGGTCTGGTCTGGTGCGTGGCCAGCGACGACGATCCGGTGCGCGAGCTCGACGCGGCACAACGCGTGACCGTCCTGAACACGATCTTTCATCCCGCGACGCCACGCCTGGCCGAGATCTCGCCCCTGAAGAGCTTTCCGCTCGGATTGACGGCCGAGCGGACCCTGACCGACGGCCGCACGGTGCGCATCGGCAACGCCGCGCAGACCTTGCATCCGGTGGCCGGCCAGGGCCTCAACCTCGGCATGCGCGACGCCTTCGAGCTGGTGCGCTCGCTGGCGCGCATGCGCGATGTCGACGCCGTGCTGCGCAAGCTCGAGTGGCAGCGCGCGCCCGATCGCTGGGCCATGATTGCAGCCACCGATTTCCTCGCCCGCAGCTTCACCTGGACGCTGCCCGGCGCCGGCGCGGCGCGCGGCTTCGGCATCGCGGCGCTGCAGGCGCTCGGGCCGCTGAAATCGGCGATCGCCCGACAGATGATGTTCGGATCGCGCTGAACGCGCCCGGAGCAAGCCATGAGCACCTTGACCGACCTTCCGGCGCACGAGCTGGCCACCGCGATCGGCAGCGGCGACGTGTCGTGCCGCGAGGTGATGACGGCCTTTCTCGATCGCATCGAGGCCGTCAATCCGAAGCACAACGCCATCGTCAGCCTGCGCGATCGCGGCGAGCTGCTGCAGGAAGCCGAGCAGCGCGACCACGAGCTCGTGCGCGACCGCGTCGACGACGAGCCGCGCTCGTTCCTCTTCGGTCTGCCGCAGGCGATCAAGGACGTCGTGCCGACAGCGGGCATCCGCACCACCTTCGGCTCGCCGCTGCTGAAGGACTTCGTGCCCGCGGCCGACGCGCTCATGGTCCAGCGCATGAAGGCGGCCGGCTGCATCGTCATCGGCAAGACGAACACGCCCGAGTTCGGCCTCGGCTCGCACACCTTCAACGAGGTCTTCGGCGCCACGCGCAACGCCTTCGATCCGACGAAATCGGCGGGCGGCTCGAGCGGCGGCGCCGCGGTGTCGCTGGCCTTGCGCATGTTGCCGGTGGCCGACGGCAGCGATTCGATGGGGAGCCTGCGCAACCCGGCGGGCTGGAACAACGTCTTCGGCTTTCGCCCGAGCCAGGGCCGCATTCCCAACTGGCCCGCGCAGGATGCCTGGGTCACGCATTTCGGCACCGAGGGGCCGATGGCGCGCACGGTGCGCGACCTCGCGCTGCTGCTCGACGTGCAGGCCGGCTATGACGCGCGCGCCCCGCTCTCGCTGGCACGCGAGCCCTCCTTCGCCGCGCGCCTGGACGTCGAGACGGAGATCGATGAAGACGACGAGCCGGCGCCGCGCATCGGCTGGCTCGGCGATCTCGATGGCTATCTCGCGATGGAGGCCGGCGTCCTCGATGTCTGCGCCCAGGGCCTCGTCCGCCTCGGCGACACCGGCTGCGAAGTGGAGGCGACGGCGCTGGGCTTTGCGCCCGAGCGCATCTGGAACGCCTGGCTCACGCTGCGTCACTGGCTCGTCAACGCCCGCCTGACGCCGTTCATGAGCAACCCGGCGAACCGCGCGCTCGTCAAGCCCGAAGCGCTGTGGGAGCACGACCAGGGCGCGGCGCTCTCCGCTGCGGGCGTCATGGCAGCGAGCGTCGAGCGGACAGCGTTCTATCAGCACGTGCTGTCGCTCTTCGATCGCTTCGATGTGCTGGCTCTGCCGACGGCGCAGGTCTGGCCGTTCGATGTGCAGGCGCGCTGGCCGAAGGAGATCGCCGGCCGCGCCATGGACACCTACCATCGCTGGATGGAGGTGGTGGTCATCGCGACCTTCGCCGGCCTGCCCGCGATCAGCGTGCCGGTCGGGTTTTCCGCGTCGGGCCTGCCGATGGGCATGCAGCTGATCGGCCGGCCGCGCGGCGATCTCGAGCTGCTTCGCCTGGCGCGGCGCTACGAGCGTGCCGCCGGCGACGTGCTTGCCGTCCGGCCAGCCGAACCGTAAGGCGTCGCGGATACTGCGCCCTCATGTCGGCGCAGGTCTTCCTCAAGCTCTTCGCCATCTTCGCCGTCGTCGCGATCGGCTGGGCCGTCGCGAAAAGCGGCCGCCTCGGCAGCGGCGATCCGGCACGCACGCTTTCGAACGCGGCTTTCTACATCTTCGTGCCGGCGCTGCTCTTTCGCACGACGGCGCGCCTCGACTTTCACAGCCTCGATCCGACCACGCTGCTCGCGTTCTTCGCACCGACGCTGCTGCTGCTCGGGCTCGTGTACGTGGCCGAACGCTGGCGTCGCCGCGGCGTGCACACCGACGCGGCCGCGCCCAGCGTTCGGGCCATCACGGCGTCGTTCGGCAACACCGTGCAGGTCGGCATTCCACTGGCGGCGGCACTCTTCGGCGAAGCCGGCCTGGCGATGCACGTCACGATCGTGAGCCTGCATTCGCTGACCCTTCTCACCCTGCTCACGGCCGTGGTCGAGCTCGACCTCGCCCGCGCACGCCGGCGCAGCGACCCGGCCAACGCGCATCTGGGCCACCTGCTCATGACGACGGCGAAGAACACAGTGATCCATCCCGTCGTGCTGCCGGTACTGGCCGGGCTCTTGTGCAATGCCGCCGGTCTGGTGCTGCCGGCATTCGCCGACGACGTGTTGCAGACGCTCGGTCTGGCCGTCGTGCCGCTTTGCCTGGCGCTGATCGGTGTCTCGCTGGCGCACTACGGCGTGCACGGCGCGCTGCGCAGCGCCTCGCTGCTGTCGCTGATCAAGCTGCTGGTGCACCCGCTGCTCGTCGTTGTTGCCGCCCACTGGCTCTTCGGCCTTCGCGGCTTGCCGCTCGCCGTGGTGGTCATGATGGCGGCGCTGCCCGTGGGCAGCAACGCGCTCGTCTTCGCGCAACGCTACGAGACGCTGCCGGCCGAGACCAGCAGCGCCATCGTCGTATCCACGCTCGCCTTCGTGCTGACGGCGCCGCTCTGGCTGGCAGTGCTGCACGCCATCGGCTGACTGCCGCGCAGCCCGCTAGGGCGGGAAGCGGAAGCGCGAGACGCGGCTCGGGCCTTCCGCGCCGTTCATGCCGACGACGATCTCGCCGCCGAACGTGAAGACGTCGAAGCGGGCGTTGTCGGCCTCGGGCATCAGCGCCTTCGGTTCCCAGGCGCCGTTGTGGAAGCGCCGCACGTCGGCCGCCCCACCGTTGTCCCCCAGGATGACCGGCTCGTTGCCGAAGGTGGTGAGGCCCACTTCGAAGACGAGGAAGTCGGGCGGCAGGTTGCCGTCGGTCACCGTCGTTCCGGCGACGTGCACGAGGTGGGTGGCGACGCGGTGGCCGTCGCCGTCAAACTTCGACCAGGCGACCCACTGCGAGCCGTCGGCGGCCAGGGCGAGTGCCGGTGCGCCGAGGCCACCGGTGGCATCGGGCACGCTGTCGAAGCCATTGGCCACCAGGCTCCACGCCGTGCCGTCGAAGCGTGCGAGCGTGAGCTGCTTGGCGTTGCTGCCGCCGGTGCCTTTCAGGTAGAGCACGACCGGGTTGCCGCTGCTGTCGAGCTTGGGCGTGAAGTCGTAGAAGAAGCTGTCGCCGAACACGCCCAGCGATTGCCATGCCGTGCCGTCGAAGCGAAAGCCCTTGAGGCTGAACAGGCCGTCGTCGCTGACGAAGAGCAGGATCGGCCGGCCGGCGCCGTCGATCAGGACGTGCGGCGTCAACCAGCCGAAGCTGCCGGGCACAGAGGTCGCAAACACCGGCCCGACCGGCTGCCATGTGGCGCTCGCCGAATCGAAGGTGCGCACCACGACCTGCCCCTTGCCCGGCACCGCGGTGTCCTGCTCGAAGGCGACGTAGACGCGACCGTCCGGCGCCACGGCGATCTCCGGATCGCCGGCGGCGGTGAAGTCGTTGGCGCGCGGCCCCATCGGCACGAAGTCGGTGCCGTCGAACCGGATCACCGAGATGTCGTTGCCCTGGAACTGGCCGACCACATAGGGAACACCGGCAGCGTCGATGGTCATGCGCATGCGCCGGTTGACACTGAAGGAGGAGCCGATCTGCGTCGTGCGCGAGACGTTCCAGGTCTGCAACACCGTGCCCGCGACGTTGTTGCCCGCGGCGTCGCGCAGCGCGGCCCAGCCGAGACTGGCCGTTCCGATCGGCATCGCATCGGTCGACGACGATGTCACCGTCAAGTGCGTGCCGGCGATATCCAACGTGGCGATAAAGGGAATCGCCACCGGCGTCGTTTGCCCGGGCGGCAACACGGTCAGGGTCAGGATCTCGGAGAGCAGGTTGGGCGCCGCCGTGACGGCCTCGTTGAAGTCGACCGTGAAGACCGTGCTGCTGCCAACCTCGGCGGTCGGGCCGGGGCTGACGCCGAAGATCTGCGGCGGCGTGCGGTCGACCACCACCGTGACCGGATCGCTGGTGCGCGTCGCGCCTTGCCGCGTCGCCCGCGCGCTGATGTCGTGCGAGCCCTCCGGCGTCGTCGCGGAGTCCCAGAACGTGCGGTAGAAAAACTGCGCGGGCATCTGTGCGATCGGCGTGCCGTCGATCAACACCTCGACGCTGTCCGGCGCCGGCCCGCTGACGTCGACCTGGATGTCGAGCGGGCGTCCCGAATTGATGGCGATGGTTGCGGCGGGTGCGACGACGGTCGGCACCGGGACATCGACGCAGTTCGTCGCCAGCATCACCGCCACGGTCGCGTTCGGCGCCGGACTCACGTCGGCCGTGCCCTGGCAGACCTGCGTCGCGAGCTCGAAGCGCACGCCCAGCCGCGTCGTTGCGCCCGCCGGCACGGGCACGGTCACGGGAGTGCCGATCGTCACCGTCGTCGAAACGGTGCTGGCCGGGCCGGTGCCCGCGACAACGTGGCCGGTGAGGGTGCTCGTCGTTCCGGCCGGCACAGTCGCGCCGGTCGCCGTCACGGTCACCGTCGCGCTCGCGCGGCTCACGATCGCGTCGGCGTTCCACCATGAGAAGTGCGCGATCGTCGCGCGCATCGCCAGGCCGCTCGGCGATGCCGCGCTGACGAAGACGCTGCCGCTGCCTTCCTGATTCCACAGGCCGCTCGTGACGTCGAGCGACCACAAGGCAATGCTGTCGCCGGCGGCGACGCGATTGCCGTCGGGATAGTGATCGGCGTAGAGGGGCAGCTCGATCTGCGCGCTCTTGCCCGCGGCGAGCTGGAGCTTGACGCCGTTTTGCTGCGGCACGAGCTCCGAGCTGCCGAAGCTGGCGATCGCGGTACGCGACGCGCCGGTGGGAATTCCTTCGAAGAGCCCGGGGAAGGCGCCGACGTCGACGTTCGATACGTCGAGTGGCGTCATCGCCATCTGTACCGTGCCGGTGACCGGACGGCCGCCAGCATCGACGAGCGCTGCCGCCGGAAACGTCACCTTGACGCCGTCGCGGCCGCTCGCCGTGCCGCCGTTCTCGATGCCGGCGATGGCGACCTCGGCCTCGCGCGCGACGATCATCGCGACGAGACTGCCCTGGGTCGCTGCCGCATCGAGAGCCAGCACCTTCACCTGCTCGGCGAAGCCGGCCTTGTCGATGCTCACGACCTGCTCCGAGCCGGTCGCGACCGGCACGGTCGCATGCCCGTCGACGCCGGTGCTCGCCGTGCCCGCCGACGAGGCCAGCGCGGCGCCAGCCACCGGGCGGCCGAGCGTGTCGATCACGGTCACATCGACGGGCGCCGTGCTGGCGGGCGGTGGCGGCGGCGTGACCGTGCTGCCGCTGTCGCCGCCGCCGCCGCCGCACGCCGCCAGGCTGCTCGCGAGCACGCCGGCCAGGATCGTTCGCAAGAGCCTCGAATGGATCGTCTTCATGCCGCCCTCCGTTCGCGCCGACAGCCTTGTCAGCGCCATGAGGGTCATCCTAGGAATCGCTGCGCGACCGTGCCGCGACAGCAGCGTGACAGCAGCCCGACGGGACTGTCGCGCGCCTGGCCTTGCGCCGAGAATCGGCCGCATGGAGGGATGGAGCGTCGCATTGCTCGGCGCGCCGGAGGTCCGCATGGGCGGCCGGCGCGTCGACTGCCGTTCGAAGAAGGCGCTCGCGCTGTTTGTCTATCTGGCGCAGCGCGGCGCGCCGATACCTCGCCTGCAGCTGGCACGCCTCTTCTGGGGCACGAGCGACGACGGCGCCGCCCGCACCAGCCTGCGCACTGCCTTGCAACGCCTGCCCGCCGAGCTCGCCGGCGCGCTCGACAGCGGCCGCGAGCACCTCGCCTTGCGCGCGCCGGTCGCGCTCGATACGGCGCGCTTCGAAGCGCTGGCCGGCGAGGACGACGTGGCGCGCCTGGCCGAGGCCGCGCAGATCTATCGCGGTGCCTTCTGGGCCGACGAGAGCCTCGACGCGACGCCCGAGCTCGACGACTGGATCGCGCGCGAGCGGGCGCGCTACCGGCAGCTGTCGCAGCGCGTCTTCGAGGGCCTGATCGCGCGCTATCGCGAGAGCGCCCGCCTGGATGCCGCGCGCGCCGGGGCCGACCGCGAGGCCGCATTCGCGGCCGCGCGGCAATGGCTGGCGCTCGATCCGGCGGCCGAAGATGGCCATCGCTGGCTGATGCAGCTGCACATCGACGAGGGCCGCCGCGACGCCGCCCTGGTGCAGTACGAATCGTGCCGGCGCGAGCTGGCAGTGGCGCATGGCCGTGCGCCGGGCGCAGCGACGCGATCGTTGTACGACGCCCTGGTGGCCGGTCCTCTCGATTCACCGCAAGCAGCGGCGGGCGCGCGCAGCGAGCCGGGCCACGTGCCGCAGGTCGTTGCGGTCGAGGTGGCGAGCACGAGCTTCGTCGGCCGCATCGACGAGCTGGCGGCGTTGCAGGCCTTGTTCGAGAACGCCGCCTGCCGGCTGGTGACCTTGCAGGGCATGGGCGGCGTCGGCAAGTCACGGCTGGCGCACGTGGCCCTGCAGCAGCTCGCGGCGCGCTTCGAGGTCGAGGCGGTCTGGGTCGCCCTGCACGAGCTGCACAGTGCCGACGACATCGTCAGCGCCCTGGCGCTCGCCCTGGGCCTCGACATCGGCCGCCTGCCGGCGCCGCTCGACGCGCTCGTGGCCGCGCTCAAGGCCCGCCCCTCGATCATCGTGCTCGACAACTTCGAGCATCTGGTCGGCGCCCCGGCGGCCGTCGATCTCGTCGTCACCTTGCTGCAGCGCCTGGGCGCCTTGCGTCTGCTCGTCACCTCGCGCGAGGTCCTCGGACTGCAGGAAGAATGGGTCTACGAAGTGCCCGGCCTGGGTCTGCCGCCCGAGGACGCCGAAGCCCCGGCGACGGCAAGCGCCGCGACCGAGCTCTTCGTCGAGCGCGCCCGCCAGGCCTATTTCGGCTTCTCGGCGCCCGCCGAATGGCCGCACGTCGTGCGCATCTGCCGACTCGTCGGCGGTCTGCCTCTGGCCATCGAGCTGGTGGCCGCCTGGGTGCGCACCGTGCCGTGCGGCGACCTCGCGCAGTCGATCGAAGGCGATCTCGGCGGGCTCGTCCGACGCCATCGCAACCGGCCGCTGCGGCACCGCGACATCGAGGCCGTCATCGCCGGTTCGTGGCAGCGCCTGGAGCGCGACCAGCAGCGCGCCTTCGCGATGCTGGCCGTGTTCGCCGGCAGCTTCTCGCAGCAAGGCGCGCAACTCGTCGCCGAGACTTCGCTGCGCGTGCTCTCGGCCCTCGTCGACAAGTCGCTGCTGCTGCGGCGAAGCGATGGCCGCCTCGCGCTGCATCCGCTCATTGGCCGCTTCGCCCGGGCCCGGCTGGCTCGCCAGGCGAGCGCGGCTCGAGGCGCCGAACATCGCTTCGCCGCCTGCTTCGGCGACCTGCTGCTGCGCGAGCGCGCCCGCATCGACGGTCCCGAGGAGTTCGAGGCACGCGCTGCCTTGCTCGTCGAGCTGCCGAACCTGTTCGCAGCGCGGCCGTTCTGGGAGCGCGGCGACGGCCCCGGCATCGAGGTCCTGGCCGAGCCGCTGCTTGCGACCTTGATGCGCTACAGCCGCTATCCGCGGGTGACCGAGATTGCCGGCCAGCTTCTGCTCGCGACCCGCTTGCCGGCCACCCATGCCGGGATCCTGATCCAGCGAGGCCGGGCCCATGCGGCGATCGGCAACGGCGACGCCGCCCTGGCCGACTTCGGCGAGGCGCGCCGCATCGCCACGACACTGCGCTCGCCGACCCTGTTGTTGCCGGCGCTGACCTACGGGGTCGCTGCCGCGCTGCCGCGCGACGACTTCGCGCAGGCGCGGGCATTGCTCGCGGCGATCGATCCGCTGCTGGCCGAGGACGACGTATCGCCCCTCGCGCTGCTTGCGCGCTACTACCGCGCCGCCGCCGCCTACCTCGAGGGCAACCTGGTCGGCGCGGTCGCTGAATTGCGCTCCCTGCGCGAGACGGCACGCGGCCGGGCGGCGCCGAGCTTCGTCGCCAGCGTTCAGGACATGCTGGTGGGCGCCCTCGTCCTGCGCGATGAGACCGAGGGACTCGAGGAGATGGCGCTCGATTCCCTGGCCATCCACGAGCGCGCCGGCAGCACCGGCTTTCAGGCGCGCTCGCTCAACGTCCTGGCCAACGTCCTCCTTGCCGAGCCCAGCGGAGCGCGCGCCGAGGAGGCAGCGCGCCACGCCGCGCGAAGCCTGGCGCTCATCGAGCGGACGGGCGCGACGCAAACGGCGTCCGCGATCGCCGATACGCTCGGCAGTGCGTTGTGGAAGACCGGCCGCCTCGACGAGGCGGCAGCCGCCTACGACAAGGCGATCTCCTTCGCTTCGGGCTCGCCGGTCATGGCAGGCGAAGCGCGCAAGCACCTGACCACGCTCTGTCTCGCGCGCGGCGACCTGGCCGGCGCGAGACAGCAGGCACTGCTTCTGGTCGACACCGCGCTCGCGCACGACATCACCGTCGTCCGGCTCGAAGCGGCGCTGGCGGTTGCTGCCTTCGCGAGCGCAACGGCCAGCGACGAGAGCATCCGGCTGGCCCGCGAATGGCTGCGTCGCCTGCTCGACGACAGCGGCGACCACACCCGCAAGCTGCACGAAGCCCAATCGATGCTGGCGGCGCTGCCGCCGGCCGAGCCGGAGGGCAAGGCGGCGCCGATGTCGTCGCAGCAATGGCTGCACGCGATGCGCACATGGCTGCTCGGCGAGAACGCCGACAAATAGAAGGCCGAAGGCGCAGACGTTTCTTTATCATCGCTCGCCATACCGGCTCGCCGATCGGAACCGCATGGACATGCCAGGCCGCTTGTTGCCGCTCGTCGATCCTTCGCTCGCGCGCGCACGCCGCGCGGGTGACGGCCCGGTGGCGCTGCCATGAGCAGGGCCTGGAATCCTTTCAGCCGGTGGCGGCGCACCAGCACCGCGACGATGGAAGCGCCGGTGGCCAAGCGCGCGGCACCTCGCCCGGTCGATGCCGGCGCCAGCGGCGCCGCGGCGCAGACGAGCGACAAGACCAGCGCGTTGCCGGCCGAGGCGCCGAACGCGACGCCGGCGATCGGCATCGTCCTCGCCGCGGGCGCGATCGGCGTCGCGTTGTCGGCACAGGAGCACGTCCGGTTCTTCTGCTGGCTCGTCGATACCACGCCCCGGCCCAACCCCGATCCGCCGGCGGCATTCATCCCCAGCCTGTTCGAGCAGCTCGACCAGGTGATCGGCTCGGAGACGCTGCGCGCTGCCTTGTTGCCGCGCGCACCGCACGTCGTGCCGCAACTGATGAAGACGCTGCGCGACGAAAGCTATTCTTCGACCGACGTGGCCGCCCGCATTTCGAAAGACGTGTCGCTCACCGCCGAAGTCGTGCGCAGTGCCACCAGTGCCTTCCAGCGCGCGGGCGAGGGCGGCGCCGAAGACGGCGAGATCGATCTGGCCCGCGCCGTCGCGATGATCGGCACGCAAGGGCTACGCCGGGCGATTGCCAGCGTCGTCCTGCGGCCCATCTTCGACGCCCGCGGCGATTCGCTTTCGGCCCGCGCCGCGACCCAGATCTGGAAGGATGCCGACAAGAAGGCACGGCTGTGCGCTGCCCTGGCCGCGCAGCTCTCGCTGGATCCGTTCGACGGCTATCTCGCCGGGCTCCTGCACAACTCCGGCTGGACCGCGGCACTGCGCGCGATCGACGGCCTGCCTATCCTGGCCGTCGGCGCCGCCGACCTGGCCCATGCCGAGGTCGTGCCGCAGCTGCGCCAGCGTCGCGACACGCTCTTCGGTGCGCTCGTGGCGCCGTGGAATCTCAGCCCGGCGATGGACCAGCTCGCCACCGAGGTCGGCCGGGTGGGGCTCGATGCGGCCGCGTCGCCGCTCGGCGCCGCCCTGCGCGACGCCGAACGGCTCGCCGCCTTGCATTCCCTCGCCCCGGCAGGACAGCGCCCGGCGGCGGACGTGCCGATGTGGGCGACCTTGCCCAGGCCGGTGCAGGAGTGCTACGCCGCGTTGGCGCGGGCATAGGCAGCGAAGCGCGGACCTATCATCGGTTTTCTTCGCGCTGCGGCTCGCGCTGCGGTGACCCCACCTGGCCCGGATGATCGGAACGCCCATGTCACTTCGCACCTCGCGACGCCTCCTCTCCACGCTGGCCGCGGCTCTCGTCACGGGTCTTGCCTGCGGCGGTGCATTCGCCGCCAAGACGCTGGTCTATTGCTCGGAAGGCAGCCCCGAGGGCTTCAATCCGCAGTTCTTCACCACCGGCACGACCGCGGATGCGTCCTCGGTGCCGATGTACGACCGCCTCGTCGAGTTCGACACCGGCACGACCAACCTCGTGCCCGGCCTGGCCGAGAGCTGGACGGCAGCGCCCGACGGCCTGTCGTACACCTTCAAGCTGCGCCACGGCGTGAAGTTCCACAGCAACTCGCACTTCACGCCGAGCCGCGATTTCAACGCCGACGACGTGCTCTTCTCGTACAACCGGATGGCCGATCCGAACCATCCGTTCGCCAAGGTGACGCCGGGTCAGACCTACTCGTACTTCGAGGACATGGGGATGAAGGACATCGTCGACCACGTCGAGAAGGTCGACCCGATGACGGTGAAGTTCGTGCTGAAGAAGCCCGAGGCGCCGTTCATGGCCGACATGGCGATGGACTTCGCCTCGATCCTCTCGGCCGAATACGCCGACAGGATGATGGCCGCGAAGACGCCGGAGATCGTCGACAAGGAGCCGATCGGCACCGGGCCGTTCCAGTTCGTCTCCTACCAGAAGGACGCGATCGTCCGCTACAAGGCCTTCGACGCGCACTGGGGCGGCCGGCCGAAGATCGACAACCTCGTCTACGCGATCACCACCGATGCGTCGGTGCGCTACGCCAAGCTGAAGACCGGTGAGTGCCAGGTCATGGCCTTTCCGAAGCCGGCCGACGTGGCGCTGATGAAGAACGACCCGAACATCAACGTCGTGTCGCAGCAGGGCCTGAACGTCGGCTACATCGCCTTCAACATCGAGAAGAAGCCGTTCGACTCCAAGCTCGTGCGCCAGGCGCTGAACATGGCGACGAACAAGAAGGCGATCCTCGACAACGTCTTCCAGGGTGCCGGCCAGGTCGCGAAGAACCCGATTCCGCCCACGCTCTGGTCGTACAACGACAAGGTGCAGGACTACCCGTACGACCCGGCGAAGGCGAAGGCGCTGCTGGCGCAGGCCGGCTACCCGAACGGCGTCGACGTCGAGCTCTGGTACCTGCCGGTGACGCGGCCCTACAACCCCGACGGCAAGCGCATGGCCGAGCTGATCCAGGCCGACTGGGAAAAGATCGGCGTGCACGCCAAGCTCGTCACCTACGAGTGGGGCGAGTACAGGAAGCGCAGCAAGACCGGCGAGCAGCAGGCGATCATGTACGGCTGGTCGGGCGACAACGGCGACCCCGACAACTTCTTCGTGCCGCTGCTCGGCTGCGCCGCGGTGAAGGGCGGCGGCAACGTCGCGCGCTGGTGCGACAAGAACTTCGAAGACCTGGTGCAGATGGCCAAGCTGGCGACGCGACAGACCGACCGCGCCGGCTTCTACGCCAAGGCGCAGGTGATCGCGCATGAAGAAGCGCCGTGGATCGCGATCGCGCATTCGGTGCGCTTCGATCCCGTCCGAAAGGAAGTCACCGGCTACAAGATGGATGCAACGGCGCATCACTACTTCAACAAGGTCGACATCACCGGCCAGTAGCCGACTGCCACGGCCAGGGCCGCCGCGTGTTTTCCTTCGTTCTCAAGCGCGTCGCCCTCGTCGTTCCGACCTTCATCGGCATCACGCTGCTCGTCTTCACGCTGATCCGCCTGATCCCGGGCGATCCGGTCGAGGCGCTCTCCGGCGAGCGCGGCATGACCGAGGAGCGCTATCACCGCCTGATCCACGAGTTCGGCCTCGACCGGCCGCTGCCGGTGCAATACGGCGACTACGTCTGGAAGGCGCTGCACGGCGACCTGGGCCTCTCCGCGATCTCGCACGAGCCGGTGTACGCCGAGTTCATGGCGCGTTTTCCGGCGACGGTCGAGCTCTCGATCGTTGCCATGCTCTTCGCGCTGGCGATCGGGTTGCCGGCCGGCATGGTTGCAGCGGTCAAGCGAAACACCGCCTGGGACTACTCGGTGATGGGTGCCGCGCTGACCGGCTACTCGATGCCGATCTTCTGGTGGGGGCTGCTGCTGATCCTGTTCTTCTCGGTCGGACTCGGCTGGACGCCGGTCTCCGGCCGCATCGCGATCCAGTACGACATCCCGCCGGTGACCGGCTTCATGCTCGTCGATTCGCTGCTCGCCAGCGACAAGGGCGCCTTCCGCAGCGCCCTGTCGCACCTCGTCTTGCCGGCGATCGTGCTCGGCACGATCCCGCTCGCCGTCATCGCGCGCATGACGCGCTCGTCGATGCTCGAGGTGCTGCGCGAGGACTATGTGCGCACGGCGCGGGCCAAGGGCGCCGGGCGCTTTCGCGTCATCGCGATCCATGCCCTGCGCAACGCCCTGATCCCGGTCCTCACGGTGATCGGCCTGCAGGTCGGCTCGCTGCTCGCCGGTGCGATCCTGACCGAAACGATCTTTTCCTGGCCCGGCATCGGCAAGTGGCTGGTCGAGGCGATCCACCGGCGCGACTACGCGGCGGTGCAGGGCGGCATCCTGATGACGGCGACGATCATCATCGCCGTCAACCTGCTGGTCGACGTGCTCTATGGCGTCGTCAATCCGCGCATCCGGCACGCCTGAAGATGGCCGCGAACAGCGCCGCCGTGGCCTTCGCTCCGCCCACTCCGGCGCGCGAGCTGTGGCGCGACTTCCGGCGCAATCGAGGCGCCGTCGCCGGCCTCGATCGTCGTGCTGCTGCTCGTGCTGTGCGCGCTCCTGGCCGACGTGATCGCGCCCTACGGGCCGGCCGAGCAGTTCCGCGACGCGACCCTGGCCCGGCCGTCGCTGACGCCGATCGGCGGCCACGTCTTTCTTCTCGGCACCGACGAAGTCGGCCGCGACATCCTGTCGCGCCTGATCCACGGCACGCGTCTGTCGCTGCTGATCGGACTCGTCTCGGTCAGCCTCTCGCTCGTCGGCGGCGTCCTGCTCGGGCTCGTCGCCGGATTTCAGCGCGGCCGCGCCGCCGAGTTCACGATCATGCGGGCGATGGACGTGCTGCTGGCGCTGCCGAGCCTGCTCCTCGCGGTCGCCGTCGTCGCCGTCCTCGGCCCGGGCCTGGCCAACGCGATGTACGCGATCGCCATCGTCATGCTGCCGCACTTCGTGCGCCTGACGCGCGGCGCGGTGCTCGGCGAGCTGGCCAAGGACTATGTCGCGGCGGCGCGCCTGGCCGGCGCGGGTACGGCGCGGCTGATGTTCGATACCGTGCTGCCGAACTGCGCCGCGCCGCTGATCGTGCAGGCGACGCTCGGCTTTTCGTCGGCGATCCTCGACGCCGCGGCGCTCGGCTTCCTCGGCCTCGGCGCGCAACCGCCGACGCCCGAATGGGGCTCGATGCTGGCGAGCGCGCTCGAGTTCATCCAGAGCGCCTGGTGGGTGGTGACGCTGCCGGGCCTGGCCATCCTCATCACCGTGCTCGCCTTCAACCTCACCGGCGACGGCCTGCGCGATGCGCTGGACCCGAGGTTGAAGGCATAGCGATGGCTATGCCTTCAACCTCGGCTTTGCCGAACAGGGTTGCACCCTTCCCGCTTCGCTCCCCTCCCGCCAAGCGGGAGGGGCCGGACCCTGCGGGTCCGTTTCTTCGGGGGCGCTGCGCGTGAGCCTGCTCGAAGTCGAGCACCTGTCGGTCGAGTTCGGCGTGCCGGGCGCAACGCTGCAAGCCGTCGACGACGTGAGCTTCTCGATCGGCGCCGGCGAAGTCGTCGGCATCGTCGGCGAATCGGGCTCGGGCAAGAGCGTGACGGCGCTCTCGCTGCTGGGGCTCATCGATGCGCCCGGCCGGGTGCGCGCCGAGCGCCTCGCCTTCGACGGCCGCGATCTGCAGCACATGGCGGAGCGCGAGCGCCGCGCCCTGCTCGGCGGCGACATCGCGATGATCTTCCAGGATCCGATGACGAGCCTGAATCCGTCGTTCAGCGTCGCCTTCCAGCTCATGGAGACGATCGCGCTGCACGAAGGCGGCTCGCGCAAGGCCCGGCGCGCGCGCGCCCTCGAGCTGCTGAAGGACGTCGAGATTCCGGATGCCGAGCGCCGGCTCGACGCCTTCCCGCACCAGCTCTCGGGCGGCATGAGCCAGCGCGTGATGCTGGCCATGGCGATCGCCTGCAAGCCGCGCCTGCTCATCGCGGACGAGCCCACCACGGCGCTCGACGTCACGATCCAGGCGCAGATGCTGGCCTTGCTGCTGCGCCTGCAACGCCAGCACGGCATGGCGCTGATGCTCATCACCCACGACCTCGGCGTCGTCGCCGAAGTCGCCGAGCGCGTGCTCGTGATGTATGCCGGGCAGATCGTCGAGACGGCCGCCGTGCCGGCGATCTTCGAGCAGCCGCACCACCCTTACACCGAGGCCCTCCTGGCGTCGCTGCCCGAGCGCAATGCCGGCCGGCGACGCTTGCGGTCGCTCGCCGGCGTCGTGCCGGGCGCGTTCGATCGGCCAGGCGGCTGCCTGCTGGCACCGCGCTGCCCATACGTGCAGGCGCGTTGCGACGGCGAACGACCGCGGCTCTTCGAAGTCGGCGCCGCTCGTGCGCGTTGCTTCTTCCCGCTGCCGACGCACGCAGAGATCGCACGACCATGACTGCCGACCGCACAGTCGTGCTCGAGGCCAGCGGCCTGACCCGGCACTACGCGGTCTCGTCCGGCTGGCTGAAGCCGCAGGCCGTCGTGCGCGCCCTGGAGAGCGTCTCGTTCACTCTCGCCGCCGGCCGCACGCTCGCCGTCGTCGGCGAATCGGGCTGCGGCAAGAGCACGCTGGCGCGCCAGGTGACGATGCTCGAGACGCCGACCGCGGGCACGCTGCGCATCACCGATGTCGACGCGGGTCAAGCCGATCGCGCCCAGCGAAAGCGCCTGCGTCGTGTGGTGCAGATGGTCTTCCAGAATCCTTTCGCGAGTCTCAATCCGCGCAAGAAGATCGGCCATGCCCTCGAGGAGCCGCTGGTCATCAACAGCGCGCTGTCGCCGGGCGATCGGGAAGCGCGGGCGCGCGCGATGCTGGCACGCGTCGGCCTGCGGCCCGAACACTACGCGCGCTACCCGCACATGTTCTCGGGCGGCCAGCGCCAGCGCGTCGCGATCGCGCGGGCCCTGATGCTGGAGCCGAAGATCGTCGTCGCCGACGAGCCGGTGTCGGCGCTCGACGTCTCGATCCAGGCGCAGGTGCTCAACCTGCTCATGGACCTGCAGGACGAAACCGGCGTCGCCTATCTCTTCATCTCGCACAACCTCGCCGTGGTCGAGCTGATCGCCGACGAGGTGCTCGTCATGTACCTCGGCCGGGTCATGGAGCGGGCGCCCAAGGCCGCGCTGTTCTCGGCGCCGCGCCATCCCTATACGCGAGCGCTCCTGGCCAGCACACCGAAGGTCGGTGCGGCCCACGGCGAAGCGGCGTTGGCGCGCGCGGCACGCACGGCGCTGTCGGGCGAGTTGCCGTCGCCGCTGGCGCCGCCTTCGGGCTGCGTCTTTCGCACGCGCTGCCCGTATGCGATCGCGCGCTGCGCCGAGGCGACTCCGCCGCTCGAGCCGGTGGGCAACGGCCACGTCGCCGCCTGCATCCGGCTGGCCGAGATCGGCTGAATTCAGGCGCCGGCGTCGAGCCAGCCGCCTTCGAAGCCGGCGGCGCGAAAGCCGCTGGCGAGATACCCGCACTTGCGCATCAGCGACCAGATCAGGCCGCTGCGCTCGTTTTCGATCATCAGCACCGTCGGCCCCTCGTTGATGCCGAAGTGATACGGCGAGACCCAGCCGATCCCGTTGTCGACGCCGTCGTGAAAGGCCGGATTGAACGAGGCCTTGAAGCCGTACGGGTTGGGCACGTTGACGTGCAGCGCGCGCAGGTGAGCGATCGTCGGCGCCACGATCTCGGGCGCGAACGGCAAGGAAGCGACCACGGCCCAGGGCGCCAGGGTGCCGTCGTCGGGGCCGAACGGCGCGCCGCGTGCGAGGTAGTCGAAGAAGACGCGCTCGACGCCATCGACGCGCTTGCTCTGGGCGCCCGGGCCGTCGCTCGCGGTGACGCCCCAGCACCAGTCGCTGACGTGCTTGAAGCCGAGTGGATTGCGGATCGCGTATTGCTGCTGGATGAAGGTGGCGCGGCGGCTGTTCTCGAAGTAGTCAGAGTCGTGCTCGCGCATGAAGGCATCGCGAACGCCGCGAAAGTCGCACCAGATGTGCGACATCTGGTGAATGAAGAGCGGCCCCGCATAGAGGAGCTCGAAGCCGTAGATCTCCTTCCACTGGTAGGTGCTGCACCAGGCGTCGTAGCTGTCGCGCCCGATCGGGTGCGTGGGCGACCCGAGCGCCAGCAGATAGAGAACAAGGGCCTCGTCATAGCCCTCCCAGCGATAGGGCAGAAAGCCGCTCTCCGGCCGCCAGCCGTGGCACATCGTCTTTCGGCCGTTCAGCATCCAGGCCCAGTCGACGCGCTCGTAAAGCATCTTCGCCAGGGCCCGGATCTCGGCCTCGTCCTGGGTCTTGCCGTCGAAATACTGCGCCGCCGCGAGGACCCCGGCGATGAGCAGCGCCGTGTCGATGCTCGACAACTCGCTCTTCCATTCGCGCCGGCCGGTCTGCATGTGCAGGAAGTGATAGTAGAAGCCGCGATAGCCGGTGGCGTCGGGCGACTCGCTCTGCTCGCTCGCGGCGAGAAAGCGCAGCATCGTCAGCGAGCGCCCGGCCGCCTCGGCACGCGAGATGAACTTGCGCTCGGCACCGACCGACGTACACCGTGAGCCCCATGCCCATGGCGGCGATGCTGGCCGGCCAGTCGGGCGCGGTCTTGTCGAGCACCAGGCCGTTGGCGCTGTTGACTTCCTTGATGAAGTAGTCGAACGAGTCGCGCTGCAGGCGCCGCATCGTCCGCACCTGCAGCGTCGACACGCCGGCGGGCAAGGGTGGGGAGGGATCTGGCATCGTTGTCGGCTGCAATGAAGTGTCGGAATGTTCAGGAAGCGCTGGCGCGTTGATTCGAGCGTATATCAGGTGCGATGTTCCGGCAGAAGGCGATAGCTTCGTCACGGCCGTGGCCCGGCCGACTCTGAAACAATCGAGTCCGTGACTGCCGCCGACCTCCAAGCCACCGTCGCGCACATGGGCTCGCTCGCCCGTGCCGCGAGCCGCGCCCTGGCCGCCTCGCCGGTGGCGGCGCGCAACGCCGCCCTCTGCGCCCTCGCCCGGCGTTTGCGGGCGGCCGGTCGCGGCCTGGGCGAGGCCAACGCGCGCGACATCGAGGCCGCGCGCAGCGCCGGCGTGGCCGGTCCGATGCTCGATCGGCTGAAGCTCAGCGCCGACGCGATCGAGACCGTGGCGCGCGGCTGCGAGCAGATCGCAGCAATGCCCGATCCCATCGGCGCCATCACCGGACTGGTCCAGCAGCCGAGCGGCATCCGCGTCGGCCGCATGCGCGTGCCGCTCGGCGTCTTCGCCATGATCTACGAGAGCCGCCCGAACGTGACGATCGAGGCGGCATCGCTGGCCATCAAGAGCGGCAACGCCTGCATCCTGCGCGGCGGCTCGGAGGCCCTGCAGTCGAACCTGGCGCTGGCCGCGCTGGTGCGCGACGCGCTCGCCGAGGCCGACCTGCCGCAAGACGCGGTGCAGCTCGTCGCCACCACCGACCGCGCCGCGGTCGGCTTTCTGATCGCCTCGCCCGAAGTGGCCGACCTCATCATTCCGCGCGGCGGCAAGAGCCTGATCGAGCGCGTCGCCGCCGAGGCCAAGGTGCCGGTGCTGAAGCACCTCGACGGCAACTGCCACGTCTATGTCGATGCCGGCGCCGACCTGGCGATGGCGCTGGCGATCGTCGACAACGCCAAGACCCAGAAGCTGAGCCCGTGCAATGCCGCCGAGTCGCTGCTGGTGCATGCCGACATCGCGGCGCGCTTCCTGCCGGCCATCGGCGCCGTCTTCGCGCGCAAGAACATCGAGATGCGCGCCGACGAGGCCGCGCTCGCCTTGCTGCGCAACGTCGCCGGCGCCCGGCTCGTGGCCGCCACCGAAGCCGACTGGAGCGAGGAATATCTCGCCGCGATCATCAGCATCAAGGTCGTGGCCTCGCTCGACGCGGCGATGGCTCACATCGAGCGCTACGGCTCGCACCACACCGACGCCATCGTCACCGACTCGCAGGCGAACGCCATGCGATTCCTGCGCGAGGTGGATTCGGCCAGCGTCATGGTCAACGCCTCGACCCGCTTCGCCGATGGCTTCGAGTACGGCCTGGGCGCCGAGATCGGCATCTCCACCGACAAGCTGCACGCGCGCGGACCGGTCGGCCTGGAAGGCCTCACCTCGCAGAAATGGGTCGTTATCGGCCAGGGAGAAGTTCGTGCCTAGCGACTCGCGCCGCGCCCTCGTTCTTTTCTCCGGCGGCCAGGATTCGACCGTCTGCCTGGCCTACGCGCTCGAGCGTTACGCCCACGTCGAGACGATCGGCTTCGACTACGAGCAGCGCCATGCGATCGAGCTCGAAAGCCGCCTGCACGTGCGCTCGCAGCTGCACGAGAAGTTTCGGCACTGGGCCGAGCGGCTGGGCGACGACCACCTGCTCGACTTGTCGCTGCTCGGCCAGATCTCGGACACCGCGCTGACCAGCAAGCGCGAGATCGAGCGCAACGCCGGCGGCCTGCCGAACACCTTCGTGCCGATGCGCAACCTGCTCTTCTTCACCTTTGCCGCCAGCATCGCCGACCGGCGCGGCCTCGACGTGCTGATCGGCGGCATGTGCGAGACCGACTATTCCGGCTACCCGGACTGCCGCGACAACACCCTGAAGTCGCTGCAGGTGGCGATCAGCCTCGGGCTCGACAAGTCGATGACGATAGACACCCCCCTGATGTGGCTCGACAAGGCCGACACCTGGGCCATGACCGAGCGCCTGGGCGGCGAGCCGCTGATCGAGCTGGTGATCGAGCACACCCATTCCTGCTACCTCGGCGATCGCGAGCACCGCCACCCGTGGGGCTGGGGCTGCGGCCTGTGCCCCTCGTGCGACCTGCGCCGCAAGGGCTACGACGCCTGGCTCAACACCTGATCGCCCGGCAAACCCGGCGGCCATGACGACGACGCAGATCACCGCCGCCGCCGTCACCGCGCTGCTCCTGTTCTGGATCGTCGGTGCCTACAACCGGATGGTCAGCCTGCGCAACGCTCTCGTGGCGCGCTTCGCCGCCGTCGACGAGCTCTTCCGGCAGCGCCACGCGCTGATCGAAAGGCAGGTCGAGTTGCTGGCCGCTGCCCTGGCCAGCGCCGGACCGCGTCTCGAGGCACTGCGCGCCGCCTGTCGCCAGGCCGATGCGGCGCGCGAGCACGCCAGCAAGCGGCCCGGCGCGGCCGGCGCCGTGACCAGCCTGCGCGTGGCCGAAGACATCCTCGCCGACGCCCGCGCTCGCCTGCCCGTGCAGTCGGTGGCCGGCGCCGATCTGCCGGAGCTGAACACGCGCATCGCCGCCAGCGACACGACGCTCGATTTCGCGCGGCGCGAGTTCAATGCGGCCGTGGCGGGCTATAACGAGGCGGTGCGGCAGTTCCCGACGGTGCTGGTCGCGCGCCTGTTCGGCTTTCGGCCGGCGGCCACCTTCTGAAGGACAGTCGCATGACAGATTCCTACGCCAGCCACCACGCCACGGTCGACGTCGAAGGCAACGCCACGGATCGCCTGTCGCGCCTGCACGGCGCCACCGAGCTGCATGCGGCCCTGCTCGCGCTGCTCCTTGCGCCGGGCAGCAAGCGCGCCGCCCGGGCCTGGGAAATCGAAACCGCGGCGATCCGCGGCGTCGAGGGTCTGCGCGAGCAGGCGGCCAGCCTGTCAGGCGCGGCCCGCCTGCCCTGGGTCGAGGCCTTGCTGGCACGGATGGCGCTGCAGCCGGTGGCCGCGCGCAAGGACTTGCTGCAGGCGACGCGACGGATCATGGCGGCGCGCGGCGCGGCGCGGCCGATCGATCGCCTGCACTGGCTGATGATGCGACGCGCCCTCGGCGAGGTGGCGCCGCTCGCGGCCCGCGCCGAAGGAGGCGTCGAAGTGACGGAATGGCTCGAGTCCGACGTGCTTTCCCTGGCCGCGTACACCGCCTTCCTGTCGCGCATGATCCCGGAGGAATCGGAGGATCGGACAGCGGGCGAGAAGTGGTACGCGGCGGTGATGACGACGTGGCAGCCCTTCGCCGATGCGCCGGAGTGCAAGCCGCCCGACACCGAGCACATGGTCGAGGCGCTCGGCAAGTTGCAGACGATGTCGTGGATGCAGCGCCCGGTGGTGATCCGGGGCTGGGTCACGGCGGCGCTCAAGCACAGCGGCGGCACTCGCCTCGGCGACCTGGCAGCCGACGCGCTGCGCCTGACCTGCTCCTTGCTCGATTCGCCGCAGCCGCCCGAGCTGGCCCGGCACTACGTCACGCTTTCTCCCGACGCCGCCAAGTGAGCGGGCACGCCGGGTGCCCTTCGACGGCACGTCGGTGACATTCGAAAGGCGCCCGTGACACGCAAGGAAACAGCGCAACCGCCAAGCCCGCCGGCGCGCGGCGGCAGCGCAGCGAAGGCCGAGGCACGCGAGCCCGAGCGGCTTCATCTGCACATGCCGGTCGACGTGCGCAACGTGGCGCTGGTCGTCATTGCCGTGCTCGCGAGCGCGTTCGCGCTGCAATGGGCCAAGGCGGTGGTCATTCCGCTTCTCCTGGGCGTCATGTTCAGCTATGCGTTGACGCCGGCGGTCAACATGATGCAGCGCTGGCACCTGCCGCGCGCCGCGGCCGCCGGACTGCTCCTCGCCGCCATCGTTTCGGCGATCGGATGGGGCGTGTGGTCGCTGAGCGACGAGGCGAGCGCGCTCGTCGAGTCGCTGCCGCAGGTCGCGCAAAAGCTTCGCCAGACCCTGCAAGGGCAAAAGCAGAAGCCGGCGAACACGATCGAGAAGGTGCAACAGGCGGCGACCGAGATCGAGCAGGCGGCCGAGGGCGCCGCAACGCCCGGCTCGGCCTCGGCGCCGGGCGATGCGGCCAGCGACGGCGCTTCGGCGGCGCGTGGATCGCACTCGTCGGCGCCGTCGAGCGGTGGGGCGCGAACGCCCAAGGTCGAGCCGATGTCGACTACGTTGCCGCCGACGCCGCGCGCCGTGACCCACGTCGTCGTCGAGAAGCCCGGCCTCAACATCAAGGACTATCTCTGGTCCGGAACGCTCGGCGCCTTCGCCTTCCTCGGCCAGTGTGCGGTCGTCCTCTTCATCACCTTCTTCCTGCTCTGCTCGGGCGACAGCTTTCGCCGCAAGATGGTCAAGCTGGCCGGGCCGCGCCTGAGCCAGAAGCGGATCACGATCCAGGCGCTCGACGAGATCACGAACCAGATCCAGCGCTATCTGCTCGTGCAGCTTGCGGTCAGCGTGCTGGTGGGCGTGCTCACCTGGCTGGTCTTCATGGCCATCGGCCTCGAGCAGTCGGCCGTCTGGGGCGTGGTGGCCGGCGTCACCAACCTGATCCCCTATCTCGGCGCGATCCTGATCGGCGGCGCTTCGGCCCTGGTCGCCTTCATCCAGTTCGGCGCCCTCGACATGGGCGTGCTCGTCGGCGTCAGCTCCTTCGCCATCCACACCGTCGTCGGCAACCTGCTGACGCCGTGGTGGATGGGCCGGGCCAGCCGGATGAGCCCGTTCGCGGTCTTCGTCAGCGTGCTGGTGTTCGGCTGGCTCTGGGGCGTCTGGGGCCTGCTGCTCGGCGTGCCGATCCTGATGGTCGTCAAGGCGATCTGCGACCGCGTCGACGAGCTCAACGCCGTCGGCGAGCTGCTCGGCGACTGAGCCGAATCAGCGTCGCAGAAGCGTGCTTGGGCTCCGCACGCCCGGGACGCGAAAGCGCTAGCTGCAATCGACACGCACGATCTTGCCGACGAGGCCCAGCGACTGCGTCATGACGTCGCCGAAGAACGCGGTGTCGCTGACGAACGAAAGCGAGCCGGCAAGACGAAATCGGCCGACCGATTGCGCGTTGCCGCGAACGTTCATGAAAGTCAGGCGGCGCTTGTCGCTGCCGTCGACATTCATGATCCACCAGTCGGCACCCTGCAGCTGGAACGGGAAGATGTCGGCGGCGGCACCGGTCATGTAGACGATGCTCCTGCCGTCGGGCGTGAAGGTGGGCGCCTGCGCGAAGCTCTCGGTCGTGAGCTCGCGGATGGCGCCGGTGTCGATGTTCATCGTGTAGATGCGCGACGCGAACAGGTTCTTCGTGACGTAGGTGCTGTAGAAGGCGATCGTCTGGTTGTCGGCGGCCATCGACTCGACCTCGCCGCCCTGCTCGACGTCGCCGGGCCGGATGCTTCGCACGTTCGCCAGGTGCGGTTCGGGCACGGGCACGAAATCGGCGACCTTGAAGACGTAGGCGCCGGCAAAGAGATTGAGATCGAAGAGGCGGGGCGCACGAACCCGTTCGGTCCAGATGAACTTCGTGCCGTCGGGCGAAAACGCGGCGTGCGTGATCGCATGGTCGTAGCCGTCGGGCAACTCGTACAGCTTCCAGGCGCGCGTGCCGTCGTGCGTGATGAGCCAGTAGTCGGTATAGGCGCCATAGCCCGGCGTGGCATCGACCGATCGGCGCTCGTGCTCGTTCTTCTCGACCAGCATCGCCAGATATTCGCCGCCCGGGTGCCACGCCGCCGGAAACTGGTGCCGGTCTTCATGCCATGCGGCGAACGACAGACGCCGCTCGTTGCCGCCATCGGCATCGGCAACGAAGGTGTGGAACGCACCGTGCGCGTCGGTTCTTCCGAAGGCGATGCTGCGGCTGGTCGCATTCCATTTCGCGCCGATGCGCCCGTCGCTGCCGAAGTCGGCCAGCACGGCCGGCCCGTGACAGGCCGCGCTCGACAGCGGCTCGGCCGCTTCGAGCTGCGCCGAGAGGCCGAGCCACGCGGCACCGACGATCAGCGCGCGTTTCATGCCGAGCCGGAAGCGCCGGCTGCGTCAGAGCGAACGGCGATGCTCGAGCGCGGGCAGTTGCGTTCGTACCTCGGCGATGCGCTCGCGCTTCAGCTCCGCACTGACCATGCCTTCGCCTTCGGGCAGGACGGCAAGCACCTCGCCCCAGGGGTCGATCACGATGCTGTGCCCGAAGGTTCGCCGCCCGTTCTCGTGCCGGCCGCCTTGCGCCGCGGCGATCACGTAGCACTGGTTCTCGATCGCTCGCGCCCGCAGCAGCACCTCCCAGTGCGCGGCACCTGTCGGATAGGTGAAGGCCGACGGCACGCAGATCAGGTCGCACGGCGGCCGCATCAGGGCGCGATAGAGCTCGGGGAAACGCAGGTCGTAGCAGATGCTCTGGCCGACACGCCATTCACCCGCCGCAAACGCCGTCGGCGTGCTGCCGGGGCTGAGCGTTCTTCCTTCGTCGTATTGCTCGCGGCCGTTGTCGTAGCGAAAGAGGTGGATCTTGTCGTAGCGCGCGACGCACTCGCCCGTGGGCGAAAAGACCAGGCTCGAGTTCATCACGCGATCGGCCTGGCCACTGGCAAGCGGCAGGGTGCCGCCGACGAGCCAGAGACGGTGCCTGCGGGCCGCATCGGCCAGCATCGACTGGATCGGGCCGCTGCCGAAAGGCTCGGCGACGGCCAGCTTGTCGCGATCGCTTCGCCCCATCAGGCAGAAATATTCGGGCAGCACCGCGAGCTCGACGCCTTCGCCGGCCGCGCGCTCGACGAGCGCGCGCGCCGTCTCGAGATTGCGCTCGACGCTCGGTGTCGAAATCATCTGCAAGGCGGCGATCTTCATCGGGTGGGCGGTGCTGCGGTGTCGGTGGCAGTGTCGGCGGCGGCGGCGGCGGGCGGCGCGAGTGCCGCCGTGGCATCGGACGCCGATCGCTCGATGCGTTCGACCTTCGGATCGTCCCACGCGCCGTCGACGCGAAACTCTCTCGTGCTCGCCGCCATCAGCGGCTTGCGCAGGAAGTATTGTGCGAGAAAGGTGCCGAGGCCGATCGCCGGATTGATGATGGCGTAGGCCAGCGAGGCCGTGCCGGCATTGATCTCGGGAACCACGACGACGCGCAGGTTCTCGGTTTCGTGCACGAGATCGGCCGAGCCCTCCATCAGCACGACGGCGGCGGCGCCGCGCATCCGCAAATTGTTCGTCGTCGCCACGCCACGGCCGATAGCGACGTCGCCGGCGACGTTGTCGAAGACGAAACCCTCTTCGACGAGATCGCGGAAGTCGAGCGACAGGCGGCGCGTCAGCGACTGCAGGCTGAGCACGCTGAAGAGGCGTGCCGCGCCCGGCCCGGCCTTCAGGAACTGGCCGGAGTCGATGGCCACCTTGACCTGCCCGGTCATGCGCGTCGTGTCCGGCGACAGCGGCGAGCCCGGCCACGAGACGTTGCCCGAAAGCGAACCCTTGCCGCCGCGCACGACCTTGCCCATGCCCAGGCGTTCGAGCAGGGCGCCGCTGTCGGCCAGGGTCAGCGTGAAATTCATCGCCGCGACGCGTGGCGACGTCGCCGCCGCGCCGGCCGCGACGCCCCAGGTTCCGCTGGCCGCGAGCTGGGCCTCCGGCATGACCAGGTTCAGCTTCGACAACCGCCATTCGCGCACCGCGTCGCGACCGCCGCCGGCACGGTTCGATGCTTCGACCTCGAGACGGCCGAGATGCTTGCCGCGCAGCTCGAAGTCGTCGACGACGATGTCGAGCGCCGGGCACGCTGGTGGGCTGTTCCTCGAGCAGGCTTTCGACGCGCTCGGCTTCGCCCTTGGGCAGGCTCAGGCGCGATAGCCGCGCATAGACACCGCCGGCGCCGCCGCCGCCACGCCGCGCCGGCCGGTATTCGAGGTAGCCGTCGAGCTCGGTGGCGTCGACGTTGGCGCGCCACAAGCCGTTGTCCTGCGACAGTCCGGCCGTCAGGTTGGTCAGGCGGCGCGAGCCGTTGGCGAGCTCGCCGACGCGCAGCGCGATGCTGTCCGGCACATATCCCATGCCGCCGGCGCTGTCGAAGACGAGCGGCGCTGCCGTGCCGCTTGCGCTGCCGGTCTGGACCCCGAGCCGGTTCGCGGCGGCCTCCCAGGCATCGACGTTGAGGCGCTTCAGCGCGACCGTCGCCACGACCCCGGCGGCCGGCAGCACGAGCGGCTCGGCCGCTTCCGGCGAGCCGGGGTCGAGGACGCGGATCGCGCCACGAACGACGCGCGACTCTTCACCCTTTGCCTCGCGAACGAAACGCGCCTGCAGGACGTCGCCGACGTCGACATGCAGCGTCTCGCGCAGCGCCTCGTCGGCGCGGGCGGCATCGTCCAGCGCGGTCTGCACCCGCAGCGCCAGCGGCGCCGCGGCCGCCTTGCCGAGTGGCTCCGGCAGGTCGACGCCGAGACCGACGAGATTGCTCGTGACGCCGATCTGCGCGTGACCATCGACGAAGGCCAGCGTCGCGCGATAGCTCATCTGGCCGTTGAGGGACGTGCCGAGACGAGCCAGCGAGCCGAGCTCGGCGGCATGTCGCAAGGCCTCGGCGGTGATCGTGCCTTGCCCGCTGAAGCGCTGCGCATTGCCTTGCGAGCCACCGTCGAAGCTCAGCTCGCCGCCCAGGACGCGGGCGTTGGCGCCGACGACGGCAAACGAGCTCTGGGTGAAATCGACGCGGCCCTTGGCGTTCGCCAGAAGCGGTGTATCCGGCGTCATCCGGATGTCGTTGCCGAGCAGGCCGAGGCTGCCGTTGACGTGCGCGCGGCCCGGATCGTCGAGCGGTATCGACAAGGCGAGCTTCAGATCGGCGGCGCCGCTGCCGGTAGCCGCGGCCAGGGCGCGGCCGGTCCAGCGCCCGATCGGCGTGACGTTGACGTAGCGCAGCATGTCCGCCAACGCGCCGCGGGCATTGCCATCGAGGTCGAGCCGCGGGTGCTCGCCGAGCTGCGCAATGACGGCGTGGACCCGGCTCCAGTCAACGCCAGCGAGCCGGGCCTGGCCATTCTTCACCTCGAGCGACGTGCGGTCGATGACGAGTTCGCCTGAGACCCCCGTCAGCGCCGGCCAGGTCGTGCCTGCCGTATCGCGGCCGGCGACCTGAGGTCCGGGGGCCTGCCCGGCGGGCGCCGGCACGTAGTCGAAGGTCAGGTCATCGACCTTCGCGGCGATCCGGAACTCGCCATCGCGGCTGCTCTTGGCGTTGTGGAATGGAAAGTCGTGGAGGTCGCCGCGGACCCGAAAGCTGGCGCTCGAAATCAGGCCGCCACCGACCGCGCGACCGACATAGCTGCGCACCGACTCGGGCAGGCCGAGCGGAAGGTAGCGTGCCGTGCGCCCGGCCACGCCGTTGGCAAGGCTGCCGTCGAGCTCGAGCTCGCCCGGATAGCGACCGCCGCGCGCCATGCCGGTGCCGTCGCCGGTGCGCCAGGTGGCGCGCAACTCGCCCTCGGCATCGGCGTTGGCGAAGCGCGCGCCGCTCACCCGCACCGTGATCTTCGGCGCAGCCGCATTGCCGGCCGGGGTCTCGATCTTCCAGGCCAGCTTGGCATCGAGGCGGTCGAGCAACACGGCGGGATCGGCGAAGACGCCCGGCAGGTCGAGGGCGCCATTCTTCACGCCGACGCGTGCCTCGCCGCCGGCTTCGGTAGCCACCAGCTCGACGGTCGCGTTGCGCAGGCCGGGGCGACCCACCGCATCGGCTTGCGGCGCCGCCCGCGCCGTGAGCGACAGGCCGCTCAGCGTGCCGCTGACGCGATAGTGCACAGGCGCATCGAGTGGCCCGTCCCAACGCGTGCTGAGCTTGGTGATGACGCCTTGCGGGTGGACATCGGCGAGCAGGCTTCGCAACGCGGCACCGAGCGGAACGCGCGTGGCGATGCCCGCAATCAGTCCGACGTCGAGGCGCTCGGCCTTGAATTCGCCGCTGTCCACGTCCTTGCCTTCGGGCTGGCGCCAGGCGACGGCGAGGTCGCCCTTGGGCCAGCGAATGCCGTCGCCGGTGACGAAGCCGAAGCCCTGCAGGCCGATGGCCGTGCGATCGCCCTTGCGCTCGGCATCGAAGCGACCCTCGATATGCTCGAACGCCAGCGGCTCGACGCTCTTGTCGAGGCGCAGCGTCACGGCGTGCAGCAAGACGTCGACCGTCGCGCCCTCTGGCCGGCCATCGTTGACGTCGAACCAGCCGCGCAGGGCGCCGTCGCCTTCGCTCAGCTCGAACGGCAGATCGACATGCCGGCGCAGCTCGCGCACGTCGGCGCGCGGCAGCTCGGCATAGACGCTGCCGCTCCAGTGCTGCCAGTCGCCGGCGCGCGCGAAGAGCGGCTGCTGGAAGCGGCCGCGCACGCTGAAGCGATCGCCCCACTCGGCCGGCGGCGTCGCGTCGATCCGAAGCGCATGCGAGCGAAGGCCGTTGCGAACCACCATGTCGACGCCCGACAACGCCAGCGGCGGCGCCCCGCGCTGATCGTCGATCCAGCGCAAGGTGCCATTGCGGATCACGAACTCGTTCTGCTTGAAGAACCAGTTGGCGGCGGCGCTGTCGCCTTCGGCTCCCGCCGCGTTGCTGCCGAAGTCGAGCCCGGCGACGCTGATGTGGCCGGCCGCGTCACGCCGGATGTCCAGGCTTGGAGCGTCGATCAGCAACTGCTCGAAGCGCGGCTCGAAGGTCAGCAGCGAGTGGGTGGAAAACGCCGCGAAGACGTGCGGAAGCGTCAAGGCCACGCGCTGCTCCGCATCGAGGATGCGGACGTCGCGCAACTCGATCGCCGGCACCCAGCCGCTCGAGCGCACTTCGATTGCGCCAATCTTCACGGGCGCTCCCAACATGCGGCTGGCCTGGCCCTCGATCGGCACACGCCAGTCCTCGATGTGCGGCAGAATCAGCCAGTGAAGTGAGAGCCAACCTACGAGGAGCACAGCCCATGCCGCGCCCACCAGGCCGAGCAGGAGGCGAGCCAGGAATCGAAGCGGGCGAAGGCGCGAACCTGCAAAGGGCTTTCGCTGGAGTGCAGTGCGGGCGTTGGGGGACCGTGACGACATGAAGACAGCGTTGCGACGACCAGCCGGTTGTCAGGGTTGCGGTCGGCACGCCTTCGCGCTGATGCGTTCGCGGCCCGGGTGGCTTCGACGTCTCGCGCCGTTCGGTTCAATCTAGCACAGACCTTGCGCGCGTCGATGGGTTCCTCCGAGCTGGCCCGTGCGGAAGTTCTTTCCGCTTCGTCCGCAACGAGCGGCCTCGTCACGCAGCCGGCCCAGGCCGACCACAGCCGCTTCGTCCAGCGCATCCGCCGCCGCTACGAAACCGAGCTGGCCTGGCTGATCCCGGGATTGCCGACGCGCGATTCGATGCTCGCGCTGGTCGAGCGCTTGCGCGAGTCCGGTCGCAACCTCACTGCAGCGCTGCGAGTGGCGCGCCAGCTCACGATCGAACGACTCGCGGTGCTCGACATCGAGCAGGGTGCCTCGCTCGACGACGTGACGCGGGTCATGACCGAGCTTGCCGAAACGACGCTCGACCTTGCCCTGGCGCAGGCCTGTGCCGACCAGGACGTGCGTTTCGGCGTGCCGCGCAACGGCACCGGCGAGCGCATCGACTTCTGGATCGTCGGCATGGGCAAGCTCGGCGCGCGCGAGCTCAATGTCTCGTCCGACATCGACCTGATCTACGTCTACGAGGAAGACGGCACGACCGACGGCAGCACGCCCGTCAGCGCGCACGAGTATTTCGCGAACGTGGCCAAGAGCCTCTATTCGCTGATCGGCGAGGTCACCGAAGACGGCTTCGTGTTTCGCGTCGACCTGGCCCTGCGCCCGAACGGCAGCTCCGGCCCGGCCGCGGTCAGCATGGCGATGCTCGACGAGTACCTGCAGTCGCACGGCCGCGAATGGGAGCGCTTCGCTTGGCTGAAGAGCCGCGTCGTGGCGCCGCTGGCGAGCGTTCGCAACGGCCGGGCCCTGGCCCTGCGCTCGCTCGTCACCTCGTTCGTCTATCGGCGCTATCTCGACTACGGCGTCTTCGAAGGCCTGCGCCAGTTGCATGCCAAGGTCCGCGACGAGGCGCAGCGCCGCGCCGCCGGCCGGCCGCAGCGCGCCAACGACGTCAAGCTGTCGCGCGGCGGCATCCGCGAGATCGAGTTCATCGTCCAGTTGCTGCTGGTCGTGCGCGGCGGCCAGTTCCCGGAGATCCGCACCCGCTCGACCTTGAAGGCGCTCGACAAGCTCGCCGCCGGCGGCCTGATGCGGCGCGCCAGCGCCGAGCGGCTCGCCGCCGCCTATACGCTGCTGCGTCGCGTCGAGCACCGGATCCAGTATCTCGATGATCAGCAGACCCATGTCCTGCCGACCCAGGACGGCGATCTGGCCTGGATCGCCGCCAGCCTCGACGACAGCGGGTCGCTCGGCGCCTGCGCCTTGATCGATCGGCTCGGCGAAGCGCGCGAGTTCGTCGCCTCGGAGTTCGATCTGCTGCTGCACGACGGCCGCGGCCAGAGCTCGGCCGGCGGCTGCCGCACGTGCGGGACGCCGTCGCCGCCCGTCGACGCCGCCGAGTTCCTGGCGCAACTGCCGCCGGAGCTGGCGGCGCGCGTCAAGCCGCTCTGCGAGCAGCCCAAGATCCGCTTGCTGCGCGACGAGAGCAAGGTTCGTCTGGCCCGCCTGGTGACGCGCGCGGCGCAGGCCGTGGCGCAGGAGCGCTGCACTTTGCCGGCGGCCGTGCTCTTCATCGACTGGCTCGAGCCGCTCCTGCGGCGCGAGAGCTACCTGGCCCTGCTCACCGAACGGCCCGAAGTGCAGAACCGCCTGCTGCGCCTGCTTGGACTGGCGCGCTGGCCGATGCGCTACCTGATGCGCCATCCCGGCGTCATCGACGAGCTGGCCGACGAAGAGCTGCTGCACAGTCGCTTCGATGCCGCGGCCTACACCCGCGAGCTCGAAGAGCGGCACGCCGGCTGGGAGCGGTCGAGCCAGGCCGAAGAAGAGCTGCTGCTCGACACGCTGCGCCGCGCCCACCACGCCGAAGTCTTTCGAACCCTGGTGCGCGACGTCGAGGGCCACATCACGGTCGAAGAAGTGGCCGACGATCTCTCGGCGCTCGCCGATGCGACGCTGGCGTGTGCCTTGCGCTGGGCCTGGAAGCACCTGAAGTCGGCGCACCGACCGCAGGCCCAGCTCGGCGTCATTGCCTACGGCAAGCTCGGCAGCAAGGAGCTCGGCTATGGCAGCGACCTCGACGTCGTCTTCGTCTACGACGATCCCGAGACCGATCCTGACAAGGCCGCCGAGGTCTATGGCGCCTTCGTGCGCAAGCTCATCTCGTGGCTGACGATGCGCACCGCCGCCGGCGAGCTCTTCGACATCGATACCGCATTGCGCCCGAACGGCAATTCGGGCCTCCTCGTCACGTCGATGACTTCGTTCGAGAACTATCAGAGCGGGCGCGGCAGCAACACGGCGTGGACCTGGGAGCATCAGGCGCTGACCCGGGCGCGCTGGTGCGCCGGGCTGGAGTCGATCGCGCCGCGCTTCGAGGCGGTTCGCCGCCGGGTGCTGGCGGCGCCGCGCGATGCGAAGGCACTGCGCGAAGAGGTTCAGGCCATGCGCGAAACGGTGCGCCGCGCCCATCCCGTGAAGCCGGGCGTCTTCGACCTCAAGCACAGCCCGGGCGGCATGATCGACGTCGAGTTCGCCGTGCAGGCCCTGGTTCTCGCCGACAGCAGCAGCCATGCCGAGCTGCTCGACGACGTCGGCAACATCGCGTTGCTGCGCCGGGCCGAGTCCGCCGCGCTGCTCGGCCCCGGCATTGGCAGCGCCGCCGCCGATGCCTATCGCGACCTGCGCCGGGCCCAGCACCAGGCCCGTCTCGACGAACGGCCGACCCAGATCGATCCGGAGGCGATGGCCGAGCAGAAGAGCGCCGTCCTCGCGCTCTGGCGTGCGGTCTTCGGCTGAGGCCGGCGCGGCGACGCGCAGCGCCGGCCACGCCTGGCTCGCCCTCTCGGCGACGCTCGGCGCTCGGCGCCTGCATCGCCTTCGCGCTCGGCGGCACGACGGCGATCGACTGGCAACCCTCGCTCGCCTGGAGCGAGCCCTGGCGGGCCTGGACCGCGGCCTGGGTTCACTACAGCGTTCTGCATCTGCTCGCCAATCTGGTCGGCTGCGTCCTGGTCGCGGCACTTGGCATCGCCGCGCGCGTGCCGCATCGCATCGCGCTCGCCTGGCTCGTCGCCTGGCCGCTGACCCAATTCGGTTTGCTGCTGCGACCCGACCTGCTTCACTACGGGGGTTTGTCGGGCGTGCTGCACGCCGGCGTGGCGGCGGTGGCCGTGCACCTGATCGTCGCGGCGCGCGGGGCCCGCCAGCTCATCGGCATCGGCATCCTCGTCGGCGTCGCCTGCAAGATCGGATTCGAGGCGCCCTGGGGGCAAGCCCTGCGCCAGTTGCCCGGCTGGGACATCGCCGTCGCCCCGTTTGCCCACATCAGCGGCTTCGTGGCCGGTGCCGCTGCGGCTGCCGTGGCAGAGGCGATGTCAGGACGCCGGCTTACCATCGACCGCAATGACCGATCGAAAGAACCGACTTGACGGCGTTGCCGTCGCCTCCGTCGTCACCTGTTGTTTTCTCTGGGGATTGAACCAAGTGGCCGCCAAGGCGGCCATGCCGGAGATTCCGGCGTTGTGGCAAGCCACGAGTCGATCGGCGGGCGGTGCCCTGCTCGTCTGGCTGTGGTCGCGCTATCGCGGCATCTCGCTTTTCCAGCGCGACGAGACCTTGCCCGGCGGTCTGCTGGCTGGCTTGTTGTTCGGCGGCGAGCTCTTCTGCATCTTCGTCGGCCTGCAGTTCACGAGCGCCTCGCGCATGGCCGTCTTCATCTATATCGCGCCCTTGGTCGTGGCGTTCGGGATGCCTTTCATCTCGCGCTCGGAGCGCCTGCGCCGGGCCCAGATCGCCGGCATGCTGGTCGCGTTTGCCGGCGTCGCCTGGGCCTTCGCTGAAGGCTTCTCGCAGCCGGCGCTCGGCCCGCGGCAATGGGTGGGCGACGCTCTGGGCGTGGGCGCCGGCCTGCTCTGGGGCGCCACCACGCTGGCCGTGCGCGGTTCGGCGTTGACCCGTGCGTCGGCCGAAAAGACACTGCTTTATCAGCTGGCCGCCTCGGCCGTGCTGCTCCTGGCGGCAGCCGTCTTGAATCATGTGCCACTGCCAACGAAGGTGTCGCCGCTGGCGTGGGCATCGATCGGCTTTCAGATCGTGATCGTGACCTTCGCGAGCTATCTGGTCTGGTTCTGGCTCGTGCGCTACTACCCGGCAACGCGCTTGTCGTCGTTCACCATGTTGACGCCGGTCTTCGGCCTGTTTCTCGGTGCCGGCCTGCTGGCCGAGCCGATCACCGCCCGCCTTCTGCTTGCGCTCGTGACGGTCGTCTCCGGCATCTTTCTGGTCAATTTCCAGACGCGCTGAGCTTTTCCGCGCACGCCGAGAATCCGGCTGCCGGCGCGGGCCTCCCCGCGGCGACGCGCGGCGCCGTCTCAGCAGCGGATCCGGGCCACGAGCGAGGTCGTCGAGTAGCCTTCGACGAAAGGCAGTGCCTTCGCGACGCCGCCCCAGCTGCGCACCAGGGCTGTCTCGGGTAGTCGCTCGACGTCATAGTCGCCGCCCTTGACGTACAGCTCGGGCCGCACGAGCTTCAACAGCTCGAGCGGCGTGGCCTCGTCGAAAAGGGTGACCAGCGCGACGCTTTCGAGGGCCGCCAGAACGCAGGCGCGGTCGGCCTCGCCATTGAGCGGACGGTCCGGCGCCTTGCCCAGGCTACGCGCCGACGCGTCGCTGTTGAGGCCGATCACCAGACTCGCACCGAGGGCGCGGGCCTGTGCCAGATAGGTGACGTGACCCCGATGCAGGATGTCGAACACGCCGTTGGTAAAAACGAGCGGCCGCGGCAACGCCGCCAGACGCGGCTGCAGCTCGGCTCGCGGGCACAGCTTGGCGACGAAAGCGGGCAGCATGCGAATTGGTCCTTCGGCGGCGTCGGCAATCCGCAGGTTCGTGCGGCCCGCGCCGATGCTCAGGCCGGTTTGGCAGGCGCCGCCGGAACGACTGCGCTGGCAGCGACGGCCGCAGCGGCGGCGAGCGCCGCCGTGACTTCCTTGCGATAGCGATTGAGCTCCTGCACGCTGGCGAAGCTGCGCTCCATGAGCAGGCTCAGGTTGTGCAGGATGCGTTCGACGACCTTGCTCTCCCACACCGAATCGAACTGGATCTGCCGGTCGAGCCAATGCTCCAGCCATTCCGGGTTCGGCATTCGGCTCTGGATCGTGTCGTGCGGGAAGAGGGCGCTGTTCACGTGCAGATTGGTCGGGTGCAGCGCCTGCTTCGTGCGGCGCGCGCTCGCCATCAGCACGCCGACCTTGGCGAACGCAGCGCGGGCCTCGTCGCCGAATTTCTGCAAGGCCTTCTTCATGTAGCGGAGATAGGCGCCGCCGTGACGGGCCTCGTCGCGAGCGAGGGTTTCGTAGATGACGCGGATGACCGGCTCGCTGTGCCACTCTGCCGCTCGCCTGTACCAGTGATTGAGCCTGATCTCGCCGCAGAAATGGAGCATCAGCGTCTCGAGCGCCGGCGCCGGATCGAAATCGAAACGCACGGCATGCAGCTCTGCCTCGGTCGGGACGAGCTCGGGGCGAAAGCGCCGCAGATACTCCATCAGCACGAGCGAATGCTTCTGTTCTTCGAAGAACCAGACGCTCATGAAGGCACAGAAGTCGCTGTCGTGGCGGTTGTCGCGCAGGAACATCTCGGTCGCAGGCAACGCCGCCCATTCGGTGATGGCGTTCATCTTGACGGTCTGGGCCTGCTCATCGGACAACAGACTGGCGTCGAACTGGTCCCAGGGGATGTCCCGGTCCATGTTCCAGCGAACGGCTTCGAGCTGCTTGAAGAGTTCCGGATAGATCATCGAGGGCCTTGAAGGAGGCGCGATTTTAGACGGCGGCCCGTGGCGGACACGTTGAACGCCGGCCGGCGTGGCGCGAAAAGGCGCGCTCGCCATCATGAAAGCCACGAATACGCGGCTGTGCCAACCCCGGATTCAGCCCCTTTGGCAGGGCGGATCATCCACTTGTCCCCGCGTGCGTACAGCCACCGGAGAGGGCGAGATGGCCAGATCCAAATTTTTCCAGAAGCCAGGGGAACTCCAACCCGTACCGGGCGTCATAGAGCTTCATCGCGTCGGCTCGCAGCTGACGGCGCCGGCAGCACGAGTCGGCGTCACGGCAGGGCGGACGACGATGGCCCGGTTTTCGTCGCGGAGCCGGCCGGCCATGCCGGCTGAAATCCTCAGAGGGTTCTCCTCCTCCCTCCTCCCTCCCTCGTTCCTCTGGGGGCGCTCGGCGACATTTCTTTTCCTTGCGCAAGGCGCCGCTCCCGGCGCCTTCCGCGGGTCTGCGGCGCGGCGGGCATGAAACGCATCGCCGTCGTCGGCTCCGGAATCGCCGGTCTGGCGGCAGCCAGGCGTCTGGCGCCGATCGCCCGCACCACCCTGTTCGAGGCTGGCGGCCATTTTGGCGGCCATACGCACACCGTCGATCTCGCGCTGCAGGGCATGACCCACGGCGTCGACACCGGCTTTCTGGTCTTCAACGAAAAGACCTACCCGAAGCTGGTGACGCTGTTCGACGAGCTCGGGATCGAGACGGCGCCCTCGGAGATGTCGTTTTCGGTGCAGGCGCAGGGTGTCGAATGGAGCGGCTGCAGCCTCGCCACCGTCTTCGCCCAGCGGGCCAACCTCGCGCGGCCGCAGTTCTGGCGCATGCTCGCCGACATCCTTCGCTTCAATCGGCTCAGCACCGCCATCGCACTGGACTGCACGCCCGGCGGCGCGGCCGCGCTGGCGCAGCCGATCGGAGAGTTCCTCGCAGCAAATGCCTTCTCGCGCGCTTTTTGCGACTGGTATTTCCTGCCCATGATCGGATGCATCTGGTCCTGTCCGGCCGAACAGATGCTGCGTTTCCCGATGGCGACCATGATCCGTTTCTGCCACAACCACGGGCTGTTGCAGATCACGGGGCGGCCGCAGTGGCGGACCGTGCGCGGCGGCGCCAAACACTATGTGACGCGGATGCTCGAGTCGATTCGCGATGCCCGACTGCGGACCCCGGTACGTCAGGTGCGGCGGCTGCCTGCCGGCGGGGTCGAGGTATCGACGGCCGCCGGGAACGAACGCTTCGACGCCGTGGTCATGGCCTGTCACAGCGACCAGTCGCTGGCGTTGCTCGCCGACGCGAGCGCCGCCGAGCATGCCGTGCTCGGCGCCATCCGCTACCACTCCAATCGCGCCGTGCTGCACACCGATGTCCGGCTGCTGCCGCGGCGCCGGCGCGCCTGGGCGGCGTGGAACTACGAACGCGCGGCCGGCGACGATCGCGAAAGGGCCGCGGTCTGCCTGCACTACCTCCTGAACCGGCTGCAGCCCCTGCCGTTCTCGGTACCGGTCATCGTGTCGCTCAATCCCGTCGCCGAGCCTTCGCCAGATACCGTGCACGGTGAATTCGCCTACGCCCATCCGGTGTTCGATGCCGCCGCCGTTGCCGCCCAGGCGCACCTGCCGGCGTTGCAGGGCCAGCGCGACACCTGGTTCTGCGGTGCCTGGACCGGCTACGGCTTTCACGAGGACGGATTGGCTTCCGGCCTTTCGGTCGCCGAAGACATTGCAGCGGGTTGCGGCCACGAACGCGCTGCCGCCAGCGAGCTCGTCCTGGCATGACGACGGCAGCGCAAGCACTGATCGGAACCGGCGAAGTCCGGCACACCCGCCTGCGCCCGGTGCGCAACGCGTTCACCTACCCGACCTACTTCCTCCTGCTGCCGATGCGCAGCCTTCGCAACCATCCGACGCCGACGCTCACGCGCAATCGCTTCGGCCTGATCAGCTTTCACGACACCGACCACGGCGACGGACGCGCCGACAGCCTGGCCTGGATCGACGATCTGCTCGCCGGCGAAGGCATTGCCGATGCCACGGGCGAGGTCTGGCTGCATTGCTATCCACGGGTGCTCGGCTTTGCATTCAAGCCCGTCAGCTTCTGGTATTGCCATCGCACCGACGGCACGCTCGCGGCCGTCGTCGTCGAAGTCAACAACACCTTCGGCGAGCGTCATTGCTATCTGCTGCGCGGCCCCGAGCTGGCGTTCGGGCGCGAGATGCGCGCCACGAAGCGCTTCCACGTCTCCCCTTTTTGCGCCGTCGCCGGCGAATACCGGTTTCGCTTCATGCGCACCGATCTGCATCCGCTTCCCGGGCTCGCGCGTAGGAATCGCGAGAGGACCGTGGCGCGGATCGACTATCACGACACGGCCGGCGTTCTTCTGCAAACCAGTGTCTCGGGCGAGCTCGAACCCCTGTCGAAGGCAAGACTTCGCGCGGCGTTCTTCAAATGGCCGTTGCTGACCCTGGTCGTGGTCGCCCGGATCCACTGGCAGGCGCTGCGACTCTGGAGCTCGCAGAGTGCCCTTTCTTCAGCAAACCCGAATCGCCCGAATCCTTCGTCACCCGCCCATGAACACGCTGACCCGCACCTCGCCCTCGACGCCGCTGGCGACTGGCGCGCCCGCGGCCGCGCGAGCAGTCTTCAGACTCCTGGGCAAGCTCAGGCATGGTCGGCTCGACGTTCGCCTGCCCGATGGCACCATGGCTCACTTCGGCAGCGCGAGCGCTGCCGATGGCCTGCGCGCCGCGATTTCATTGCGCAACTGGAACGTATGCGCTGCCGCGATGAAGCTCGGCGACATCGGCTTTGCCGAAAGCTTCATCGCCGGCGACTGGACGACGCCGGATCTGCCCGCCCTGCTCAAGGTCTTCACGACCAATCGCGACGAGGTCGAAGCCGTCGTCTACGGCACATGGTGGGGCTCGCTTCTCTATCGCGGTCGACACCTTGTGCGCCGCAATTCGCGGCGCGGATCGAAGAAGAACATCCACGCCCACTACGACCTCGGCAACGCCTTCTATCGGCTCTGGCTCGACCCCACGATGAGCTACAGCAGCGCCTGGTTCAACGGCAACCTCGCCGGCGACATGGTTGCGGCGCAAGAGGCCAAGGCGCGGCGCGCCCTGGCGCAATGCGACGTTCGGCCGGGCGATCGTGTGCTCGAGATCGGCTGCGGCTGGGGTGCGCTGGCCGAGCTGGCCGGGCGCGAGTTCGGCGCCAAGGTGACCGGCGTCACGCTGTCGTCGGCACAACTGCATTGGGCTCGCGCGCGCCTGGCCGACCTCGGCCTGGAAAGCGACCTTCGCTTTCAGGACTATCGCGAGATCGACGACGCACCCTTCGACGCGATCGCCTCCATCGAGATGTTCGAAGCCGTCGGTCGCGAGTACTGGGGCGAATTCTTCGCCGTGCTGCATGCACGCCTCAAGCCCGGCGGCAAGGCATGCGTCCAGAGCATCACGATCCGCGACGATCTCTTCGATCGCTACGTGCGGTCCACCGATTTCATCCAGCAGTACATCTTCCCGGGGGGTCTGCTGCCGAGCCGTCGCGAGTTCCGCGCCGCCGCGCAGGCGGCGGGCTTTTCGGTGGCAGGCGAGCTCGAGTTCGGGCTCGACTACGCCGAGACATTGCGCCGCTGGCGCGAGCGCTTCCTGGCCGAGGAAAGCGCGGTACGTCGACTCGGATTCGACACCCGCTTCGTGCGCATCTGGGAGTTCTACCTGGCCTATTGCGAAGCGGCATTCGACACCGGCAACACGAGCGTCGTGCAATTCACCTTGCAGCGCCGCTGAGGATCGCGCCCGAAGCCCGGGCGCAGCAGCGGTGAAGAAATCATCGGTTCCGACAATGAGTGCGCCAGCGGTCGACGCTGAGCGACTTCGAGCGATAGACTGGGGTCGCCCGAATCGCAACGACCCTCTTGCGTTGCAGACTTCCGGCGCTCTGCTACCGTGTTCTGTCGGCCACCGAAAGGATCCTTCATGAATCTGACGATCAGCGGTCACCATCTCGACGTCACACCGTCTCTCAGGGAGTATGTGCTCACGAAGCTTGATCGTGTGACACGTCACTTCGACCAAGTGGTCGATATCACGGTGCTGCTTTGCGTCGAGAAGCTGAGCGAGAAGGAACGCCGACAACGCGCCGAGGTGACGCTGCATGTCAAGGGCAAGGACCTCTTCGCCGAGTGCGCCGCGGAGGATCTCTACGCCGCCATCGACCAGTTGATGGACAAACTGGACCGCCAAGTGGTTCGGCACAAGAGCAAGGTCCAGGACCACCACCACGAGTCGCAAAAGCGAATCGACGCCAGGCTCAATTGAAGGCCTGAGGCGCAGGGTGTTGCGGCGGCGCAGCAAATCTGCCCGCCGGTCACGGTGAAGCGGTCGAATGGGCGCACGGTCAGGGCGAGCGTTTCATAATTCATCGCCCTGTCACTTCGCCCGGCGCCGCTTCGCGGTCGGGCGTGCCTCATGAATCGTCTCGCTGCCATCCTGCCAGTCGCCGACGTGCTGGTCGACGTCGATGCGACGAGCAAGAAACGTGTTTTCGAACAAGCCGGCCTGCTGTTCGAGAACCAGCATTCGATCGCTCGCGCCACCGTCACCGACAACCTGTTCGCGCGCGAGCGGCTCGGCTCGACCGGGCTGGGCCATGGCGTTGCGATCCCGCACGGGCGGATCAAGGGGCTGAAGAATCCCCTGGCGGCGGTGCTGCGGGTGCGCGAGCCGATCGCCTTCGATGCGCCCGACGACGAGCCCGTGGCGCTGCTCATCTTCCTGCTCGTCCCCGAGGCGGCGACACAGCGCCATCTCGAGATCCTCTCAGAGATCGCCGAGATGCTCTCGGATCGCGACCTGCGCGAGCGCCTGAAGACCGAGAGCGAAGCCGCCGCGCTGCATCGCCTCATCGCGGCGTGGGAGCCGCTGCGCTCGGTAGCCTGATCGCAGCGATGATGGCTCGCGAGCTCAAGCCGTCGTAGTGGCCGTCGAGGCGACTTGAAGCCGACCGTCGTCAGCGCCGAAGCGCTGTTCGAAGAGTTCCGTCCGGCGCTTCACTGGCAGTGGATCGCCGGCCACGCCCATCCCGAACGACATTTCGACGACGCCGCGATCCGCGACGCGCGCTCAGCCGCCGATCTCGTCGGCTATCTCAACTACATCCATCCAAACCGCGTCCAGATCGTGGGCCGCCGCGAGGTCGCCTACCTGAATGGCGAATCGCCCGAGGTCACCGAGCGCCGCATCTCGCGCATCGTCACGCTCGATCCGCCGGTGCTCATCGTCGCTGACGGGCAATCGCCTCCGGATCGCCTGATCGCCTTGTGCGATCGCGCCGACATCCCGCTCTTCGTCACCGCCGAATCCGCCGGTCATGTGATCGATCTCGTGCGCGACTATCTCGGCCAGCACTTCGCCGAGCGAACCACCCGGCACGGCGTCTTCATGGACATCCTGGGCTTGGGCGTTCTGCTCACCGGCGAGTCGGGCCTGGGCAAGAGCGAGCTCGGGCTCGAGCTGATCTCGCGCGGCCATGGCCTGGTCGCCGACGACGCAGTCGACCTGTACCGCGTCTCCCAGACGGCGCTCGAGGGCCGCTGCCCCGAGCTGCTGATGAACCTGCTGGAAGTGCGCGGCATCGGTCTGCTCGACATCAAGGCGATCTTCGGTGAAACCGCCGTGCGCCGGAAGATGCGCCTGAAGCTGATCGTCCATCTCGTCCGCAAGGAAACGATGGACCGCGAGTTCGAACGTCTGCCCTACGAGCCGCTCAACGAGGAGATCCTCGAGGTCACCGTGCGCAAGACGGTCATCGCGGTGGATGCCGGCCGCAACCTCGCGGTGCTGGTCGAGGCGGCGGTGCGCAACACCATCCTGCAACTGCGCGGCATCGACACGTACACCGAGTTCATCGAGCGCCACCACAAGGCGATGACCAAGCCCGAATAGCGGGCCGCGTACGGCTAACGGCCGGCGCCGCCGATCTTGACCTTGAACTCGCAGTTCTTCTTCGTGCACACGGCGTAGAGCGCGAGCGCGTGGTCCTGCAGCTCGAAGCCGCGCGTCTGGGCGACCGCGCGCTGGCGCTTCTCGATCTCGGCATCGAAGAACTCCTCGACCCGGCCGCAGTCGAGGCAGACCAGATGGTCGTGGTGCTTGCCTTCGTTCAGCTCGAAGACGGCCTTGCCGGTTTCGAAGTGGTTGCGCGACAGGATGCCCGCCTGCTCGAACTGCATGAGGACGCGATAGACGGTGGCCAGCCCGACGTCGGCGTGCTCGGCGAGGAGAGCACGAAAGACGTCCTCGGCGCTCATGTGCCGCTCTTTCGTCTTCTGGAAGACCTCGAGCACCTTGATGCGCGGCAGGGTCGCCTTGAGGCCGCTGTTCTTGAGTTCGTCGGCGTGGGTCATGAGGGGTTCCGGCTCGCGGCGCGCCAGGGACGAGCCGATAGAATCGCTTCATCATACGAGCTTGGCCGACGCTGCGGCGCCGCCATCGGCACTCCATGTCATCGATTTCGTTGCGCCCGGGCCGTGCGCTGTCCTTCGCCCCTATCGCCTTGGCGACGCTGCTGTCCGGCTGCCACTCGCTGGTGACCAACGACAGCTTCCTCGGTGTCATCACGCCCTACAAGCTCGAGATCGTCCAGGGCAACGTGATCACGAGCGAACAGGCGGCCTTCATCAAGCCCGGCCTGACGCGCGCGCAGGTGCGCGACGTCCTCGGCTCGCCGCTGATCACGGATCCTTTCCACGCCGATCGCTGGGACTATGTTTTCGCGATCCGCCGCCAGGGTGCACCGGCGCAGCTGCGCCGGGTTGTCGTGCTCTTCAAGGGCGATGCGCTGGTCAGCATCGACACCGGCGGCGAGCTTCCGGGCGAACGCGAGTTCGTGGCCTCGATCGACACCTTCAGGGCCCGCACGCCGCCGCCGCTCGTGCTCAGCGACCAGGAGCTGAAGGCCCTGCCGACGCCGCAGGCCGCGGCCGCGCCCGAAGCGGTGCCGCCCGCACCCCTGCGCAGTTACCCGCCGCTCGAGCCGAACTCATGAGCGCGGCCGCGGCTTCTTCCGCCACGCGACTGCGCGTCGCCGTGGCAGGCGCGTCCGGGCGGATGGGGCGGATGCTGATCGAAGCGGTGGCCGCGAGCCCGGATCTGGCCCTTTGCGGAGCCCTCGAGGTTGCCGGCAGCGCCGCCCTCGGCAGCGACGCGCTCGCCTTTCTCGGCGGCGCCGGCGGCGTGCCCATCACCGCCGACATCCGTGCCGGCCTGGCCGGCGCCGACGTGCTCATCGACTTCACGCGGCCGGAGGGCACGCTGGCCCACGTCGCGCTCTGCCGCGAGCTCGGCGTGAAGGCGGTGATCGGCACCACCGGCCTGACGCCGGCGCACAAGGCCGAGATCGCAGGCCATGCCGAGCACATCGCCATCGTCATGGCGCCGAACATGAGCGTGGGCGTCAACGTCGCCATGAAGCTTCTCGAAGTGGCGGCGCGCGCGCTCGACGAAAGCTATGACGTCGAGATCGTCGAGACCCACCACAAGCACAAGGTCGATGCACCGAGCGGCACGGCCCTGCAGATGGGCGAGGTCGTTGCCGCCGCCCGCGGGCATCGCCTCGACGAGCTCGCCGTCTACGCCCGCCACGGCGAGACCGGCGCCCGGCGCGCCGGCGCGATCGGATTCGCATCCTTGCGCGGCGGCGATGTGGTCGGCGACCATACCGTCGTCTTCGCCGGCAGCGGCGAGCGCATCGAGATCACGCACCGCTCGGCAAGCCGGGCCACCTATGCCGAGGGCAGCCTGCGCGCCGCACGCTTTCTCGCCGGCAAGACGAAGGGTCTGTTCGGCATGAACGAAGTTCTCGGGCTCTCGGCATGACCGGCTTCGAGCACTTCTGGACGCAAGGCGACGGCATCACGCGCAGCGTCGCGATCCTGTTGCTGTTGATGTCGATCAGTGCCTGGGTCGTCATCTTCTGGAAAGGCTGGCTGCTGCGCCGCGTCCACGTCGACCTGCAGCGCGCCGTGCCGTCGTTCTGGAACGCGTCATCGGTCGAGGTCGCCCGCCAGCAACTGGCCGCCTTCGACCGCGAAGCGATCCTCTCGCCGCTCCTCGACGCCGCGCTCACCGTACCGCCGGGCGGCACGCTCGAAGCCAAGGGCCACGCCGATTCGCAGCTGACGCGGCGCCTGCGCGATGCCTTGCACGCCGTGCTGGCGCGGCTGCAGTTCGGCCAGGTCCTGCTTGCCTCGATCGGCAGCACGGCACCCTTCATCGGCCTGTTCGGCACCGTCTGGGGCATCTATCACGCGCTGCTCAGCATTTCCGCGGCCGGCGCCATCACCATCGAGAAGGTCTCGGGACCGGTCGGCGAATCGCTGGTGATGACAGCGGCCGGCCTCGCCGTGGCGATTCCCGCTGTTCTGGCCTACAACATCTTCGGCAAGCGGGTCGCGGCGAGCGAGGCCGAGCTCGAAGGCTTCGCCCATGACCTGCGCGAGATGATCGTCGACACGTCGACTCCGGTCTGAGGGCTGCCGCGTCATGGCTTTCGGCAGGCTCGAACGAACCCGCGGCGCGCCGCCGATGAGCGACATCAACATGACGCCGCTGATCGACGTGATGCTGGTGCTGCTGGTCATCTTCATGATCACCGCGCCGCTCATGACGTCCAGCCTCAAGCTCGACCTGCCGCAGACGGATGCGGCCGAGCCAAGCGAGACGCCGCAGTTCATCGCCGTCGCCCTCGACCGCGACGGCCACTACTTCTTCGGTGACGAAGCCGTCGACGCCGACGCGTTCGCGGCACGTGTCGCTGCCGCGGCCAAGCGCAATCCACAAACCGAAGTGCAGCTGCGTGCCGACCGGTCCGTGCCCTATGGCCGGGTCGCCGAGCTGATCGGCATCGTGCAGAAAGCGGGCCTCAGCCGGATCGGCTTCGTGGCGCAGCCGAGCCCGGCGGCCAGCGGTTCCTGAAGCGCGTCGGCCCGGCGGCCCGGCGCGCCTCAGAGCGCCTCGTGGCGCCGAAGGTAGGTGGCGAACCGCGGCAGGCCGGTCGACGTCAGATCCCGGTATCGGTAGGTGATGCGCGAGCCCACGGGCGGCGGGTCGCGCCGCAGCGCATCGCTCAGGCCACTACCAACGAAAAAGCGCCGGCCGTCCGTGGCTTGCACCTCGAGAGCGCCGACCTCGCCGCCATACTTTCCACCGCCAAGGCGCTGGCCGACGACGACAGCCTCGGCGTCGAGATGCGGCTTCAGCTTCATGAGGACGTCGCTGCGGCCGCTCAGGGCCGGCGCCGAAGCAAGATGCAGCATGAGGCCTTCGCCGCCGCCGGCGACGATCTCGTCGAGCCTTCGTTGCAAGGCCGCCCGATCGGCGATGCGGACCTGCGGTGCGGCTTCAACGTGCGGGCGAGCGGTAACGGCCGCAATTGCCGACAACCGCGCGGCGCGTTCGACGAAGGTACCGGGCGCACCCGGCATCTCGAACGTCATGTAGCGAACCCGGGCCCACTCGCTCTCGCGCGGCTGCGCGCGGCGCACGATCGCGGACAGCTCGTCGAAGCGACCTCGTCCGAGCCAGAGCTCGCCATCGACGGCTTCGCTCGGCAGCGCCTTGACGAACGACGCCGGCGCCGATACCGGGCGGCCGCTGCGATGGCGCAGCACGCGCCCGTCCCAGACGGCGCGAACGCCGTCGTACTTCTCGCTGACGAGGCAGAGCGCCGGGTCGACCCAACCGGTGTAGACGACGGCGAGAAGAGGTGCGGCGACCGCTTCGCCGGCGCCAGGCGAAGGTCGCGAGCGCGCGCCGGCGAATGAGGGCAAGAGCGACGCGGCACCGGCCAGAAGCAGGCGCCGGCGGGGCGCAGCGAACGAGGTCTCGATCATGGCAATGGGCCCGAATGCGCAGCGATGTGCGCGACGGCTGCGATGGTCGGCGCCCGCCGCGCTGCAGTCGAGAACCTCTGTCGGGTGCCCCGTCCCCCGAGCGGGCGAGTCGTCGAGCGAGCCGGCTCGAGCGTTCTGCAGAGGTGACTTTCTATAATCGATCGATGCCTGCTCGCTGCGTCTCCATTTCATGACACCCGAATTCGATCCGCGCGCGATCGAGCAGCGTGCCCGGACGGCCTGGTCGGCCGCGGATGTCTATCGCGTCCGCGAAGACGCCACCAAGCCGAAGTTCTACGCCTGCTCGATGCTGCCGTACCCCAGCGGGCGCCTGCACATGGGTCATGTGCGCAACTACACCATCAACGACATGCTGGCCCGCCACCTGCGGATGACCGGCATGAATGTGCTGATGCCGATGGGCTGGGACGCCTTCGGCTTGCCGGCCGAGAACGCGGCGATGAAGAACGGCGTGCCGCCGGCGAAATGGACGCGCGAGAACATCGCCGCCATGAAGGCGCAGATGCAGGCGATGGGCCTGGCCATCGACTGGAGCCGCGAGATCGCGACCTGCGATCCGAGCTACTACAAGTGGAACCAGTGGCTGTTCCTGAAGATGCTCGACGCCGGCATCGCCGAGCGCCGGACGCAGACCGTGAACTGGGATCCGGTCGACCAGACGGTGCTCGCCAACGAGCAGGTCGTGGAAGGCCGCGGCTGGCGCTCGGGCGCCATCGTCGAGAAGCGCGAGATTCCCGGCTACTACCTGAAGATCACGCGCTACGCCGAAGAGCTGCTCGATTGCGTTCGCTCCGGACTGCCGGGCTGGCCCGAGCGCGTCAAGACGATGCAGGAGAACTGGATCGGCAAGAGCGAAGGCGTGCGCTTCGCCTTCCCGCACCGGATCCACGGCGCCGACGGCAAGCTGATCGGCGACGGCCGCCTCTACGTCTTCACGACCCGGGCCGACACCATCATGGGCGTGACGTTCTGCGCCGTTGCGCCCGAGCATGCACTGGCGTTGCACGCGGCGACGTCGCGGCCCGAGGTGGCCGCCTTCCTCGAAGAATGCAAGGCCGGCGGCACGACTGAAGCCGAGCTTGCGACGCAGCAGAAGAAGGGCCTGTTCACCGGCCTCTACGTCGAGCACCCGCTCAGCCACGAGGCGATCCCGCTCTGGGTCGGCAACTACGTGCTGATCAACTACGGCGACGGCGCGGTGATGGGCGTGCCCGCGCACGACGAGCGCGATTTCGCCTTCGCCAAGCAATACGGCATCGATCTGCTCCAGGTCATCCACGTCGACGGCAAGCATTTCACCTACGACCACTGGCAGGAGTGGTATGCCCAGATCGACGGCGCCATCACGGTCAATTCCGACAACTACAGCGGCCTCGACCACTTTGCGGCCGTCGACGCCGTGGCCCATGCGCTCGAGCATCGCGGCCTCGGCGGCAAGCAGACGGCCTGGCGCCTGCGCGACTGGGGCGTCAGCCGGCAACGCTATTGGGGCACGCCGATCCCGATCGTCCATTGCGACAGCTGCGGCGTCGTGCCGGTGCCGGAGAAGGATCTGCCGGTCGTTCTGCCCGAAGACCTGATTCCCGACGGCAGCGGCAATCCGCTGGCGAAGAACGCCGCGTTTCTGCATTGCGCATGTCCGAGCTGCGGCAAGGCTGCACGGCGCGAGACGGACACCTTGGACACCTTCGTCGACAGCGCCTGGTACTTCATGCGCTACTGCGACCCGAAGGCCGACGACGCGATGGTCGGCGCCGGCAGCCCGCTACTGGATGCCGATGGACCAGTACATCGGCGGCATCGAGCACGCCATCCTGCACCTGCTCTACGCGCGCTTCTGGACCAAGGTCATGCGCGACATGAAGCTGGTCGACATCGACGAGCCCTTCACGAAGCTGCTGACGCAGGGCATGGTGCTCAACCACGTCTGGGCCCGACAGACGCCGCAAGGCGGCATCGACTACTTCCCGCCCGAGGAAGTGACGCCTGTCGCCGATGGCGAAGGGCGGCCGAGCGAAGGGCGGCTTGCCGACGGCAGCACGGTCGAGTACCGGGGCATGCTGAAGATGGGCAAGACCGAGCGCAACGGCGTCGATCCGCAGGAGATCATCGACCGCTATGGCGCCGATACGGCGCGCCTCTTCGTCATGTTCGCGTCGCCGCCGGAGCAGACGCTCGACTGGAACAACGCCGGCGTCGAAGGTGCCAACCGCTTCCTGAAGCGACTCTGGAAGTTCGCCGCGACGCACGCCGAGGCGTTCAAGTCGGCAACGAGCCGGGCGGCGGCCGGCGCCTCGCCGCTGCGCCATGAAATACACAGCGTCTTGCGTCAGGTGAGCTACGACTACGAGCGCATGCAATACAACACGGTCGTGTCCGGCACGATGAAGCTGCTCAACGCGCTGGAGGCCCATGCCGCCGCGGATCCGGCGTGCCGGCGCGAGGGCTTCGGGGTGTTGCTGCGCGCGCTCTATCCGGTCTGCCCGCACACGACCTGGGCTCTCTGGAACGAGCTCGGCTACGACGACGAATTCGGCCCGCTCCTCGATGCGCCCTGGCCCGCCGTCGATGAACGGGCCCTGGTGCGCGACGAGATCGAACTGATGCTGCAGATCAACGGCAAGCTGCGCGGCAGCATCAAGGTGCCGGCGGGCACCGACAAGGCCGGCATCGAGGCGGCGGCGCTGGCGACACCCGAGGTCATCCGTTTCGCCGAGGGCGTGCCGGTGAAGCGGGTGATCGTCGTGCCGGGTCGTCTGGTCAACGTCGTTCTCTGATGCCGACGCGCCGCGAGCTGATCCTCGCCGGTGCCACCGCCGCGCTCGCGGGTTGCGGCTTCGAGCTGCAGCGCCCGCCAGAGCTTCACTTCAAGACCATCCAGCTCACCGGCTTTCCGAGCCGATCGCCGCTGGCCGCCGAGCTGAAGAGAAACATCGACACCAGCAAGACCACCAAGGTCGTCGAGGCCCTGAAGGACGCCGAGGTCGTGCTGCAGGCGCTGGCCGACGAGCGCGAGAAAAGCGTCGTCGTGACGACCGCCGCCGACCAGGTTCGCCAGTACGAGCTGCGTTCGCGTTTTCGTTTTCAGCTGCGCACGCAGTCGGGCAAGGAGCTCCTGCCGGCAAGCGAGATCTTGCTCAAGCGCGAGCTCACGTACACGGAAAGCGCGGCCCTTGCCAAGGAGCAGGAAGAAGCTTTCCTCTATCGCGCGATGCAGAGCGATCTGGTCTCACAGGTGCTGCGTCGGCTCTCCTCCGTGCAACTGCTCTAGGAGCCGCATGCAGATCAAGCTCGACGCCCTGGATCGACAACTGCAGCGCGGACTCGTGCCGGTCTATACCGTCTGGGGCGACGAGGCGCTGCTGGCCCAGGAGGCTTGCGACGTCATCCGCGCCGCCGCGCGCGCAGCCGGCTGCAGTGAACGCCAGGTGCACACCGTGAGCGGCGCGCACTACGACTGGAGCAGCCTGCTCGGTGCGGCGCAGGCGCTCAGCCTGTTCGCGGATCGCCAGCTGGTCGAGATTCGCATTCCCTCCGGCAAGCCGGGCAAGGAAGGCTCCGAGGCCCTGCAGCGCTACTGCGAAGCTGCCATCGCCGGTGGCGGCCGTGACGTGATCACCCTCATCCAGCTGCCGCGTCTCGACAGCATGCAGCAAAAGAGCGGCTGGTTCTCGGCCCTCGATCGGGCCGGCTTGACGGTGCGCGTCCACGCCGTCGAGCGTGCGGCGCTGCCGAGCTGGATCGCGCAGCGGATGATGGCGCAAGGTCAAAGCGTCGCCTCCGGCCCCGAGGGCCAGCGCACGCTCGCCTTCTTCGCCGATCGGGTCGAAGGCAACCTGCTGGCCGCGCATCAGGAAATCCAGAAGCTCGGGTTGCTCTATCCGCCCGGCGAACTCAGCTTCGAGCAGATCGAGGCCGCCGTGCTGAACGTGGCCCGCTACGACGTCTTCAGGCTCGGCGAGGCGGTGCTGGCCGGTCAGGCCGCGCGGGCACTGCGCATGCTCGAGGGACTCGAAGCCGAGGGCGAAGCCGCGGTTCTCGTGCACTGGACGCTGGCCGAAGACATTCGCGGCCTGAAGCGCGTGAAAGACGCTCTCGGCAGCGGCAAGCCGTTGCCGCTCGCGATGCGCGAGGCCCGCGTCTGGGGCGCGAAGGAGCGAGTCTTCGAGCGCGCCCTGACACTGCTCAGCGACGGCGCCCTTACCCACCTGCTCGAGGCGGCACAGATCTGCGATGGCCTCGTCAAGGGCCTGAAGCATCCGGACTGGCCGCTCGATCCGTGGCAGGGATTGAAGCGCCTTGGCATTGATGCTCGTCGAAGAAACGTCGCGGGTCGGGCCTCGACCCGCATCGCGGCTCGCCTTGACCGTCTAAGGCGCCGCCGCGGTGTCGGTTTCGCAGAGGACGACCAGCAGCGTCAAGGCGCGAACGACCGAAGCCGCGCGAATCGCGTGCGATCGCCATCCGCTTGAAGCAGGACCGAGCGTGCTGGCTTGCCGCCGGCAGCCGCGGCGATCCAGACCGTGCCGACAGGCTTCGCTGCCGTGCCCCCGGTGGGGCCGGCAACGCCGGTGATGGCGACCGCAACTTGCGCGTGCGAGCGTGCCAGCGCGCCGTCGGCCATCGCGGCAGCGACCTCGGCGCTGACCGCACCGTGCATGGCGATGAGCGCCTCCGGCACGCCGAGCAACTCGGTCTTCGCCGCATTCGAATAGGTCACGAAGCCACGCTCGAACCATTCGCTCGAGCCCGCAAGCGAGGTGCAGGCCGCGGCGATGAGCCCGCCGGTGCAGGATTCGGCTGTCACCAGCCTTTCGCCGCGCCGACGCAGCGCCGCGGCCAGGCGATCGACAAGCACAGCCGTTTCGTTCAGACGAATTTCCACAGCGCAATAACCAACAATGTGCAAAGTGCGGCGACGAAATCGTCGAACAGGATGCCGAAGCCCTGCGCCCACCCCACGGGCTGGCCGCGGCGCCGCTTGAACAGTTGATCCGCCCACGCAACCGGCCCGGGCTTGGCGGCGTCGAAGACGCGAAAGAGAACGAAGGCGGCGGCTTGCGCCCAGAACCCCGCCGGCGTGACCAGCCAGAGGACCAGCCAGAACGCGACAACCTCGTCCCAGACGACGCAGGACGGATCGGCTTGCGCCAGATGGCGCGCCGTCGCGGTGCAGGCCCACCAGCCGATCAGCGTCGCGACGACCAGCAGGATGCCGCGCAGGGTTTCGCCCATCGGCGGCTGCGCTGCGTCGAACACGATCCAGGCGAAAAGAGTGCCGGCGGTGCCGGGAGCGATCGGCGACAAGCCGCTGCCGAAGCCGAGCGCGATGAGATGCGCCGGATGCGAGAGGAGAAAACGCAGGTCGGGCTTGCGCGGGGCGCCGCGCAGCGGTGGGTTGACGGCGGGCTCGCTCAACACGCGGGCGGCGCGATCGAAGCGGCGCGAAAGTGATCGAACGAGGCAGCCGGGCCGACAACGGCGTGGCCGCTCGCGTCGACGATCCGCAAGCCTCGGCCCGCCTCGATGCGGCCGATACGGGTCACCCTCGTACCCGAGGCCTGCGCCGCTGCCATCACGGCGACGCGACGATCGGCGGGCGCCGTGAAAACCAGCTCGTAGTCGTCGCCGCCCGCGAGCAGGCACTCGTGCCGCCAGGCTTGTTCCTGAGCGGCGAGGTCGGCGCTCAGCGGCAGTGCGTCGACCTCGACCACGGCGGCGACCCCGGAGCGGCGCAGGACATGACCCAGGTCACCGGCCAGGCCGTCGGACACGTCGATGGCGCTCGAGGCCACCCCGCGCAAGGCGATCCCGAGCTCGACCCGGGGCTGCGGCTCCTCCATGGCCCGGCGGACTCGCGCGAAAGCGTCGCCATGCAGGTCGACGTTGCCGCGAAAGGCCTCGAGTGCCAGGCGAGCATCGCCGAGGACGCCGCTGACGTAGAGATCGTCGCCGGCGCGGGCGCCCGAGCGCAGCAGCGCCGTGCCGACGGGGACTTCACCGAAGACGGTGATCGAGATCGTGAGCGGGCCGCGCGTCGTGTCGCCGCCGATGAGCTCGCAGTCGTAGCGATCGGCGATCGCGTAAAGACCGCGCGAGAACGCGTCGAGGAAGCTGTCGTTCGCCACCGGCAAGGCCAGCGCCATCGTGAAGGCGACCGGCCGGGCACCGCAAGCGGCCAGATCGCTCAGATTGACGGCGAGCGCCTTGTGGCCGAGGCGATCGGGCGCCACGGTCGAGAGGAAATGGCGACCTTCGACCAGCATGTCGGTCGAGACGGCGAGGTCCATCCCCTGCGCCGCGGCGAGCAACGCGCAGTCATCGCCGCCGCCGAGGACGGCACGCCGTGCCGGCCGGCTGAAAAATCGCTCGATCAGCTCGAACTCGCCGAGGAAAGCCATGGTCGGGAAGGATCATAGGCGGCACTTCTGCTCGCCTCGGGAAATATCGGTGTCTGGCCGCGGCGCAGTCTGCAATGATGGTCCACCGCGGTGGAAGCACCGCTATTCGCCGAGCGAGCCCGGCCGCGATTGCCATGTCGACTTCCGAAAAGAAAGCTGCCGAACTGCGCCGCGCCGCGCTCGACTATCACGAGTTCCCGACGCCCGGGAAGGTGGCCATCGCGGCGACCAAGCAGATGCTGAACCAGCACGACCTGGCGCTCGCCTATTCGCCCGGAGTCGCGGCAGCCTGCGAGGAAATCGTCGCCGATCCGGCCAACGCCTTTCGCTACACCGCGCGCGGCAACCTCGTGGCCGTCGTCACCAACGGCACCGCCGTTCTCGGCCTCGGGGATATCGGGCCGTTGGCGGCCAAGCCGGTGATGGAAGGCAAGGGCGTGCTTTTCAAGAAGTTCGCCGGCATCGATGTCTTCGACATCGAGGTCAATCAGAAGGATCTCGACAAGCTGATCGACCTCATCGCCGCGCTGGAGCCGACCTTTGGCGGCATCAACCTCGAAGACATCAAGGCACCCGACTGCTTCTACGTCGAGCGGGCACTGCGCTCGCGCATGAAGATTCCGGTCTTCCATGACGACCAACACGGCACGGCCATCGTCGTCGGTGCCGGCGTGCTCAACGCCTTGAAGGTGAGCGGCAAGAAGATCGACGAGGTCAAGCTCGTCACCTCCGGTGCCGGCGCGGCGGCACTCGCCTGCCTCGGCCTGCTCGTCAAGCTCGGCGTGCCTCGGCGCAACATCTGGGTCACCGACCTGGCCGGCGTGGTTTACGAGGGCCGCGCCGAGCTGATGGACGAGGACAAGATCGTCTACGCGCAGAAGACCTCCGAGCGCACGCTTGCCGAGGTGATGCGGGGCGCCGACATTTTCCTCGGCCTGTCGGCCGCCGGCGTGCTCAAGCCGGACATGGTGGCAACGATGCGCGCCAACCCGATCATCTTCGCGCTGGCCAATCCGACGCCGGAGATCCTGCCCGAAGAGGTGCAGTCGGTGCGCAACGACGCCATCGTCGCCACGGGCCGCACCGATTACCCGAACCAGATCAACAACGTCCTGTGCTTTCCCTACATCTTTCGCGGCGCGCTCGACTCCGGAGCGACGACTATCACGGTCGAGATGGAAATCGCCGCGGTGCATGCCATCGCCGAATTGGCGCAGGCCGAGTCCAGTGAAGTGGTGACGGCGGCCTACGCCGGAGCGACCCTCAGCTTCGGCCGCGACTACCTGATTCCGAAGCCCTTCGACCCGCGCCTGATGATCCGTATCGCCCCAGCGGTGGCCAAGGCTGCGGCCGACTCCGGGGTCGCGGCACGCCCGATCGCCGATCTCGATGCCTATCGCGAAAAGCTGCAGACCTTCGTCTACGCCTCCGGCACCACGATGCGACCGATCTTCAGCCTGGCCAAGGCCGCGTCGAAGAAGCGCATCGCATTTGCCGAGGGAGAGGAAGAGCGCATCCTGCGCGCGGTGCAGGTCGTGGTCGACGAAAACCTGGCTCGGCCGACCTTGATTGGCCGGCCGGAAATCATCGCCCAGCGCGTCGCGAAATTCGGGCTGCGCCTCGTCGCCGGCAGGGACTACGACCTGGTCAACACCGAGAACGATCATCGCTTTCGCGCCTACTGGCAGACCTATCACGAGATGACGGCTCGCAAAGGCGTCACGACGCAACTGGCCAAGATCGAGATGCGCCGGCGCTTGACGCTGATCGGCTCGATGCTGCTGAAGACCGGCGAAGTCGACGGCATGCTGTGCGGCACCTGGGGCACGACGGCAATGCACCTCCACTACATCGACCAGGTGATCGGCCTGCGCGAAGGTGCCAAGACATACGCCTGCATGAACGGGCTGATCCTGCCCGGCCGGCAGTTGATGCTTGTCGATACGCACGTCAACTACGACCCGACGGCCGAGCAGCTCGCCGAGATCACGGTCATGGCGGCCGAGGAGATGATGCGCTTCGGCCTGAGGCCGAAGGCGGCTCTGCTGTCGCATAGCAATTTCGGCTCGAGCAACCATCCCTCCGCCCTGAAGATGCGCGCCGCACTGGCGATCCTGCAGTCGCGGGCCTCCTGGCTCGAGGCGGATGGCGAGATGCATGGCGACACGGCGCTCGATGCCCACTATCGGCACGAGCTCATGCCGGACAGCGCGTTGACCGGCGAAGCCAACCTGCTGGTCCTTCCCAACATCGACGCCGCCAACATCGCCTACAACCTGCTCAAGACGGCCGCTGGCGGTGGCATTGCGATCGGTCCGGTCCTGCTGGGAGCGGCGCAGCCGGTGCACATCCTGACGCCCTCGGCGACGGTTCGCCGGATCATCAACATGACGGCTCTCGCGGTCGCCGACGCCAATGCGGCGCGCTAGTCGATAGGGCGGCGGATAATTCTCAATGCACGCTCAACTCGTTACGATGCAACGACTTTCAGGTGAGTGTGCACAGACTTAATCCCTATTTATCATGCCCCAATATGTGGCAAAGACTTGAGGTTTTGGCACCGCTTCGGTAACATCTACAGATTCACTGTTCAGGGATTTCCCGTGGTTTTGAAGGGATGGCTGCGGCCTTGGCGGCCACTGCTCCGGTGGGGAGCGGGGATCGGCATCGCAGGGTTGCTCGCGGTCGGCACGATACAGGCCCGGGAATCGGAGCCGTTTGCGGAGTCGGTGCCTTTGGCGCGCTTGCCGGCCGAGGCCCAAGCCGTTCATCGGGCCATCCACAAAGGCGGCCCGTTCGTGTATCCGAAGGACGGCTCGGTGTTCGGTAACTACGAACACCAGCTTCCGAAAGAACCGCGCGGCTACTACCACGAATACACGGTCGCGACGCCTGGGGCACGCGACCGCGGAGCCCGGCGCATCGTCTGCGGCGGGCGGCCCGTGACGGCACCTGCGACCTGCTACTACACGGGCGACCACTACGCCAAATTCGAGCGCATCGAGCCATGAGCGCCACAGAGATTTTCATTGACCAGGAGGAACGCGACATGCTCTTGCAGACAGTCCGTCCAAACATCGTGCAGTCGATTCGGGCCTACCGCGTCGACGACCTGATGCAGGCGGCGCATAACGCCGATCAGCATTTCTTGTATGCCAATCTGACGACGGCGCAGTCGAAACAGGAGGTGCTCGAAGGCATCGCCGACGCTTTCCTCTTCCCCACGCATTTCGGCAAGAACCTCGACGCGCTCTACGACTGCATGACCGACCTGGTGCAAAAGGCCGGCGCACAACCCGGCTTCGTCGTCGTGCTCGAGCAGCTCCCGGACAACCCGCGGTTCGATCGCGAGGCGCGCGAGCAGCTGCTCGACGTGTTTCGCGACACCGCTGACTTTTGGGCGGAGCGCAAAGTCCCGTTCAGGTGCTTCTATTCTTTTCAGTAGCCCGCTCCCCGGAATTCGGGTCATGGGAGCGGGCGACGGATGTGGCCCCAGCAGTCAACGGCAATACCGACAAACCGGTCAAGGCGGCAGCAAAAACGGCAGCGAACAGCAGCTTCGGCGCCAACATGCCGCTCATGAGCAGCGCCTTCGACACTGCCATGTGGCTGAGCGCGGCCTAGGCTGCGCCGCGCCTTCGGAGGTGGTCGCTCGATGCGGCCAACGCCGATCGTCTCGCCCGCGCCTACAGCCGCGCGGCGAGGCTCAGATATTCCTCGACCGATACTTCTTCGGCGCGCCGCTGCACGTCGAAGTCGAGATCCGGCGTGCGCGCTTCGAGCCAGCGCCCCAGCGTATGGCGCAAGAGCTTTCGGCGCTGTGAGAACGCAACGCTGACGAGCTCGGCCAGCAGCCGGCCATCGACGCCCGGCGGCGCCGGCTTCGGGATCATTCGGATGACCGCCGATTCGACCTTCGGCGGCGGATCGAAGGCCCGCGCCGGCACGTCAAGCACCGGCTCGATGGTGTAGCGCCACTGCAGCATGATGCTGAGCCGACCGTAAGCCTTCACGCCTGGCGAGGCCGCCATGCGCTCGGCCACTTCCCTTTGCAGCATCACGTGCTGATCGGCGACGACATCGATGCCGTCGAGCAGATGAAAGAGGATGGGGGTCGAGATGTTGTACGGCAAGTTGCCGACGACGCGCAGCTTGGCGCCGCCTCGCGCTGCGGCCAGCGCGGCAAGGTCAACCCGAAGGACGTCGGCCTCGATGACGTCCAGGCCCGGCACCGGCCGCAAACGAGCGGCCAGGTCGCGGTCGAGCTCGATCACCGTCAGCGCGCCGCATTCCTTCAAGAGTGGACGCGTGATCGCGCCCAGGCCAGGTCCGATTTCGACGACGTGCTCGCCGACTTTCGCCGAGACGGCGGCAACGATGGCCGCAATCACGCCTTCGTCGACGAGGAAATGCTGGCCGAAACGCTTTCGCGGGCGGTGCGACACGAGTGGACAGCGACGGCTTGCTATTGCGGCGCGTCGCGCAGCTCGATGTAGGCCTCGCCACGGAGGTCGCGCAGCCACTCCGCATACGCACCCTCGAACTTCTTCTCGCGCAGGATGTTGCGGGCCTGTTCGCGCTGCTGCTTGCGATCAAGGGTCACATCGCGCCGCTCGAGCAATTGGATCAGGTGCAGGCCGAAGCGCGTGGTGACCGGTTCGGAGATTCCGCCGACCTCGAGACGAGAGAGCGCGTCTTCGAACTCGGGAACGAACTGACCGGGCGAAGACCAGCCGAGATCACCTCCCTGCTCGGCGCTGCTGTCTTCCGAATTGGCTCGGGCGAGCTGCTCGAACGTGCTCTTGCCGGACATGATGTCGCGCTTGAACTGCATCAGACGCCGCGTCGCCGCCTCCGTCGTCACCTCAGGCGACAGGCGAAGCAGGATGTGGCGAGCGTGCACCTGCTGAACGGTGAAGGCGCCCCCTTCGCGCCGATCGACAAGCTTGAGGATGTGAAAACCCGCGCCCGTCCGCAGCAGGTCGGGTGCGATCTCGCCAGCCTTCAGGGGCCGCACGACCTTCACGAAGACATCGGGCAGCCGGTCGGCCGCGCGCATGCCGATCTCCCCGCCCTTGGCGCGATTTCCGTCGTCGGACATGTCGCGCGCCACCGTCGCGAAGTCCTCGCCGCCGCGGACGCGACGCAAGGCTGCGAGCGCACGATCCCGACGCTCGTTCACGGCCGAGACACTGGCACCCTCGGGCACGCTGACCAGAATCTGCGCCACGTTGAATTGCGCGTCGTTACCGGCACCGGCAAGGCGCTGCGAGATCAGTTCGTCGATTTCGGCATCGCTGACCTTGATGCGATTGGCCACCTCGCGTTCGCGCACGCGCTCGATGAGCATCTTGTCCTTCACGCTGTCGCGGAATTTGGCAAAGTCGAGGCCTTCGGTCTTCAGGCGATCGCGCAGTTGCGGCACGGTCAGCTGGTTCTGCGCCGCAATGCTGCTCACCGCCCTGTCGAGCTCCGCCGGATCGATCTTGTTGCCGGTCTCGCGCGCATTGGTAACGAGCACCCGCTCGTCGATCAGCGCGTCGAGCGCCTGCTTGCGCAGCACGTTGGCCGGGGGCAACGCCACCCTCATCCGCGCGGCATCCTCGCGCGCCTGGGCAATGCGCTGCTGCAACTCGGCGGCCGTCACGACCTCCTGGTTCACGATGGCAACGATGTAGTCGCCGCCCTCGGCGAAAGCGTGGCCTGCGACAAGGCCCAGCACCATGGCTGCCAGGAAGGGACGCCAGGCGGAGCGGAAATCAGTCATAAGGCGTGAAAGGGGTATTCGTCTCGCGCTCGTCGCGCAGCAATTGATAGCCTGGAATATTGTCCTTCAAGACGCGCAGCGGATTGGACCCCAGGCGCGAGAGTCCGACCAGCTCCAGTTGGAACAGCAAACGCGTCGTCGCTTCGCTCAGCCCGGTGGAGAGCCGCTCCACGACAACGCGCCCGATCCAGCAACCGGCGTCGTATTCCAGGCCAGCGATCGCGTCGGTCAGTCGGCTGTCGCGCGTGCTGTAGTTGACACGCCCGACGCTGTAGAGCGTGCCGCCGCAGCTCGAACCCTTCGCCTGCCGATCGCTGCGATCGTTGATCCTGGCCGGTCCATAGACTGGCCATTGCCAGCCGAGTTCAACCTGTTCGGACAAACCGCGCTGCAGCCGGTAGTTCAGACTGACCGTCCTGAAAGGACCGGGTGAATAGCGAAAGCCCGCCAGCGACTGCTCGATGCGTCGGCTGTCGGGGTTGTACTGGGCGTCGGCGTCGAACGTCCAGTGCGGCACCAGCGAGGTCGACCCCAGCACCAGGACGTCGGAGAAGCGTTGCGTCAGAGGCGGCCCATCCGGCGTCACGAGCTGGTCGCGAAACAGATAACGCTCGGCGATGCCCAGGCGCAGCGCTTCGACGCCGGTCACCGGGTCGAGCAAACGCGTCGTCAGGCCGGCCGTCATCTGGTGCGCGTCCGACACCCGGTCGACGCCTGAAAATGCGTTCTCGGTGAAGATCGAGTCGAAGTTGAAGTCCTTCGGGTACGCGTCGAAGTTGGGCAGATTGGTCTGGTTGTGATAGGGCGTATCGACGTAGAAAAGGCGCGGCTCCAGCGTCTGGCGGACCGCATGGCCGAAGAACTCCGCTTGGCGCTCGAGAGTCCAGGCGCTGTCGAGGCTCAGGGTCGGGATGAAGCGCGAGGCGCTGCGCCGGCCATCGGGCAGCGGCTCATCGAGCGCGTAGGACGCGGCATTGAACGAGACCTTGGGTGTGAGGGTCCAACCCGGCGAATAAAAGGGGCGGCTGATGCTGCCGAGCGCATGCAGCCGGGACCCGGTTTGGCGGATCGTGGCGTAGCTGTCCTGCGGATCGACGAAGCGGTTGAACTCGGTCTCGAAGCCGGTCTCGAAACCATAGTTCCACGACGACGCGTAGCGCGCGCCGATCTGCGGCAGCCGCGCGTACGGGGCCGGATCGATGCGGGTCGTGGGGTCGACCGTCTGCAGCAGCTGCCACTGCTCCACGCGCGCATAGGTCGACCAGTCGCCGAACGGCCGTGACAGCTGCAGGTCGGTCTGCAGCAGGCGCGACGTCGTCGTCTTCAGATCATCCGGGAAGTCCTTCCAGTAGTCGTCGTCCGAGACGCGCAGCACGCGCGCCTGGGCATACATGCCGTAGGGCAGCGCGCCTTCGTGCGTGAAACGCAATGAATAGCGCAATCGATCGACCACATCGTCGTGCGGCAGGATCTTGTAGTCGAACTCGCCCGTGTAGCCCGGCTCGAGATAGCGGAACTCGGTGTCGAGGCCAGGCCCGCGCCGGACGCTGTCGAACGCCGTGAATGTGGCGTCGCGATTGGGCGCGATGTTCCAGTAGTACGGAATCGCGCCCTGGAAGCCGCTTCGGCTATCGAGCCCGACGATCGGCGGCAAGAAGCCCGATTTGCGCTCGTCGTTGAGCGGAAAGCTGAGCGTCGGCGACGCGAGGATGGGAACGCCATAGAAGCGCAGCACCGCGTTCTTGGCAATGCCTTCGTTCGTCTCGTTGTCGATCTGAATGCTGGAGGCACGGAGAATCCAGACTGGATCTTCCGTCTCGCTCTGGGCGGTGCAGCTCGAATAGGTGGCGTCGGTCGCGACCGAACGCTGGTCGTCGAGGAAATCGATGCGTTTGGCCTTGCCGCCCGCGCCGGTCCGCGCGAAGCGATAGGTCGGCGCCTCGAAAAACCCCTCGAAACGTTCGACCTTCAGCTCCAGCTGCGGCCCGGTGAAGACATTGCCGTCGCGGCTGACGACGACGTGGCCGCTGGCCCGCGCCAGGTCTTCGGCCTGGTCGTAGGTCAGCTTGTCGGCACGCATGACGACCGACCCGCGCCGGAACTCGACGTCGCCCGCTGCTTCGGCGTCCAGATCGGGACGGCCGCGCATCTCGTGGGCGCGCAGGATGACCGGGAGTTGCCGAGCCGCCTCGCCGCGCGGCGGCGCTTGTAAGGTCGAAGCCTCCCGCAACTCGATGCCCGAGGCAGCGCGGGCAGCGGTCGGTGCCGACGCCGCGGCGCTCGCGGCCGGCGCACTCGTCGCCACCGACGACTGCGCCAAGCTCGGTGTCGCAGCCGTCGCCAGGCCGAGGACGAGCGACAACACGGCGACGCGACGTCGCCCGAGCCTCGCGACGCCGCCTCGAACAGGTCTTACCGCTTGATGAACTTGGCGAATGGCTTGACGCACGAGGCGACTGCTGAGCGCGGGCTGAAGCGCGCAGGGCGCGAAGCCGGCTTCCGCGAGCGGACGCTGCCGGACGAGGACGATGTCGACCCGCCAGGCGGGCACGCATCGATTTGTAGAATCGATTATCCACGAGGCCCGCGTGTTCGCACCTCGCCCGCACGCACCTTTGCCCGTGAGCCAGATCCCTTTGCCTGCCGCCATCTCCTGGGCCGACCCCGCTCGCGAAATGCTGTTCAGCACCTGGCTGGGCGGCTTCGCCGCGCGGCGCGGCCTGGTCACGCCATCCCTGCGCCTGGCATCCAGCGATGCGAGCTTTCGCCGCTACTTGCGTCTCGACGTCGTCGCGGGAGGCAGCGTCATCGTCATGGACGCGCCGCCACCGCTGGAGGATGTGCGGCCGTTCGTCGACATCGCGGCGCTGATCGCGCGGGCCGGCCTGCATGGGCCGCGCGTTCTCGAGTCCGACCTTGCGCACGGCTTCCTGCTTCTCGACGACCTGGGCAGCACGCTCTATCTGGCGGCGCTGCAGGCAGCGCAGAAGGATGGCGACGCCGGTCGTGCCGACGGCCTCATGCGCGACGCCATCGCCGCGCTCATCGTCTGGCAGCGCGACGTCATCGGCGACACCTTGCCACGCTACGACGACGCGCTGCTGCGCCGCGAGCTTGCGCTTTTTCCGGAGTGGTGCGTCGCGCTGGAGTGCAACACCCTCTGGTCCGCCACCGAAACGGCGACCTGGCGGCAGGCTTGCGACCTCCTCGTGGCCAGCGCCCTGGCGCAGCCGACCGTCACCGTTCATCGCGACTGGATGCCCCGCAACCTCATGGTGGCCGATCCCAATCCCGGCATCCTCGACTTCCAGGATGCAGTGCGCGGACCGATCGCCTACGACGTCGCCTCGCTGCTGCGCGACGCCTTCATTTCGTGGGACGAGGAGCAGGAAATCGACTGGGCCATTCGCTATTGGCAGGCGGCCCGCAAGGCGTCGCTTCCGGTCCGTGCCGATTTCGGCGAATTCTGGCGCGAGCTCGAATGGATCGGCCTTCAGCGGCATCTCAAGGTGCTCGGCATCTTCTCGCGTCTGAAGCATCGCGATGGCAAGCCTGCCTATTGCGAAGATCTGCCGCGCTTTTTCGGCTATGCGCACAAGGTCGCCTCGCGCTATTCGGCGCTGCGGCCGCTGGCGCGACTGCTCGAGCCCTTGATGGGTGCGTCGCGGGTCGAAGCGTTCCGCTGACCATGCTTCGCCTCACCGAGTTGCGCCTGCCGCTTGCGCATGGCGAAGGCGAGCTCGAAGAGGCCGTCATCACGCGCCTTGGCGTCGCGGCCTCTGCACTGCGGAGCTTCACGATCTATCGGCGCGGCTACGACGCTCGCAAGAAGAGCAGGGTCGTGCTCGTCTACACCGTCGACTGCGACGTCGACGAAGAGGCCGCCATCCTCGCGGCGCATGTCGGCGACCCGCATCTGCGTCCGGCGCCCGACATGACGTATCGCTTCGTCGCCCGGACTCGGGCGACTGGCGCTGCCCGTCCGCGGCCTGTCGTTGTCGGCTTCGGCCCTTGCGGGCTCTTTGCAGCGCTCGTGCTGGCGCAGATGGGCTTCAACCCGCTCGTTCTCGAGCGCGGCAAGGCGGTGCGCGAGCGTACGCAGGACACCTGGGGCCTGTGGCGACGCGGCGTGCTCGATCCGGAATCGAACGTCCAGTTCGGCGAAGGCGGCGCCGGCACGTTTTCCGACGGCAAGCTCTGGAGCCAGATCAGCGATCCGCGCCACCTCACGCGCAAGGTCATCGACGAGTTCGTGAAGGCCGGCGCGCCGAAGGAGATCTCGTTCGTGGCCAAGCCGCATATCGGCACGTTTCGCCTGGTCGGCATGATCGAGAAGATGCGGGCCGAGATCGAAAGCCTGGGCGGCGAGATCCGCTTCGGTGCGCGCCTCGTCGACGTCCGCATCGAAGCCGGAGCATTGCGTGGCGTCGTCGTCCGCAACGCGGGCGGCGCTCGCGAGGAGATCGATGCCGAGCAACTCGTGCTCGCACTCGGCCACAGCGCGCGCGACACCTTCGCGATGCTCCATGCGCGCGGCGTTGCGATGCAGGCCAAGCCGTTCTCCATCGGCTTTCGTATCGAGCATCCGCAAGGCCTGATCGACAACGCGCGCTTCGGGCCGAACGCCGGCAACCCGCTGCTCGGCGCCGCCGACTACAAGCTCGTGCATCACGCCGGAAATGGCCGCTCTGTCTACAGCTTTTGCATGTGCCCCGGCGGCACCGTCGTGGCCGCCACTTCGGAGGTCGGCCGTGTCGTCACCAACGGCATGAGCCAGTATTCGCGCAACGAGCGCAACGCCAACGCCGGCATCGTCGTCGGCATTGCGCCGGACGACTATCGCGCCCCCGGCTCGACCGGCGAGGTCGACCCGCTCGACGGCATCGCCTTCCAGCGCTTCTGGGAATCGCGCGCCTTCGCGCTCGGCGGCGAAAGCTACGCGGCGCCGGGGCAACGCGTCGGCGACTTCCTGGCCGATCGGGCATCGACGGCATTCGAGCGCGTCATTCCTTCGTACACGCCGAGCGTCTTGCCGACGCACCTGGCAGCCACTGGCAACGAGAGCCTGCCGCTCTATGCGATCGAGGCGATCCGCGAAGCGCTGCCGGCATTCGCAAGGCAGATCGAAGGCTTCGCGATGGACGATGCGGTGCTCACCGGCGTCGAGACGCGAACCTCGTCGCCGCTGCGCATCCTGCGCGGCAAGGACTTTCAGAGTCTGAACGTGAGCGGCCTGTATCCGGCCGGCGAGGGCGCCGGTTACGCCGGCGGGATCATGTCGGCAGCCGTAGACGGGATCCAGGTGGCCGAGGCGCTGGCCGGTGCGCCGGTGGCGCAGCGGCGATAGAGCGACGAGCCGGGCGCCGCACCCCCGGTTCGAGGGGTATACGCGAATCCCGCGATGGATACGCTTTCGGTTCTGGCGATTTCAGACCGAGTCGATGGTGCGACCCGATCCACATGCTGACGCCAAACAAGGAGAACAGAGCATGAATCGCCTCCAGATCTCTCTCGGCGCCGCCGCGTTGTTGCTCGCGTCGCAGGCCTTTGCCAACACCTGTCCGCCCGGCAATCCGCCTACCAACTGCGCGCCGCCGCCGGGCGCCATCCTCGACCTGGACGGAACACCCATTCCGGGCACGTATCAGCAGTACTCGGTGAACTTCATGGCGACCAACACGACGACCAACGTCAGTTTCGCCATGCGCGAGGATCCCGCATTCATCTTTCTCGACGACGTATCCGTGACCCTGGGTGGCGGTCCGAACCTGTTGTTGAATGGGGGGTTCGAGGACGGTCCCGTCGGCGCCAACACCCCGGCAAGCTGGACCTACCTCAACTCCTTCGGAGCAACCTTTGCCGGCGTCGTGGAGAGCAACGGCCCACACTCGGGAAGCAACAACTACTACGACGGTGCGGTGCAGGCGTACGACGGCATCACGCAGGCCATCGCCACGACCGTCGGCGAGATCTACACCGTCAACTTCTGGCTCATGGACGACTCCGGCGAATCCACCTTCAGCCGGATCAGCACCGACGGTGATGTGTCGGATACCGGAGGCAACGGCATCGACCTGCTGGTATACGCGGGCGTCGTTCCAACCCTGCCTCCCGTTCCTGAACCGCCGTTCTACGCGCTGATGGCCGTCGGCCTTGCCGCGATCACCTGGATGAATCGCCGCCGACAGGCGCGCTAGCCGAGCGCAGTTTTGCTCGACACATGAAGAAGGGCCGGTTCGCACCGGCCCTTCTGCTTTTGCTGCGGCCTTCGACGTCCGCCTCAGCGCTTGGTCACTCGCTCACGGACACGCGGCCATCACCTGCGCCACTGCCGCCGTCAGCTTCTTGCCGTACGGCACATGCAAGAACTCGTTCGGCCCATGCGCATTGCTCTTCGGCCCCAACACGCCGCAGACCATCATCTGCGAGGCCGGAAAGCTCCGCTGCAGCATGCTCATCAGCGGAATCGTTCCGCCCTGGCCGATGTAGCCGCACGGGGCACCGAACTGCGCATGCGAGGCCGAGTCGAGCGCCGATTGCAGCCACGGCGCCAGGGTGGGCGCGTTCCAGCCGGTAGCCCCTGCGGCGCCGACGCGGCCATCGGAATTGAAGGTGACCTTGGCGTTGTAGGGAGCGTTGTCCTCGAGCAGCGTCTTCAGGAGCGCAGCGGCGACGTTGCCGTCGACCAGCGGCGGCGTGCGCAGGCTGAGCTTGAATGCGGTATAGGGCCGCAGCACGTTGCCGGCGTCGCGCAGCGCCGGCATGCCCTCGACGCCGGTGACCGACAGCGTCGGTCGCCAAGTGCGACTGATCAGCGCTTCGACCGGATCGGTGGTCGTCGGCAAGGTCGGGCCGCCATCGGCGCCGCACGCCCACGGAAATCGCTTCCAGACCTCGTCGCCGAGGATCTTCGCCGCCGCCTTGGCCTGCTCCAGGCGATCCGCCGGAATCGCGCAATGCAGGCTCTCGGGCAAAAGACGGCCGGTCTTCGAATCCTCGATCCGCTCGAGCACCTGCCGCAGGATGCGAAAGCTCGACGGCACCAGCCCGCTGGCGTCGCCCGAGTGCACCCCTTCGGTCAGGATCTCGACCTTCAGGGTTCCGCTGACGACGCCGCGCAGGCTCGTCGTCAGCCAGAGCTGGTCGTAGTTGCCGGCGCCGCTGTCGAGGCAAACCACGAGCGAGACCTTGCCGAGCCGCTCCTTCAAGGCGTCGACGTAGAACGGCAGGTCGGGCGAGCCGCTTTCTTCGCAGGTCTCCACGATGCCGACGCAGCGCGGCCGGGCGATCCCCTGCTGATCGAGCGCCTGGATCGCGGTGATGGCGGCGTAGACCGCATAGCCGTCATCGGCGCCGCCGCGACCGTAGAGACGGCCGTCTTCGTAGCGCGGCGTCCACGGCCCGAAGCCATTCTTCCAACCGTTGAACTCCGGCTGCTTGTCGAGGTGGCCATAGAGGCAGATCGTCTCGGCGCCGGCGTCGTTGCCGCCCGGGCGCGTCGAGGGCACGTCGAAGAAGATGATCGGGGTACGCCCTTCGAGTCGAATCACCTCGAGCTTGAGGCCTGCGACGTTCTGCTTTTCGACCCAGGCCGCCGCATCGCGCGCGACGTGGTCGATGAAGCCGTGCTTCGACCAGTCCGGGTCGAACATCGGGCTCTTCGCCGGCACGCCGATGTAGTGGGTGATGGCGGGAACGATCTCGTCATCCCAGACGCGATCGGCATAGCGGCCAAGCGCTTCGGCCTCGTCGGCCTGCACCGGCATGAGGGGGTCGCGTGCATTCATTGCTGGCTCCGGAATAGCGAAAGAGGCAGTGTATCGAGCCAGGCGCCCAGCACGGATAACACCTCGGCGCGCTCGGGTTCGTTGAAGATCTCGTGAAAGAGCGACGCGAAGACGCGTGTCGTGACGATGCCCTTCGGCGCAGCGGCGGCGAAGTCAGCACTGCCCGAGGGCGCCACGCAGCGATCGGCGCCGGCATAGAGCAACAGGGTCGGCACGTTCCATTGCGGCGCGACGCGGACGACGAAGCTGCCACCGAGCGCGAGGAAGCGGGCCAGTCGCGGCGCGATCCGGTCGTGCACCAGCCGGTCGGCGCGATAGGCCGCCACGACGGCCGGGTCGCGCGAGATCCATTCCGGCTTCAGGCCGTTGCTGACGCCGAGGTTCGGCGCGAGCGGTCCGAGCACTGCCAGCATCGCCTTCTGCACGACATTCATGTCGACATGAAGCGCTGGCGACGACAGGATCAAGGCCTCGACACGCCGCGCCCAGGGCGCCGCCGGCGTCGCGGCAGCAACCGCCTCCGCCACGAAGCGCGCCGCCACGAGGCCGCCCATGCTGTGCCCGAGCAGCACGAGCGGCCCGGGATGCTCGCGACGAACGAGATCGATCACGCTCGCCAGGTCGACCAGCAGATCATCGTCCGCACGCAAGCGACCGCGCTCGCCGCCGCTCGTGCCGTGGCCGCGCAAGTCGAAGCCGACGACACGCCAGCCGTGCTCGTTCAAGAAGGCGGCGACCTGTCCATAGCGGCCGATGTGCTCGCCCAGGCCATGGACGATGACAATCGTCCCTTTGGCCGCCGGACTCGGCCACTCGGTGCCATGCAAGGTCAGCCTGTCCGCGCTTTCGATCGTCTTCGTTTCCACAGCCACCTCCCGAACGCCATGAACCCACCCAGCGATTTCTTCGAACTCTCGCACGACGATAGCGGTGTCACGCACCTGACGCTGAATCGTCCCGAGCGCATGAACACCATGACGCTCGCCTTCTTCCCGGAATTGCGCGACGCCCTGCGGCGGCTCCGCGCGGAAGGATCGACGCGTGCACTGGTGATCTCCTCGACGGGAAAGCACTTTTGCGCCGGCATGGCCCTCGACGTGTTCGCCACCGATCCGAGCGCCCTGCGCGCGCAGACAGCGCGGGACCGGCTGGCATTTCAGGAGTCGCTGAAAAGTCTGATGGATTGCTTCACTGCGCTCGACGACATGCCGTTCCCCGTCATTTGCGCGATCCAGGGCGGCTGCATCGGCGGTGGACTCGACCTGGCCACGGCCTGCGACATCCGGCTGTGCAGCGCCGATGCCTTCTTCACGGTCCAGGAGATCACCATCGGCATGGTCGCAGATCTCGGCACGCTGCAGCGCCTGCCCAAGATCGTGCCGCAAGGCGTGGCTCGTGAGATGGCCTACACCGGCGAGCGCATGAGCGCAGAGCGCGCGCTGGCCGTCGGCCTCGTCAACGCGGTGCTGCCCGACGGCGCGGCGTTGCTCGATCGTGCGACGGCGCTGGCGGCCATCATCGCCTCCAAATCGCCGCTGGCGATCGCCGGCACCAAGCTCGCGCTCAATCACGCACGCGACCATTCGACGGCCTCCGCGCTGCATCAGATGACCTTGCTGCAAAGCGCGATCTTCGACACCGGCGAGATCGCCGCGGCGATCTCGGCGTGGAAGGAAAAGCGACCGGCCGGATTCGACGCGCTCGCCGGAGTTGCCCAGATCTGAGTGCCGGCCACCGGCGCAGGGGCGCGTTGCGTTGCAGAGTTCTCGCGTCGAGGCATGCCGCCGCGCGAGCGCTGGCCGCCGACGGTCGCCTGCGTCTAGACTGAAGTCCGTGCAAATGCCAGCAGCACCGAAACCCGCATGATCGTCCTCGACTCAGGCAGTCGCTCGATGCTCTTTGCGGCGGCAAAGTTCGCCGCCGCCGGCGCTCTCCTCGCCGGATGTGCGACAGCGCAAAAGCCGGCACCGGCCTATGTCGGCCCCGGTGCCGGGCCGACGGCGCGCTTTCTCGTTCGCGGCACCGTCCCCGCCGGCGATCGCTATGGCGTCTTCGTTCTGCAGAAGGGCGAGACCTGCACGGCTCCGCAGCTGGTGGGAGTGGGCGACGCCCAGCGCCATCCGGATGCGGCGATGCTCGCGGCCGGCAGCGCCCAGACGATCGAGTTCCGCCTGGTCGGCGTCGACAAGAAGGTTTGCACCGTCCGCTGGACCTTCACGCCGATGTCCGGCAAGACCTACCTGCTGCGTGCACTGGGCCAACAAACCGCGTGCGCGGCGATGATCCTGGACATGACGGATGCCGATCACATGCGGCCCGAGCCGTCGGCGATGCGCCGAAATCCGACGGGCAGCACTTGCCTGCCGATCGCCAGTTCGAAACGGGTCACCACCCACAACGCCGACGGAGCGGCCCTCGACGATGACGCCGTGCTCCGCCAGGGCGCGGGCGCCGGCGACCTCGAAGGCCTGATCGGCAAATGAGAGCGCAGAGAACGCACGCGCTGCGCCAGGTCGCGCTGGTCGCCTGCGCCCTCGCTGGTACCGGCCAGCCTGCCTGGGCCCTGACGCCACCGGAGGTCTATGCCAAGGTGGCTCCGAGCATCTGGCGCGTCGCCACCTACGATGCCGACGGTGTACCGCTGGCCTTCGGCAGCGGCGTGGTCATCGCGCCCGAGACGATGGTCACCAATTGCCACGTGCTCGCCAAGGCGCGCCGGGTTGCCGTGCGCCGCGAACAGGTGACCCTGGAAGCGAAGCTCGAGCTCTGGGACCCGCCCCGCGACGTCTGCCAGATTCATGTGCCCAAGCTCGACGCGCCGACGGTCGTTCTGGGCCAAGCCACGACGCTGGTGGTGGGTCAGAGCGTGTTCGCGATCGGCAATCCGAAAGGACTCGACCTGACGATGAGCGCCGGTCTTCTCTCGTCGATCCGCCGCAACGATCGTTCCCAGATCATCCTGCTGCAAACGTCGGCACCCATTTCCGGCGGCTCGAGCGGTGGCGGCTTGTTCGACGAGCAAGGACGGCTCATCGGATTGACGACTCTCGGCTCGGTCACCGGCGACGCGCAGAACCTGAACTTCGCGATCCCCGCCGACTGGATCCGGGACCTGCCTGCGCGCCACGCCCTGCACGCCAAGCCCGAGCCGGGCGCTGCTGCGGTCGCCGTGGCGTCCGCACCGGTGGCCACCGCGGTGGCCTCGCCGACGGCATCGGGCACCGCACCCGTCGCCGTGGCCGCACTCGACGATCTCTCCCGGCTGCCCTACTCGAGCGATCGCATGCGCGAGCGCTATCAGCTTTGGCTGACGCGCCCCTTCCCCCGGGCGTTTGCGATCTCGGAAGGCGGCAGCTGGTTCCAGTCCTGGGGGCCGGCGGCAAGCCAGGGCAACGTGGGCCCTGCCGAGCGCGCCCTGCGTGGCTGCGCAAAGCAGAACACCGGCCGCTGCTTCCTCTACGCGGAAGACGGCCGGGTGGTCTACACCGGCCTCTGATCTTCCAGCCCCTGCTCAGGGCATCGCGATCGCCTGCATGCTGGGCGTCCAGGGCGTGCCGACCGTCGCCGCGCTCAGATCGACGCGGATCAGGAACAGCGGGTAGTTGACGTTGAACCCGTGATAGCTGGGCTGCGTGTCGGCCAGGACATAGCCGAAGTTGCGGGCCGGATCGATCGTCACCGAATTCGGATCACCGCGCATGCCGAGTTGCGTCGCGGTGCCATTGATCATCGGCTTGGGCAGGATCGTGCCGGCGATCGTGAAGGCGTTCGTCGCCGTGGCCGGACCGGTGATCGCAGTCGTCGGCATCTGCACCAGGCGCAGGTTGTGGCCGAACTCGTCCGCCACCAGTGCCTGGTGCGTGAGCACGTTGACCGCGACCTGGCCGCCAGGCCCTTCGCCGACCGGAGGGCTTGTCTGGCCCGTGCCCGGGACGGTGTAGTGCTGCGGCACCGTGCCGCTCGTCGCGACGTACTCGCTCATGTTGATGACGTAGGCCAGATCCTCGAACTCCGGCGTGACGATCATCATCCCGGTCAGTGTGTCGAAGGCGACACCGTCGGTCGTGCCCATGTTGTCGCCGTAACCCGTCTGGGTCATCGGGAGCACGGTCGAGTCGAGCGTCACCTTCGTGCCGTCCGAGGAGACGAAGATCAGACCGGTCTGCGAATTCAGCGAGAACGAATCGGTGCCCGGGACGTTGACGATCGAGGCTTGGTTCCACGTCGGCGGGTTGGTCGAGATGTCGAGCAGGCCGATCGCGCTGGTGCCGGCAACAACGACGTGCTGGCGCGGGCCGTCGACGATGACGCCGCCGAACTGGCCGGAGAAGCTCAGCCCGGTCGCGGCAATCGACGATTCGACCGTGTTGTCCGAAGTTCGGATCACGTGCACGAACATGTTGGAGCCGTTCGCCGCAAGGACGTAGACCCGGCCGGTATCGGCGAAGAAGTTCGACGCGATGGCGGTCGAGGTGCCGGGTAGCGAAACCAGCTTGATGATCGGGTTGGCTGCACCGACGGTCAGATCGACGACGGCGACCTGGCCGTTGCCCGAAGCGTCCTCCGTGTAGATCGGCACGTAGCCGATATTGTTGATGGTGTCGATGGCGATCAGGCCCTGGCTCGGCAAGGTCTTGATGGCCGCCGGCGCGGCAGGTCCGGTCAGGATGCCGGCCTTCACCCCGTCGAGGACCGCCCGGTTGCCAGCGACGTCCATCGCCAGGCCCTGGACGGTCGCGGCGAATTCGCCGAGCGCGGTGACGACGTCGGCCGAGCCGGCGCCGACCGGCAGGTTCGCCAGGGCGCCCCCGCAGGTGTATTGCACCGTGACGGTCGCGCCCGTGGCGTCGATCGTCTTGCCGTCGAACACCTTGTCGCCGATGTCCTTGAGCAAGGCCTTCAGCACTTCGTGCCGGTCGCCGCCGCAGCGCGCCAGATAGTCGGCGATCAACTGCGAGTACGCACCGAGCACGGCGCCGACCTTGTAGGCATCAGGATGGGCCGTGGCATCGGCCTTGTCGAACGACGGCTGCAAGGTGTCGAGCGCGGCGCCGATGTTGTAGACCGACTGCATCAAGGTGTTCGCGGCGGCCAGCGCGGCTGTGAAATCAGCCGCTGTCGGGGTGGTCTTGAGCTTGAGCTGCGCCTGCACGATCGCGTCGACGAAGCCGCTCATCGGGGTGATGAACACCTGCGTCGTCGGGCCGCCGACGAGCGCACACAGCGTGACCGTGTTGGTCTGCGTCGTGCCGGTCGCTTCATCGGTGTACGTGCCGCCGTCGACACAGATGCGCGACGGCCCGGTGATGGAATGGGTGAAGGCGAAGCCGGTGGCCGTGCTCGTGACGACTTCGACCGCGGCGCCGTTGTTGGTGCCGTCCGAATTGACGTTGAACAGGCTGGCCGTGGCGCCGGTGATCTGCCCGAGATAGGCGTTGCCGGTGACGGCCGCGCCGGCGGGAGGCGTGGTGCCCGAGGCGGCAGGAGTGCTGTCGTTGCTTCCGCACGCGCTCAGCACGGCCACGGCGGCGAGCAGCGCCATGCCGGCGCCCCGGCGCGAATTCCACGCGCTTGTCAATATGGCTGAACGGAACATGAGATCACTCCCCCAAGTTTGGAGGGGGGATTTCATGGCGTTTTTCGCATTTGCGCAAACCCCCGGTTCGGGGGGGTCGACAGGCGCGATCCCGAAACGATCGCGACGGGCTTTGGAATTCCGTCTGCGACGTCCGGGCGACGATCCCGAACTTGGGTGCTTGTCAGCGCCGCCGCGCCCACACACACTCGGGTCGATATCGATGTCCGGGGCAAAGAGCCGCATGAAGGTCGACGAATCACGGACGAGCCCTGCGCTTTCCGAACCCACGCCAGGCTTGAGCCGCCGCTCTTTTCTCGGCTGGGGCACCTGGGCCGCTGTCCTGGTCCCTGGCAGTGCCGCCTGGACGCTGGTGGCTTGCGGCGGCTCCGACGAAGCGGCGCAAGCTGCCGGCGCGACACCGCCGCCTTCTCCCGACCCGGTCGTGATCGAAAACCCGGCAGCGCTGTCGATCTCCATCCAGGCCCGGCAGGTGCAATGGGTGGCCGGCAAGAGCCCGGCGCAGGCCAACGCCTGGGTCTATGTGGCCGACGGCACGCCGGCCAGCGGCGTGCTCGGCAATCAGCTCGGGCCGTACCTGAACGTCCGCCGCGACAGCCCCTGCGCGGTGACCTGGAGCAACACCATTCCCGCGTCCACCACCGTGCCCGCGCGACTCTCGGATCCGCCCATCAACGTGCCGCTCGACCTCGGCATGTGCGGGCGCGTGATCGATCAGTCGCCAGTCGGCCTGACCGCGCATCTGCACGGAGCCCGCGTGCAGGCCACGTCCGACGGCTGGCCGCTGACGCCGATCAGCTTCGCCGGCAATCCCTACGGCTTTCCGACGAGCCACCAGGACTCGTATCCGAACGCGCAGCGCGGCGCCATGCTCTGGTACCACGACCACGGCATGGACCGCGTCGGCCGGCATGTTCACGCCGGCCTCAGCGGTCCCTACTGCATCCGCGACGACGCCGACGACGCGATCCTGAACCTGATCGGCGGTCGCGCGCAGGAGCTGCTGTTCGTCATCAGCGACCGGATCCTCAGCGCCGACCAGACCCGGATCGACTACGACGCCGGCATTCCGCACGAATTCAGCATGTCGAACGTCGGCTCCGACGATGCGGTCGGGCGCCCGGAGTTTCTCGGCGACGCCATCTTCGTGAACGGCCATCCCGTTTCCGACATGACGCTGAACCGCGCCATGGTCCGACTGCGACTCCTCGATCTGTCCAACGCGCGCACCTACGCGGTGGCACTGTGCGACCCGGACGCCATTGCGGCAGGCACCGGTCGCGTCTGGTACTCGCAATGCATTCGCCTGATCGGCGCCGACGGCGGCCTGATCGGAGCGTCGGTGCAGCTGCAGGACACCGACGCGCTCGTGATCGCGCCGGCGCAGCGACGCGACGTGCTGATCGATCTTTCGGCCGTGCCGGCGTCGGTGCAGCGACTGCGCCTGGTCAACGTCTCCTTGCGCTATCTGCTCGCGGTCGACGCCCTGACTCTCGAGGCGATCTACACCACCTACGACGACTCGGTGCTCGCGCCCACGAACGCGCAGTTCGACGCTGCCGACCAGACGCTTTACGACGCCATCGAAGGTCCCTTGGCGGTCCTGGCCCGCCTCGAGCTGAACACCGGCGCGGCCCTGCCGGTCCCGAGCGCGGCAGCCATCGACAACGTTCTGGCCAACGCTGCCGATGAAGACGACTTCATCTGGGACGGCACGCAGATGACGCGAGTCCCGGGAACGCCGCTGGGCGCCAATCGGCTCATCCTGCTCGTCAGCAACACCGAGCGCCTGGAGGTGGGCACTGCGGTGAATGGTGTCAGCGGCTGGAGCGACGTGCAGATCTTCGAAATGCAAGCCGGCGGCGGCGACTGGATGATTCCCTTCGCGGTCGACCTCGCCACGACTTCCGAGCCCACGGCCGGCGAGCCCTCGGCGACGCAGGGCTATCGCCTGGCCCGGCGCAGCTTCTTCGAGCAGGAGCTCAACGCCGACATCACACTGGCCAAGGCCTATCCCGCGCCGCACGCGCCGACGATCAACGCCAAGGCGGGAACCTACGAGCGCTGGTACGTGGCCAACATCAACAACAGCCAGCCGCTCGACGCGGCGGCGGGTGCGCCCGACATGCACCCGTTCCATATCCACCTTGTCAATTTCATCGCCCTGCGCCGCTGGGCGCTCGACGACGGCGGCAACTTCGCGCCGGTAGCGCTGACCGATCTCGGCATCGACCGGATCGGCCGGCAGGACACGGTCGCCATTCCGTCGAACCAGATGGTCGAGCTGCTGGTCCACTACCCGCTCGGCTACAGCGGCGACTTCGTCTACCACTGCCACATCCTCGAGCACGAGGACAACTGCATGATGGCGCACTATCACGTCGACGCGTAGGCGGCCCGCGCCGCAGCGCCTTTGCGTGGCCGCGAACTTCGCGCAGGCCTCTCAGCGTGCTGCGGTCGCCGGCGCTTCTTCCTTCCAGCCGCCGCCCAGGGCCCGATACAGGGCGACGTTGTTCTGCAGTTGCGCAGCCTCGGTCTGAATCAAGGACTGCTGTGCAACGAAGAGCGTCCGCTGCGCATCGAGCGAATCGAGATAGCTCGATGCCCCGGCCCTGTAACGGAGATCGGCCAGGCGATAGGCGATGGCCAGCGCGTTGGTCTGCGCCGTCTGCGCCCGCACCTGCTCGCCGAGCGTGGCCCGGCCGGCGAGCGCGTCCGAGACCTCGCGAAAAGCAGTCTGGATCGACTTCTCGTACTGCGCCACGGCGATCTCGCGGTTGACCTTGGCAACGTCGAGGTTGGCCTGGTTGCGCCCCGCATCGAAGATCGGCTGCAGCAGCTGCACAGCGCCGGTCACGGCGAAGCCGCCACTCTTGAACAGGCCCGACAGCTCGGTGCTCGCCGTGCCGAAATTCGTCGTCAGCGTGATGCGCGGAAAGAACGCGGCGCGCGCTGCGCCGATGTTGGCGTTGGCAGCAAGCAGTTGCTCCTCGGCCGAGCGGATGTCCGGACGACGCACGAGCAGATCCGACGGCAGGCCGGCCGGCGGATCGGCCACCATCCGCTGGGCTTCGAGCGGAATCGGCGCCGGCAGGTCGGCAGGTACAGGCTGGCCGAGCAACAAGGCGAGCGCGTTCTCGTCCTGGGCGCGCTGGCGCAAGGCAGCGGCGAGCGTGGCGCGCGCCCCCTCTAGGAGCGACTCCGCCTGCCGGTAGTCAAGCTCCGACGACGCGCCGTTGTCGAAGCGCAGCTTGGTCAGCCGCATCGACTCTTGGCGCGTCGACAAGGTGTCTTGCGTCACCTTCAGCAGCTCGTCGTCGGCGGCAAGCGAAAGGTAGGTCGTGGCCACGGCGGCGATGAGGCTGATCTGCACCGCCTTGCGTGCTTCGGCCGTGGCGAGGTACTGATCGAGTGCCGCTTCGCTCAGGTCGTGGACACGCCCGAACAGATCGATCTCGTAGCTCGAGACGGCCAGGCCCACCACGTAGACCTGCTCCATCTGGCCAAAGGCGTTGGGCTGGCGCGTCGCGCTGGCGCCGGCCCCCAGCGCGGGATAGAGATCGGCACGACGAATCTGGTAGAGCGCACGCGCCTGCTCGATGTCGAGCACGGCGACGCGCAGATCGCGGTTGTTCTTCAACGCGATGCCGATGAGGCGCTTCAGCCTTTCGTCGGTGAAGAAGCGCTGCCATTCGATATCGGCGGCCGGCTCGTCTGCCCGCTGCGGCAGCCGGTGTCAGCTCCGCGGCATACGTGCCGCTCACTGGCGCGGCGGGCCGCTCGTAAGGAGGAATCAGGCTCGAGCAGCCGGCGAGCCCGAAGAGCGCGGCGCAGGCAAGCGGCAGGGCGTGACGGCTAGACATGGTTGCCTCCTCCACCCGCCGAAGCGCCGGCAGCGTCGCCGGCCGCGCTCGTCACCGCTCTGCCGCGCACGCCGCCACCCTTGAAGATGCGGCGCACGACGACGAAGAACACCGGCACGAAGAAGACGGCAAGGAGGGTCGCGGTGATCATGCCGCCCATCACGCCGGTGCCGATCGCGCGCTGGCTGGCCGAACCGGCGCCCGACGAGACAACGAGGGGCAGGACGCCGAGCACGAAGGCGATCGAGGTCATCAGGATCGGCCGGAAGCGCAGGTGCACGGCCTCCAGCGTCGCCTCGATGAGGCCCTTGCCTTCGGCCACCAGGTCCTTCGCGAACTCGATGATCAGGATCGCGTTCTTCGCCGACAGGCCGATCACGGTGATGAGGCCGACCTTGAAGAAGACGTCGTTCGGCATGCTGCGCAAGCTCGCCCCGAGCACCGCCCCGAGCACGCCGAGCGGCACCGCAAGCAACACCGCGAACGGGATCGACCAGCTCTCGTAGAGGGCCGACAGGCAAAGGAAGACGGCGAGCATGGAGAAGCCCAGCAGGATCGTCGCGGTCGAGCCTGAAAGGCGCTCTTCGCGCGACTGGCCCGTCCACTCGAAGGCGAAACCGGCCGGCAGTTGCGACGCGAGGTGTTCCATCTCGTCCATCGCATCGCCGGTCGAGTAGCCGGGCGCGGCGTCGCCGGCGATCCGCATCGCCGGATAGCCGTTGAAGCGGATCGTCTGGATCGGCCCGGTCACCCAGCGCGTCGTTGCCAGCGCCGACATCGGCACCGGCTGGGCGCGGTTGTTGAGCACGTTGAGGCGCAGCAGATCGTCGGGCTGCATCCGGTAGGGCGCATCGGCCTGCACGACCACGCGCTGCAGCCGGCCGGCGTTCGGAAAGTCGTTCACATAGGCCGAGCCGAGCGCCGTCGACAACACCGCGTTGATGTTGTCGAAGGTGACGCCGAGCGCGTTGGCGCGGTCGCGGTCGATCTGCAGCTCGAGCTGCGGCGCGTCTTCGAGGCCGTCCGGCCGAACGCCTGCAAGCACCTTGCTCTGGCCGGCCATGCCGAGCATCTGATTGCGCGCCGCGAGCAGCGCGGCGTGGCCATTGCCGCCGCGATCTTCGAGTCGAAAAGCGAAGCCGGTCGCGGTGCCGAGCTCGGGAATGGCGGGCGGCACGAGGGCGAAGATGAAGGCGTCGCGCAGCTTCGAGAGCGCACCGAAGGCGCGTCCTGCGATCGCCGTCGCCGAATGCTCGGCGCCCCTGCGTTCGTCCCAGGGCTTGAGCGTCACGAAGGCGAGCGCGGCGTTCTGGCCGCTGCCCGAGAAGCTGAAGCCGAGCACGCTCACCATCTGGTCGACTTCCGGCTGCTTCAGGAAGAACGCCTCGGCCTGCTCCATCACGGCGAGGGTTCGCGTCTGCGTCGCGCCCGGCGGCAACTGCACATTGGCGATGAGATAGCCCTGGTCTTCGGTCGGCAGGAACGAGCCGGGCAGGCGCAGGAACATCAGCGCCGCAACCGCGACAACCACGACATAGAGGACAAGGAAACGCCCGGTGCGTGCCAGGATCTTGGCGACCCAGCCTTCGTAGCCGTGCGTCGTCGCCTTGAAGCCGCGATTGAACCAGCCGAAAGGACCGCGTTTCTCGTGCTTGGAGCCGGCCTCGATCGGCTTCAGGAAGGTGGCACAGAGCGCCGGCGTGAGCGACATCGCGAGGAAGACCGAGAACAGCATCGAGCTCACCATCACCAGCGAGAACTGGCGATAGATGTTGCCCACCGAGCCGGCGAAGAAGGCCATCGGCAGGAACACCGAGACCAGCGTGACGCTGATGCCGACGAGCGCCGCCGTGATCTGGCCCATCGCCTTCTTCGTCGCGTCGCGCGGGCTGAGGCCCTCCTCGCTCATGATGCGCTCGACGTTCTCGATGACCACGATCGCATCGTCGACCAGGATGCCCACGGCGAGCACCATCGCGAACATCGTCAACACGTTGATCGAGAAGCCGAAGGTCTGCATCACGCCGAAGGCGCCGAACAAGGCCACCGGCACGACGATGGTCGGGATCAGGGTGTAGCGCAGGCTCTGCAGGAACAGGTACATCACGAGGAAGACCAGGACCACCGCCTCCCCCAGCGTCTCGACGACGCGGCTGATCGAGATCTTGATGAAGCGCGAACTGTCGTACGGGATGCTCCACTTCACGCCCGGCGGGAAATAGCGGGCCAGCTCGGTCATCCTCTTCTTGATCAGCTCGGCCGTGGCCAGGGCATTGCCGGTGGGCGAGAGCTGCACGCCGATGCCCGTCGACGGCTTGCCGTTGAGCCGCGCCGAGGTGCCGTAGTTCTGGCCGCCGAGCTCCACGCGCGCGACATCCGAGAGCTTGACCGTGGAGCCGTCGGTGTTGGCGCGCAGCACGATCTGGCTGAACTGCGCCACCGTCGTCAGCTGGCCGGCAACCACCACCGTGGCGCTGATCGGCGTGCCGGCGACGATCGGCAGGTCGCCGATGATGCCCGACGAGACCTGCGCGTTCTGCGCCCGGATCGCGTTGACGACATCGTTCGTCGACATGCTGTAGCCGACGAGCTTGGCCGGGTCGATCCAGATCCGCATCGAGCGCTCGGTGCCGAAGAGCTGGGCCTGGCCGACGCCGGAGATGCGCTGGATCTCGGGCAGCACAGTGCGCGAGGCGTAGTCGCCGAGGGCGATCGGATCGAGGGCCGGATTGTCCGAAGAGAGGATCGTGAAGAGCAGGAAGTTGGAGCGTGCCTTGTCGACACGAACGCCCTGCTGCGTCACGGCTGCCGGCAGGCGCGGCGCCGCGCGCGAGAGGCGGTTCTGCACATCGACCTGCGCCAGGTCGGCGTTGGTGCCCGACTCGTACGTCAGCGTGATCGAGCCGACGCCGTTCGACTGGCTCACCGACTCGAGGTAGATCAGGCCGGGCGAGCCGTTCATCTCCTGCTCGATGACGCTGATGACGCTGTCTTCGAGCGTCTGTGCCGAGGCACCCGGGTAGGTCGCGGTCAGGATGATGGAAGGCGGCGCCACCGTCGGGTACTGCGCCACCGGCAGCTGCTTGATCGAGACGCCGCCGAAGACCAGGATGAAAAGCGCAATGACCCACGCGAAGATGGGCCGGTCGATGAAGAACTGCGCCATCGGGCGGCCTCAGCGCGCGGCCGACGCAGCACTGGCGGGCATCGCCGCACTCGCAGCCGCATCGTGGCCCGCCGCCTGCCAGGGCACCGGCTTGACCGGCGCCGTGCCGCGCAGCTTCTGGAAGCCGTCGACCATCACCATCTCGCCGGGAACGACGCCGTCGAGGATGACCCACATCCCGCCCTGCGCCGCGCCGACCTTCACCGGCCGCGGCGTCACCTTGCCGTCGGCACTGACGACCATGACGCTGTCGCCGGTCGAGCCGCGCATCACCGCCTGTTCCGGCACCGCGATGCCGTTCGGCGTGATCGCCTGCTCGAGGCGCACGCGCACGTACATGCCGGGCAAGAGCAGTCCGCCCGGGTTCGGCACTTCGGCGCGCAGCGTGATCTGGCCCGAAGTCTGGTCGACGGTGAGATCGGAAAAGAGCAGCTTGCCGGCTTGCGGATATTCGCTGCCGTCCTCGAGCACGATGCGCACGCTCGCGGCGTCGCTGCCGCCGGCCTGCTTGAACTTGCCGCTGGCAATGGCGCGGCGCAGGTTCAGCACGTCGGTGGTCGACTGCGTGAAGTTCACGTACATCGGATTGATCTGCTGCACGAGCGCCAGCGGTGTCGCTTCGCCCTGGCCGACGAGTGCTCCCTCGGTAACGAGCGCGCGCCCGATCCGCCCCGAGATCGGTGCGGTGACGGAGGCGTAACCCAGGTTGATCTGGTTCGTCTGCAAGGCGGCCTTGGCCGCGGCGACGTCGGCCTCGCCGGTCTTTTGCGCCGCGACGGCGTTGATGTAGTCCTGCTTGCTGATGGCATTGGCCTCGAGCAGCGGCTTGTAGCGCTCGGCCTGGGCCTTGGCCTGCGTCACGTTGGCCTCGGCGCGCGCCAGCGTCGCTTCGGCGGCCGCGACGGCGGCACGCGACGTCGCCGGATCGATCTCGAACAGCACCTGGCCGGCCTTGACGTCGCTGCCCTCGGTGAAGAGTCGCTTCTGGATGATGCCGGCAACGCGCGCTCGCACCTGCGCGACCCGCGAGGCCTCGAGGCGGCCGGGAAGCTCGGTGACGAGGCCGATGGGCCGCAGCGCCACGGTGACGACGCCGACCTCGGCCGGCGGCGGCGCATTGCCACCGCCTTGCGCATTGCCGCCGCTCGGTCCGCATGCGGCCAGCGACACTACGGCCGCAACGGCAGCCCACATCAGGCGCGGCGCGCGCCGCACGCCAGCCTTGGGCGCCGAAGCGCCGATCAACCCGGTCATGTCAGATCCTCGAACGTCGCCAGGCGCAAAGCGCCTCGACCGTTTGCATTCGCAAAAGCTGCGAAGAATAGCCGAGCCATCGGCCCGGGGTGCGCCCAGCGATGTCACGCGCCCGTCAGACGCCCGCCTTCATCCCGAGCTGCGCGCCTTCGTCTGCGATGCGACGCTGCGGCGCATCGACGTCGCCCTCGAGTCGGGCGGCTATCGCACGCACGAATTCGGCGATTCGGTCCTCATCGAGCGCGCCGCTCAGGCGCGCTCGAACTTGAAGACCGCAACGCTCGCCAGCAGGTTCGGCCAGGCGCGAACGACCTTGCCACGCTGAATGCCGAACGAGTCGAGGATCGTCAGGCCGTCCTTCTTCGCCAGCACCTCGAAGTCGGCATAGGTGCCGACGCGGATGTTGGGCGTGTCGTACCACTGGTACGGCAGGACGCGCGTCACCGGCATGCGTCCGGCGGCCACATGCAGGCGATTCGGCCAGTGCGCGAAGTTGGGGAAGCTGACGATGCCGGCACGGCCGACGCGCGCCGTTTCGCGCAGCATGCGCTCGGTGTTGCGCAGGTGCTGCAGGGTGTCGAGCTGCAGCACGACGTCGAAGCTGCGATCGTCGAACAGCGCCAGGCCTTCCTCGAGGTTGAGCTGGATGACGTTGATGCCGCGCTCGTGGCAGGCGAGCACGTTGGCATCGGCGATCTCGATGCCGTAGCCGCTGCAGCCGCGCTCGCGCTGCAGCAGGGCGAGCAGCTCGCCGTCGCCGCAGCCGAGGTCGAGCACTCGCGATCCCTTGGGCACCAGCTCGGCAATCAGCTCGATGTCCTTGCGATCGCTCATGCAATCTCCTTCGCGAGATTCGCGAAGCAGGCACGCAGGACGCCGTGATAGCGCGGGTCGTCGAGCAGGAAGGCGTCGTGGCCGTGCGGCGCCGCGATCTCGGCGTAGCTGACGTCGAGCTTGTTGTCGACCAGCGCCTTGACGATCTCGCGCGAGCGCGCCGGCGCGAAGCGCCAGTCGGTCGTGAAGCTGACGAGCTGGAACCTGCAGCGTGCCTTGGCGAAGGTCCTCGTCAAGCTGCCGCCGTGGGCGCGCGCCGGATCGAAGTAGTCGAGGGCGCGGGTGATCAGCAGGTAGGTGTTGGCGTCGAAGTACTCGCTGAACTTGTCGCCCTGGTGCCGCAGGTAGGCCTCGATCTGGAACTCGACCTCCTGCGTCGAGTAGCCGAACGCGGCCTTCTGCAGGTCGCGGCCGAACTTGGCCTCCATCGCATCGTCGGAGAGATAGGTGATGTGGCCGATCATGCGGGCCACCCGCAGCCCGCGCCGCGGCAAGGCAGCGTGCTCGGCGTAGTGGCCGCCATGAAACTCGGGGTCGGTGACGATGGCGCGCCGCGCAACCTCGTTGAACGCGATGTTCTGCGCCGAGAGGTTCGGCGCCGTCGCGACGGCGACGCATTGGCGCAACCGATCCGGATAGCGCAGCGACCAGTCGAGCGCCTGCATGCCGCCGAGGCTCCCGCCGAGCACGGCAGCGAGCCGGGTGATGCCGAGGGCCTGCACCAGACGGGCCTGCGCGTCGACCCAGTCCTCGACCGTCACCACCGGGAAGTCGCTGCCATAGCTGCGCCCCGGCGTGGCCGGATTCGGGCTGGTCGGACCGGTCGAGCCGAAGCAAGAGCCCGGGTTGTTGACGCCGATGACGAAGAAGCGATTCGTGTCGAGCGGCTTGCCGGGGCCGACGAGGTTGTCCCACCAGCCTTCGCTCTTGTCCTTGCCCGCATAGGTGCCGGCGACGTGATGCGAGGCGTTCAGCGCGTGGCACACCAGCACGGCGTTGCTGCGCGCGGCGTTCAGCGTGCCGTAGGTTTCGTAGGCGAGCGTGTAGTCGGCGAGCGCGGCGCCGCTGGCCAGCGGCAAAGGCGCCGCGAAATGCATCGCTTGCGACTCGACGTCGCCCAGGGAATTCATCAGACGAAGGCAGGCAAAAGAAAAACCCGGCACCGCCAAAGCGGACACCGGGTTGCTGCGTCCTGTCTTTAGCCGAATTTATAGAGCGCCCGCAAGCCGGAACAAATCAGCGCTTCGCCGCCAGTATAGCGACCCGCTCGCGCGAGTCACAGGGGCGGCAACGTTCAGTCGTCGGTCTCGTTCATCGCCACGGCCATGAGCTCCTTGGCGAACGACGGCTGGGTCGCCATGTACTGTGCGGCGAGCCTCTGCAGATCGCGGCGATCGCGCGCGATGCTTCGCTCCTTGGCCTGGTGCGCCGCACGCTGGCGCCAGCCCGCGACGAGTGCACTGGCACTGACCGCGAGCGCAATGACGGCATCGGCGATCCAGGCCGCCCCGGGTGTCAGGCGATTCACGGGGTGGACGAGAACATTGATCTTCTGCACGGACATGGCGAATTCCTCGGGTATCGACGGGCTGGAAATGCCGTCTGCAGCTATACTAGGGTTTTCCCTAGTCACTGGCCAATTGCCTCTCGTTATCCGCCCATCACGGCCGCGAATGCCGTGCCCGCGGAATCAAGCATGTCCGTGAACTTCCGCACCCTCGATCTCAACCTGCTGCGGGTCTTCGCCGCGGTCATGGTCGAGCGCAACGTGACGCGCGCCGCGTCGCAACTGGCGATGACGCAGCCCGCGGTCAGCAACGCCCTGCGCCGCCTGCGCGAAGCCACCGGCGACGAGCTGTTCGTGACGGTCCCGAGCGGCGTGTTGCCGACAGCGCAAGCGGAGGCGCTCTGGCCCGACATCCGCAGCGCGCTCGACCGCCTGCGCCATGCCCTCGATCCGCAGGGCTTCGATCCGAGAAGCGACGAGCGCGGCTTCACGATGGCCATGGCCGACGCGACCGCGACCGTGCTGATGCCGGCCTTCATGAACGCCCTGGCGCGCGAACGGACCTTGGCCGAGGTTCGCGTTCTGCCGCTGACCTCGCGCGATCCGCGCGCCCAGCTCGAGCATGGCGGCGCCGACGCGGCGGTCGGCTTCTTCCCCGATGTCGCCATCGCGCTGGCGGCCGAGGGCGAGCGCGCCGCGATCGCCCTCGAACCGCTGTATCGCTGCGAATATGTCTGCGTGATGCGCAGCGGCCATGCCCTGGCCGCAGCGCCGAGACTGACGCTCGACGACTACTGCAAGGCCGATCACGTGCGCGTGAATTTCGCCGGCCGTCCGCGCGGCTTCGTCGACGAGGCGCTGATCCGCGCCGGCAGGGAACGGCGCGTCGCCCTGACCGTCAATCAGTTCTCGACCGCCGCTCGCGTCGTGCACGACTCCGAGCTGCTGGCGGTGCTGCCGCGCAGCTATGTCGGCGCATCGGGATTGGCGGACGGGCTGGCCGTGCATCGAATTCCGCTGCTCTTGCCGACGATCGAAGTGAGCCTGCTCTGGCATCGTCGGCACGAGCGCGATGCGGCTCAGCGCTGGTGGCGTTCCACCTTCGCCGCGAGCGTTCAGGGTCTGGGGATCGGCACGCCGGTCGCGAATGGCGAGACCCGTCTTCCTTCACCCGACGCCTTGGCCGAGCCGCGCTGATCCGCCATTTCTGGGCGTGCGCACGGCCCAGTTCGGCGCGGGCCGCCTTGTTCGGCATCGGCGCGCCAGTGGCGCATGATCGGCGCGCGAACCCATGAACTTCCAGGCCATCCTCGACGGCATCGATGCCGACGTGCGCTTGCTGCTCGGCGCCGAAGGCAGCGTCGCCAGCTACATCCCGGCGCTGGCGCGCGTGCCGATGCGCCAGTTCGGCATCGCCCTGCGCACCCGCGACGGCGAGGAGGCGGCCGCCGGCGATAGTGCCGTGCCGTTCTCGATCCAGAGCGTCTCCAAGCTCTTCGCCCTCACGTTGGCGATGCAGCAGCTTGGCGACACGCTCTGGGACCGCATCCATCGCGAGCCTTCGGGCAACCCCTTCAATTCGCTGTTGCAGCTCGAGAGCGAACAGGGCGTGCCGCGCAATCCCTTCATCAACGCCGGCGCCATTGCCGTCGGCGACCGGCTCATCAGCAAGCTGGGCGGCAACGCCAAGGCCGCCCTGCTCGAGATGCTCTGCGACCTCTCTGGCGAAGCGATCACCTTCGACGACGAGGTCGCGGCGTCCGAGGCGGACAGCGGCTTTCGCAACGCGGCGCTCGCCAACTTCATGAAAAGCTTCGGCAAGATCGACAACGACGTCGGCGCCGTGCTCGACTTCTACTTTCATCAATGCGCGCTGCGCATGAGCTGCCGCCAACTGGCGCGCGCAGCAGGCTTTCTTTGCCGCGACGGCGCCCACCCCGGCGGCGGAGCGAACGTGGTGAGCGAGCGCCAGGCGCGCCGCCTCAATGCGCTGATGCTTACCTGCGGCACCTATGATGCGGCCGGCGAATTCGCCTATCGGATCGGCCTGCCGTGCAAGAGCGGCGTCGGCGGCGGCATCGTCGCCGTCGTGCCCGACCGGCTGAGCCTGTGCGTCTGGTCACCAGCCGTCGATGCGAGCGGCAATTCGGTGCTCGGCACGAAGGCGCTCGAGCTGTTCGCGAGCCGCACCGGGCTCTCGATCTTCTGAGGAGTGGATGCCATGGGCTGGTTCGACGGATTCGAGAGCGGCCTGCATGCGGCCGGCGAAGTCGAGTTGTTCGCGCGCACCGGCGGCGACCCGAAGAAGCCGCCGCTGCTGCTTCTGCACGGCTACCCGCAGACGCACGCCATGTGGCATCGCGTCGCGCAGCGCCTGGCCAACGATTTCTGCCTGGTCATTCCCGACCTGCGCGGCTACGGCGACTCGACCAAGCCCGGGCCCGCCGCGACGCCTGAAGACGACCACGCGCTGCACAGCAAGCGCAAGATGGCGGCCGACATGGCGGCGCTCATGCGCGGCCTCGGCCACGAGCGCTTCGCCGTCGCCGGCCATGACCGCGGCGGGCGCGTCGCCCATCGGCTTGCGCTCGACCACCCGGAACGGATCGAACGACTGGCCGTGATCGACATCGTGCCGACGCTCGACATGTACGACATGACCGAGATGCGCTTCGCCAGCTACTACTACCACTGGTTCTTCCTGATCCAGCCGGCACCGCTGCCCGAGCGCATGATCGGCGGCGACCCGTCGTTCTACCTGCGTTGGTGCCTGGGCGGCTTCGGCGCCAAGTCGCTGGCGCAGATCGAGCCCGAAGCGCTGACCGAATACGAGCGCTGCTTCGACCGCGCCGACACGATCCACGCCAGCTGCGAGGACTATCGCGCCTCGGCCGGGATCGATCTCGAGCACGACCGTGCTTCGCGCGCCGCCGGCGAGAAGGTTGCCTGCGACATGCTGGTGCTCTGGGGCGAGCACGGCGTCGTCGGCAAGCTCTATGCGCCGCTCGTGCTCTGGCGGCCGCAATGCGCGGGCAAGCTCGACGGCAAGGCGATGAACGCGGCCCATTTCATCCCCGAAGAGCAGCCGGACGAGACCGCCCGCCGCTTGCGCGACTTCCTGCTCGCCCGCTAGCGCAAGTCACGCTTTCCACGTGCCCTCGGCCGAAGGGCGGGTCTACCATCGCGCCACCTCGAGGAAGGAGCGCCCATGTTCGCGTGGATCAGTCGGCTCGACCCGTATTTTCCGATCCGCTACTCGGCCTGGGCAGTGTGCCTGCTCGGCCTGGCCGTGAGCTCGTACGCCTGGGCCCGCATGGGCACGGATCTCTGGCCCGCCATCGTCTTTCTGCTTCTGGTCCTGCTCGGCATTCGCGACACGCAGCAGACCCGCCACTCGATCCTGCGCAACTACCCGGTGATCGGCCACCTGCGCTTCCTGTTCGAGTTCATCCGCCCGGAGATGCGCCAGTACTTCATCGAGGGAGACAACGAATCGGCGCCCTTCTCGCGCCAGCAACGCTCGCTCGTTTACCAGCGCGCAAAGGGCGACTCCGACAAGCGACCGTTCGGCACGCAGATCAATGTCGCCGGCATCGGCTACGAGTGGATCAACCACTCGTTGCAGCCGACGGTGCTGGAGACGCACGACTTTCGCATCACCGTCGGCCCGACCCGCGCCCAGCCCTACAGCGCCAGCCTCTTCAACATCTCGGCGATGAGCTTCGGCGCCCTTTCAGCGAACGCGATCCTGGCGCTCAACGCCGGGGCCAAGCGCGGCAACTTCGCGCACGACACCGGCGAGGGCTCGATCAGCCGGCATCACCGGGTCAACGGCGGTGACCTGATCTGGGAAGTCGGCTCGGGCTACTTCGGGTGCTGCAACGCCGACGGCTCGTTCTGCGAGGAAGCCTTCACCGCGAACGCGCTCGACCCGCAGGTGAAGATGATCGAGATCAAGCTCTCGCAGGGAGCCAAGCCCGGCCATGGCGGCGTCTTGCCCGGACCGAAGGTGACCCTCGAGATCGCCGAGGCACGCGGCGTCCAGCCCTGGGTCGATTGCGTCTCGCCGGCATCGCACAGCGCCTTCAGGACGCCGATCGAGATGATGCAGTTCGTCGAGCGGCTGCGAACGCTCTCGGGCGGCAAGCCGACCGGTTTCAAGCTCTGCATCGGCCATCCGTGGGAATGGTTCGGCATCGCCAAGGCCATGCAGGAAACCGGCATCCTGCCCGACTTCATCGTCGTCGACGGCGCCGAGGGCGGCACCGGCGCGGCACCGCTCGAATTCACCGATCACGTCGGATCGCCGCTGCAGGAGGGCCTGCTGCTGGTGCACAACACGCTGGTCGGTCTCGACCTGCGCGACAAGATCAGGATCGGCTGCGCCGGCAAGGTCGTGAGCGCCTTCGACATCGCGCGCATGCTGGCACTCGGCGCCGACTGGTGCAATGCGGCGCGCGGCTTCATGTTCGCGCTCGGCTGCATCCAGGCCCAGACCTGCCACACCGGCAGTTGCCCGACCGGCGTGACGACGCAGGATCCGCGGCGCCAGAAGGCGCTCGACCCGGCGACGAAGGCCGATCGCGTCTATCACTTCCACCAGCACACGCTGATGGCGCTGAAGGAGCTCGTGCAGGCGGCGGGCCTGCGCCACCCGAGCGAGATCAGTGCCTCGCACATCGTGCGGCGCAACTCCGAGCACGGGGTCAAGCTGCTCGCCAACCTGCTGCCGTTCGTGCAGCGCGGCGAGCTGCTCGAAGGCAGGTCCGAGCAGCAGATCTTTCGTACCTACTGGCCGATGGCCAGCGCGACGAGCTTTACGGCAACGCCGGTGTAGCCGACGGTCAGGCCGGCGGTGCCGAATCGATGAAGCTCTGGCGCGCGTTCAGCTTGTCGGCGAGTCGGCCGAGGTTCGGATTCTTTTCGCGCCAGGCGATCTGCGGAAAGCGGAACGAGAGATAGGCCAGGGCACAGCCCACCGCGATGTCGGCAAGGGTCATGTGGATGCCGGTGCACCACGGCTTGTCGGCCAGGCCGGTGGCGATCGCTTCGAGCGCCGCGTCGACCCGGCTGAGCTGGCGGTCGATCCAGGCCTGGCTGCGCTGTTCGGCGGTGCGCTTCGGCCAGCTCGCCTCGAGACGAGCCAGGATCGCCGCGTCGAGGATGCCGTCGGCCAGCGCTTCCCACGTGCGCACCTCGGTGCGCTCCCGGTTCGGCTCCGGGATCAAGCGGGCGAGCGGCGAGCGGGCATCGAGGTATTCGACGATGACGCGCGAGTCGAACACCGCCTCGCCGCCTTCCATGACCAGGCACGGCACCTTGCCGAGCGGGTTCGATTCCAGGATGTCGTCGTTGCCCCAGACGTCTTCCTGCTCGAACTGGTAGTCGAGCTTTTTTTCCGCCATCACGATGCGCACCTTGCGCACGTAGGGGCTCGTCAGGGAACCGATCAGTTTCATAAGGGACTGCGCTGCCTTCGTCGCGTTGCGGGTGACCCGCTGCATCCGGTCCGGCGGCGTCGAATTCATTCTAGGCGCAGCCGATAATGCCGGGCTTGCCTGCCCGCTCGCTGCCGATGCCCGCCTCGCCGCTCACCGCCCTGTCGCCGCTTGACGGCCGCTACTCCGCCAAGCTCGACAAGCTGCGGCCCCTGCTCTCGGAATTCGGGCTCATTCACCGCCGCGTCCAGGTCGAGGTCGAATGGTTCATCGCCTTGTCGGAGGCCGGGCTCGCTGAATTCGAGCCTTTGAGCGACGGTGCAAAGGCGACTCTGCGTGGTCTGGTCGAGCGCTTCGCCGAGGCCGACGCGGAAGCGGTCAAGGCGATCGAGCGCACCACCAACCACGACGTCAAGGCGGTCGAATACTGGCTCGTCGAGCGGATCGGCGGCAACGCCGAGTTGGCGGCGAAGGCGGGCTTTCTGCACTTCGCCTGCACCAGCGAGGACATCAACAACACCAGCCACGGGCTGATGCTCGAAGCCGCGCGCCGCGACGTGCTGTTGCCGGCGCTCGATGGCCTCGTCGCCACGCTCGCCGCGCGCGCTGCCGAACTGGCGGCACAGCCCATGCTGTCACGCACGCACGGCCAGACGGCGAGCCCGACGACACTCGGCAAGGAGATCGCCAACGTCGCGCTGCGGCTGGGCCGGGCACGCGACGGCATCGCCGCGGTCCGCCTGTTCGCGAAGATGAATGGCGCGGTCGGCAACTACAACGCTCACGTCGCCGCCTATCCCGGCTTCGACTGGGAAGCCTTCGCCCGCCGCGTCGTCGAGGCGCGCTTGGGCCTGGCCTTCAACACCCACACGACGCAGATCGAGCCGCACGACGCGATGGCCGAGCTGTTCGACGCCGTCCGGCGCTGCAACACGATCCTGATCGACTGGTCGCGCGATGCCTGGGGCTACATCAGCCTCGGCTACTTCTCGCAAAAGACCGTGGCCGGCGAAATCGGCTCCAGCACCATGCCGCACAAGGTCAATCCGATCGACTTCGAGAACGGCGAGGGCAACTTCGGGATCGCCAATGCGCTGCTCGCGCACATGAGCGACAAGCTGCCGATCTCGCGCTTCCAGCGCGACCTGACCGACAGCACCGTGCTGCGCAACATGGGCGTCGCCTTCGGCCACACCTTGCTCGGCTACGACTCGCTGGCGCGCGGCATGGCCAAGCTGGCGGTCAATCCGGCGACGATCGACGCCGATCTCGACGATGCCTGGGAAGTGCTGGCCGAGCCGGTGCAGACGGTGATGCGCCGATACGGAATCGCCAACCCGTACGAGCAACTGAAGGAGCTGACGCGGGGCAAGGCCATCACCCGGGCCGGCCTGCACGCGTTCATCCGGGCTCTTGCGATTCCGCCCGAAGAGCGCGAGCGCCTGCTCGCGCTGACGCCGCGCAGCTACACCGGCATCGCGGCCGAGCTCGCCGTCCGGATCAGCGCGCGCTCCGATCGCCGATGAGCTTCGTCGGCATGCTCGCCGGCGCCGAGCGCGCCAACCGTTCGATGCTCTGCGTCGGCCTCGATCCGGACCCGGCGCGCTTTCCCGGCGAGATGCGCGGCGATGCCTCGCGCATCTTCGATTTCTGCAGTCGCGTCGTCGACGTCACGCGCGACCTGGTCATCGCCTTCAAGCCGCAAATCGCCTATTTCGCCGCGCACCGAGCCGAAGAGCAGCTCGAGCGGCTGATCGCCTACATCCACCGCACGGCCCCCGCCGTGCCGGTGATCCTCGACGCCAAGCGCGGCGACATCGGCCCGACCGCGGAGCACTACGCGCGCGAGGTCTTCGACCGCTACGGGGCCGACGCGGTCACGCTGTCGCCCTTTCTCGGCTTCGATTCGATCGAACCCTATCTGCGTTACCAAGGCAAGGGCGCGATCCTGCTCTGCCGAACCTCGAATCCCGGTGGCGCCGATCTGCAGGAGCAGCGTCTGGCCTCGGGCGAGCCGCTCTACGAGCACATCGCCCGGCTCGCCTCCGGCGCATGGAACGAAGGCGGCCAGATCGGCCTCGTCGTCGGCGCGACGTATCCGGCCGAGATCGGCCGCGTGCGCGAGCTCGCGCCACACCTGCCCCTGCTCATTCCCGGGATCGGCGCGCAGGGCGGAGACGCCGCGGCCACCGTGCGAGCCGGCTGGCGCGGCACCGGCACCGACAGCAGCGGGCCGATCATCGTCAGCTCGTCGCGCGCGGTGCTCTATCCGAGCGACACGCAGGCGGGCGACTTCGGCACGGCCGTGCGTCGCGCTGCCGAAGCGACGCGCGCCGACCTCGCGGCGGCACGCAGCAGCATCGACCCGTGAAGCGCGGGTCGGCAAGCATGCAGGCGGCCGCGCCGCTCGTCATCGGCTCGGCGCTGCCCGATACGGCGTTCCGGATCATCGCGCGCGCCTGCTTCCTCAGCGCCGCGGCGACTTCGCTCGGCGCGGCGGCGATCGTCGCCTTCTCGGCGCCGACGCTGACCGGGGCGGCGCGCGCCGCCCTCGTCGCCAGCCTGGTGCTCTACGCCTCCCTCGCGACCTGGGCCTGCAGCCGTTCCGCGCCCCAGGTCGCAGCGCTGCGCACCTCGCTGCACGCCGCCGCGATCGGCGCGATGCTGCTGACTGGCGCAGCTGCCGTGACGCTGCACGGCGGCATGCGCGACCCGGCGCTTGGTGTGCTCGCCCTCGTCGTCTGTGTCACGGCTGCGGTTTCGAGCCTGCGCGCCGGTATCGCGATGGCGACCTTCGCCGTCGTCGAGATCCTGTTCATCGCCGTCGTCGAGACCCGCTCTCCGGGCGTTGCCGAAGGCGTCACCCAGGACGCTGTGCTGATGCTGCTGCTGCGCTGTCTCGTCGTCGCCAGCGGCCTGGCGGCTGGCACGCTGACGGCGCGCGTGATCGCGCACTACATCGCTGCGGCGGAAGAACGCGCGCGCCAGGCCAACGACCTGTTGCGCCTGGCCGCCGACTGGTACTGGGAGCAGGACCGCGACTACCGCTTCACCCGCCTCGTCGACCCGAGCCAGCGCATGGACCCCGCGCTCGTCGGACTGCGCATCGGCAACACCCCATGGGACCTCGCCGAGACCGGCATGAGCGAGGCTCAACTCGATGCGCATCGCGCCGACCTCGAAGCGCGTCGGCCGTTCACCGGGCTCATCGTGCGCGGCCGCGCCATCGACGGCCGGCCCCGCGTGCACAGCGTCAGCGGCAAGCCGCGCTTCACGCCCGAAGGCGTGTTCGACGGCTACTGGGGCGTCGGCCGCGACGTCACCGACGAGATTCGCACCCAGCGCGCCTTTGCCGCCAGCGAGACCCGCTATCGCGAGCTCTTCGAGCGCTCACCGTCGCCCTTCTTCCTGCACCGGCACGGCGTCATCTTCGACGCCAATCCCTCGGCGGCGCGCCTGTTCGGCTTCGCCGACGCGGAAGCGATGCGCGGCACCCGCGCAGTCGATCTGCATCCCGAGGGCGAATCGCGACAGCGGGTCGAGGAACGGATCGCTTTGCTCGAACGCACGAGCATCGGCGACGGCGTGCCGGTCAGCGACTTCCAGGCCCAGCGCATCGACGGCAAACGAATCAACGTGCAGGCCACCGGCGTCCGCGTCGACACCGCGGGCGGGCCGGCAACGCTCACGATCATGTTCGACATCTCGGCGCGCCTCGCCGCCGAGGCGGCGCTGCGCCGCTCGGAGGCGATGCTTTCGCATCTCTTCGCCACCAGTCCCGACTGCATCGGCCTGTCGGAAATCAAGAGCGGCCGCTACACGATGGTCAATGCCGCGTTCCTGCAGCTGACCGGACTCTCCGAAGCGGAAGTCGTCGGTCGCACCGCGACCGAGCTCGGGCTGTGGCACGACCTCAACGATCGCGAGCGCTTGCGCGTCGCGATGGAACGCGACGGCCGCGTCGCCGAGATGCCGGCCCAGGTGGCGACGCGCTCCGGCCGCGTCGCCTCGGTGCGCATTTCGGCAGCCCGCTTCAAGATGGACGGGCGCAGCTACATGGTGGTCAACGCGCGCGACGTGACGGCGTCGGAGCAGACCCGTCTCGAGCATGCCGCGATCTTCGAGCGGGCCTCGATCGGCATCGCCTTGACCCGCGATCGCCACTTCGTCCATGCGAATGCGCGCTTCGAGGCGATCTTCGGCTGGCCGGCCGGTGGCCTGATCGGCCAGCCCGGCGCAACGATCTGGCTCGACGCCGACGACTACGCCGAGATCAGCCGCATCGCCAGCCCGCTGCTATCGCAGGGCCAGCCCTTCGAGATCGAGCGCGAGATGAGAAGAAAGGACGGCAGCCGGTTCTGGTGCCGCCTGCTCGGCGAGGCCGTCGACCCGGTGAATCCGCGCGAAGGCGGCACGACCTGGATCGCCGACGACGTCACCGAGCGGCGCCGGCTTGATGCCGCACTGGCGGCGGCACGCGATGCCGCCGAGGCGGCGAGCCGCGCCAAGAGCGCGTTCCTCGCCAACACCAGCCATGAGATCCGCACGCCGCTCAACGCGCTGCTCGGCCTGGCCCGGCTGGCCCTCGGCGAGAACATCGAGGCCGCGACCCGCACCCACTACCTCGAGCAGATCCTGGCCAGCGCGCAAGGCCTCGAAGGGATTCTTTCCGACATCCTCGACTTCTCGAAGATCGAGGCCGGCAAGTTCACGATCGAGCTGAGCGCGTTCGACCTGCCTGCCCTGCTGGCTGCGGTACAGGCCTCGTATCGCCCTTCGGCCGAGGCCAAGGGGCTGAGCCTCGATCTGGCCCTCGACCCCGGGCTCGCCACCGTCGTCATGGGCGATCCGATCCGCCTTCGCCAGATCGTCGGAAACTTCATCGCGAACGCCATCAAGTTCACTGCCGACGGCAGCATCCGCATCGAAGCGACGGCAGGCGAGGCCGGCCACATCAGGCTGGCCGTGATCGATCGCGGCGTCGGCATCGAGCCCGACCTGTTGCGCCTGCTGTTTCAGCCGTTCTCGCAGGGCGACGCCTCGACGACGCGGCGCTTCGGCGGCACCGGCCTGGGCTTGTCGATCTGTCGGCAGCTGGCTGAGCTCATGGGCGGTCAGGTGGGTGTCGAAAGCCGGTTCGGCGAGGGCAGCACGTTCTGGGCCGATCTGCCGCTGGCACCGGCGATGCTGCAGGGCGAGCTGCTGTCGAACGACAGCGGCGACGCGGCCCGGCTGAAGGATGCCCGCGTCCTGCTCGTCGAGGACAACCCCGTCAACATGATGATCGCCGCCGCCACGCTGGCGCAATGGGGCGTCGAGGTGAGCGAAGCGCGCGACGGTCGCAGCGCAATCGCAGCGGTGCACGAGGCCGCGGCCCGCGCCAAGCCCTTCGACCTCGTGCTCATGGACGTGCAGATGCCGTTGATGAGCGGCCACGAGGCGACCGTCGAGCTGCGCAAGACCTGGGATGCCGAGACGCTGCCGATCATCGCCTTGACCGCCGCCGCGCTCGTCTCAGAGCGCGACCTGGCCCTGGCCGCGGGCATGAACGACTTCCTCACCAAGCCGATCGACGCGCCCAAACTGCGCCGGACCCTGGCCCGTCACGTCCGCAGGGAAGCGGTCGACTCGGCGCACGGCGACGAGCGCGCATGATCGCGCTCGCCGGGCGCGGGCCTCACAGCACGAGCGGCAGATCGCGCAGGCGCTTTCCGGTCAGGGCGAACAGGGCGTTGGCCAGGGCCGGTGCCAGCGGCGGCGTGCCGACCTCGCCGACGCCGCCGGGCGCCCGGGTGCTGTCGACGAGATAGGTCTCGATCACCGGCGACTGCGCCATCTGCACGACGCGATAGCTCGGAAAGTTCGTCTGCTGGACGACGCCCTGCCTGATGTCGATGCGGCTGAAAAGCGCCGCCCCGAGCCCGAAGATGATCCCGCTTTCCATCTGCTGCGCGACGATGCCGGGGTTGACGACGGTGCCGACGTCGGCGGCGCAGATGACGCGATGCACGCGCGGCTGGCCGCCCTCGATCGAGACTTCGACGATCTGCGCGACGATGCTGCCGAAGCTCTCGTGCAGCGCGACGCCACGGGCTCGCCCCGGCGCCAGCGCGGTGGCTGTGCCGTGGCCGGGCCAGCCGGCATGTTGTGCCGCGAGCTGCAGGACGGCCCGATGGCGCGGAGCGTCGTCGAGCAGGGCCAGGCGAAAGGCGAGCGGGTCCTGCCCGGCTTCGTGCGCCAGCTCATCGACGAAGGACTCGTAGAAGAAGGCGTGATGCGAATGGCCGACCGAGCGCCAGTAGCCGACCGGCACGCCGCTTCTCGTGGCAACACCGGCGATGCGCTGGTTGGCGATGCCATAGGGTTGGTCGAACAGACCTTCGCTGGTCGTCTTGTCGGGCGTGTCGAGCGGACCGGCGAGCGCCGGCAGGTCGCGCTCCATCCAGCGCGGCGTCACGGCATCGCCGGCGCTGGTCACGCGCAGCGCGGTCGGCCGGCCATCGGCGCCGAGGCTGGCCCTCAGCACGGCGACACCGGCGGGGCGATAGAAGTCGTGGCCGAGGTCTTCCTCGCGCGACCAGACGAGCTGAACCGGCCGGCCGCCGCACTCGATGGCGATGCGCACGGCCTGGCCGACCGAATCGACTTCCAGGCGCCGGCCGAAGCCGCCGCCGAGATAGGTGACGTGCACCGTGACATCCTCGACACCGACACCGGCGACCTCGGCGGCGATGGCGCGGGCCAGTCCCGGCACCTGTGTTGGCGCCCAGACTTCGACCTTGCCACCGGCCACCTTCGCGGTGCAGTTGATCGGCTCCATCGTCGCATGCGCGAGATACGGGGCGCGGTAGGTCCGCTCGACGTGCGAGGCGGCCTTCGCTTCGGCCGCACCGACATCACCGCGCGCGTGAAAGGCAAAGCCGCCGCCGCTGCGAGCCGCTTCGATCGCGGTGCGCTCGAGGCCGGCGACGATGGCCTCGCTCTCCAGCCCGCCGATCGGCCGCTGCTGCCAGTCGACGACGAGCGCCGCCGCACCCTGTCGCGCGTGCCACCAGGTGCGGCCGACGACGGCCAGGGCCTCGGTCGAGCCAGCGTACGGGCCGAGACGGACGACGCGTTCGACGCCGGGCATCTTCATGGTCGCCGTGACATCGATGGCGCCCGGGCTGCCGCCGATCATCGGGCAATGCCGGATCGCAGCGTAGAGAAGTCCCTCCGGCCGCACGTCGATGCCGAAGACGGCCGAGCCGTCGGTCTTCGCCACGACGTCGACGCGCGGCGCAGGCGTGCCGATCAGCTTCCACTCCGCCCGGCTCTTCAAGCGGACGGTGCCGCTCGGCGTGGCAGCGGCGATCCTGGCAAGCTCGCCATAGTGCGCCGACATGCCCGAGGGGTGGCTGACGACGCCGTCCTTGACCGTCAGCTCGCTCGCCGGCTGCTTCCATGTGAGCGAGGCCGCACCGAGCAGCTGGGCCCGGGCCGTGGCTGCGGCCAGACGCAGCACCTCCCAGGCATCGGCAACGCTCGACGAGCCGCCCGTCATGTTGACGCCGAGCTCGCGCGCCACCTTGGCGACGGTCCACTGCACGGCCCGGGCCGCCGCCGTTTCGCGGCCCGGCTCGGTGTCGCGCGGATGGAACCACGGCACGCTTGCGACGAGGACGGCCACGTTGCCGTACAGGCTCTCGTTCGGCGCGGTGAAGAGACGCACGCGGGTCAGCGGCACGTCGAGCTCCTCGGCGACCAGCATGGCCAGCGCGGTGTGCGTGCCCTGGCCCATCTCGCTGCGGTTCATGGCCAGCAGGACGCTGCCGTCGGCAGCGATCTTGATCCAGCCGTTGAGGTCGACCTCGCCTTCCTTCAGCGGCAGGCTGTCGACGCCGCCGAGCCGGCTGCGCGGCGGCAGGACGCCCCAGCCGACGACGAGCGCACCGGCGGCACCGAGTCCGCTGAGCAGCAGCGCGCGGCGTTTCATCGGCGCGGGCTCATGTCGCGGCGGCGCCGCGCCGCAACTCGGCCGCGGCGGTATGGATCGCGGCGCGGATGCGGGGGTAGGTGCCGCAGCGGCAGATGTTGGTGATCGCGGCGTCGATGTCGGCATCGCTGGGCGTCTTGTTGACGGCCAGCAAGGCGGCGGCGGCCATCAGCATGCCGCTCTGGCAATAGCCGCATTGCGGCACCTGGTGCGCCACCCAGGCGCTTTGCAAAGGGTGCGGCGCGGCCGCCGTGCCCAAGGCTTCGATCGTGGTGACTCGCTTGCCGCGCACCGCCTCGATCGGCAACATGCAGGAGCGGGTCGCCTTGCCATCGACGTGCACCGTGCAGGCCCCGCAGGCCGACACGCCGCACCCGAACTTCGTTCCGGTCAGGCCGAGCACTTCGCGCAGGGCCCAGAGGAGCGGCATCTGCGGCGCAGCCAGATCGTCCGGCAAAGTGCGCGCAGCGCCGTTGACAACAATCTCCACCTGTCTCCTTTTGCCCTCACCGCAGAAGGCGTCGATTGTGCCGGTGCGCCAGAATAGCCCGGCCCTTCTCGGCGCTTTCGCCCGCCGCCACTTTTTCGTCCGGCTTTCGCCGAGGTCCCACGCATGTCCCGATCGTCTATCGCGGCTGCCCTGGCTGCCGCCGCAGTGCTCTGCAATGCGCCCGCTCAGGCGCAGCACGTGCTGTACGGCCTCGTCGACGTCGCCGGCAGCTACAGCCGGCCGCCGGGCGGCAGCTACCGCTATCAGCTCGACGACGGCGACATGTCGCGCAGCTTCATCGGCTTTCGCGGCAGCGAGGATCTGGGCGGCGGCCTGCGCGCCGTCTTCAAGCTCGAGTCCTACCTGCGTCTGAGCAACGGCGAGGCCGGCAGCTATTCCGCCCCCGGCACGTTCTGGAGCCGCGACTCGAACGTCGGTCTTTCAGGGGCGTTCGGCACCACCGTGCTCGGCCGCAGCGTCACGCCGTTCTACCTCGCGACGGTCAACTTCAATCCGTTCGGCGATTCGTTCGCCTTCTCGCCGAGCGTGCGCCACTACTACGCCGGCGCGCTCGTCGGCGATCGAAGCTGGAACAACTCGATCTCCTACATCAACAATCCGGGCTCGCCGTTGCGCGTCAATGTCGCCGCCAACGTCGACCAGGATCCGAACGACCCGAACAACGCCAACCACAACTACGGCGGCAGCGTGGCCTACATCAGCGGCCCGTTCGCGATGACGCTGGCCCTCGAGCGCGTGAAGAACACGCCCTTTGCGGTGCCGGCCGACTTCCATCGCCAGCTGGCGATCCAGGGCGGGGCCAGCTACGACTTCAAGTTCATGCGCGTCTATGGCCAGCTCGGGCGGGTGAAGACGGAAGCGACAAGCAACACGCGAACGACCATCTACCAGATCGGCAGCGCCGTGCCGATCGGCCAGGCCCTGCTCCTCGTCTCGTACGGCAGCTCGCAGGCGGACATGCCCGACTCGACGACCACCGATCGAATCGCGTCGATCGCCTACGACTACTTCCTTTCGCGCCGCACCGATCTCTACCTCGCGGCGATGCACGAAACGACCTCCATGCTCTCGGCCGGCAACAGTGTTGCCGGCGGCATCCGGCTGCGCTTCTAGCGCCTGTGAGGCCTAGTCGAGGATGACCTCGGCGCGGACCGCGCCGGCCCGGTCGGCACGGGCGCTCAGCGCCAGGCGCGTGCCGGCCGGTGCCCGCACCACCCATTCACCAACGGCGCGATCGGCGGTCACGTCGCGATTCGGCAGGAAGGCATTGAGCGAGGCCTTCGGCGCATGGCCTTCGAGCTGCGGCCCCTCGATGCGCGCCTTGCCGCTGACGAGCGACACCGACGGATCGCCTTCGGGCAGGTGGAGCTCGAAGATGACGCCGCGCACGGTTTTGCGCTGCAGTGCCTTCTTCGTCACGTAGGCCGGCAGCCAGCCGCTGTTGGCGACCGCCAGCTTGACCCGCCAGGTGTCGGGGCCGAGCGCACGCACCTCGGTACGCAGCAACTCCAGCCTGGGCAGCGAGAGCGCGATCTTCGTCATCCACTTCGGGAAGCGCGCAGCTTCCCGTTCGCGCAGCTCGGGCGGCGGATTGCGCCAGTAGTTCATCTTGTCCCAGCCGCCGATCTCGATCGCCCCGAGCTGCGGATGCATGAACGCCTTCCACTCGACGTGCGCCTTGCCGCCGCACTTCTCGTCGCTCCACTTGATGAGCTTCAGGTCGTCTTCGACCGGATGCTCGCGATACCAGTCGATCCACTTGTAGTCGGTGATGCCGGCTTCCTTGTTCGGAGCCCACATCTCGACCACCCAGAAGAGCGCCCCGAGATGCTCGTAGATCCAGTCTTGCGTGCCGCTGATGACTTCCTTCGGGTGGTACTTGAAGTCGTGCCAGATGCTGATCGCGGGATAGCCGCTGAGCCTGCTGCCCATTTCGCTGAAGCGCTTGATCGACCACAGGTCCTCCGGGATCATGTCGTCGTCGCTCTCGGTGCCCATCGGCCGCAGGATCACGCCGCTGTGCGTGTGGTAGCTGATGGCGGCGCCGATGTTGCGGTGCTTGACGATGAAGTCGACCATCGCCTTGACCTCGGGCTCGCTCGTCGGGTATTCGCCTGCGCCCACCTGTTCGTATTCCTGCCGCCACGACGACGGAAAGTTGCGGTTCAGGTCGAGCCCTTCGACGTCGGGGTTCAACTTGACGCGCAGCCCGTCGTAGTTGCGGATGAAGCCCTCGGGCATCAGGCGGAAATATTCACCCCCGAAATCGCCCGGTTCGCGCGCCACCATCAGGCGCGGGTCGGCCTCGCATTTCTTGTAGGGTCCGTGCGGGTCGGGAACGCGCATGAAGAGGATGCGGCCATCGCCGTCGATGTCTTCTGCGGTCAGGCCGTCGACCGGTTCCTCGTCGAACGGATAGCGCCGCGTCGAGGAGCGGATGTGGCGCGGCCGGGCCGCGAGCGCGAGCTCGGCGCCGTCCGGATTCAGGCGCGGGCAGAGGTAGACGACGCGCGTATCGAGCAGCTCGGTGATTTCGGGATCGCTGCCGTATTTCGTGAGCAGCTCGTTCAGGAAATAGAGCACCGCCGTCGAGGCCAGCAGCTCGGCGGCGTGGATGTTGCCGTCGGCCCAGAAGGCCGGCTTGTCCTCGGCCGCGCCGGTGGCGATGTTGGTGAGCGTCGCGACCCAGATGTCGCGCCCTTCATAGCTCTTGCCGATCGACTGCACGACCATCAAGGTCGGATGCGCCTGCGCATAGGTAAAGAGCAGGCGGGTCAGCTCGTCGTGGTTGTAGAAGGTATCGAAGCGGGGCAGGGGCGAGGCGGGAGTCGTCGTCATGGGTCAGGAGGCAAGGGCTGCGGCCGAAGGCCGGGAGGGTAGCGCATTCAAACGGCATGCAAGCGCGCCATCGACGAAGACGCGCAGCTCGCCCGGCGCGAACGGCAACCAGGTCTCGTCGCGGGTCAGCGGCTCGGTCACGACCACGGCGACGCGGTCGCGCGGCGAGGTCTCGTCGGCGAAGTCGACGGTGACGTCGTCGTCCTGCAGCGAGGCCCGGGCGAACGGGTGCTGGCGCACGAGGTGATGCAGACGGGTCGAGCAATGGGCCCAGAGCGCCTGGCCGTTGCTCAGCATGGCGTTGAAGACGCCATGCGCCGCGACCTGCGGCAGCAGCTCGGCGAGCGTGGCCGTCAGCTCGCCGACGTCGGGCACGTCGGCGTGTGCCTTGGCCAGCTCCTGCATCAGCCAGCAGAAGGCGCGTTCGCTGTCGGTGCCGCCGACCGGCCGGAAGGCACCGTGCAGGCGAGGCGCGTAGTTCTTCAGGTCGCCGTTGTGCGCGAAGACCCAGTAGCGGCCCCACAGCTCGCGCACGAACGGATGAGTGTTCTCGAGCGCGACCCGGCCCTGGGTGGCCTTCCTGATGTGGGCGACGATGTTCTCGCTCTTGATCGGATAGCGGCCCACCATCTGCGCCAGCGGCGATTGCCGTGCGCTTTGCGGGTCGACGAAGAGGCGCACGCCCGCCCCTTCGAAGAAGGCGATGCCGAAGCCGTCCTTGTGCTCCTCGGCGCGCGTCGCGAAGCCGGTGAAGCTGAACATCACGTCGGTCGGCGTGTTGGCGTTCATCCCGAGGAGTTGGCACATGATTCGCTGCAATGCCCGATGCGGGGCTCGTTCCTTCAGCGCAGGTCGAAGACGCGGCGCAGCACGCCGCGCATGCTGGCTGCATCGGTCGGCAAATGCGTTTCCTCGAGCAGACCGGACATGCGCTCGAGCCGGCGCGGGCTGCGCCTGGCGCTCCACACCAGCAAGTCGATCAGCCACGGGTGCGCGTTGGCCTTGCTCGCCTGCTCGTAGAGATCGAAGCGCGGCTTCAAGGCCAGCACGCGCGCTTCGTAGTCGGCACGAACGGCCGCGTCGTCGGCGTTGGCGAGGATCGCCTCGGCGGCCAGCATGCCGGTCTCCATCGCCTTGCCGATACCTTCGCCGGTAAAGGCATAGGTACTGCCGGCGGCTTCGCCGGTGACGAGCAGGCCGGGCGTCGCGAGTCGTGCCCCTGCGAGCGAGCAGCGCAGCGGGGCGCCCTTCAGCTCCTGTCCCGGCTCGGCCTGCCATTGGCCCGTCGCGACGAGCTCGCGCGCCGGCGGATACAGCTCCTCGAACGCCGCGAACACCGCGCGCAGGTTGACGTCCTTCATGGCGTGCCGGCCATCCCTGCCTTCGCGGTGGCTCTGCGCCACGCCGGCGCCGATGTTGAAGAGGTCGCCGCCACAAGGAAAGATCCAGCCGTAGCCCGGCGAGAGCCGTTTGTGCCAGACGACCTCGAGGCTCCTGATGCGCGCCGTCATGCTCGGGTTCTTGACGTAGCCGCGCAAGGCGATGCCGCTCGGTGTGCGCCGATCGCACATGCCCGCGGCGATCGTCGCCTGCGGTTGTGCGCCGGTCGCGAGCACGACCCAGCGGGCGCGGATCTCGTGCTCGCGCTCGCCGCACTTGAGCCGGGCGCCGACGACCGGCCCGGCCTCGCCGCCCTCGCGCAGCGGCGCGACAAAGCGCAGCGGCGCGAACATCGGCACGCCGGCCGCGACCGCGGCGCGGCAGATGATTTCGTCGAGGCGCTTTCTCGGCAGCACGGCCAGGTGGCCAGGCACATCGATGCGGCCGCCGCGCGGCGCGATGCAGCCGAGCGTCGTCGCCGAATAGGCTTCGGCCATCACCGCCTCGAGAACCCCGAGGCGTGCCAGGGCGCGATGCGCATCCGGGATCAGCCCGTCGCCGCAGACCTTGTCGCGCGGAAAGACCTGGCTGTCGACAAGCACCACGTCGCGGCCGGCGCGCGCCAGCAGCTGTGCCGCAGCGCTGCCCGCGGGACCGGCGCCGACGATGAGGACCTCGCACTGCGCCGGCAGCAATTCAGGATCGAGATTCATGCGGCAAGAACTTTCGGCCTTTGCCCCATGCCGATCGCCGCGAGCACGGCAAAGGCGGTGATCGTGCCGACGAGCGCGAAGGTCTCGTGAAAGGCGATGATCTCCCCGCCGGCATGGGCATGCAGCCGCCATTCGAGCACATTGCCGACCAGGCCGATGCCGACCGCGCCGCCGAGCTGGCGCAGGAAGTTGATGGTGCTCGAGCCGTGTGAAATCAGGGTGTCGGGCAGGCCATGCATCGAGCCGAGATTGAGCGAGGGAAGGACGAAGCCCAGGCCCAGGCGGCCGATGACAGCCCACAGCGTGATCAGGCCGAGCGCCGTGCCGGTGCCCACGCCGAGCATCAGGAAGAACGATGCGGCCAGCAGGATCAGGCCGAGCGACACCAGGCGGCTGACGGCGACGCGGTCGGCAAGGCGGCCGGCGACCGGAATCGTCAGCGCCAGGGCGATGCCCGCCGGCAGCAGCACGGCACCGGCCTGCGAAGGCGGCAGGTGCAAGGCCTCCTGCATGAAGACCGGCACCAGATAGGTCGAGCCGAACAGCGCCATGCCGTAGATGAAGGCGACGAGGCCGCCCATCGAGAACGGCCGATGCGCGAACAGGCCGAGTGCCATCAGTGGCCTGGCACCGCGCCGCTGGTGATAGACGAAGCCGACGGTGGCGACCGCGCTGCAGCCCAGGAGCGCGAGGCCGAGCGAAACGGTGTCGCCGTGCAGATGCACCATGCCGTTGAGCAGGGCCAGCACGGCGACGGCGATCAGGCCGAGGCCGACCACGTCGAGCCGGCCGCCGGCGCGACTGATCGGCGCGCCGCCGGGCGCGCCGACGGGCAGGTAGCGGCGCGCCATCAGCATCGCGACCAGGCAGAACGGCGTCACGACGAAGAAGATCGAGCGCCAGCCGAACCATTCGACGAGGATGCCCCCGACGCTCGGGCCGACCGCCGGGGCGAGCACGACGCCGAAGCCGAAGACGCCCATGGCCTTGCCGCGCTCGCCCGCGCCGAAGGCGTGCAGGACGATGATCGCCGGAATCGGCTGCAGGACGCCCGCCGCCAGCCCTTCGGCGACGCGCATCGTCAACACCAGATCGAACCACGGGCTGAGGCCACCGAAGATGCCGCCCGCCATCAACAGCGTCACGGCCGCGGTGTAGGTGTGGCGGTAGCCGTAGCGCTGGAGCAGCCAGGGCGTCGTCAGCATCGACAGGGTCATCGCCCCCATGAAGCCGGCCGAGAGCCATTGCGCCCGCTCCTGCCCGAGCGAGAACACGCGCGACATGTCGGGGATGGCGACATTGACGATCGTCGACGCCATGATCGCCGCGACCGTGCCGATCATCACCGTCGCCAGCACGCGCCAGCGATACGAGGGCCCGAAGCGCTCCTCGAGGGCGGCGGTGGAATGGAGCGGGGCGGAGGCGGGCACAAGAAAGGCGAAGACGGTTCGGCAGCTCGATTGTCTTCGCCCAACAGGCGCGGTCCGCCGACCGCACGGCACCCCTCAGCCGAAGCGAGTCGCTACCAGGTCGAGACGCGCTTTTCCGGTGGCCGCGCCCCCGCCCCTCAGATCTCCTCGTACAGCGGGAGCGTCAGGAACTCTTCGAACGCTTCCTGCGTGCTCATCTTCGTGAAGATCTCGGCGCCGCGATCGAACTTGCCGGCAAAGCCGCCGGCCTTGATCTTCGCCAGCTCCTCGGGCACCAGTTGCCTGACCAGCTCGGCCGTGACCTTGCGTCCGTCGGCCAGCACGCCCTTGGGCGAGCGGATCCATTGCCAGACCTGCGAGCGGCTGATCTCGGCCGTGGCGGCGTCTTCCATCAGGTTGTGGATCGGCACGCAACCGTTGCCGGCGAGCCAGGCCCCGAGGTAGTGGATGCCGACGTTGATGTTCATCCGCAGGCCGGCCTCGGTGATCGGCTTTTCGGGCTGGAAGTCGAGCAGGTCGCCCGCCTTGACCTGCACTTCGGGCTTCTGCTTCTCGAACTGGTTCGGCCGGTCGCCGAGGACGGTGACGAACTCCTTCATCGCCGACTCGACGAGGCCCGGGTGCGCGACCCAGCCGCCGTCATAGCCGTCTTCGGCGTCGCGCCGCTTGTCGGCAATGATGCCGGCCATCGCGATCTCGTTCCTGGCCGGATCGTTCTTGATCGGAATGAGCGCGCTCATGCCGCCGATCGCCGGTGCACCGCGGTGATGGCAGATCTTCAGCAGCAGCAACGCGTAGGCGCGCATGAAGGGGGCGGTCATCGTGACCGTGGCGCGGTCGGCGAGACAGAAGTTCTTGTCGAGCTTGAACTTCTTGATGCAGCTGAAGATGTAATCCCAGCGGCCCGCGTTCAGGCCCGCGCTGTGCTCGCGCAGCTCGTAGAGGATCTCGTCCATCTCGAAGGCGGCGAGGATGGTCTCGATCAGCACCGTGGCCTTGATCGTGCCTTGCGGCAGGCCGATCACGTCCTGTGTCATCACGAAGACCTCGTTCCACAGGCGCGCCTCGAGATAGCTCTCGAGCTTGGGCAGGTAGAAGTACGGACCGGCGCCGCGCGCCAGCTGCTCCTTGGCGTTGTGGAAGATGAAGAGCGCGAAGTCGAAGAGGCCGCCCGAGACACGCTGCCCGTCGACGGTGACGTGCTTTTCGTCGAGATGCCAGCCGCGCGGGCGCACCTGCAGCGTCGCGATCCTGTCGTTGAGGCGATAGCTCCTGGTGCCCGCCGCCGACGCCTGCTCGAACGACAGCGTCCGCCGGATCGCCTGGCCGATGTTGATCTGGCCCTGGATCTGGTTCGTCCACAAGGGTGAGTTCGAATCCTCGAAATCGGTCATGTACGAATCGGCGCCCGAGTTGAAGGCGTTGATGACCATCTTCGAATCGACCGGGCCCGTGATCTCGACGCGGCGCAGCTGCAAGGCCCGGGGCACGGGCGCGATCTTCCAGTCGCCTTCGCGGATGGCGCGCGTCTCGGCCGGAAAGTCGGGCAGCTCGCCGGCATCGAGCCGCTTCGCTCGTTCGGCACGAACCGCCAGCAGCTCCTGGCGGCGCGCCTCGAAGGCGCGGTGCAGCTTGGCCACGAGCTCGAGCGCCGGCAAGGTCAGGATGGTCTCGAAGCCGGGAAGGATGGGGGCGTTGATGGCCACGCCGTGCGGCAGGGGGAGCGTCATGAGGCGGGATTCCCGGAAGAAGCGAATGAAAAAGTCAGGACATCTGCGAGATTCGTGCCGGTTCGGGTCGGCGCCGCGCCGAGCTCGTCGAGCGGGAGGCCGAAGCGGTTGATCCACAGCGTCGTGTAGCCGAACCAGGTGGCGCCGATCGCGTCCCAGCAGTTGCTCGAGACGAACAGCACCTCGCTCGCAGGCAGCCCGAACGCGGCCGTGCCGAGCGCATAGGTGGCCGGATCGGTCTTGAATCGGCCCGTGCCTTCGACGCTCAGCAGCGGATCGAGCAGGCCAGAGAAGCCGGCGTTGCCGACTACGGCGTCGAGCATGTCGGGGTCGCCATTGCTGAGGATGCCGGCGCGGATGCCACGGCGCTTCAGCTCATCGAGGACGGCGCGGTTCTCGGCGAAGGGCTCGAGCCGGTCGTAACAGGCCATCAGCTCGTCCTCGGCGGCGCTGCCGAGCGTGAGGCCGAGGCGCTTGGTGGCGAAACGCAGGCCGGCGCGCGTGCAGTCGCGAAAGCTCCGCGCCTTGCCGCTCATCGAGGTCAGCCGGGTGTATTCGATCTGCTTGTCGCGCCAGAGAATGCCGAGGCGCTCGCCGGCGCCCGGGAATAGCCGCTCCGCGGCGGCGCCGATGCTGTAGACGTCGAACAGCGTGCCGTAAGCATCGAATAGCACGGCACGAATGGGTGCCGGCTGCGGCGAATCCTGCGGAGCGGACATGACGCCCGATTGTGCGACGCCGACGGATCGCTTGCCGCCCCCCGGGAAGCGGCGGCGGCAATCGGTGCCGCTTGGCTGCCGCTTACGAGGAGAGGCAGGTCTTCATGAAGGCCTTGCGGTCGTCGCCGGTCTTGCCGGTCGCCTTCTTGTTGCAGTCGGTCATCTTCTCCTGCTGCGTCATCTTGGTCGGGGCCGCTGCGGGCGCGCCGCCGGCCGAGAGGCAGCTCTGCATGAAGGCTTTGTGCTCTTCGCCCTTCTTGCCGGTTGCTTGCTTGTTGCAGTCGGCCATCTTCTGCTGTTGCGCCGTCTTCGGCGCGCTCGCTGGCGCGTCGGCGGCGAAGACGGAGGCCGAGAACGCCATCGCCAGGGCGGCGGAAATGCTGAGCAGTTGCTTCATGAGATCTCCTGAGGGTTCGGATCGGCCAGTCTGCCGAGGCGGGCGGCCGGCAGCGATTGGAGCATGCCCGGCGTTGCACCGGCAAGACGACTCGAAGAGGGAGGCAGGGACGACCCGAAGGGGGAGATCAGAAGATGCGGCGCGGGTGGGCCAGCTGCTCGTGCGCCGAATGCAGGCGCCGGACGAGCACCTTGATGAAGGAATCGTGGAACAGGTGGCGACAGTTGGGGCTCAGCTGCATCAGCGTCTCGGGCGTGAACGAGATCGTCGTCGCCGGCTCGGTGACGATGACGTCGGTGCTGTGCTTCTTCAGCTCGGCGCTCGGGGCGAGATAGGCCATCTCGCCGACCGAGGTGCCGGCACCGAGCTGCGCGACCTTCTTGCCGTCGCGAAAGATCTCGACCTCGCCCTGGGCCATGATGTGAAAGGTGCTGCCTTCTTCGCCCTTGCGATAGAGCGCGTGGCCGAAGTGGAAGCGCTGCCACTTGGCGCGATGCACCACTTCCCAGAGCTCGACGTCGCCGAAGTTGGCGAAGAACTCGAGCGAGCGCAGCAGGGTGAAGCGCTCGGAATCGAGCACGCCCTGGAACTGGCCGCGCGGCACCTGCTGCGTCGTCACCAGCTCGGAGAGCGCCTGCGCGAACTCGCCCCAGTCGTTGTAGCGGCTGCCCGGCTGCTTGCCGAGCGCCTTCTGGATCACCGCGTCGAGGCCGGCGCTGACGCCGGCGCGCAGGCCGGCCAGCGGCGCCGGCTTGACGTTGTAGATCTGATGCATCATGGCCGACTGCACCTGCGCATCGAAGAGCGGCCGGCCGGCGATGAGGTGATAGAGCACGGCGCCGAGCGAATAGATGTCGGCGCGGCAGTCGAGCGTGCCGCCGTCGAGCTGCTCGGGCGACATGTAGGCGAGCGAGCCGACGCGGTGGATCTGGGTGACGTCGGAGCCGAGGTTCAGGACGCTGCCGAAGTCGGTGATCTTGACGTCGGTGATGGTGCCGTTGTTGAGCACCGCCAGCAGGTTGGCGGGCTTGACGTCGCGGTGGATCAGCCCTTGTCGATAGACATAGCCGAGCGCCATCGCGCACTTGAAGCCGATCTCGACCACGAGCTCGAGCGAGAGCAGCTGGTCGGCGCGGCAGTAAGGCCGCAGCGTGCTGCCGGCAACGTACTCCATGACCAGGTAGTCACCCTGCGCATCCGGCACGGCGTCGAAGATCTGGACGACGTTGGGATGCTGCAGCCGGCCGACGAGCGCGGCTTCGGCGGCGAAGAAGCGCTCTGAATAGTGGCCGTCGATGGGATCGGCGGCGGTCGAGGCGCGCACCCGCTTGATGGCGACGTTGCGACCCTGGAAGTCGTCGTAGCCGAGGAAGACCTCGCTCGTGGCACCGTCGCCGAGACGGCCGAGGATGCGGTATTTGCCGATCTGCGCCGGCATGGCAGGCGCTTCCGGCACGACGACGGGCGGGGCGGAGACGGTGGTCGCGGAAGACATCGAGGGCACGTGTTCGGGACGGCAATTCTTGCATCGGCATGTGAGCAGAAGTACGTTGCCCGCGCCGGCGGACTGTCTTATTCACGGTCTGCAGCCACTTCGCGCCGAGTGGCGTGGTGCGCAAATCACGGCTCGTAGAATTCGCCGATGACCCGGCCCCGTGACGAATTGCTCGATGCGCTGCGCACCGCGATCGACGAAGTGAGCCCCGGCAACGCCGTGGCCGCTGCCTTCGAGACGCCGCGCCAGGCCGCGCACGGCGATCTCGCCTGCACCGCGGCCATGCCGCTGGCCAAGGCGCAGAAGCGCAATCCGCGCGAGGTCGCGGCCGAGCTCATCGCGGCCTTGCGCAAGAAGACAGCGGTCGAACGCTGGGTCGAGTCGATCGATATCGCCGGCCCCGGCTTCATCAACCTGCATCTGCGTGCGGCAGCGCGCCAGCGCACCGTCACCGAGGTGCTCGAGGCCGGCTCGTCGTTCGGACGGCGCGCGGCGGGCGACGACGGAGCCGGTCATCGTCGAGTTCGTCTCGGCCAACCCGACCGGGCCGCTGCATGTCGGCCACACCCGCCAGGCCGCTCTCGGCGATGCGATCTGCAACCTGCTCGAAACGCAAGGCCGCCGGGTCACGCGCGAGTTCTACTACAACGACGCCGGGGTCCAGATCGCGACGCTCGCGGCATCGGTCGAAGCGCGCCTGCGCGGCTTGGCGCCTGGCGATCCCGGCTGGCCGGACCCCGCCTACAACGGCGACTACATCGCCGACATCGCCGCCGATTTCAAGGCCGGCAAGACCGTGGCGGCCGACGACCGCAGCTTCACCGCGTCGGGCCGCTTGGACGACCTCGACGGCATCCGGCAGTTCGCGGTCGCCTACCTGCGCCACGAGCAGGACCTCGACCTCGCTGCCTTCGGGGTTCGCTTCGACAACTATTTTCTCGAGTCGAGCCTTTATTCGAGCGGCCGCGTGGAGGCCACCGTGGCCCGCCTCGCCGCCTCGGGCAAGACCTTCGAGGAAGGCGGCGCGCTCTGGCTGCGCAGCACCGACTACGGTGACGACAAGGACCGGGTCATGCGCAAGTCCGACGGCACCTATACCTACTTCGTCCCCGACGTCGCCTATCACCTGGCCAAGTTCGAACGCGGCTTTCGCCAGGCCATCGACATCCAGGGCGGCGACCATCACGGCACGATCGCGCGCGTGCGCGCCGGCCTGCAGGCCGCCGACATGGGCATCCCGAAGTCCTTTCCGCAATACGTGCTGAACACGATGGTGCGGGTCGAGCGCGGCGGCGAGGAAGTGAAGGTCTCCAAGCGCGCCGGCGGCTACGTGACCCTGCGCAATCTCATCGAGTGGACGAGCCGGGATGCGGTCCGCTTCTTCATGCTGAGCCGCAAGGCCGACACCGAGTTCACCTTCGACGTCGACCTGGCGCTGAAACAGAACGACGAGAACCCGGTCTTCTACGTCCAGTACGCACACGCGCGGATCTGCTCGGTCGTCGAGCAATTCACGGCCCAGGGCGGTGACCCGTCGCATCTCGGCGCGGCCGATCTCGCTCGCCTGCAAGCGCCGAGCGAAATCGCGCTTGCTGAAAAAGCTCGCCGACTTCCCGCAGGTTCTGTCGGCCGCGGCAAGCGGGCTGGCACCGCACGAGATCACGTTCTACCTGCGCGACCTGGCGGCGGCTTTTCACAGCTATTACGCGGCCGAGCGCTTCCTCGTCGACGACGCGCCGCTCGCGCGGGCGCGCCTGGCCCTCCTGGCGGCGACGCGCCAGGTCATCCGCAACGCGCTCGCCGTGCTCGGCGTCAGCGCCCCCGATCGCATGGACAGAGCTCCGGAGCCGGCATGAAATCAGTTTCCTCTCGGCCGGCCTTGCAGCGCGGCGGCTTCGTCATCGGCTTCGTCATCGGCCTCTTGATCGGCCTTGCGCTCGCCCTCGGCGTGGCGCTCTACGTCACCAAGGCGCCGAACCCGTTCGTCAACAAGGTGCAGCCGCGGCCCAACGGCCAGGACGCGGCCGAGGCCGAGCGCAATCGCAACTGGGACCCGAACAGCGCCTTGGCCGGCAAGAACCCGGCCTCGGCTGCGGCGCCGGCGTCGACGCCGGCGCCGGCGAGCTTGCTGCCGCCGGTGGCGGCGACACCGCCGACGCTCGTGCCGCCAACCGTCATCGACCCGGGCGCCGCCAGCGCGGCCCGACCGGCCCGGCCGGTGACCGCGGCCGCGAGCAGCACCAGCACCGACAGCACGGGGTCGCGCCCGTCGGTGCCGCTGTCCACCGGGACGGGCGCTGATCCGTTCATCTATTTCGTGCAGGCCGGCGCCTTCGCGCGCACCGAGGACGCCGAGCAGCAGCGCGCCAAGCTGGCGATCCTGGGCATCGAGAGCAAGCTGACCGAACGCGAACAGGGCGGCCGGACGGTCGTCCGGGTACGCGTCGGCCCGTTCGAGAAGAAGGAACAAGCCGATGCCGCGAAGGACAAGCTGTCCGAAAACGGCGTCGATTCGGCGCTGGTGCGGGTTCAGAAATAGCCATGCAGTCCGAAATAGAGAGCCAGCCATGAACCTGAATCGACGCAAATTCTCCGCCGCCTGTCTCGGGGGCCTGAGCCTCGCCGGCGCCACCCCGGCGGCCTTCGCGCAGGCGAAGGCGCCTGTCGAAGGCGTCAACTACGTGCGGCTCGAGCAGCCGTTGCCGGCGACCCTGCCGGGCAAGATCGAGGTCATCGAGTTCTTCTGGTACGAATGCCCGCATTGCAACGCCTTCGAGCCGGCGCTCGAGGCCTGGTCGAAGACGCTGCCCGCCGACGTCGTGCTGCGCCGGGTTCCGGTCTGGTTTCGCGAAGAGCCGTTCACGGTCCAGCAGAAGCTCTACTACGCCCTCGAGAACATGGGCTTGGTTCCAAGCATGCAGCGGCGCGTCTTCTACGCCATCCACAACGACCATGTGCGCCTGCGCACGCCGGAAGACATCTCGGCGTTCATGCTGAAGAACGGCGTCGACCCGCTCAAGTTCATGCCGGCCTACAACTCGTTCTCGGTCCAGACGCAGGCGCAGCGGGCGCGCCAGATCGCGGCGGCGTACAAGATCGACGCCGTGCCCGCGATGGGCGTGCAGGGCCGCTTCTATACCAACGGCAGCCTCGCCAGCGCGAACGGGCCGGCGACGACACCGGAAGGCAACAACGAGCGCATGCTGGGGGTGGTCGACGCCCTGGTCGCCCGGGTTCGTCAGGGCGCCTGAGCGAACCCTGGCGTCGCGCCGCGGCGACGTCGGCAGCGCAGCGGTTCGTGAGATTGGAGCGTCTCGCCGGAGCGCATGAAGCGAGGCCTCGCATAGAATGGCCTGCAAGTTTTATGCCGCTATGCGGAATACTGGCTTTCCCTCTTCTCTCGTGCCCATCCGCCCTTTTCGCCTCCTCTTCCTCATCGGACTTGCCGCGCTCGCTGCCGCCAGCCTGCCCGCACGCGCGGAGAAGGCCGACCGCTTCAAGCCCCTGAAAACGGAGTCCGACCTGCCGGGCCGGATCGACCTGCTCAACCAGGTTGTTGTTCTCAACGGGAACGTCGTCGTCACCAAGGGCACCATCGTGATCCGCGCCGCCCGCATCGAGGTGCGCGAGTCGCCCGACGGCTATCACACCGCCATCGCCTACGGCGCGCCCGGACAGCACGCCACCTTCCGGCAAAAACGCGACGAGCCCAACGAATGGATCGAGGGCGACGCCGAGCGCCTCGAGTACGACGGCAAGTCCGACGTCGTGCGCTTCGTCAACAACGCGACCTGGCGACGCCTGCGCGGCTCGGAAATGACGGACGAGATCAACGGCAACCTGATCACCTACGACAGCGCGACCGAGGTCGTCAATGTCGTCGGCGGAGCCCCGGCGACGGCGTCCAACCCGGGTGGCCGGGTACGCGCCATCCTCACCCCCAAGGAGGGCACGGCCGCGGCGCTCGAGGCCGCCGCTGCGGCAAGCGCCGCGGCGTCGGCCGCGCCCTTGAAGAGCTCGCCCACGCTCGGAGAAAAGAAGTGACGGCGGCGGCCGGTTCAGCCTCGACGCGGCACCGCCTCGAGGCGCACGGCCTGCGCAAGTCGTATGGCTCGCGCATGGTCGTCGACGACGTTCGCCTCAGCGTTCGCAGCGGCGAGGTGGTGGGCCTGCTCGGGCCGAACGGGGCGGGCAAGACGACGAGCTTCTACATGATCGTGGGCCTGGTCCGTGCCGACGGCGGCGAGATCACGATCGAAGGCCGGCGCGTCGAGCGCCTGCCGATCCACCAGCGCTCGCGCCTCGGCCTGTCGTACCTGCCGCAAGAGCCTTCGATCTTCCGCAAGCTCAACGTCGAGGAGAACATCCGTGCCGTCCTCGAGCTGCAGGTCGATGCCGAAGGCAAGCCGCTGAAGAAAGCGGCGATCGAGGACACGCTCGAAAGCCTGCTGAAGGACCTGTCGATCGAAAAGCTGCGGGCTTCGCCGGCACCGGCCTTGTCGGGCGGCGAGCGGCGGCGGGTCGAGATCGCGCGGGCCCTGGCGACGCAGCCGCGCTTCATCCTTCTCGACGAGCCCTTCGCCGGCATCGATCCGATCGCGGTCATCGAGATCCAGCGAATCATCAGCTTCCTGAAGCAGCGCGGCATCGGCGTGCTCATCACCGATCACAACGTCCGCGAGACCCTCGGCATCTGCGACCGCGCCTACATCATCAGCGAAGGCCGGGTTCTGGCCGAAGGAACACCTGCAGAAATCGTCGCCAATGCCGATGTCCGCAAGGTGTACCTCGGCGAAAACTTCCGGATGTAGGGCCCGCAGCCATGAGCTCGATGAAGCCATCGCTGCAGGTTCGCCTGTCGCAGCATCTGGCGCTGACGCCGCAGCTGCAGCAGTCGATCCGCCTGCTGCAGCTCTCGACCCTCGAGCTGCATCAGGAAGTCGAGCAGATGCTCGAGCAGAACCCGTTCCTCGAGACCGAGGAAGAAGCCGCGCCGGCGTTCGAGCCGCTGGCTGAACGCCTGTCGAGCGCCGAGCGCGCCGGCGAGCGCGAGGCGGAGCGGGCGAGCGAGAGCGTCGGCGAGGGCAGCGACGACGTCCCGGCGATCGATGGCGCCGCCGACTTCGGCGGCACGGAGCGCGAAGACTGGGAGAACGGGACCGAGCGGGAAGACTTCGACGGCATCCGCGAGACGCCCGGCAAGACACGGACGCAGAACGACGCCGACGGCTTCGACGAGATCGACCGCGACACCGCCACGATCAGCCTGCAGGATCACTTGCGCAGCCAGTTGTCGAGCATGCGCCTGTCAGCCGGCCGACGCCGCCGCCGTGCTGGTGCTCATCGACTCGCTCGACGAAGACGGCCTGCTCGCCGACGCGCTCGAGGACATCGCCGAGCGCTTGCGCGAGGGCGGCCTGGAGTTCGAACGCGACGCCGCAGAAGACGGCATCGAGGAAGACGAGGCGACCGATCCGATCCTGATGCAGTTGCGCTGCGGCCTGCGCTTCCTGCAAAGCATGGAGCCGACCGGCGTGGGCGCCCGCGACCTGGGCGAATGCCTGACCCTGCAGCTGCGGCACCGGCCGCGCGGCGAGGCGCAGGCGATTGCCATCATCGTCTGCAAGAACCACCTGCCCCTGCTGGCCCGGCGCGACATGAAGCGCCTGATGGCGGTGACCGGTGCCGACGAGCAGTTGCTGCGCGAAGCGCAGGCCATCATCCTCAGCCTCGAGCCGAAGCCGGCACGGCCGTTCGCGCGCGCCGAGGCCAACATCATCGTGCCCGACGTGATCGTGCAGAAGTCCGGACGCAGCTGGAAGGTGCTGCTCAATCCGGACGTGATGCCCAAGTTGCGCATCAACGACCTCTACGCCAGCGCGATCCGCCAGCAGCGCGGTGCCGGCAGCCGCAGCGGCGCGGCGTCGCTGAACGGCGCCGCCGCGGGCTTGAACTCGCGCCTGCAGGAAGCGCGCTGGTTCGTGAAGAACATCCTGCAGCGCTTCGACACCATCCAGCGCGTCTCGCAGGCGATCGTCGAGCGGCAGAAGAGCTTCTTCACGCACGGCGCCATCGCCATGAAGCCGCTGGTGCTGCGCGAGATCGCCGATGAGCTCGGCCTGCACGAGTCGACCATCTCGCGCGTGACCACGGCCAAGTACATGTCGACGCCCTTCGGTACCTTCGAGCTGAAGTATTTCTTCGGCTCATCTCTCGCCACCGAGGCCGGCGGCAATGCCTCGAGCACGGCAGTGCGGGCGCTGCTGCGCCAGATCGTCTCGGCCGAGGATCCGGTCAAGCCTCTATCCGACAGCCAGATCTCGCAGATGCTCGACGAGCAGGGCATCCGCGTCGCGCGCCGCACGGTCGCCAAATATCGCGAGGCCCTGAAGATCGCGCCCGCGCAATTGCGCAAGGCGATGTAGCCGCAAACGTTCGGCCGACCCTCATGCCCCTGCCGCTCTTTCTGCCCTGCGCCGCCGGCGTCGAGGCGCTGCTCGAGATCGAGGTTCGCGCCCTGCTGCCCGGCGCCACGATCACGGCGCAGCGCGGCGGCGTCTCCTTGGCCGGCGATCCGCGCGAGGTGATGCTGCTCAATCTCGAGAGCCGCCTGGCGCAGCGCGTGCTCATCGAGGTCGCCGCCGGCGACTATCGAAACGAAGAAGACTTGTACGCACTGGCGCGCAGCGTCGCGTGGTCGGACTGGATCAGCCCGGCGCAGACCCTGCGCGTCGACACGACGGCGCAGAAGAGCCCCTTGCGCAGCCTCAACTTCGCGGCCTTGCGCGTCAAGGACGCCGTCTGCGACCGCATGCGCGAAGAAAGCGGCGAGCGGCCGAGCGTCGACACCACCCGGCCCGACCTGCCGCTGGTCCTGCACGTCGGCCCGGAACAGGCATCGCTCTACGTCGACAGCTCCGGCGAAGCTCTCTTCAAGCGCGGTTGGCGCAGCGACGTCGGCGACGCACCGCTGAAGGAGACGCTGGCAGCGGCGATGCTGGCCGCGGCCGGATGGCGCGGCACAGCGGCCGCCGGCGGCGCCCTGCACGACCCGTGCTGCGGCTCCGGCACGATCGCGATCGAGGCCGCGCAGCTCGCCTGCGGCATCGCGCCGGGCGCGCTGCGCCGCTTCGCCTTCGAGAAGCTGCTGCCCTTCAGTGGCGCGGAGGCGCGCGCCGAGCTGCAGCGCCTGCGCAGCCATGCCCGCTCGCGCGAGCATCCGCCCGAGGTGCCGATCTTCGCCAGCGACCTGTCGTTCCGGATGGTCGACTTCGCGCGCCGCAATGCCGAGCGCGCCGGCGTCGCTCATGCGATCGTCTTCAACGGCGGCGACGCGCTCGAGCGGCCGCCGCCGATCCTGGCCGCCGACCTGCCCGGAACCTTGATGCTCAATCCGCCCTACGGCGAGCGCATCGAAGTCGGCGGCAAGGCCGGCCAGACGCGCGGTCCGAGCCGCGAATCGGCCGAAGACCGAGCCACGCCGAGCGACTTCTTCGCCCGTCTGGCGACGCACTGGAAACAGGCCTACACCGCGCATCCGGCCGGCTGGACGGCCTGGATCCTGAGTCCCGACATGAAGCTGCCGAGCGCGATGCGCCTGAAGGAATCGCGCCGCGTCCCGATGTGGAACGGGCCGATCGAGTGCCGGCTCTTTCGCTTCGAGCTCGTCGCCGGCTCGGCGCGGCGCTGATCAGGCGGCGGCGAGCGCGGCGCGCCGCCGGGTCGCGGCGAACCAGAGCAGGGCCGCCGCGCAGATCGCGACCGGCACGATCGAGCCCAGGTTGAGCCAGGTCCAGCCTTGTGTCGTCACCAGCGCGCCCGAGCTGAACGAGGTGATCGTCATGGTCGAGAAGACCGTGGTGTCCATGGCTGCCTGCGCCTTCGTCTTTTCCTCCGGCCGATAGGCCGCGGTGACGAGCGAGGTCCCGCCGATGAAGAGGAAATTCCAGCCGACCCCGAGGGCGAACAACGCGACCAGAAAGCGCTCGAGCTCGACGCCGCTCAAGGCCACGGCGATGCAGAGCCGCATTGAGCACGACGCCGATGGCCATCACCCGCAGCGCGCCGAAGCGCTTGATCAGGGCGCCGGTGAAAAAGCTCGGCACGAACATGCCGAGCACATGCCATTCGAGGACCAGCGCCGTGTTCTCGAAAGGATGCGAGCACATCGCCATCGCGATCGGCGTGGCGGCCATGAGCAGGTTCATCACGCCGTAGCCGAGCGCGCAGGCGACGACGGCGACGATGAATACCGGCTGGGCGCGATCTCGCGCAGCGGCCGGCCCGGTGCTGCCGCTGTCGGCAGGGGCAGCGGCGGAAAGCGGATGAACGAGATCGTCGCCAGCGACGCCAGCGCAACGAGCGCGAGCGCCGCGTAGGCGCCGGCGAACTCGCCCGGCAGCACGTTTCTCGTCAGGCGCGCCAGGTTCGGCCCGGCGACGGCGCCGATGATGCCGCCGGCCAGCACCCACGAGATCGCCTTCTCCTTGAAGGCCGGCGCCACCAGCTCGGTCGCGGCGAAGCGATAGAGGCCGGCATTGGCGTTGTAGTAGCCGGCCAGCGTCGCGCCGACGATGAGCCAGCCGAAGTGCGCGTTGCAACGCTGCCCAGGCGCACAGGGCGGTCGTTGCGATGGCCACGCAAAGGCCGACCTGGAAGGCCCGGCGCCGGCCCCAGGCGCGCTGATGGCGCGCCACGAGGCCGGCGAAGAGCGCGCCGCCGGCGACGTAGGCAGTGATCGGCAGGGTCGCCATCCAGGCTTCGGGCGCAAGGCGCAAGCCCACGAGCCCGTTGATGGCGGCGAAGGTGACGTTGTTGGTCAGGAAGAATCCCTGGCACAACGCCAGCAGCAGCAACTTGCGGTTCATGGCTGCGCCGATGCGGTCGCAAGACCGAGCCAGGCCAGCAAGGCCAGCGGTGCGGTGTCGGCACGCAGGACGCGTGGCCCGAGGCCGACGCGCACGAAGCCGGCGGCGACGGCGGCCTCTTCCTCGGCCGGAGCCAGGCCGCCTTCGGGGCCGCTCAGCGCCAGCAGCGACGACTGCCCTTCATGCGCGCCCGCTGCAAAGACGGTGGTCACCGGGGCGGCGCGAACGGCGAGGCTGAGCACGACGCGGCTCGTGCGTGGGCCTTGCGCGGGCAAGGCCTCCAGGCTGCGCAGCCACTCGTCGAGCTTCATCGGCACGGCGATCGCGCGGCACGCGCACCCGCCCGCACTGCTCGCTCGCCGATGCGGCCACCGCCCGCCAGTGCCGACGGCGTGTCTCGGCACGATCGCCGGCCAGACGCAAGACCGAGCGCTCGCAGATGAGCGGCTGGATGGCGGCGACCCCGAGCTCGGTGGCCTTTTCGACCCAGGCGTCCATGCGCTCGTTGGCCGGAACGCCGAGCGCCAGCGTCACCGCGATCGGCAGCTCGCGATCGACCGGCACGGCACCCGTGATGCGCAACTCGACCTCGGCCCGGCCGATGCGCATGATCTCGCTCGACCACTCCAGGCCGTCCTCGCCGTTGAACAGCAGCACCGCATCGCCGGGCTGCAGCCGCCGCACCTGAAGATGGCGCGACTCGGGGGGCGGCAGCCTCAGCACCTCGCCCGGAGCGAACGTGCCGGCCAGAAAGATGCGCGACGCCATCGGTGCCGCGAATGGCGCCGGCGAGGCTCAGGCGCCGTAGAGCGTCTTGCGCGCTTCGGCGGCCACCGCTTCGCCCTTGCGCTCGCGGATCTGATCGATGGCCCGATGCGCCACCTCGCGCAGCTCTTCGATGGTTCCGGCCTTCTCGACCGCAAGCGTCAGAGTGAAGCCGCGCAGGCCGAGGTTGGCCGAGATGAGCTTGGTGAGGGCGGCCGTGAACTGGCCATAGTCGAGCGGGCCGCTGCTCGGCAGGGGCGCCGGAATGGTGGTGCGCGTCGAGTCGAAATTGGTCGCGCGCGCCGGATTGCCCACGGTCACGGCGCCGGCCGCCGGTGCGATCAGGTCGAGCTTGCGCAGCTCCTGGAAATCGGCTGCCGTGATGCCGGCGAGGTTGGCCAGCAGCATCTCTTCCGACTTCGAGCCGTCGATGAGAAGCAGGAGATTGCGCCGTGCGCGCTCCTTGACCAGCGCGCGCGTTTGCATTTCGACGCGCCCGGCGTCGGTCTTGACCCAGATCACGCCTGAAACCTACCCGTAAGCGAGACGCTCCCGCGCCAGCCCGTCGCCCGCCGCTTCGACATGGCCAGAAATGTATCAGGAGCGAGCACGCCGTTGACTCTCGAATCTCACGCTTTGTCGCGCAATTCCCGACGAAGTATCTTGCCGACCGGCGTCTTCGGCAGGTCGTTGCGAAACTCGATGATCTTCGGGCGCTTGTAGCCGGTGAGGTTGGCTTCGCAGTAGGCACGGACCATCGCCTCGGTGACGCCCGGATCCTTTCTGACGATGACGAGCTTGACCGCTTCGCCCGATTTCTCGTCGGGAATGCCGACCGCCGCGCACTCCAGGATGCCGGGCATCTGCGTGACCACGTCTTCGACTTCGTTCGGATAGACGTTGAAGCCGCTGACCAGGATCATGTCCTTCTTGCGGTCCACGATCTTGAAGTAGCCGCGCTCGTCGACCACGCCGATGTCGCCACTGCGGAAGAACCCGTCGGCAGTCATCACCTTGGCCGTCTCGTCGGCGCGTTGCCAGTAGCCGGCCATCACCTGCGGCCCTTTGATCGCGATCTCGCCGGGCGTGCCCATTGGTACCTCGTTGCCGTCGTCGTCGATCAGCTTCATGTCGGTGTTGGGCATCGGCAGACCGATGTTGCCGCTATAGGCGCTGCTGTCGACCGGATTGCAGCTGACCGAAGGCGAGGTCTCGGACAGACCGTAGCCCTCGACGATCGGGCAGCCCGTCTTCTCGAGCCAGAGCTTGGCCGTGGCGCTCTGCACCGCCATCCCGCCGCCGACCGAGATGACGAGGCCGCTCCAGTCGACGCTGCCGAAATCCGGGTGATGCGCCATCGCATTGAAGAGCGTATTGACGGCGGGAAAGCTGTGGAACTTCTGCCCCTGCAGCTCCTTGAACACACCGGCGAGGTCACGCGGATTGGCGATCAGGATGTTGGCACCGCCCATGCGCATGGCCAGCATCATGTTCGTGTTGAAGCCGAAGATGTGATAGATCGGCAAGGCGCAGATGGTGACGATCTGCTCGCCGGCGGCGATCTTCTTCAGCGCCGGCTGGTACCAGGCCTCGGACTGCAGGATGTTGGCGACGAGATGGCGATGCAGCAGTTGTGCGCCCTTGCTGACGCCGGTGGTGCCGCCGGTGTACTGCAGCACGGCCGTGTCGTCGGGCCCGACCGGCACGGCCTTGAACGGCCTGCCGCGGCCGGCATCGACGGCATCGTTGAAGCGCACGGCACCGGCGATTTGAAATGCCGGCACCAGCTTCTTCACCTTGCGCACGACGTAGTTGACGATCAGGCCCTTGGGAAAGCCGAGCATGTCGCCCATCGAGGCCAGCACGACCATCTTCGTCGGCACCGACGCCATCACCTGCGCCAGCACGCCGGCAAAGTTCTCGAGGACGACGATGGCGCGGGCGCCCGAGTCCTTCAGTTGATGCTCGAGCTCGCGCGGCGTGTACAGCGGGTTGACATTGACGACGACCAGGCCGGCGCGCAGGATCGCCGCCACCGCGACCGGATACTGCGGCACGTTGGGCATCATGATCGCGACGCGATCGCCCTTGGTGAAACCCTGGGCCTGCAGCCACGCGGCGAAGGCGCGCGAGGCCTGGTCGACCTGGCCGAAGGTGATCGACTTGCCCATGAAGATATAGGCCGTACGGTCGGCATAGCGCTGGAAGCTCTCGTCGAGCAGGGCGACCAGCGATGCGTACTGGGCCACGTCGATCTCGGCGGGAACACCGGCGGGATACTGCTTCAGCCAGATCTTTTCCATCGCGCCCTTCTATGGATGCGACGATTCTCGTGGAGGGCCCGGACGCGGACCCTAGGGTGTTTCGATACATGGCGCGCCTCGCCGGGGCGAGCACGAGCCTCTCTGGCAATCAGCGTGGCGCTTCGGTCTGTGCTTGCGGCGCGTGCCAACCTCCGCCGAGAGCCTGGATCAGGGCAATCGCCGTCGCCTGCTGGCTGCTCTGCAATTGCACCAGCGTGCGCCTCGCGCTGAGCGCCGACGCCTGCGCCGTGACGACATCGGTGTAGGCCACCTGGCCGGCGCGATATCGGTTCAGCAGCTGCTGCTCGGTCAGGTCGGCGGCCTGCGAAGCCTTGCGCCGCAGGCTCTCCTGATCGGCCAGGGCACGGCTCGAGCTGAGCTGGTCCTCGACGCTTTGAAATGCGCTCAGCACGATCTGCCGATACTGGGCCACGGCGCGGTCGTGCGCGGCCTCGGCACCCTCGACCCGGGCGGTCGTTGCGCCGGCATCGAAGATCGTCTGCGCCACCGAGAGGCCGACCGACCAGAGGCTGCTCGACGCGCTGAACAGACCCGGCACATGCGAGCCGGCAAAGCCGAACGTGCCGCTCAGCGAAAAGTTGGGGAAATAGGCCGAACGCTGGATCCCGATCTGCGCATTCGCCGCCGCGACGGCGCGCTCGGCCGAGGCGATGTCGGGCCGGCGCTGCAGCAGCGTCGAGGGCACGCCGAGCGGCACCGCGGGAACGCGCATCGACCATTCGGCCACGGCGATGCTGAAGTCGCCCGGTGGCTTGCCGGCCAGCACCGCGATGGCGTGCTCGAGCTGCGCCCGCTTGCCGATTTCGGAGACCAGGTCGGCCTGCGCGTTGGCAAGCGTGGTCTCGGCCTGCAGCACATCGGTCTTTGCCGTGATGCCGGCGTCGTAGCTGTTCTGGGTGATCTTCAGCGCGCGCTGGTAGCCCTCGACGCTGCTGCGCAGCAGCGCCTCTTCGGCGTCGGTCTCGCGCAGCGCGAAGTAGTCGGTGGCCAACTCGGCTTGCGCCGAGAGGCGTGCCCCCGCGAGATCGGCTTCGCTCGCCTGGGCACTGGCCTCGGCGCCGGTGACGGCCAGGCGCAAGCGGCCCCAGACATCGGGTTCCCAACTGGCATCGAGGGTAGCGTGAAAGGAATTGGCGACGCGCTTGCCGTTGGGGCCGGGACTGCCGGCGCCGGAGCGGCTGACGCCGGCGTCGAGCGCCAGCGCCGGAAAGCGCGCCGCGTCCTGCTCGCGCACCAGCGCCCGCGCCTGCGCGTAGGCCGCCACCGCGGCCGCGACGTTCTGGTTCGAGACTTCGACCTGCGGCACCAGCTTGTTCAGCTCGGCATCGCCGAAGAGCGTCCACCAGTCGCCGCGATCGAGCAGGTCGGCCGGTGCGGCCTCGACCCAGCCGGCGGCCGCTTCCTTGTAGCTCGCAGGCGTCGGCGCGCTCGGCCGCTCATACTCCGGGCCGATGGTGCAGGCGGCAAGCGCGGCCGCGACAACGACGGCCAGCGCGAGGCGCGGCGGCGACGCAGGCGGGTTGCGGGACCTCGAGTGGATGTTCATGAAGGTCATGCGGCGGCGGCGACGTTGCCGCCGGCACGGCTCAGGTGGCGCTCGTCGGGCGCGCGGCGGCGCAGCTTGTCGAGCAGGATGTAGACGACCGGCGTCGTCAGCAGGGTCAGCAGCTGGCTCGCGATCAGGCCGCCGATGATGGCCACGCCGAGCGGCTGGCGCAGCTCGTAGCCTTCGCCGAAGCCGATCGCCAGCGGCAGGGCGCCGAGCGCCGCCGCCAGCGTCGTCATCAGGATCGGGCGAAAGCGCAGCAGGCACGCTTCGCGCACCGCTTCGAGCGAGCTCAGGCCGCGCGCCCGCTCGGCCTCGAGCGCGAAGTCGATGATCAGGATGGCGTTCTTCTTGACGATGCCGATCAGCAGGAAGATCGCAATCAGGGCGATGATCGAGAGCTCCATCCGGAACAGGAGCAATGCCAGCACGGCGCCGACGCCGGCCGAAGGCAGCGTCGAGAGCACCGTGATCGGATGGATCAGGCTCTCGTAGAGGATGCCGAGCACGATGTAGATGACGACGATCGCCGCGACGATGAGCATCGGCTGCTGCCCTTGCGATTGCTGCGCGCTCGAGGCGGTGCCCGGCGAAGGCGCCGCGGACGTTCGTCGGCATGCCGATGTTGGCTTCGGCCTCGGCGATCTGCTCCTTGGCCTCGTTCAGGTTCGCGCCGTCGGCGAGGTTGAACGACACCGTGGTCGCGAGCTCGCCGTCCTGGTGGTTGACCGACGTCGGCGCCGAGCCTTCGTAGAAAGTGGCGGCCGAGGTCAGCGGCACGAGATTGGTGGCGCTGTTGCTCAGCACGTTGCCCGACGACGCGTTCTTCAGCGCCGGGTTGGCCGACACCGGCAGGTTCGTGCTGCCGGTGATCGCACTCGTCGTCGCCGTCGATTCGACGTTCACCGCCTGGCCGTTGCTGACCACCGTGCGCGTCGCCGGGACGTACACGTCGGTCAGCGCGTTCGGGCCGCGCGTGTAGCCCGGCGCCCATTCCATGACCACGTGGTACTGGTTCAGCTCGTGTAGATCGTCGCCACCTGGCGCTGGCCGAATGCGTCGTAGAGCGCGGCGTCGATCGCGCTCGCGGTCAGGCCGAGACGGCGGGCACTGTTGCTGTCCACCTTGACCATGGTCTCGACGCCGTTGTCCTGTTGGTCGGTGTCGACGTCGACGAGCGCGCTTTGCCGCTTCATCTCGTCGGCGAGCTTGCTCGCCCAGGTGCGCAGGTCGGCGAGGTTGTCGCTCTTCAACGTGTACTGGTAGGTCGAGTTGCTCTGCCGGCCGCCCGAGCGCACCACTTGCACCGTGCTGAGAAAGATCGACAGGCCGGTGACCTCGGCGAGCTGCGGCCTGAGCCGCGCGATCACGGCGTTGCCGCTGTCGCTACGCTGCGACGCGGGCTTGAGGTTGACGAACATGAAGCCGCCGCCGGCGCGCGAGCCGCCGGTGAAGCCGACCACGGTGTCGACGGCCGGATCGCGATGGATGATGTCGACGACCTGACGCAGCTTGGTCGCCATCGCGCCCGACGAGATGCTCTGGTCGGCGCGCAGGCCGGCGATGATCTGGCCGCTGTCCTGCTGCGGGAAGAACCCCTTCGGCGCCACCGCGAACAGGTAGACGTTCAGGCCGACCACGGCAACCAGGATCAGCATCACCAGCGCCTTGCTGTCGAGCGCCCAGTCGAGGCTGGCTTCATAGCGGCGCAGCAGCCACTGGTAGCCGCGCTCGGCGACACGCGCCGGCCAGCCCGGACGCTTTTCCGATTCGCCGCCCGGCCTGAGCAGCCAGGCGCACATCATCGGGGTCGTCGTCAGCGAGATCACGAGCGAGATGAGGACCGACGCCGAAAGCGTGACCGCGAATTCGCGGAAGAGCCGCCCGGTCTGGCCGCCCATGAAGAGCAGCGGAATGAAGACCGCCACCAGCGAGACGCTGATCGAAAGCACGGTAAAGCCGACCTCGCGTGCGCCGAGCAGCGCAGCCCGCATCCGCGTCATGCCGGCCTCGATGTGCCGGCTGGTGTTCTCGAGCACGACGATGGCGTCGTCGACGACGAAGCCGGTGGCCACGGTGAGGGCCATCAGGCTCAGGTTGTTGAGCGAATAGCCGAGCAGGTACATCACACCGAAGGTGCCGAGCAGGGCGACGACGGTGGCCACCGCCGGCACGAAGGTGGCGCGCAGGCTGCGCAGGAAGACGCTCACCACGAGCACGACCAGGATCACCGAAATGACGAGCGTGACCTCGACCTCGTGCAGCGAAGAGCGGATCGAGTTGGTGCTGTCCGAGGCCACCTGCAAGGTCACGTCGGCGGGCAGCTCGGCCTGCAGCTCGGGCAGCAGGGCGCGCACCGAGTCGACGGTCTGGATGATGTTGGCCGACGGCTGGCGCGTGACCAGGATGATGATCGCCGGCTCGCCGTTGAAGAGGCCGAGCGTGCGCGTGTCCTCGACGCCGTCGATGACCTGGGCCACATCCTGCAGCCGCACCGCCGAGCCGTTGCGCCAGGCGATCACCATCGGCGCGTAGTCGCTGGCGCGCAGGGCCGGGGTCTGGGTGTAGATCTGCAGGCGCCGGCCTTCGCCCTGGACCGTGCCCTTCGGCCGGTTCGCGTTGCTCGCCTGGACGGCGGCGCGAACGTCCTCGGTGCTGATGCCGTAGCGGCTGAGCGCGAACGGCAGCAGCTCGATGCGGACCGCCGGCAGCGAACCGCCACCGATCTCGACGTCGCCCACGCCATCGACCTGCGACAGGCGCTGGCTCAGCACGTTCGAGACCGCCTCGTAGATCTGCCCCGGCGTCTTCGTCTTCGAGGTCAGCGCCAGGATGATCACCGGCGAGGCCGCCGGGTTGGCCTTGCGATAGGTCGGGTTGCTGCGCAGCGTCGTCGGCAAGTCGACCCGGCTGGCGTTGATCGCCGCCTGCACCTCGCGCGCCGCGCCGTCGATGTCGCGGCTGAGATCGAATTGCAGCGTGACGCGGGCCGAGCCGGTGTTGCTCGACGACGTGATCTCGTTGACGCCGGCGATCGTGCCGAGCCGGCGCTCGAGCGGCGTCGCGACGCTGGTGGCCATGGTCTCGCGGGCTGGCGCCCGGAATGGCCGCGCTCACCGAGATCACCGGATAGTCGACCTGCGGCAGCGGCGAGATCGGCAGCAGGAAGAAGCCGGTGATGCCGGCCAGCGCCACGCCGACGGTGAGCAGGACCGTGCCGATCGGGCGTCGCACGAACGGCAGCGACAGGTTCACGCCGCCACCTCCGGCGCATCGCCGCTGCCCTCGGCCGGGCCTTCTTCATCGGCCGCGACGATGCGCGTCGTGCCGCCGCCGAGGCGATCGAAGGCGAGATAGATCACCGGCGTCGTGAACAGCGTCAGCAGCTGGCTGACGATCAGGCCGCCGAAGATGGCCAGGCCGAGCGGCCGGCGCAGCTCGGCACCTTCGCCCCAGCTCAGCATCAGCGGCACCGCCGCGAAGAGCGCGGCCAGGGTCGTCATCAGGATCGGCCGCAGGCGCAGCAGCGCGGCCTGGTGGATGGCGTCGCGCGCGCTCATGTTCTGGTTGCGCTCGGCATCGATCGCGAAGTCGATCATCATGATCGCGTTCTTCTTGACGATGCCGATGAGAAGGATGATGCCGATGATGCCGATCACGCCGAGGTCGTTGCCGGTGATCATCAAGGCGAGCAGCGCGCCGACGCCCGCCGACGGCAGCGTCGAAAGGATCGTCAGCGGGTGGACGTAGCTCTCGTAGAGCACGCCGAGAACGATGTAGACGCAGATCACCGCCGCCAGGATCAGCCAGAGCTGGTTCGCGAGCGACTTCTCGTAGGCGCCCGAGGCGCCCAGGAAGGTCATGGTCATGCTGCTGGGCAGGCCGATGTCCTTGGCGGCCTGGCGGATCGCATCGACGCCGGCGCCCAGCGCCACGCCCGGCGCCGTATCGAAGTTGAGGGTGCTCGCCGGGTACTGCGAGACGTGCGTGATCTCGAGCGGCGCGCTCTGCTCGGTGATGCTGGCAATGGCCGAGAGTGGCGTCGGCTTGCCCGAGCCGGCGATCAGGTTGAGCTGGCCCAGCCCCTCGGGCGTCGTGATGTTGTCGGGCTGGGCCTCGAGAATGACGCGGTACTGGTTGGTCTCGGTGAAGATGGTCGAGACGATGCGCTGGCCGAAGGCGCTGTAGAGCGCGTCGTCGACCGAGCTGGCGGTGATCGAGAGCCGCGCCGCGGTGTCTCGATTGACGTTGACGAAGGCGGCCAGGCCCTGCGCACCGGCGTCGCTGCTGACGTTGCGGACCTGCGGCGCGCTCTGCAGGCGCTGGATCAGGCGGTTCATCCAGGTCGTGATGGTGGCGCTGTCGACGCCTTCGAGCGAGACGCGGTATTGCGTCGGGCCGGTCTCGGCGTCGATGGTCAGGTCTTGCGTCGGCTGCACGTTCAAGGTCGCGCCGGCGAGCTGGCGCACACGCTGGCGCAAGCGATCCATCACCGCCTGCTGGTCGCCGTGACTGGCGCGCAGGTTGATGAGCATGCTGCCGGTGTGCAGCATGGTGTTGTTGGCCGCGTCGACGCCGACGAAGGAGCTCAGGTTGTCGACCGCCGGATCCTGCAGGATCGCCCAGGCCGCCTGTTGCTGCAGCTGCGACATCCGGTCGTACGAGACGTCCTGCGCCGCCTCGAGGCGGCCCTGCAGCTGGCCGGTGTCCTGGGTCGGGAACAGGCCCTTCGGGATCAGCAGGTACAGCAGCACGGTCAGCAGGAAGGTCAGCAGGGCCACGACGAGCGTGAGGCCCTGGTGATCGATGACCCAGACGAGCGAACGGTCGTAGCGCTGCATGACGCGCTCGAAGAAGTTCTGCGCCTTCGCGCCGAAGCCGCTCTTCTTCTTCTCGGCGCGCTTCAGCCAGCGCGCCGACATCATCGGCACCAGCGTCAGCGAGACGACGGCGGAAATGAGGATGGTGATGGCCAGCGTCACCGCGAACTCGCGGAACAGCCGCCCGACGACGTCGCCCATGAAGAGCAATGGGATCAGCACGGCCACCAGCGAGACCGTCAGCGAGATGATGGTGAAGCCGATCTGCGTCGCGCCCTTGATGGCGGCAGCCATCGGCGGCTCGCCCTCCTCGATGTAGCGGGCGATGTTCTCGATCATCACGATCGCGTCGTCGACGACGAAGCCGGTGGCGATCGTCAGCGCCATCAGGCTCAGGTTGTTGAGGCTGTAGCCCATCAGGTACATCAGGCCGAAGGTGCCGATCAGCGAGATCGGCACGGCAACGCTGGCGATCACCGTCGCGCGCAGGCTGCCGAGGAAGGCGAAGATCACCAGCACGACCAGCACCACCGCCAGCACCAGCTCCATCTCCACATGGTCGACAGATGCGCGGATGCCGTTGGTGCGGTCGCTCAGCACGTCGATCTTCAGGCTGCTCGGCAAGGCGGCGCGCAGCTCGGGCAGCTGCGCCTTGATGGCGTTGACGGTGCCGATCACGTTGGCGCCCGGCTGGCGCTGCACATTCATGATGATCGCTGGCGTGAGCATGCGGCCGCCGTTGCAGGCCGGCGCGGCCGCGGCGCCGGCGTCGCTCGCGGCGGTGGCCGAGGCCTTGGGGCAATCCATGCCGACCCATGCGCCGAGCTGCGTGTTCTCGGCGCTGTTGACGACGCGGGCCACGTCGAGCAGGCGGACCGGCGCACCATTCTTGTAGGTGACGATCAGGTTCTTGTAGTCGTCGACCGTCAGCAGCTGATCGTTCGAGTCGATGGTGTAGCCGCGCTTGGGCCCATCGAAACTGCCCTTGGCGCCGTTGGCGTTGGCCGAGGTGATCGCGGTGCGCAGTGTGTCGAGGCCGATGCCGTTGGCGGCGAGCGCCTGCGTGTTGGCCTGGATGCGCACCGCCGGCCGCTGTCCGCCGCTCAGCGACACCAGGCCCACGCCCGAGACCTGGCTGATCTTCTGCGCCAGGCGCGTGTTGACCAGGTTCTGCACATCGGTGAGCGGCAGCGTGTCGGAGGTGATGGCCAGGGTCAGCACCGGCGCATCGGCCGGATTCACCTTGGCGTACACCGGCGGCGCCGGCAGGTCGGCCGGCAGCAGCGAGCCGCCGGCGTTGATCGCCGCCTGCACCTCCTGCTCGGCAACGTCGAGCGTCAGGCCGAGGGTGAACTGCAAGGTGATGATGGAGACGCCCGCCGCGCTCGTCGAGCTCATCCGGTCGAGGCCGGCCATCTGCCCGAACTGGCGCTCGAGCGGCGCCGTCACGGTGTTGCTCATCACTTCCGGGCTGCCGCCGGGATAGAGCGTCTGCACCTGGATCGTCGGGTAGTCGACCTGCGGCAGCGCCGAGAGCGGCAGGAACCTGAAGCCGACGAGTCCGGCGAGGACGATCGCCAGCATCAGCAGCGAAGTCGCCACCGGCCGCTGGATGAACGGGCGAGAAGGGCTCAAGAGGCAGGAGCGGAAGCGCCGCCTTCGGACGAATTGCGTTGCCGGCGGCGCTGGCCGGACGCAGCGCCGTCCACTCCGGAGGCGGCGCGTCGGCCGCCGGATGCGCCCGAAGCGCCGGAGGCCGGCCGATCGGCCGCGAGCTGCACGCGAGCGCCGTCCTTCAGGCGATCACCGCCTTCGGTGACGACGCGCTCGCCGAGGTCGAGGCCCTTGTCGACGGCGATCATGTCGGTGGTGGCGATACCGCGCGTCACGTTGCGGATCGACACCGTGCGGTCTTCGTTCAGCACGTAGACGAAGTCGCCGTTCGGGCCATGCCGCATCGCCGTCACCGGAATGACGATGGCGCCCTTCTGGATGCGCAAGAGCAGCCGGGCGTTGACGAACTGGTTCGGAAAGAGCTGCGTCGTCGCATTGGGAAAGCGGGCCTTGGCCTTGACCGTGCCGGTCTGCGTGTCGATCTGGTTGTCGAGCGTCGAGAAGCGCCCTTCGTCCAGCTTCTTCGTGCGGGTCCGGTCGAAGGCCGTGACTGCGAGCACGTCCGACGCGGCGCGGCCCTGAATCTCGGGCACGCTGTCCTGCGGCACCGCGAACTCGACGTCGATCGGCGCCACCTTGGTGATGACGCCGACGCCGTTGGCATCGCCGGCGGCGATGTAGTTGCCGGGATCGATCGGGCGCAGGCCGACACGGCCATCGGTCGGCGCCACGATCCGGCAATAGCTCAGGTTCAGGCGCGCCGTGTTCTCGTTCGCCTTGTCGATGACGATCGTCGCTTCGAGCTGCTTGACCGTCGCTGCCAGGGTGTCGACATCCTGGCGCGCGATCGAGTCCTGGCTCAACAGCGTGCGGTAGCGCTGCAGCTGGACCCGGTTGCTCTCGAGCTGGGCCTCGTCGCGCAGGCGCGCGCCGGTGGCTTGCTGCAGGGCGATCTCGAACGGGCGCGGATCGATGGTGGCGATGAGCTGGCCCTTCTTCACCATCTGGCCTTCGCTGTAGAGCACCTGCAGGATCACGCCCGAGACTTGGGGCCGCACCGTCACCGTGGCCGTCGGCATCACCGTGCCGAGGGCATCGAGATAGACGGGCAGGTCGGCACGCGTGGCGACCGCCACGCCGACGGTGCTTGCCCCGGCGCTGCCCCGACCGCCACGTGCGCCGCCAGCTCCGCCAGCGCCGCCAGCTCCGCCCGGGCCGCCGGCCACGCCGGAAGCACCCGATGCCGCCGCACCGGCGCCGCCGAAGCCGCCGCTGCTTGCCACCGGCCGATGCGTCAGGTACCAGGCGAGCGCAGCGAGCGCGATCAGGGCCAGCACGGCGACGAGCGCGCCGAACCAGCGGCGCCGTCGCGGCGGCTCGGGCTGGAGCGCGGGCGCTGCCGACGGCGGGGCGGGAGGAAGATCGTCTGCGGGAGGTTGTTCCATGCGTGGCGATTCGCTGTGTGCGCGCGAAGGCTATCAAACGAAAGGTCGAAAGCACGCCTCCAAGCGATGAAAGGCAGGCCGAGAGCGCAAGCAGCAACCGGCGCGCCCGCACGGTCCACCGGGCGCCGCGTGGCGCGGGGCAAACCCTGTGTTGACGCCGCAATCGCGGCGAAACTATTCTTTACCCGCCCGGTCGAGCTTCTTCGTCGCGCACCCACCACCGCCTCGGAGCCCGCCATGACCGACCGCCTCAAGGGCAAGACCGCCTTCATCACCGCCGCCGGCCAGGGCATCGGCCGGGCCACCGCAGAAGCCTTCGTGCGCGAAGGCGCGCGCGTCATCGCCACCGACATCAACGACGAGCTGCTCGCCGACCTGCAGCGCAGCACCGGCTGCGAAACGCGGCGCCTCGACGTGACCGATGCCAGCGCCGTGCTCGCGGCCTCGATCGAGGCCCTGGCCAAGGGGCCGGTGAACGTGCTCTTCAACGGCGCCGGCTACGTGCATGCCGGCACCGTTCTCGATTGCGACGAGATCGCATTCGACTTCTCCTTCGATCTCAACGTGCGCTCCATGTACCGGCTGATCCGCGCCTTCCTGCCGCCGATGCTGGAGAGCGGCGGCGGCTCGATCATCAACATGGCTTCGGTGGCGGGCAGCATCAAGGGCGCGCCGAACCGCTTCGTCTACGGCGCCACCAAGGCGGCCGTGATCGGCCTGACGAAATCGATCGCTGCCGACTTCATCACTCGCGGCATCCGCTGCAACGCCATCTGCCCGGGCACGGTGGAGTCGCCGTCGCTGCGCGAGCGGATCGCGGCGCAGGCGAAAGCGAGCGGCCAGAGCGAGGCGCAGGTACAGGCGGCGTTCGTCGCGCGCCAGCCGATGGGCCGGGTCGGCCGCGCCGCCGAGATCGCGGCGCTGGCCGTCTATCTGGCGAGCGACGAGGCGGCCTTCACCACGGGCACGACGCAGGTCATCGACGGCGGCTGGTCGAATTGAGCAGGGCCTAAACTCGTTCTCCCGCTGACCAAGGAACCCTCTCATGAAGTTGATGCGATACGGCGCCAAGGGCGCGGAGAAGCCCGCGCTCGTCGATGCGCAGGGCACGGTGCGCGATCTCTCCGGCGTCGTCGCCGACATCACTGCCGACACGCTCAAGCCCGAGAACCTGAAGCGCCTGGCCGCGCTCGACGCCGCGAAGCTGCCGGCCGTCGCCAGCCCCGGCCGCGTCGCGCCACCCTGGAGCGGCATGGGCAAATTCATCTGCATCGGCCTCAACTATTCCGACCACGCCGCCGAGACCGGCTCGCCGATTCCGAAAGAGCCGATCATCTTCATGAAGCCGACGAGCTGCCTGGTCGGCTGCAACGATGCGGTGGTGATGCCGAAGGACTCGGTGAAGACGGACTGGGAGGTCGAGCTCGGCGTCGTCATCGGCAGCAAGGCGCGCTACGTCGAGAAGGCCGACGCGCTGAAGTACGTCGCCGGCTACTGCGTCGTCAACGACGTGTCCGAGCGCGAGTACCAGCTCGAGCGCGGCACGCAATGGGACAAGGGCAAGGGCTGCGACACCTTCGGCCCGGTCGGCCCCTGGATGGTGACGGCCGATGAAGTGGCCGACCCGCAGTTGCTCTCGATGTGGCTCGACGTGAACGGTACGCGCATGCCAGAACGGCAGCACGAAGACGATGATCTTCGGCGTCGCCGAGCTCGTTGCCTACTGCAGCCGCTTCATGACGCTGTGGCCCGGCGATCTCATCACCACCGGCACGCCGCCGGGCGTCGGCCTCGGCATGAAGCCGCCGAGCTTCCTGAAGGCCGGCGACGAGATGCGCCTGGGCATCGCCGGCCTGGGCGAGCAGCGACAGAAGGTGCATGCCTGGGATCCGAAGCTGATCGACAGCTGATCGCGCCGCCGCTGCTGCCGGCGGTCTTGCGGCCGTGGCGGCTGCTGCCGGCGTACGCGATCAACGGCATCGAGGCCGCGCTCGGCATCGGCTGCATCCAGCTGCTGGCGCGCGAGCTGGCCGGCTCGCACGTCGCCGCTCTGGTCGTCAGCGGCGCGGTCTGCGCCAGCATCGCCGACCTGCCGAACGTCGTGTCGCGCACCTGGCACCGGGTCGGCGCGGCCGCCTTGCTTGCCTTCATCGCGGCGCTCGTCGTCGACGTGCTGCGCACCCAGCCGCTCGCCCTCGGCGCTGCCGTCGCGGCCGTCGCCTTCCTGGCGATGATGACGCAGGCCTGGGGAGCGCGCGCCGGCGCCGTGTCGTTCGCGCCGGTGCTGTCGATGATCTTCTCGATGGCCGTGCCGCCGGCCGAGCACGAGCTCTCGATCGCCGGCTGGAGCGCCTGCGGCAGCTTCGCGTACCTTGGCTGGGCGATGCTGGCCAACGCCGTGCTGCAGCGCCGCTATCGCACCCTGGTGCTCGTGGCGACACTGCGCGCCGCGGCGCAGCTTTTCCGCTCGCGTGCCGACGTGCTGGTCGCCTTTCGCGTCGAGGCCGGCGAGGCGCCGCCGCTGCGCGCCTGGATCGGCGGCGAGGCGGCGCTGGCCGATCGCCTGCAATCGGCCCGTGACCTGATTTTCCCGGCCCGCGAAAGTCCGCGCTGGCGCCGCGATGTGGCGATCCTCCTGCGCGTCATCGATCTGCGCGACGCGCTCCTCGCCAGCCGCCTCGATGTCGACCTCCTTGGCAGCGATGCGGCCGGCCGCGCCATCCTCGAGCGCGCCGCGGCGGCGCTGCGCGGCATCGGCGAGCAGCTGGAGACGGCGGCCCTTGCATTACGCGATAGCGCGCGCATGGCCGAGCCGGCCTTGCCGCCCGTCGATTTCGACAATGTGGCCGGCGCCGCGCCGATCGCCGCCGACGATGCCCGGACCCGCCTCCTGCCGGTGCTGCACGGCCGCCTCGCCCGCCTCGCCGCCGACGCCGGCCGGATCCGCGCCTTGCTCAACGGCGGCCGTGAGGAGCTGCCGCTGAGCCGGGCCCAGCTCCAGCTCTTCGTCGCGCCGGAAGGCTGGCCGCTGCGAGCGCTGAAGGCGCACTGGCGGCGCGACTCGCTCGTGCTGCGCCACGCCATCCGCATGTCGCTCGCCCTCGGCACGGCCTACTACCTGGCGCTGGCGCTGCCCTGGGGCTCGCATCCCTACTGGCTGGTGCTGAGCGTGGGCGTGGTCCTGCGCGGCAGCCTCGGCGACACCTTGGCGCGCCGCAATGCGCGCGTCGGCGGCACGATCCTCGGCTGCCTCGTCGTCGTCGGCTTTTCGCGCGTGCCATCGGCGCTGTTCCAGAGCAGCATCTTTCTGATCGCGCTCGGCACGGCCCATGCCTTCGTGACGCAGCGCTACTGGCTCACCGCCACGGCCGCCAGCGTCATGGCGCTGTTGCAGTCGCACCTCGTCAATCCGGCCGGCGGCTTCGCCATCGCCGAGCGCGTCGGCGACACCTTTCTCGGTGCCATGCTGGCCTGGTGCTTCAGCTATGTGCTGCCGTCGTGGGAACGCCGCAGCGTGCCCGAAGCGATCAGGCGGGTCCTGCGCGAATTGCGCGGCTATGCAGATCACTCGCTGCGCGCCGGCTCGGGCAATGCGGTCGACGAGCGCATGGCCCGGCGCAAGGCCTACGAATCGCTGGCGGCGCTCGGTGCGGCGCTGCAGCGCAGCCGCGTCGAGCCCAAGGGTGTGCGTCTGCCGGTGCGCCAGATCGTCACCTTGCTCGACCACGGCGAGCGCTTCATGGCGCACCTGTCGCTGGTCCGCCACTCGCTTGCCCGCCTCGACGATGCCGCCGAGCTGCCGCGCATCGAGAGCGCGCTGGCCGAGGCCGTCACCGCCCTCGACGCCCGCCTCGACCTGCAGGTTCCCGTCGGCGCGAGCGCCGAGCCCGCCGGCGAGCAAAACGTCGACGAGCTCGAGCTCCTGCCGGCGCAGCCGCCGACGCACGACACGGTGCCGTGGCTGTCGCGCCGCCTCTCGCGCCTGGTCGACGAAGCGGCGCGGATCCGGCGCGCCGCCGACGCCAGCCTCGAGTTGCCGGCCTGGAAATACACTGCCACCGGTACGCTGTAGGCCCGACGACGATGAGCGACCCTCTTGTCATTCGCATCCATCCGCACGACGACGTCGTGATTGCCCGCCAGCAGCTCGTCGGCGGCACGCGCATCGCGAGCGAAAGCATCACCGTGATCGGCCTCGTGCCGCCCGGCCACAAGATCGCGACCCGGGCGATCGCGGCCGGCGAGCCGGTGCGCCGCTACGACCAGATCATCGGCAGCGCGAAGCAGGCGATCGCACCCGGCCAGCACGTCCATACGCACAACCTCGAGTTCTCGTCGTTCGCGCGCGACTACGCAGCGGCGAGCGGCGCGCGCGCCACCGAGTACGTGGCCGAGCCGGCGCTCTTCGACGGCATCGTGCGTGCCGACGGCCGCGTCGCGACCCGCAACTACATCGGCATCCTCACGTCGGTGAACTGCTCGGCGACGGTGGCGCGCGCCATCGCCGATCACTTTCGCCGCGACACGAATCCGCAGGCGCTCGAGCGCTTCCCGAACGTCGATGGCGTGATCGCGCTCACGCACGGCGCCGGCTGCGCCACGGACAGCGCCGGCGAGCCGCTGCAGGTGCTGCGCCGCACCCTCGGCGGCTATGCCCGGCATCCGAACTTCGCGTCGGTGATGGTGGTCGGCCTGGGCTGCGAGACGAACCAGATCAACGGCATGCTCGAGCAGGAGAGCCTGGCCACGGGCGCGCAGCTGCACGCCTTCAACATCCAGGAAACCGGCGGCACGAAGAAGACGGTGGCGCACGGCATCGAGCTGGTCGGCTGGCTCCTCGAAGAAGCGAACCGGGCCAGGCGCACCCCGGTGCCGGCGAGCCACATCATGGTCGGGCTGCAATGCGGCGGCTCCGACGGCTACTCGGGCATCAGTGCCAACCCGGCGCTCGGCGCGGCGGTCGACCGGCTGGTGCGCCATGGCGGCACGGCCATCCTCTCGGAGACGCCCGAGATCTACGGCGGCGAACATCTGTTGACGCGACGCGCGGTGTCGAAGGCGGTCGCCGACAAGCTGATCGCGCGCATCCGCTGGTGGGAGCGCTACTGCGAGCGCAACGATGCCGAGATGGACAACAACCCTTCGGCCGGGCAACAAGGCCGGTGGCCTGACGACCATCCTCGAGAAGAGCCTGGGCGCGATCGCCAAGAGCGGCACGACCAACCTCGCCGACGTGTTCGAGTACGCGCAGCCGGTGACGACCCGGGGCCTGGTCTTCATGGACACGCCGGGCTACGACCCGGTGTCGGCCACCGGCCAGGTCGCCGGCGGCGCCAACCTCATCTGCTTCACGACCGGCCGCGGCTCGGCCTACGGCTGCGCACCCTCACCCTCGCTCAAGCTCTCGACCAACACCGCGCTCTGGCAGAAGCAGGAAGACGACATCGACATCAACTGCGGCGACGTGATCGACGGCACGGCCAGCATCGACGCGATGGGCGAGCGCATCTTCCAACTGATGCTGGCCACCGCCTCGGGGCGCAAGACGAAGAGCGAAGTGCACGGCTACGGGCAGAACGAGTTCGTGCCCTGGTCGCTCGGCGCGGTGATGTAAACCGTCCGTCCCTCGATTCCTTCTCCGGGAGCCCGCGATGTTCGATCTGCAACGACTGCAAAAGATGGCGAGGGCGCTGCTATGGCCCGGCCTGGCCCTGCTCGCCAGCTGCGGCGCAACCTCGCCGGCCGCGCCGCCGGCGGGCACCGGCGTGCAGCGCATCTACGTTCTCTACGGCGGAGAGGCGCGCATCCCCGACGTCTCGCCGTGGTCGCCCGGCTTCAACATCGGCCAGGCCGCGGTCTTCAGCGACAACAGCTACCTGATCCAGCACGGCAAGGACTGGATGCTGTGGGACTCGGGCTATGCCGACGCGATCGCGTCGCTGCCCGATGGGGTGCTCGGGGCGCGCAACTCGCGCGCCTTTCGCAGCAAGACGCTGGCGGCCCAGCTCGCCGAGATCGGCGTGGCGCCGGCGCAGATCAAGTACCTCGCGTTCTCGCACTCGCATGGCGACCATGTCGGCAACGCCAACCTCTTCACCTCGGCCACGCTCTACATCCAGCAGGCCGAGTACGACGCCGCGTTCGGCCCCGAGCCCGCCAAGTTCGGTTTCGTGCCGGCCACCTACGAGAAGCTGCGCGCCGTGCCGACCGTGAAGCTGAACGGCGACTTCGACGTCTTCGGCGACGGCTCGGTGAAGATCATCTCGACTCCCGGGCACACGCCCGGGCATCAGTCGCTGCTGGTGCGGCTGCCCAGGACCGGCGCCGTCATCCTCAGCGGCGACGTGGCCCATTTCATGGACAACTTCAACAACCGCCGGGTGCCGGGCTTCAACTTCGACATCGGGCAGTCGAAGCAATCGATGGACAAGGTCGACGCGCTGATGAAGGCCGAGCACGCCCAGCTCTGGATCAATCACGACTCGGCGCAGAACGCGACGATCGCGCACGCACCGCAATTCATCGAGTAGCCGGCGCGGCGCGGCTCAACCCGGCGCCAGGGCGGGGTTCGGCCCGCCGCCCCAATCCTCGAGCCACAGGTCCGGCTGCTCGCGCCGAAACCTCGCCACCAGGTCGACGCAGCCGCGTGCCGCCGGACTCGCCTGCGGGTCCATGACGACGACCTCGACGCCGTGCCCGCGCATGAAGCGGACGGTCTCGTCGCTCGAGGCGTTGGCGACGTCGCCGATCACGACACGCGGAATGCCGAACTGCACGATCGTGCCGGCACACATGAAGCAGGGCTGCAGCGTCGTGTACATCGTCGTGTCGTGCCGATTCGCCAGGCGGCCGGCGGCCCGCATCGCCGCCATCTCGCCGTGCACGATCGGGTTGCCTTCCTGGACCAGCGCGTTGTGGCCCTCGCCGAGGACCCGGCCGCTCTCGTTGTGCACCAGGACGCCGCCGATCGGGCAACCGCCCTCGGCGTGGCCCCGGGCGGCCCAGCGCAAGGCGAGCGCCATGTAGTGCTCGTGATCAGGCTGCTCGTTCATCGTCATGCCTGCTCCTTCTGGTTGAACTTGCGCAATCCGGCTCGCTTCGACCTGCCGCGTGCGGCCGAACTGCGGCATTCTCGCGGGATCCGTGCCACGCCCTTGCACCATGCTGTCGTTCATCGTTCCCGCTCACGACGAAGAGGCCTCGATCGACGCGGCGGTTCGCGCCATCGCCGGGGCCGCGCTGGCTGCAGGAGCAGCGCACGAGATCATCGTCGTCGCCGACACCTGCAGCGACCGCACCGGGGCGCTTGCCGCGGCAGCCGGCGCTCGCGTCGTCAGCGTGGCATGCCGGCAGATCGCGGCAGCGCGCAATGCCGGCGCGCGGGCAGCGGCGGGCGACACCTTCGTCTTCGTCGACGCCGACACGCTCATCGCCGGCGACGTCGTGCAGGGCGTCGGCCGCGTGATGGCCGAGGGCGCGGTCGGTGGCGGCGCGGCGGTGCGCTTCGATGAACCGACGCCACGCTGGGTGAAGTGGGTGCTGCCCATCGGCATCTGGCTGGCACGGCGGATGAAGTTCACCGGCGGCTGCTTTCTCTTCGCGTCGCGCGCCGCCTTCGAAGCGGTCGGCGGCTTCGACGAAGCGCTGTTCGCTGCCGAGGAGCTGCGCCTGTGCAAACGGCTGCGCGCGCTCGGCGAGTTCGTGATCCTGCGCGAATCGGTGCTCACCTCGGGGCGCAAGCTGCGCACCTATTCGGGCTGGGAGCTGATCGGCGCCGCGGCCTCGCATCATGATGGCCGGCCGAGCCGGCGTGCAGGACCGCTCGCGCCTGGGCCTCTGGTACGCGCCGCGCCGGTCCGACCCCGCGGGCCCGCGCTGACAGGCGATTCCTACGCCAGCCCGGCTCGTCGTCTTGAACGCGATGTCGGCGCGGCGGGCTAACTTTGCTCGACTGTCCCGAACCGGAGCGAAGCCATGGACCTTCCCGCCGCGCCCGCCTGCCCCGCCTGCGGCTTTCGCGTCTTCAATCGCCGTTATCCGAAGTGCGAATCCTGCGGCGCCACGCTGCCTGAATCGATCGTCTATTCAGCCGTCGAGCGTCATACGCTGCTGATGGCCGAAGAGGAACGCTCGCTAGAGCAGGCGCGCAATGACAAACCGGTCGTCGACGGCGTCCCGGGATCCTTCGACGAGGCCGTGGTCTCGGCGGTGATGGGCCTGACCGAGCGCTAGCCCGCGCGTTTCTCTCAGCGCAGCACCTGGCTCGCGTCGGCCGCGCGCACCAGCGACGCAGCATCTTCGGGCAGCAGAAATCCTTCGCTCACGGCCCGCGCCGCGGCCTTCGCGACACGGTCGACGTAGCCTTCGTGCGAGCCGTAACGCTCGGCCAGCGACGGACGCGGATCGTGGCTGGCCTGGCGCTCTTCGGCTGTTCGCGCGAACGGCAGCATGCCGCCGACGTAGTCGCAGATCTGGCCCTTGTGGAAGGGCTTGTCGCGACCTTCGCGGTGATGTTCCAGCCGAGGTAGGTACCGAGCGGTGCATCGCGCAGCACGACCGGCACGCCGCCGAGCTCGTTGCCGTCGGCGTCGACCTTCGGCGCGTACATGGTCAGCACCTTCCTGATCGGCGGCGGAACGTTGCCCAGGATGCCCGAGCCGTCGACGGCGATGAAGCGCGGGCCCAAGTCGTAGTCGAGCACCGGCATGATGAAGTCGGACTCGGGCACCGTCGCGCGCAGGCCGGGCAGATCGGGAAAGCCGATCGAGGCCTTGTCGGCGCGAGCCAGCGTGCCCTCGGCCAGCATCGGGTAGCGGCTCGGCGGCGGCGGCGTGCCCTTCATGACCCAGTCGCGAAAGTGAACGCGCAGGGCGTTGACCGTTTGCGTGTGCGGCATCGGGTTGGCCGGCAGCGTACCGACGCCGAAGTTGTTGCCCGGGCACTCGGGGCCGGTCGTCGGCAGGCCGACGTCGGGCAGGCTGCTGTCGAAGCCGCCGGCGCCGCCGCCGTGCGTCGAGCTGGCGATGTAGTAGCGGCGCACGTTGTCGGGCAGCGGCAGGTCGGCCTTGCCGTCGGTGCCGACCCATTCGGGCGTGAGCTTCAGCGCCCAGACTTCGGCCGAGCCGAAGTGCTCGATGATCTTCGGGCAGGTGCGCGACGCGATGCAGCGGTCGAGGATGCCGGCGGCGGCGATGCCGCGCGCCGCGTCTGCATGCGGCAGCCACCATTGCGGCCCTTCGCTGCCGGGCTGATACAGCTCGAGCACGCCGTCGGGCTGGGCCCAGCGCAAGTTGAGCGCGATGCGTCGGCCGGCGATGATCGGCCACATGCCGTCGTGCACCCGGCTTCCGTCTTCGCTCTGGTTGAAGCCGAGGTGCAGCCAGCCGCGCAGGAAGTTGCCCGACTGCGAGACGCCGCGCGCGATGCTGTACTTCATGCCGCGCGCGAGCGGGTTCGGCGTGCCGACATCGTCGGCCTGCGCCGTCTTGAAGAACGCGCCGACATCGCGCCACGCCGCGAAGCCGATGCCGAGCACGTAAGGATCGGCGGCGACGAAGGCCACCTGGTAGAGCCGAGCCGCATCGAAGCCGTTCTTCAGGCAGACCTGGGTCGGGTCGGGCGTGCCGGGAAAGGGATGCTCCGCGTCGCAGCGCGCCCAGGCCCAGTCCGAGGGCGCGACGACGACTTCGTCGATCACCTCGCCGTGCTGGTTCTCGCCGCCGCGCGAGACCAGCTTGGCCAGCTTCGTGTCGAGGCTGAACGGCCGGTACGGCACCGGATTGGTCTGCACCAGCAAGGGCTGCGATGCCGGGCCGGAGCGATTGACGATGCGGCCGAGGACGCGCCCGAGCACCGGCGCGCCATCGCGGCCGTGGGCGACCGGCACCTGCAGGAACTGCATGCCACCGAGGCTCGCCGTCGGCCGCACGGCAGTCGCACCGCTGTTGTCGCCCTGCCAGGCGCTGGCCAGATCGACGTCGCCGAAGGCGCGCTCCTGGGCCGCGAACGGATAGACGCGGCCGCGGTTGGGCACGTCGTGCCACATCAGGCCGCTCGCCAGGCTCATGTCGACCGGCTTGTAGATCAGGAACGAGGCGACGTAGCGGACCTTGCCTTCGGCGTCCCTGGCCAGCTCGATGTCCTGGATGATCGCGTTGCGAGGCAACGCTGGGTCGAGCTCGCCGAAGGCCCGGCCGGCGACCTGCTCGTAGGCGATCGGCGATGCGGGGCTCGCCTCGGGCAGCGGCCCGACCGCGTCGATGACGATGCGTGTCACGCGAGCCTGGCAGGGCGGGCACAGGGCGAATGCGAGCGCGCTCGCCGCCGCGACAAGAGCAGCTCGGTTCATGTCTCCTCCCGGTTCGATCGAGCAGGCAATCTACTCCAGCGGTGGTTAGCATCGACCCGGACACCGAAGACGAGGTCTGCAATGAGCGATCGATTGGGATGGATCGGCCTCGGCCGGATGGGCGAGGCGATGGTCAAGCGCCTGCTCAAGGGCGGGCACGCCGTGACCGTATGGAACCGCACCCGCAGCAAGGCCGAGCCGCTCGCTGAATACGGCGCAAGCGTTGCCGCCGCACGGCAGGACCTGGCGGGCTGCGACATCGTCTTCACGATGGTCTCGACCACCGATGACCTGAAGGAAGTGCTGTTCGCCGAGGGCGGCCTCGTCGCCGGCAGCGCGAAGCCGAAGGTCGTGGTCGACAGCTCGTCGATCTCGCAGGAAGGCTCGGCCGAGATCCGCGCCGGCCTCGAGGCGCTCGGGCGTCGACTACCTCTGCACGCCGGTCTCCGGCAACGCCAAGGTGGCCAAGGCCGGCAAGCTGCTGATGGTGTCGTCGGGGCCACGCGCCCTCTACGATCGCGCCGAGCCGTACCTGCAGGCGATGGCGCGCAAGGTGATGTGGGTCGGCGAAGGCGAGCTGGCGCGGATCTGGAAGATCGCGCACAACACCATGTTCGGCGTCGTGATCCAGAACCTGTGCGAGATCACGGTGCTGGCCGAGAAGGCCGGCATCCCGCGTCATGTGTTCCTCGAAAGCATCAACGACTCGGTGCTCGGCTCGATGTACACGCGCTACAAGTCGCCGACGCTCACCAACCTCACCTTCGACCAGGTCACCTTCACGCCCAAGCTGCTGCTGAAGGACATGGACCTCGGCATGGCCGCCGCAAAGACCTACGGCGTGGCGATGCCGGCGGCGGCGGCGACGCGCGAGTCGGTGGCGCGCATGGTCGGCCGCGGGCACGACCATGTCGACTTCGCGATCCTGCTGCAGGAGACGGCGCGCGACGCCGGGCTCGAACTGAAGCCCGAGAACGTCAAGCTGAGCGACGGCCTGGAAAGCTGAGATGCGCACGCTCATCCGCGGCGCCAGCGTGCTGACGATGGACGCGCAGGGCGACCTGCCGCGCGGCGACATCCTGGTCGATGGCGAGCGCATCGTCGAGATCGCGCCGTCCGTGCACGCCGATGACTGCGAGATCGTCGATGCCGCGAATTTCATCGCCATCCCCGGCCTCGTCAACGCCCACATGCACACCTGGCAGACGGCGCTGCGCGGGGTCGCCGCGAACTGGACGCTGCTCGAGTACTTCGCCAAGATGCACGCCGGCCTGGCGACCGTGTTCGAGCCCGAAGACCTGCACATCGCCACGCTCGTCGGTGCCCTGAACCAGCTCAACTGCGGCACCACGACGCTGGTCGACTGGTGCCACAACAACCCGACGCCCGCGCACAACGACGCCGCCGTCGACGGCCTGCTGCAGTCGGGCATCCGCGCCCGCTTCTTCCACGGCACGCCCAAGCCCGACCCGAAGCCGGGCGAGCGGCCGTTCTGGGAAGTGCCGCACCCGCGCGCCGAGGTCGAGCGCCTGCTGGCCCGGCACCACGGCCAGCCGCTGCTCGACATCGGCGTGGCCGTGCTCGGCCCGCACTACTCGACACTCGAGGTCGCCCTGCACGACTTCCGGATGGCGCGCGAGCTCGGCCTCATCGCGTCGCTGCATCAAGGCGGCGGGGCAGCGCGCACGCCCGAAGGCTGGGACCGGCTCGAGGCCGAAGGCCTGCTCGGGCCGCACGTCAACATCGTCCACGGCCACGCCTTGAGCGATGCCCAGCTCGGCCGCTTCTGCGGGCTCGGCATGAGCTTTTCGGTGGCCGCCGAAAACGAGATGTCGCAGGGCCACGGCCATCCGATCACGGGCCGGCTGCGCGCCTTCGGGCGCGCGCCTTCGCTCGGCGTCGATCTCGAGAGCGTGCTGAGCGGCGACATGATCACGCAGGCCCGCGTCGCCCTCGGCATGCAGCGCTCGCTCGACAACGTCGCCTGGCGCGAGGCGCACGGCAGCATCCCGCCGACCTCGACGGTCACCGTGCGCGAAGCGCTGTCGTGGATCACGATCGAAGGCGCGAAGATGCTCGGCGCCGAAAGCCGCATCGGCTCGCTCGCCGCCGGCAAGCAGGCCGACCTCGTGCTCATCCGCGCCAGCGATCTCAACATGCAGCCGGTGCACGACGCGGTCAGCGCCATCGTGTTCCAGGCCTCTCTGGCCAACATCGACAGCGTCATGGTCGCGGGCCGCTGGAAGAAGCGCGATGGAAAATTGCTCGATGTCGACCTGCCGCCACTGCTGGCGGCATTGAATCGCTCGGGCCGCAAGATCACTTCCGCGCTCGGCCTCGCGCATTGACGCCGACACCACAGCAACGACAAGGAAAAAGGAGACTTCAATGACCTTGAGAACGATCATCGGCGCGTGCATCGCCGCCGCGGCCATCGGCATCTGCGGCAACGCCGCGGCGCAAGGTTATCCGAACCGGCCGATCCATTTCGTCGTGCCCTTCACCGCCGGCAGCGGCACCGATGTCATCGCCCGCACCGTCGGCGAAGTGATGGGGCGCAACATGGGCCAGACCATCATCATCGACAACCGGCCCGGCGCCGGCGGCACGATTGCGGCGGCACAGGTGGCCAAGGCCGAGCCCGATGGCTACACCGTGCTCGTGCATTCGTCGGGCCATGCCCTGAACCCGTCGCTGTACCTGAACCTGCCGTACGACACGCTGAAAGACCTGACCGGCGTGACGCCGCTCGCCGCGTTGCCGAACGTGATGGTCGTCTCGCCGGCGCGCGGCTGGAAAACGGTGGCCGACGTGATCGCGGCCGCGAAGGCCAAGCCCGGGGCGCTCAACTACGCCTCGGCCGGCATCGGCAGCGCCACCCACCTCAACGCCGAGAAGTTCAAGCTGCAGGCCGGCATCGACGCGCAACACGTTCCGTTCAAGGGCACGCCGGAGGCGCTGAACGACGTCATCGCCGGGCGCGTCGACTGGTTCTTCGCGCCGCTGTCGTCGGCGCTGCCCTTGATCCAGGGCGGCAAGCTGCAGGCGCTGGCGGTCAGCACGGCAACGCGCGCGCCGACCTTGCCGCAGGTACCCACCACCGTCGAAGCCGGCGTGCCCGGATCGGAATACACCTTCTGGGTCGGCATGATCGTGTCGAGCAAGACGCCGCCTGCGATCATCGACAAGCTGCACGAGGAAACGCTGAAAGCACTCGCCTCGCCCGAGGTGAAGGCGCGGTTGACGCAGCTCGGCGCCGAGCCCCTGCCGATGTCGCCCGACGCCTTCAATGCCTACATCCGGACCGAGATGGACTCGGCCGCCCGCATCGCCAAGGCGGCGCACCTGCAGGCGCAGTAAGCCGCGAGCGCGTCGGGGCGCGCGTCGACGACGAGGCGGCGACTAGGCCGCGATCCGGTACCAGGCGACGCCGTCGGCGTCGAGGTCGCGGCTGGCTTCGCCGCGACGGACCAGATGGTTCAGGCAAGCGACGCTTTCGCCGGTGGCCATGCCGAGCAGGGCCACGTCGCTCTCGCCGATCGGCCGGGCGAAGAGGGCACCGAAGACGTCGATCGCCCGCTTGCGCTCCTGCAACGAGCGGCGCAGACGCAGCAGCGCCTTCTCCTGGCCGCTGGCCAGGGCGTCGAGGCGGGCGTGCAGGCCGCGAAAGCATTCGTTGTGCGAGGGCAGCACGAGCACGTCGTCGGGCACCTCGCGCTTGAGCTTGGCGAGCGAGGCCAGCCAGTCGGACATCGGATCGGCATCGGGCTCGGTCGGATTCACGGAGACGTTCGACGAGATGCGCGGCAAGACCTGGTCGCCCGAGATCAGCACCTTCAGCTCCGGGCAATACAGGCAGGCGTGCTCCGGCGAATGGCCGCTGCCGACGACGACGCGCCAGAGATGCGCGCCGATGCGCAGCTCGTCGCCGTCGCGCAGGCGGTGAAAGCTGTCGGGCAGCGGATGGATCATCTTGCCGAAGTTGCCGAAGCGGGTGCTGTAGGTTTCGATCGCCGCCGGCTTCCAGCCCGCCTGTCGATAGAAGGCGAGCGCGTCGGCCGGCGCTTCGCGGCCGGTGTCGGACACCATGACGCGGCAGGTCAGGTATTCGAGGCGCGACATCCACAGCCGCACGCCGAACTTGCGCGTCAGCCAGCCGGCCATGCCGACGTGGTCGGGATGCATGTGGGTGACGAAGACGCGGGTCAACGTGCGCTGGTCGGGCGCGTTGGCGAAGAGCTCGCGCCAGACGACCGCCGTGTCCTCGGTGCGCACCCCGGTGTCGACCACCGCCCAGCCGGCACCGTCGTCGAGGATCCACAGGTTGATGTGGTTGAGCATGAACGGCAGCGGCATGCGCACCCAGTGCACGCCCGGCGCCACTTCGATCGTGCGGCCGCGCTCCGGCGGCGCCTCGAAGGGATAGACGAGCACCGGCTTGGCCGAAGTCTCGGGATCGGTCTGGCCGTCCATGCTTGCTCCTGGAAAGGGAATCGAGCGCTCATGATGCGGCCTTTCCCGATGTGCCACTCGCATCCCCGGACAGGCGCCTAGACTTCGGCCTCCCGACAAGGAGCCTCGCATGAGCAGCAACGTACCGAGCACCGCACTTCAACTTCGCTCGCTGATCAGGAAGAGCGGCGAGCTCGAGCTTTCGCTCGCCAGCGTGCCGGTGCCGGTGCCGGCTGCCAATGAAGTGCTGGTGCGCATCGAGGCCGCGCCTCTCAATCCGTCCGACCTCGGCTTGCTGTTCTCGGCCGCCGACATGAGCCGGGCGAAGGCCTCGGGCACGCCGGATCGCCCGGTGGTCACGGCACCCGTGGCCGAGGCAGCGATGAAGGCCCTCGCACCGCGCCTCGACGCATCGATGCCGGTCGGCAACGAAGGCGCCGGCGTGGTCGTGGCGGCCGGCGCGTCGGCCGCGGCACAGGCCCTCCTGGGCAAGACCGTGGCCATCATCGGCGGCGCCACGTATTCGCAATACCGCACCATCGCCGCCGAGCAGTGCCTGCTGCTGCCCGCCGGCGCAACGCCGGCCGACGGCGCCTCGTCGTTCGTCAATCCGCTGACCGCCCTCGGCATGGTCGAGACGATGCGCCGCGAAGGCCACACGGCCCTCGTGCACACGGCGGCAGCCTCGAACCTCGGGCAGATGCTCAACCGCATCTGCATCGCCGACGGCGTGGCGCTCGTCAACATCGTGCGCAAGCCCGAGCAGGCAGCGCTGCTGCGCGCGATCGGCGCGACGCAGGTGTGCGACGCCAGCGCGCCCACGTTCATGCACGACCTCACCGAAGCCCTCGTCGCCACCGGCGCCACGCTGGCGTTCGACGCGATCGGCGGCGGCAAGCTCGCCGGCCAGATCCTGACGTGCATGGAGGCGGCGCTGAATCGGACGGCCAAGGAATACAGCCGCTACGGCTCGACGACGCTCAAGCAGGTCTACCTCTACGGCGGCCTCGACACCGGCCCGACCGAGTTCGTGCGCAATTTCGGCATGGCCTGGAGCATGGGCGGCTGGCTGCTCTTTCCGTTCCTGCAGAAGGTCGGGCCGGAGCGCGCCCAGGCCCTCAAGGCGCGCGTCGCGGCCGAGCTGAAGACGACCTTCGCGAGCCACTATTCGCGCACGATCTCGATGGCCGAGGCGCTGCACCTCGACACCATCGCCGTCTACAACAAGCGGGCGACCGGCGAGAAATTCCTGATCGATCCGAGCCGCGGCTGAAGACGCGGGCCGGGCCTCAATTCGGCTTGAGCTGTCGATAGACTTCCTGCGAGACCTTGAGCAGCTCAGCGCGATCCGCGCCGGCCGAGATCGCATAGCCGAAGCGGTCTTCGACCCAATAGAAGGTGTTGACCGCGCCGTCGTTGACGAAGCGAAAGGCGGTGTCCTGGCCCGGCACCTCGCGCGTCACGTAGAGCGTCAGCCGCTGCCCGCTCTTCGCGCCGTACATGAACTGGGCGACCGGGCCCTTGGCCCCCGGCAACAGGCGCCCGCCGATCAGCTCGTAGCCGAGCGCGCCGAGCACCGGCGGATGGACGTTGGCGCCCATCCGCTTGGTCAGCCAGGTGACGAGGGCCTGCTCCTGTTCGGCGCCCACCTCCACCGGCCGGCGCACCTCGGGGCTGTAGACGACATGGGCGACTGCGGCGCGATGGGCGAAGCCGGCCAGCGCGGCATCGCCGGTGGGCGGCGTGGCCAGCGCCGTGCGCAACGCGTCTGCGTCGAGCGCGCCGCGCACCGACCACGCCAGCGCCGCGCTCGCCAGGGCGACGAGCACGCCGGCCGCCAGGCCGCGCCACGGCCAGGGCACGGCCTCCGGTCGCAGCGGCAGGCGCAGGGGCAAGGGCTCGTCGACGACCGGGCCGAGCAGATCGCGCATCGCCTCGTTCTGTCTTTGCCAGTCGCGCACGCGCTCGAGGTCGTCGGCGCGGATCGAAAGGAACATCTCGACCTCGGCCCGGCGCGAGGGCGAGAGCTGCCGGTCGACATAGGCATGCAGGTCGGCCTCGGTGACCGGCGCGCCGCTGCCCGATTCGAGCGCCGCGGTGAAAGGCAGGTCGTCCATCGTCACTTCACCCGTTGCATCTTCGCGGCCGCAAGACCGCCGCCTTCACGACCCTGCAGCTCGACGCGCAAACGCTCGCGGCCGCGCGACAGGCGCGACATCACGGTGCCCGTCGGCACGCCGAGCGCGAGCGCGATCTCGCGGTAGCTCAGCTCTTCGACGCCGGCCAGCAGCAGCACTTCGCGCTGCTCGGCCGGCAGGCGCTGGAGCGAGCGATCGAGGTCGCGCAGCTCGAGCCGGTCGGCCTGCATCGGGCGCTGCGGCAGTTCCGGAATTTCATCGCCGGCCGCATCCTCGGGGCGGGCGCGTTGCGCGCGCACGCGATCGACGAAGTGGTTGTGCATGATGCCGAACAGCCAGGCCCGCAGATCGCCGCGCTTTTGCCACATCGAGAAGCGCGCCCAGGCGCGCTCCAGCGTGTCCTGGACGAGATCGTCGGCGCGATCGCGGTCGCCGGTCAGGCCGCGCGCATAGCGACGCAGCCCCGGGACGCAGGCCACGATCTCGGCCTCGTCGCGCGCGCGCATCAGGCTCGGCGGCGGCCCGCGCCGCCGAACGCGCAGGTCTTATTTGACGACGTGCCAGACATCACGGAACTTGTCGCCGGTCATGTCGCCCGCCTTCTTGTCGGCCGAGTAGTGATAGAGCGGCATGCCCTTGTAGGCCCATTGCATGGCACCGTCGTCGCGGGTGACGACGGTGTAGTCGCCTTCGGCCTTCGCACCGGCGCCGGCCATGGCCGGCGGCCAGAGCGTGGCGCAGGGGCCGTTGCAGGCGCTCTTGCCGCTGCCCTTCGCGTCCTTGTCGAAGGTGTAGAGCGTCATGCCGGAGCCGTCGACGAGCATGCCATTGCTCATTTTGGCCGGCGGCTCGGCCCAGGCACCGCCGGCGAAGGCGGCGAGCGGAAGGATCAGGGTCAAAGCGGAGCGAAGCTTCATGGCGTGCCTTGGTGGTGGAGTGGAGACGCTGGATAGACGAACGGAGCTCGACCTTTATTCCCGATCGGCGCGAGCGCGGGCTAAGATGGCCCGCTCGCCCATGCGCTCGCCGTCCTTTCGTCTGATCATGCCGCGCCGGTTCGGCTGGCTGCTCTGGCTCGCCCTGTTGCTGCCGGTGGCGCAGGCGGCGGCCGCCTGTCATGCCTTGTCGCATGTCGGTGACAGCAGCCGCAACGAGAGCGACGGCAAGCAGGCCCCGCACGGCAGCCACTGCGACCTGTGCCTCGCTGCGGCGGCGATCGCAGGCGGCGCGCCCTTCGCGGCGCCGCCGGCCTTCGTGCCTCCGGCGTTGCAGCATGCGCTGCCGCAGGAGCGTTTCACCGGGCTCCTGTGGGCGCTGCCGACGCGCGCCTACCTGAGCCGCGCTCCCCCTCTCGCTTCGAGCTGACCCGGTTCGCCACGCTCGACTCCGCCCCGCGGGGGCGAGCGTGATTCAGGTCTGTCTGGAGCGATTCCCATGCACAAGCTCGTGCCCACCGCTTTCGCGCTCGCACTGCTCATCCCCGCCGGCGCCTTCGCCGACACCCCGTCCGACGTCGCCGCCCTGCGCCAGGAAATGGACGCCATGCGCGCCGACTACGAAGCCCGCATGCAAGCGCTCGAACAGCGGCTGCGGCGCGCCGAGGCGGCGCTGCCGGCAGCGACGAGCGCCACGGCCGCGGCGAGCGCAAGTGCGGCCACCACCGCGGCAATCGCCACGCCGGCCAGCCCACCCACGCCGGCTGCTGCAGCCACGGCAAGCGCGGCACCGGTGGCTGCGCCCGAGGTCGCGTCGTCCGCAGGCGGCGGCGCCAACGCCTTCAATCCCTCGATGTCGCTGATCCTCTCGGGCCTGTACACGCACACCTCGCAGGATCCGGCGAAATATGCGCTCACCGGCTTCCAGCTGCCACCCGACGCCGGCATCGGGCCCGGCACGCGCGGCTTCAGCCTCGGCGAAAGCGAGCTCGGCTTCGCGGCCAGCATCGACCCGTATTTGCGCGGCGCCGCCAACATCGCGCTCGAGAGCGACAACACCTTGTCGATCGAGGAAGCCTTCATCCAGACGACTTCGCTCGGCCAGGGCTTTTCGGTCAAGGCCGGGCGCTTTTTCTCCGGCATCGGCTACCTCAACCCGCAGCATTCGCACACTTGGGACTTCGTCGACAACCCGCTCGCCTACCAGGCGCTGCTCGGCACGCAATACAACGACGACGGCGTGCAGCTGACGTGGCTGGCGCCGATCGACCAGTACCTCGAGTTCGGCACCGAGCTCGGCCGCGGCCGCAGCTTTCCGGGCACCGACACCAGCCGCAACGGCGCCGGCATGAACTCGTTCTTCGCCCACACCGGCGGCGACATCGGCGACAGCTCGAGCTGGCGCGCCGGCCTGTCGATGCTGAACGCGAAGGCGACCGACCAGAGCCTGGCCGCCAGCAACGCCGCCGGCGCTGCGGTGACCGATTCGTTCACCGGCAGCACCCGCGTCTGGATCGCCGACGCGATCTGGAAGTGGGCGCCGCACGGCAACGCGACGCGGACCAACTTCAAGCTGCAAGGCGAGTACCTGCACAGCACGCGCAGCGGCAGCCTCGTCTACGACATCGACGCAGCCAACAGCGCGGGCGACTACCACGCCGTGCAGTCCGGCTGGTACGTGCAGGGCGTCTATCAATTCATGCCGTACTGGCGTGTCGGCCTGCGCACGGAGCGGGTGGACCCGGGCTCGCCCGACTACGGCCTGAACTCGGCCTTGTTCGCGAACAGCGGCTATCGGCCCTACAAGAACACGGCGATGGTCGACTTCAACCCGAGCGAGTTCTCGCGCGTGCGCGTGCAGTTCGCGCAGGACCGTTCGCGCGAAGGCATCACCGACAACCAGTTCTTCCTGCAATACCAGATGAGCCTGGGCGCGCACGGCGCGCACAGCTACTGATGGCCTCGCACCTGGAGCACAGCACCATGAACCGTCCCTCCCTTCTCTGCCTGCTCGCCGCGCCGCTGATGCTGCTGGCGCTGCCCGCGCACGCCGCGCTGCATGTCTTCGCCTGCGAGCCCGAATGGGGCGCACTGGCGCAAGAGCTCGGCGGCAAGCTCGTCGACGTGTCGGTGGCGACCAACGCCTTGCAGGACCCGCATCAGATCCAGGCCAAGCCGAGCCTGATCGCGCGCGCCCGCAACGCCGATCTCGTCGTCTGCACCGGCGCCGAGCTCGAGATCGGCTGGCTGCCGGTGCTGCTGCAGCAGTCCGGCAATGCCAAGGTGCAGCCCGGCCAGCCGGGCAACTTCGCCGCCGCCGACTACGTGCAAGAAGCTCGAGGTGCCGACGCTTGGTCGACCGCTCGCAGGGCGACGTGCATGCTGCCGGCAATCCGCACATCCAGACCGACCCGCGCAACATCGGCCTCGTCGCCGCGGCGCTGGCGCTGCGCCTGCAGCAGGTCGATGCAGCGCATGCGGCCGACTACGCGAAGGCGCAGGCGAGCTTCGCGCAGCGCTGGCAGCAGGCGATCGCGCGCTGGACGGCGCAAGCGGCGCCGCTGAAAGGCGCGTCGGTGGTGTCGCAGCACAAGGCCTTCGTCTATCTCTACGACTGGCTCGGCCTGAAGGAAGTGGCCGTGCTCGAGCCCAAGCCGGGGGTCGAGCCGACGGCCTCGCATCTGCAGGAGGTGCTCGCGTCCGCTGAAGAGCACGCCGGCGAAGATGGTCCTCTATTCGGCCTACCAGGATCCGCGGCCATCCGAATGGCTGAGCGAGCACGCCGGCATCCCGGCCGTGAAGATCCCGTTCACCGTCGGCGGCACGGATGGCGCGAAGGACCTCTTCGGCCTCTTCGACGACACCGTCGCGCGCCTGCTCGCCGCCGGCGCCAAGCCGTGAACTGGAGCGCGCTCGACTGGGGCATCCTCGGCCCGGCGCTGATCGCCGGGCTGCTGGTGCTGGCCACGCACGTGCCGCTCGGCATGCAGGTGCTCGATCGCGGCATCGTCTTCATCGACCTCGCCATCGCCCAGATCGCCGGCCTCGGCGTCATCGCCGCCGACACCTTCGGCCTGCCCGAAGGCGGCGTCGCGGTGCAGGCCGCCGCGGTCTGCGCGGCCTTGCTCGGCGCCTGGCTGCTGACCTGGACCGAGAAGCGCGCCGCCCAGCAACAGGAGGCGCTGATCGGCGTGATGTTCATCCTCGCGGCCTGCGCCGGCATCCTGATGCTGTCGAGCAATCCGCATGGCGGCGAGCATCTGAAGGACCTGCTGGTCGGACAGATCCTCTGGGTCAACAAGACGCAGCTGCTCTGGCTCGGCGGCCTCTCGGCGGTGCTGCTCGCGGCGCTCTGGCTCGGCTGGGTCGAGCGGCTCGGCCGCTTCGGCTTCTACGGCGTCTTCGCGCTCGCCGTCACGGCGTCGGTGCAGCTCGTCGGCGTGTACCTGGTGTTCTCCAGCCTGATCATCCCGGCGCTGGCGACACGTGCCCTGCGCGGCCGTCGGCGCTACGGCATCGCCTACGCCGTCGGCGTGGCCGGCTACGCGCTCGGCCTGGCGCTGTCGGCGTTGTTCGACCTGCCGTCGGGCGCGGTGATCGTCTGGACCCTGGCGGCGTGCGCGCTCGCCGGTGCGCTCGCCTCGGCGCCGAAGCGCGACTCGGGCGCGGCGTCGATCTAGGCGAAACTCGCGGCGCGCGACGAACGCACGCCGAACTGCCGCGGCCGTGCGTGGGCGGCTCGCTCTCTTTCGAAAGGCCTGGCCATGGATCTGCAACTGCACGGCAAACGTGCTCTCGTGACCGGCGGAAGCCGCGGCATCGGCAAGGCCGTGGCGCGCGTGCTGGCCGAAGAAGGCGTCGACGTGGCGATCCTGGCGCGCGACCGGAGCCGGCTCGACGCCACGGCCAGCGAGCTGGCGGCGGCCTCGGGACGCCGGATCGTCGGCGTCGCCGCCGACACCACCGACGATGCCCAGGTGGCACGTGCCTTCGCCGAAGCGGTGCAGGCGCTCGGCGGCGGCATCGACATCCTGATCAACGCCGCGGCCGAGCCGGGCGGCTATGCCGCACCGCCGCTCCTTGGCGAGATCACCGGCGAGTTCTTCCAGCGCGAGCTCGACACCAAGGTCATGGGCTACATCCGCTGCGCCCGCGAGGCGGCGCCGCACATGCGCGCGCAAGGCTGGGGCCGCATCGTCAACATCAGCGGCCTGGCGGCACGCCACGCCGGCAACACCGTCGGCAGCATGCGCAACGTCGCGGTGGCGGCGATGAGCAAGAACCTGGCCGACGAGCTCGGGCCGGCCGGCATCCAGGTCACGGTCGTGCATCCCGGGCTGACGCGCACCGAGCGCACCGCGCCGCTGCTCGAGGCTCGCGCGAAGGCCCAGGGCACGACCGTGCAAGCGCTCGAGGAACGCATGGCCGCCGGCAATTCGATCAAGCGCCTCGTCGATGCGTCGGAAGTGGCCGACCTCGTCGCCTTTCTCGCCTCGCCGAAATCGATCGCCATCAACGGCGAGGCGATCGCTGCCGGCGGCGGCGTGCCGGGCGCGATCTACTACTAGCCGCGCCGGTCAGGCCGGATAGCCGGTGATGGCGCGGATGCGGCGGTAGAGCGGCACGAGCCGTCGGTACATCGGCCGATAGACCTCGCGATAGAGCGCATCGTAGGTGCGGACCGAGGCCGGCACGGGCTCGAAGCGGCGCCCGGTGCGCGCCATCGCCGCAGCCGCCGCCGGCACGTCGGCATGCCAGCCGAGGCCGGTCGCGGCCAGCATCGCGGCGCCGAGCGCCGAGGCTTCGGCCACCTGCGGCCGCTCCGCCGCGAGCGCGAAGACGTCGGCCGCGATCTGCATCGCGCCATCGCTTTGCGCGCCGCCGCCGGACACGAGCAGGCGCGTGATGGGGCGCCGGGTGCGCGCCTCGATCAGCTCGCGTCCGGCGCGCAGGCCATAGGCCAGGCCTTCGATCATCGCCCGATAGAGATGTGCACGGGTGTGCACATCGCCGAAGCCGATGATCGCGCCCTTGCCCTCGGGGCCGGGCTCGCGCAGGCCGGGCGACCAGTACGGCTGCAGCGTCAGGCCCATCGAGCCGGGCGGCACCGATGCGATGAGCTCGTCGAACAGCGACTCGGCACTGACCCCGCGCTCGAGCGCGAGGGCGCGCTCGCCGTGCGCGAATTCGTTCTTGAACCAGCTGACGAGCCAGAAGCCGCGCTGGATCTGGATCTCGGTGTTGAAGGCGCCGGGCCAGCGCCGCGGGGTAGGCGGGCAGCAGGCGCTGCACTTCGATGTACTTCGGCTGCGTCGTGTTGATGGTGGCGGCGGTGCCGAAGGACAGGTGCGCGGCGTCGGGCGCGAGCGCGCCGCAGCCGAGCACTTCGCAGGCCTTGTCGGCGGCAGCCGCGACCATCGGCAAGCCGGGCGGCAGGCCGAGCTCGGCGGCGGCCGTTGCGGTCAAGGTGCCCAGACGCGACGCGGCCGGCACGAGGCGCGGCAGTTGCGCGGCGCGAATCGACAGCGCTTTCCAGTGCCACTCGCGCGCGCGCGCCCACTGCTGGCGCTTGTAGTCGAACGGCAGGTAGCCGACCTGGCAGGCGGTCGAGTCGACCCATTCGCCGACCAGCCGATGCGTCAACCAACCCGAGAGCAAGGTGAAGCGCTCGCAGCGCTGCCAGATCGCGCCGTCGTGCTGGGCCAGCCAGTTGGCCTCGGCCTGGCGCTGCAGTTGCCGCATCAGCGCGCCGGCTCCGGCGACGCCGAAGGCCGCGTTCCAGAACAGGCCGAGCGCCGGCGGCGCCGAGCACAGGCGCTGGTCGGGCCAGACGATCGCCGGGCGCAGCGGCGTGCCGTCTTCGCGCGCGCAGACGACCGTGCCGCGTTGCGTCGTCAGCGCCAGCGCGGCGATGCGTGCGGGAGGTACGCCCTGCTGCCACAGCAGCCGGCAGGTCTCGGCCAGTGCGCGCCAGTAGGAGAGCGCATCTTTCTCGGCCCAGCCGGGCTGTGGCGAATCGAAGGGCGGCTCGAACACGACCTGCGCCCGACCCTGCATCGCGCCCGCGCGATCGAAGGCGAGGGCGCGCACGCTCTGCGTGCCGACGTCGATGGCGAGAACCAGATCGGGCGTCATGGGCGGCGATTGTCGGCTCACGGGCGCGGGTACGTCGCTTGCCGACGCGAGCATCGATGCGGCTGCGATCACGCCACCCCCTCGGTTCCTTCGTCGTGACGGCACTTTGCCTGGTGCTGGGCAGCGCCGTCCTCGACGCGCATGCGCAAGCCACGGCGCCGGCAGCCGCCGCCTCGAGCCCGCGCGCGAGCGACGCGGACGCGGCGAGCACGCCGGCCGCGACGACGCCGAGCTACCTTCTGCCCGCCGCGGAGATCCTCGGCTTCCAGTTCATCCTCAACCGCGCGAATTACCACTACGGCAGCGAGCGCGAGGACTACCACGTCACGCTCGACAGCATCCGGCGCAACCTGCGCAGCGGCTGGGGCACCGACGACGATCCGTTCGAGACGAACCAGCTCGGCCATCCGGTGCAAGGTGCGATGTACTTCGGCTTCGCCCGATCGGCGGGACTCGACTTCTGGCAATCGGCCGGCTATGCCTTTGCCGGCAGCGCGGTCTGGGAGATTGCCGGCGAGCAGACGAAGCCTTCACGCAACGACCAGGTGGCAAGCGGCATCGGCGGCACCTTCCTCGGCGAAGCGCTGTTCCGGATGTCGAATCTCGTGCTCGAGCAGGGCGGCGGCCTGCCGCGCTTCTGGCGCGAAGTGGCGGCGACGGCGATCGACCCGGCGGCGGGCTTCAATCGCCTGGTCTTCGCCGATCGCCACGGCGGCATCTTCTCGAGCCACGACGCGGCGTACTTCAGCCGCCTCGAGCTCGGCTATGCGCACAGCGTCAAGCAGGAGCTCGGCAGCTCGACGGCGGATTTCAAACTCAACGAAGCACAGGTCGACTACTCCATCGACTACGGACTGCCCGGCAAAGGCGGCTATGAATACACGCGGCCTTTCGACTACTTCAACTTCGCGATCACCGCGTCGAGCGCGAACGGCCTCGAGAACGTGCTGACGCGCGGCTTGCTCATCGGCAAGAGCTACGAAGCGGGGCCGGACTATCGCGGCGTCTGGGGCATCTACGGCAGCTACGACTACCTGGCGCCGCAAACGTTTCGCGTCTCGAGCACGGCCGTGTCGATCGGCTCGACGGCGCAGTGGCAGCTCAGCGATTCGATCTCCCTGCAAGGCACGGCGATGATCGGCGCAGGCTATGCGGCCGTCGGCACCACGCACGGCTCGGCGAGCGACCGCGACTACAACTACGGCGTCGCACCGCAGGCGCTGCTGGCGCTGCGCCTGACCCACAGCGACAAGGCCTCGCTCGACCTGACCGGGCGCGAATACTTCGTCAGCAACGTCGGCTCGGGCACCGACGGCGGTCACGACAACATCCTGCGCGGCGATGCATCGTTCACCTACCGGATCGCCAAGCAGCAAGCCGTGACGATCAAGGTGATCGGCAATCGCCGCGACGCCCGCTTCGTGAGTCCGGCAACGCAGGAGCAGACGCAGGTGACGGTCGGCATCTTCTATACGCTGCTCGGGCAAGACCGCTTCGGCACGGTCGACTGGCACTGAGGAACAGACCTTTACGCCAGTTCACTTGCTGCAGCGCGGCGATGCGGCGATGTATCGCCAGAAGCATTTGCACCGCCCGGCGACAGGCAGCGGCGAGACCGACGAGCGCGCTTGACGTTCGGGTTTACGAGGAGCACGATTTCGTTCGTCGCGCCCATCGGGCCGCCGACGCAAGAGTCTCTCGTGATCATCCTGTGCCCCGCCGACGCCTCGCGTGTCGGCATCGCCTCCTCCGGCAGCCGCTGGCAACGGCCTCTTTTGCTGGCGCTGCGCGCCGCATTGCGCCTGCCGCTGCGGCGACGACGCCTGCACTGACGGCCGCGCGCCGTTCCCTCCGCAAATCGCGGTCGATGCGCTGAGCGAAAGCTCGCGCACACGACCGGATCGGTACGCCTGCACGCTGCGCTTCGGCGCGGCGGGTGAGCTGCCGCGTGTTCCACCCTTCGAAGAAAGTAGCTCGATATGTTTCGCGATCTGTTCGGCGGCGACTGGCTGTGGCCGCTCCTCATCGGCACCGGCGTGGCCGTGTGCCTCATCCTTCTCTTCATTGCCGCGCACATCGTGCGCTACATCCCGAACGCGCGCCTGGGCATCGTCGAAAAGCTCTGGAGCCCGGCCGGTTCGGTTCGCTCGGGCCTGCTGGCGCTCGGCGGCGAAGCCGGCTTTCAGCCCGACGTGCGGCGCGGCGGCTTCCATTTCTTCGCGCCCTTCCAGTACCGGGTGCACATCTGCCCGATGGTCTCGGTGACGCAGGGCAAGATCGGCTATGTCTTCGCGCGCGACGGCCGCGACCTGCCGGCCGGCCAGACGCTGGCCGACAACGCCAAGGTCGGCGACTTCCGCGACGTGCGCGCCTTTCTCGCCGGCGGCGGCCAGAAAGGGCCGCAGCGCAAGGTGCTGCGCGAAGGCACGCACATCATCAACCCGGCGCTCTTCGTCGTCATGACCGAAGAGGCGACCTACTCGATGCCGCTCGAGGAAAAGGAGCAGGACTACTACGACAAGATGCGGGCGGTGCTCGACCAGCGTCGCGCCTTCACGCCGGTGGTGATCCGCAGCGCCAACGAAGGCGCGGAGTCGGACCTGCTCGCCGTGGTGACCGTGCACGACGGCCCGGCGCTGCAGCGCGACGAGCTGCTCGCGCCCGACGTCGGCGACGGCCACAACTCGTTCCAGGAGCCCGAGCACTTCCTCGCCGCGGGTGGCCGGCGCGGGCGCCAGGAACGCGTGCTCGTCGAAGGCACCTACTACATCAACCGCCTGTTCGCGACCGTCGAGCTGATCAAGAAGACCGTCATCCCGGTCGGCTTCGTCGGCGTCGTGGTCTCGTACACCGGCCGCTGGGGCAAGGACACCTCGGGCAGCGACTACACGCACGGCGAGCTGGTCGAGACCGGCTGTCGCGGCGTCTGGCGCGATCCGTTGATGCCGGGCAAGTACGCGTTCAACACCTACGCCGGCAAGATCGAGCTGGTGCCCACGACCAACTTCGTGCTGATGTGGCAATCGGGCTCGAGCGGCTCGAGCTTCGACTCGAACCTGCGCGAGATCACGCTGATCACCAAGGACGCGTTCGAGCCGCTGCTGCCGCTCTCCGTGGTCGTGCACATCGACTACAGGAAGGCGCCGATGGTGGTGCAGCGCTTCGGCAACGTGAAGCAGCTGGTCGAGCAGACGCTCGACCCGATGGTCTCGTCGTACTTCAAGAACGTCTCGCAGACGCGCACCTTCATCGAGCTGATCCAGTCGCGCAGCGAATTGCAGGCGGGCGCTTCGGTCGACATGCGCGAGCGCTTCCGCGCCTACTCGCTCGAGTTCCAGGAAGTGCTGATCGGCACGCCGAAGCCGCAGGCCGGCGACACCCAGATCGAGAACATCATGTCGCAGCTGCGCGACCGGCAGATCGCGCGCGAGCAGGTCGAGACCTTTGCGCAGAAGCAGATCGCCGCCGACAAGCTGCGCGAGTTCAACGAGGCCGAGAAGCGCGCCCAGAAGCAGGCCGAGCTGACGGCCTCGCTGGTCGACATCTCGATCAAGGACAACCACGGCGCGGCGCTGGTGAAGGCCGCCGAGCGCCGGCGCGAGGAGATCTCGCTGCTGGCGCAGGCCGACAAGTTCCGCCAGGAAAACGAAGGCGCCGGCCGGGCCTCGGCGATCAAGGCGATCGGCGATGCCGAAGCCTCGGCGATGAAGGCCAAGTCGGACGCGCTCGAAGGCGAAGGTGCCGACAAGCAGCTCATGCAGACGGTGATGCTGCGCCTGGCCGAAGCCTTCGAGACGGCGAAGGTGCCGCTGGTGCCGCAGATCCAGCTCGGCGGCGGCGCCGACGGCAATGCCTTCTCGACCCTGCTGGCGCTGATGAGCTCGATGAAGGCGCGCGAGCTGGCCGGTCTGCAAGCGCCACCGCACTGAGGCGGTGGGCCGGCGTCAGCGACGAGGCGAGGAAGGCCAGTCGGTGGCGCCGGTGGCGGGGTCGACCTGGCGATGCCGCATGCGCCAGGCGATGCAGCGAAAGCGTCCGGCGCCGAAGACGGTATCGATGAACGAGCCGTCGCCGCGCGTGATGGCGCCCTGCGAGCACACCATCTCGCCCGGTTGCTGGGCCGCCGCGGCCAGCTCGGCGGGGATGCGGCCGCTGTCGCCCATGATGCTCGCGCCCCACATGGCGGCCCAGAACAGCAAGACGAGGATCACGGCGAAGAAGGCGATGCGCCAGCGCCGATTTGCCGGCGCCGCCTGCTGATGACTGAAGCGGAACTCATCGAAATCGTTGCGACTGCTGAAGCGTTGGGCCGCGATCTTAGGCGGCGCCGGCAGCAGCGTTGTCGGTTCGGGCAACGCCGCCGCCGCCTGGCGTGAGCAAATGCTCAGCTTCGCCCAACCTGTGCTACCTTGCCCCGCGCCGCGCAAATTCCTCGTGCACGCCGCCCGTCCGATGAAGAATGCGCTGCTCCGCCTCTGCCTCTGTGCCGGCCTGTCTGTCCCTTTCGTCGCGCAAGAAGCGATGGCGCAAGGTCAGGTGCAGACGGCGCGCGTCAACGGCGTCGAGCTGCACTATGTCGAGCAGGGCCGCGGCGTGGCTGTGATCTTCGTCCACGGCGGCCTGGAAGACTATCGGGCCTGGGAAGAACAGGTGGCCGCCTTCTCGCGAAGCTATCACGCGGTCGCCTACAGCCGCCGCTACAACTTTCCAAACAAGGGCGCGCCCCGCATCGCCGACTACTCGGCCGCCACCGACGCCGACGATCTGGCGGCGTTGATCGTCAAGCTGAGGCTGGCACCTGCGCATGTGGTCGGCTACTCCTACGGCGCCTATGCGGCCCTGCTCCTCGCGGCCAGGCATCCCGAGCTGGTGCGCTCGCTCGTCCTGTCGGAGGCCCCGGCCCTGCGCCTGCTCCCCGAAGTCGCCGGCGGCCAGGCTCTCTTCGACGACTTCATGAGCAAGGTCTGGCAGCCGGCGGCGCGCGGCTTTCGCCAAGGCAACGAAGCCGGCGTGAAAGCGGCGGTGGATGGCTTCGGCAATCTCGGCTACTCGGGCACGGACGAGAAGATGACATTCGCGGGCCTGCCTGCGCAAGTGCGCAGCGCCCTGCTCGAGGACGGTCCGGAATGGAAGGCACTGACCGCGTCGAAGAATGCCTTCCCGGCCGTGCCCCTCGGCGCCGTTGCGCGCATCCAGACGCTCGACGCTCCTGCTGAGCGGAGAGCGCAGCCTGAAGCTGGCCGACGCGATCGACGGCCTGCTCGTGCGCACCCTGCCGCACGCCAGCCGGGTCGTTCTTCCCAACGCGACCCACGACATGTGGAGCGAGTACTGGCGGATCGCAGACTCGAACCTTCTCGTATTCCCTATGTCGCGAGTCGAACCTGCGGCCTTCGCCCGAGGTCTTCGGCAAGTCATCCGGGTCATCTGGATGACTGCATTGACAGTGCCTTCGGTCCGCATAGGATCGCGTCGATTCCCTGTCGAGGAGAAGGCTCCATGCGCACTTTCGTCCGTCTTGCAAGGCAACTGACCTTCGCGATCGCCGCCCTCGGCGCGCTGTCCGGCGTCGCCGGCCCAGGCACAGGGCACGCCGCAAAGCGGCGGCACGCTGGTCATGGTGGTGCAGCCCGAGCCGCCGACGCTCGCCTCGTACCAGAGCACGGCCGGGCCCGTCGGCCAGGTCACGACCAAGGTGTACGAGGGCCTGCTGGAATACGACTTCAACCTCAAGCCGATCCCGGCCTGGCGAAGTCGTGGACGGTGAGCGCCGACGGCAAGACCATCACCTTCAAGCTGCAGCCCGGCGTGAAGTTCCACGACGGCAAGCCGTTCACCACGCGCCGACGTGCAGTTCACCGTCATGGACGTGCTTGAAGCGCGTGCACCCGCGCGGCATCAGCACCTTTCGCGCCGTCGAGGCCGTCGAGACGCCCGACCCGCTACACCGCCGTGTTCAAGCTCTCCGAGCCGGCGCCCTATATGCTGATGGCGCTCTCCGGCTACGAATCGCCGATGCTGCCCAAGCACATCTTCGGCACCGGCGACATCACCAACCATCGCAACGCCAACAAGCCGATCGGCACCGGGCCCTTCAAGTTCGTCGAATGGCAGAGGGGCCAGTACATGCGGTTCGACCGCAACCCCGACTACTGGAAGCCGGGCCGCCCTATCTCGACCGGATCGTTGCGCGCTTCATCAACGACGGCGGCACGCGCGCCGCCGCCATCGAGACCGGCGAAGTGCAGATCGCGCGGCTTCAACGTCGATGCCCTGCCGCTCGACGTCAAGCGCCTGCAGGCAGTTGCCGCAGATCGCGGTCACGTCGAAGGGCTACGAGATGCAGTCGCCCATCGTCGAGCTCGACCTCAACACGCGCAAGCAAGCCGTTCGACAACGTCAAAGGTGCGCCAGGCGATCGCCTACGCGATCGACCGCAAGTTCATCATCGACAACGTCTGGTTCGGCTTCGGCAAGCCGGCCACCGGCCCGATCAGCTCGAACTTTAAGGCCAACGGCCTCTATACGGCCGATGTGCACAGACTACATCGCGGCCAACGGCATCGAGCTGGCCAACAAGCTGCTCGACGAGGCCGGCTACCCGACGAAGGCCGACGGCACGCGCTTCGAGATCATGCACGACATCACGCCGCTACGGCGAGGAATGGCAGCCGCTTCGGCGAAGCCGTGCAGCAGCAGCTCGGCAAGGTCGGCATCAAGGTCGACCTGCGCTACGAAGACGTGCCGACCTGGCTGCGCCGCGTGTACACCGAACTACGACTTACACGCATGACGAGCAACTGGATCCAGACCCTGGCCGATCCGGTGATCGGCGTGCACCGCGCTCTACCACTCGAAGATGATCAAGCCGGGCACCGTGTTCGTGAACGATTACCGGCTGGAGCTCGAAGCGAAACCGACGAGCTGATGGACAAGGCCACGGTCGAGGTCGGATCCCGAAGAAGCGCAACGACCTCTATCACCAGTTCCAGAAAGACGTCGTCGAGGCGACGCCGATCGTCTAGGTGATGGAGCTCGACTTCCTCGACCATCTACAACAAGAAGCTACAGGTGATCACGCCGCTGGCATCTAGCCCTTCGCTACGGCCTGGAGTAGGCCTCGCTCGATGTCGATCAGGCGGCTTGGCTGGGCAAAGTCGAGCCAGCCGGCGCGCCAGACCGTGGCGCAGGCAATCCCGATGAAGCGGCTCTGACCGCGAGGCATTGCGCTACGTCGTGCAAGCGCCTGCGCGCTGCGGCGATCCCGACGATCCTCGGCATCGTCGTCGCTCAATTTCGCTGCTGCTGCACCTGGCACCCGGCGACGCCGCCGACGTGCTGGCCGGCGAAGCCGGCGCGGCGACGCCGGAATACATGGACGCAGCTGCGCCAGAAGTTCGGCCTCGACCAGCCGGTCTACGTCCAGCTCGGCGTCTACCTGAAGAACGTCGCGACGCTGGATCTCGGCTATTCGTTCCGGCACGGCATGCCGGTGCACCGACCTGATCCTGAGCCGGCTCGTGGCCGACGCTGCTGCTGATGCTGCACCGCGTTCGCTCATCTCCGTCGGCATCGGCATCGCTGCTCGGCGTCGATCGCCGCGCTGCAGCCTGCGACCGCTGGACCGACACACCTGATCTCGATGCTCGCGATCATCGCCTACGCGACGCCGCTGTTCTGGATCGGCCTGATGCTGATCGTCGCTGTTCTCGATGAAGCTCGACTGGCTGCCGACCAGCGGCATGGAGCCGATCGGCGCCTTCTACGAAGGCTGGGACCGCGTCGTGGACATCGCCCAGCACCTGGTCCTGCCGGCGCTCACGCTTTCACTCTTCTATATGGCGCTCTACACGCGCCTGATGCGGGCCACGATGCTCGAGCAGTACGGCGATGGACTATGTCATCACCGCCCGCGCCAAGGGCCTGACCGAGCGGCAGATCACGCTCGCGCCACGTCCTGCGTAATGCCGCTGCTGCCGGTCGTGACCATGGCGGGCGTGCAGGTCGGCGGCCTGCTCGGCGGCTCGGTCGTGGTCGAATCCGTGTTCGGCTGGCCCGGCCTCGGTCTGCTCGCCTTCGAGTCGCTGTTCGCGCGCGACCTCAACCTGCTGCTCGGCATCTTCTTCATCTCGGCCTGTCTGGTGGTGGTGGTCAACCTGCTCGTCGACGTTGTCTATATCGCTTCTCGATCCGCGCATCGAGCGTCATGAGCCGATGCACGCCTTCTCTGGCAGACGCTTCGTCCGCAATCCGCGCCGGCGGTGCTGGGCCTGTGACGCTCATCCTCGTCGGTCCTGTCGCGGCCTGCGCGCGCCGCTGATTCTTTCCGGCCAGTCCCTTCGGCCATCGTCGGCCAGCCGTTCCAGCGCGCCGTTCGGCGAGTATCTGTTCGGCACCGACAGCTCGGCCGCGACCTCGCGGCGGCGCTTGCTCTATGGCGCGCGCACCTCGCTTGCTGATCGGCGCTCGTCGCGACCTCTGATCGCGGTCGCTCTTCGGCGTCACTGATCGGCGGCCTCGCCGGCTATTACGGCGGCCGCGTCGACGACTGCCTGATGCGGATGACCGAGTTCTTCCAGACCATCCCGTCCTTCATCTTCGCGATCATGCTGGTCGCCATCCTCACGCCCGTCGATCACGAGCGTCGATCATCGCCATCGCCGTCGTCAGCTGGCCGCCGATCGCGCGGCTGGTGCGCGGCGAGTTCATCGCCATGCGCAAGCGCGAATTCGTGCAGGCCTGCGTCGTGCTGGGCATGAGCGACATGCCGCGATCATCCTGCGCCAGATCCTTCCCAACTGCCTTTCGCCGATCATCGTCACGGGCTCGTTGATGGTCGCGACGGCGATCCTGATCGAATCGGCGCTGTCCTTCCTCGGCCTCGGCGATCCGAACGTCATGAGCTGGGGCTTCATGATCGGCGCCGGCCGCACGTTCATGCGCTCGCGCCTGGTGGCTGTGCGCGATTCCGGGCATCGCGATCCTGCTCACCGTGCTCGTCGATCAATCTCGTCGGCGACGGTCTGAACGACGCGCTCAATCCGCGCCTGCGGACCGTATGAGCCGGACGCCGAGCGTCCTGACGATCGAGGGTCTGACGGTCGACCTGCCGCGTGGGCCGACCGGCCGCATGCGGTCGAGAACGTGAGCCTCGGAGCTGCGCGCGCAACGAGATCCTGTGCGTCGTCGGTGAATCCGGGCTCGGGCAAATCGGTGACGGCGCGCAGCGATCCTGCGGCCTCCTGCCCGCAGCCCACGTGCAGCGTGAGCGCGGGCAGCATCCTCTATGAGGGCGAGGACCTCACTGCAGGCTGCCGCCCGCACGGCATGCGCGAGTCCGCGGCAGCCGCATCGCGATGATCTTCCAGGAGCCGATGACGGCGCTCAACCCGGTGATGACGATCGGCCGGCAGATCGACGAAGTCGATCGCGGTCGCATCGCGCGCGCTGTCGCGCGGCCGAGCGGCGCAAGCGGATCATCGAGTTGTTCGCCGCCGTGCGCCTGCCGGACCCGGCCGCATCTATCGCACGCCTATCCGCATCAGCTCTCGGGCGGCCAGCGGCAGCGCGCGATGATCGCGATGGCGCTGGTGCTGGAGCCCGACATCCTGATCGCCGACGAGCCGACGACCGCGCTCGACGTCACGACGCAGGCACAGATCCTGCGCCTGATCAAGGAGATGCAGGCGCAGCGCGGCATGGCGCATCCTGTTCATCACCCATGACTTCGGCGTCGTCGCGGAGATCGCCGACCGGGTCGCGGTGATGCAGCAGGGCAGCTGGTCGAGCAGCGGCGCGGCGACGGACGTGCTTGAGCGCCCGCAGCACCCCTATACGCGAGCGCTGATCGCGGCGGTGCCCGACCTTGACGCCGACGCGCGCGCCGCGGCCTTCGACGACGACGCCGGTCGCTGCTCGAGGTCCGCGGCCTGGAGAAGACCTATCGCGGCGCGGGCGCATGTTCCGCGCGGCGCGACGAAGGTCGTGCATGCGGCGAAGGACGTCACCTTGACGATCCGCCGCGGCGAGACCCTCGGCATCGTCGGCGAATCGGGCTCCGGGAAGTCGACGCTGGCGCGCTGCATCGTCGCGGCTGGTCGATGCCCGACGCGGGCGAGATCCGGCTCGGCGACGTCGACTTCGGCCGCTTTCGCGCGCGGCGCTGCGGCCGCATCGCAAGCACATCCAGATGGTGTTCCAGGATCCCTTACGGCTCGCTCAATCCGCGCCGGCCGGTCGGCGACGCTCATCGCCGAAGGGCCGATTGCTCCACGGCGCGACGCGCGCGAAGCGCGCGCAGGCGCGCGCCGTCGAGCTCCTCGACGCTGGTCGGCCTCGACGCGCGCAGCGCCGACCGCTTTCCGCATGAATTTTCCGGCGGCCAGCGCCAGCGCATCGGCATCGCGCGCGCGCTGGCGCTCGACCCCGATGCTCGTCGCCGACGAGCCGGTCTCGGCGCTCGACGTCTCGGTGCAGGCGCAGGTCCTGCGAGCTGCTCGGACGATCCGCGAGCGCTTCGATCTGGCGATGCTGTTCATCACCCATGATCTGCGGGTCGCCGCCCAAGTGTGCGATCGATCGCGGTGATGCGGCACGGCGAGATCGTCGAGTTCGGGCCGCACCGAAGCCGTCTTCAACGCGCCCGCGCATCCGTACACCCAGGCGCTGTTCGCCGCCGTTCCCGGGTCGCGCCTGGAGCGTGCGCCGCTCCGCCGCACGCCTGCAACCATGACGCTGCCCTCCTCGCCGTTGCACGGCATCACCCTGGCGACATTCGCGCAGCGCCTGCGTGCGCGCGAGCTTTCGGCCGAGGCCGCGACACGCGCAACGCTTGCCCGCATCGATGCCGCGAATCCGCAAGCTGCGCGCGTTCACGTTCGTGGCCGCCGAGCAGGCGCTCGCACAGGCCGCAGCGGTCGATCGCTTGCTCGCGGCCGGCATCGATCTCGGCCCGCTGATGGGTGTGCCGATCGCGGTCAAGACCTGTTCAGCGTCGCCGGCATGCCGACGACGGCCGGCAGCGACGTCGATATCTCCGACCTCGTGCCACCGCAAGGCCGCTTCATCGATCGACTGCAGCGCGCCGGCTGCGTGATCGTCGGCAAGACCGCGACCACCGAGTTCGCTCTCGGCGGCTTCAACCTGAAGAGGCCGCCGCCCTGGAACCCCTGCGATCCGCAAGTGGCGCGCATGACCGGCGGCTCGAGCCACGGGTCGGCGGTGGCGATGGCCGCCGAGCTGGTCGGCTTCACGCTCGGCACCGACACCGGCGGCTCGGTGCGCTGGCCGGCGGCGCTCTGCGGCGTCGCAGGCTACAAGGCGACGACCGAGCATTGGCCGCAAGACGGCATCTTTCCGCTCTCGCGCGAGATGGACAGCATCGGCGTGTTCGCATCGTGCGTGGCCGATCTGCTGTTCGTGCATGCCGCGCTGGCCGCCGAGCGCGTGCCGGCGCCGCGGCCTGCGTCCGCGCTCGTCCTGGCGCTGCCCGGCGAGCACTTCCTGCAGAACATCGAACCCGAGGTCAGGGCCTGTTTCGAGCGCGCAGTCGAGCTGCTGCGCGCGGCCGGCGCGACGATCAGGGAGGTGGCCTTGCCGGAGGCCGCGGAGATCGACGAAGTCTTCGGCCGGCTCGTCGACCGCCGAATGGCTGGCCTTCGCCGGCCGCGAGCGCTTCCTTGCGAACGAGGCACGCATCGATCCGGTGGTGGCAACGCGCGTGCGCGGCGGCCTCGACTTGCGCGCCGATGAATACGCGCGCCTGTCGGCGCGCCAGCGCGCTCTCACGAGCATGGTGGCGGAGCGGGCCGAAGGCATCGACGGCTGGATCAGCCCGACGGTCGTGAAGCTGCCGGCGCCTTGCAGCGACTTTCGCAGCGTCGAGGAGGTCGCTGCCTGGAACCGCGTGAACACGCAGAACACGCGGCCGGCCAATCTCTTCGGGCAGTGCGGCATCTCGCTGCCGATGCAGCATCTCGGCGCGCCCTGGCCGGCCGGATTTCGAGCTGTGCGGCGCACCGCACAGCGACCGCGCGTTGCTCTCGGCGGCGCTGGCAATCGAGGCCGTGATCGGCCGTCCGCCGACGGAGCCGGATCGCGCCTTCGCCGCGGCCGATTCGAATATCGGCCGCGCGCCTGACCCGCGCTGAGGCGCGGCGTCAGCGCCCCGCCGCCGCGCCCATCACCGCGTCGGGCAGCGCGGTCGCGATGCGCGGGAAACACGCAGATCAGCACCACCGCGACGAGCATCAGCGCCACGAACGGCAGGACGCCGCGGATGATCTGCGCCGAGCGGGATGTCGGGCGCGATGTTCTTGATCACGAAGATGTTGAGGCCGACCGGCGGATGGATCAGGCCGGCCTCCATCACGATGGTCATCAGCACGCCGAACCAGATCAGGTCGAAGCCGGCGGCCTTCAGCGGCGGCAGGATGATGGGCGCGGTCATCAGGATGATGCTCACCGGCGGCAGGAAGAAGCCGAGCACGACCACGAGCAGCGAGCATGGCCGCCAGCAGCACCCAGCGCGAGAGCTGCCAGCGCGACGATCCACTGCGCCAGCGACTGGCTGATGTGCAGGTAGCTCATCACGTACGAGAACAGCAGCGACATGCCGATGATGAACATCAGCATCGTCGACTCCTTCAGCGTCGCGACAGGATCGGCGCCAGGTCGCGCGGCCGCCAGACGCCGTAGACGACGGCGATCAGCACCAGCGCGAGCAGGGCGCCGAGGCCCGCCGTCTCCGACGGCGTGGCGTAGCCGCCGTAGAGCGCGACCATCACGCCGATCAGCAGCACCACGAACGGCACGACGCGCGGCAGCATCTCGCACCTTCTCGCGCAGCGTGAAGCGCTCGTCGTGCGAGACAGGGCCGAGCCCGGTGCCGTCGCTGCACGAAGGCGCATGCGGCGCGCGCGATGCTCGCGCCGGTAGCGCAGCACCGCATAGCCGGCGAACAGCGCCACCAGCAGCAGGCCCGGGCCGATGCCGGCGAGGAACAGCCGCCCCAGCGACTGCTCGGCCGGCGACGGCGTAGAGGATCATCGTGATCGAAGGCGGCAGCAGGATGCCCAGCGTGCCGCCGGCAGCGATGATGCCGGCCGCGAATTGCCGGCGAGTAGCCGCGCCGGCGCATCTCGGGGATGCCGGCCGAGCCGATCGCCGAGCAGGTCGCCGGGCTGGAGCCGGCCATCGCCGCGAACAGCGCGCAGGCGAGCACGTTGGCGATGCCGAGGCCGCCCGGCACGCGATGCAGCCAGGCATGCATCGCGGCGTAGAGATCCTGGCCGGCGCGCGATCGGCCGATCGCCGCGCCCTTCAGGATGAACAGCGGGATCGAGAGCAGCGTGATGCTTGCCATCTCCTCGTAGACGTTCTGCGTGACCGTGTCGAGCGCCGACGCCGGGCATGAACAACACACATGAACAGCACGGCGACGCTGCCGAGCGCGAACGCGATCGGCGCGCCCGAGAACATCAGCAGCAGCGTCGACCAGCGCCGAAGAGACCGCCGATCGCCAGCATCGACATCGTCAGCGCACGCTCCATGCGCAGGCGCAGGCGGCTGCACGCTGGCGACGAGCTGCACGAGCAGCTGCAGTGCCAGCAGCGTCATGCCGGCCGCCATCAGGCAGTAGGGAATCCACAGCGGCGGACGCCCAGGTGGACTTGGTCGTCTGCCCGTCGACCCAGGCGTCGTGAAGCAGCGTCCACGACTTCCACGCGAAGAACGCGCAGAAGGCGAGACAGATCAGGTCGACGGCGACGTGGCGCCAGGCATTGGCTCGCGCCGGCAGGACGGAGGTAAGCGCCTCGATGCCGACGTGGCCGCGGATCGACTGCACGTAGGCGCCCGCGAGGAACGTCGCGCCGACGAGCAGAACACCGCCGCCTCGTCCTGCCAGTCGGTCGAGGCCTTGCAGGAAATAGCGCGAGAGGACGCTCGAGGTCAGCACCGCGGCGGCCAGCAGCAGCGCGAGCATGCCGAGCACGACCATCACGCGATTCATGAACGCCAGGGCGCGCGCCAGCGGCACGAGCAGACGCGGCGTGCCCGGCTCGATGGCGCCCGCGACGCCGCCGAATGCCGACGTCGGAGGCAGGCTCGATGCGCCGGATGCGAGCGGCGGCGAAGCCTCGCCGCTCACACCAGCTTCTGGGCAGCCGCCATCAGCGCCGCGCACGACTCGCTGCGCTCGGCGTAGTCCTTCCAGGCGGTGTCGCGCGCGATGGCCTGCCACTTGCGCAGCGTGGCGTCGTCGAGGTCGTAGACCTTCGCGCCGGCCTTGGCGTAGACCTCGGCGGCGACCTTGTCGTCGGCCCTGGCGGCGTCGGTCGCGAACTTCTCCTGCTCGGCGCCGACCGCCATGATGATGTCCTGCTGCGCCTTCGGCAGCTTGGCGAACACCTCCTTCGACATCATCAGCGGCTCGAACATGAACCAGTAGGCCTTGTTGCGCCCGCTCGTCAGGTTCTTCGCGATCTCCTCGAGCTTGAAGGAGATGAAGCTGGTCGACGAGGTCATCGCCGCATCCATCGCGCCGGTCTGCATCGCGACGTAGATCTCGTTCGAGGGCAACGAGATCACGGAAGCGCCGGCCTGCTTGAGCACCATGTCCATCTCGCGGCTGCCGCCGCGCACCTTCAGGCCCTTCGCATCTTCCGGCTGCACCAGCGGCTTCGCCCGGCTGGCGACGCCGCCGGCCTGCCAGATCCAGCTGACGAGCACGATGCCCTTGTCGTCGAGCATCTTGGCGAGCAGCCGGCCGACCTCCGAGGTCTTCCAGGCGATGCCGACCTCGTAGCTCGGCACGAGCGCCGGCATCAGGCCGATGTTGCATTCCGGCACCTCGCCGCCGGCATACGGCAGCGGGTACAGGCTCAGGTCGAGCGCGCCCTTGCGCATCGCCGAGAACTGCGAATTCGTCTTCATCAGCGAGGAGCCCGGATAGACCGTCGCCTTCAGCGCGCCGTTGCTGCGCTTGTCGATCTCGGCCGCGAAACGCCGGCACAGACGATCGCGAAAATCACCTTCGGTCGGCGGTGCCACCAGGAAACTGGTGCGAGATCTTCAGGCCCTCGGCCTCGGCCTTCGCGCCCATCGGAAGCAGGCCCGCCGCCGCTGCGCCCGCCAACCATTCACGTCGTGTGATCGCCATGCTCGTCTCCTTGAAATGCGGCCGCGCGAAAAATGCGCATGCGGCGCCGCAAGCGCTGCGGCCAACCTATTGTGCGTGTCGTGGCGCAGCGCTGCATTGGGGGTTTCGGCGAGGCGCGCGCCCCGGCCGGGCGGGCTCAGTGCCGAAGGCCGGCTGCGTCGAGCAGGTCGAGCAACGAGCGGGCGTTGCGCTGGCCCTGGTCTTCCATGTTGTTGTTGAAGATCACGTGCGTCTGCATCGCCGTCAGCGCCAGCCGCTCGAGCCGGGGTACGAGCTCGGCCAGCTCGTGCGACGGGTAGTCGTAGTTGAAGCGGTCCGACGCCGCCGTCTGGCCCTTCACGTTCCAGGTTGCCGTGTTGCGGCCGTGCAGGCGCAGCAACGCGAAGCGCGGATGCGTGGCCTCCCACAACGCCGGCACGCTGTTGTAGAAACCTTGCGGCCCGTCGACGATGGTGTGCGCCACGCCGAGCTCGCGCAGGAAGGCCAGCGTCTCGCGCTGTCGGTCGACGCCGTCGAACCAGCTCTTGTGCCGGAACTCGACGCCCAGGTCGAAGCCGCTCATGCGCTGCACGCACATCTCGACGTGCGCGCGCGACGCGGGCTCGCGCAACAGCCACGGCGCAAACTGGAAGTGCACCAGGCCGAGACGGCCCGACGCCTGCAAGCGGCAACAGCGCTTCGCGAAAGCGTAGCCACAGCTCGTCGACGAGCTCGCGCGACAGGTCGCGATAGAAGAAGCTGGGGCCGGCGCTGTCGCCGAGCGCCTGCTGCAGGTCGCGATGCAGCACGGTCGGCGAGGTCTGGTGGCCGGTGAAGAAACGAAACGCCTTGACGTTCATCACGAAACCCTCGGGCGTGCGCTCGGCCCAGAGCTGCGCCGTCGCTGGTGCCGGCATCGCGTAGTAGCTCGAGTCCACCTCGACGATCGGAAACTGCGAGGCGTAGAAGCGCAGCCGGGCCTCGGCCGATTTCGCTTCCTTCGGATAGAAGCGCCCGCTCGCGATGAGCGTCTTGTCGGTCCATGACGCGGTGCCGACAAGAATCGTCATGGCCGCCCGCGTCGCCGATCAGGCCGCCAGGATGCGTCGCCCGATCGCGCCGCGCGTGCGACCGATCAGGAACAGCGCAATCGACAGGTTGAGCACGTTCCAGGCGATGCCGTTGAGGAAGGCGGCGTGATACGAGCCGGTGAGATCGAAGACCTTGCCCGACATCCAGCCGCCGAGCGCCATGCCGAGCAGCGTGCACATCAGCACGGAGCCGACGCGCGCGCCCGCTTCGGAGGCCGGGAAATGCTCGCGCACGATGATCGCGTACGAGGGCACGATGCCGCCCTGGAAGAGGCCGAACAGGCCGGCGATGATGTAGAGCGATGTCAGCGAATCGAAGGGCAGGAACAACAGCAGCGCCGTGCCCTGCAGCAGCGAGCCGAGGAGCAAGGTGCGCAGGCCGCCGATGCGGTCGCAGATGGCGCCGCTGACCAGGCGGCTGACGACGCCGCAGCCCAGCATCAGCGAGAGCATCTGCGCGCCACGCGCCGCGCCGTAGCCGAGGTCGCCGCAATAGGCCACGATGTGCACCTGCGGCATCGACATCGCCACGCAACAGGCGATGGCGGCGAGGCACAGGAGCAGCTGCGCCGCGTTCATCGACAAGCCGAACGGCCGCGTCGAGGGCGTCGCGCCGCGCGGACTCGGCGCAGCGGCGGCCAGCGCGGGCGCCCGCGCGCGCATCAGCAGGGCCAGTGGCGGCACGCTGAGTGCACAGAAGATGCCGAGGCCGATATAGGTCTGGCGCCAGCCCACGGTCTCGACGAAGTGCTGCACGATCGGCGGCCAGATCGCGCCGGCGAGGTAGATGCCGCTGGCGCAGATGGCCACCGCGATGCCGCGCCGCTTGACGAACCAGAGCGAGGTATCGGCGACGAGCGGTGAGAAGGTGGCCGAAGCACCGGCGAGGCCGAGCAACAAGCCGTGGATCAGCGCAAAGCTGACGATGCCGCCGCTCATGCCCGCGAGAACGAAGCCGATGGCGAGGCCGGCCGCCCCGATCAGGTTCGGCAGCATCACGCCGCGCCGGTCGGCGAGCCGGCCCATGAAGATCCCGCCGACACCGACGCCGATCATGAGCAGCGTGTACGGCAGCGATGCATCGGCGCGCGCCACGCCGAACTCCTTCTGCACCGAAGGCAGGACGACCGACACGACGTACATGGTGCTGCTGCTGATCGTCATCAGCACCAGCGCCACGACGAGCCTGGCCCAGGCCTGGCGCGAATCGGCTTGCGGTGCGCGGACGGCCGGGCTCAAGGCGCAAGCCGGCGAGCATCGCGCTCGCGCCGGGCTTCCTCGAGCACGCGCTCGAGGCGCTCGGCGTCGACGGGCTTGACGAGATGGTGGCGAAAGCCCGCCGCGCGGCTTCGCTCGCGATCGGCGCGCAAGCCGAAACCGCTGATGGCGACGGCGAATATCGGTGGCTCGGCCGGTAGCCGGCCGAGCAGCTCCCAGCCGCTGCCGTCGGGCAAGCCGAGATCGGAGATGAGCACGTCGTTCGTCGATTCGGGCCAGCGTTCGAGCGCTTCGGCGAGGGTGGCGGCGGTCCGCACGGTGTGGCCTATGCGCTCGAGGAACAAGCAGAGCAAGTCGCGTGTGTCGTCGTTGTTCTCGACCACGAAGACTCGCAGCGGCGGGGCCGCGGCGCTGTCGGGTTCGGCTTCGCTCATCGACGCCGCGTCGTCATGTCCCGGCGCGCAAGCCGGGCGCGCGCTACCATCGGTTCGCATCGCCGGATTTTGCCGCGTCGATGTGCCCCGTGCTCGAAAAAGTCTTTGCCGCCACGATCGTCTTCAGCTGTCTCGTGCTGCTGCTGCGTGTCGTGCTCGGCGCCCGCCGGCGGGCCCGCTTCGACCGCGCCGTGGCGCGCTGGAGCCAGCGCACGGGCGCCCGCGCCGATGCGCTGTTTGCGTGGCCGACGGCGCGTCGCAAGGCCCGGCGCGAGGCCGAAGACGCGATCCGGCGCGCCCGCGAAGGCGGCGAATGGGACGGCAATGTCTATCGCCCCAAGTCGTTCAGGAATCGACGCAAGATTCATTGACGCGGCACACGCGCATCGAAGACGACGAGCGCGCTGGCTCAAGCGCCACGCAGCAGGCTGTCGAAGAAGGCGATCGTTCGCGTCCAGGCTTGTCGTGCCGCTGCAGCGTCGTAGCGCGGCGTGGTGTCGTTGTTGAAGCCGTGCTCGGTGCCCGGATACCGGAACGCCTGGAATCGCACGCCGGCCGCCTTGAGCGCGGCCTCGTAGGGCGGCCAGGTGTTGTTGATGCGATCGTCCTTGTCGGCGAACATCAGCATCAGCGAGGCCTTGATGTCGGGCACCTGCCCGAGCGGCGGCGCCTCGCCGTAGAAGGGCACCGCGGCCGTGAGGTCGGGCAGGCCGACCGCCAGGCGGTTGGTCATGCCGCCGCCCCAGCAGAAGCCGGTGGCGCCCATCTTGCCGTTGCCGCCCGGAACGCCTTTCAGGTAGCTTGCGGCGGCGAAGAAATCTTCCCGTGTCTTGCTCTGGTCGAGCTTGCCGAACAAGTCGCGCGCCTTGTCTTCGTCGCCGGGGTAGCCGCCGAGCGGGAACAGCGCGTCCGGTGCGAAGGCGATGAAGTTGTCGAGCGCGAGCCGTCGGGCGATGTCTTCGATGTGCGGATTGAGACCGCGGTTCTCGTGAATGACGAGAACCACCGGCAGGCCGCGCGTCGGCGTCGCGGCGCCGCCGGGCGGCGGCGCGCTTGCCGGCCGCACCAGATAGCCGCGGCCGGTGCCGTAGCCGCGCGGCGACGGGAACTCGACGGTCTCGGCCCTGATGCGCGCGTCGGTCCGCGCCACCTGCTCGGCCTCGGCGAACTTCGGGCTCAAGGCTTCGAGCAGGCCGGCCGCAGTGACGCCACCCACCGCGAACTTCGCCGCGCCGTCGAGAAAACCGCGCCGGTCGATGCCACCGTGGACGTACTTGTCGAACAGGCGAAGCACCTCGGGATCGAAATCGGCTGCGGTCTTGCGCGAGCGAGATGCATCGGTCATGGCTTGCCTCGAGGACTGGTTCATCGATAGCCTACTGCAGCAGCCCGGCCACGCCGGTCGAGGTGCTTTGTCCGGCGGCGCCGGTTTCGCACCCGTGCAGCGCCTCATGCATCATTGCGCAGCTGCGCGGCGACGATCGTCGCCGACCGCTGGAGGGCGACGACGATGACCCATGCGAGCGACCTGGCCGATTGCACTGCGACCCAGCTGTTGCAGCTCTACGGTTCGGGCCAGGCCTCGCCCGTCGAGGCGACGCGGGCCGCCATCGCGCGCATCGACCGGCTCGACCCGACGCTCAATGCGTTCTGCTTTCTCGCCGCCGAAGACGCCTTTCGCTCGGCTCGCGAAAGCGAAGCGCGCTGGACGCGCGGCGAGCCCTGCGGCGATCTCGATGGTGTACCGCTGTCGATCAAGGACCTGATCCTCGCCAAGGGCTGGCCGACGCGGCGCGGCTCGCGCACCGTCGATCCGAACCAGGCCTGGGACGTCGACGCGCCGGCGTCGGCACGGCTGCGCGAAGCCGGCGCGGTCATTCTCGGCAAGACCACGACACCCGAGTTCGGCTGCAAGGGCGAAACCAATTCGCCGCTCACCGGCATCACCCGCAATCCGTGGAATCCGGCGAAGACGCCGGGCGGCTCGTCGGGTGGCACGGCAGCGGCCGTGGCCTCGGGCATGGGGGCGCTTTCGGTCGGCACCGATGGCGCCGGCAGCGTGCGCATTCCCGCCGCCTTCTGCGGCAACTTCGGATTGAAGCCGAGCTTCGGCCGCGTCCCGGCCTATCCGCTTTCGCCGATGGGCTCGGTTGCGCATCTCGGGCCGCACACCATGAGCGTGGCCGACGCCGCGCTGATGATGAACGTGCTCAAGCGCCCGGATGCGCGCGACTGGACGTCGCTGCCGCCCGATCCGAGCGACTATCGCGAAGGTCTCGACGCCGGCATCCGGCGCTTGCGCGTGGCCTATTCGCCGACCCTCGGCTATGCCGAGGTCGACGCCGAAGTGGCGGCCGCTGTCGAGGCCGCGGTGCATGACCTCGAGGCGCTCGGCGCGCACGTGGAACGGATCGACCCGGGCTTTGCCGACCCGCTCGAGATCACGACGGGCCTCTGGTTTCACGGCGCCTGGGCGCTCTGGAGCGGCATGACGCCAGAGCAGCAACGCGTCGCCGATCCCGACTTCCAGGCCGAGGCCGAGCTCGGCTCGCAGATCGGCGCGCTCGACCTGTATCGCCTGCATCTGCGCCGCGGCGAGCTCGGCTCGCACATGCGCCGCTTCATGCAACGCTTCGATCTGCTGGCGACGCCGAGCGTTGCAGTGCCTGCTTTCGACGCACGGCCGGCCGGGCACACGCCGATGAGCCCGCAAGCGATGCTCGGCTGGACCCCGTTCACCTACCCCTTCAACCTGACGCAGCAGCCGGCCTGCACCATCCCCTGCGGCCTCACGAAAGACGGCCTGCCGATCGGCCTGCAGCTCGTCGGCCCGATGTTCGGCGATGCGCTCGTGCTGCGTGCGGCTCGCGCCTACGAGACGGTGCGGCCGATCGCGCGGCCGCAACTCCCCGCGACATGACGCTGCCCCCCGACAACGCCTCGGCCTTCGACGCCTGGCTCGGCCGCAGCGAACGAAGCGACGACGCGATCGGTGCCTGGCCGATCGCCGCGCTCGCCGCCACGCTCGATCGCGACGATCCGCCGCCCGCGCCGGGCGACGCCGTGCCGCCGCTCTGGCACTGGCTCTATTTCCTGCCGCTGCATCGACGAAGCGAGCTCGGCGCCGACGGCCACGCCAGGCGCGGTGGCTTCCTGCCGCCGGTGCCCTTGCCGCGGCGCATGTGGGCCGGCGGCCGACTGAGCTTCGAGCGGGCGCTGCGGGTCGGCGAATCGGCGACCCGCAGCTCGCACATCGCGAGCATCGTCGAGAAGACGGCGCGATCGGGGCCGCTGGTCTTCGTCACGGTCCGCCATGAGATCGCCGACGCAGCCGGCCCCGCGGTGATCGAAGAGCAGGACATCGTCTATCGCGGTGCACCGGCAGCAGGCGCGAGTGCGGCGTTCACCGCCGCGCCTGGCGACGCGGCGTTCTCGCGCGAGATCGTGCCCGACGATGTGCTGCTGTTTCGCTACTCGGCACTCACCTTCAATGGCCACCGCATCCACTACGACCGCCGCTACGTCACCGAGGTCGAGGGTTACCCTGGGCTCGTCGTGCACGGCCCGCTGATCGCGACCCTGTTGCTCGACCTGCTGCGCCGCGAGCAACCCGAAGCCGACGTCAGGCGCTTCGAATTCAAGGCCGTCCGCCCGCTCTTCGATCTGCATCCCTTCACCCTCTGCGGCCGGCCCGACGGCGAGCGGCGCTTCGCACTGTGGGCACGCGCTCACGACGGCGCGCTGGCGATGCAGGCCAGCGCCGAAATCGCCTGACCGACATCGAGACCGCCTTCATGCATTCACCCGGGGCCGATCGCTTCCAGGACATCCGCGACGCGGTGCGGGCGCTGTGCGCGCAATTCCCGAACGACTACCACCGCGACGTCGACGCGCGCCGCGCCTACCCCGAGGCCTTCGTCGACGCGCTGACGAAGGCCGGCTGGCTGGCGGCGCTGATTCCGCAGGAATACGGCGGCTCGGGCCTCGGGCTGGCCGAGGCCAGCGTGATCATGGAGGAGATCAACCGCAGCGGCGGCAACGCCGGCGCCTGCCACGGCCAGATGTACAACATGGGCACGCTGCTGCGCCACGGCAGCGACGCGCAGAAGCGTTTCTATCTGCCCAGGATCGCCAGCGGCGAATGGCGGCTGCAGTCGATGGGCGTGACCGAACCCGAGAGCGGCACCGACACGACCCGCATCCGCACCACCGCCGCCCGGCGCGGCGACCGCTATGTGATCGATGGCCAGAAGGTCTGGATCTCGCGCGTCCAGCACAGCGACTGGATGATCCTGCTCGCGCGCACGACGCCGCTCGCCGACGTGAAGAAGAAGAGCGACGGCCTGTCGATCTTCATGGTCGACCTGCGGCTGGCGGAACGAAGCGGCATGACGGTGCGGCCGATCGCCAACATGGTCAACCATGAAACCAACGAGCTCTTCTTCGAGAAGCTCGAGATTCCCGCCGACAACCTGATCGGCGAGGAGGGCAGGGGCTTTCGCTACATCCTCGACGGTCTCAACGCCGAGCGCACCCTGATCGCGGCCGAGTGCATCGGCGACGGCCGCTGGTTCATCGACCGGGTCGTGAAATACGCCGGCGAGCGGATCGTCTTCGGCCGGCCGATCGGGCAGAACCAGGGCGTGCAGTTCCCGATCGCCGAGGCGTACATCGAGGTCGAGGCGGCCGACCTGATGCGCTTTCGGGCCTGCACCCTGTTCGACGCGCACCAGCCGTGCGGTGCCGAGGCCAACATGGCCAAGTACCTCGCCGCCAAGGCGAGCTGGGAAGCGGCCAACGCCTGCATCCAGTTCCACGGCGGCTTCGGCTTCGCGCACGAGTACGACGTCGAGCGCAAGTTCCGCGAGACGCGCCTGTACCAGGTGGCGCCGATCTCGACCAACCTCATCCTCAGCTACGTCGCCGAGCACGTGCTCGGCCTGCCGCGCTCCTTCTAGGCCACGGCCCCATGAGAGCTCTCGAAGGCATCACCGTCGTCGCGCTCGAGCACGCGATCGCGGCGCCTTTCTGCACGCGCCAGCTCGCCGACCTCGGCGCGCGGGTGATCAAGATCGAGCGGCCGGGCAGCGGCGACTTCGCGCGTGGCTACGACACGCGCGTGCGCGGCCTGTCGTCGCATTTCGTCTGGACCAATCGCGGCAAGGAAAGCCTGGCGCTCGACCTGAAGCACGCCGCCGCGGCCGATGTCCTGGAGCGGCTGCTCGCTCGCGCCGACGTGCTGGTACAGAACCTCGCGCCCGGCGCCGCGGCGCGCATGGGACTGTCGTTCGACGCGCTGCATGCGCTCCGGCCGCGCCTGATCGTGTGCGACATCTCGGGCTACGGCGACGACCCGGAGCGGCCCGGCCCGTATCGCGACAAGAAGGCCTACGACCTGCTGATCCAGAGCGAATCGGGCTTTCTCTCGGTCACCGGCACGCCCGCGGATCCGGCCAAGGCCGGCTGCTCGATCGCCGACATCGCCGCCGGCATGTACGCCTACTCGAACATCCTGGCGGCGCTGATCGAGCGCGGCCGCACCGGCCTCGGCAAGCGCATCGACATCTCCATGCTCGAGAGCATGGTCGAGTGGATGAGCTACCCGCTCTACTACGCTTTCGATGGCGCGGCGCCGCCGCCGCGCAGCGCCGCGGCGCACGCGACGATCTATCCCTATGGGCCGTTCCCCGCGGGCGACGGCAAGACCGTGATGCTCGGCCTGCAGAACGAGCGGGAATGGCGGCTGTTCTGCGAGCGCGTGCTCGAGCAGCCCGGGCTCGCCGACGACCCGCGCTTCGCCTCGAACGCCGCCCGCAGCGCCGCCCGCAGCGAGCTGCGCGCGCTCATCGTCGCCGCGTTCGCGCCGCTCGGCGCCGCGCAGGTCGTGGCACGCCTCGAATCGGCGCAGATCGCCAATGCCGTCGCCAACACGATGGCCGAGGTGTGGGCGCACCCGCAACTGCAGGCGCGCGGCCGCTGGAGCGACGTGCAGACGAGCGCCGGGCCGGTGCCGGCCTTGTTGCCACCGGGTCTGTCGAACCGCGAAGAAGCGCGCATGGACGCGGTGCCCGCGCTCGGCGAGCATTCGGCTGCGCTCCTCGCCGAGCTCGGCTTTTCGGACGACGAGATCGCCGCCTTGCGCGCCGAGGGCGCCATCGAGGAAGGACATCGGTGAAAGACGCGCATCACCCCGGCGCGGCGCTCGCGCGCTTCGCGGCCACCTTGCAGATCGAGGCGATTCCCGCGCCCGTGCTCGAGCGCGCCGAAGACCTCATGATCGACTGGCTCGGCTCGGCGCTCGCCGGCAAGGGCGCGCGGCCGGTGGAAAGCATCGCCCGCTTCGCGGAGCAGATGGGGCCGTCGGACGGCCCGAGCGAGGTGCTGATCCATCGGCGCGGCACGACGCCGCTGCTCGCGGCCATGGCGAATGCGGCCGCCTCGCACGTCGCCGAGCAGGACGACCTGCACAACGCCTCCGTCCTGCACCCCGCGACCGTCGTGTTCCCGCCGGCGCTCGCCATCGCCCAGGCGCTCGGGCGAAGCGGCGCCGAGTTGCTCACCGCGGCGGTGGCCGGCTACGAGGTCGGCATCCGCGTCGGCGAATTCCTCGGCCGCTCGCACTACACGATCTTCCACACCACGGGCACCGCCGGCACGCTGGCCGCGGCCGCCGCCGCGGGCCATCTGCTTCGCCTCACGCCGGAGCAGATGGCGCATGCCTTCGGCTCGGCCGGCACGCAGTCGGCGGGCCTGTGGGAGTTCCTTCGCGAAGCGGCCGATTCCAAGCAGCTGCATACGGCGCACGCCGCGGCCGCCGGCTTGACGGCGGCCTATCTCGCGGCCGACGGCTTCACCGGGGCGCACCGCATCTTCGACGGTGCCCAGGGCATGGCTGCCGGCATGTCGAAGGACGCCGATCCGTCGCGCCTGGTCGATCGCCTGGGCACGCGCTGGGCGCTGGCCGAGACCTCGTTCAAGTTCCACGCCTCGTGCCGGCACACGCACCCCGCGGCCGACGCCTTGCTGCAGGCGATGCAGGCGAACGACCTGAAGGCGGACGACATCGCCGCCGTCACTGCGCACGTGCACCAGGGCGCGATCGACGTGCTCGGTCCGGTTCTCGACCCGCGGACGGTGCATCAGTCGAAGTTCTCGATGGGCACCGTGCTCGGCCTGATCGCCGTGCGTGGCCGCGCCGGGCTGGCCGACTTCGACGCCCATTGGCACGATCCGGAGGTCGCGGCCTTTCGCGAGCGCGTCGTCATGCGGCGCGACGATGAAGTCGACGCCGCCTATCCGGCCCGCTGGATCGGCAAGGTCGAGGTCACGACGCGCGACGGGCGCGCGTTGCACGCGCGCGTCGACGAGCCTCGTGGCGACCCTGGCAATACGCTGGCACCCGCCGAGGTGGAAGCAAAGGCGATGCGCCTGGCCGCCTATCGCGACGGCGCCAGCGCCGAGGAAATGACGCGCGCGATCCGCCGCATCCGCGCACTGCGGGCCACGACGCGCGTCGGCCGGATGCTCGACGACTGACTTCGCGATCGAAGCGGTGTCGGGTTGCTCCGCATTGCCGCACGCGCCTTGCAGCCGCTATGGTCCGGCGGTCGCGATGCGGATCGCGACCCGTCGAATCGGCTCCGTCGCACGCAGGGCGCCGAGCCGCCCCGCGCCAAGGAGCCCGAAGCATGAAATCATTTGCAATCACCGTGTCCGCCACGCTGGCCCTCGCGGCCGCGTTCGCGCTCGTTCCGGCCGCGGCCGAAGCGCAGATCGTCATCAAGTTCAGCCACGTCGTCGCCGACAAGACGCCGAAAGGCCAGGCGGCGCTGAAGTTCAAGGAGCTGGCTGAAAAACTCCTTCCCGGCAAGGTGCAGGTGCAGGTCTTCCCGAACTCGCAGCTCTACGGCGACGCCAAGGAGCTCGAGGCGCTGCTGCTCGGCGACGTCCAGTTCATCGCGCCGTCGCTCTCGAAGTTCGATCGCTACACGAAGAAGCTCCAGGTGTTCGACCTGCCGTTCCTGTTCGACGACGTCGAAGCCGTCGACCGCTTCCAGTCGAGCGCGCAGGGCAAGGCGCTGCTCGAGTCGATGACCAACCGCGGCCTGCGCGGGCTGGCCTACTGGCACAACGGCATGAAGCAGCTCTCCGACGACAAGGACGCGCTCAAGCGTCCGGACGACGTGAAGGGCCTGAAGTTCCGGATCCAGGCCTCCGACGTGCTCGAGGCGCAGTTCAAGGCGCTCGGTGCCAACCCGCAGAAGATGGCCTTCAGCGAGGTCTACCAGGCGCTGCAGACCGGCGTCGTCGACGGCCAGGAGAACACCTGGTCGAACATCTATTCGCAGAAGTTCTACGAGGTGCAGAAGACGATCGCCGAAACCAACCACGGCGTCATCGACTACATGGTGGTGACCAACGAGAAGTGGTGGAGCGGGCTGCCGCCCGATATCAGGAAGGGCCTCGCCGAAGCGATGGCCGAAGCCACGGCCTACGGCAACAAGCTGGCCAACGACATCAACGAAGGCGACAAGAAGCGCATCGCCGAGGCCGGCAAGGCCAAGATCCAGAAGCTCGGCAAGGAGGACCTGGCGGCTTGGAAAAAGACCATGGAGCCGGTCTGGAAGAAGTTCGAGGGTGACATCGGGCCCGACCTGATCGAAGCCGCGCAGAAGTCGAACAAGTAGCCGATCCGGGCCGGCGCACGCCGCCTGCCCTGGCCTGACCGTGCGCTGGCTCGAACGACTCGAAGAGGGGCTGATCGCCGTCTTGATGGCGGCGATGACGCTGCTCACCTTCGCCCAGGTCGTCGCCCGCTACGTCTTCAACTACAGCTTCACCTGGGCGCTCGAGCTGACCGGCGTCATGGCGGCGTGGCTGATCTTCATCGGCATGTCGTACGGCGTGCGCGTCGGCGCGCACATCGGCATCGATTCGCTGATCAAGACGCTGCGACCGAAGGTGGCGCGCATCGTCGGCATGGTGGCGGCGACGTTGTGCATCGTCTACGCCGTCATCGTCACGTTCGGCGGCTGGCAGTACGTGAGCAAGATGTACCAGGTCGGCATCGACATGGAAGACCTGCCGGTGCAGCAGTGGATACCGCGCCTGGTCCTGCCGTTCGGCTTCGCGCTGCTCGCATTCCGGTTCGGCCAGACGCTGTGGCGCCTGGCGCGCGGCGAGAAGGCGCGCCTCCTCGGCGACGAGGCGGCCGAGGCGATGAAGCTCTTCGAAGGCGAAGTGCCGAAGGAGGGGCCGCCATGACGACACTGGCCCTCTTCGCCATGCTCGCGGTGTTCCTGCTGCTCGGCATGCCGGTCGCGGTCGGCCTGGGCCTGTCGTCGATCCTGACGATCCTCTTCTTCGCCCAGGACTCGCTCGCCTCGCTGTCGCTCTCGCTCTACGAGACCTCCGAGCAGTTCACGCTGCTGGCGATCCCGTTCTTCATCCTCGGCGGCACCTTCATGACCACCGGCGGCGTTGCCAAGCGGATGATCCGCTTCGCCAACGCCTGCATCGGCCACCTGCACGGCGGCCTGGCGATGGCCTCGGTGCTGGCCTGCATGCTGTTCGCGGCGGTCTCGGGCTCGTCGCCGGCCACCGTCGTCGCGGTCGGCTCGATCGTCATCGCCGGCATGGTCAAGGCGGGCTATCCGCAGAACTTCGCCGCCGGCGTGATCTGCAACGCCGGCACGCTCGGCATCCTGATTCCGCCGTCGATCGTCATGGTCGTCTATGGCGCCGCCACGGAAACTTCGGTCGGCAAGCTGTTCATGGCCGGCGTCGTCCCGGGCATCGTCCTCGGGCTGATGTTGATGGTGGCGATCTACTTTCGCGCCCGCGCCCTCAAGCTGCCCAAGGAGCCGCGCGCCTCGCTGCGCGACATCCTCATCTCGGGCCGCGATTCGCTCTGGGGCCTGATGCTGATCGTCATCATCCTCGGCGGCATCTACGGCGGCATCTTCACCCCGACCGAGGCAGCGGCGGTGTCGGCTGTCTATGCCTTCCTCGATCGCCGTCTTCGTCTATCGCGACATCGGCCTGAAGGACGTACCGCGAGTGCTGGTCGATTCCGGCAAGGTGACGGTGATGCTGATGTTCATCGTCGCCAACGCGCTGCTCTTCGCGCACGTGCTCACCACGGAGCGCATCCCGCAGACGGTGGCCGAGGTGATCGTCGGCTGGGGCATGGCGCCGTGGCAGTTCCTGATCGTCGTCAACCTGATGCTGCTCGTGGCCGGCATGTTCATGGAACCGACCGGCATCATCCTGATCATGGCGCCGATCCTCTTTCCGATCGCCTCGCGCCTCGGCATCGACCCGGTGCACCTGGGCATCATCATGGTCGTGAACCTCGAGATCGGCATGATCACGCCGCCGGTCGGACTCAATCTCTTCGTCACGTCGGGCATCACCGGCATGTCGATCGGCCGGGTCGTGCGTGCGGCGCTGCCCTGGACGGCGGTGCTGCTTGTCTTCCTGGTGATCATCACCTACGTGCCGATCCTGAGCCTCTGGCTGCCGAAGCTGATGTTCTGAGCGTCGCCATCGAATGAGCGTGCGCCCCTGCCTCGCCTTCGCCTGCGCGCATCTGTGCGACGAACGGCTCTTCGCGGCGCAGCTCGCCGTGCTGGCCGCCGACTACGACTGCCGCGTCTTCGTTTTTCGCGAACAGGACTCGATGCGCCAGATGGCGGCGACGCTGCTCGCCGGCACGCCGCCGCGCTTCACCCTCATCGGGCTCTCGCTCGGCGGCTACGTCGCATTCGAGGTGCTGCGCCAGGCCGCGCCGCGGCTCGAGCGGCTGGCCCTGCTCGACACCCGGGCGAGCGCCGACAACGATGCCAGCCGTGCCGGCCGCCTTGCCGACATCGCCAAGGTCCGTGAAGGCGGCATCGAGGCCTTGATCCCCGAGTTGCCGGCGCGCTGGCTGCTGCCGGCACACCGGGCGCGAAGCGACCTCGTCGAGCTGATGGCGTCGATGGCGCGAAGCATCGGCGCCGATGGCCAGCGCCACCAGCAGCGAGCCATGCTGGCGCGGCCCGAGTCGTTCGACGATCTGGCCCGCCTGAAGATGCCGACACTGCTCCTCTGCGGCGAGCAGGACCAGGTGACGCCTCTTGCCGACCATGAAGCGATGGCTCGCGCGGACCGCCGGCGCGCGACTCGAAGTCGTTCGCGACTGCGGCCATCTCTCGACCATCGAGCAGCCGCAGGCGGTCAATCGCGTTCTGGCCGATTGGCTGGCGTCGACATCCAGGGCCGTCGCCGATTAGGCCGCGTCGCGGTCGAGCCATTCGAGGCGGGCATGGGTCAGGCAAGTCAGCGCAGCAGCTCGAGCTCGAAGCGCTTGCGGCCCTGGATGCGGTAGACGCTGAAGTCAGCGACGTCGAGCGTGGCGATGCGCGCGATGCCCGTTTTCTCGGCAAGCCAGACCAGGGCGAGATCGGCCCAGTCGGGATCGAAATCCGAGTATTTGCGAAACAACGCGGCCATTCGAGCGTAGCCCGCCGAATCCGGTTGATGCAATGTCAGCCTGCCGCTGGCGGCGAGGTCGGCCACGACCGCCCGCATGCGCCCGGGAAGGAAATACGCGGCCTCGCTCAAGACCGGCTCGACCGTGTGCAAGCCGCCTCGAAAGCCTGCCAGCCATGAGACGACACCGGCATGCGCCGGATCGTCCCGCGCGTACAGGGCGACCAGCGGGCCCGTATCGAGCAGCGCGCCTGTGAAGGTCCTCGGCTGCCGGCCAGCGCTGGCCGCCGCCGGCACTCTGCCTGTCATGCCGACTTGCGACGAATACGCTGCATCGCCCGTTCCCGAACGACCGCCTTGGTTGCCGACACGCCGCCCAGCTCGCCGCCCCCGATCAGGCCCGCCTCCGCGAAGGCCTTGTAGTTGTCGCTGGCGCTACGGCCAGGCGCCCCTTCGCGCTTGTCCTCGCCGCGCCGCGCCTTGTCGGCGAGCAGGTATTCGGCCAGCGACTCCTGGACGACCAGACTTTTCGTGACGCCACGCTCGGCGCAATGAAGCTCGAGAGCGGCTTCCATGGTCGCGTCGAGGCGGACGGTAAGCGTCATGGTGGAAGTCCAGAAATACGGACGGTCCAATTGTATTACATCTGCCGGCGAGGCTCGCCCGTCGCACCCGCCTGGCCGGGTGGCCTACTCGATCGCCTTGACCATCTCCTCGACCACCTTCTTCGCATCGCCGAAGACCATCATCGTCTTGTCCATGTAGAACAGCTCGTTGTCGAGGCCGGCATAGCCCGCTGCCATCGAGCGCTTGTTGACGATCACCGTCTTCGCCTTCGAGGCCTCGAGGATCGGCATGCCGTAGATCGCGCTGCCCTTGGTGTGCGCGGCCGGATTCACGACGTCGTTGGCGCCGAGGATGATGGCGACGTCGGCCTGGCCGAATTCGCCGTTGATGTCTTCCATCTCGAAGACCTGGTCGTACGGCACCTCGGCCTCGGCGAGCAGCACGTTCATGTGCCCCGGCATGCGGCCGGCCACCGGGTGGATCGCGTACTTCACGTTCACGCCCTTCTCGGTGAGCTTGGCCGCCAGCTCCTTCACGGCGTGCTGGGCGCGCGCCACCGCCAGGCCGTAGCCCGGCACGATGATCACCGTCTCGGCGTTGGACAAGCACGAAGGCCGCGTCGTCGGCGCTGCCGCTCTTGACCGGCCGCTGCTCGGCCTTGCCGGCAGCGGGTCCGCCTTCCCCGCCGAAGCCGCCGAGGATGACGTTGAAGAACGAGCGGTTCATCGCCTTGCACATGATGTAGCTGAGGATCGCGCCCGACGATCCGACCAGCGAGCCGGCGATGATCAGCATCGCGTTGTTGAGCGAAAAGCCGATGCCGGCCGCGGCCCAGCCCGAGTAGCTGTTCAGCATCGACACCACCACCGGCATGTCGGCGCCGCCGATCGGGATGATGATGAGCACGCCGATGACGAAGGCGAGCGCCAGCACCAGGTAGAAATCGATGCGGCTTTCGCTCAGCGTGTAGCCGACGATGAACACCAGCATCGCGATGGCCAGAGCGAGGTTCAGCCAGTGCTGGCCCTTGAACGTCACCGGAGCGCCCTGGAAGACGCGGATCTTGTACTTGCCCGAGAGCTTGCCGAAGGCGATCACCGAGCCGCTGAAGGTGATGGCGCCGATCGCCGCGCCGAGGATGAGCTCGAGCCGGTTGCCGGTGGGAATGGCGTCGACGAGGGCGCCGGCAGCGGGCCGCGCGACGATGCCGAACGCATAGGGCTCGACCGCCGCGGCGACGGCGATGAACACCGCCGCCAGGCCGATCATGCTGTGGAAGAAGGCGACGAGCTCCGGCATCGCCGTCATCTCGACGGTGCGCGCGCGCCAGGCGCCGTAGCCGCCGCCGACGACCACCCCGAGGGCGACGAAGCCGAGCCCGGCGCTGGCCGACAGGCCATACGACTGGATCAGCTTGACGATGAGGGCGGCGGTGGTGAGCGCGGCGATCGCCATGCCGGTCATGCCGAAGACGTTGCCGCGGATCGAGGTCGTGGGATGGCTCAGGCCCTTCAAGGCCTGGATGAAGCAGACGCTCGCGACGAGATAGAGCAGCGTGACGAGGTTGAGGCTCATTTGGCCGCGGTCTCCGCGCGGCGCCTTCTTCTCTTTCTTCTTGAACATCTCCAGCATTCGTCGCGTCACGAGGAATCCGCCGAAGACGTTGACCGAGGCCAAGCGCCACGGCGAGCACGCCCATCGTCTTGCCGAGCGTCGTCTCCGTCAGCGCCGCGGCCAGCATGGCCCCGACGATGACGATCGCCGAGATGGCGTTGGTGACCGCCATCAGCGGCGTGTGCAGCGCCGGCGTCACGGTCCAGACGACGTGGTAGCCGACGTAGATGGCGAGCACGAAGATGATGAGATTGATGACGGTGTGCGAAACGATGTCCATGCGCTACTTTCTTTTCACTTCACCGGCTTGGGTCATGAGGCAGGCGGCGACGATGTCGTCGTCCATCGGCACGGCGAAGCCGCCTTCCTTGGTCAGCACGAGCTTCAGGAAATCGAGCACGTTGCGGGCATAGAGCGACGACGCGTCGGCGCCGACCCTGGCCGCGAGATTGGTCTCGCCGACGATCGTCACGCCATGCGCCACCACGGTCTGGTCGGCGACGCTGAGCGGGCAGTTGCCGCCGCGTCCGTCGGGGCCCTTGCCGGCCGCGATGTCGACGATCACCGAGCCCGGCTTCATGCTCCTGACCATCTCTTCGTTCACCAGCACCGGCGCCGCGCGGCCGGGGATCAGCGCGGTGGAGATGACGATGTCGGCGGCGGCGACTCTTCGGGCGACCTCGACCTTTTGCCGGTCGAGCCAGCTCTGCGGCATCGCCCTGGCGTAGCCGCCGGTGCCTTCGGCGGCTTCCTTTTCTTCCGCCGTCTCGTACGGCACGTCGATGAACTTGGCGCCGAGCGACTCGACCTGCTCCTTCACGCTCGGCCGCACGTCGCTGGCCTCGATCACGGCGCCCAGGCGCTTGGCGGTGGCGATCGCCTGCAGGCCGGCAACGCCGACGCCGAGCACCACGACGCGCGCCGCCTTGACCGTGCCGGCCGCCGTCATCAGCATCGGGAAGAAGCGCTGGTAGGTGTCGGCGGCGATCATCACCGCCTTGTAGCCGGCGATGTTGGCCTGCGACGAGAGCACGTCCATGCTTTGCGCCCGCGTCGTGCGCGGCGCGGCTTCGAGCGCGAAGCTGGTCAGGCCGGCGGCGGCCAGGGCCTCGAGGCCGGCGCGGTCGAACGGGTTGAGCATGCCGACGAGATTGGCGCCGTGCTTCATCGCCGGCAACTCGTCGTGGCTCGGTGAACGCACCTTGAGGACGAGGTCGCAGGCGAAGGCCGCGGCGCGATCGACGATCTCGGCGCCGGCCGCCGCATACGCGTCGTCGGTGACGCTCGCCGCGACGCCGGCGCCGCTCTCGACGCGGATCGTGTGGCCTTGCGCCTTGAGCTTTTTCGCTGTCTCCGGCGTGACCGCGACGCGCGTCTCGCCGGCCGCCGTCTCGCGCGGCACCCCGATCAACATGTTCTGGTCTCCTCCAGCCGACGAACGCGGAGCTTACAAGAAAGGGCGCCCCGGTCGCCAGGCGGCAGCGTCGCGCGCGGCCTCCGGCAGCGTCGACAGGCCCTAGCATCGGCGCATGAACGAACGCTGGAAGCCGAGCGTCACCGTCGCCGCGATCGCCAGCCGCGTCCGCGGCGGCCGGACCGAGTACCTGCTGGTCGAGGAAGAGACGCCGGAAGGACTGAAGATCAACAACCCGGCCGGCCACCTCGACCCCGGCGAATCGCCGCAGCAAGGCGTGGTGCGCGAAGCCCTCGAGGAGACGGCCCGGGTTTTCGAGCCGACGCATCTGGTCGGCATCTATCTCACGCGCCTGCGGCGGGCCGCGACGAAGGAAGACATCACCTATCTGCGTTTCGCGTTCGCCGGCGTCGCCGGCGAGCCGGATCCCGCACAGGCGCTCGATGCCGGCATCGTCCGCACCTTGTGGCTGACGCTCGACGAGCTGCGCGCCTGTCGTGAAAGGCATCGCAGCCCGCTGCTGCTGCGCTGCATCGAAGACGCTGCGGCAGGCCGCGCCCTGCCGCTCGAGACCATCTTCACCGACCCGAGCGTGAACGGCACGCCCGACCATGCCGCTTGACGCGCTCGGGTACCGGCGCCGGCCGGTGCTGGCCGGCGCGCTCGCCGCATTCGCCTGGCTGGCCTGCACGATCTGGCTGCGCCCGCTGACCTTGCCCGAAGAGGGCCGCTACGTCAGCGTCGCGTGGGAAATGATCCGCTCGGGCAACTGGCTGGTGCCGACGCAGGACGGCCTGCCCTTCTTCGACAAGCCGCCGCTGTTCTATTGGCTGACCGCGCTCTCGATGCAGGCCTTCGGCACGAACGCGGCGGCGGCCCGCTTCGCGCCGCTGCTCGGCGCCATGCTCGGCGGCCTGGGCCTGTACTTCATCTCGCGCCAGTGGGCCGGCGAGCGCATCGCCCGCTGGACCTCGCTGGTTCTGGCCACGATGCCGTTCTTCTTCGGTGGCGCGCAGTTTGCGAACCTCGACATGCTCGTCGCCGGCTTCATGGCGCTCGCCGTCGTGCTGTCTGCCCACGCCGTGCTGCTGCGCCGCGCCGAACGACGCCATCGCGGCGCGATGGTGGCGGCCTGGGCCGCGGCCGGATTCGGCGTGCTGGCCAAGGGCCTGATCGGCATCGTGCTGCCTGGCTTCGTCGTCATCGTCTGGCTGCTCGCGACGCGCCAGCCGCGCCGACTGCTCGTCCTGTTCTCGCCGCTCGGCCTGCTCCTCTTCGCGCTCGTGGTCGTGCCCTGGTTCGTCGCCGTGCAGACGCAGTACCCCGGCTTCGCGCACTATTTCTTCGTCTACCAGCACTTCGAGCGCTTCGCCGCAGGCGGTTTCAACAACGTCCATCCGTGGTGGTTCTTCATTGCCATCCTGCCCCTGATGACGCTGCCCTGGTCGCTCTGGCTGTTGCGGTCCACCTTCAAGGGCCGCCCGGGCGAATCGACAGAGGCGATGCTCTGGCGCCAGCTGATGTGGACCTGGCTTCTCGTCGTCCTGGTCTTCTTCTCGATCCCGAAATCGAAGCCGCCGGGCTACGTGATGGCCGTGCTGTTTCCGCTCGCCTGGCTGATCGGCGACGCGGTCGTCGCGCGCGGCCGCGACGGCAGCACGACGATGCACCGCGCCACCCTGGCGAGTCTCGTGCTCGCGATGCTGATCTGCATCGCGGCCGTCGTCGGCTCGACCTTGACCTACCAGCGCGACAACACCGCGCTGGCGCGCGAGCTCGCCCGCCTGCGCGCCCCGGGCGAACCGGTGCTCTTCGCCGGCGAGTATCTTCCGGACGTGCCCCTGCATGCGCGCCTCATGGAACCTTCCCCCGTCACCGGCCACTGGACCGATCCGGACATCCGGCAGCGCGACAACTGGCGCCGCGAGCTGGCCGAATCGGCGCCGTTCGCACCGGCGCTCGCCGCCACCCTGCTCGTCGATCCCGAGCGCGGCTTCGCCTTGCGTTGCGGCGACAAGCCGCTCTGGGTGATCGTCAAGACCGACGCCGAGGACGCGGTCGCGGCACTGCCGGGCGCCAGCCGCGTGACGACCTCGAACCGGGCAGCGCTCTGGCGCGTGCCCGCGGCGCACTGCGCGGCCGCGACTGCCGCAACAATACGGCCATGACGACCGCGCGCGCCACCGCCCAGCCCTCGATCAGTTGCGTCATCCCGGCGTACAACGAGAGCGAGAGCCTGCCGGTGCTGCTGCAGCAGCTCGCCGACACCTTGCCCTCGCGCTTCCCGCACTGGGAGCTGATCGTCGTCAACGACGGCAGCCGCGACGACACCGAGATCGCGCTGGCGCCGTGGATCGCCAAGGGCAACCTGCGCTACGTCGCGCTCTCGCGCAACTTCGGCAAGGAGGCGGCGCTCACCGCCGGCATCGACCGCGCCCGCGGCGACGTCGTGCTGCTGATGGATGCCGACCTGCAGCATCCGCCCGCGCTCATCGACGACATGCTCGCCGCCTGGCGTGGCGGCGCCGACATGGTCTACACGGTGCGCACCTCGCGCGACGACGAGTCGTGGCTGAAGAAGCTGGGCACGCGCTGGTTCTATCGCATCGTCAACGCCGGCTCGCGCACGCCGATCCCGCCGGATGCCGGCGACTTCCGCCTGCTCGACCGCAAGGTCGTCGAGGCGCTGAAGAGCCTGACCGAGCGCAACCGCTTCATGAAAGGCCTGTACGCCTGGGTCGGCTTCCCGTCGGCGGCGGTGCCGTACGCGCCGCACGATCGTTTCGCCGGCGAGAGCTCGTTCTCGCTGCGTCCCTTGTTCCGCCTCGCCGCCACCGGCGTCACCGCCTTCACCAACGCGCCGCTGCGCTGGTGGAGCGGCATCGGCGCGGTGATCGCGCTCTGCTCGCTGGCGAGCGGCGCCTGGATCGTGATCGATCACTACGTGAGCGGCAGCGACGTGCCCGGCTGGGCGACGCTGGCCGTGAGCACGATGTTCTTCAGCGGCGTGCAGCTGCTCTCGATCGGCATCCTGGGCGAGTACGTGGGCCGCATCTTCGACGAGGTCAAGCAGCGCCCGGTCTACCTGATCCGCTCCGACAGCGGCGAGGCCGGCGGTTGGTAGACGCGGCGCCAGGGACGATCGCCTTCTGCGCCGACGACGTCGGCCTGACCGGCGGCGTCGGCGACACCGTGGCGGCGCTCGCGGCTGCCGGCCGCCTGGCGGCGGCATCGTGCGTCACGACGGGCCCGGCCTGGGCCGCCGAAGGTGCCGCGCTCGCGGCGAGCCTCGGTCCGGCGCCGGCGTGCGAGCTCGGCCTGCATTTCAATCTCACCGAAGGCGCGCCGCTCAGCCCCGATCTCGCGCGCGTCTGGCCCGAGCTGCCCGGCCTCGAACGCCTGATCGTTCTCGCCCATCTGCGCCGCCTGCCGCGCGCGGCGCTCGCCACCGAGCTGCGCGCCCAGCGCGACGCCTTCACGGCTGCCGTCGGCCGGCCGCCGGCCTACATCGACGGACACCAGCACGTGCATGACCTGCCGGTCGTCCGCGATGTGCTGCTGGCGGCGCTCGACGCGGAGCCGGCCGCGCGGCCGGCGATTCGCAATACCGGACACATCGCCGGCCCGGGTCATGCCTGGAAGCGGATGCTGATCGAGCGCACCGGCGGGCGCGCCCTGCAGCGCGCGCTCGAAGCGCGCCACCTTCGGCACAACACCGTGCTGCTCGGCGTCTACGACTTCGCTGATCCCGACTATCGGTCGTTGGTGCGCGGCTGGCTCGGCGCGGCGCCGGCGCACGGCGGCCTCGTCTTCTGTCATCCGAACAGCGCCGCGGCGAGCCCGGCCGATGCGATCGGCGAAGCACGGCGACGCGAGGCCGCCTACCTCTCGAGCGCCGCCTTCGCGGCCGACCTCGCCGAGGCCGGCTTCAGCGTGGGCCCGGCGTGGCAAAGCTCCAGCGCCGGTTGATCTCGTAGGTGACGAAGAGGGTCAGCAGGGTCGCCAGCGCCTGCGCGATCAGGTAGTGCAGGCCGAGGCCGACGCCGGCCGCGACGATGCCAAAGCTGATCGCCGCGCCGATCACGGCGGTGACCTGGAAGCGGAACCAGCTGCGCACGCTCATCGGCGCGCCGCCGAAGGTGAAGCGGGCGTTGCCGACGAACGCGACCTGGGCGCCGACCCAGGCGCCGATCGCCGCCGCAAAGCGCGGTGCCAGGCCGCCGCCCTCGACGAGAGCGACCAGAACGGCGTAGTGGGCTGCGGTCGCAAGCGCACCGACGCTGGCATAGCGCAGGAAGCGCGCGGCGGCGGCGCGCTTCGCCGCGCTGTCGCCTTCGTTTTCCAATCTGCCGTCCATATGGTCGGCGATTGTCTGCGCCCCCGGCGGCGACAACCTTCGCCGCGTCGCGGCGCGACGTCGCGGCTACGATGGCGGGCTGATGAATGCCCGCGCCAGCTCTCGCAAGCAACGGATCGTCGTCGGCCTGTCCGGCGGCGTGGATTCGGCCGTGACGGCGTGGCTGCTGAAGCGCGCCGGCCACGAGGTCGTCGGCATCTTCATGAAGAACTGGGAAGAAGACGACGATGACGAATACTGCTCGTCGCGCCAGGACTTTCTCGATGCGGCGAGCGTGGCCGACGTGCTCGGCATCGAGATCGAGCACGTCAATTTCGCCGCCGAATACAAGGAACGCGTCTTTGCCGAGTTCCTGCGCGAATACGCGGCCGGCCGCACGCCCAATCCCGACGTGCTCTGCAACGCCGAGATCAAGTTCAAGGCCTTCCTCGACCACGCCGTGCGCCTGGGCGCAGAGAAGATCGCGACCGGGCACTACGCGCGCGTGCGCGAAGGCGAAGGCGGAAGTTTCGAGTTGCTGAAGGGCCTCGACGGACGCAAGGACCAGAGCTACTTCCTGCATCGGTTGACGCAGGCGCAGCTGGCGCGCACGCTGTTTCCCATCGGCGACATCGAGAAGACCGAGGTGCGCCGCATCGCCGCCGAGATCGGCCTGCCGAACGCGAAGAAGAAGGACTCGACCGGCATCTGCTTCATCGGCGAGCGGCCGTTTCGCGAGTTTCTCAATCGCTATCTCGCGAACACGCCCGGGCCGATCAAGGACGACCGCGGCCGCACGATCGGCGAGCACGTCGGCCTGTCGTTCTACACGCTGGGCCAGCGCAAGGGCATCGGCATCGGCGGCCTCAAGGAACGGCAGGCGGTGCGCGGCGGCAGCGAGCACGCGCCCTGGTTCGTCGCGAGGAAGGACATCGCGACGAACACGCTCTTCGTCGTGCAGGGTCACGACCATCCCTGGCTCGCGAGCGATGCGCTCGTGGCCGACGACGCGAGCTGGGTCGCCGGCCGCGCGCCGGCACCGGGCGCGGTGGCCGCGAAGACGCGCTACCGGCAGGCCGACGCGGCCGGCCACGTCGTCGCCGCCGATGCCGCCGGCCACCTCGCGCTTCGATTCGACGCGCCGCAATGGGCGGTGACGCCGGGCCAGTCGGCCGTGCTCTACGACGGCGAGGTCTGTCTCGGCGGAGCCGTGATCGTCGCCGCCTCCACCACGCGCGCCGCAGAGCCGGTTGCAGAATCCTCCCTCTGAAGGGATCACACGATGTACCTGCCCGCCCATTTCGCCGAGAGCCGTCCCGAAGTGCTGCAACGACTGATCGTCGAGCATCCGTTCGGCCTGCTCGTGACGCAGGGGGCGAGCGACATCGACGCCAACAGCGTGCCCTTCTTCCTCGACGCCGATCCGGCCGGCGGCCCCGGCATCCTGCGGGCCCACGTGGCGCGCGCCAATCCGCTCTGGCGCGAGGCGCGCGCCGACGCCGATTCGCTGGTCGTCTTTCAAGGTCCGCAGACCTATGTCTCGCCGGCCTGGTATCCGAGCAAGGCCGAGCACGGCAAGGTGGTGCCAACCTGGAACTACGTGATGGTGCAGGGGCGGGGCAAGCTGCGCGCCATCGAAGACGCGGACTGGCTGCGCGCTTTCGTGTCGCGCCTGACCGATCATCATGAAGGCGAGCGTGCCAGGCAGGCGGCACAACCCAAGGCCTGGGCCGTGACCGACGCGCCCGCCGACTACGTCGACAGCATGCTGAAGGCCATCGTCGGCATCGAGATCGTGCTGAGCTCGCTCGTCGGCAAATGGAAGGTCAGCCAGAACCGGCCGGCCACCGATCGCGAAGGCGTGGCGCGAGGCCTCGACAACGTCGCCGGCAGCGACGCGGCGGCGATGGCGCGCGAGGTGACCTCGCCCGGGCACGGTCGATGACGCAAGGCCCGCTGCGCGCGGGCACCGGCGTCGCGCTGGCGCTGCTCGTGTGGGCGCTTGCGGCCGGCGTCGAAGCGGCGCCGTTCGAAGACACGATGGCGCAGCGTGTCCTGGCTTGCACCGGCTGCCATGGCCCGCAAGGGCGCGCCGCACCCGATGGCTACTACCCGCGCATCGCCGGCAAGCCGGCCGGATACCTGTTCAACCAGCTTCTGAATTTTCGCGACGAGCGCCGCCACTACGCCTTGATGAACGGCCTGCTCGCGCCGCTCGACGATGCCTACCTGCGCGAGATCGCGACCCATTTCGCGGCGCTCGAGATCCCGTATCCGCCGCCCGCGCGGGCCACGCTGAACGAAGCCGAGAAAGCGGCTGCGGCGCGCCTCGTCACCGAAGGCGACGCCCGACGCGGCGTGCCTGCCTGCATCGCCTGCCACGGCAAGGCGATGACCGGGACCGCGCCCTTCGTGCCGGGCCTGCTCGGCCTGCCGCGTGACTATCTCAACGCCCAGCTCGGCGCCTGGCGCGAAGACAAGCGGCGGGCCCAGGCGCCCGATTGCATGAGCCGCGTCGCGAAGGCCATCGCGCCCGAGGAGATCAGCGCGATCTCGTCGTGGCTGGCGGCGCAACCGGTTCCCGTCGATTCCAGGCCGGCGACGGCGTTCGCGAGCGCGCTGCCTTTCGAATGCGGCGGAGTGACCGGTGCCGGCGCGCAAGCCGCAGCGGCCGCAGGCGCGGCGAGCGGCGTGACGCGATGAAGCGCAGGCTCGTCGCGTTGGCCGCCGCTTTCGGCGTGCTCGTGCTCGTCATCGCCGTCGTCGTCTGGCTCAACATCCGCGACGAAGAGTGGCCCGGCCACGCACGAGCGCCGCGTCGGCCGCCGCCGATCCGGCGCAGGTCGCGCGCGGCGAATACCTCGTGCGTGTCGGCGATTGCGGCAGCTGCCACACCGAGCGCGGCGGCCCGCCGTGGGCCGGTGGCCGCGCGATCGAGACGCCGTTCGGCAACGTCTACAGCTCGAACCTCACGCCGGATGCGAAGACCGGCCTGGGCAGCTGGTCGGCCGACGAGTTCTGGCGCGCCCTGCACCACGGCCGCGCCAAGGACGGGCGCCTGCTCTACCCGGCCTTTCCCTATCCGAACTACACCCGCGTCGATCGCCGCGATGCCGACGCGATGTTCGCCTACCTGCAGAGCCTGCCCGCTGTCGAGTGGCCGAACCGTGCTCATGCCCTCGGCTTTCCCTTCGGCACGCAGGCCGCGCTGGCGGTCTGGCGAGCGCTCTACTTCCGGCCGCAGACGTATAGCGACGACCCGACGCGCGCGCCCGAGTGGAACCGGGGCGCCTATCTCGTCGAGGGTCTGGGCCATTGCAACGCCTGCCATTCGGCCCGCAACGCCCTCGGCGCCACGTCGGGCACGCTCGACCTGCAGGGCGGCCTGATTCCGGTGCAGAACTGGTACGCGCCTTCACTCGCTTCGCCGCACGAGGCCGGCGTCGCCGGCTGGCCGCGCGAGGAAGTGGTGCGCCTGCTGAAGACCGGCGTCGCCAGGCAAGGTTTCGTGATGGGGCCGATGAGCGAGGTGGTCGGCAAGGGCACGCAATATCTCGACGACGCCGATGCGGCCGCGATGGCGGCCTATCTGCAGTCGCTGCCGGCGCCGAGCACGAGCGAGCCGGCCGCGTCGACGAGCGGAACGGCGAGCGAGCGAGGCGGCAAGCTCTACGGCGATCACTGCGCCGGCTGTCATGGCCAGGCCGGCGAGGGCGTGCCCGGCGCCTATCCGGCCCTGGCCGGCAGCCGCGCCGTGACCATGCAGTCGACCGCCAATCTCGTTCACATCGTGCTCGAAGGCGGGTTCCCGCCCAGCACCGCGGGCAATCCCCGACCCTTCGGCATGCCGCCCTTCGGCAACGTCTTTCACGACGACGACGTGGCCGACCTGCTCAGCTTCGTGCGTGCTTCGTGGGGCAATCGCGCGCCGGCGGTGTCGGCGCTCGATGTCGGCCGGGCCCGCGACGGCGGCGGGCGCTAGGGAGCGACGTCCTCAGAACGGAATGTCGTCGTCCATGTTGTCGAAGCCGGTGCTCGACTTCGCGGCCGGCCGGTTCGCGGCCGCCGCAGCGGGACGCGACGCCGGTGCCGGGCGTTCATAGTTTCCGCCACCGCCACCGCCGCCGCCATAGCCGCTGTCCTCGCCACCACTGGGCGCGCCCTGGCCCATGCCTTCGCGGCTGCCGAGCATCTGCATCTCGCTGGCGACTATCTCGGTGGTGTATTTTTCGACGCCGTCCTTGTCGGTCCACTTGCGTGTCTGCAGGCGCCCTTCGACGTAGACGGACCGGCCCTTCTTCAGATATTCACCCGCGATCTCGGCGAGCTTGTCGAAGAAGACGACGCGGTGCCACTCGGTGTCCTCGGTCTTGTCGCCCGAGTCCTTGTTCTTGCGCACCCGCGAGGTGGCGATGGTGACGTTGCAGACCGCGCTGCCGTTCGGCGTATAGCGAATCTCCGGGTCGCGACCGAGATTGCCGACGATGATGACCTTGTTGACCGATGCCATGGCGTGGCTCCTTTTCGATGGATTGGAAAGATTATGCGGCGCCAGCCGCACGCTCGCGACCCTCTTCGGGCCGCCCTCCAGCGCCGAAGGAGATTGGCCTCGTCTGAGGGCATTCGAAGAGGGGAGTCGGCGCGCGACTCGCTCGCGTACGATGCCGGCTCCCATGGATGCCCTCGTCGCTGCCGACACCGCGCAATCGCCCGCCAGTGCCGCGCACGGCGTCCTGCGCGATGTCTTCGGCTACGCCGGGTTCCGCGGCCTGCAGGAAGAAATCGTCCGGCACACGATCGGCGGCGGCGATTCGCTCGTGCTCATGCCCACCGGCGGCGGCAAGAGCCTGTGCTACCAGGTGCCGGCGATCGTGCGGCATCGCGCCGGTCGGGGCGTGGCGGTCGTCGTCAGCCCGCTGATCGCCCTGATGCACGACCAGGTCGGCGCCCTCGAGGAAGCCGGCGTCCATGCCGCGTTCCTCAACTCCACGCTCGAGACCATCGACGCCGCGCGCATCGAGCGCGAGATGATGAGCGGACGGCTGGTGCTGCTGTATGCGGCGCCCGAGCGCATCGCCACACCGCGCATGCTGGCCCAGCTCGATTCGCTGCACGAGCGCGGCCTGCTTTCGCTCTTCGCCATCGACGAGGCCCATTGCGTCAGCCAGTGGGGCCACGACTTCCGCGAAGACTATCTGCGCCTGTCGGTGCTGCACGAGCGCTATGCCAGCGTGCCGCGCATCGCGCTCACCGCCACCGCCGATGCCCTGACGCGCGCCGACATCGTCGAGCGCCTCGAGCTGCGGGACGCGCGCATCTTCGTCAGCAGCTTCGACCGGCCGAACATCCGCTACGCCGTCGTCGAGAAGGACAACGCGCGCGCGCAGTTGCTCGCCTTCCTGCGCGACGAGCACGCCGGCGATGCCGGCATCGTCTACTGCCAGACGCGCAAGAAGGTCGACGAGACCGCGAACTGGCTGAGCGAGGAGGGTCTCAGCGCGCTGCCATACCACGCCGGCCTCGAAGCCGCGGTGCGACAACGCCATCAGGACCGCTTCCTGCGCGAGGACGGCGTGGTCATGGTCGCGACGATCGCCTTCGGCATGGGCATCGACAAGCCCGACGTGCGCTTCGTCGCCCACCTCGACCTGCCGAAGAACATCGAAGGTTATTACCAGGAGACGGGCCGGGCCGGCCGCGACGGCCTGCCGGCCGACGCCTGGATGGCCTACGGCCTCGCCGATGTGGTCAACCAGCGCCGCATGATCGACGAGAGCCCGGCCGGCGACGAGTTCAAGCGCAACCAGCGCGGCAAGCTCGATGCCCTGCTGGCCTTGGCCGAGTCGCACGATTGCCGGCGCGTTCGCCTGCTCTCCTATTTCGGCGAAGCGAGCGTGCCGTGCGGCCCGCTGCGCAATGCCTGCGACAACTGCCGCACGCCGCCCGACACCTGGGACGCCACCGAAGCGGCGCGCATGGCGCTCAGCTGCGTCTACCGGATCGAACAGCACTCGGGCCTGCACTTCGGCGCCGGCCACCTGATCGACGTGTTGCGAGGCAAGCCCACCGACAAGGTGGCGCAGCACAACCACGCGCGCCTGAGCACCTTCGGCGTCGGTGCCGCGGTCGACGAGTCGCGCTGGCGCGCGGTGCTGCGCCAGCTCGTCGCCCTCGGCCATCTCGCCACCGAAGGCGAATACGGCACGCTGGGCCTCACCGCCTCGTCGCGCGAGGTGCTGCGCGGCGAGGTGACGATGCGGCTGCGCGTCGCGGCCGAAGCGCCGGCGCGGGTGCGGGCATCACGCAAGCGCAAGGGCGGCGACGGTGCCACGAGCGCGGGCAAGGCGCCGCCGCGCCCGCTCGACAGCGCCGGGCTCGAGCGCTTCGCGGCGCTGAAAACCTGGCGCGCCGAGGTCGCGCGCGCGCACAACCTGCCGGCCTACGTCGTCTTCCACGATGCCACGCTCGCCGAGATGGCTGAGCAGCAGCCGGCGTCGCTCGACGACCTGGCCGGCATCAGCGGCGTCGGCGCGAAAAAGCTCGAGGCTTACGGTGCTGACATCTTGAAGGTGCTGGCCGCCGATGGAGGCGGTGGCGCCGCGACTTGACCCCGTTGCCGCCTGCTGGCCGTATCAGGCTTCGATGCGGCAGACTCCACGACTGCGATGGCCGGCCCCGACGACACCCCCGACGACGTCCTGATGAGCGCCTACGCGCGCGGCGATGCGGCCGCCTTCGAGCGGCTCTATGCCCGGCATCAGGCCGGCCTCTACCGCTTCATCCGGCGCCTGCTCGGCACGGCGCTCGCGGCGCAGACCGACGAGGTCTTCCAGGACACCTGGATGAAGGTGGTGCACGCGCGCGAGCGCTGGGCGCCGCAAGGCGCGACCTTTCGCACCTGGCTCTTCACGCTCGCACATCACCGCGTCATCGACCTGCTGCGCAAGAGCGGCCGCGAAGTCTCGATCGATGCCTTCGAGAGCGAAGGCGACGAGCCGTGGCAGCCCGAAGGCGTTCCCTGGCAGCACTGGCCGGCACCGGCGAGCGCCGCGCCTCAGGGCGAAGACCTGGCGTTCTGGCGGCGCGCCGGTGAAAAGCTGCTGTTCTGCCTCGAGCAGCTGCCGCTCGCGCAACGCAGCGCATTTCTCCTCCATCACGACGACGGGCTCGGCCTCGACGAGGTGGCGCGCGCGCTCGAGGTCGGCTTCGAGACGGCGAAGACGCGCCTGCGCTACGCCATGAGCAAGCTGCGCACCTGCATGGGCGCGTATCTCGAGCCGCTGCAGCGGGGAGGCTCGGCATGAGCGAGCCGCGCCGGCCCGAGCCGCCCGACGAGCGCGACGCATGGCTGCACCAGGCCCTGCGCCATGCGCCCGACCTCGCCACCGCGCCGCCCCATGCCCTGCGCGAGGCGATCCTTGCGGAGGCGCGATCGGCCGTGCAAGCTCGGGCCCGGCGCGCCGCCGAACCGTCCCTGCTGGCCCACGCCGCGGCGTTCTGGTCCTGGCTGGCGCGTCCGCCGGTGGCCGCAGGCTTCGCCAGCGTGATGGCGGCAACCCTCGTCGGCCTGATGTGGTGGGACCGACCGATGGACGAGACCTTGCGGCCGGCGTCCATGTCCTCATCGCGCGTTGTCGAGTCGAGCCCGGCGCTGCCGGCATCGCAACCTGCGCCCACGGAGGCAAGCACGCCGGTCTTGTCGCCACCCGCTGCACTGCCGCAGACCGCGGCCGCACCCTCCCCGGCGGACGCCGCGACGTCGCGGCGCGCCATCGCCGCGCCGGCGAAGACGGCGCCTGCTGCCATCGACGCCGAGAAGACGCGCAAGGACGAGCCGGCAGCGCTCTCGCCGCAATCCGTTTCTCCGGCATCGCCCTTTCCCGGCAATGGCGTGAGCGAGAGCAGTGCACTCGCAGGATCGCTGCGCGACGAACGTCGCCAGACCACGCCTTCGGTCGCCAGGAAACAGGAGAGTGAGGCGGCGAGCGGCGCCCAGGTCAGCGGCAACGTCGCAGCCCTCGCGAAACCGGCGAGTCCGGCACGCGAGCGCGCGGCGATCGCCCGGCGCGACACGGCCGGTGCCGCGGGTCCCACCGGTGCCGCCGACGCGCTCAGCGCGGGCGCGGCGGCCGCGCCGCAAGCCTTCGCCGCAGCGCCGCCAGCAGCACAGGCACCGGCACCCGCGCCGGAGCGAGAGAGCCTGAAGAGCGCAGCGAAAGCGAGCCCTCGACCGATGGCGGCGCTGCTGGCCTCGATAGCGCAAGACGCCGCGCGTTGGTCGCGCCACGGGGCGAGCGGCAGCCAGCCGCTCGCCGCGTCGACGCAGGCCTGGCTCGCCGACGTGGATGCGGCAGCGGCCGGCCGCTGGCAAGCGACCGACGGCAACGCCGCACGGGCCGAGCTGCCCGCCCAGGCGCCCGCCTCCGCCGTGCTTCTCGATCGCGACGGCCGCGCCGCCACCCTCGTTCGGGTCGAGGATGCCGGCGTCTTCTTCCGGCAGGAGACGGGCGCAGCCTGGTTCGCACCGCTTCCGGCCGACACGATCGCGCGGCTGCGCGCCACGCTGCCCAACTAGGCAGCGCGACTCCCGGTCGGCCGCAGAGCCGGCCTTGCTCCGGAAATGCGCGCGCCGCTATCATGGTCGGTTCGCCTTTTCACGCACCGATGTCCGCTCTCCAGCTTGCCAAAGCCGCGCCCGCCCGGGCCGCCGACCCCGTCGGCGCGCCCATGATCCGGGTGCGCGGCGCGCGCACCCACAACCTGAAGAACATCGATCTCGACATCCCGAGGAATCGCCTCGTCGTGATCACCGGCCTGTCGGGCTCGGGCAAGTCGAGCCTGGCGTTCGATACGCTCTATGCCGAGGGCCAGCGCCGCTACGTCGAGAGCCTGTCGGCGTATGCCCGGCAGTTCCTGCAGCTGATGGACAAGCCCGATGTCGACGTGATCGAGGGCCTCTCGCCGGCGATCTCGATCGAGCAGAAGGCGACCTCGCACAACCCTCGCTCCACCGTCGGCACGGTCACCGAGATCCACGACTACCTGCGCCTGCTCTATGCGCGGGCCGCGACGCCGTATTGCCCGAACCACGGCCTGGCCCTGCAGGCCCAAAGCGTGAGCCAGATGGTCGATGCCACGCTCGCCTTGCCGGCCGAGACTCGCCTGCTGCTGCTCGCGCCGGTGGTGCGCGACCGCAAGGGCGAGTTCGCCGACCTGTTCGCCGACATGCAGTCGCAAGGCTACGTGCGCTTTCGCGTCGACGGCCGAACCTTCGAAGCGGCCGACGTGCCGAAGCTGAAGAAGTCGGAGAAGCACGACATCGACGTCGTCATCGACCGCATCAAGGTGCAGCCCGGCATCGAACAGCGCCTGGCCGAAAGCTACGAAGCGGCGCTGCGCATCGCCGACGGGCGCGCGCTCGCGGTCGAGATCGACGCCGAGCCGGCGAGCGCCGAAGCGCACGCCCAGCACACCGGCGCCAATCCGCACGAGCACCTCTTCTCCAGCAAGTTCTCCTGCCCGCTCTGCGACTACTCGCTGCCCGAGCTCGAGCCGCGCCTGTTCTCGTTCAACTCGCCGGTCGGCGCCTGCCCGACCTGCGGCGGCCTCGGCGTGACGACGGTGTTCGATGCCGAGCGCGTCGTCGCCTTTCCGAGCCTCAGCCTCGCCAGCGGCGCGGTCAAGGGCTGGGACCGGCGCAACGGCTATACCTTCTCGCTGCTCGAAAGCGTGGCGCGCCACTACGGCTTCGACATCGACCTGCCGTTCGAAAGCCTGCCGGCGTCGGCGCGCGAGACCTTGCTGCGCGGCTCGGGCAGCGAAGACATCGAGTTCGTCTACGAGGCCGAGGGCGCGCGCGGCAAGCAACGCCAGGTCAAGAGGAAGCATCCCTTCGAAGGCATCCTGCCCAATCTCGAGCGGCGCTTTCGCGAGACCGATTCGGTCGCGGTGCGCGAAGACCTGATGCGCTACCAGAGCGCCAAGCCGTGCCCCGATTGCGGCGGCGCCCGGCTGCGCGTCGAGGCCCGCAATGTCTTCATCGTCGATGCGAAAAGCGGCGAGAAGGAGCCGATCTTTCGCCTCGAGCACTTCACGCTGCGCGAGAGCCTGGACTGGTTCCTGCGCCTGAAGCTCGAGGGTGCGAAGGCCGAGATCGCCGACAAGGTGATCCGCGAGATCTGCTCGCGCCTGAAGTTCCTCAACGACGTCGGCCTCAACTACCTGAGCCTGGACCGCAGCGCCGAGACGCTCTCCGGCGGCGAAGCGCAGCGCATCCGCCTCGCTTCGCAGATCGGCTCGGGCCTGACCGGCGTGATGTACGTGCTCGACGAGCCGTCGATCGGCCTGCACCAACGCGACAACGAGCGCCTGATCGGCACGCTGCGCCATCTGCGCGATCTGGGCAACAGCGTGCTTGTCGTCGAGCACGACGAGGAGGCGATCCGCGCCGCCGATCACGTCATCGACATGGGTCCGGGCGCCGGGGTCCATGGCGGCGAGGTGATGGCCGAGGGCACACCGGACGAGGTGGCGGCATCGCCACGCTCGCTGACCGGCCGCTATCTCGCGCACACGCTCGCCATCGCCGTGCCCGAGCGCCGCGCCTTGCCCGAAGCCGAGGGCTGGCTGCGCATCTCGGGCGCGCGCGGCAACAACCTGAAGAAGGTCGACGTGGCATTGCCGGTGGGCCTGTTCACCTGCATCACCGGCGTGTCGGGCTCGGGCAAATCGACGCTGGTCAACGACACCCTCTATGCCGCCGTGGCCAAGAGCCTCTACAACAGCCACGCCGAGCCCGAGCCGCACGATGCCATCACCGGCCTCGACGCCTTCGACAAGGTCATCAGCGTCGACCAGTCGCCGATCGGCCGCACGCCGCGCTCGAATCCCGCCACCTACACCGGCCTCTTCACGCCGATCCGGGAGCTCTTCGCCGAGGTGCCGGCGGCACGCGAGCGCGGCTATGGACCGGGGCGCTTCTCCTTCAACGTCGCGGGCGGCCGCTGCGAGGCCTGCCAGGGCGACGGCGTGCTCAAGGTCGAGATGCACTTCCTGCCCGACGTCTACGTGCCCTGCGACGTCTGCCACGGCCGGCGCTACAACCGCGAGACGCTCGAGGTGCTCTACAAGGGCAAGAACATCACCGAGGTTCTCAACCTCACGGTCGAAGATGCGCACGGCTATTTCAGCGCCGTGCCGAACATCGCGAGGAAGCTGCAGACCCTGCTCGACGTGGGTCTGGGCTACATCCGCCTCGGCCAGAGTGCGACGACGCTGTCCGGCGGCGAGGCGCAGCGCGTCAAGCTGGCGCTCGAGCTCAGCAAGCGCGACACCGGCCGCACGCTCTATATCCTCGACGAGCCGACCACCGGCCTGCACTTCGCCGACATCGACCTGCTGCTGAAGGTGCTGCACCAACTGCGCGACGCCGGCAACACGATCGTCGTCATCGAGCACAACCTCGACGTCATCAAGACCGCCGACTGGGTGGTCGACATGGGGCCCGAAGGCGGCGCCGGCGGCGGCACGGTGGTGGCTGAAGGAACGCCGGAACAAGTCGCTGCGAACGCGGCGAGCTACACCGGGCGCTATCTGAAGCCCCTGCTCGAGCGCTGATACCGCAAAGCCGGCGCTGGCGAAGCGGCTCGGTACATCGAGCTAGAAGCGCGGATCCTTCAGCGGCGCACTGCCGACCTGAACATTCTTTGCGGACAGCGTCACCACGAACAAGTCGGCGTTCGATGCGATCAGCGCGACGCCGGGCGCCGTGGCGACATGATCGTAGCGACGTGCAATGCCGATGAGGCCGACGCCGTTGAATGCGCCAAGGCTGTTGCCGTTGCCCGTGTCAACGACCTCGCACGACACGCCCCGCAACGAGCACGCGAGCACGAAGCCGCCGGGCAGCGGCCGCGCGACCTCGACCCACACCGCCTGCGACGGCCGCGACGCGCCGCCGGCAACGTCGAACACCCTTGCCGGCGACCCGACACCGGCGACGAGCACGGCGCTCCCCTCGCCATTGAACGACAGCGCGCTGACGGCGAACGACACCGTGCCCAGCGCGACAACCGCTTCGCCCGGAGCCCGCGCCAGCATGACCTTGCCGGTCTCGTCGGCGAAGGCTACGGCGCCGCCCGCGGCGGCATCGATCGCGACGATGCGCGTCTTCCACGGAAGCGTTGCGATCGGCTGTGCGGTGGCGGGCCGGAACCAGCGCAAGCCCTGCGGGCTCACGACGATGAATTCGGCGGTCATCGGCACGGCGACTGCAGACGTCGCGTCGCTCACCTTGTACAGGGCGCGCGCCTGCCGCTGCGACGTGTCGACTTCGAGAAGCGTCACGCCCGTGCCTTCGAGCACCGCGATGTGCCTGCCATCGCTCGCCACCCACATGTCGCGACATCGCGGCACGCACGGGACGGCGACCCTGGCATCGAGACGATACGGCGACGCTGCCTGGTTGCCCGCGGGCAAGGTGCTTGTCAGCGACCAGATGGCGAGCCCTCCGTCGACGTCCATCGACCAGGCTTGCTCCTTGCCGGCAGGGAACCGCGCCGCCACGATCGCTGCGTCGTGAGCCGGCTTGTTGCGCAACGCGTGCCAGCCATACCAGCCGCTGGCGATCACGCACAGCGCCAGGACCGCGATCGGCATCGCCCGCCGCGCCGAGGCTGGCCGTCGCCCCGTCTCGACCACGGCCGGGCCTCGCGCTTCGGTGTCGGCGCGACGGCGCCGAGCCCGGGCCTTGATCGTCGCTGTCCCGAGCCCGAAGGCCAGGAGTGCCGACAGGACGAGTCCCATCAGTATCAGGAGCATCCCCGGGCCGTCGCTGGTCCAGTGCATTTTTTGCGCGGTCCACAAAAGAGCGACCGCGATCGCGGTGAAGACCAGCGTCAGCACGACGAGCACCGCGCGACCGATCCAGCCGATGGCACCGCCTTGCCAAGCGCCCCAGACCGCCAGCGTGAGCACGGCCGCGGCGGCCCAAGCGATGGCTGCGATGGCGTCCATCACGGAGTGCAGGCAAGCGAAGGGACCGGCACGAACCTGGCTTCGGCCTTGTCCTTGAACGGCACGCATGTCGCGATCTGGCCTGAGGGTGCGGGCCCGAGATCGATGTCGTTGCAGAGGACCGGACCGGAGACCAGCTGCGCGTCCCGTTGCCGCATCGCACCTTCTCGTTGTCCGGATCCACTCTTCTCGGACCAGCGAATCCAGAGCAGCCCCGGCTCCGACGGTGATTCGAAGACGACCCGTTCCCCGCCGGAGATCTCCGATCGCGTCAGTGGCGTCAGACGCAAAGGCGCAGGCATGGCCGGCCGGTCGAGCCTGCGCCAGGTCCCCGAGGCAGGTTCGAATCGACATGCAGCCGTGATCCGCACTTCCACCCAGGCATGCCGACGCGTGAGCAAGGACTCGTCGACCTTCAATGCGGCAACGCCGCTGCCGGCTTCGCGGCGAACCACGATGACGGACGAATCCTCAGGCGTTGCGAGAACGACGTTCGGCACGGCCGACGCCGCGAGGCCCACGGCAAGCCACGACGACCAGCCCCTGCGGCGAAGCGAAAGACAGACGCATGAAATCGGCATGGAGGAAACGGAGCCGTACACCACCACGGTGCTGCCCCGCTCGCGACGCGGTGACGAAGGATACGGCGCGGCGCGCCGCAGACGCGTCTGCGGCGCCCTTGCCCGCACGGTAGTTGCCCGCAGACGCTGCAGCCGGGGCTGGCCTAGACTCGGCGCCCCGACCTCGCGGAGACACCATGACGATCACGATCGACTACTACTTCGCGCCACAGTCGCCGTGGGCGTACCTCGGGCATGAGCGCTTCGCGGCGATCGCCCGGGCCGCCGGCGCGCGCATCAACGTGCTGCCCGTCGACCTCGGCCGCGTCTTTCCCGTCTCCGGCGGTTTGCCACTGGCCAAGCGCGCGCCGCAGCGCCAGGCCTATCGGCTGGTCGAGCTGAAGCGCTTCAGCGAGCATCTCGATCGCATGCTGGTGCTGCAGCCGCGCTACTTTCCGGTCAGCGCCGACGACGCGGCCAAACTGATCATCGCCGTCGACCAGGCCGACGGCAGCGAGGCCGCGATGCGCATCGCCGCCGCCACGCTGCGCGGGGTGTGGGCCGAGCAACGCAACATCGCGGACCCGGCGGTGCTGCAGGCGATGCTCGCCGAGTGCGGGCTGGCGGCGCGCCGCCTCGAGGATTCGCAGTCGCAGGCTGTGCACGAACGATATGCCGACGACTCGCAGCGCGCCATCGACGCCGGCGTGTTCGGCGCACCGACCTACATGGTGTTCGGCGAGATGTTCTGGGGCCAGGACCGGCTCGATTTTCTCGAGCGGCGCCTGGCCCGCCCCGGCTAGCCCGGGGCAGTCAAGACGAATTACTGGTGGTACTGCGCCTTGGCGGCCGACACGCAGGAGTTCTTGGCGTCGCCGGCTAGCGAATCGCATTTGGCCGCGGCGACCTTGTAGTCGGCTTCCATCTTGTCCTTGCTGGCATCCATGTGGGCGTCGGCTGTCTTGCGCGTCGCCTTGGCGTTGGCCTCGGCCTTCGTCATCGCCGCCTTGGCTTCCTTGACGCAGACGTCCTTGTCATTGCCGGTCTTGGCATCGCAACGCTCCTTCGCGACCTTGTAGTCGGCCTCGGCGCTTTCGTGGATGGCGTGCTCGCGCGCCTTCGGCGTGTTCTTCCAGTCCGCCTCGGCCTGGACTTCGGTCTTCTCCTGCTTGGCCTTCGCTTCGGCGACGCAGACGTCCTTGGCGTTGCCGCTCATCGAATCGCAAGCCTTGCGATCGATGTCGTAGGTCGCCTTGGCCGTGGCCTTGGCCTGGTCGTAGGTCGTGCGATCGCCCATCGCCGCGGCGCTGCCGCAGAACAGGATCGAGCCGGCGCAGAGCGCCGCGGCCTGCGCGAGGGAAGAGAGTTTGAGCTTCGACATGGTGTCTCCTTGCGACTGAATAGGTGTGCAGGGAGTGTCGAAGGCGGGACCAGACAAGTCAGTCGGATCACAAGCGGAGTCGCGACCGGTCTATTCCTACAGCGCCTGCTACCGAGGCAGTCGACACGATGTCGACGTGCCATGAAAAAGGCCGGCGCATGCGCCGGCCTGCTTCAGTCACGCCCGCTGATCAGTGCAGGTGGCTGTTGATGAGCTTGGTCATCTCGAACATCGAGACCTGGCCCTTCTTGAAGATTTCCTTCAGCTTGGCGTCGGCGTTGATCATCGTCCGCTTGGCCGCGTCCTGAAGGTTGTGCTTCTTGATGTATTCCCAGACCTTCTTCGTGACCTCGGTGCGCGGGATCGCCTTGTCGCCGATGACCGCAGCGAGCGAAGCGCTCGGCGTCATCGGCTTCATGAACGCCGCGTTCGGAGTCCGCTTCTTGGCCGCCGGCTTCTTCGCCGCCTTCTTGGCCGGCGCAGCCTTCTTCACCGCCTTCTTGGCCGGTGCAGCCTTTTTCGCCGGGGCTTTCTTCGCCGCTTTCTTCGCAGTTGCCATGTTGATTCTCTCCATCAAGTAAATGGTTGATGTGCTCGGAGCGGGCGAGAGCCACGTGGACTCTCATTTCTCCATACATCCGCGCGGAGCGAATAGTACTGCGTGTATAGGGGGGTGAGAAGCTGTTTTCACTCGAAGAACGCGCATTCTTCAGAGGAGGAAGGCGCTTTTGTCGCAAGCGCGCGTCAATATCGTCCGCGCAGTGTCGCTATCCTTCGGCCTCATGAAGATCATCGTTCGCTGGTTGCTGCTTGCCGCGGCGCTCCTCCTCGTCGCGCAAATCTACTCGGGCGTCGTCGTCTCGAGCTTCGGTTCGGCGCTGATCGCGGCCTTGGTGATCGGCCTGTTCAACACGCTGCTGCGCCCGATCCTGGTGCTGCTGACCTTGCCGGTGACGATCCTCACGCTCGGCCTTTTCCTCTTCATCATCAACGCGCTGATGTTCTATTTCGCGGCGTCGGTGCTGCAGGGATTCCACGTCAACGGCTTCGTCGCCGCGCTGGTCGGCTCGGTGCTCTACAGCCTGTGCGGCCTGGTCATCGACGCCGCGATGGAGCGGATGTTCGCCCGCCGCTGATCGGCCGCTAGCGCTTCGCGGCGCCTGCCTTCACGCCGGCGCCGCGCACTTCGAAGCTCACCGTCTGCAGCGGCTGGCCGTCGCGCCCGAGCAGGCTGAGGCGATGCCGGCCCGGCCAGGGCGCCCAGCGCCAGGTCTCGGATTTGCCGAGCGCCTTGCCGTCGAGCACCCAGACGCCCCTCTCGCCTTCGAAGGTGATGCGCTGCGCCGGCGGCGGGATATCGGGGTCGATCGCGAAGATGCTGCCGTCGCGCGGGCTGCTGATGCCGAAGCGCTGGACGCCGGTGACTTCAGCGGTTGCCCTCTGCATCGCCTGCTCGGTGCCGGCGAGAAAGACCTCGTCGCGCGCCGGCTCCTTGCGCGAGTCGAACGCGATGCGCTGGCGCACCACGCCGACGGGCGCGTGCGGCGGCTGCGACGTCCGGTCCGATTGCAGCCGCTCGGCCAGGGCATGCCAGACCGGCGCCGCGCCGCTGACGCCGCTGACGTCGTGCATCGCCTCGCCGCTGGCGTTGCCGACCCAGACGCCGATCGTGTAGCGATCGGTGAAGCCGATGCACCAGTTGTCGCGCATGTCCTTGCTGGTGCCGGTCTTGGCCGCGGCAAAGCCGCGCGTCTGCAGCAGGTTATCGAGGCCGAAGGTGCGGGCCCGCGCGTTGTTGTCGGCCAGGATGTCGGTGACCAGGAAAACCGAGGCCGCGTCGGCAACCCGCACCGGCGGCAGCACCGCGCCACCGCGCCGAAGGACCGGCGGCGCGAACATGCCGCCATTGGCGAAGGCGCGATACGCATTGGTGAGTGCGAGCAGCGTCACGTCGCCGCTGCCGAGGGCGAGCGAAGCGCCGTACCAGCCCGCGCTTTGCGGCAGGGCGAAGCCGAGTGCCTGCAGGCGCATGTAGAAAGCATCCGGCCCGAGCAGCGTCGCGACACGGACCGCCGGCACGTTCAGGCTCGCGCCGAGCGCCGTGCGGGCGCTGACGAAGCCCTTCCAGGCATGGTCGTAGTCCTGCGGCAGATAGAGGCCGCCACCGGTGGCGATCTGCGCCGGCGAATCGTCGATCAGCGTCGCCGGCGTGATCAGGCGTTTTTCGAAGGCGAGCTCGTAGACGAAGGGTTTGAGCGTCGAGCCCGGCTGGCGGCGCGACAACACGCCGTCGACCTGTGCTGCGCCGGAGAGGTCGCCGCTCGAGCCGACCCAGGCGCGCACTTCGCCCGAGGCGTTGTCGAGCACGACGACGGCGCCGTCCTCGACGTTGCGGCCGCTAAGCTCGGCGAGCTGGCGGCGCAGTGTCGAGACCGCGAATCGCTGCAGCGACGCATCGAGCGTGCTTTTCTGCGTCGACGCTCCGAGCGGGTCGGTCGTCAGGCGGGCGAAATGCGGCGCGAGCTGCTCGCCCAGCGGCATGCCGCCCCGCCGCACCAACGCCGCCTCGGTCAGGCCGAGGGTGCCGGCGCAGTCGAGCTGCTGTAGCCGAAGCACGCCACAGGCGCGCTCGGCGACCGCCGCCGGCTTGGCGTTCGGGCTGCGCACCAGCGCTGCCGCGATGGCGGCTTCTTGCGCGTCGAGGCCGCTGGCGTGCTTGGCGAAAAGTGTCTGCGCGAGCGCGTCGATGCCGACGATCTCGCCCCGAAAGGGCACCGAGTTCAGATAGGCCTCGAGGATCTCGCTCTTCTTCCACGACGCCTCGAGACGGGCCGCGGTCACGGCCTGGCCGACCTTTTGCACGATGCTGCGGCCACCCGCCGGTCGCGCCAGGCCATCGTCGATCAGACCGGCGAGCTGCATCGTCAGCGTCGAAGCGCCGCGCGTTCGGGTGTTGAAGAGATTGCCCCAGGCGCTCCTGGCCGCGGCGGTCCAGTCGACGCCGCTGTGCTCCCAGAAGCGCCGGTCTTCGCTCAGCACGATCGCGCTGAGCAGGGCCGGCGACATGTCGGCGATCGGCACCCAGGCCAGCCGGCGAACGCTGGCGTCGACGCGCAAGGTCTGCAGCGCCGTGCCGTTCCGATCGAGCAGGGTGATGTCGGAAGGCCGGTGCGCGGCCCTCACTTGCGCGAACGTCGGCAAGGCGTTGGCCGCGCCCGCCAGCAGGGCGAGGGCCGCGGCCAGCGCGGCGGATCGCCAGGCGCGGCTTGCGCTCAAGGAAGTACCTCGACGCTCGCGTTCGGCGCCTCGCCGAAGCTCTCGGGCGCGTACATCGCCTCGACCCGGGTCGGCGGCAAGGCGAATCGACCCGGGTTGTTGAGGCGAATCGTGTACTCGATGACGTGCTTGCCGCGCGGCAGGTAGTCGAAGTAGCTGCGAAAGGCCTCGAAGCCGCGCTCTTCGAAGGCGGGCCACGCCGTGCCGCTGCGCTTTTCGGTGCGCGTGGCGATCTGCGAATCGCGGCCGAGGCCGGAGCCGAGGATCGTGGCGCCGCCCGGCACGGGATCGCTGACCACCACCCAGGTCATGTCGCTCTGCGCATCGATCTCGATGTGGACCTTCATGACGTCGCCGCGCGACCAGTGGGTCTTGTCCTTCTGCTCGACGGCGAGTGACGCTCCGGGCGACCGAATAGCCGGCCGAGAACGGCGCTTTCAGCGGGATCGCCGCAAGGCTTTGCACGGTGAGCCACGGCTTGCCCGTGCCCTCCTGCTTCACCGTGAGGGTGCCGGCCGTCGGCGGCCAGGCGAGCAGCGTGTGGCCACCGTCCGGCTGCTTCGCCCAGTCGGCAACGGGCGTGGCGGATGTTCCCGCATCGATCGAGGCCACCGTCTTGCCGGCCACCGGATCGGACTCGAACTTCGCCGAGAACTTGTCGAGCGCGAGCGAGCCCCAGAGATTGGCCGTCGTCGTCAACCACGCGCCGCGTCGTTGCCGGGCGAGCGAGCCGACGACCATCTTCGGCAGGTCATCGCGCCAGGCCGGATCGTCGAGCACCGCCAGGATCAGCCTGGCGGCGTTGGCGTCGGCGCTGTCCATCAGCCACCACCAGAAGTCGCCCTCCTCGTTGCTGAACTTCAGCGTCGTGCCGCCATAAGTGAGGCGGCTGCGCAGGATCTGATTGGCCTCGTCGAGGCGATGCGGGCGATCAGGAACGCCATCGACTCGCTTCAATATGTTGAGCCAGTTGATCACCGCCGCCGTCGGCCAGACGTTCGGCGTGATGTTGATCGACCCGAGCATGCGCGGCTGGGCTCGGCCGTAGCGCGAAAGCGCTTCGATGGCGGCGAGCTTTCTGACGTCGAGATCGGCGCGCGGCGACCAGAACTTGCGCTCGATGCGGCCTTCCACGAAGGCGGTGAGTCCGCCGAGCATCGCGTCGCGGGCCGCCGCCGGCAGCTCGAAGCCGGCTTCATGCGTTGCCGCGAGCACGTAGGCCGTCAAGGCGTCGCTGCCCTGGGACGCGTCGCCTTCGCGCGGCGGAAAGTAGCTGGCGAGCCCGTCGCTGTCGAGGTAGGTCGGCAGCGCGTTGGCCACGCCCGCCCAGAGCGCCGCATCTTTCAGGCCCACCGACTTGGACGTCTTCTGCTCGAGGCAGATGAACGGGTAGGTCTCGAAGAAGCGGCGCATGCCGGGCAGCGCGCCGGTGAGCCTGGGCTGCACGCCGACGTCGAGTCCGCCGCGCTTGAGGCCCGCTTCCGGCAGCGCGTCGGCCGGCGCGGCGACCGGCAGCGAGAACGTGCCATCGACTTGCGCCAAGGTCGCCTGCAGCACGCGCACCGGCACCGCGGCGGCGACGAGCTGCGTGATCTTCAAGCGGTCCTTCGCGCCGGCCTCCTCGGCCGAGGCTTCCCAGGCGATGCTGAAGGCATCGGCAGGCACGTCGACCGGCCAGACGATCTCTTTCGCGCTGCCGGCAGGAAGAACGACGTCCTGCGGCGCCAGCGTGATCGGCACCCTCCTGATCTCGTTGCCCGAGACAGCCGGGAGATTGGCTGTGCCCTGCAGGCCGGCGCGCACTTTCATCTCGCGCTGGGTGGTGTTGCGCAGCGTCAGCATGGCGCTGAAGCGATCGCCGTCGCGTACCAGCGGCGGCAGCCCGGCCAGCACCTGCAGATCCTGGGTCACGCGGATGCTGGTGCTGCCGGTGCCGAACTTCTGCAGGTCGGCGTCGGCGATGGCGACGAGGCGAAAGCTCGTCAACGAATCGTTCAAGGGCACTTCGACAGTGGCTTCGCCGTTGGCGTCGAGCTTGACGCTCGGCTTCCAGACCAGCAAGGTGTCGAAGAGCTCGCGCGTGCCGCCGCGGCCGCCGCCGCCGCCTGCCGCCACGGCCTTTCGTCCGTAGTGGCGCCGGCCGATGATCTCGCTTTGCGCCGTGCTCGTCTCGACGCCCCAGGAACGCGACCGGATCATCGCGCCGAGAAGATTCCACGAATCGTTGTCGCGCAGGGAGAGCAAGCCTTCATCGACGGCGGCGAAGGCCACGTCGGCACCGGCCAGCGGCTTGCCGCCCTGCGTGACCTTGATCCGCGCGAGCGCCTTCTGCCGCACCGTGTATTGCGCCTTGTCGGCGACGACGCTGACCTGCAGCTCGTGCGCCGCGCGACCGACGCCGATGGCCGCGACGCCGAGCTTGAACGCCGGCTTCGAGAGATCGACCATCGCCGTCGGTACCTGGTAGTCCTTGCTGTCGGTCCAGAAGCTGCGCCACCACCACAGCGGCTCCTTCCAGCCCCAGGTGAAGAACGAATACCAGGGCGTTTCGCGGATCCGGCCGCGCAGCGCAAGCACGCTGACGAAGACGTTCGGTGCCCAGGCCGAATCGATCTTCAGCTCGACGGTCGGATCGTCGCCGCGCAACGTCACGACCTGCGTCGCGATCACGCCCTCGCGTTCGACCGCGACCAGTGCCGTCGCTTCGCGAAACGGCATGCGCACCTGAAAGCGTGCCGTCTCGCCCGGCTCGTAGCGCTTCTTCTCGGGCAGCACGTCGATGCGGTCGTCGTTGTCCTGCGCGAACCAGAGCTCGCCCTGCTTCGTGATCCAGATGCTGCCGGCCGCGACCGCCGGGTTGCCTTGCGCGTCCTTTGCTTCGGCGATGAGCTCGACCTGGCCCGCCGTGTCGAGCCTGGCGTCGCAGGCCAGCAGGCCGTGCTCGTCGGTCGCGCCGGCGCACAAGGGGCCGAGGTCTTTCACCTCGACGCGGTTGTCGTAGGCGTAGAAGCCGCCGACGATGCGCTTTCGTGTCGTGATGGTCTGGCTCAGGCGGCCACGCACCGCGACGCTCTGCCCCTTCAGCGCCTTGCCCGAGGTGTCGAGCGCAAGGACGCTGAATTTCGCCTGGCCGCGGTTGCTCGTCCACGTGCCCGCCTTGACGCCGAGAACGACCGCACTCGGCCACAAGTCGACGCTCGTCGCCACGGTCTGCGTCTCGCCGTTCGGATCGTTGAAGCTGACCTCGGCATCGATGCGACCCGGCTTCGTCAGCTTCGGCAGATCCTTGAGAGTGAGGGTTGCAGCGCCGTTGCGATCGGTGACGAGAGGCAGCTTGTCGGCGACGAGCTTGCCGTCGGCGCTGGCACTTTCCGACCCGCTGTCTTCGTCCTCGTCGCTGCCTGCCTGCTCGGCCTTGCTCAGGTCGCGCGGCGGCTCGAAAGAGAATTCGTCGTAGCCCGTGAAGCTCGGCGAGCGGCTGCGCAACATCGCCGAGGCGCGCAGCGGCGCGCTCGTCATCGGGCCGCCGGAGAAATAGTTCATTTGCACGCCGATGGCAACGCTTGGCGCCGCCACCGGCTCGCCCTTCGGGCCGCTCAGGCGCGCGTCGACCAAGGGCAGGCGGAACTCCTCGACGCGAAAGTCGCCCGCCGGCCAGCTGTGCTGCCGCTCGGGGCTGCCCCCGCCGGAGCCGCGGCTCGTCTCTTCGCGTTCAAGCGAGACCTGGTAGACACCCAGTTTGGCCGCGGGCGGGATATTCCACGTCGATATCGCGCTGCGGCCACTGGCGTTCCACTGCAGCGGCAGCACGAACTTCTGACCACTTCCCTCGTGGACGATCCGCACCTGCGTCGGCAGGCGATCCGCGGGCAAGGCCGCCAGGCCGGCCAGGGTCTGGGCGCGGATGAAGTGCTTCATCGACACCGTCTCGCCGGCGCGAAAAAGAGTGCGGTCGAAGACCGTCGTCGCCAACACATCGGGCTCGGCGCCGCGGCTGGTCGGCAGGTCGAAGCGCCACGACTCGATGCCTTTTTGCCAGCTGCTGAAGACGAAGGCGAGGTCCTTGTCCTTGTGCGCGGTCACGAAGTAGCCGTCGTCGGCCGGGCAATGCTCGAAGCGCGCGTCGAGCGCGAGCGCCACCACGGCCAGGCCCTTCGCGTCGGTCCTGCCGCGCCAGAGCGGCTTGCCGAAGCAGTCGTTCACGACGACGTCGGCGCCTTCCACGGGCTTGCCGCGGTCGAGCGAGGTGACCCAGACGACGCTGTTCTCGCGTCCTTGCTTGAAGTGCACGCCGAGGTTGGTGAGCAGCACGCCGGTGCGCACGTACATCGGCGCGCGCTTGTCCAGCAGTGCCTGGCCGAGGCGCAGCGATTCGATCTCGACGACGTGATAGCCCGGCTCGACAAGCGGGATGCCGATCACTTCGAAGGGCCGCGGATCGCCGCCGTCGAGCTGTGGCAAGTCGAGCCGCTTCGCGTCGGCTTCGTGGGTCAGCAACGAGATCTCGCGCGTGCCGACCATGCGCTCGACCTTGCGCTTGATCGGCCGGCCTTTCGCGTCGGTGTCGTCTTCGGTCGTGAACCAGGTAGCTTGCGGCATCCCGAGCTCCTGCGCGCTGAGCTGCGACTCGTGATATTTCTGCACCCGCGCGTACCAGGCCAGGATGTCGGCATCGCTGCTCAGGCGCTTGTCGCGCACCTGGCCTGCCGGCGCGCTCGCCGCACCACCCGGGCCGCGCAGATCGGCCTGGACGTGGCGCAAGGTCACGGGCAGCATGGCTTCGGCGTTCAGCTCGACGACGCCGAAGGGCGCCGCCGCAAACTTGGCGATCGGCGGCGCGGCGCCCGTGGCCACCTTGAGCGGAAAGCTCGCTGCGTTGGCGAGAACGCGCCCGGCGTTGTCCTTCAGCTCCTGCGGCAGCACCACGCTGTAGGCGCTGTTCTCGGCAAGCGGCTTCGGGAACGCGATCTCGCGAACCTCGGTGGCCTTGTCGTCCTTGTCGAAGACCGGGGCCAGACCGTTGCCGCTCGAAGGCGTCAGGCGCACCTGCGCCGCCAGCTCGCGCGGCACCGGCGCCGAGAAGCGCAGCGTCATCGGCCGGATCGGCAGGCACGGCGCCGCGGCACGCTCGCGCTCGCAGCTGAAATCGGCGGTGAAGGCGCTGCGCACACGATAGCGAAAGCGCTGCTCGATCGAGGTGACGACGCGCGGGTTGGCGGCGGCTGCAATCCCTTTGCCCCAGACGAGCCGCACCGCCGTGTCGTTCGGCAAGGGGCGATCGCAGCGCGCCACGAGCACGCTCGCGGCCTGGGCCTTGGCGATGCGTCGCGCCTTCAGGATCTGCTCGCGGACCTCGCCGCTCACGATGCGCAAGGGCAAACGCTCGCCGATGCCCTCGACCTCGCAGCGCGCGTTGGCGACGACGGTGGCATCGACCGCGGGGCCACTCAGGCGGAGCAGGAAATGCTGGTCTTCCTCGATGTCACGGCCGTCGCTCGGGGAGATGGACACGACTGCCGGGCCGCCGGTGGAGAAGCTGAATTCCCTGGTGCCGGTCAGGGCCAGGGAACTCCTTGCCGCAGGAGCGCTTGCCGACGGCGACGCCGCTTTCGCCGAAGGCTGCCAGTCGGAGCGCAGCTTGGCGACGCAGCGAACCCCCGGTGGCAAGGGTTCGCGAAAGTCGTAGAGCCAGATCCGGTCGCTGGCCCAGCGGCCGGCGCCGAGGATGGTGGCACCCTCGCAGGTGAGGGAGAACGGGTCGGCGAGGCGTGGGTCGCCGAAAGGAATGACCGCCTCGGAGAACTTGACGGTGACCTGGCGAACCTGCGCGATCTCGCCCTGCGGCGAGACGGCCACGATGCCCACGGCATGCGCCCACGAGACCGAGCACGCGATGCTGCATGCGGCGATGAAACGGATGCTGTTCTTCTTCACCGTCACTCCCTCCGACCGGACCGAGGCCAGTCTAAAAGGGGAACGCGCGAATAGAAGGAAGGGAGCGAGGAGTCTGTGCGAAGTAACCGTCGAACCGTCGGCGCGGCTAGCCGCCGATGCCGCGCGCCGCTCGCGCATCGGCTTCGATCTGGCGCCGCTGCCCGTCGATGTCTCTCACCCGCGCGTCGATGACCGAGGCGTCGATGAAATCGGCTTGGCCACCGTTGCGAGCGAGGCGCTGGCCGGCCCGAAGCCGGTCGAGCGCGCCGACCAGATCGCCCATCGCGTAGCGCTGCTCGGCCTCGGCGCGCAGCGACCGCAGGGGCAGTCCGAGCCGAGCCCAGATCTGGCCAAGACTGCCCCAGGCCAGCGCATCGTCCGGATGGATCGCCGCCCACGTTTGCAGATCGGAAGCGCGCGCCTTGAGCAGCGCATTCCCGGGGTCGTTGCCCGGGCTTTCAGCCAATGCGATCTGGGCTTCGAGCAGCAAGGTCGGGCGCGACTGTTCGTCGGCATACGCCTTCATGGCCTCGGCGGCGCGGGCGGGCTCGCGCCGGTCGAGCAGCGACTGCGCCTGCAGCAGCACGAGCGCGCGTTCGGCGCGAGCGCTGCGGTTCGGGCTGGCGCGCACGAGCGCGAGCGACTTGGCGAAGGCCGCATCGGCGCGCGCCCAGTCATGCAGCTGGCTCGAGGCCTGGGCGCTGGTGGCGAGGGCCAGCAGCTTGTCGCGCTCCGACGACTGGACGTCGGCGTCCTGGCCCTGCCAGCGTCGCAGCGCATCGACCCGCTGGTCTTCGAGCACGCGGGCCCGGGCCTCTGCAATCGTGTGCTCGAGCACGCTGACGCGCGGCGCCTGCACCGCGATGCCCGCGCGCGCCCGCGCCTCGCCGATGCGCTCGGCGTCGAGAGGGTGGTCGCGCAGATAGGGAAAGCCGCCGAAGTCGTTGAGACGCATCGAGAGGTCCATCTTCTCGAACATCGCGGCCATGCCGCCGGGTGCGAAACCGGCGGCCGTCATCACCTGAAAGCCGACCCGGTCCGCCTCGCGCTCGACGTCGCGCGAGAAGTTGAGCTGGCCCTGCAGCGTTGCTGCCTGGGTGCCGGTGAGAACCGCGCTCATCGCGTCCGGGCTGTTGCTGCGAGCCGCCGCCAGCATGCCGAGGAACATCGCCGCCAGCGCCACCAGCGAGCGCCGCGAGTTGGCTGCCTGGCCGCGCGCCAGATGGCGTTGCGTCACGTGCGACATCTCGTGCCCGAGCACCGAGGCCAGTTGGTCGCGCGTATCGGTGATGGCGATCAGGCCCAGGTTGACGCCGACGAAGCCGCCCGGCAGCGCGAAGGCATTGACCGATGGATCGCGCACGAGAAACGGCTCCCAGGCGAAGCGCTGATCGATGTCGGAGGTGACGTTGCCCAGGCGGCGCGAGGCCGCGAGCAGGGGATCCCAGACCGTGTGAAGGTATTCGAGCAGGAGCGGGTCGTCGACGTAGTCGGGGTCGGGGCGGATCTCGCGCATGATCGCGTCCCCGAGCTTGCGTTCGGCCCCGACCGTGAATTCAGCCGAGTCGGAGTCGCCGAGGGCGGGCAGGTTGGTCTGCGCGATCGCAGGATGAACGAGCGAAGTCGCGACGAGCGCAAAGGCGCATGCTGCCGCCACGGCGCGGCGCCAGGAGTCGCGAAAGGCAGCGGTCGAAGAGGTGGTCACGGAGGAAACGGCGGCGGGTGTCGACGCAGGCGCCGGGATGGGGCGTCGCTATCATGCATCCGAATCATTTCCCCCTCGTTTCGTTCCATGACCGACCCTGCTCCCGGCCCGCTCACGCACTTCGACGGCGAAGGGCAAGCCCACATGGTCGACGTGGTGGCCAAGGCAGAGACGCACCGCGTCGCGCGCGCCGCCGGCGCGATCCGCATGCGGCCGGAAACACTGATGCTGATCGAGTCGGGCAGCGCCAAGAAGGGCGACGTGCTCGGCGTCGCCCGTGTGGCCGCGATCCAGGGCGCCAAGCGCACGTCGGAGCTGGTGCCGCTCTGCCATCCGATCGCGATCACGCGCGTGGCGGTCGAGTTCGAGGTGGTGCGCGATGCGAACGAGGTGCGCTGCATCGCGCAGGTCGAGAGCTTCGGCCGCACCGGGGTCGAGATGGAAGCGCTGACTGCCGTACAGGTTGGACTGCTGACGGTCTACGACATGTGCAAGGCGGTCGACCGCGCCATGGTCATCGGCGACGTGCGTGTGATCGAGAAGCGCGGCGGAAAGTCGGGCGACTGGCGCGCAGCGGACGCGGCAGAGCCGAGCCCTAGCGGAAGTCTTCGAAGCTGAGCTTTTTCGTCGGGGCGAGACACTGGAAAGGCAGGGGCGCGGGCGGTGCGGCCGTGCCCGCCTGGAGAGCCGCCATGAACTCGGGCGTCGCGGCTTTCGACGCGCAGGGCGCGAAGAAAGCGGCGGCCTGCTCGTTGTTGAACTCCCGCAAGCGCTGCGCGACATATCTGGCCTTGTCGACTTCGCCTCTCTCGTCGAGCGCCTTCGCCCACGCCATCATCAGCCGCGCGTCGAGCAGGTAGTGGGTGGCGCCCTTGAATGCGCCGATCACCTGGCCCGGATGCTCGGCCACCGTCGCCGCCGCGTAGTCGGCGTGATGCGAGAAGAGGATGCTGTGGCGGCCGTCGGCGATGCGCACCTCGAGTGACGCCGCTTTCGCCGGCGGCTCGAAGATGATGACGACACGCATGTAGTCGTAGACCGCCAGCGTGCCGCCGAGGATGAGCAGCATCGACGCCAGCACGAGCGGGCGCGTGACATTCGGCTCGACGCGCTGCGCGCGCTCGATCTCCACCGGGTCGGGCCGCTCCAGGCAGAGGCCGAACGCGAATGCCGTGGGCAGGAGGAAGTAGGCATACCAGAGCGGGTACTCGAGCATGCTGTGCACGCCGACCATGACGACCATCACGAAGGCAGCGCGCTGGAACGGCACGTACGCGCTCGCGTCGGGCGGGAGCTCACGTCCGTCGGCGAGGGCATTGCCGAGCGCCTTCCAGAGCGCGTAGAGCATCAGGCCGGTCACGACCAGCGCGAGCGGGATGCCCAGCTCGACGGCGAAGTTGAGAAGGAGGTTGTGGGTGTGGTCGAAGAACGCCACCGGGCGGCCGGGGAACGGCGTCAGCGTCCAGGCGAAATTGAAGTCGCCGAAGCCGACGCCCAGCCACGGATGAGACTTGATGAGCGAGAGCGTGTTCGACCAGATGCCGAAACGGGAGCTGGAGATGTCGCCGCTGCCGCCGAAGCGGGTCTGGCCGCCGAAGAGATGGTGGCTGACGTTGGCCCACTCCGTCATGCCCCACCAGCAGGCGCCGTACAGCAGCGGAGCGAGGGCGAGCAGAACCCGCGTGTGGCGCGACAGGCGGCGATCGAGCAAGCCCCAACCGGCCAGCGTGAGCATGCCCAGCGCGCCGGTCCGCGAGGCAGAAAGCACGACGACATAGACGAATATGGCGGCCGACGCGTTGGCGATGACGCGGGGAATCGTCTTCACCTCGCCAAGCCAGACCGCGGCGACCACCGACCACAGCAGCAGGGTGCTCAGGTGATTCGGCTGACGCAGATTGCCGGTGGCGCGGCCGGGAATGGCCGAGATCGCGATCCATTCGCCGTCGGGCAGCGTCGGCGCGAAGACCTGGACGAGCCCGATGGCGCTGCTGGCCAGGCCGGCGACAACAAGCGCGATGCAGAAGGCGCGGAAGGCGCAGCGCGCCGAAGCCGGCACGCGCGGTGCACGCGCCGACCGCGACGACGCAGAGATCGCAGCTGAGCATCGTCCCGGCCGACGACAACGAAAGCGACCACGGCGCGCACGTCGAAGATCGAAGCGGCGAGCGCCGCGAGCAACGACGATGGCGAGCGCGCCCAGCAACGCCAGCGTGCCTTGCGAGCGCGGAGCGCGCCTGACGCTCGAGGCAGAGCCAGCAACGAGAGGAATCCGCCCCAGCCGACGAATGCGGCCGCCTGGTTGAAGAATGTCGCCGAGGGCGCGACGTTGAAGGCGATGAGCGTCGGCAGCGACGATCGCCATGCAGGCGGTGCCGACAAGCCAGCTCGGGCCGAGGATCGGAGTCGTCGCCGGCGACGCGTTGTGCTCAGAAGAATCCCTCCACGGGCAGATAGCCGAGCACGCTCGCCGTTCTTGTCGAGCACCGCGACCCAGTCGCCACGCGCCATCGCCGGCAAGAAGCGCCCCGTCTCGATGTCGGCGTGCAGGTCCGACAGGCGAGTCCTGCAACTCCGCTGAGTGGGCGCGGGTAGTGCTCGAGCAGAACGCGCAACGGCCTCGACTTCGCAAGTGCCTGCGCCTTCGATTCCTCGTACGGCTGCCAGAAGATCGGCCGGCTGCTGACGTCGTTGCCGGCCAGGCCTTCGAACAGGCGTCGTTGTGCTCGGCGCCGGCCCGCGGAGTTCGAGCGCCGAGAAGCCGCGGGCCGATCAGCGGCAGCGCCCGGTACGTCGGCAGTGCCTTCGACAACTCGTCGACCGCACGTCGTTCGCGGTGACCATGCGAAAGCGATCGACCTCGAAGACCATCGCCACGGGCCGGGCGATGAAGACGGTATGCAGCCCATAGGCCAGGCCGGCGAGCTGGACGATGGCGAATGACGGCGAGGTCGCGGCGCAGGTGCCGCCAGCCCTTGCTCGTGTTGAACGACCGCGAACGTCAGCAGCGGGCCGAGAACCACGTCGACCGACGTGACCAGGACGAACAGCTCTCGGCCGCCGGCCAGCTCGCGAAACGGGCCGGGATACCACAGCACGAAGACGAGAACCGCCGCCAGCGCGGCGACGGCCAGCGAGATGAGCAGATGGCATGCCGCGGCAGTGGCGCGGCGGCGCGATCTCAGGGGTTTGTGCATCGCCATGCCGAGTGTAGGAGACGCCCTTGCGGCCGGCAGACTCGCTCGGCGTTTCAACCGGCGCGATCGGCATCGGCTCGGAGCGCCGCATGCGGCCACAAAAACAGAGCCCCGAGTGGGGCTCCAGGCCGGCGACACGAGCCGCCGCTTCGTAGCAGCGCGGGATACCGCAGCTTCGGCGTGGCATGCCGCGCTCCGGCATGCCCGGCTCAGCGGCACTCGCTCGGCGCGCAGCGAGCCGGCACGGTGCCAGGCGTGCAGCCGCCACCAGGCCAGCGCCTTGACCGGCTGTCGCTCGAGCAGCCCCAGTCGAGGGACCGACGAGACCGTCGGCCAGCGCCACGGCCTGAACGCACCCGTCTTGACGCCGGGGGTCAAGACAGGGTCTTGCCCGCGCCGGCCACCCTGTCGTGATGGTGTAGGTCGACCGTGATCTCGCCTGGATTGCGCCGCGCGTCGGCGGCAACGATGCTCGTGACGTACTTGGAGTTGTTGGCCTGAGCGTTGACGCCGTCCAACGTCGAGCGTCAGCCCCTCATGCCACCGGTCTCGAAGCCTTCGCATGACGCGGTCTTGGTCGCGGAAGCGCCGAGACGCCTTCCGACAGCTTGGCGCGGATCATGTAGGCCTGGTAGGCGGGCAGGGCCACGGCCGCCAGGATGCCGATGATCGCAACCACGATCATCAACTCGATGAGGGTGAATCCTTTGTTGGATTGAGTGCTTCATGATGACTCCGGAGTCCAAAGACAACCGGGGCCGGAGGGACGGATGAAACGTGTTGTTCATCCGATCATCGCGCGCCCCGTTAGCGGAGGTCTTGACGACCCCCGGCCTCTCGAGGCTTTCCTGGTCAAGCGCCTAGCGGCACTCGCCCGGCGCGTACTTGGCCGGCAGCGGTCCCAGACCACCGCGGTAGTGAACCGCGGCCAGTCGCCGTGGCGGGTCACGCTCGAGCAGCCCCAGTCGATGGAACCCGCAAGCCATCGGCAGCGCAGCTGGCCCCGCTTGCCGTCCTTGACGCCCGGGGTGAAGACCAGCGTCATCTGTCCGCACCAGCCGGCAGTCCCGTTGTTGCATTGATCGTAGGTCACGGTGATCACACCGGTGGCGGCGCGCCGATCGGCGATGTCGGCTGACGTACTTGGAGTTGTTGTTCTGCGCGTTGACGGCTGCGGCTGCCCGCGGTCACGCCGGCCATGCCGTTGGACTGAAATGCCCTCGGAGACGGTGACCTTGGCGCGATCGAGGCGCCGACGACGCCTTCCGTGACCTTCGCCCGCTTCGTGTAGTCCTGATACGCCGGCAGCGCAACCGCCGCCAGGATGCCGATGATCGCGACCACGATCATCAATTCGATCAGGGTGAAACCCTGTTGGATAGAACGCTTCATGGAGAGCTCCCGTTTGAAAGTGGGGTGGAAAGACCCTCTACTCATTGCAGAGGCCGTGCCACGCCGCAAGTGCCGAAAAGCGTGAACTGCAACCAGCGAGCTGACACAAACGGTCACCAATCGCGGCCGGACCGGCGCCGATCGGGTCAGGGCTGACGCATTTGGTCACGATCGCTGGCGCGCTTGCAAAGACGCGCCGTCAGGCATAGGCCCGCGCCGGCTCGGCGTCGAGCGTCATCGTGGTGCCCGCTTCCAGGGCGCTGATCCGATGCGGCGTGTCGAGGCGGCCGATCTCGGCCATCACGGCCTCGAGCTCGCCTGGCTTGATGTGGGTGATGTGCACGTCGACGCTGCCGGCGAGGTGCTGCAGCTCCTGGCCGAGCACCGACGGGCACAGGTGGCGGCTGATGCGCGCGAGCTGGCTTTCGTCGTCTCCGAATGCGGTCTCGATCACGAGGTGCGCGACCTTCATGTCGCGCAGCCGCAGCCAGAGCGCCGGATTCGGGCCGGTGTCGCCGGTGTAGACCCACCAGCCGGCGGCGCCGCCGTCGATCGCGAAACCGACGGCGGGCACGGTGTGCAGGGCCGGCAAGACCTCGATCCGCTTGCCGCCGAGCGTCAGTGTCTCGCCGACGGCGATGGGCACGAGGGCGAGCACCGGATGCTGCGCGCTCGGCAGGCGCGTGAAGTCGGGCCAGATCACGCCGTTGAAGATATGGGTTCGCAAGGCGGCCAGCGTTTCGGGCAGGGCGTGCACGCGGATCGGCCCGTACGTCTCGGCGCAGCGGGCACGCATCACGCTGTCGGCGAGCAGCCCGATCGACAACACATGATCGAGATGCGAATGGCTGATGAGGATGTGCTCGACTTTCGCCAGCGCTTCCAGGGGCAGGTCGCCCACGCCGGTGCCGGCGTCGACCAGCACGTCGTGGTCGAGAAGGAAGGCCGTGGTCTTGCAGCCGGCCGCGATGGACCCGGAGCAGCCTAGAACCTGAACGATCATGAAGCTGCCGTGGTGGAGTGCGGTTGCGACGAAGCGGCAGCGAAATGAGAGGCGAATCGTGTGCCGGCACGCGATGTTCCCGTGAGAACGGCCGGCGCACAAGCGCCCTATGTCGCGTTTGCGGCGGGTGCGGGGGTGATCCGCCCCGTGCTCGGTGCGAAGCGTGAAATGCATCACGCCCGGCCGCTCGCCAAGCCCGACGGCAGGGACCGGCCGCCTGGCCGCGACTGAAACGGCAGCCTCAGGCCGCCTGCACGAACTGCATCTGCGTGCCGGCCAGCTCGATCACGTCGCCGTTCTTCAACCCGACGGTCTCGCCGACGAGCGGCGTGCTGTTGACCGTGGGCCGGGCCGTGCCTTCGACGTGCGCGAGCACGTAGCCGGTGGGCCGTTTGGTGATCGACGCGACCTGCACGCCGGGCTTGCCGACCGTGGTCACGACCTTGGTGAGCATCACTTCGCGGCCGGCTGCTGCGCCGTTCATGACGCGAATGGTGGCCGGGCCGATGGCCGAGCCCTGCCCGCCGCCGGCGAGGGCGCCGAATCCGGACGCCCGCCCGCTCGAGGTGTAGCCGCCTGTGGCCGACATCGTGCCGGGCTTCATGATCATCGTCTTCTCATAGTCGGCGCCGTCGTCGACCATGAACTTGATCTTGTACTTGCCGACCTCGACGGTGTCGTTGTGGGCGAGCAGCTGCTTCTTGACGGCCTTGCCGTTGATGTAGGTGCCGTTGGTGCTGTTCAGGTCTTCGATGAAGACGTCCTGACCCACCATCTGCAGAACCGCGTGCTCGCCGCTGACGGCGAGGTTGTCGATGACGATGTCGTTGTACGGGCGGCGGCCAAGGGTGGTCTTGTCCTTCGTGATCTGTACTTCCTTGATCACGACACCGTCGAGCGATACCACCAGTTTGCCCATGCTTTGCGACCTCGAGTCCCTTGTCTTTATATGACGACCCGCCGGTCAGATGCGGGCAGGCGGCGGTGCCGGAACGGCGTTCAGCGGCGGAACGGCCACCACGACCGCGCGGCTCCCGCCGGGCCCCTCACCCGGACGAGTACGACGGAGATATTATCCTTTCCGCCCGCCTCGTTGGCCGCGTCGATGAGCGCGCTCGCTCCTTCCGGCAGTAATTCGCAACTCTGCAACAACTGGCCGATCGTTTCATCGTCCAGCATGTCGGAGAGGCCGTCGGAGCAGAGCAGGTAGATGTCGCCCGGCAGCACGTCGTGCAAGTGGGTCTCGAGCAACACCGTGTCCTCGACGCCGACGGCGCGGGTCACGAGGTTCTTGTTCGCCGAGAACGCCGCCTGCTCGGCCGTGATCAGCCCGGAGTCGATCTGCTCCTGCAGCAACGAGTGGTCGTGAGTGATCTGGGCCAGGCGTCCGGAGCGCAGCCGGTAGGCGCGCGAATCGCCTACATGGCCCAGCAGGAGCCGGTTCTCGCGAAAGACGCCGACGACCAGCGTCGTGCCCATGCCGGCGTACTGCGGGTTCGAGTTGGCGGCGTTGAAGATCGCCCGGTTGGCGTTGTCGACGCAGATGTCCATGGCCCGGCGCACGTCGGTGTCGGTGGCCGACTCCGAGGCCTCGGAGAGCCAGCGTCCGAGCTCGGTCTTGATGAACGAGGTGCACATGCCGCTGGCGACTTCGCCGGCGTTGTAGCCGCCCATGCCGTCGGCGAGCACCACCAGCGACGATGCCTCGTCGACAACGGCGGAATCCTCGTTGTTGTTGCGCGCCCTTCCGGTGTCGGAAGCGCAGTGGAACTCGAGCGTCATCATCGGCACGAAAGTGAAAGGCGCGGGAGCGTTCGGCGCAGGAGATTGTGCCTCGGTTCAAGCCGGTTCCCGCCGCGACCCCCGGCGGCGCAACCATTGCCCGAGGCCGATCACCACGGCAGCGCCGCCGGCGCCGAGGATCAGTTCGGGATTGGGCACGTGCGCGGCGAACCAGGAACAGGTCGCCGGATCGGAGACCAGCATCTGGCCGGCGAGGAAGCCGAGCAAGGTCGCGCCCAGCAGGACGATGATCGGAAAGCGCTCCATCACGCGCGTCAGGAGGGTGCTCCCGAGGATCACCAGCGGGATCGACATCGCCAGGCCGATGGCGATCAGCAGCACGCGATTGCTCGGCGGCGCGGCATCGGCGGCGCCGACGACGGCAATGACGTTGTCGATGCTCATCACCAGATCGGCAAGGAGGATGGTGCGTACGGCTGCGCCGGGTCCGAGCATTGCCGTCGTGGCGGCGCTCTCTTCGGAATCCGCCAGCAGCCGCGCGCCGATCCAGAGCAGCGCCACTGCTCCGGCGACCTTGAGGTAGGGGATCTGCAGGAGCTGTACGGCGGCGATCGTGAGGACGATGCGCAGCGCGACGGCGGCGACGCTGCCCCAGAAGATCGCGCTGCGTTGCTGCGCCCGTGGCAGCCTTCGCGCCGCCAGGGCGATCACGACGGCGTTGTCGGCCGAGAGCAGCAGATTGACGACGACGATCGCGCCGAGGGCGCCCCAGACGGCGCCCGAAGTCAGATCCATCGAAAGCGGTTGCCGCCCTGTGGTGGCCCTAGAGCAAGGCCTTCATCAGGCGGCCCATCTCTGACGGATTGCGCGTCACGGTGAAGCCGCACTCTTCCATGACCGCGAGCTTGGCATCGGCGGTGTCGGCACCGCCCGAGATCAGCGCGCCGGCGTGGCCCATGCGCTTGCCCGGCGGCGCGGTGACGCCGGCGATGAAGCCGACGATGGGCTTTCTCATGTGGTCCTTGCACCAGCGCGCTGCGTCGGCCTCGTCGGAGCCGCCGATCTCGCCGATCATGACGACGGCATCGGTGCCCGGGTCGTCGTTGAAGAGCTTCATGATGTCGATGTGCTTCAGCCCGTTGATCGGGTCGCCGCCGATGCCGACGGCGCTCGACTGGCCAAGGCCCACTTCGGTGAGCTGGGCCACCGCTTCGTAGGTGAGCGTTCCCGATCGGCTGACCACGCCGACCCGACCCTTGCGGTGAATGTGGCCGGGCATGATGCCGATCTTGATCTCGTCGGGAGTGATGAGGCCGGGGCAGTTCGGCCCGAGCAGCAAGGTCTTCTTCGCTCCGGCAGCTTCGCGGGCGCGCATCCGGCTCTTGACCTCGAGCATGTCGCGAACCGGAATGCCTTCGGTGATGCAGATGGCGAGGTCGAGCTCGGCCTCCACCGCCTCCCAGATCGCGGCAGCGGCGCCGGCGGGCGGCACGTAGATCACGCTCACCGTGGCTCCGGTCTGCTTCGCCGCTTCCTTGACGCTGGCGAAGATCGGGATGCCCTCGAAATCCTCGCCGGCCTTCTTCGGATTGACGCCGGCGACGAAGCAGGCCTTGCCGTTGGCGTACTCGCGGCACATGCGGGTGTGGAACTGGCCGGTCTTGCCGGTGATGCCCTGCGTGATGACACGCGTGTTCTTGTCGATCAGGATGCTCATGGTTCTTGTCGGCTCACTTCAGCGCGGCCATCACGGCCTGCGCGGCCTCGGCCATCGAATCGGCGCTGATGATGGGCAGGCCCGAGTCGGCGAGCATCTTCTTGCCGAGCTCCTCGTTGGTGCCCTTCATGCGCACCACCAGCGGCACGGTGAGGTTGGTGGCCTTGCAGGCCGCGATCACGCCCTCGGCGATGGTGTCGCAGCGCATGATGCCGCCGAAGATGTTGACGAGGATCGCCTTGACCTTCGGGTTGCCGAGCATGATCTTGAAGGCCTCGGTGACCTTCTCGGCCGAGGCACCGCCGCCGACGTCGAGGAAGTTCGCCGGCGAGCCGCCGAACAGCTTGATGGTGTCCATGGTCGCCATCGCCAGGCCGGCGCCGTTGACCAGGCAGCCGATGTTGCCGTCGAGCTGGATGTAGGCAAGGTCGAACTTGCTGGCTTCGATCTCGGCCGGGTCTTCCTCGTCGAGGTCGCGGTAGGCGGCGATCTCGGGGTGGCGAAACATCGCGTTGGCGTCGAAGTTGAACTTCGCGTCGAGGGCCTTGATCGTCTGCGGTCCGCCGTTCTTGCCGCCCTCGAGAATCAGCGGATTGATTTCGGCCAGCGACGAGTCGGTGTCCATGTAGCAGGTGTAGAGCTTCTTGAAGACATCGACCGCCTGAGCCTGCGCCTCCTTCGGAATGCCCATGCCGATCGCGAGCTCGGTCGCCGCGGCGTCGCTCAGGCCCTGAATCGGATCGACGAAGATCTTGACGATCTTGTCCGGCGTGTCGTGCGCGACCTGCTCGATGTCCATGCCGCCTTCGCTCGAGCCCATCAACGCCACCTTCTGCGTGGCCCGGTCGGTGAGCACGGCGAGGTAGTACTCCTTCTTGATGTCGGCGCCTTCTTCGATCAACAAGCGGCGCACCTTCTGGCCGCCCGGGCCGGTCTGATGCGTGACGAGCTGCATGCCGAGGATCTGGCCGGCGAACTGGGTCACTTCGTCGAGGGACTTTGCGACCTTCACGCCGCCTCCCTTGCCGCGACCACCGGCATGGATTTGCGCCTTGACCACCCAGACGGAGCCGCCGAGCTTTTGCGCGGCCTCCGAGGCCTCGCGAACGCTGAATGCGGGGTAGCCGCGAGGCACAGGGATGCCAAATCGGGCGAGGATTTCCTTGCCCTGGTATTCGTGAATCTTCATCGGGGAAGCGCGTGCTCGAAAGACGGAGAGCAAGGCCGCGAAGCGCCCTGCGGATCGGGCGATGAATGTAGCACGCGACCTCGACGCGGCGCCCTGCCCGGCGCGCGGCAGCGCGGCTCAGTCGCGCTCGCTCGCCTCGCTTTCGGGCGCCTGCCGGGCGACCTCGCGCAGCTGGCGCATCAGGCGGTGGATCACCTCGGAAGAAAACCCGCGCGCCGCGAGAAAGCGCGATTGCGACGCGCGCTCGGATGCGTCGCCAGGCAAGCTCGCGAAGCGCCGCGCGCGCACCGCGGTAGCACGCTCGAGCTCCGAAGCGGCAAGCGCCTCGGCCGCCGCAACGGGCAAGGCCACGCCGTGCTGCGCCAGCTCGCTGCGGATTCGCAGATTGCCGAAGCGGCCTTCACGGGCGTGAATGCGTGACTCCGCGAAACGCTCGGCGCTGACGTAGCGGTTCGCCTCGAGCCAGTCGAGCACGGCCTCGACCTCGGCGCGCCCCGACGCGGCTTCGTCTTCGCCGTCACCGCCCCCGGCGATGGCTCGTTCGGCGTGGCGCAGCAGCTTGCGGCGCAACTCGACCCGGCTCTGGTCGCGCTGCGCCAGCAGTTGCAGGGCGCGGCCCTTGAGCGAAAGCCTGGCCTGCACGGTCGCCGCCCGGCGCCCCGGTCGCTCAGTCCTTGACGACCTTGAGCTTGGCCGGTGCTTCTTCTACCTGCGCCCCAGGCAGAAGCGGAATGCCCATCTCGAGGCGCACCTTGTTCTCGATCTCCGTCGCCAGATCCGGGTTCTCTTTCAGGAAGTCGCGGGCGTTGTCCTTGCCCTGGCCGATCTTCTCGCCGTTGTAGGCATACCAGGAGCCGCTTTTCTCGAGCACCTTGGCCTCCACGCCCATGTCGATCACTTCGCCTTCGCGGCTGATGCCCTGGCCGTAGAGGATGTCGAACTCGGCCGTCTTGAACGGCGGCGCGACCTTGTTCTTGACGACCTTGACCTTGGTCTCGTTGCCGATGACCTCTTCGCCCTTCTTGATCGAGCCGATGCGCCGGATGTCGAGCCGCACCGAGGCGTAGAACTTCAGCGCGTTGCCGCCGGTGGTGGTTTCCGGCGAGCCGAACATGACGCCGATCTTCATGCGGATCTGGTTGATGAAGATGACCATGGTGTTGGTCTTCTTGATCGACGAGGTGAGCTTGCGCAGGGCCTGGCTCATGAGGCGGGCCTGCAGGCCGGGCAGGGAGTCGCCCATCTCGCCTTCGATTTCGGCCTTGGGCGTGAGCGCGGCGACCGAGTCGATGATGACCAGGTCGACCGAGGCCGAGCGGACCAGCGCATCGACGATCTCGAGCGCCTGCTCGCCCGTGTCGGGCTGGCTGATGAGCAGCTCCTGCAGGTTGACGCCGAGCTTTTGCGCATACTGGATGTCGAGCGCGTGCTCGGCATCGATGAAAGCGCAGGTGCCACCGAGCTTTTGCATCTCGGCCACGACCTGGAGCGTGAGCGTGGTCTTGCCGCTCGATTCCGGGCCGTAGATCTCGACCACGCGGCCGCGTGGCAGGCCGCCGACGCCGAGCGCGATGTCGAGGCCGAGCGAGCCGGTGGAGACGACCTCGATGTCGTCGATGACCTCGCCTTCGCCCAGACGCATGATCGCGCCCTTGCCGAACTGCTTCTCGATCTGGGCCAGGGCGGCTTGCAGGGCCTTGGCTTTTTCGGTATTGAGGGCTTTGACGCTGGTATCCATGGCGATGCTCCTGAGGGTGCGGGAATTATCCGAAAAGGCTGGATGTTTGTACAGTACCTTCGGACGGATATTTGCGCACTCCCCAAGACGGGCGGGCGCCGCACCCCCGAACCGGGGCTCAGCCGGAAGGCGTCGCCGAGGCCGGCCGGGCGCGCACCGCGTCGAGCACCGCTTCGGGCGCGTCGGCCTCGGCATCGCTCTCGTGGTCGAGCTCGCGGTGCAGGCGTTTCATGTCGAGCTCGTCGGTCCATTTGGCCACGACCAGCGTGGCCACGCCGTTGCCGACCAGGTTGGTCAGCGCCCGCGCCTCCGACATGAAGCGGTCGATGCCGAGAATCAGCGCCAGCCCGGCCACCGGCACGTGCCCCACGGCCGACAGCGTCGCCGCCAGCACGATGAAGCCGCTGCCGGTAACGCCAGCCGCGCCTTTGGACGTCAGCATCAACACGGCCAGCAGCGTGATCTCCTGGCCGAACGTCATCGGCGTGTTGGTGGCCTGGGCGATGAACACGGCCGCCATCGTCAGGTAGATCGAGGTGCCGTCGAGGTTGAACGAGTAACCGGTTGGAATCACCAGGCCGACGACCGACTTCTTGGCGCCCAGGTTCTCGAGCTTGACCATCATCCGCGGCAGCACCGACTCCGAGCTCGAGGTGCCCAGCACGATCAACAGCTCTTCCTTGATGTAGCGGACGAACTTCCAGATCGAAAAGCCATGGAAGCGGGCGATCAGGCCGAGAACGACGAAGACGAAGATCAGGCAGGTGAGATAGAACGTCGCCATCAGCTTGCCGAGCGAGAACAGCGAGCCGACACCGTACTTGCCGATCGTGAAGGCCATCGCGCCGAAGGCGCCGATCGGAGCCAGCTTCATGATGAAGCCGACGATGCCGAACAGCACGTGCGACGATTTCTCCACGAAGTCGAAGACCAGCGTGCCGCGGCCGCCGAAGCGGTGCAGGGCGAAGCCGAACAGCACGGAGAAGAGCAGCACCTGCAGGATTTCGCCCTTGGCGAAGGCGTCCATCACCGTCGAGGGAATGATGGCCAGAAGGAAGTCGACCGTGCCCTGCATCTTGCCGGGTCCGGTGTAGGCGGCGATGTTCTTCGTGTCCAGCGAATTGGCGTCGATGTTCATGCCGACGCCCGGCTGCACGAGGTTGATGATGACGAGGCCGACGACGAGCGCGATGCTGCTCACGATCTCGAAGTACAGCAGCGCCAGGCCGCCGGTCTTGCCGACCTTCTTCATGTCTTCCATGCCGGCGATGCCGACGACGACGGTGCAGAAGATGATCGGCGCGATGATCATCTTGATGAGCTTGATGAAGGCGTCGCCGAGCGGCTTCATCGCCTCGCCCACCTGCGGCCAGAACTGGCCGACGATCACGCCGATGATGATGGCGGTGATGACCTGGGCGTAGAGCGACTTCCAGATCGGCCGGCGGTTCGGGTCCTTGTCCATCGCTGTCTCCTCGCGTCACCGGTCAGCGCCGGCGTGCCGCGACTCTAGCGTGAAGGAGCGCCCGTCCGTACGGTCGATTTCAGCTTTGAACCAGCCGCCGGCTCTTCGCGATCGACATCAGGATGCCCAGGCCGAGGCCGAGCGAGACCATCGCCGTGCCGCCGTAGCTCACGAAGGGCAGCGGCACGCCCACGACCGGCAGGATGCCGCTCACCATGCCCATGTTGACGAAGGCATAAGTGAAAAAGCTGAGCGTGATGGCACCGGCGAGCAGACGGGTGAAGACAGTCGGCGCCTCGGCCGCGATCATCAAGCCGCGCAGGATGAGGAAGATGAAACCGAGCAGCAGCGAGACGCAGCCGACCAGGCCGAACTCTTCGGAGAAGGCGGCGAAGATGAAGTCGGTGGTGCGCTCGGGAATGAATTCGAGGTGCGTCTGCGTGCCCTTCATGAAGCCCTTGCCGGTCGTGCCGCCCGAGCCGATGGCGATCTCGCCCTGGATGATGTGAAAGCCCTTGCCGAGCGGATCGGTCGTGGGATCGAGCAGCGTGCAGACGCGGTTCTTCTGGTAGTCGCGCATCATCGGCCACTTCACTTCGGGCTGGCAGATGCGGTCTTCGGAGACGATGACGGCGGTGACCGCCATGGCCGCGAGCACACCCACCGGCACGATCAGCTTCCACGACAGGCCGGCGAAGAAGATGACGTAGATGCCGGCCGAGAGCACGAGGATCGCGGTGCCGAGGTCGGGCTGCTTGACGATCAGTGCCACCGGCACGACGAGAAGCAGTGTCGCGGTCAGGAAGTCGAGCGCGCGCAGCTGACCTTCGCGGCGCTGGAACCACCACGCAAGCATCAGCGGCATCGCGATCTTCATGATCTCGCTCGGCTGGATGGTGAGGCCGACGTAGAGCCAGCGCGTCGCGCCCTTCTTCGTGACGCCGAGCCCTGGCAGCGCGGTGGCAACGAGAAGCGCCAGGCCGACAAGGTAGAGCGGCACGGCAAATCGCATCAGGTGCTGCGGCGGCACCTGGGCGATCAGCACCAGCGCGCCGAAGGCGATCAGCATGTTGCGGGCATGGTCCGCGAAGCGCGTGCCCTGGTCGAAGCCGGCCGAGTACATCGTCGCCAGGCCGGCGGCGGCCAGGAGAGCAACGATGAGCGCCAGCGGACCGTCGAACCCGGTCCATACCGGGCGGGCGCGCTGCCACAGCGACGGCCGATCGAAGACGTAGCTCACGGCAACCCCGAGCTGCGCAGGGCGATGCGCGCCGGACCGCCGCCATCCACCGTCGCGCCGCGCAGCACGATTTCCTCCACGGTGCGCGGCTTGCCGATCGGCGTCTTCGACTCGCCGCGCTGGGTCGCCGCGATGTCTTCTTCGCTCGGATACTGGCCGAGCAGCACGTAGTCGAAGATCCGGCGGGCGATCGGCGCCGCCGCATCGGCACCGAAGCCGGCGTTTTCCACCACCAGCGCGACGGCGATACGCGGCGCCTCGAGCGGTGCAAAGGCGGCGTAGAGGGCATGGTCGCGATGGCGCTCTTCGACCTTGCTGGCGTTGTACTTCTCGTTGGCCTTGATCTCGACCACCTGCGCCGTGCCTGTCTTGCCGGCCGACTTGTAGGGCGCGCCGACGAAGATCTTCGCCGACGTGCCCTCCTGCGTCACGCCGTAGAGCGCGTTGTGGATGAAGGCGACGTCCTGCGCCTTCCACGGCAACGGCGGCGGGTCGGCGAAGGCGAGCGGCTGCGGCGTGCGATTCTCGTAGTGCTCGACGGCCCGAACCAGGTGCGGCAGGTGGCGCACGCCGCCGGCCGCCAGCGTCGCCTCGGCTTGCGCCAGCTGCAGCATCGTGAAGGCGTTGTAGCCCTGGCCGATGCCGAGCGAGATCGTCTCGCCGGCATACCACTTTTGCGCGTCCTTCCTCTTGTAGGCGTTGCGCTTCCAGGCGGTCGAAGGCAAGGTGCCGCGCAGCTCGCCCTGCAGATCGATGCCGGTGATCTGGCCGAAGCCGGCCGGTGCCATGAAGTCGTGGATCGGATCGACACCGAGGTCGTTGGCGAGCATGAAGTAGTAGGTGTCGCACGACTGCACGATCGACTTGTACATGTCGACGGTGCCGTGGCCGCCTTCCTTGTCGTCGCGAAACTTGTGGCCGCCGAAGTTGAAATAGCCCGGATCGAAGATCGTCTGCTGCGGCGTACGCTTGCCGAGCGTGAGGGCCGCCAGGGCCATGAACGGCTTGTAGGTCGAGCCCGGCGGGTAGGTGCCGCGCAGGGCGCGGTTCAGGAGCGGCTTGTCGGGCGAGTCGTTGAGCGCCTTCCAGTTGTCGACGTCGATCCCGTCGACGAACAGGTTCGGATCGAAATTGGGCTTGCTCACGAAGGCCAGGATCTCGCCGTTCCTCGGGTCGATGGCGACGAGCGCGCCGCGCCGGTCGCCGAACAGCTCCTCGACCATCGCCTGCAGCCGGATATCGATCGACATCACGAGCGCGTTGCCCGGCGTCGCCGGACTCGACTTGAGGCGCCGCACGGCGCGGCCACCGGCGCTCATCTCCACTTCCTCGAAGCCGGTCGTGCCGTGCAGCTCCTTCTCGTAGTTCTGCTCGACGCCGAGCTTGCCCACGTAGTCGGTGCCGCGATAGTTCGCCAGGTCGTCGTCGGACCAGTTGTCCTCCATCGCCTGCTTCTCGCTCGGATTGATGCGGCCGATGTAGCCGATCAGGTGGCTGCCGACCTCGCCGAGCGGGTAGCTGCGAAAAAGCCGCGCCTTGATCTCCACGCCCTCGAAGCGGAAGCGCTGAGCCGTGAAGCGCGCCACTTCCTCGTCGGTGAGCTTGGTGCGGATCGGCACCGACTCCAGGCTCTTGCTCTCGTCGACGATGCGCTTGAAGCGCTTTCGGTCGCGCGGCTGGATCTCGATGATCTCGGCCAGCTTGTCGATCGTCGCATCGACGTCGGCCACTTTCGCCGGCGCGATCTCGAGCGTGTAGGCCGAGTAGTTGTTCGCCAGCACGACGCCGTTGCGATCGAGGATGAGGCCGCGGTTCGGCGCGATCGGCACGACGGCGATGCGGTTGTTCTCGGCCTGCGTCGAGAGCTCGTCGTGCTTGCCGATCTGCAGGTAGGCCAGACGCGCCACGAGCAGGCCGAAGGCGAAGAGCACGAACAGCGCCGCCGCCACGACGCGGATGCGAAAGCGGGCAAGGTCGAACTCGACGTCGGGCAGCTCGGTCCGGGTCATAGGGGCCGATTCTCGTCAGGATCGGGCGCGCGCCGCTGCGGTGCCAGGAGAAGCCAGGTCACGACCGGCCAGAGCAACGGCCTGCAGCACAGGCGCAAGCAGCAGCTCCCAGCCCGGCAGCATGCCGCCGACGATCATGCGCACGACCAGCGACACCGCCTGCGCCGCGAGGAACAGCGGCAGGATCTGCACTGCCTGCGACGGCACCGTGAACCAGAGCAGGCGCCGGTGCACGGTGACGGCGAAGAAGCTGAGCAGCGTGTAGGCGAGCGCGTGCTGGCCGAGCACGGCGCCGCTGTGCACGTCCATCAGCAGTCCGAACGCGAAGGCGACACCGACACCGACCCGGCGCGACTGGTGGACGTTCCAGAAGACGAGCACCAGGGCCAGGAAATCGGGCATCGCGGCGACGCGGCCGAGCGGCACGATGTTGAGCAGGAAGGCCGAGATCAGGGTCGCCCAGACGAAGAGCGGATTGACCGGCATCAGCAGCTGGTCGGATGCGCGCGGCAGGATCACTTGCGCACCGCCTTCTTGCCCGAGCCCCTGGCGGGCGCGGTTTCCGATGCGGCCGCCTCCGGCCGCGGCGGCAGCTGCACGCCGACCGGCTCGAGCACGAGCACGTGACGCACGCCGTCGGGCGACGCGGCAGGGGCCAGCACGATGCGGGCGAATCCCGAGTCGACCTTGCGGTCCACCGCGGTCACGCGGGCCACCAGCAGCCCCGGCGGATAGACGCCGTCGAGGCCGGAGGTGGTCAGCACGTCGCCCACCTGAACGTCGGCATTGCCGGCCATGAAGCGCATCTCGAGCTGCCCGGAGCCGGCGACGGTCGAGCCGAAGACCGCGCTGCGCGCGCCCGAGCGGCGATTGAGCACCGGGATCGCTGCGTCGCGATCGGTCAGCAGGGTGACCTCCGACGACTGCAGGTAGACACGCGTGACCTGGCCGAGCACGCCGGCCTCGTCGATGACCGGCGAGCCGAGCATCACGTTGTTGGTGACGCCGCGATCGATGATGACCTTGCGCGAATACGGGTCGGCCGCCTCGTAGAGCAGCTCGGCCGCCTGCGAGCGGACGCTGAGCGTGGGCCGCAGCTCGAGCTCGGCACGCAGGCGCGTGTTTTCCTGCTGCAACTGGTCGACCTGCATGACGTGTTCCGACTGCAGCGTCAGCTCGTGCCGCGCGGCCTGCTCGGCGGCGCGCGCCGCGCCCAGGCCGCTGAAGTACTCGCGCCCGCCGGCCAACGCCTCGACCGGCACGAGCAGGGCCCGCTGGAGCGGGTAGAGCATGGTCGCCACCGTCGCACGCAGCGGCTGCGTGATGCGAAAGCGGGCGTCGGCCACCATCAGGAAGAGCGCCAGCGCCGAGCAGAAGCAAAGCTTCGTCAGCGCCGAAGGACCCTGGCGGAAGAACGGCGGCGGCGTGCGATCGAGGGTGCCGAGCGCCATGGTCGCGAACTCAGCGCGGACGAGCTCCCGGCCGGGCGCCGGGCCGCCCCAAGGCCGGCCGCGCCCTCTCGGCGGGCAGCGAACGCAGTGCGCGTGGGGGCATCGTGTCTACTCTGAGGTGAAGATGGAGCCCAGGCGCTCCATGCGTTCCAGGGCCATGCCGCAACCGCGCACGACGCAGGTGAGCGGGTCTTCGCCGACGAGCACGGGCAAGCCGGTTTCTTCGGCGAGCAGGCGGTCGAGGTCGCGCAGCAAGGCACCGCCGCCGGTCAGCATCATGCCGCGCTCGGCGATGTCGGCGCCGAGCTCGGGCGGGGTCTGCTCGAGCGCGTTCTTGACGCTGGAGACGATCTGGTTCAGCGGGTCGGTGAGCGCTTCCAGGATCTCGTTCGAGGAGATCGTGAACGAGCGCGGCACGCCTTCGGAGAGATTGCGGCCCTTGACCTCGATCTCCTTCACCTCGGAGCCGGGGAAGGCCGAGCCGATGTTCTTCTTGATCATCTCGGCCGTCGGCTCGCCGATCAGCATGCCGTAGTTGCGGCGGATGTAGTTGATGATGGCTTCGTCGAACTTGTCGCCGCCGACGCGCACGCTGCCCTTGTAGACCATGCCGCCGAGCGAGATCACGCCGACCTCGGTCGTGCCGCCGCCGATGTCGACCACCATCGAGCCGCTCGCTTCGCTGACCGGCAGGCCGGCGCCGATCGCCGCGGCCATCGGCTCCTCGATGAGATAGACCTGCGACGCGCCGGCACCGAGCGCCGATTCGCGAATCGCGCGGCGCTCGACCTGGGTCGAGCCGCAGGGCACGCAGATGATGATGCGCGGGCTCGGCCGCAAGACGGATCGCGGATGGACCATCTTGATGAACTGCTTGAGCATCTGCTCGGTGACGGTGAAGTCGGCGATGACGCCATCCTTCATCGGCCGGATCGCCTCGATGTTGCCGGGCACCTTGCCGAGCATCGCCTTGGCTTCGGCACCGACCGCCTGGATGGTCTTCTTGCCGTTGGGTCCGCCTTCGTGGCGGATGGCGACGACGGAAGGCTCGTCGAGCACGATGCCTTTGCCACGCACGTAGATGAGCGTGTTGGCGGTGCCGAGGTCGATGGCCAGGTCCGTCGAAAAGTAGCGACGAAAGGATCCGAACATGGTCTGGGAGAGTGGTGGCGTCGAGCGAGGGGGAGCCGGTTTCGGGCCGGAAGGCAAACGGTGACGCCGAGCCCTTCGCAGCGGCGACCAGGGCTGTGAATTAGCCGGGGATAATACCCCATGCCTCCCGCTGATTCGAGTCCTGCGGGCCCCCGTTTCGACCCTTGCGGCGACTTGCCGCGATTGCCTTTGCCGCGATGGCCCTGACTTCTTCCGACGTGCGCCGCATCGCCGAGCTGGCGCGTCTCGATCTCGGCGCCGACGACACGGCGCGCATGCTCGAGCAGCTGAACAGCTTCTTTCGCATCGTCGAGCAGATGAGCGCGGTCGACACGAGCGGCGTCGAGCCCCTCTACACGCCGCTGGCGGCGATCGGCGATGCGCACCTGCGCCTGCGCGAGGACGCGGTCACCGAGGGCGACGAACGCGCCGCCAACCAGCGCAGCGCACCGGCCGTCGCCGACGGCCTTTTCCTGGTCCCGAAGGTCATCGAATGAAGGGCGCCCTGCATTCGCAAGGCGTGGCCGAGCTGGGCCGCGCGCTGCAAGCCAAGGAAGTCTCCAGCCTCGAGCTGACGACGCACCTGCTGGCGCGCCTGGCCGCGCACGAGCATCTCGGCGTCGCGCTCGCCGGCGACGATGGGCGGGCCCTCGACGCCGCCCGCGCTGCCGACGCACGCCGCAAGCGCGGCGAAGCCGGCGCGCTCACCGGCGTGCCGATCGCGCACAAGGACATCTTCGTCACCCGCGACCTGCCGACCACCGCCGGCTCGCGCATGCTCGCCGGCTACCAGAGCCCGTTCGACGCCACCGTCGTGGCCCGCCTGGCCGAGGCCGGCATGGTGACCTTGGCCAAGCTCAACTGCGACGAGTTCGCGATGGGCTCGAGCAACGAGAACTCGGCCTGGAAAGTCGTCCGCAATCCGTGGGACGAAAGCCGCGTCCCCGGCGGCTCGTCGGGCGGCTCGGCCGCCGCGGTGGCGGCGCGCCTCCTGCCGGCCGCCACCGGCACCGACACCGGCGGATCGATCCGTCAGCCGGCCAGCTTCTGCGGCATCACCGGCATCAAGCCGACCTATGGCACGTGCTCGCGCTACGGCATGATCGCCTTCGCCTCGAGCCTCGACCAGGCCGGGCCGCTGGCGCGCAGCGCCGAAGACTGCGCCTTGCTGCTCTCGGCGATGAGCGGCTTCGATGCCCGCGATTCGACCAGCGCCGAGCGCCCGCCGCAGGACTACAGCACCGCGCTGGCCCATGTTCGCGAGGGCGCGACGGCGGCCCGACCGCTGCAGGGCCTGCGCATCGGCGTGCCGAAGGAGTTCTTCCCCTTGGCGCTGGCGAGCGACGTGGAGGCGGCCTTGCGCGTCGCCCTCGGCGAATTCGAGCGTCTCGGCGCCACGCTCGTCGACGTCAGCCTGCCGCGCACCGAGCTTGCGATCCCGGTCTACTACCTGATCGCGCCGGCGGAGGCCTCGTCGAACCTGTCGCGCTTCGACGGCGTTCGCTACGGCCATCGCGCCGGGCACTACGCCGATCTGCAAGACCTCTACAAGAGCAGTCGCAGCGAGGGCTTCGGCGCCGAAGTGAAGCGCCGCATCATGATCGGCACCTACGTGCTGTCGCACGGCTACTACGACGCCTACTACCTGCAGGCGCAAAAGCTTCGCCGCATGATCGCCGACGATTTCCGGGCCTGTTTTCGCGAGTGCGACCTGATCGCCGGCCCGGTCGCGCCGACGGTCGCCTGGAAGCTCGGCGCCAAGAGCGACGATCCGGTCGCGAGCTACCTGGCCGACATCTTCACCCTGCCCGCCAGCCTCGCCGGCCTGCCCGGCATGAGCATCCCGGCCGGCTTCGGCGCCGGCGACGGGGCCGGCATGCCGGTGGGCCTGCAGCTCATCGCCAACTATTTCGAGGAAGGCCGTCTGCTGCACGCCGCGCACGCCTTCCAGCAGGCCAGCGACTGGCACCTGCGCGCGCCGGCATCGGCGGCCTGAGCGAGGCACGACGCGCATGGCCGCAAGAACGCCGGTGCCGCTGATCCGCGGTTACGAGGTCGTGATCGGCATCGAGACGCATGCCCAGCTCTCGACCCGCTCGAAGATCTTCAGCGGCTCGTCGACCGCGTTCGGAGCGGCACCGAACACGCAGGCCTCGGCCGTCGATCTGGCGCTGCCGGGCACGCTGCCGGTCGCCAACCGGGGCGCCGTCGAGCGGGCGATCCGCTTCGGCCTGGCGGTCGGCGCGACGATCGCGCCGCTCTCCATCTTCGCGCGCAAGAACTATTTCTACCCCGATCTGCCCAAGGGCTATCAGATCAGCCAGTACGAGACGCCGGTGGTGCAAGGCGGAGGCCTCGACTTCTTCGTCGGCGAGGCGGCGCATCGCGTCAATCTGACGCGCGCCCACCTCGAGGAAGACGCCGGCAAGTCGATCCACGGCATCGCCCGCGCCGATGCCGATGCCAATGGCGTCGCCGGTCCGGGCGGCACGGCGCTCGATTTTTCGGGCGACTGGACCGGCGTCGACCTCAACCGCGCCGGCACGCCGCTGCTCGAGATCGTGACCGAGCCGGAAATGCGCTCGAGCGTCGAGGCCGTCGAATACGCGAAGGCCCTGCACACCCTGGTCGTGTGGCTCGACATCTGCGACGGCAACATGCAGGAGGGGAGCTTTCGCTGCGACGCCAACGTGTCGGTGCGCCGGCCCGGTGCGCCCTTCGGCACCCGGCGCGAGATCAAGAACCTGAACAGCTTTCGCTTCATGCAGCAGGCGATCGACTACGAGGTGCAGTGGCAGATCGACCTGCTCGAAGACGGCGGCAAGGTCCAGCAAGCGACCGTCCTGTTCGACCCGGAGCACGGCGAGACGCGCGCCATGCGCTCGAAGGAAGACGCGCACGACTATCGCTACTTCCCCGATCCCGATCTGCCGCCGCTCGCCATCTCCGAGACCTGGATCGCGCGCGTGCGCGCCGAGATGCCGGAGCTGCCGGGCCAGATGGCGACGCGCTTCGCGCGCGACTACGCGCTGGCCAGCGCCGACGCCGCCGCGATGACGCAGAACAAGGCCTTCGCGACGGCGTTCGAGGCGGCCGCGAAGGCCAGCGGCCAGGCCAAGCTGGTGGCCAACTGGCTGATGGGCGAGGTCTCGCGCCGCATGAACGCGAGCGGCCTCGCAAGCCTGCCGTTGGCGCCGGTGCAGCTGGCCGCGCTCGTCTCGCGCATCGCCGACGGCACGATCTCGAACAGCGCCGCCCGCCAGGTGTTCGACGCCTCTGTGCAACGGCGAAGGCGCCAGCGTCGACGCGATCATCGATGCCAAGGGCTTGCGCCAGTTGCGCGACAGCGGCGAGCTCGAGCGCGTCGTCGACGAAGTGATCGCGGCCAATCCGAAGTCGGTCGAGGAATTTCGCGCCGGCAAGGAGAAGGCGTTCAATGCGCTCGTCGGTCAAGCCATGAAGGCGACGAAGGGCAAAGGCGACCCGACCCAACTCCATGCCCTGCTGCGCGCCCGCCTCGCCTGAGGCGCGCGCACCGGAGCAGTCTCAGCGCGAGTCGGCGGCCTTGGGCGGCACGCCCGGCGTCATCGGCAGGGGCCCCAGCGATCCTGCCGGTGCGCCAGCCCAGAGCTTGCGCAAGCGCGCCAACTCGACGTCGTAGAGCGCGTTGATGCGAACCACCTCCGACTGCTGGTTCTGGATCAGCGACTTCTGCGCCTCCAGCGAGGCGTCGTTCGCGTCGAGCGAGAGCTTGAGCTTGCTTGGCAGCGGCTTGTTCTGATAGAACTCGCGCTCTTCGAGAAGCGGTTTGCGCTCGGCCATCAGCAGGCTCACGCGCTCTTCGGAGGCGTGGACCGACTTGCCGATATCGTCGAGTGCCTTGGCCCGTGCCTTGTTGTGCTCGACCTCGTTCGGGAAGCGACTCACCAGGTTTCGATCGCGACGGATCGCGTCGCTCCTGGCGGCCCTGTCGATCGCATCCTGGCGCTCGCGCGCTTCCATGTCGGCACGCTCGTCGGCCGTCGGCGTCGGCGGCACCACCTTGTTGATCGAGCCGTCCGGGTTGAGCAGGCGCTGATCCTTGTCCCGGCAGTCGAGGATCGGCCGGTCGGAGCGGATCCGCTTTCCGTTCGCGTCGATGCAGTCGTAGATCGGGCGGGCCGGCGCAGGGGCCTGGGCGTGTGCCGAGACGGCTGCCAGCAACGAAGAAGCGACAAGTCCGAGCGCGCGCGCCGCGGCGAGACGACCGGCCCTCGTCTCAGGCCCCGTATCTTTCACGGTATCGCAGGACCGCCTGGGCATGGCCGGCAAGAGGAGAGTCGGCATCCGAATGAAGAAATTCCAGCAGGTCAGCCAGCGTTGCAATCGCGAGCACGGGCAAGCCGTATTCCCGCTCGAAGTCCATCACCGCTGAATTCGCCGAAAGACTCTCCCCGCTGCCGCCGCGCTCCATCCGGTCGAGCGCGATCAATACGGCGATGGGCTTGGCACCTTCATGGCGAATCAGCTCCACCGACTCGCGCTTGGAAGCGCCATCGGTGATCACATCATCGACGATGACCGTGCGTCCCCGCAATGGTGCACCGACGACGAGGCCGCCCTCGCCGTGATCTTTTGCTTCCTTCCGGTTGTAAGCAAAGGGCAAGGCCCGGCCGTGCCGAGCGAACTCGATGGCCATGGCGGCGGCAAGCGTGATGCCCTTGTAGGCCGGCCCGAACAGCATGTCGAACTCCAGCCCCGAGGCGACGAGACGGCGCGCATAGAATTCCGCCAGGCGCTTCAGCTTGGCGCCATCGTCGAACAACGCCGAGTTGAAGAAGTACGGCGAAAGCCGCCCCGCCTTGGTCTTGAATTCGCCGAACCTGAGCACGCCCGCCTCGACCGCGAACTGCACGAACTCGCGTGCGATGGTGGTGTCGGGCGCCTTGCCGGTCATGCAGGTCTCTCTGTGTTTCGACTTGTCTCGCTCAACCTGAACGGCATCCGTTCGGCCGCCGCGAAAGGCTTCGAAGCCTGGGCCGAAGGCGTCGGCGCCGATTGTATGGGCGTGCAGGAGGTCAAGGCGCAAGCCGATACCGTCGACGGCCGCTTCGACGCGATCGCCGGAATGAAAGGGCACTTTCACTTCGCCGAGAAGAAAGGCTACTCGGGCGTCGGCCTCTACAGCCGCAAGAAGCCGCGGTCGGTCCGGCTCGGCTTCGGCGACAAGGAGTTCGACGCCGAAGGCCGCTACGTCGAGGCGCGCTTCGATCGCGTCGGCCGCAGGGCGATCCCGAACCTCAGCATCGTCAGCTGCTATTTCCCGAGCGGCTCGTCGGGCGAGCATCGGCAGCAGGCGAAATTCCGCTTCCTCGAAAGAATGGCGCCCTACCTCGAGCGCCTGGGCAAGGAGCGCGAGGTCATCCTGGTCGGAGACATCAACATCGCGCACAAGGAGATCGACCTCAAGAACTGGAAGGGCAACCGCAAGAACAGCGGCTTCCTGCCCGAGGAGCGGGCCTGGATGACGCGCCTGTTCGAGGAGCTCGGCTTCGTCGACGTCTTTCGCACGCTCAATCCGCATCCCGAGCAGTACACCTGGTGGAGCAATCGCGGCCAGGCCTGGGCCAAGAACGTGGGCTGGCGCCTCGACTACCACCTCGCCACGCCGAAGGTCGCGGCACTCGCGCGCAGCGAGCACATCTACCTCGAGCAGCGCTTCAGCGATCATGCGCCCCTCGTCATCGACTACGACTTCACGCTATGAGCACCGCCCCCCTGCAGAGCATCGAGATCGAAACCGCGCCGAACCCGACGGCCAGCATCCTCATCCTGCACGGGCTGGGCGCGGACGGCAACGATTTCGTGCCGGTCGCCGGCGAGCTCGACCTGGGCGCGGTCGGGCCGGTGCGCTTCGTCTTTCCGCACGCGCCGACCCGGCCGGTCACGATCAACGGCGGCCATGTCATGCGCGCCTGGTACGACATCCTTGCTCTCGGCTCGCAGCAGCAACGCGAAGACGAGGCCGGGCTGCGTCAATCGCAAGCGCTCGTCGAAGGCTTGATCGCGAAGGAAAAGGCGCGCGGCGTACCGGCGCGCCGCATCGTGCTGGCCGGCTTCAGTCAGGGCTGCGCGATGACGCTGATGACCGGTTTGCGCCACGACGAGCGCCTCGCCGGCCTGGTCGGCCTGTCCGGCTATCTGCCGCTCGCGGCCAAGGCCGAGGCCGAGCGCCATCCGGCCAACGGCGACGTCCCGATCTTTCTCGCCCACGGCACGCAGGACCCGGTCATTCCGATCGTCCGCGCGCGCGCTTCGCGCGAAGCGCTCGTCGGCATGGGGCATGCGGTCGAGTGGCACGAATACGCGATGCCGCATTCGGTCTGCGCCGAAGAGATCGGCGACCTGAACCGCTGGTTGTTGCGCGTGCTCGGCTGAGCGCGCGCGCGTTCACGCCCGCCGATCGAGGCCGTCGATCGGCGCGCGCAGGACCAGCAGCAAGACCAGCGCCGGCACCGCGACGACCACCGATACGAGAAAGAATGTCGGCCAGCCGATCGCCTGCGCCAGCACGCCCGCCAGCGGGCCGACCCAGACCCGGCCCACCGATGCGAACGCGCTGAGCAAGGCGAACTGGGTGGCGCTGTAGCGCTGGTTGCACAGGCTCATCAGGAATGCGACGAAGGCCGCCGTGCCCATGCCGCTCGTCACGTTCTCGCTGGCGATCGCCATGAGCAGGCCGCCATCGACCGGCGTGGCCGCCGCGAGCTTGACGAAACCCCAATCGAACGGCGGGATCACGAGCCCCGGCAACGCGCCGCGCCCCTGCAGCGAGAGCCACCAGAAGCCGAGGTTGCCGAGCATCTGCAGGACGCCGAAGACGAGGAGCGAGCGCCACAAACCGAGCCGCATCATCAGCGCGCCGGCGACGAGCGCGCCGCCGATCGTCAGCCACAGTCCGATCACCTTGTTGACGACGCCGACCTCGGCGGTGCTGTAGTGCATGGCCTGCAACAGGAACGGCGTGAGCAGGGAGCCCGCGAACGCATCGCCGAGCTTGTAGAGAACGATGAAGGCCAGGAACGCGGCGGCTCCCGGCTTGGAGAAGTAGCTCGCCAGGCTGCCGAGAAAGGTCTCGAAGCGGGCCCGCCGCGCCGCCCAGGCGACGAGCGGCACGGTCAAGGCGATGCCGGCGAAGAGCGCGACGAGGTCGGCCCAGCGCTCCTGCAGCGACGCAGCGACGCCGCTGTCGGCGAAAAGCGGCACGACCAGCGCACGCGCCATCGGCGAGAAAGCGAAGCGCGTCACGATGAACCCGACGGCCACCGCGGCCGCGACGGCGAAAAAGCCGAGCACGTCGTTGCGCGCGACGCTGACCGGCCCGGCCGCCCGCACCAGCTTCGGCGCGAACACGCCCGAGAACACGGCCGCGGCGACCATGCACAGCGCCATCGCGCGATAGACGTCGGGCCAGCTCCAGCCGCCGCCTTGTTGCGGATCGACCCAGATGAAGGCGATGCCGCCCGAGACGATCATGGCCAGCCGATAGCCAAGCACCGTGAGCGATGAGCCCAGACCGCGTTCGGTCGCCGCCAGCAGGTCGGCGCGATAGGCGTCCACCACCACGTCCTGCGAGGCCGACAGCCAGGCCACGAGGCCCGCGAACAAGGCGAAGGCACCGAGGCCCGACGCCGGTGGCACTGCGGCCATGCCGACGAGTGCGGCGGCGAGCGCAAGCTGCGTCACGACCAGCCAGCCGCGCCGGCGGCCGAACCAGGGCGGCTCGAAGCGATCCATCAGCGGCGCCCAGAGGAACTTGAACGTGTAGGGCAATCCGACCAGGCTGAGAAAGCCGATGGTCGCGATATCGATGCCGTCGGCGCTGAGCCAGGCCTGCATCGCCTGGCCGGTGAGGGCGAGCGGCAGGCCGGAGGCGAAGCCGAGCACCGTGACCGCGGCGAGGCGGCCGGCCCGATCGAAGCGCGCGCCGGGAGCTGCGCCGCGGACGGGCGGTGCGGTCATGCGGCGATTCTAGGGAACGACAATGCGGGCATGAGCCGAACTCCGCGTGCCGCGGCGCCGACCTTCGCCGCCGACGATTTTCGCGCCGCCCTCGCGATGTTCGCGACGGGCGTGACCATCGTCACCGCACGCGACGCGGCTGGCCTGCCCATCGGCCTGACCGCCAACTCGTTCAACTCGGTCTCCATCGATCCGCCCCTCGTGCTCTGGAGCCTCTCGCGCCAGGCCGGCTCGATGCCGGCGTTCGCGCGCGGCTCGCACTACGCCATCAACATCCTCGCCGCCGGCCAGCACGCGCTGGCCCAGCGTTTCGCGAGCCACGGGCTCGACCGCTTCGAGGGCGTCGCCTTCCAGCCGGGGGCCAGTGGCGTGCCCCTGCTCGAGGGCGCGGCCGCGGTGTTCGAGTGCTTCAATCGCAGCCGCTACGAAGAGGGCGACCACGTGATCTTCGTCGGCGAGGTCGAGCGCTGCGCTCGTCGCGACGGCGCCCAGCCGCTCATCTTTCATGGCGGCCGCTATTTCACGGAGCTGCCGCTATGAGATTCGCCCTGGTCCGGGTTGCCGGGGTCGGCCTTGCGAGCTTCGGGCTCGCGGGCGCACTGCACGGGCAGGGCCAGGAGCCGCTGCTGATCAATCCCTTCAACGATCCGTTCCTGCCCGCCACCGCAGGCAGGCCGTGCCCCGCGCCGCTCGGGCCGGCGTACACCGAAGCGAGCCGGCGCGCCGAATCGCATTCCCGCGTCGAGCGCGGCACGTCCTGCTGGCTGGCCGGCAAATGCGCCGAGCCGAACGCCTATCGCTACGACGCCGCCAACGCGAAGGCGGCGGTCGCTGCGTTGCAGGCCGAGCCTACGCTGGCCACGAGTGCGATCTGGGTGACGGCGCAACGCCGGCTCATCTATCTCGAAGGCTGCGTCGCCGATGCGGCCCAGGCGGCGAAGGCCGAAGCCCTGGCCAAGGCCACGGCCGACGTCGACCAGGTCATCCCCGCGCTGGCGCTGCCCGGCGAGCGCACGCCGTACACCCGCGCTCAGCCCTGAGGCGCGGCGGCCAGGCGGCGGGCAGCGAACTCGGCGAACCAGGCGACGGATTCGCCGTTGGCCATCGCGCCCGCCTTGAACACCTGCGCTGCCGGTGTTCCCATCAGCAGCTTCTTCACCGGCAGCTCCATCTTCTTGCCCGAGAGCGTGCGCGGCAAGGCGCTGACCTGGAAGATCTCGTTCGGCACATGGCGGGCCGAGAGCGCGCTGCGGATGCGCGCCTTCATGCGCGCGGCCAGCGCGTCGTCGAGCGTCAGGCCCTCGCGCAACACGACGAAGAGCGGCATGTAGCTGTCGCGGCCGAGATACTCGAGGTCGACCACCAGACTGTCGAGCACCTCGGGCAGCGCTTCGACCGCGCGATAGAGCTCCGCCGTGCCCATGCGGATGCCGTGCCGGTTGATCGTCGCGTCGCTGCGGCCATAGATGACGGCGCCGCCGCGCTCGGTGATGAGCAGCCAGTCGCCATGGCGCCACACCGGATGGCGGTTGTCGCTGCTGCGGTACATGTCGAAATAGCTGGCGTGATAGACACGGCCGAGCGGCCCGGGCGGCGTGTCGCCCCAGAGATAGAGCGGCATCGACGGCATCGGCTTGACGCAGACGAGCTCGCCCACCTCGCCGACGAGGGCACGGCCGTGACCCTCTGCGTCCGGCTCGCTCCAGGCTTCGACGGCAGCACCGAGGCAGCGGCACTGCATCTCGCCGGCGACGACAGGAAGCGTCGCCATGCCGGCGACGAAGGCACCGGCAAAATCGGTGCCGCCCGAGATGGGATTGAGCCAGACGTCGCGGCCGTCGACCTTCGGCAGCTTCGACCAGATCCATTCGTAGCAGTCGACGGCCAGCGGCGAGCCGGTGGCGCCCACGGCGCGGATGGCCGACAGGTCGCCCGCGGCTTGCGGCTCGACGCCGGCCTTCAGACAGCTCGAATAGAACGCCGCGCCCGCGCCGAAAAAGGTCACGCGCGTGGCGGCCGCGAACTGCCAGATCGTCGACCAGTCGACGACTCGATCGGCACCGGCCAAAGCGCTGCGCGGTCCGCCCGGGCTGCCGTCGTACATGCAGACGGTCGTGCCACCGAGCAGCGCGCCGAGCTGCGAGTTCCACATGATCCAGCCGGTCGAGCTGTACCAGTGATAGCGGTCACCGGTCGCGGCGCTGGCCCCGACGTTGTTGTGCAGGGCTCCGGCCTTCAGGCTTTCGAGCATGACGCCGCCATGGCCGTGCACGATCGCCTTCGGCAGACCGGTGGTGCCGCTCGAGTAGACGATCCAGAGCGGGTGGTCGAAGGCAAGCCAGCGTGGAGCGAACGCTGCCGGTGATGCGATGAGCGAGTCGAAATCGTGCGCGCGGCGCGACGGCGCGGCGAGCCTGTCGGCCTGCGCGGCAGGGTCGAGATTTCGCCAGAGCACCACGTCGCGCACCGTCGGCAGGTCGGCCAGCAATTCGGCCAGCACCGCCATCCGGTCGTGCGCAGCGCCGCCGTAGGTGTAGCCGTCGCAGGCCACGAGCAGCACCGGCTCGATCTGGCGAAAGCGGTCGAGCACCGCCAGCGGACCCATGTCGGCCGAGCACACCGACCACACCGCGCCGAGGCTGGCGCAGGCGAGAAAAGCGACCGCCGTCTGCGGCACGTTCGGCATGAAGGCGACGACGCGGTCGCCCTCGGTGACGCCGAGCCGGGCGAACTCGGCGGCGAGCGCTGCGACCTGGCGTCGCAGCTCCGGCCATGCCATCTCTTCGCTGCGGCCGCGCAGGTGCATGGCCTCGTTGCGAAAGACGATCGCCGGATGGCCGGCTGCGTGCGCGGCCGTCGGTGTGGCGCATCAGGTGCTGCGCATAGTTGACGCGCGCGCCGCGAAACCACTCGCGCCCGGGCATCGTCTCTTCGACCAGCACGGTGTCGTGCGGCGTCGGCGACTCGACTTCGAAGAAGTCCCAGATCGATTGCCAGAAGGCGGGCAGGTCGTCGCACGACCAGCGCCAGAGCGCGTCGTAGCCGGCGACGGTGCCGGCATCGAACTCGAGGCCGCGGGTGTCGCGCAGCAAGCGCGTGTAGCGCGAGGATCTGCGGTTCGGACAGCGCTGGCATCTCGGCATGCGAGCGTCGCGATTCAGACTAGCGCCTTCGTCGGCCGCTTACTGTCGTCGATGTCGACGAATTGCCAGAACTGGCCGCCGTAGATCGGCGTGCGATAGCCCGAGCAGCCACGGCTGCGTGAGAAGTCAGGTGAGGATGCGGTGCACGTGTATTTCTGCGGCGCATGTAGGCAGCGATGATCTTGCTGCGCCTCGTGCATCAGCGCAAGCCGCTCCGGCCCGTCGGGCAGGCGCTGCATGCGCTCGTACAGCTCGTCGAACTGCGGATCGCTTGAAGCGCGCGAGGTTTGCCGCGCCGTCCGCCTTCCCGTAGAGCGTCTTGCAGGCCGTCCTGGACGTCGGGCGACGACGGCGGTGTAGCCGAGTTGCCAGATCATGCAGCTTGCCGGCGCGCTTGGCCTCCTTCAGCTGCTTCCGGCCACTGCGCCGTCTTGATGCGCAGGCGCACGCCGATGGCGTCGAGATTCTTCTTCCAGAGCTCGTCGAACTGGCGCGACAGAGCATCCGGCGTGCTCGCGTATTCGATCACCAGCGGCTTGCCCGTCGGGCAGGTCGCGCCAGCCGTCGCCATCGCGGTCGACGTAGCCGTACATGTCGAGCAGGGCCTTGGCGCGGGCGACGTCGTAGTCGGCGGATGCTCGTTTCGGTAGTGTCGGGTCGTAGCCGTAGCCGCCGGGCGCCACGGTCGACTGCGCGGCGATCGCCTGGCCGCGCCGGACGCCACGTGATCTCCGTCTGGACGTCGATCGCCAGGCCGATGGCGCGGCGCAGGGCGACCTTGTCGGCACTGTCATGCCGCCGACGACCGGATCTTCCATGTTGAAGTAGAAGAGGACGCGGTCGGCATTGGCGAAGCGGTCCATGTGGACGCCGCGCCGAGCCAGATACGGCGCCAGACTTGCCGCCCGGCGACGGCTTGGTTGGCGAAGCTCGAGCGGCACGCGACATGAGAGTCGAACTCGCCGTTGAGAAAGCGCAGCCAGCGCGGCTGGCTCTCCTCGATGATCGAGATCTCGACCCGGTCGATCATCGGCAGACGCCGGCCCTTGAACTTGGCGCAGCATGGCCTGGCCTTCGGCGTCGTCGGCGGCCGGCTCGCCGTCATAGCGCACCTCGCGGTAGCTTGGCGTTGCGGTCGAGGACGATGCGCGAGCTGCTGTCGCCACTCGACCAGCTTGAACGGGCCCGTGCCCACCGGATGCTCGGCGATGGCATCGCCATAGAACTCGACGACCTCGCGCGCGCATCGACGCCAGAGACTGCTGTCGGCGATCGTGTAGAGAAAGCGCGGTCGCGGCTTCGGCGAGCCTGAACTGCAGCGTGTAGCGATCGAGCGCGCGCACGCCTTCGATCTCGCGGTCGTAGTCGAACGGCTTCTTGTCGCGGATCGCCTCCTGCGCGCAGCTCGTCGACGCCGATGACGCCTTCTTCGTTGAAGCTGGTGTAGGCCGGGCTCTTGGTTGGCCGGATCGAAGAAGCGCTTCCAGCGCGTAGACGTAGTCGGCGGCCACCAGTTCGCGCGGCTTGCCCTTGAAGGCCGGATCGTCGGCGAAATAGATGCCCGGCTGGATGCGGATCGTCCAGGTCCGGAAGTCGTCGGCGGTCTCGGGCATCGCCGCCGCCGTGTGAGTGCACGACCTTCGCCGGGCGCGCGAGGTAGTCGAACCGATAGCAGGCGCCTCGAAGATATGGGCGGTGACGTAGCGCGAATAGAGATCGTCGATCTTTGCCGGGTCGAAGGTCGGTCTCGGCGATGACGAAGGCGTAGCGCAGCACCTTGGCCGGTCCGTCCGCGGCGCCGCGCGGCCGATTCGCGTCACCGCAGCCGGAGCCAGGCGCGCAGCCGAGCAACAGCGGCGCGGCGGCGATCGAACGTCCGTCCTTCTCATGCCGAATGCCCTCGCTGCGCCGACGCATCGATGTCGACGTAGTGCCACCAGTCGATCCAGAACGACGGCCTGCGGTATCCGTCAGCCACGGATAGCTCAGGTCGGTGACGATGCGATGCGTGCCGGCCCGGTACGGCGCATACGCCGCCAGACAGCTCGGCCTCCTTGTCGAACAGCGCCTGGCGCTCGGCCCGCTCGGGCAGCACTTTCAGCTGCTCGTAGATCCGGTCGAACGCGGCGAGCTTGAAGCGCGCCAGGTTGCCCTTGCCGACCGAGGGCCCGTAGGCGCGCTCGAGCGCGCCTTGCCCGTCCGGGGTCGTGGCCGAGCGAGCCGACGCGCCACATCATGAACTTGCCGGCGCGCACCGACTTCAGGTTTTCCGGCCACTGCGCCGTCCTCAGCACGGCGCGCAGGCCGAGCGCGTCCATGTCCTTCTTCCACAGCTCGTCGAGCTGGCGCGTGACCTGGTCGGACTGCGTCGCCATCTCGATCACCAGCGGCTGGCCATCGGGCTGCTCGCGCCAGCCGTCGCCGTCGCGGTCGACATAGCCGTAGACGTCGAGCAGCGCCTTGGCGCGGGCCAGGTCGTACTCGCCCGATCTCCGTGCGCAGGTCGCTGCGATAGCCTTCGATGAAGCGGCGCGACGATCGATCTGCGCCGGAATGGCCTGGCCGCTGGCGGGCGATCGCTGATCTCGCGCGCGACGTCGTTGCCGAGCGCCATCGCCCGGCGCAGCGCCACCTTCTCCGGCGTGTAGCCGCCGACCAGCGGATTCTCCATGTTGAAGACGGTGAGCGTCACGTCGGGCGCGACCGAGCGGTAGGCGCGGATGCCGCGCTTGGCGAGGTTGGGCGCGACCTTGCCGCCGGCACCGCCTGGTCGACGAACTCGTTGGGCAAGCGCTCGATGAAGTCCTGCTCGCCGTTCAGGAACGAGAGCCAGCGCGGCTGCGCCTGCTCGATGATCGAGATCTCGACCCGGTCGATCATCGGCAGGCGCCGGCCCTTGAAGCGCGCGGCGATCGCCTGGCCCTCGGCGTCGTCGGCGTTCGGCTCGGCGTCGTAGACATGCTCGCGGTAGGTCGGGTTGCGCGCGAGCACGATGCGCGAGCTGCGCCGCCACTCGCCCAGGCGAAACGGCCCGGTGCCGACCGGATGCGCCATGATTCTGTCGCCGTAGACCTCGACCACCTCGCGCGCCACCGCGCCGAGAATGTCGCGCGCCGCCCAAAGATAGAGATGGCGCGGCCGCGACTCGTGCAGCCGCACGCGCAGCGTGTAGCGGTCGATCGCCTGCAGGCCTTCGACCTTGCTGTCGTAGTCGAAGGGCTTTTTGCTCTTGACCGCCTCGTCGTACGAGCTCGCTGCAGGCCGACGATTCCTTCGTCCTCGAGATTCGACTGCTCCGGGCTCTTCAGCTTCGGATCGTAGACGCGCTTGAACGAGTAGACGAAGTCCTCGGCGACGAGCTCGCGCGCGCTTGCCCTTGAAAGCCGGATCGTCGGCGAAGTAGATGCCGGGCTTGACGCGGAAGGTGAAGGTGCGGAAATCCGCCGAGATCTCGGGCATCGCCTCGGCCACCAGCGGCTTCGAGCTTGAACGGCCGGGCCAGGTGGTCGTAGGTGAGCGGCGAATCGAAGATGTGCGCGGTGACGATGCGCGAGTAGAGGTCGCTGAGCTGTGCCGGATCGAAGCCGGTTTCGGCGACCTGGAAGGCATAGCGCAGCACCTTTTCGCTCGCCGTCGGCCTGCGCCGCCTGGCGCCGCGACGCCGGCAGAGCGCGGCGGCAGGGCGCCCGTGGCCCGCGGCGATCGCAGCCAGGCCATGGGTCAGCTGTCGGCGCTTCATCCTGGATCTGTGCTTTCCATGCTCTGCCGTAGGAGTCTAGGCGCTAGACTCCGTTCCCCGAAATGGCCGCCTACCTGCTCCGGCGCCTGTGGCAGATGATCCCGACGCTGCTCGGCGTCGTGCTTCTCGTCTTCCTCCTGTTCAAGTTCTTCGGCGGCGACCCGGCCGAGATCTCGGCCGGCCTGAACGCCACGCCCGAGCAGGTCGAGGCGATCCGCGACCAGCTCGGCCTGAACGAGCCGTGGTACGTGCAGCTCGGCGATCTACCTGAAGGGATCGTCACGTTCAACTGGGGCCGCAGCTTCGCCACCAACGAGTCGGTGCGCGCACATCTTCGCGACCCGGCTGCCGGCGACCCTGACGGTGATGTTCGCCGATCCTGTTGCTCGACACGCTGCTCGCCCTGCCGGTCGCGATGTGGGTCGCCTACCGGCGCGGCTCGCTCAGCGACCGCGCGATCATGATCGTCAGCACCGTCGCGCTCTCGGTCTCGTTCCTCGTCTACATCATCGTCGGCCAGTACGTCTTCGGCTTCCAGCTCGGCTGGTTCCCGGTGCAGGGCTGGAGCGACAGCGTCGGCAAGAACCTGGTCACCTACGTGCCGTTGCCGGTGATGCTGGCGCTGCTGGTCGGCCTGGCGCCGCAGACGCGCCTCTATCGCACCTTCTTCCTCGACGAGCTGGGCCACGACTACGTGCGCACCGCGCGCGCCAAGGGCATGACCGAGAAGACGGTGCTGTTTCAGCATGTGCTGCGCAACGCGATGATCCCGATCCTCACCAACGTCGGCCTGGCCCTGCCGGGCATCTTCGTCGGCTCGTTCCTGATCGAGGTCTTCTTCTCGATCCCGGGCCTCGGCCGCGAGATCATCCTGGCCGTCAACCGCAGCGACTACCCGGTGATCCAGGCGTTCACCGTCTACCTGGCCGTGCTCACGATGCTGATCAACCTCGCCGTCGACATTCTCTACAAGCTGGTCGATCCGCGGGTGGTCCTCAAATGAGCGCCCGTCCTGAGCCTCGCCGCCGCTCGTCTGGCCGATCGTCGAGCCCTGCGCCGAGAGCGCTGCCCGATGGCGTGCTGGCATGCGCGCGCTGGCGGCGCCTGCGCCGCGACCGGGTCGGCATGGCCTTTCGCTGCCGTCGTGGTCCTCTTCGTGCTCATGATCGTCGCTGACCGCGAGCGGCCTCGTCGCCCGCGGCTGGCAGCGGGAAGTCGGCGTGCCGAGCGCGCCGCCCACTTTCCTGGGCCCCGGGCGGCGGTCGAGTCCGACGCCATCGCCGCGCCGGCCGGGCCGACGCTCGACCTCTCGGCGGTCGATCCGCTGGCGCCGCGCTACAAGGAATGGGCCGAGCGCGCCGCCAAGTACAAGACGGTCGAGCAGCCGCGCGCGCTAGACGCTGCCCTTCGGCGGCGACCGCCTCGGCCGCGACGTTCTCGCCAAGGCGATGAAGGGCACCCAGACCTCCGTCTTCGTCGGCCTGCTCGGCGCCATCGTCGCGACCCTCATCGGCACCATCCTCGGCGCGCTCGCGGGCTTTTTCGGCGGCAGGGTCGGCGATTTTCTCGAGTGGCTCTACAACGTCTTCACTTCGGTTCCCGACATCCTCCTGATCCTGTCGTTCGCCGTCGTCTTCGGCCGCGGCATCGCCAGCGTCGCGATGATCCTGGCGCTGGTCGGCTGGACGGGCCTGTACCGCCAGGTGCGCGCCGAGTTCATTAAGCACTCGACGCGCGACTACGTGCGCTCGGCCGAAGCGATCGGCGCCTCGGCCGCGTCGCGCATGTTCCGCCACATCCTGCCCAATGTCAGCCACGTGATCCTGGTGCGGATGTCGCTGCTGGTCGTCGGCTTCATCAAGTTCGAGGTGATCCTGTCGTACCTCGGCCTCGGCGTCGGCGTCGACGACGTCTCGTGGGGAACGATGCTCGCCGAGGCGCAAAGCGAGCTGATCCTCGGCTACTGGTGGCAGCTCGTCGCTGCGACCGCCTTCATGGCCGTCTTCGTCACGGCGTTCTCGCTCATGACCGACGCCCTGCGCGACGCCCTTGATCCGAAACTGCAGAGGCCTGGAATGAGCGTCGCGGCAAGCGAGGCCAAAGCGCCGCTGCTCGCCATCGGCGACCTGCGCGTCTCCTTTCGCATCGGCCGGGAAGACGGCGTTGTTGCGCCGCGTCGAGGCGGTTCGGGGAGTGAGCTTCGACGTGCCGGAGCACACCACGGTCGCCCTGGTTGGCGAATCGGGCTCGGGCAAGAGCGTCACGGCGATGTCGATCCTCAACCTGCTGCCCGAGAACGCCGAACGCTCGGGCGCCATCTCCTTTGCCGGCCGCGACATGCTGGCGCTGCCGCCGCAGGAATTGCAGAAGCTCCGCGGCAAGGAGATCGCCTGCGTTTTCCAGGACCCGATGAGCTCGCTCAACCCGGTGTTCACCGTCGGCCAGCAGATCAGCGAGCCGCTCATCAAGCACATGGGCCTGGGCCGGCGTTTGGCGATGGCGCGGGCCGAGGCGCTGCTGGTGGAAGTGGGCATGCCGGAGCCGAAGCGGCGCCTCGCCGCCTACCCGCACCAACTTTCCGGCGGCCAGCAGCAGCGGGTGATGATCGCGATGGCGCTCGGCTGCGAGCCCAAGCTCCTCATCGCCGACGAGCCGACAACCGCCCTCGACGTCACGATTCAACGGCAGATCCTCGAGCTGCTGGCGCAGCTGCAAGAGCGGCATCGGATGAGCATGCTGTTCATCAGCCACGATCTCGGTGTGGTCGGCGAGATCGCCGATCGCGTCGTCGTGATGCGGCACGGCATCGTGCGCGAGCAGGGGCCGGTCGACGCCATCTTCGCGAGCCCGCAGGACGCCTATACGAAAGCCCTGCTCGCCTGCCGGCCGACCCTGGCGCAGCAGGCGCCGCGCCTGCGCGTCATCGACGACCACATTGCCGGCCGCGCCACGGTCGCGACTGCCAAGACCAAGGACCCGGAGGCCCGCGTCATCGTCGAGGCCATCGGACTTGAAGAAGAGCTTCTGGATTCGCAGCGGCGTGTTCGGGCGCAGCGAATTTGCCTGCCGTGAAGGGCGCGACGTTCCGCTTGCGTGCCGGGCACACGCTCGGCATCGTCGGCGAATCAGGCTCAGGCAAGACGACGCTCGGGCTGACCCTGCTGCGCCTGCACGAAGCCAGCGGCGGCCCGGTCGGCGGCCGTGCGATCTTCGACGGTCGCGATCTGCTTGCCCTCTCCAAGCCCGAGATGCTGGCGATGCGCAAGCGCATCCAGGTCGTCTTCCAGAACCCCTACGCCTCGCTCAACCCGCGCTTCACGGTCGGCCAGACGTTGATCGAGCCGATGGCGATCCACGGTGTCGGCAAGGACAATGCCGAGCGCGAAGCCCTCGCGCGCGCCCTGCTCGCCAAGGTTGGCCTCGACGAAGCGGCGATGTACAAGTACCCGCATGAGTTCTCCGGCGGCCAGCGGCAGCGCGTCGCCATCGCCCGCTGCCTGACGCTGTCGCCCGAGGTGCTGGTGCTCGACGAGGCGGTCAGCGCGCTCGACGTGTCGGTGCAGGCGCAGGTCCTCAATCTGCTCAAGGACCTGCAGGACGAGTTGGGGCTGGCCTACATCTTCATCAGCCACGATCTCGCGGTCGTCCGCTTCATGGCCGACGAGGTGATCGTGATGAAGGACGGCGAGGTCGTCGAGCAAGCCGACGTTGCGCAGATCCTGGAGCGACCGCAGCAGGACTACACGCGACGTCTGCTGAGCGCGATTCCGCGCGGCTATCGCCAGGCGCTTGAACGGCCCCGGGCGAAGGGCGCGGTAACCCCTGCTTGCGATATCGACGCACCGGGTCGCCCGATGCGGGCGGCCTCGGCCTTGATTCGTCGCGAGCGAGGGACGTTGCGACGTCGCCGTGAACCGCTTCACACGCTGTGGCGTGGCACGGAGGTTGCGGATGAGGGTACCGAAGCTGCTTCTGCAACGAGATGTTGCGTGCGGCTCGAACTGGAGTCTTCCCCGATGCCGCCTCGCTCCTTCTCGTCCGCCATCTTGCCGGTTCGCCGGCCGGCTGGCCCCCGTGTTCAGAGCGCGGTCTCCTCGCTGCTTCGGCTCGGGGCAGGTGTGCTGCTGCAACCGTGCGCCCGCCAACCTGTCGCAGCGTCCTTTCGTGCTGACGCGGCCGCGTGCCGTGCCGCGGCAGATGTCGTTGTTCGGACCGCCGGGAGGCAGCCGCTGAGGGAAATCAGTTTTCTGGACGCAGCCCGCGGACGCGCGCCAGTGACCGACACTGCCGCGCGCCTGATGCAGGCCGGGTGACCGCAACGCCGGCCGACCTGCGTCCACGGGGGAGCGGGCGATTCGGGGCGGTTTCGAGAGCGAGCCCCGATCACCACGTTCCGCTCCCCTGTCTTTTACACCATTCTCCCAGCGCTCCTTGTCTCTTTTTTCCTCATCCCTCTCTCTCGATCGGGCTGTGCGCTCCGGCATCGCGCAGGTTCTTGCGGATCCGGCAGACGTGCATGTCGGCGCTGCGCCGGCCTTCCGCACCTGTCGACGTCGGGCCGCCTAGAGTGCGCGCGATGGTGTCGCGACGGACGAATTCGCCCGGCCCCGAGGCGGGAAGCAACAGCAGCTCGAACTCTCCGGTCGTAAGCGAGAGTGGCGCGTCGCCGACGCTGGCGGCGGCACGGCGCGGGTCGAGGCGCAACGCGCCGAGGAGTAGGGTAGGGCGGCGCGAGGGCCGAGTCGGCAGCGACGATCAGGCAGAGAGGGAGCACGGGTCGACGCGTCCGGCGAGGACTGCTGCGGTGGGATGGGTCGACTTGCGCAGGTTGCGAAAGAGCGCGGAGCGGCTGCCGAATCCGGCCCGTGTCGCAGCGTCCAGACAGGCCGCGCCGACCGCGATGTGGCGGCGTGCGGCCGCCGTTCGCTTGTTCAGCAGGAAGGCGTGCGGCGTCTGGCCGTGCACGAGGCTGAAGAGGCGGCCGAAGTGGAAGCGCGACAGACTCACCGCGCTCGCCATCTCGGCCAGCGAGATGGGCTCGTCGTGATGGCTGGCGATGAAATCGGCCGCGAGCAGGACGCGGTGCAATAGCGCCGCGCGCGTTTCCGGCTTGGCGCAGGCAATCCGATCGGCGCGCCGGCGCAGCTCGAGCTCTTCGTCGATGGCGCCGCTGCCCAAGGCCACCGCCTCGTCCGGTCCGATCGGTGGCAGCAGCGCTGGGCCGAAGCGCGGCGCGCCAGGGCCAGCAGAACGCTGGCCCGTCGGGCTGCCGATCGGGCGCAGATGGTCGTTGAGGGCCAGGCTGCCCCCCAATCCGTGGCCAGGGCGCCGGGCCGGGCGGCCAGGACCCGGGCCACCCCGGCCTCGCGTTCGCTGGCGGCCCGCCGCATGTCGGCGGTGAAGGTGTCCAGGCTCTCCGCGAAGAACACATGCATGCCGGTGGCGAGCAGGGCGTGCTCCACGAGCGAGCGCTCGGCGACGTGGGCCAGCGGCAGATAGCTGAGCATGCGCGCCTCGGTGTCGAGCGGGATCCGCCGCAGCCCCGTCGCCAGCGACCAGGCGAACGTGGCGAAGCTGTGCATCACGCCCTTCGGCCATGCCGGTCGTGCCCGAGGTGTACATGATGGTCGCGAGCTCGTGGCCGTCGCGCAGCGGCTGACCCTCGAGCGGCGGCGTGCTGGCGATGACCTCGCCCCATCGTACGAAGTCGTTCGCCGGCGCCAGCGGCAAGGCGATGCACGGCATCGCTCTGGAATTCCGGGCGCGCATCGCGGCCCAGCCGTCGAGCTTGCCCACGAACAGCAGCTGCGCCTCGGAGTGCTCGAGGATCTGCCGGATCGTCGCCGCGGCCAGCGTCGGATAGAGCGGCACCGAGACATAGCCGGCCATCCAGATCGCGAAATCCGCGATCAGCCAATGGGCGCAGTTCTTCGAGAGCAGCGCGATGCGGCTGCCGGGCGGGGCGCCGAGCGACTGCAGGTGCGCCGCCATGCGGCGGGCCTCATCGATCACCTGGCGCCAGGTGAAGTCGCGCACCGCGCCGCCGCCTTGCGGCTGGGTCAGGACGACGCGGTCGGGCGCCTCGCGTTCCCAGCGATAGATTCGCTGCAGCGCCAGCGCGTCGGGCGCTGCGCTCGTGCTGGCGGCGGCATTCGACATGGGCGGCGTCCTCGGCTCGCCCACGGCGGGCGTCCGGGCACGCTAGTGCAGGGCGCCGGCGCCGCCAAGAGCATGACTACCGAGCGGGCAGCGGCGCGCCCCGGCGCTAGTCGGTCTTGGCGCGCTCGACAGCCATCTCGATCATTTCCTGCACCTTGCGCGCGCCGCGCTGCGCCAGCAGGGGATCGAGGTCGGCCTGCGGCGCGACCTTGCGTGCGACGTCATCGAGCGTCTCCGGGTCCGTCATCAGCGCGTGCGCCATGGCCGAGAGGGCGCAGATCGAACGCCGCTGCACATGCATCGGCAATTCGAGCGTGCTGTTGACCACCACGTGGTAGCGGACGCTGTCGACCGCCGGCGGCGCCAGGCCCCAGCTTTCGCAGAGCGCCGCGCCGAGCGTGTCGTGGCTGACGCCGATGTTCGCGTGCTCGAGCAGCAGCAGCTCCTCGTCGCTCTTCGCTTCCTTGAGCATCGGCTTGTAGCGCTCGGTAGCGTGGCGGAACATCACCGCCTTGCCGCATTCCTCGAAGAGGCCGGCCGAATGCGCGGCCCAGGCATCGACGCCCAGCTCGTGGCCGATGCGGCCCATCAGCAGGCCGCGTACACGGGCGCGTTCCCACACCGGCTCGAGCTCGGGCGCATGCGGAAAGACGGCGCGCAATCCCATCTCGAAGGTCACCGAAGCGACTTCGCGCGTGCCCAGATAGGTAATGGCCTGCTGCACGCTCTGGACCCGGCCGCGCAGGCCGTACATGGCCGAGTTCACCGCCTTCAGCACGGCAGCGGCCAAGGCCATGTCCGACGTGATCAGGAGGCTGGCCGCATTGAGATCGACGTCTTCTTCGGCCAGCAGCAACGACAGCTGGACGAGCACGTCCGGCTGGGCAGGAATGTCGACGTCGAGCAGGCGCCGGTTGTTCTGGGTCATGTCCGATCTTCGCAAGCAGCGACGATTCGCATGGTACGAGAGGCGGGGGGCTGCCGCGCTCTCTTGACGCGGCCTTCGCGCGGCATAAATTCCGGGATTGCCTTCCTCTGTGGCCGTCCCGGCCCTCCCGGAAGACAAAAGGGGCACCGGTTTCCCGGCGCCCCTTCGATTTCTGCATCGGCCTCGCAGCCTGGTCACCGCTCCCTGACGAGCGGCTTGTCTCCTCTTTGATCTTCACCGGAAGCACCGCCCGGGTGCCACACGCGCCGGTCACTTTAGGGGGCGCACCGATTCGAGGCACTGGGGCTTTCCCGGTGCGCAGCTCACCGGGGAGCGGCAGGAAGCTCGATCGTGACCCGCGTCCCTTTGCCAAGCGAGCTGGCGACGCGGACGTCGCCGCCGTGCAGCTCGGCAATGCGCTTGACGATCGCGAGCCCGAGGCCGCGGCCGCCATCGCCGGTGGCCGGCGCGACGGTCTGTCGACTTTGATAGAAGCGATCGAAGAGTTGCGGCAGGTCGGCCTCGGGAATGCCGGGCCCGTCGTCGCTGACGCTCACTTCGATGCCGGCGCCGGCGCGCCGCGCTGCCAGCACCACGTGGCTGCCGGCGCGGCAGAACTTGAGCGCGTTGTCGACCAGATTGGCGACTGCGCGCTCGAACAGCTCGACGTCGAGCCGCGCATATGGCGGCGCCTCGGATGCGGGCGGGTGCTCCGACGACAGGGAAACGCCGAGGCGCGCCGCCCGTTCGACAAAGCGCAGGGCGATGTCGTCGAGCAATTCGGCAGCATCGACCGCCTCGGTTCGGAGGTGGAACTCGGGCTCGTCGAGCTTGGCCAGGTCGCCGAGCGACTGCACCAGGCGGGCGGCATTCCTGGTGTTGCGCAGCGCGATCTCGACCAGCCGGCGATCCTCGGCGTGCTCGGTCGCTTCGCCCCAGCGCGCGTCGAGCGTCTCGAGGCAGGCCACTGTCGCGGTCAGCGGCGAGCGCAGGTCGTGCGACAGGTTGCTGACGCCTTCACGGCGGAAATGGTCGGTGCGGCGCAGCGCGTTCCACTGCCGCCGGCAGACATCGAGCAGCATCTCGAAGGCGCTCGTCAGCTGGCCGAACTCGTCTCGCCGCGGACCCGGTAGCGGGCTCGTCGGGGCGATCGCCAGGCCCTCGGCCAGACCGCGCTGCGACAAGGTGGCCAAGGCCCGCGTCAGCTGCTTGAGGGGTCGCGTCACCGCCGAGATGATGAGCAGCGACAGCAAGGTGGTGAAGGCGACGACGGCGACCACCAGCCCCATCACCGGCCGGGCGAAGCTCGAGCGCAGGACGTCCCAGCGTCCTTCGGGCAGCTGCTGGGTATGCAGCACAAGGTACAGATAGCCGGCATTCGCCGAGCCGCCGCGAGCGACGGCACGCTGTACCGGCTTGGCGACGATGACGGCACCGGCATCCATGCGCTCCGGGTCGTCGCCCATCACGTAGGCGGTATCCATGCGCTCGATCGATTCGCGCACCGGCCCGAGGGCGACACGAAAGCCGGCCGGAAGCACGGCGGGCCCGGTCTTCGCCAGGACGGTGCCCTCGTTGTCGAGCAGATACAGCTCGGTGTTGGGCTCGAAGAGCACCAGTCCGCGCAGCCAGCGCTGGAAGTCCTCGGCGCTGCGCTCGTGCATGTCGAAGATGTTGTCGTACATGCTCACGACACGGCCCAGGAAGGCCATGCCGCGCCGGTACGCGGTCTCGTTCTCGAAGCGCTGGAACGAATAGACGACGGTCGCGACGACGAGAAGAGCCGTGACGAGCCCCGTTGCAAACACGGTCAGCGCAAGCTTGAAGCGGACGCTCATGTCACGGGCTGTCGCGCATCTTGTAGCCGGCGCCGCGCACCGTGAGGATCAGCTCGGGCCGCATCGGGTCGGCCTCGAGCTTGTTGCGCAGGCGATTGATGTGCGTCGTCACCGTGTGCTCGTAGCCGTCGTGGCTGTAGCCCCAGACCGCGTCCAGCAACTGGCTGCGCGAAAAGACGTGGCCGGGGTGGGTCGCGAAATGGAGCAGCAAGTCGAACTCGAGGGCCGTGAATTCGAGCTGCGCGCCCCGAAAGCGCACCTGGCGCTTGGCCGGCAGGATCTCGAGGCTGCCGTTGCGGATCGTTCGTGCGTCGCCGCCGGCGTTCAACTGGGCCGCGCGCAGCAGGTCGGCGCGACGCAGCAAGGCCTTGACGCGGGCCAGCAGCTCGGCCAGCGAGAAGGGCTTGGTGAGGTAGTCATCGGCACCGAGCTCGAGCCCGAGGACGCGATCGAGCTCGGTCGACTTCGCGGTCAGCATCAGGATCGGCGTGCTGCGACCGCGCGCCCGCAGTGCCTTGCAGACCTCCAGGCCATCGAGCCCCGGCATCATCAGGTCGAGCACCAGGAGGTCGCTGGCCTGCTCGCTCTGGCTGGCCAGCGCCGCTGCGCCATCGGCCACGGACGTGACCTCGTAGCCGGCGCCGCGCAGGTTCATGACCAGAAGCTCGCGGATGTCGGCCTGGTCTTCGGCAACGAGGATGGCGGCGGGCATGGCGGATTGTCTCGTTGCCGCAGCCCGGTCTTACAGCAATGTGATCTGGCTGTGATCTTTCGCGAGGCGCGTGCGAGGCCGGGCGACGAAAGTTGCGCCATCGAACCACGGAGCCTTTCGATGCATCCCACCGCCACCCTGCCCGCCCGTCGACTCGCCGCGCCGTTCACCCGCGCCGCGGCAAGCGCGCCGCCTTCGATCGCCGAGGTCGTGGCGCATCGCGCTTACCTGGTGCGCTTCGCGGCACGCCGACTGCGCGATCCGATGCTGGCCGAAGACGCCGTCCACGACGTGTTCGAAGCCGTCCTGTCGGGCCGCGCTTCGTTCGGCGGCCGGGCCGCCCTGCGCTCCTGGCTGACCGCGGTGCTGAAGAACAAGATCGTCGACACGATGCGCCGTTCGCCCGACCACGACCGCCTGGACGACGACGAGGGCGGGCCCGACAGCGCAGCTCACGTCGCCTTCGCCGGAGCCGGCCCCGAAGAGATCGCCGAGCAGCGGCAGCGGCTGACCCGGACGCTGGCCGGCATCGACGCGCTGCCGCGCGGCCTGCGCGACGCGATGCGCATGCGCGTGCTCGACGAGCAGTCGACCGAGGCGTGTTGCCGCGAGCTGGGCATCAGCGAGGAGAACCTGTTCGTGCGCGTGCATCGCGCCCGCAAGCATCTGGTCTCCTGACCTGCGCTTGCCTATCGGGGCCGAGCCAGGAGATCGACCTTGCCGGCGAGCGCTGCGACGTCGTTGCCGGCATCGGACAGAGCCGCCAGATCGCCGGCGACCGCGCTTTGCACGAGTCGCTCGGCCGTCTGCGCCTGCGGCGTCACCGGGCCGTAGAACAGCGCCGCCTCGCCGGCCGTGATGAGCAGGGTCGGGAAATTCTCGATGTCGGGATCGCCGAGAGCGTCGGATTCGTCCTCGATATCGATCCAGGCGAAATCGGCGACCCCTGCGAAGCGCTGCGACAAGGCATCGAAGGTCGGCTTGTATTCGCGGCAGGCCACGCACCACGCGGCGCACAGGCACGCGACGAGCGGACGCGCCACGCTCACAAGGCAACCTTCGCGTTTCGCGCTGCGGTATCCGCCCTGGGAGCGGCGCGGCGGCTCACGCGTCGACGTGCAGCATGTCGTGGATCTCGTGCTCGTGCGTCGGCGGTCCGTCGAGGTTCACCGTTTCCCAGCCGTTGTCGTAGGTGACGACGCGAAAACGCCGCGCCGGCTCGAGACCATGCGGACCGGGAAAGAGCGCGAACACGTCTTCGCCCCGATGCAGCGCCGCCACGACTTCGGAGGCGTCGGCGATCGCCGGCTCGGTGTGCCACTCGTTCGTCTCGGTGTTCACCGGACCCCACTCGACGCCGGTGACGCGCCCGTCGGCGTCGAGGCGAACCTTGGCTACGGCATGCACTTTCATCGTCGCTCCCATCGGCAAACGGCCAGTATGCCCAAGGGCCGGGTCAAGCGCCGGCGAGGATCCATTCGGCCGCACGCTCGGCGATCATGAGCGTAGGCGAATTGGTGTTGCCGCTGGTGATCGTCGGCATGACGCTGGCGTCGACGACGCGCAAGCCCGGCACGCCGTGAACGCGCAGGCGCGCGTCGACGACGGCCATCGGATCGCTTGCCGGCCCCATCTTCGCCGTGCCCACCGGGTGAAAGATCGTCGTGCCGATGTCGCCGGCCAGCTTGGCCAGATCGGCATCGCTTTCGAACTCGATGCCGGGCTTGAGCTCGCGCGGCTTGAATTTCGCCAGCGCCGGCTGGGCCACGATGCGGCGCGTCACGCGCAGGCTCTGGGCGGCGACGAAGGCGTCGGCTTCGGTCGAGAGATAGTCGGGCGCGATCCGCGGCGCCTCGGCTGGATTCGCAGACCGGATGCGAACGTGTCCGCGACTGGTCGGGTTCAGGTTGCAGACGCTGGCGGTGAAGGCGTTGTGCGCGTGCAGCGGCTCGCCGAAGGCATCGAGCGAGAGCGGCTGGACGTGGTACTCGAGATCGGCATGGGCCAGATCGGGCCGGCTCTTCGTGAAGGCGCCCAGCTGCGACGGCGCCATGCTCATCGGGCCGCTGCGCTTGAGCAGGTATTCGAGGCCGATCTTCGCCTTGCCCCAGACCGAGTTGGCGATGGTGTTGAGGGTCGGCACGCCTTCGACGCCGTAGACGGCACGGATCTGCAGATGGTCCTGCAGGTTGTCGCCGACGCCCGAAAGCGCCTTGCGAACCGGGATGCCGTGCGCCTGCAGTGTCGCCGCCGGACCGATGCCCGAGAGTTGCAGGATCTGCGGTGTGCCGACAGCGCCGGTGGCGAGAACGATCTCGCCGCCCGGCTTGAGGGCAGCGACGATCGATGCGCCACCCCTGAGCGGCAGGACCCGGACCGCGCTGGCCCGGCCTTCGGCATCGAGCTCGACGCCCGCGATGTGGGCGCCGGTCCACACCTGCAGGTTGTCGCGATGCACGATCGGCCGCAGGAAGGCCTTGCTGGCGTTCCAGCGGATGCCGGAGCGCTGGTTGACGTCGAAATAGCCGACCCCTTCGTTGTCGCCGCGGTTGAAATCGTCGATGCGGGCGATGCCGGCCTGCTCCGCCGCCGCTGCGAACGCGTCGAGCACGTCCCAGTGCAGGCGCTGCTTCTCGACACGCCACTCACCGCCGGAACGCTTGCCCGTTCGATCGAATCCGGGTGCCGCGTGGAAGGCATCGGCACCTTTGTAGAAGTCCTCGTGCTTCAGGAAATAGGGCAGGCACTCGGCCCAGCTCCAGCCCGGGTTGGCGCCGTGGCCATCGCCCCGGCCCCAGCCGTCGTAGTCACGGGCCTGGCCACGGATGTAGATCATGCCGTTGATGCTGCTGCTGCCGCCGAGCACCTTGCCGCGCGGATAGCGAAGGCTGCGGCCGTTCAGTCCGGCGGCAGGCTCGGTGGCGTAGAGCCAGTCGGTGCGCGGGTTGCCGATGCAATAGAGATAGCCGACCGGGATGTGGACCCAGATGTAGTCGTCGAAGCCGCCGGCTTCGACGAGCAGCACCCGTTTCGAGGCGTCGGCGCTGAGGCGGTTCGCCAGCAGGCAGCCTGCGGTGCCGGCACCGCAGACGATGTAGTCGTAAGTGGCCGCTTCGGGTGCACTCATCTCCGGGACTCAGTGGGCCGCGCCGCCCAGGCCGGGGAACAGCTTCACGAGCCCGTCGGACATGATCTCGACGGCAAGCGCCGCGAGCAGCAGCCCCATCAATCGGGTCATCACGTTGATGCCGGTCTTGCCGAGCACCCGGGCGATGCGGCCCGACAGGCCGAAGGCCAGCCAGACCGAGACGCCGATCACGACGCCGTAGCCGACCAGCACGGCGAGCTGCCACCAATGACGCGTCTTCTCGGCGTAGATGACCATGGTCGAGATCGTGGCCGGGCCGGTGAGCAAGGGGATCGTCAAGGGCACGATGGCGATCGAGTCGCCGGCATCGACCTTGTCGCTGCCTTCGACGAGGTCGGCCTTGCGGCTTTCCGCCGGCTGGGCATTGAGCATCTGCAGTGAAGAGATCAACAGCAGCACGCCGCCGCCGACCTGAAACGACGGCAGCGAAATGCCGAAGAACTCGATGATCTGCAGGCCGGCCAGCGCGCTGATCGCGATCACCGCGAAAGCGGCAATTGCGGCGACGTGGATCGTGCGACGCCGCTGCACGCGGCTGAAACCTTGCGTGAAGTGAATGAAGAACGGGATGGCGCCGATCGGGTTGACGATCGCAAGCAAGGCGATCAGCGGCTTGAGAATGTCCATCGACGATGTGGGCCCCGTCAGGCGCGAGGAGTGATGACCGGATTGTCATCGGCCCGCAGTGCCGATAGGACGCGTCCGCTGGCTGCTGGCCAATTTCCGTCGGCACGCCGGGCTTGGCCCACGCAGGCGGCGTCCCCCGGCGCCGGTGGGTAGGCGATGCCCGCAGCGTCGGCCTCCGCTCGGTGCGCCAGTGCTCGGCGGCTGACGCCACCCGGGTGCCGCAGCGCCGGCCGGCGATCCGGACTTCCAGGCCGCTGGGTGCGCTCAATCCAAAAAGCAACAACTGCGCGCCAAGCTGCTGAGTTTTTTTGGCCAGTTCACTTATATTCGCCAGTCTGTGTATGGAAGCTGCGCCTTCTTGAAATAGTTCACGACGGGTAGACGCTCCAGATTTCGGCAAAGAAGAGGAAGAGGGCTGCACCCATGGGCAATAAACTGTACGTCGGTAATCTTTCGTACAACATCCGCGATGACGACCTGCAACAGGCGTTCGCGCAGTACGGTACCGTCAGTTCGGCGAAGGTCATGATGGATCGCGATACCGGCCGCTCGAAGGGCTTCGGTTTCGTCGAGATGGGTTCCGACCCCGAAGCGCAAGCTGCCATCAACGGCATGAACGGCCAGGCTCTCGACGGCCGCGCCATCGTCGTCAACGAGGCCCGTCCGCGTGAGGAGCGTCCGGGTGGTTTCCGTTCCGGCGGCGGTGGCGGCTACGGTGGTGGCGGCTCCGGCGGCGGCGCGGGCGGTGGCGGCTACGGCGGTGGCGGCGGTGGCCGTTCGGGTGGCGGCGGCGGCTACGGCGGCGGCGGCTCGGGTGGGGCGGCGGCTACGGCGGTGGCGGCGGTGGCCGTTCGGGTGGTGGCGGCGGCTACGGCGGCGGTGGCGGCAGCCGCTCGGGCGGCGGCGGCGGCGGTGGCCGCGGCGGCTACTGATCCCAAGACTTCTGTTCTTGTGAGAAGGCGGTGCGGCGCGAGCCCACCGCCTTTTTCATTGGCCCTGACGTTTTTTGCGCGGGCGCGCGGCGAACAACCGGTCGAACAACGCGTTGGGAACGATGCGCAGCAAGCGCGCGACAACACCCATCTGCCAGGGAATCACGCGCCAGCTGGTGCCAGCCTCGATCGCCTGCACGGCCTGCTCGGCGAAATCGGACGGGCTCATGAGAAAAGGCATGTCGTAGCGGTTGCCGCGGGTCAGCGGCGTGTCGATATAGCCGGGCGCGATCGTGACCACCTTGACGCCGAAGGGTCGCAGCTCGCCGCGCAGGCTTTCGCAGTAGCTGATGACCGCCGCCTTGCTCGAGCTGTAGGCGCCGTGTCCAGGCATGCCGCGGATGCCGGCGACGCTGGCGATGCCGACGAAGATGCCCGAGCGGCGCTCGCGCATCGCCGCGACGAAAGGGTGGAACGTGGCCGCCATGCCAAGGACATTGGTCTCGAAGACCTGGCGCATCACCTCGAGGTCGGCTCGCTCGGCCGTGTCGATGCCGACGCTGATTCCGGCGTTGGCGACGACGACGTCGGGCACTCCCTGCGCAGCGATGCAGGCCCGCCCCGCCTCGACGATGGCGTCGACATCGCGCACGTCGGCCGCGTAGATGGAGACGCGTGCCGCCGCGATGCCGGTCTCTGCGGCCCAGCGCGCCAACTCCTCGCCGCGCCGCGCCACCAGTGCCAGGCGATAGCCGGCCGCATGGAACCGCGCGGCCAAAGCCTGGCCGATGCCGCTCGAGGCACCGGTGATGAAGACCAACTTGCCTTCGTTCACTTCGTGCCTCGCGGCGGTGGCGTGAAGCTCGCGCTGGAGTGGCCCATGAGCTCGACGACCCGAGACAGGTTGTCGTAGACCATGCCTTCGGCATGGACGACGCTGGTGCCCTGCGTCACGACGACCGGCTTGTTCGAGCGAACCTGCTCGACGTTGCGAAACGCGTGCATGAACTCGCTGCGGAACTCGACCTCTTCCTGCTTGCCCTCGGCCGGCCGCGTGACGTGCGCATTGCCGATCAGCTGCACCTCGCTGCCGTCGCCGTTGGCCAGCGCGAGCTTCGCGGAGGCCAGTGTGACCGTGCCGTTGGTACCGATGGCGCGGATGTGCGCATCGTCGATTTCCAGCGTGTCGTTGTCGGGATAGTGACGCAGGACCGCCCCCTCGATCTGGGTCCGCAGCGAGCCATCGGCGGCGAAGCGTTGCACGACGAAGTTCGTCATGACGTAGTCGACCTCGTGGCGCGCCGGTGGCGCGGCGCGATGGGTTTCAAGGACCGGCGCATTGCGAACGAGCCACCAGGTTCCGGCCGCCAGCGCGGCCATCAGCAGGAGCGGCAGATAGGCGGAGGCGAGATCGAGGAAGTGCACGTACCACGGCGCCGCGGCAGGCACGACCGGCTCGGGACCGGCGAACGAAAGATCGATCGGGTCGTCATCCTCGAGGCCCGGATCGATGGCCTCGGTGTCGGCCGCCTCAGGCAACACCATCCAGTGAAGGAAGCGGCCCGGCGAGCAGTCCGGCGTAGCGCCCGCAGGCCACGAGCAGCAGGTCGCAGAGCTCGCGGGCCGCGCCGAAGCCGGCCGGCGCGGCCGTGACGTGGTGGGCGACGGCCCGCACTTCGACATGGGCTCCCGGCGGCACGCAGGCGAAGCCGGCGCGACGCAGCAGGGGCAAGTCCGGCCAATCGTCGCCCATCACCGCCACACGATCCCAGTCAAGACCGAGCGCATCGAGCAAGGGCGCCGCGGCCGCGAGCTTGTCGGCCGAGCCAAAGGCGGCGTGGACGATGCCGAGGTCGGCGACGCGACGCCGGACGGCCGCTGAATCGCGCCCCGTGACCACGATCGGAACGATGCCCGCCTGCGCGAGCAGCTTCAGGCCCTGGCCGTCGAGCGTCGAGAAGGCCTTGAAGACCTCGCCGCTCTCGCCGATGTAGACGCGCCCGTCGGTCAGCACACCATCGACGTCGAAGATGGCCGCGCCGATGCCGGCGGCCGGACCGCGCGCCGCGAGCAACAGCTCCGGCGGAAACGAAATCGCCGGCGACGCGGCGGCCCGCGGCGTGGCCATCAGATCACTTTCGCGCGCATGAGGTCGTTGGTGTTCAGCGCGCCGACCAGCAAGCCCTGCTCGTCGACAACGAGCAGGCCCGTGACGCGATGCTGTTCCATCAGATCGGCGGCCTCGACCGCGAGCGCTTCGCCGCGAATGAGCTTGGGTTTCGGGTGCATCACCTCGCGCGCGCTCAGGCGGCGCAGGTCGGCGCCGGCCTCGATCAGGCGGCGCAGATCGCCGTCGGTGAAGATGCCGGCGATGCGGCCATCCGCCTCGAGAACCGCGGTGAAGCCGAAGCCCTTGCTCGTCATCTCGCGCAGCATCTCCGGAACCAGCGCGTCGCCATCGACGCGCGGCACGGCGGCGCCCTGATGCATCAGGTCGGCGACATGCATGAGGAGCTTGCGGCCGAGCGCGCCGCCGGGGTGCGAGCGCGCGAAGTCTTCCTCGCGAAAGCCGCGCGCGTCGAGCAGTGCGACGGCGAGCGCGTCGCCCAGCGCCATTTGCGCGGTGGTGCTGGCCGTCGGGGCGAGGTTGAGCGGGCAGGCCTCCTGGTCGACGGCGCTCGACAGCACGATGTCGGCATGGCGCGCGAGACTGCTGTCGGCGCGCCCTGTCATGGTCACCAGCGTCGCGCCCAGGCGCTTGATCGCCGGCACGATGGCGCCGATCTCGTCGCTTTCGCCGGAGTTGGAAATGGCGAGAACGACATCGGCCGCGGTCACCATCCCGAGGTCGCCGTGACTGGCTTCGCCGGGATGCACGAAGAAGGCCGGCGTGCCGGTCGACGCGAGCGTCGCCGCGACCTTGCGTCCGACATGTCCGCTCTTGCCCATGCCCATCACCACGACCCGGCCACGGCAGGCAAGCATGGCCCGCATCGCCGCCACGAACGAATCACCCTGACGCGCCTTCAGCCCGTCGATGGCGCGCGCCTCGATGTCGAGCGTCGCTCGCGCGAGCTCGAGCGCGCGCGATGCGTCGAAGGATGGCGGAGCCGGCACGGAGGTGGCGAATGCGTCCAGTAGGATCGGCCGATTCTAGGGTTCACCCCTGACCGCTAGTCGACAGGCGCGAATGGCCTCCTCGCTCGAACAGACACTGCTCTTCCTCCTGGCCGCCGTCGTCGGCGTCGTCGTCTGCCGGCTTGCCCGCCTGCCGCCCATCCTCGGCTATCTCGGCGTCGGCGTGCTCATCGGCCCGAAGGCGCTGGCTCTGTCCGGAGATCCGGCGGGCGTGGCCTACCTCGCCGAGTTCGGCATCGTCTTCCTGATGTTCGTGATCGGCCTCGAGTTCAACCTGCCGAAGCTGCGCAGCATGAGAAAGCTCGTCTTCGGCCTGGGCTCGACCCAGGTCGTGCTGACGATGTTGGCCGCAGTCGTCGGCAATGCCCTGCTCACCTGGGCCTTTGCTCGCGCCGGGCGCTCCTGGGGTCTCGGCTGGCAGGGCGCGGTAGCGCTCGGTAGTGCTCTGGCGATGAGCTCGACGGCGATCGTCGGCAAGCTCATGGCCGACCGGCTCGAGCTCGAGAGCGAGCACGGTCGTCGGGTCATGGGTGTGCTGCTGTTCCAGGATCTTGCCGTGGTGCCGCTGCTGGTGCTGATTCCGGCGCTCGGCTCGTCGCCAGAGGCGCTGCTCGGCGAGCTGGTGATCGCCTTCCTGAAGGCCGCCGCACTGCTGACCCTGCTGCTTGTCGGTGGCCAGCGCGCGATGCGCTGGTGGCTGACGCTGGTGGTGCGACGCAAGAGCGAAGAGCTCTTCATCCTCAACCTGCTTCTCGTGACGCTCGGCCTGGCATGGCTGACGGCGCTGGCCGGACTGTCGCTCGCGCTCGGCGCCTTCATCGCCGGCATGCTGATCGCCGAAACCGAATACAAGCACCAGGTCGAGACCGACATCCGACCGTTCCACGACGTTCTTCTCGGTCTCTTCTTCATCGCCGTCGGCATGAAGCTCGACCTGCAGCCCGTGCTGCAGCACTGGCCGCTCGTGCTGATGCTGACGGTCTTGCCCGTGCTTTTCAAATTCGCGCTGGTCACGGCGCTGGCCCGACTCTTCGGTGCCGGGCCCGGCGTGGCCTTGCGCACCGGCCTGTACCTGGCGCAAGCCGGCGAGTTCGGCTTCGTGCTGCTGTCGCTGGCCATCCAGCGCCGGCTCATTCCCGAAGCCTTGCAGGCCCCGGTGCTGGCGAGCATGGTGCTGTCGATGCTGGCGACGCCCTTTCTTTTCCTCTACAGCAACCGCATCGTCATGCGCCTGTCAGCCAGCGACTGGCTGCTGCAGTCGGTCGCGATGACCACGATCGCCAAGCGCGCCATCAACACCGAGGCGCACATCATCATCTGCGGCTTCGGGCGCAGCGGCCAGAACCTGGCGCGTCTGCTCGAGCAGGAGAAGATCGCCCACATTGCGCTCGACCTCGACCCCGATCGCGTCCGCCAGGCCGCCGCCGCTGGCCAGAGCGTCGTCTTCGGCGACGCTGCGCGGTTGCAGAGCCTGGTCGCGGCGGGCCTTGCGCGAGCCCACGCCGTCGTCGTCAGCTATCACGACACACCCTCGGCGCTGAAGATCCTGCATCACGTGCGCACGCACGCGCCGCGCGTGCCGGTCATCGTGCGCACCCTCGATGACAGCGACATCGAGCGCCTGCGCAGCGCCGGCGCGACCGAGGTGGTGCCCGAGGCCATCGAGGGCTCGCTCATGCTGGCGAGCCACGCCTTGGCCCTGGTTGGCGTTCCGATGCGGCGCGTGCTGCGCGTCGTCCAGCAGCAACGCGACGCGCGCTACGGCTTGCTGCGCGGCTATTTCCACGGCGCCGACGACGACACGGCGAACGACCTGCAACACGCGCGTCTCTTGAGCGTCACCCTGCCGCCAACGAGCGCGAGCCTCGAAGGACGGCTCGGCGATCAGGCCTTGCCCGACATCGGCGTCACGGTGGTGTCGCTGCGGCGAGCCTCGGGTGCGGTGGTCGAACCCGGCGACGCATTGACCCTGGGCCCAGGCGACACGCTCGTGCTTTCGGGCTTGCCCGAGCCCCTGGCCCTGGCCGAGGAACAACTGCTGCGATCGAGTTGAAGGCGCGGGCTGCGGGGCCCGCAGTGGCCTCAGGTCACCGGCGACTGGCGGGAGATCATGGCCCGAAAACGGATCGCCATCACTGCGCCGGCGGCGCGCAGCAGCTCGAGCGCGAGCGCGGGTGAGCGCTGCGCCAGCTCTTCCATGCGCGGCCCCCGCAACGCCCACACGACGCACGGCGTCATCGCTTCGACGTTGGCGGTGCGCGGCGTGTCGCCGAACAGGCCCGGCTCGCCGACGACGGCACCGGCACGCAGGATCGCGACCCGGTTGCTGCCGGGCGGGCCGCCGGTCACGAAGACCTGCATGCTGCCCTGGCCGATGAAGTACATCGAACGATCGGCGTCGCCCTGCTTGATGAGCAGGTCGCCGGCACGAATCTCGTAGCGCGCCAGGTAAGGCGAGACGACTCGCCAGTTCTCGAGCGACAAACGGGCGCGAAAAGAATCTTCCGCGTTCAGCGTTTGTACGGCCGCGACGAGTTCGTCGATTTCCATGGAGCGTCTCCCGACGCCGCGATGAGCCTAAGGCCGGCGCCCGCGCGTCAGCCTCAATTATCGGGTGTGACGGAAGAGCGTGAGCAAGGGACGCGTGAAAACGGCTCCTTTCGTCACGCTTTGCCATCCGCTGGTCAAGGTCGGCGAAAGAGGCTGGGTCCTGGTCCTTGTCGGCAAGATCGGGCCGGCCGCTACTTGCCGATGCAAAAGCGGCTGAAGATCGCGCCCAGCAGATCGTCGGCGCTGAATGCGCCGGTGATTTCGCCGAGCGCGTCGTGCGCCCCACGCAGCTCCTCGGCAACGAGTTCGAGGGCACCGTCGCCTTGGGCGGCGAGCCGATCGGCGGCCTCGACATGCGCACGCGCGCGCCGCAAGGCGTCGACATGGCGAGCCCGGGCCACGAAGACACCTTCGCCTTGCGCCTGCCAGCCGGCGCGCGTCAGCAGCTCGCGCCGCAGGCGATCGAGGCCGGCGCCGGTGCGAGCCGAGATCATCACCCCGGGATTCGCGGCTGCCGCCGCGGTGGCACCCGCTGGCGCCGCATCGCTCTTGTTGTAGACATGCAGGATCGAGGCACCTCGAATCGCCAGGCGCTCGACGATCGGCAGCTCGGACGCCTCGTACTCGGCATCGCCGAGCCGCGTCAGGTCGTGGAGGAAGACGACGACATCGGCGGCCTCGATCGCCGACCACGAGCGGGCGATGCCGAGTTGCTCGACCTCGTCGCCACTCTCGCGCAGCCCGGCCGTGTCCGTGACATGGATCGGAACGCCTTCGATCTGGATGGTCTCGCCGATGCGGTCGCGAGTCGTTCCCGGCACGGCGGTCACGATCGCCAGCTCGGCGCCCGCCAGGGCGTTGAGCAGGGAGCTCTTGCCGACGTTGGGCTGGCCGGCAAGGACCACGCGGATGCCGTCGCGCAGAAGCATCCCTTGACGCGCCGTCGCCAGCACGGCGTCGAGCCGGGCCATGAGGGCGGCCAGCCGGCGCCGGGCGCCGGCGCGCTCGAGAAACTCGATCTCCTCTTCGGGGAAGTCCAGCGTCGCTTCGACCAGCAGGCGCAGCGCGATCATCTCCTGCGACAGGGTGTCGACCTCGTTCGAGAACACGCCGTCGAGCGAGCGTGCCGCCGATCTGGCCGCGGCCTCGGTGCTGGCGTCGATCAGGTCGGCGACGGCCTCGGCCTGCGCCAGATCGAGCTTGTCGTTGAGAAAGGCGCGCTCGGTGAACTCGCCCGGCTCGGCGAGGCGCAAATGCGCCAGACGCGGCTTTTGGGTTGCGGGATCGACTTCGGTTGCGACCGCCAGGCAACGGCCGAGCAGCAACTGCAGGACCACCGGGCCGCCGTGGGCCTGCAGCTCGAGCACGTCCTCGCCGGTATAGGAATGCGGTGCTGGAAAGTAGATCGCGAGGCCGCGGTCGATGACTTTTCCGGCGGAGTCGAGCCAGCCGACAAAGGTGGCATGGCGGGCCTCGAGCTCCTTGCCGCAGAGGACCTGGTTCAACGCTCGCAGCTCGCGGCCCGATATCCGCACGATGCCGATCGCACCGCGGCCGCCCGGCGTGGCAATGGCGACGATCGGATCGTGCTGGCGAGACAGCGCAGCCATCGGCGGATTCTCGCGCCGGCTGGCGCGCCTACTTGTTGAGGACGCCGAGCTTCTTGTTGATCAGGTACTGCTGCGCGATCGACAGGATGTTGTTCGTGAGCCAGTACAGCACGAGGCCGGCCGGGAAGAAGAAGAACATCACCGAGAAGACGAGCGGCATGATCCACATCATCTTCGCCTGCACAGGATCGGGCGGCGTCGGATTGAGCCAGGTCTGCAGCAGACTCGTTGCGGTCATCAGCAGCGGCAGGATGAAATAGGGATCGCGCACCGACAGGTCGGTGATCCAGCCGACCCACGGTGCGTTGCGCATCTCCACGCTCGACAACAGCACCCAGTAGAGCGAGATGAAGAACGGCATCTGCGCCACGATCGGCAGGCAGCCGCCGAGCGGGTTGACCTTCTCCTCGCGATAGATGCGCATCATTTCCTGCTGCATCTGCTGCGGCTTGTCCTTCAGGCGCTCGCGCATCTCCATGATCCGGGGATTGATGGCCTTCATCTTGGCCATCGACTTGTAGGCCGTGGCGTTGAGCCAGAAGAAGGCGATCTTCAACAGCACCACCAGCCCGACGATCGACCAGCCCCAGTTGCCCAGGAACTTGTGCAGCTGCGTCAGCAGCCAGAACAGCGGCTCGGCGAGGATCTTGAAGACGCCGTAGTCCTTGACCAGCTCCAGCCCGGGCGCGAGCGCCGAGATCTTGTTTTCTTCCTGCGGCCCGGCGAAGAGGGTTGCATCGAAGGTCTTGCTTTGGCCCGGCGCGATCGCGCCGAGCGGCACGAGCATGCCCACCGAATAGACGTGGGCCTTGCCGCCCGTGGCCGGATTGATGACGTCATCCTTGCCGGTGAAGTATTCGCGCGGCAGCTTCCCTCCGCCCGGGGGATCGATGAGCCAGGCCGACGCGAAATAGTGCTGCACCACGGCGATCCAGCCGTTGTCGGCCGTCTCGGGGTAGGGCGGCTTCTCGCCGGGCTCGCGCTTCTCGATGCTCTTGAAATCGACCTTCTTGAACTTGCTGCCGTCGGTGTAGACGGCCGGTCCGGTGAAAGTTGAATAGAAGCTCGAGCCGCCTGGCGGCGCATTGCCGTCGCGAACGAGCTGGAAGTACAGGCGCGGATCGATGCTCGCACCCGAATCGTTGATGACCTGGTGCTTGACATCGATCGCATAGCTGTCGCGATGGAAGGTGTAGGTCTTGACCAGCTTGACACCACCCACTTCCGGCGACTCGAACACCAGGGCCAGCGAGTCGCTGCCGGGCGCGAGGGTGCGAGGACCGGGCAGCAAATGCATGACGGTGTGATGGTTCGGCAAGCCGCTGCCGCCGGCGGCCGGCACGAGGCCGGTCTGGGCGACGTAGAGGCGTTCCGGTGTCTCGTCGAACAAGACCTCGTTGTGGCTGCGGTCGAACTGGTCGACCTGCTTCAGGAACTCGAGCCGGTCGATCTCGCCGCCGCGCGTGGCGAAGCGGGCCTTGATCAGATCGGTAGTGATGGTCACCTGCTCGTCGGCGATCGAAGGCGCTGACGCGGCCGCTGCCACGGCGATGGGCAATCCTGCGGTGCCGACGGTGCCGCTCGGCACGAGGCTCGGCGCGCTGCCCGCGCTCGGTGCCGGCACTGCCGCTGTGGGACGCACGCCAGGACTGAAGAACGACGGTTGGCCGTTGTGAACGCTCCACGCATTCCAGATGAGAAACAACGAGGCGGAGAACACCACCCAAAGGACGGTGCGGCGGATATCGGTCATGGCGATGCGGAGTCGGAGACATCCGGGGAAGCGAGGGCGGTGCGATCTCTCGGTCGCGCCAGAAGCGAGCTCAGGAATCGCGGCAGCTGTTCGGGGGCCGGATCAAGACCTCCGGCACACCACGGGTGACAACGGGCGATGCGGCCGACAGCAAGAGCTGCCCCGGCCGCCGCGCCATGTCTGGCCAAGACCGCGAGCGCATAGGCCGAGCAGGTCGGCTCGAATCGACAGGCATTGCCCAGCAACGGGCTGAGGAGCAGGCGGTAGCCCCGCACCAGGGCCATCAACAGCCGAGTGATCCAGGCATTCATGGGCGCGTCGAAGCGGCCGCCGCGAGAAAAAGCGACTCGAGCTCCACCCGTGCTGCCCTTCGCAAGGCGAGGGATCCAGCACTGGGGAAGGCGGTGCGGTCGAAAGGAGCGCGCAAGCGAACAATCCACAGGCCGACACGGAGCTTGGCAGCGTGCCGATCGCCGGCCGCGTAGATTTGCCTTTTCAGAAGCGATCGCGTGACGGCACGCCGCGCGTGACGTTTCGGCACGACTGCTCCCAAATGCCTTGGCGACGCTGGGAAATCGAAGTCATCCACAGGTCGTACACCGCTCGGACGCGCTGTTGTTGATAACTCGAAATTTGCCGACGGCTGCAGCACTTCGCCGCCGCCTTTCGGACAACCAGGTAGATGGTGCACTGCGAAGTGCGGCGTGCTGGCGCGGCTCGCCGAGCGGAGCACCCGCTCGAAATCGGCGGACTCGACGAGACGCGCCATCACCTCGACCGCCGGGCGCCGCCGAGGCATCGACCGCTCGCTGCGGTCGCTTAGACAGCCAGGCGCTTGCGGCCCTTGGCGCGCCGGGCGTTGATGACGGCTCGGCCACCGCGAGATTTCATGCGGACGAGAAAGCCGTGGGTGCGGGCCCGGCGGACCTTGGAAGCTTGGTAGGTGCGTTTCATGATGATTTCCGTGGCCCGAAGGAGGTGCTCCAAGGCGAACCCTCGATTACAGCAAAGGCCGGCCATTCCGTCAACCGCTGCGCGCTTTTGGCGAAAGAAGGGCGCGGCCTTGAGGCAACGCGGGCTTTCCCTGTGGATAAGTCTTCAAATACAGCCGGTGGCGGGGTACAATCACATGCTTTCCGGGGCACTTCTCCACATATGCGAGCCGACCTGTGGCAGCGTGGCTGCGAAAGACTCGCCGCCGAGCTGCCCGACCAGCAATTCAACACCTGGATCCGGCCCCTGCCGGAGGCCGAGGTCGCCGATCTCGGCGAGGCCGGGGCAACCGTCACGATTCGCGTTCCGAACCGGTTCAAGCTCGACTGGATCAGAGCGCAATACGCCGGCCGCATCGAGCATGCGCTGAGCGACCTGGCGGGCAAGCCGGTTCGGCTCGATATCACGCTGGCAGCCCGTGACGGCGGCGCGAAGTTGGCCGCGCCGTCGGCGGATCATCGCGCCGCGCACTCCGAAGATGCTTCGACAGGGTCGTCGGCTCCCCTGAATGGCCGCAGTGCGTACGCCTCGGCCCCGCCGGTTCTGCCCTCTCGCAGCCGACTCAACCCGGCGCTCAGCTTCGACACGCTCGTGCCCGGCCGGGCCAACCAGATGGCACGCACGGCGGCGCTGCACGTCGCCGGCGCGCCGGGCGTGATGTACAACCCGCTCTTCATCTACGGCGGAGTCGGCCTCGGCAAGACCCATCTGATCCACGCCGTAGGCAACGCCTTGCTGGCCGACCGGCCCGACGCGCGCATCCTCTACCTGCATGCCGAGCAGTTCATCACCGACGTGGTGAAGAACTACCAGCGCAAGACTTTCGACGAGCTGAAGGCCAAGTACCACTCGCTCGATCTCCTGCTCATCGACGACGTCCAGTTCTTCGCCGGCAAGGAACGCACGCAGGAGGAGTTCTTCAACGCGTTCGAAGCGCTGCTGGCCAAGCGTGCGCACATCATCATGACCAGCGACACCTATCCCAAGGGCCTGGTCGACATCGACGAGCGTCTCACTTCGCGCTTCGATGCCGGGCTCACCGTGGCCATCGAGCCGCCCGAGCTCGAGATGCGCGTCGCGATCCTGATGAAGAAGGCCGACCAGGAAGCCACGCCGATGCCAGAGGACGTGGCCTTCTTCGTCGCCAAGAACGTGCGCGCCAACGTGCGCGAGCTCGAAGGCGCGCTGCGCAAGATCCTGGCTTACTCGCGCTTCAGCCACAAGGACATCAACATCCAGCTCGCACGCGAGGCATTGAAGGACCTGCTCTCGATCCAGAACCGGCAGATCGGCGTCGAGAACATCCAGAAGACCGTGGCCGACTTCTACAAGATCAAGGTCGCCGACATGTACTCGAAGAAGCGCCCGGCATCGATTGCGCGGCCGCGCCAGATCGCGATGTACATCGCCAAGGAGATGACGCAAAAGAGCCTGCCCGAGATCGGCGAGCTGTTCGGCGGCCGCGACCACACGACCGTGCTCCACGCGGTGCGCAAGATCTCGGCCGAGAGGCAGAAGAACACCGAGCTGAACCAGCAGCTGCACGTGCTCGAGCAGACGCTGAAGGGTTAGAGCTCGTGCAAGCGCCCGAATTCTTTCGCTGTCAAGCAACAACCGTGGGGACAACTTCGAGCACAACTGCGAGCTGTCCACAGGCTGCGCCCTTCCGGCCAGGTTGTTCGCTTCTTCCAGGCCTCGAGAACAGACTCCATCGACAGCCTTTGAGGCGAGCTAACTGCCTGTCGGAAACGACGAAAATACGGTTCTCCACAGCGCACGCGCCTGCCTACTACAACGACTAAGTTCAAGAGGTTGACATGATTGTCTTGAAAGCCGCACAAGAAAAAGTTCTGGCTGCCTTGCAGGCGGTCGCGGGAATCGTCGAACGCCGGCACACCCTGCCGATCCTGGCCAATGTACTGATCCGCAAATCGGGCGAGAGCCTCGAGTTGACGACGAGCGATCTCGAGATCCAGGTGCGAACCCGGGCCGAGCTCGGCGGCGACACCTCGAACTTCTCGACGACAGTCGGAGCAAGGAAGCTGATCGACATCCTGCGCTCGATGCCCACCGACCAGACGGTGACGCTGACCGCGACGCAGTCGAAGTTGACGCTCTCCGGGGGCAAGAGCCGCTTCACCTTGCAGACGATGCCGGCCGACGATTTCCCGCTCGTTCAGGAATCGGCCGATTTCGGGCCGGTCTTCAGCGTGCCGCAGAAGACCTTGCGCGGCCTCGTTGCCCAGGTGCACTTCGCGATGGCGGTGCATGACATCCGCTACTACCTCAACGGCATCCTGTTCGTGGCCGAGGGCAAGAGCCTCACGCTCGTGGCGACCGACGGGCATCGATTGGCCCTGGCCCAGGCGACGCTCGAAGCCGACATCCCGAAGCAGGAAGTCATCCTGCCCAGGAAGACAGTGCTCGAACTGCAGCGGCTCCTCAAGGACGACGACACGCCGATCGAGATGCGCTTCGCGCCGAACCAGGCGAAGTTCTCGTTCGCCGGCATGGAGTTCGTCTCCAAGCTGGTCGAGGGCAAGTTCCCCGACTACAACCGCGTCATCCCGAAGAACCACAAGAACAAGGTGACGCTCGGGCGCGCGCCCCTGCTGTCGAGCCTGCAGCGCGCCGCGATCCTGACGAGCGAGAAGTTCAAAGGGGTACGCGTCAACATCGAGCCCGGTACCTTGCGCATCGCGTCTTCGAACGCCGAGCAGGAAGAAGCGATGGAAGAGCTCGAGATCGACTATGGCGGCGACGCGATCGAGATCGGCTTCAACGTCACGTATCTCATCGACGCCTTGATGAACATGGGCCAGGAGATGGTGACGGTGGAGCTGCAAGACACGAATTCCAGCGCCTTGATCACGGTACCGGACCAGGCCGGTTTCAAATACGTCGTCATGCCGATGCGGATCTGACGACGTGACCACTCTCTCCATGACTCCTCACGAAGAAGACAACGACAAGAAGCCCGAGATCGCCGGCACCCACGGCGACATGGCAAGCAAGGCGTCGACCAGCCCATTGGAGCCGGATCAGCTTCGCACGGGCGGCGCGCTCAACGGCGATACCTACGGCGAAGGCTCGATCCAGATCCTGGAAGGGCTGGAGGCGGTGCGCAAGCGCCCCGGCATGTACATCGGCGACACGTCCGACGGCACCGGCTTGCATCACCTCGTGTTCGAGGTCGTCGACAACTCGATCGACGAATCGCTGGCGGGCTTTTGCGACGACATCGTCGTCACCATCCATACCGACAACTCGATCTCGGTGATCGACAACGGCCGCGGCATTCCGACCGGCGTGAAGATGGACGACAAGCACGAGCCCAAGCGCTCGGCGGCCGAGATCGCGCTGACCGAGTTGCACGCCGGCGGCAAGTTCAACCAGAACAGCTACAAGGTCTCGGGCGGCCTGCACGGCGTGGGCGTGAGCTGCGTCAACGGCCTGTCGAAGTGGCTGCGCCTGATCGTGCGCCGCGACGGCCTGGCGCACTCGATGGAGTTTCGCCAGGGCGTGCCACAGGACCGCGTGATCGAGGAGCGCAACGGCTTTGCGACCTCGCCGATGAAGATCACGGGCGAGACCGAGAAGCGCGGCACCGAGGTCCACTTCCTGCCCGACCTCGAGATCTTCTCGAATATCGACTTCCACTACGACATCCTGAGCAAGCGCCTGCGCGAGCTCAGCTTCCTGAACAACGGCGTTCGCATCCGGCTGGTCGATGAGCGCAACAACAAGTCCGACGACTTCGCCTTCGCGGGCGGTGTCAAGGGCTTCGTCGAGTTCATCAACACCGGCAAGAAAGTGCTGCACCCGAAGGTGTTCAGCGCCACCGGACAGAAGACGAGCGACCAGCACACAGTCATCACCAGCGAAGTGGCGATGCAGTGGAACGACGGCTACAGCGAGAACGTTCTCTGCTTCACCAACAACATTCCGCAGCGCGACGGCGGAACCCACCTCACGGGCCTGCGCGCGGCGATGACGCGGGTCATCAACAAGTACATCGAAGACAACGAGCTGGCGAAGAAGGCCAAGGTCGAGGTTACCGGCGACGACATGCGCGAGGGCTTGACCTGCGTGCTCTCGGTCAAGGTGCCGGAGCCGAAGTTCTCGAGCCAGACCAAGGACAAGCTGGTTTCCAGCGAAGTGCGCGGGCCGGTCGAAGACGTGGTGAGCAAGGCCCTGACCGACTACCTGCTCGAGAACCCGATCGACGCCAAGATCATCTGCGGCAAGATCGTCGACGCGGCACGGGCCCGTGAAGCGGCGCGCAAGGCTCGCGAGATGACGCGCAGGAAGGGCGTGCTCGACGGCATGGGCCTGCCGGGCAAGCTGGCCGATTGTCAGGAAAAGGACCCGGCGCTCTGCGAGATCTACATCGTCGAGGGAGATTCGGCCGGCGGCTCCGCCAAGCAGGGCCGCGATCGCAAGTTCCAGGCGATCCTGCCGCTGCGCGGCAAGATCCTCAACGTCGAGAAGGCGCGCTACGAGAAGCTGCTGACGAGCAACGAGATCCTCACCCTCATCACCGCGCTCGGCACCGGCATCGGCAAGGGCACGGGCGGCGACGACTTCAACGTCGAGAAGCTCCGCTACCACCGCATCATCATCATGACCGACGCCGACGTCGACGGCGCGCACATCCGGACCTTGCTGTTGACCTTCCTGTTCCGGCAGATGCCCGAGCTGGTCGAGCGCGGCCACATCTACATCGCCCAGCCGCCGCTCTACAAGGTGAAGTTCGGCAAGGACGAGCAGTACCTGAAGGACGGCCACGAGCTCGATGCGTACCTGATGCGCGTGGCGCTCAAGGACGCGCGTCTCGAAACCGGAAACGCCGCAGCGAATGGCGTCGCCACGCTCGAAGGCGAGACCCTCGAGGCGCTGGCCCGCCAGTACGTGCTCGCGAAGAACGTCGTCGACCGGCTCGCCAACTGGATGGACGTCGATGCCCTGCGGGCGATGGCCAACGGCCTGGCCCTCGACCTCGACACGCTCGAGGCCGCCGAAGCGTCGGCCCAGGCGCTGGCCGGTGCACTGCGCGACGCCGAGGTGGCGGCCGAGTTCGATGCCCGGACCGACAAGCACGTGCTGCGCATCGGCCGGATGCATCATGGCAACGTCAAGTCCAGCGTCATCACCGCCGACTTCGTGCATGGCGCCGACTACGAGGCCCTGAGCACGGCCGGCCGCACGTTCAAGGGCCTGGTCGGTGCCGGCGCCATCGTCAAGCGCGGCGAGGGCGAGCGGCAGAAAGAAGCCAAGGTCGATGACTTTCGCGAGGCCATGGCCTGGCTGCTGCAACAGGCCGAAAGCGCCGTGGCGCGCCAGCGCTACAAGGGCCTGGGCGAGATGAATCCCTCCCAGCTCTGGGAAACGACGATGGACCCGGCCGTGCGCCGGCTCCTTCGCGTCCAGCTCGACGACGCGCTGGAGGCCGACCGCGTCTTCACGATGCTGATGGGCGACGAGGTCGAGCCGCGCCGCGCCTTCATCGAAAGCAACGCCCTGCGCGTCGCCAACATCGACGTCTGACCCGGCGCAGAGAGCGCGGCTAGAGGCGCGCCAGCGCGAGGCCGGCGATGAGCAGCGCGCTCATCGCCAGGACCCAGCCCTCCGATCGAGCTCAGCCAGCGAACAAGGCGAGGCGACCCTCGGCGTCAAGTCTCGCCCCATTGGCGCAGCAGGTTGTGATAGCAGCCGACGAGCAGTTGTTTGGCGGGCTCGTCGCCTCCGGTCTGGTTCAGGCGCTGGATCGCAGTGTCCATGTCGAACAGCAGCGAGCGCTGCGCGTCGTCGCGCACCAGGCTCTGGATCCAGAAGAACGAAGCCAGGCGAAAGCCGCGCGTGATCGGCGTGACCTGATGCAGGCTGGTCGCCGGATACAGCACCATGTCGCCGGCCGCGAGCTTGACGCCGTGCCGGCCGAAATGATCATGCACCTGCAGCTCGCCGCCGTCGTAGTCGGCCGGGTCGCTGAGGAAGATCGTGGCGGAGATGTCGGTGCGCAGCTTGCGCCCGTTCAGCGGATCGATGCGCATGCTGCCGTCGACGTGCGGACCGAAGGTCATGCCTTCGCCGTAGCGGTTGAACATCGGCGGGTACAGGGCATTCGGCAAGGCCGCGCTGATGAAAAGCGGGTGTCGCTCGAGGGCGGCGAGAACGAGCTGCCGGGCGCGCCGGGCCACTTCGGCACGCTCGTCGATCTGCTGGTTGAACTTGACCGCCGCGCCTTGATAGCCGGCCGTGACCCGCCCGTCCACCCAGGCTTCGCCGGCCTGGCCGAGCAGCCCGCGCAGCTCCTGGAGGGCGACTTCGGTCAGCACCTTCGGGATCGAAATCAGCATGGGCCTCGATGCATGGGCATCACATCCGGTAGGTGAACGACAGCATCCCGGTGGCACCGGTGCGGTGACGGCACGGCCGCCATCGGAAGGAATCAGCGCATCGTAGTATGCTTGTCGAAGAGATTGAAGATGTTGAGCCGAATGTCGTAGCGCGGCTGGTGCCAGGCCAGCGTCGCATCCCAGCGGGTATAGCCGGGCACCCGCGTCACATCGGTATTGTTGGCGAAGCGGCTCGAGACGTAGATGGCACCGCCGCCGAGCTCGATCTCGGGCGTCACGGCGTAGGTCGACCACAGGGTGGTCGAGGACTTGGCGGTGTTGGCCGGCACCATGCCCTGCGTCCCCGGCGCGATGCCATGGATGATCTCGGCATCGAGCAGCGTGGCGCCACCGAAGACCTGCCAGCGCTCGTCGAGGCGGCCCACGAGCCGGCCCGCGCGCCATTGACGCGAATGGTGCCGGTCGCGGTGTATGTGTTGTCCGAGTTTTGTGAGCGGGCGTTGTCCTGGGTGATCTGGAACGCGGCCGCGGTCACCTGCAAGCCGGTGCCCGACAGGTCGATCTTTCCGCCCAGCTCGTAGGCCTTGTTCGTCTGCGGCGGCAAAGGTTGGCTCACGCCCGTGGTCGATACGAGCTGCTCCAGCGACAGATTGAACGAGGTGCTGTACGAAAGGTAGTACGCCTGCGCCGGGCTCGGCTGCCAGATCAGGCCGCCGCGCACGCTGGTGAAGTTCACCGTCTGGTCGAGCGACGGGAAGCTCGTGTTGCCCGGCGTGTTCGACGAGTTGATCGAGTTGCCGATCTGTGCCGCGTAGCGGTCGTAGCGAACGCCGGCGACGGCCTTCCACTGCGGGCTCAAGTCGGCGGTGTCGTTCAGGTAGGCGGCGAGCTCGTTGGCCGAGCCGGTGGCCAGGTTGCCGGCGCGCTGCGGTGCGTTGGCAGGCGAGTCGTCGTAAGGCGGGTCGAGGACCGGGACGCACGCGGCATAGCCCGATGTTCCGGTCGCCGGATTCAGGGCGATGCCGTTGCACGAGCCGTTGCGGAAGTACGCCTGGTTTTCATAGCTGTCGTGGCCGATTTCGGCGCCGAAAAGCAGCGCATGCCGGATCGCGCCGGTGTTCTACCCTGGTCGTGAGCTCGGTCTGGTTCGATATCGAGCTGTCGTGGATCAGCCGGTCGTGGCTCTGCAGACGAACACTCAGCGCATCGAGCGGCAGCGCGCTGGTCGCTGCCGGCACCAGGGGCGCGAAGCCACCGGGGCCGACGGTGCCTATCGTTTGCGGCGCCGTTTCCCTCGCGTTGGTGGTGACGTGGAAGTAGGCCACCTGGCTGCGCAGCGCCACATCGGGCGCGAAGCGGTGGCTGAGCCCGGCGTTCAATGCCGCGACGTCTGGATTTCGTGCGGTCGTCCGAGAAGCCATAGACCGTGTCGCGGACACCGTCGACCGGCGCGCCATTGAGCGGCCCGACACCGTAGTCGGCCCTGTCGTTGTTGTGCTGCAGCAGCGCCGAGAGCGTGATTTCAGTGGGGGTGTTGATGCCGAGGCGAAGCGATGGCGCGATGCCGGCATCCTGCGACGGTCATCTCGCGGCGCGTGGTCGGTGCGCCGTCTTGTGCCATCAAAGGCGACCCGCACGGCGGAGGTCTCCGACAGCGGGCGATCGAAGTCGAGCGGTGCTGCGAACCAGGCCATTCGTGGTCAGGGCACCGGTCACCTCGGTGATCGGCTTGAGCCGCGCCTTCTTCGTCACCTGGTTGATCACGCCACCGGTCGAGCCGCGCCCGAAAAGCATCGACGACGGTCCCATCAGAACCTCGACTGCGTCGAGCGCGAAGATGTCGCGGTAGTACTGGGCCCGGTCGCGAAAACCGTCCAGGTAGATGTCGGTCCGCGCGCTGAAGCCGTTGAGGTTGATGTTGTTGCCGATCTGCCCGCCCTCGGCTGCACCCAGGTGATGCCAGGGACGTTGCGCAGGGCGTCGCCCAGCGAGACGCGCCTTGCGACTGCATCAACGCCTTGTTGATGATCGTGATCGACTGCGGGATGTCGTGCGGTCCGCGGGCAATTTGCCGATCGAGGGCGTTCCGCCACCGAAATCGTCCTCGTCGCGTTTGCCTTGCACCGTGACCGGGAGCCAGGGTCGTCGACAGCGTGTGGCTGCGCGTCGGCCACCCTCGGAGGCAGCCGGAACTGGCGCCAATTGCGACCAGTGGCAGGCGCTGCGCCGAGTAGGCGGCAGGAATTTTGTGCGGCGAAAAAAGGCGGAGCGTGTGCGCATCGTGGCATGGGCCATCGGGCCCTTCACAGAAAGACATGAAGCTTGATGCTAATACAAATCGTTCTCATTCGATTGAGAAACGGTCGAGGAGGCGATGACCTGCGGGAATGCGATGCGGGCATGGCGCGTGCCCGGCAAAGCCAAAGGACTCAAGGCCCATGCTGGAAAAAATCCCTGAAGCGATCGGCCATGCCCTGCGGAGTCAGCGTGCCGGCCTGGACAAGACCGTGTTTCACGCTGTCGACCTGCGCGGCGGCATGGCCGCGATCACGGTCAGCAGCCTGGCGTTCGCCGACCACGCGCCGATTCCGGAGCGCTACACCGCGGACGGCGAAGGCGTTTCACCGCCTCTGCAATGGCGCGGCGTGCCGGCGACTGCCGATTCGGTGGCGCTGATCGTGGAGGACGCCGATGCGCCGACGCCGCAACCGCTCGTGCACGCCATCGTCGTCGCATTGCCTGCCGGCGAGGGCACCCTCGATGCCGGCGCGTTGCCGAGCGCCGATCATCCTGTCGAAGGGCTTCGCCTCGGGCGCAATTCCTATCTGCAGACGAGCTGGCTGCCGCCCGACCCACCGCCGGGACATGGCGTGCATCGCTACGTGTTCCAGGTCTTCGCGTTAGAGGCCGGAGCGACCTTCGCCGAGGCACCGGGTCGGGAAGCCGTGCTCGAAGCGATTCAAGCCCACGGCCTGGCCAGCGGTTGCCTCGTCGGCACTTACGAGCGGGCGGACACGACGATCTCGCAGAGCGCGGCCGACTTCGCCGCGACAGCGTCGCCGGCGCGATGAATCGCGCTCAGGGCGTCGGCTGCGCCGCCGTCGATGGATCGATCGCGTCGAACAGATCCACGGGCCCGTCGAGCCGGGCGTTCTCGATCGTCAACAGGCGGCGCTTGGTGGCGCTGCCGCCCGGCGCAGAGAACCCGCCGAGTTCGCCGCCCGCCGCGACGATGCGATGGCAGGGAACGACGATCGGGAACGGGTTGCGGCCGAGCGATTGCCCGACCGACCGCGCCGAGCTTGCACCGCCGATGCGCGCCGCCAGGTCGGCATAGGTGACGACCCGACCCGGCGCGATCGCACGGGCGGCGTCGTACACGCGCCGGTCGAACGGGTCGAGAGTCGTGTCCTCGATGTCGATGTCCCGCAGGTCGAGACGCTCGCCGTTCAGAAGACGGGTGATGGCCAGGATCGCTGAGGCGACGCGCGGCGGCGGGACCAGCTCGCGCGCCTGCGGCCGGCGCCGGGCAACCCGCACGCGCAGGCGTGCCGCATTCGACTCCGGGAGCCATACCCCGGTGAGGCCGCGTGCGCCCCAGGCGACAGCGCAATCGCCGATGGCCGTGGCAAAGATCGAGAAGCCGCAGACGAAGGACATCTAGTCATCGTAGCGTCGCGCGAAGGCTCGAAAAGGATCGCCGCGAACGTCAAGGATTTGGCGGTGCAGCGCGTGGTCATTCGCGTCCCGACGCACGTGGCGCGCGTCCGCGCGGGACAATGCGGGCGTGTCCAATTTCCTTGCTTCCCGGCCACGGCGCCTGAGCTGTGGCATCGTCATCCTGAGTGCCACGCGCGAGCTGCTTCTCTGCCACGTGACCGGGCAGCGCCATTGGGATCTGCCCAAGGGCGGCATCCATGCCACCGAAACGCCGTGCCAGGCCGCGCTGCGCGAGACCGCGGAAGAAACCGGTCTGACCCTCGCGCCGGAGGCGCTGAGCGACCTCGGCAGCTTCGCCTACACCGGGAAAAAGGACCTGCATCTTTTTGCCACGACGATGGAGCGCGTCGATCCGCGCGGTCTGTGCTGCGAAAGCACTTTCGTCGAGCGCGGTTCGAACCGGACCTTGCCGGAAATGGACGCCTTCGGCTGGTTCGCATTCGATCGGCCGCGCGAGCTCTGCACGCCACGGATGGCCAGCTTGCTCGAAAAAGACGTTCGCCTCGACGCGCTGCTCGACCGCCTGCTCGCGTTTCACTCCGAGCGGATTGCCGCCTGAGGTAGCAAGGCTCGGCTCAGCGCGAGAGCGCGAGCTTGACGCCGAAACCGATCATGAAGGTGCCCGCGAGGCGCGTCAGGGCTTGGCCGATCTTCGGGTTGGCGCGCAGGCGCTCGGCCAGGTTGTGGGTCAACAAGGTGATGGCGAGGCCATAGGCGAAGGTCAAGGTGGCGATCGTGGCAGCCATCACCGCGAACGTGGCCAGGCCGGCGTGACGGGCCGGATCGACGAACAGCGGGAAGAAAGCCATGTAGAAGACGATGGCCTTCGGATTGAGGAGGGTGATCGTCAGCGCCTGACGGAAGTAGTGCCCGGCGCGGATCTTCAGCAGCGGCTGGTCACCGGGCTTGGCCAGCAGCATCCGCAAGCCGAGCCAGGCGAGGTAGCCGGCGCCTAGCCACTGCACACCACGAAAGGCGGGCGGATACGCTGCCAGCAGCGCGGCAACGCCGGCGACAGCCAGCCACATCAGCACCTGGTCGCCACAGATGAGGCCGAGCGTCGCCGCCAGTCCGCCGCGCCACCCGCCCTTGCTGGTCGAGGTGATGAGGGCGAGGTTGCCTGGCCCCGGAATCAGCAGGAAGACGATGATGGCGACGACGAACGAGGCGTAGTCGGCGATACCGAAGAACATGGCCGCGATTGTCGCCCGCCTTCCCCGCCGGCGCCCGAAGGCCTGTCATCGACAATCGCCGCTGTTCCCAGCTTCAGAGATTCCGTGGACGCTCCGTCGACCGTTTCCCGCGCCGCGACGCCGTCGCCGAACCCGGCGCCGCTCGACGAATTTCTCGGCGCCTTCCGCGCGGCTGTCGACGAGCGCTCGCTTGTCATGCTCGTTCTCTCCAAGAACCGGCATTCGAGCGACGATCTCAAAAGCGTTCGGGTCCGTTTGATCGAGCTGCACGGTACGGCGGCCCTGTCCTTTGTCTACCGCTACTCGACCCGCGACGTGACCAAGAATCTCGACCCCGCAGCGGCTTCGGCAGCGATCGAGTCGATGCTTGGCGAGACGGGTGCCTCTTCGTTTGCCCATGCCGTCCTGCAGACGCACGATCGCTCGCACCATCTCATGGTGAGCCGGCGTGGCAAGCAGACCCTGCGCTCGGTCGCGACCGCTTCGATCGGAGGCGAGTCGACCGAGCCCGAAGCGCGAGCCGCGACCGATCACGCACTGGCGCCGCACGATCGCGCGAAGGCGCGCGCGTTGTCGCTCGAGCTGCCATTTCTCGTCGATCTCGGCATCACCGACGCGGCCCATCGGCTCGTTCCGTCGATGGCGCGCAAGTGGAAGCAGATCGACAAGTTCCTCGAGGTTCTCGACGGCGCGCTCGACGCCGCACAACTCCCGCTCGGCCGGCCGCTTCGCCTCGTCGATTTCGGCTGCGGCAAGGGCTATCTCACCTTCGCTGCATACGCCCACCTGCAGCAGCGCTTCGGCGTGGCGCCGCAGGTGGTCGGCGTCGAGCTGCGCCGCGATCTGGTCGACCTCTGCAATCGCGCCGCCGAGCGTTCGCATTGCGAGGGTCTGCGCTTCGTGCAGGGCGATCTGCGCAGCTTCGAGCCGGACAAGGTCGACGTCATGATCGCGTTGCATGCCTGTGATACCGCCACCGACCATGCCATCGATCTCGGCCTGCGCGCCGACGCCCGCGTTCTCGTCTGCTCGCCTTGCTGCCACAAGGAGCTGCGCCCGCAGATGAGCCGCCCCGCGCCTCTGGGCGCCCTGTTCCGGCACGGCATCCATCTCGGCCAGGAAGCGGAGATGGTCACCGACACGCTGCGTGCCCTGCTCCTGGAAGCCGCCGGCTATGACGCCAAGGTGTTCGAGTTCGTGGCTCTGGAGCACACCCACAAGAACAAGATGATCCTGGCGACACGCAGCGAAGGCGCCGGCGGCGATCGGGCCAGGGCCCGGGCCGAGGTCGACGATCTCATGACCTTCTACGGCATTCGAGAGCAATGCCTGGAGCGGCTGCTGCGCGAGCGCGCGCTGGCCCGCCCGGCGGCTACGGACAGGGAATGATCTTGAACTCGACGCGCCGGTCGAGCGCGTCGACGGCGTTGTCGGTGCCGCTGCCGACGATGTTCTGGCGAAAGCCCATGCCCGAGCTCTTGGTGCGCGCCCCCAGCACCGCCGCATCGGCGACCAGGCGCTGGCGAATGAAGTTCGCCCGCTGCAGCGACAGCGTGTCGTTGGCCGCCTCGGAGCCGGTCTTGCTGGTGTGGCCGACGATGTCCATGCAGGCTTTGGCGGCGGTGCCTTCCTTGGCGATCTGGCGCAGCCACATCGCATAGGGCCCGCTCACCTTCGAGTCCGACCAGAACTCGGTGCTGCCCGGATTGAAGAGGAACTTGACGCCGAGCTGGTTGTACGCGATGCCGAGCGCGACAACCCGGCCGAAGGCCTGCTCGGCCTCGGCGCTTCGGCCCAGCTTGGCGGAGGCGAGGTAGATGCCGTTGAGGACGCGCAGCTGTTCGCCGGCCGGCGTGGCGAGCGCGCTGCGGTATTGGCCGAGCGCCTCGACGTAGCGCTCCTGGTTGTAGAGCGTCGTCGCCTCGTTGATGAGCGTGGCCGAGGCGATGCGCTCGAGATAGAAAGCGTCGGCGCGTTGCCCGGGCGGCGTGGCCGAGGTCCGGACATAGCCCTCGATGACCTGGTCTTTCACCAGGACCGGGCTGTCGCGATAGTAGGCCAGTGGCGTGTGATCGAGGCCTTCGTCCTTCGCGAGTGCCGAGGCCTGCGCGACCACGAGGCCGCTCTTCAGATCGGTGAGCGCGATGTTGATCTGCAGGGCGCTCTTCTTGCCGCCGCCGCTTGCGACCCGGGTCATCGTGCCGGTCAGCAGGTATTGCGCGCGCGTCAGGCTGGCCGACTGGAAGGGCAGGATCTCGAAGCTGTCGAACTTGGTCGACAGGCGCTCCGTGACCCGGCTTTCGAGCAGCACGGTAGCCGCCGTCTGTTGCCCGGTCCGGGCATCCAGCATCGGGTCGAGAACCACACCGCGCTTGTTGATCTTGGACTCGACCTTGGCCAGAAACGCCGGCAACTTCTGCGTCTGCGCCGCCAGGCCATCGGTGGCGTTGGCCACCGCCTGATCGAAGGGCAGCTCGTCGCTGATGTTGGTGGCCTGCGGCGCCGCGCAAGCGACCAGCAGCACCGCCATCATCGCGGCGAGCCAGCACCAAGCCGGGCCGCACCAGGTCTTCGAAGTCGAGGCCATCATCTGCACTCCCTCTTCAGGTAGTCCGCTTCTTCGGCGGTCAAAGGCTCCAGCGAAGCCTTTTGCAGAATATCACTGCAACGGGCGCCCGCCGCCGGGCGGCGGGGCGTCTCGGCATGGGGCTCCGCCGGCGTCTGCACGCGCGCGCCGGTTGCCGGCTCGCGGCGCGGCCGCATCGAAGGGGTCGGTGAGGCCGGCGAGCCCGAGGTGTCGTGTGGCGTTGCCGGTGTCTCGTGCGGCGTTGCGGATGTCTCGTGCGGCGTTGCCGCGGCCGGCTCGCGCCCGCTGCCCGATGTGACCGGGGCCGTGGGTGCAGGCGCGACGTTGGCGGGCGGCCGAACGGGCTCCGTCACGCTGGCCGCCGGTGGTGGCACGGGTGCGACGATGGCAGGAACGCCGAGGCTCGAGCTCGCGGGCCCGATCGGAGGCATCGACGCCGAGGCAGGGGGCGGCGCTGCGACCGTCGATGCTGCAGGTACAGGCATAGGTACTGCTGCAAGCGCAGGCGCAGCCGACGCGGGCGGTGAGGCGACTGTGGAGGCGGCCTCGCCGATCGCCTTCGCACCGTCATCGGCGCCGCGTTTCTGCAGGGCCCAGAACAGGAGCACGCCAATGCCCAGCGCCGCGATGAGCACAACGACGACAACCAGGGGCATGCGGCTGGCCCGCGGTCGCGGTTCGGCATGGCTTCGCGGTGCCGGCGATATCGAATCGGGCGCCATCGGTGCCAGGCTCGCTGCGCCGGTGCTGGCGGCGAAGTCGGAGGCTGACTCGTCGGCAGCGTCGGCCGGAAGCACCGACTCGGCCGGTGCGCGGGCCTGCAACTGCGTGGCCAGTATCGGCAGGAGCGTGCCGGGAACGGTCGAGTAGGAGTGCTGTTCGGTGCCGGCGAACGTCTCGTGGCGCGGAGTGGGTGCCGAAGCCGGCGGGAGCAGCGCAGGCGCCGGCAGGTCGGCGTCGAGCAGGGTGCGAAACTGGGCTTCGGTCTGCGGTCGATCCTGCGGCCGCACTGCGAGCGCCGCGTCGACGGCGCCGAGGAAGGCCGGCCCGTAGCGGCCGGCGGCGAGCGTGGCCAAAGGCTCGAGCCGGTCGTCCATCAGCCGTTCGACCGACGACATCGGCGTTTTGCCCGTGATCGCGTAGTAGACGACGCAAGCGAGCGCGTAGATGTCGGTCCAGGCGCCCTGCGTCATCGAGGCCACGTCGCCGTATTGCTCGATCGGTGCATAGCCCGGTTTGAGGACGACGGTGAGGGCGTGCGTCATGTCGCCGATGACGCGTCGCGCCGCGCCGAAATCGAGCAGGAGCGGACCCCGCTCGGTCAGCAGGATGTTGTCGGGCGCGATGTCGCGATGGAAGCACTGCGCGGCGTGCATCACCGTCAAGGCATCGAGCAAGGGATTGAGCCAGGCCCGCAGCTCGCTTTCGCTGGGCACGTGGCCGAGCTCGGCGAGGGCGGTCTTCAGGGTCGGGCCTTCGTAGAAGGGCATGACCATGTAGGCGGTGCCGTTCTCCTCCCAGAAGCGATAGACCTTGACGAGGGAAGGATGGTCGAAGCGGGCGAGCAGACGGGCCTCGTTGACGAAGCTCTTCAGGCCGGCCTTGAAGGTATCGAGATGGCGCTCGGACTTGACGACGATGGCCGACGAGCCGCTGACGCGAGAGGCCATCGAGGCCGGCATGTACTCCTTGACGGCGACCTTGCGCTGCAGCGAGTGGTCCCAGGCCAGGTAGACGATGCCGAAGCCGCCTTCGCCGATCAGGCCGGTGATCTCGTAGTCGCGCAGCCGCGTTCCGGGCGACAGGACGTGACCGAGCGCCATCGCTGCGGCGCGCGGCGCGCTCGCCGGCGGCATAGGCGCGGTGGGCGGGATCGACGCGGGGAAGGCGATCGCCGCGGTCGGGGCCATCGCGCCGCCGGCGCGCGCAGAAGAAGGCCGAACGATGGTTCGCTCTTCGTCGTCGGCGTTGTCCGGAGGAATGGTGGCCATGGTCGGTCCGGCGCGAGCTTACGCAAGCGGCCGGCGCGGGCAAGAGATGATGCCCCGAGCCCGGTTCATCGGACGCCGGGGCGCCGCTCCGCGATCAGCCGCAAGGCAGGATCTTGAACTCGACGCGGCGGTCGAGCACGTCGAACGCATTGTCGGTGCCGCTGCCGACGATGTTCTGGCGAAACCCCATGCCCTCGACTTGCGTGCGCGCCGCGAGCACCGGCTGCTCCGCCACCAGGCGCTGGCGGATGTAGCTGGCGCGCTTGAGCGAAATGGCCTCGTTGATCGCGGCGGGCCCGGTCTTGCTGGTGTGGCCGACGATCTTCATGCAGCTGCCCGCGGCGACGGCCTCGCGGCCGATCTGGCGCAGCCACATCGCATAGGCGCCGCTGATCTTCGGGTCCGACCAGAATTCGGTGCTGCCCGGGTTGAACAGGAACTTGACGCCGAGCTCGTTGTAGGCGATTCCGAGTGCGACGATGCGGCCGAAGGCCTGCTCGGCTTCGGCGACGTGGCCGAGCTTCATGTTCGTGAGGTACACGCCGCTCTCGGCGCGCAGCTGCTTGCCTTCGGGCGTGGCGAGTGCGGTCTGATACTGGCCGAGCGCGTCCTGATAGCGCTCGGCGTTGTAGAGCGTCGTCGCCTCGCTGATCACGCTCGACGCCGCGATCCGTGCCATGTAGTACGGGTCGGCATGCTGGCCGACAGGGGCACCTGTGGTCTTGGCATAACCCTCGACCACCTTGTCCTTGATCAGGACCGGGCTGTCCTTGTAATACGGCGTTGCCGTCGCGTCGAGATTTTCCTCGAGCGCCAGGGCCGACGCCTGGGCCACGATCAATGTCGTCTTCATGTCGACGAGGGCCAGGCTGATGCGAACCTCGCGCCGCGGCCCATCCGAGGCGACCCGCGACACGGTGCCGGTCATCAAGTAGCGGGCCTTCGTCAGATTGCCGGGCTGAAACGGCAGGAATTCGAACTGCGGAAACTTCAGGCCGATGCGTTGCGTGACGCGGCGTTCGAGCAACTTGGTCGTTTCGGTCTGCTGGCCGGTGACCAGATCGAGCATCGGGTCGAGGACGATGCTGCGCTTCGGCGCGCTGGCGTCGGGCTGCGACAGGGTCGATTCGAACTTGGCCAGGAACGACGGCAGCTGGCTGGTCTGGGCGACGAGGTTGTCGGTGGCCTCGGCTGCGGCCTTCTCGAAGGTCTGCGGTCCGCCGGGAGTGCAGCCGGCGACGAACAGGAGGCTGGCGACGACGAAGGAAATGAGCGAACCGGATCGGCACGCCCCGAGGCAGGGCTTCATTTGCATTCCTTCTTGAAAAAGCGGTATCGGCTTGGCTGATCGGCTCGAGCGAAGCCTTCTGCAGGATGTCGAGGCAACGCGCCTGGCGCTCGGCCGGACTTGCCGGCGCCGCTTGTTCAGGCGCGGAGGCGCGCACCGGCGGGACGGTCGCAGCCTCGGGCGTCGGGCCCGGTACCGCTGCCATTGCAGACACTGACGTCGACGTCGATGCCGATGCCGATGCCGACGCCGCGACGAGCGGCATCGCAACGGCTGACGCAGGCACGCGGGCGACGAGCGCGGTGGCGGAAGCGGCCGGCGGCGCCGCGCTGGCGGGAGCGACGCGCGTGCCCTGGCGGCCATAGAAATCGAGTGCCAGCACCGCGACGCCGATGAGAACTCCGGTGACGGCGACCAGGCCGTAGATCGCCCGGCTGCCGAAGGCGCGACTTGTCCGGCCGAGGCGCATCCACGACGGCGCGCCACGCTCGCGGACGCGCGCGGCGACGCCGACCGCCGGCGCCGACCGCGGCGCGGCCCGAGCCTTGTCGCCCGCTGACGACGAGGCTCCCGGGTTGTGCGTGGCGGGTTGCGAAAGAGGTCCGTCGGGCACCGTGACTTCCCGCGGGCCCTCGACGCCGCCGCCGAAGGGCTCTTGCATCAGGTCCAGGCGCGGTGCCAGCTCGAGGCGCTCGGGCGTTTCGATATCGCCCATCAGGGCCCGGAACCGGAGATGATCGCGCGGCCGCCGTTCGGGCTGGACGGCGAGTGCGGCGTCGATGGCGCCGAGGAAGCTGGCGCTGTACAGGCCCGCGGCGATCGTTGCCAGCGCGGGCAGGCGATCGTCGGCGAGGCGATCGGCGGCCGGCGCTGGATCCTCGCCCGTGATCGCGGCATAGACGACGGCGGCCAGGGCGTAAAGGTCTGTCCAGGGGCCGCGCGTGGTTTCGGCGATGCCACCGTATTGCTCGATCGCCGCGAAACCGGGCTTGAGCGCCGCGGCCGGCGTGTGATTCATGGCTGCGATCGCATGTTCGGCGGAAGCGAATCCGAGCAGCACCGGTCCGACCGGCGTCAACATGATCGAGTCGGGGCCGATGTGCTGATGCCAGGTCTCGCCGTCGTGCAGCACCGTCACCGCGTTGAGCACCGGCTTCAGCCAGGCCCTGAGCTCGCCTTCGCTGGGCACGTGGCCGAGCTCGGCGAGGGCGGTCTTCAGGGTCGGGCCTTCGTAGAAGGGCATGACCATGTAGGCGGTGCCGTTCTCCTCCCAGAAGCGATAGACCTTGACGAGGGAAGGATGGTCGAAGCGGGCGAGCAGACGGGCCTCGTTGACGAAGCTCTTCAGGCCGGCCTTGAAGGTATCGAGATGGCGCTCGGACTTGACGACGATGGCCGACGAGCCGCTGACGCGAGAGGCCATCGAGGCCGGCATGTACTCCTTGACGGCGACCTTGCGCTGCAGCGAGTGGTCCCAGCCGAGGTAGACGAATCCGAAGCCGCTTTCACCGACCAGACCGGTGATCTCGTAGTCGCGCAGCCGCGTGCCGGCCGGCAGCGCATGGCCGAATCCGGACGGGGTGCCACCGGGCTCCCCTTCTTCGTCGATCGCTTGTGCCGGGTTGATTGCCATGCGAGTCAGGGCTCCGCGGCGGCGCGTCGCCAGCCGGCGAACACCCCCAAGGCTTCCACTGCGCGGAGTGAGTCCGCATTGTCGCGCCTTGCGTTGCCCGTCGGCCTGCGGCGAACGGGCGGCGCGACACAACAAAATCACGCCATCGGAGCGGGCGCCGCAGGATGGCGCCGGCGAAAGAACCCGGCGCCTTGCATTGTCAGCACGACTTCGCCGTGCTGGTTCAGCACCTCCGAATGGCTGCGAACCAGGCCAACGGCCGGTCGGGTCGCAAGTGCGCGCGTTGCCACCACGGTCCAGCGCATGCGCAAGGTGTCGCCGGGAAAGACCGGTTTGGGCCAGGCCAATTGCTCGACCCCCGGTGAGCCGAGAGCAGCCGATTCGAGCAGATAGCCATCGCACAGCAGTCGCATCGCCATCGCGCAGGTATGCCAGCCGCTGGCGGCGAGCTTGCCGAACAGCGAGTGCTCGGCGGCGGCGTCGTCGAGGTGAAACGGCTGCGGATCGAACTTGCGGGCGAAGTCGAGCACGTCTTGCCGGGTCACGAGCAGGCTGCCGAACTCGCGCGTCTGGCCGACCTGGAAGTCTTCCCAATACCAGCGCGGAGTGGGCGAGGGTCGTGGGCGGCAAGACGGGGGCGGGATCGGTCACGGCAAGCCCAGCGAAACGAAGACGCCGAGCATAGCGGCGACGCGCAGGGCGCGCGGCGGCCGCGATCGAAACGGGCGCGGACTCAGGCGCCGAAGAAGTGGCGGAAGACGTCCGGTTCGTTCACTTCGCGGATTGCGACGCCTTGCAGGGGCTCGCGAAAAGGTTGCGACACGACGGTCGTCTCGAGCTCTGCAGGACGCGTGCTGTCCCAGGGCGAGCCGGCGGTCGGCGCCGCTGCGCCGGAGCGAAAGCGAGCCGCGGCCGTGCCGATGTGGCGATTGCCCAGCATCACCAGCCGATCGGCGAGCGAGCCGGCCAGCGACGGCAGCTCTTCCCATTCGATGGCTCCTGCCGGCGCCGAAGCGCCGAAGGCATGCGAAAAGTGCAGCGTGGAAGGGGCGTGTCTCATGGGCATCTCCCGAAGCGGGTGTCGATACCTTATCGGCGCGCCTGCCTTCCCGAAGCGCTGAACAGCGCCAGCCTTCTGCCGCAGATCGATGGCACTGCGCGCAAAACGTGCCGCGCCGTGACCTTGTGCCGCCGTGGCGGCCTCGGCCGTCAGCGCATGCGCACGACGCCGTGCTCGCCCAGCTCCGTCGGCGGCTTGCCCGTGACCGCGGCCTTGGCCATGGTGTAGAGCTGGACGATCTTGCTTTCCTTCACATCCCAATAGTTGGCGTGAACGATCTGCACCTGGACCAGCGCCAGGTCCGGGTCGCTCGAGCCACCCGGAAACCAGGCCTCGGCCAGCTTGCTCCAAAGCTGGTCCTTCTTGGCCTGGTCCTCGATCATCGCCGCCGTGCCGGAGACGGAGACGTAGCTGTCCTCGGACGGGTTGGCGTAGACGACATTGACCACCGGATCGGCCTTCAGGTCGTCGACCGGGTCGCCCTTCTTCGACATGAAGAACCACAGGCTCTCGTCGGGGCCGATCCCGTTCTTGTTCTGCGTCGTCATCGGGCGCGCATGCAGATGGCCATTGCCGTGGCGCGTCGTGAACATCGCGAAACGCGTGTTCTTGATGAGCTTCCACAGGAGCTCGCGTTGATCGGTGGTGTCGTTCATGGCCCGTGCTTCCTTCGAGTTGCCCGCAGGCGTTCGACCCATTGAAGCATCGGCCAGGGAATGGCCCGGTCAGGCGATGCCCGAGCGGGCTGTAGGACGGGTCTGTTTCGACCGCTCGCTACTTCTTCATCGGGTCGGCAGCCATCGCGTCGGGCTTCTTCATCATCGCGTCCTTCTTCATCATGTCGTCGCACATGGCGTCCTTCTTCATCATGGCGTCGTCCTTCTTGGCCATGGCGTCCTTCTTCGCCATCGCCATGTGGTCCTTGCATTGCTGCATCGTCATCGCATCCTTCTTGGCCATGGCGTCGTTGCTCATGGCGTCGGGCTTCTTCATCATCGCGTCGTCGGCGGCGAACGCCGTGCCCGCGCCGGCAAGCGCCAGGCACACGCAGATCAGGCTGGAATTGAGGGTCTTCATGAAATCTCCGATCGCAGGGGGTTGAGGTCGCGGCTGGCGCCGCCCCTGCTGGTCGCGGGATCGTGAAGGACCTTACAGCGCCACCGCCTTGCGAAGATCGGCGAGCCAGGCCGCGTACGCCGCCTCCTTGTCTTCGGGCTCGACGCGCAGCAGCGCCGAAGGATGCAGGGTGATGAAGACGTGGCGGCCGTCGGCGCGCTTCAGCCATTGGCCACGCTGGCGCGTCACCGCGATCGGCGCGCCCATCAGCTGGCGCGCCGCCGTCGCGCCCAGGGCGACGAGGGCGCCCGGGTCGACGAGCGCGATCTCGCTTTCCAGCCAGTGCAGGCAGGCCGCCGCTTCCTGCTGCGAAGGCGTCTTGTGGATCCGTCTCTTGCCGCGCATCTCGAACTTGAAGTGCTTGACGGCGTTGCTGATGTAGACCTCGCGTCGATCGATGCCGAGCTGGGCGAGGGCCTGGCTGAAGAGCTGGCCGGCCGGCCCGACGAACGGCCGGCCCTGCAGATCCTCCTGATCGCCGGGCTGCTCGCCGACGAACATCAGGCGTGCGCGTACCGGACCTTCGCCCGGCACCGCCTGCGTCGCATGGGCGCCGATCGGGCACTCGCGGCAGCGCTCGAGCGCGTCGCGCAGGCGGGGCAGCGTCGCTGGCGCTTCGCCAGAGGCCGGCGCGGCGGCGACGTTGCTGGGCGGTGGCGATGTGCGGCGGGCCATGGCTTCCAGGGCGACCCAGTCGGCGTCGAGCGGGTCATGGCGAAGCGAAGGTTCGGTCTGAAGCCGCCACAGCAATCGATAAGCCAGGTCGAAGAAATCGGGATCGCCGTGGCGTATCGCGTCCTTGCACAGCGGCAAGAATCGAGATGGCACGTGCAGCGCCGGCGGCGCCGGGACGGCCGCCGGCTGGGTGACAACGTCGGCACCGCCGGTCCCGCTTGGCGCGAGGTGCCAGACCACTCGGCCTGGCTCGATCTGTTCTGCCCACAAGGCGCGGCAGGCGCCGCGGAAGCCCTCGAAGTCGATCGCGCTCGCGAGCGTGACCGTGCGCATTGCCGTCTCTCAGGCCGGAACGTTGAAGACCTGGCGCAGGTAAGCGAGAAAGGTCTCGTCGTCGCACAACAGCTTGCCCGGGCTGTCGGAGAGCTTGGCCACCGGTTGCCGGTTGGCGTGGGTGAGCTTCATGACGATATGCAGTGTCTTCAGGCCCATGTCGTTGGTCAGGTTCGTGCCGATGCCGAAGCCGACCAGGGTCCGATCGGCGAAATGCCGGTAGAGCGCAAACGACTTATCGAGGTCGAGGCCGTCGGAGAAGACCAGGCGCTTGGTCTTGGCGTCGATGCGCAGCTTGTCGTAGTGCTTGAGCGCCTTCTCGCCCCAGACGAAGGGATCGCCGGAGTCGTGCCGCAAGCCGTCGAAGAGCTTGGCGAAGTAGAGATCGAAGTCGGCGAGAAACGCGTCCATGCCGACAACGTCGGTGAGCGCCGTGCCGAGGTCGCCGCGATATTCCTGGACCCAGGCTTCGAGCGCGGCGCGCTGGAAGTCGCGCAGGCGCACGCCGAGGGTCTGGAAGGTCTGCAGGTATTCATGCGCCATCGTGCCGATTGGCACCAAGCCGAGATCGCGCGCGAAGAGCACGTCGGAGGCACCCTTGAAGAATTGCGGCACTTCGCGCTTGAGCGTCACCAGCACTTCACGGTGCCACTCGCTCGAAAAGCGCCGGCGCACGCCGAAATCGAAGAACTCGAACGGCGTCGCACGCCTCGGCTCGCGCTCGAACTCGCGCAGCAAGGCGACCTTGGCGGCCAGGCGCTTGCGGCCCTCGGCCCAGGCCTCGCGTGCATCGAAGCGACGGAAATAGAGTTCGTTGACGATCGCCAGCACGAAGATCTCGAAGCCCATGACGTGAACCTGCGGGCCGCTCGCGACGATCTCCAGGCCGACGCCGTCGGCCGCGACGCGGGCTTCGATGAAGTCGCGCTGGAAATGAAAGATGCGCAGGAAGTCGACGAAGTCGGAGCGGATGAAGCGCAGGCTCCCGAGGTACGCGAGCTCGGCGGGGCGAAAGCTCAGTGCGCACAGTGCGTCGAGCTCGCGGTTCACCTCGGTGCAGAGCTCGGCGAGCGGGTAGGCCGGCGCGTTGCGGCAGACGAAGGTGTATTCCGCGTGTGTCTGCGGATGGCGATGCAGCATCGCCTGCCACATCGTGAACTTGTAGAGATCGGTGTCGAGCAGGCTGGTGATGACGGGTTGCATCGGCGCTTTCATCGGCGTTCGCGACGATAGCAAGAGCCGGCAGAGGCCGCCCGCGGCGTTGCCGCGAGGGTCAAAGACGCAGTTGCACGCGGCCGCCCTCGACACGCGCCGGATAGGTCGCGAGAGCGACGCTTGCCGGCGCGCCGGTGGCCGCGCCGGTGCGGATGTCGAAGCGCCCCTGGTGGTGCGGGCATTCGATCTCGTGGCCTTCGACGAAGCCGTCGCACAGGCGCGCGTCGCCGTGCGTGCAGCGATTGTCGGTGGCGAAGACGGCGCCGTCGACGAGGTAGATCGCGATCTGGTGCCGGCCGACGTCGACGCCGATGGCGTCCGTGGCCCCGAAGTCGTCGAGCGAGGCGACGTCCTGCCAGGTCGGCTCGGTGCTCATCAGATCGGGTAGATGATGGAGTTCGGAATCATCTCGCTGTCGTAGACGACGAGGCGCGACTCGAACTTCAGGCCACCCGGCGTGCGCACGACGGTGTCGATGTAGCGGCCGACGTTGAAGACCGTGCTCAGCTCGTTGAGCTTGGTGCGAAAGACGGCGTAGTTCGCTTCGCTGCCGATCCGCGTCGCGCTGGCACTGCGCACGAGCGGCGCACCGACGACGTGGCGCTGGTAGTAGGGATCGTGAAAGAGCGTCTCGCGGATGCCGTAGACGCGGTCGCGCAGCATGCCCTTGCTCTCGAACGCGAGCGTCGCCAGCGGAAAGCCGCGCTCGTGGTTCTCGCGCGGCACGAGCCGGTACGAGCAGACGTCGACGAAGAACTCGGGCCACAGGCTCCAGTCGCCGGAGTCGACGGCGTAGGCGTAGTCGGCATAGAGCTGCACGAGCTCGTGATAGGTCGCGAAGTCGAGGGTCACGGCCGCCATCTCAGGCCTCCATGACCTTGCGCCAGTACTCGTACATGCCGCGGATCAGCGTCTCGGTCACCATGTGGTCGCTGTCGGCGACGCCGGTGCCGCCGAGCTCGGCCAGGGTGCGGTGAAAGGGCTTCTGCTCGAAGCCTTGCTGCGACAGCTCGATCACCTCGCCGTCGTCGGCCGAAACGAACCCGGCCGGGCCGAACAGGTTGGCCTGGCGCAGGCGCCGCGCGGTCATCTCCTCGCTGTCGTCGGCAAAGCCGAAGTGGGTCCAGACGAAGTCGAAGGCGCCGTGCCCGTCGGGCTGGATATGCCGGGTCGAGACCGAGTTCACCTGCTGCTGGAATATGACGCTCGGAAAGACGGTGGTCATCACCGCGGTCGGGCCGCCCCACCATGGCTCGGGCACGATGTCGAGAAAACGCGGGTCTTCGAGCTGCATGTCCTCCTTGAAGCTCGACACCGCCGTGACCTGCGCGGCCTTGCCCATCTGGCCGCGCGTCGAAATCATGGCCGCGTGGCGGTGCCGGTCGTCCATCAGAAGCTGCGACTTGTTGTCGGCGCGCCAGAGGCCGAAGGTGACGAACCAGGTGTGCAGCAGCCCGGGGTGGTACGGGTCCTTGATGTTCTCCTGCATCAGCTTCCAGTTGCCGGGGATGCGCTGGCGGTTGTAGCCGAGCAGCTTCAACGCGCGGCCGTCGAAGAGGCGATCGAAATAATGCAGCACCGCCGGCCCGAGAAAGGCTTCGAGCGATTCGACGTCATGGTCGAAGGAAGCGAAGACGACGCCGCCGCGCGCGGCGACCTTGAGCTTGGTCAGGCCATGATCCTGCGGCTTGAAGTCGGCCGGCATGCCGCCCTGAACCACGCCGTCCTGCTTGACGCCGCGCCGAAAGGGCACGCCTTGCAAGTCGCCCTTGAGCGAATAGTTCCACTGGTGGTACGGACAGGTGAAGTCCTTCCGATTGCCGTGCCGCTCGCGGCAAAAGCTCATGCCGCGATGCGCGCACACGTTCTCCACGACGTGGATGCTGCCGTCGCTGTCGCGCACCAGGATCACCGAACGTTCGCCGACCGCCGTGCGCTTGAAGTCGCCCGGCCTCGGAATCTCGGCCTCCAGGCCGACATAGCACCAGTGGTTCTTGTAGAAGAAGCGTTCGAGCTCGCGCCGATGCAGTTCGTCGCTGGTGTAGCTCATGAACGGGATGCGGCTCGTGCCGCTGCTTTCCCAGGCGATGTGCCGGGGAAAGACGGGGCTTTCGGCGAGGGGAATCATGGGCGGCTCCGCGGCGACAGACGCGCAGCGTAAACCACTGCCGTGGCGCAGGCCCGAGCCGATGCCCCGAGGCCGGGCAAACCACGGGCTCGGCGTACGGGTCGGGCCCCCGACAATGGACTCCGGCCCTCATCGCCTTCCAACGAATGAAGCTTCAGACATTGCTCGCCGCCGCGCTCGTGCCTTTCCTCGGCTCCTGCGGGGCGCCGACGTCGTCGCCTTCGGCCGACCGGCGCGCCATGGACCGCATCGATACGGTCGTCGTCATCTATGCCGAGAACCGCTCCTTCGACACGTTCTACGGCCTCTTCCCCGGGGCCAACGGCATTCCAGGCCTGAACCCGAGCTCCGTCGGCACGATCTCGCCGCAGCGTGACGTCGACGGTGCCGTGCTGCCCGTCCTGCCGCCCATCTGGGGCGGACTTACCGCGCCCGGCCAGACGCAAGTCGTGACGCAGGCCCAGACCGTCGGCCTGCCGAACCGGCCGTTCCAGATCGACGGCAGCGGTCAGGGCGCCGATCGCTTCGCCGTGCCGATCTCGGTGACCACGCGCGACCTCGTGCACCGTTTCTACAGCAACCTGATGCAGATCGACGGCGGCCGCAACGACCGCTTCGCCACGTATTCCGATGCCGGCGCCCTGTCGATGGGCTACTACGACGGCAGCCACATGGCGCTCTGGCAGATCGCGCGCCAGTACACCCTCGCCGACAACTTCTTCATGGGTGCCTTCGGCGGCTCGTTCCTCAACCACCAGTACCTCGTCTGCGCCTGCATCCCGCAATACCCGAATGCCGACGCGTCACCGGCCAAGGATCTCATTTCCGAGATCCAGGTCGACGCGCAAGGCAACTTCGTCCGCCTGGTTCCGGCCGCCAACGCCGCAAGCAGCACCCTCGACGGACCGCCGCGCTATCGCCACGACGGCGCACTGACGCCGAAGGACGCCGCTGGCATGTACTACGCGGTCAACACGATGCAGCCGCCCTACCAGCCGAGCGGTATTGCGCCCGCGGCAGATGGCGATGCGCGCTTTGCCGATCCCAATCAGCCGACGACCTTGCCGGCGCAGAACCTGATCACCATCGGCGACAGGCTGGATGCGAAAGGCGTGTCCTGGGCCTGGTACAGCGGCGCCTGGCAGGCGGCCAGTGCCGGGACGCCCGACGCCCGCGGGCTTATCTACAGAGGCGAGGTGCGGTTCCAGCCGCACCACCAGCCGTTCAACTACTACGCCAACTTCGATCCGGCCACCCACGCCGCCTACCGGGCCGCGCATCTGAGGGATTTCGACAGCGACTTTCGCGCCGACGCGGCCGCGGGCCGCCTGCCGGCGGTGACGTTCTACAAGCCGCAGGGCAACCTCAACCAGCATGCCGGTTATGCCAACGTCGCCGACGGCGACGCGCACATCGCGACGCTGATCGCCCAGCTGCAAGGCAGCCCGCAGTGGCCGCACATGCTGATCGTCGTCACCTACGACGAGAACGGCGGCTTGTGGGACCACGCGCCGGTGCCGGTCGGCGACCGCTGGGGCCCGGGCACGCGCGTGCCGGCGCTGATCGTCTCGCCGCTGGCCAGGAAGGGCTTTGTCGACAAGACGCAGTACGACACGGCATCGATCCTTCGCTTCATCACGCGGCGCTGGAAACTCGAGCCGCTGCCCGGCATCGAGCTGCGCGACAAGTCGCTGGTGGCGCACGGCTTCGCGCCGATGGGCGACTTGAGCGCGGCCCTGGAGCCGGCGCCTTGACGCCGCCGGTCGCGCCGCGCGAGCCGCATGACGTGAGCGTGCATGGCGACACGCGCGTCGATGACTACTTCTGGATGCGCGACCGCGACGATCCACGCACGCTGCCTTATCTGAAGGCGGAGAACGCGTATGCGGACGCGTGGTTCGCGCCGCATGCCGGGCTGAAGGAAAAGCTCTACCAGGAGATGTTGGGCCGAATCCAGCAGGACGACGATTCCGTGCCCTATCGCAAGGGCCAGTGGTGGTACTCGACGCGCACTTTCTCGGGCGAGCAGTACGCGCATCATGTCCGTCGTCGCGCCGTCGGCGCCGACCGGCACTACGACCCGAGCGGCCGCGACGAGACGCTGCTCGATCTCAACGAGATGGCGCGCGGCCAGCCGTTCCTGAGCCTGGGCCTTGCCACGGTCAGCCCGGACGCCGAGCGCCTGGCCTACAGCGCCGACTTCACCGGCGGGCGCGACTACACGCTGCGGATTCGCGAGCTCGGCAGCGGCAAGGATCGGGACTGGTCGCGCGACGAAGTGGCCGCTGCGGCCTGGGGTGGCGACAGTCGCACGCTCTATTACGTGACGATGGACGAAGCGAAGCGGGCGAACCGGCTCTGGCGCCACATCGTCGGCGACAGCGGCGACGACGTCCTGCTGTTCGAGGAAGAAGACGCGCTGTTCAGCCTCGACCTCGAGAAGACGCGGGACGAGCGCTACGTGCTGCTCTCGAGCGCGAGCATGGATTCGAGCGAGGTCCGCCTCATCGAGGCCGACGCCACGCCGCAGACCTTCGCGATGCGCCTGGTCTTCGCCCGCCGCGACGACATCGAGTACGACCTCGACCATCGAGAGGGCAGCTTCTACGTCCGCATCAACGATACCGGCCGCGACTTCCGGCTGGTCCGCGTCGATGCGAGGCAGCCGGACCTGGCCGCGGCCGAAGAGCTGATCGCCGCGCGGCCGCGCGTGATGCTCGACGAGGTCGACGTGTTTGCCCAGCATCTCGTCGTCACGGAGCGCGTCGAGGGGAGCCTGCAACTGCGCGTGTTCGATCTGCTGCGCGGCGACGAACACGCGATCGCCTTCGACGAGCCGGCCTACACCGTGCACACCAGCGGCAATGCCGAGTTCCAGAGCCGGAGCCTGCGTTTCGTCTATGCCTCGATGACGACGCCGGCCTCGACCTACGACTACGACCTCGGGACCCGCGAGCGTGTCCTCAGGAAGCGCCAGCCGGTACCCACCTACGACCCGGCGCTCTACCGCAGCGAGCGGACGTTTGCCAGGGCGGAAGACGGAACCGACGTTCCGATCTCCCTTGTCTGGCGGCGCGACCGGAAGGCGGGCGGCCCGCAGCCCCTGCTGCTCTACGGCTACGGCAGCTACGGCATTCCGCTCGACCCCGGCTTCTCGCAGTCGCGTGTCTCTCTGCTCGACCGCGGCGTGATCTTCGCGATCGCCCACATCCGCGGCGGCGGCGACCTCGGGCAGAGCTGGTACGAGGCCGGCAAGATGGAAAGGAAGGCGACGACCTTCACCGACTTCATCGCCTGTGCCGAAAGCCTGATCGCGAAGGGCTACACCGAGCCTTCGATGCTTGCCATCGAGGGCGGCAGTGCCGGCGGGCTGTTGATGGGAGCCGTCGTCAACCGCCGGCCCGAGCTGTTCCGGGCGGTCGTTGCCGACGTGCCGTTCCTCGACGTCATCAACACCATGCTCGACGAGACGCTGCCGCTCACGACCGGCGAGTTCATCGAATGGGGCAACCCAAAAGTGGCCGCCGAATACGCCTGGATGCGCGCCTACAGCCCGTATGACAACCTGAAGCGCGGCGCCTACCCGGCGATGCTGTTGCGCAGCGGCTTGAACGACAGCCAGGTGGCGTTCTGGGAGCCCGGCAAGTACGTGGCCAAGCTGCGTACGCTGAAGACCGACGAGCGCGCGCTGCTCTTCAAGGTCAATCTCGAGGTCGGCCATGGGGGCGCATCGGGCCGCTTCGACTCGCTGCGTGAGATCGCCGAGGACGATGCCTTCCTGCTCGCGGAGCTGGGTCTCCTTCCGTAGCGACAGGCCCTAGGAACGGAAGACTTTCCCGTCGTCGTGCCGACGCGGATGCTCGGCGAAGAAGCGCAGCATCTCGCGCGACGCATCGGGGCCGGCCACATCGGTGTAGGTGCCCGACTTGTCGCCGCCCGACCAGGCGTGCGACGCGCCGTGCACGACCCAGTGCTCGACCCGGCTCGGCGCATCGGGCGTGCCGTCGGCCGGCCGATAGACCGTGCGCGTGGCGGCGCGGCCGGCGGCTTCGGCAGCGCTTCGCGTGCTTTGCCAGGACCCCGATCCCAGGGCGGCAGCGACGAGGTGCTCGCCGTTCAAGGCGTTCACCGTGGCGTCGGCGTCGCCGTGAAAGACGATCAGCGGAGCGCCGTGGGCGGCATCGGCCGAGGGTTTGGCCTCGCGCGGTGCGATGCTCGGCCACGCCGCCAGCGGCGTGCGTAGCGGCTCGTTGGCAAGCCCGGCCCACTTCGCGGATGCGACGCCGGCACCGGATTGCATCGCCGTGAAGGCCGAGGCGATGTCGTGCGCGGCACCGGGCGGCAGCCCCGAATGCACGCCGGCCGCGGCGAACAGATCGGGATATTCGCGCGCCAGGATCGCGGCCATCGCACCGCCGGCCGACAGGCCCGCGACGTAGACGCGGTCGGCGTCGATGGCATGGGTGGCCATGACGTGGCGCACCATGCCTGCGAGCAACGCCGGTTCACCCTGGCCGCGGTGCTGATCGTTCGGCACGAACCAGTTCCAGCACTTGTGCGCATTCGAGCGCGGAGCCTGTTCCGGATAGAGGACGAAGAGGCCGCGTTCCTGGGCCAGCACGTTCATGCGTGTGCCGGCAGCGAAATCGTCGGCGTCCTGCGTGCAGCCATGCAGCATCACGACCAGGGGCCTTCGCGATCCATCGAGGCCCGCGGGCTCGAAGAGTTTGAAGGCGCGCGTTCCGGCAGCAGCAGTGAAGCTGCTCTCGGTGAAACGGGAAGGGGCCGGCCGATCGGCGACTTCGGCCCTATCGGTGTCGATGTCAGCTTCGCGCACCAAGCCATCGAGCACCAAGGCTTCGGCGGAGGCTTCTGTGGCCATGCCCGCGCTCTGCGCCGGTGCCGTGACGGGCGCTACTGATGGCGTGGCGGCGAGCGCCTGCTGGATGGCGCGGGTTGCCTCCGTGAGGCGTCCGCGCTGGGTCAAGCGCGTGGCCGCGAAGATCTTCTTCAGAAAGTTGCTCAAGAGGCTCGCCTCGTAACTGGGAGTGGTGCCAAGGGTATACCCTTGTCGGGATGCGCGTGCTGGGGCCCCTATTTCGGCCGCGGGCGCGGCAGGTCGGCCAACACCGACTTGAGCTCGCCTTTTCGCAGGGCTGCGGCGACGCGCGCGACCGCGCGGCCCACCACACGCGTTTCTTCCTGCACCGCGGCGTCCTTGTCGAGGCTGTCATGGCTGGTGGCGTAGGGCTCGTAGTAGCCGATGAAGCGATCGAGCCGTGGCTTGGGAGCCGGCGTCGATCAGGCCCATCCAGTCGAGCCAGTCCGAGAGCGCGCGTCGCGAGCCTTCGATGCCGGCAACGTCGCCATGCACCACCAGCCCGTAGGCGCGGCCGTCGAGGTGCTTGGGATAGCTCCAGCCCTTCAGCTCGAGGGCCTTGGCCTCGGCGGCCTTCTTGCCATGCGTCGTCGTCGGATCGGGATTGCCGCCGTCGGCGCAGACGAGGCGATCGATCATCAGCTTGAGCGGGCTCGGGCTCTGGTACCAGTGCACGGGCGTGACGATGACCACCGCGTGCGCCGCGACCCAGCGTTCGTAGATCTCGGCCATCCAGTCGTTGGTCTGGTTGAGCGAATGGTTCGGGTAGCAGCTGCACGGCCAGTGACAGAGTGGCATCGCCGTCGAGACGCAGCCCTTGCACGGATGAATCTTGCGGCCGTATTCCGAGGTGACGAGGCTGAGGTCGAGAAAGTCGACCTCGACCTTGGCCGTCGCCAGCTCCTCGCTGACGATGCCGGCGAGGCGAAAGGTCTTCGAGATCTCGCCCGGGACAGGTGCCGTCGTTGCGCGGCGATCCGCAGATCACGAGGGCCCGGGTCTTCGTCTTCGGATCGGCCCAGGCTGCTTGCGCACGCTCGAGACGTTCCCTGGTCTCGATCCAGTCCAGCGACAGGTCGTAGTCGGGGTCGGCGTAGCCGCGCCCGGCCTTGCGCGTGAGCGGCGACTTGCGACCGGCGTCGTAGGCATCCCAGGCAATCGCTTCGAGGCGCGCGATCGCATCGTCTTCCGATCGAAAGGCCGGATCGACGAAGGAGTTGCGGAACCGGATGGCGAACTCGGTGCGTTCGAGTTGCCCCGGCGCCTGCCCTTTTCGTACCTTCGTCGTCATCGCTGCGCGCCTTTCGCCACTTCGAGGCAAGTCCGCGCAATGTAGAGAGCGCGCGCCTCGCGCGGTGTCGGCGAACGCCGCGTTCGATGCGTCGCCATTCCCTCCCGGCAGCAAGACCGCAGGCGCGGCCGTGGCTTGCATCCGGAAGAATGCAGCAGCGTCGCCGCCTCGCTACGATCGAGCCGATGCCGCGAGCCGCGGCTCGAGCACGAAAGGCATGGCGACATGAAGGCAACCTGGAACGGCGTGACCCTGGCCGAGAGCGACGACACCGTCGTGGTCGAAGGCAACCACTATTTCCCGGAGGCCAGCCTGAAGCGCGAATACACGACCTTCAGCAATCACCGCTCGATGTGCCCGTGGAAGGGCGAGGCTCACTACTACAGCCTGATGGTCAACGGCGACCTCAACCCGAATGCGGTGTGGTACTACCCCGAGCCGAAGGAAGCGGCCAAGGAGATCAAGAACCGCGTCGCATTCTGGAAAGGCGTCCAGGTTTCCTGAAGCCTGCGCCGGCCGCTACTTGCCGGCCTTGAAGTTGGTGAAGATGCGCGTCTGGACGCGCCGGATCGCCTGCGGAACCGCATCCGGCGGCGTCATGCGCGCCTTGTCTTCGGCCGACAGGAAGATCGTCTTGTTCTCGGCCACGTCCTTCTTCACGAACTTGAGCGAGGCCGCGTTCGGGTTGGCATAGAACACCTTGTTCGTCAGCGCGGCGGCCACGTCGGGACGCAGGATGTAGTTGATGAAGAGATGGGCATTGGCCACGTTCTTCGCGTCCTTCGGAATCGCCATCGTGTCGAAGAAGAGCGTCGCGCCGCCCTTCGGGACGAGTGCCTCGATCGTCGCCGGCTGTTTCGGATTGGCGTCGAGGGCGCGGGCGCGCGAGATGTTGATGTCGCCCGAATAGCCCATGACGGCGCAGAGCGAGCCGCCGGCCAGATCGTTGATGTAGCCCGAAGAGGAAAAGCGCGTCACGTAGGGCCGCACCGATTGCAGCATCTTCGCTGCCGCGTCGTAGTCGGCGGCGTTGGCGCTGTAGGGCGATTTGCCGACGTAGAGCATCGCCACCGGCAGGACTTCGGAGGCCGAGTCGAGGAAGTTGACGCCGCAGCTCTTCAGCTTCGAGGCGTACTTCGGATCGAAGATCAGGCTCCAGGCGTTGTCGGGCATCGGCATCCCGCCCAGCGCGGCCTTGACCTTCGGGATGTTGATGCCCACCGTGACGTAGCCCCACAACCAGTCGACGAGGTACTGGTTGCCGGGGTCGACGTTGGCCAGCTGCTTCAACAAGGTCGGATCGAGGTTGCCCCAGTTCGTGAGCTTGGAGCGGTCGAGCTTTTGCAGCAGGCCGCCTTCGATCTGCAGCTTGGCGAAGTGCGAGCCGGGTACGACGATGTCGTAGCCGGTGTTGCCGGCCACGAGCTTGGCCTGCAGCACCTCGTTGCTGTCGTAGTTGTCGTAGTTGACCTTGATCCCGGTCTCTTTCTCGAAGTTCTTGATCGTGTCGTCGGCGATGTAGTCGGACCAGTTGTAGATGTTGAGCACTTTCGGGTCTGCGGCTGCGGCCGGGCCGACCACGGCGAGCAGCGTCAAGCCCGCGAGCAGGACGAGTCGGGCAAGCGGAAGCGAAAGACGAAGCGGCATGGCGACGGTTCCTCGAAAGATGGGCAGTCCGAATCGTAGCGGCGGCTCCGGCCTTCGCGCGGAAACTTGCTATGGTTCACGCTCGATTCGCCTCCCGACCATGCTCGACGAGTCTTCTTCCCCCAACGCCTTGCTCGGCGTCGTGCATCGACGGCGCCTGCGCGAGGTCTATCGCTCGGCCGGCTGGCCCTGCCAGGACAGCATCGAGATCGAACTGGTTGCCGCCGGTCTCCTGCAACGCGAGCGCGGCCCGCTCGGGCACGAGACCTTGCGCGTCAGCGAGGCCGGCATCGCCGTGCTGGCCGAGACATTGCAGAAGAACCGCAGCCGGCGCGACGCCCACGAGCAGCTCGTCGAACGGGTCGCGCGCGAGATGACGCGCGGCGGCCGGCTCGCCTGGCGGGGGCTGTGCGTGCGGGCCCGCGTCGGCGAGGCCTGGGCCATGGCCATGCCCGATGTCTTTTCCATCCGCCACACCACGGTGGAAGCCTATCTCGAGCCCATCGTGCACGAGGTCAAGGTGCATCGCTCCGACCTGCTCGCCGACCTGCGCCGGGCCAGCAAGCGCGAGGCCTATCTGCAGATCGGCGGCGAGTGCTGGTATGTCATCCGCGAAGGCATCGCCAGGCCCGAGGAGATTCCAACCGAGTGCGGCGTGCTGGTGGCCGAGGCGGAACGGCTCACGGTCGCCCGCGCGGCGCCGAAGCGGGCCCTGCGGATGGGCTTTGCCGCTTGGATGGCGCTGGCGCGCGCCACGCCGGTCGATGGCTGGCGGCTCGACGATGCGCAGGGCGCGCTCGGCGATCCTGCCTGCGCCTGAGCCTCATCGCCCACGATGTCGTCCCCTGCCGCGGCGCTGCCGGACCCGATCGCGGCCGCGCATTCCCTGCAGGTTGCACACGACCGGCGGGCGCGCTATGCGCTCTGGGCGTCGCTCGCGCTGATCGCCGTCTGGGGCGCGAACTTCACGGTGCAAAAGGCGATCTTCACCGCCTTGTCGCCCGGCGGATTCCTGTTTGCCCGCTATCTCATCATGCCCGTCGCCGCGACGGCGCTGCTCTGCCTTCGACACGGACTGAGGTGGCCGCAAGTCTCGCGCGCCGACCTGCTCGCACTGCTTCGCCTCGGCCTCGTCGGCCATCTCCTGCACGTCGGCCTGGTCACCTACGGCATCGATCTGTCGACGGCGTTCTCGAGCTCGTTGATCCTGGCCTGCGGGCCGATCTACACCCTGCTCATCCTGCGCTGGCACGGCCTCGAAACCCTGACGCGCGGCCAGGTCGCTGGCGTCGCGGTGGCCTGCCTCGGCGTTCTGGTCTTTCTTTCCGACAAGATCTTCGGCGGCCACTGGCAGGCGGGCGCGGGCGACCTCGTGCTTCTGGTCGCGGCTTCGTTCTTCTCCTACTACACCGTGGCTGCCAAGCCGCTCATCGAGCGCCTCGGCGGTGTGACGGTGATGACCTATGCGGTGCTGCTCGCCAGCGGGCCGGTCGTGCTCCTCGGCCTGCCGGCCGGCTTGCGGGTGAGCTGGAGCGACGTCGGCTGGCCGATCTGGGTGGGCACGTTCTACGCAGTCATCGTCTCGGCGTTCATCGGCTGGATCGTCTGGGGCTGGGTCAACGCGGTGCGCGGCGTGGCCCGCACGGCGCCGCTGATGTACCTCACGCCGCCGATCGCCGGCCTGGTCGCCTGGGCGATCACGGGTGAGCGCTACTCGGCCGTGAAGATCGCGGGCGCGGCCTTGACGCTCGTCGGCGTCGCGCTGGCGCAGTTCGGATCGGCCTCGCCGAAGGATCCGGTGCGGGAGTCGCCGGCGCTGGTGGACTGATTGCGCGATGATGGCGGCCGCGAAGCGAGCCTCGATGCGATGAAGACCCGATCCCTGCCGATGCGGTGTGCCGCGCTCGCCTTGCTGCTGGCGAGTTGCTCCAGGCCGGACCCCACGCCACCGGCCGGCGCTTCGATCGCCGCAGGGCCGATCGCGGCGTCGGCGCCGGGCGCGAGCGTTGTGCCACCCGCGCAAGACGGCATCGCCTGGAGGCACGCCGCCAGCGACGCCGACGTCGATGCCGCATTCGCGACGGCGCGGGCCGAGACCAAGCCGGTCTTCGTCTACTGGGGCGCGAAGTGGTGTCCGCCCTGCAACCAGGTGAAGGCGACGATCTTCAACCGGCAGGACTTCATCGAGCGCTCGCAGGCCTTCATCCCCGTCTACATCGACGGCGACAGCCCTGGCGCGCAAAAGCTCGGCGCGCGCTTTCACGTCAGCGGCTATCCGACGATGCTGCTCTTCAACCCGACAGGTGCGGAAGTGACGCGCCTGCCCGGCGAAGTCGACCCGGCGCGCTATACCCAGGTCCTCAATCTCGGCATCGACGCCGTGCGCCCGGTCAAGGCGGTGCTCGCCGACGCCCTGGCCGGCGGCAAGGGCCTGCAGGCGAGCGATTGGCAGCTCCTCGCGTTCTATTCGTTCGACGAAGACCAGCAGCAGCTGATGGCCAAGGACAAGGTCGCCCCGACCCTGGCGCGACTGGCCGCCGCCTGCCCGGCCGATCAGCCGGCCACGGCAATGCGCCTGCGCCTGAAGGCGCTGGCTGCGAGCGACGAGAAAGCGCCGGTTCGAGCCGACGCGGCGGCGCGTGCCTCGGTGCTTGCGATGCTGGGCGATGCCGCGGCATCGCGCGAAGAGGCCGACCAGCTGATCAACTGGGCGCCCGACATCGTCCGCGCGCTCTCGGCAAAGGGCTCGGCCGAGCGCCATGCGCTCCTGCCCGCCTTCGACGCCGCCCTGCAGCGCTTCGAGCGCGATGCGTCGATGTCGCGCGCCGATCGCTTGCAGGCGCTGCTGGCGCGTGTCGATCTGGCGCGCATCGATCTTCCCGACGACGAGGCTGCGCCGAATGCCAAGGCTGTACCCGCGCCGCAATTGCCGGCCGCCCTGGTCGCCGAGGTACGGGATGCCGCCGCTCGTGCCGATCGGGAGATCACCGACGGCTACGAGCGCCAGGCCGTCATCACCACCGCGGCCTACATGCTTCAACGCGCCGGCTTGTCGAGCGAATCGGATGCGCTGCTCGAAGCCAATCTGACGAAGAGCCATTCGCCGTACTACCTGATGTCCGAGCTGGCGAGCAACGCGAAGAAGCGCGGCGACAAGGCCGCCGCGCTGCGCTGGTATCGCGAGGCGTTCGAGAAGAGCGAAGGGCCGGCCACGCGCCTGCAATGGGGCGCAGGCTATGTGGCGGCGCTCGTCGACCTCTCGCCCGAGAACGAGGCGGCGATCGAAAGCACGACGGCGCAGCTCTTGCGTGAAGCGCAGGCACAGCCCGATGCGTTCTACGAGCGCAGCGGAAGGTCTCTTCAGCGCGTCGCCAGCAAGCTGAAGAAGTGGAACGCCGCAGGGGCCCATGCCGCGGTGATGGCGCGCCTGCGCGACGACCTGGCCGGCGTCTGCGCCCAAGCCGGCCGCAGCGACGCCGATCGGGCCACCTGCAACGGCTTGCTCGCGTCGGCGGCAACGCCGAACGCCTGAGCCAGCCACACGTCGGCAGCGCGTTCAGCGCGATCGGCTGCCGTTCATGACCTCGCTGCTGTCGATCGAGCATCTGAGCGTTCGCTTCGGCGATGCCCCTGCCGCTGTCGACGACGTCTCGTTCGCGATCGACCCCGGCGAGAAGTTCGCGCTCGTCGGCCAATCGGGCTCGGGCAAGTCGATCACCGCGCTGTCGGTGCTCGGCCTCGTCGACGGCGCGACGACGAGCGGCGCGATCCGCTTCGCCGGGACCGATCTGCGCCAGGCGAGCGAGCCCGAGCTGCGCGCCGTGCGCGGCGGCGAGATCGCCATGATTTTCCAGGAGCCGATGACAGCGCTCAACCCGCTGCATACCGTCGGCGCGCAGATCGCCGAGGTGCTGGCCTTGCACGAGAACGTCGGCCGCCGCGAAGCGCGGACTCGCGCCATCGAGCTGCTGGCGAAAACCGGCGTGCCCGAGCCGGCGCGGCGCATCGACGCCTATCCCCATCAGTTGTCCGGCGGACAGCGGCAGCGAGCGATGATCGCCATGGCCCTTTCGTGCCGTCCGCGCCTGCTCATCGCCGACGAGCCCACCACCGCGCTCGACGTCACGATCCAGGCCCAGATCCTGGCCTTGCTCGACTCCCTGCAAGCGGAAATGGGCATGGCGCTGCTCTTCATCACCCACGACCTCAATCTCGTGCGCCGGTTCACGCATCGGGTTGGCGTCATGGAGCGCGGACGCCTGGTGGAAAGCGGGCCGACCGCGCAGGTCTTCGCGGCGCCTGCCCATCCCTACACGCAGACGCTTCTTGCCAGCCGCCCGAGGCGGCGAGTGCAGCCGCTCGATCCCGCGGCGCCGATCGTGTTGCAGGGCAAGGACATGCGCGTCAGCTTCGCCATCCCGCGCGGCTGGTTTCGCCATCGCAGCTTCGACGCCGTGCGTTCCGCCACGCTCTCGCTTCGCCGCGGCGAGACGCTCGGCATCGTCGGCGAATCGGGGTCGGGCAAGACGACGCTCGGCATGGCTCTGCTGGCGCTGCAGCCGCTCGCCGCCGGCGAAGTGGCGTTCGACGGCCAGCGCATCGACGACGCCGATCGCAGCGTCGTGCGCGCCATGCGCCGGCGCATGCAGGTCGTGTTCCAGGATCCGTTCGGCTCGCTCAGTCCGCGCATGACGGTGGGCCGCATCGTCGGCGAAGGCCTGACGCTGCATCGACCGGAGCTCGATCGCGCCGGACGAGAGCGGCTGGTGGCGACGATGCTCGACGAGGTCGGACTCGGGCCGGCGAGCGGCCTCGACGATGCGGCCAGCCGGTATCCGCACGAGTTCTCTGGCGGCCAGCGCCAGCGCATTGCGATTGCCCGTGCGGTCATCCTTCGTCCGGAGGTGCTCGTGCTCGACGAGCCGACCTCGGCGCTCGATATCTCGGTGCAGCAACAGGTGCTGGCGCTGCTCGTCGAGCTTCAGCGCCGCTACGCGATGAGCTACGTCTTCATCAGCCACGATCTTTTGGTGGTGCGGGCCATGTCGCATCGCGTCATGGTGATGAAGGATGGCGCCGTCGTCGAAGAAGGCGAGGCCGAGGCCCTGTTCGCGGCGCCGCAGCAACCCTATACCCGCGACCTGCTGGCCGCGGCGCACCTCTCCTAGCGGCGCGCCCTCAGTGTCGGGCGCGAGCCTTCGCGCCGGGCGTGACCTGGTAGCGCACGTTCTTGTCGGCGTCGACGAAGCTGAGGACGTTGCCGCGCCATTCGTACTCGGCGCTGAACTCGTCGATCTCCATCGTGCCCTGCATCGTCTTCACGTCGACCTGGGCAGGACGCAGATGCAGGCGATAGACGACATCGGCGACGCGCACCTGGACCTGCCCCTTTGCCTGCACGTCCAGCTCCGCGGCGCCACACGATGGCGCGGCCGTCGGCGACGTGCTGACGCACAGGGTGGCGTCGTAGCGCCCGGGCGGCGGCGCTGCTGCGCTCGCCGCTCCGCCGACGAGAAAGAGCGTCAAGGCGACGCAGCGCACGAGCGTGCCTACTTGAGCAGGCCTTCGGCCTTCATCGCCGCCTGGACCGCGGGGCGCGCTGACATGCGGGCCATGAAGGCGCCGAGGTTCTTCAGCGCCGAAATGTCGATGCCCGTGTGACCGGTCCAGTTGGTGACGGTGAAGAGATAGGCATCGGCCACCGAGAACGAATCGCCCATCAGGTAGTTCTTGCCTTCGAGTTGCGAATCGACCCACTTCAGGCGGTTGCCCGCTTTCTCGCGCATCAGCGCCTTCGCTTCTTCGGGCATCGCCGGATTGAAGATGCCGCCGATGCCCTTGTGCAGCTCGCTGGTGATGAAATTGAGCCACTCCTGGAGGCGGTAGCGCTCCATCGTGCCGGCGGCGGGCGCCAGCTTCTTCGCCGGGGCCTGGTCGGCGATGTACTGGACGATGGCCGGTCCTTCGCTCAGGCGCTGGCCGTTGTCGAGCTCGAGCAACGGCACGTAACCCTTGGGATTGATCGTGTAGTAGTCGGTGCCGTCCGCCAGCTTGTGCGTCTTGGTGCTGGCCAGGACCGGCTCGAAGGCGAGGCCGGATTCGCACAGGACGATATGCGGGGAAAGCGAGCAGGCGCCCGGGCTGTAGTAGAGCTTCATGGTGGCGATGTCGTGAGAAAAGGGCACCCATTACACCGCGACCGGCAAAAGGCCGCGTTCGACAGTCTTGAACGGCGTGTGCAAACCGCGCGGCCTTGCCGTCGTCTTCGCCGTCGCTACATTCCTGCCATGAACACCTCTACCTTGCCTTCTTTTCGCTCGCGTGGCGTCGAGCGCGTGGTTCGTGGCCAGGCGACGTCGGACGGCGATGGCGTGAAGCTGACGCGGGTCCTGACGCAGCCGCTCCAGCAACGCCTGGACCCCTTCCTGATGCTCGATGCCTTCGGCAGCGACGCGGCGGCCGACTACATCGGCGGCTTTCCGGACCATCCGCACCGCGGCTTCGAGACCGTGACGATCATGAAGGAAGGCCGCATGCGCCATCGCGACAGCGTCGGCAATGTCGGCCTGCTCGAGCCCGGCAGCGTCCAGTGGATGACCGCCGGGCGCGGCATCATCCATTCGGAAATGCCGGAGCAGGAGGCCGGGCGAATGGCCGGCTTTCAGCTCTGGGTCAATCTCGCGGCCAAGGACAAGATGCAGGCCCCCGCCTATCGCGACGTGGCGCCGGCCGACGTGCCGCAGTTCGACACGGCCGAAGGCGTCACGGTTCGCGTCATCGCCGGGCAAAGCCGTGGCGTCGACGGGGCGGTGGCCAGGCCGGTGACCGAGCCGCTCGTGCTCGACATCACCCTGCCCGCAGGGACGAGCTTCGATGCCGAGATTCCGGCCGGCCACAACGCATTCGCGTATGTCTCCGACGGCAGCGTCGATATCGGCGATGACGCGGTGACGCGGGTCGACGCCGAGCGCATGGCGATCCTGGGCAACGCGAAAGCGACGTCGGGGGTTCGCCTCGCGGCGCCGGGCGACGCTGCTGCACCGGCGCGCATCCTGCTCGTCGCCGGGCGGCCGCTCGGCGAACCGATCGCGCAGTACGGCCCGTTCGTCATGAACACGACTGCCGAGCTGCAGCGCGCCTTCAGCGATTTCCAGAGCGGCGTGCTCGCGGCCTGAGCCGGCCGTTCGCGAGTGGCTGGCGGCGATGGTATGGTCGCCGCCTGCCGAACCGCGTAGGCGCCTGCCATGCCACGAACCGTCCTCGAAGAAGCCCGCCAGCACCCGGCGATCCGCGACAGGATCGCCAACCTGAACGCCGACATCGTTCACAACGTTCAGGCCGCGGCGACGAGCAATCCGGTGCTCGTCGTCGGCATGGCCGGCAACCCGGTCGTGCGGCGGGTGCGCAAGGCCCTGGCCGGCGCCAGCATCGCCTACCAGTACCTCGAGTACGGCAGCTACTTCAGCGAGTGGCGCAGGCGCAATTCGCTGAAGATGTGGACGGGCTGGCCGACATTTCCGATGGTCTTCGTCAAGGGCACGCTCGTCGGCGGAGCCGAGGAGACCGAGGCCATGATCGCCAGCGGCGAACTGAAGCGCACACTGGGCGAATGACAACAGCTGGCCGGCGCCGGGTCGTCGCGGCCTTCGTCGGGGCCAGCGCGATTTGCCTTGCGGCGCGGGCCGCGGACGCCGGTCTGGCGGATTGCCATGTCGCCGGCATTGCGAACGGCGTGCTCTGCGGCAGCATCGAGCGGCCGCTCGATCCAGAGCATCCCGGGCATGCGACGATCACGGTGAAGTACGTCGTGGTGCCGGCAATGGCCAGACGCAAGATTGCTGATCCGGTCTTCATGATCGCCGGGGGCCCTGGCCAGAGCGCGGTGGCGATCGCAGCGCAGTCGATGCCGCTTTTTGCGCGCCTCAACAACCGCCGCGACATCGTCTTTGTCGATCAGCGCGGCACCGGTGGTTCGGCGCCGCTCTATTGCCAGGACGAAGACACCGAGTCGCTGGCCGAGCAATCGGAAACCGATCGCCAGCTCCGCCGCCTCATGCAGTGCAAGAGCGATCTGCTGAGGCTGCCGTACATCAAGAGCGAGGGCGACCTCGGCTTCTTCACGACGTCGATCGCGGTGCAGGATCTCGACGCCGTGCGCCGGCAACTGGGCGTGGCGAGCGTCGATCTGGTCGGCGGCTCCTACGGCACGCGGGTCGCGCTCGAATACATGCGCCAGTATCCGAAGGCCGTTCGCCGTGCCGTGCTCGACGGCGTCGCACCGGCCGACATGGCGTTGCCGGCGAGTTTTTCCACCGACAACCAGGCTGCCTTCGACAGCCTCGTCGCTGCCTGCGCGGCGGCGCCGGCATGCGCGCGTGCGCATCCCGACCTGCAGGCGCGCTTCTCGATGCTTCTGCAAAGCCTGCCGCGGACCGTGAGTGCGGCGCATCCCCTGACCGGCCGCGCCGAGCAATTCACGCTGACCCAGGACATGGTGCTCGCCGCTGTGCGCGGCGCCCTCTATTCGCCGGCGCTTGCGTCGGCGTTGCCCGATGCCATCGACGCGGCGGCGCGCGGCGATCTCGCGGGCCTGCTCGGTCTGGATGCGGCGCTGTTCGCCAGGAAATCGGCACGCGTTGCAATGGGGATGCATTTTTCGGTCGTCTGCGCCGAAGATGTTCCGCGTCTGGGTCTCTCGACCGACAAGCCGGGCAGCGACTTCGGCAGCGCCTTCGCGCACATGTACGAGAAAGTGTGCGCGGCCTGGCCGCGCGGCAAAGTGCCGGCTGCCTTCTACGCCATTCCGGTCAGCGCTTCGCCGACGCTGTTGCTGAGCGGTGGCATCGACCCGGCGACGCCGCCTCGTCACGGCGAGCGCGTCACCCGTGCCCTCGGGCCGCTCGCGCGTCATGTCGTCGTCGCCAACGCCGGCCACGGCGTGATGGCGATCGGGTGCATGCGCGATGTGATCTATCGCTTCATCGACGCGACGGCGAATGCGGACGCCCTGGCGGTCGATGCGAGCTGTGCTGCGCACGTGCCTCGGCCGCCGGCGTTCGAGACGATCGGTGCAGCGCGCGCGTCGGCCTCGGGGGCGGCGCAGTGATCGAGGTCCGCCAGGTCGCCAAGTCCTTCGTGCTCGCGCCCGCGGGCCGGCGCGGACTGGCGCGCTTCGGACGCCGGGCCGAACGGACCCGCGTCGTGCACGCGGTTCGCGACGTCAGCTTCAGTGCGCCCAGCGGCCAGATCACCGGCCTGCTCGGCCCCAATGGCGCCGGCAAGACGACGACGCTGCGCATGCTCGCGGGATTGATCACGCCCGATGCCGGCCAGCTCGCGGTCGACGGGCTCGACGTTGTCAGTCGGCCGCGCGAGGTTCTGGCTCGGATGGGCGTGCTCTCCGATTCGCGCGGCCTCTACCCGCGTCTGACGGCGCGCGAGAACATCGTCTACTACGGCGAGCTGCAGGGGATGGAGCGCGAGGCGGCCGATGCGCGGGCGCAGGACCTGGCACGGATGTTCGACATGACGGCGCTTCTCGATCGGCGCACCGAGGGCTTCAGCCAGGGCGAACGGATGAAGACGGCGCTCTTGCGCGCCCTCGTCCACGATCCGGCCAACATCATTCTCGACGAGCCCACCAACGGCCTCGACGTGCTCGCCACTCGTGCCCTGCGCGACAGCTTGCGCTGGCTGCGCACGCCGGCGGGCGGCGCCAAGTGCATCGTCTTCTCGACGCACATCATGCAAGAGGTCGAGCGCCTGTGCGACAGCGTCGTCGTCGTGGCCGATGGCCGTGCGGTCGCCACCGGCACCGTGCCTGAATTGCTCGAGCGAACCGGCGAGAACCGACTTCGAGGAGGCCTTCGTCAAGCTCGCCTTCGGACCGGGGCCCGCGCCGCGCGCGATCGAATGAGAGTCCATCTCGAAGCCGCCATGGCGGTGCTGCGCAAGGAGCTGACCGATGCCTTGCGCGATCGGCGCACCTTGCTGACCGTGCTGCTGTCTTCGGTGCTGATGGGGCCGCTCATCCTGGTGGCGATTTCCGGCCTCGTCGCCTCGCTCGAAGCCCGCGCCGAGCAGCGTGAGATCTATGTTGCGGGCCTGGCCTACGCGCCGACCCTCAGGAACTTTCTCGAGCGGCAGACCTACATCGTCAAGGAGGCGCCGAGCGACTACGAAACCGAGTTGCGCGCGTCTCGCTTCACCGACCCCGTGGTCGTGGTGCCACCCGGCTTCGAAGCCTCGCTGGCGAAGGGCGAGTCGCCGGTCGTGGAGATCGTGTCGGACAGCGCCAACCAGCGATCGGAAGCGAGTACGGGTCGGATCGCGCGGCTGCTCGGGGGCTTCGGGCGCGAGCGTGCGATCCTCGATCTCGCTCTGCGCGGCGTCGCCGTGCAGGTGCTCGAGCCGATCGACGTCGAGGAGCGAGACCTCGCCAGCACGCAGACGCGCGCCACCCGCATCACCGGCATGCTGCCCTATTTCGTCATGATGGCCGTGCTCTACGGCGCGCTGAATGCCGCGCTCGATACCACCGCGGGCGAGCGTGAGCGCGGGTCGCTCGAACCCCTGCTGATGAACCCGGCCTCGCGTTGGGCCATCGTCATCGGAAAGTGGGGTGCGGTCGCCTCGGTGAGCATGCTGATCGCGGTGCTGAGCTCGCTCAGCTTCCTGCCCGGACAGTGGTTGCTGCAAAGCGATACGCTGGCGGCGATGTTTCAGTACGGCATGCGCGAAGCGCTTCTCTTTCTCGTCGTGCTGCTGCCGTTCGCGGCTGCGCTTTCTGCGCTGCTGATGGCGGTGGCCATCCGCTGCAGAACCTTCAAGGAGGCGCAGGCGAGCGCCACCATCGTTCTGCTCGCCACGTCCCTGCTGCCGCTTGTCAATGTGTTCAACCTCGGCAGTGAGGCACCCTGGCATCTCTGGGTGCCCGCGTTGGCGCAGAACACCTTGATGACGCATGTGCTGAAGGGCCAGGGCCTCGGGGCATCCGAGGTCGCCATACCGGTGGTCGTCTGCATCGTCTTGGCGGCAGCCAGCCTCGGCTTCGTGGCGCGCATGCTGCGGCACGCTGCGGTCAAATGAGGGGCGCGGCCGCGGTGGCAGCCGATCTCGAATGGCGCTGGAGCCGCTTCGATGCGCTCGGCGTCCGCGAGCTGCAGAACATCTACGCAGCACGCCAGCGTGTCTTCGCGCTGGAGCAGCAGTGCATCTATCTCGATGCTGACGGCTGCGATGAAAGGGCCTTTCATATCGCCGCCTGGTCGCCGCAGCAGCGAGAACCGCTCGCCTACGCGCGCGTCCTCGATCCTGGAGTGAAGTACGAAGAAGCGTCGATCGGCCGGGTCATCACCTGGGGTGCGGGGCGCGGCCGAGGACTGGGACGCGAAGTCGTCGGCCGCGCGATCGCGGCCGCTGCAGGCGTCTGGCCGGGGGCGGCCATTCGCATTTCGGCGCAGACCCGGCTCGAGCGCTTCTATGCCGAGTTCGGCTTCGTTGCCGTCGGCGCGCCGTATCTCGAGGACGGCATCGATCACACCGAGATGTTGTTGCGCGGCGCGTCGAGCTGACAGCGCGAGGCCAGCGGAAAAAATACAATCGGCCGCTCTCAGGATGAGCGCCATGCTGTACCCCAAACACTTCGACGTCGTGGTCATCGGCGGCGGCCATGCCGGCACCGAGGCCGCGCTGGCTGCCGCACGCACGGGGGCGGCGACGCTGCTGCTCACCCACTCGCTCGAAACGCTTGGCCAAATGAGCTGCAATCCTTCGATTGGCGGCATCGGCAAGGGCCATCTCGTCAAGGAGATTGATGCGCTCGGTGGCGCGATGGCCGCCGCTGCCGACGAGGCAGGCATTCACTTTCGGATCTTGAACGGGTCGAAAGGGCCGGCGGTCCGGGCGACGCGCGCGCAAGCCGACCGAGTTCTCTACCGGGCGGCGATCAGGCGCCGGCTCGAGAATCAATCGAACCTGTGGCTTTTCCAGGGCGCGTGCGATGACCTCGTGCTCCAGGGCGACAAGATCGTCGGCGTCGTAACAAAAGTGGGCGTTCGCTTCGATTGCCTTTCCGTCGTTCTGACTGCCGGTACTTTCCTGGACGGGCGCATTCATGTCGGGCTGCAAAGCCACGCCGGTGGCCGCGCTGGCGATCCGCCTTCACGAACGCTTTCGAGTCGACTCAAGGAGCTGAAGCTGCCGCAAGGGCGCCTGAAGACAGGCACTCCTCCGCGACTCGACGGCCGAACGATCGACTACTCCAAGCTGACTGAGCAACCTGGTGACGGTGCGACGCCAGACGATGTTCCGGTCTTCAGCTTTCTCGGCACCCCGGCGGCGCATCCGCGCCAGGTGTCGTGCTGGGTCACGGAGACGAACTCGCGTACTCACGACATCATCCGCGCTGGCTTCGCCGAGAGCCCGATGTTCACCGGCAAGATCGACGGCGTGGGTCCGCGCTATTGCCCGAGCATCGAAGACAAGGTGAATCGCTTCGCGGACAAGGATTCGCACCAGATCTTTCTCGAGCCCGAGGGCTTGACCACGAACGAGGTCTACCCCAACGGCATCTCGACCTCGCTGCCGTTCCACGTTCAGATCGAAGCGGTTCGGTCGATTGCCGGTCTGGAGAATGCGCATATCCTGCGGCCCGGCTACGCCATCGAATACGACTACTTCGATCCACGCGCCTTGCGGGCCAGCTTCGAGACCCGATCGATCCGCGGCCTCTTTTTTGCGGGTCAGATCAACGGCACGACCGGCTACGAAGAGGCTGCCGCACAAGGCCTCCACGCTGGCCTGAATGCCGCGCTTTCTGTGCGAGGCGACGAACCTTGGGTCGCCTCGCGCGACCAGGCCTATCTGGGCGTTCTTGTCGACGACCTTGTCACCAGGGGCGTCACCGAGCCGTACCGGATGTTCACGAGCCGGGCCGAATACCGACTTCTTCTCCGTGAAGACAATGCGGATCAGCGGTTGACGCCGGCCGGCCGGCGGCTCGGATTGGTCTCCGACGAGCGATGGGCCAGTTTCGAGAAGAAGCAGGCCGTCGTTTCACGTGAAACAAATCGAGTGGCTTCGACGCGCCTCGGCCCGCTCGAGGCAGTTGCCGATCGGCCAGCGCTGTCGCGTGACTACTCGCTGCTCGACTTGCTGCGCCGGCCCGCGGCCAGCTACGACAAGGTGTGGAGTTGGTTCGGTGAGAGCGAAGGTGTTTCACGTGCAGCCTTGCGCGCCGAGTTGGGGCGTCCGCTGGCGGATCAGGCCATCGAGCAAGTCGAGGTGGCTGCCCGCTATAGCGGATACATCGAAAAGCAGCATGAACAAGTGGCGCGCTCCATCAATGCGGAGGGCGCTCGTCTGCCCGATGGGTTGGACTACGGCGCTGTGCATGCCCTTTCCTTCGAGGCACGGCAGGTGCTTGCGAAGCATCGGCCGCAAACCATCGGCTCGGCCTCGCGCCTACCCGGAATCACGCCGGCCGCGATTTCGCTTCTGCTCGTGCATTTGAAGAAGCATCGACAGGTCGAATCGGCGGCGAACGACGACGACGCGCTTCGCGCGAGCGCTTGATCCTTGCCGAAGACAGCGGCAACCAGCGCCTGCGACTGCAGTCGGTGCTGGTTGCGTCCGCGCGCGCCTTGGAACTCGACCTTTCGCCAGAGGAGCAGGCTCGACTGCTCGACTTCGTCGATCTCCTCGCGCGCTGGAATCGCACCTACAACCTGACGGCCATTCGCGATCCCTTCGCCATCCTCACTCACCACGTGCTCGACTGCCTTGCCGCCGTGCCACCATTGCGGCGCGAGCTCGGGTCTCGGGTCGGGGCGCGTGTGCTCGACGTCGGCAGTGGCGGCGGCTTGCCCGGACTTATTTTCGCGATCATGCTGCCGCGCGTTTCTCTCGTGTGCGTAGACAGCGTCGGGAAGAAAATGGCGTTCGTCCAGCAAGCCGCAGCATCGCTGCGACTCGACAACGTCGAGGTCGTGCATGGCCGCGTCGAGTCGATGGCTGGCGGTTTCGACGTCATTGCTTCGCGCGCATTCGCGTCCCTGGGTGATTTCACTCGCCTGACTTCTGGTTTGCTGAATCCGGCGGGCGTGTGGATGGCCATGAAAGGTAAGTCCCCGCTCGACGAGATTTCAGACCTTGCCGGAACGGTGCATGTGTTTCACGTGGAACCCTTGCGAGTTCCCAACCTGGATGCCGAGAGATGTCTGGTGTGGATCGCTAAGGCCTCATAGGCCCTTTATGAAAGTATGCACATGCTTCTAGCGTCAATTCGGCACGAACTGCGAAGCGCATGAGCCGGGTCTTTTGCATTGCCAATCAGAAGGGCGGCGTCGGCAAGACGACGACCACCGTCAATCTTGCCGCCGGCCTGGCGCGCCTTGGTCGGCGCGTCCTGCTCGTGGACCTCGACCCTCAAGGCAACGCGACGATGGGATCAGGCGTCGACAAGCGCGCGCTTGATCCGAGCGTGTACGACGTCCTCCTCGAAAGCGCTTCCGTCGCTGAAGCCCGCGTACCCAGTCCGAAAGGCGGCTACGACGTCGTCGGCGCCAATCGCGAGCTTGCCGGTGCGGAAGTCGAGCTCGTCGGCCTGGAGCGTCGCGACCGGCGTCTGCAGAAGGCACTGGCCGTCGTCGCGACCGAGTACGACATGGTCCTGATCGACTGTCCGCCGAGCCTCAGTTTGCTGACGTTGAACGGGCTCGCCTGCGCGCACGGGGTCGTGGTGCCGATGCAGTGCGAGTATTTCGCGCTCGAGGGGCTCAGCGACCTCGTCAATACGATCAAGCAGGTGCACGCGAACATCAATCCGGCACTCGAGGTCATCGGCATCCTGCGCGTCATGTTCGATGCCCGAATCACCCTGCAGGCACAGGTCAGCGACCAGCTGAAGGCGCATTTCGGCGAGCGCGTCTTCGACACGGTCATCCCGCGCAACGTCCGTCTGGCAGAAGCACCGAGCTACGGCTTGCCGGGGGTCATCTTTGATCCGAATTCGAAAGGCGCCCTGGCCTTTCTGGAATTCGCACGCGAAATGGCCGCGCGCGTCGACGGCTCACGCGTCGCCGCATGAGCACGACCTTCGACAACGATCTGCTGGTTCGTATAGAAGAGGCCGGCGTCAACGCCAGCGCGCCCCGTGAGCAGTTATGGATTGATGGCTGGCTCCTGCGGTTTTCGCCCGGCAAGGCAAAACGGGCGCGCTGCGTGCAGGCTGTCGCGCCGGGGCGGCTACCGCTGGAGGCTCGACTCGAACGCTGTCTCGCCTTGTATGCGAAGCATGCACTTCGTCCCTATGTCCGCATCACGCCGTTCTCGCAGCCGCCCGGCCTCGACGCGCTTCTCGCCGAGCGGGGGATGGAGCGGATCGACGACACGCGAGTCATGATCGCGGCGCTGCCGGAGACGAGCAGCACGATCGCAAGTGACACAGGCGTCGATACGGGATGGCGCTTCGAGCCCGTGACGAGCGGGCATTTCGCCGAATGGGTCGGCGCACAACGCGGCTCGCCGGAGTCGGAGCGAATCGCCCACGCTGAGCGACTACGTGACGCGCCCGTGCAGCATCACGCGGTTCTCGTGGCCGACGCGCAAGGCGAGATCATCGCCGGCGGTCAGGTGGCGCTCGAAGACGACCTGGCAGGTCTCTACGACATCTTCACCGCGGTCGCCGCGCGCAAGCGGGGATTGGCCCTGAAGCTCTGCAGGCATCTGCTTGCGCATGCCGTGCGCGAAGGCGCCCGCGTGGCCTATCTTCAGGTCGACGCCGAGAACGACCCCGCGCGTCGTGTCTATCGCCGACTCGGCTTCGAAGACGCCTACTCCTATCACTACCGGTCGCCGCCGGAGGCCTGATTCGACCGCCTTAGAGTCCGGTCCCTTCGTCGACGCCGAGGTGAACGTTCATCGACTGCACCGCCGCACCGCTCGCGCCCTTGCCGAGGTTGTCGAGCCGGGCCATCAGCAGGACCTGGCTTTCATTTCCGAAGACGAACAGGTCGACGCGGTTGCTGTCGTTGCATGCCTGGACGTCGAAGTAGCCGTCGTCCGACGACATCGGGTCGCGCAAGGGCCGCACCTGGATGAAGCGCTCGCCGCTATAGCGCTCGGATAGCGCCCCATGCAATTGCTCCGCCGTGGTGCCGCGCCGCAAATCGCCGAGGAGCAGCGGCACCGAGACCGACAGGCCCTTGAAGAAGTTGCCGACGATGGGCATGAAGAGGGGGCGCGTCTCGAGACGGCTGTGCGCCGTCATCTCCGGAATGTGTTTGTGAGTCAGTCCCAACGCGTACGGTCGCGGCGACAGCAGGCGCGGGTCGCCGCCCGCCTCGTACTGCGCGATCATCTTCTTGCCGCCGCCCGAGTAACCGGTGATCGACGTCGCCGTCAGCGCGGCCGACTGCGGAACGAGGCCGGCGTCGACCAGCGGCCGCACCAGGAGGATGAAGCCCGTGGCGTGGCAGCCCGGGTTGGCGATGCGCTTCGACGCACGAATCTTCTCGCGCTGGCTCGGCGCCAGCTCGGGCAAGCCGAACACCCAGTCGCTCGCGGTGCGATGCGCGGTGCTCGCGTCGATGAGACAGGTCCCTGGATTGCGAACCAGCGCGGCCGCCTCGCGCGCCGCCGCATCCGGCAGGCAAAGGAAGGCGACGTCGGCCGCGTTGAGAAGGCGAGCCCGCTCGGCCGTGTCCTTGCGCAGCTCGGGCGCCGCGCGCAAGACCTCCACGTCGCTGCGCTGAGCGAGGTACTCGTTGATGCGAAGACCGGTCGTGCCTTCCTGGCCGTCGACGAAAACGCGAGTGGTCATGGTCGAAAAGGGGCGATGAACGCGCCAAGCATACGGCAGAGTCGGCCGCCGTGCGCGGCGGCGCCGCGATCGGCCGACCCGAGGCGGTGATCACGGACAATCGAGGCATGGCAACGAAGAAACCCAGAGGCCTGGGCCTCGGCCTCGAGGCCTTGCTCGGCCCGACCGCGCCGGCGACGGCCGGCTCCGACACCGGAGAGGCGCATACGCTGGCGCTCGACCAGCTGCAGGCAGGTCGCTATCAGCCGCGAACGCGCATGGACGAGACCGCGCTGCGCGAGCTGGCTGAAAGCATCAAGGCGCAAGGGCTCATGCAGCCCGTGCTGGTCCGGCCGATCGCCGGGCTGACCGGCGGCGCGAAGCGCTTCGAGATCATCGCCGGCGAGCGCCGCTTCCGTGCTGCCCGCCTGGCCGGGCTGGAACGTGTTCCGGTCTTCGTTCGCGATGTCTCCGACGAAGCCGCCGCCGCAATGTCGCTGATCGAGAACATCCAGCGTGAGGATTTGAACCCCCTCGAGGAGGCGCGCGGCCTGCAACGCCTGACGGAGGAGTTCGGGATGACGCACGACGCGGCGGCCCAGGCGGTCGGCAAGTCGCGCAGCGCGGTCACCAATCTGCTGCGCCTGCTGCATCTCAGCGCACCGGTGCAGCAATTGCTGCTGGCCGGCGATATCGAGATGGGACACGCGCGCGCGCTCCTGCCGCTCGACGGCGCCGAGCAGATCATCGACGCCAACGAGATCGTCGCGAGAAAACTGAGCGTTCGCGAGGCCGAAAGGCTGGTCGCGCGTCGAGCCAGCCGACAAACTCCGCAGGCGCGCGCAAAACGTCAGAAGACGCGCGACATTCTTCGTCTCGAACAACAGCTCGCCGACACACTCGCCGCTCCGGTGCAGATCCGGGTCAGGACCAAGGGACGAAGCGGTGACAGCGTTGGCGAGATCGCCATTGCCTTCGCCTCGCTCGACGAGCTGAACGGGCTGCTCGGCAAGCTCGGTCACGAGCCCGCGTGACGAAAACGCGTCGCGCGCGCAGGCGCCGACGAGAAAATTTGCACGACAAGCGACAGCGTCTGACCCCTCGCGGTCAACGCGAAGCAATTTCGGCACGTTGCTTGCTAACCTACCGATCGTTTAGAGACATTTGAGCAACGCTGCAAAGGCCTCGCTATTTCAAGCTTGGCCCTTTGGACGGATGATCGAAACTTGAGCCGCACCTGCTGGTGAAAGGAAAGCTCTGATGGCGCCCACCGGGCTCCATCAGAACTTCCCCGGACGACCGAAGACCCACAAGGCCTTCGTCGCCTCCTCGTCGCACAGGAGATCAGCATGGATGTCATCAGCAACTTTGCCGCGCGCTTCGAGCGCAGTCGCGAAGAAGAGCTGTCGATCGAAGACTACCTCGCGGAGTGCAAGCGCAACCCGCTGGCCTACGCCACCGCCGCCGAGCGCATGCTCAAGGCCATCGGCGAGCCTCAGATGGTGGATACGCGCAACGACACGCGCATGTCGCGGCTCTTCGCGAACAAGGTCATCAAGATCTATCCCGCTTTTGCCGAGTTCTACGGCATGGAAGACGCGATCGAGCAGGTCGTGAGCTACTTCCGCCACGCGGCCCAGGGTCTGGAAGAGAAAAAGCAGATCCTCTATCTGCTCGGCCCGGTCGGCGGCGGCAAGAGCTCGATTGCCGAACGGCTCAAGCAGCTCATGGAGCACGTGCCCTTCTACGCGATCAAGGGCTCGCCGGTGAACGAGTCGCCGCTCGGCCTGTTCGACCCGACCGAGGACGGGCCGCTGCTCGAGAAGGAATACGGCATTCCGGCCCGCTACCTGAATCGAATCCTCAGCCCCTGGGCCGTCAAGCGGCTTGACGAATACGGTGGCGATATCCGCAAGTTCAAGATCGTCAAGCGGCATCCGAGCGTGCTCAAGCAGGTTGGCGTATCGAAGACCGAGCCCGGCGACGAGAACAACCAGGACATCTCGGCTCTGGTCGGCAAGGTCGATATCCGCAAGCTCGAGACCTTCTCCCAGGACGACCCCGACGCCTACAGCTTCTCGGGCGGCCTGTGCCTCGCCAACCAGGGCCTGCTCGAGTTCGTCGAGATGTTCAAGGCGCCGATCAAGGTGCTGCATCCGCTGCTCACGGCCACGCAGGAAGGCAATTTCAAGGGCACCGAAGGTTTCGGCGCGATTCCCTTCGACGGCATCGTGCTGGCCCACTCCAACGAAAGCGAGTGGAAGACCTTTCGCAACAACAAGAACAACGAAGCCTTCCTCGACCGGATCTACATCGTCAAGGTGCCGTACTGCCTGCGCACGTCGGAGGAAATCAAGATCTACGAGAAGCTGCTGCGCAACTCGTCGCTCGCCGAGGCCAAGTGCGCCCCGGGCACGCTGAAGATGATGAGCCAGTTCGCAATGCTGACGCGATTGAAGGAGCCCGAGAACTCGTCGCTCTATTCGAAGATGCTGATCTACGACGGCGACAACCTGAAGGACACCGACCCACGCGCCAAGAGCTACCAGGAATACCGCGACTACGCCGGCGTCGACGAGGGCATGAGCGGCGTCTCGACACGCTTCGCCTTCAAGATCCTGTCGAAGGTCTTCAACTTCGACCCGGCCGAGGTCGCCGCCAACCCGGTGCATCTGATGTACGTGCTCGAGCAGCAGATCGAGCGCGAGCAGTTCCCGTCCGAGACCGAGCAGAAGTACCTCGGCTTCATCAAGGAACACCTCTCGGCGCGCTACGCCGAGTTCATCGGCAAGGAGATCCAGACCGCCTATCTCGAGAGCTACAGCGAGTACGGGCAGAACATCTTCGATCGCTACGTCACCTATGCCGACTACTGGATCCAGGACCAGGAATACCGCGATACCGACACCGGTGAGGTGTTCGACCGGGCCCAGCTGAACGCCGAGCTCGAGAAGATCGAAAAACCGGCCGGCATCTCGAACCCGAAGGACTTCCGCAACGAGATCGTCAACTTCGTGCTGCGGGCACGCGCCAACAACAACGGCAAGAACCCGCTCTGGACGAGCTACGAGAAGCTGCGCACCGTGATCGAGAAGAAGATGTTCTCGAACACCGAGGAGCTCCTTCCGGTGATCAGCTTCAACGCCAAGGCGAGTGCCGACGAGGCGAAGAAGCACGAGAACTTCGTCAATCGCATGGTCGAGAAAGGCTACACGGCCAAGCAGGTGCGTCTGCTATGCGAGTGGTATCTGCGGGTACGCAAGTCCTCGTAAAGGCCGTCCATGCTGCAGCAGATCATCGATCGCCGGCTCGCGGGAAAGAACAAGTCGATCGGCAACCGCGAGCGGTTCCTGCGTCGCTATCAAGGCCAGGTGCGAGAGGCGGTGCGCCGTGCCGTCGATCAGCGCGGCATTCGTGATATCGAGCAGGGCGAAGACATCCATCTGCCCAAGCGCGACATCAGCGAGCCCACCTTCCGGCACGGCACCGGCGGTGCGCGCGAGATGGTCCACCCCGGCAATCGGGAGTACGTGCGCGGCGACCATATCGAGAGGCCGCAGGGCGGCGCCGCGGGCGGCAGCGGCCAGGGCGAGGCCGGCAACGATGGCGAGGGAGAGGACGACTTCGTCTTTCACCTCACCAAGGAAGAGTTCATGCAGATCTTCTTCGACGATCTGGCGCTGCCACGCATGACGCGCACCCAGCTCGCCGAGACGCCTGAAATGAAGAGCCATCGCGCCGGCTACTCGAACACCGGCACGCCCAGCAACCTCAGCGTGATCCGCTCGATGCGGGGCGCGATCGGCCGGCGCGTTGCCATCGGCGCCGGCTCGCGGGGCGAGCTCGCTGCGTTGGTGGAGCAGCTCTCGCTTCTGCCGGACCCGGCGGTCGAAGCCGCCGAAGTAATGGCGCGCAAGACGCTCGAGGAGCAGATCGGCGCGCTGCGCGCGCGCATCGCGCGCATTCCTTACCTCGACCCGATCGACCTGCGCTTTCGCAATCGCGTCAAGGTGCCGGTGCCGATGGCCAAGGCGGTGATGTTCTGCCTGATGGATGTGTCCGGCTCGATGGACGAAGCGCGCAAGGACCTGTCGAAGCGCTTCTTCATCCTGCTCTATCTGTTCCTGACGCGACACTACGAGAAGATCGATCTGGTCTTCATTCGCCATCACACGCAGGCACAGGAGGTCGACGAGGAGAACTTCTTTCGCGCCCGCGAGACCGGCGGTACCGTGGTGTCGAGCGCGCTGGTGCTGATGGACGAGATCATCCGCGAGCGTTATTCGCCCGATGACTGGAACATCTATGGGGCGCAGGCCAGCGACGGCGACAACTGGCATCACGACTCCGGCCGCTGCCGCGAGCTCCTCACCGAAAGCCTGCTGCCCAAGTGCCGCTACTTCGCCTACGTGCAAGTCGCCGAGGAAGAGCAGAACCTCTGGGAGGAGTACACGAGGCTGCAGGAAACGTCGCCCCACTTCGCGATGCGCAAGGTGACGCAGACCGGCCAGATCTACCCGGTCTTTCGCGATCTCTTCAAGACCGAGAAGGTCGCAGCGTGACGAGATCGGCGCACCCCGAGCCCCGCATGTCGCCGGGCGCACGCCGGCTGCGGCCCGAGCGCACCTTGCCGCAAGCGCCCTTGCCTGCCGGCCCGCGACCGGAGGGGCCGCTGCCTGATCCGAGCGACTGGACTTTCGATCTGATCGAGCAGTACCACGAGAAGATTCGCGCCACCGCCGCGCGCTACGCGCTCGACACGTATCCGAACCAGCTCGAGGTGATCACGGCCGAGCAGATGATGGACGCCTATGCCTCGGTCGGCATGCCGGTGAACTACCGGCACTGGAGCTACGGCAAGGAATTCATCGCCAACGAGCGCAGCTACCGGCGCGGCCAGATGGGGCTGGCGTACGAAATCGTCATCAACTCCGATCCCTGCATCAGCTACCTGATGGAGGAGAACACGACGGCGATGCAGGCCCTCGTCATCGCCCATGCGGCGTACGGCCACAACAGCTTCTTCAAGGGCAACTACCTGTTCCGGCTGTGGACCGATGCCTCGTCGATCATCGACTACCTCGTCTACGCCCGGAACTACGTGGCCGAGTGCGAAGAGAAATACGGCATGCCGGCAGTCGAGGATCTGCTCGACAGCTGCCACGCGCTGCAGAACCACGGCGTCGATCGCTATCACCGCCCGAGCAAGATCTCTCTCGCCGAAGAGCAGACGCGGCGCGCCGAGCGCCTGGCCTACGCGCAGGCGCAGGTCAACGACATCTGGCGCACCTTGCCGCGCCGGCCGGACCGCGCCGACGACATTGCCGATGCCAAGCGCTTTCCGGCCGAGCCGCAGGAAAACATCCTCTACTTCATCGAGAAGAACGCACCGCTGCTCGAGCCCTGGCAACGCGAGGTCGTGCGCATCGTGCGCAAGATCGCGCAGTATTTCTATCCGCAGCGCCAGACCCAGGTGATGAACGAGGGCTGGGCCACGTTCTGGCATCACCTGCTGCTCAACACCCTCTACGACGAAGGCCATCTCACCGACGGCGTCATGATCGAGTGGCTCAAGTCGCACACCAACGTGATCTTCCAGCCGCCGGTAGGACACCCGGCCTACAGCGGCCTCAATCCCTACGCCCTCGGCTTCGCGATGTACACCGACATGCGGCGCATCTGCGAGCATCCCACCGACGAAGATCGCGAGTGGTTCCCGCAGCTGGCTGGCACGCACTGGCTGCCGGCCCTGCACCACGCGATGCGCAATTTCAAGGACGAGAGCTTCATCGGCCAATACCTTTCGCCGAAAGTGATCCGCGATCTGCGCCTCTTCGCCATCCTCGACGACGAGCACGACGAGCATCTGCGCGTCTCGGCGATCCACGACACCGCCGGCTACAAGCATGTGCGCGAGTCGCTCTCTCGCCAGTACGACCTCGGCTCGCGCGAGCCCGACATCCAGGTCTGGAGCGTCGACCTGCGCGGCGACCGGTCGCTGACCCTGCGCCATACCCGGCACAACAACCGGCCGCTGCACGACGGCGCCCAGGAAGTGCTGAAACACGTCGCCCGCCTGTGGGGCTTCGGTGTCAACCTGGAGAGCGTCGACGCCTATGGCGACGTGACGACCCGCTGGTCGATCACGCCCTCGGAGATGGCCGAGGCCTAGAGCGTCAGCGGCCCCCTGAGGGGCCGGCCCCTCCCTCTCGGAAGGAGGGGTTGGGGAGGGAGCAATCCTGCCCCGAAGGGGAGATCTTCGCGCCTAGAGCGCGAAGATCTTCCCGGGATTCATGATGTTCTTCGGATCGAGCGCCCGCTTCACGGTGCGCATCATGTCGATCGCGCCGGTGCCGGCTTCGCTGACGAGAAAGCCCATCTTGTGCAGGCCGACGCCATGCTCGCCGCTGCATGTGCCGTCCATCGCCAGGGCGCGCATCACGACCGCGTCGTTGAGCCGTTCGGCGGTCTCGCGCTCTTCCGGCTTGTTCGGGTCGACGAGATAGGCGATGTGGAAATTGCCATCGCCGACATGGCCGACGATGTAGTGCTGCATGCCGGCGGCGAGCGCTTCTTCCGACGCGGCCACGACTGATTCGGCGAGGCGCGAGATCGGCACGCAGGTATCGGTGGTGACGGTGCGGCAGCCCGGCTTCATCTGCAGGCCCGCGAAGTAGGCGCGATGGCGCGCGGCCCACAGCTTCTTGCGCTCCTCGGGCGTCGTTGCCCACTGGAACCCTTCGCCGCCATGCTCCTTGGCGATCGCCTGCACCATCGTCGCCTGCTCGGCCACGCTGGCTTCGCTGCCGTGAAACTCCATCAGCAGCATCGGTGCCTCGGTCAGCGAGAGCTTGTCGTGCCGGTTCACGGCCTGCACCGCGAAACGATCGAGCAACTCGCAGCGCGCGATCGGGATGCCCATCTGGATGATCTCGATCGTCGTGCGCACCGCCGCGTCGATCGAAGGAAACGTGCAGGTCGCGGCCGACATCGCCTCGGGCAGCGGATAGACCCGCAGCGTGATCTCGGTCATCACGCCGAGCGTGCCTTCGCTGCCGATCATGAGACGCGTCAGGTCGTAGCCGGCCGACGACTTGCGGGCCCGCGTGCCGGTGTGAATGATCTCGCCTTGCGGCGTGACCACCGTGAGGCCGAGCACGTTCTCGCGCATCGTGCCGTAGCGCACCGCGTTCGTGCCGCTGGCACGGGTCGCGGACATGCCTCCGATCGACGCATCCGCGCCCGGGTCGATAGGAAAGAAGAGACCCGTGTGGCGGATTTCGTCGTTCACCCGCGTTCGGGTCACGCCGGCCTGCACCGTCACCGTCAGGTCTTCGGCATTGACCGCAAGCACCTTGTCCATGCGCGCGAGATCGATCGACACGCCACCCTGCACCGCGAGCAGATGGCCTTCGAGCGACGAGCCGACGCCAAAGGGGATCACGGGAACGCAATAGCGGTCGGCCAGCTTGACGACTGCCGCGACGTCTTCGGTGCTCTCGCAGAAGACGACGGCCTCCGGCGGCGGGGCATCGATCGGCGATTCGTCTCGGCCATGCTGCTCGCGCACGACCAGAGCCGTCGAGCAGCGCTCGCCGAAGTGGGCCTTCAACGCTTCGATCATGGCCGCGGGAACCGGCCGCGGCTCGATGCGCGGAAGCAGATGGGCAGGCAGGGGAGCGTTCATGCGATGTCTCCTCGGTGCCAGGGCACCGTTGCTGCATTGTAGGAATGCGGGGTCGGGCATGTCGACCGCGCTGCTAGCATCGGGCAGACCATGTCGAATCGTCTGACACAGATCGCCACCCGCACCGGCGACGACGGCAGCACCGGCCTGGGCGACGGCACGCGCGTCGGCAAGAACCACCTTCGCATTGCTGCGCTCGGCGACGTCGACGAGCTGAACTCGAACCTCGGCGTCCTGCTGGCCGAGCCGCTGCCGGACGACGTTCGCACTCTTCTCGTGGTCATCCAGCACGAGCTGTTCAATCTCGGCGGCGAGCTCTCCATTCCGGGCTACGAATTGCTCAAGGGCGAGGCCGTCGCGCGACTCGATGAAGCGCTCGCCCGCTACAACGCCACGCTGCCTCGCCTGAAGGAGTTCATCCTGCCGGCCGGCACCCGCAGCGCTGCACTCGCGCATGTCGGGCGCACGGTGGCGCGCCGCGCCGAGCGCGCCGTCGTCGCGCTCGCGGCGCAGGACGTCGTTCGCAACGAGGCGCGCCAATACCTCAATCGCCTGAGCGACCTGCTGTTCGTGCTGGCGCGCGTGCTCAACCGCGCCAACCTCGACGGCCTCGGCGGCGACGACGTCTACTGGCAGAGCGAGAAGCTGGCGCGCGACCCCGACTGAGCGCCGCGCAGGTCCGGTTCAGCCGCGCCGTGCGAGCACGGCCTTGCTGAGATCGTGCAGCACGGCCAGCGAGTCGTCCCAGCCGAGACAGGCATCCGTGATGCTCTGTCCGTAGGCGAGCTTGGCCGGATCATCGCGGCCGGCGCTGAACTTCTGGGCGCCACCCGTGAGGTGGCTTTCCACCATGACGCCGAAGATGCAGCGGCTACCGTCGCGCAGCTGCTCGGCGACGTCGTTGGCGACGGCGATCTGTCGCCGGTGGTCCTTGCTGCTGTTGGCGTGGCTGCAGTCGACCATCAGGTTGCACGCCAGCCTGGCGGCCTCGATCTCGCTGCAGGCCGCCGCCACCGATGCCGCATCGTAGTTCGGCGCCTTGCCGCCGCGCAGGATGACGTGGCAGTCCTTGTTGCCGCGCGTCTCCACGATCGCGACCTGGCCGTTCTTGTGCACCGACAGGAAGTGGTGCGGCCGCGCCGCGGCCTGGATGGCGTCGATGGCGATGCGGATGTTGCCGTCGGTGCCGTTCTTGAATCCGATCGGCGCCGAGAGGCCGGAGGCCAGCTCGCGGTGCACCTGGCTTTCGGTGGTGCGCGCGCCGATCGCGCCCCAGGCGATCAGGTCGCCCAGGTATTGCGGCGAGATCACGTCGAGGAACTCGCTGCCCGCCGGCATGCCGAGGCGGTTGATCTCGAGCAGGAGCTGGCGGCCGATGCGCAGGCCTTCGTCGATGCGATAGCTCTCGTCGAGATAGGGATCGTTGATCAGGCCCTTCCAGCCGACGGTGGTGCGCGGCTTTTCGAAATAGACGCGCATCACGATCTCGAGCGTGCCGGCGAAGCGGTCGCGTTCGGCCTTCAGCTTGCGCGCGTAGTCGACTGCGGCGACCGGGTCGTGGATCGAGCACGGACCCATGATCACGAGCAGGCGATCGTCCTGGCGCTGCATGATGCGGCGGATCGTGCCGCGCGTGTCGCCGATGAGCTGCTCGACCGGCGTGCCGGCGATCGGAAAGAAGCGGATCAGGTGCTCGGGCGGCGGCAAGGGCACCACGTCCTTGATCCGCTGGTCATCGGTGCGGCTGGTGCGTTCGCCGTGCGCGTGGGCGCCTTCGGCAGGGGCATTGGAGGTCGTCATGGTGTCGGGCTTTCCTTCGATGCGATTCGATGTCGCGCTCGCCAAAAAGAAAACCGCCGGGGGTTGCCCGGCGGTTTTGGAGTTCGGTCTGCGCTGTTTCGGTCTAGCGTCTAGCCTCTCCATCCGCCGGGCGGTGCGAGAACGCAAAATACGCAAAGAACCAGTTGCGCGAGAACATGGGCGCGAATGTAGCACGGCGAATCTGCGCCGCGGTCAATCCAGCGAGGAGACGATTCATGGAACGAAGAAGAGTGTTGTCGGCCGGTGCGGCCACGGGCCTGGCCGCGCTCGCGGGCTGCGCGAACAGCGCCGCGCCCGCGAGTTCGCGGCCGATCTTCAGCGTCGCCCAGCCCATGCTGCCGGTCGCTGGAACGAGCGACTTGTTTCCGGTTCGCCGGATCTACTGCATCGGTCGCAACTACGCCGCGCATGCGCGCGAGATGGGGTCGGATCCGACGCGCGAGCCACCGTTCTTCTTTCAAAAGCCGAGTGATGCCATTCAATATGTAGCGCCGGGTACCACCGCCGATCACCCGTACCCGACGCTGACGAAGAACTACCACTACGAGATCGAGCTCGTCGCGGCGCTCGACAAGGGCGGCAAGAACGTGCCTGTCGAGCAGGCGCTCGGCCTCGTCTACGGATACACCATCGGTCTCGACATGACCCGGCGCGACCTGCAGCGCGCGATGGGCGACGAGAAGAAGCCGTGGGAGATCGGCAAGAGCTTCGACCACTCGGCGCCGATGGGGCCGCTGCACCGCGTCGCCGACGTCGGCCACTTCACGAAAGGGGCGATCACGCTGAAGGTCAACGGTGTCGTCAAGCAGAGCGCCGACCTGAGCCAGATGACGTGGAACGTCGCCGAGCAGATCTCGAAGCTCTCGCAGGCCTTCGAGCTGATGCCGGGCGATCTGATCTACAGCGGCACGCCGGAGAACGTCGGGCCGGTCGTTCCGGGTGATGTCATGCAGGGCTTCATCGCCGGCTTGCCGACGCTCGACGTCCGCGTCGTCTAGGGTTCCCCGACGCTCACCTGGTTCGCCGCGCCGCGAGGCACGGCCGGGCTCGCGACGACCCGGCGCCCGGCTCGCCCGAGCCTAGGCGGTGCCGCCGACCGTAAGCCGGTCGATGCGCAGCGTCGGCTGGCCGACGCCGACGGGCACGCTCTGGCCTTCCTTGCCGCAGACGCCGACGCCCGGGTCCAGGCGCATGTCGTTGCCGATGGCGCTGACGCGGGTCAGCGCGTCCGGGCCGTTGCCGATCAGCGTCGCGCCCTTGACGGGGTACTGGATCTTGCCGTTCTCGACCCAGAAAGCCTCGCTTGCCGAGAACACGAATTTGCCGCTCGTGATGTCGACCTGGCCGCCGCCGAAATTGGTTGCGTAGAGGCCGCGCTTCAGACCTGCGACGATCTCATCCCGGCTTTTGTCGCCGCCCAGCATGTAGGTATTGGTCATGCGTGGCATCGGCACTGCGGCATAGCTCTCGCGCCGACCGTTGCCGGTGGGCGCGACCTTCATCAGGCGCGCATTCATCGAGTCCTGGATGTAGCCCTTGAGGATGCCGTCTTCGATGAGGATGTTCTTCTGCGTCGCATTGCCTTCGTCGTCGACGTTGAGCGAGCCGCGCCGGTCGGGGATCGTGCCGTCGTCGAGGACAGTCACGCCCTTGGCCGCGACGCGCTGGCCGATGCGGCCGGTGAAGGCGCTGGCGCCCTTGCGGTTGAAGTCGCCCTCGAGGCCGTGGCCGATCGCTTCATGCAGCAGCACGCCCGGCCAGCCGGGCCCCAGCACCACGCTCATCTCGCCAGCCTTGGCCGGGCGCGACTCGAGGTTGGTGAGCGCGGCGTTGACGGCGTCGTGCACGTAGCCTTCGATCACCGCGTCCTGGAAATAACCGAAACCGAAGCGTCCGCCGCCGCCGCCGTTGCCGGATTCGCGCCGCACCACGCCCTCTTGCGTCTGCTCGGCGATGACCGAGACCGACAGGCGCACCAGCGGCCGCACGTCGGCGGCGATCGTGCCGTCGGCGCGCGCGACGAGCACCACGTCGTATTCGCCGGCCAGGCTCGCCATCACCTGCACGATGCGCGGGTCCTTGGCGCGCGCGAGGCGCTCGACCTTCTCGAGCAAGGCCACCTTCTGGACACTGTCGAGCGTGCCGATCGGGTCCATCGGCGCGTAGAGGGCGCGGCTGCCGGCGACGGCATGCGCGCGGCCGACCTTGACCTTGCGACTCTGCCCGGCGGCGGCGATCGTGCGCACCGTGCGCGCCGCATCCATCAACGCGGCCTCGGAGATGTCGTCCGAGTATGCGAACGCCGTCTTCTCGCCGGCCACCGCGCGGACGCCGACGCCCTGATCGATGCCGAAGCTGCCGCTCTTGACGATGCCCTCCTCGAGGCTCCAGCCTTCGCTGCGGGTGTACTGGAAGTACAGATCGGCGTCATCGATCCGATGCGTGGAGATGCTCGCGAGCGCTCTGGCAAGCGTGGCCTCGCTGAGGCCGAAAGGCTCGAGCAGCAGCGACCGCGCGATGACGAGGCGCTCGATCGTGGGTTCGCGGGAAATCATGGAGCGCGCCTTCGGGAGTCGAGGACGAATTGTAGAAGGCGGTCGTCGTTCACCGATCCTCGTCCGGCAAGGCCGCGTCGCCGACCGGGGGCTTGCGGGCCTTCAGTTGCAGCGCGCGTTCGTAGAGCGGGTTGCGCGGCACCCCGCCGATCTGGGACGCAACCGCGACCGCCTGCTTGAGCGGCAGCACGGCGAGCAGCGGCGTGAGCAACGCGTCATGCGCGTCGTCGCCATCGGCGGCGCCGTCGATGGCCTGGCCGTGGAGGACGACCACGAACTCGCCGCGCACCCGATTCGGATCGGCGCCAAGCCAGGCCGGCAGGTCACGTGCCGGCAGCGTCATCACCGTCTCGAACTGCTTCGTCAACTCGCGGCACAGGCTGAGTGCACGGGCTGGACAGGCCTGCGCCAAGGCTTGGGCGAGCGATTCGATGCGGTGCGGCGCCTCGAAAAGAACCTGCGTCATCGGCGCTCGGGCGCATGCCAGCAGCGCCGTGGACCGCTCCTTGCCGCGCGAGGGAAGAAAGCCGACGAAACAAAAGCCCCCCCGGCTCGCGTCGCCGGCCACGGCGAGCGCCGCCAGGGCACTGCTGGCGCCGGGAATGGGCACGACGCGATGGCCCGCCTCGCGCACCGCGGCCACCAGCGCCGCGCCGGGATCGCTGATCGCCGGCGTGCCGGCGTCGCTGATGCAGGCGACGCGCTCGCCGCGGCCCAGGCGCACCACGACCTCGGCGGCCGCCGCCCGCTCGTTGTGCTCGTGCACGGCGATCAGCGGCCGGGTGATGTCGAAGTGGCGCAGCAGCGTCGTGCTGTGCCGGGTGTCCTCGCAGGCGATGGCATCGACGAGCGAGAGCACGTGCAGGGCGCGCAGCGTGATGTCGGCAAGATTGCCGATCGGGGTGGCGACGACGTAGAGCGCCGGCGCGGGATACTGCTGAGCGGCGGCGGCCTCGTCCGCGGCCTGCATGAGGATCGATCGATCGGCCAACGGTGAAGCCCTTCCGCACGAGATCATGACGACTCAGCCCACGACCCGTGCCCTTGGCGACGCTGCCGAAGCGCGCGCCCTGGCCCATCTCGTCGCCCACGGACTGGTGCCGGTCGCGCGCAATTATCGGGTCGCCCGCGGCCCGCGGGCCCGCGGCGGCGAAGTCGACCTGATCGTGCGCGACACCGACGGCACGCTCGTCTTCGTCGAGGTGCGGGCGCGTCGCGATGCCCGCCACGGCGGCGCCGCCGCGAGCGTCGGCGCAGTCAAGCAGCGAAGCCTGGTGTTCGCGGCCAGCCACTACCTGCGCCGCTTCGCAACGCCGCCGCCCTGCCGGTTCGATGTCGTCAGCGTCGAAGGCGATCGCATCGAGTGGCTTCGGGCGGCTTTCGACGCGTCCTGACACACCCGAGTGAACCGACGTGCGAAATGCGTGTCATATGATCGGTGACCATGCTTGAACAACGTATCCAGCAGCAGTTCTTCGATAGCGCCGACCTCAAGTACGCCGCCGCCGAGCTGCTCTGCAAGCCGATCGCCGATGCGGTCAGCGCGCTCGTCGGCAGCATCACCGGCGGCGGCAAGGTGCTGGCTTGCGGCAACGGCGGCTCGGCCGCCGATGCGCAGCATTTCGCGGCCGAATTCGTCGGCCGTTTCGAGCGCGAGCGGCCCGGCCTGGCGGCGATCGCGCTCACCGTCGACACCTCGATCCTCACCGCGGTCGGCAACGATTACGGCTACGAAGTGATTTTCTCCAAGCAGGTCGAAGCGCTCGGTGCGCCCGGCGACGTCCTGCTGGCCATGTCGACGAGCGGCAACTCGGGCAATGTCCTGGCTGCCGTCGATGCCGCGCATCGCAAGGAAATGACCGTGGTCGCGCTCACCGGCAACGGCGGCGGCAAGATGCGCGAGCGGCTGACCGAGACCGATGTCCATATCTGCGTTCCGCATGAACGCACGGCGCGCATCCAGGAGGTGCATCTGCTCGTGCTGCACTGTCTGTGCGATGCGGTCGACCTGCAACTGCTCGGGGAGCAGGAAAACACATGATCCGACCGTTCACTTTCCTGCGCCGTAGCGGCGCCTTGCGTCTTGCCGGGGTGCTGCTCGCAGCCTCTTCGCTGTCGGGGTGTGCGCTCCTCGTCGGAGGCGCCGTTGTCGCCGGCGCCATGGTGTCGGTCGATCGGCGCACCACCGGGACGCAGGTCGACGATGAGACCATCGTGCTCAAGGCCGACGGCCGGATGAGCGAAGCCTTCGGCGACCGCGCCCGGGTCACCACGACAAGCTACAACCGCATGGTGCTTCTCACCGGCGAGGTGCCGACAGATGCCGACAAGACGACGGCCGAGCAGACGGTGGCGCGCATCACCAACGTCAGCTCCGTTGTCAACGAGCTGACGGTTGGCCCGCTCGATACCTTCAGCGAGCGCAGCAAGGACAGCTACACCACGGCCAAGGTGAAGGCGAGCTTCGTCGATGCCAAGGACCTGTTCGCCAACTCCATCAAGGTGGTGACGCATCGCGGCGTGGTCTATCTGATGGGGCGCGTCACCGAGCGCGAGGCCCATCGCGCCACCGAGATCGCGCGCGGCGTCAGCGGCGTTGCCAAGGTGGTGCGGGTGTTCGAGATCGTGACCGAGTCGGATCTCGCCAACACCGAGCCGAAGAGCCTCGCCAAGCCGGATTCGCCAGCGGCCACGCCGGCGATCTCGTCGCCGCCGGCCAAGCCCTAGGCCCTAGGCGAGCCGCTTGATCAGGCTCGAGGTGTCGTAGCGCTTGCCGCCGGCGGCCTGGACATCGGCGTAGAACTGATCGACGAGCGCGGTCACCGGCAGGCGGGCGCCGTTGTGGCTCGCCTCTTCGAGCGCGATGCCGAGATCCTTTCGCATCCAGTCGACGGCGAAGCCGAAGTCGAACTTGCCTTCGATCATGGTCGGGCCGCGGTTGTCCATCTGCCAGCTCTGGGCCGCGCCCTTGCCGATGACACCGAGCACCGCGTTCATGTCGAGCCCGGCCTTCTGGCCGAAGGCGATGGCCTCCGAGAGGCCCTGCACCAGTCCCGCGATCGCGATCTGGTTGACCATCTTGGCCAGCTGCCCCGAGCCGCTCGGGCCGAGCAGGGTCATCGCCTTCGCAAAGGCCATGGCCACCGGGCGCACGAGGTCGAAGGCGGCCGGCTCGCCGCCGCACATGACGGTGAGGGCGCCATTGACGGCACCGAGATTGCCGCCCGAGACCGGCGCGTCGATGAAGGCGAAGCCGAGCCGTTTTGCTTCGGCCGCGAGCTCGCGCGCAACGCTGGCCGAAGCGGTGGTGTGGTCGACGAAGATCGCGCCCTGCTGCATGAGGGCGAACGCGCCGTCGCTGCCGGTCGTCACCGCGCGCAGGTCATCGTCGTTGCCGACGCAGGCGAAGACGATGTCGGCGCCATCAGCGGCGGCTGCGGGGGTCGGTGCGCTGGCGCCGCCATGGGCCTTCACCCATTCGCTGGCTTTCGCGGCCGTGCGGTTGTAGACCGTGACGCGGTGGCCGGCCGCCGCCAGGTGCCCGGCCATCGGATAGCCCATGACACCGAGGCCGATGAAGGCCACTTTGCGCGACGGAGTCGATTCGTAGGTTTTCGTGCTCATGGCAAAAATGATAACGGCCTCGCAAGAGGCCGTTTAGAAATCAGCGAAGCGCCCAGTTAAACGATGTGCATGTGCTCGGTGCCGGCGGTGAGATCGCTGCTGCGGGCGCGCTGGCTGTGCAGCTTGATCTGCAGGCGCAGGTCGTTCACCGAGTCGGCGTTGCGCAAGGCGTCTTCGTAGGTGATGACCTGGCCTTCGTACAGGTCGAACAGGCTCTGGTCGAAGGTCTGCATGCCCTGCTCGCGCGAGCGCTTCATGATCTCCTTGATCTCGGCCACGTCGCCCTTGAAGATCAGGTCGGAAATCAGCGGCGTGTTGAGCATGATCTCCACCGCCGCCACCCGGCCCTTGCCCTCCTGGCGCGGGATCAGGCGTTGCGACACCAGGCCGCGCAGGTTGAGCGACAGGTCCATCAGCAGTTGCACGCGCCGCTCTTCGGGGAAGAAGTTGATGATCCGGTCGAGCGCCTGGTTGGCGCTGTTGGCGTGCAGCGTCGCCAGGCAAAGGTGGCCGGTCTCGGCAAAGGCGACCGCGTGCTCCATCGTCTCGCGATCGCGGATCTCGCCCATCAGGATGACGTCGGGCGCCTGCCGCAGCGTGTTCTTCAGGGCGATGCCCCAGTCGTCGGTGTCGATGCCGACCTCGCGCTGGGTCACGATGCAGTTCTTGTGCGCGTGCACGAACTCGACCGGATCCTCGATGGTGATGATGTGGCCGAACGAGTTCTCGTTGCGATGGTCGACGATCGCCGCCAGCGAGGTGCTCTTGCCCGAGCCGGTGGCACCGACGAAGATGACCAGGCCGCGCTTGGTCATGGCCACGTCCTTCAGGACGTGCGGCAGGTTCATGGTGTCGATGGTCGGCACGATCTGCGGGATCGTCCGCATCACCAGGCCAACGTTGCCCTGCTGCACGAAGGCGTTGACGCGAAAGCGGCCGATGCCTTGCGGCGCCACCGCGAAGTTGCATTCCTTGGTGCGCTCGAACTCGGCCGCCTGCTTGTCGTTCATGATCGAACGGGTCAGCGCCAGCGTGTGCTGGCCGGTGAGCGGCTGCGGCGAGACCTTGGTGACCTTGCCGTCGACCTTGATGGCCGGCGGGAAGTCGGCGGTGAGGAAGAGGTCGGAGCCGTTGCGCGACACCATCAGGCGCAGCAGGTCGTTGACGAATTTCGATGCCTGGTCGCGTTCCATGTCAGTCCTTCGTGTCTCGGTCAGCGCCGGGCCGCCCCAAGCGGACCGAGCTCCCCCTCGGGGGGGCGACGCCGCAGGCGTCTTGGGGGTTCACCGTCATCCCGGGAAGTTTTCCGGGAACTTCGCCTTGCTGCGCGCTTCCGCTGGGGAAACGATATTACGCCGCACCAGGTCGGCGAGGTTCTGGTCGAGCGTCTGCATGCCGAGGTTGTTGCCGGTCTGGATCGCCGAGTACATCTGGGCGATCTTGCTTTCGCGGATCAGGTTGCGGATGGCCGCCGTGCCCAGCATGATCTCGTGCGCCGCCACCCGGCCGGCGCCGTCCTTGGTCTTGCACAGCGTCTGCGAGATGACGCCGATCAGCGACTCCGAAAGCATGGCGCGAACCATTTCCTTTTCCGCGGCCGGGAAGACGTCGACGATGCGGTCCACCGTCTTCGCGGCGCTCGACGTGTGCAGCGTGCCGAAGACCAGGTGGCCGGTTTCCGCCGCCGTCAGTGCCAGGCGAATCGTTTCCAGGTCGCGCATTTCGCCGACCAGGATCGCGTCCGGGTCTTCGCGCAGCGCCGAGCGCAGGGCGTTGGCGAACGACAGGGTGTGCGGTCCGACCTCGCGCTGGTTGATCAGGCACTTCTTCGACTCGTGCACGAACTCGATCGGGTCTTCGACCGTCAGCACGTGGCCGAACTCGGTTTCGTTGAGATGGTTCACCATCGCCGCGAGCGTCGTCGACTTGCCGGAGCCGGTCGGGCCGGTGCACAGCACCATGCCGCGCGGCTTGACCGCGAGCTCGGCGAAGACAGGCGGGCAGTTGAGCTGCTCGAGCGTCAGGATCTTGGAGGGAATGGTCCGGAACACGGCGCCGGCGCCGCGGTTCTGGTTGAACGCATTGACCCGAAAGCGCGCCAGGCCCTGGATCTCGAAGGAGAAATCGCACTCCAGCGTCTCTTCGTAGTTCTTGCGCTGCGAGTCGTTCATGATGTCGTACACCATGTCGTGCACTTGCTTGTGCTCGAGCGGGTCGACATTGATGCGGCGCACGTCGCCGTGAACGCGGATCATCGGCGGCAGGCCTGCGGAAAGGTGCAGGTCCGAGGCCTTGTTCTTGACGGAAAACGCCAGCAGTTGGGTGATGTCCATGGATCTTCCGGGAGTGGCGCCGGCTCGCAGCGACAGGGGTCGCGGCGCTCCTGAGGCGCAACGGTAACGCAATGATCGCAGACAACCTCGCCCGCGTGCACGAACGCATTGCAAGCGCTTGTGCCCGCGCCGGGCGCCCCGTGCAAAGCGTCACGCTGCTAGTCGTGGGCAAGAGCCAGGGCGCAGCCGCGCTGCGCGAGGCTTTTGCCGCCGGCGAGCGAAGTTTCGGCGAGAACTACGTGCAGGAGGCGCTCGACAAGATCGGCGAGCTGGCCGATTTGCGCGGCCAGGTCGAGTGGCAACTCATCGGCCCGCTGCAGAGCAACAAGACCCGGCCGGTCGCCGAGCAGTTCGACTGGGTCCACACCATCGATCGGGTCAAGACGGCCGAAAGACTGAGCGCGCAGCGGCCGGCGCACCTGGCGCCGCTCTCGGTCTGCCTGCAGGTCAACATCAGCGGCGAAGCGAGCAAGGCCGGCTTCGCGCCGGGCGAGGTCGCCGCCGCCGCCCGATGCGGTCGCGGCGCTGCCGCGCCTGCGCCTGCGCGGCCTGATGGCCTTGCCGGAACCGCTCGGCGATTTCGAGGCGCAGCGGCAGCCGCACCGCGCCCTGCGGCTGCTTTTCGAAGGCTTGCGTCGCGACGGGCTCGAGCTCGACACCTTGTCGATGGGGATGAGCGCCGACCTCGAGGCGGCGATCGCCGAAGGCGCCACCCTGGTGCGTATCGGGACGGCCATCTTCGGCGCGCGCGCGGCCTCGCGCTGAAGACGATTCGTCACAATCCGGCCATGAGTTTCGCGCCGCCGCCACACGCGCGCCTGCCGCCGCCGGTTCGCGACGAGGCCGAGGTCGTGGCCCGGCTTGGGCGCGCGGCGGGGCAAAGCATCGACTGGCCCGGCGTCGTCGCGATGGCACGACCCTGGGTGCAGGCGGTGCGCGACAAGCCGGCGCCGTTCTGGGCCCTCGAATCGCTGCTCCAGGAATATCCGATCTCGAGTCGCGAAGGGCTCGCCCTGATGCGCCTGGCCGAGGCCCTGCTGCGCGTGCCCGACGTCGAGACCGCGATCGCGCTGACCGCCGACCAGCTCGGTCGCGCCGACTTCAACGCCGCGTCGGCCGACGAACGCAGCGGCTCGCCGCACCGCTTGGTCGCCAGCCTGTCGGCGAGCGCCATCTCGCTCTCGAAGCGCTTCCTGCCCGACGCCGAAGCCGACACCGGCCTGCTGCGCCGTCTCGGCGCGCAGACGGTGGTCGCGGCGACGGTGCGGGCGATCCAGCTGCTCGGCCGCCAGTTCGTCCTGGGCCGCTCGATCGGCGAGGCGCTCGGCGAGGCGGCGAGCGCGCGGAAGCAGCAGCCGGGCCTGCGTTTCAGCTACGACATGCTCGGCGAAGGCGCGCGCACCGAGCGCGACGCCGAACGCTACCTGGCGTCGTATGCCGACGCGATCGCGGCCATTGCGCGCGGCCGCAACGGCGCCGGCCCCGAAGACGCCGACGGCATCTCGATCAAGCTCTCGGCGCTCTTCTCGCGCTATGAGGAGGCGCAGCGCGGGCGCGTCTTCGCCGAGCTGGTGCCGCGCGTGCGCCGCTTGGTCGACCTGGCGGCCGCGGCCAACCTCAACCTGACCATCGACGCCGAAGAGAGCGACCGGCTCGAGCTGTCGCTCGACGTCTTCGAGGCGCTCGCCCGCGACATCGCCGTCGCCTATCCGCAGTGGCGCGGCTTCGGTCTCGCGGTGCAGGCCTATCAGACGCGCGCGATCGAAGCCGTCGACGAAGTGGCCCGCATCGGCCGCGAGACCGGCCTGCGCTTCATGGTTCGCCTGGTCAAGGGCGCGTACTGGGACGGCGAGGTCAAGCGGGCGCAGGAGATGGGCCTGGCGGGCTATCCGGTGTTCACCGAAAAAACGCACACCGATGTCTCGTATCTGGCCTGCGCGCGGCCCTGCTCGGGCATGGCGACGTCATCTACGCGCAGTTCGCGACGCACAACGCCGGCACCGTCGCGGCGATCCTGCAGATGGCGCGACAAGCGCAACGCGCGCTTCGAGATGCAGCGCCTGCATGGCATGGGCGAGGCGGTCTACCGCGAAGTGCTGCATTCGAAGGGCTCGCCCGCCGTGCCGCTGCGGGTCTATGCGCCGGTCGGCGAGCATCGCGACCTGCTGGCCTATCTCGTGCGCAGGCTGCTCGAGAACGGCGCCAACTCGTCGTTCGTGCATCAGCTCTCGGACGCGTCGGTGGACGTCGAGGCCTTGCTCGCGTCGCCGCTCTTGCCGGGCGAGCCGGTCCGCTCGCTGCCGCTGCCTGTGGACCTCTACCGAAGCGAGGGCCATGGCGCCGAGGCCCGCGCCAACTCGCGCGGGCTCGATCTTGCCAACCTCGCCGAGCGCGAGCCGCTCGAGCGGGCGATCGCAGCCACGCGCGTCGAAGCGGTGGCCGAGGCGAGTGCCGCCGATGTCGCGGCCGCCGTCGGTCGTGCCCAAGGCGCCTTCGCGGCCTGGAATTCGACAGGCGGTAGCCATGCGCGCGGCCGTGCTGCGGCGGGCCGCCGATGCCCTCGAGCTGCGCCTGCCGGAGTTCTGCGGCCTGCTCGTGCTCGAGGCCGGCAAGACGCTCGGGCGACTGCGTTGCCGAGGTTCGGGAAGCGGTCGACTTCTGCCGCTACTACGCCGACGAGGCCGAGCGACGCCTGGCGCCGCAGACGCTGCCCGGTCCGACCGGCGAGAGCAACGAGCTGCATCTGCACGGCCGCGGCGTCTTCGCCTGCATCAGCCCCTGGAACTTCCCGCTCGCCATCTTCGGCGGCCAGGTCGTGGCGGCGCTCGTGGCGGGCAACAGCGTCGTCGCCAAGCCGGCCGAGCAGACGCCGGCGGTCGCCGCGCGCATGGTGGCGCTGCTGCATGAGGCCGGCGTGCCGCCCGATGCGCTATCCCTGGTGCATGGGCCGGGCGAGAGCGTCGGTGCGGCGCTTGTCGCCGATGCGCGCATTGGCGGCGTCTGCTTCACCGGCTCGTTGCCGGTGGCGCAGGCGATCAACCGCAGCCTGGCGGCGCGCTCCGGCGCGATCGTGCCCTTGATCGCGGAGACCGGCGGCGTCAACGCCATGATCGTCGACTCCAGCGCGCTGCCCGAGCAGGTGGTCGACGCCGTCGTGCAGAGCGCCTTTCGCTCCGCCGGCCAGCGCTGCTCGGCCTTGCGCCTGCTCTGCGTGCACGAGGGCGTTGCCGACGCCGTGATCGAGATGGTGCGCGGCGCGCTCGCCGAGCTCAAGGTGGGCGACCCGGCGCGCTACGAGACCGATGTCGGGCCGCTCATCGACGCCGACGCCTGGACCGCCATTGCCTCGAACATCGAGCGTCTGCGGCATGAGGCGCGCTGCGTCGGCGAAGCGCCGCTGGCGGGGCCGCGATCGGCGATCGTCGCGCTTCATCGCGCCGGTCGCCTTCGAGCTGGCCGGCATCGAGGACGTGACGAACGAAATCTTCGGGCCGGTGCTGCACATCGTGCGCTGGGGCGGCGACGTCGATGCCGTGATCGGCCGAATCAATGCGCTCGGCTACGGCCTGACGCTCGGCATCCAGACCCGCATCGACAGCCGCGCCCTGCGCCTGGCGCATGAAGCCAGGATCGGCAATGTCTACGTCAATCGCAACATGATCGGCGCGGTGGTCGGGGTTCAGCCCTTCGGCGGCGAAGGCTTGTCGGGCACCGGACCGAAAGCCGGCGGGCCGCACTACCTGCCGCGCTTTTGCGCCGAGCAGGTGGTGACGATCAACACCGCCGCGGCCGGCGGCAACGCCGCGCTCCTCGCCGGCCTGCCCTGAAGGCGCGCCGCCGGCGTCAGGCGCTCAGGAGGTGATGGCGCTTGTGCCAGTCCTCCAGCGACTCTTGCGGCCACTTGCGGCAGTGCACGTGGCCCTTGCCTTTCGGCACGTCGACCCACGAAGGCGAATCGGCAAGTGCCGCTTCCACGACTTCCTTCGGCTTCGGCAAGGGCGTGTCGATGGCCGAGGCATGCGGATGCACCAGCTCGGGCCAGCGCGGGTCGTACAGCCACAAGGCGCTGCCGCACTCGCGGCAGAAGCACCGCTCGGCCTTCGAGCGCTTCGTGCGCTGGCCGGGCTCGCGGATGAAGGCGTGATAGCGGCCGAGATGCTGCTCGCCGGTGACCTTCAGGGTCGCCGACTTGGCGCCGAGGTTGATGCCGTAGCCGCCGCTGCCCGCGGTCTTGCGGCAGATCGAGCAGTGGCAATGCATGAAGGGCACCGGACTTTGCGCCTCGACGCTGAAGCGCACCGCGCGGCAGTGGCAGGAACCGTTCAATTTCATGATCGTGTCTCCCCTTGGCGAGGCTCGGCGCCCTGCCTGGCAACCAGGATGCCATGGCCGGGATCGGGGCGATCGCCAGGGCGCGGCAGCGAAGGCCTTGCGTACACTGAGCCGATGCGAACGATCGTGTTCATCGGCGGCGGGAACATGGCGAGCGCGCTCATCGGCGGCCTCCTCGACGCCGGCCGGACGCGCGATTCCGTTCTCGTGGTCGAGCCTGGCGAAGCGCAGCGCACGCTGTTGCGCGAGCGCTTCGATCTCGGTGCGATCGCCGCGGCGGATGCGTCGATCGAGGGCGCCGAGGTCGTGGTGTGGGCGGTCAAGCCGCAGGTGTTCGCCAGCGCGGCGGCGCCGTGTCGCCCCTTCGTGCGCGACGCCTTGCACCTGAGCGTGATGGCCGGCATCCGCAGCGACGCCATCGCCGCGGCGACCGGCGCTGCCCGGGTCGTGCGGGCCATGCCGAACACGCCGGCGCTGATCGGCAAGGGCGTGGCGGGCGTGTTCGCGCGCCCGGCCGCCACCGAGCTCGATCGGGCCCTGGTCGACAGCCTGCTCGCGCCGACCGGCGAAGTCGTCTGGGTCGATCGCGAGGATGCGCTCGATGCGGTGACCGCGCTTTCCGGTTCGGGCCCGGCCTACGTCTTTCATCTCATCGAGGCGATGCTCGCCGCGGCGCGCGAAATGGGCCTGCCCGAGGCCGATGCCAAGCGTCTGGCCATCCAGACCGTCGCCGGCGCGGCCGCGCTGGCGGCGCGCACGGCCGAGCCGCCGGAGACGCTGCGCCGCAACGTCACCTCGCCCGGCGGCACGACGCATGCAGCGATGCTCGTGCTCGAGGAACGCGGAATGAAGGCGGCCCTGATCGCGGCCATCCTCGCGGCACGCGATCGAGCCCGCGCGCTCGGCGACGAGTTCGGCCGCCCGTCCTGAGTCGAGGGCTAGAGTCTCGGACTTGGCCACGCCCCGGCCGCCTCTTTTCCCGGGTGATCCATCCATGAGCTACCTCTCCTACCTCACGCCGACGGCCACCAGCCCGTGGCACACCTACCTCTCCCAGGTCGACCGCGTCCTGCCCTACCTCGGGCCGCTGGCGCGCTGGTCGGAGACGCTCAAGCGGCCGAAGCGAGCGCTCATCGTCGACGTGCCGATCGAGATGGACGACGGCAGCGTCGCCCACTTCGAAGGCTTTCGCGTCCAGCACAACCTGTCGCGCGGCCCGGGCAAGGGCGGCGTGCGCTATCACCCGGACGTGACGCTCGAAGAGGTCATGGCCCTCTCGGCCTGGATGACGGTGAAGTGCGCCGCGGTGAACCTGCCCTACGGCGGCGCCAAGGGCGGCATCCGCTGCGATCCGAAGCAGCTCTCGATGAAAGAGCTCGAGCGCATGACGCGTCGCTACACCAGCGAGATCGGCATCATCATCGGCCCGCAGCGCGACATCCCCGCGCCCGACGTGAACACCAACGGCCAGATCATGGCCTGGATGATGGACACGTATTCGATGAACACCGGCACCACCGCCACCGGCGTCGTCACCGGCAAGCCGATCCATCTCGGCGGCTCGCTCGGCCGCGTCAAGGCGACCGGGCGCGGCGTCTTCGTCACCGGCCGCGAAGCGGCGCGCCGCATCGGCCTGCCGCTCGACGGCGCGCGCGTCGCGGTGCAGGGCATGGGCAACGTCGGCGGCTCGGCGGCCGAGCTCTTCGTGCAGTCCGGCGCCAAGCTCGTGGCGATGCAGGATCACACCGGCACGCTCGTCAATCCGGGCGGCTTCGACATGGCCAGCACGATGGGCGCGATCACGCACGAGGCCGGCATCGCCAACGTCCGCGGCGGCGAACGCATCGACAACGAAGCTTTCTGGGACGTCGATTGCGACATCCTCATCCCGGCCGCGCTCGAAGGCCAGATCACACCCGAACGGGCCCGGCGGATCAAGGCCAAGCTGGTGCTCGAAGGCGCCAACGGCCCGACCCTGCCGGAGGCCGACGACGTGCTCTCCGAGCGCGGCATCCTGGTCGTGCCTGACGTGATCTGCAACGCCGGCGGCGTGACGGTGAGCTACTTCGAGTGGGTGCAGGACTTCTCGAGCTTCTTCTGGAGCGAAGACGAGATCAACGTCCGCCTCGACAAGATCATGGTCGATGCCTTGAAGAAGATCTGGGACACCGCCGACCGGCACAAGATCAGCCTGCGCACGGCGACCTTCGCGGTTGCGTGCGAGCGCATTCTTATCGCGCGCGAAGAGCGCGGCCTGTACCCGTAGGCGTCTACAGACCTCGCAAGCGAGACAGGGCTGCTCCCTCCCCAACCTCTCCCTGCGCGAGGGAGGGGCAGATCCTTTCGGGATCGCTCAGCCAACCGGCAACGATGACGAGGGCTTGATTTCCTCCAGGCAGATCATCGAGCGCACGTCGTCGATGCCGGGCACCTGCATGAGGTGATCGGTGAGGAAGTTGCTGAGGCTCTTGAGGTCGTGCGCGACCACCTTCAAGAGATAGTCGTCTTCGCCGGAGACGCTGAAGCATTCCAGGATCTGCGGGAAGGCACTGATCTCGGCCTCGATCTCGCGCACCCGGCCGAAGTCGTCGCCGCCGATGCTGACGCTGACGTACGCGGTCACCGCGAAGCCGAGCGCCTCCGGGTTCACCTCGGCACGGTAGCCACGCAGCACGCCGCGCTCTTCGAGCGATCGGACGCGGCGAAAACATTGCGGCGCCGAGAGATGGATGCGCGCCGCCAAGTCGACATTTGAAATCCGGCCGTCGGCCTGCACGACTTCAAGAATCTTGCGATCGATGGCATCGAGACGGGCGGTCATGGCGCAATTCCGAGAGATAAAGGGAATAATCTTGCGCCAAGAGGCGAATCAGCGCAAGAAATAGAAAGCACATTTCTTCCGAGAGCACGCAAACTGAGCCAGACGCAACCGCGATGGAGCTCCTCATGTCTGCCTCGACGCTCAGCCTCGATCCCACATCGCTCGCCAGGATCTCGCCGACGCCAGCCGAGCTGGAACGGCAATACGGCGCGGCCAACTACGAGCCTTTGCCCGTCACCCTGCAGCGCGGTGCCGGCGTCTGGCTGTTTGACGACAAGGGCCGTCGCCATCTCGACATGATGTCGGCCTATTCGGCGGTCAGCTTCGGGCACAGCCACCCGCTGCTGGTGCGCGCCCTGACCGAGCAGGCCGAGCGCCTGGCGGTCACCAGCCGCGCCTTTCATACCGACCAGCTCGGCCTGTTCCTGCGCGCCGTGTGCGAAGCCACGGGGATGGCCAAGGCGCTGCCGATGAACACCGGTGCCGAGGCCGTGGAGACGGCGGTCAAGGCCGCCCGCAAGTGGGCCTACAAGGTCAAGGGGGTGGCCGACGGGCGGGCCGAGATCATCGTCGCGGCCGGCAACTTCGCCGGCCGCACGACGACGATCATCGGTTTCTCGAGCGAGCCGCAATATCGCGACGGCTTCGGGCCATTCGCGCCGGGCTTCGTCAGCGTGCCGTTCGGCGACGCGGCGGCGCTCGAGGCTGCGATCACGCCGCACACCGCGGCCTTCCTGGTCGAGCCGGTGCAAGGCGAGGCCGGCATCATCGTGCCGCCGGCCGGCTACCTGGCCAAGGCGCGCGAGATCTGCACCCGGCGCGGCATCCTCCTGATCTGCGACGAAGTGCAGACCGGCCTCGGCCGCACCGGCGCCGTGCTCGCCTGCGACCATGAAGGCATCCGGCCGGACGGCCTGATCCTCGGCAAGGCGCTCGGCGGCGGCTTGCTGCCGGTGAGCGCATTTCTCGCGAGCGACGAAGTGATGTCGGTCTTTCGCCCGGGCGACCACGGCAGCACCTTCGGCGGCAATCCGCTCGCCGCGGCGGTCGGTATCGCGGCGCTCGATCTCCTGCTGCGCGAGCGCCTGTCCGAGCGGGCTCGCGTGCGCGGCGACGAGCTCCTCGCCAAGCTGCGCGCGATCGAGCATCCGGCGATCCGCGAGGTTCGCGGCAAGGGCCTGCTCATCGGCGTCGAGATCGAGCCGGCGTTCGCCACGGCGCGGCAGGTCTGCGAAGGCCTGCTCGCCGCCGGCGTGCTGAGCAAGGACACGCACGGCACCGTGGTGCGCTTCGCGCCGCCGCTGATCGTCGAGAGCGAGCACCTCGATCTCGCCGTCGCCGCCCTGGAGGAGGCGCTGCGCCCGTTCAGCCGCCGCCGGAGCTGAGCGCGGCGAGCGCGAGCACGCTCGCGATCTCGCCCTGTCTGCCTTGGCGTCTCTCAGCGCCAGGCGTAGTCGAGCGCGATGCCGGCGAAGACGGCGAATCCGAGCCAGTGGTTGAGGCGGAAGGCGCGAAAACACCCCTCGCGCGTGCGGCCGCGAATCAGCGTGAAGTGCCAGCCCGCGATCAACGCGGCGACGCCGAGCCCGCCGTAGAACGGCCAGCCCGCCGCGTCGCGCGCGCCTAGCACGCACCAGACGGCGATGAACAAGGCATAGAAGCCCATGACGGCGGCGACGTCGAAGCGGCCGAGCGTGATGGCCGAGGTCTTGATACCGATCTTCAGGTCGTCGTCACGGTCGACCATCGCGTATTCGGTGTCGTAGGCCAGGACCCAGAAGAGGTTGCCGAGCAGCAGGCCCCAGGCCAGCACCGGCACGGCGTGAAGGAGAGCGGCAGCCGTCGCTGCCCTCGTGGCCGCCGACGGCGGCGAAGGCCATCGGGATGCCGAAGCTGAAGGCGATGCCGAGTACGGCCTGCGGCATGACGAAGAAGCGCTTGCTCAAGGGATAGAACAAGGTCACCGCCAGGGCGACCACGCTCCAGGCAACGGCGGCGATCGTGGTCGTCAGGACGAGAAGAAAGGCGACGACGGCGAGGGCTGCCCCCAGCGCCAAGGCTTCACCTGCGCTGATCGCGCCGCTTGTCACGGGACGCGCCGCGGTGCGCTTGACGTGCCGGTCGAAGTCGCGGTCGGCGACGTCGTTGATGCAGCAGCCGGCGCTGCGCATCAGAAAGGTGCCGAGCACAAAAACGACGAGGAGATGCCAGCCGGGAAAGCCGCGCGCGGCGATCCATAGCGCCGACAGCGTCGGCCAGAGCAGCAGCAGGGTGCCGGCCGGGCGATCCCAGCGGATGAGGTCGAGCCAGAGTGCGAATCGCGAGCGATCCGGGCTACTCATAGCGAGCGAAGAGCTCCTTCTCGACCTTCGCCTGTGGCAAGAGCTTGCCGCCGGACAGCCAGAATTCCTTGGCCTTGCCGCGCCCGTCGAAGACGAGCCGCACCGGCTCGCCGTGATTGGCATAGCCACCGGCGAGCGCCACGCGGCCGCTCGCCGATCCGTCGCGTGCGCGGCCCGAGACTTCGATCTCGCTCGCGTCCTGAACCGGATTGGCGGCCAGCGGGTTGGCGACGAGCACCTTGTCGCTGCATCGGCAAGAGATCGAACGCACCCCACAGGCTCCACCAGCGCCCATGCCACGCCGCCGTCTTGCGCGACGGTGCGCCGTGGCGCGCGAACGCGCGCAGCACATGCAGGCTGCCATCGAGCCACAGGTGCGATGCACCATCGGCGGCGTTGGTCAGGACCGAGACCGCGAGATCGTGGGCGGGCACGCAGACGGTGCGCGTGATCGTGCCCTGGAAGCCGCCCGAATGGCCGAACCACTCCCAGTCGGCCAGCGTGCCCGAGATCGTGCCCAGGCCATACCAGCGTTCGAGACTCGAATGCGGATCGCGCCATTGCCGGCGCGTCATCTCGCGCCGGCTGGCCGGCGCGAGCACGCTCTTTCGCGCCGTCGGCGACAAGCTGGCGAAGAAACGCGCGAGGTCGGACGCGGTGCTCACGAAGCCGGTGGCTGCGGCAAGCGCGTGGGTCGGGTTGTCGCCCGGGATGACGACGCGCCGGCCGAGCGGCAGCCGGCCGGTGTGGCCGCTCGCGAACGGCACGCCCGGCGAGCGCAGCGCCTGCGGTGCGTCGGGTGCGGTCTCGTCGAGGCCGGACGCGGCAACGATCTCGCGTCCGATCCAGTCCGCGTAGGTTTCGCCGCTGACCGCTTCGATGGCCAGCCCGAGCAGGCCGAAGCCGTGGTTCGAATACTTGAAGCGCGTGCTCGGCTCGATCACCGTGCCGCGAGCGAGATCCTGGCGCAGCGCCGCTTCGTCGAGGAAGGGCCGCCGATCGGTCCATTGGCCACTGTCGGCGCCATCGCGCACGAGTCCGGCGGTGTGCGAGAGCAGTTGCGTGACCGTCGCCGCGGCCACGGCGGGATGCAGGCCGGCGACGTGGCGACCGATCGGATCGTCGAGGCCGATCCGGCCACGCTCGCGCAGCTTCATGATGCCGGCGGCGGTAAAGGTCTTCGAGTGCGACGCGACGCGAAAGCGGTGCCGCGAGCGTCAGCTTCGTGCCGCGCTTCAGATCGGCATGGCCGAAGGCGCGCTCGAGCACGACCTTGCCCTTGTGCACGACGGCCATCGAGCAGCCCGGCTGCTCGGTGGCGAGCATCTGGTGCTCGAGCCAGCGCGGCAGGTAGTCGAGGGCGGCGGCAAGCCATCGGTCCACGGGCATCTCCGTCAGCCTTCCAGCTGCTTTTGAAAAACCAGCCCGGCGTGCTCGCGCAGGGCGTGGAACTTGATCTTCGGCCAGTTGCTCTCGATCGCGCGCAACTCGGGCGCGTATTCCACCAGCACGGTCGGCGCGTCGACGGCATCGTAGGCGACGCGGTGCTGGTTCGCGTCGATGAAGCGCTGCAGCTCCTTGGCACCGCCGTCTTCGGGGTCGCAGGTGATCCAGCGCGCCACCTGGAAGCGGCTCGGCAGGATGCGCGCCTTGACGCCGTACTCGTGCTCGAGCCGGTGCGCGACGACTTCGAACTGGAGCTGGCCGACCGCACCCAGAAGCAGCACCGAGCCCGCCACTGGCCTGAACACCTGGATCGCACCTTCCTCGCCGAGCTGCGTCAGCCCGGCACGCAGCTGCTTGGTGCGCAAGGGATCGGCGACCTCGACCGAGCGGAACATCTCGGGCGCGAAGAACGGCAGGCCGGTGTACTGCAGCGCCTCGCCTTCGCTCAGCGTGTCGCCGAGCTGCAGCACGCCGTGGTTCGGGATGCCGATGATGTCGCCGGCGAAGGCTTCGTCGAGGAGCTCGCGCCGCTGCGACAGAAAGCTCACCACCGTGTTCGGCCGCAGCTCCTTGCCCGAGCGCGTGACCTTCAGCCGCATGCCGCGCTCGAAGTGGCCCGAGGCGACGCGCACGAAGGCGATCCGATCGCGGTGCGCCGGATCCATGTTGGCCTGGATCTTGAACACCACGCCGCTGAACTTGCGCTTCGTCGGGATGCACCGTGCGCTGCATGGCGACGCGATCGCCGCGGCGACGGCGCCAGGTCGACCAGCGCATCGAGCACCTCGCGCACGCCGAAATTGTTGACGGCCGAGCCGAAGAACATCGGCGTCTGCCTGCCGGCAAGGAAGGCGTCGCGATCGAAGGGCGGCGCGGCATCGGTGAGCAATTCGATCTCGCCTTCGGCCTGCGCGTATTCGGCGCCGAAGCGCGTCGCGTAGGCCGGGTTGTCGAGACCCATCAGGATCTCGTCGTCGTCGCGGTCGCGATCCTGCCCCGCCTTGAACACCCGCATCTGCTTTTCGCGCAGGTCCATCACGCCGTGGAAGCGCTTGCCCATGCCGACCGGCCAGGTGAAGGGCACCACTTCCATGCCGAGCTCGCGCTCGATCTCGTCCATCAGCACCAGCGGCTCCTGCACCTCGCGGTCCATCTTGTTGACGAAGGTCAGGATCGGCGTGTTGCGGGCGCGGCAGACCTGCAGCAGCCGGCGCGTCTGCGGCTCGACGCCGTTGGCCGCGTCGATCACCATCAGCGCCGCGTCGACGGCAGTGAGCACGCGGTAGGTGTCTTCCGAGAAGTCCTGGTGGCCGGGCGTGTCGAGCAGGTTGATGACGGCGTCGCGGTATTCCATCTGCATGACGGAAGACGCCACCGAGATGCCGCGCTGCTTCTCGATCTCCATCCAGTCGGAGGTGGCGTGGCGCGAGGCCTTTCTCGCCTTCACCGAGCCGGCGATCTGGATCGCGCCCGAGAACAGCAGCAGCTTTTCCGTCAGCGTCGTCTTGCCGGCGTCGGGGTGGGAAATGATGGCGAAGGTGCGGCGGCGGCGCACTTCCTTTGCAAGCTGAACGGAGGCGAGGTCGGCCATGGTCGGGCCGCGGGCGGCCGGTATTCGGGAGGTTCTGCGAAGCGGGCGATTATCGGCGCCGATGGCACACTGCCCCGATGCCCGAGCTACCGGACATCGCGGTCTACATCGACCGGCTCGCGTCCCGCGTCGTTGGCCATCGCCTCGAGCGGGTGAAGATCGGCAACCCCTTCCTGCTGCGCACCGTTGCGCCGCCGCTGTCCGCGATCGAAGGCAAGGTCGTCGAAGGCATCGAGCGCATCGGCAAGCGCATCGTGCTCAGGTTCGAAGGCGAGCTTTTCGTCGTCATTCACCTGATGATCGCCGGCCGCTTGCGCTGGCTCGCGCCGGGCAAGGCGACGGCGCGCAACGCGCTGGCCGTGTTCGAGTTCGATGTCGGGGCGATGGTGCTCACCGAAGCAGGCAGCAAGCGGCGCGCGTCGCTGCATGTCGTGCAGGGCCGCGCCGCGCTGCAAGCGCTCGATGCCGGCGGCATCGACGTGCTCGCCGCCAGTCGCGGTGCGTTCGCCGAACGGCTGGTTTCGGAGAGCCACACGCTCAAGCGCGCCCTCACCGATCCCCGCCTCTTCAGCGGCATCGGCAACGCCTACTCGGACGAGATCCTGCATCGCGCGCGCCTGTCTCCGGTCGCGCTCACGCGTGCGCTCGACGAGGCGGCCATCGACCGTCTCTTCGCCGCGACGCAATCGACCTTGCGCGACTGGATAGCGCGGCTCGGCCGGGAAGCCGGCGCCTGGCCGGAGAAGGTGACGGCCTTTCATCCGCAGATGGCCGTGCACGGCCGCTTCGGCCTGCCTTGCCCCGATTGCGGCGCACCGGTGCAGCGCATCGTGCACGCCGAGAACGAGACGAACTACTGTGCCCGCTGCCAGACCGGCGGCAAGGTCCTCGCCGATCGCGCCCTCTCGCGCCTGCTCAAGGGCAGCTGGCCGAGGAACATCGACGAGCTGAGCTGAGGCCCGGCCACCGCTGCGGCATCAGGCCGTCAGCCGCGTCACGCCCTTGAGCTCGCAGGCATAGATCGCATTGCGCAGCGCCGCGATCGCCTCGTAGCGGGTGAAGCTGCGCCGCCAGGCCAGGACGACGCGCCGGGTCGGCGCCGGCTTGGCGAACGGGATGTAGGCGATGTGCGGCTGCGCTTCGGCAGGCACCGAAAGCTGCGGCACGACCGTGATGCCCATGCCCGAAGCGACCATGTACTTGATTGTCTCGAGCGACGAGCCTTCGAAGGTCTTGCGCATGCCCTCGGCATCGGTCGAGGCGAACTGCGCGTACTCGGGGCAGACCTCGAGCACGTGGTCGCGAAAGCAATGGCCGGTGCCGAGCAGCAGCATCTTTTCGTGCTTCAGCTCGTCGGCGCTGATCGACTTGCGCTTGGCAAGCGGATGGTTCTTCGGCACCGCCACGACGAAAGGCTCGTCGTAGAGCGGCGCGATCGCCAGGCCGGTGTCGGGGAAGGGCTCGGCCATGATCGCGCAGTCGAGTTCGCCGGTGCGCAGGAGCTCGAGCAGCTTGACGGTGAAGTGCTCCTGCAGCATGAGCGGCATCTGCGGCACGCGCTCGATCGCCTGCTTCACCAGGTCGGGCAGCAGGTAGGGGCCGATCGTGTAGATCACGCCCAGGCGCAGCGGCCCGCTGAGCGGGTCCTTGCGGCGCTTGGCGGTTTCCTTGATCTCGGCCGCGGCCTCGATTACCGCCTGTGCCTGGCGCACGATCTCGTCGCCGAGCGGCGTCACGCTCACCTCGTTGGCGCCGCGCTCGAAGATGCGCACGTCGAGCTCTTCCTCGAGCTTCTTGATCGACACCGAGAGCGTCGGCTGCGACACCGAGCACGCCTCGGCGGCGCGCCCGAAGTGCTTCTCTCGAGCGACGGCAACGACGTACCGAAGCTCCGTCAGCGTCATGGAAGAACGGCCAGCCGCCGGGCCGCTCCCAAGGCTGGCCGCGCCCCCGCGGGGGGCAGCGACCGCAGGGAGCGTGGGGGCACCATCATGTCGCTGGTTTGTCGGAGAGAAGCTTCAGGTTGTCCTGCAGCTCCTTGCTCATCGGCGCATTCAGGTTGATGCCCTTCGGCGGAATCGGCGACTGGAACCACTTCTTGTAGAGCGTTTCGAACTCGCCGCTCTTCATCATCCCGGCCAGGGTGTCGTCGACCAGCTTCAGGAACGCCGGATCGTCCTTGCGGATCATGATCGCGTAGGGCTCGACCTGGAGCGCGTCGCCGACCACGGCGAGCGAAGCGGGATCCTGCGCGCTCGCCTTCAGGCTGTAGAGCAGGATGTCGTCCATCGCGAACGCGACGGCGCGCCCGGTCTCGACCATCAGCATCGATTCGGGGTGATCCTTGGCGCCGAGCAGGTCGATGCCGAGCTTCTGCTCTTCGTTCAGGCGGCGGATGAGCTGGTAGTTCGTGGTGCCCGTGGTCGAGACGACCTGCTTGCCGGCGAGGTCGGAAAGCTTGCTCACCTTGGTGCCCGACTTCACCAGAAAGCGCGTGCCGGTGTAGAAGTAGTTGATCGCGAACTGGACTTGCTTGCCGCGCTCGGAGTTGTTGGTGGTCGAGCCGCACTCGATGTCGACCGTGCCGTTCTGCAAGAGCGGAATGCGGTTGGCGGAGGTCACGGCCTGGTAGGCCTTCTTCATGTCGGCGCGGCCCGTGGCGGCCTTCACCTTGTCGGCGATCTTTTCGCAGATCTCATAGGCGAATCCGGTGGGCTGGGCCTTGTCGTCGAGGTACGAGAACGGGATCGACGCTTCGCGATAGGCCAGCGTCATCGTGCCGCTGGCCTTGATCTTGTCGAGCGTGGAGGTTTGCGCGAAGGCGAGAGCCGGCGCGAACAGCGCCAGCAGCGTGAGGCGGAGCAGGTGAGTTTTCATCGTGTCGATTCCGTTGCGGGTGGGTGAATGGGTAACGTGATAGCAAGAAGGGCGCCGCCTAGGGTTTGGTGGCGCGTTTCATCGCCTCGATCTTGCCGAGGTCGACGCTGGCCAGCACCTTCTTCAGGGTGTCGATGTCGACGTTGTGGCCTTCGGCCTCGACGATCACGCCGTTGGCGAGGATAACGGTGGCCTCGCCGCGGCTGCCGTCCTTCCGGTATTCCTCGTGCATCGTCCGGCCGCCGTCCTTGTAGACCTTCTCGATCTTGCCGTCGCTTTCCTTGTCCATCGTCATGTTGGCCCAGCCAGCCACCATCGCCAGGCCGGCGAGGCCACCGGTATCGGTGATCGAGAGGTCGAGGCTGCGATCGCCATTGCCATACGACGCCTTCGCCGACGAAGCGGAGATGCCCATCGCCTGGCCGCCGTTCGCCTCGTACGAGGTGCGCTTCAGGTCGCCGATGGCATCGGGCAGCATGGCCTTCAAGTCGGCCGGCGCGATCGGTGTCGCGTTGCTGCCGGTCATCGCCGCCACCATGTCGCCCACCGCCTTGCCGGCCGCCGCCGGGTCGCTGGCACCCTGCGCGGTCTGGGCGTTCTTGCCGGCCGCTTCCATCCGCCTGGCGATCTCGGCCATGCTGCCCGGGTTGATCGTCACCGAGGCGCCGTCGGGCGTCTTGATCGTCACGTTGCCGGCCGTTCCCGCGCCCTCCATGGCGGCCATCCGCCCGCCGAAGCCCATCGGCACGAAGAACGACAGGATGCTGGCAAGCACCAGACCGACGACGAGCCAGCACACGGCGACAACCGCGGTGTACGCGCCGGCCTTCTCGGCGGGACAGCGCATCAGCACCGGAACGCCGAGGTAGAACAGGTAGATCGAGTAGATCAATCCCAGGAAGACCACCAGCGACAGCAGCGTCGACGGGATGATCATGAGCACGGCGGCGACGAGAACGGCCGTCGTGCTGTATGCCACCAGCTTCAGCGCCTGGATGGGGCTCTTCGATCCGCCGAACGTCGGCGCCAACGCATCGACGATGAGCGAGACGACGTAGAAAATGACGAGCGAGAGCACGTAGGTCGCGATCATCTGCACGAGCCCCGTGACGATCGGAAGGCGATAGCTCACCCCGAACACACCAAAGCCGACGATGGAGCGGCCGACGAACCCGGCGATTGCCGGTACCGCGGCGAGGATGCACAGGTAGCCGGTGTAGATCGAGGCAATGTCGCCGGCCTCGGCGGCGATCACGGGCCAGGTCTGCTTGGGCCGCAGCAAAATGGACTGCACGCGATCGATCAATGACATGTCCGCTCCGTCCTGGTGTTGATATGCGCGGCGTTCAACAGGGCGGCCGCAGCCCGGAGGGCGCATGGTAAACCGGCCGGCCCGTCGTCCTGCCGACGTCGCCGAGACGGCGCGGCGCGGGAAGTCGAGAGCCTCAGGCGTTGAGGTAGTGGGCTCGGCCGCCGAGCCAGCGCTCGACGTGGCGCTCGGCGGCGCGCGGATCGCTGTCGAGCAACCGCTCGGCGACCCGGCGCGCCTCGAGCAGCAAGGCTTCGTCGGTGAGCGGGTCGGCGAAGCGCAGCAGGGCCGCGCCCGACTGGCGTGCGCCGAGCAGCTCGCCTGGCCCGCGGATCTCGAGGTCGCGGCGCGAGATCTCGAAGCCGTCGCCGGTCTCGATCAAGGCCTTCAGCCGGGCCTTGGCGGCGTCGGACAGCGGCGCCGAATAGAGCAGCACGCAGATGCTGGCGGTCTTGCCGCGCCCGACCCGGCCGCGCAGCTGGTGCAGCTGCGACAGGCCGAAGCGCTCGGCATGCTCGACGACCATGAGCGAAGCGTTCGGCACGTCGACGCCCACTTCGATCACCGTCGTCGCGACCAGCACTGCGATCTGGCCGCTCGCGAAGAGCGACATCACGGCCGTCTTCTCGGCTGCCGTCATGCGGCCATGCAAAAGACCCACGCTGCGACCAGGCAGCGCCTCGCAGAGCTGGGCGTGCGTCTCGGTCGCGTTCTGCAGATCGAGCGCGGCCGAGGCCTCGACGAGCGGGCAGACCCAATAGACCTGTCGTCCGCGCGCGATCTCGTCGCGGATCCGGCCGATCACCTCGTCGCGCTTGCTGTCGGCGAAGAGGCGAGTCTCGATCGGCGTGCGGCCGGGCGGCAGGGCATCGATGGTGCTGACGTCGAGGTCGGCGAAGAGCGTCATCGCCAGTGTCCGCGGGATCGGCGTGGCACTCATCATCAGCAGGTGCGGCTCGAGGGCCTCGCCGGCGGCGTCGCGCTCGTCGAGCTTGGCGCGCAGCGCCAGGCGCTGCGATACGCCGAAACGATGCTGCTCGTCGATGATCGCCAGACCGAGCCGGGCGAACTGCACCTGGTCTTCGATGACGGCATGCGTGCCGATCACCAGCGCCGCCTCGCCCGAGGCGACTTGCGCCAGCATCTTCTGGCGCAGCTTGCCCTTGCGGCTGCCGCTGAGCCAGGCCACCGTGATGCCGAGCGGCGCGAGCCAGCCGACGAGCTTGCGCAGATGCTGCTCGGCCAGGATCTCGGTCGGGGCCATGAGCGCGCATTGCCAGCCGGCGCCGATGACGATGGCGGCGGCGAGCGCGGCAACGACCGTCTTGCCCGAGCCCACGTCGCCCTGCAGCAGGCGATGCGTCGGCACCGGCCGCGCCAGGTCGAGCGCGATCTCTTCGGCCACCCGGCGTTGCGCGGCCGTGAGCTGAAACGGCAAGGCGGCGAGGAGCGCATCGTGCAGGCCGCCCGGCTCGGCCGAAAAACGTGGCGCGCGTTGCCGCTCGCGCTCGCGCTTGGCCTGCAGCTGCGAGAGCTGCTGCGCCAGCAACTCGTCGAACTTGAGCCGTTGCCACGCAGGCTGTGAGCGGTCCTCGAGCGCGGCGGCGTCGAGACCGGACGCGGGCTCATGCAGGCGGGCGAGTGCCTCGCGCAGCGTCGGCAGATGCGCTGGCGTCGCTTCTGCGGGCAGCAGCTCGGCGAGATCGGCGCGGGCGCGGCCGGCGGCCACGGCCTTGCGCAGCACGGCCTGCGAGAGCTGCACCGTGCTCGGGTAGATGGGGGTCAGCGATGTCGGCAAGGGCGTATCGGCCGGCTTGCACGTCGGATGGACCATCTCGAGGCCGAAGAAGCCGCCGCGCGCTTCGCCGCGCACGCGCATCCGGCGGCCGAGCGCGAGGGTCTTCTGCTGCGACGGATAGAAGTGGAGAAAGCGCAGCACCAGATCGTCGCCGCTGTCGTCCTGCAGCTTGACCACGAGCTGGCGCCGTGGCCGGAACTGGATGCGCGAATCGGTGACCACGCCCTCGACCTGGCCCACTTCGCCGTCGTGCAGCGCCGCGATCGACACGACCCGGGTCTCGTCTTCGTAGCGCAGCGGCAGGTGCAGGGCGAGGTCGATGTCGCGAACCAGGCCGAGCTTTTCGAGCGCCTTGTCGGCCGCCGACGCAGCGCGCGGCGGCGATCCTTCGGTGCCCGCGCGCGAAGAAGTGGCCATGGGAGAATTTTGCCCGCCGGTTCCAGCCCATGACGCAGCCCTCCCTTCGTTCGCCATTCACGCTCGCCGATTTCGATTTCGAGCTGCCGCCGGAGCTCATCGCACAGCAGCCGGCGAGCGAGCGCAGCGCTTCGCGCCTGCTCGACGGGCGCGCCGAGGAGCCGGTCGACCGGAGCTTTCGCGACCTGCCTTCGTTGCTGCGGCCGGGCGACCTGCTGGTCGTCAACGACACCAAGGTGTTGAAGGCGCGCCTCCTGGGCGTCAAGGCGAGCGGAGGTGCCGTCGAAGCGCTGGTCGAGCGCATCGAGCCGCAAGGGACCGTGCTTGCGCATCTGCGCGCGAGCAAGGCGCCGAAGCGCGGCAGCACGATCCGCTTCGCCGGTGCGTTCGATGCCGAGGTGCTGGGTCGCGGCGGGCCGGATGGTTCGCTCTTCGAGCTTCGCTTCTCGGGGGAGCCGCTCGCGCTTCTCGAGGCCCATGGCCACGTGCCCTTGCCGCCCTACATCGCGCGCGACGATGCGGCCGACGATGCGCAGCGCTACCAGACCGTCTTCGCGGAACGTCCCGGTGCCGTCGCGGCGCCGACGGCGGCGCTGCATTTCGATGCCGCAGTCCTCGCTGCGCTCGACGCGCGCGGCATCGAGCGTTGCGCCATCACCCTGCATGTCGGCGCCGGCACCTTCCAGCCGGTGCGCAGCGAAAACCTCGCCGAGCACGTCATGCACAGCGAGCGCTACGAGCTGGGCCGCGCCGCCGTCGAAGCGATTGCGCGGACGCGGACGCGCGGCGGGCGCGTCGTCGCGATCGGCACGACGAGCTTGCGAGCCCTCGAATCGGCCGCCCGCCTGGCGGGTCCTTCGGCGGCACTGCAGCCGCGCAGCGGCGAGACCGATCTCTTCATCACGCCGGGCTTCGAGTTCAGGGTCGTCGACCTGCTCCTCACCAACTTTCACCTGCCGAAGAGCACGCTGCTGATGCTCGTCTCGGCCTTTGCCGGCCATGCCCGCATCCTGGCCCTCTATCGGCATGCGATCGCCGAGCGCTATCGCTTCTTCAGCTACGGCGACGCGATGTTGCTGGCGCGTGCGGCCTGAAGCCGCCGCGACAATCGCGCATGCTTTCCTTCGCTGTTCTCGCCACTGCCGGACAAGCCCGGCGCGGCCGCCTCACACTCAATCACGGCAGCGTCGAGACGCCGGCCTTCATGCCGGTGGGCACCTACGGCACCGTCAAGGGCGTGCTGCCGGCCTCGCTCGAGGCGATGGGCGCCGAGATCATCCTCGGCAACACCTTTCACCTCTGGCTGCGCCCGGGCCTCGACGTCTTGCGCCGGTTCGGCGGCCTGCATCGCTTCGAGGCCTGGACGCGCCCCATCCTCACCGACAGCGGCGGCTTTCAGGTCTGGTCGCTCGGCGCCAATGCGAAGGTGAGCGAGCAAGGCGTCGCCTTCGCCTCGCCGGTCAACGGCGACAAGCTGCTCCTCACACCCGAGGTGAGCATGCAGATCCAGCGGGTACTCGACAGCGACATCGTGATGCAGTTCGACGAGTGCACCGCCTACCAGATCGAAGGCCGGGTCGCCGGCGAAGACGCGGTGCGCGCCTCGATGCAGATGAGCCTGCGCTGGGCGCGCCGCTCGCGCGACGAGTTCGCGCGCCTGCAGAACCCGAACGCGCTGTTCGGCATCGTCCAGGGCGGCATGTTCGAGGCCTTGCGCGAGGAATCGGTGGCGGCCCTGGCCGAGCTCGACCTGCCCGGCTATGCGATCGGTGGTGTCAGCGTCGGCGAGCCGAAGGCCGAGATGCAGCGCATCGTCGCGCACACGCCGCACCGCCTGCCGGCCGACAAGCCGCGCTACCTGATGGGCGTCGGCACGCCGGAAGACCTGATCGACGGCGTCAGCGCCGGCGTCGACATGTTCGACTGCGTCATGCCGACGAGAAACGCCCGCAACGGCCATCTCTTCACACGTTTCGGCGACCTGCGCATTCGAAATGCCCGCTACAAGGAAGACGACGCGCCGCTCGATCCGACCTGCACCTGCATGACCTGTGCGCGCTTCTCGCGCGCCTATCTTCATCACCTCGATCGCTGCGGCGAGATGCTGGCGCCGATGCTGGCCAGCGTGCACAACCTGCACTTCTACCTCGACCTGATGCGCCAGGTTCGAGAGGCGCTCGAAGCCGGGCGCTTCGACGGCTTCGTCGCGCAGTTCAGGGCCGACCGGCAACGCGGCGTCTAGCGCCGCGCGGGCCGCGCCTGTCGGATGACGCCGACGCGCGGGCACGCTCGTCGCCGACCGCGCGCCCCGCCATTGCCCACTGCATCCGCACGCCGTCGGCCCCTACGCTTCGGCGGTGCCTCGCGGTGGCCTTTTCATCGCCAGGTCGAACCAACAACAACGCGAGGAGCCTTCATGTCGACCACGATCACCACCCGCGGCATCACCACGGCCGAGGTCGACGATCTCGACGACGAGCCGACGTCCGGCGTTTCCTGGCCGGCCATCTTCGCCGGCGCGGCGGCGGCAGCGGCGCTCTCGCTCATCCTCATCGTGCTCGGTATCGGACTCGGCTTTTCGGTCGCATCACCCTGGGCGCTGACCCGCGACTCGGTGGCAACCGCCGGCGCCGCGGCACTCGGCTGGCTCGCCTTCACGCAGATCGCGGCTTCATCGTTCGGTGGTTATCTCGCCGGGCGCCTGCGCGTTCGCTGGGTCAACGTCCATCGCGACGAAGTCTGGTTTCGCGACACCGCGCATGGCCTGCTGGCCTGGGCCGTGGCGAGCCTCGTCACCGCGGCCTTTCTGGGCTCGTCGCTCGGTGGCCTGATCGCCAGCGCGACCCAAGCCGGCGGCGAAGCACTCAAGGGCGCGGCGGGCGCGGCAACGGCCACGATCACCGGCAGCGGCACCGGCGCGGCGAACGTCGCACCGGAACCGGCCTCCACCGGCTACTTCGTCGATACCCTGTTTCGCAGCGACACGGCCCAGGCACCGGATCCGAACGACGCGCAGACCCGGGCCGAAGCCCTGCGCATCTTCGCCAACGACATGCGGGTCGGCACGATGGGACCGGAGGACGTCCGCTATCTCGGCCAGGTGGTCGCGCGCCGTACCGGGCTCACGCCCGCCGAGGCCGAAAAGCGCGTCGCCGACGCGTTCACCCAAGCGAGCAAGGCGCTGGTCAATGCCCAGGCCGCAGCGCGCCAGGCCGCCGACGATGCTCGTCGGGCCGCCGCCTACAGCGCCCTCTGGATGTTCGTGGCCCTGCTTGCCGGCGCGTTCTGCGCCAGCTTGGCGGCGCTTGCCGGTGGCCGCCAGCGCGACGACCGCGTTTGAGGGTCGCACCCGGTTTCGCCACGACACGTCGTGATCCTGCTCATCGTTCACCCCGAGGACCCCGAAATGCGCTCCATTCTTCTTCTTCTGCTTGGCGTGCCGCTGCCGATCATCATCCTGATCGCGCTGTTCTCGCACTAGCGGCCCGGCGTGCGGCGGCGTCGCCGCCAGTCGCCTCGCTTGCCCACGTGACGGTGCGCCGTGATACTCGGGCACACCATCGTGTGCGCGCTTCGCCGCCACCCAGCCATTGAAAGCAACGAACGCACTGCACCGCCTGCTCGGCCCGCGGCTGATCGCGCCGGCGGCCCAGATCGTCCTGCGTCATCCCGGGCAGTTCGCCTGGCAAACGCTGAAGGCCTTCCGCGCCAACCAGGGCCTGCTTCTGGCCGGTGCCGTCGCGTACTACGCGCTGCTCTCGATCGTGCCGCTGCTGATCCTGACGGTGATCGCGCTCTCGCAGCTGATCGACGAGCGCGACCTGCTCGGTACGATCGGCCGCTACCTGGAATGGCTGGTGCCCGGCCAGTCGGCGGCCATCGTCGGCGAGCTGGCGCATTTCCTCGACAACCGCGGCCACGTCGGCTGGCTGCTGTTCGTGACGATGATCTTCTTCAGCTCGCTTGCCTTCACGGTGCTGGAGAACGCGATGTCGGTGATCTTCGTGCACCGCGTGGTCGCAAGGAAGCGCCGCTTCATCTTCTCGGCCCTCATTCCATACTGCTACATCCTGTCGCTGGGCCTGGGCCTGCTGCTGGTCACGCTCGTCGCCGGCAGCCTGCAGGCCGTCGGCACGGAGAGCGTCAACCTGCTCGGCCGGGACTGGTCGCTGCGCGGGCTGTCCGGCCTGCTGCTGTACCTGCTTGGCTTTGCCGGCGAGATCTTCGTGCTCACCTCGGTGTACTTGGTGATGCCGGCCGGGCGGCTCGACTGGCGCCACGCGCTGATGGGCGGCGTCACCGCTGCCGTGCTGTGGGAGATCACCCGCCACGTCCTGGTCTGGTACTTCGCCACGCTCTCGCAGGTGAACGTCGTCTACGGCTCCTTGACGACCGCGATCGTCGTGCTCCTGAGCCTGGAGATCGCGGCCACCCTGCTGCTGCTCGGCGCGCAGGTCATCTCCGAATACGAGCGCCTCGGCGCGCCGCAACCCAAAGGTGGCCCTGCGGCGTTTCGCACCGCCTGATGGCCGCTTGAACGAAGGCGCTATCGGCTCGGCGTGGCCAGCAGCGCGCCGACTCGTTCGCGCAAGCCGGCAGGGCTCACCTGCGACGGCGCGAGCGCGGTACCGGCGACGAGATTGACGCGATTGAACAGGCCGCGCCGAAACGGCTGGCTCATCGCGTTGCCGCCGGCGCGCGAGAAGAACGAACCCCAGAGGTTCTGCAGAGCCAGGGGCACGACCGGCACCGGATTCGATTCGAGCAGCTTCATCACGCCGGCCTTGAACTCGCCCAGCTGGCCATCACGGGTGAGGCCGCCTTCGGGGAAGATGCAGAGCAGGTCGCCGTCGTTCAACACCTCGCGGGCTCGTGCGAAGGCCGCTTCGTAGATGCCGGCGTCGACCTTCTGCGGCGCGATGGGGATCGCCTTGCCGAGCTTGAAGAAGGTGCCGAGCACGGGCAGCTTGAAGATCTCGTGATCCATGATGAAGCGAACCGGCCGCGGGCTGGCGCCCATGAGCAGCACCGGGTCCATCAGGCTGACGTGATTGCAGACCAGGATGGCCGCGCCATGCTCCGGAATGTTTTCGTCGCCCTGCACCCTGAATCGATAGACCAGGCGCGACACGGCGAAGGCGATGAAGCGCAGCAGGTATTCGGGCACCAGCATGAAGATGTAGAACGCGACGACGGCGTTGAGCAGGCCGACGACGAGAAACACCTGCGGCACCGTCAGGCCGGACTTGATCAGGACGCCGACGATGAGCGCGCTGGCGATCATGAACAGCGCGTTGAGGATGTTGTTGGCGGCGATGATCCTGGCCCGGTGGCTCGGCTGCGACCGCATCTGGATGAGGGCGTACATCGGCACGCTGTAGAGCCCGGCGAAGAGAGACAGCAGGGCGAGGTCGGCCATGACCCGCCAGTGCGCCGACTCGGCGACGAACGCCGAGAGCGTGTAGCCGGCAGAGGGCGGCAGGCTGCGCGAAGCGAAATAGAGATCGACGGCGAACACGCTCATGCCGATCGCGCCGAGCGGCACCAGCCCGATCTCGACGTGCCGGCGCGACAGCATCTCGCAGAGCAGCGAGCCGATGCCGATGCCGACCGAGAAGACCACGAGCAGCAGCGACGCCACGTGCTCGTCGCCATGCAGCACTTCCTTGGCAAACGACGGAAACTCGGCGAGAAAGACGGCGCCGAAGAACCACATCCACGAGATGCCGAGGAGCGAGCGGAAGACGACGAGGTTGCCGTGCGCCAGGCGCAGGTTCTTCCATGTCTCGCTGACCGGGTTCCAGTTGATGCGCAGGCCCGGATCGGTCGAGGGCGAGGGCGGCACGCCCTGCGCCGTCAGGCGCCCGAGCACTGCCACGCCGATGCAGGCGATGGCCACGTAGCTCGGGCCGACCCGCGGGATGGCCACCAGCAGGCCGCCGGCAACCTGGCCGAGCAGGATGGCCACGAAGGTGCCCATCTCCACCATGCCGTTGCCGCCCGTGAGCTCACGGTCGGAAAGGTGCTGCGGCAGGTAGGCGAACTTGACCGGCCCGAACAGCGTCGAGTGCAGGCCCATCAGGAAGACGCAGCCGAGCAGGACGAAGACGTTCGCGCGGACGAAGCCGAAGGCGGCCAACGCCATGATCCCGATCTCCAGCCACTTGACGAAGCGGATCAGCACTGTCTTGTCGAGCTTGTCGGCAAGCTGGCCGCTGGTTGCCGAGAACAGCAGAAATGGCAGGATGAAGAGCGCGCCGATGACGAGCCCGGCGAGCGAGGGCGGCAGCCAGGCGACCTGCAGCTCGTAGGTGACGAGCACGGTAAACGCGAACTTGAACAGGTTGTCGTTGCCGGCGCCGAGGAACTGGGTCCAGAAAAACGGCGCGAAGCGGCGCTGCCCGAGCAGCGCGAACTGGTTCGGCGCCGCATGCGGCGTGCCGGCCGGCGAAGGAAGGGTTTGCGCTGCGTCGAGATCGAGGCCGGTGTCCATGAGGCTGTCTCCCTGTGCGGTGTTTGAATCTACCTGATCACCTGGGCGCGTTCGGCGGCGAACAGCTCGCCGCCGAGGCGCTTGATCGCCGACGCCGCGAACGCGCCCGCGCCTCAGCCGGCGACGCTGTCGATGCCGTAGCTGGCGCCGTCGTACTGCGCCAGGGTGTCGACCAGGTACGGCATCAGCCCTTCCAGCTGGGCTCGCAGCGAATGCGGCGGATTGAGGATGAAGACGCCGCTGCCGGCCAGGCCGAAGCCCTGCGCGTCCGGCTGCTGCACGCTCAGGCGCACGTTCAGCCAGGCCTTGGGCGCCAGTGCCTCGAGCCGCTTCGGCAGGCGAGCCGCCTCGACCTTGCTCACCTGCGGGTACCAGACGAGATAGACACCCTCGGCAAAACGCAGCAGCGCATCGCGCAGCGTCGCGATGACGCGGGCATAGTCGCCGTTGCCTTCGTAGCTCGGGTCGATCAGCACCGCGGCGCGCCGCATCGACGGCGGCAGCTGCGACTTCAGCCCCTCGAAGCCGTCGCCGTCGTAGGCGATCGCACCCGGCGTGGCGGCGAGCGTCGTGCGCAGGATCTTCTGCTCGGTCGGATGCAGCTCGAAGGCGCGCAGCTGGTCCTGCGGCCGCAGCAGCATCTGGGCAAAGGCCGGCGAGCCGGGATACTGCGACAGCACGCCATCGGGGTTGAAGCGGCGCACCAGCTCGACATAGTCGGCGAGCGCTTCCGGCAGGTCGGTACGGGTCCAGAGCTTGCCGATGCCGCGCTCGTATTCGCCCTTCTTTTGCGCATAGCGGCCTTCGAGCGAGTAGCCGCCGGCGCCGCCGTGGGTGTCGATGAAGCGATAGGCCTTGGGCTTGGCGTTCATGTGCCGCAGCACCAGCATCAGCACCGTGTGCTTCAGGACATCGGCATGGTTCCCGGCGTGAAACGCATGGCGATAGGCGAGCATCGCTCAGGCGACCGCAGCGCGGCTCATGCGCGAGCGGAACAGCTCGCTGATGCCGACCTCGCGCGGCCCGGGAACGAGGGTGAACGTCTGTCCGGCGGCGATCGAGCCGGGCACGCGCACCGCCAGATAGCTGCCGCACCAGGCGCTCTGGACCATCAGCTTGGCGGCATGCTTGAAGCCCATCGCCGCATTGAACTTGAAGCAGGGCAAGCGCGGCTCGCTGACCGCGAGCTCGCAGTCGGGAAAGCGCAGCACGTCGCCGATCCACAGATCGCTTTCGAGGATGCCCTGCAGCGTCAGGTTCTCGCCGAGCGAGCCGAAGGGCAGCGCCTCGTCCCAGAGTGCGACCTGCGCCTGCGCCCGCACCGTCTGCCAGAACGGATAGTGCTCGCCCGGATAGGCGTACACCGCCTTGCTCAGGCCGCCGTGCACCGACAGGTCGGCCTGTTCGTCGCCTTCGATGCCGAGCGGCAGGACGGCGCGTTCGCCCTGCACGGCGCGCTTGGCGATCGCCGTCATGACCTTGCGGCCGTTGATCGTCACCGGCGTGGCCCGGGCCGTGTTCAGGCTCAGCAACTGGCCCTGTTTCATTCCGGGTCCCGGTAGCCGCGGTGCTTGGCGACGATGGCGCGGCCGCGCCCGCCGGCGATCCAGGCGACGAAGATCTTGCCCGCGGGATGGGTGATGCGAAAAGCCCGCATCGCGTGCACCGATTCGACCAGCATCGGATCGCCTTCGACGAGGATGCTTTGCGGCGCACCCCCTTGCGCGATCCAGGCGCCGCGCTCGACCACGGCATAGGCGCCGCGGGCTCGCACCTGCGCCGCGAAGGCGTCCTTTGCATTGGCGTTGACGTACCACGCCGCCGTCGGATCGATGTGCGCGGTGCGCCAGAGCGCCTGCTCGGCGACGTGCGTGCCGGAGCCGTCGCCGGCCGACAGGAAGAGCACCGGCTCCGTTCCGCCCGACGCCAGCTCGTGGATATGGGCCAGCGCGTCGACGCCGCTCTTTCCCGGCGGCGGCAGCTTGCCGCGCACCTTCGGGACCGGCCCGACGACGATGAACTCGCCGCCGGCGATGGCGCGCCGGTCGTGCACGAGACCTTGCTTGTCGAGGCTGGCTTCGGCTTCGGGCGTATTGGTGAGTGCGGCGTCGACTTCGCCGTCGCGCACCGCGTCGAGCACTGCCAGCGACGGCCCCGAGACCAGCTTGATGGCGATGCCGGTGTCGAAGCCGAACGATTGCAGCAGGCTGCGCGCCAGGCCGGATTCGATCAAGGCCCGGTCGGCGCCCAGGCGCAACGGCGCCGGCCCGGACGCGACCTGCGCCCAGGCCGCTGGCGCGGCGATCAGCGTCAGCGAGGCGGCAAGCAGGGGTCGGCGCTGCATCGCCCGATTATCGCGACGTGGCCATCGCACCAGCCGACGAACGGCAATCGGGTCGCCGCTACACTTCGTGCACAAGACCCAAAGACGTCGGAATCGTCGGTGCGCCACCGGTGTGCCGATCGACGGCGAACGAGACATCCACCTCACGCGCTTTCGCTTTTCTTGCCGCGACCATCGGTCGGGTCGCGCGCAGCCTTCACCAGCACTGGACTTTCCATGAACCGTCCTCTGTCGCTCGATGCGATGAGCACTCCTCCCACCTACGTCCGGCACCGCAAGCTCGTCGACTGGGTCCGCGATATGGCCGCCCTGACCCAGGCTGAAAGCGTCGTCTGGTGCGACGGCAGCGACGGCGAGTACGACCGTCTGTGTGCCCAGCTCGTCGCCGCGGGCACGCTGCAAAAGCTCAATCCGCAGCTTCGGCCGCATAGCTTTCTGGCCCGTTCGAGCGCCAGCGACGTCGCGCGCGTCGAAGACCGCACCTTCATCTGCTCCGAGCGCCAGGAAGACGCCGGCCCGACCAACAACTGGATGGCACCGGCCGAGATGCGGGCCTTGTTGCAGACCGGACGAGCCGACGGCACGCCGGCGCTCTTCAAGGGCGCGATGCGCGGGCGCACGATGTACGTGGTGCCGTTCTCGATGGGCCCGCTCGGCTCCGAGATCTCGCACATCGGCGTCGAGCTCACCGACAGCGCCTATGTCGCCGTGAGCATGAAGATCATGACGCGGATGGGCAAGAAGGTGCTCGACGTGCTGGGCAGCGACGGTCACTTCGTGCCGTGCATGCATACCGTCGGCGCGCCGCTCCAGCCCGGCGAGAAGGACGGCCCGTGGCCCTGCAACGCCACCAAGTACATCGTCCACTACCCCGAGACGCAGGAAATCTGGAGCTACGGCTCGGGCTACGGCGGCAACGCCCTGCTCGGCAAGAAGTGCTTTGCCCTGCGCATCGCTTCGGCGATGGGCCGTGCCGCGGCGAATCCGGCGGCTGGCCATCCCGGCTGGCTGGCCGAGCACATGCTGATCCTGGGCGTCACCTCGCCCGAAGGCCGCAAGCACCATGTCGCGGCGGCTTTTCCGAGCGCCTGCGGCAAGACGAATTTCTCGATGCTCATTCCGCCGTCGGCGTTGTCGGCGTGGAAGGTGACGACGATCGGCGACGACATCGCCTGGATCAAGCCGGCCGCAGACGGCCGTCTCTTCGCGATCAATCCCGAAGCCGGCTATTTCGGCGTCGCGCCCGGAACGAACGAGAAGACGAACCCGAACTGCATGGCCAGCCTGCAGCGCGACGCCATCTTCACCAACGTCGCCCTGACCGACGACGGCGACGTCTGGTGGGAAGGCATGACCGAGACGGCGCCGGCGCACCTGATCGACTGGCAGGGCCGCGACTGGACGCCCCAGATCGGACGCGAGACCGGCGCCAAGGCGGCCCATCCCAACGCCCGCTTCACCGTCGCCGCCACCAACAATCCGGCCCTCGATCCGGCCTGGGATTCGCCGACCGGCGTGCCGATCGACGCCTTCATCTTCGGCGGCCGCCGATCGACGACGATCCCGCTCGTCACCGAAGCGCGCGACTGGACCGAGGGCGTCTACATGGCCGCCACCATGGGCTCGGAGACGACGGCAGCGGCCGGCGGCGCGCAAGGCGTGGTGCGGCGCGATCCCTTCGCCATGCTGCCCTTCATCGGCTACAACATGAGCGAGTACTTCCAGCACTGGCTCGATCTCGGCGCCACGCTGGCCAGCCGCGGCGCGACCCTGCCCAAGATCTTCTGCGCGAACTGGTTCAGGAAAGGCGAGGACGGCAAGTTCGTCTGGCCCGGCTATGGCGAGAACATGCGGGTGCTCGAATGGATCGTCCGGCGCGTCGAGGGCCGCGCCGAGGGCTCGCTCACCGCCTTCGGCCTGACGCCTCGCTATGAAGACATCAACTGGTCCGGTCTCGACTTCGACCGCGCGCGCTTTCATCGCGTCGCCGATCTCGACGCCGCCAACTGGGCTGGCGAGCTCGCGCTGCACGACGAGCTGTTCGAGCGGCTTGCCCACGGCCTGCCGGCGGCGCTGCCGCAGGTGCGCGCCCGCATCGCGGCGCGGCTAGCGGGCTGAGGCCCCGGCGCCCGTGGCCTTCCCTGATTCGGCGCCGCCGTCGCGGCCGCCTCCGGGCGCGGCTGCGCACGACCTGAGCGACGCCGAGTTCGTCGAGCTCGACGAGCTGCTCGCGCAGGTGCCCGAGCCGCTCGAGCCGCTCGACGTCGTCATGCTCGATGGCTTCCTCGCTGCCGTCATCGTCCAGCCCGAGCTGATCGATGCCGAACGCTGGTTGCCCTACGTCTTCGACGCGGGCGGCCATCGCTGGGGCGAGGCCGCGCTCACGCCGGAGCAGATCCGCGTCCGCGCCCTGATCGCGCGCCGGCATGCGGCGATCAACCGGTCGCTGGCCGAATTCCGCAGCTTCGATCCGCTGATCCTCGAGCCCGATGAAGAGGCCGATGCCGAAGCCGGGGTCGAGCCGATGCTCGACTGCCGACGACCCGGGCGGTCCTGCCCTGGGTCGCCGGCTTCGAGTTCGCCGCCAGCATCTTTGCGGGTCTCGACGAGGTGCGGACGATGCCGTGGCCACGGCGCTGGCTCGTCTCTATCGCTTCCTGCCGGCCGAAGGCGAAGACGACCAGGCGACGGCGGCGCTCGTCGCGCGGGAGAGGCCGCTCGATTCGCTCGACGACGCCATCGCCGAGATCGTCGCCTGTGTCGCCGACCTCTACGACCTGACCGAGCCCCTGCGCTACCAGGTCGACACGGTTCGACGGGCCGCGCCCAAGGTCGGCCGCAACGACCCTTGCCCGTGCGGCAGCGGGCGCAAGTTCAAGCATTGCCACGGGGCCGCCTGATGCCGCGCGACTGAGATGCGCCTGCAGCTGCTGTCCGACCTGCATCTCGAAACCGAACAGTACGACCCGCAGCCGGCGCCCGGCGCCGAGTTGCTGGTCCTCGCCGGCGACATCGACAGCCGCTGGCTCGGCCTCGAGCGCTTCGCCGGCTGGCCGCAGCCGGTCTTGTTCGTGGCCGGGAACCACGAATTCGACGGCCGCGATCTCGACGTCGCGATGCCGGCCCTGCGCCAGCGCTGCGGCGAGCTCGGCATCACCCTGCTGGAGCGCGAAAGCCAGGTCGTCACCGACGAGCGCGGCCGGCGCGTGCGCTTCGTGGCCACGACGCGCTGGTGCGACTTCGATCTCTTCGGCGCCGCGCGGCGGCCGAAGGCGATGCGCGCGGCGACGTATTTCATGGACATCATGCAGGCGACGCGCGCCGGGCTGCCGTTCGACGCCGTGGCCGTTCGCGCCGAGGCATTGGCCTGCCGGGCCTGGCTGGAAGCGGAGCTGATGCGCACGGGCGGCGAATGGGATCGCACCGTCGTCGTGACGCATTTCGCGCCGAGCCTGCGCAGCGCCGACCCGCGCTACGGCGCGCAGAACGGCACCGCCAGCTTCTGCAACGCCGACGACGACCTGATCGCGCGCGCCGACCTCTGGCTGCACGGCCATCTCCATTGCGCCCAGGACTACCTTGTGCCGCGCGCCGGCGGCTCGACCCGGGTGGTCTGCAACTCGCGCGGGCACGAGTGGCGCGGCGAGGCCGAGCAGCATCAGCCGCTGCTGGTGCTCGAAGTCTGAGAGACAGAGGAACGCCGGCTGCTAGAGGCCGGAACGCCGGCGCGACCGATGCTCGAAGCGCGAGGAGGGCGTGGCCGGCGCCGGCTCACGCAGGCCGGAGTCGAGCTCGGCCTCGAGGGTGGTGATCGCGTCGAGGCCGAAGGCAGTGCCCATGTCGGCCGGATCGGTGCCACGCCGGCGCGGCGCGCGACGGGAAGTCAGCGCGAGCAACCAGCGAGCCCCGGCGATCAGTTTCATCGGCCACTCCGATGCGACGATGTGTCGCGTCGAGTATCGGCCGCCACGATGACGGCCGCGTGGCGCGCTGCCTGCCGAAACGGCAGCAGTTCGCGCTATGCCGAGAAACGCGCGATGGCGCGGTTCGGTTTACTCCGGCACGTACTTGTTGCCCGCCGCCTTGTAGCGTGCCACCGCCTTTTTCAGGTCGGAGTGCTCCTCACAGGGCAGAAAGCAGACCTTGTCGAGCGTCGCCAGGCGCTCCTCCGCCATCGGCAGGTTGCCGGTCATCAGGTAGAGCTGGCCCGAGTATTCGAGCGCGCCGCGGTGCTTCGGATCGATGCGCAGCGCCGCGTTGTAGAACTTCTCCGACTCGGCGTAGTTCGCCGCGCCCTGCTTGCGCAGGCTGTAGCCCATGAGATTGTTCCAGTCGGCGTTGCCGGTGTCGTTGACCTTCTTCAGCTCGTCGACGGCGGCCGGCCAGTTCTTCTCGGCGATGCGGGCGCGCGCCGGTGCCAGCTTGTCGTTGGCGGCCGGTGTCGACGAGGTGTCGGCTGCGAAGCTGGTGGCGGCGAGGGCCAGCAGGAGCGAGGCGAGCAGCGAGCCCAACAGGGAAGTCTTCATGGTCATTCCTCTCTTCTTGAACGGACCGAAGGGTCGGCCAGCATAGCCTTTCGTCGCAGCCTCGAACAGCGCGTGCGGGCGGTGGCTGCAAGACCCCTAGAATCGCGCCCCTTTCTTTTGCCCGCGGGCCCGATCCGATGTCACTTTCGCCCGGCTACTGCGCCATCGACTTCGGCACCTCGAACTCGGCCATCGCCGTGCCCGTGCCGGCGGCGCCGATGCGCCTGGTCGAGCTCGAGGCCGGCTACGCGACGATGCCGACGGCGGTCTTCTATGCCGCCGAAGGCGGCTCGCACGGGAAGCCGCGCTGCGAGTTCGGCCGCGCCGCGATCTCCGCCTACGTCGACGGCATCGACGGCCGCCTGATGCGCTCGATGAAGAGCATCCTCGGCAGCAGCCTGATCGAGCAGAGCACCGACATCGGCGGCGGCCGGGCCGTGCGCTATCTCGACGTCGTCGCCACCTACCTCGAGCATCTCAGGCGCCGGGCCGAGGCGGCGGCCGGTGCGCCGATCGCGCGGGCCATGCTCGGCCGGCCGGTCTTCTTCGTCGACGACGACCCGGTGCGCGACGCCCAGGCCGAAGCGGCCTTGCGCAGCGCCGCGGCGCGCGCCGGCTTTCGCGAGATCGAGTTCCAGTACGAACCGATCGCGGCGGCCTTCGACTACGAGCAGGGCGTGCAGCGCGAAGAAAAGGTGCTGGTCGCCGACATCGGTGGCGGCACGTCCGACTTCTCGCTGGTTCGCGTCGGCCCGCTGCTGGCGCAAAGAGCGGAGCGCAAGGGCGACATCCTCGCCAACCACGGCGTCCACATCGCCGGCACCGACTTCGATCGTCGCGTCGAGCTGGCCAGCATCCTGCCGTTGCTCGGCTACGCCGCCTACGGCGTGGCGACGGCCGCCGGGCCGGCGCGCGAGGTGCCGAGCGCGGTCTACTTCGATCTCGCGACCTGGCACTTGATCAACACCGTCTACAACCCGCAGCGCGTCGTCGAGCTGCGCGGCATGCGCGGCTTCTACGCCGATCCCGCGCAGCATCGCCGCCTGATGACGGTGATCCAGGATCGGCTCGGCCACGAGCTGCTCGGCCGCGCCGAAGCCGCGAAGATCGGCGTGGCCGATGGCGGCGAGGTCGCGATCGATCTCGGGCACGTCGAGCGCGATCTCGTCGCGCAGCTCGACGAGGCCGCCGCGCTCGCCGCCCTCGAGGCCGACCTCGAGCGCATCGTCGCCGCGGCGCGCACGACCGTTGCGCAGGCCGGCCTGAAGCCCGACGACGTCGACGCGCTCTATTTCACCGGCGGCTCGACCGGCTTGCGCCTGCTGGCCGAGCGCCTGCAACGAGCCTTCCCGAACGCCCGCCCGGTCCGAGGCGATCGCTTCGCCAGCGTTGCCACCGGCCTGGCATTGCACGCAGCGCGCCGCTTCGGCGGCTCGGCGCCGCGCTGACGCGCGCGATCGATCAGCCGTCGAGGACAGCGGCCATCGCCAGGCCGGTGGCCTCGACGTTGCCCGAGTTCAGTCCGGCGACGCACATCCGGCCCGAGCGCACCAGGTAGACGGCGAACTCGTCGCGCAGGCGATCCACCTGTGCCGGGTCCAGGCCGGTGTAGCTGAACATGCCGTGCTGGGTCAGGAAGTAGTCGAAGTTGCGGCCGGGCATCTTCTGCACCAGCGTCGCGTGCAGGGCCTTGCGCATCGCCTGGATGCGCTCGCGCATCGCCCCGAGCTCGCTTTCCCAGGCCTGGCGAAGCTCGGCGTCGCCGAGCACGGTGGCGACGATCTGGCCGCCGTGGATCGGCGGGCTCGAGTAGTTGCGCCGGACCGTGAACTTGAGCTGGCCGAGGACGTTGACGGCCTCGCCGCGATCGGCGCAGACGACGCTCAGCCCGCCGCAGCGTTCGCCGTACAGGCTCATGCTCTTCGAGAACGAGTTCGCCACGAAGAAGGCCAGCGGCCGGCCATCGCGGCCGCGTGCCACCGACAGCGCGCGCAGCGCATAGGCGTCTTCGAAGATGCCGTCGCCGAAGCCCTGGTAGGCGAGATCGAGGTAGGGCAGCAGGTCGCGCTCGGCCAGGATCGGTATCAGCGTGTCCCACTGCGCATGCGTGAGATCGACGCCGGTCGGGTTGTGGCAGCAGGCGTGCAACAGCACCACGCTCTTGGCCGGGATCTGGCGCAGCGCCGCGCACATCGCGTCGAAGGACAACGCGCCGGTAGCGGCGTCGTAGTACGGATAGCTGTGCACCGCGAGGCCGGCGCCCTCGAACATCGAGCGATGGTTTTCCCAGCTCGGGTCGCTGACCCAGACTTCGCTGCCCGGCAGCCAGCGGGCGATGAAATCGGCGCCGACCTTGAGGCCGCCGCTCGAGCCCACGGCCTGGATCGTCGCCACCCGGCCACTGGCGATGGCCTCGTGTCCGGCACCGAAAAGAAGCTTCTGCACTTCCTCGCGAAAGTTGGCGGCGCCTTCGATCGGCAGGTACGGCTTGGGCGCATTGCGCGCCACGACCTTGAGCTCGGCCCGGCGTACCGATTCGAGCACCGGGATGCGGCCGGCGTCGTCGAAATAGATGCCGATCGACAGGTTGATCTTGCCCGGCCGCGGGTCCTTCTGGAAGTCTTCGTTGAGGCTCAGGATCGGGTCGCCGCCGAACGGCTCGACGTGTTCGAACATGTCAACTCCTGGAGACCGGCCGGACGCCGGGCCGCCCCCAGGCCGGCCGCGCCCCCTCGGGGGGCAGTGAGCGAAGCGAGCGTGGGGGCTTCATGCCGCCAGCGCCGCCTCGATGTCGCCCTTCAGCGAAGCCGGCGAATCGTTGGGCGCGAAGCGCTTGATCACCTGACCGTCCTTGCCGATCAGGAACTTGGTGAAGTTCCATTTGATCGCCTTCGTGCCGAGGAGGCCCGGCGCTTCGGCGGTGAGCCATTTCCAGAGCGGGTGCGCCTGCTCGCCGTTGACGTCGACCTTGCCCATCATCGGAAACCTGACGCCGTAGTTGAGCTGGCAGAAGGAAGCGATCTCGTCGTTGGAGCCCGGATCCTGCGAGCCGAACTGGTTGCTCGGAAAGCCGACCACGACGAGGCCCTTGTCGCGGTATTCCTCCCAGAGCGCCTCGAGGCCGGCGAACTGCGGCGTGAAGCCGCACTTGCTCGCGGTGTTGACGATCAGCAGCACCTTGCCGCGTTGCGTCGAGAGATGCGCCGGCTTGCCGTCGATCGATAGCGCTTCGAAATCGTAGATGCTGTGCGGCGTGTCGGCCATTGCGTTCCCCAGGGCGTGAGACACCGGCATGGTAGCGCCGGCGCGGCCTGCGCTCAGTGGGCGCGGCCGGGCGCGAACGCCGCGAACAGGGCGCTGGCGACGATCAGGCCGCCGCCGACGGCGAGCCGCCCGGTCATCACGCCGCCGCCGAAGGCGATGGCCGAGCCCGATGCGAAGACGACCTCGGTGAGCATCACCACCGCCGTCCGGTTCGCCGGCAGCCGGGCCGCGCCGTATTGAAGGGCCAGGTTGCCGGCGATGAAGAGCAGGGTCAATCCGGCCGCCAGCAGCAGCCAGGCCGGCGCCGGCGCGGGCGGCCACGCGACCCGGCCGTGGCTTGCCAGCCCGATCGCCAAGGCTGCCGCCACGATGGCGCCGCCGGCGAACATGGCCAGCGCGCGGCCTTCTTCGGGTCGCTCGGCCTCGCGTCGCAGCATGATGTTGTTGAAGGCGAAGGAAAAGCCTCCGACGACCCCGAGCCAGTCGGCCAGCGACTGCGGCAGCGGCAGGTGCGCGGCCAGCGTGGCCGAGCTTGCACCGCCAGCCGACAGGTCCGGCCAGAGCACGATGGCAGCGCCCGCCAGCGCCAGGCCGATGCGCAGCGCAGCGGCCGGCGTCAGCCGCTCGCCGAGCACGAGGCGGGCGAGCAGCACGGTCCACAGCGGCATCAGATAGAACAGCAGGACGACGCGAACGACGTCGCCGATGACCACCGCCCAGTTGAAGGCCGCGTTCGTCGTGCCGGCCGCCAGCACCAGCAGCCAGAGCGCCGGCGTGCGCAGCACCTGGGCGGCGGCGCGCGGGCGCGCCACGCCGATCACGAGCGAAGCGAGCGTGAAGATGCAGGCCGTGGCCCAGAGCGGGTGCAGCCCGGCTTCGTGGAGCTTGCGAAAGGGCCACCACGAAGTGCCCCAGACCAGGGCGTTGAGGACCAGGGCGCCCGACGCGAGAAGCGCCTCGCGTCTCGGCAGAGCCGCTGCGGCAGTCAATGCTTGTCGAGACGTGCGATCGACAGCAGGTGGGCGATCTCGTCGGGGTAGTGCGCGACGTTCGATGCGTGCCAGCGCCGGACCAGCCACATCATCACCGCCACCAGCACGCCGAAGACGGCGATCGCGGTGAAGGCCGACAGGCCGAGGCGCGTCATGCCGGTATAGAAAGCGCCCAGGCCGAGGATGCAAGCCTGCTCGTTGAAGTTCTGCACGGCGATCGAGCGGCCCGAGCCCATCAGGTTGGCGCCGCGGTGTTGCAGCAGCGCATTCATCGGCACCACGAGATAGCCGCCGATGGCGCCCAGGAGCACGAGGAACGGCGCCGCCAGCCAGGCGCTGGTGATGCCGTTGAGCCCGATCAGCAGCACGCCCATGCCGATGCCGAGCGGGATGACGCGCGTCGCCTGGTCGAGGCGCACCTGCATCGAGGCCAGCACGGCGCCGATGGCCGTGCCGATGGCGACGACGCCGACAAGCGCCGACGCATCCTTGGTCATGTAGCCGAGGGCGGCGGCAGCCCACGCGAAGACGATGACCCGCATGTTGCTCGAGACGCCCCAGAACAGCGTCGTCGTGGCGAGCGAGATCTGGCCGAGCTTGTCGCTCCAGAGGCGCGCGTTGCAATTCGAGAAATCGCGGATGAGGATCCCCATGTTCGCGGCCAGGGGCTGGAGCGGCGCCTCGGTCCGCGGAATGCGCAGGTTGAAGAGCGCCGCGATGATGTAGATGCCGACGATGACGGCGACGGCGGCTTCCGGCGCCGTGGCGATGCCGGTGTCGATGAGCGGCAGGTCGAAGGAGAGCAGCTGACGCGACACGACATGGCCGAGCAGTTGGCCGCCGAGCAGCACGCCCAGGATGATCGACAGGATCGTCAGGCCCTCGATCCAGGCGTTGGCCTTGATCAGTTGCGAGTTCGGCAGCAGCTCGGTCAGGATCCCGTACTTGGCCGGCGAATAGGCGGCCGCGCCGAGGCCGACGACGCCGTAGGAAAGCAGCGGGTGGGCGCCGAACAGCATGAGCAGGCAGCCGACGATCTTGATCCCGTTCGAGATGAACATGACCTTGCCCTTCGGCACGGCGTCGGCAAAGGCGCCGACGAGCGGCGCGAGGAGCACGTAGAAGAGCGCGGCAACCGGCGTCAGCGCCGGGATATGCCATAACGGGGCGCCGGCTGTCCTCAGCAACTCGACCGCGGCCACGAGCAATGCGTTGTCTGCCAGCGAGCTGAAGAACTGCGCCGACATGATCGTGTAGAAGCCTTTTTTCATCGCTTCATTGCGGCGCTGGGCGGTTTGTATCCGCCTCCTGTCTCCTGGGGCCGGGGTTTATAGCACGCGCGTTTTCGGTGGCCGGGCACTGGCGCGGTGCACCGCTCATGGGCTGGCAGAATTCGCGCATGCCGCGGCCGATCGAAGCGCTCGTTCATCTCGACGCTCTCGTGGCCAACCTGGCCACCGCTCGCCGAGCCGCCGGCGGCGCCAAGGTCTGGGCCGTGGTCAAGGCCAATGCCTACGGGCACGGTATCGGCAACGTCTACCCGGCGCTGAAGGGCGCCGACGGTTTTGCCCTGCTCGATCTGGCCGAAGCGGAACTCGTTCGCAGCCTCGGCTGGCGCGGCCCCATCCTCCTTCTCGAAGGCTGTTTCGAGCCGCGCGATCTCGACGTGTGCTCGCGCCTGCACCTCTGGCACACCATCCATCGCAGCGAGCAGATCGACTGGCTCGCGGCCCACAAGACACAGCAACCGCACCATGTCTTCCTGAAGCTCAACAGCGGCATGAACCGTCTCGGCTTCGCCGTCGATGCCTATCGCGCGGCCTGGTTGCGGCTCGAGGCGCTGGCGCAGGTCGAGTCGATCACGCTGATGACGCACCTCGCCGACGCCGACGCCGCCGATGCCGCCGCCATCGACGGCGCGCTGGCTGCGTTCGGCGTTGCGACGGCGGAGCTGCCCGGCGAGCGCTCGATCTGCAACAGCGCCGCGACCTTGCGCTTCGGCACCACGCTCGCGGCGGAGAGCGGCGACTGGGTGCGACCGGGGATCATGCTCTACGGCTCGTCGCCCGACCATCCGCTGCATCGTGCCGACGACTGGCAGCTCGCACCGGCGATGACGCTGCGCAGCGAGCTCATTGCCGTGCAGGCGCTGGCCGCCGGGGCGACGGTGGGCTACGGCTCGAGCTACACCGCCGCCCAGGCGATGCGCATCGGCGTCGTCGCCTGCGGCTATGCCGACGGCTACCCGCGCGTCGCGCCCGGTGGCAACGCCTTCGGCACGCCGGTGCTCGTCGACGGCGTGCGCACGCGAACGGTCGGACGCGTGTCGATGGACATGGTCACGGTCGACCTGACCGCCGTGCCCGGAGCGCGCGTCGGCAGCGAAGCGATCCTCTGGGGCCGCGCCGGCAACGGCAGCGTGCTCGCTATCGACGAGATCGCGCAGGCCGCCGGCACCGTCGGCTACGAGCTGATGTGCGGGCGCGCGCCGCGCGTCGCCGTTCGTGTCGTCGGCGGATGACGCTGCGAGCGCTGCAGCCTGACAGCGCCCTGGGCGCTGGCCCGTCGCCGTGAGCGCGCCGCCGGTTGTCGACGAGTCGCAGGTCGAGATCACCGCCGTGCGGGCGCAGGGCGCTGGCGGCCAGAACGTCAACAAGGTGTCGAGCGCCGTGCACCTGCGCTTCGATGTCGTCGCGTCGTCGTTGCCCGACGCCGTCAAGGCGCGCCTGCTCGGCCGCGCCGATCAGCGCATCACCGACGAAGGTGTCGTCGTCATCAAGGCCCAGCGGCATCGCAGCCAGGAGCTGAACCGGCGCGACGCGATCGATCGCCTCAACGCCCTGGTGGCGCGCGCCGCCGAGGTGCTGCCCGAGAGGAAACCGACCCGGCCGACGCGCGCCTCGCGCCGGCGCAGGCTCGAGGGCAAGAGCATCCGCGCCGAGGTCAAGGCCGGGCGGGCCAAAGTCTCCGGCTGAGTCTCGCAGCGGCTCCGCTTGGCGCGCCGTTGCCGACGATTCGCGCCGCCGAAGGTCGTTTCGTCGCATCGGCATGGCCGGCGGCCAGGGCGATACCTAGAGTGGCGCCATCGTTACTCAGCGAGGCCGCCATGAAACACAAGCTCTCTTTCGTCGCCACCGTCAGCATCGCCGCGGTGCTGTCGGCACTCGCCATGTCGAGCCTGCCGGCCCGGGCCGCCGCGGCGTGCGTCAACGTCGAGGTCCAGAACGTCCGGCCCGGGCAGGGAACGCTCATGGTCGCGGCCTATGCCGATGCGGCGACCTTCAGCAAGACGCCGGTCGCAGCCACGCAGATGAAGACTGGCGCCGAAACGACGATGACGTTTCCGCTCTGCGGCGTCGCCGGCGACCGGCTCGCCCTGACGCTCTACCAGGACCTGAACGGCAACGGCAAGCTCGACAGCAACGTCATGGGCATTCCGACCGAGCCCTGGGGCGCGTCCGGCAAGCCGGCGGCGATGTCGGCGCCGACCTGGGACGCGACAGCCGTGCCGCTCGACGGCGCGACCATCGTCGTCAAGCTGTCCAAGTAAGCCGCGATCCAAGGAGCACGCCATGAACAAGCTTTCGATGAACCGCCGCGATGCCGCCCGTACGCTCGCTGCGCTCGGCGCCGTCGCGGCGCTGCCTGCACTGGCCGCCGGGATCACGGACACCTCGGGCGCCGGCGAAGGCGCGGCATTCGATGCCGCGGTGGCCGACATGCCCTGGCTCGCGCCCTTCAAGGGCATCGACGACAGCGAGCCGGCCCGCACCGACCTGCGCTGCGAAGCACTCGCCCTCTCCGGCCGGTGGCCTGCCGGCTTGCGCGGCCGCTTCTATCGCAACGGGCCGGCCCTCTTCGAGCGCCACGGCCAGCGCTACCGGCACTGGTTCGACGGCGACGGCATGGTCCAGCAGTTCACGTTCTCCGGCCGCGGCGTCTCCCATGTCGGCCGCCTGGTGCGCACGCCCAAGCTCGCAGCCGAGCGCGAAGCCGGGCGCTTTCTCTACAGCGCCTTCGGCACCGGCATCCAGAGCGAAGCGCCGATCCAGGGACCCGATTCGCTCAATGTCGCCAACACCAACGCCATCGAGCACGCCGGCCGCGTGCTGGCGATGTGGGAAGGCGGCTCGGCCTTTGCGCTCGATCCGAAAGACCTCTCCACGACCGGCGCGGTGACCTGGAAGGAGGGCTACGAGCAGGTGCCCTTTTCAGCGCATCCGAAGCTCGACGCCGCCGGCAACCTCTGGAACATCGGCACCTTCGGCGACAAGGTCGTCGTCTGGCATGTCGACGCGGCCGGCAAGCTGGCGAGCGTGCAGATCGGCGAATCGCCGTATCCGAACGGCATGGCGCACGATGTGGCGGTCACGCCGCAGTACATCGTGCTGCCCCTGCCGCCGGTGAAGATGAACTACGCCGCCGTTGCCAAGGGCGCGACGCCGGAGCAGGCGTTCGACTTCCAGCGCGGCGAGCCGCTGCGCGTCCTGGTCATGAAGAAGGACGACATCGGCCAGCGCCGCGTCTTCGAGTTGCCGACGCAGTTCGTTTTCCATGTCGGCAACGCCTACGAACGCGCCGACGGCTCGATCGCCCTCACCTACGTCGGCGCGCGCGACGACGAGTTCCTGATCCACGGCGCGGTTGCGCTCGTCGCCGGTCACGTCGTGGGCTCGGCGGGCTCGCAGATGCAATCGGCGGTGCTCGACATGAAGACCGGGCGCGCGAGCGTCGAGGCGCTGCCCGGCACGGTGGAATTTCCGCGCATCGATCCGCGCCGCATCGGCATGTCGGCGCGCTACGTCGCGAGCGCGGCGACGTGGAAGGACTACGGGGCGCGCCAGGGCGCGCTGTTCCACGGCGTGCAGCTGCGCGACCTGCAGACCGGCCGCGTCGACCGCTTCGATTACGGCGAGCGCGCGGTGGTGGAAGAGCACATCGTCGTGCCGAAGCCGCGCGGCACGAGCGAGCTCGATGCCTGGCTGGTCGGCACGACCTTCGACGCCAGGCGCAAGCTGACGACGGTGAACGTCCTCGAGGCGAGCCGCGTCGGCGACGGGCCGATCGCGCAGGCGACCTTGCCGTACTGGCTGCCGCTCGGTTTCCACGGCAACTTCACGCCGGCCTGAGGGGCGCGCCATGCGCCGACAATCGGCGCATGGCGAAAGAGAAGTCGATCTACACCTGCACCGAGTGCGGCGGCACGAGCCCGCGCTGGCAGGGCAAGTGTCCGCATTGCGAGGCCTGGAACACGCTCGTCGAATCGGTCGCCGAAGGCAGCTCGAAGAACCGCTTCTCGACCGCCTCGCGCGGCCTCATGCCGGCCGAGTCGGTGGCCACGCTTTCCGAGATCGAGGCCGCCGACGCCGAGCGCCAGCCCACCGGCATCGACGAGCTCGACCGGGCCCTCGGTGGCGGCATCGTCGCCGGCGGCGTCGTGCTGATCGGCGGCGACCCGGGCATCGGCAAGTCGACCTTGCTGCTGCAGGCGCTCGATTCGCTCTCGCGCGTGACCAAGGTGCTCTACGTCACCGGCGAGGAGAGCGGCGCGCAAGTGGCGCTGCGCTCGCGCCGCCTCGGCCTCGGCGGCAGCGCGGTGCGGGTGATGGCCGAGATCCAGCTCGAGAAGATCATGGCCACGATCGAGCACGAGCGACCGGCGGTCTGCGTCGTCGATTCGATCCAGACCGTCTACAGCGACGCGCTCACCTCGGCGCCCGGCTCGGTGGCGCAGGTGCGCGAGTGCGCGGCGCAGCTGACGCGCCTGGCCAAGGCCAGCGGCGTCACCATCATCCTGGTCGGCCACGTCACCAAGGACGGCGCGCTGGCCGGGCCGCGCGTGATGGAGCACATCGTCGACACCGTGCTCTATTTCGAAGGCGACACGCACTCCAGCTTTCGCCTCGTGCGCGCGATCAAGAACCGCTTCGGCGCGGTCAACGAGATCGGCGTCTTCGCGATGACCGAAAAAGGCCTCAAGGGCGTGGCCAACCCGAGCGCGATCTTCCTTTCGACGCACGGCGATCCGGTCGCCGGCTCCTGCGTCCTCGTCACGCTCGAAGGCACGCGCCCGCTGCTGGTGGAGGTGCAGGCGCTCGTCGACTCCGGCGGCCCGAGCCCGCGGCGGCTCTCGGTCGGCCTCGACCGCGACCGCCTGGCCATGATGCTGGCGGTGCTGCATCGCCACGCCGGCATCGCCGCGCTCGACCAGGACGTGTTCGTCAATGCCGTCGGCGGCGTGCGCATCAGCGAGCCGGCGGCCGATCTGGCGGTGATGCTGGCGATCCAGTCGAGCCTGCGCGGCAAGCCGCTGCCGCGCGGCTTCATCGCCTTCGGCGAAGTGGGGCTTGCCGGCGAAGTGCGGCCGGCGCCGCGCGGCCAGGAGCGCCTGCGCGAGGCGGCCAAGCTCGGCTTTTCGGTGGCCATCGTGCCGAAGGCGAATGCGCCCAAGGGCACTGCTGCCAAGGGCTTCGAAGGCTTGACGATCCATGCCGTCGATCGCATCGAAGAAGCGATCGAGCGGGTGCGAAGTCTGTGATGTGCGAACTCGGGAGGCAGCCATGAATCCGATCGTCGGCTGGGCCCTTGCCGCCGCCTTGACCCTGGTGGCGTGGCAGCTCTTCGGAGCGCGCGGCATCGTCTTCGCGATCAGCGCCATCGCCTTCTGGCTGATGCTGCAGTTCAATCGCACGGTGCGGGCCACCCGCATCGCGGCGCAGAACCCGCTGGCCCGGGTGCCGAGCGCGGTGATGTTCCAGTCGGGCCTGCGCCCGGGTCTGACGATGCTGCAGATCGTCACCCTCACGCGCAGCCTCGGGCGCAAGGTCGAGGGCACCGAAGACGACTGGGTCTGGGCCGACGAAGGCGGCGACAGCGTTCGCCTGCACTTCGAGCGCGGCCGCCTCACGACGTGGCAACTCGAGCGGGCTGCCTAGAGGCCCGGCGTCGCCTCGGGTTCGAGCTGCCGCCCTAGAATCGACGCCCCGGAAGACACGCTGGAGCGCTTCATGTCGATGGCCGATCGCGACGGAAAGATCTGGATGGATGGCAAGCTCGTCGAGTGGCGCGACGCGAAGATCCACGTCCTCACGCACACCCTGCACTACGGCTGTGGCGCCTTCGAAGGCGTGCGGGCGTACAACACCGTCAACGGCACGGCGATCTTTCGCCTCTACGAGCACACGCAGCGGCTCTTCAACAGCGCCAAGATCCTGCGCATGACGATCCCCTACTCGTTCGAGACGGTCGTCGAGGCGCAACGCAGCGTCGTGCGCGAAAACAAGCTCGAGTCCTGCTACCTGCGGCCGCTGACCTGGATCGGCTCCGAAAAGCTCGGCGTCTCGCCCAAGGGCAACACCATCCACCTGATGGTCGCGGCCTGGCCCTGGGGCGCGTACCTGGGCGAAGAGGGGCTCAGGCGCGGCATCCGCGTCAAGACCTCGAGCTTCACGCGGCACCACGTCAACATCACCATGACGCAGGCCAAGGCGGTTTCGAACTACACCAACTCCATCCTCGCCAACATGGAGGCGACGGAAGACGGCTACGACGAAGCGCTGCTGCTCGATGCCAGCGGCTTCGTCAGCGAAGGTGCGGGCGAGAACCTCTTCATGATCAAGAAGGGCGTCGTCTACACCCCCGATCTCTCGGCCGGCGCGCTCGACGGCATCACCCGCAACACGATCCTGGCGATCTGCGAAGACCTCGGCCTGAAGCTCGTCGAAAAGCGGATCACGCGCGACGAGGTCTACATCTGCGATGAAGCCTTCTTCACCGGCACCGCGGCCGAGGTGACGCCGATCCGCGAGCTCGATCGCATCGCGCTCGGCCAGGGCTCGCGCGGGCCGATCACGGAGAAGATCCAGAGCGCCTTCTTCGACATCGTCAACGGCCGCAATCCCAAGTACGCCGAATGGCTGACCAAGGTCTGAGCGCGATGGCCACTCCCGATCCGAGAAAAAGCGCCGTCGTCGAGCTGGGCGCGGCCGAGCTGGAAGGGCCGGGCGTGGTGTTCTGCCCGAACCCGAAGATGGCTCTGTGGAGCAACCACCCGCGCGTCTTCATCGACGTGGCGTCGACCGGCTCGGGCAAGTGCCCGTACTGCGGCACCGAATACCGGCTGAAGGCGGGCGAGACGATCCGCGCGCATTGAGTCGCTCGAACGCCCTCGTCGTCGCGCCGCAATGGATCGGCGATGCGGTGATGGCCGAGCCGCTGCTGGCAGCGCTGGCCGGGCGCGGCGAGTCGCTCACCGTGGCCGCGCTGCCTTGGGTGGCGCCGGCCTTTCGCGCCATGCCCCAGGTGCACGAAGTCGTCGAGCTGCCTTTCGCGCATGGCCGCCTCGACTGGGCGGCGCGCCGGCGCGTCGCGCGCTCGTTGCGGGGCCGGTTCGATCTGGCTTACGTGCTGCCGAATTCGATCAAGTCAGCCCTGTTGCCCTGGCTGGCGCGAATTCCACTGCGCGTCGGCTATCAGGGTGAAGGTCGGCTGCTGCTGCTCAATCGCCGCTTGCCGAATCCGCCCGGCCGACCGCCGATGGTCGCCTTCTATGGCGCGCTCGCAGGGCCCGGCTTCGACCCCGCTGCACGACCGCGCCTTCATCTCGATGCGACGCTCGTCGATGCCGCGCTCGCCGCCGCGAAACTTTCGGCAGGCAGCTACTGGGCCTTCGCGCCCGGGGCCGAATACGGGCCGGCCAAGCGCTGGCCGGCGGAGCACTACGCCGCACTTGCCCGCTCGCTGCACGCGGCCGACGGAGCCACCGTCGCGCTGCTCGGCTCGAAGAGCGAAGCCGAGCTCTGCGAATCGATCGCTGCCGCCGCGCCCGCTGCGTGCCAGGTGCTCGCCGGCAAGACCTCGCTGCTCGACGCCATGGCCCTGATCGCCGCGGCACGCGGCCTGGCGAGCAACGACTCGGGCCTGATGCATGTCGCGGCCGGTTTCGGCGTGCCGCAGGTCGCCGTCTTCGGATCGACGAGCCCCTTGCACACGCCACCGCTCAACGATCGCGCGCGCGTGCTCTGGCTGAAGGACGAGCTCGGGCTCGATTGCATGCCCTGCTTCGATCGCACCTGCCGCTTCGGCCACACCCTTTGCCTGGTGAGCGTTGCGCCCGGCCGCGTCGAGGCCGCGCTGCGCGACGCGGCGAGCGCTCAGAGCGAGAACTTGCCGGCGTAGACGATCGGGCCGGTGGGCTTGCCGGTGGGCGAGCCCCCGGCCGGCTCCAGCGTGACCGCGAGCGTGTCGGCGCCGGCCAGCACCTTGGCGCGCAGCGCCACGGTGCCGCTGCCATCCGGCAGCAAGCCGAGTGAACGTGGCGCGCCCGAGGTGGGCACGGCCCAGAGCTCGAGCGCGCGCCCGGCCTGCACCGACACCGGCAGCACGGGTCGCGTCACCAGGCTGGAGCCGTCACCGCTGATACTGGCGACGATCGATCCCGCCTGCGCCGCGCCGGCGGCGTTGGTCGCGGCCAGAACGACGACGACAGGCGGCGGCACCGCGTGCGGGTTGGCGAGGAGCACCGCCAGGCCAATGGCGGCAACGCTGGCGAACGCCGTCAGGCCACGCCAGAAGGACAGGCGCTGCCACGCGCTCGTGGCCGGCTTGTCTTCGGTGCGAGCGCTTTCGATCCGTTCGGAAATGCGCCGCCAGACTTCGCCCGAAGGACGCACGGGGGCGATCGCGGCGGTGAGCGGCATCAAGCGGTCGAGCCAGATGCGCGTGGCCTCGCGCAGGGAGGCGTGGGCCGGCAACAGGCTCTCGAAGCGCCGGCGCGCCGCGCCGCGCAAGGTGCCGATGACGTACTCCGCAGCAAGGCGGTCGGCGAGATCGGGTCGGCCGTAGTCCATGTCAGCGTCCGGCGCTGCCGGCGTCGCGCTCGGTGGCGTCTTGCAGGCAGGTCTTCAGCGTCATCAGGGCGCGACGGACCCACGACTTCACCGTGCCGAGCGGTTGGCGCAACTGGCTGGCCACCTCCGCATGGCTGAGGCCATGGAAGAAGGCCAGGGCGACGCTTTGCCGCTGCAGCGCCGAGAGCTTTTCCAGGCACTGATCGAGCGCGCGCGCTTGCGAAGCCTGGCTCAACAGATCGAGCGGGCCGGGGCTGGGATCGGCCACGGTGTCGTACACGTTCTCGTCCTCGGACTCGGCTGCGGCACCGACGCCGCTCTGGGTTTGCATCTGGGGCTGCGTCTGGGCGCGGCGCAGGCTGTCGATCGCACGGTTGCGGGCGATGCTGGTGAGCCAGGTCAAAGGCTGACTTTGCGCCGCATCGAAGCTTTTCGCCGCCCGCCAGACGTTGACGTAGACCTCCTGCAGGATGTCTTCAGCCTGGCCGCGATCCCGATTGATACGGAGGACCACCGCGAACAGATGCGAGCTGGTGCGCTCGTAAAGCGTGGCAAATGCCGCGCGATCGCCCAGTCCCGAGCGTGCCAGGAGGCGCGAAAGATCGAGGCTGCGCTCGGTCCAGTCGGCGGCGGGTTTGACCATGAGGCGATTGGCGGCGAACGACCCGTCGGGCCTTCCTACAATTCAGCGCAGGAGATTAACCGATGCGACGCCCGAAGCCGCCTGCCCCCGTCACCGGATCGGCGGACGATGTCGAGACCGAGTTCTACGAAGCGCTGCAACACGGCGACATCGATCGCCTCATGGCGCTCTGGTCGGACGACGAGGAGATCGCCTGCGTTCACCCGGGCGGCCCGCGCCTGATCGGCGCGCCCGCCATTCGCGCTTCCTTCGATGCGATGTTCGCGAACGGCACGATCGATGCGCGGCCGGAAAAAGTGCGCCGCCTCGACGCCCATTCGACTGCCGTGCACAGTGTGCTCGAGCGCGTGCGCGTGCTCACGCCCGAAGGCGAGCGCGTGGCCTGGGTCGTCGCCACCAACGTCTATGTGAAATCGGCGCAGGGCTGGCGCCTCGTCGCCCATCACGCCAGCCCGGGAACCACGGCCGAAGCGCAGGACGTGGTGGAGACCGCCTCGACCTTGCATTGATGGAAGACTTTCGGGCGCCGCGCTGGCTGCCGGGTGGCCACGCGCAAACGATCTGGCCGGCCCTGTTCAGTCGTCGCTTCGTGGGCGCGCCGCCGCGCTTTCGACGCGAGCGCTGGCCGACGCCAGACGGCGATTTCATCGATGTCGACTGGCAGGGCGAAGATCCCGATGCCACCCTGCTCGTGCTCTTTCACGGCCTCGAAGGCTCGTCGTCCAGCCACTACGCACAGGCCTTCGCCGTCGAGGCGAGGCAGCTCGGCTGGCGCTTTGCGGTGCCGCACTTTCGCGGCTGCTCGGGCGAGCTCAATCTGGCGCCGCGCGCCTATCACTCCGGCGACTGGGAAGAAGTGGCCTGGATCCTGGCCCGCTTTCGCACGCTGCATCGTGGCCCCATCGTCGCTGCCGGTGTCTCGCTCGGCGGCAACGCCTTGCTGCGCTTCGCCGAAGAGGCGGGGGCGACGGCCGCGGCGAGCGTTCGCGCCATCGCCGCGGTCTCGGCGCCGCTCGATCTGGCGGCCGGCGGCCGCTCGATCGGGCGCGGCTTCGGGCGCCAGGTCTACACCCGCATGTTCATGCGCTCGATGCGGCCCAAGGCCCTGAAGAAGCTGGCCCAGCATCCCGGCCTCTTCGATGCCGACCGGATGCGCTCGGCCCTCGACCTGCGCGATTTCGACGACGTCTTCACCGCGCCGCTGCATGGCTTTCGCGACGCCAGCGACTACTACGCGCGAGCCTCGGCCGGGCCGCAGCTCGACCGCATCCGGATCCCGGCGCTGGTGCTCAATGCCCGCAACGATCCCTTCCTGCCCGCGGCGGCATTGCCGCGTGCCGAAGGAGCGGGGCCTTGCGTGACGCTGTGGCAGCCCGCGCACGGCGGCCATGTCGGCTTTGCCGAAGGGCGCTGGCCCGGCCACCTGCAGCGCCTGCCCGAGCGCGTCGCGGGCTGGCTTTCGCACCACCTTTGAGTCGGGTTCGGGCCGGTCGACAATCGCACGATGGACGCGATCGTCGAGGCGGCGCTGAAGAAGTGGCCGAACGTGCCGCACTGCTACGGCTGGCTGGCGCTCGACGCGCGCGGCGAGTGGTACATGCGCGATGACCGCATCCAGGCCGCGGGGCCGTTTCCGCGCATCAAGGGCAGCCGCATCGATCACGAGAAGCTGCGCGAGTTCATCGCCCGCAACTACGCCAGCGACGAGGAAGGCGCATGGTTCTTCCAGAACGGGCCGCAGCGCGTCTACGTCGAGCTCGAAGCCGCGCCCTGGGTCTGGCGCCTCGAGCGCGGCGAGGCACCGGCGATGAGCAGCCACACCGGGCGCGCCACGGTGGCGGGCGAGGCCTTCGTCGACGAAGCGGGACGACTCTTCCTGGCCAGCGCGCTCGGCCTGGGGATCGTCCACACGCTCGACATGGAAGCGGCGGCCGAGGCCATCGAGCGCGGCGTCTGGACGGCGCGCGAGACGACGTTCGCGGCGCTGGTCGAGCGCTTCGGCTACCTGCTGGCGCCGAAGCCGAAAGGGCAGGCTACTTCGCCGCGTTGACCATGTAGGTGACGACGGCCTTGATCTCGGCCTCGCTGGCGGTCGAGCCGCCCTTCGGTGGCATCGCGCCCTTGCCCTTGATGGCGCTCGCCGTCAGCGCGTCGATGCCCTGGGCGATGCGCGGCGCCCACGCCGCCTTGTCGCCGAGCTTCGGCGCGCCGGCCACGCCGGTGCTGTGGCAGGCGGTGCAGACTTGTGCGAACAGCGCCGGCGGTGCGCCGCCGTTGGCTGCGGCCGGGGCGGCTGCGGTGGCAGTCGGCGTTGCGTTGGGCGTCGGCGGGCTCGGCGCAGCTGCGGTGGCGGCGGCAACCGGTGGCGGGCTCGCCGGCGCAACGCCCGAGGCGGGTGCCGCCGGCGGCTTGGGCTCGGGGAAGGTGGCGCCGCCCTTGTCGGCCATGTAGGTGACGGCGCGGGCGATCTCGAAATCGCTGAAGTCGCCGCCGCCTTGCGCCGGCATCTGGCCCTTGCCGGCGAGCGCCGAATGCAGCAGCGCGTCGAAGCCGGTCTTGATGCGCGGCGCCCAGGCTGCGGCGTCGCCGAACTTCGGTGCCCCGAGCAGGCCCGGCGTGTGGCAGGTGGTGCATTGCGCCGCGAAGACCTGCTCGCCGGATTTCATGGCCGCGATATCGGTCGGATCCTTGACCTCGACATGTCCCACCGGCTGGATGCGCGCGTCGGTCGCCTTCGGCGTGAATGCCTCGCTGCCCGCCGCAGGGCGGTCGTGGGTCGTCACGAACATGACCAGCAGGACGATGCCGAAGATCGGCACCAGGAATGCATACAGGACCGCGAGGATCAGTTGCCGGGGCGTCTTGATGGGGCCTTCATGCGGGCCATCGATCTCGTTGGGTTCGTGCGCGTCGGTCATCGAGTCCTCGAAAGACAGGTCGAATGGCGCGAAGAAGCGGCATCCGCCGCGGCAAGAAATCGATTCGCGCCCAACCCGAAATTATAGGGCCGGCCTCTCGCACGCCCTGAGGCGGAGGGCGGGCGCGCCGAGGGCCCGCGATAGAATTGGGGCCGCTGCGCCCGTAGCTCAATGGATAGAGTACTGCCCTCCGAAGGCAGGGGTTGCAGGTTCGATACCTGCCGGGCGCACCAGCGAAGTCGACTGCGTTTGCAGGCCGGGCCTCGCGAGCGCGGGATCCCCTCCCGCCAATGCGTCTGAAGTTGCTTGATGACGGACTCCAGGTCGCCACGAACCGAGGCGGTGATGCCTGCGTCGGTGATGATGATGACGTACGCGCCCTGCTTGTCATCCGACAGGCGAAGCATCTTGATCTGCTCGGGATTGACGGCAAACACCTTGCCGGAGGTTTCAGTCAGGACTGCGAAGTGGGCCATGGGAGTTCCATTTGGAAAAGGCCGACTATGCACGCTCGTTGTCGACTGCGCCGTCGCCGGCCAATCGGAAGTCAGAAGCTGTGTCGCAGTCCGAGCTCGTATCCTGTCGAATCGCGGCCGGCCACGGCGGCCGGCGGCGTCGACACGACGAACGCTGCGCTGCCCTTGTTCTGCACCCACGCGGCCGTCGCGTAGAGCGCCGTGCGCTTCGACATGTCGTAGACGTAGCCGAAGGCGAACTGCTGCGTGTCGTCGCCGTCGGTCGTGCCACCCGAGGCATTGCCGTTGATGTAGCCGACGCGGATCGTGCCGCGGCCGATCGGCACGAGCGCGCCGACACCGCAGGCGACGAACTTCAGCGCGGAGTACTTTGCGTCGGTGCAGTAGCCGAGCAACTGGGCCGCGCCGATCTTGTACGAGCCTGCAACTTCGAAGAGCTTGTACTGATCGTCGCCGGCAGCGTTCGGCGTCACCGTGGCCTGGCCATAGGCGACGGAGAAGTCGAAAGGTCCCTGGGCATAGCCGCCGCGGCCGCCGAAGTATTTGCTGCCGCTCACGCCTTCACCCGCCGCGACGGCGGCCTCGCCATAGAACCCGCCCAGGCCCGACGGCGTGAAATACCGAACCTGGTTGTCGGCCCGGCTGAGGATATTGACGGTGGTGCCCAGCTTGGCCTGGAACTTGTCAGCCGAGGCGACACCGCTCGAGCCGAACGGGTCGGAGTTCCTGTACTCGTCGTAGAGCACGGTGTTGTCACGGCCGACGCGCACCTCGCCGAGATAGCCGAGCAGGCTCACCGTCGAGCGTCGGTTGAAGAGCCGCGCCGCGTCCGCGGTACTCCCGTCGTTGATGTTGAAGCCCCCCTCCAGCCAGAAGCCGGCCTTGAATCCGTCGCCGAGATCTTCGACGCCGCGATAGCCGAGTCGGCTTGCGTTGAGGCCGCCGCTGGCGAGCGACTTCACCGAGTCGTCTCCGTTCTTCGTGTAACGCAGGCTGGCATCGGCAATGCCGAAGAGCGTCACCGAGCTCTGCGCCTGCGCGAGCGGGCAAGAGGCGGCGCACAGCGCGCACAGGAGCCGGAGTCCGGGCGATTTCATGAGTCAGCCTCGTGCGCCACGGACGGCGGCACCTCGATCGGCATGTCCAGCAGCAGTTGCGCCATGCCCTTGCCGAGAGGGTCGAGCCGGTGCGATGCGGTGCTGCCGCCATCGAGAGCTTCGTAGAGCATGAAATTGATCGCAGCGATGCCCGGCAGATGGTAGCGCTCCACCCCGCCCCCCACGAGATGGGCGAGATGGCGCTTGACGCGCTCGGGCGTGAGCTGCTGCCAGAGCAGCGGCAGCCATTCGGCCCGGCGGGCGACCACGCCGATGTTCGACACGTTGCCTTTGTCGCCGCTGCGTGCCCAAGCCAGGCGAATGAGCGGCAGCACCTGCACGGGCTCGTCGGCATCGGGCGCGACGAACGAGGGTGGCTCGACTTCGGCGGCGCGCGGCAGCGTCCCGCCGAAGAGCGGCACGGCGACCGGGTGCCGGTGGTCGGCCAGCGTGAAGGCGGCGTCGACGGCGAGCTTGTTGATCATGAAGGCGAGGGGCCGCACCAGCGGCGTCACGTTCGGTCTGCCGCCACCGGCACCCGTCGTGCCCGGTGACCAGGACGTACCTGCAGGCGCGATCTCGCGCGCGAAGATCTCGAGCGCGCGCTTGTCCGCATGATCGGCGACGACCCGCATCATCACTTCGCGGGCGCCACGAGCGCGCGAGTGCGGGCCGTACGACGCTTCGGCGCCCAGCACCTCGACATGCGTGGCGCTGAAGTCGGCAAAGCCGCCTTCGGCGAGCAGGGCCCGCGTGCGCGCCAGGATCGCCGCTGCCGTGCGCTCGGCCTTCAGCACGGCGTCGATGCCGACGATGACGAGCGTTCCGGTGGCCCGAAACCCTTGCGCCGTGGTCGCCGACACCTTGTACGCATCGGTCGGCGCCCGCCCGCGCGCGCCGCTGACGCGAACGCGATGCTCGCCTTCCTGCTCGATGGCGACGTGGCGGAAATCGCAGATCACGTCGGGCAGTACATAGGCGCCCGGATCGCCGATCTCGTACAGCAGCTGCTCGGCCACCGCGGCGCGGGCCACCAGGCCACCGGTGCCGGGCGGCTTGGTGATCGTGAAGCTGCCGTCGGCCCGGCATTCGGCGATCGGGTAGCCGATCGTGTCCCAGTCGGGCACGCTTTGCCAATCGGTGAAGAGGCCGCCCGTCGCCTGGCAGCCGCATTCGATGATGTGCCCGGCCAGGCTGCCGCCGGCGAGGCGGTCGAAGTCGTCGCTGGCCCAGCCGAACTCGTGCAGCAGCGGACCGAGCGTCACCGCGCTGTCGACGCAGCGGCCGGTGATGACGATGTCGGCGCCGGCATCGAGGGCGGCCGCGATCGGCAGCGCGCCGAGATAGGCATTGGCGCTCAGCACGCGCGGCGGCAAGGGTTCGGCCGTGAACATGTCGCGCTGGCCGGCGGCGCACAGGTCGCCCATCTGGCCGTTCACGTCGTCGCCTTCGACGACGGCGATCTTCAGCGGCAATCCGGCCGCCGTCGCCAGCCTGGCCAATGCCTGGGCACAACCGTGCGGGTTGATGCCGCCGGCGTTGCTCACGACCTTGATGCCGCGCGCCGCGATCTCGGGCAGCACCGAGCGCATCGCGATCTCGACGAAGTCGGTGGCGTAGCCGAGCTCCGGCTTCTTCGCGCGCGCGGCGGCCAGGATGGCCATCGTCGTTTCGGCCAGGTAGTCGAACACCAGGTAGTCGATCTGCCCCGAGCGCACGAGCTGCGGCGCGCCCACCATGCTGTCGCCCCAGAAGCCGCAAGCGCCACCGATGCGGACGATCTTTTCGGGCGCAGCAGATGAGTCCATCGGTCGATTCTGGGGCCGCGGCGCGCGGCCTCGCAACTGATCCACTAGACTCGTTCGGCGCCTTGCATCGCCCTCGCCCGACAAGCTCGTCATGACATCGCCCGGTCACGCAAACCCGCCGCTTCCGGTGCGCTTCGCCTCGGTCGACGAGCTCGAGGCCTTTCTCGCCATGCCAAGCCCGGCGCTCGTGGCCGACATGGCCAAGGTCGATGGCGACCTGATCATCCTCGGCGTTGCCGGCAAGATGGGGCCGACGCTGGCGCGCCTGGCGAAGAACGCTGCCCCGATGCGGCGCGTCATCGGCGTGGCGCGCTTCAGCGACGCCGCGGTGCGCCAGCGTCTCGAAGGCTGGGGCATCGAGACGATCGCCTGCGACCTGCTCGACCGCAGTGCCATCGAGACCCTGCCCGACGCGCCGAACATCGTCTTCGCGGCCGGCCACAAGTTCGGCGCCAGCGGCAACACGCCGCTGACCTGGGCCATGAACACCTGGGTGCCGACGCTGGTGGCCGAACGCTACAAGGCCGCCCGTATCGTCGCCTTCTCGTCGGGCAACGTCTATCCGCTGACGCGCGTCGGCGCCGCCGCGCCCACCGAGGCCAGCCGGGTCGGCCCCGTCGGCGACTACGCGCAGTCGTGCCTCGGGCGCGAGCGGATGTTCGAGTACTTCTCGGCGCGCCACGGCACCCCGGGTCGCATCGTTCGCCTGAACTACGCGATCGACATGCGCTACGGCGTGCTCTTCGACATCGCATCGAAAGTCCATCGCGGCGAGACAGTCGATGTGACCATGGGCCATGTCAACGTCATCTGGCAGGGTGACGCCAATGCGCACGTCCTGCGCTGCCTCGCCCATTGCACGACGCCGACGACGGTGCTCAACAGCACCGGCCTCGAGATCCTTTCGGTGCGCACGCTGGCGACGCAGTTCGGCGAGCGCCTCGGCGTGGCGGCGAAGATCAGCGGCCAGGAGGCGGACACGGCGCTGCTCTCCGATGCGAGCGAGGCCGCGCGCCTGTTCGGGCCGCCGACCGTGCCGCTGGCAACGATGCTCGACTGGGTTGCCGATTGGGTCGCGCGCGGCGGTACGAGCCTGGGCAAGCCGACCAAGTTCGAGGTCCGCGATGGCACTTTCTGAACTGCAGCCGGCGCGCGCACCGACGTCGCTTGGCGATGCCTTGCGCATCGAGGCGCTGTCGCCGGCCGATATCGGCGGCGGCCTGGCGCTCTCGGATGCGGCCGGCTGGAATCAGACGACCGATGACTGGGCCCTGTTCATCGAGCGCGGGCACGCCCTCGGCTGTCGCGATGATGCCGGCGTTCTCGTGGCCACGGCCGCAGTGCTTCCCTACGGCGCGGCGGCCGGCTGGATCTCGATGGTGCTCGTGGCCGAGGGTTGGCGCCACCGCGGCTTGGCGAGCGCCCTGATGCGCGAGTGCATCCAGCACCTGCAAGCCCGCAAGGCATTGCCGCTGCTCGACGCGACGCCGGACGGTGCCGCCGTGTACAAGCGCCTCGGCTTTGCCGCCGGCTTCGCCTTCGAGCGCTGGCAGTTGCATGCTTCGCACCGCATCGAGAGCACCGAGATGATTCCACGCCAGGCCGACGCGCGCGATCTCGACCGCATCGCCGCGTTCGACCTGGCGGCAACGCGGATCGATCGGCGTTCCTTGCTCGAAAACCTGCTGACGCGGCCGGGTACCCAGGCCTGGCTCGCCGCCGATGGGCGAGGCTTTCTCATCGCCCGCGCCGGCCGGCGTGCCACCCAGATCGGCCCGCTGATCGCCAGCGACGACGAGCAGGCCATCGCCATGCTCGGCACGGCCCTGCAAGCACCGCCGCGATCGGTGTTCATCGACGTGCCGGTGGCCCGCAGCGGGCTTGCGGCCTGGCTCGAGTCACGCGGATTTCAGCGCCAACGCTCGTTCGTTCGCATGTCGCTGGGCGACGCTCGCGTTCCCGTCGTCGGCGCGTCGACGTTCGCGCTGGCAGGCCCGGAATTCGGTTGATGACGCGAACCGACGCGGCTGTCTCGCTCGAGCGCTGGCAAGACACCGACGCGCTGCGGGCGCGCCTGCGCGAGGGCCTCGTGATCCCGGCGCATCCGCTCGCCCTCGATGCAGCGCGGCAATTCGACGCCCGCCACCAGCGCGCGTTGACCCGCTACTACCTCGATGCCGGTGCCGGTGGCTTGGCCGTGGGCGTGCACACCACGCAGTTCGCGATCCGCGAGACCGGCCTTTATGAAACCGTGCTCGCTGCGGCGATCGAGGCCGTCCGCGCCTGGCCGCGCGAGGGTCCGCCGCCGGTGATGGTGGCCGGCATCTGCGGCCGCACCTCGCAGGCGCTGGCCGAGGCGCGCCTCGCCAGAGGGCTCGGCTATCACGCCGGCCTGCTCAGCCTGGCGGCGTTGAAGGGCGAGAACGACGATGCCTTGATCGCTCATTGCGAAGCGGTGGCGCGCGAGCTGCCGCTGATCGGCTTCTACCTGCAGCCGGCGGTCGGCGGTCTCGACCTCGGCCCGGCCTTCTGGGCCCGCTTCGCGGCGATCGGCAACGTCGTCGCGATCAAGGTCGCGCCGTTCAACCGCTACCGCACGCTCGACGTGGTGCGCGGAGTCGTCGCGGCGCGCGCCGAAGAGCGCGTCGTGCTCTACACCGGCAACGACGATCACATCGTGCTCGATCTCGTCACGCCGTTCGCGGCGATGCGCGACGGTGCGCCCGTCACGCTGCGCTTTCGCGGCGGCCTGCTCGGGCACTGGTCGGTGTGGACGCATGGCGCCGTGGCGCTGCTCGAGCGCTGCAAGGTGGCCGTGGCCAGCGGCGCCGCGATCGATGCCGGGCTGCTCGCGCTCGACAGCCGCGTCACCGATTGCAACAGCGCCTTCTTCGACGTCGCCAATCAGTTCAGCGGCTGCATTGCGGGCTGCCATGAAGTGCTGCGCCGGCAGGGCCTGCTCGAGGGCACGTGGTGCCTCGATCCGCACGAGGGCCTGAGCCCGGGCCAGGCCGAGGAGATCGAGCGCGTGCTGAAGGCGCACGCCGATCTCGGCGACGACGCATTCGTCGCCGCCAACCTCGAGCGCTGGCTGCGCTGACCGCTGCGGCGGCGTCGAGTGAACATTCCGAATCGTTTGCAGCACGGCGTGGGCCCAGAATCGATGCCATGGCGATCGTGATTCCCGCGCCTCGGGTCAAGGTTCTCGGTGTCGAGGCGTTCGAGCAGCCCTTTCGCCTGCGCCTGCCGTTTCGCTTCGGCGTCATCACCCTGACCGAAGGCGTGCAGGCCATCGTGCGGGTACACCTGCGCCTCGATGACGGCCGCGAAGGCTTCGGCTATGCCGCCGAGATGCTCGCCGCGAAGTGGTTCGACAAGAGCCCGGCACTCAGCGACGAGCAGAACCGCGATCAGCTGCGCAAGTCGATCGAGATCGCCGCCGAGGCCTACGAGGCGGCGCCGTCCTGCACCGCGTTCGACCTCTTCGCCGACAACTACCGGCACCAGATGCGGGCTGGCCGCGACCTCGAGTTGCCGGCGCTGGTGGCGAGCTACGGCAGCGCGCTGCTCGACCGCGCCGTGATGGACGCTGTCTGCCGGCTCGTCGGCGCGAGCTTCTGGACGGCGATGCGCAGCAACCTCGCGGGCATGTCGCCGCATCCGATCATTCCCGACCTCAGCCAGTTCGATTTCACGACCTTCCTCGCCGGCCTCGAACCGATGCGCAGCATCGAGGCGCGCCACACCGTGGGCTTGCTCGATCCGATCGTCGCCGCCGACCAGGCGGCCGGCACCCGGGTCGACGACGGCCTGCCCGAAACGCTCGACGAGGTCGTTTCCACCTACGGCCAGCGCAGCTTCAAGCTGAAGGTGAGCGGTGACCGGCAGGCCGACGTCGAGCGGCTGGTCAAGATCGCCAGCGTGCTCGACACGATTGCCGGCCCCTTGCACGTCACGCTCGATGGCAACGAGCAATTCGAGGACGTCGACGCGGTGGTCGAGCTGTGGAGCGCCATGGAAGCGCACGCCGGCCTGCAGAAGCTGTGCGCCGCCACGCTCTTCATCGAGCAGCCGATCAAGCGCCAGGTGGCGCTCAGCCGCAGCATCGCGCCGCTGGCGCGCCACCGGCCGGTCATCATCGACGAATCCGACGGCGAGCTCGACGCCTTCATCCGGGCCCGCGCCCTCGGCTACTCCGGCGTCTCGTCGAAGAACTGCAAGGGCTTCTATCGCTCGCTCGTCAACCTTGCGCGTTGCCGCCTCTGGAACGCCGAAGGCGACGGCTCGTTCTTCCTCTCCGGCGAAGACCTGACGACGCAGGCCGGCCTGGCGGTGCAGCAGGATCTGGCGCTGGTGGCCCTTCTCGGCCTCGGCGACGTCGAACGCAACGGCCATCACTTCATCGACGGCTTTGCCGGTCGGCCGCCGGGCGAGGCGCAGGCGTTCCTGCAGGCGCATCCGGATCTCTACGAAGCGCAGGATGGGCACGTACGCCTGTCGATCCGGGCCGGCCGGCTGCAGCTCGATTCGCTCGACTGCAAGGGCTTCGGCAGCGTCGTCGTCCCCGACCTCTCGACGACGGCGGCCATGCCGCGCGCCGTCTGGCCGCCGGCCGACTGAGGGAGCGGGTTCGGTCGGATCAGTCCGACGCGCGGCTGGCTGATCTTGACAGGCCTTGTCGGCGGACGGCCTACGCACAGCCCGGAGCGCGGGCGGAAGAATCGGGGCAAACGCCCGAGTCCGCCCATGAGTCACCGCCTGCGCACCTATGTCGTCGAAGACAGCTCCGTCATTCGCACCAACCTGACCGAAGCCTTGCAGGAGAACGCGCCAGTCGAAGTGATCGGCTGTGCCGAAGACGAGCGCGCCGCGGTGACCTGGCTGCTCGACCCGCAGCACGCCTGCGACCTGGTCATCGTCGACATCTTTCTGAAGTCGGGCTCCGGTCTCGGGGTGTTGAAGCAGATCGCCCGGCTCGCCCCGTCGGTGCGCCGCGTCGTTCTCAGCAACCACGCCACGCCGGAGATTCGCGCCAAGTGCGCTGAGCTCGGTGCCGACCGGGTGTTCGACAAGTCGAACGAGATCGAGGAGATGCTCGGCTACTTCAATCGGCTCACGCCGCACGTCGCGGCCGACTACTCCATTCCGAGCAGCTTGTAGATGCGCCGGGTGTAGACGCCGAAGGCTTCGTGCGTCTTCATGTCGAGGGTGCGCGGGCGCGGCAGGTCGATCTCGAAATTGTCGGCCATGCGCGCTGGCCCGGCCGTGAAGACGACAACCCGGGTGCCGAGGAAGACCGCCTCCGAGATGCCGTGCGTGACGAACAGAATCGTCTTGCCCGATTGCCGCCAGATGCGCAGCAGTTCGAGGTTCATCTTCTCGCGCGTCAGCGCGTCGAGTGCGCCGAACGGTTCATCCATCAGCACCAGCTTCGGATCGTGCACCAGCGCGCGGGCGATCGCGGCCCGCTGCTGCATCCCGCCTGAAAGCTCATAGGGCCGCTTGTCTTCGGCGCCCGCGAGTCCGACAAGCGCCAGCAGGTCGCGCGCTCGCGCGCGACTCGCTGCCGCCGGCAGGCCGAGGATCTCTGCCGGCAGCAGCACGTTGTCGAGGATCGTGCGCCATTTCAGCAGCAGCGGCTGCTGGAACACCATGCCGATATCGCGCGCCGGATCGAACGGGTCGGCGGGCGAGCCGATGGTCACGGTGCCGGCGTCGTGCGGATGCAGGCCGGCCAGGATCTTCAGCAGCGTGCTCTTGCCGCAGCCCGACGGGCCGACGAGGCAGGCCAGTTCGCCGGGCATCACGTCGAAGGTCGCGTCGGAGATCGCGAGATGCGCTTTCGTCCCTTGGCCGTAGCTCTTGGCCACGCCGGCCAGGTGGATGAAAGGTTCGGTCATGCGACTGTCTCGCACGCGGCCGGGAGCATCGGGCGGGGGACTCCGCTCATGTCCCCCGACGACCGCCTGAAGGCGCTCGTCTCCTCCTTTACTTCGCTGCGTCCCCCACCCGACGCTCCCGGCCGGGCCGGGTCGCACGAGACAAAAAGAGAAAGCAAGACGCTCGGTGCAGGATCGGGGCGATGGGGCGTTCTGTGGAGCGAAGTAAAGGAGGAGGCGAGAGCCATACCTGGCTCTCGCCGGGGGACATGAGCGCAACAGAGCGCACCGTCGCCCCGATCCCTCGACGACACGAGCGAGGACTTTCGTAGCATCAGCCCACCCGAGCATCCGGAACGACCAGGGCGTGCTCCAAGAGCAGCACCGCCCCGTACAGCAGCATCCCGATCAAGGTGATGAGCAGCACCGCCATGAACATCGCGGCGGTGTCGAGCGTCACCTGGACCTGCAGCATGAGATAGCCCAGGCCCTTGTCGGAACCGAGGAACTCGCCGACGATGGCGCCTGCGACGGCGAGGATGGCCGCGACCTTCATGCCCGAGAAGATGTACGGCAGGGCGCCGGGCAACTGGATCTTGGTGAAGGTCTGCCAGCGCGAGCCGTGCAGGCTCTTCACGAGGTCGAGCAGATCGGGCTCGACCTCGCGCAGACCGCGCACGGTGGTCAGCAGGATCGGGAAGACGCAGATCGAGAACGCGATCATCATGTTCGGCACGATGCCGTACTTGAACCAGACGATGATGAGCGGCCCGAGCGCGACCTTCGGGATCATGTTGAGGCTGACCAGCAGCGGCATCGTCGCGGCCTCGAGCCGCTTCGACCAGGTGAAGGCCAGCGCCAACAGCACGCCGACGACCAGCGCGATCAGGTAGCCGCCGAAGATCTCGGTCGCCGTCACCAGGCCGTTGCCCCACCAGTTGTAGCCCGACGCCTTGCTGCCGAAGAGCGTGGCCGCCGTGTCGACCGGGCTCGGCATGACGAACTTCGGTACATGGCCGAGCTTCACGAACGCATACCAGAGCGCCAGCAGCGCGAGGTGCGAGGCCACCGCCATCGAGGTTCGCGTCCAGCGGTCGGGTGTCGTTTGCATCGCGGTCGCGAAGTCCCTCAGGCCCTTTTGCCGCGCCGATGATAGGGGTCAATGCCGGGCCGCCGGCGTCCGACCCGTTGCTAGACTGCGCTTCGACTTTGCGCTGCCGTTCGTGCGGCTGCACGATCCTCTCTCCAGGAGTTGACATGTCATTCGTTCGCCGCCTCGCCCTTCTCGGCGCCGCCATCGCCGCGTTCGCCGCGCCGCCCGCCTTCGCGCAGCAAAAACTCGACTTCGTCCTGAACTGGGTGCCGGGCGGCGATCACGCGCCCTACTACTACGCCAAGAAGATGGGCTGGTACAAGGACGCCGGCATCGACCTCAACCTCGAGCCCGGCAAGGGCTCGGCTGCCGCGGTGCAGAAGGTCGGCGCGGGCGCCGATCCGATCGGCCTGGCCGACATGGCCAACGCCCTGGTGCTGAAGAGCAAGGGCGCCGACACGGTCGGGGTGTTCAACGTCTACGCCAACTCGCCGCAAGGCCTGTACTGGTTGAAGAGCTCGGGCATCAAGTCGGTGAAGGACCTTGCCGGCAAGAAGATCGGCAATCCGGCCGGCGACGGCGCGCGCACGATCTGGCCGGCGCTGGCCAAGGCCAACGGGATCGATCCGAACTCGGTGACCTGGGTCAACATCGATGCCAACTCCAAGCTGGCGGCGCTGAAGGCGAAGTCGATCGACGCGACGACCTCGTTCTACAACATCCACCACATCTTCAAGCGCGAGCTCGGCGACGACATGGGCTTCATCGCCTGGAAAGACGCCGGCCTCAATCCGTACGGCAACACGGTCATCGTCAACGCCGATTTCCTGAGCAAGAACAAGCCGCTGATCGCGGCGTTCGTCAAGGTCACGCAGAAGGCCTTCGCCGCCTGTGTCGCCACGCCCAAGCCTTGCGTGCAGGCGTTGATCGACGCCAACGGCGCGCTCAACTACGACAACGAGATGCAGAACTGGGAGCTCGTCGAGGTGCTGATGAGCGACAAGTTCTCGCGCACGGTGGCGCTCGGCTACCTCGACCCGGATCGCATGGCCGCCGACTACGAGCTGGTCAAGACCTACGTCGGCCTCGACGCGCCGTTCGACGTGAAGACCGTCTACACCAACGAGTTCCTCGACCGCTCGATCAAGATGACGAAGTGAGCACCGCGCCGCGCATCAAGACCACCGTCGTCGGCTCCTATCCGGTGCCGGAGTGGCTGCTGGCGGCGCCCTCCGAGCAGGGTCTGATCGACGCGACGCGGGTCGTCATCGCGACGCAGGAAGCGGCCGGCGTCGACGTCGTCTGCGACGGCGAGCTCTATCGCTTCGACCTCAACCACCCCGAGACCAACGGGATGATCGAGTACTTCGTGCGGCCGATGCAGGGCGTGCGCTATGAGATGACGTTCGACGAGGTCGTCGCCTATCGCGCCCTGCCCGGCATGCGTTTTCGCACGCGCCCGCCCGGCGTCGTCGACGGCCCGCTCGGCAGCGGCTCGCTCGATCTGCCGCTCGCCTGCCAGCGCGCCGCGGCGCTGGCGACGAAGACCTTCAAGTTCACCGTCACCGGCCCGCACATGCTGGCCAAGACACTGCTCGACCGCCACTACGCCGACACGCCGGCGCTGGCGCACGCGATCGCCGATGTGCTGGCCGAGCAGGTGCGCCATCTCGATGCCGACATCGTGCAGATCGACGAAGCCAACCTGCCCGGCCATCCCGAGGAATGGGAGTGGGCGGCCTCGGCGATGAACCGCGTTCTCGACGCCGTGCCGACGACGCCGGCGGTGCACCTGTGCTTCGGCAACTATGGCGGCCAGAGCGTGCAGAGCGGGACATGGGCGCAGCTCATGCAGTACCTCAACGCGCTGCACGCCGACCACGTCATTCTCGAATGCGCGCATCGGCCGCCCGAAGAGCTGGCGGTGTTCAAGGACCTGAAGCCCGCGATCGGATTCGGTCTCGGCGTCGTCGACATCAAGAGCACCGAAGTGGAATCCGCCGACGCGGTGGCGCGCGCCATCGAGCGCGCGGAAAGGCTGCTCGGCGCCGGCCGGGTTCGCTTCATCCACCCCGACTGCGGCTTCTGGATGCTGAAGCGCTCGGTGGCCGACGCGAAGATCCGGGCCCTGGCCAAGGGCCGCGACCTGTTCGAAGGTCGCTGAGCTCGGCGCCGTCGAGCCGGCGCCGCGGCTACTTCATGAAGCGGTCGCGCAAGGTCTGCGTGCCGCTGCGAAAGACGCCGAGGTCGCTGCCCACGGCGACGAAGCGCGCACCCATCTCGAGGTAGCGGCGCGCCTCCGCTTCGACGCCGGTGAGGATGCCGGTGGCCTTGCCGACGGAGTGAACGGCCTTGAACACCGCGGCGATCGCCGCCTGCGATTCGGCGTGATTCGGCTCGCCGAGATGGCCAATTGCCGCCGAGAGATCGGCCGGGCCGACGAACACGCCGTCGACGCCGTCGACCGCCGCGATCTCGGCCGCCGCTTCGAGCCCCTTCCTGCTTTCGATCTGCACCAGCATGCAGATCTGCTCGTTGATGTTCTTGAAATAGTCGGGCACCGTGCCGAAGCGATTGCCCCGATGCGAGGTCGACACGCCGCGGATGCCCTGCGGCGGATAGCGCGTCGCGGCGACGGCGCGCCGCGCTTCCTCGGCGCTCTCGATCATCGGCACCAGGAAGTTGGAGAAGCCCGCGTCGAGCAGGCGCTTGATCTCGATCGCGTTGTTCGAGGCCGGCCGCGCGATCGGTGCGCTGGCGCTGTCCTTGAGCGCCATGAGCTGCGGGATGAAGGTGGTCACGTCGTTCGGCGAATGCTCGCCGTCGAGCAGCAGCCAGTCGAAGCCGGCGACGCCCAGCACTTCGGTGGTGATCGGATTGGCGAGCGAGCACCAGCAGCCGATCAGGGTTTCGCCGGCGAGAAGGCGCTTGCGAAAGCCGTTCGGAAAGGGCCGATAGGGTGTCTGGGGAGTCGACATGGCGAATCTTTCTGCTGGGGTTATTCGAGCTTGACGCCGCCGGCGGCAACGACACCGGCCCAGCGCTTCTGCTCGCGATCGAAGAAGGCGGCGAACTCTGTCGGCGTCATCGTGTACACCTCGGCGCCCTGCGCCGTCAGGCGGGCACGAACGTCGGGCGAACGGATGATGCGCGTGAGCTCGGCGGCGAGGCGCGCGACGATCTCGGGTGGCGTGCCGGCCGGCACGAGTGCGCCTTGCCAGGTGCCCGACTCGAAGCCGGTCACGCCTTGTTCGGCGATCGTCGGCACATTCGGCAAGAGTGGCACGCGCGTCGCCTTGGAAACGCCGAGCACCTTCAGCTGGCCCGACTGCACGAACGGCAAGGTCGCGAGCATGCCGTTCATCAGCACCTGCGTCTGCCCGCCCACGGTATCGCCGATCGCCTGTGAGCCGCCCTTGTACGGGATGTACTCCCAGCGCGCATGCGTCGCCTTCTCGACCGCGATGGCGGCCAGGTGCGGCGCGCTGCCGATGGCCGTGACCGCGAAGTTGAGCTTGGTCGTCTGCGACAGCGCCACCAGCTCCTTCAGGTTGCTCGCCGGCACCGACGGATGCACCACCAGCAGATGCGGCGAATACGCGAGCATCGTGACGCCGCGCAGATCCTTGCTGGGGTTGAACGGCAGCTTGGTGTAGACCGACGAGGTGATGGCCAGGGCACCCACGTCGCAGAGCAGGAGGGTGTAGCCGTCGGGCGTCGACTTGGCGACCAGGTCGGTGCCGGTGTTGCCGTTGGCGCCGGGCTTGTTCTCGACGATCACCGGTTGCTTCAGCGCGGCCGACAGCTGCTCGGAAATCGAGCGCGCGATGATGTCCGACGAGCCGCCCGGCGTGTACGGCACGATGATGCGAATCGTCTTCGCCGGCCATGCGTCGGCGAGCGCGGCGGGCGCGAAGCAGGTCGCGCAGAGCAGAAGGGCCAGGGCGCGGCGCAGGCTTTTCATCGACGTTCGTTCCTTCGCGGCCGCTTCGTCGTCGCGTCAGCGCACCAGGCACGGCTGCTTCGCATCGAAGCGCCAGCCGGGGATGAGGGCCTGCATGCCGAGCGCATCGTCGCGCGCTCCGAGGCCGTGCTGCAGATACAAGGCGTGGGCGCGCTCGACCTCGGCCATGTCGAGCTCGATGCCCAGCCCTGGCGTCGTCGGCACGCGGATCTCGCCGCCGCGGATCTGCAGCGGCGCTTTCGTCAGGCGCTCGCCGTCCTGCCAGATCCAGTGCGTGTCGATCGCCGTGATGCGCCCCGGTGCAGCGGCGGCGACGTGGGTGAACATCGCCAGCGACACGTCGAAGTGATTGTTCGAATGCGAGCCCCAGGTGAGGCCCCAGTCGCGGCAGGTCTGGGCGACGCGGACCGAGCCGGCCATCGTCCAGAAGTGCGGATCGGCGAGCGGGATGTCGACCGCCTGCAGGGCCAGCGCGTGCGTGAGCTGGCGCCAGTCGGTGGCGATCATGTTGGTGGCTGTCGGCAAACCGGTGGCGCGCCGGAATTCGGCCATCACCTCGCGGCCCGAAAAGCCGGCCTCGGCGCCGCACGGGTCTTCGGCATAGGCCAGCACCTGATGCTGATCGCGCATCAGTCGCGTCGCCTCGGCGAGCGACCAGCAGCCGTTCGGGTCGAGCGTGATGCGGGCTTCAGGAAAGCGCTCGTGCAGGGCGGTGACGGCTTCGACCTCGGCGTCGCCTTCGAGCACGCCGCCCTTCAGCTTGAAGTCGGCAAAGCCATAGCGCTCGAAGGCGGCTTCGCCGAGGCGCACGATGGCTTTGGCGTCGAGCGCGGGCTCGTCGCGCAGGCGCAGCCAGCCGTCGCCAGCGCGGTCGCGGCGATAGGGTCTCTCGCTCTTGCCGGAATTGCCGACATAGAACAGATAGCCGAGCACGGGAACGCTCGCGCGTTGCTGCCCTTCGCCAAGCAGGGCCGCCACGGGCACGCCGAGGTGCTGGCCGAGCAGGTCGAGCAAGGCGCACTCGAGGCCGGTGACGGCATGCACCGTCGTGCGCAGATCGAAGGTCTGCGCCCCGCGACCCGTGCTATCGCGGTCGGCGAAGCGGCGTGCGACCTCGGCCAGCAGGGGCCGCAACTCGCCGATCGAATGGCCGTCGAGCAAGGCACGCGACTCGATCACCACCTGCTCGATCGCCGCACCGCCCGGCACTTCGCCAATGCCCTGGTGGCCCGAGGAATCGCTGACGATGACCAGGTTGCGCGTGAAGAACGGAGCGTGGGCGCCGCTCAGGTTGAGCAGCATGCTGTCGTGGCCCGCGACCGGAATGCAGCGGACCGAGGTGATGCGCGGCGCATCCGTCATAGTTGTCGTACAACCATCGGGAAGGCTCTCAGCGATCGGAGAGGCGCGCGGCCCGCCGCCGCCGCTCGCGGCTGTTCGCGAGATGGGTGCGCATCGCGGCGCGCGCCGCTTCGCTGTCCTTGCCGGCGATGGCGTCGAGAATCGAGCCGTGCTCGGCGTTGACCCGGCGCAGGTAGGTCTGGCGCTCGTCGGCCGAGGCTGCCGACGGATCGAGCCGGGCCCGCGGAATGATGGCCGTGCCCAAGGTCAGCACCAGACTTTCGAAATGCGCGTTCTGCGTAGCCCGTGCAATCTCGAGATGGAAGCGGAAGTCGGCACCCACTGCGTCGTGCCCGGCCTCGACCGCGTGCGTGAACGCGCCGAGCGCGTCGCGCATCGTCTCGAGGTTGCCGGCGGCGCGCCGCTGGGCCGCCAGGCCGGCCGCCTCGGTCTCGACGCCGATGCGCAGCTCGAGCATTGCGACGACATCGCGCAAGGTGGCGAGCTGGTCGGCGCGGATGCGAAAGACCGAGGAATCCGCGTGCCCGGTGACGAAGGTGCCGACGCCGTGCCGCGTTTCCACCAGCGAGGAGGCCTGCAGCTTCGAAAGGGCTTCGCGGATGACGGTGCGGCTGACACCGAACTCGCCCATCAGGGCGGCCTCGGTGGCGAGCTTGGCGCCAGGGCCAAGGCGGCCGTCGCGAATCCGGTCGGACAGGTCTTCGACGACGCCGAGCGCAAGGCTGCGCGGCCGGCGACGTTCGAGCAAGGCGGAGTCGTTCATGTCGATGCCGATTTCGATCGGTTGTACGACATCAGACGACTTCGCGCAAGCGCATTTCCGCCGATTGGCATCCGTTCCCCCACGGCCCACCATCGCGCTCATGGCGACCGCCTCGTCCACCCCTTCCGCCGCGCCGGCGCCGCGCGTCGATCGCCTCCTGCTCACCGGCGCTGCAGGCGGCCTCGGCCGCATTCTGCGACCGCGCCTGAAGGCTTGTTGCCGGGTGCTTCGCGTCAGCGACATCGCCGCGATGGAGCCTGCCGGTCCGGGCGAAGAAGTGATGCTCGCGCCCTTGCAGGATGCGGCCGCGGTGCACGCGCTCGTCGCCGGCGTCGACGCCATCGTCCACCTCGGCGGCATCTCGGTGGAAGGACCGTTCGAACCGATCCTTCAGGCCAACATCGTCGGTGTCTGGAACCTGTACGAAGCGGCGCGCAAGCACGGCACGCGGCGCATCGTCTTCGCCAGCTCCAATCACGTCACGGGCTTCTATCGGCAGGACGAAGTGATCTCGCCGCACGACCCGGTTCGCCCCGACGGCCACTACGGCCTCAGCAAGGCCTTCGGCGAGAACGTCGCGCGCTTCTATTTCGATCGCTACGGGATCGAGACCGTGTGCCTGCGCATCGGCTCGTCGTTCCCCGAGCCGAAGGACCGGCGGATGCTCGCCACCTGGCTCAGCTACGACGATCTCGAGCGCCTGGTCGTGGCGAGCCTGACCGCGCCGGTGGTGGGCCACAGCGTCATCTACGGCATGTCCGACAACATCACCACGTGGTGGGACAACAGCTCGGCCGCGCATCTCGGCTATCGGCCGCAAGACAGCTCGGAACCTTTTCGCGCCATGGCCGAGGCCAGGCAGCCGCACCTCGACCCGAACGATCCGTCGGTCCGCTTCCAGGGCGGCGGTTTCGTCACCCGGGGTCCTTTCTGACTCGCACCGCCATTCCAGCCAAGGAGACATCGTCATGAACTTCACCCTCCCACGCGCCGCATTCGGCTTCGGCCTCGTCGCCGCCACCGTGCTCGCCCTGTCGCCCGCGCTGGCGTCGGCACAGGCGACCTTGACCCTGCGCGCCGCCGACGTGCATCCACCCGGCTACCCGAACGTCGTCGCCATCGAGCACATGGGACAGAAGCTGGAGGCCGCGAGCAACGGCCGCATCAAGCTGAAGATGTTCCCCGGAGGCGTGCTCGGCAGCGAGAAGGAGATGATCGAGCAGACGCAGGTCGGCGCCATCGACATCCTGCGCACCTCGCTCGGCCCGCTCGGCCCGGTGGTGCCCGAGGTCAATGTCTTCAACATGCCCTTCGTCTTTCGCAGCGAAGCGCACATGCGCGCCGTCATCGACGGGCCGATCGGCGACGCGATGCTGGCCAAGATCACCGCCTCGCCGGCCAAGCTGGTTGCCCTCGGCTGGATGGATGGCGGCTCGCGCAGCCTCTACACGAAAAAACCCGTGCATTCGATGGCCGACCTGAAGGGCATGAAGATCCGCATGATCGGCAACCCGCTCTTCATCGACACCATGAACGCGATGGGCGGCAACGGCATCTCGATGGGCTACGGCGAGGTCTTCAGCGCCCTGCAGACCGGCGTCATCGACGGCGCCGAGAACAACCCGCCGAGCTACTTCACGGCCAACCACTTCGCGACCGGCGCCAAGTACTTCACCCTGACCAACCACCTCATCATCCCCGAGATCTTCGTGATGTCGAAGGTCACGTGGGACAAGCTGGGCCCGGCCGACCAGGCACTGGTGAAGAAGTTTTCGCGCGAGGCGCAATTCGAGCAGCGGGCGCTGTGGGACGCAAGCGTCGGCGACTACGTGGCCAAGCTGAAGGCCGCCGGCGTCGAGTTCATTCCCATCGACAACAAGCCCTTCTACGACGCCACGGCCGGCGTACGCGCCAAGTACGGTGCGCCCTACGCCGACCTCATCAAGCAGATCGAAGCGACGAAATGAGCGGTGCGCCCGCCGCGGCGCAGACGCCGCCGCCGCGGCCGACGTCGTCGCCGATCCCGCGGGCGCTGGATCGGGTCTACCTCGCCAGCGTCTGGATCGCGGGGTTGGCCATCCTGGTCATGTCGCTGATCATTCCCTGGGGTGTCTTCACCCGCTATGTGCTGGGCTCAGGATCGGCCTGGCCGGAGCCGATCGCCATTTTGCTGATGATGGTCTTCACCTTCATCGGCGCCGCTGCCGCTTATCGCGCCGGCTCGCACATCGCGGTGACGATGCTGACCGATGCCTTGCCGCCGATCCTGCGCCGCCTCGCGGCGATGGTGAGCGACTTGCTGATGCTGCTCGCCAGCGCGTTCGTCGTCTGGTATGGCGCGGCGTTGTGCAACGCGACCTGGGGCCAGTCGATCGCCGAGCTGCCGTGGCTGCCGGTGGGTGCGACGTATCTGCCGCTGCCGATCGGCGGCGTGCTCACCCTGATCTTCGTGCTCGAGCGGATGGTGTTCGGATCGCAGGCCGGTCGGCCGATCGTCCGCTACGAGCTCGTCGCAGACGCCGCCGAAAGCGTCGACTGAGATGGACGCCCTCGTTCTCATCGGCAGCTTCTTCGTCCTGATGGTGATCGGCGTGCCGATCGCCTATTCGCTCGGCCTGGCCTCGCTGTTCGCCGCGCTCTGGATCGGCCTGCCGCTCGACGCGGTGATGATCCAGATCTCGTCGGGCATCGCCAAGTTCTCGCTGCTGGCGATACCCTTCTTCGTGCTCGCCGGCGCGATCATGGCCGAGGGCGGCATGGCGCGACGCCTCGTTGCCTTCGCCAGCGTGCTGGTCGGCTTCGTGCGCGGCGGCCTGTCGCTGGTCAACATCCTCGCCTCGACCTTCTTCGCGGGCATCTCGGGCTCGGCCGTCGCCGACACGGCGTCGATCGGCTCGGCGCTGATCCCCGAGATGGAGAGGAAGGGCTATCCGCGCGACTTCGCCACCGCGGTGACGGTGAGCGGCTCGGTGCAGGCGATCGTCCTGCCGCCCAGCCACAACTCGGTGATCTATTCGCTGGCCGCCGGCGGCAGCGTCTCGATCGCGGCGCTCTTCATGGCCGGCATCGTGCCCGGCGTGCTGCTCGGCCTGACGCTCTCGGTGCTGTGCCTCATCAAGGCGAAACAGCACAACTATCCGAAGGGCGAGCGGATTCCGCTGCGCCAGGCGCTCAAGATCTGCGCCGAGGCGATGTGGGGCGTGGTGACGATGGTCATCATCCTGGGCGGCATCCTCTCGGGTGTGTTCACGGCCAACGAGTCGGCCTCGATCGCCGTGCTCTGGGCCTTCTTCGTCACGATGTTCATCTATCGCGACTACAAGTGGCGCGACCTGCCGCGCCTGATCCACCGCACCGTCAAGACCGTGACCATCGTCATGATCCTGATCGCCTTCGCGGCGAGCTTCGGCTACCTGATGACGCTGATGCAGATTCCGCTCAAGGTGACCGAGTTCTTCGCCACCGTCTCGCACGACAAGATCGTCATCCTGGCCCTCATCAACGTCATGCTGCTGGTGCTCGGCTGCCTGATGGACATGTCGCCGCTCATCCTGATCTGCACGCCGGTGCTGCTGCCGGTGGTCAAGTCGCTCGGTGTCGACCCGATCCACTTCGGCATGATCATGCTGCTCAACCTCGGCATCGGCCTGATCACGCCGCCGGTGGGCACGGTGCTCTTCGTCGGCAGCGCCATCGGCGGCGTGAAGATCGGCGTGCTGGTCAAGGCCATGACGCCGTTCTTCGTGGCCATGTTCATCGTCCTGATGATGGTTACCTACATTCCGCTGCTGTCGCTCTGGCTGCCGAGGCTGCTCGGGCTGTAGCTCGCGCGACCGCCGGCAACATCGCAGCGGCGATCACGACATGGAGGAGACAGAGATGACGCCCACGTCCGTCAAGCAACTCGCCGCCGGCCTCGCGCTCGGCGCCGCCGTGAGTGGCGCGAACGCCGCAACCTTCGTCTACGTCTCCAATGCCGACAGCCAGGAAATCTCGGTGCTGCAGATGGACCGCGCGAACGGTGCCCTGACCGCCATCGAGACCGTGAATGTCGGCGGCACGGTGATGCCGATGGCGCTGAGCCCCGACAAGAAGGTGCTGTACGCGGCCTTGCGTTCGCAGCCCTTTCGCGTCGTCAGCTTCGCCATCGACCCCGCCACCGGCAAGCTGAAGAAGCTCGGCGAGGCTGCGCTCGCCGACAGCATGGCCAACATCGATGTCGACAAGACCGGCAAGTGGCTGTTCGCCGCCTCCTACGGCGGCAACAAGATCACCGTCAATTCGATCGACAAGGACGGCGTCGTCGGCGCGGTGCAGCAGCTGATACCGACCAGGCCGAACGCGCACGCGATCCACGTCGACGCGGCCAACCGCTACGTCTTCGCCACCAGCCTGGGCGGCGACAACCTTTCGGCCTGGCGCTTCGATTCCGCCACCGGCACGCTCAGCGCGAATGAGCCGGCGCTGGTCCTGTCGACGGCAAGGTCGGGCCCACGCCACTTCGCCTGGGACCAGTTGCAGCGCCATGTCTACCTGCTCTGCGAACTCGACGCCTCGCTCGCCGTGTTCGACTACGACGCCGCCCGCGGCACGATGCGCGAAGTGCAGCGCACCACCGCCTTGCCGCCCGGCTTCGCCGGCAAGCCCTGGGCCGCCGACCTGCACCTTGCGCCCGACGGCCGTCATCTCTACGCCTCCGAGCGCACGACGAGCACGATCGCCGTCTACGAGGTCGATGCCTCGAGCGGCCAGCTCAAGACGCTGGCCAGCGTGCCGACCGAGAAGACGCCGCGCGGCTTCGCCATCGATCCTTCGGGCCGGTACCTGATCTCTTCCGGCCAGGATTCGCACGCCATCGCGGTCTATGCGATCGACGCGGCGAGCGGCGCCCTCGCGCCGCTGCAGCGCTACGGCGTGGGCAAGAACCCGAACTGGATCGAGATCGTCGAGCTACCCTAGAGCTTCATCAGCCGCGGCAGCACCAGGCTGAGCCAGGGAAAGGCGACGACGATCGCGAGCAGGCCGATCTCGGCCCACACGAACGGCAGCACGCCGCGAAAGACGGTTCGGGTCGGGATGTGCGGCAGCATGCTCTTGACGACGAACATGTTCATGCCGACCGGCGGGCTGATCAGGCCGATCTGCATGACGACGACGATGATGATGCCGAACCAGACCGGGTCGTAGCCGAGGCCGACGACGAGCGGGAAGAACACCGGGACGGTGAGCAGGACGATCGAGAGCTCCTCCATGACCGTGCCGAGGGCGACGTAGATGAAGCAGATCGCCGCCATCACCCAGACCGGATGGAGCGCGTAGTGCAGCACCAGCGCCTTCAGGTCGCCGGGCATGGTCGTGTAGTTGAGGAAGTTGGTGAAGACCAGCGCGCCGACCAGGATCATGAACAGCATCGCGGTCGTGCGCGCGCTCTCGACCAGCACCTCGAACAACACGCGCGGCGTGAGCGCCCGACGCAGCAAGGCGAAGACGAAGGCGCCGAAAGCGCCGACGCCGGCGCCCTCCGTGGCCGTGAAGACGCCGCCGTAGATGCCGCCCATGACGATGATGAAAAGCAGCGCCACGGCCCAGACGTCCCTCAACGCGGCCAGCCGTTCGCCCCACGGCGCGCGCTCGGCGCGCGGCCCGGCGGCGGGGTCGCGCCAGGTCATGTACTGGACCGCGACACAGAGCAACAGGATCGCCACCAGGCCGGGCAGCACGCCGGCCGCGAACAGCTTGCCGATGCTGGTGTCGGTGATGATCCCGTAGATCACCATGATGGTCGACGGCGGGATCAGGATGCCGAGCGTGCCGCCGGCGGCGATCGAGCCTGCGGCGAGGGCGTCGCTGTAGCCGTGGTCGCGCATCGAGGGGTAGGCGACGTGGGTCATCGTCGCCGAGGTCGCGATCGACGAGCCGCAGATCGCGCCGAAGCCGCCGCAGGCGATCACGGTCGCCATCGCCAGGCCGCCGCGCAGGTGGCCGACGAAGGTATGCGCGGCGCGGTAGAGCTCCTTCGACATGCCGGCGCGGGTGACGAAGTTGCCCATCAGGATGAAGAGCGGCACCACCGACAGCGTGTACTGGAAGCCCGACTCGTAGACGACCGTCGTTGCCGAAGCCATCGAGATGCTGAGGCCGCGCATCCACCAGACGCCGAGGAATCCGATCAGCCCCATCGAGAACGCGATCGGCACGCGCAGGAACGAGAGCACGAGCATGGCCGCGAGGCCGGCGAAGGCTTCGCTCATTCGGGTGCGCCCAGGGTCGGATCGACACCGGTGTGGACGGCGTGCGGCACGAAGATCAGGATCAGGTGGACCAGCGCGGCGACGACGATCATCGCGCCCATCAGGTAGGCCACCGGCGCCAGCGGCAGCTTCAGCACGTTGGTCGTGTCGCCGTAGTCGGCGACGCGCATGGCGCGCCGGAAGATGAGCCAGCCGATGCCGGCGAGCGTGACGAAGCAGACCGAATCGGCCATCACGTCGAGGGCGCGCTTGAACGGCCTCGGGAAGAACGGATCGAGGGTGTCGATGACGATGTGGGCGCGGCGCAGCGAGACGATCGGCAGGCCGCAGTAGATGAGCGCCGCCAGCATCATCTCGGTCATCTCGAAGCCGCCGGGAAGCGGCAGGCTGAAGAGATAGCGGCCGGCGACGTCGACGGCCGTCACCAGCATCATCACGAACAGCACGACCGCGGAAGCCGCGCCGAGGGCGGTCTCGAGCCGGTCGGCCCAGCGCGTGCTCACCCCCGCCGGCGGCGCCGCTCGGCGCGCCGCGACCAGGCGTTGAAGGTGGCGTTCATGATGCGATCGGTGCGCAGGAAGTCGCGCGCGCGGCGCGCCTCGCCGGCGTCGATCGGCCGCACGCCGCCGACCTTCGCGGCATCGATCTGCAGGCGCGCCATGCGCTCGATGAAGACGGCGAGAAACGCGGCCTCCGGCACGCCGCGGCCGGCCGCAAGCAGGCCGTGGTGCGCGAGCAGCATGGCGTGCCTGGCGCCGAGACCGGCGGCGATCAGCTCGCCTTCGCGATCGGCGGTCGGCAGGCCCGGCCACTCAGGCAGGAACGCGATGTCGTCGAACAGCGGCGTCGCGTCCATGTGGCCGACGATGAGCGGCTGCGCGGCCGCGGCCAGCGCCGAGGCTGCCGGCGGATGGGTGTGGACGATGGCGGCAACGTCGGGACGGGCGCGATAGACCCACAGATGAAAGCGGGTCGCCGGGTTCGGCTCGCGGATGCCGTACGAGCCCGAGCCGGCGCGTACGTTCAGCGTGTCGTCGATGAGCAGCCAGGAGGCCTCTTCGGCCTCGTCGAAGGCGAGTCCCAGAGGCAGCGTCCAGTAGGTGCCGTCGTCGGGGCCGCGTGCGGTGAGCTGGCCGGCGAGGCCCGACTCGTGGCCCTCGTCGGCAAGGATCCAGGCGCAGCGCGTCAGCGCGGCACGCGGGTCGAGGCCGGCGGCCGGCGCGGCCTCGAGCAGTTCGGAGATCGCCACGCCGGCTACTTCCCGGCGGCGACCTGCTTCAGCTCGTCCTGGTACATGGCCCAGGCCGCGGCGCCGTCGACGCCCTTGGCGTTGGCCGACTTGATCCACTCCTGCACCAGCGGCGCGGTGCGCTGGCGCACATCGGCGACGAAAGCCGGGCTGGCTTCGATGATCGTCACGTTGGCGGCCTTGAGCGCCTCGAGGCCACCGCGATCAGCCGCGTCCCACGACTTGCCGGCCAGGCGTGCGAGGTGCTCGCCCGAGACCGACATGATCGCGTCCTGGTCCTGCTTCGACAGCTTGTCCCACTTGTCCTGGTTCATGAAGAAGCCGAACGACGACGAGTAGAAGCCGCCCGGGAAGAAGGTCGCGTACTTGACGACCTTGTCGAGGTTGAACGACTTGATCGATTCGATCGGGAAGAACGTACCGTCTGCGACGCCGCTCGACAGCAGCTCGTACGACTCCGGCGCTGGCTTGACGAAGGGCGAGGCACCGAGCAGCTTCGCGGCCGCTTCAGAAATGCCGCCGCCGGTGCGGATCTTCATGCCGGCGAGATCGGCGACCGAAGTGACCTGCTTCTTCACCGTGAACATCTGGCCCGGCCCGTGGGTGAACACGCCGAGCAGCTTCACGCCCTTGTATTCGTTGGCCGGCTGGAAGTACTTCCAGTGCACGCGCGAGAACGCGACCGAGTTGATCTCGGCGGTGGCACCGGACCCCGGCAGCTCGGCCATCAGCGGCAGCGGATGGCGCGCCGGCGTGTAGCTGGCGGTGACGAAGGAAACGTCGACCAGGTCGTCGCGCACCGCATCGAAGGTGCCGGGCGCGGCCGACGGATGCTTGGGCAGCATCTCGAACTTGACCCGGCCGTTGGTCGCCTGCTCGACCTGCTTGGCCCAGACCTGCAGCACGTCACGGGTCAGCGAGTGGGTGGGCGGGACCCAGCTCGACATCGTCAGCACCGTTTGGGCCGACGCGCCGGATGCGCCGGCGATGAGTGCGAGCGCTGCAGCGAGCGAAGCGAAGATGCGGTGAGCCTTCATGCGGGAGTCTCCAGAGGGACGGTTTCGGCTGCGAAAAGTGTATCGTCCATCGAGCGCCGGTCATGCAGTGTTTGCCTGCATGGGGCGAGCCTGCCGACGGATATTCGCGCAGCCCCTTTCCTCGTTAACCCTGAACGCCATGACTTCGCGCCCACCGTCCATCGGCTTCGTCGGTCTCGGCGTCATGGGTCGGCCGATGGCCTCGCACCTCGCCGCCGCAGGCTACGCGATGACGCTGTACGACGTCGTGCCGGGGCTGGCGCCCGACCTCGCCGCAACGCTCGCCGGCGCGCATGCGGCGAGCACGCCCGCCGAGCTCGCGGCGCGAACCGACATCGTCGTCACGATGGTGCCGAACGGCGCCGTCGTCCAGGCGCTCGTCGAAGGCGAGGACGGCCTGCTGCGCGGCCTGCGCCCGGGGGCGCTGCTGCTCGACACCTCGTCGTCCGAACCCTGGCTCACCGAGCAGACCGCGGCGCGCCTGGCCGAGCGCGGCGTAGCCATGGTCGATGCGCCGGTCTCCGGCGCGGAGTGGGGCGCCAAGGCCGCCGAGCTGGTCTTCATGGTCGGCGGCGCAGAGGCCGACCTCGAACGCGTGCGGCCGCTGCTCGAGAAGATGGGCAAGTCGATCTTCCATGTCGGTGGCCTCGGCGCCGGGCATGCCATGAAATGCCTGAACAACCTCATCACCTCGGTCAACCTGCTCGCCCTGAGCGAAGGCCTGGCGATGGGCAAGCGCTACGGCCTCGACCCGGAAGCGATGGTCGATGTGCTCAACGTCTCGACCGGCATGTCCTGGGTGGCGCAGACGCACATCAAGCAGCGCGTCATCAGCCGACGCTTCGACGACCCGTTCAAGCTCGCGCTGATGGTCAAGGACATCGGCATCGCGATGCAGCTCGCCGAGAGCACGGGCACACCGGCGCCGCTGAGCGCGTTGACGCAGAAGCTCTGGCGCGCCGCGGCCGACGCGGCCGCGCCCGAGGCGAGCGTCAGCGAGCTGGTGCGCTGGGTCGAACGCCAGAGCGGCACCGAGATCAGCGCGGGTGCAGCGCCGAGGACGAAGAGATGACCGCAGCGAAGAAGAAGCTCCGCTCGGCCATCATCACCGACGGCCTCGATCGCGCCCCGCATCGCGCCTTCCTGCGCGCCACCGGCGTCGGCGACGAAGACTTCGGCAAGCCCTTCGTGGGCATCGTCAGCCAGCACGGCGAGAACACGCCGTGCTCGATGTCGCTCGGGGCCGCAGGCCGATGCGGCGCGCCTCGGCGTCGCAGCCGGCGGCGCGATCCCGATCCAGTTCACGACCATCTCGGTCTCCGACGGCGTCTCGATGAACCACAAGGGCATGCGCATGAGCCTGGTCTCGCGCGAGCTCATCGCCGATTCGATCGAGGCGGTCGTGCGCGCCCACGCCTACGACGCGCTCGTCGGCTTCGCCGGCTGCGACAAGACCTTGCCCGGCGTGATGATGGCGATGGTGCGCCTCAACTGCCCGAGCGTCTTCGTCTACGGCGGGGCGATGCTGCCCGGCACCTGGCGCGGCAAGGACGTGACCATCCTCACCGCCTACGAGGGCGTCGGCTCGGTGCTCGCCGGCCGCATGACCGAGGCCGAGCTCGACGAGCTGGGCCACGCCTGCGCACCGACGCTCGGCTCGTGTCCGGGCCAGTTCACCGCCAACACGATGGCGATGGTGGCCGAGACCCTGGGCCTCGCGCTGCCCGGTTCGGCGATGCTGCCGGCGGCGTATGCCGAGCGCCTGGCGATGGCGCGCCGGGCCGGCCGCCGCGTGACCGAGATCCTGCGCGACGGCGGCCCGCTGCCGCGCGACCTGGTCACGCGCAAGTCGCTGGAGAACGCCTGCGCCGCGGTCGCTGCCACCGGCGGCTCGACCAACGCCGGCCTGCATCTGCCGGCGATCGCGCACGAGGCCGGCATCCGCTTCTCGCTCGACGACGTGGCCGAGGTCTTCGCCCGCACGCCGCTCATCGCCGACCTGCAGCCGGGCGGCCGCTTTCTCGCCGTCGACCTGCACCGCGCCGGCGGCGTCGCCTCGGTGCTGAAGGCGCTGCTCGACGGCGGCTATCTGCATGGCGACACGCTCGCGCTCTCGGGCCGCACGCTTTCCGAGGAACTGTCGGCACAGAAGGCACCCGATGGCGAAGTCGTGCGTGCCACGAGCGCGGCGCTGCAACCCACCGGTGGCGTCGTCGTGCTCAAGGGCAGCCTCGCGCCCGATGGCGCCCTGATCAAGGTGGCCGGCCTGAAGAGCGCGGTGTTCGAAGGGCCGGCGCGCGTCTTCGAATGCGAGGAAGACGCCTTTGCCGCGGTCACCGAACGCCGCTACGCCGCCGGCGAGGTGCTGGTGATCCGCAACGAAGGCCCGCGCGGCGGGCCGGGCATGCGCGAGATGCTCGGCGTCACTGCGCTGGTCTACGGCCAGGGCATGGGCGAGCGCGTGGCGCTCATCACCGATGGTCGCTTCTCCGGTGCCACGCGCGGCCTGATGGTGGGCTACGTCGGCCCCGAGGCGGCGCTCGGCGGACCCATCGCGCTGGTGCGCGAGGGGGACAGGATCCGCATCGATGGCGAAGCCCGCAGCCTCGACCTGCTCGTCGATGCGGCCGAGCTGTCGCGCCGGCGTGCCGCGCATCGGCCGGCACCGCGCGAGCGTCTTGCCGGCGTGCTCGAGAAATATGCGCAGCTCGTGGGACCGGCGCACCTGGGCGCGGTGACGCACTCGGGCGCCGTCGAGTGGCCCGACGAAGAACCGCTAGCGCTGCGCCGCGACAGCGCGGCCTGAATCCGGCGCCGTCGCGCGCAGGCGCATGCCGCTGAAGATGCCGGCGACGGCGGAGAACACCGCAGCGGTCGCCAGCGCAATGCTCGGGCCGTGCGCGCTGTGCGCGCCGAAGGCGCCGAAGATGATCGCGAGCAAGACCGATCCGAAGCTCTGGCCACTCAACCGCGCGGTACCGAGCATGCCGCTGCCGGCGCCGCTGCGTTGCGGTGGCGTCGAGGTGACGATGGTGTGATTGTTCGGTGACTGGAACAGGCCGAAGCCGACGCCGCAGAGCGCCATGCGCCAGGCGATGTCGGCGTTGCCGGGCAGTGCCGGCAAAAGCGCGAGCGCGGCGAGACCCGCGGCCATGAGCGCCAGACCCACCGCGCCGAGCAGGCCGTCGGCGACTCGTCCGATCAGGCGGCCGGCGATCGGCGCCGTCATCACCGTGGCGATCGGCCACGCCGAGATCAGAAAGCCCGTGGCGGCGGCCGAACGGCCCCAGGCTTCGAGCATGAGAAAGGGCAGTGCGACGGAGGCCATCGTCTGCGCCGCGAAGGCCGCGATCGAGGTGCACATCGAGAGCGCGAAGATCGGAATGCGCAGCAGGTCGAGCGGAAAGAGCGGATGCGTCAGGCGCCGTTGCCGCTGCACGTAGAACACGGCGACGGCCGCGCCGCAGGCCACGAGCAACGCACTCGCCTGCGGACCGAGCCAGGTCGGCGAGCCGGCAAAGTGGGCGCCGATCGCATCGGCGCCGAGAAAGATGAGGCCGAACATCAGCACGTTCAGCAGCACGTCGAGGGGCGAGAGGCGGGCGCCGGGCCGCCCGACACGGGTGTCGCGCGGCAAGGCCGACCAGCCGAGCGAGAACACGAGGATGCCGAGCGGCAGGTTGACGGCGAAGAGCCAGGGCCAGGAGGCGATCGAGAGTATCAGCGCGGCGATCGACGGTCCTGCCACCGAGGCCGTGGCGACGACGAAGGAGTTCAGGGCGATGCCTCGGCCGAGCTGGTGGCGCGGATAGGTTCGTCGCACCAGCGACGCATTCACCGAGAACAGCCCGCCGGCACCGAGGCCCTGCAGCGTGCGCGCCACCACGAGCATCGTCAGCGAGGTCGAGAACGCGCAGCCGAGCGAGGCCAGCGTGAAGAAGAAGAGTCCGGCGAGATAGACGCGTCGATGGCCGATCAGGTCGCCGAGCATCGCGCAGGGCAGCAGTAGCACGAGGGTCGCCACCTGATACGCGGTGACGACCCAGACCGCGCTCGCGGCGCTGGCGTGCAGGTCGCGCACGATGCCCGGCAGCGCGAGATTGACGATGCTGCCGTCGAGCACCGCCATCGAGATGCCGAGCAGGATGACGGCCATCGAGCGGTAGCGCTGCGGCAGAGGCAGGCCGTCTTGAAGCGGCTTGGCGATGGCGGAATCGGCGGTCATGAACAAAAACGAAGCGCGCCAACGGCGCGCGAGCCGCAAGCTTACGGGACGGCCGCTATCCTCGCTGGCCACGCCCGAGGTGACCATGAGCATCGAACTGCAAAAGGAAGCGCGCCAGGAGGCGATCGTTTCGATCGAGCGCTATTTCCGCGAAGAGCGCGACGAGAAGATCGGCAACATCGCGGCCGCCGCGCTGCTCAACTACTTTCTCGAAGAAGTGGGGCCGTCGATCTACAACCAGGCGGTGGCCGATGTGCAGGAGCGAATGCAGATGCGCGTGAGCGAGCTCGACATCGAGATCCACGAAGACGAATTCGCGTACTGGCCTCGGCACGAGAAGCAGCGCAAGCCGCGTTGAGCTGCACACACGCGGCGATACAGGCGCAAGAAAACTTCACACGCGGCGCCGCGTCGAGCGTCAACGATCGTCCGCTTGCTGCCGTTGGAGGCTGCAGGCACATCGCCTGATCCTCAGGGAGCAACGACATGAATCGCAAGCACACCATCAAGGCACTGGTTCTGACGGCGAGCCTCGGCGCCGCGTTCGGTGCGCTGGCGCAGACGACGGCCGCCTCGACCGTCGGCCGCGACGTGAACCAGGAGCAGCGCATCGAGAACGGCCTGCAGAACGGCACGATCACGACGCGCGAAGGCGCGCAGTTGCAGAAGGACGAGGCGCGTGTCGATCACCTGCAGGCCAAGGACATGAAGAACGGCACGCTCAGCAACAGCGAGCGGGCGCAGCTGAACGCGGCGCAGAACAAGACGAGCCGCGACATCCATGCCGCCACCAGCAACGGCGTCAACGGCAATCCGCTGTCGGCCTCGTCGCAGCGCATGCAGGCCGACACGCAGCGCAACATCAACCAGCAGACGCGCATCGCGCAGGGCGTGCAGAACAAGTCGCTGACGAACCGCGAAGCCGGCAGCCTCGAGCGCGGCCAGTCGCATGTCGCGAGCAAGGAATACGCCGCGGGTCGCGACGGCCACGTCGGTGCGCACGAACAGGCCAGCGTGCAGCGCAGCGACGATCATCAAAGCCATCGCATCCATCGCGAGAAGACGAACGCAGCGGTTCGCGGCTGATCGCGCAGCGCAATCGGCGTCGACAAAGGCGCCCGGCCGGCTCGCGTCGGCGGGCGCCTTCTTCGTCTGTAGGAACGCGCGCGGTTGCGGACCTGAGGCATCGTGCCGGCGTCCTGCGCCCTCATGATCCGAGCCTCTCACTTCGCTTTTGCCATGAATCAGAAACTGGTCCTCGCGACAGCCGTCGCCGCGTTGCTCGCGGCCTGCGACGCCAAGACGCCTGAGGCCGTTGCGCCTGCGCCGGATGTGCAGGTCGCCTCCGCGCCGGCAGCGACCGACCTTGCACCCGCGCCGGTGAACGGGACACCGGTTCCCGCACTGGCACCGGCGCGCACGGTCGCTGCAGCGCCTGCACCGCGCTACGCGAGCGGCTATCCCGCGCCGCGCTACGCCGTGGGCAGCGACCCGGACAACGAACCGCCGCCGATCTACACCGACTACGAACCGCCGCTGATGCAGCCCGCGCCGATCGCCGTTCCCTGGGCGCCGCCGCCGATGCTGGTGGAAGCGCCACCGCCGCCGCCCTACGACGACGCGCGCTGGACCGGCGGCTACTGGGTCTGGCGCGACCGCTGGGTCTGGGCACCGGGCCGCTGGGCCCGGCCGCCGCGTCCGGAGTACCACTGGGTGCCGCCGTACTACGAGCATCGGCGCGACCGCGTCGTCTTCGTCGACGGCTTCTGGGCGCCGCCGCATCAGTCCTTCGTCCCGCCGGCGCCGACCTTGACGATCGCGCTCGCCGCCGTCGGCGTGGGCATTGCGCTCGGCCGGGCGCCGGTCGGACCCGAAGGCGTGTTCGTGCCGCCGCCGCCCGGCTCGCGGCGCGGCTTGATCGTGATGGCGCCGGTCGGCACGCCGCCGGCGGTGGTCACCGGTGCGCCGCCGATCATCGCGCCCGGCATGCGCGTCGCCACGAACGTGACGAACATCGATCGCAGGACGAGCAAGGTCAACAACACGACGATCGTCAACAACCGCAACACCACGGTCGTCAACAACGTCACCAACGTGACGATCGTGGCGCCGCCCGGTTCGACCGCCGACCACCGTGCCGTGAACGTCTCGGTACCGGCGCAGGCGCACCTCGCCGCGGCGCAGCCACCCGTGCTGCAGACGCGGCCGGTCGAATCCGCGCCTTCGCGTCCGAGAGGTGCAGCCGACACTGACGCCTCGCGACCGATGCGCCCCTTGCCGCCCGCCGTGGCAGCGCCGCCCGCTCGCACCACGCCACCGGTGCCACCGGTCTCGCCGGTGCCGCCGGCGCACGTCGACGAAGCGCCGCCCGCCTCCGCGGGGCGTCGCGCCGACGATCACAGGAAGGGCATCGAGCCGGTCGATCGCTCGCGTGCGACGGCGCAGGCGGTGCACAACGACACGCCGCGCAGTCCGCCGCCTGTGCCTGAGCAACACCCGCCGCAGGCGCTGCCCACGCCAGAGCATCGGCCGGCGCAAGCGCCGCCCGTGTCGGAGCACCGGCCACCGCAAGCACCGCCCGTGGCGGAGCACCGGCCGCCGCAAGCGCCGCCCGTGGCGGAGCACCGGCCGCCGCAAGCGCCGCCGGTGGCGGCGCAGCGTCCGGCGCCCGCTCAGGTCAGCGCCCCGCCGATGCGTCCTGCCGTCCCGCCGAAGGCCGAGCCCTCACCGCGCCCCGAGGCGCGGCCCGTGGAAGCTCACCCGCCGCAAGCAACAGCGCAGCCCCATCCCGCTCCGCCGCCGCCTGCGCCGAACGACAAGCCGAAGGCCGAGGGCAAGCCGAAGCACGAAGACACGGCGAAGGAAGCACCGAAGAAGAACGACGAGGCCGACAAGAAGAAGGAACACGACCCGAAGAACGAGCTCGCCGCGCTGACGGCGCGGCCAGCGCGCGCGCTCAGGCGTGGCCGACGATGGCGTGCGGCACGTACGGCGCCTCGAGCTCGGCGATGTCCTCGGGCGCGAGCTTCAGCGCGAGCGCTGCCACGGCGTCGTCGAGTTGCTCGAGCCGGGTCGCGCCGACGATCGGCGCCGAGATCTCGCTCTTGGCCAACAGCCACGCCAGCGCCACCTGGGCGCGCGGCCGGTCAAGGCGCCGCGCCACTGCGGCGAGCGCATCGACCACCTTGCGGTCGGCCTCGGCGGTGTTGCGATAGAGCGAGCGGCCGAACTCGTCGGTCTCCGAACGCGCGCTCTGGCTGTCCCAATCGCGCGTGAGCCGGCCGCGCGCCAGCGGGCTCCACGGAATGACGCCGATGCCTTCGGCCTTGCATAGCGGCAGCATCTCGCGCTCTTCCTCGCGATAGAGCAGGTTGATGTAGTTCTGCATCGTCGCGAAGCGCGCCCAGCCGTGCCGGTCCGAGAGATGCAGCGCCTTGGCGAACTGCCAGGCGTACATCGACGAGGCGCCGATGTGCAGCGCCTTGCCGGCGCGCACGACGTCGTTCAGCGCTTCGAGCGTTTCCTCGATCGGCACGCTGGGGTCCCAGCGATGGATCTGGTAGAGGTCGACGAAGTCGGTGCCCAGGCGCTTCAGGCTGGCATCGATCTCCGCGAAGATCGCCTTCTTCGACAGGCCGGCGCCGTTCGGGCCCTTGTGCATGCGGCCGTGCACCTTGGTCGCGATCACCACTTCGCCGCGCGGTGCGTACTCGAGCAGGGCGCGGCCGACGATTTCCTCGCTGGTGCCGGCGGAATAGACGTTGGCGGTGTCGAAGAAATTGATGCCGAGGTCGAGCGCCTTCTTGATGAAGGGGCGGCTCGCCGCCTCGCCCAGGGTCCAGGCATGGTTGCCGCGCGCCGCGTCGCCGTAGCTCATGCAGCCGAGGCAGATGCGCGAGACGTCGAGGCCGGTGCGGCCGAGCTTGATGGTTTTCATGGATGCCATGCGGCAAGTGTGCCTCGTTGTCCCGCGGCGCGTGGTCGGCCAGGGCGGGCGCGGACGACGGCCCTAAGATAGCGCGCCACTCCCTCGCTTCGACGAGCCCGACCCATGCCCGCCACCGCAGCGGTCCCGCGCCCCCGGGGCCGCACTCATCCGCAGCCGCCGGCCACTCTCGACGCCGGCTACGTGAAGCGGCGCGCCAAGGAGCTCGGCGCCGATCTCGTCGGCATCGCCAGCGCCGACACGCTGAATGCCTTCCCGCCCGATCCGCGCTGGCCGCAGACGCCCGAGCGCATCTCGCCGTACTGCAAGAGCGTGATCGTCATCGCCCAGCGCATTCCCGCCGGCGCCTTCCGCTGCAAGAGCAACACGCCGGTGCAGTACATCGACATGCTCGTGCTGCGCAAGATGGACAAGGTCGCCTACCGTCTCGCCGATGAGCTCGAGGCGGCCGGGCACGCGAGCCTCATCACCGCATCGCAGGAAACCGAATGGGCCCTGAAGCGGGCCAGCTACGGGCGCCTCTCGACGCGCCATCTCGGCGTCGAGGCCGGCCTCGGGACGCTCGGCCTCGAGGTGAACATCCTGACGCCCGAGTTCGGGCCGCGGGTCTACCTCACCGGCATCCTCACCGAGCTCGAGCTCGAGCCCGATGCGCGCATCACCGAGCAGGTCTGCATCGGCGAGTCGTGCAGCCGCTGCCTGCACTCGTGTCCGGCCGACGCGGTGCTGCATTTCGGCATCGACAAGCGGGCTTGCGCCACCGAAGCGCAGGAGTTCGGCTTCGCCAGCATGCTCGGCATGTTCGACGGCCTCATCGACGGCAAGACCGACGCCGCGACGCTCTTTCGCTCGCGCGATTTCTTCGGCTTCTGGCAGGGCCTGCTGCGCGTCGTCGGCTCGTTCGGCGACTGCCCGCGCTGCCTCGCGGTGTGCCCGGTCGGCAACGACTATCACGCCCACCTCACGGAGGTCCAGAAGGTGATCCCCGAGAAGACGCCCGAGCACGTCGCCCTCGGCAAGCAGTACAAGGCGGCACGAGCGACGCACGACGCCGGCCAGGGGCCCGAGATCGCCGGCCTGAACGACTGGAACCGGCGCTGGGTCGGCGTCGAGGGCTATCAGGGCATCGTCGCCCGCCAGCTGCAGGAATTCAAGCGCCAGCAGAAGGAACGGGCGGAGGCCGAGCCCGAATGAGCTTCGCGCACAAGCGCGCGCTCGGCGCGAGCCGAGGATCAAGGCGAAGGCGATCGAGCTCGGCGCCGACCTCGTCGGCATCGCCGATGGCGCGCTGCTCGACGCGCACCCGCCGTATCCCGACGATCCGAAGCGGCCGCGCGACATCACCGAGCACGACGCCGGCCGCGTCATCGTGCTGGCGAAGAAGCTGAACAGTGGCGTCGCACGGATCGTGCCCTGGAACGACCGGCACAAGTACTACAACGACGAGCTGGCCCTCTCGATGCTCGAGGAGACTTCGCTCGAGCTCGTCTACTGGCTCGAGGACCAGGGCTATCCGGCCATCATCGTGCCGCCGACGCACGTCGATCCCTGGCGCTACCAGGACGATCCGCAGCAGCACATGACGACGCTGCTCTCGCTGCCGCACGCCGCGGTCGAGGCGGGCCTCGGCACGCTCGGCCTCAACCTGCAGCTCCTCACGCCCGAATACGGTCCGCGCGTCGTGCTGACCGCGGTGCTGTGCTCGGTCGACGTCGAGTGCGACCGCAAGAGGGACGAGGCGCTTTGTCTCGGCCCCGCGTGCGGACGCTGCCTGAAGACCTGCCCGCCCGACGCGGTGCGGGAGTGGGATCGCGACTGGCCCGCCTGCGACACGCATCGCTCGCCCTACGGCTTCGCCAAGCTCTCCGGTCACATCGAAAAGCTCATGGAAGCGGATGGTGCCGAGGCGCGGCACGCGTTGCTGCGCTCCGAGACGACCTTCAATCTCTGGCAGAGCATCCTGCGCGGCGCCGGCGCGATCACCGGCTGCCGACGCTGCGCCGACGTCTGCCCGATCGGGGCCGACTACGAAGCGATGCTGAAGGACGCGGTCGACGTGATCCCCGAGAACACGCCGGAGAAGGAAGCGCGCCTCGCGGCGATGAACGACGAGGCATCGACGCAAGGTGCTGCCTACGCCGCACAGCGACGCTGGATCGGCGAAGTGAAGTTCCATCGGCGCGAGCCGCGCAAGGCCTGAGGCCGATGCCGCTCACGCTGCCGACCGCGCGGGCCGAGATCGCCGCCCTGCAGAGCCGGCGCAAGGTCATCGCCGTCGAGCAGGCGCGGCGCGCGCCGTTCTATCGCGGCAGGCTCGATCACCTGCGGATGGACCGGCTCGACGAACCCGAGGAGTGGGCCAAGGTTCCTATCCTCGACAAGGAGGCGCTGCGCACGCTCTCCGACGGCGAGTTCTACGAGCGCTTTTGCCTGACGCCCGAAGACGGCATCGCCGAATACTGGCGCTCCGGCGGCGCCACCGGCAAGCCGCTCTTCTATCCGCGCAGCTTCACCGACATCCGCTACGGCCTGCTCTCGTTCGCGCGCACCTTCGCCTGCATCGGCGTGCACGCCGGTGCCCGGGCCCACAACTCGTTTCCGCTCGGCATCCATCCGGCCGGGCAGATCTTCGCGCGCTCGGCGACCCTGGCCGGCATCGCCATGAACTGGGCCGGCGCCGGCACGACGACGCCCTCGCCGCTGCAGCTCGAGCTGATCCAGCGCCTGAAGCCGACGGTGTGGATGGGCATGCCGAGCTACGGCCTGCACCTGGCCAATCTCGCCGACCTGCAGGGCATCGACCTCGCCGCGAGCAGTGTCGAGACGGTGATCTGTTCGGCCGAGCCGCTTTCCGACGCCAAGCGGGTGAAGCTCGAGCGCGCCTGGGGCGCGAAGGTGCACGACACCTTCGGCATGACCGAGGCCGGCATGATGGGCGCCGAGGATGGCGGCGGCGCGGGCCGCGGCTTTCGGATCTGGACCGACATGTACTGCATCGAGGTCGTCGATCCGCAGAGCCACGCGCCGGTCGCGCCCGGTGCGGTCGGCGCCCTCGTCGTCACGCCGCTCTTCAGCAACAACGTCACGCCCTTCCTGCGCTGGCTCTCGGGCGACCTGGTCACGCTCGGTGACGGCGGCGACGGCGATCCGTCGCCGTTCTCGGTCTTCCCGCTGGTGCGCCATGCGCATCGCACGAGCGGCTTCTTCAAGGTTCGCGGCATCAACGTCGGGCACGCCGAGTTCGAGGACTTCATGTTCAAGACCGAGTCGGTCAACGACTTCAAGTGCGAGCTCGTGAGCAGCGGCGATCTCGACGCCATGCGTGTCTCGATCGAGCTGGCGCGCGGCTGCGATCCGGCGCGCGTGCTGGGCGCTCTCGGCGCCTCGATCAAGCACAGCTTCGAGATCAGCGCCGAGCTCGTGTTGCTCGAGCCAGGCACGCTGGCGCGCGAGTTCGAGTCGAGCGTGAAGGCGCCGCGCTTCACCGACAAGCGTCAGTGAGCGAGGAGCGGCGGCGCCCCGGCTAGGCCCTCCCGAGCACCAGCGCCGCGCAGAGCTCGGTCATCTGCGAGTGGTCGTCACACCAGTCGAGGATGACGTCGAAGTGGTTGCGGCCGGCGATCTCGATTGCCTCGGCGGCGAACCCAGCGCGTTGCCAGGCGGCGAGGTAGTCGCGCGATTGCACCTTGAAGCCGCTCGTCTCGTTCTCGCCCCAGGTCAGCACCAGCTTGCAGGGCCGCGGCGGCAGGTGGCGGATAGGGCTCAGCTCCTGGATCTGCCGTGTGTCGAAGCGCATCCATTCGTTGACGAAGGACTTCGACAGCGGCAGCAGGTCGAACACCCCGCTCACCGGCAGCGCGCCCTTGATCACGTCGTCGGGCAGGCCGAACGCTTCGCGCCAGCCACCGGCGACGAGCGCGCCGGTGAGATGCCCGCCGGCCGAGCTGCCGCCGACGAAGATGCGCTCCGGGTCGATGCCATGCGCGCTGCCGTTGCGGTAGAGCCAGGCGATCGACGTGCGCACCTGCCTCACGATCTCGGCGAGATCGACGGCCGGCGCGAGCGTGTAGTCGACGCTGGCGACGCTGATGCCGCGGCGCGTCAGCGCGCCGGCCATGAAGGCCGATTCGTTCTTGCTCAGCATGCGCCAGTAGCCGCCGTGGATGAACACGAACACCGGCTTCAGGCCGGGGCCGGGCGCGGGAAAGAGGTCGAGGCACTGGCCGCTCTCGATGTCGTAGCAGAGGTCCCGCTCGTGCGGCAGCGTTCGATGGGCCTCGGCCGAGCGCTCGCGGTAGAGATGCATGTTGGCCTCGAACACACCGGGCGCCAGGGCGGCGCTCGGCCGATACGCGGCGTCGATGGCGGGATCGCTGACGAAGCTCATGGCGACATTCTCGCAAGAGCCAGGGCAAGCGCTTGCGCTCAGAGCCCGCCGCAGCCCAGGCGGTGTATGCCGACCTGAAACAGCAGCAGGCGCGGGGTTCGGCGCTCAGACGCCGAGAAAGCCCTGCCAGATCGTCGGCTCGGCCGCCAGCGCGGCCGAGGTGCCGGTCCAGGCGACGCGGCCTTTCTCCAGGATCACGTGCCGGTCGGCCAGGCCGATCAATCGTTGCACGTACTTGTCGATCACCAGGATCGCCTGGCCGCCGGCGCGCAGTGCGGCCAGGCAGCGCCAGATCTCCTGGCGCACCAGCGGCGCCAGGCCTTCGGTCGCCTCGTCGAGGATCAGGAGGCGCGGCTCGGTGACGAGGGCGCGCGCTATCGCCAGCATCTGCTGCTCGCCGCCCGAGAGCTGGTTGCCGAGGTGGCGGCGCCGCTCGTGCAGGCGCGGAAAGAGCTCGAAGACGCGGCCGATGCGTTCGGCGGCGCTGCTGCGGCCGGCCGCGCTGTTGCCCTCGACCACGCGCGCCCGCTCGAACGCGCTCAGGTGTTCCTGCACCGTGAGGTTGGCGAACACCTGCCGGCCTTCGGGCACGAGGCCGATGCCGCGCCGCGCGATGCGATGCGGCGGCTCGGCCTCGACGCGCTCGCCGCCGAAAGCGGACCTCGCCGCCGCGCGCCGGGCCGAGGCCGGTGATGGCGCGCACCAGGGTCGTCTTGCCCATGCCGTTGCGGCCGAGCAGGGCCACCACCTCGCCGGGGCCGACGTGCAGGTCGACGCCATGCAGCACCTCGCTCGCGCCATAGCCGGCGCGCAGCGCGCGCACCTCGAGCAGCGCCTCGCGGCAGCGACAGGAGCGGTTGCGGCGACGGCGCTCATTCCTCGCCCAGATAGGCCTCGATCACGCGCGCGTCCCGTCGCACCGCCTCGGGCGGCCCGCTGGCGATCACCTGCCCGCTCACCAGCACCGAGACGCGATCGGCGAGGCGGAACACGGCATCGACGTCGTGCTCGATGAGGAGCACCGTCGTCTGCCGGCGCAGGCGCTCGATCAGCGCTTCCATGCGCCGCGATTCGTCGTGCCCCATGCCGGCCATCGGCTCGTCGAGCAGCACCAGGCGCGGCCGGCCGGCGATGGCCAGGCCCACTTCGAGGGCACGCTGCTCGCCGTGCGCGAGCGCATCGATGCGCGCGCCGGCCTGGTCGGCGAGGCCGATCTCGGCCAGCACTTCGTCGACACGCGCTTCGCGTCGCCTCCGCGCCCGCCGCCTGCACCGCCAGTGCCAGGTTGGCGCGCACGTCGAAGCTGGCGAAGAGGCGCGTGATCTGGAACGATCGCGCCAGGCCGCGGCGCGCGCGTTCGTGCGGCGCCAGCCGGGTGATGTCGGCGCCGGCGAAGACGACCTTGCCGCTGTCGGGCCTGAGCTGGCCCGAGAGCTGCGCGACGAGCGTCGTCTTGCCCGCGCCGTTCGGGCCGATCAGGGCATGCACCTCGCCGGCGAGCACCTGCAGGTCGACGCCGGCGCTCGCGACGACACCGCCGAAGCGCTTCGACAGGCGCTGCACGTCGAGCAGCAAGGCGCCGCCGGCGACGCTGCTCATCGCATGCGCCGCCAGGCCGTGGCGAGCCATCCGGCCAGGCCGCGCCGCGCGAACAGCACGACGGCAAGCAAGACCCAGCCGGTCCAGAATTCCCAGTACGCCGTGTACGCCGAGAGCGTTTCCTGCAGCAGCACCAGCACCGCGGCGCCCAGCACGCCGCCCCAGAGCGAAGCGACGCCGCCGAGGATCACCATCACCAGCAGCGTGCCCGACTGCGTCCAGTGCAGCAGCGAAGGGCTGACGTAGCCCTGCTGGTTGACCGAGAGCGCGCCGGCGATGCCGGCGATGGCGCCGGCCGCCACGAAGAGGATCAGCCGATAGCGGTAGGTGGCAAAGCCGAGCGCCTCGGCGCGCACGTCATCGTCGCGCGTCGCGACGATGGCGCGACCGAACTTCGAGACCGTGAAGGCGCGCAGGCCGAGCAGCGTCGCCGCGAGCGCGGCGAGGGCGACGTAGTAGAAGGTCGTCGTGTCCTTCAGGTCGAGACCGAAGCCGAGGATCGAGCGGGCGCGGATGTTCAGGCCCTTCGTCGCCGCCGTAGCCCTTGATCGAGTTGGCCAGGTAGAACAGCATCTGCCCGAAGGCGAGCGTGATCATGATGAAGTAGACGCCGCGCGTGCGCAGCGAGATCGCGCCGATGACGAGCGCGGCAAGCGCCGTCACGGCCACCGTCGCCAGCAGGTGCACGCCGCCGTTCAGCACGCCCTCGCTGATGAGCACGCCGGTGGCGTAGGCGCCGAGGCCGAAGAAAGCGGCGTGCCCGAACGAGACCATGCCGCCGTAGCCGAGCACCAGGTTGAGGCTGGTCGCGGCGATGGCGAAGACGACGATCTTGCCGGCCGTGCTCAGGTAGTAGCCGGCGCCGACGGCATTCATCAGCGGCGGCAGCGCCAGCAGCGCGAGCGCGACGATCGCCGCGACGACGAGCCTGCTGCGTGGCGGCGTCGCCATCAGCCGCGCGCCGGGAACAGGCCCTGGGGCTTGATCGCCAGCACCGCCGCCATGAAGACGTAGATCGCCACCGAGGCGACCGCCGGACCGGCGGCGCTGGCAACCTGCGGCGGAAAGAACTCGCGGAACATCGACTGCATCACCGTGCGCCCGAAGGTGTCGACCAGGCCCACGAGCAACGCGCCGACGAGCGCGCCGCGGATCGAGCCGATGCCGCCGATGACGATGACGACGAAGGCGAGGATGAGGATGTTCTCGCCCATGCCCACCTGCACCGCGAGAAGCGGCCCCATCAGCACGCCGGCCACCGCGCACAGCCCGGCGCCGATGCCGAAGACGATCGTGAAGAGACGCTTGATGTCGACGCCCATCGCCGTCGCCATCTCGCGGTTCGCGGCGCCGGCGCGCACCAGCGCGCCCATCCGCGTGCGTGCGACGAGCACGTAGAGGAGCGCGGCGATGGCCAGGCCGGCGCCGATGATGACGAGGCGATAGGCCGGATAGTCGAGCCCGGCGACGAGCCGCACCGGGCCGGCCAGCGCCTCGGGCGCCGACAGCGGCAGGTCGTTGCCGAAGATCATCCGCGTGCCGTCGTTGAGGATCAGGATGAGCGCGAAGGTCGCCAGCACCTGCGAGAGGTGGTCGCGCCCGTAGAGCGGACGCAGCAGCCCCGATTCGAGCGCCATGCCGAAGAGCGCCGTGCCGGCCACGGCGCCGGCGATGCCGAGCAGGAACGAGCCGGTGAGGCCGACGATCCAGGCGCCGAGGAAGGCGCCGATCATGTAGAGCGAGCCGTGCGCCAGGTTGATCATGTCCATGACGCCGAAGACCAGCGTCAGCCCGGCAGCGAGCAGGAACAGCATCAGCCCGAACTGCAGGCCGTTCAGGGCCTGCTCGAGAACGAGGACGGAGGGCACGGGACTTTCGGGCCTGTCGACGCCGTGAGCGATCGCCGCCGTGCGCCGCCGCTCAGGGCTTCATCTTGCAGTCCTGCACGTAGGCGTCGCCATGGTCCTTCAGGATCGGCTCGCTGAACGACTTGTTGACCAGGCCGCCGTGGCCGTCGCTGCCGATCGTGCGCACGTAGTAGTTCTGGATCGGGTACTGGTTCGGGCCGAAGCGGAACGGTCCGCGCACCGACTCGAAGTGCGCCGCCTTCAGCGCCTTGCGCACCGCCTCGTGGTCTTCGAGATGGCCCTTCACGTCGCGCACCGCGGCGCCGATGAGGTTGGCGCTGTCGTAGCCCTGCGAGGCATAGAGCGTGGGCGTGCGGCCGTAGGCCTTCCTGAACTCGGCCACGAACTTCACGTTCGCCGCGTTGCTGAAGTCGGGCGACCAGTGCGCGGTGTTGAAGATGCCCGACATCGGCGCGCCGACGGCGCTGATGATGTCCTGGCTGGCGCCGAAGCCGGGCAGCAGCAGCGTCATGTCCTTGCCGAGGCCGGCACCGACGAACTGCTTGATGAAGTTGATGCCCATGCCGCCGGGCAGGAAGACGTAGAGCACGTCGGGCTTGGCGGCGCGCACCTCGGCGAGCTCGGCGGCATAGTCGAGCTGGCCGAGCTTGGTGTAGGTCTCGCCGACGACCTTGCCCTTGAAGGTCCGCTTGAAGCCGGCGAGCGAGTCCTTGCCGGCCTGGTAGTTCGGCGCCATCAGATAGACGCTCTTCAGGTTGCGCTGATTGGCGAACTGGCCGGCGGCCTCGTGGTAGGCGTCGTTCGGCCAGGCCACGGCGAAGAAGAGCGGGTTGCAGTCCTTGCCGGCCATCGGCGAGGGCGCCGCGTTCGGGCTGATGTAGAAGACGTTGGCGTCGAGCGCCTCGGGCAACGCCGCCAGCATGATGTTGGAGAAGACGACGCCGGTCATGAAGTCGACCTTGTCGCGCTTGATGTCCTTCTCGAAGAGCTGCTTGGCGACGTCGGGCTTGAACTGGTCGTCGCTGATCTCGACGTCGGCCGGCAGGCCGCCGAGCTTGCCGCCGTTCAGGTTCACGGCGAGCATGAAGCCGTCCCGGATGTCGACGCCGATCGCCGCCGAAGGACCCGAGAGCGTGCTGACGAAGCCGATCTTCACCTTGTCGGCGGCGCAGGCGGGTCCGGCCACGGTCGCGGCGAGGAGGAGGGCGGCGGCGGCGGCCGTTGTCGAAAGGCGCTTGAGCATGGCGGTAAACCTTACAAGAGGTGTGGATCGAGCCGAGCGGCCGGCGAATTGTAGGGACGGCGTCAACCCCGGCGATGGCCGCGCCGTTGTGCACGGGCACCCGCGCCCGCGGGACCGCAATTCCGAACGACTTTCCAGAAACGAAAACACCATGAAGAAGATCCTCCTGGCTTCGGCCATCCTGCTCTCCACCGCCGCTTTCGCGCAGACCACCACCGCCGTCAAGGACACCGGCAAGGCCGCTGCCGAAGGCACGAAGGAAGCGAAAGAAAACGTCGAAGCCGCTGCCACCAAGGAGCCGAAGAAGTCGGAGCACAAGGCCAAGGCCCACGCCCACAAGGCCAGCGCCGCCGCCGATCGCAGCGATGCCAAGACTGCTGCCCACAACATCGGCAAGTCGGCCTCGGCTCCGAAGTAATCGCCAGCCTGGGGCGCGCGGCAACGCCGCCCCCAGGGGCCCTTCAACAGGCCCCTAGACCCAGATCTGCAGCACGTAGTCGAAAGACGCCTGGCTGTTGAAGAGGTCGACGCGCTGCAGCTGGATGCGCAGCGCGCCGCCGGCATCGCGCACCAGCGTGTGCCGGTAGCTGCCGCCGAAATGGCGGATCGCGTCGCGCCGCAGCTCCATCATGTGGAAGCGTGAGCGCACGGCGATCGTGCCGGCTTCGTTCGATTCCACGGTGACATGGCTCACCAGGTGGCTCGTTTCCCATTGCGGTGCCTGCGACCAGGCGTTCGGGTGCGAGACGCGGCCCTTCCTGATCTCCATCAGCAGCTTGTCTTCGACGAAGATCGACGGCGTGCCGTCCCACTCGGTCTGCTCGGGCGCCACCGGCATCCAGTAGACGCCGTCGGCGGCGAAGAGATCGATCCAGGCTTGCCAGTGCTTGCCGTCGAGCAGCTCGGCCTGCAGGTAGAGGAATTGCTCGACCTCGCGGTGCAGGTCGGGCGCGGCCATCGCCTCCGCCCGCGGCACCGGCCGCGCATGCGCGGGCTGGCCGGCCAGCGTGGCGCGCGGCGAGTGCGAGGGCTCCATGCGCTGCGCGCCGGTGGCGGGGCCGGCGGTCTCGCCGTCGATGACCACGTCTTGCGCGAGCAGTCGCCCCATGTCGGCGCCGGCCGAGGGAATGGCCTGGCCGGGCTTGGCGGCGTCGTTCATGCCGCGGCTCCGTCCGTGCTCGTCATGTACTTCGACCAGGCGGCGAACTGGTTGCGCATCACCACTTCCGAGGTGCCGTGGTTCGAGTAGGCCACGCCGTTCTCGAAGCGGTCGTCGCCGTGATTGCGGTGAAAGCTCACCCACTCGCCGCCGTTCGAGGTCAGGCCCCACTGCGCCTTGGTCCAGTTCTCGAGATCGTCGGCGTTGATCATCGTGGCCGGTGAATTCACGAGGTTGAAGTACCAGAGGCTTCTCCGGTAGATCGCCTCGGGCGCGCCCTTCAGGCGAAAGTGCCAGATCTCGGAGAGGGTCTTGTCGGGCGAGATGGGGCGCAGGCAGCGCAGTTGCTGCAGCGGCGACTGCACCGAGAGATACGGATACACGAGCACGTGGTGAATGCTGCGCGAGAGGTACTCCTCGGTCTTTGCCTCGCCGTAGGCTGATTTCAGCAGCGCCTCGTATTCGAGCGTGTCGGGGTCTTGCGGGCGCAGGCCCATGTAGGCCTTGAGGATGCCGTGGCCATGCGGGAAGTTGATCGTCTGCACGCTGTCCCACTGCTCGAAGCTCGACGCGAACGTGGAGAGGTAGTGGTAGTGCAGCGGCGCCGAGCCTTCCTTCTCCTTGATGCGCTTTTCCACCCGCCCGGCCGAGATGCCGGTGCTCTGGTGCGTGACCGAGGGGTGCAGCGCGTCGAGCTGGTTCTCCATGAAGAACTTCCAGTTCGATTGCTGCACCATGCGGTGGCAATAGGGCACGACCTCCACCTCGCCGAGGGGCGAGCGGTCGCACATGTCGTCGAAGGCGATCCTGGCGTCGCCCAGGAACTCCGGCAGCGTCGGCCCGTCGGCCGCGAGGCTGGCGAACACGAAGCCGCGATAGCTGTCGACGCGCGCCGCGCGCTTCACGTTGCAGTCGGGGTTCGACTTGTTCATCGCCGTGCCCTCGTAGCCGCGCGCCAGCGGAATGGCGCGCACCTTGCCGTCGAGGTGAAAGCTCCAGGCGTGGTACGAGCACACGAAGGCGCCGCCGGTGTTGCCCTTGAGGTTGCCCACGAGCTGCACGCCACGGTGCGGGCAGCGGTTGTGCAGCACGGCGATGCTCTTGCCGTCGGCCCCGCGCACCATGATCATCGGCTGGCGCCCGATCGTCACCGCGTAGTAGTCGCCCGCATTCGGGATCTGCGACTCGTGGCCGCAGTAGACCCAGACCTTCTCGAAGATGTTTTCCATCTCCGCATCGAAGATCTGCTGGTCGGTGTAGACGGACTTGTGGACGCGGTCGGGTTCGACCAGGGAGTGGACGTTCATGGGAATCGTCGGGTCGGTGATGGCGGTGGTGTTGAAGTGTGCCTAAAGGCGGTGGATACGTCTTCGCGCGGTCAAGGGAGGCGCGAGGCTCAGGACAGGGCGCGCACGACGGGCCGCGCCGTCGGCCGCTCCATGCGCCAGCCTTGATAGCGCACGGCGCCAAGGCGCCGACGACGATGGCCAGCAGCGCCAGGCCGCTGCCGACGCTGAGCGTCGACAGCCCCGAGAGGCCCTGGCCGATCGTGCAGCCGAGCGCGGTCACGCCGCCCACGCCCATGAGCGCGCCGCCGATCAGGTGGTGGCCGAGATCGCCGGCGTCGGAAAAGCCCTCGACGTGGAAGGTTCCGGTGGCGAGCGCGTAGGCGCCGGCGCCGACGACGACGCCCACCGCCGAGACGATGCCGATCGTCAGCACCTTGGACGCGTCGCTGAGGAAGAGCACGTAGTCGGATGCATAGGCCACCGCCGAGACGAAGCTGAGCGCTTCCATGCGGTGCGAGTTGGTGGCGACGAAGGTCGGCTCGAGCGTGCTCGGGTTCTCGGCAACGAAGCCGATCACGCCCGAGACGTACCAGGCGGCGACGACGAGCGCGCCGATGCCGATGCCGCCCAGGAACAGGTCGGCGCTGCGCGTCGCGCGCGGCAGCGTGCCGGCCAGCACCAGCCCCGCGCCCAGCACCAGGCCGAGCCGCCGGCCAGCGGTCGCGCGGCCACGCCGGTGAGCCGCTCCAGGAGATGCGGCAGGTCCTGGCCGCCGGGGAGCTCGACGTGGACGCTGTCGAGCCACTCGACCCGGACGAGCGCGCTGGCACCCTTCAGCGTCGCGAAGCCGGCGAACGCGACGACCAGCAGGACCACGACCGACTTGAGGTTGCCGGCGCCGGCGCGAATCAGGTTCTTGCTGGTGCAGCCCGAGGCCAGCACCATGCCGAAGCCGAACATCGCGCCGCCCACCAGCGCCGACAGCCAGAGCAGGCGCGGTGCGGCGTAGATGCTGTCGGCGGCGCGGACCAGGCCGAAGGCCGCCAGCCCATTGAAGCCGACGATGGCCACGCCGCCGGCCACCAGCCACATCCGCATGCGGGCCGGGTCGCCCATCACCGCCATGTCGCTGATGGCGCCCATGGTGCAGAAGCGCGTGCGCTGGCCGATGGCGCCGAACAGCACGCCGATGGCGAAGGCCAGCGCCAGCACCAGCGCGGTCGTGTGTTGGAACTCGCCTTCGGTCACGTCGTGTCGTCTCGCGGTCGGGGCCGACACTTTAAGTGACGCGCCTGCCGGGCGCCGGCGCGGGCCGGCTGCCTCGTCAGGGCCGGATGTAGGCGTAGCCCTGCTGCTGCTTGCGCACGAGCTCGACGACGCCCGCCGGCACGTAGCCGATGTCGGGCAGCATGTCGGCGTAGACGAGCTTCATGGCGTGCATGGTGTTTTCGCAGGCCACTATCTTGACGCCGTGCTTGAGCGTCTCGGCGATGCGGTGGGCCACCGAGGAGTCGCCCTTCAGCATGCCGATGCCCGGCCCGTAGGCCACGACCTCGAGATCGCTCTCGTCGTCGGGAAGCTCGGTCTGGAAGTTGCGCACGTTGTTGAGGGTCAGGTTCCACTTCGCCGGGTCGGCGTCGCTCACCTGGAAGACGACCTTGTTGCGTGCCGGCGTGTCGGCAGCGGCCGCATGCGCGCCAGGCAGCACGGCGCCTGCGGCGGCGAGGCCCGTGCCGAGCGCGAACAGGCGGCGGGATGTCGGTTGCATCGATCTCTCCTCGGGGATGGGCTAGGGGCGGCGCTCGGGCTTGCGCGCGGCGGCCAGCGCGGTCGCAATGCGCTGCTCGAGATAGCCGCCGAAGAAGTCGCTCGACAGCCCGACGATCGGCGACGCGAGCGAGCGCCCGGACGCATCGAAGAACATGACCGTCGGGGCGAAGCGCACGTCCTGGCTGGCGGCGAACAGGCGTTGCGTCGTCGGCCGGCCTTGCCAGTCGCGGATCGCCCAGTCGGCGTCGATGCGCGACTCGGCGACGGCGACGCCGGCGCGCCGCTCGGCGAGCAGCGGCCGCAGGTAGTGCTCGCGGATCTCGGCGCAGAACTCGCAATCGACTTGCGAGAACAGCAGCACGACGATGCCGCCGGCAGGCGCCTCGTGTGCGGCGGGCAGGGGTCGAACGGCTTCCATGCCGCCATTAGACGACCACCGGGCGCAGGCCCTGGCAGTGCAAACACCAATGCGCATATGAGCAGATGCGCATATCTTGCGCCCATGCTGCAAGCGATCGCTGCGAAGAGTGCGCGCAAGCCGGCCAAGCCGGCGGCCGCGTCCGGTCCCGGCAGGCCGGCGCGGGCCGCGAAGAAGGCCGCGCCGCGGTCGGCGCGCCCCGAAGTCGAAGCCGCCGCGAGCGACGAGATGGGCGCCGTCTTCGAATCGGTGGCTCGCTACTTCCTCGTCCTGGCCGAGCCGGCGAGGCTGCGCATCCTGCACTCGGTCTGCCAGGTGGAGCGCACGGTGAGCGAGATCGTCGCCGATACCGGGCTCACGCAGAGCAACGCGTCGCGTCATCTCAACATGATGTATCGCATGGCGGCGCTGCGGCGACGCCGCGCCGGTGCGCAGGTCTACTACCGCGTCGCCGATGCCACGCTCACCGAGGTCTGCCGCGCCGTCTGCGTGCGCGTCTCCTGCGAGCTCGACGAGAAGACCGGCCTGCGCAGCGGCGTGCACGGCCTGATCGAGCGCCTGCGCTAGCGCGTGTCGATGATGTCCTTGCCAGGGATGTCAGGGCGCATCCGCAAGGCGCCGGAGAACCATCTCGGCGCCGATGAGCTCGAGCGGGCGCGCCGGGCCCGGCGCCGCTTCATGGGCGCGGCGCTGGCGATGGGCGCGGGTGCCGCTGCGGCGCAGCCGCACGCCGAGCCCCCGGCGACGCTGTCAACCGGCCCCGGCGGTCGTCCCGCCGGCGCAGGTGACGGCGACCCGAACATCCTCGAGCTGCCCGAGCATTCGAAGGGGCTCGGCCTGCCGGTGGCGAGCGCCAGCTACGGCTCGCCCTCGAAGTGGGAAAAGAACATCCAGCGCCGGACGAGCCCGGGCCTGACCCAGGTGGCGCAGGCGTCGGTGTCGTTCTGCCCGCTGCAGTCGCTGTTCGGCATCGTCACGCCGAGCGGCCTGCATTTCGAGCGTCATCACCAGGGCTGGTGGGACATCGATCCGTCGAAGCACCGGCTCATGGTCAACGGCCTCGTGCAGCAGGCGCGCGTCTTCACGATGGACGACCTGATGCGCCTGCCGCAGGTCTCGCGCATCCACTTCATCGAGTGCGGCGCGAACAGCGCCATGGAGTGGGGCAACTCCTCCGTGGCGAGCGTGCAGTACACGCACGGCATGCTGTCGTGCGCCGAGTTCACGGGCGTCAAGCTCTCGACCCTGCTCGACCTGTGCGGCGCCGACACCCGGCGCGGCCGCTACGTGCTCGCCGAAGGCGCCGACGGCTCGTCGATGACGCGCACCCTGCCGATGGCCAACGCGCTCGACGACGTCCTCGTCGCCTGGGGCATGAACGGCGAGATGCTGCGGCCCGAGAACGGCTACCCGCTGCGCCTCGTCGCGCCCGGGATCCAGGGCGTGAGCTGGGTCAAGTACCTGCGCCGCATCAAGGTCGGCGACCAGCCCTTCTTCACCAAGGACGAGGAGAGCCACTACGTCGACCTGATGCCCGATGGCATCTACCGGCAGTTCACCTCGATCCAGGAGTGCAAGTCGGTGATCACCACGCCGTCGGGCGCGCAGACGCTCCTCGACAAGGGCTACTACAACGTCACCGGCCTGGCCTGGTCGGGCCGCGGCAAGGTGACGCGCGTCGATGTCAGCGCCGACGGCGGCCGCAGCTGGCGCACTGCGCGGCTCGAAGGCCCGGTGCTTGCGAAGGCCTTGACGCGTTTCAACATCGACTGGGTCTGGGACGGCTCGCCGGCGATCCTGCAATCGCGCGCCGTCGACGACACCGGCTACGTGCAGCCGAAGATCAACCAGCTGCGCGCGGTGCGCGGCGCGCGCTCGATCTATCACAACAACGCGATCCAGTCGTGGCACGTCAGCGAAGCGGGCGACGTGAGCAACGTCCAGGCGTATTGACGCGACGCCATGACACGTCAGCTCGTGCTCCGGTGGCTGCTTGCGCTCGCGCTGTCGTGCGCGCAGTCGGTTGCCGCGCCGGCCGAGCGCTCCACCAGCGCGGTCGCCGCGGGCGCGCCCGCCGCCTCGGCCTCGGCGCCCTGGGCCGGCATCGGCCGGGCCGCGACGCCGGCCGAGATCGCGGCCTGGAACATCGACGTGCGCGGCGACTTCCAGGGCTTGCCCAAGGGTGCCGGCAGCGTCGAGCTCGGCACCAAGGTCTGGGAGGCGAAGTGCACGTCGTGTCACGGCGAGTTCGCCGAATCGAACCAGGTCTTCACGCCGATCGTCGGCGGAACGACGAAGCAGGACATCGAGGCCGGCCGCGTGGCGTTCCTCTCGCACTCCGGCTATCCGCATCGCACGACGCTGATGAAGATCTCGCACCTGTCGTCGCTCTGGGACTACATCAACCGCGCGATGCCCTGGGCCGCGCCGAAGTCGCTGACGACCGACGAGGTCTACGGGGTGCTCGCCTACATCCTCAATCTCGGCGACATCGTGCCGGCCGACTTCACGCTCTCCGATACCAACATCGCCGAGGTCGAGAAGCGCCTGCCCAATCGCGACGGCCATGTCTTCTTCAAGAGCATGTGGGAAACGCGCGGCAAGGGCGACGTGAGCAATCCGCTGTGCATGCGCGACTGCCCGGTGCAAGGCGGGATCGAGTCGTCGATACCCGCGGTCGCGATGAACGCCAACGGCAACATCGCCGAGCAGGTGCGTCCATTCGGCCCCGAGCGCGGCACCGACACCGCGCGCATCGCCGCGCTGGCCGGCGCCGCCCCGAGTGCCGCCGCGGCGGCCGGTGTCGACGTGCAGTCACTGCTCCAGGCGAACGGCTGCACGGGATGCCACGGCATCGACCAGAAGATCGTCGGCCCGGCGTTTCGCGAGGTCGCGAAGAAGCACGTTGGCAGCACCGACCTCACGGGCCTTCTCGCCGCGAAGATTCGCAGCGGCGGCCAGGGCACCTGGGGCGCGATACCGATGCCGCCGCAGCCGCAATTGAGCGAGGCCGACGCCCGCGCCATCGCCCACTGGGTGGCAACGGGGGCGCCGTGAAGCCGGTGGCGCCGATTCGCGAACCCGGGTTCCCGCCGTGGCACGCGGACACGAACCGCGCCACCATTGGCGGCAAGCTGCGCGAAAGCACAGCCTATCGAGACGAGAGGACGATTCGATGCACCTGAACCGACGACATCTCCTGCGCCAGGGCGGCGCGCTGGCGCTCCTGGTGAGCTGCGGCATCGTCAGCCTCGACGAAGCGCTTGCCGCCGAAGCGTCGGGCTTCGACGCGAAGACGCTCGACGAGGCCCTTGCTTCGCTCGGCAGCAAGCCCGTCGACAGCAAGGACATCGCCCTCACCTCGCCCGACATCGCCGAGAACGGCGCGGTCGTGCCGCTGACGATCGCGAGCGCGATCGCCAGGACCGACACCATCCATGTGCTGGTCGAGAAGAACCCGTTCCCGCTTGCGGCGAGCTTCTCGATTCCCGAAGGCACCGAACCTTTCGTCGCGGCACGCGTGAAGATGGGCGAAAGCACGCGCGTCTACGCGGTCGTCAAGGCCGACGGCAAGCTGTACTCGACCTTCAGGGAAACCAAGGTCACGCTCGGCGGCTGCGGCGGCTGAGCGCACCTTTTCGACAGGAGCACAACCATGGGCGATCCGATGCGCATCCGCGCCAAATCGAGCGATGGCACGACCGACGTGCGGGTGCTGATGGCGCACCCCATGGAGACCGGCTTTCGGAAAGACTCCTCGGGCAAGACCATTCCCGCGCACTTCATCAAGGACGTGACGGCGACGGCCAACGGCAAGACGGTGCTGACGGCGCGCTGGAGCCAGGCGATCGCGCAGAACCCGTATCTGCAGTTCAGGTTCAAGGGTGCCAAGCCGGGCGACAAGGTGAGCATCACCTGGGTCGACAACAAGGGCGACACGCGCACCGATGAAGCGGCGATCGCGTAGCTCGCGCCGCCGACATCGAGCAGGAGAAGCGATGAAGCGATGGATCCTCGCCGCCGCCGCCGCCGTGGCGAGTCACGTGGCGCTGGCGCAATCGGCGAGCGACGGGATCGCCCAGTACCGCGCGATGCTCGCCGACGGCAACCCGGCCGAGCTGTGGGAAGCCAAGGGCCAGGTGTTGTGGAAGGAGCCGCGCGGGCCGAAGCACGCCTCCCTCGAGCGCTGCGACCTCGGCCAGGGGCCGGGCGTCGTCAAGGGCGCCTTCGTGCGCCTGCCGCGCTGGTTCGACGACACGAAGCGGGTCCAGGACCTCGAGTCGCGCCTGCTCACCTGCATGCAGGACCTCCAGGGCTTCGACCCGACGGCGATCGCGAAGACGCCCTTCGGCAAGGGCGAGCAGGCGACGATCGAAAACCTCGTCGCCTGGATCTCGAGCGAGTCGGCAGGCATGCCCTTCGACTTGCCGCAATCGCACGCCGCCGAAAAGAAGATGTACGACGTGGGTCGCCAGGCGTTCTTTTTTCGGGCCGGCCCATACGACTTCGCGTGCGCCACCTGCCACGGCCAGGCGGGCAAGCGGATCCGCCTGCAGGACCTGCCCGACCTCACCACGCACAAGGGCGCCGGCGACGCCTTCGGCGCGTGGCCCGCGTATCGCGTGTCGAGCGGCGAGCTCTGGAGCATGCAGCGGCGCCTCAACGACTGCTACCGGCAACAGCGCTTTCCCTATCCAGGCTACGTTTCCGACGTGACGATCGCGCTCGGCGTCTACCTCGGCGTCACCGCCAAGGGCGCCGACTCGATCGCGCCGGGCCTCAAGCGATGAGCAGCAGCATGAATCGAATCAACGTCTTGCTGTCGCCTCGGCCGCTGGCCATCGCCGCCATGACGCTCACCTTGACCCTCGCCGGCTGCGAAAGCACGCCCGGAGCCGCGGCCGCGAGCGCGGCCACGGCCGCCGAGGCGAAGCAGGTCATCGAGAGCTCGTTTTCCGCGCAAGGCCAGGCCGGCCTCGACCGGTTGCAGCAGGACGCCTTGCAGAAGGCCTGCTCCTCGCCGACGCCGCCCCCGGCCAACAGCGAGCGCGCGCTAGAGGCCGCCGAAGCGGCGAAGATCCAGCAGCCGCCCGACGGACGCTATCTCGGCGACTGGCGCGAGGGCGAGAAGCTCGCCCAGAACGGCCGGGGCATGACATGGTCCGACAAGGCCGACGCGCCGAACGGCGGCAACTGCTACAACTGCCACCAGATCAGCGAGAAGGAAATCTCCTTCGGCACGCTCGGCCCGTCGCTGCACCAGTACGGCAAGCTGCGCGGCGTGTCCGACCTGGCGAGCCCGCAGTCGGCCGCAATCGTCCGCTACACCTGGGACAAGATCTACGACGCCAAGGCCGGCAACGCCTGCTCGGTGATGCCGCGCTTCGGCGCCGCGCACATCCTGACGACGAAGCAGATGCAGGACATCATGGCCTTGCTGCTCGATCCGAAATCGCCGGTCAACCAGTGATGCGCGAAGGCGCGCGACCGGTCCGGCGATGAGCCCGGCCCGGCGCGAGTTCCTGCAGGTGTTGGCCGCGGCGGCCGGCGCCGGCATGGCCATCGATGCCGCGCCCGTGCTCGCCGCCCAACCCGGCGCAGCCGAGCGGCTCTACGACGTGCCGGCGTTCGGCAATGTCAGCCTGCTGCACTTCACCGACTGTCACGCGCAGCTGCGGCCGACCTATTTTCGCGAGCCGAGCATCAACATCGGCCTGGGCGAGGCGAGAGGCAGGCCGCCGCACCTGGTCGGCGAGGCGCTGCTGAAGGCCTTCGGGATCCCGGCCGGAAGCGCACAGGCGCACGCCTTCACGTACCTCGACTTCGAGGCGGCGGCACGAACCTACGGCCGCGTCGGCGGCTTCGCGCACCTCGCCACGCTCGTCAAGCGGCTGCGCGCGAGCCGGCCGAACGCCTTGCTCCTCGATGGCGGCGACACCTGGCAGGGCTCGGCCACGGCGCTCTGGACCAACGGCCAGGACATGGTCGATGCCTGCAAGCTGCTCGGCGTCGACGCGATGAGTGCGCATTGGGAGTTCACGCTCGGCGCGAAGCGCGTGCAGGAGATCGTCGGCAAGGATCTCGCCGGCCGCATCGCTTTCCTGGCGCAGAACGTGAGCACCGCCGACTTCGGCGACCCGGTCTTCGATCCGTACCTGATGCGCCCGGTCAACGGCGTGCCGGTGGCGGTGATCGGCCAGGCGTTTCCGTATACGCCGATCGCCCATCCGCGCTATTTCGTGCCCGACTGGACCTTCGGCATCCAGGACCAGCAGCTGCAAAAGATCGTCGACGAGGTGCGCGGCAAGGGCGCGAAAGTCGTCGTCGTGCTCTCGCACAACGGCATGGACGTCGACCTGAAGATGGCGACGCGGCTGCGCGGCGTCGATGCGATCCTCGGCGGCCATACGCACGACGGCGTGCCGGCGCCCGTCGTCGTGCCCAACGCCGGCGGCCGGACCCTCGTCAGCAACGCCGGCTCGAACGGCAAGTTCCTCGGCGTCCTCGATCTCGACGTGCGCGGTGGCCACCTGCGCGACTTCCGCTATCGCCTGCTGCCGGTGTTCGCCGACCTGCTGCCGGCCGATGCGGCCATGCAGGCGCACATCGATGCGGTGCGCGCGCCGTACCTGGCCAAGCTCGAAGAGCCGCTGGCCGTCAACGAGGGCCTGCTCTATCGGCGCGGCAACTTCAACGGCACCTGGGACCAGCTGCTGGTCGACGCGATCATGGCGGTCAACGGCGCCGAGATCGCCTTCTCGCCCGGCTTTCGCTGGGGCACCAGCCTCCTGCCGGGCCAGACGATCACGCGCGAGCTGATGATGGAGCAGCTCGCCATCACCTACCCCTTCGCGACGCTCACCGACATGAGCGGAGCGACGATCAAGGCCGTGCTCGAAGACGTCTGCGACAACCTCTTCAATCCCGATCCGTACTACCAGCAAGGCGGCGACATGGTCCGCGTCGGCGGCCTCGAGTACACCTGCACGCCAGGCGCGACGATGGGCGCGCGCATTTCCGACATGCGCCTGAACGGCAAGCCGATCGAAGCGGACAAGACCTACAAGGTCGGCGGCTGGGCACCGGTCGCCGAGGGCGCCAAGGGGCCGCCGATCTGGGACGTCGTCGAAACCTGGCTGCGCGACGCGAAGACCGTGCGTCCGCGCCGCCTCAACGAACCGACGCTCGTCGGCGTCGCCGAAAACCCGGGCATCGGGGCCTGATTGCATGGACAGCAGCGTGGCCAGCGTGGCCGTCCCGGCACTGCGACCTGCGCATAATCGACCGATGCATGGAATCGGAACTCAGTGATGAAGATTCGGGACGTTGTCTTTTCCATCGGCCAGTCGGGCTATCTGCACCGCGACCTGATGGCCATCAAGGCCGGGGCGCGCGCCGACGGCTTCATCTTTCATGGCAAGCCGGTGCTGCCCGGCTACAAGTCGATCGTCGAAGCAGGATCGACGATCTCGGTCATGCTCGTTCTCGAAGACGAGCAGGTCGCCTTCGGTGACTGTGCCGACGTGATCCTGGCGGGCGCCGCAGGCCGCGACCGGGTGTTCAATGCGCACGAGCATCTCGCGTTCCTGGAGGGCGACATCAAGAAGCGCCTGATGGGCCTGGAAGCCGGCGTGTTCCGGCCCAACGCCGAGACCTTCGACCGCCTGAAGGTCGACGGCAAGCCGATGCACATGGCCCTGCGCTACGGCATCACGCAGGCGCTGCTGCATGCCGCTGCCTTGTCGGGCCGCGAGACCATGGCCGAGGTCATCGCCCGCGAATACGACGCGACGATTTCCGAAACGCCGATCGCGATCCTCGCCTCGGGCCACCGCGACGACCCGCTGCAGCTCGACCGCACGATCCTCAAGCGCCCCGAGCTCCTGCCGCACGCCAGCTTCACGACGGTGGAGCACATCGGCCGCTCGGGCGAGAAGCTGCACGCCTTCGCCGACACGGTGGCAACGCGGCTGCGCCAGATCGGCGGCGACGACTACCGGCCGCGCATCCATCTCGACATCTACGGCACGCTCGGCGAGCTGTTCGCCAACGACATCGACAAGATCGCGGCGTACCTCGCGACCCTCGTCGAGACGACTAACCCTACGGCTTCATCATCGAGTCGCCGATCATCGCCAAGACCCAGCGCGAACAGATCGAGCTCTACCAAAAGCTGCTCGCGACCTTGCACCGCAACGGCACCAAGATCGGCGTCATCGTCGACGAATGGTGCAACACGCTCGAGGACGTGAAGCTCTTCACCGACGCGAAGGCGGCCGACTTCCTGCAGATCAAGACGCCGGATCTGGGCGGCATCAACAACTCGATCGAGGCGGTGCTGTACTGCAAGCGCCACGGCATGGGCGCGGCCCTCGGCGGCACGGCCAACGAGACCGACCAGTCGGCGCGGATCTGCACCCACATCGGGCTGGCCTGCCAGCCCGACTTCATGCTGTCCAAGCCCGGCCTCGGCGTGGACGAGGCGCTGATGATCCAGCGCAACGAGATGGAACGTACGCTCGCGCTGCTGCGGGCGAAGCACAACCGGGCTTGAGGGGAACATCGGGATGAGGCGGCTTTCATTGCGGATCGGCACGTGCTTCGTGCTTGCGAGCGCGTTCGCCGCCGGACTTTGCGATGCGGCCGGGCCGGAGAAGCCACGCTACGGCGGCACGGCGGTCGCGGTTCTCGGTGCCGACCCGGCCGTCCTCAATCCCGGAATCAGCGTCGGCGTGCCCGACGTCTTCACCGGCTGCATCCTCTACGACGCGCTCGTGCGCTTCGGCAAGAACTTCGAGATCGTTCCGAACCTCGCCAAGTCCTGGGAGATCTCGTCCGACGGGCTGACCTACACCTTCCATCTCGAGAAGGCCGCCTTCACCGACGGCAAGCCGGTGACCTCGGAGGACGTCAAGTTCTCGCTCATGCAGGTATCGGCGAAATACGGGCCGAAGTTTCTCGCGCCCGGCAGCTTCATCCAGGCGATCGAGACGCCCGACCCGCTGACGGCGATCGTCAAGCTGTCGAAGCCGTTCGGGCCGTTCCTGTTCTCGCTCGCCTGCGAGCAGAACGCGCCGATCCTGCCGGCGCACGTGTTCCAGGGCAGCGATGTGCCGAAGAACGAGGCGAGCCTGTCGAAGCCGGTGGGCAACGGCCCCTTCATGCTGCAGGAGTGGGTCCGGGGCGACCACCTGACCTTCGTCAAGAACCCGAACTACTGGCGCAAGGGCCAGCCCTATCTCGACAAGATCGTGGTCAAGATCATGCCGGACGCATCGGCGCGCGTGTTGGCGCTTCGGGCCGGCGAGGTCGATTTCATCGACGAGTACTACTTTCCGCTGAGCGCGCATGCGCAGTTCGCGCAGGACCCGAAGTTCGTCCTGCAGGACGTCAGCTATCCGAGCGACGACCTCGCCATCATCAACACCAAGAAGCCGCACCTCGACAACGCGAAGGTCCGCCAGGCCCTGCTGATCGCGATCGACCGCGAGTTCCTGCACAAGGCGGTCTTCTACGGCATCGGCGGCGTCGCGCAGAGCGCGATCGACACCCGGATCGCCTGGGCCTACGACCCGGCCGTCGACTTCAACAAGATGTATGCGTATGACCCGAAGCGCGCGGCGGCGCTGCTCGACGCGTCCGACGCCAAGGTCGGCCCCGATGGAAGCCGCTTCACGATCCGGCTCTCGTTCGACGCCGGCCGTCCGGAATACACGAGTCTGGCCCAGGCCCTGCAGCGCTACTGGCAGGCGGTGGGCATCAAGGTCGTGCTCGAAGGGGCAGAACGTCCGGTCGTCCTGAAGAAGGTCTACTCGGACTACGACTTCGACGTCACGCTGCAGAACTACACCACCTCGGGCGATCCGGCGCTCGGGATCGCCCGTCTCTACGTCACGAGCTCGATCAAGCAGGGCTCGACCTTCAACAACGCGAGCCGCTACTCCAACCCCGAGGTCGATGCCCTGTTCGAGCACGGCCAGAACGGCCTCACGCGGGCCGACCGCGCCAAGGACTACTACAAGGTCCAGGAGATCCTCGCCCGCGACCTGCCAGTCCTGCTCATGCACCAGCAAGCCGAGATCGACGCCGCGACAAGCAAGCTGCGCGACGTCTTCCTGACCGCGAACTACGTCTGGTGGGGCAGCGTGTGGATGGCGGAATAGCCGCGGGCACGCTGACCGAGCGCGCGGCGCGCTACTGGTCGGGCGTCGCCTACGACGATCTGCCGGCCGAAGCGGTCCGGCTCGCCAAGCGATTCCTGCTCGACACGCTCGCCGCCGGCATCGCCGGCGGCGCGGACGGCCGTCGTCGAGAGCACGATCGGCGCCGCGCAGGCCGGGTTCGGACCGGGCGGCGGACCGGCGGTCGTCTGGGGCCGCGCCGTGCGGCTGCCGATCCCGCAGGCTGCCCTCGTCAACGGCACGGCTGCGCACGCACTCGAGCTCGACGACTTCGGCGGCTGCGGCCATTCCGGCGCGGTCGTGATTCCGGTCGTCTGTGCGCTCGCCGCGCGCGGCGGCGTGTCGGGCCGCGAGGCGCTCGTCGCGATCCTCGCCGGCTACGACCTCGCGGCGCGCGTCCTCGAAGGCGCCGGCGGCTATCGGCCGCACAACGCGCTCGGCTGGCACTCGACCGGCACCTGCGGCAGCTTCGGGGCAGCCGCGGCGGCCGCAAGAATGCTCGGCCTCGATGGCGAACGCTTCGCCGACGCGCTCGGCATCGCCGGCACCTTCACGGGCGGCGTCTGGGCCTTCCTGGCCGATGGTGCCGACACCAAGCGCTTCCATCCGGGCAAGACCGCCGAGAACGGCCTGACGGCGGCCTTGCTCGCGCAGGCTGGCATGAGCGGCCCGCGCCAGATCCTCGAAGCCGAATGGGGCGGCTTCTTCGGCACCTACTCGCACGGCATCGCGACGCCGGAGCTGACGCTCGAAGGGCTCGGCACCCAATTTCGAATCGACCGCTCGGGCATGAAGCCGCATGCCTGCTGTCGCGGCCTGCACTACACCATCGATGCGCTCCTCGAGCTGCTGGCCGAGACCGGCTGCGGCGCGAGCGACATCGACGCGATGATCGTGCACGGCAACGCGCAGACGGTGCGCCAGTTCGACCGGCAGGAGATCGCGACGCTGCTCGATGCCCAGTTCAGCATGCCCTACGCGCTCGCGGTCGTTGCCGAGAGCGGCCGCGCCACGATCGACCAGTTCTCGCCGAGCCGGGCCGACGAGCCCGCGATCCGGCGGCTCATGACCGCGACCCGCGTCGTGCCCGACCGCACGCTCGCGCTGGGCGAGTACCCGCCGCTCGAGCTGCACCTGAAGGACGGGCGCCGGTTCGAGCGCGCCATCGCCTTCGGCAAAGGCGCACCGGAAAACCCGCTCAGCGATGCCGAGCTCGCGCGCAAGGTCGAGAGCCTGATCGCACCGGTGCTCGGGGCGCAGCGCCATCGCGAGATCGTTGCCGCCGTCGAGCGGCTCGATGAGGCGCCCGATGCCGCCGCGCTCGCGGCTCTTCTCGCCGCAAGCGACGCCGAACGCCGGGCGGCGTAACGGATGGGCCGGTTCCTGCTCGCCAGGCTGGCGTGGGCGGTGCCCATCATCGCCGTCATCCTGATCGTCAACTTCCTGATCATCCACCTGGCACCTGGCGATCCGGTGCAGGCGCTCGTCGGGGATTTCCCGGCGCCGCCGGGGTACCTCGAGCAGATCCGGCACGACTTCGGCCTCGACCAGCCGCTCTGGGTCCAGCTCCTGCGCTACGGCGAGAACCTCGCGCAGGGTCACCTCGGCTACTCGTTCGCCAATCGACAACCGGTGCTCGACCTGATCCTGGTCCGCGCCGGCACGACGATGCTGCTGATGATTCCGGGCCTGATCGCGGCGTCGCTCCTCGGCGTGGTGCTGGCACTCGCGGCCGCGCCGCGCGCCGGCAGCGTCTTCGACAGCGGCATCACCGCGCTCAGCCTGTTCGGCTACTCGGTGCCGATCTTCTGGCTCGGGCAGCTCCTCATCATCCTGTTCGCGGTCGATCTCGGCTGGCTGCCGGCGCAAGGCATGAGCTCGCTGCGCGGCAGCGCCACCGGCTGGGGCCACGTGCGCGACGTCGCCTGGCATCTCGTGCTGCCGGCCTTCAGCATCACGATCTTCTTCGTCGCGGTGGTCGCCCGCGTCGCCCGCGCCAGCATCGTCGGCGTGCTCTCGGAAGACTTCATCACGACGGCGATGGCCAAGGGCCTGTCGCGGCGCGCCGTCCTCTGGCGCCACGTGCTGCCGAACGCGATGATCCCGGTCGTCACCGTGATCGGCTACAGCTTCGGCTATTCGCTCACGGGGGCGATCCTGGTCGAGACCGTGTTCGCGTGGCCGGGCCTCGGCAGCCTTTTCGTCGCCTCGATCGGCAACCGCGACTATCCGGTCCTGCAGGGCATCCTGCTGCTCTCGGCGGTGATGGTCGTGCTCGCCAATCTCGCGACCGATCTTTTCTACGCTCTCCTCGACCCGCGCGTGCGGCGCAGCTACGGGGCGAAGAATGCGTGAGGCATGGACACGCCTCGCCGAGCACAAGGCTGGCGTCGTCGGCCTCGCCTTCATCGTGCTGCTGGTCATGGTCGCGGTCGGCGCGCCGCTACTGCTGGGTCACGACCCCGCGGCGCTCTCCAACGACGTGATGGCGCCGCCCTCGGGCGCGCACTGGTTCGGCACCGACGAGCTCGGCCGCGACGTCTTCGCCGGCATGAGCCAGGGCGTGCAGGTGTCGCTGACGGTCGGCTTCTCGGCGGCGCTCGCGGCATCGATCCTCGGCGTCCTGATCGGAGCGGTCGCGGGCTTCTTCGGCGGCAAGGTCGATCTCGGCCTGATGCGCTTCTCGGAGATGTTCCAGGTCATGCCGAGCTTCATCCTGGCGGCCGTGATCGTCGCGCTTGCAGGCCCCGGCCTGACCCGTGTCGTCGGCGTGATCGCGATCCTGGCCTGGCCGCAGGTGGCGCGCGTCATGCGCGGCGAGGTGCTGCGCGTGCGCCAGCTCGAGTTCGTCGACGCGGTCCGTTGCCTCGGCGTTCGCGAGGAAGCGATCCTGCTGCGCGAAGTCATTCCCAATGCGATCGCGCCGGTGCTGGCGATCGGCACGCTGATCGTCGGTCAGGCAATCCTGCTCGAGGCGGCGCTCAGCTTTCTCGGCCTGAGCTCGGCCGATCTGATCAGCTGGGGTCGCATGCTCAACAGCGGCCAGCGCCTGCTCTACAACGCGCCCTGGTTGTCGTTCTTTCCGGGTGCGGCGATCTTCCTCACTGTCCTGGCCTTCAACCTGCTCGGCGACGCCGTGGGCGCGGCGCTCGATCCGAAGGGGCGCCGCCGATGAGCCTCGAGACGGCGGAGCGGCCGATCGTCTCGGTCAGCGACTTGCGCTTCTCGTACCTGCGCGGCGGCGCTGTCGTGCAGGTCTTGCGCGGGGTCAGCCTCGCCGTCCAGCCCGGCGAAGCGGTCGGGCTCGTCGGCGAATCGGGTTCCGGGAAATCGACGCTGGCCCGCGTTCTCCTCGGCCTCACGCACCCGCGCCTGGCGCGGATCGAAGCGGGCCGGATCGACATCGATGGACAGGACGTCACGGCGTTCGACCCGAAGCAATGGGAGTCGCTGCGCGGCCATCCGGTGGCGATGATGTTCCAGGACCCGCTGACGTACCTGAACCCGGTGATGAAGGTCGGGCGCCAGATTGCCGAAAGCGTGCGCCGGCACGACCGTGGTACCGACGTCGGCGCCCGTGTGCGCGAGCTGCTGGGCCTGGTGCGATTGCCGGAGAGCGTCGCGCATGGCTATGCGCACGAGCTCTCGGGCGGCATGCGTCAGCGCGCGTTGCTGGCGGTCGCCCTCGGCTGCCGGCCGCGCCTGCTCGTCGCCGACGAGCCGACGACCGCGCTCGACGTGACGACACAGACGGAGATCATGACCTTGCTCGCCGACCTGCGTCAGCGGCTCGGCATGGCGATGCTTCTCATCAGCCACGATCTCGGCCTCGTCGCCTCCGCCTGCACGCGCATCTACGTGATGTATGCCGGCCGGACGGTCGAGTGGGGTTCGACCGCGAGCGTGTTCAAGGACTCGGCGCACCCGTACACGATCGGACTGCTGCAATCGGCACGGGTCGCCCGCAACGCGGCCGGGCGCTTCGCGACGATCGGCGGCGACGTGCCCAATCTCGCCCAGCCGATCGAGGGCTGCCCGTTCCGGCCGCGCTGCGCATTCGCGTTCGAGCCTTGCGGCCGGATGCCCGAGCCGATCGAGGTGCCCGGCGACGCCGATCACGTCGTCCGCTGCTGGCACGTTGAACAGCGCTTGCGCGCGGATGTGGAGGCCGCGCGTGCCGACTGACGAGACGCCGCTCCTCGAGCTGCGCAAGGTCTCGAAGACTTTCCGCAGCGCTGCCGGCACAACCGTGCAGGCGGTGCGCGGCGTGAGCCTGGCCGTCGGACGCGGCGAGACCGTTGCGCTGGTGGGCGAGAGCGGCTCCGGCAAGTCGACCTTGGGGCGCATCGCGCTCGGCCTGATCGAGCCGGACGCGGGCGAGATCCTTCTCGAGGGCCGCTCCTTCGCGAGTCTCTCGAGCCGCGAATTTCGCGCTGCGCGCACTGCCCTGCAGCCGATCTTCCAGGACGCGACGGCGTCGCTCAATCCGCGCCGGACGGTGCGCCAGCTGATGGCCCAGGCCCTGCGGCGGGACGGCGGCAGTGTCGACGCGCGCGCAGCTGCGATTCTCGAGAGCGTGGGTCTGCGCCCGGGCTCCGAATACCTCGACCGGCTGCCGCACGAGCTGAGCGGCGGCCAACGCCAGCGCCTGGCGATCGCGCGCGCCCTCGCGGTCGAGCCTGCGCTCATCGTCGCCGACGAGCCGCTTTCGGGCGCGGACGTCTCGATCCGCGGCCAGGTGCTCAATCTCCTCCTGGACATCCAGCAGGCTCGTGGCATCGCCTACGTCATGATCACGCACGACATCTCGATCGCCCGAGCTTTCGCCAACCGCGTCGCCGTGATGCTGCGCGGCGAGATCGTCGAGAGCGGCCCGGTCGACGAGGTCCTGGTCGAACCGCGGCACGAGTACACGCGCCGTCTTCTCGCCGCCGTGCCGCAACTCGACATGCCGGCAGCGATGACGGACTTCGTCAAGTCGCTCTAGAGCCGGGACGCGGCGCGCTCGCGAATCGCGCGGCGCGCGGACGCGCGGCAATCCAGGTCAGGCGATGGCCTTGGCGGCGTCGGTCAATCCCGCGGCCAGGAGCGCGCGCAGGTCGGTCTTCACGCCGAACGGGTTCTGGTCCATGTGCGCCACGAGCGGCTCGCTCTTCACGTAGCCGATGTATTGCGTGAGGATCGCCTTCGCATTCTTCAGCTCGGCGTTGCGAGCGCTGTCGTCCTTCGCCTTGCCGGCTTTTGCCAGCGACTCGGCCAGGCGGTGATCGACGTTGTTCAGGACCTCGTCCAGCTTGGCCAGGCCTTTCTCGACCTCCCGGACGACCTCCGGATGCTCCTTCGCGTAGTGCGCCTTCACGGCCACCTTGAGCGATGCGATGCGCTCGTTCGCCTGCTGGTGGGTCTGGCGCCAGTCGTTCGAGGCTTCGGACAGCTTCTCGTTCTTCGGCGCGGCGGCCGCGGCCGGGCTGGCTGCCCCGCTCCGGGCCGCTGCCGCGGGCGCGGCCCCTTGGGCCGGCCGGGGAGGAAGGCTCAGCACTTGCAACAGACCTCGCATGGCAACGCTCCTCGCTCGGTGAATTCGTGGGTTCGCAGCCGCCCGGCTTCGAATCGCAGCCAAGCCTACCGTGCGCGCCGGCACGGCGCAATGCGCTGGCGCGGGTCGCATGAACCCGTGCCATCGGCCGCGGCATGGTCTAGCATGAGGCGCAGCAAGGCGAGGTGCATCGATGTCCGAGCACGATGACTGGATGACGAAGGCGACGGGGGTCAACGTCCCTGCGCTCAGGCTCAATACCCTCGGCCAGCCGGCGATCAACCTCTTTCCGGCCAACTTGTCGGGCAACGCTGCGGCTGGCACGGCCTCGGCGCCTGCGCCGCCCGCACCGAAACCCGCACCGCCTCCGAAAGACGCCCTGGCCCGCGCCGGCGACAGCCGCCCGTTCTGGCGCCCCGCGCCTGCGGGCGGCACCGACAAGCCCGAAGCCGGTCGCGCCTGGCTCGGCGACCTTCTGCGCTTCTATCGCGCCGGCCCGCCGAATCCCGCCGACGCGAAGGGCGCGACCTGCAGCTTCAATGGCGCGACGATGACCGTCGACGCGGCGCTCGATATCGTCGATGCGCAGGCCACGCTCAATGGCTACAAGCCGAGCCGCTCCACCGCCAAGGGCCTGTTGCAGGACCTGATGAAGGAAGGCGCGGAGAACGCTGCGCTCGGCGAGCAGGTGGGCAAGGACCTGGGCGCGAAAAAGGTCGATATCGCCGCCGACGTGGCCAAGCTCTCCGCGCTGCCCATGTCGAGACTGCTCGACGTGCTCGAGCGCATGAAGGCGCAGAAGAAGCTCGACGATTTCGAGGACCACATGCCGCCCGACATCAGCCGCCGGCTGGGCGTGGCTCTCGTCACCGTGCAAGGCCGGTTCGAAGACATCGTCTGGCAAACCGAAGCGCCCAAGCTGAGCGAAGAAGACCGGGCCGCCGTGATGATGCGCGCGCCCGCCAAGATCCGGCCCATCACGCCCGGCCCCGCGAAGGCCGGCGACAAGCCCGAAGACCCGGTCGAGGTGGAAGCCGTGATCGCCGGCAGCAAGGACGGCGTGGAGATGCAGGTGAAGATCACCGCGCATTCCTCGAACGGCGCCAAGCTCGGCGAAACCGAAGGCACGGTTCACATCGGCCCGGGCGGCAAGCTGAGCCAGCTGGAGCTCGACATCACCGCCTTCCAGGTCGCGCTCACCGGCAAGGACAGCGTGGCCGAGGTGACGGTGACCGTGAGCGGCAACGCCACCATCGACATGGACAAGGATGGCTCGCACATCGACAAGAACGGCCTCAACGCGCAGATCAAGGCCGAGCTCGCGATCTCGCTGAAGCGCGTGAAAGCACTCCAGGGCGTGACCGCCAAGGTCAACGGCACCTACGGCACGGGCGGCACCGGCGGCACCATCGGGCTGGAGTTCAAGATTCCGGGGTCGTGATCTTTCGCTGCGCCCGAAGCTGTTCGGGCGCTGCCTAGTTCGGCGGCACCACGCCGCCCGGCGTGAGCTTGTCGATGGCCTGCGGCAGGATCGCCGAGAGCTTGTTCGCCAGGTCTTGCGGCGACATGCCGATCTTCGCCGCCATCGCGGCGATGGTGTCCTGGCCGAAGGCCTGATGCACCTGGTCGGGCGAGATGCTCTGGTTCTGGCCCGTGCCGACCCATGACTGGATCGTGCCGCCCAGACCCTGGCGCTGGAACTGCTCGACGATTCCCTTGCACGCCGCCGTGCCTCTCGATCAGGTTGTTGACGACCGAGACCATCTCGCCGCCCACCACGCCACCCAAAATTCCGTCCAGCAGTCCCATGGCTGATACCTCGTGTGTGAGAGTGAACGTTACGCCGCGTCCGGGCCGTCGTCTACCGCGATCTCCTCGCGGATCAGCGCTGCCTCTGCGGCCAGCGCATCCATCAGGCTCGCCAGCTGCTCGCCGGTCATGCCCTCGATCGGCAGCCGGCCCCAGACCACGAGGCTGCCGGCGTTGTCGCAGCCGACCCGGAACGGCGCCAGCGGGCTGTCGTGAAAGTTGCGCCGCATCAGCCAGAGCAGCGTGCCGCGGTCGATGCTTTTCGGCAAGGCGGCCACGGGCGAGAGCAGCATCAGCGTGTAGGCGTCTTCGGGCACCAGCACCACGCGCCCGTCGTCGCCGACGTTGAGCTGCACGATGCCCTGGGCATCGGCGGGCACGGTCGGCACGCCGAGAGCCTTGGCGAGTTGCGTGTAGAGGACCTGGGCGTTGGGCGACATGCGGGTGCGTCTCGGGAAGAGGAGCGAAGCGGGTCAGGCAGCGGGGCGCATGCGGCGCTGGTCGAGCTGCTGGGCGAAGCGCCGGTGGCCGCGCTTCGGGATGCGGTGGTCGGCCTTGTTCCGGAAGTGGGCCACGCCCAGGTCGATGGCCTGATTGACGTCGCCGGGCTGCTTTGCCTTCAGCAACAGCTCCTCGATGGTGAAGAGCGTCAGGATGCCGGCGCCGCCGTGCGGCTCCTGCTTCATCTTCGGGTAGACGAGCTGCTTCAGGATGTTGTCGGCGAAGGTGTGCGCGCGCAGCGCCTCGGCCACCGCGTCGGCGGCGTCCATGGTCGGGCTCTTCTTGCCGCTGCCGCTGCGGTTGATGCGGCGCGCCGCCTCGAGCATGAGGTCGAGGTCGGGCTTCTTGTTCAGCTCGCGGCCGGCGTAGCCCTGGAACTCGGCTTCGCCGGCGGCCGCGCGGTCGAGCTCGTCGAGCGCGGCCGATACCGTCTTGTCCTGCAGCGCGTCGGCGGCGCGTCCGCCCTTGGCCGCCAGCGCTTTCTGCACGCCGGCCTGCAGCACGACGATCAGCTCGGCCACGCGCTCGCGAAACTTCAGCGCCTCGCCCGCGCCGCCGTACTTGCTGGCGGCGAGTGCCTTCAGCTCGTCGAGCGGGATCGAGACGAACATCTGCGCGTCGCTCTCGAACTCGCGCGTGCGCGGCTTGGCGTCGGCCGCGATCTGCTTCTTCGTCGCCTCCTCGGTCATCGCGCGCAGACCGTCGCGCACGGCCTGTGGCGGGCTGAAGTTCAGCGTGCCTTTCAGCGTGCCGCGCATGTCGACCTTCTCGCCCTTGCCGCCCTTCTTCGCCGGCGGCATCTCGATCTGCAGCGGCACCACCACGACCTCGCCCGGCCTGGCCGCCACCGACCTGTTCTTGGCGTATTCGGCGCCGGCGTTGTTCGAGCCGACAAACCAGTCGGCGATGCGCGCAGCGAGACCCTGGCCCGGATCGACGCGACCCTTGAGCAGCTTGGCGGCGTCGCCACCGGCGTCGTCGAAGACGAAGGTGACGCCGCGCTGCTGCGGCATCGGGTCGAGCTCGCGCTCGTTGCCGATGCTCGAGGAGGTGGGCGTGTTGTTCATCACCCCGCCGTCGATGAAGCGCACGGTCAGGCCGCTGGCGAGCTTGATGTCGACCGGCTTGAAGGCGCCCGGGAACGAGGCCGAGGCATGCACGGCCACCGCGACTTCCATGTTCGGCTCGCTGTCGGCATCGAAGACGTAGAGCTGGCCTTCCTCGTTGCCGCCCTCGAGCTTCTTCGCCTTCTTGTCCTTGCCTTCGTCGCTGAACTCGGTGGTGTAGGTGCCCGTCATCACCACTTCCTTGATCGCCGGAATCACTTTCGACAAGGCGCGGTACTCGCCGAACGTCGGCCCGGCCTTGCTGCCGGCGAGGCGCTTGGCGATCTTCTCGACCCCGGCGTCGGGCGTCTTGCCGTTCTTGCCGCACTCGGCAACGTACTCGCCCATGCGCTTCTTCAGCGTCTCGTCGAGCACGTCGCGCACGATGTCTTCGAGGCCCTTGCCGGTGAGCGGGCTGCCGTCGCCGGTGCTGACCTTGTTCTTCAAGGCGCGCGCCAGCAAACCCTTCTTCGTGCCGCCCGTGCCTTCGGTGATGGCGGCGGTGGTGCTGTCGGCGTCGGCGACGGCAAGCATCTCGTCCGGCGTGATGCCGGCCGCCACGAGCGCCGCGGTCATCGAGCCGACCGAGGCGCCGGCGATCTTGGTCGCGCTTTTCAGGATTCCGCTGTCGTGCAGCGCCTTCACCGCACCGGGTAACGCCGTGCCCTTGCCGCCCCCGCCCGAGAAGGTGATCTCGGCCACCTTCGGCGGCGGCGCCGTGTACCGGATGCGGCCGTTCGCGGTCTTCACCACCTGCAGCGTCTTGCCGCCCGGCGCCGCGACCTCGACCGCGCTCAGCACTGGTGGCGGCGGCGCGATCACCGCGTTCGAACGCGCCCGACCCTGGCCGATCCGCACCGCAGAAGCACCGGCTTTCGGGACTTGCTGCGTCACGGCCTCGAAGCGAACCTGCTTCGCCGGCGGCGGGTGGCCGGCAGTCGTGACGGCAGGCGCCTTGGCGAGCGGACCGAGTCCGAGGATCTGGAGGAGGCCCATGCAACGCCTACTGCGTCAGGGCGACAAAGAGCAGAAGAAAGCCGGCAAGCAGAAAACGCATGATGCAGGAGGCCAAGCGCGAGCAGAGAAAGGTTGCCATTGAACCCGAAGCGACCGGGTGGCGGAAGCCCCAGCCGTGGTCCCACCGGCAGCTGTCGTTGCGGCGACGATGTTGCCTGGTCTTCGCTTCGCCGAGGGCGACGCATGCGCGTCGAAGAACGAGGAATACGCCGCAATCGACACTGCAAGCGATGTTGCAAATTGGCAAAGCACCCTCGTGATCGGGCGCGGCCCTCGCGGTGTGCCATGCTAGCCTTCCAGACACTGTGCGGGTCTGGCGTCCTTCGAGATAGGCATTGCGGACACAGCTGGGGTGATGCAGCAACTTTTCGATTCGCCATTGGCGGCGGCGCCGGCCCACCTCGACCGACCGGCCGTGGTCGATTCCCGGCGAAGCTGGACCTGGCGCGAGGTGCACGAGGCTTCGATCGAGTTGTCGCGCCGATTGATCGACGCGACGGCCGTGTGCAATCTTTGCACCTCACGGCTCGGCTTTCTGATCACCTTCCTGGCGGCGTTGCGCAACCGATGCTTGCTGGTTCTGCCGCCTTCGGGCGGCGATGCCGATCTCGCCGCCGTCCTTCGGGCCGGTGCGCGACCCGTCGTCGTCGGCGATTCGCAAGCCTGGCCGGAACCGTGGAGCCGGCCGCCCGGCGGCGTGCCGTACCTGCGTTGCGGACCCGAGTGGAAGGCGGGCGCCGACAGCGCCCGGGATCTCGCGTGGCAGCCCGCCTGGGACGACGTGTCGGTGATGCTCTACACCTCGGGCAGCACCGGCGCGCCCGAGCCGCAACCGAAGACCCTGCTGCATCTGGCGCTCGGCGCACTGACGCTCGGCGCGCGACTGGATCGAGACGTCGAGGGCGGCCGCGCCGCGATCGATCGCATCGTCTGCAGCGTCGCGCCGCAGCATATGTTCGGGCTCGAGTGCTCGGTGATGCTGCCGCTGATGCACGGCATTGCGGTGCTCGATCGGCGGCCCCTGCTGCCGGCCGACGTTCGCGCCGCATTTGCCGGCGCGCCGGCCAGTGCCTGGATCGCGACGCCGATGCACTTGCGCAGCCTCGTGCAGTCGGAAGAAACGCTGCCTTCCTGCTGTGTCGTCATCGCCTCGACCATGCCGTTGGCCCAGGCTGTTGCCCGGCAGAGCGAGCAGCGCGTCCAGGCGCCGGTGCTCGAGATCTATGGCTCGACCGAGACCGGCGCGCTGGCCATGCGACGAACCGCGCGCGAGACGCGCTGGCGGCCGCTCGATGGCGTGCAGGTCGAAGTCGGCGACGGCACGACCGTGGCGCGCGGCAGCCATTTCGCGTCGCCAGTGAAGCTTCTCGACGAGCTGCTGCTCGATGCCGGCGCCTCCTTCACGCTCCTCGGCAGGCAGGCCGATCTGGTCAAGATCGCCGGCCGACGCGCCTCGCTTTCGGGCCTCAACCTGCTGCTGCAGGAGCTGCCTGGGCTGGACGACGGCGTCTTCTATCTGCCGGCCAGCGACGGCCCGACCGAGCGGCTCTGCCTGATCTATTCCGGGCCTGTCCTCGATCGAGCCGAGGCGCGGCGCTGGCTGCGGGCGCGCGTCGATCCGGTGTTCCTGCCGCGCTCGTTCATCCGCCTCGAGCGTCTGCCGCGCAGCGACAACGGCAAGCTGCGCCGCGAAGCGCTCGACCGCGTGTTCGCCGATTGGCAGGCCGCGGCGCGGTCGCAGCCGGCGCCGCCGCGCCTCGCGTTGCCGGCACCGCATTCGGCGTTGCCCTGAGCAGCGCGCGGATCGCGCCGCCCCTTGTCGATCACCTCTGCGGACAGCGATGAAATCATGGAAGGCCAAGGCAGAGCGCGGCAGCGCCTTCCTCATCCGCCTCATCGCCTGGCTGGCACGCGTCGCCGGCCGGCCGCTGTGCCGCGCTCTGCTCTATCCGATCGTCCTCTACTTCGTCCTGACCGACCGCACGGCGCGCACCGCCTCGCGCGAGTTCCTCGCCGCGGCCACCGGCCGGCGCATCGGCTGGAGCGAGGTCTTCGCGCACATCCACTCCTTCGCCGCCACCCTGCTCGATCGCGTCTACATGGCCAGCGGCGACTTCGCGCGCTTCGAGGTGACGGTCGAGGGCGACCCGTTCGTTCGCGAGGCACTCGAGTCGGGCAAGGGCTGCGTCCTGCTCGGCTCGCATCTCGGCAGCTTCGACCTGATGATGTTGAAGAACCAGGTGCTGCACAACCGCCCGGTCACGATCCTGATGTACATCGACGAGCGCTCGCGCGTGCGGCGCATCGCCGGCATCGACGACGGCAAGCTGTCCATCATTCCGCTCGGCCGCATCGACAGCTACCTGCGTGCCTACGAAGTGCTCGAGCGCGGCGGGTTGATCGTGGTCCTCGCCGATCGCAGCGAGAACGCGGCCGCGCTGACGAGCAATTTCTTCGGCCGGCCGGCCGAGTTCCCGCTCGGCCCGCATGCGCTCGCGGCGCGTGCCGGCGCCCAGGTGTTGATGGGCTTCGGCCTGTACGAAGGCGGCAAGCGCTATCGCATCGAGTTCGTCGAGTTCGGACCGGCGGCGCCGGCCGGCAGCCGCGGCGCGGCCCTGCAACCGGTGGTCGACCGCTATGTCGCGCTGCTCGAGCAGTACGCCCGGCGCTATCCGAGGAACTGGTTCAATTTCTACCCGTATTGGCAACGCCGATGAGCGCCATGGTGTACGACTCGAACCTCTTCCTCGCCCTGCTGCCGCAGGCCGGCTTTGCGGTGACTCGCCTGAGCGACGGCGTCGGCCGTTTCCATACCTTGGTCGAATGCGCGGCGGCGGACGAGTCGGGCGCACCGGCGGGAGGCTTGCGTTGATCGACGAAGCCATGCCGGTGGTCTCGGACGCGGCGCCAGTCCGGGCCGCGCACCGGACGCAGTCAGGGGCGGCGATGTTCCCCGAAGGCGTCTGGATCGTCATTCCCGCCTACAACGAGGCGCGCACGATCCGCGCGCTGGCCGAGTCGGCGCTCGCTTTGTGCGCGCGAGTGATGGTCGTCGACGACGGCTCGTCGGATGCGACCGCCGGGCAGCTGCACGGCTTGCCGTTGACGCTGCTGCGGCACGCCTCGAACCGCGGCAAGGCAGCCAGCCTGCGCAGCGCGTTCCTGCACGCGCTCGCGCTTGATGCGGTCTGCGTCGTGACGCTCGACGGCGACGGCCAGCACGATCCGCTCGATGCGCCGAATCTGCTCGCCGTCTGGCAGCGCAACCCCGACCGCCTCGTCATCGGCTCGCGCCTGCACGACCGAGGCCGGTTCCCGGCGTCGCGCTACTTCGGCAATCGCTTCGCCTGCTTCTGGATCTCGTGGGCGGCGGGGCACCCGATCGCCGACTCGCAGTCGGGCTTTCGCGTCTACTCGAAGGCGGTGATGGAGATCGCCATCAGCGGGCGCGTGCGCAGCAGCGGCTTCACCATGGAGAGCGAGATCCTCATCGAGGCGGCCCATCGAGGCCATTCGACGATCGCCGTGACGATCCCGGGCTGCTATCCCGAAGGCGCGCGCGCCAGCCACTACCGCTCCGTGGTCGATACTGCAAAGATCGTGGCCATGGTCGCGACCCGGCTGCTGCGCAAGGGCATGTACCCGCTCGGCTTGTGGCGTAGCCTGCAGCAACCGCAGGTGCTGGCGGTGCGAGGCACGACGGCACTCGATCTGCATCGCTGAATCCCAAGGAGACGCATCCCATGTCCAAGGTCAGAATCGCCGCCTTCGGGCTATCCCTCGACGGCTTCGGGGCAGGCCCCGCGCAAAGCCTCGAGCACCCGATGGGCGTCGGCGGCATGATCCTGCACGAGTGGGTGTTCGACACTCGCACCTTCAAGCGCATGCATGGCAGCGAGGGCGGCTCCACCGGCGTCGACGAAGAGTTCGCGGCGGCGGCCTTCGCGAACATCGGCGCCTGGATCCTCGGCCGCAACATGTTCGGTCCGGTGCGCGGCGGATGGCCGGATGAGTCGTGGCAGGGCTGGTGGGGAGATACGCCGCCGTATCACGTGCCGGTGTTCGTGCTGACGCATCACCCGCGGGCCAGCCTCGAGATGAAGGGCGGCACGACCTTCCACTTCGTCACCGACGGCATTCACGCGGCACTCGATCGCGCCCGCGCCGCAGCCGGCGGCAAGGACGTGCGGATCGGCGGCGGCGCCGCGACGATCCGTCAGTACCTGGCCGCCGGCCTCGTCGACGAGATGCACCTGGCGATCACGGCTAAGCCGCTCGGCAAAGGCGAGGCGCTGCTGGCCGGCATCGATTTGCCGGCGCTCGGTTTCGAATGCAGCCGACGAGCGAATTCGGAGCACGCGACCCACGTCGTGCTGACGAAGCGGACGCAGGCCGCCGGCTGACGAAGCGACGCAGGCGCCGAACCGAGGCCGGCGCGAGCGCGGCTCAGGCGGCTTCGAGCAGATCGGCCAGGTGCTCGAAGCTGTCGGCGACGAGATCGAACTCGCCTTCGCTGAACGCCGGCAGCGACGTCGATGGCCCGCGCTCGAACGGGCGCCGCACATAGGCCGTGCGCAATGCGTTGGCGCGCGCCGCGCGCAGGTCGGCAGGGTGGCAGGCCACGAGCATCAGCTCGGCCGGCGCGATGTCGAGCAGGCGGGCGCAGCCGAGGTAGGCCTCGGGATCAGGCTTGTAGTGCCCGAAGAGCTCGGCCGAGATGACGCAGTCCCACGGCAGGCCGGCGTGCCTGGCCATCTCGGTCAGGAGCGAGAAGTTGCCGTTCGACAGCGTCGTCAGCAGGAACTTGCGCTTCAGCCGCAGAAGGCCTGGCACGGCGTCGGGCCAGGGCGGCAGGCGATGCCAGGCCCGGTTCAGGTCCTCGCGTTCGCTTTCGCTCGCCTGGCCGAGGCCGTGCCTGTCGATGATCTCCTCGAGGATCATGCGGTGCAGCTCGTCGATGCGGGTCCAGGGCAGCTCGCCCCTGCGCACCCGGTCCATGGCCGGCGCGTAACCGGCGCGCCAGTCGTTGGCGAAGGCAGCCCCATCGACCTCGATGCCGAGTCGCGTGGCCAGCGCCGCCACTTCGGCGCGGATGCCACCGTGCCAGTCGACGACCGTGCCGAAGACGTCGAAGGCGAGCGCTTTCGGCGGCCGCATCGGCGGGCTCGACGACGTGGTGCCTGGCCTAGTCGCGATAGCCGGGCAGCTCGCGGTCGAGGACCCGCATCATGGCTTCGAAATACAGGCGCTCGCGCTCGGCGCGCGGATGGCTGTCGTCGGGGTTGGGCGCCTGCACCCGCGCGGCGACCTCGTCGGAAAGCACCTCCAGCGGCTGGCCGGTGCTCATCGCCAGCACCTGGTTGCGGCAGACGCGCTCCAGCCGGTACAGCCGGCGATAGGCCTGTGCCACCGTGGCGCCGGTGACGAGCACACCGTGGTTTCTCATGAAGACGATCGGCTTGTCGCCCATGGCCGCGGCCAGGCGCGCGCCTTCCTCGAGCGTGGCGGCCAGGCCGGTGTACTCGTCGTCGTAGGCGATCTGCTCGTGAAAGAAGGCAGCGGTCTGGCTCGCCGGCAGCAGCCGGTTGTTCGTCAGCATGTTGAGCGCCATGGTCCAGGTCTGGTGCGTGTGCAGCACGACGCGCGCGCCGGTGATGCGGTGCACCGGCACGTGGATGCATTGCGCCGAGAGCTCGAGGTCGCCCTGGCCTTCGAGGACACGGCCCTGCTCGTCGAAGACGATCATGTCGCTGGCACGCGCCTCCGACCAGTGCAGGCCGTAGGGCAGGATCAGGTACTGCCCGTCGCGGCCCGGCACGGTCATCGTGAAGTGGTTGTCGATGCCCTCTTCGAGCTCGTGCAGCACCGCCAGGCGAAGCGCGGCCGCAAGATGAACCCGGGCCTCGGCGATCGCGTCGGCCACGCGCGGTGAAATCAGGCTGCGAACGGACATCGGCGGTCTCCGGGCTGCGAAAGGATCGAAGCCGACAAGCTTACGCGCTGTCGGCCGGCCAGGCATGCGCGCCGATCAGCGGCACGAAGACGACGCCGCCGAGGTCGGACTCGATGAAGGCATCTTCGTCGCCGCGCGTCAGCTTGCACAGGTGCTGGTCGAAGGATGCCTCGCCGACCGGCATCACCAGTCGGCCACCGGGCGCGAGCTGCCGGCGCAGCAGCTCGGGCACGCGCGGCCCGGCGGCGGAGACGAGGATGGCGTCGTACGGAGCGCCTGCGGCCCAGCCGGCGCTGCCGTCGGCGCAGTGCAGGTCGACATTGGCGAATCGCAGTCGGCGCAGGCGCGCGCGCGCTTCGGCGCACAGGCTCGGGTGACGCTCGACCGCGTCGACGTGCGCGGCGATCAGGCTCGCCACGGCGCAGGCATAGCCCGAGCCGGCGCCGATCTCGAGCACCCGGTCGAAGGGCCTCAGCTGCAGCGCCTCGAGCATCATGGCGACGATGAAGGGCTGCGAGATCGTCTGCCCTTCGGCGATCGGCAGGGGCGAGTCTTCGTAAGCCTCAGGGCGCAGCCCGGGCGCGACGAACTCTTCGCGCGGGACCCGGCGCATGGCAGCGAGCACGGCGGGGTCGCGGATGCCGCGTCCGGCGATCTGCGCGTGCACCATGTGCTCGCGCTGCACCGCCGCGTCGCTTGCTTTCACCTCGGGCGGGCCCGAGAGGCCGAGGGCTCGCCGCCTTATTGCTGCTGATGCGCCTGCAGCCACTCGAGCTTGGCGGCGTAGAGGTCGTGCTGGCCGCGCGTGGTGCTGGTGTCCATCGCCAGCGCGAGCTGCTTCTCGGCCTGGCTCACGTCGCCGAGATGCCAGTCGGCCAGGCCGAGCCAGAAGTGGAACTCGTGGTAGTAGTCGGCGCGCTGCACTTCGCGCGCGAAGTAGTCGCGCGCGGCCACGTAGTCGGCCCGGCGCATGGCGTCGAGGCCGAGGCTGAAGAAGTGAAATGGCGGATCGGATTCGAGCGCGGCCAGACGAATGCGCAGGACGCTGGCGGCCTCGCTGCGGCCGAGCCGGTCGTCGGTCTCGGCCAGGTTCGCCATCGCCCGACGTGTTCTTCGGCTCCTGCGCCAGCACGTAGTCGAAGACCTTGGCGGCCGCGGCCAGGTTCGCCGTGCCGCATGTAGATCACGCCGAGAGTGTTGTAGGCGACGAGATAGCTCGGGTCCTTGCGCAGCGCGTCGATGGCCCAGGCATGGGCATCGTCGATCCGGCCGGCGAAGAGGGCCTCGGCGGCGCGATTGTTCTCGTACATCGCCAGCACCGTCGCTTCGCTGAGCTCGCGCGTCCTCATGCGCCGAATATCCGTGGGCGGCAGGAAATCGATGGTCATCGGGCTGAAGTCGCGCGGGCCGTCTGGCATCCATGATGCGGCGCCCGACGCGTGACGTTGACGTGGCCGGAGGCGAACAGCAGGTCGCCGCTGCGGCTCCAGGTCGGATCGAGGTAGGCGCTCTGGTAGACGACCGGGAGGTCGAGCTGATGCGCCAGCGCCGCCGTCATGAGCACCAGCGACAGGCAGTTCCCCGAGCGCGTCGCGAAGGTTTCGGCCGCGGTTTTCGTGCGGGTCGCGTCGTATTCGAGCTTGAGCTGCGCCTTCTCGTAGAGGGCCTCGATCAGGCCGGCCTGCGGCCCCTTGACGCGCAGCTGGTCGGCGATCTCGACCGCGAGATAGCGCTTCATCTCCGGCGCTGAGCCAGGAACACGTCGTCGGTGGTGATGCGGTCGGCGGGCGCGCCGAACTGCGGCCCGGCGATCAGCTCCGCGGGCGCCTGTGCGATCTTCGGAGCGCTGGCGCAGGCGGAGATCAGGCCGGCCGCCAGGAGAGACAGAAGAGAGGATGCGCGCATGGGCCTTCTCCGCGCGGCGAACCCGCTCGCCGCAGCACATCATGACAGCAGCCGGTGCGGTCGGGGGCCGGGTTTTTCTCGAAGTGGGGGCAAAGTGCGCGCTGCGCGCTCAGGCGGCCGCCGCCACGGCCTGGGCCGCAATGCCGAAGGTTCCGTCCACGACCTCGACGAAGCTGCGCTCCTCGCGCCGGATGAAGCGCTTGGCCTGCGCCAGCTCGAAATTGGCGCGCCCCTCCGGGTCGGTCTTCAGGCGCGCGCGGTAGGCCTCGTAGGCGGCGAGCGATTCGAACGCGATGAGCCCCCAGGCGATGTCGTTCGTGCCTTCGTGCGGCAGGAAGTAGCCGACGAGATGGCCGCCGCAGCGCGGAATGACGCGGCCCCAGCACTCGGCGTAGGCCCTGAAGGCCTCGCGCTGGAATGGATCGAGCTCGTAGCGGATGAAGCAGGTGATGGTCATGGGGTCGATCTCCGGGTGTCTCGGCAACGCTTGCACGATAGCTGCGAAAAGGGCGACAATGGTTCGGCCGAGAACGAACCATGAGCGACGGACCGAACATTGCCCGCGTGGCCGCCCTGATCGGCGACCGGGCGCGCGCCGAAGTGCTGACGGCGCTGCTCGCCGACCGGGCGCTGACCGCGACCGAGCTGGCCGGCATCGCCGGCGTCACCAAGCAGACGATCAGCGGCCACCTGGCAAAGATGCTGGAGGCTGGCCTGCTCGCCGTGGCACACCAGGGCCGGCACCGCTACTACCGGCTCGCCGGCCGCGACGTCGCCCAGCTCCTCGAATCGCTGATGGGCGTCGCCTTTCGCACCGGCTCGCTCCGCTTGCGACCGGGTCCGCGCGAGCCGGCCCTGCGCAAGGCCCGTGTCTGCTACGACCACCTTGCCGGCGAGCTCGGGGTGTTGATGTACGAGGGCCTGCTGCAGCGGCGCGTTCTCGCCGGCGGCGAAGACGAGCTGCGTGTCACCCGCCAGGGCGCCGCCTGGCTGGCCGCCTTCGGCATCGATGCCGAAGCGCTGGCCCGCGAGCGCCGTGCGGCCTGCCGGCCGTGTCTCGACTGGGGCGAGCGCCGCCATCATCTCGGCGGCGCCGTCGGCGCGGCGCTGCTCGGGCGGGTGTTCGAGCTGCGCTGGGCCGGCCGCGTCAAGGGCTCGCGCGTCGTCTCGTTCACGCCGCGCGGCGAGCAGTCGTTTCGCGCGCTCGTGGCTGCTTGACGGGGCGGCGTGCGCGGCCGCGCCGCTTCACTCGACCTTGATGTGGGCCGACTTGATGACGGCCGCCCACTTCGCCACCTCGGCTCTCTGGAAGGCCGCGATCTGCTCGGTGCTCAGGTCGGCCCCTTGCATGCCGAGCTTGGCGATCCGCTCCTGGATCTCGGGCTCGCGCAGGATCTTCGCGATCTCGTTGTGCAGCCGGACGACGATCGGCTCGGGTGTGCCGGCGGGCGCGAAGATCGCCTGCCAGGAGATCACCTCGTAGCCGGGCACCGTTTCGGCAACCGTCGGCACGTTGGGCATCGTCGGCAGTCGCTTCGCCGACGTCACCGCCAGGGCGCGCAGTCGGCCGCTCTCGATGTGCGGGCCGGCGACGACGGTGGTGTCGAACATCATGTCGACCTGGCCCGCGATCGTGTCCTGGATGGCCGGGCCGCTGCCCTTGTACGGGATGTGCGTGATGTCGATGCCGGCCTTCGACTTCAGGAGCTCGAGCGAGAGGTGCTGCGACGTGCCGCTGCCGGCCGACGCCGACGTCAGGTGCTTGCCCGCCTTGGCCGCCGCGATCACGTCGGCCAGCGTCTTGTACGGGCTGGCCTGGTTCACGACGAGGACCGTCGGGTTGGTGCCGATCAACGTGATCGGCACGAACGATTTCACCGGGTCGTAGCCGATCTTCGGGTAGAGGCTGACGTTGATGGCGTGCGAGCTGATCGTGCCGCCGACGATCGTGTAGCCGTCGGGCGCGGCGCGGGCCGCCACCTCCGAGCCGACACTGCCGCCGGCACCGCCCTTGTTCTCGATGATGACCGCCGTGTCGAGTGCCGGGCCGAGCTTCTGGGCGATCAGGCGGGCCAGGATGTCGGTGGTGCCGCCGGCCGGAAAAGGCACGATGTAGTTGATCGGCTTCGAGGGCCATTTGTCTTCGCTCCAGGCCGGCCCGGCAACGGTGCCGGCGGCCGCGGCGGCAATGAAGGCTCGGCGGGATAGCGTCATGGCGGTCTTTCGAAGTTGCGGGTCGGCGGCGCAGTGGCCCGCCGAGGCATAGACTTTCACGGATGTCCAGTACCGCCGCCATTGCCGCAAACGCCAACGCCGTCGCGCCCTTGCCGCATGCGATCCGGATGGACGAGCGCGACAACGTCGCCATCGTCGCCAATGCCGGCGGCCTCGAAGCCGGCGCGCAGTTCGCCTCGGGCTTCTCCGCCGGGCTGACCTTGCGCGAGCGGGTGCCACAGGGGCACAAGGTGGCGCTCGCCGACATCGGCGAGGGCGAGGCGGTCGTGCGCTACGGCGTCGCCATCGGCCATGCGCAAAAGCCGATCGCGCGCGGCAGCTGGGTGCACGAGCGGCTGCTGCGCATGCCGGCGGCACGCTCGCTCGACGGGCTGCCGATCGCCACGGTGCGGCGCGCGCCCTCGGCGCCGCTCGAGGGCTTCACGTTCGAGGGCTTCCGCAATGCCGACGGCTCGGTCGGCACGCGCAACATCCTGGCCATCACGACAACGGTGCAGTGCGTCGCCGGCGTCGTCGAGTTCGCGGTGGCGCGGATCAAGGCCGAGTTGCTGCCGCACTATCCGAATGTCGACGACGTGGTCGGCCTCGAGCACGGCTACGGCTGCGGCGTGGCCATCGACGCGCCCGACGCGACCATCCCGATCCGCACCCTGCGCAACATCAGCCGCAATCCGAACTTCGGCGGCGAGGTGATGGTGGTGAGCCTGGGCTGCGAGAAGCTGCAGCCCGAGCGCTTGCTGCCGCCCGGCACCTTCGCGATCCGCGACGACCGCGGCGAGCCGCCCGGCGACCCGGGCTTCGACCTCGTTCGCCTGCAGGACGAAGCGCATGTCGGCTTCGCCTCGATGATCGAATCGATCTTCGCCAGCGCGCGCGCTCACCTCGAGCGCCTGAACGCACGCCGGCGCGAGACGGTGCCGGCAGCGGCCCTGGTGGTCGGCGTGCAGTGCGGCGGCAGCGACGCGTTTTCCGGCGCCACCGCGAATCCGGCGGTCGGCATCTGCACCGACCTGCTGGTGCGCGCCGGCGCGACCGTCATGTTCTCCGAGACGACCGAAGTGCGCGACGGCATCGACCAGCTCACCGCGCGCGCTGCCAGTGCCGAGGTCGCGCAGCAGATGATTCGCGAGATGGCCTGGTACGACGCCTATCTCGGCCGCGGCGGCGCCGATCGCAGCGCCAACACGACGCCGGGCAACAAGGCCGGTGGCCTCTCGAACATCGTCGAGAAGGCGATGGGCTCGATCGTCAAGTCGGGAACGAGCGCGATCAGCGGCGTGCTTTCGCCGGGCGAGCGGCTGAGGGACAAGGGCATCACCAGCGGCCTCGTCTACGCCGCCACGCCGGCGAGCGACTTCATCTGCGGCACCTTGCAGCTCGCCGCCGGCATGAACGTCCACATCTTCACGACCGGCCGCGGCACGCCTTACGGGCTGGCCGAAGTGCCGGTCGTCAAGGTGGCCACCAACAGCGCCCTGGCAGAGCGCTGGCACGACCTCATGGACCTCAACGCCGGCGCCATCGCCGACGGCACGACGACCATCGAGGAATGCGGCATGGCGCTGTTCCGCCTGGTGCTCGAGGTGGCGAGCGGGCGCCGCACCTGGGCCGAGACGCACCACCTGGCGAACGCGCTGGTGCTGTTCAATCCGGCGCCCGTCACCTGAGCAGGTTTCACCCTCCGGCCCGGTCTGGAAAGCCCCGCAGGCGCTGAACCCGGGCACGGCCTTTGCCGCATTCACCGACGGAGGTGCGATGGGTGAAGCAACAACACCGATGACGAGAGCGCAGAGCGGCGTCGAAGGCCTGGACGAAGTGCTGCTGGGCGGCTTCATCCGCAACCGCTTCTACCTGCTCGAAGGCAAGCCCGGTACCGGCAAGACGACGATCGCGACCCAGGTGCTGATGGCGGCCGCCCGACGCGGCGAGCGGGCGCTGTACATCACCCTGTCGGAAACGCGCGAAGAGCTGCTCGACACCATGCGCTCGCACGGCTGGTCGCTGCCGGAAGGGTTCGACATCGTGGAGCTCTTGCCGGCCGAGACCTTGCTCGACGAAGGCCAGCAGCAGAGCCTGCTCTACTCCGCCGATCTCGAGCTCGACGAGGCCACGAAGAAGATCTTTGCGGAGATCGACCGGGTGCGGCCGACGATCCTCGTGCTCGACAGCCTGTCGGAAATTCGCTTGCTGGCGCAGAGCTCGCTGCGCTACCGGCGCAAGATCCTGTCGCTCAAGCACTACTTCGCCCGCCACGACGTCACCGTGCTGGCGCTCGACGATCTCACCGTCGACGTCGACGACCAGACCGTGCACAGCATCGCGCACGGCGTGATCGCGCTCGAGGAGATGGTGCCGATATACGGCGCCGAGCGTCGCCGACTGCGCGTCGTCAAATACCGCTCCACCGTCTATCGCGGCGGCTTCCACGACTTCGCGATTCGTACCGGCGGCGTCGTCGTGTTCCCGCGCCTGCGCGCCATGGAGCACAAGACGACGTTCGAAAAACGGGTGGCTTCGAGCGGCAACGCCGAGCTCGACAAGCTCGCAGGCGGCGGCTTCGAGCGCGGCACGACGGCGCTCATCCTGGGGCCAGCCGGCACCGGCAAGTCGAACCTGAGCATGAGCTTTGCCGCGGCCGCGGTGGCGCGCGGCGAGCACGTGGCGCTGTTCGTCTTCGACGAGGAGGTTCGCCTGCTGAAGGAGCGCGCCGCCGGGCTCGGCGTCGATCTCGAACGGCTGTTCGCGACCGGCCTGCTTTCGATCGAGCAGATCGACCCGGCCGAGATCTCGCCCGGCGAGTTTGCGGCGCGCGTGCGCCGGCACGTCGAGCGCGACTCGCTGACGATGGTCGTGATCGACAGCCTCAACGGCTATCAGGCGGCGATGCCGGAAGAGCACTTCCTGCTCCTGCACATGCACGAGCTGGTGCAGTACCTGAACCGGCGTGGCGTTTCGACCTTCATCAACATGGCCCAGCACGGCCTGGTCGGCGACATGAAGTCACCGGTGGATGTCACCTATCTCGCCGACACCGTCATCCTGCTGCGCTTCTTCGAGGCGGCCGGCGCCGTGCGCCGCGCCATCTCGATCCTGAAGAAACGGGGCGGTCCGCACGAGAACACGATTCGCGAATACACGTTCGGTCCCAACGGCATTCGCCTGAGCGCCGCGCTCAGCGGCTTTCAGGGCATTCTGCGCGGCGTGCCGCAGTTCATCGACGGTCGCGAGCGGCCCGGGCAGGCGGACGAATGAACCGGAGTCCGTCGTGGAGTATTCGGAACGGGTGATCGTCTTCGCGCCCGCCGGCCGCGACGCCGCGGTTGCCCGCAGCGTGCTCGACGCGACCGGCCTGGTCACCGAAGTCTGCAGCGGCCTGGCGGCCCTGCTCGAGGAGGTGAAGCGCGGCGTCGGGGCCGTGCTGCTCACCGATGAAGGCCTGTTCGAGGGCGACGTGCAGCCGCTCGCCACGTGGCTGCGCCGGCAGCCGCCGTGGTCGGACCTGCCGTTCATCGTGCTGACCCGGCAGGGCAGCACGGCCGAGCGCAACCCTGCGGCCGAGCGGCTCACGGGCGCGCTCGCCAACGTCAGCTTCCTCGAGCGCCCGTTCCACGCCACCACGCTCGTCAGCATGGTCCGCGCCGGCCTGCGCGCGCGCCGGCGCCAGTACCAGGCGCGCGACGCCGTGCTCTCGGCGCAGCGCGCCGAGGAGTCCTTGCGCCTGGCGCTCGAGGCGCGCCTGCGCGGCGAAGCGGAGCGCGAACAGTTGCTGGCGGAGCTCTCGAGCGAGCGCGCCGAGCTCGAACGGCGGGTCGTTGAACGCACCGCCGACCTCGCCGCCGTCAACGGCGAGCTGCGCCGCCAGATCGACGCCAAGGAACACGCCGAAGGCCTGCTGCGACAGTCGCAGAAACTCGAGACCATGGGTCAGCTCGTCGGCGGCGTCGCCCACGATTTCAACAACCTGCTGATGGTGATTCTCTCGAGCCTCGAGCTGCTGCAGCGGCGCCTGGCGAGCGATGCCGCGGCGACACGCCTGATCGAGAGCGCGCGGCGCGGCGCCGAGCGCGGCTCGTCGCTGACCAAGCGCCTCCTGGCCTTCGCCCGGCGGCAGGACCTCGAGCCCGAGCGCGTCGACCTGGTCGAGGCGGTTGCGAGCCTGCGTGATCTCATCGGTCGCTCGGTCGGGCCGCAGATCCGGCTCTCGGTACGGCACGAGCCGGACGTGCCGCCGGTGATGGTCGACCGCAACCAGCTCGAGATGGCGCTCCTCAATCTGGTGGTCAACGCGCGCGACGCGATGAACCGCGCCGGTACGATCACGATCACGATCCAGCGCGAGCAGGCTCTGGACCAGGACGACAACGCGCTCGGGCCGGGTGACTACGTCAGCCTGGCGGTCGCCGACAACGGCGTCGGCATGGACGAAGCCACCTTGCGCCGGGCCATCGAACCGTTCTTCTCCACCAAGGGCGTCGGCAAGGGCACGGGGCTGGGCCTGTCGATGGTGCACGGCATGGCCAAGCAGTCGGGCGGCACGCTGACGCTGAAGAGCCGTCCGGGCGAAGGCACGGTGGCCAGCATCTGGCTGCCGACCGCCGGCCAGGCACCGGTCGCGCCCGAGCCGGCGCGTCACGCTGTCCCGGTCTCGGGCGCGGCGAGCGGACTCGTGCTCATGGTCGACGATGACGAGCTCGTGGCCGCTGGTACGGCGGCGATGCTCGAAGACCTCGGCTACACGGTCATCGTCAAGCATTCGGGGCAGGAGGCGCTCGAAGCGCTGCAGCAGGGCGAAGAGCCGTTGCTGCTGCTTACCGACCAGGCGATGCCGACCATGACCGGCCTCGAGCTGGCCGGCCAGGTGCGCGCCTTGAAGCCCGGCCTTCCCATCCTCATCGCCACCGGCTTCGCCGACTTCGAGGACGACGACATGCAAGGCATGCCGAAGCTGCTCAAGCCGTTTCGCCAGGATCAGCTGGCCAGCGAGATCAGCCGGCTCGTGCGGCGTTCTTGACGCGTTCGCGAAAGGCCTGTCCCGTGCGCTGCGACAATCACCAGCCTGGCCGCGGCGGCCCGGAGGGTCCGAGGTGACGAGCGATATCGATGGCGAGCGCGCGGCGCTCGGGGCACATTTCAAGGCCAGGATCGAAGCTTTGGTCGATGCCTGGCGGGCCGCCATCGCAGCCGATCCGAAGCTGACCACGAACGAATCGCTGCCGCGCGCCCAGCTGGTCGACCACCTTCCGCTCTGGCTCGAGTCGTTTGCCGATGCCCTGATCGCGCCGCCGTCGCCGTCGGCCGGTGCCAGTGCGTCGGCCGACGAGACGCGCAACGCCGAGGCACACGGCCTGCAGCGCTGGCAACAAGGCTACGACCTGCACGAGGTCACCCGCGAGTGGGCGGCGCTGCATCGCTGCCTGGTCGACGAGATCGAGCGCTATTTCGCGGCCCACCCCGGCACCCCGCCGTCGGTGCGGGCGCAGGCGCGCGCCACGCTGGCGCTCTACATCGGCGAGGCGACGAGCGAGAGCGCGGCGCAGTTCTTCCGCCTCGATCGTCTCGAGGCTGCCGGTGCGGTGCGCGACCTCGAGGAAGCTCTCGAAGGCGTGCGCGAGATCGAGCAGCGGCGGGCAGAGTTGTGGCAGCAGGCGGCACACGACCTGCGTGGCAACCTCGGCGTGGTCTCGAACGTTGCGCAGGGCCTGGCCTTGGGCAAGCTGCCCGCCGAGCGACAGCAGGACTTTCTCGGCATGCTGCACACCAACGTCGGCGCCCTGCACCGATTGCTCGACGACGTCACCGACCTGGCGCGCCTGCACGCCGGGCAGGAGCAGCGACGGGTGGCGTCGTTCGACGCCGCCGATCTCCTGCGCCGGCTGTGCGAAGACGTGCGGCCGCTGGCCGACGAAAAGAAGCTGTTCCTGAGGGCGAACGGCGTTCCGGCACTGCCGGTCGAGGGCGACGCGGTCAAGGTTCGCCGCATCGCCCAGAACCTGCTGCTCAACGCCTTGAAGTACACGCTGAGCGGAGGCGTCACGGTGTCGTGGGGCGATACGCCGGAGCGCGACGATGGCCGCTGGTGGCTGCTCGTCGAGGACACCGGCCCGGGCTTTCACGCCGGTCCGGGCGCGCCGATGGTCGGCGCGCTGAGCACCACTGCGGGCGCGCAGGCGCCCGACGACCAACGGCGGGTGCATCAATCGCAGGGCGAAGGCCTCGGGCTGGCGATCGTGAAGCGGCTGTGCGAATTGCTCGATGCCAGTCTCGAGCTCGATACCGTGCCCGAGCGCGGCACGCGGATTCGCGTGCTCGTGCCACGGCAATACACGACGACGTCGGCGTCGCCCTGAGGGCGCGTCGGGCGCAGAAGCGCCGCCTTCAGTCGGCCAGGCAACCGGCGGCGTTCCAGCCGTACAGCCACTCGAGCGCGTCGTAGAAGCGCTCGGGGCTGCGTCCCTTCCACAGATCGTTGCGCACCAGGCGCTCGACGCCGTGGGCGTGGTAGAGCCGCCCCATCTCGCGCGTCATCAGGGCCACGCGCGCGGTGCGAGCGACGCGCGAGCGCTGGTAGCGCTGCAGCGCCGGCTCGATGGCGTTGCCGCTGGCCTGCAGGGCGGCGCCGAGCGTCACCGCGTCTTCGAGCGCCATGCAGGCACCCTGCGCCAGGTACTGCAGCATCGGGTGCGCGGCGTCGCCGAGCAGCGTGACGCGGCCGTGGCTCCAGGTCGCGATCGGCTCGCGGTCGGCGGTGGCCCAGCGCTTCCAGCTCTTCGGCAGGAGCAGGAGCTGGCGGGCACGCTCGCAGACGCCGTCGAAGTACGAGAGCACCTCTTCGCGACTGCCTTCGCGCACGCCCCAGGTCTCGGCCTCGCGACTGTGGAAGGTGACGACGACGTTGTACTGTTCGCCGCCGCGCAGCGGGTAGTGCACGAGATGGCAGTTCGGGCCAGCCCAGACGGCAGCGGCGTTCCAGGCCAGATCGGCCGGGAAGTCGGCGGCCTCGACGACGGCGCGATAGACGACGTGGCCGGAGACGCGCACCTCGTCGCCCACGAACTGCGCCCGCACCGTCGACTTGACGCCGTCGCAGCCGATCAGCGCCACGCCGCGATGGGCCTGGCCGCGCGCATCGAAGACGGTGACGCTGTCGGCGCCCTGCTCGACCTGGACGATGCGGGTCGAGGTGCGCAGGTCGATCTGGTCGTGCTCGAGCACGCCTTCGAGCAAGGCGCGGTGGCCGTCGGCTCGATGGATCACCGCATAGGGATTGCCGAAACGCTGGCGGAACGCGGCGCCGACCGGAATCTCGGCGACGGTCGTGCCGTCGACGGCGTCCATCATCACCATGCGGTCGGTATAGACGGCGCGGCTGCGCGCCTTCTCGCCGACGCCGAGCGCGTCGTAGGCCGCGAAGGCGTTCGGCGCGAGCTGCACGCCGGCGCCGATCTCGCCGATCTCGGCCGCCTGCTCGAGGACGCGCACCGCGAAGCCGCAGCGGGCCAGGGCGAGCGCGGCCGCGAGGCCGCCGATGCCGCCGCCGGCGACCAGAACCGTGGCCTTCGTCGACGGCGTCGTGCTCATGCGGCGCGCCGTCTCAGTCGAGACGCTCTTCGCGCCAGAGGCCCAGCACCTGCTGCACCGGCCGATCCGAGAAGCTGAAGACGATCGTGTCTTCGCGCGCCGCCAGGCTCATCGCCTGCCACGACGGCACGACGAAGATGTCGCGGGCACCGAACTCGAAGCTCTGTTCGCCGATCGTGGCGCGGCCGCCGCCTTCGAGGCAGACCTGCACGCTGGAGTCGCTGCTGCGATACGGGCGCGTTGCGAAGCCGGCCGGCAGGCGCTGCGCGAAGGTGCCGATGGTGGGCATCGGCGAGCGGCCGGTGGCCGGATTGACGAAGCGCAGCTTGTAGCCGTGGTGGGCATCGATGGCGCCCTTCGAGATGCCGAGCAGCGACTCGCGGGTGCGCGCGAACGGATAGACGAAGACCTTGCTCGGCTCGGCCGGCCCGGGCTCGTGGTCGAGCGGCAGCATGTTGTTGCCGTAACGGGCCAGGGCATCGCCTTCGGGCCGGGACGCCGCTTGCGATTTCGCCGCGCTCTTCTCGGCGAAGCCGGCATCGAGAAAGCGGACCAGCGGAATGTCGAGGCCGTCGAGCCAGACCACCGGCTCGTTGCCGTCGTTGCCGTGGTCGTGGAAGGTCCACGAGGGCGTGATGATGAAGTCGCCGAAGCGCATCGTCGTGCGCTCGCCGTCGACCGCGGTGTAGGCGCCCCTGCCGTCGAGGACCAGGCGCAGCGCGGTCTGCGTATGCCGGTGCGCCGGCGCCACCTCGCCGGGCAGGATCAGCTGCAGGCCGGCATAGAGCGACTGCGTGATGCACGAGCGGCCGCGCAGCGCCGGGTTCTCGAGCACCAGCACGCGGCGCTCGGCTTCGTCGGCGGTGATCAGCCGGCCGGCCTCCAGCACGTGCGCGCGGACCGCGTCGTAGTGCCAGATCGTCGCGGCGACCGGACTCGTCGGCCGCGGCGGCACGAGCGCGCCCAGCACTTCCCAGAGCGGCGTCATGTCGAGCCGATCGATGCGCTCGTAGAAGGCGCGCCGCGCCGCGGCGATGTCACCGGCTGCGGCCGACTCGGCAGGGTCGTTGCGATCCATCGCGGCATTGTGAAGCAAGGGCCCGCGGGCAAGCCCGCTGGCCCGCTCTGTCCGGCCGCGGTACAACGGCTGCCGGCCGTCCGCGGAGAGCGCCATGACCCAGATGAAACACCTGAGCATCGTCGACGGCGCCTTCCTGCACATGGAAAGCGCCGAGATGCCGATGCATGTCGGCAGCCTCAATCTCTTCGAGCCGCCGGCCGGCTACAGCGGCAGCGGCTACTACGAGACGCTGAAGGCGCACGTCGCCAAGCGCATGCACATGGCGCCGGTCTTCACGAGAAAGCTCGCGCTGATGCCGTTCGATCTCGCCAACCCGGTCTGGATCCACGACGACGACATCGACCTCGACTACCACGTGCGCTACATGGTGCTGCCCAAGCCCGGCACGCTCGAGCAGCTCGAAGCGCTGGCGGCGCGCCTGCACTCGATGCTGCTCGACCGCAGCCGGCCGCTCTGGGAGTTCTACGTGATCGAAGGCCTGGCCGACGGTCGCATCGGCTTCTACGGCAAGGTCCATCACGCCGCGGTCGACGGCCAGGCCGGCGTCGCGATGGCGCAAAGCATCTTCGATCTCACGCCCGAGCCGCGCGCCGTCAAGCCGCCGCGCGAGGCACGCGCCAACACCTACCAGCTCGGCGTTGCCGAGCTGCTCGCGGCGGCGCTGCAGAACCAGTTCCAGCAAGTCGTGCAAAGCCTGAAGCTGCTGCCGACGCTGGCGACGACCTTGCTCGGCGCAGCCCGTGAGGGCCTGGAGAAACGGCGCAGCGAAAGCCCCGAGGAGCGTGCCGCACGCAAGGCCGAAGCGGCCGGCACGATGTTCAAGCTGGCGCCGGCCACGCCCTTCAATCACTCCATCACCAACCAGCGCGCCTTCAGTGCGGTGTCGCTGCCGCTCGGCGAGGTCAAGGCGATCGGCAAGTCGGTGGGCGCCTCGATCAACGACGTCGTGCTCTGGCTGTGCAGCACGGCGCTGCGCTCGTATCTGAAGGACAGCCGCGAGCTGCCCGAGAAATCGCTCGTCGCCGGCGTGCCGATCTCGCTGCGCCAGGAAGGCGACACCACCGCCAACAACCAGGTCGCCGGCACGCTGATCGACCTCGGCACCGAGATCGACGATCCGGTCGAGCGGCTGAAGGCGATCCGGCGCGGCACGACGGCGATGAAAAAGCAGATGGGCACCTTTCGCGGCGTCATCCCGACCGACTTCCCGTCGCTCGGCTCGCCCTGGCTGATCAGCGGCCTGGCCTCCCTTTACGGGCGCTCGCGCATCGCCGACTGGCTGCGCCTCACGAACGTCGCCATCTCCAACGTGCCCGGCTCGAAGGTGCCGGTGTACCTGGTTGGCGCGAAGATGACCGACTACTACCCGCTCTCGATCGTGGTCCACGGCGTGGCCCTCAACATCACGGTGCAAAGCCACGTCGACCAGCTCTGCTTCGGCCTGATCGCCTGTCGGCGCGCGGTGCCTGACGTGCACGAGATCGGGCATCAGCTGCAGCGCGCGATGACGACGCTGCGCGCGCTTGCCGCTGCGGCCGCGCCGGCCCTCGTGGCGCCGGAGAAGAAAGCCGGCGCGGCGCCGGTCGCGGCGGCGACCGAGGCGGCGACGCGAAAGAAGCGCGCCCGCAGCGCCAGCGCGCCGCGCCTGCGCGTCGTGCCGGCGGCCGCCAAGGCTGCTCCGCCGGCCGGCAAGCGCAAGACCCGTTCGACGGCGGCGGCGCGCTGAGACCATGAAGCTCGTCGCCGAGATCCTGGTCGCGCTCGTCGCGCTGCTGCATGTCTGGTTTCTCGTCCTCGAGATGTTTCTCTGGGACAAGCCGCTCGGCCTGAAGACGTTCCGGCAGACGCCGGAGTCGGCCGCCACCACCAAGGTGCTGGCCGCCAACCAGGGCCTCTACAACGGCTTTCTCGCCGCCGGCCTGGCCTGGGGCCTGTGCCTGGGCGACGCCGGCTTCGGCGTGAAGGTCTTCTTCCTCGGCTGCGTCGTCGTCGCCGGTTTGTTCGGCGCCGCCACCGTCGGCAAGAAGATCCTGTTCGTGCAGGCGCTGCCGGCCGCCATCGCGATGGCGTTGGTGTTCGCGGCGCGCTGAAGGCCTGCGTTCAGAGCAGGTCTTCGCAAGCGAAGGTCTCGAGCAGCATCATCTTCAGGTCGAGCAGCCAGTCGTTGTGCGGCTCGTGCGACGGCACCTGCCGCGGGCGTTCGTCACCGCCTTCTGCTCAGGATTCGATCCGGCCGCGGCCGCATCGCTTGGCGCGATAGAGCGCGGCATCGGCGATCTCGACCAGCACGCCGCAGTCGATGCCGGCGGCCGCCGGCTGACTCGCGACACCGATGGAGATCGTCACCCAGGCCGACGTGGACGACGCACGGTGCTCGATCTTGGCGTCGGCGACGATCTGCCAGCAGCGCTCGGCAGCGCGCCGCGCCTGCTCGAGATCGGCGCCGGGCATGAGCAGCGCGAACTCCTCGCCGCCGTAACGCGCCACCAGCTCGCCGCCGCGCCGCACCGCCTCGCCGATCATGCGCGCCACCTGGCGCAGGCAGGCGTCGCCGGCAGGGTGGCCGTAGTGGTCGTTGTATTCCTTGAAGTGATCGATGTCGATCATCAGCAGGCCGATCGCCTCGCCGCGTCGCGAGGCGCGCGCCCATTCGGTCTTCAGCGTCTGGTCGAACAGGCGCCGGTTGCCGACGTCGGTCAACGCGTCGGTGGTCGACAGCCGCGTCAGCTGCTCGTTCAGGCGATGCATCTCGAGCGCGACGGTCTTCTTCTCGGTGATGTCCTGAAAAGCACCGAGCAGGCGCACCGGCTTGCCGTCCTCGAGCACGGCGAGGCCCTGTGTACGAACCCAACGCGCATTGCCCTGCGCGGTGATGAAGGGCAGCTCGAGGTCGTACGACGTGCCGTGCTCGGCCGCGTTCTCGATCGCTGCGCGGATCACCGGCTGCGCCTCGGGGGCGTAGAAATCGACGCCGTTCTCGAGGCTCGGCAGGTTGCCGGGCTCGAGCTCGTGGATGTGGAAGACCTGCTCGGTCCAGTCGACGCGCATCGTCGCCAGGTCGAGCTCCCAGCCACCGATGTTCGCCAGCTCGCCGGTCCGCCGCAGCATCTCGGCCGTCCGCTCCAGCTCGGCCTCGGCACGCTTCCTGCGCGACAGGTCCATGTGCGTGCCGGCCATTCGCACCGCGACTCCGAACGAATCGCGCTCCACGACTTTGCCTCGGCTCAGCAGCCAGACCCAGTGGCCGTCCTTGTGGCGGACCCGGAACTCGCATTCGTAGGCGGGCGTCTCGCCGCGAAAGTGAGCTTCGATGGCGGCGAGCATGCGCACCGTGTCGGCGGGGTGCACGAGGCGGCGCCAGTCGTCGCCCGACGGGCTGATGTCGTCAGCGCCGTAGCCGAGCTGCTCGCGAGCGACGTGGTTGCGATTGAAGCTGTCCTGGTGCAGATCCCAGTCCCACAGGCCGAGGTCGGCGCCTTGCAGCGCCAGCTCGAGCTGCTCGGCGCTTTGCCGACGCTCGCGTGCAACCGTCGCCTGCAGGCGGGCGAAGGCCTTGCGTCGCCATTGGCCGCGATACAGACCGAAGCAGGCGGCGGCGCAGAGCAGCACGTAGAAGGTGGCGTACTCGAGCGCCTGGCGCCGCCAGGGCCGAAAGACTTCCGGCAGGGTTCGACTCACGGCGATGACCAGCGGCTTGTCCATGTGCAGCTCGGGCGGCGAGAGATAGCGCAACGCCGTCATGCGCTCTTCGCCCGAGCCGCCGATCGCCCCGACGACGACCGGCGTCGCCAGTGGCGTGCTCGGCGCGGTGGCCAGGGCCGCGGTGGTGGCCTGCCAGTCGGATTCGACGCGCGACGCGTCGCCCGGCATCGTCACGAAGACCTTGCCGTCGCTGTGCCCGAGCGATACCCACATGTCCGGCGCGTAGAGCACCGAGCGCATCAGCACTTCGAAGTATTCGGGCTCGAGTGCCGCCGCAACGACGCCGTTGAAGGTCCCGCTCGGGCCGACGATGGCGCGAGCGAAGACCACGGTGTAGTTGCCGAGCGAGGTCTTGTAAGGCACGGCGACGTGCAGCGTCGCCGGGTTGCGGTCGCCCTTGGCAACGCTGAAGAAGTCGCGATTGCTGAAGTCGCGCCCGAGCAGCGTGCCGACGCTGGTCGCGGCGACGTTGCCATCGGAGTCGAGCAGCACCATCGAGCGCACGCCCGGAATGGCGTCGCTCAGGGCCTTCAGGCGCATCGAGACGAGCGAGGAGACGCTGTACGCCGGTGTGCCGAGGAAGTCGTCGCGCACGCTGGCAAGGGCGCGATTGATGCCGTCGAGCTGCTGGCCGACGTTGTCGTCGACGACGCGGGCCTGCACCTGGAGCCGGTCGCGCTCGATCGCATCGGTCGACTGATGGCCCTTGACGAGCGCGTAGCCGATCATCACGCCGACGATGACCAGGCCGGCCACCAGCGCGAGCCACTCGGTGGCGAAGGAATGGACCAGCGCCAGCCGGACCGCGGCGGCCACCGGCTTCGGCCCCGCGCTCGTGCGCGCCATGCCCGGCATGCCGCGCGGCTCGAGGACGGCGCTCTGCGACGGGGTCGTCATGGCACGAGCGCGGGCGGGCGCGCCCTGGCCGATCGCAAAACGCAGGACATGCGAGGGTCTTCGGCAAGGCGGCGACGAAATGTAGGGTCGGGCAGAGGTCCGATTGCACGCTGGCGCAGTCGCGTGGCGTGAACGGCCGGGGCTGGATGGAATTACAGTTCGCTGCGCCCTCGCTTCTTGCCTGCCGATTCATGACCGCTTCCGCCACCGCCGCTTCGACAGGCAAGGGCGCGTCGATCTTTCGCCGCCTCAACGAGGCGCAGCTTCGCGCCGTCGAGCATGGCATCGGCACGGGCGACGGTCCCCTGCTGGTCATCGCCGGGGCCGGCTCGGGCAAGACGACGACGCTGGCGGCGCGCGTCGCGCGCCTCGTGCTCGCCGGCGCCGATCCGTCGCGCATCCTTTTGCTCACGTTTTCGCGGCGCGCCGCCGCCGAGATGGAAGGCCGGGTCGCGCGGGCCCTGCACGAGGCCCTGGGCCTGCCGCCCTTGCGCGGTGCTGCGCGCCTGGCCTGGTGCGGCACCTTTCACAGCATCGGCGCGCGTCTGCTGCGGCTGCATGCGCAACAGGTCGGCCTCGAGCCGTCGTTCACCGTCGATGACCGCGGCGACTCCGAAGACCTGCTGCACGTCCTGCGCCAGCGCCTCGGCCTGGCCGAGACGAAGCGCCGATTCCCGCAGCGCTCGACCTGCCTGGCGATCTATTCACGCGTCGTCAATGCGCAGCAAAGCCTGGCCGACGTGCTGGCCGCGAACTGGCCCTGGTGCGTGCCCTGGCACGACGAGCTGAAGCGCCTCTTCGGCGCCTACGTGGCCGAAAAGCAGGCGCAGCGCGTGCTCGACTTCGACGACCTGCTCGCCTGGTGGGCCGAAGCACTGCGCGAGCCGGCCATCGCTGCCGAGATGGCCGGGCGCTTCGATCACGTCCTCGTCGACGAATACCAGGACACCAATCGCCTGCAGGCCGGGATCCTGCTGGCGCTCTGTCCCGAGGGCCGCGGCCTGACGGTGGTCGGCGACGACGCCCAGTCGATCTATTCCTTTCGCGCTGCCGAGGTTCGCAACATCCTCGACTTCGCGGCCTGCTTCGCGCCGCCCGCCGCCATCGTCACGCTCGAGCGCAACTACCGCTCGACGATGCCGATCCTGGAAGCCTCGAATGCCGTGATCGCCGAAGCGGCCGAGCGCCACAGCAAGGACTTGTGGACCGATGCTGCCGCCACGGAGCGGCCGGCCCTGGTCTGGGTCGCCGACGAGAGCGAGCAGGCGTCGTGGGTCGCCGAACGGGTGCTGCAGTTGCGCGAGTCCGGCCTGGCGCTGCGGGCGCAGGCGGTGCTCTTTCGCGCCGCGCAGCACAGCAACGCGCTGGAGCTCGAGCTGGCGCGCCGCGACATTCCGTTCGTCAAGTACGGCGGCCTGAAGTTCCTCGAAGCAGCACACGTCAAGGATGTGCTGTCGGTGCTGCGCTTCGCCGCCAACCCGCGCGGCGAGCGCGCCGGCCTGCGCGCCCTGCAACTGGTCTCGGGCATCGGCGCGGCGCATGCCGGCCGCCTGCTGGCGCGGATCGGCGCCAGCGACGACCCGCTCGCCGCCCTGGCGGCGTTTGCGCCCGCCGCGCCGGCGGCCGCCGCGTGGGCCGAGTTCGCGAGCCTGCTGGCGCGCCTGCGCGAGCCGCAATCGGCATGGCCCGACGAGCTGGCAGCCGTCGAGTCCTGGTATCGGCCGCAGCTCGAGCGTCTGCACGAGGACGCTGCGCCGCGTGCCGCCGACATCGCCCATCTGGTTCGTCTCGCCGGCCAATATCCGTCACGCGAGCGCTTCCTCACCGAGCTCGCCCTCGATCCGCCCGCGGCGACGAGCGACGAGTCCGGACCGTCGAGCCACGACGAGGACTACCTGATTCTTTCGACCATCCATTCGGCCAAGGGCCAGGAGTGGAGCGCGGTCTCGGTGCTCAACGTCGTCGACGGCTGCCTGCCTTCCGACATGGCGACCGGCAATGCCGCGGAGATCGACGAAGAGCGGCGACTTCTCTACGTCGCGATGACGCGGGCTCGCCATCACCTGCACCTGCTGGTGCCGCAGCGCTTCTACGTCACCCAGCAGGCCGCCTACGGCGATCGGCATGTGTACGGATCGATCAGCCGGTTCCTGCCGGAGTCGATTCGCGACCGCTTCGAGCACATCGCCGCGGCAGCACGCACTGCGGCAGTCGTGTCGATGCCGGCCTCGGCGCCCGCGTGCGATCTCGGCGCTCGCCTTCGCTCGAGCTGGCGCTGAGCTTCGAGTCGGCGCAAGACAAAGCAAAGCGGCCGTGCCGGCGATGCCGGAACGGCCGCGATTCAGTCCCGTCGCAGCTTCCTGCGTTGCGCTACGACGGCCGGTCCTGAAGCGCGATCAAGCCTTGTCGATCGCGTTCTTGACCTTTTCCTTGGCGTCGCCGTAAGTGGCTTGCGCCTTGCCGGTGGCCTTGTCCAAGGCACCTTCGCCTTGCAGGTTGGGGTTGCCCACGACCTTGCCCGTGGTTTCCTTGACGCTGCCCTTGGCCTGCTCGACGCGGCCCTTGACCTGATCCTTGTTCATGAAAAATCCTCTCGTCACGACGGTTGAAGAAGTCGGAACACTCCGGGTGCGATGCACTTCGGTTGAACCGATGACTTCACTGTCGCTGGAGCGGCTTTGCCGGTCTGTCGGCAGGCGGCAGTGCGCCGCGTAGGATTTCGCCGAGTCAGCTCAGGGCAGGGGCGCCGCCGCGCACTGCACGCGCGAAATGGCCGCCACCGAGGTCCATCAGGAAGGCGCCCATCCAGGCCGAGCCGGAGCCCGTCGGGTAGACGCGCTCTTCGCCGGTGGACCAACACTTCACGCGCAGCATGCCGCTCATCAGGCCGAGGAAGTCGGCATGCTCCGGCGCCGCGTCTTCGTCGAGCTCGAAGTCGCCGAGCTCGAAGCCTTTCGCGCGCAGCACGCCGTACAGCGCTTGCGAGGCGACAGCGGGGCGGGCGGCGAACAGGGTGCGCATGGATCGAGGCAATTGACGCACATCGTAGGCAGCAAGCCTGTCGGACGAAAGCTTCGCGCGGCGTCGGCGCCCTGCGTTCGCGTGAGTTTTTCTCGCCGGCACCGGTTGCACTTTTGGTTACTGCCCTGTCGCCGTCGCAGCGAACGGCGCTACAGTGCGGCGACTTCACGATCGGGCCTCGTCGCGACTGCCATGAAGACACCTCGTTCGATCCGCTTTCCGGCCATCGCCTGTTTCGCCGTGCTTCTCTTCGCCGGCTGCGCCGCGCCGCCGGCACCGACCACGACGCCGGCGCCTGCCGCCGAGCCGGTGCCCGCGCCGGCTCCCCCACCGCCCGCGGCTGCGCCGGTTCCGCCGGCCGCCTTCGCCGACGCCATCGCCCGCGCCGGAGAGCAGCTCTTGCGCGATGCGCAGGTGGCCGTGGGCAGTGGCCCGCGCGAGCTCATCATCGATCCGCTCATCGACGCCAGCACCGGCCAGCAGACGGCGTCCACGGTGCAGATGGGCCAGCAGATGACGAGCCTGATCAAGGCCCGCGTGCCGCAGTGGAATGTGCGCCAGCTCTCGCGCGCCAGCCTGTCCGGCCGGCCGCTGCTCCTGATCGGCACCTTGACCGCAGTCAACACCAGGAACGCGAAAGACGAGAACGCCGACGCGTTCCGCGTCTGCCTCGTGCTCCTCGACCTGCGCACCGGCAAGCTGATCGCCAAGCGCGTCGACCGCGCCACGGCGACGACCGTCAACGCCGAGCCGACCGCGTTCTATCGCGACAGCCCGACCTGGGCCCTCGACCGGACGGCGATGGCCTACATCAAGTCGTGCCAGGGCAGCATGCCGGGCGACAACATCGACCCCGGCTACCTGCTCCGCCTGCCGGCCGCGGCGCTCATCAACGAAGCGCAGATCGCTTTTGCCGACAACAAGCCGGCCGATGCCTATCGCCTCTTCCATGAGGCCGAGCCGGTGGCCGAGGCCGACGACCTGCGCATCCTCAACGGCCTGTACCTGTCGAGCTGGCGCACCGGAAAGAAGAAGGAAGCGGCCGACAATTTCGGCAAGATCGTGAGCGCCGGCCTCGATGCCAAGAAGCTGCCGATCAAGATCTTCTTCAACCCGGGCGCGACGACGATGCTGCGCTCCGGCGACCTGCAGTCGCAGTACGCGGTCTGGTTGCGCGAGGTCGCGATCCAGGTCGGCGCGCGCGAGACCTGCATGAAGGTCGTCGGCCATACCAGCCGCACCGGCGCCTCTGCCGCCAACGATCTGCTCTCGCAAAAGCGTGCCGACGTCATCAAGCAGGCGCTCGACAAGCAGAACGCGAAGCTGGCGCCGCGCGTCACCGCGATGGGCGTCGGATCGCGCGAGACGCTGATCGGCCTGGGCACCGACGATCTGCGCGATGCGCTCGACCGGCGCGTCGAGTTCCGCACTGTCGACTGCAGCTGACGAAGCCGTGGGACGCGCGCCGCTTGCCCGGCCCGCGTCGCCGGCGCCCTGGGCGCTGGCCGCCCTGTTGCTCGCCGCCCTGCTCGCTGGCTGCGCCTCGGGCCCGCGCCGCGGCGGCGATGGCCCCGGCAGCAATCCGCCGGCCAATCTCGCGAGCCTGCCCGATGCCGAGCCGCGGATCGAGCCGATCCGCCCGGGCGGCGCGAACAAGCCGTATCAGGTGCTCGGCCACGACTACACGCCACTGACCCACGACGTCGCCTTCAAGGAGCGCGGCCTGGCTTCCTGGTACGGGCGCCAGTTCCACGGCCGGCGCACCGCGAGCGGCGAGACCTACGACATGTACGCGATGACGGCAGCGCATCCGACCTTGCCGATTCCGAGCTATGCCCGCATCCGCAACCCGGCCAACGGCCGCGAGGTCATCGTGCGCATCAATGATCGCGGCCCGTTCCACGCCGGCCGCATCGTCGATCTCAGCTACGCCGCGGCGCAGCGGCTCGACCTGCTGCGCGGCGTCGCGCCGGTCGAGCTCGAGCGCCTCACCTTCGACGACATCCGCGCCGGCAACTGGCGGCACGACGGTGGTGACGCGACCCGGCTCGCCGCTGCGGCGGCGGCGAGGCCGCCGCCTGCGGCCGAACCACCGGTCGTCCCTGCAAAGCCGGCGAGCCCGCCTGTCGTTGCCGAGCTGACGACCGTGGCCGCGCTGCCGGCAGACAGCGCCGACGCGTCGCCGCGTGCCGACGCCGTCGCGGCGATGTCGACTCCGCCCGTGATGTCGCAGGCGGCGCAGGCGCGCGGCTTCTGGGTCCAGCTCGGTGCCTTCCGCGAAGCGAGCGGGGCCGACAACTTCCAGCGCCGCGTCGGTGCCGACGTCGACTGGCTGATGCCGACGCTGGCGACCTTCGGCGACGGATCGTTCTATCGCGTTCAGGCCGGCCCCTACGCGACCCGCGACGAGGCCCAGGGTGCGGCAACGCGGGTTCGCGAAGCGCTCGGTGTCGTGCCGATGATCGTCGAGCGCAGATAGGCGTTCTCGCGCCAGCGACGGCCATGGACTATTCGAACGGCAAGCTGCTTTTCATGTTCGTTGTCGCCGTCGGGCTTTCGGCGATCGGTGCCTGGATCATCGCCGCCCGCTATCGCACGGCCGTGCGCGCGCTGATGAGCGCGCCGGCGGGCGATCTCGACGCCGCGGCCCCTTCAGCGAGCGAGAAGGGCGCGACCCTGGCTGGCCAGGGCCGCCTGGCGCCGACCCTGGCTGCCAATCGGCAAGCGGGCTGGCGCTTGACCGGCCTGCTGTTCGCGGTGTCCTTGCTCGTGGCCACGAGCAGTGCCGCGCTGCAGTTGCTCGAGGCCGTAGGCGTTGCCGGCTGGTCGCCGAAGCGCCTGGCCGTTCTCGCCCTGGTCCAGCTCTGGCCGCTGCTGCCGACGCTCGCCATCGTCTGGCGCTGGTCGCGCCTGCGTCTGGCGGCTTCCTTCGTCGCCTTTCTCGCCGCCTCCTATCTGCTCATGCTCTGGCGCTCGATCGAGCCGCAGCCCTTGCAGCTCCTGAGCTATGTCGTGGCCGATGTCGCTCTGCCCCTGCTGCTCATCGCGCCGCTCTGCCTCGGCGCGACGACCCGCGCCATCGCGCCCTGGCTGCTGCCGCCGATGCTCGGACTGACGTGGGCGTCGATGGCCGGCATCGACGTCCTGGCCTATTTCGTCGCACAGCGCTCGCCCTGGCTGGCATCGCTCGCGTCGACGATCGGCGCATCGACGGTGTTCGTGCTGTTCGCGCTCCTGCCCTGGCTCGTCGCGTGGTGGCCGGTGCGCATGCTCGCGCGATCGCTGGGTCGGGCCTACGCGGATCGACGCGTCTCCGAGCTGAGCGTGCAGTTCGCGGCCGTGTGGTCGGTCCAGATCGTCTTCGTCGCTCTCGGCGCGGCCAGCGACCGCGGTCTCGCCGCCGTGTTCATGCTCTTGCCGTTGCTCTGGATTCCGATCGGCTTTGCGCTCATGCGGCGAGCGCAGGCCCCGGCCGGGCGACCGCCGACGCTGCTGGTGCTGCGTGTCTTCCAGCGCGACGCGTCGGTGCTCGATCTGTTCGATCGCGTCATCGAACGCTGGCGCCTGAGCGGCAACACCGTGCTGATCGCCGGCACCGATCTCGTCGATCGCACGCTCGATGCCGGCGATGTGCTGACCTTCCTCGACCGGCGTCTCGGCCAGCGCTTCATCTCGAGCGCGTCCGACCTGCAGGCGCGCATCGCCGAGTTCGATCTGCTGCCGGACCTGGAGGGGCGCTTTCGCATCAACGAGTGCTACTGCCGCGATTCGACATGGCGAGCCGCGTTTGCGGCCCTGGCGCTGCGAAGCGACGTGGTGCTGATGGACCTGCGCGGCTTTCAGGCGAAGAACGAAGGCTGCCGGCACGAGCTCGCGGCCCTCGCCGGCGCCGAGCATGTCGGCCGCGTCGTGGTCCTGCTCGACGCGGACACCGACCGGGCCACGGCCGCGGCAGCGACCGCGGCGGCACCGGCACAGCGCTTCTCGTGGATCGACCTCGGCGCCGCGCGGCACGTCGACCACCGGCGCCTGCTGGCCGCGCTCTTCGGCGCCACGACACCGGCACGGCCCTGACCGGGCAAGCTCCCCATCTCGGGCGCCTTGCAGTTCGCGGCCCGGACAGGGATCATTGCCCGCCGCCGGCCGAAAGGCGGCCGGCCGCATCCACTCTCGAAAGACAAGACATGGCCAAGAGCAAGACGACGGCAGGCAAGGCGGGCAAGAAGCAGGCGTTGTCTCTGCATCTCGGCCTGAACGGCGTCAGCGCCGCGGCGTATGCCGGTTGGTCCGGGCCGCTCGCGGCCTGCGAGTTCGACGCCAACGACATGTCGAAGCTCGCGAAGTCGCAAGGCATGAAGTCGACCGTCCTGCTCACGAAGAAGGCCACGCGTGCCGCGCTGCTCGCGGGCATGCGGGCCGCGGCCAAGCAGCTGCAAAGCGGCGACCTGTTCTTTCTCAGCTACTCCGGCCACGGCGGCCAGGTGCCCGACGTCAACGGCGACGAGAGCGACGGCAAGGACGAGACCTGGTGCCTCTATGACGGCCAGCTCATCGACGACGAGCTGTACTTCGAGCTCAGCAAGTTCGCCGCCGGCGTGCGCATCCTCGTGCTCTCCGACAGCTGCCACAGCGGCACGGTGACGCGCGAGCTGCCGCCACCGCCGCCACCGCCCGGGCAGCGGCCGAAGCTGATGCCCGATGCCGTCGCGATGCGCGTCTATGCCGCGCACAAGCAGTTCTACGATCAGTTGCAGATGAGCGTCGCCAAGGCTGTCGGCAAGGTTGCCGCCAACCCTGACGCCGCGCTGGCACAGGTGGGCGCGGCAGCACACGCGACCGCCGTCGTCGGGCCGCTCAAGTCGGCCGTGATCCTCATCTCGGGCTGCCAGGACAATCAGACCTCGATGGACGGCGACCACAACGGCGCCTTCACCGAGCAGGTGCTGAAGGTCTGGAACCAGGGTGCCTTCAAGGGCAGCTACGGACAGTTCCACGCCCGCGTCCGCGCCGCCATGCCGGCCACGCAGACGCCCAATCTCTTCACGCTCGGCAGCGTCGCTGCGTTCGTGGCCCAAGAGCCCTTCAGCGTCTGAGCAGCGGAGGCAAGGCCATGGCCAGCGGCTCGGGCGACATCACCTTCGTCATCCCCGGGCAAGCCGAGGCGCCCGCGGGTCCGCTGGCGCGCGGTCAGGTCAAGAGCGCGGTTCGTGTCGGCGCGACGCGAGCCGGCGGCGAGCCGGTGCGCGTCACGGCCCGGCCCGGCGAAGACGTCGTCGTTCTCGACATCGCGAACGGTCCACGCCTCGTCCTCCATCCCGAAGATGCGCGCGACCTGATGCGGGCGCAGGCATCGCCGCTCGCGCGCGGTGCCGTCCCGGCTGCCACGGGCGACGTGATCGTGCCGGCGCAGCTCGGCTGGCCGAGCCTCGAGGCGCAAGCCACCCGTGGCGCGACGCGCGGCTGGATGGGCCAGGCCTTGCTCACCGGCTTTCAGGTGCTGACCGGACTGGCCAAGGATCCGGCCGACCAGCTCGCGGCAGCCGCGCTCACCCGACGCGTCGATGGCGCCGTCGACGCCGGCGTCTATCGCCTCGCCGCCGAGAGCCTGAATCCGCTCAAGGGCAGCGGCTCGAAGATCGATGCCGTGCCGGCTGCGAGCGATGGCGGCCCGCTGCTGGTGCTGATCCACGGCACCTTCAGCGATACGCCGGGCACCTTCGGCAAGCTCTGGACGCTGCACAACCCGGTCGTGCGGCAACTCTTCGCACGCTACGCCGGACGCGTCTACGGTCTCGATCACCCGACGCTCGGCGTCAGCCCGATCGCCAACGCGCTGCTGCTGGTGCGGGCCTTGCCGGCCGGGGCGCGCCTGCATCTGCTCACGCATTCGCGCGGCGGCCTGGTTGCCGAGATCCTGGCGCGCGCCTGCGGCGGGGGCGCGCTCACGAGCGCCGCGCTCGCGCTCTTCGCCGAGCCGCGCTATGCGCAGCACAAGAGCGACCTGCGCGCACTCGTGAAAGAGGCCCAGGCCAAGGGCTTGCGCGTCGAGCGGGCGGTGCGTGTCGCCTGCCCGGCGCGCGGCACCCTGCTCGCGTCGAAGCGGCTCGATGCCTATCTCTCGATCCTGACCTGGTGCCTCGAGCTCGCGAGCATTCCGGTGCTGCCGCAGCTTGTCGATTTCCTGCACGAGGTGGCACGCCGCCGCGCCGACCCGGGCGAGCTGCCGGGTCTCGAAGCGATGATGCCCGGCAGTCCCGTCGTCGAGTGGCTGAACAGCGCCTGCGATCCCATCGCCGGCGACCTGCGGGTCGTGGCCGGCGATGCCGCGGGCGATTCGATCGGCTCGTGGGTCAAGACGCTGCTCTCCGACGCGTTCTACTGGACCGACAACGATTTCGTGGTGCAGACGCGCTCGATGTACGGCGGTTCCGCGCGAGCGCCGTCGGCGGCCGGCAGCGGCGCCAGCTTTCTACTCGACCGTGGCGGCAAGGTCTCGCACTTCAACTACTTCAGCAACGACCGCACCGTCGATGCCATCGCGAGTGCCCTCGTCGACGACATGCCGGCCGAATTCGCCACCATCGGGCCGCTCTCCTGGGCCGGCGAGGATGCGAGCGGGACGCGTGCTGCCGTCGCGGTGGCGCGCTCGCGCGGCGCCGGCGGCAGCGATGAAGCGGCGGCGGCTCGTCCGGCGGTCTTCGTCATTCCGGGCATCCTCGGCTCGAACCTTGCGCTCGACGGCAAGCGCATCTGGCTCGGCTTTCGCTTCGTCAACGGCCTGGGCAGCCTGTCCTGGGATCCGAAGACAGCGTCGCACGTCACGCCCGACGGACCGATCGGCAGCGTCTACGGCGAGCTGATCGAGCGCCTCGCCGACACGCACGAAGTCATTCCCTTCGCATTCGACTGGCGCCGGCCGATCGAAGACGAAGCACGCCGCCTCGCCGACGCCGTCGATGCCGCGCTCGCCGCGCGCTCGGCCACGCAGCAGCCGGTGCGCATCGTCGCCCACTCGATGGGCGGCCTCGTGGCCCGCACCATGGCCCTCGAGAAGCCCGACACCTGGCAGCGCCTGCTGGCGCGCGACGGTGCCCGCATGCTGATGCTCGGCACGCCGAACGGTGGCTCCTGGTCGCCGATGCAAACGCTCTCCGGCGACGACACCTTCGGCAACGCCCTGGCGGCATTCGGTTCGCTCTTCGACAATTCGGGTGCGCGCACGACGATGGCCGGCATGCCCGGCTTCCTGCAACTGCAAGCCGCGCTGCTCGATCCCGCGCTCGGCCTGGCGCGGGCCGAGAGCTGGCAGAAGCTCGCCGATCAGGACATGGCCTGCCTTGCCGATCGCAGCATCTGGCATCTGCCGGAGGTGCAGCACGCCTTGTACCGCTGGGCAGCGCCGCCGCAGTCGGTGCTCGACCAGGCCGTGGCCTTGCGCAAGCGTCTCGACGCGCAGGCCGCAACGCTCGGCAACGACGCGCACAAGCTTCTCCTCGTCGTGGGCCACGCCGCCTTCACGCCATCCGGCTATGCCTTTGGCGATGCCGGGCTCGAGTACCTCGACGCACCCAACGGCGGCGACGGCCGGGTGCCGCTGTCCTGCGCGCTCCTGCCAGGCGTGCGCACCTGGAAGCTCGACGCGACGCACGGCGACCTGCCGAAGACCACGAGCGCGTTCCCCGCTTTCGTCGAGCTTCTGACGGCGGGCGACACGCACCTGCTCGACACGCTCGACGCGGCGAGCGTCGCGTCCCGCGCTGCCGCGGGCGCGCCCGCCGGCGCCGACGCGAGCACGAGCGCCTTGCGCAGCCGCCCTTCGCGCGGGCTGCTCGGCTCCGAGCCGCCGTCGAGCCAGGCCGATGTTCTCGGCATCACGGCGCGCGCCGTTGCCGACGACCGGCGCACCGGCGCGACCCTGCATGTCTCGGTCCTCAACGTCGACCTGAAGTTCGTGCACCAGCCGCTCCTGGTCGGCCACTACCGCTCGATCGGCCTGACCGGTACCGAGGCCGTCGTCGATCGGCTGGTCGGAGCAGCGATGAGCAAGTCGCTCTCGGCCGGCCTCTATCCCGACGCGGTGGGCTCGCACCAGATCTTCGGCAACATCAGGAAGGATCCGGAGAACGTGCTGGCGATGGCGCGCCCGCTCGCGGTCATCGTGGCCGGGCTCGGCGAGGAGGGCAAGCTGCGCGCGGTCGACCTGTCGTGGTCGGTTCGGCAGGCAGCCCTGGCCTATGCCCAGCGCCTCGCCGAGCAGGCCGCCGGCGCACCCGCCGAGTTCGATCTCGCCGCCACGTTGATCGGAAGCGGCGGCACCGGCATCAGCGCCGGCAGTGCCGCGCAGGCGATCGCGCAGGGCGCCTACGACGCCAACGTCAAGCTGCGCGAGAACGGCTGGCCGGAGATCGGCCGCCTGCTGCTCGTCGAGCTCTATCTCGACCGGGCCAGCGATGCCTGGCGCGCGCTCGAGGTCCAGGCGACGGCGACGCCGCATCAGCTCAAGGTCGTGGGGCCGGTGCAGTCGGGCGCGGGGGCCTTGCGACGCTCGCTCGATTCGAGCTATCGCGGCGCGGCCTACGACTTCATCAGCGTCGTCACCAGTCAGCGCTCGGACGGCGAGCCCACCATCACCTTCAATCTCGACACGCGCCGCGCCCGCACCGAAGTGCGGGCCCAGCAGACGCAGGGAACGCTGGTGCGCGAGCTCGTCGCCAAGGCCTCGAACGATGCCAGCCGCGACGGCCAGATCGGCCGCACCTTGTTCGACCTGCTGGTGCCGGTCGAGCTCGAGCCCTTCCTGGGCGGCACCAGCGAGATGGTGATCGAGCTCGACGGCGGCACCGCCGCGATTCCGTGGGAGCTGCTCGACACGCCGGGCTCGCAGGTCACGGGCGGCGACCCGCGGCCGTGGGCGATCCGCAGCAAGCTCCTGCGCAAGCTCCGCACGGCCGAGTTCCGCTCGCAGGTCTCGGATGCCGACGCCGACTCGAGCGTGCTCGTCATCGGCGAGCCGCTCGTCGACGCCACGATGTACCCGGCGCTGCCGGGCGCGCTCGCCGAAGCGGTGGCCGTGGCGACGCGCCTGACCGGCGGCAGCGCCGGCCTCGATGCGGCGCACGTGCGCGCGCTGACGAGCGGCGGCGACGATGCGCGCACCGTCATCAACGCCCTGTTCGAACGGCCGTATCGCGTCGTGCATGTGGCCGGCCACGGTGCGCCGGGTCCGAAGGGCGGCGTCGTGCTCTCCGGCAACACCTTCCTCGGGCCGGCCGAAGTGCAGGCGATGCGCACCGTGCCCGAGCTCGTCTTTCTCAACTGCTGCCATCTCGCCGCGCGCGACGCGCAAACGACGCTCGCGCCTTACGACCGCGCCGACTTCGCGGCCAACATCGCCGAAGCGCTGATCGAGATCGGCGTGCGCTGCGTCGTCGCCGCCGGTTGGGCCGTGGAGGACGGGCCGGCCGAGATCTTCGCGACCTCGTTCTACGACGTGCTCCTCGGTGGCGGCCGCTTCATCGATGCCGTCGCCGCGGCGCGCACCGCCGCCTGGCGCGCCAACCCGAACGGCAACACCTGGGCCGCCTACCAGTGCTATGGCGATCCGGGCTGGACCTGGCAGCGCGATGGCGGCGATGCGCAGCGCGTCGCTGCCGCGCCCGGCGACGAGTTCGCCGCCGTCTCGTCGGCGCCTGCCCTGGCGCTCGCGCTCGAGACGATCTCGATCCGCCTGCGCTTCGGCGGCAGCGACGCGAAGAGCGGTGCGTCGCTGCAGGCGCAGCACGACAAGATCCGCTTTCTGGAATCGACCTTCGGGCCGCTCTGGGGCGGCATGGGCGCGGTGGCCGAGGCCTTCGGCCTGGCCTTCGCCGACGCGCGCGACATCGACAAGGCGATCGGGTGGTATCGGGTCGCCGTGGCCGCGCCGGATGGCAGCGCGTCGTTCAAGGCAGCCGAGCAGCTCGGCAACGTCCTGGCTCGACACGGCGAGGAGAACGCCGATCCGGTGCAGGGCAGGAAGGAGATCGAGGAAGCGATCGCCCGCCTGCAGCGGCTCGTCGATCTGCAACCGACGGCCGAGCGCGAGTCGCTCCTCGGCTCGGCCTACAAGCGGCTGGTGATGGTCGAGGGCCGAGTCGCCACGCCGACGACGCGCGCCGGTTCGACGAAGCGCCGTGCGCGCGGGGCGACGGTTCCGGGCGAGCGACTGCTGGCTCTGAAGGCGATGGCGCTGCATTACGGCAATGCCGAAAGGCTGGCCCGCGAAAGCGGTGCCTATGACCTTTTCTATCCGGCCAAGAACGGCATCAGCGCCGAGCTCCGCCTCGCTTTTCTCGAGCGCCGCCCCGCCGAACTGGCGCTCGAGCGGATCGAGGCCGTGCGCGAGTCGCTGGAACGCGCCGCGAACGAGCGGCCCGACTTCTGGTCGGTCGTCGGCCAGATCGAGCTGCGTGTCCTCACCGCGCTCGCGGCCCGCCAGCTGGCGGCCTCGACGCCTGCGCTCGTCGATGCCTTCGGCAACCTGAAGGCGCGCGTGCCGGCGCCGGGCATGTGGGACTCGGTGCACGCCGAGGCGCGCTTCACGCTCGAGCCTTATCGCGGTGTCGCCAGTGCCGCCGAGAAGAAGGCCGCCAGCGCGCTGCTCGACGCCTTGCAGGCGATGGCGGCGGCGGGGTAGCGAAGGATTGCGGCTCTAGCGGCCGCCGGTGACCTCGACGAACGAGCCCGTGCTGTAGCTCGCGGCGTCGGAGAGCAGCCAGACGATTGCCTCGGCCACTTCCTCGGCCGAGCCGGCGCGCTGCATGGGTACCAGGGGCGCCATCTGCCGGACCCGCTCGGGCGCGCCGCCCGACGCATGGATGTCGGTCTCGATGATGCCCGGCCGCACGGCATTGACGCGGATGCCTTCGCCCGCGACTTCCTTGGCCAGGCCGATGGTGAAGGTCTCGATCGCACCCTTGGCCGCCGCGTAGTCCACGTACTGGCCCGAGCCGCCGAGCTTGGCCGCCGCCGAGGAGAGGTTGACGATGGCGCCGCCGCGGCCTTGCGCACCGGCGGTTGATTTCGTCGACATGCGCAGGATCGCTTCACGGGCGCAGAAGAAGCTGCCGAAGACGTTGATGGCAAACATGCGCTGCAGGCGTGCCGGCGTCATCGTATCGACGCGGGCCGCGAGGTCGATGACACCGGCGTTGTTGACGAGGCCGCCGAGCGGCGGCAGCTCCCGGTCGAGCGCCGCGAACATCGCTTTCACCTGGGCGTCGTCGGCCACGTCGGCGCGCACTGCCACGGCCCGGCCGCCGCGCGCCCGGATCGCCGCCACCACGCCTTCGGCCGCTTTCGCATCGTTGGCGTAGTTCACGCCGACCGCCCAGCCGCGTGCTGCACAGAGCAGGCTCGCGGCTGCGCCGATGCCGCGGCTGCCGCCCGTGACGAGCACGCTGCGCGTGCCGCCGGCCTCAATCGTCGTCGTCATCGTCGTCTCCGCGGGCATCGTCACCGCTGCTGCCCTTGTCCTTCGCCTTCTTGTCGAGGATGGCCTGCATCGGCGCCAGGCCGTCGACGAAGTGGTCGACGCTGGTCGGTCTGGCCAGCCGCAGCGCGGGCGGGAACAGGTGATTCATGTAGAGCTCCTCGCCGAGGCGGCCGGTGCGCTGCATGTTGAACCAGAGCGTGAGCGCCACGCCGGCGACGAAGCCCGTGAACGCGACTCCGCGCATCAGCCGCTGCCGGCCGGGCTCGACCGCGAGCAGATGGAAGTAGATCGCCGCGGCGATCGTGGCGAACACCGCGACGAAGCTGAAGTCGGTGAGCCAGGGCCAGGAGAACGAGAAGGCCAGGAGCGGAGGCAGCGCCGCGATGGCGAGCATCACCAGGCTGGCGACGACGAAGACCCGCACGTGCCAGCCGAAGTTGCTTTGCCTGGCGAAGAGCTTCGACAGCAAGGACCAGAAGCCGCACCAGATGGCGCCGCCGGCGACGGCGGTGAGCACGGCCGCGCCGATGGCACGGCTGAGGCCGTCCGGGTCGTTGTCGAGGTAGCTGTTGAAGAGGACGACGACGATCACCGCCAGCGCCAGGCCGAGCGTCGGCAGCCAGCGTCTTTCGACCGCGACGATCGGCGCCAGCAGTTGTTCCTGTCCCAGCGCGTGGCCGGGCAAGCGCAGGCGAAGCGCGGTCCGGCCGATGAGCAGGTCGAGGTCGCGGCCGGTGTCGGCGAAGGTCTTCGATTCGCCGCCGGCCAGGCGTTCGCGGCCGATGGCCAGTCCGTTCTTCGTATCGCCGGCGCGAACGGCAAGCACGGCCTTGGCTTCGCTGTCGCTGTGGTCGGCCGGGCCTTGCCAGTCGATCGCCGCGTGATGGGCGGCGACATGCGGATCGGTGAGGATGACGTCGTTGTCGAGGGCGCGGCCGATCGTGACCGGCCAGTGCCCGATGCGCCAGCTCTGGCGCACCAGGCCGTCGCGGTCGACGGCTTCGATCAGCGCCGCCTGGGCGGCGGGCGGCGCGGCCGCGGCAGCCGTGCCGGCGTCGGCCCGTGCGTCCATCGCGTCGGCTACTTCACCCATCGGTAGGCGTCGAGATAGTGATGCGCCAGGCGCTTGGCGTTGGCGAAGCTCACGCCCTGCGCATCGAAGCGGCCCTGCACACCGGCCACGTTCTGGTCGAGGGTGGCAACGAGGACCGACACGTCGTAGAGCTGCGGCAGCTTCTTGTAGGCGCGCATGCAGACGACGGCGCGCAAGGCCAGGCCGTCGCGGTCGACGTAGTCCTCGTTGCAGATCGGCTTGGTCTGGTACTGCGACGACAGGCGGGTGAAGTTTTCGTTGCGAAAGCTCTGCGAATAGCGATCGGCGAAGCGCAGCGTGCCGAGCTTGGAGCCGTCGTAGCTTTCGTGGCGCATGCTGATGGTGCCGGTATTGAAGTCGCCGACGAAGATGCGGGTGTCCATCACGCAATCGGAGCGCTCGAAGTCGAGGCCGCCGGTACGTGACGGCTCGCTCGAGCCCCAGCAGCGCATGAAGACGTCGGGCGGCACCGGCACGTGGTAGCGCGGGTGAGTGTCTTCCTTCCAGCCTTGCTGGATGAAGCGTTCGGTGAGCCGCGCCTGATGCTTCTGCAGCTGCGCATCGACGATCGCATAGGCCGGCTCGCTGAGCGGCTTGGCATCCCGGCCGCTCGCGAGCAGCGCGATCGCGAAGCTTGCCGGCACCAGGAAGCTCACCTGCTCGCCGTCGACGCGCCGCGCCACGTTGATGCCGATCACGTGGCCCTGCTCGTCGAGCGCGGGGCCTCCGCTCATGCCGGCCGAGAGCGCGCCGCCGAAGAAGATCTGCGGATAGAAACTGCGTCGCACCAGCCCGTTGTAGGTGCCCTGCACGACGGCGAAGCCGACGTCGAGCGGGTTGCCGAGCGAATAGATGCGTTCACCCTGGGCCAGCGGCTCGGCGTCGGAGCGAAAGGGCAAGGCATCGAAAGTCCGGCCGGCGGCATCGGCGGCCCGGAGCAGGGCAAGGTCGTGCAGCACGTCGAGCTGCAGGATCTGCAGCGGCGCCTCGCGGCCATCGGCGGTGACGTAGACCAGGTCGTGCCGCTCCGGCTTCAATGCCGCTTCGCTGACGACGTGGAAGTTGGTGATGATGAAGCCTTCGTTGCCGACGAAGAATCCCGAGCCAACCGAGGTCTGGCTGGCACGCCCCTTCAGCACCGTGCGGATCTGCACCAGCTGCGAGCGGGCCTGCTCGTAGACCTTGCGTGCCGACAGCGACACCGGTGCGACGGGGGCTGCGGGCACCGGGTCGGTGGCGACGGCGGGCACCGGCGACACCTTCGGCGCTTCGGGCGCTTGCACGGCTCGCGCCGAAGGCACGGCCGCTGCGAACAGGGCCCATGCGAGAAGGAGCAGAGGCCGGCGGCAACTCATCCAAAAGCATTCTACGAGGGCAGCGCAAAGACCCATGCCGGCACTCGGCAAGGGCGAGCCTCGTTCGCAGCCGTGACAAACGATGACAGACGCGGGGTTGCGACATCGCTGCTCACAGCTGCGGTCCTTCGCCTCACGCCACAGCAACTCGCGCTTTCGACACTGCGGCTCAAGGCGCGCGGCAACCGGCCCGGCCTGCCCCACCTCGCCAGGAGAACCCTCATGCAACGACCCGCTTCATCCGCCTCCGCCTCGAGCGCTGGCGCGCTCGCCCTTTCCGTTCTCGCTGCTGCCCTGCTCGCCGCTTGCGGCGGCGGTGGTTCCGACGACGGCAGCGCTGCCATCGACGCCGCCACGGCAACGATCTATGCAGCCAATTCGGCGCAGATCGGCAGCGACACGATGAGCGTGGCCGATGGTGCGGTGCTGGCCGCCCAGACGATGATCGCCGCGGGCGCGGGCACCTCCGCGGCCGGCCGCTCGCAGGCGCTGGCAGCCGATGCCCATCCATTGCTCGCCTCGACCCGCGCCTGTCCGGGCGGCGGTACGGCGACGGTGTCCATCACCGGCGGCACGCCGCAGAGCGAAGCGAACGGCCAGCTCGATGCCGGCGAGGTCTACCAGGTGAGCTACGCGGCCTGCACCGGCGTGGCCGGCCTGGCGCAACTCGACGGCGCGCTGTCCTTGACGGTGCTGGGCGCGAGCGGCGACAGCGCCAACGGCGCGCTCGACCTGTCGATGACGGCCAGCAACCTGTCGCTGACGCTGCCGCGCGGCGGCGCCGTCCTGAACGGCAGCACCGAGCGGCAATACAGCGTCAGCACCGACCCCGACGGCACCGTCCATCTGTCGAGCCATTTCGTATCGCCGAGCCTGACCCTGGCAACGCACTACAACGCCCGCTCGAGCAGCTTTACCCTGAGCAACGCCGATATCGTGCGCACCGCGACGCTGGTCGGCGGCACGCTGCAGTCGAGCAGCATCGACGGCCATCATTCCCTGGCCGGCACGCTGCCCAACGCCTCGTTCAGCTACAGCGTTGCCACCAGTGGTGGCATCACTTACGCCGCCGACGGCATCCCGGCCTCGGGCCTGTGGACGATCACCCTGCCGAACGCCGTCATCACCGTCACCGTGGCCAACGGCAGCGCCACCATCGCGGTCGACGACGGCAAGGACGGAACGATCGACCGCACCTTCACCGTTCCGGTGGGACAACTTGCTGCCGACGCCGGCTGAGTCGTCTCCGGGGAGATCAGGGTGCGCGGCGCGGTGCGCATTCGCTACAGTGGTGCCCCGATCACGACGGAGACAGTCGCATGCGACGCCGCACCCTTCTTTCCGCCAGCGTCGCCGCGCTGGCGCTGCCCGGTTTCGTTCGCGCCCAGGCGCTGGAAAAACCCAAGCTCACGATCGCGGTGGGCGGCAAGAACCTTCTCTACTACCTGCCGCTGACGATCGCCGAGACCCAAGGCTACTTCAAGGACGAAGGTCTCGACATCACGATCGCCGACTTCGCGGGCGGCTCGCGCGCCCTGCAGGCGCTCGTCGGCGGCAGCGCCGACGTCACCTCGGGCGCCTTCGAGCACACCATCAACATGCAGGTCAAGGGCCAGCGCCTGCGCGCCTTCGTGCTGCAAGGCCGCGCGCCGCAGATCGTGCTCGGCGTGAACCCGAAGACGATGCCGAACTACAAGACGCCGGCCGATCTCAAGGGCAAGAAGCTCGGCGTCACGGCGCCGGGGTCGTCGACCCAGGTGCTGGCGAACTTCGTTCTCGCCAAGGCCGGACTGAAGCCGAACGACGTCTCGATCATCGGCGTCGGCGCTGGCAACGGCGCGGTGGCGGCGATGCGGGCCGGGCAGATCGACGCGATCTCCAACCTCGATCCGGTGATCACGCTGCTCTCGCGTTCCGGCGACCTGAAGATCGTTTCCGACACGCGCGTCGTCGCCGAGGCCGACAGGATCTTCGGCGGCCCGATGCCGGCCGGCTGCCTCTACACGCAGCAGACCTTCATCGACAAGTACCCGGCGACGACGCAGGCGCTCGCCAATGCGATCGTGCGCGCCGACAAATGGATTCATGCCGCCGGCGCCGGCGACATCATCAAGGCGGTCCCGGAGAGCTATCTGCTCGGCGATCGCGCCGTCTACGTCGATGCCTTTCTCGCTGCCAAGGGCGCCCTGTCGCCCGACGGCATGATTCCGGAAGCCGGCGCCGAGACGGCGCGCCGGGCGCTGGCCAGCATCGATCCGGAAATCGCGAACGGCAAGATCGACCTGGCCGCGGTCTGGACCAACGACTACGTCAAGCGCGCCGACGCGAAGTACGCGAAGGGCTGAGCGGCATTCCTGGCCACTGTCGTCACGCTCTCGCCTTGACCGAACCCGGCTCCCCTGCCTCGCAGGCGCTTCGCCTCGACGACGTCTCCTGCGTCTTCGCGGCGCGCGACGATCCGAGCCGGCGCTACTGCGCGGTCAGCGACGTCACGCTCGCCATCGGCGCCGGCGAGTTCGTCTCGGTGGTCGGGCCGACCGGCTGCGGCAAGAGCACGCTGCTCAATGTCGCCGCCGGGCTGCTCGCGCCGAGCAGCGGCCGGATCGAAGTCTTCGGCGAACCGCTGACAGGCATCAATCGCCGCGCCGGCTACATGTTCCAGGCCGAAAGCCTGATGCCGTGGCGCACCGCCCTCGGCAACGTCGCCGCCGGCCTCGAGTTTCGCGCCGTCGCCGATGCCGACGTCCGCGCCCACGACTGGCTCAGGCGTGTCGGCCTCGGCGGGTTCTCCGACCGCTATCCGCATCAGCTTTCAGGCGGAATGCGCAAGCGCGTCAGCCTGGCGCAGACGCTCGTCCTCGACCCCGACATCATCCTGATGGACGAGCCCTTCTCCGCGCTCGACGTGCAGACACGCCAGCTCATGGAGAACGAGCTGCTGGGCCTGTGGGCCGAGAAGAAGAAGGCCGTGCTCTTCATCACCCACGATCTCGACGAGGCGATCGCCATGAGCGACCGCGTCGTCTGCCTCTCCGCCGGGCCGGGCTCGCATCCGATCGGCGAGTTCGCGATCGACCTGCCGCGGCCGCGCGACGTCGCCGAGGTGCGCGCGACACCGCGCTTCGTCGAGCTGCACCAGGCGATCTGGTCGGTGCTGCGCGAAGAGGTGCTGGCCGGCTATCGGCAGCAGCTGGCGGCATGATCCGGCGCCGGGCCTCATGAAATTCCTGCGCGCCTGGCAGCTCGGGCTGCTCGTCGTGATCCTGGTCGTCTGGTACGCGCTGACGGCGCCGGGCCTCCTGCCCAACTTCATGTTCGACAACGATCGCCAGGCGGCGTTCTTCTTCGGCGAGCCGCTGAAGGTCTTCGGCCGCATCTGGGACTGGTTCTTCGTCCACGCCGACATCTACGAGCATCTCTGGGTCACGCTGGTCGAGACGGTGCTCGCCTTCGGCATCGGCACCGTGCTCGGCCTGGCCTGCGGTCTCTGGCTGGCGCTCAGCCCGCTCGCCGGCGCGATCACCGATCCCTACATCAAGGCGCTCAACAGCATGCCGCGCGTGATCCTGGCGCCGATCTTCGCGGTCTGGTTCGGCCTCGGCATCGCCAGCAAGGTCGCGCTCGGCGTCACGCTGGTGTTCTTCATCGTCTTCTTCAACGTCTACCAGGGCGTCAAGGAGGTGAGCCCGGTGGTGCTGGCCAACGCACGCATGCTCGGCGCGTCGCGCAAGCAGCTCCTGCGGCACGTCTATCTGCCGAGCGCCACGAGCTGGGTCTTCAGCTCGCTGCATACCTCGGTCGGCCTCGCCTTCGTCGGCGCGGTGGTCGGCGAATACCTCGGCTCGTCGCGTGGCGTTGGCTACCTGATCCTGCAGGCCGAGGGCTCGTTCGACATCGACACGGTGATGGCCGGCATCGTCGTGCTGACCATATTTGCGCTCGCGCTCGACGCCGCCGTCGGGCGCATCGAGAAGCGCCTGATGCGCTGGCAGCCGGCGGCGGGCGAGACCGAGAAGATCTGAGCCTCCGGTCGGACCCGTCCGACGCCGCATGGCGACCGGGGCCGACGGCGGCGGCGCGGCCGCAGGCGCATGCTCCTCGTCTGATCGCCGGAGCCCATCATGCGCAGCACTTTTCGATTCGCCTTGACCGTCCTTCTGGCCATCAATTCCGCTGAGCTGGCCCTGGCGCAGTCGGGTGCAGGTGCGGCGCCTGCGCCGCAGTTGCGTTCGGTCGGCGGCATCGACTACGTCAATGGCGGTGTCGGCACCGAAGCGCGCGACGCAATCACGGCGATGCAGAACGGGTTCGGCCTGAAGCTCGTGTTCAGCAATGCGGGCGGCGAATACCTCGTGGCTGACCACGTGGCCGTCAAGGGACGCAGTGGAGAGGTGTTCGATCTCGATCGCGCCGGCCCATGGCTGCTCGTCAAGCTGCCGCCGGGCCGCTACACGGTGACGGCAACGTACGAAGGCAAGAGCTCGCAGCAGGCCGTCGACGTGGATGCGTCGACGCGAACGCTGAACTGGCGTTTGGCGGGCGGCTGAGACTACTTCGACGTCGGCATGACGAACTCGGCGCCCTTCGGCGTCGATTCGGGCCAGCGCTGCATCACCGACTTCTGTCGCGTATAGAAGCGCACGCCCTCTTCGCCATAGGCATGCATGTCGCCGAACATGCTCGACTTCCAGCCGCCGAAACCATGCCAGGCCATCGGCACCGGGATCGGCACGTTGATCCCGACCATGCCCACCTCGACCCGCCGCGCGAACTCGCGCGCGACGTTGCCGTCGCTCGTGAAGCAGGCCACGCCGTTGCCGAACTCGTGCTCGTTGACGAGCTTCAGCGCCGCTTCGAAATCGGCCACGCGAACGCAGGAGAGCACGGGGCCGAAGATTTCCTCGCGGTAGATCTTCATCGCGGGCGTGACGTGGTCGAACAGCGTGCCGCCCGTGAAGAAGCCGGCTTCGTGGCCCTGGACCGAGAGCTTGCGGCCATCCGCGGCGAGCGTCGCGCCGTCGCCGATGCCCGAGGCGATATAGGAGTCGACGCGAGCCTTCGCTTCCTTCGTTACCAGCGGGCCCATCTCGGCATCGAGCTCCATGCCGTTCTTGACGATCAGGCCCTTGGCGCGCTCGGCCACCAGCGGAACGATCCGGTCGGCGATGTCGCCCACGAGCACGGCCACCGAGATCGCCATGCAGCGCTCGCCGGCCGACCCGTACGCGGCACCCACCAGCGCGTCGACCGCCTGGTCGAGGTTGGCGTCGGGCATGACGACCATGTGGTTCTTGGCGCCGCCGAGCGCCTGCACGCGCTTGCCGTTTCGCGCGCCGGTCTCGTAGATGTAGCGGGCGATCGGGGTCGAGCCGACGAAGCTCACCGCCTTCACGTCCGGATTCGCGAGCAGCGCATCCACCGCGACCTTGTCGCCTTGCACGACGCTGAAGACGCCGTCCGGCAGGCCCGCCTGCTTCAGCAGCTCGGCCATCAAGAGCGAGGCCGACGGATCGCGCTCGCTCGGCTTCAGCACGAAGCAGTTGCCGCAAGCGATCGCCACCGGGAACATCCACATCGGCACCATGCATGGGAAATTGAACGGGGTGATGCCGGCGACCACGCCGAGCGGCTGGCGCATCGTCCAGTTGTCGATGCCGGTGGAAACCTGTTCGGTGTAGTCGCCCTTCAGCAGTTGCGGAATGCCGCACGCGAACTCGACGACGTCGATGCCGCGCGTGACTTCGCCCTGCGCGTCGGTGAAGACCTTGCCGTGCTCCGAGGTGATCATCGCCGCGAGCGCGTCGCGATGCTGGTTCAGCAGGCCGAGAAAGGCGTTGAGGATGCGGGCGCGGCGCAAGGGCGAGGTACCGGCCCAGGCCGGCCAGGCGGCCTTGGCGGCAGCGACGGCAGCGTCGACTTCCGCGACCGAAGCGAGCGCAACCTGGCGCGTCACGGCGCCGGTGGCGGGGTTGTAGACCGCCTGGCGGCGGCCGCTCGTTCCGGCCACCGGCCGGCCGTTGATGACGTGGCCGATCTCGGCGCTGCTGGTGAATGCTTCGTTGGCTCCCATGACGGGTCTCTCCTGAGTCGTGAACGCTTGCGCCAGTATCCGCCAATCGATCGCGCGGGTCGCCCTGAACCCTTGGCGACAGCGTGGCGCCGCCCGGACCGCTAAGCTCGCGACGAGGCGCCCACGAACACTCGCCAAACCGGAGAAGATCAAACGATGCTGCGATCCGAGATCACCGCCGAACGGCTGCATCAGGGTCAGGTCGATTCGCTGCCCGGCCGGTTCGGCCTGGTCGTCACGCGCATCGAGGAGGGCCGGCTCGATGCCGAGGTCGTGCTGCAGCCGTGGATGTGGGCGCCGAACGGCTACCTGCATGCCGCCAGCGTGCTGCTGCTGGCCGATTCGGCCTGCGGCTACGCCTGCATCGCACACCTGCCGCAAGGTGCGAAGAACTTCACCACGGTCGAGCTGAAGAGCAATTTTCTCGGCACGGCGCGCGAAGGGACGATTCGTACCGAGGCCCGCGCCGAGCATCTCGGTCGCACGACGCAAGTCTGGTCGGCCACCGTGTTCGGCCCCGGCGATCGCAGGCTCGCGCTCTTTCGCTGCACGCAGCTGATCCTGTGGTGAGACGCGTGCCACCCGGCCGGCCGGGCGCGCCAGCGCCCACCCGGCACGCCGCCCCGCTGTCCGAACGCGAGATCGACGCGCTGCAGCGTTTGCTCGATGCGGTTCCGGCGCCGCTCGAGCCGCTCGACGTCTCGTCGCTCGACGGCTTTCTCTGCGGCGTGCTGGTGCAGCCGGAGCGGATAGCGCGCGAACGCTGGCTGGCCTGCGTCGTCGACCACGACGGCCGACCCTTGCCGAGCGGCTACGACGCCGCACCGTTGCATGCGCTCGCGCTGCGTCGCCATGCCGAGCTCGATGCCGCGATCGGCGAGCGCCGCTGGTTCGATCCCTGGGTCTTCGAGCTCGACGACGACGGTGGCGGCGATGCGGCCGAGGCGGTGTATCCGTGGGTTGCGGGCATCGCCACGGCCTTCGAGCTCTTTCCCGGCGTCATGGAGTTGCCGGCGGCATCGACGCTCGAGCCGCTGGCGCTGCTCTACCGCCACCTCGATGCCGACGACCTCGAAGAGGCCGATGCGCTGCTGGCCGAGATCGAGATGCTCGAGCCGCCTTCGAACCTGACCGAGGCGGTCGAGAGCCTCGTTCGCGCCACCTTGCTGCTGGCCGACCTGACCCGGCCGGTCAGATGACGAGCGGATCGACGTCGATGGCCCAGCGCAGCAGCCGCTCCTCCGGCGCCTTGCGCTCGGCCCGCAGGGCGTAGAGCAGCGGCAGCCAGGCGCGCGAGCATCGCCTGCAGGTCGCGGCGCGAGCTCGCTTCCACCAGCATCTGCATGCGCTCGACGTCGGCCACCCGCGCGACGACGAGCGGCACCGGGGCGTAGACCATCACCGAGCCGGCCTCGGCCAGGCTCTGCGCACGTTCTGCGGCCGCGGCAAGAAAGGCGCGCGCCGCTTCGCTCGTCTTCGCTTCGGCGCGCAGCACCGCGAGGTGCGAATAGGGCGGCAGCCCGGCGCTCTCGCGTTCCTTCAGCTGCTCGCTCGCGAAGGCGGCGAAGTCGTGTGCCCGCAAGGCGGCGTAGAGCGGGTGCGCCGGATGCCAGGTCTGGACCCACATCTCGCTCCTGCTCGCCTGCGCAGCGTCGCGACCGGCCCGACCGGCGGCCTGCATCAGCAGCGCGAACAGGCGCTCGGGCGCGCGGAAGTCGCTGCTGAAGAGCGAGCTGTCGGGATTGACGGCGGCGACCAGGCCGATGCGCCTGAAGTCGTGTCCCTTGGCGATCATCTGCGTGCCCACGAGCACGTCGACCTCGCCGGCGTGGACGGCGCCGAGCTGCGCTTCGAGGGCGCCCTTCCTGCGCGTGCTGTCGGCGTCGATCCGTGCGATGCGGGCGCCCGGCAGCAGCGCGCCCAACTGCTCCTCGAGCCGTTCCGTGCCGCGTCCGATCGGTGCGATGTCGGGATTGCCGCACTCGGGGCAGGCTCGCGGCACCGCTTCGGCCAGGCCGCAGTGGTGGCAGCGCAGGGTCCGGTCCTGGCGATGGAAGACGCGCCACGCGCTGCAATGCGGACAAGCGCTTTTCCAGCCGCATTCGGGACAGTGCAGCACCGGCGCATAGCCGCGCCGATTGAGAAAGACCAGGCTCTGCTCGCCACGTTCGATCCGCGCCTCGATCGCCGCCACCAGCGGCGGTGCGAGGGCCGGCGCATTGCCGCGGGTGCGCGGCAACCGGCCCATGTCGACGAGCCGGATCTCCGGCCAGGCGGCGCCGCCGACCCGCGACGGCAGGCCGAGGCGGACATAGCGGCCGGCCTCGGCGCGATGCCAGCTCTCGAGCGCCGGCGTCGCCGAGCCGAGCACGACCAGCACGCCTTCGTGGTGACCGCGCCAGACGGCCAGGTCGCGCGCCGAGTAGCGTGCCCCGTCCTGCTGCTTGTACGACGGGTCGTGCTCCTCGTCGACGACGATCAGGCCCAGGCCAGGCAACGAAGCGAAGATCGCCAGGCGCGTCCCGAGGACGATGTCTGCGATGCCGGCGTGCGCCAGCAACCAGTGGCGAAGGCGCGCCGCGGGCGTCAGGCCGCTGTGCAGCGAAACGATGACGCGACCGGGAAAGCGCTCGGCGAAGCGGGCGACGAGCTGCGGCGTGAGGTTGATCTCGGGCACCAGGACCAGCGCCTGCCGCTTCTGCTCGAGCGCCACCGCCGGTGGCGCGCAGGTAGACCTCGGTCTTGCCGCTGCCCGTGCTGCCGTGCAGAAGAATCGTTCCGGGCAGGGCGGCCTGCATTGCTGCGGCGATGCGTTCGGTCGCCGCGGCTTGCTCGCTCGACAGCATCGGCGCGTTGGCGGGCGTTGCCGAAGAGGCCGTGGCCGCCGCCGTCTTTCGTGCACGAGCCAGGCGCTTCGCGAGACCGGCGTTGTCGAGTCGGCGCAGCTCGACCGGCAGCGCCGACAGGGCGATCTCGCCGACCCCGCGTTGATAGTAGGCCGCCGCGAAATCGACGAGCGCGCGCCAGCTTGCCGAAAAGGGCTCGATGCCATCGCAGACCGCGGCGACGTCGCGAATTTTCTCGTCCGTCGCATCGACGGCGGCCGCCGACCAGACGATGCCGGCAACTTCGCGCTTGCCCAAGGGCACGCGTACCAGCGTTCCGTCAGCGAGCGGGCGCTCGCTGCGGTAGCTCAGCAAGGAGTCCAGGCCGGCGTGGAGCGGCGTGTCGACAGCCACCAGCACCGGGTTCACCACGGCGTTCATGCTTTCATTAAATGCGCCACGGAAATCGGCGCATGACTTCAACTAAACCCTGTAAGTCCATGATTTGTTGATGCTTTTGAAATTCTCCACCGTCGCTGTGGGTAACTTTGTGGAGAACCGCCCCGCGCTCCCTCGAAACGCTTGCTGCGTCTCGATTGGCGACAGCCTGCACGCTTTCGCGGCAAGTCCACGACCTCAATGAAATCAACGACTTACGGACGCTGCCGAAAAATGCGTTGATGCGGTGCAGCAGCGGCGCGGAAATTTATGACAGATCAAAGTCATGGGGATAAGTCAAGCCCTGAGCGCTCACTCACCGCATTTCTTCGAGGTACAGCGGCAGCCCGTGATTTTCGTCACGCCTCGAGCTGCTCGTGGTATGGCCGCGACAGCTCATGAACCGCATCGACGAGGGCGCCGACGTCCGCCGCGGGCGTGTGCTGGCTGATGCCATGACCGAGGTTGAACACGTGTCCGTTGCGGGTCGGGGAGGCGGTCGCGTGAAAGCTGGCAAGCGTTCGGGCGACCTCGCTGCGGATCGCCTCGGGTCCCGCGAAGAGGACGTTCGGATCGAGATTGCCTTGCAGGGCGACGCCTTCGCCGACCCGGCCGCGGGCCGCGCCGAGATGGACGGTCCAGTCGACGCCGACGACATCGGCACCGAGCTTGCCGATGGCCTCGAGCCAAGGGCCGCCACCCTTGGTGAACACGATGTGCGGCACCCGCCGGCCGTCGGCGTCGCGCTTGAGGCGACGCAGCACGCGTTCCGTGTAGGCCAGGCTGAAGGCCTGGAAGGCGCCGTCGGCGAGGATGCCGCCCCAGCTGTCGAAGATCATGACGGCCTGCGCTCCGGCGTCGATCTGGGCGTTGAGATAGAGCGCCACCGCCTCGGCATTGATCTCCAGGATGCGATGCAGCAGATCGGGCCGCGCATAGAGCATGGTCTTGACGAGGCGATAGTCGTCCGAGCCGGCGCCTTCGACCATGTAGCAGGCGAGCGTCCAGGGGCTGCCCGAAAAGCCGATCAGCGGCACCCGGCCTGCGAGCGCCTTGCGGACCGAGGCCATGGCATCGAAGACGTAGCGCAGCTTGGCCATGTCGGGCACCGCCAGCCTGGCAACCGCACTTTCATCGCGCAGCGGGTGGGCGAAGCGCGGCCCCTCGCCTGCGGCGAAGGTCAGGCCGAGGCCCATGGCGTCGGGCACCGTCAGGATGTCGCTGAAGAGAATCGCGGCATCGAGCGCATAGCGCTCGAGCGGTTGCAGCGTCACCTCGGTCGCGAGCTCGGGATTCGTCGCCAAGCCCATGAAGCTGCCCGCACGGGCTCGTGTCGCCTGGTATTCGGGCAGGTAGCGGCCGGCCTGGCGCATCAGCCAGACCGGGGTCACGGGTACGGGCTGCGACAAGCAGGCACGCAGGAAAGTGTCGTTCAGCAGCACCGAGGGCATCGGGCATTGTCGCAAACGCCTGCCGGCCGATCCGCTGCGAAGGCCGAGAACATAATCGCCGCACGGCTCGGGACGGACTCGGGAACAAAGGGGCTGCGATGCTTGCCAACGACGTTCTCCACACCATCGGAAAGACGCCGCATATCCGGATCAATCGCCTGTTCGGCGCGACCCACAGCGTCTACGTCAAGAGCGAGCGCTCGAACCCCGGCGGCTCGATCAAGGACCGCATCGCGCTGGCGATGGTCGAGGCCGCCGAGGCATCGGGAGCGCTCAAGCCGGGCGCCACGATCGTCGAGCCGACCTCGGGCAACACCGGCGTCGGACTGGCCATGGTGGCCGCGGTCAAGGGCTACAAGCTCGTGCTCGTGATGCCCGACAGCATGAGCATCGAGCGGCGCCGGCTGATGCTGGCGTATGGCGCCACCTTCGAGCTCACGCCGCGCGAAAAAGGCATGAACGGGTCGATCGCGCGAGCCCAGGAGATCGTCGCCTCGACACCGGGCGCGTGGATGCCGCAGCAGTTCGAGAACCCGGCCAACATCGAGGTCCATGCGCGCACGACGGCCGAGGAGATCGCCGCCGACTTCCCGAGCGGCGTCGACGCCTTGATCACCGGGGTCGGCACCGGCGGGCACATCACCGGCTGCGCCATGGTGCTGAAGAAGATGTGGCCCAAGCTCAAGGTCTATGCCGTCGAGCCGAGCGCGTCGCCGGTGATCAGCGGCGGCAAGCCCAGCCCGCATCCGATCCAGGGCATCGGCGCCGGCTTCATCCCGAAGAACCTGCATGTCGACCTGCTCGACGGCGTGATCCAGGTCGAAGCCGAAGCGGCGCGCGAGATGGCGCGGCGCTCGGCCCGCGAAGAGGGCTTGCTCGTGGGCATCTCGTCGGGCGCGACGCTGGCCGCGATCGCGCAGAAGCTGCCGGAGATCGCCGCCGGGCTCGACGATCCTCGGGTTCAACTACGACACCGGCGAGCGCTATTTCTCCATCGAAGGCTTCCTGCCGGCATGAGGCCCAAGGTCCTGATCGTCGAGGACGAGTCCGGCATCGCCGACACGCTGCAATATGCCCTTCGCACCGAGGGCTTCGAGCCGGCCTGGTGCGCGACCGGCGAAGATGCGCTGGCGCATATCGCCAGGGAGCCGCCGGCGCTCGTCATTCTCGATGTCGGCTTGCCCGACACGAGCGGCTTCGAGGTCTTCAAGCGGATCCGCGAGACGAGCGACCTGCCGGTCGTGTTCCTGACTGCACGCAGCGACGAGATCGACCGCGTCGTCGGGCTCGAGCTCGGCGCCGACGACTACATCGCCAAGCCGTTCTCGCCGCGCGAGCTGGTGGCGCGGGTGCGCGGCATCCTGCGCCGCAGTGCGCGTCCGCCGGCCGCCGCGCCGACTGATGCCGACAAATCGCTCGCGGTCGGCACCGCGGCCGTGCCGCCGCTCGCCGTCGACGAAGGCCGGATGCAGATCCGCTACTACGGCCGCGCCCTCGAGCTGTCGCGCTACGAGTTCCATCTGCTCAAGACGCTGGCGGCGCGGCCCGGCCATGTGTTCTCGCGCGACGCGCTTGCTCGAGCGCGTCTGGGGCAACGACACCGAGAGCATGGATCGCACGGTGGACGCGCATGTCAAGACCTTGCGCGCCAAGATGAAGACGATCGCGCCGAACGACGAGCCTATCCGCACCCATCGCGGCAGCGGCTATGCGCTGGCCGAAGACCTGCCTGCACTGCCGACGCAGTGAGTCCGACGCAACCGCATCTTCATCGGCATCCTCGTCGCCTACGCCCTCGGCGTGGCGTTCCTGATGTATCGCCAGCTCGGCGACATCGATCCGCGCTACCGCGAGTCGGCCGAGGAATCGCTGGTCGAGACGGCCTATTTCGTGGCCTCGCTGATCGAGACTTCCTCGCCCGACGGCACGCTCCGTGTCGACGCGTTGCCGCCGGTCTTTCGCAGCCTGCACGAGCGCCGCTTCAGCGCCGACATCTACGGCGTCGAGAAGACCCGTGTGGAGCTGCGCATGACCGTCGTCGACCGCTCGGGCACGGTGCTCTTCGATTCGAGCGGCGCCGGGCTCGGCGCCGACCATTCGCAATGGCACGATGTCTTTCTCGCCCTGCGCGGCCGCTACGGCGCGCGCACCACGGCCGACGTCGAAGGCGATCCGCGCACCTCGGTGATGTACGTGGCGGTGCCGATCCGCGAGAAGGCGAGCGACGGCCAGGGCGCCATCGTCGGCGCCGTCAGCGTCGGCAAGCCGGTGCAGAGCTTCGGCCAGTTCATCGAGGCCGCGCGCAGGAAGACGCTGCTGCTCGGGGCCACTTCGGTGGTCGCGGTGGCCCTCCTGGTGATGATCCTCTCGGTCTGGCTGGTGCGGCCCTTCGGGCTCATTGCCGACTATGTGCGCTACGTCCGGGCGCAGCGCTCGTTCAGCCTGCCGCGCCTGGGCCGGCGCGCCCTCGGCGCCATCGGCGCGGCCTACGACGAGATGCGCGACGCGCTCGCCGGCCGCAACTACGTGGCCGACTACGTGCAGACCTTGACGCACGAAGTGAAAGGGCCGCTCTCGGCGATCCGCGGCGCCGCCGAGCTCCTGCAGGAGCCGATGCCGGATGCCGACCGGACCCGCTTCATCGCCAACATCGCGCGCGAGACGCAGCGGATCCAGGAGCTCGTCGACCGCATGCTCGAGCTCACCGCGCTCGAGTCGCGCAAGAGCCTCGATCACGCCGTGCCGGTGCCGATCGGGCCGCTGCTGGCCGAAGCCGTCGCGGCCGCGGCGCCCGTCGCCCTGGCGCGCGGACTGCGGATCGAGATCGTTGAGCCCGACGGGGCTTCGCCGGTGGTCGACGGCGACGCCTTTCTCCTGCATCGTGCGGTTGCCAACCTGCTCGACAACGCCCTCGACTTCTCGCCGCCCGGCGGCGTCGTCCGCATCGAGGTGGTGGCGAAGGTGCGCAGCTGCGACATCGTCGTTCGCGACGCCGGCCCCGGAATTCCCGAGTACGCAGAAAGCAAGGTCTTCGAGAAGTTCTATTCGTTGCCGCGGCCGGCGACGAAGAAGAAGAGCACCGGGCTCGGGCTGTCGTTCGTCAAGGAGATCGCCGAGCTGCACCGCGGCCGGGCGGCCTTGAAGAACGGCCCGGATGGCGGCGCCGTGGCGACGCTGTCGCTGCCGCTCGGCGCCAAGGCGTGAGCCCGCGCCGCGCTCAGGGCGCGCGCGTCGCGCTCGCGGTGTAGTCGAGCAAGGCGTCGACGAGCGAGGCCAGGTCCTTCTGCAAGGTCGCGAAGCCGGCGGTCTTCTGGCGCGTCGCCTGGTCCATGTAGAGCCGCTTGTTGACCTCGAGCTGCAGGCTCATGCGGCGCGTGGCCGGGTTCGAATAAGCGCGCACCAGCTCGACGCCCTTGTACGGATCGTTGACCTTGACGTCGTAGCCGAGGTTGGCGAGGTGCGCCCGGACGAACGCCGTGAAGGCGGGATCGCAGGTCGTGCCGTCGCGATCGCCAAGCACGACATCGGCGCGCGTCGCGCCGGCGCCGCCTTCGCCTTGCGCGCCGGCCACCGCGTTCATCGAATGGCAGTCGATGTGCCAGCTGGCGCCGAAGCGCGCGTGCGTCGCCTCGATCCGCTTTTGCAAGGCGTGGTGATAGGGCCGGTGATAGCGCTCGATGCGATGCCGCACCTCTTCGACGCCGAGCTTGCGGTCGTAGATGTCGACGCCGTCGTCCAGGGTTCGCCAGATCAGCGCCTTGCCGAGCCGGGCCTTGCCGCTCGGCACATGCTCGCCGGGCCAGTGGCCGCCTTCGATGAGGGCCAGGTCGATGTCGCCGGCGTGCCGGTTGTAGTCGATGTAGGTGCGCGGAACGCGCGCCGCGATCAGGCCGATGCCGCGCTCGGTGGCCGGCATCCAGAGCTCGTCGACGAAGCAGTCTTCGCCGTCGCGCAGCTCGAACTCGCTGACGACGGCGCCGAAGTCGGCGGGGAAATCGAAGCCCGAATGCGGCGAGTCGAGAACCAGTGGCGTGCGCGGCTCGCCCGGCCCATGCAGGCTGAAGGAAGGGTGGTCTGTGCTCATGGTGGCCGGAAGCATAGTCCCGGCACGGTACGATCGCCGGCCCTATCCAGAAAAGGTCGCGCGATGCACCACGCTCTTTCGGTCACGACCCTGCGCCGTCTCGGCCTGGCCTCGATCGCCGTCCTTTCGGCGCTCGTCGCTTCGGGCTGCGGGTACAACGACTTCCAGAGTCTCGACGAAACGGTCAAGGCTTCGTGGTCGGAAGTGTTGAACCAGTACCAGCGGCGTGCCGATCTCGTGCCCAACATCGTGGCCACCGTCAAGGGCGAGGCCGCCTTCGAGCAGGACACCCTGACCAAGGTCATCGAAGCGCGCGCCAAGGCGACCTCGATCCAGGCCACGCCCGAGCTCGTCAACGACCCCGAGGCCTTCGACAAATTCCAGAAGGCGCAGGGCGAGCTGAGCGGCGCGCTGTCGCGCCTGATGGTCGTGAGCGAGCGGTATCCGAGCCTGCGCGCCAACCAGGCGTTCCAGGATCTGCGCGTCACGCTCGAAGGCACCGAGAACCGCATCACCGTGGCGCGCAACCGCTATGTGCAGGCGGTGCAGGCCTACAACGTCAAGGTCCGCAGCGTGCCGACCAACTTCACGGCGATGATCTTCGGCTACAAGGCCAAGCCGAACTTCACGGTCCAGAACGAAGCCCAGATCTCGGTGCCGCCGACGGTCGACTTCAGCAAGCCGGCCTCGGCGCCGCGCTGAACCCGGCGCTCGCTGCCCCAGGCCGTCGCGTGCGCTGGCTCGCCGCTCTCGCTGCCGCCTGCGCGCTCGCCGGTGCAGGTGCGGCAGCGGCGCAGGATCTCGTGCCGGTGCCGCCCCTCAGCGGCCGCGTCATCGACCAGACCGGCACGCTGACGCCGCAGCAGACGCAGGCGCTCTCGGCCAAGCTCGAGGCGATCGAGACAAAAAATGGCGCGCAGGTCGTGGTGGTGATGGTGCCGACGACGGCACCGGAAGACATCGCCTCGTTCACCCAGCGCCTGGGCGACCAGTACAAGATCGGCCGGCGCGGCATCGGCGACGGCCTGCTGATCGTGGTCGCGAAGAACGACAGGCGCATCACCATCGCGCCGGCCAAGACGCTCGAAGGCGCGGTGCCCGACCTCCTTGCCGGCCGCATCATCAGCGAGCAGGTGACGCCGGCCTTTCGCGCCGGCGACTACGCCGGCGGCCTCAATCGCGCCGTCGATCGCGTCGGCGAGGCGATCGCCGGCGAAAGCCTGCCGCCGCCTTCGCCGCGCTCGCAAGGCGGCGGCACGCGCGCCTCGCACGGCTTCGACTTCCAGAACCTGGCGCTCTTCCTCTTCGTTGGCGTCCCCATCCTCGGCGGCATCCTGACGCGCCTGTTCGGGCGCAAGGGCGGCGCCCTGCTCACCGGTGGCGCTGTCGGCGGCATCGGCTGGCTGCTCACGACGAGCCTTCTGGTCGCCGGTGGCGCCGGCCTCGTCGCGCTCTTCGTTGTCGGCGTCATGGGCGTCGGCTCGGGCGGCGGCCGTGGCGGCATCGGGCCGGTGATCTGGGGCGGCGGTGGCGGTGGCTTCGGCGGCGGGGGCGGCGGAGGTGGCGGCGGCTTCAGCTCCGGCGGCGGGGGTGATTTCGGCGGAGGCGGTGCTTCCGGGAGCTGGTGATGGCGAACGTCCTGTCGCGCTTGCTCAAGCATCGCCTGCTCGACGAGCGCGACGCCGAGCGCGCCCTCGGCGCCGGTGGCAAGGCCCGGATCGCGGCCCGGGTGGCTGCGAGCGAGGCGCGCCACACCGGGCAGATCCGGGTCTGCGTCGAGGCCGGCTTGCCGCTCAGCTACCTGCGCCGCGGTGCGAGCGCGCGCGAGCGTGCGCTGGCGATGTTCGGCAAGCTTCGCGTCTGGGACACCGAGCACAACAACGGCGTGCTCGTCTACGTGTTGCTCGCAGAGCACGCGATCGAGATCGTCGCCGATCGCGGCATCGACCGGCGCGCCGATCCGGCGGCCTGGGACGCGATCGCGACGCAGATGAAGGAGCCGTTTCGCGGCGGCGATTTCGCCGCCGGTCTCGATCGCGCGATCGATGCGGTGGATGTGCTGCTCGTGCGCCATTTCCCGCGTGCGAACGGCGAGCTTGCCACGGCCTATCCGAACGAATTGCCGGACGCGCCGGATGTTCGCTAGCGAAGCGCGATCTACGGACGCGCCGGCCGCGCGAAAGCCCACATAGGTGTCGTCCTTCGCGTCGCTCTTCTCTGCTCCCTACGAGCGCAGGGGGCCGGCCATCCAGGCGGCGACGGCCTCGCGCGCTTCAGGGCGCAGATGCAGGCCGAGCTTGCTGCGCCGCCACAACACGTCGTCACCGCTGCGCGCCCACTCGACGCGGCGCAAGTACGCGAGCTCGGCTTCGAAGACTTGCGGCGCAACCTCGCGGCCGAGGCCGTCCTTCAACACCGCTTCGGCGCGGGTTCCGTAAGCGCGTGCGAGGCGTTGCACGAGCGCTGCCGGCAGCGAGGGATGACGCGCCGCCAGCTCGGCGACGAAGCGCTCGAAGGTTGTGACGACGTCGTTGGCCGGCGGCGCCGCCGTGCCGAGCCAGGCCTGCAGATCGCCGCCGGGCAGCGTGGCGTGCTCGGTCCAGGGGGCGCCGAGCGGCGTGCCTGAAAGCAGCGGCGCGAGCCGGTCTGCCGCCTCTTCGGCAAGCTTTCGAAAGGTCGTGATCTTGCCGCCCCAGACGGAGAGCAAGGGCGCCTGCGCCGCACCCTCGCGCCCGCTGTCGAGCTCGAGCCGGTAGTCGCGCGTCACCGCGGCCGGGTTGCCCGATTCGTCGTCGATCAACGGCCGCACGCCGCTGTAGGTCCACACCACCTCGTCGGGCGTCACCGGCTTGGCGAAATAGCGGCTGGCCTGCTCGCACAGGTAGGCGATCTCGTCGGGCTCGGCCCTGGCTTCGCCGATGGCGCCGTGGTGCTCGACATCGGTGGTGCCGATGAGCGTGAACTCGCCTTCGTAGGGAATGGCGAAGATGATCCGGCCGTCGGGGTTCTGGAAGATGTAGGCGTGGTCGTGCTCGAAGAGCTTGGGCACGACGATGTGGCTGCCCTTGATGAGGCGCAGGTGGACGCGATCGGCGACATGGGCGTGTGCCATCAGGAATTCGGCCGCCCAGGGCCCCGCGGCGTTGACGAGGACGCGCGCCGAGACCTGTCGCATAGCCCCGTCGGCCGACTGCAGATTCAGCTGCCAGCGCTCGGCGCCGCGCACGGCATCGACGCAGGCCGTGCGCGTCAGCACCGTCGCGCCGCGCTCGGCGGCATCGAGCGCGCACAGCGCCACCAGCCGGGCATCGTCGACCCAACCGTCGGAGTAGACGAAGCCCTTCCTGAATTGCGGCTTCAAGGGCACGCCCGCGACGTAGTGGCGCAGATCGACGGTGCGCGACGCCGGCAGCACCTCGCGATGCGCGAGATGGTCGTAGAGGAACAGGCCGATGCGAATCATCCATACCGGCCGCATCGAGGGATCGTGCGGCATCACGAAGCGCAGCGGCCGCATGATGTGCGGCGCGCCCTTGAGCAGCACCTCGCGCTCGCGCAGCGCCTTTCGCACCAGCGCGAACTCCCGATACTCGAGGTAGCGCAGGCCGCCATGGATCAGCTTGGTCGACGACGACGAGGTGTGCGCGGCGAGGTCGTCCTTCTCGCAAAGGAGGACGCGGGCTCCGCGGCCCGCGAGGTCGCGCGCGATGCCGGTGCCGTTGACACCGCCGCCGACCACGGCGACGTCGAACTCTGAAGCGGAGGCGGGCATCTGCATCGCGACTATTCTTGCATCGGCGAACCACGAGAGGAGACCGCGCCCATGTCGAACGCCAAGACCCACCTGCTCGCGCTCGACCAGGGCACCTCGAGCTCGCGTGCCATCGTCTTCGATGCCGGCGGCAACATCGTCGCCTCGGCGCAGCGCGAGTTCCGGCAGATCTTTCCCAAGCCCGGCTGGGTCGAGCACGACCCGCGCGAGATCTGGGAGTCGCAGCTCGCGATGGCGCGCGAGGCCATCGCGAAGTCGGGCGTGGCCGCGCGCGACATCGCCGGCCTCGGCATCACCAACCAGCGCGAGACCACCATCGTCTGGAACCGCAGCACCGGCGAGCCGATCGGCAACGCCATCGTCTGGCAGGACCGGCGCACCGCGCCGGCCTGCGAAGCGCTGAAGCAGCGCGGCCTGGAGCCGCTCTTTCGGGCCCGGACCGGGCTCGTGCTCGACGCCTATTTCTCGGGCACCAAGCTGGCCTGGCTGCTCGACCATACGAGCGGTGCGCGTGCCGCCGCCGAGCGCGGCGAGCTCGCCTTCGGCACGGTCGACTCCTGGCTCATCTGGATGCTGACGGGCGGCGCCGCCGACGCGACCCGCCGGGACGCCGTGCACGCCACCGACGCGAGCAACGCGTCGCGAACGCTGCTGTTCGACATCCACGAAGGCAGCTGGAGCGACGAGCTGCTGCGCATCGCTCGACGTGCCGCGCGCGCTGCTGGCCGAGGTCCATCCGTCGAGCCACCTCTACGGCCGCACGCAGGCCGACCTGCTCGGCGCCGCGATTGCCATCGGCGGCGTCGCCGGCGACCAGCAGAGCGCGCTCTTCGGCCAGGCCTGCTTCGGAGCCGGCCAGGTGAAGAACACCTACGGCACCGGCTGCTTCATGCTGATGAACACCGGCGGCCGTCGCCGAGACCTCGGCCAACGGCCTCATCACGACGCGGGTCGCGCAGGCCGCCGGCCCGGCCCAGTTTGCCGCCGAAGGCAGCGTCTTCATCGGCGGCGCCGTGGTGCAGTGGCTGCGCGATGGCCTGCACGCGATCAAGGCGAGCGGCGAGGTCCAGCAGCTGGCGGCGAGCGTGCCCGACAACGGCGGGGTCATGTTCGTGCCCGCCTTCACCGGCCTCGGCGCGCCGTACTGGCAGCCCGACGCGCGCGGCGCCATCGTCGGCCTGACGCGCGGCTCGACCATCGCTCACATCGCCCGCGCCGCGCTCGAATCGATCGCCTTCCAGAGCGCGGCCCTGCTCGAGCGCGATGAGCAAGGACGCGGTGGCCGCCGGCGGCAAGGCCGTGGCCGAGCTGCGCGTCGATGGCGGCGCCTCGGCGAACGACCTGCTGATGCAGTTCCAGGCCGACCTGCTCGGCATCCCGGTGCTGCGCCCGAAGGTGATCGAGACCACCGCCCTCGGCGCCGCCTATCTCGCCGGCCTCAGCTGCGGCGTCTACGGCGGGCACCGACGAGCTCGCCTCGCACTGGCAGATCGAGCGCACCTTCCATCCGACGCTGGCGCGCGCCCGCGCCGCCGAGCTGATGCAGGCGCTGGGAGCACGCGGTGGCGCAGGCGGCGCTGCCGGATACGCATGCTTGAGATCACCTCGGCGCTTCTCGTCGTCACCGCCCTGCTGGCGTGGGTGAACCAGCGCTTCATCGGCCTGCCGCCGGCGATCGGCGTCATGGCCACCGCGCTCGGCCTGTCGGTGCTGCTGGGCGGGCTCGCCGCGGTCGGCATCCTCGGCGACGTGCATGCGTACGAGAAGGCGCTGCTGCGCTCGGTCGATTTCTCGGCCGTGCTGATGCAGGGCATGCTGTCGCTGCTGCTGTTCGCCGGCGCCCTGCACGTCGATCTCAGCGAGCTGCGCGAATACCGCTGGCAGGTCGGCGTGCTCGCTGTCTTCCGCACGCTCGCCTCGACGCTGGTGGTCGGCTTCGCGCTCTGGGGCGTGCTGCCGCTGATCGGCCTGCCCCTGCCGCTGCTGCCCTGCCTGCTGTTCGGCGCGCTGATCTCGCCGACCTATCCGATCGCCGTGATGGGCATCCTGCGCAGCGCGAAGGCGCCGCGCAACCTGGAGCTCGTCATCACCGGTGAGTCGCTTTTCAACGACGGCGTCGGAGTCGTCGTCTTCTCGGTGCTGGCCGCCGTGGCGAGCAGCGGCGCGGTGCCGACCGTCGGCGCCGTGCCCTGCTGCTTCTGCGCGAGGCCGGCGGCGGCATCGCCTGCGGCCTCGCGCTCGGCTACGTCGCGTTTCGCCTGCTGCGCAGCATCGATCGCTACCAGGTCGAGGTGCTGATCACGCTGGCCGTCGTGATGGGGGGCTACACGCTGGCCAGCCACCTGCACGTGTCGGGGCCGCTGGCCATGGTCGTGGCCGGGCTGATGGTCGGCAACCAGGGTCGGGCGCTGGCCATGTCGGACATCACCCGCTACCGCGTCGACCTGTTCTGGGAGCTGCTCGACGAGATCCTCAACGCCGTGCTGTTCGTGCTGATCGGCATGGAGGCGGTCATCATCCGTTTCCCGCCTTTCCTCGCTCCTGCCGCCGTGGCGGCGGTGCTTGTCACGCTGCTGGCGCGGCTGCTCACGGTGGGCCTGCCGGTCGCGCTCCTGCGCCACCGCCTCGGCCTGCCGGCGGGGGCCTGGAAGGTGCTGAACTGGGCCGGGCTGCGTGGTGGCATCTCGGTGGCGCTGGCGCTTTCGCTGCCGGCCAGCGCGGCGCGCGAGACGCTGATCGCGCTGACCTACTGCGTCGTCGTCTTCTCGATCGTGGTGCAGGGGCTCACCATCGGCCCGGTCGTGCGCCGGGCCATGGCCGGACGCTGACGGCTACCAGCCGATCGCCTTCGGTAGCCAGGTCGCGATCTTCGGGACAGACGAAGACGATCACGATGGCCAGCACCTGCAGCGCGACGAAGGGCACGATGCCGCGGTAGATCTGCCGCGTGCTGATCTCGGGCGGGGCGACGCCGCGCAGGAAGAACAGGGCCCAGCCGAACGGCGGCGTCAGGAACGAGGACTGCAGGTTGACGGTGATCAGCATCGCCGAGCCAGACCAGGTCCACGCCGGCCGCCTCGAAGATCGGCAGGAACAGCGGCACCGCGATGTAGCTGATCTCGATCCACTCGATGAAGAAGCCGAGCACGAAGATCAGCGCCATCAGGAACCAGATCTGCGCATTGACGCCGCCGGGCACCAGGGCGAAGGTTTCGTGCGATCAGGCGATCGCCCTGCAGGCCGCGGAAGGCGAGGCTGAAGACCTGCGAGCAGATCAGGATGAAGAGCACCATCGCCGAGATGCGCAGCGGTCGAGCGCATGCACCTCGCGCAGCACGTCGAGGGTCAGGCGGCGGGCCGAGGGCCGACGATCAGGATGGAGCCGAGCCCGCCCATCGAGGCGGCCTCGGTCGGCGCGGCAATGCCGGCGATGATCGAGCCGAGCACCGACAGCGACCAGTGCCACCGGCGGCAGCGCCACCTTGACGCACGCGCTTTGCCAGAGCTCGCGGCGCGACAGCGCGTCGCGCTCTGCCCTGGGCACGGGCGGCATCGCATCGGGCCTGACCATGCCGTAGATCACGATGTAGGCGGCGTACAAGGCGGCGAGGAGCAGAGCCCGGGACAGGACCGCCGCCGCGAACAGCGTGCCGACCGACGAGCTGAGGATGTCGGAGAGCAGGATCAGGACCAGGCTCGGCGGAATGATCTGCCCGAGCGTGCCCGAAGCGCAGATCGCTGCCGCAGGCGATCTCCGCCTCGTAGCCGCGCCGCAGCAGCGTCGGCAGCGTCAACAGGCCGAGCGTGATCACGGTCGCACCGACGATGCCGGTGGTGGCGCCCATCAGCACGCCGACGCCGATGATGCCGAGCGCCATGCCGCCGCGCATGCCGCCGGCGAGGTGGCCGATGACGTCGAGCAGGTCTTCGGCGAGGCGCGACTTCTCGAGCATCACGCCCATGAAGACGAAGAGCGGAATCGCCAGCCACTGGTAGTTGGCGACGACGCCGTAGATGCGCGCCGGCAGCAGGTGAAAGAGCGTCTCGCCGAAGCCCATGAAGCCGAACAGGAAGCCGCTCGCGGCCAGCGTGATGCCCACGGGCACGCCGGCCATCAGCATCAGGAAGAAGCCGATCAGCAGGCCGATCGCGAGCCACTCCTGCAGGTTCATCGGGCGGCCTCGACGGGCGGCTGCCGTCCGGCGGCGCGAAAGCGCAGCAGCGCCGCCATGAATTGCGCCGCCGCCTGCAGCCCGAACAGCGCGAACCCGACCGGTATCAGCGCCTTCAGCATCCAGCGGTGGGTCAGGCCGCCGGGGTCGGAAGAGATCTCGTTGATGCTGTACGACTGGCCGACGTAATCGATCGAGTAGCGGATTACCAGAGCCGCGAAGGCGATCGTCAGCAGCGACGAGATGACGTCGACGCCGGCCTGGGCGCGCGGCGAGTAGCGGGCGTAGAACACGTCGACGCGGACGTGGTCGCCCTTCTGCAGCGCGTAGGTCATGCCGAACAGCACGAGCGGCGAGAGCAAATGCCACTCGAGCTCCTGCGACCAGACCGAGCCGATGCTGAAGGCATAGCGCAGCAGCACGTCGACCGCCATCAGCAGCACGATGGCCAGCGTCAGCCAGGCCGCGGCTCGACCGATGCGATCGACCGCGCCCTCGATCGCCGCGGCGGCGCGGCGTCAGCCACTTGCCGCGCCCGCGCGGCAGCTCAGCGCATCGCTCAGGCCTTCGAGGATCTTCTCGAAGTACGCGGCCTCGCCGGCCTGCGCCCATGGCGTCCAGCGTTTCAGGTAGCCCATGTACGAGTCGTGCACCTTCTTCGTGATCGGATCCTTGCTGACGGCCTCGGCGAGCAGGCGCGCATTCGACCTCGCGCAGCTTGGCCACTACCTCGTCGGGCAGCGGCGCGGCGATGACGCCCTGGTTCTTGACGAGATCCTCCAGCGCCTCGGCATTGTTCGGCTCGCACCACGCCGCGCTGATGGTGTTGCAGGCGGCGGCGCAGTTCTCGACGATCGCCTGCAGGTCCTTGGGCAGCTTGTCCCACGCGGCCTTGCCGATCGAGCAGTTCGGAGACGGTTGCCGTCTCGTGCCAGCCGGTCGTGTAGTAGTACTTGGCCGCCTTCTGCAGGCCGAGCTTGCGATCGAGATAGGGGCCGACGAACTCGGCCGCGTCGATCACGCCGCGCTCGAGCGCCGGGAAAGATCTCGCCCGCCGGCAACAGCTTCACGTCGACGCCGAGGCCGGCGTAGACGCGTCCGGCCAGGCCGGGGATGCGCATCTTCAGGCCCTTCAGGTCGGCGCTCGACTTGATCTCCTTCTTGAACCAGCCGCTCATCTGGATGCCGGTGTTGCCGCATGGGCATGGCGACCATGCCGAAAGGCGCATAGACCTCGTTCCACAGCTGGATGCCGCCGCCGTCGTAGAGCCAGCCGTTGACGCCCTGGAGGTTGAGGCCGAACGGCACGGCGCAGAAGTACTGCGCGGCGAAGGTCTTGCCGGTCCAGAAATAGCTGTTGGCGTGGTTCATCTCGACCGTGCCGGCGCGCACCGCATCGAAGCCTTCGAAGGCCGGGATCAACTCGCCGGCGCCGAAGACCTGGATCTTCAGGCGCCCGCCCGACATCGCGTCGATGCGCTTGGCCAGATCGGTGGCGCTGCCCGGGCCCTCCATGTAGAAGGGCGAGCCCTTGCCGTAGGCGCTCGTCATCTTCCAGCTGAAGCTCTGTTGCGCCCGGGCGATGGCGGGCGCGCCGAGGGCGCCGGCGGCGAGCGCGGCGGCCGAACCGCTGCGAAGTAGCGTGCGACGCGTGGGGGTCATGGCTTTCGTCCTTGAAGCGGCAGGGACGAGGCGGGTCGCAATCCGCGTGCCACGCCGCCCGCACCAGCGGAGGGCGGGCGCGGCCGCCGGGCGTTCGCGTGACTTCGCAGCCACTTCTCGAACCCTTCATCGCCGCCGCACAGCACGGCGCGAGAGTGGCGGCGTCGCGGCGATCGTGCCGCGGCGCACCGCACGAAGGAGTTCCGCCATGCATCCGCGTCTGCAGCATCTCGTCGATTCGATTCGCCGCTGGTTTGCCCGACCCGCCGGGTCGATGGAGCTGGCGGCCCGGGGCCGCAGGGACGGCCCTTCGCGCTTCTGGCAAGCGCTTGCTGCGGCCCGCGTGCCGCTGATCGCGGCGTGCGTCGTCGTCGCCCTCGGCGGCGTGCTCGTCAAGTACCCGCCGCTCGCAGACGTGGGCCGCGGCGAGGTCGGCGTGCGCGTCAACCGCGTCACCGGCAACGTCGACGAGTGGCGCGAAGGCAGCGTGCTGGTGGTGCCCGGCCTGCAGCAGATGCGTGTCTTTCCGCTGCGCGACCAGACCTATCGCGCGGTCCAGATGAGCCGCGCCGACGGGCCGGCGCCGCTGCAGTCGGTCGAAGGCCTGTCGCTCGGCCTCGACCTGCAGGTGCGCTACGCCCTCGACCCCGCCAAGGTGGCGGCGATGGCGAAGAGCCTGCCCGACAACATCGGCGTCGAGATCGTCGAGCCGGCGGTGCAGGGCGTGGTCTACAAGGTGATCGCGCACTACACGGTGCGCGAGATCTTCTCGACCAAGCGGGCCGAGATCCAGCAGGTGGTGCAAGACGAGCTGAAGCCGCGCCTGGCCGCCGACGGCATCGTGCTGCGCAGCGTGCAGATCGGCAAGGTCGACCTGCCGGCCGACTACAAGCGCGGCATGGAAGGCCTGCTCGCCGAAGAACTGGCGACCGAGAAGATGAAGTACACGCTCGACCTGAAGGACAAGCAGGGCAAGGCGAGCGCGCTCGATGCCGAGGCCGACAAGACGCGGCGCGAGATCGCCGCGGAGGCGGCCGGGCGCGAGCAGATCATCGCCGCCAAGGCGCAGGAAGAGGCGATGAAGCACGTGCTGCCCTTCAAGCAGAAGCAGATCGAGCAGCGCCAGCTCGAGGCCGAGGCCGCCAAGGTGACGCGCATCAAGGGTGCCGAAGGCGACGCCCAGGCGCGCCGCATCGAGGCCACCGGCGAGGCCGATGCGCGGCAGAAGCTCGCCGACGCCGAGGCCTATCGCATGGACCGCGTCGGCCGCATCACTGCCGAGCAGATGGCGCGCGAAGGCGAGCTCATCAGCCGCCATCCGCTGCTGATCCAGAAGACGATGGCCGACAAGCTGTCGGACAAGATCCAGGTGATCATCGCCCCGCCGTCGGCCAGTGGCGGCTTCGTCGGCGCCGCCTTGCTGGGCGCCCCTCGGCACGAGGCGGCCTTGAACGCCAGCACCCGGTCGGTCGAGCACCACGCCGCGGTCGGCGAGGCCGAAGAAGACAAGGACGGGCAGCAATGAACGCAGGGCGCGAAAGGCCGCGCCGGGCGGCATCGTTCGTCTTCACGATTGCGCTGGCATGCATCGCCTGCGCGGTGTCGATCGCGGCCATGGCGGCGGCGCCGGACAGCACACCGAAGGCCGCGCTGGCCATCGTCGTGCGCGACCAGACCCCGCTGCGCGCCGGTCCGCGCGAGGCGGCGCAGCAGCAGGCGCTGCTCTGGCAGGGCGAGGTCGTCGAGGTCCGCGGCGAGCGCCTCGACTATCTGCAGATCTGGGACTACGGGCGCGAGCGCGGCGGCTTCGTCGAGACCAGCCGCGTGCGCCGCATCTCGCCGACGGCCGAGCAGGCGTCCGAGCTGCTCGCCATCGTGCGCTTCGTGCGCGAGACGCCCGGCGCGGAGGCGCTCGGCATCGGCTTCGCCGCGGCCTACCTGCAAGCGGCCACGCCCGAAGCGCTGCGCGGCGACGGCGGCGCCGAAGCCTTCGACGCGATCGGGTCGATGGCCGAGCGCCTGGCGCGTCGGGCTTCGGCCACGCCGGCGCCGAACGTGCCGACGGGTGCGCCGCCGAGTCGCGCCGATGCGGCGTTGTCAGCGCATCTCGAGGTCGCGGCGCACTACGGCGTCGTCTTCAAGAGCTACGAGCGCGACGGCGCGATGCGCCTGTGCTACGACGGCGAGGCCGATCGCCGGGTCCTGGCGCTGCCGTCGCAGGCGCCGCAGCGGGCCCGCGCCGCGCTGGCCCTGACCCGCGCCGACTGCATCGACCCGCAGCTGCCGGTCAGCGAGCGGCAGCGCGTCGACGAATGGCGCGCCGAGATGCTCGACCGTGTCGACGAAGGCAAGCTGCCCGGCTACCTGAGGAATCGCGTCGCCATGCGCAGCGCCGGCGTCTGGAGCGGGCTGGCCTATCAACGCACGCGCCGCGGCGATGCCGCCGGCGCCGAAGCGGCGGCCCGGCGAGCGCTGGCCGAGCTGGCCGGCGTCTCGCGCGGCGAGCTCGTCGATGACGACCAGGCGGCGTACAACGATTCGGCGATCCGCGTCAGCGCGTCGCGCTGGGCCGCTGCGTCGCCGGCGGCGAAGGCGGCGCGCGATGTCGGTGTCGTCATCGTGCCGGGCGAAGCCGGCGAGACCTGCGTGCTGCTCGTCGATGGCAGGCACGACGCGAAGACTCCGCTCGCCAGGCGTTGCACCTTCGGCGTCGTCTGGGCGGCTTCCGCGACGCTCGATCGCGAAGGCAATGCGCTCGCGCTTGCCGTCCAGCCGCTCGGTGCCTGGCGCGAGCTCTGGGTCTTCACGCGCAAGTCGGCCGGTGCCTGGGCCTTGCAGGTGCTGCCTCCCGCCACGACGGCGCCGGAGCTCGGCTACGCCGAGTTCGCCGGCTGGGTACCCGGCGGCAAGCAGATGCTGGTGGTGCGCGAGGCCCGCGGCGAGGGCCGGTTCAAGCGCAGCTTCGAGGTCGTCCGTCTCGACACGCTCGCCACCGAGCGGCGCGCCAGCGATCCCTCGCTGCTGGCATCGTTCCAACGCTGGCAGGACGCGGGCTGGAAGGCGGGAACGGTGAGCCTGCGCTGAGGCGGGCGAAGCGCGGCATGGGCTGCAGGTCAGCCGCGCTATGCTGCCGCCAACCCGGACCGCCGATGTACGACCACAACCAGACGCTCGTTCCCGATTCCTTCATGGCCCTCCATGTGGCGCACGGCAAGCCACTGCTGAGCCGGGAGCAGACCGAGGCGCGCTACGAGATCTGCGAAGACCTGGCCCTGCACACCGCCGCCTTCCTGGCCGCCAGCCACCAGGACGGCGACGATGCCGACGATGCGCTCCGGCGTTGCGACGCCGGGCTGCGCGCCGATCCGAGCCTGCTCTCGGCCGCCGAAGCGGCATGGGTGATCGAGCGCGTGGCCGAGCTGCAGGACTGGCCGCGGCCGACCTGGCTGCCTGAAGGCAACAAGGCCGCGCCGGCATGAAGGCGCCGCCGCGCCTGCGCTCCCTGCTCGAAGAAGGCCTCATCGACGGCGTCGTGCGCCAGTTGATGAGCGGCAAGGAAGCGATGGTCTATGTCGTGCGCTGCGGCGAGGAGACGCGCTGCGCCAAGATCTACAAGGAAGCGACGCACCGGAGCTTTCGCCAGGCCGTCGACTACACCGAGAACCGCAAGGTCAAGAACTCGCGCCAGGCGCGCGCGATGGCCAAGGGCACGCGCTTCGGCCGCGAGGCGCAGGAGGCGGCGTGGCAAAGCGCCGAGGTCGATGCGCTCTATCGCCTCGCCGCGGCGGGCGTGCGCGTGCCCAAGCCGCTGAACTTCCATGACGGCGTGCTGTTGATGGAGCTCGTCACCGATGCGCATGGCGACGCCGCGCCGCGCCTCAACGATCTCTCGTTCAGCGCCGAGGAGGCGCGCGCGCATCACGGCACGCTTGTTCGCGAGGTCGTGCGCATGCTTTGCGCCGGCGTCATCCACGGCGACCTCTCGGAGTTCAACATCCTGCTTGCCGCCGACGGGCCGGTGATCATCGACCTGCCGCAGGCCGTCGATGCGGCGGGCAACAACCACGCGCAGCGCATGCTGCTGCGCGACGTCGCCAACCTGAGCGGCTTCTTCGGGCGCTTCGCTCCCGAGCTGCTGGCGACGCGATTCGGGCCCGAGATCTGGTCGCTCTACACGCGCGGCATGTTGCAGCCCGACACGGCCCTGAGCGGGCGCTTCGACGGGGCGCAAGGCCCGGTCGATGTCGAAGGCGTGCTGCGCGTCGTCGACGACGCGCGGGCCGAAGAGAAGGCGCGCCTGCTGCGCATGCACTCTGCCGCCTGAGCGGATGTCGCGCACCCGGGTCTTCGTTCTGACGCTGCTGGCGATGCTGGCCTTCGCCGGCAATTCGCTGCTCTGCCGCGCCGCCTTCCACGCCACGGGCATCGACGCCGCGAGCTTCACCGCGATCCGCATCGTTGCCGGCGCCGTCGTGCTGTGCCTGCTCGTGCGGGCTCGCGACGGCCGCATCGCTTCGGCCGGAAGCTGGCCCTCCGCCCTGGCCCTGTTCGCCTACGCCGCGGCGTTTTCGTTCGCCTACCTGAGCCTGAGCGCGGCCACCGGCGCACTGCTGCTGTTCGGCGCCGTCCAGGCGACGATGATCGGCGTCGGCCTTCTCCGGGGCGAGCGCCTGCGCGGCCTGCAGACGGCCGGCTTGGCGTGCGCGCTGCTCGGACTGGTCGGCCTGCTTCTGCCCGGCCTGTCGGCGCCACCCTGGCTGGGCTCGCTGCTGATGCTCGCGGCCGGCGTCGCCTGGGGCGTGTATTCGCTGCGCGGCAAGGGCAGCGGCGATCCGCTCCAGGTCAGCGCCGGAAATTTCCTGCGCGCGGTAGCCTTCGCGATCGTCCTGAGCGCAGCGACGCTGCCCTGGATGTCGCTCGACGGCCGGGGCGTGCTCTATGCCATCGCCTCGGGCGCATTGACCTCGGGCATCGGCTATGCCGTCTGGTACAGCGCCCTGCCGCACCTGCGGGTGGCGACCGCCGCCACCGTGCAGCTGAGCGTGCCGGTCATCGCCGCGGTCGGTGGCATCGCCTGGCTCGGCGAGGCGGCGACCTGGCGGCTGGCGCTGGCGGCGATGGCCATCCTCGGCGGCATCGGCCTGGTCATCGCCGGCAAGGCGCGCGACGCGTGACGGACACCTCATCTCTCGCGCCGCCACAGGCACGCCAAATGCCCTAGTCTTGCCCCGCGGCGCCCTGCTGCCGATCCCTTCCCTGCCGCGCGCCTGCCCTTGACTGACTCCTCGCTCAAGCCCTTTGCCCGTCGCCGTCTCGGCATGTTTGCCTTGCCGATCGGCACCTTCATCGGCTTCATGGCCGCGTTTCTCGCCGCCATCGTCGTGGCCTTCGTCTCCTGGCGCTCGCTCGGCGAGCGCGCGGTGGCGGCCGACCGGGTCTCGCAGTCGCTGCAGATCATCTCGCAGGCACAGGCCGTCCTCTCGACGGCCAAGGATGCCGAAACCGGCCAGCGCGGCTTCCTGCTGACCGGGGCCGAGCGCTATCTCGAGCCCTACACGGCGGCGCAGTCGCGCCTGCCGTCACTGTTGCAGCGGCTGCGCGAGCTGGCGGGTCGCGGACCGCGCGAGCTGCAACGCGTCGACGCGTTGAGCGCAACCATCGACGACAAGATGACCGAGCTCGGGAAGACCATCGAGCTGCGGCGCGCCGGCCAGACCGAGGCGGCGCTCGACATCGTCAGCAACGATCGCGGCAAGCTGGCCATGGACCGCATTCGTTCGGGCGTCGAAGACATCGTTCGCGACGAGAACCGGGCCCTCGACGAGCGCCAAGCCGAGTGGCAGAGCACGGTGCAGGTCAGCGCCTTGCTGAGCGTCGGCGGCTCGGCCGTGCTGATCTTCCTCATCGCCCTCGCCGCGGCCGCGGCTGCGCGCGACTATCGCGCCCAAAAGACGCAGGCGTGGGTGCGCAACGGCCAGGTCGGCTTCGCGCGCGCCATTGCCGGCGAGCAGCGCCTCGACGCGATCGCCGAACGCGTGCTCGCGTTCCTGGCCGAGTACCTGCATGCCCCGGTCGGCGCGCTCTACGTCGTCGACGCGGCCGGGCACCTCCGCCGCTACGCCGCGTACGCGCTCGACGCCGGCGCGCAGACGGAGATGACCGACAGCGCCGGCAATCTGCTCGCGCAGGCCGCCCGGGACAAGCGGCCGCTGCGTGTCGACGACGTCCCCGAGGGCTACCTGCCGGTGACGTCGGCGCTCGGCCGCGGCGCGCCGCGCACGCTGCTGGTGGCACCTGCCCTCGCCGACGATGTCGTGCAAGGCGCCGTCGAGCTCGGCTTTTTCCGAAGCGTCGATGGCACCGACGAAGAATTGCTGGCGCGCATCTCCGAGGCCCTCGGCATGGCCATGCGCACCGGCAAGGACCGGCAGCGCGTGCGAGGAGCTGCTCGAGGAAACGCAGCGCCAGGCCGAGGAGCTGCAGACGCAGCAGGAGGAGCTGCGGGTCAACAACGAGGAGCTCGAGGAGCAGGGCCGGGCGCTGAAGGAATCGCAGGCGCAGCTCGAGTCGCAGCAGGCCGAGCTCGAGCAGACCAACGCGCAGCTCGAGGAGCAGGCCGCAGATGCTGGAGCGCCAGAAGCGACGAGCTCGCCGACGCCGCAGGCCGCGCTCGGCGAGCGCGCCGCCGAGCTCGAGCGCTCGAACCAGTACAAGAGCGAGTTCCTCGCCAACATGAGCCACGAGCTGCGCACGCCGCTCAACTCGACGCTGATCCTGGCCAAGCTGCTCGCCGACAACAAGGACAGGCAACCTCAGCGCCGAGCAGGTGAAGTTCGCCGCAGACCATCTCCTCCGCCGGCAACGACCTGCTGGCGCTGATCAACGACATCCTCGACCTGTCGAAGATCGAAGCCGGCAAGGTCGAGGTCGTCGTCCGAGCACGGTCGCGGTCGCGCAGCGCGGTCGATGGCCTGATGCAAGATGTTCGAGCCGATGGCGCGCAGAGAAGGGCCTCAGCTTCGCGGCGAGCGTCGATGCCGGCACGCCGCCGAGCGATCGAGACCGACCCGCAGCGGCTCGGCCAGATCCTGCAAGAACCTGCTGTCCAACGCGCTCAAGTTCACCGAGCGCGGCGAAGTCGCGCTGCGCGTCTTCGCCGCCGACGACGGTCACGTCGCCTTCGCGGTGCGCGACACCGGCATCGGCATCGCCGGCCCAGCAGCAGGACGTGATCTTCGAGGCCTTCCGGCAGGCCGACGGCAGCACGCACCGCAAGTTCGGCGGCACCGGCCTCGGCCTGTCGATCTCGCGCGACCTGGCGCGCCTGCTCGGCGGCGACATCGCCGTGCAGAGCGCGCCGGGCGAGGGCAGCACGTTCACCCTGACGCTTGCCGCGCGTCTACAGCCCGGCGCCCAGTCGTCGCGGCCGCGGCGCCCGCGCCCGTGCCGCGCCACGCGCTGTCGGCACGACGGCGGTCGACGCGGCACCGACACCAGCCGCGCCCGCATCAGCCGCGCGCGCCGCGGCCGCCGGCCTTCGACGACGACCGCGATCGCCTGCGCAGCCGGACGCGCGCCTCATCCTGGTCATCGAGGACGATCGCGCGCTTCGCCGCCATCCTGCGCGACCTGGCGCACGAGATGGGCTTCCAGTGCGTGGTCGCGCAGACCGCCGGCGACGGCCTGGCCGCGGCCGCCACGCTATCGGCCGAGCGCGATCCTGCTCGACATCAACCTGCCCGACCATTCCGGCCTCGGCGTGCTCGACCAGCTCAAGCGCAATCCGCACACGCGGCACATCCCGGTGCACGTCGCCTCGGTCGCCGACTACAGCCGGAGGCGCTCGAGCTCGGCGCCGTCGGCTACGCCCTGAAGCCGGTCAAGCGCGAGGAATTGGTCGCACGCGCTGCAGGCGGCTCGAGGCGAAGTTCTCGCAGCGCCTGCGCCGTGTGCTCGTGGTCGAAGACGACCCGCGCCAGCGCGAGAGCATCCGCCGCCTGCTCGAGCACGAAGACGTGCAGATCGTCGGCGTCGCACGGCGGCAACGAGGCGCTGGCGCAAGCTGCAGGCCATCGACCTTCGACTGCATGGTGATGGACCTGAACCTGCCCGACCTGAGCGGCTACGAGCTGCTCGAGCAGATGGCCGCGCGCGACGACGTCTCGTTCCCGCCGGTCATCGTCTACACCGGCCGCAGCGCTGACGCGCGACGAGGAGCAGCGGCTGCGCCGGCTTCTCGAAGTCGATCATCATCAAGGACGCGCGCTCGCCCGAGCGGCTGCTCGACGAGGTGACGCTGTTCCTGCACCAGGTCGAATCGAACGCTGCCGCCGGACCGGCAGCGCATGCTGCGCGAGGCGCGCGATCGCGAGACCGCGCTCGAGGGCCGCCGCATCCTCGTCGTCGAGGACGACGTGCGCAACATCTTCGCGCTGTCGAGCGTGCTCGAGCCGAAGGGCGCGATGGTCGAGATCGCGCGCAACGGCCGCGAGGCGCTCGAGGCGCTGGAGCGCAGCCGGCAGCGCGCCGCAGCGACGCGATCGATCTCGTGCTGATGGACATCATGATGCCGGAGATGGACGGCTTCACGGCGATGCGCGAGATCCGCAAGCGCCCCGAATGGAAGAAGCTGCCGATCATCGCGCTGACCGCCAAGGCGATGAAGGACGACCAGGAAAAGTGCCTCGCCGCCGGCGCCAACGACTACATCGCCAAGCCGCTCGACGTCGAGAAGCTGCTGTCGCTGGTGCGCGTCTGGATGCCGCAAGTAGGCACGTCGGCGCGTGCCGGCGGGGCACGCGATTTCGACATCGAGCTCGCAGCTGCTGCATCGACGCGATCTACCTGCAAGTATCACTACGACTTCCGCGGCTATGCCGGCGCGTCGCTGAAGCGCCGCCTGAACGCGGCGATGGCGCGCTTCGGCTGCGCGACGCTGTCGCAGCTGCAGGACCGGGTGCTGCACGAGCCGGCGCTGTTCCCGCGCCTGCTCGACTTCCTCACCGTGCAGGTCAGCGAGATGTTCCGCGACCCGGCCTACTTCCGCGCGATGCGCGAGCAGGTGGTGCCGCTCTTGCGCACCTATCCGTCGCTGAAGGTCTGGGTCGCCGGCTGCAGCACCGGCGAGGAGGTCTATTCGCTCGCGATCCTGCTGCGCGAAGAGGGCCTGCTCGAGCGCACCCTGATCTACGCCACCGACATCAACCCGCAGGCGCTGCAAGCAGGCCGAGGCCGGGCGTCTACGAGCTCGAGCGCATCGCCGGCGTTCACCGAGAACCATCGCCGCGTCCGGCGCGCGCAGCTCGCTCTCCGACTACTACACCGCGGCCTACGGCGCGCGGTCTTCGACAAGTCGCTGAAGAAGCACATCGTCTTCTCCGACCACAGCCTGGCCACCGACAGCGTCTTCGCCGAGGTGCAGCTCGTGTCCTGCCGCAACGTGCTGATCTACTTCGACCGCGCGCTGCAGGACCGCGCGCTGGGCCTGTTCCGACGAGTCGCTGTGCCGCAAGGGCTTTCTCGGCCTCGGCTCGAAGGAGTCGCTGCGCTTTTCGTCGCATGCCGACGCCTTCGACGAGCTCGTGCCGCGACGAGCGCATCTATCAGAAGCGGAGCGCGCCGTGAGCGCCGTCGCGCCTTCGCTCGCGGGCCGGGTCGATGCCATCGTGATCGGCGCATCGGCCGGCGGCGTCGAGGCGCTGTCGGCGCTCCTTCCGGCACTGCCTGCGGGCCTGCGCGTCGCCGGTCTTCGTCGTCCTGCACCTGCCGCGCGAGCGGCCGAGCCTGCTGTCGAGATCTTCCAGCCGAAGTGCGCGCTGCCGATCCGCGAGGCCGAGGACAAGGAGCCGGTCGAAGCCGGCACCGTCTACTTCGCGCCGCCCGACTATCACCTGCTGGTCGACGACGGGCCGCGGATCGCGCTGTCCGCCGATGCAGCCGGTGCACTATTCGCGGCCGTCGATCGACGTGCTGTTCGAGTCCGCCGCCGATCGCTATCGGCGAGCGCCTGCTCGGCATCGTGCTGACCGGCGCCAACGAGGACGGTGCCGCCGGTGCTGGCGGCAGTGCGGCGCGCCGGCGGCATCACGCTCGTGCAGCAGCCCGACGGCGCGCAGTCGCCGCTGATGCCGCAGGCGGCGCTCAGGCTCGCCGCCGCCACTTACGTGCTGGCGCTGCCGGCGATGGCTGCGCTGCTGGGCACGCTGGCGCCGGCGGACGGCGGCGATGCGATGACACAGCCCAACGTGACCTGCCTGCTCGTCGACGATCTCGAGGAGAACCTGCTCGCGCTCGCGGCCCTGCTGCGACGAGCACGGCGTCGAGGTGCTGCGCGCCCGCTCGGGCGCGGAGGCGCTCGAGCTGCTGCTCGTGCATCGACGTGGCGCTGGCCTTGCTCGACGTGCAGATGCCCGACATGGACGGCTTCGAGCTGGCCGAGCTGATGCGCGGCAGCGAGCGCACGCGCCACGTCCCGATCATCTTCGTCACCGCCGGCGCCGCGCGACCAGCACCGCGTCTTCAAGGGCTACGAGAGCGGCGCGGTCGACTTCCTGCTACAAGCCGATCGAGCCGCACATCCTGAAGAGCAAGGCCGGGTCTTCTTCCAGCTGTACCGCCAGCAGTTGCAGCTGGCCGACGAACTGCGCGAGCGCACCGAGACGCTGCGCATGAACGAGATGTTCACCGCCATGCTCGGCCACGACCTGCGCAACCCGCTCAGCGCCATCGTGATGGCGGCGATGATCATCGAGAAGAAGACTGCCGACGAGACGACGCGGCGGATGGCGGGCCGCGCGATCTCGAGCGCGCGCAGCATGAGCCGCATGATCGAGGACATGCTCGACCTGGCGCGGGCGCGCATCGGCGGCGGCATCGTCGTGCGCCGTGTCCATGGCGACCTGGCGGCGCCGCTGCGCCGCGTCGCCGACGAGTGCGGCGCGGCCCATCCCGAGCGCCGGATCGAGTGGCGTGCCGAGGGCGACTTCACGGGCGAGTGGGACAGCGACCGCCTGGCCCAGGTGGCGTCCAATCTGATCGGCAATGCGCTGCGCCACGGCAGCGCGAGCGAGCCGGTGCATGTCCGCCTCGACGGCCACGAGCCGCGCCACGTCGTCTTCTCCGTTTCGAACGCCGGCCATATTCCGGATGACCTTCTGCCGCACATCTTCGATCCGTTCCGCGGCCGCGACGAGCCTTCGGCGCGCGGCGAAGGCCTGGGCATCGGCCTGTTCATCGTGCGCCAGATCGTGAGCGCGCATCGCGGCACGGTCGAGGTGAAGTCGGGCGAGGCCGGGCACACCACCTTCGTCGTGCGCCTGCCGCGCACGGCACACGAGGCAGCGGCGCTGCCGGGCGCGGCCTGACATGGCCGGGCGCGACAAGGCCAAGCCGGGCCGCATCCTCGTCGTCGAGGACGACTGGGACATTCTCGAGGTCCTGAAGCTGATGCTCGAGGACGAGGGGCATCAGGTCACCACCGCCAAGCACGGCCGGGCCGCGCTCGCCGCCGCGGCGGCGCGGCCCTTCGATCTGGTGGTGCTCGACATCTCGATGCCGGAGATGAGCGGCATCGAGGTCGGGCAGGCGTTGCGCGCCGCCGCGAAGACGGCCGAGGTCTACATCGTGATCCACACCGGCCTCGACGAGCACTGGGTGCGCGAGCGCTTCGCCGACTACGACGTCTTCCTGACCAAGGCGCACGACGCCGACGTGCTGGTCGACGAGATCGCCAGGCTGCTGGTCCAGCCGCGAGCGGCACGCCGTCGCCCTGCCGCCGAGGCGCAGGACTTCAGCGCCGACGAGGTCGCCAAGGTTCGCGCGGCGCTGCGAGCCGAGATGGGCCTCGGCGTCGAGTCGCTCTCGCTGGCGGCGCTCCTCGCGCAGGTGAGCGGGGAGATCGCGCAGCTGCGCCAGCTCGGCCGATCCGACTCCGAGATTGCCGAGCTCGTCTCGAACGCACTGGGCCGGCCGATCGCACCTTCGGCGCTGACGCCACCGGATCAGGCCAGCGCGCGTTCGTGACGCGGCGGCCGTTTGCCCGGGCGCGGTAGATTGCGGGCATGCACGAGTCCGCAGCACTGCGCTTCGATCGCTTCGAGCTGCAGCTCGACCGACGTCGTTTGCTCCAGGGTGGCCAGCCCGCGGCCCTCGGGTCGCGGGCCTTCGATGTCCTGGCGGCCCTGGCCGAGCGGCGCGACCGCATCGTCGGCAAGGCGGAGCTGCTCGATCTCGTCTGGCCCGGCCTGGTCGTCGAGGAAAACAATCTGCAGGTGCAGATCAGCAGCCTGCGCAAGCTGCTCGGGCCGCACGCCATCGCCACGATTCCGGGGCGAGGCTATCGCTTCAGCGCCGCGCTCGATGGCCCGGTCGCAGACCAGCCGGGCGCTGCGACACCCGCAGCGGCAGGCGCGTTGCCGACGGGCGGCGTCACCTTGGTGGGACGAGCGACCAACCTGCCGCGAGCCCTGCCGCTGCTCTACGGGCGCGCCGCCGACCTGCAGGCCCTGGGCAGCCTGCTCGAAAGCCATCGCCTGGTCACAGTCGTCGGCGCCGGCGGCATCGGCAAGAGCCGCCTGGCCGAGGCGGCGGCGCACGCCTGGGCAGGGCGCAGCGGCGATGGCACCTGGATGGTCGAGCTGGCCGGTCTGTCCGATCCGGACCTGCTCGCCAACACGGTGGCGCGCACGCTCGGCATCACGCTGGTGGCCGACGCCAACGCGGCCGGCGAGCTGGTGTCGGCGCTCGAGCAGCGCCAGATGCTGGTCGTCCTCGACAACTGCGAGCACCTGCTCGACGCCGCCGCGGCGCTGGTGCAGGCCATCGTCGAACGGGCGCCGCAGGTGGTGCTGCTGGCGACAAGCCAGGAGCCGCTGCGCCTGCCCGGAGAGCAACAGTACCGGCTGACGCCGCTCGCCATGCCGGCTGAATCGAACACGGGCGACGCGCAAAGCTACGGCGCCATCGCCTTGTTCGAGGCGCGGGTTCGAGCCGTCGATCCGCGCTTCACGCTCGATGCCGCCGGCCTCGACGCCGCGCTCGACATCTGTCGTCGCCTCGACGGCCTGCCACTGGCCATCGAGCTGGCGGCGGCACGGGTCGGCACGCTCGGCCTGCTGACCGTGCAGCAGAAGCTCGATGCGCGCTTCAAGCTGCTGACGGGCGGCTCGCGCACCCATCTGCGCCGCCACCAGACCCTGCGCGCGGCGCTGGAGTGGAGCCATCAGCTGCTCAACGACGCCGAGAAGGCCGTGTTCCGGCGCCTCGGCGTGTTCGCCGGCGGCTTCACGATGGAAACGGCACAGGCCGTGGCCGGCGACGAAGACCTCGATGAATGGGCCGTGCTCGACCATCTCGCCGCGCTGGTCGAGAAATCACTGGTCGTGGCCGAGGCCGGCGAGCTGCCGCGCTATCGCTTGCTCGAGTCGGCGCGGGCCTTCGCCCTCGAGCAACTGGCGGCAGGCGAGACCGCCGCGATGCTGCGCCGGCATGCGGTGGCGATGAGCAGCTTCCTGCAGCGCGTCGACAACGCCAACCTCGACGGCGACTTGCGCACCGATCAGTTCGCGGCCCTGGTGCTGCCGGAGCTCGACAATCTGCGGGCCGCGTACGAATGGGCCACCAGCGAGTCCGGCGAACTGCCGCTCGCCGTCGCGCTTGCCGCGCATGCGGGCGCGTTGATCGACTACGCGGCCGAGTGCATCGACTGGTTGGTGCCGTTGCGCCAGCAGGTGGAAGACGGCCCACTCGAGCCGGCGATCGAAGCACGCTACTGGCGGGCGCTGAGCGCAGGCAACATGACCGGCCATGTGCTTCGCACCGTTCAGCTCGAGGCCGCGGTGCGCGCGTCGACGCTGTACCGGGCTGCCCGCCAGTCACGCCGGCTTGCCTCCACGCTGACGCTGCAGGCGCGCCATCTCCTCGCCGGCCACGACGTGGCGACGGCGCAGCCCGTTCTCGGCGAGGCACGCGCCCTGATCCAGCCGGACTGGCCGCCCGAGTACCGCATCCGGCTCATGCGCGCCGATGCCGTCTCTGCCACGCTCACCGGGCGCAAGGCCGAGGCGCTCGCGATCTACCGCGAGATCGCCCAGGCCAGCTTCGCCACCGGCGACTGGCGGCTGGAAGTCATCGATCGCTCCAACCTGTGCGACGTCCTTTGGGACCTCGGCGAGATCGAGGAGGCGGACGCCCTGAGCGGCCGCCTCGCCGAAGAAATGCGCGCCCGGCCGGTCATCGAAGGTGACATGGCCACGGTGCTTGCGAACTGGATCGGCATCCTGGCCGAGCTCGGCCGCATCGACGAGGCATCGGCCGTGAGCCGGGAAGCACTGCCGATCTTTCGCCGGACGCGGATGATCTATGTCGAGACCTGGGTCTACCTGTTCTGGCGCCGGGGCCAGCTCGACGCTGCGGCGATCCTGCTCGGCGCCTCCGACGCCGAGCGAACCCGCTTCGGCACGCCGCATCAGAAGAACGAGGCGCGGCTGATCGAAGCCACCCGGGCCGGGCTCGAGAAAGGTCTGCCGCGCGACGCCTTCGCGCGTGCCCATGCCGAGGGCGTCCGCCTCGAGGCGAAGGGATGGCATGCCTTGCTGACCGAGGTCATCGCGCCGTCGCTCGAGCTTCGAGAGTAGATTCAGGGGTCCTGTCGAGCGCCCGAGCCCACCCCGTGCCCACTCCCTTCGTTCCGGTCCGCGGCCTGCATCACTTCGCCTGGCGCTGCCGCGACTGCGAGGAAACGCGGGCCTTCTACGAAGACCTGCTCGGCCTGCCGCTGGTCCATGTGATCCGCTCCGACATCGTGCCCAGCACCGGTGAGCACTGTCCCTACGTGCACATCTTCTTTCGCATGGCCGACGGCTCGCACCTGGCCTTCTTCGACCTCGGCGACAACGTCGTGGCCGAGCCTTCGCCGAACACGCCGTCGTGGGTCAATCACATCGCCCTGCGGGTCGATTCGCTCGAGGCGCTGCAGGCCGCCAAGGCCCGGCTCGAGGCGGCCGGCGTGGCGGTGGTGGGCATCACCGACCACCACGTCATCCAGTCGATCTATTTCTTCGATCCGAACGGCATCCGGCTCGAGCTGACGGTGCCGACCGCGAGCGCCGAGACGATGGCCGCCCATGCGCGCGAGGCGCACGCCGACGTGGCCGCGTGGACGCGCGAGAAGGGCCTTCAGCGCGGCGTCGAGCGGATCGACACCGGGCCGGCGGCGAGCGGCACCCGCTCGCCGGTGTCGACGAGCCTGCCGTCGCGGACGGCGTAGAGCGCGAGCGCGCGCTCGACGTCGAACTGGACGATGACGGTCTTGCTGTCCTGCGTGAAGACCACGCCCTGCGCGGCTTCGCCGCCCGGCAGCTCGTTCACCTTCGTCGCCTTGCCGTCCTGAATCGCGAAGAGCGCGACGGTGCCGAGCTTGTGCCGGCCCGGATCGGTGACGAGCAGGTTGGAGCCGGCCATCGCCGAGACCACGATCCAGCGGCCGTCCGGCGAGATGGCGACGCCTTCCGGCGTGGCCGAGACCGAGATCTGCTGGACGGCCCGAAACGGCCGCTGCGTGACGTCGACGAGGGTCACGACGTCGGCATCGTCCACCGTGCGCGAGACGCCGGTGTTGCCGATCACCGCCCAGTGGCCGTCGCTCGACACGTCGACCGCGTAGGGACTGACCGCGGTCGCGATCCGCTCCTTCGTGAGCGAGACCGACAAGCCGTCGATGCTCAGCACGGCGGCGCCGTTCTCGTCGCGCAGCGCCACGATCGCGGCCGTGCCATCGTGCGTGAAGGAGATGCCCGACAGGCGCTTTTCGCCGACCCTGATCTGGCCGATGAAGCGCACCTTCTTGCCGTCGATCGTCAGCACCTTGACCGTGCCGTCTTGGGCCGCGGCGAGCAGCAGCGTGCCTTCGCGGTTGATCGTCAGGCCGTTCGGATGGCCGCCGACTTCGACCTTGCCGATCACTGCCGGCGGCGAGGCATCGAGGTCGACGATCTGCAGGAAGGTGTCGAAGAGCTCCCGCTTGGCGAGGTAGTCGTAGCGCGTCGGCGCGGCGACGATGGCCAGCTTGCCGTCGGGCGTGACGGCCACCGCCTGCGGCGGCCCCTGCACGGTGTGCTCCAGGCCGATGTCGATCGTCGCCTTCAGCGTCGGCGGGAAGCGCGCTGCGTCGAGCACCACGAGGCTGTCGCGCGGCGCCGGTTCGGGATAGGTCGCCACCCCGTCGACGCGCACGAACTTGCCGTCCTGCGCCGAGACGATGATGTCGGCGGCCTGCGCGGTGCCGGCGGCCAGCGCGGCGAGGACCACGGCCCGGGCGAGTGTCGATGCAAGCAATCTCATGGCGCCTCCTGCTTTTCCTCGCCGCGACTTCGCGTTCCACGCCGGATGCTAGGCAGCCGCGTTGAAGGCGAAATGAGGTTTTCCCTTGCGGCTCGCGGCAAAGGGCCGGGCCGCGCCTGTCCTGTCGCAACCCGACCTCGGCCACCGCGTCGCGGAACCGGGAACTTCCTGTTGCCGTTTCTCCCGCAATTGAGGCGTCCGTTTGTGGCCAGGCGCGCAGGGTCTACTTCGACCTTGTCCGTCATGAGCCTCGAATGAGCAGCCATCCACCTCTTCTGGAAAGCGAGCTCGACGCGCAGGGCTGGACCCTGCTGCGCGAGCTGCTCGCGCCGCACCAATGCAAACAGATCGCGGAGCTCTACGGGGCGGACGCTGGCTTTCGCAGCCGCGTCGTGATGGCGCGCCACAACTTCGGGCGCGGCGAGTATCGATATTTTTCGTATCCACTGCCGCCGCTTGTCGAGCGCCTGCGCAGCGCGCTCTATCCGCGTCTCGTGCCGATCGCCAATCGATGGCAGGAGCGAATGGGCCTGGCGCCGCGCTTTCCCGCGGAGCATCGCGAATTCATCGCCCGTTGCGCGGCGGCCGGCCAGTCGAAGCCGACGCCGCTCCTGCTGCAGTACGGTGCCGGCGACTACAACTGCCTGCACCAGGACCTGTACGGCGAGCACGTATTTCCGTTGCAGGTGGTGGTGCTCCTCAGCGACCCCGCACGCGATTTCCGCGGCGGCGAGCTCATGCTCACCGAGCAGCGCCCGCGGATGCAGACACGCGCGTCGGTCGTGCCTCTGCACCAGGGCGACGCTGCGATCTTCGCCGTCAACAGCCGCCCGGTGTCCGGCACAAGGGGCGACTATCGCGTGAAGATGCGGCACGGCGTGAGCACCGTCGTCGACGGGCAGCGGCAGACGCTGGGCATCATCTTTCACGACGCCGCTTGAGCAAGGGGCGCCGCTCGCCCCTTGTCGCGCTGTTTCCTACAGCGGCACGCGAAGTGGGCTGGCGTCGCGCTGCTCGGCGCGCGCTTAAGTTAGGGCCTCGAACTCAGGAGAGAACAGATGAGAGCCATCACCATCCTTCCCGCGGCCATCCTGGCCGCCTGTTTTTCCGGCTGCGTCGTCGCCCCAGCGCCTGGCCCTGGTTATGCCAGCGCCGGGGTCTATGTCGCGCCGACCTACGCGAGCCCTGGACAGGGTTACGTCTGGGAACACCATCCTGAGCATGGCTGGGGCTGGCACCATCCCGAGCGTGGTTGGGACAAGGGTTGGCACTGAGCCGGGCGCGGCTTCAAGTGCACGCCGATGAGTGGCGCGATGCGATGAAGGCGGCCGCAAACTCGGCCGAGAAGGTCCGCGTCTGATCCATCACCGCAGGCAGCACAGCCCGCAGGTGTTCGCGGGCTGTTGGCGCGGGCCGCATAGCGGGTAGATTCGGTGCTCCGTTCATTCGGAGTCACACATGCCTGAGCGGCGCATCCGCCATCTCGCCAGCATCGACGTCAAACCCGGCGCCGCCATGGAAAGCCAGTCGGGCCTGCAGATGCTGCGCCCGCGCATCTACGGCGCCTACGAAGTGCCGGCGTCGCCGATGAAGGCGAAGACCGGCGCAATCGTCATGCACCCGGCGAGCAACTTCATGGGCCACTACCTGATCGCGCCGCTCGCCGAGCGAGGCATCGCATGCCTCGGCCTCAACTCACGTTACGCCGGCAACGATGCGGTGCTTCTGATGGAGCGGGTGATCCAGGATCTGGGCGCGGGCGTGAAATTCATGCGCGAGCAACTCGGCTGCGAGCGCGTGCTGCTGGTCGGCAATTCGGGCGGCGCCGCGCTGGCCGCGTTCTACCAGGCCGAGGCCGAGCGCTTCAGCATCGAGACGATGGTGGATGGCGACCCCGCCGGCATCGTTCCTTCCGATCTCCCACGGGTCGACGGCCTCGCGTTCTGCGCTGCCCACGAAGGCCGCTCGCACCTGCTGCTGCGCTGGCTCGATCCGTCGCTCACCGACGAGCACGACGGGCTCTCCGTGAACGCCGCGCTCGATATGTACGATCCCGCGAACTTTCGCGCGGACGGCGCCAACCCGGTCGCCTACTCGGCCGAATTCCTGCGCCGCTTCATGGGGGCGCAGCGGGCCCGGCGCGACCGCATCGAGGCCCGCGTGCTCGAGCGCCTGGTCGAGCTCCGTTCCACGCCGGGCGCGCCGCGCGACGAGACCTTCATCGTCTACCGGACGCATGCCGACCCGCGCTGCCTCGACCTCTCGCTCGACGCCAACGACCGCGCTCGCGGCAGCGTCTGGGGCGACGCCCGCCAGGTGAACTACGCGGCCAACGCGATGGGCCGCGTCACCTCGCTCACGGCGTTCCTGTCGCAGTGGTCGTCGCTCTCGCGCGCCGGCGGGCCGGAGAACCTGGCGAAGACCTCGGTGCCGTCGCTGCTGCTCACGTACACGGCTGACCAGAGCACTTTTCCCAGCACGCGCGCGGCCTGGCTCGCGGCGGGCGGCGATCGCATTCGCAACGTCGACATCGTCAGTGCCGATCACTACCTCACGGGTCGGCCAGACCTGCAGGCGCGGGTGGCCGAAGAGATCGTCGCATTCGCCGAAACGCTGTAAGCGCAGGCCGCACGCCTGCCGCGCCGAGTGCCGGTGCGGTATCGCGAGATTGCAAGACGATGGCGGGAAGTGCCTGAGATTCCGGTTAGAGAGGACACAGCCTCCCTCACAACCGATCAGGAGCACGCCATGAATTACCTCGAGGTCTTCGTTGCTGCCGGCCTCGCCGCCATCGCGGCCATCACCTGGGCGCAGCCGCCGGTGCCGTTCTATGCCGCAAACGTCACCCGGATCGACAAGGCGGGCCCGGGTACGGTCGTGATCGTCACCAAGGATTCGCCCGAGACGGTCGGCGCCTGGTACCGGAAGAACCTGGCCGAAGCCACGGGCGAGCACAAGACCGACGACGGTGCCGTCATCTTCTACACGCAGAGCGGCGCCACGGTCGATGTCGAGCGCGGCAATCGATTCGCGCCGGAGACCCGGATCGGCCTGGCCTGGGACGCGAAGAAATTCGGAGGCTACGCCGGCAAGTAGACGGCGCGGCGCGCTATAACGCGCGCCATGGGTGCCGAAGAGATCTGGAAGTTCGCGCCGGCCTACGAGCTGCCGCACTGGCCGTTCGAAGCGCCGCCCGATCTCGGCGCTGGCGAGCGCATTCGCTATCCCGTGGTCATCGCCGGCGGCGGCCTGGCCGGCCTGACGCTGGCTTGCGACCTGGCGTTGCGCGGCGTGCGCGCCGTGCTGCTCGACGAAGACGACACGGTCGGCGTGCGCGGCGCCTCGTCGCGCGGCATCTGCTACGCGCAAAAGAGCCTCGAGATCTTCGAGCGCCTCGGCATCTACGATCGCATTCGCGCCAAGGGCATCACCTGGTCGGTCGGCCGCACCTTCTCTGGCGCAGACGAGATCTACAGCATCAACCTCGAAGACAACAGCCACTCCGAGCAGCCACCTTTCATCAACCTGCAGCAGTTCTATCTCGAATGGTTCCTGGTCGACCGCATCCTGGAGGTCGGCGGCACCGATCTGCGCTGGAAGAACAAGGTGCTGGCGGTCAAGAACGAGGAAGACGGCGTCGTCGTCGAGGTCGAGACGCCGTCGGGCCACTACACGCTCGAGTGCGACTGGTTCATCGATGCGACCGGCGCGAACAGCCGCATCCGCGACGCCATGGGCCTGGAGACGAACGCCTCGCGCGGCACCGACCGCTGGTGCATCAGCGACGTGAAGTTCAAGGTACCCTTCGCCGCCGAGCGCTGGACCTGGATCGACGCGCCCTTCAACGAAGGCCGCGCCGTCTGGCAGCACCTGATGGCCGACGATGTCTGGCGCCTCGACTATCAGATGGGCGATCACGCCGACCCGGAAGCGATCAGCCAGCCCGAGGTTGCGGGCGCGCGCCTGCGCCAGCAGCTCGGGCCTGGCGTGGAGTTCGAGTTCGTCTGGATCGGACCGTACGGCTACCGCGATCACCTGCTCGAGACCTTCCGGGTCGGGCGCACGATCTTCATCGGCGATGCCGCGCACGTCGTCTCGCCGTTCGGGGCGCGCGGCGGCAACAACGGCATCCAGGACGCAGCCAACCTCGGCTGGAAGCTGGCGCTGCTGCTCTCGAACCAGGCCGGCGATGCGCTCCTCGACAGCTATCACGACGAGCGCTACGCAGCGGCGGCCGAGAACCTGCGCATCACCAGCCGCACCTCGCGCTTCCTGGCGCCGCGCAGCGCCGCCGAGCATCGCATCCGGCGCGCAGTGTCGGCACTGGCGAGAACGCACGAGTTCGCGCGCCGCCTTTCGAACACCGGCCGGATGGCGCAGGCCAACGACTATCCGCCGTCGCCGTGGGCTCCGAGCGGTGCGCGCTCGGTGCAGAACGTCGCCTTCGATGGCACGACGCTGATGCAATGCCTGCGCGAGGACACGCGTTTTCTCGGGTTGGCGATCGGTGCCGATGCCGACACTCTCGAGCATTTGTCGATGCTGAGCGCGCGCTGGCCGATCGACCTGCGTGCCGTCGATGCCGACGGCCCGCTCGCCACGCATCTCGGCGCCGCGCCCGGCACGCTGGTGCTCGTACGCCCCGACGCCTATGTCGCGGCGCTGCTGCCCGAAGCGACGACCGGCGCGCTCGAGCTCGCCCTGCGCTCGGCACTCGCGCTCGACGAAAGCCGGCGATGAAGACCCATGCCAACATCCCCGACGCCGACGGGTTCTACGAAGCCTGGCTGCGCGCACACGAGGGTCTGGACGATGCCGAGAGCGCCGACCTCGACGCGCGTCTGGTCCTGCTGCTCGCCAACCAGGTCGGCGATCAGGCGGTGCTGCTCGAATGCATCGCCGAGGCGCGACGCAACAAACCCGCCTCGGGCTGAAACGGTGCCGCCCCTGCCCTTCGCCGCCGCTCTGGTGCTCGCCGTCGCGCTGCTGCTCGGCGGCTGCGCGAGCGCGCCGCCGCCCGGTCCGCCGACGCTTCAGCAGAGAACGGCTGCGGTCGAGGCGCTGATGACCGAGCGGCAATGGCTCGAGTCGTGGTTCAAGGGCACACCCGTGCGCATCGACCAGCGCGCCGACGGCGCCATCGACATCGAGGTCCCGCGCGAGTTCTGCTTCGATGTCGGCAGCAGCGCCATCAAGCCGGCCCTTGCCGCCGTGCTCGACAAGGTAGCCGTTAGCTTGCATCGCGCGCCGCTCGCACGGGTGCCGCTGATCGCCGCACCCGCCGATGCGTTAGTCGCGCCGACGCTGGCGCTGCAGCGCGCGCAGCAGGTGCGCGAGGGCCTGGGCTCGCGCGGCGTCGCCGAAGCACGCCTCGGCAGCCCGACGGCGGCAGTCGCCGCGGCGCTCCACCTGCACGTCGTGGCCGCCTCGCCCTGAGCCAGCACCGGCACGGGCGGGGAGGGACAATCGCGCGCCCTCCGCTCAGCTGACCCACCAATGCTGCAACTCCACTATTTCCCCGGCAACGCCAGCCTCATTGCGCACATCGTGCTCGAAGAGCTCGGCGCAAGCTTCGAGCTGAAATACGTCGACCGTGCGGTCGCGACACACAAGTCCGACGCGTACCTCGCGCTCAATCCGAACGGCCTGATTCCGGTGCTCGTCGACACCGGCTACGTGCCGCAGCCGCTGGTGCTCTACGAGACGGCCGCCATCTGCCTGCATCTGGCCGATACGCATGCCGCCTCGGGCCTCATGCCGCCGCTCGCCACGGTGGAGCGCGCCCACGCCTACAAGCGGCTGCTCTGGCTCGCCACCACGCTGCAGGCCACCCTCATCGTCTACTTCTATCCCGAGCGTTGGGCCGACGACGCAGTCGCCATCGCCCAGGTGAGGGCGCACGCCGAAGCGAAGATCGACGCGATGATCGACCAGCTCGACGCCGAGTTCGCGCGCCACGCCGGCCCGTGGTTGCTCGGCGAGACCTTCAGCGTGCTCGATCCCTACGCGTTCGTGCTCTGCCGCTGGACCCGAGGCTTCGGCAAGCCGGCGCGCGACCGTGCCGCGCTGAAGCCCTGGCTCGACCGCGTGATGGCGCGACCGGCGGTGCAGCGCGCCCTGGCCACCGAGAAGCTGAAGCCGCCGGTGATCTGAACGTCGGGCGGGTGGCCGCATCGCCGCACGTCTCGAAGACCTGGGCCGCTTGCAAACTCGACGACTACGGATTGAACTCGGCGCCGCGCAGACAGATAGCCGCATCGTCGTTGCCGGCGCGACAGTCTTCCTCGCTGCGATAGGGCGTGTACGAGGCCACGCCCTCGATGGTCGTCATGCCGTACCACTGGTCGGGGGCCAAGCCGCGGGGTTGCTCGAACCAGTTGAGCGACAGCAAGGCAACTGCCAGTAGCGCCAGGGCGATGGCGAGACGGGCTTGCTCGGCAAAGCGGGTGCCGGACGAGCGCACCGGTGGCAGGTAAGGGGAAGTGATGTTCAGCATGGCTATCTCCAAGGAGTGGGCCATGGAGAGAACGGATTCGCAGCCTGAAACCGGACAGATTTCGGCGCAATTGCAAGGCGGCCGGCCTTTGCGGGCAGATCGCGCCCAACGGACGGATCAAGGCCTTCGGTCTTCGGCCCGGCTGCGCCGCGATCGCACCGCCGCTGCCAGCGCCTGCAGGGCCGGCAGGGTCTGCGCAAAGCCGATGCAGGCGTCGGTGATCGAGACGCCGTGCCTGAGCTTGCCGCCCGGGACGAGGTCTTGCCGGCCCGCTTCGAGATGGCTTTCGATCATCACGCCGGCGATGCGCTGCTCGCCGGCCGAGACCTGCGCGGCGACGGCGTCGATGACGGCGAGCTGCTGCTCGTGGCGCTTGCCGCTGTTGCCATGCGAGACATCGATCATCAGCCGCTCGCGCAGGCCGGCGGCGCGCAGCGTGGCGGCGCTTGCCGCGACGTGCGCGGCGTCGAAGTTCGGCGTCTTGCCGCCGCGCAGGATGAGATGGCAGTCGTCGTTGCCGCGCGTCTCGAAGATCGCCGCCACGCCCATCTTGGTCATGCCCATGAAGGCATGCGGCGCGCGGGCCGCGAGGATGGCGTCGGCGGCGACCTGGATGCTGCCGTCGGTGCCGTTCTTGAAGCCGACCGGGCAGCTCAGGCCCGAGGCGAGCTGGCGGTGGCTCTGGCTTTCGGTGGTGCGCGCGCCGATCGCCCCCCACGCCACCAGCTCGGCGATGAACTGCGGGCTCAGCAGATCGAGGAACTCGGTGCCGGTGGGCACGCCCAGCATCGTCAATTCGAGCAGGAGGCGGCGAGCGCGCTCGAGGCCCTCGTTGATGGCGAAGCTGCCGTCGAGGTGCGGGTCGTTGATGTAGCCCTTCCAGCCGACGGTGGTGCGCGGCTTTTCGAAATAGGCGCGCATGACGATGAAGAGGTCGCCCTGAAGCGCATCGGCGGCGGCCTTCAGGCGCAGGCCGTATTCGATCGCCTGGTCGTGGTCGTGGATCGAGCATGGGCCGACCACCACCACCAGGCGGTCGTCGCGCCCGTGCAGGATCGCGGCAATGGCGGCCCGGCTCGATTCCACCAGACCGAGCGTGTCGTCGTGCACCGGCACGCGCTCCTGCAGCAGGGCCGGCGTGATGAGCGGCCGCACGGCACCGATGCGGACGTCGTCGATGCGGGTCAGGTCGAGCGTGCTGTCGCGCGCGCCGACCTCGCGGTCGTGCAGAGGGTCGTCGATGGCAGTCATGGCGGGGAGTGTGCGGCCAGCGCGCTCGCCCACCAGTCGGCGAGCGGCGTGCGCGGCCTGGCCACGAGGCGTTCGTTGAGGAGGGCGCGGCCGGCGGCTTTCATGCTGCCGCGCGCGGCGGCGGCGAGCAGGGTCTGGTCGATGAAGTCGCGCTGGGCGTGGCTGCCGCCGAGGCGGGCCGAGATCGGCCGGACCCGATGGATCGCCTCGGCGGCTGCGTCGTAGCGGCCGGCGGCGAAGGAGACGAGGCCGCGCATCAGCGGCGCGCCGATGTCGCGCATGACCTCGTGGTTCCAGCCGCTGCCCTTCTCAGCCGCGGCCAGGCTCGCATGCGTCCATGCCGCAGCCCGGCCAATCTCGCCCGTGCCGATCAGGGCGAGCAGCACGTGCACGTCGTTGAAGGCCGAGATGCCGGCGCTCGAGGCATCGACATTCCAGCCGGCGAGCAGCATCTTCCAGCGCTCGCCGACATCGACGCCGTGCAGCTTCAGCCGCCAGAGCAGCGATGCGGCATCGAGGCGCTGCAGCGTGATCTCGGTGGCCTGCGGATGGAGGTAGCGATCGAAGGGCGCCAGCGCGCCTTCATGATCGAGCGTCTCGAGGGCGAACAAGGCCTCGTGCCAGCCGAGGTGGCCGGCGAAGCCGTTGCCTTCGCCCCAATGCGGCCGCCATTGGCCCAGCCATTGCCGACCCTCGTCGTGGCGGCCCTGCATCTCCATGACGTGAGCCACGGCGTGGATCGCCCACGGCACCTGCGCCGTGCCGGCCAGCGCGCGCCGGCCGGCCTCTTCGGCGGCGCCGTAGAGATTCGATTCCTCGAGCCCGAAGGCATGCAGGCCGAGGACGTAGGGAAAGAGCGCGTCGTCGGCGCTCCACTGCGGCAGCACGCGTGCCACGCGTTCGCGCAGCGAACGCGCGTCGCCCCGATAGAAGTCGAAGAGGAGCGCCCATTGCAGGGCCAGGGCGTCGCGCGGATGCGCCAGGAGAACCCTTTCCCAGTCGGCGCCGGCGCCGGCCCAGTCACCTGCAGCGACGCGCTCGACGGCATGGAGATGCGCGCGTTCGCGATCGTTCGCCTGGGCCGCGAGCGGCCCGGCTTCGGCCAGGGCCGCGTGCGCGTCGGCCACCAGCGAGGCCTCGGTCAGGCCGAGCAGGAAGCCGGCCTTCATGACGCGCGGCAGCAGCCAGGCCGGATCGGCGGCGATGGCGGCATCGAGCTCGTCGATGGGCGTGCCGTAGAACGACATCAGCCGCCAGAGCGCCTTCTCGCTGAAGGCCAGCGCCTCGTGCGACGCCGTGCTGACGGCGTTGCCTTGCGCGTCGCCGAGGCTCATGCCGCGGAAAGTTGCGAAGGAGCGTTCAAGCCACGGGCGGCTCAGGCCACGCGCGCGGCGCCGGCCGCATCGCCTCCCAGGCGCGCGCCACCTGCAGCACGCCGAGATCGTCGTGCCGCTTGCCGGCGATCTGCAGGCCGATCGGCAGCCCCGCCTTCGTCCAGCCGCAGTTGATGCTCGCGGCCGGCTGCTCGCTCATGTTGTAGGGCACGGTGTAGGCGATGTGTTCGAGCGAACGCATCGGGTCGTCGGTAGGCGCGGCCAGCTCGGCCCGAAAGGCCGGCACCGGCGAGGTCGGCGAGAGCACGACGTCGAATGGCCGGTGCGCGGCGACGGCGGCTTCGCGCATGGCGCCCATCTGGCTGTAGCCGCGAAAGACCTGCTCGCCGCTGAGCCCCGCGCCGCCCTTCAGCCAGGCGACGATGAAAGGCAGCACCTTGGCCTGGCGCGCCGGCGGCAGCGCCGAGTAGTCGAGCCACGAGCGCATGCGCCAGAAGGCGTCCATGCCGTCGAGCATGGCGCGCGTGAAGAAGGGCGCGATCGTTTGCACCTGCGCCCCGGCGGCCTCGAAGCGCTCGGCCGCGGCCTGCACGGCAGTGCGGATCTCCGGGTCGGTGGGCAGGCCGGCGCCGGCGTCGAGCAGCAGGCCGATCTTCAGGCCGCGCACGTCACGCTCGAGCCGCGACCATTCGATGGCTTGCGCCGGCAGGCTCATCGTGTCGCGCTCGTCGGGCTGCGCCAGCACCTGCATCAGCAGTGCCGCGTCGGCGACCGTGCGTGTCATCGGCCCGGCGACGCGGCCGGCGTAGGGCGGATCGATGGGGATGCGGCCCAGGCTCGGCTTCAAGGTGAAGATGCCGCACCAGCCGGCCGGCAGGCGGACCGAGCCGCCGATATCAGTGCCGATGTGCAGCGGCCCATAGCCCGCGGCCACGGCAGCGCCGGCACCGGCGCTGCTGCCGCCCGGGCCCTTGCTCAGGTCCCACGGGTTGCGGGCCAGGGCATGAAAGCTCGACAGGCCCGACGAGAGCATGCCGTAGTCGGGCATCGTCGTCTTGCCGAGGATCACCGCGCCGCTCTCGCGCATCCGCGCCGCAGGCGGCGCATCGTGCGCGGCCGGCGTCAGCACGGTGGCGGCGGTGCCGAGCGGCGTCGGCGTGCCGCGCGTGGCGATGTTCTCCTTGATCATCGACGGCACGCCGTCGACCGGCCCGAGGGGCGCGCCCCTGGACCAGCGCGCTTCGGAATCGCGTGCCGCCGCCAGCGCCGCGTCGGCATCGAGCGCGTAGGTGGCGTGCAGGCGCGGCTCCCACGCCTCGATGCGGGCCAGCACGGCCTGCGTCGCCTCCACGGGCGAGAGCTTGCGCTCGCGATACAGCGCGACGAGCTCGGTGGCGGCGAGATCGTGCAGCGCGCCCATCAGTCGCGCGGCCTCATTGCCAGGTCAGGGCGCCGGGATCGTTGGCGAAGATCGGCGAGCTGCTCCACATGCCCTTCAGGTGCTTGTTGCCGACCGCGAACTGCGGCAGCTGGAACAGGTAGGCGTTGACGCTGTCGGTGGCGAGCTGGCGCTGGATGTCGCCGAGGATCTTCAGCCGGCCCTTGCTGTCGGTGGTGGTGTTGTAGGCCGTGAGCAGGTCGCGATAGGCCTTCGAGTCGTAGCCGTAGTAGTAGCTGGTGTCGCCGTAGCGGTCGAAGTCGAGCGGTTCGACGTGGCTGATCACGGTGAGGTCGAAGTTGCCCTTGAATGTGCCCGAGAGCCACTGCGCCCACTCGACGTTCTCGATCTTCGCGACCACGCCCACCTTGGCCAGCTGCGACGCGATGATCTCGCCGCCCTTCCTCGCATAGGCCGGCGGCGGCAGCGTCAGCGTCACGTTCAGCGGCAGCGTCACGCCGGCTTCCTTGAGCAGCGCCTTGGCCTTTTCCGGGTTGTACGGATTGACGCCGGTGAGATCGACGTAGCCGGCATCGCTGGGCACCATGTGGCTGCCGATGGGCACGCCATAGCCCTCCTGGGCGCCGTCGATGATCGCCTTGCGGTCGATCGCCGCGGCCAGGGCCCGACGCACGCGCACGTCGTCGAAGGGCTTTCGCTTGTTGTTGATGGTCATGATCGTCTTGCCCTCGGTGCCGCCGAGGGCGACCGAGAAGCGCGCGTCGCCCTGGAACTGCTTCAGGCTTTCGAGGGCGCCGTAGCGCGGCATGCCGTCGATGTCGCCGGCGAGCAGCGCCGCCACCTGCGCCGCCGGATCATTGATGAAGCGAAAGGTGATCTTCTTCATCTGCACCTTGGCCGCGTCGCGGTACTGGTCGTTCTTCACCAGCGTGATCGACGAGCCCTTGGCCCAGGTGTCGAACTTGTACGGGCCGGTGCCGACCGGATGCGTCGCCTCGGTGGCTGCGCTTTTAGGGCTGAGGACGACGGCCGTGTTCTCGCCCATGCGGAACAGGAAATTGCCGTCGGCGTTGTTGAGCACGATGATCACCGTCAGCGGATCCGGCGTGTCGATGTGGCTGATGTTGTCGAACACCGCCTTCTTCGCCTTGTTGGTCGAGCCCGGCGCCTTGGCCCGCTCGAAGCTGAACTTGACGTCGGCCGAGGTGAAGGGCTCGCCGTCGTGGAACTTCACGCCCTTCTTCAGCTTGAAGGTGTAGACCTTGCCATCGGGGTCGATCGTCCAGCTCTCGGCCAGCAGCGGGGTGATCTTGCCGTCCATGTTGATCTTGGTCAGGCCCTCGAGCACACCGAGATGCACGACCTCGCCGATGGCCGCGGCCGGGGCCACGGTCGGATCGAGGCCGGGCGCGGGCTCGAGCACCATGCCGAGGACGACGCTGTCCTTGCGGGTTTGCGCCGCCGCATGCTGCGGCAGCATCGCCGCCACGAGGGCAGCGGTCGCAACGGCGGCGAGGGCGGTGAAGTGGAGCTTGGAGAAGCTGGCGGCGGTCGGGCAGGCAGGGCGCATGGAGTGGATCTCTGCGATGGAACGAGCTCGCACTGTACGGGAATCGCGCTGCTGGCGAGACGCGGTCTACCCCGCTGCCGGCTGAGGTCTCGTCGGGCTCGCGCGCCTTCAGGGCAGGCGGCCGGCGCCGCTGAGCGTCAGCAGGCCCAGCAGCGCGAAGATCGCCGCGGCAATGCCGTGCACCAGCCGCATCGGCACCTTGCGCGCGAGCTTGTCGCCGAGGAAGACGACCGGTCCGTCGACGAGCAGCATGCCGAGCGTCGTGCCCGCCACCACCGCGACGAGGTTCTTGTAGTGGGCGGCGAGCGCGACCGTGGCGATCTGCGTCTTGTCGCCCATCTCGGCGAGAAAGAAGGCGATCACGGTGGTGCCGAAGACGCCGAAGCGGCCGCCGAGGCTTTGCTGCGCATCGATCTGGTCGGGGATCAGGGTCCACGCGGCCATGCCGAGGAACGACAGGCCGATGACCCAGCGCAGCACCTGGCGGGCCGAGCGCGGCAGCGACCCAGCCGCCGACGGCACCGGCGGCCGCATGATTGACGAGCGTCGCCGCGGCGATGCCGAGAACGATCGGAATCGGCCGCCTGAACTTGGCCGCGAGCAGGAGTGCCAGCAACTGCGTCTTGTCGCCCATTTCGCCGAGGGCGATGACACCGATCGAGACCAGGAATGCTTCCATGCGAAATGGTCGGCATTCTGCGGCCGTTCGCCGCGCCGGGCGTTCAGGGTCGTGCCGCTGGTGTGCCGGCGGGACAGCGCACTAGTTCTGCGCCCCGACGTTGCGCATCGACTCGAGCTTGCCGAGGTCGACCTGCCCGAGCGCCTGCTCGAGCGCGGCCATGTCGACGCCGTTGCCTTCGAGGTCGACCGTGAAGCGCTGGCCGACGATCACGCTCAGCTCGCCGTGCCGACTCGCGTTGGTGAACTTCTCGTGCACCTTGCGGCCGCCGAGCGTGACGTCGCGCTCGAAGCCGTCGGCCGTCTGCGCGTCGGTGGTTTGCTGGAGGTTCTCGGCCAGGCCCATCAAGCCCGCCACGCCCGAAACGTCGCTGATCTCGACCTGGATGCTGCCGCTGCCGGTGCCGCCGTAGCGGGCACTGGCCGACGAGCCGTGCACGCCCATCGCCTGCTTGTTCGCGCCTTCGGTGGCGCCGCGCGGCAGGCCGTTCACCGACGCCGGCAAGACCTCGCCGAGAGCGCGGAAGTCGACCGGCGTGAAGCGCTTGCTGCCGCCGAGCGCGCCACCCAGCGCGTTGAGCAGGCCGCCGACCGCGGCGCCGGTGTTGGCCGCCGCGTCGGGGTTCGGTGCGCCCTGGGCCGAGGCGACGGTGGTGCTGCTGCCCGCCGCGCCGTTCTGCCCTTGCGCCTGCTGGCCGGCAGTCACCAGGTTGCCGAGCGCCGCGCCCAGGGCCGAACGTCCTTGCGCATCGGTGCCCAGCATGCCGCCGATGAGGTTGCCCGTCTGCTGGGCCGACTGCTGTGCTTGCGCCGCCGCTTCGGCCGGCGTTTGCGCCGGCGCCGCGTGCGTCGGGTTCTCGCGCTCCATCTGCTGGCCGGCGCGCGCCAGGTTGCCCAGCGCGGCACCGAGCGCGGCCTTGCCCTTGTCGTCGGTGCCGAGCATGTTGCCGAGGATGTTGCCGGTGATGGCGGCACCCTGGTCGGCACTCGCCTGCGCGCTCGGCCGCATCATCCCGAAGCGGTTGAAGCCGCCGACCGCAGCGCCGAGCGCACCCAGCACGATCCCGAGGACGATGCCGCTGAGGATCACGGCCACGGTGTAGCCGACCGCCCGTTCCTTCGGCGCCCGCATGACGATCGGCAGGCCGAGGTAGAGCACGTAGATCGCGTACAGGGCGGCGAGCAGGCCGAGCAGGGTGCCGAGCGGCAGGATGCCGAGAAAGGCCCCGAGCCAGGCCGGCACGCCGGCATAGGCCGCCACCTTCAGCGCCTCGCCGAGGCTGCGCCGGCCGTTGAAGAAGCCGGCCCAGGCATTGACGATGAGCGCGAAGATGAACACGCCGATGAGCGCGAACACGAAGCCCATCACCGCCGCCGTCAGGCTGCTCGCCATCGGCATGCGCACGCTGCCGGCGAACGGCACGCTGACGCCGATCACCGCCATGTGCACGAACGAGAGCACGGCCTGGATCGCTGCCAGCGGCAGCACGCAGCCGATGACGACGCGCGCCAGCGACGGCGGCTCGGCCGCGATCACCGGCCACTCCGCCTTCGGCTTGAGCGTGATGTTGACGATGCGCTGGATGAGGCCGGCTGCGCCGGCCGGAAGCGCCGCGGCCGCCGTGCCGGCATAGGCGAACTCGCCCGGCGCCTGCGGCGGCGCGTACTGCGGCGGCGCTGGGTGTGGAACAGGCGGCGCGCTGCGAGGCGGCGGCGTGTATTGCTGCGGCGGTGGCGTGTACTGCTGCGGCGGTGGCGTATGTTGCTGGGGCGCCGCGTATTGCTGCTGCGGCGGTGCGTATTGCGCCGGCGGTGGGGCGTATTGAGGCGGCGGCGAATAGGGCGGCGGCGCATACGCAGGAGCGCTCGCTTGCTGCGCCGGCGGCGCGTACCCGGGTGCCGCCGGTTGCGACGCCGGGGCTCGCGCTGGCGGCGAGTAGGCCGGCACGGCGGGCCTCGGCGGCGCCGCGTAGGCCGGCGCCATCGCTGGCGCCGCGGCGGGCGCGCCGGCGAGCAGCGTGCCGCAGCGGTTGCAAAAGCGCGAGTCGCCCGGGTTCGGCGCGTGGCAGTTGGGGCAGTCCATGAGCGTTCTCCTCGGATTCGATGCGCGACCGGCGCCTGCATGTCGACCGCGCCATATTGGCAAGAACAGGAAGCCGGCCGGAAACCCGCCATCCGACCCCGGCGCTCTCCTCTCTTAAGATCGGGCATGAGCGAAGATTCGTCGCTCGCCGCCGAAGAGTCGGGCGATGCCCTGGCCTCAGCCACGGCATCGCCGCAAGTGCGCCGGATCGCTGCCGCCCTGCTTCCCGACTTCTACGCGCAAGTCAAGCGCATGGCACGCCGCGAGCGGGCCCGTGTGCGCGGCGGCGAGACCCTGCAGACCACGGCGCTGGCCCACGAGGCCTGGATGCGCCTGCGCGATTCGCGCGGCTTCGTCGACGAGGCGCACCTGCTGCGCGCCGCGGCCCTGGCGATGCGCCACGCCCTCGTCAACCACGCCGAGGCGCAACGTGCCGACAAGCGCGGCGGCGGCGCCGTGCATCTCACGCTGTCGCATGCGTCCGAGGTTGCGGCGGGCGGCGATGACGAGGTGCTCGAGATCAACGACGCGCTGCAGAAGCTCTCGCGCATCACACCGCGCCTGGCCGACGTCGTCGAATGCCGCTTCTTCGCAGGCTACGGCGAAGAGGAGACGGCCGCTGCGCTCGGCATCTCGCTGCGGACGGCGCAGCGCGACTGGCTGAAGGCGCGGGCCTGGCTCTATCGCGAGCTGGGTGGCCCGCCGGGCAGCGCGGCCGGATCGAGCGGCGGCGCGTAGCCGCCACGCGAGGGGATCGGCGACGCGAGCGCGGGCGCGCGCGTGCCGGTGAGGGCCACCGGCTCGCGGTCTAGGCCGGCAAGCGCTCGAGCGCGCGATGGGCGCGCAGGACTTCGTGGTGGCTGGCGTCGAGCTCGCTGCGCAGCGCCGCCTCGGCTTGGACCAGCAAGGGCCGGGCTTCGGCGCTCGCGCCGCTGACGGCCAGGGCCTCGGCGAGTCGTTCGCGCGCCACCGCCAGCTCCCAGTTCTGCGGCCAGTCCACGGCGCGCAGCTGAACGGCCTCCCGACACGCGGCAACGGCGGCGCCCGCGTCGCCGCCCGAGAGATCGACCTCGCCGAGCGCGACCAGCGCCTGCGCGAGGGCGGGGCGGGCCGCTGCGCCGGTCTTGCGCAGCGCGGCGACGACCGGCTCGAGCCGGGCCCGCGCCGCAGCGGGATGACCTTCGGCGGCTTCGACCGCAGCGAGCGCGAGCTCTCCGCGCAGGACGAGCGGGTGCGCCGGCGGGTAGTGCGTGCGCGCGTCGGCGAGCGTGGTCTCGAGCGTGGCGCGGGCGGCTGCGCGATCGCCGGCAGCCAGCTGCGCCTCGCCGAGGAAGAGGCGGTTCTGCAGCGCCAACGGGCTCGACTCGCCGGCGTAGCGCGCGCCCATCGCCGAAGCTTCCTGCAGCGCCGCGAGTGCCGGCTGCGCCTGATCGGTGACGGACAGCAGCTTGCCGTAGTAGCCGAGCGACGCCGCGACCGCCGCCGAGTCGCCGGCCAACGCGCGCTCGTGCTCGATCGCGTCTTTCAGCAAGGCCTCGGCCTCGCGCAGGCGGCCGACGCGCAGCGCCAAGGTGCCGGTATTGGCGCGGATGATCTGCGCATCGAGCCGGTCGCCGATGCCGAGCCGGTCGTAGATGGCGCTCGTTTCCTTGTACGCGGCCAGCGCCTCGTCGAGCCGGTTCGCCGAGGCCAGCGTGATGGCCAGCGAGTTGAAGAGCGTGGCGGTCTCGCGCTGGTCGTGGCCGAACAGGGCGGTGCGTTGGGCGATCGCCGAGCGTTGGGTGGCGATCGCGCCGTCGAGGTCGCCGCGGGCGCGCTGCCACTGCGCCCGCACGGCCAGCCCTTCGAGGCGCTCTTCGGGATGGGGGTGCGTCTCGTGCGCCCAATAGGCCTCCGCCTGATCGAGCAGCGCGCCGCTGCGCTCGACGTGGCCGCGCAACAGCTCGATGCCGGCGAGTTTTTGCCGTGCGTCGGCGATCGCGAACGGATCGGCGTCGGGGCCGGCATCGGCCAGGTAGCCTTCGAGCAGCGCCGCCGATCCCTGCACGTCCTGGAGCGCCTCGTACAGATCGGTGAGCACCAACACCACCTGGCCGGCGAGCTCGGGCTGGTCGCGATATTCGTGCAGCACGCGTTGCGCGCTCTTGTCGAGCATGGTCTTGGCCGTCGGCGTGTCGCTCCCGTGGTCGGCGATGGCGCGCCGGAACAGGCCGATCAGCTGGTAGCGCAGCGCTTCCTCGCGTGCTGCGTCGCGCCGCGCGATGTCGCGCTGCTCGGCGGTGCGGTGCGCCTGCCAGGCGGTCGCACCGAGGCCGATCGCGAGCGCCGCAAAGACGGCACCGGCCGACGCCGCGGCCCAGCGGTAGCGACGCAGCAGGCGTCCGGCGGCGTAGAGGCGCGCGCCTTCGCGGGCGGCGACGGGCTCGCCGAGCTGGGCGTGGACGATGTCGCGGCGCAGCGCTTCGACGGTCGCGTAGCGATGCTGCGGCTCGGCCCGCAGGGCCCGGGCGACGATCGCATCGAGGTCGCCTTCGAGCCGGCGCCTGGGCACCGGTGGATCGGCGCGTGTCGCCGCGCGCGCGCTCGGCGCCGGCGCGGCCTGCGCCTGCAAGGCCCGCAGCATCGGCGCCACCGGCGTCGTGCCGGCCGGCCACGGCGGCTCGCCGGTGAGCAGGTCGAAGAGCAGGAGGCCGAGGGCGTAGACGTCGGTGGCGGTCGTGATCGCGCCGCCGGTGAGTTGCTCGGGCGCGGCGTACAGCGGCGTCAGCGGCGCCGCGGCGGTGCGCGTCTGCGCCGCGGCATCGTCGGCGTCGAGCAGCTTGGCGATGCCGAAGTCGAGCAGCCGCACCTGGCCTTCGGCGTTGACCAGGATGTTGGCCGGCTTGAGGTCGCGGTGCACGACCAGGTGACGATGCGCGAAGGCGACCGCGTCGCAGACCTGCAGGAACAGCGCCAGGCGAGTGTCGAGCGAGGCGCGCGTGTCGGCGCAGAAGGCGGTGATGGAAACGCCCTCGACGAACTCCATCGCCATGTAGGGCCGGCCGTCGGGCGCGAAGCCGCCGTCGAGCAGCCGGGCGATGCCGGGGTGCTCGAGGCGGGCCAGGATCTGCCGTTCGGCATGGAAGCGCGCGACCTGCTCGCTCGCTTCGCGTCGCAGCAGCTTGAGTGCCGCCCGTTGCGTGAAGCCGCCTTCGACGCGCTCGGCTTCGTAGACCTCGCCCATGCCGCCGTAACCGACCTCGCGCACGATGCGCCATGCGCCGATGCGTAGCCCAGGCTCGACGCCCGAGCTTGGTACCTCGGCCGCAGACGCATCCGGCATCGCCGGCCGGCTCAGGAAGTCGCCGCAGGCCGCCGCGGCATCGAGCAGGCTCGCAACCTCGGCAGCCACTGCGGGGTCGCCATCGGCCAATTCGGCAAGCCGGGCCGGGCGCTCCGCCTCGGGCAGCTCGAGCAGGCGATCGAGCTGCGCGTCGACCCGCTCCTGCTCAGCCGGTGTGAGCCCGGACTCGCCGTCGTCGGATGCCGTCGGCGCCATGGCCTTGCTATCTCCGCCGGGCCAGGCGCGGATCGAAGATGTCGCGCAGGCCGTCGCCCATCAGATTGAGGCCGAGCACGGTGAGCGCGATCGCGACGCCGGGATAGATCGCGAGCTGCGGCGCCTGAAAGAGCTGCGCCTGCGCTTCGTTGAGCATGCGTCCCCAGGAGGGCGTCGGCGGTTGCGTGCCGAGGCCGAGGTAGCTGAGGCCGGCCTCGGCCAGGATCGCGAGCGCGAACTGGATCGTCGCCTGCACGATGAGGATGGCGGCGATGTTCGGCAGCACGTGTTGCAGCGTGATCTGCCATTCGCTTTTTCCCAGCGCGCGCGCCGCCAGCACGAACTCGCGCGAGCGCACGACCAGGGCGCTGGCGCGCGTGATGCGCGCGAATACCGGGACGTTGAAGATGCCGATGGCAACGATCGAGGTCACGAGGCCGGGGCCGTAGATGGCCGTCAGCATGATCGCCGACAGCAGGGCCGGGAAGGCGAAGGTGAAGTCGGCCAGGCGCATCACGGCCTCCTCGACCCAACCGCGCCGCGTCGCCGCGAGCAGGCCGAGCGCAACGCCGAAGGCGATGCCGATGCCGACCGCGATCAGGCCGACCGCGATCGAGACGCGGCTGCCGACGATGAGCAGCGAGACGATGTCGCGGCCCAGGCTGTCGGTGCCGAGCCAGTGCGCGGCTGAAGGCGGCTGCAGCTTGTGCGGGATGTCGAGATCGATCGGGCTGTACGGGGTCCAGACGAACGAGAGCAGGGCCAGCGCGAGCAACAGGGCGACGAGCGCGGCGCCGACCATGAAGTTGCTGCGCCGCCAGCGCGCGCGCGGAAGCGACGCCGCTCATGCCGCGCGCAATCGCAGCCGCGGGTCGATCACGACGTAGAGCAGGTCGACCACGAAGTTGATGAAGACGACCATCGCCGCGAGCAGGAGGACGACGTCGCGGACCACGAGCAGGTCGCGGTTGGCGATGGCCTGGAAGACGAGACGGCCGAGGCCGGGCAGGGTGAACACGTTCTCGATGACGACGGTGCCGGTCAGCAGGTTGGCGAACTGCAGGCCCATCACCGTCAGCACCGGCACCATCGCGTTTCTCAGCACGTGGCCCCAGAGCACCCCGCGCGGCGTCTGGCCCTTGGCGCGCGCGGTGCGAACGAAGTCCTCGCGCGAGACGTCGAGCACGGCCGAACGGACGATGCGCGCGAGGATCGCCGCCTGCACCACGGCCAGGGCCACGGCCGGCAGCACGAGCGCGCGCAGGGCCGGGCCGATGCCGCCGCCGTCGGCCTCGGTCCAGCCTGGAAAGCCGCCGGCGGAGAACCAGCGCAGCTTCACCGCGAAGACGAGGATCAGCAGGATGGCGAACCAGAAGTTGGGGATGGCGACGCCGATCTGGCTCGCCGCCATCACGCCCGCGTCGCCGGCCCGGCCGTGTTGCGACGCCGCGTAGAGGCCGAGGGTGAAGGCCAGCAAGGCCGTCAGCAGCATCGCCATCAGCGCCAGCGGCGCGGTGACGACGAGCCGCTCGGCCACGAGCTGGGCGATCGGCGTGTCGTAGGCGATGCTGGTGCCGAGCTCGCCGGTGGCCAGGCCTTTCATCCAGTCGGCATAGCGCACCGGCGCCGGCCGGTCGAGACCGAGCTTCTTCGACAGTGCCGCCACCGCTTCCGGCGTCGCGCTTTCGCCGAGCATCACCTCGGCGGCGCTGCCCGGCAGCACGTCGAGCACCGTGAAGATGACGAGCGAGGCGGCGAGCAGCGTCAGCACGAAGCTCGCGAAACGCTTGAAGACAAAGAAGCCGATGGCGAAGGCCCGTTGGCGCCGCGGGAGAGGGCAAGTTCTTATGATGGCGCAAAGCCGCGCCGACGCGGTTGCCGGAGACCCGCATGAATGCGCCGAGAGAATTTTCGATTCCGTTTCGCACCGACCAGGTCCTGATCGGCGGCCACTGGCAGGCGTCGGCGAGCGGCGAAACGCTGGCGCTCGAGAACCCTTCCGACGGCAGCGATCTGGCGCGCATCGCCCGCGGCGGCGCGGCCGACGTCGACGCCGCCGTGGCGGCGGCGCGCGCCGCGCTCGACTCCGGCCAGGCGCATGCCTGGGGCCGCCTGAGCGCGCTCGAGCGCGGCCGGGTGCTGCTGGCGATCGGCCGCAAGGTGCTCGACAACCTCGAGATGCTGGCGCACCTGGAGGTGCTCGACGTCGGCAAGCCGCTCAAGCAGGCGCGTGCCGATGCCGTGGCCCTGGCTCGCTACTTCGAGTTCTACGGCGGCGCCGCCGACAAGGTGCACGGCGAGACGCTGCCTTTCGCGGCCGGCTACACCGCGCTGACCTTGCGCGAACCGCACGGCGTCACCGGCCACATCGTGCCGTGGAACTATCCGATGCAGATCGTCGGACGCAGCGTCGGCGCGGCGCTGGCGATGGGCAATGCCTGCGTCCTGAAGCCGGCCGAGGAAGCCTGCCTCACGGCGATCGCCTTCGCGCACATCGCGGCCGAGGCGGGCCTGCCGGCCGGCGCGCTGAACGTGGTGACCGGCCTCGGTGGCGAGGCCGGCGCGGCGCTGACCGCGCATCCGGGCATCGATCATCTGTCGTTCACCGGCTCGGTGGCCACCGGCACGCTGGTGCAGACAGCGGCGGCGAAGAACGTTGTTCCGGTGACGCTCGAGCTCGGCGGCAAGAGCCCGCAGATCGTCTTCGCCGATGCCGACCTCGACGCGGCCTTGCCCTTCCTCGTCAACGCCGGCATCCAGAACGCCGGGCAGACCTGCTCGGCAGCGTCGCGCATCCTGGTCGAGCGGCCGATCTACGAGAAGGTGCGCGCGCTGATGGCCGAGCGCTATCGGGCCTTGCGCGTCGGGCCGGCCCTCAGCGATCTCGACCTCGGCCCGGTGATCTCGAAGCGGCAGAAGGAGATCGTCGATCGCTTCCTGGCGCTGGCCCGCGACAGCGGCCTGGCGTTCGCCGCCGAGGGCACGATCGTCGAAGGCGCGCCGCACGGCGGCCACTACGTGCGGCCGACGCTGATCGACGCCGTGCCGGCCCGGGCACGCCCTGGCGCAGGACGAGATCTTCGGACCGGTGCAGGTCCTGATTCCTTTCGACGGCGAGGCCGAGGCGATCGCCATCGCCAACGGCACGAAGTACGGCCTGGTTGCCGGCGTCTGGACCCGCGATGGCGGCCGCCAGATGCGTCTGGCGCGGGCGCTGAAATGCGGCCAGGTCTTCATCAACAACTACGGCGCCGGCGGCGGCATCGAGCTGCCGTTCGGCGGCGTCAAGCATTCCGGCCACGGGCGCGAGAAGGGCTTCGAGGCCCTGTACGGATTCTCAACGCTGAAGACGGTGGCGATCCACCATGGCTGAGCGGGCACCTGGTCGCGCCTTTGCCATCGGCCCTTTTGAACTAGAAGCGGATCGGAGATCGACATGAGACTGCAAGGCAGGATCGCCATCGTCACCGGCGCCGCGTCGGGCTTCGGCGAAGGCATCGCGAAGAAGTTCGTCGCCGAGGGCGCGAAGGTGATCGTCGCCGATCGCGACGGCGAGGGCGCGCAGCGCGCGGCCGCGAAGCTCGGTGCTGCGGCGCACGGCGTGCGTGCCGATGTCACCGTCGCCGCCGACGTGAAGGCGATGGTCGAGGCGGCGCAGCAGCGCTTCGGCGGCCTCGACATCCTCGTCAACAACGCCGGCATGGGCCACGTGCCGCAGCCGCTCGAAACGCTCGCCGAAGACGACTTCGACCGCATCCTGGCGGTCAACGTCAAGGCGATCTATCTCGCCGCGAAGGAAGTGGTGCCGCGCTTCAAGGCGCAGAAGAAGGGCGTGATCCTCAACGTCGCGAGCACGGCCGGCGTGAGCCCGCGGCCGCGCCTGACCTGGTACAACGCCAGCAAGGGCTGGGTCATCACCGCGACGCGCTCGATGGCGGTCGAGCTCGCGCCCTTCGGCATCCGCGTCGTGGCGCTCAACCCGGTGGCCGGCGAGACGCCGATGCTGAAGACCTTCATGGGCGAGGACACGCCGGAGATGCGCGCCAGGTTCCTCGCCACCATTCCGATCGGCCGCTTCTCGACCCCGGAAGACCTCGGCAACGCCGCCTGCTTTCTCTGCAGCGACGAGGCCTCGATGATCACCGGCGTGGCGATGGAGGTCGACGGCGGGCGTTGCATCTGATGCCGCGCACGGCGAGCGCTAGAAGGAGGTCGCCAGCATGAAGGCGACGGCGACGGCCATCACCAGCGTCGCCGCCCAGCCGAAGAAGCGGTGCCGAAAGCTGATGGTGTAGTTGCCCATGAGCTTGTTCGATTGCCCGATCAGCATCAGCACGACCATGATCGGCACCGAGATCACGCCGTTGACGATGGCGCTCCACACCAGGGCCCGGATCGGGTCGATCTCGAAGGCGCTCATCACCGTGCCGATGCCGGTGGCGGCGATGATGATGAGATAGAAGCCACGCGCCTGGCGAAAGCCGTGCGAGAGCCCGGCGCGCCAGCCGAACAGCTCGCTCACCGCGTAGGCGGCCGAGCCCGCGAGCACCGGTACGGCGAGCAGGCCGGTGCCGACGATGCCCATCGCGAACACCGCGAAAGCGAACTCGCCGGCCACCGGACGGAGCGCTTGCGCCGCCTGCGCCGAAGTCTGGATCGCGGTGACGCCCTGCTCGTTCAGCGTCACTGCCGTGGCGATGACGATGCACAGGGCGATCAGGTTGGAAAACGTCATGCCGACGAAGGTGTCCTGCTTGATCCGCGACAGGTGCTCGGCGACGTACTCGGCGTGCTTGCGCAGCTCGCGCACGTTCGGCCGGCGGTGGCTGTCTTCCACCTCCTGCGAGGCCTGCCAGAAGAAGAGGTAGGGGCTGATCGTCGTGCCGAGCACGGCGACGATGATGGCCGCGTAGTCCCTGGCCGAGGTGCCGGCCGGCAGATGGCTCCATGGCTCGATCGACTCGATGATCGCCCGCTTCCACGGCACTGACACGGCGAGAATGACGGCGACGTAGGCGAACAACGCCAGCGTCAGCCACTTCAGCAGGCGCACCGTCTGTTCGTACGAGAACCCGATCTGCGTGCCGATGCAGACGGCGCCGAAGCCCACCACATAGAGCACCTGCGGCCCGCCGGCAAGCAGGCGCACGGCTTCGCCCATCGCGCCGATGTCGGCGGCGATGTTGATGGTGTTGGCGACGACCAGCAGGCCGACCAGCGGCACGGTCAGCCAGCGCGGGCACATCTTGTCGATGTTCGCGGCCAGGCCCTCGCCCGTGACGAAGCCGATGCGCGCCGACAGCATCTGGATGCCGATCATCAGAGGCATCGTCAGGAACAGCGTCCAGACCAGGCCGAAGCGGAACTGCGCGCCGGCCTGCGAATAGGTGGCGATGCCGCTCGGATCGTCGTCGGCGGCGCCGGTGATGAGGCCGGGGCCGAGCCGGCTGGCGAAATCCTTCTTGTTGTCCTTGCTCATCCTCGTCTTTCAACGCGCCGGCGCAAGCCGATGAACGACCTCGACCCGCCCGCCTTTTTTGCAATGTCAACCGGTCGATTGCGCGGATGCGAGCGCCTCGTCGAGCACTTCCACCCAATGCCGCACCGGTGTCGTGGTGCCACTCTGCAGATGCTGGATGCAACCGATGTTGGCCGAGATCACGGCCTCGGGCTCGAGCGCCGCGAGTTGCGCGAGCTTGCGATCGCGCAGCGGCATCGCCAGCTCGGGCTGCAGCAGCGAGTAGGTGCCGGCCGAGCCGCAGCACAGATGCGCTTCGTTGAGCGCGACCTGCACGTCGAAGCCGAGCTCGCGCAGATGCGACTCGACGCCGCCGCGCAGCTGCTGTCCGTGCTGCAGCGTGCAGGGTGGATGGAAGGCCAGGCGCGCCTTCGGACGAGTCGCCAGCCTCGTCCGCAGGGCCGGCACGATGTCGGGCAACAGCTCCGAGAGGTCGCGCGTCAGGTCGGCGATCCGGCGGGCCTTCTCGGCATAGGCCGGATCGTGGCGAAGCGAGTGCCCGTATTCCTTGACGGTGACGCCGCAGCCCGACGCGTTCATGACGATCGCCTCCACCGCGCCGGCCGAGACCAGCGGCCACCAGGCGTCGATGTTGCGCCGCATGTGCTCGAGGCCGCCGTCGTGATCGCCGAGGTGCAGGCGAACCGCACCGCAGCAGCCGGCCTCGGCGGCGACCAGCGTCTGGATGCCGGCCGCGTCGAGCACGCGCGCCGTGGCGCTGTTGATGTTGGGCAGCATCGCCGGCTGCACGCAGCCCATCAGCATCAGCACCTTCCTCGGATGCTCGCGCGCCGGCCAACGATGCGCGCTTGCCGGCGCCGGCGGCGGCACCTTGGCGCGCAGCGCTTCGGGCAGGAGCGGCCGCACCGCCTGCCCGAGCCTGAGCGCCGGCTTGAAGAGCGGCGAGGTCATGCCTTCCTTCAGCAGCCAGCGCAGTGCGCGCTCGCCGGGCGGCCGCGGCACGCGTTCGTCGACGAGGCGCCGTCCGATCTCGACGAGATTGCCGTATTGCACGCCCGAGGGACAGGTGGTCTCGCAGTTGCGGCAGGTCAGGCAGCGGTCGAGATGCAGCTGTGTCGAGCGCGTCGGCGCATGCCCTTCGAGCACCTGCTTCATCAGGTAGATGCGGCCGCGCGGGCCGTCGAGCTCGTCGCCGAGGAGCTGGTAGGTGGGGCAGGTGGCGGTGCAGAAGCCGCAATGCACGCACTTGCGCAGGATCGCGTCGGCCTCGATGCCCTCGGGCGTCGACTGCGAATTCGGGAGCGATGTCGGTCTGCATGCAGAAGCGGTTTCAGAGGCCGGGGTAGAGGCGGCCGGGATTGAGGATGCCGTTCGGATCGAAGGCGCGCTTGAGCCGCTCGTGGATCAGGCGCAGCGGCGGCGACAAGGGCGCGAACACGCCGGCCGATTTGTCGGTGCCGCGAAAGAGCGTGGCGTGGCCTCCCGCTGCCGCCGCGGCATCGCGCACCAGCGCCGCGGGCAGCGCGGTGCTGAGCCAGCGCTGGCCGCCGTGCCACTCGATGAGCTCGTCGCCGGCGAGGCCGAGCAAGGGCGCGGTCGGCGGCAGCGACAGGCGCCAGAGCGCCGCGTCCTGATGCTCGATCGCCTCGGCGGCGGCAACGAAGAAGGGATCGGTGTGATCACGCAACGCGATCCAGAACGGGCCGGCGGCCGCCGCGTCGATGGCTTCGCCACCGAGCTGCGCTGCCGCGGCGTCGACCGCGGCCGGCGCGCCGCGCAGGCGCACGATCAGGTTGCCGTTCCACCAGGCGCTGGCGTCGAGCGGCAGCGGCTTGGCGCCCCAGGCGTGCAGGGCCGCCAATGCCTCGGCGGGCTTCATGTCGAAGCGCAGGGTGGCCTCGGCTTCGGGGCGCGGCAGGACCTTGAGCGAGACCTCGACGATGACGCCGAGGATGCCGAGCGAGCCGGCGAGGACGCGCGAAACGTCGTAGCCGGCGACGTTCTTGATGACGCGGCCGCCGAAATGCATCAGCTCGCCGGTGCCGCTCAGCATGGCCACGCCGAGCAGGTGATCGCGCAGCGATCCGGTCCGCGCCCGTGCCGGACCGGACAGGCCGGCCGCGACCATGCCGCCCACCGTCGAGCCGGCGCTGAAATGCGGCGGCTCGAACGGCAGGCACTGCCCGTGCTCGGCCAGCTGCGCTTCGAGCTCGTCGACGCGCATGCCGGCCGGCGCGGTGACGACCAGCTCGGTCGGCTCGTGCGCCGCGGCGCCGGCCAGCATGCGCGTGTCGAGCAGCTCGCCGACAGGGTTCTCGCCGTAGAAATCCTTGCTGCCGCCGCCGCGCAGCCGAAGCGGCGTGCGCGTCGGCGTTGGCCGCGCGAAGGCGCTCGACGAGCGCGGCCAGGGCCGGATTCGACGCGCTCAAAAGCGGGGCAGGTCGGGAAACGGCAGCAGGCCGCGGGCGACGTGCATCTTGCCGCCCTCGGCGCAGCGCGACAGCGTGGGAATGACCTTGCCCGGATTGAGCAGGCCGCGCGGATCGAAGGCGCGCTTGACCGCGAACATCTGCTCGCGCTCGGCCGGCGAGAACTGCACGCACATCGAGCCGAGCTTCTCGACGCCGACGCCATGCTCGCCGGTGACCGTGCCGCCCATGGCCACGCTGGCCTCGAGGATCTCGGCCCCGAAGGCCTCGGCGCGATGCAGCTCGTCGGCATCGTTGGCGTCGAAGAGGATGAGCGGATGCAGGTTGCCGTCGCCGGCGTGGAAGACGTTGAAGCAGCGCAGGCCATGCTTGACGGTCATCTGCTGGATGGCGATCAGCATCTCGGCCAGGCAGCGGCGCGGGATCGTCGAGTCCATGCACATGTAGTCGGGGCTGACGCGGCCGCTCGCCGGAAAGGCGTTCTTGCGCCCGCTCCAGAACTTCAGCCGCTGCGCCTCGTTCTCGCTGGCCGCGAGCCGGGTCGCGCCGCAAGTGCGCAGGACCTCGATCATCCGGGCCACCTCATGCTCGACTTCGGCGGCCGTGCCGTCGCTTTCGCAGAGCAGGATGGCGGCCGCGTCGAGGTCGTAGCCGGCGTGCACGAAGCCTTCGACGGCGGCTGTCATCGGGCCGTCCATCATCTCCAGGCCGGCCGGGATGATGCCGGCGGCGATGATCGCGGCGACCGCGTCGCCGGCCTTCACCACATCGTCGAAGCTGGCCAGGATGCAGCGAGCCGTCTGCGGCTTGGGCAACAGCTTCACGGTCACCTCGACGACGACGGCGAGCATGCCCTCGCTGCCGATCAGCAGGGCCAGGAGGTCGAGTCCGGCGGCGTCGAGCGCATCGCTGCCGAACTCCAGCGCCGTGCCGTCGGCGGTGAAGCCGCGCACCTTGAGCACGTTGTGCAAGGTCAGGCCGTATTTCAGGCAATGCACGCCGCCCGAGTTCTCGGCGACGTTGCCGCCGATCGAGCAGGCGATCTGGCTGCTGGGATCGGGCGCGTAGAAGAGACCGTAGGGCGCGGCCGCGTCGCTGATGGCCAGATTGCGAACGCCGCATTGCACCGTCGCGGTTCGCGCCTTGGCATCGATGCCGACGATGCGATTGAACTTGGCCAGGCTCAAGGTCACGCCGAGCGGATTCGGCAGCGCACCGCCCGAAAGTCCGGTGCCGGCGCCGCGCGCCACGACCGGCACGTCGAGGCGATGGCAGAGAGCCAGCACCGCCGCCACCTGCGCCTCGCTTTCCGGCAATGCGACGACGAGCGGCTGCTCGCGGTAGGCGGTGAGGCCGTCGCATTCGTAGGCGATCGTGTCCTCGCGCTGCCAGAGCAGCGCGTGCGCCGGCAAGGCGGTGGCGAGCGCAGCCACCACTTCGCTCTGGCGACGCCGGCGATCGGAAGTGTGGGCCGGTGCCGCCGCGGGCAGCACGGCCTCGGGTGCGGCAGCGCTCATCGCCCGGCGACCTCAGGCCTTCGCGGGGCGGCGCTTGCGCGCCGGCTTCGGCCGGGCCAGCGCCTTGCCGGCCGCGCCCACCGCCGCTGCGCCCATCGCGCCGGCCACCTTGGCCGGCGCCGTGGCGACGCTCTTCAAGGTGGCCGCCGCGCCATCGATCGATTGCTTGAGCATGCTGCCGGCCATCGTCTTGGCGGCATCGGTGGCGCTGTCCTTCATCGCCGTCGTCGCGAGCTGCGCGAACTGATTGGTGAGCGCGCCCCACCACTGCATCGGATCGACGACGCCGGCCGGCGTCGCCGCTGCCTTCTTGACGTGCGCCTTGGCCGGTGCCGCTTTCGCCTCGGCCGGCGTCTTCAGCTTCAAGGACTCGCGCAGGTCGTCCATCTGCACGTTCATCGTCTTCAGCGTCGACAAGGTCATCCGTTGCACCTCGAGCGCCTGGATCGTCGTGGCCAGCATCTTGGCGTTCTGCTCGAGCCAGAACTGCACCGTGCGCAACTCGCTGATCCGCTTTTCAAGCTCCGCCGGGTCGAGCGTGGGGGCGACCCACTGACCGATGCCGGGCAAGGCCGAGCCGGCGTTCTTGACCAGGTTCTGCAGGAAGTCGAAGCCCGGAACCAGCTTGGTGAATCCGCTCGCGTCGCTCATCGTGTCTCCTTGCCGCGGCTGTACTGCTCTGCCGCGATTGTCGCCCCGGGCAGCGCTAGCGGCCGAGGCGCTGCAGGCGGGCGAGCCGCTCCTCGCTCGGGCGGTCGAGCGAGGTGTCGGCCGAGAGCAGGGTCCAGGCCTTGGCGAAATAGGGCCGCGCCGCCTCGCCGTGGTTCTGCGCCAGGAGGTTTTCGCCGATCTCCTCGGCGACATAGCCATCGGGATCGCCGGCGGCCGCAGCTTCGGCGTCGAGGCGCATCAGGATCGCCAGGGCTTCGTCGTGGCGATGCAGCAAGCGCAACGACCACGCGACCATCCAGCGCGCCTCGCGAACGCGGCGCGTATCGCCGATGCGCTCGCTCGCCGCCAGCGCGGTCTCGAAGCTGGCCAGCGCTTCGCTGTCGCGGCCCTCCTCGTGCAGGCTCATGCCGATGTTGTTGGCGAGCGAGGCATCCCAGTTGCGGGCGATGGGATCGGACGACGCGGCAGCGACGGCCAGGGCCCTGCGATTCCAGGCCAGCTGCGCCTCGGCCGCCGGCTCGACGAGCGCGATCATGTGCATGGCATCGACTTCGAGCGCATCGAGATGGGCGGCGTGGGCGCGCTCCGCCGCCTCCATGAAGAGCGGCCGTGCGCGCTCCGGCGCTTTCGAGGAGCGCCAGGTGCGGCCGCGCTCGAGCAGGTAGCGCACGCGCGGCTCGGGCCCGGCGGCGGCCAGGCGCGGCTCGATCTGGTCGAGCAGCGCATGCGCCTCGTCGAAGCGCGAGCGCAGGCCGTAGCTGCGCGCGATCTGCGTCTGCAGGGTGAGCTCGTCGTCGAGGCCGGGCGACTGGCTCAAGGCCCGGCGGAAGGCGGCTTCCGAGGCCGCCGGGTCGGCGAAGTTCCAGAGGGGCGAAACGTCCATTGCAAGGGCTGCCATCGAAAGAAGAACAAGGGCGCCCGCAAGCGCGCCGGCGAACCTCCGGCGCATCGTCAACGCGGCAGCCCCTCAGTGCGGGAAGTCACCTTGCTCCACCTTGTAGCCACGCTGGCGCAGCAGTGCCGGCAGTCCGGTCGGGCCGATCATGTGCAGGCTGCCGACGGCGGCGAAGACCTGCCGCCCGTTGCTGTGCAGGGAGTCGATGGCCGCCGCCAGGAGCGGGTTGCGGTCGTCGAGCAGGCGCTTCATGGCGGCCCGATCGCTGTCGCTGTGCATGCAATCGCACCATTGCGCATAGCGGCCGAGCTCGGCGTAGTCGCTCTCGGTCCAGACCTTGGCAAGGTGATTGAGGAGCGGCCGGGCGCGTCCGGATTCGAGGTCGTCGAGACCCGACTTGACGAACTCGATCGTCTCGGCCTGCGTCGGCATCTGCAACGCCTGCATCTGCGCTTCCGGCGTTTCGAGGGAGACCACCGACTTGCTCAGGTTGCGCCCGATCGCGGCGAGGACGAGGTCGATCGCGTAGGCCGGATCGAAGCCGTCGCGGCGCGCTGCCATCACGCTCAGCGACGCGACCTGGAACTCGGGCGCGAAGGTCGACCAGGTGGCGGCATCGACGCATTCCTCGGCCATCTGCCGATCGATGCGCTTGACCAGCTCCGGCGGCAGCGGCTCGCTTCGGCGCGCGCCGATGGCGGCCGCGAGGCGACGCTGGATCTCGGGATTGAGGACGTCGAGCTCGAGCGCGATGGTGTCGCTCGATTGCACGGCGTCGAACACGGTCGGGCCGGGAAACATCCATTCGAGCTTGGCGGCATGGATCGTCCCGTAGAGATACGACGTACGTCCGCCCTTGCTGATGCGCCAGAGAAAACCGTGGTCGGTCGCCTTGGCCAGGCCATCGCTGAACATCGAAGGCGAGAGCGGCTGGGCCGCGGGCGGACAGGAGATGCTGGCCTTGGCCTCGTCGGCGGCCTGCGCCGCCGGCAGCGGCAGCGCTGCGACGATGGCCGCCAGCGGCGCGGCCGCGAGGAGCTTGCGCAGCAGGCGGGCGAAGTGAAATGGAATCGACATGGCTCAAGCTTAGCGCCGCCGGGCTCGGACTTCAGGTCGAAGGCCAGCACTCCTTCACGCTGCTTCGCGCTCAGCGCGCCGTCGCCGCCGCCACCTTCTGCTCGATCGCACCGAACAGGCTCTGCCCGCCGCCGTCTTTCATCTCGATCCGGATCGTGTCGCCGAAGGCCATGAAGGGCGTCTTCGGGCTGCCGCCCTCGATCGTCTCGATGGCCCGCTTCTCGGCGATGCACGAGTAGCCGCGCGACCAGTCCTTGTTGCTGACCGTGCCGCTGCCGACGATCGAGCCGGCGCGGCAGTTGCGCGTCTTGCACAGGTGGGCGATGAGCTGGCCGAAGTGGAAGGTCATCTCCTCGCCGGCGTTGCACAGGCCCGCGCGCTTGCCGTTCCAGGTGCTCTCCAGATCGAGATGCAGGCGCCCGCCGTGCCAGGCCGTGCCGAGCTCGTCGGGCGTGATCGCGACCGGGCTGAACGCGGTCGCCGGCTTGCTCTGGAAGAAGCCGAAGCCCTTGGCCAGCTCGCCGGGAATGAGGTTGCGCAGGCTGACGTCGTTGGCGAGCATGACCAGGCGGATGCCGTCGATCGCCGCTTCCGGCGTCGTGCCCATGCCGATGTCGCCGGTGATGACCGCGACCTCGGCCTCGAAGTCGATGCCCCAGTCGGTGCTGCCAGCGACGATGTCGTCGCACGGGCCGAGGAAATCGTCGCTGCCGCCCTGGTACATCAGGGGATCGGTCCAGAAGCTGGCCGGCATTTCGGCGTTGCGCGCCCGTCGCACCAGCTCGACGTGATTGACGAAGGCCGAGCCGTCGGCCCACTGGAAGGCGCGCGGCAGGGGCGCCATGCAGCGCGCCGGCTCGAAGGCGAAGGCGTGGCGGGCGCGGCCGTCGTTCAGGGTCGCGGCCAGGTCCTCGAGCTGCGGCGACAGGAAGTTCCAGTCGTCGAGCACCTGCTGCAGGCGCGTCGCGATCTCGCTGGCATAGTGGGCGCTGGCGAGGTCGCGCGAAACGACGACGAGTTGTCCGTCGCGCGAGCCGTCTTTGTACGTGGCGAGCTTCATCGTTCGTGGTCCGGGTGGGTCGTGAGCGGCGATCGAGTCGCATTGTCGATGCTGGATCCGAAGTCGTGGAATCGCCGTCCCTGTTCTTCCCTGCGCCGAGCGCCGAACCGGCTTGGCGGCGCGCGCGCCGACACGGGTTGGTCCTGCTCGTCGCGCTGGTCGTGTTGCTCCATGCCGCGCTGCTCGGGGGCGTGGACTGGGCGTCGCTCGGGCGCGAGCCCGGCCCGGCCGAAACCACCTCGATGGCCGTGCGCAACATCGAGGTCGCGGCCGAACCGGTGGTCGTAGCCGAGACGGTGCCGGCTGCCGTGGCTCCGCCCGTGCCGCGACCAGCGCCAGCGCCACCGAAGCCGCGACGTCCGCGAGCCGTCTCGCTCCCGGACGAGATCAGCACCCGTCCGGCAGACAGCGCGACAGCGAGTGCGAGCGAGCCGGCGTTTGTCGAAACGCCCGTCGAGGCGCGCGCGTCGGCGGCGGCGGTGGCCGCGGCGAGTGCGGTGTCGACGAGCAGCGCCGACGCGACGACTGCCGTGCCCGAGCCCGCAGCGGCCGCGCCGCCGCCACCGACCCCGGCTGCGTCGGCTTCCTTTCTGGCCGCCGGAGAGGCGCCGCCGCCGACCTATCGAACCTTGCTGCCGGCCTCGATGACCTTGCACTACGAAGTCCGGCGCGGCTTCTTCCACGGCACCGGCGAGATTCGCTGGCAGCGCGTCGGCGACGAATACGGGATCCATCTCGATGCGCGCATCGCCGGCGTGGCGCTGCTCGGCCAGACGAGCCAGGGCTTCGTCGACGCGACCGGCCTGGCGCCGACGCGCTTTCTCGACCAGCGCATCCGGCGCTCGGCGCAGGCGGCCAATTTCAATCGCGACCCCGGCACGATCACGTTTTCCGGTCCGGCCACCGTCTGGCCGCTGCTGCCCGGAACGCAGGACCAGCTGAGCTGGATGATCCAGCTCGCCGGCATCGTCGCGGCCGAGCCGGAGCGCGCCAGCGAGGGCGGGCGGATCTCGATGGCAGTCGTGGGCGCACGCGGCGATGCCGGTGTGCGAACGCTGACGTTCGCCGGCCGCGAGGAGGTGCAGACGGTCTCGGGCAGGGTGCCGGCGCTGAAGTTCGTCGCTCCGGCGCGCTCCACCTACGACACCAGCTACGACATCTGGCTCGACCCGGCCAATTCCTACCTGCCGGCGCGGGCCACCCGCCGCAACGGCGTCGGCGAGGTCGATTTCGATCTTCTGCTGGAGCGCGCCGAGCCCGGCCCCTGAGCTTGCAATCGGCACGGATGGCCGCAGTTGCAGGCCAGGAGATTTCGCCATGCACATGCTCTACAACTCAGACAGCTTCGCCGTCGTCATGTTCGAGATTCCGCAGGCCAGCGTGGCGGGCGAAGAGCCCGCGGCGGCACGCGGCGGCTTCGAGATCGTGGACAAGTTCGCGAAGAAGGACATCTTCATCGAGGGCCTCGTCGCCGAAACCTTCAAGGCCGGCGTCGAGGCGCTGATGGCCAGCAAGCCGAGCGAAGAAGACATCGACGAATACATCGGCCGCTTCACTTCGCTGATGCCGCAGCCACTGGTCCTTCACTAGCCCCGATCCTGGGAGCCGGCGGCAGCGCGCCGCCTCAAGTTCTCCCGGCGGCAACCGATATGCAGGAGGGTGGCGATGCTCGTGGTCGCCCCTGCCCCCTGTTTTCGTATCTGACTGCCCATGAGCGCCGATCTGGCGATGACTCCCGTGCTGCAGCCGGCCATGCCGGCTGCCTTGATGCTGCTGCTGAGCCTTGGCGTGAGCACGCTCGCCGCCTACGTCTCCCTTGATCTGGCCCGCCGGGTGCGCGTCCTGTGGACGCGCGCCGGCCTGCTCTGGCTGCTGGGTGCGGCCTGGGCCCTCTCGCTCGGTGTCTGGTCGTGCCAGATCATCGGCGTCGCGGCCGAGCCCATCCCCTTTTCGCTCGGCTATGACGGCCTGGGCAGCCTGCTCGCTTGGGGCGCGGCGATCGTCGCCTGCGCCGCCGGGCTCGGCGCGGTCAGCGGCCGTGTCGCCACCCCGGCCCGCCTGGGCTTCGGCGCGTTCGCGCTCGGCACCGGCGTTGTCGGCGCGCATGCGCTGGCGCTGGCGCCGCTCGGCCTGCAGCCGGGAATCATCTGGCGCCTGCTGCCGCTGATCGCCGCCGTCGCCGGCGCCGCCGGCGGCTGCATGATGGGGCTCGGCGCCTTCTTCCGCGGCGGCGACCGCACCCGACCGGCCACGCTGCCGTGGCAGCTGACTGCCGCACTGGTGCTCGGCGCGACCCTCGTGGTCAGCGAGCAGCTGGTGATCAGCGCCGCCGACCTCGGCCAGCAATCGTCGTCGGCCAACGCCGGCGCGCTCGCCTCGACGACCCTGGTGCTTCTGGCCTCGCTGGGCTCGGTCTCGCTGCTTCTTCTCGGCCTGATCTTCTCGATCCTCGAAGCCCGCCTGCGCAAGTCGCTGCGCCGGGTCGAGACCGAGCTGCAGCGGCGCTCCTATCGCGACGGCCTGACCCGCCTGCCCAATCGTCTGATGTTCGACGGCACCCTGGCGCAGGCGGTGCAGCAGGCCGAGCAGAGCGGCGAGCGGATGGCGCTGCTGTTCATCGACCTCGACGGCTTCAAGCCGGTCAACGAATCGCTCGGCCACCACATGGGCGACCTCATGCTGCGCGAGATCGCGGCGCGCCTGAAGCGTTTCTCGCGACCCGGCGACCGGATCGCGCATCTCGGCGGCGACGAGTTCCTGGTCCTCATCTGCAACAACCCGAGCACCGAAGACGCGCGCATCTTCGCCGAGCGGCTGCAGTCATCGATCGGCGAGCCCTGCAACATGAATGGACGCGAGGCGGCCGTCTCCAGCTCGGTCGGCATCGCCATGTACCCCGAGCATGGCGGGCTCTCGGACCTGATCGCGCACGCCGAGGCGGCGATGCGTTCGGTGAAGAGCAACGGCGGCGCCTCGAACTGCTTCTTCGAGAGCCGCATGGTCACCGGCGCGCGCGAGCAGTTCGACCTGTTGCGCGATCTGCGCCGGGCCCTGGCCGAAGGCCAGCTCCAGCTCCTCTACCAGCCGAAGGTGCACGCGCCGAGCGGCGAGATCACCGGCGCCGAGGCGCTGATGCGCTGGCACCATCCGCAGCGCGGCCTGGTCGGGCCGACGATCTTCATTCCGATCGCCGAGCGCTTCGGCCTGATCGGCGCGATCGGCAACTGGCTGATCGACGAGGCCTGCCGGCAGGCCGGCGTGTGGCGCGACGAGGGCCTGCGCATGCGGGTCGCGATCAACCTCTCGGCCTACCAGCTGCGCCATGCCGACCTGGCCGACCGCATCGATGCGGCCTTGCGCCGCAATCGCATCAACCCGCAGCTGCTGACCTGCGAGATCACCGAGTCGGTGGCGATGGAAGACGCCTCGAACGCGATCCGCATGGTCGAGAAGCTCGGCGCCATGGGCGTCAACATCTCGATCGACGATTTCGGCACCGGCTACTCGAGCCTGGCCTACCTGAGAAAGCTGCACGCCGGCGAGCTGAAGATCGATCGCAGCTTCGTGCTCGACCTCGAGACGAGCGCCGACGCGCGCGCCGTGGTCGACGCCGTCGTCAAGCTGGCGCAGGCGCTCGGCCTGAAGGTGGTGGCCGAAGGCGTCGAGACCGAGGCGCAGCACCAGATCCTGCGCTCGCTCGGATGCCACGAGCTGCAGGGCTACCTGTTCGCGCGGCCGATGTCGGCGCTGGCCCTGTCGGCCTGGGCGATGGAAGACGACGGCACGCGCGGCATCGATTTCAGCGACTCGCTCTACAAGCCCACCGCCGCCGGCGCGCTGCACTGAGGCGGCAAGCAGCCTCGCGGGTGCGAGGCCTTGACGCGTTTCCTACAATCGCGTCATGAACACGCCGGCCTACACCCGTGGCGCGGCCCTGCCGCAGATCCTGAAGGACCGCATCGCGATTCTCGACGGCGCGATGGGCACGATGATCCAGCGCCATCGCCTCTCCGAGGCCGACTATCGCGGCGAGCGCTTCAAGGATCACGGCAAGAGCCTGAAGGGCAACAACGACCTCCTGCAGCTGACGCGGCCCGACGTCATCGCCGCCATCCACGATCAGTACCTCGCGGCCGGCGCCGACATCATCGAGACCAACACCTTCGGCGCGACCTCGGTGGCGCAGGCCGACTACGACCTTGGCGCCTTCGCGCGCGAGATCAACCGTCGAAGGCGGCGCGCCTGGCGCGCGCCGCGTGCGACCGCTTCACGAGCGCCGACAAGCCGCGCTTCGTCGCCGGCGCGCTCGGGCCGACGCCGAAGACGGCGAGCATCAGTCCCGACGTCAACGACCCGGCCGCCCGCAACGTCACCTTCGCCGAGCTGCGCGACGCCTATCGCGAGCAGGCCGAGGGCTTGCTCGAGGGCGGCTGCGACCTCTTCCTGGTCGAGACGATCTTCGACACGCTCAACGCCAAGGCGGCCATCTTCGCGCTCGACGAGCTGATGGAGGAGACCGGCGAGCGCTTGCCGGTCATCGTCTCGGGCACGGTCACCGACGCCTCGGGCCGCATTCTTTCGGGCCAGACCGTGGGCGCCTTCTGGCACAGCGTTCGTCACGCCCGGCCGCTCGCCGTCGGCCTCAACTGCGCCCTCGGCGCAGCGCTGATGCGGCCGTATCTCGAGGAGCTGGCGCGGCTCGCCGGCGATACCTTCGTGTAGCTGCTATCCGAACGCCGGCCTGCCCAATCCGATGAGCGAGACCGGCTTCGACGAGACGCCCGAGATCACTTCCGGGCCTGCTCGAGGAATTCGCGAGCGCCGGGCTTCCTGAACATCGCCGGCGGCTGCTGCGGCACGACGCCGGAGCACATCGCGCAGATCGCGCAGCGCGTCGGCAAGTACCAGCCGCGCGTGCCGGCCGATCGCGACGCGCTGATCGCGCGCAGACCGCGAGTTCGACGCGCGCAACCGCACAGCAGCCGCACGCCATGACCGATGCACGCCGCTGCAAGCTCTCCGGCCTGGAGCCGTCGCTCGGCGCCGGCTCCCTCTTCGTCAACGTCGGCGAGCGCACCAACGTCACCGGCTCGAAGGCCTTCGCCCGCCTGATCCTCGAACGGCCAGTTCGAGGAAGCGCTCGAGCGTGGCGCGGCAGCAGGTCGAGAACGGCGCGCAGATCATCGACGTCAACATGGACGAGGCGATGCTCGATTCGAAGGCGGCGATGGTCCGCTTCCTCAATCTGATCGCCGGCGAGCCCGAGATCGCGCGCGTGCCGATCATGATCGACAGCTCGAAGTGGGAGGTGATCGAGGCCGGCCTGCAAGTGCGTCCAGGGCAAGGGCATCGTCAACTCGATCTCGATGAAGGAAGGCGAGGCGGCCTTCCGCGAGCAGGCCAGGCTGGTGCGGCGCTACGGCGCCGCAGCGGTGGTGATGGCCTTCGACGAGAAGGGCCAGGCCGACACCTACGAACGCAAGATCGAGATCTGCGCGCGGGCCTACCGGATCCTGGTCGACGAGGTCGGCTTTCCGCCCGAGGACATCATCTTCGACCCGAACATCTTCGCCATCGCCACCGGCATCGAGGAGCACGACAACTACGCCGTCGACTTCATCGAGGCGACGCGCTGGATCAAGGCAGAACCTGCCGGGCGCGAAGGTCAGCGGCGGCGTCTCGAACGTGAGCTTCTCGTTCCGCGGCAACGACCCGGTGCGCGAAGCGATCCACACCGTGTTCCTCTATCACGCGATCAAGGCGGGGATGGACATGGGCATCGTCAACGCCGGCATGCTCGGCGTCTACGACGACCTCGACCCGGAGCTGCGCGAGCGCGTCGAAGACGTGGTGCTCAATCGCCGCGAAGGATCGGCGCCGAGCGCCTGGTGGAGATCGCCGAGCGGGCCAAGGGCGCCGCGCGCGACGACTCGGCGCGCCTCGCCTGGCGCGGCACGGCGGAGCAACCGAAGACGGTCGAGGAGCGCCTGACGCCATGCGCTGGTGCACGGCATCACCGACTTCATCGTCGAGGACACCGAGGAAGTGCGTGGCAGAAGATCCAGGCCGCGGGCGGCCGGCCGCTGCACGTGATCGAAGGCCCGCTGATGGCCGGCATGAACATCGTCGGCGACCTGTTCGGCCAGGGCAAGATGTTCCTGCCGCAGGTGGTGAAGTCGGCGCGCGTGATGAAGCAGGCGGTGGCGCACCTGATGCCCTACATCGAGGCGGAAAAGAAGCTGCTGATCGATGCCGGCGGCGACGTGCAGGGCCAAGGGCAAGATCGTCATCGCCACCGTCAAGGGCGACGTGCACGACATCGGCAAGAACATCGTCACCGTCGTCCTCCAGTGCAACAACTTCGAGGTCGTCAACATGGGCGTGATGGTCGCCTGCCAGGACATCCTGGCGCGCGCGAAGGTCGAAGGCGCCGACATCATCGGCCTGTCCGGCCTGATCACGCCGAGCCTCGAGGAGATGCAGCACGTCGCCTCGGAGATGCAGCGCGACGACTACTTCCGCATCAAGAAGATTCCGCTGCTGATCGGCGGCGCGACGACTCAGCCGCGTGCACACCGCGGTGAAGATCGCGCCGCACTACGAAGGGCCGGTGGTCTACGTGCCCGACGCGTCGCCGCTCGGTCGGCGTCTGCAGCGACCTGCTCTCGCGACGAGCGCGCCAGCGAAGTACATCGCCGATCTCGAGGCCGACTACGACCGGGTCCGCGAGCTGCACGCGAACAAGAAGCCGACGCCGCTGGTCCCGCTGGCCGAGGCGCGCGCCAACAAGACGCCGATCGACTGGACGGCTACGTTCCGCCGGTGCCCAAGTTCATCGGCCGCCGCGTGCTTCAAGAACTACGACCTGGCCGAGCTCGCCGAGCTCATCGACTGGGGGCCGTTCTTCCAGACCTGGGACCTGGCCGGCCCGTATCCGGCGATCCTCAACGACGAGATCGTCGGCGAGTCGGCGCGCCGCGTGTTCTCCGACGGCAAGCGCATGCTGCGCCGCGTGATCGAAGGCCGCTGGCTCACCGCCAACGGCGTCGATCGGCCTCTGTCCGGCCACGACCGTGGGCGACGACGACATCGAGATCTACACGCGACGAGTCGCGCAGCGAGGTGCTGCTCACCTGGCGCGGCCTGCGCATGCAGAGCGTGCGGCCGGTCGTCGACGGCGAGGACGGAAAGATCAGCGGCCGAACCGCTGCCTCGCCGACTTCATCGCGCCCAAGGGCTCGGGCGCGACCGACTACATCGGCCTCTTCGCCGTCACCGCCGGGCCTCGGCGTCGACAAGAAGGAGCGCCAGTTCGAGGCCGATCTCGACGACTACAGCGCGATCATGCTGAAGGCGCTCGCCGATCGCCTGGCCGAGGCCTTCGCCGAGCGCCTGCACCAACGCGTGCGCACGCGACCTGTGGGGCTATGCGCCGGGCGAGTCGCTCGCCGGTCGCCGACCTGATGGCCGAGCAGCTATCGCGGCATCCGCCCCGCGCCCGGCTACCCGGCCTGCCCGGATCACGGCGTCAAGCGCGACCTGTTTCGACGTGCTGCGGCTGCGCCGACATCGGCATGGGCCTGACCGAAAACCTGGCCATGCTGCCGGCGGCGAGCGTCAGCGGCTTCTACCTTGCGCACCCCGACGCGGCCTACTTCAACGTCGGCAAGATCGGGCCTGATCAGCTGCGCGACTGGGCTCGCCGCAGCGCCGTCGCAGAAAGCGATGCCGAGCGGGCGTTGATGCCGCTGCTCTAGCGCGACCCGCAGCACGGAGGTTCGCCGCGCCTGCACGCGAAGCTGGCCGAGGCATCCCGCGCAGCGGGAAAGCGCGCTTGCCAACGCCGGCGCGCAAGACTACCGTCCAGCCGTTCGAGGGACTTCGGTCGTGCCAGATCGCCGGCTTTTTGCGCGGCACGCACGCAGATGTGCCGGGAGCGTCGTCATGAAACTTGCCCGTTGGTTTGTCTTCGGCGGCGCGTTGATGGCAGCCGCCGCGAGCCTGTCGGCCTGGGCTGGCACCCCTTGCTGCGGCGAAGTGGAATTCCAGGGCGTCGACGTCGCCAGCGACGACGTGGTCATCCAGCTGGTCGAGCTGAAACGGGTCGGTCCCGAGCAAGTCCAGGCGACCTGGACGCTGCGCAACAAGTCGAAGCAGGATCAGCGCCTTACCAAGGGCGGCAGCGGCTGGAGCGATGGCTATCACCTGGCCTACGACGCCTCGCTCCAGGACATCGGCGCGCGAATGAAGTTTCCGGTCGCCAAGGACAGCGAAGGCACGCCGCTGGCGGGCAAGCAGCCGACCGTGCCCTACAAGGGCATCTGGCTGAAAGCCGGCAAGACGACCTCGACGTGGGCCAAGTTCATCGTGCCCGCGAGCACGACCCGCGTCGACGTGACGCTGCCCGGTGCCAGCGCGCCCTGGAACAACGTCGCGATCACGCCGTAGCAGCCCTGTTGCTGGCACCGCACGAGTGAAGGGCGCGACGCAGCTTCGTCGCTGGGAAAGGCCGACACCATGGCAAGCCAGGAGCTCGTGAACTTCGAGATGGGCGTCGACAGGCTCGTGCAGGCCTACTGGCGCGACGTCTACGGGGCTCTCGACAACATGAAATCGACCGTCAAGAAGCGCGCCGAGCTGCTTCAGAAGCAGATCTGCGCCTTGAAGGGTCCGGGAGACGTTCCCGAAAAGGATATCAACCTGATCGTGTTCCAGATCATCAATTCGGAAGCCAAGGACCTCAAGAACGCGATCAGCGTCCAGATGAAATTCAGGGCCGACAGCAAAGGCGCTAGCCTGAAGCCCAATGGCCTGAACCATGGCGGGTCCATCATGGATCTGTAGCGCGAGGTCGGGCGCGTGCTTCTCACTGCGTCTGCAAGGCGCGCCGGAACTGGATCGCCTCGGCGAGGTGCGTCGCAGCGATGTCGCGGCTCACCGCCAGGTCGGCGATCGTTCGCGCGACCCGCAGGACGCGGTGAAAACCGCGTGCCGACCAGCCGAGCCGCGTCGCCGCGCCCTGCAGGAAGCGCGAGGCCTCGGCCTCGAGGCGGCAGTGCAGGTCGAGCGCTTCGCCGGCCAGCAGCGCATTGGCAAAGCCCTGGCGATCCTCGGCGCGCCGGCGCGCCGCGCTCACTCGCTCGCGGACGACGGCGCTCGCTTCGCCATCGGCTGCGCCGGCGATGCGGTCGGTTGCGACGGCAGGCACTTCCACCTGCAGATCGATGCGGTCGAGCAGCGGCCCGCTGATGCGCGCCTGATAGCGCAGCACCATGTCGGGCGTGCAGCGGCAGGCATGTGCCGGATTGCCGAGCTGGCCGCAGGGGCATGGGTTCATCGCAGCGACGAGCTGGAAGCGGGCCGGAAAGTCGGCCTGCCGCGCGGCGCGCGAGATGACGATCCGGCCGGTCTCCATCGGCTCGCGCAGGGCCTCGAGTGCAGCACGCGGAAACTCGGGAAGCTCGTCGAGGAACAGCACGCCGTGGTGTGCAAGGGAAGCTTCGCCGGGTCGCGGCGGTGAGCTGCCGCCGACGAGCGCCGCCGCCGACGCGGTGTGATGCGGGGCGCGCAAGACGCGCTGGCCCCAGCGCTGTGCATTGAACGAGCCAGCCACGCTCAGGATCGCCGCTGATTCGAGCGCCGCCTCGTGCGACAGCTCGGGCAACAGGCCGGCGAGCCGTTGCGCCAGCATCGACTTGCCGGTGCCGGGAGGCCCGACCATGAGCAGGCTCAACTCGCCCGCGGCCGCGATTTCGAGGGCACGCTTGGCCGCGGCCTGACCCTTGACATCGCGCAGGTCAGGCAACGCGGGTGCGGCGCGGCGCGGCACGGCCTGCGGCTCGAGCAGGCCGCTGGCATCGGCGGCATCGCCGGGCAGGAGCGCGCGCACGACATCGAGCAGATGCCTTGCGCCACGCACCTGCAGACCGCCGACGAGCGCGGTTTCCTCGGCGCTGGGCATCGGCAACACCAGCATGCGCGTGCTGCCGTGCGGGGCGGCGCGACGCAGCGCCAGGCCGACCGCCAGGGCGCCATGCACCGGCCGCAGCTCGCCGCCGAGCGAGAGCTCGCCGGCGAACTCGAAGCCTTCGAGGCGCGCCGCGTCGATCTGTCCGGCTGCGGCCAGGATGCCGAGGGCGATCGGCAAGTCGAAGCGACCCGATTCCTTCGGCAGGTCCGCCGGTGCGAGGCTGACGGTGACGCGCTTGTTGTGCGGGAACTCGAGGCCGCTCGTCTGCAGGGCGGCGCGCACGCGCTCGCGCGACTCCTTCACCTCGGTGTCGGCGAGGCCCACCAGGGTGAAGCTCGGCAGGCCGTTGGCGAGATGGACCTCGACCTTGACCTCGGGTGCCTCGAGGCCGCGCAGGGCCCGGCTGTGAACGGTGGCGAAGCTCATGCGGGGCAAGGTCTTCGGCGCGTGGCGCCGGCGAAAGGACGAGTCATTGTGATCGCGCCGACACGAGCCGCCGCCGTGGCGATACCCCTTCAAGAGGGCACCAGCACAGTGCAGTTGCGCGACCTCCGGGTGCCTTGACTTGGTGCCGTGCACCGATCCGCGTGGCCGCACGAGAGACGGCCGGCCTCGCAGCGCTTGGCACGCATCGTGCAAAAGTGATGCAACCCTAACGAACTGCCCAGGAGCTGCTCGATGAAGAAGAATTCCCTGATCCTGTTGCCGGCGCTGGTGATCGCCTTGACCTGCATGCAGGCACAAGCGCAGACCGCCACTCCCGCCGCAGCGCCTGCATCGGCGCCCGAGCCCGCGCCGACGCCGGCCTTCACCGGCAATATCAACCTGACGAACAACTACAAGTTCCGCGGCCAGGATCAGGGCACCGGCGCGGCCTGGTCGCCGGCCGTCCAGGGCGGCTTCGACTGGACCGCGAATGGCTTCTATGTCGGCAACTGGAACTCGAACATCAGCTTCGCCGGCAACATCGAGATGGATCTGTACGCCGGCTACCGCGGCACGATCAGCGGCGACTTCGGCTACGACGTCGGCATCCTGCAGTACTACTACCCGCAGCACAACGGCGCGCTCAACTTCAACACCACCGAACTCTATGGCCTGGTGTCGTGGCAGTGGCTGTCGCTCAAGTATTCCGGCACCGTGTCGAGCGACTACTTCGCCATCGGCCATGCCCAGGAGGCCGCAGCCACGGCGAATGGCGCTTCCGTTTCGCGTCCGAAGGGCTCGGGCACGAGCTACTTCGACCTGTCCGCCAACTTCCCGGTGATGGACAAGCTGGTGCTGAACGCACATGTCGGCTACACGCTCTACGCCAGCGACCTGCGCAACGCGTCGTACACCACGGACGACGGTGAGGGCGGCATCGTCACGACGAACACCGGCGTACCGAACTACAACGACTGGAAGCTCGGCCTGACCTACGACCTCGGGCAAGGCTTCTCGGTTGCCGGCGCCGTCGTCGGGGCGAGCCAGAAGAGCTTCTACGGCGACATCAACAAGACGCGCGGAATCATCACGCTCACCAAGTCGATGTAGGCAGTGCGGCGCGCCACGGAATCGGCGCCGTCGAATTCAAATCTTTCCGAGGGAGTAGCGACCATGAAGATGGTGACCGCGATCGTCAAGCCGTTCAAGCTGGACGAAGTACGTGAAGCCCTGAGCGCGATCGGCGTGCAAGGCGTCACGGTGACGGAAGTGAAGGGCTTCGGCCGGCAGAAAGGGCACACCGAGCTCTATCGGGGCGCCGAGTACGTCGTCGACTTCCTGCCCAAGGTGAAGATCGAAGCGGCGGTCGACGATGCGATCGTCGACCGCGTCATCGAGGCGATCGAGGCCTCGGCGCGCACCGGCAAGATCGGCGACGGCAAGGTCTTCGTCTCGACGCTCGAGCAGGTGGTTCGCATCCGCACCGGCGAGACCGGCAAGGACGCCCTTTAACCGGCCGCACAAGAACAACACGCCATGAACAAAACCCTCATTGCCTTCGTCTTCGGCCTGCTCGCGCTGGTCTTCGGCCAGAGCGCATTCGCGCAGGCCGCATCCGATGCTTCCGCAGCACCGATGGCCGCTTCGGCAGCCATGGCGGCGTCGACGCCGATGGCCGCGGCCTCGGCGGCGCCCGACGCCGCCTCGGCTGCATCCGCCGCCGCCTCGGCGCCGGTGCCCAACAAGGGCGACGTCGCCTGGATGATCGTCGCCACGGCGCTCGTCATCATGATGTCGGTGCCGGCGCTGGCCCTCTTCTACGGCGGCCTGGTGCGCAGCAAGAACATGCTGTCGGTGCTGATGCAGGTGTTCGTCACCTTCTCGATGATCGTCGTGCTCTGGTGCCTGTACGGCTACAGCCTGGCGTTCAGTGAGGGCAGTACTCCTTATGTCGGCGGCTTCGATCGTGTCTTCATGAAGGGCATGTTCGACGCGGCAACGGGCACCTTCTCGATGGCGGCGACGTTCAGCAAAGGCGTCTACATCCCCGAGCTGCTGTACCTCGCGTTCCAGGCGACGTTCGCGGCGATCACCTGTTGCCTCATCGTCGGTGCCTTCGCCGAGCGGATGAAGTTCTCGGCCGTGCTGTGCTTCATGGTCCTCTGGTTCACCTTCGCCTACTGCCCGATCGCGCACATGGTCTGGTTCTGGGAAGGCCCGGATGCCTATGCCAGCAAGGCAGTCGCCGACGCAGTGCAGGCCAAGGCCGGTCTGGCCTTCCAGTGGGGCGCGCTCGACTTCGCCGGTGGCACGGTCGTGCACATCAACTCTGCTGTGGCAGGCCTGGTCGGCGCCTTCATGGTCGGCAAGCGCCTGGGCTACGGCAAGGAAGCGTTCACGCCGCACTCGGTGACGCTGACCATGGTCGGCGCCTCGCTGCTGTGGGTCGGCTGGTTCGGCTTCAACGCCGGTTCGGCGCTCGAAGCCGGCAATACCGCAGTGCTCGCCTTCGTCAACACCTTCTCGGCCACGGCCGCGGCGGCGCTGACCTGGAGCATCGGCGAGACGCTGATGAAGGGCAAGGCGTCGATGGTGGGCGCGGCCTCCGGCGCTGTCGCCGGCCTGGTGGCGATCACCCCGGCCTGCGGCAATGTCGGCCTGATCGGCGGCTTGATCGTCGGCGGCATCGCCGGCTTCACCTGCCTCTGGGGTGTCAACGGCCTGAAGAAGATGCTCGGCGCGGATGACTCGCTCGACGTCTTCGGCGTGCACGGCGTCGGCGGCATCACCGGTGCGTTGCTGACCGGCGTGTTCAACACCCAGGTGCTCGGCGGCCCCGGTCAGGTGACCGACTGGGTGACGGCGACCGTGGGCTCGGTCGGCATCATCGACCAGGTCTGGATCCAGTTCAAGACCATCATCCTGACGATCGTCTGGTCGGGTGTCGTTTCGGTGATCGCCTTCAAGATCGTCGACATGACGATCGGCCTGCGTGTCACCGAAGACGAAGAGCGCGAAGGCCTCGACATCACGTCGCACGGCGAGACCGCTTATCACAACTGAGGCAAATCGCCTCCGCGATCCAGGGCCGCCGCGAGGCGGCCCTTTTTTTGCCCGTCCGTGCCGGCGCTTGCGAGAAACGCCGGATGCCCCATATGCCTAGAATCCTCGCTCCCTCTCCCGCACGCCCGAGCGCGTCCCCGCAGGCCACCGCATGGTTCCCCATCTCATCACCGCGCTTACCGGCCCGATCAACGAGCTCGAGCAGCGCATCCTGGAGTCGCTGCCGGCGATCGAGCGCTGGTTTCGTCTCGAGTGGATGGAGCACACGCCGCCGTTCTATACCTCGGTCGACCTGCGCAACGCCGGCTTCAAGCTGGCGCCGGTGGACACCAACCTCTTCCCCGGCGGCTTCAACAACCTGACCACCGAGATGCTGCCGCTGGCGGTGCAGGCGGCGATGGCAGCGATCGAGAAGATCTGTCCGGAAGCGAAGAACCTGCTTCTCATTCCCGAGAAGCACACCCGCAACTCGTTCTATCTGATGAACGTGGCCCGGCTGATGGAGATCTTCCACCAGGCCGGCCTGAACGTGCGCCTCGGCACGCTCGACGAATCGATCACCGCACCCACCTCGGTGCCGCTGCCGGACGGCAGCGCCCTCACCGTCGAGCCCCTGGTGCGCACCAGGAATCGCCTCGGCCTGAAGGACTTCGACCCTTGCACGATCCTGCTGAACAACGACTTGTCGGCCGGCATTCCGAAGGTGCTCGAGAACCTGCATGAGCAGTACCTGCTGCCGCCGCTGCACGCCGGCTGGGCGGTGCGACGCAAGACCAACCACTTCGCGGCCTACGAGGAAGTGGCCAAGAAGTTCGCCAAGCTGCTCGGCATGGACCCGTGGCTCATCAACCCGATGTTCGCGCGCTGCGGCGAGGTGAACTTCAGCGACGGCTCCGGCGCCGAATGCCTGACCAGCAACGCCGAGGCGCTGCTCGGCAAGATCCGCCGCAAGTACAAGGAATACGGCATCCAGGAAAAGCCCTTCATCATCGTCAAGGCCGATGCCGGCACCTACGGCATGGGCATCATGACCGTGCGCGACCCGAAGGAGCTCGCCGACCTGAACCGGCGCTCGCGCAACAAGATGAGCGTCATCAAGGACGGCCAGGAGGTGAGCGAGGTCATCCTCCAGGAAGGCGTGCCGACCTTCGAGCGGGTCAACGATTCGGTCGCCGAGCCGGTGGTCTACATGATCGATCGCTACGTCGTCGGCGGCTTCTATCGCGTCAACCCCGAACGCGGCAACGACGAGAACCTGAACTCGCCGGGCGCGAGCTTCGTGCCGCTGGCCTTCGCCGGCTCCAACCAGCTGCCCAAGCCCGGCTCCAAACCGGGCGTGAGCGCGCCGAACCGCTTCTACATGTATGGCGTGATCGCCCGTCTCGCGATGGTCGCGGCGAGCTACGAGCTCGAGGCTACCGACCCCGACGCCGAAATCTACGAGTAGACGGGCGGCTGGGCGGCGCGCGCTGCGTGGCCGCGCCACAGGCACAATAGCCGACCCTGCCCGCCGCCGCGGCGCCTCTTGCGTCTCGATCGGCCCTCGCGTGAACCAGAACCGCACCGCTTCCAGCCTGTTCGCGTTGACGCTCGGTGCCCTGGGCGTCGTCTACGGCGACATCGGCACCAGTCCGCTCTACGCCTTGAAGGAGGTGTTTGCGCACGGCCATGTGCCGCTCACCGAGCGCAACATCTACGGCGTCCTCTCGCTTGTCTTCTGGACGTTGACGGTCGTCGTCTCGATCAAGTACGTGGTGCTGATCCTGCGCGCCGACAACAACGGCGAAGGCGGCCTCATCGCCATGCTGGCGCTCGCCTCGCAAGCGGTGCGCGATCGCCCGAAGCTGCGCCGGCGCCTGCTCTTCCTCGGCATCTTCGGCACCGCGCATCTTCTTCGGCGACGGCGTCATCACGCCGGCCATCTCGGTGCTGTCGGCGGTCGAGGGCCTGAAGGTCGCGGCCCCGGGCCTGCACACCTGGGTCGTGCCGGTGACGCTGGTCGTGCTCACCGCCCTGTTCCTCTTCCAGCGCCACGGGACCGAGCGCGTCGGCCGCCTGTTCGGCCCGGTGATGACGGTCTGGTTCCTGACGCTCGCTGCCCTCGGGCTGGCGCACATCGGCGACAACTTCGCGATCCTGAAGGCGCTCTCGCCGCACTATGCCCTGATCTTCCTGCTCGGCCACCCGGCGATCGGCTTCGTCGCGCTCGGCTCCGTCGTCCTCTGCGTCACCGGCGCCGAAGCGCTCTATGCCGACATGGGCCACTTCGGCAAGCGCCCGATTCGCACGGCCTGGTTCGGCATGGCGATGCCGGCCCTGGTGCTCAACTACTTCGGCCAGGGCGCGATGCTGCTCGCGCATCCGGAAAAGGTCGCCAATCCGTTCTTCGAGATGGCACCCGCCTGGGCCCTGTACCCACTGATCGCGCTGGCCACCTGCGCCACGGTGATCGCCTCGCAGGCCCTCATCACGGCGGCGTTCTCGGTCGCCAAGCAGGCGATCCAGCTCGGCTACCTGCCGCGCCTGCGCGTGCTGCACACCTCGGTGCTGGAGACCGGGCAGATCTACGTGCCGTTCGTGAACTGGGGCCTGTTCTGCGGCATCGTCCTCGCCGTGGTCCTGTTCGGCTCGAGCGACTCGCTGGCCGCGGCCTACGGCATCACCGTGACGATCGACATGCTGATCACGACCACGATGACCTTCTTCGTCATTCGCTACGGCTGGAAGTACCGCTGGTCGCTGGCCATCGCGGCCACCGGCTTCTTCTTCATCGTCGACTTCACCTACTTCATCGCCAACGTCGTCAAGGTGGTCGACGGCGGCTGGTTCCCGCTCCTCATCGGCGCCTTCATGTTCACGCTGATGATGACCTGGAAGCAGGGCCGCAAGCTCATGTCGGAGAGCCTGCGCACCGACGCGATCGACCTGAAAAGCTTTCTCGAGTCGGTGTTCATTCATCCGCCGACGCGCGTCCAGGGCACGGCAGTCTTTCTGGTGAGCGACCAGGGCCTCACGCCGAACGCGCTCCTGCACAACCTCAAGCACAACAAGGTGCTGCACGAGCGCAACCTCTTTGTCACCGTGCGCCAGCACGAGCGGCCCTGGATCCCGAAGGCAGAGCGCTGCGACATGGAGCCGCTCGGCAACGAGTGCTGGCAGGTGACGCTGCACTTCGGCTTCAAGGACGATCTCGACGTGCCGGCGGCGCTCGAGCGCCTGCGCGCCAGCGGCTGCACCGTCGACGACATGGATACCTCGTACTTCCTCTCGCGCGACATCGTCATCCCCACGCTCGGCGGCGGCATGGCCGACTGGCGCGAGAAGCTGTTTGCCGGCATGCATCGCAATGCCTCCGCGGCCGCCGATTACCTGCGCCTGCCCACCAATCGCGTCGTCGAGCTCGGCTCGAAAGTCGAGATCTAGTTCCTTCTCTTTCGAAGTGACGCAGTCGCGCATTTCCGACGTCTCGCTGTCGGCCGCCACGGCCGGCTTCGTCGCCGTGCTCGTCGGCTTCACGAGCTCGGTGGCGATCGTCTTCCAGGCCGCGCAGTCGCTCGGCGCGACTTCGGCGGAGGCGGCGTCGTGGATGTGGGCGCTCGGCTGGGGCATGGGGCTGACCACGCTCTTGCCCTCGCTCTGGCTGAGAAAGCCGGTCATGATCGCCTGGAGCACGCCCGGCGCGGCGCGTGCTCGCGGTGGCCGGCGCGAGCGGCGGCTTCGGCATGGCCGAGGCGACCGGCGCGTTCATCGTCTGTGCCGTGCTCATCACGCTCGCCGGCGCCACCGGCGTGTTCGAGCGTGTCATGGAGCGCATCCCGATGCCGCTTGCCGGTGCCTTGCTCGCCGGTGTGCTGGCCCGCTTCGGGCTCGATGCCTTCGCGGCGCTGCAGTCGTCGCTCGGCCTGGTGCTGGCGATGCTCGCCGCCTACCTCATCGGCCGGCGCTGGTGGCCGCGCTATGCGGTCGTCGGCGTGCTTGCGATCGGCATCGGCGTTGCGGCGGGCCTCGGCCAATTGCGGCCGGTGAGCCTCGAGTGGGCCTTGACCGAGCCGGTGTTCACGGCGCCGAGCTTCACCCTGCGCGCCGCGGTCAGCCTGGCGCTGCCGCTCTTCATCGTCACCATGGCGTCGCAGAACCTGCCCGGCGTGGCCGCCATCCGGGCCGCCGGCTACCGGCTGCCGATCTCGAAGCTCATCGCCTTGACCGGCATCGCGACACTGGTCCTGGCGCCGTTCGGCGCCTTCGCCCTCAACCTCGCGGCGATCACCGCGGCGATCTGCATGGGGCGCGAGGCTCATGCCGACCCGACAAGCGCTGGGTTGCGGCCGCGGCCTGCGGCGCGCTCTACTGCGTCGTCGGCGTCTTCGGCGCGGCGGTGGCCGGGCTGCTCGCGGCCTTTCCGCACGAGCTGATCGTGGCCGTCGCCGGACTGGCCCTGCTCGGCACGATCGGCGGCGGCCTGGCCGCTGCCTTGAAGGACGACGCCTATCGCGAGGCCGCGCTCGTCACCTTCCTCGTCACGCTCTCGGGCCTCAGCCTGGGCGGCGTCGGCTCGGCCTTCTGGGGCGTCGTGGCCGGCGCGGTCACGCTCTTTGTGCAACAGTGGCGGCCCCGCATCGCCAACCCGCCGTCGCGCTCGCCATGAAATTTCTCTTCGTCGCCGATCCTCTGGAAGCCTTCAACATCAAGAAGGACACGACCTTCGCGATGATGCGTGAAGCCGCCCGGCGCGGGCATGCCCTGTTCGCCTGCGAAGTGACGCGACCTGATGTGGGAGCGCGGCGCCAAGGTCGCGACGCATGCGCGTGCGATCACCCTCACCGGCACCAAGCCGGTCTGGTTCAGCGAGGAAGCCACGGCTGCCGGTACGCCGCGAAAGCGCGTCGCCCTTGCCGACTTCGATGCCGTCGTCATGCGCAAGGACCCGCCTTTCGACAGCGAATACTTCTACGCGACGCATCTGCTCGAGCAGGCCGAGCGCGAAGGCGCGCGCGTCTTCAACCGGCCGGCGGCGCTGCGCAACCATCCGGAGAAGCTCGCGATCCTCGAGTTCCCGCAATTCATCGGCCCGACGCTGGTGACGCGCGACCCCGAGGAGATCAAGCGCTTCCATGCCGAGCACGGCGACGTGATCCTGAAGCCGCTCGACGGCATGGGCGGCACGGGCATCTTTCGGGTCGGCGCCGACGGCCTGAACCTCGGCTCGATCATCGAGACGCTCAACGCCCGCGGCGCGCATACCGTGATGGTGCAGCGCTACCTGCCGGAGATCGTGCGCGGCGACAAGCGCGTGCTGGTCATCGCCGGCGTGCCGATTCCCTTCGTGCTGGCGCGCATCCCGCAAGGCAACGAGATCCGCGGCAACCTGGCGGTCGGCGGCAAGGGCGTGGCGCAGCCGATCTCGGCGCGCGACCGCGAGATCGCCGAAGGCATCGGCCCGCAGCTGGCGGCGCGCGGCCTGCTGCTGATCGGCCTGGACGTGATCGGCGACAGCCTGACCGAGATCAACGTCACCAGCCCGACCGGCTTCCAGGAGATCAGCGAGCAGTCGGGCATCGACGTCGCCAAGGTGTTCATCGACGCGCTCGAAGCCGCGCTGGCGTAGCCGCGCCGGCCCCTCTCATGGCGGTTCTCTCGCTTTCGGGCGCTCATCTCGCGTACGGACACGTCGCGCTGCTCGACGGTGCCGCGCTCTCGCTCGAGGCCGGCGAGCGGATCGGCCTGATCGGGCGCAACGGCGCCGGCAAGTCGTCGCTGCTGAAGGTGATCGCCGGCAGCGAGAAGCTCGATGACGGGCTGCTGCAGCAAACGCAGGGACTGCGCATCCGCTACGTCCCGCAGGAGCCGAGCTTCGAGGCCGAGACCTCGGTCTTCGACGCCGTCGGCGAAGGCGTCGCCGAGGCGCGCATGGTGCGCGAGCGCTACGAGGCGCACGCCGCCGAAGACGATCTCGATGCGCTGCAGACCCGCATCGAGACCCTCGATGCCTGGAACTGGGAGCAGCGCGTCGAGACGACGCTGGCGCAGCTGCACCTCGACGGCGCGCGCCGCATCGGCGAGCTTTCCGGCGGCACCAAGAAGCGGGTCGCGCTGGCGCAGGCGCTGGTCGCGCTGCCCGATGTGCTGCTGCTCGACGAGCCCACCAACCACCTCGACCTCGATTCGATCGCCTGGCTCGAGGAGCTGCTCAAGGGCTTTCGCGGCAGCGTCGTCGTCATCACCCACGATCGCGCCTTTCTCGATGCGGTCGCGACGCGCATCGTCGAGCTCGACCGCGGCACGCTGCGCAGCTATCCCGGCAACTTCGCGGCCTACGAGTCGCGCAAGGTCGAGCAGCTCGCGTCCGAAGCGCTCGCCAGCGCGCGCGCCGACAAGCTGCTGGCGCAGGAGGAGGTGTGGGTGAGGAAGGGCGTCGAGGCGCGGCGCACGCGCAGCGTCGGTCGCATCGCCCGCCTCGAGGTCTTGCGGGCGACGCGCGCGGCGCGGCGCGAGACGCTCGGGCGTGTCCGCCTCGAGGCCGACTCCGGCGTGCCGAGCGGCAAGATCGTTGCCGAGCTGCGCGATGTCTCGATGCGCTTCGATGACAAGCTCATCGTCAAGGACTTCTCGGCGACGATCCTGCGTGGCGACAAGGTCGGCCTCATCGGCCCGAACGGTGCCGGCAAGACGACGCTGCTCAAGCTGATCCTGGGCGAGCTGCAGCCGACCTCGGGCAGCGTGCGGCAGGGCACGCGCATCGAGGTCGCGTACTTCGACCAGATGCGCAGCGCACTCGATCTCGATGCGACGCTGGCCGACAGCGTCAGCCCCGGCAGCGAATGGGTCGAGACGGCGGGCGGCAGGAAGCACGTGATGAGCTACCTCGCCGACTTCCTGTTCTCGCCGGCGCGCGCCAACTCGCCGCTCTCGACGCTCTCCGGCGGCGAGCGCAACCGCGTCCTGCTGGCCCGCCTGCTGGCCTTGCCGGCGAACGTGCTGGTGCTCGACGAGCCGACCAACGACCTCGACATCGACACTCTCGAGCTGCTCGAAGAGCTGCTGCAGAGCTATGCCGGCACCGTCTTCCTGGTCAGCCACGACCGGCGCTTTCTCGACAACGTCGTCACCAGCACGATCGCCTGGGAGGGCGATCTCTCGCCCGGCCTGTGGCGCGAGTACGAAGGCGGCTACGAGGATTGGCGGACGCAGCGCCAGCGCGCGATCGCGCTGCAGGAGGCGGGGCGAAGCGTGGCTGTCGCGAAGCCGACGCCCGTGGCGGCGGCCGCGGGCGCCAAGCCACCGGCGGCCAGGCCGCGCAAGCTCAGCTACAAGGAGCAGCGCGAGCTCGACGAGCTGCCGGCGCGCATCGAGGCGCTCGAGGCCGAGCAGAAGGATCTCGGCGCGCTGATGGCGAGCGCCGATTTCTACGCCGGCGATCCGGTGCGGGTCGAGTCGGCGCAGATGCGCTATGCGCAGATCGACGACGAGCTGCTGCAGGCGCTCGAGCGCTGGGAAACCCTGGGCACGCGCTGAAGCGCTACAGGCGCGCGCGCTCGCGCGCCAGTGCCTTCCAGAAGCGTGCGTCCTGCGAGGTCGCGAAGTTGATGCGCATCAAGGTCGAAGGCCGATGCACCGCGTGGAAGAGCGCGCCGGGGGCCAGCAGCCAGTCGTCGAGCAGGGCGTGAGCGAGGCGCTCGGTGTCGACGCCGACGTCGAGCCAGCCGAACAGGCCGTGCGGCTCGGCCGCGAAGCGGCAGCCGTGCGCCTCGGCCAGCCGCACCGTGCGCGCCCGCGCGGCGGCCAGGCGTTGCACGACGCGCTCGGCATGGCGGCGCAGCCACCCCTGCTCGAGGCAGTGCGCGAGCGCCAGCTCGCCGGCGCCGGGCGTGGTCAGCGTCGTCAGCAGCTTGGTGTCGATGAAGCGGTCGACGAGCGCGGTCGGCGCGGCGAGGTAGCCGACGCGCCAGTTCGGCACCAGGATCTTCGAGAAGCCCGAGACGTAGATCGTGCGCTCGAGGGCGTCGAGCGCGGCCAGGCGCGGCGCATGGGCCGGCGCGAGGTGCGCGTAGGTATCGTCCTCGACGATGTGAAAGCCGAACTCCTGCGCCAGGCGCAGCACCTGGTGCGCCGCGCTCAGGCCGAGCGACGCACCGGTCGGGTTGTGCAGGACCGAAACGGTGACGTACAGGCGCGGCCGATCGGCCGGCGCCTGGGCCTCGATCAGGCGGCGCATCGCCGCCACGTCGGGGCCGTCGGTGCCGCGCGGAACGGGCAGCACGCGCATGCCGAGGGCGGCCAGGCGGGCGTACTCGACCGACCAGCCCGGTTCGTCGACGAGCACGCTGTCGCCGGCGCGCAGCAGGCTGCGCGTCACGACATCGAGGGCCTGCGTGGCGCCGATGGTGGTCACGATCTGCTCCGCGCCGGCGGCGATGCCATGGTCGGCGAGCTTGCGCGCCAGCGCTTCGCGCAGGCGCGCCTCGCCGGCAGGGTGCCCGTACTGCAACGCCGTGGCGGCGATCTGCTGGCTCGACGTGGCCTTGCGCATCGCGGCCGCGAGCATCGGCGCATCGAGCCACTCCGAAGGCAGGGTGCCCAGGCCGGGCATCGGGCGGTCGCCCGGGCCCTGGAACATGCCGCGGATGAGCGCGGTGGCGCTGATCGGCAATGGATGGCGCGGCGCACGAGCGCCGGCCGGCCTCGCGGGCGCGCGTTCGTTCGCGCCGTCGCGCCCGCTGCTGTCGCGAACGAAGAAGCCGCGATGCGGGCGCGCCTCCACGAGTCCGCGCGCCAGCAGCTGGTCGTAGGCGGCGACGACGGTGGCCGGGCTCACTTCGTGACGGCGCGCGCACTCGCGCACCGAAGGCAGGCGCGCGCCGGGCGCGAGCAGGCGCTGGCGCACGAGCTCGACGTAGCGCGCGGTCAGCTGCTCGGCCAGCGTCGTGTCGGAGCGCCGCGACAGCGCGTGCGCGGCCGGCTCCGCCGGCACCGAAAGCGCGGCTTCCGTGCGATGCGCCGTGTCGAGGCGGGCAGCAGATACAGCGGAGCGTGTCATGAACAGAAGTGTACTGGTCGTGTGTCGATCACGGGCCTACACTGCCGTGCGAGGTGGCTCATGCCTGACACGTCTTCTCATCCACGAGCGCGATGAAACGCGCGGCCTGCTGCTCGGCTTTCTCGGCGTCGTCATGTTCGCGATGACGCTGCCGATGACGCGCCTGGCCGTCGGCCCGGCGCAGCGATCCGCAGCTGCCGCCGCTCTTCGTCACCGCCGGCCGTGCCGGCTTCGCGGCCGTGCTTGCGGCGATCTATCTGCTCGTCGTGCGCGCGCCCTGGCCGCAGCGCGGCCATCGGCTCGCCCTGCTCGTTTCCGCGCTCGGCACCGTGGTCGGCTTCCCGTTGTTTCTCGCGCTCGCCCTGCGCCACGTCGATGCGATGCATGGCGCAGTGGTCACCGGCGTGCTGCCGCTGGCGACGGCGATCGCCGCTGCGATCGCGTTCCGGCAGCGTCCCTCGGCCGGCTTCTGGGCCTGCGCCGCGCTCGGGTGCGCGCTGGTCCTCGCCTTCGCCGTGTGGCGAGGCCACGGCAGCCTCGGCGTGGGCGATGGCCTGCTGCTCGTCGCCGTGGCGTGCGGCGCCATCGGCTACGTCTCCGGCGCACAGCTGTCGGCGCAGATGCCGCCCGAGCGCGTCATCTGCTGGGTCCTGGTGTTGAGCGCGCCCTTGACGCTGCCCCTGACCGTTGCCACCTGGCCCGCCTCCGCAGCGAGCGCGGCCGCGTGGGGCGGCCTGGTCTATGTCACCGTCTTTTCGATGTGGCTCGGCTTCTTTGCCTGGTATCGCGGCCTGGCGCTCGGCGGCACCGTGCGCGTGAGCCAGGTGCAGCTGGTGCAGCCGTTCCTGACGATGCTCTTCGCGGTGCCGGTGCTCGGCGAGCATCTCGACATGGCCACCCTGGCCTTCGCGCTCGCCGTCGTCGCGACAGTCTTCGTCGGCCGCGCCATGCCGTCGAATCGAATCCCGCCTCTCGCGGTCGCTCCTGCCGCGGTGGGAGTGCGCTCATGAACACGACGAGCCGACCCGGACCCTGGCGCCTGGCGCGCCGCACCGAGCGGATGAATCCCTCGGTGATCCGCGAGATCCTCAAGCTGACAGAACTGCCCGGAATCATCTCGCTCGCGGGCGGCCTGCCCGCACCCGAGACCTTTCCGGCCGAAGCGATGCGGATTGCCGCCGATCGCGTCCTGCGCGACAGCCCGCGCGAGGCGCTGCAATACGCGGCCAGCGAAGGCTACGGGCCGCTGCGCGAGTGGGTGGCCGAAGAGCTAGGCACGCACGGCCTGGACGTTGCTGCCGCCCAGGTGATCATCACCACCGGCTCGCAACAGGGGCTCGATCTCGTCGCCAAGGCGCTCATCGATCCGGGCAGCCGGGTCGCTGTCGAGTCGCCGACCTATCTCGGCGCGCTGCAAGCCTTCGTGCCTTGCGAGCCGGAATTCGCGTCGGTCGAGTGCGACGACAACGGACCCTTGCCCGAATCGCTTCGGCGCGACGCCGCCGGTGCGCGCTTCCTCTACGTACTGCCGAACTTCCAGAATCCGAGCGGCCGCTCGATCGGCGCGGCGCGGCGCGATGAGATCGCGCGCACGGCCGAGGCCATCGGCCTGCCCATCGTCGAGGACAACCCCTACGGCGAGCTCTGGTTCGACGCAGCGCCACCGGCGCCGATCGCGTCGCATTGGCCCGAAGGCACGATCTATCTCGGCAGCTTCTCCAAGGTGCTTGCGCCGGGACTGCGGCTCGGCTACGTCGTCGCGCCCGATGCGGTCTTTCCGAAGCTGCTGCAGGCCAAGCAGGCCGCCGACCTGCATACGCCGGGCTTCAACCAGCGCCTGGTTCACGAAGTGATCCGCGACGGCTTCCTGCGCCAGCACGTGCCGACGATCCGCGCTCGCTACCGCAGGCAGCGCGATGCGATGCAGGCCGCGCTGGTGGCGCATCTGCCGCAGAGCGGCGTGCACGCCTGTCGCTGGAGCGTGCCGGGCGGCGGCATGTTCTTCTGGGTCGAGCTGCCGCGCGGCGTCGACGCCGAAGCGCTGCTGCCGCGCGCGGTCGAGCGCGGCGTGGCCTTCGTTCCGGGCGCGCCGTTCTTCGCCGGCAGCGCGAAGGCCAACACCTTGCGGCTGTCGTTCGTCACCGTCGCGCCCGAGGCCATCGAGCGCGGCGTGCGCGCTCTTGCCGCGGCGCTGGAGGCCATGCGATGACACGCTTCGCGTTCACTCAGGTCGACGTCTTCACCGACCGGCCCCTGCTCGGCAATCCGCTCGCCGTCGTGCACGGTGCCGACACGCTCGACGATGCGCGCATGCAGGCCTTTGCCCGCTGGACGAATCTCAGCGAGACGACTTTTCTTCTGGCGCCGAACGCGCCGGGCGCCGACTATCGCGTCCGCATCTTCACGCCCGGCGGCGAGCTGCCGTTCGCCGGCCACCCCACGCTCGGCAGCTGCCACGCCTGGCTCGAGCGCGGCGGCGTGCCGCGCATGGCCGGCGAGGTCGTGCAGCAGTGCGGCGTCGGCCTGGTGCGCATTCGCGTCGGCAGCGGCCACGCGGCGTTCGCCGCACCGCCGTTGCGCAAGACCGAGGTCGAGCCGGCTTTGCTCGACGCCATCGTCAAGGCGATCGGCGCGCCGTCCGGATCGGTGCGCGCGAGCCAGAGTCTGGACAACGGACCGGTCTGGGTCAGCCTGCTGCTCGACCGCGCCGAGACCGTGCTGGCCCTGGCGCCCGATCACGAGGCGCTGCGGACGCTCGCCAAGGTCGGCGTCATCGCGCCGCAAGCGCCGGGCCTCGACAGCGATTTCGAGGTGCGCGCCTTCGCCTCGCAAGTCGGGGTGCCCGAGGACCCGGTCACCGGCAGCCTGAACGCCAGCCTGGCGCAGTGGCTGATGGGCGCGGGCCTGGCACCGGAGCGGTACATCGCGGCGCAGGGCACGCGGCTCGGACGACGCGGCCGGGTTCAGCTGGTTCGCGACGAGCGCGAAGTCTGGGTCGGCGGCAGCAGCGTCACCTGCGTGCGCGGCGACGTCGAGCTCTGAGGCCACCGCTTTCCCTGGGCTGAGCTTCGCCCTCCGCCTTCAGGTCCGGCCCAGGCTCCAGGCGCGCAGCAGTTGCTGCCAGCCGGCTTCGCGCTCGGGGCGCGCCGCACGCCACAGCGCGGCGTAGGCGCGGACCAGCACCCAGGCCGATGCAAGGAGCAGCCCGAGCAGCGTGCCCGCGATGACGATGAGCGCGCGCGACGGCTTCGACTTGTGATCGGGCGGCACCGCAGCGTCAACCCGCTGCAATGTCGGCCCTTCCTTGGCTTCGTCGAGCTTGGCGATCTCGTACTGCCGGATCATCCCTTCGAGCAGCGTTTCCTGCAGCTTGAGCTCGCGCCGTGCGCGCACGAAGTCGACGGCGGCTTCCGGGATCTTTCCCACCGGCATGTCGGCCGCGCTGCCTTCGGCGCCGCCTTGCTTCGAATCCATGCGGTCGAGCTCGGCGTGCAGCGCGGCGAGCTCGGAATTGAGCCGCATGACAGCCGGGTTCTGGGCCGTGGCCGAAGTGCGCAGGACTCTCAGTTGCACTTCGCGCTCGGTGATCTGGGCGCGCACGAGCGCGGCACCGTTGATCAGCGCCTCGGCCTGCTTGTCGAGCAGGATGACGCCCGATTTCTCCTGGACCTTCTGCAAGGCCACTTCGGCCTTGACCAGATTTTCCTTCGTCTCGTTCAACTGCTTTTCGAAGAAGACCCGGCGCAGCTGCGCTTCGGAAACCTCCAGTCGTCCGAGGACCTTCGTGACCTCGACTTCGTGGGCGTTGGCGAGGTCGGCGGCGAACTTGGGATCCTTGTCATCGACCTCGACGCTGATGATTCCGCTCTTCTTGTCGGAAGCCACGTGGATGTGACCTTTGCAAGCCCTTGAGCAAGGCCTCGTTGCTGGCGAAGTCATAGCGTTCCTTGAGGTCGAACCGATCAGTCGAGCGCGCGCTCGACGCTTTCGCTTTTGAGCAGGGCCACGTACATCTCGTCCGGCGACTTCGGCACCAGGCCGCCTCCCAGGCCGCCAAGAGCACCCAGCGTCGCGAGCGCGGCGGCCGAGCCGCTCTGTTGCTGCGAGCCGGGCGCGAGAAACGTCGCCCGTGCCGTGTAGGTCACCGGCGCGAGGAGGGCGATGACGAGCGAGAGCAATGCAGCCGCGAGCGTGACCAGACCGATGCGCCTTTTCTTTTCGCCCAGCCAGGTCAGGGCATCGGTCAGGCTGACGCCCAACCCTTCGTCCTCGTCGGACGCGTCGGTGACCGATGCGGGGTCGTGCGAGGGAGTCGATTCGGCGCTGAGCATGATCGGCCGCTCAGAGCGAATGGATCGCGGCAATTCCGAGACCGAACTGTCCGAAGATCTGCGCGAAATCCTTCATGTTGCGCACGAAGGCGCGGCCCCAGGTTTCGAAGTCGAGCTGGTTCGGCACGATCAGCGCGTCGCCCGGCTGCATCGCCTGCGATTCGAGCGTCTCGCGGCCGAAGAAGCCGCGCTGATCGTTGACTTGGCTGACAGTGCCGTCGGCACGCAGGATGAACATGTTCGACGTGTCCGCGGCCTGGTCGGCGCCGGCCAGGCGCAGGTAGTCGCCGGCGGTGCGGCCGGGCTTCCAGATGAAGGCGTTGTTGTTGACGACGGCGCCCGCCACGGTGACGAAGCCGGGGCGCGGCGGTACGACGATGCGGTCGCCGTGCTCGAGCGGAAGGTCGGGCAATGCATCGATGGTCTGCACATCCGGCGCCAGTTCCAGCGCGATCCGGCCGTTCGGTTGCTGGTGCGAGAGCCGCGCGAGCTGCGCCGCCGTCGCTGCGTTGCTGACGGCGGTCGCCGTCTGAGCGCTCACGTCGTCGCGCCGATTGGCCGCATCGCGCGCCGTTTGCACGGCGGAGAGCGCCTCGAGCCGCGCGATCGCGGCGGCGAGGTTTTCACGCTGGCGCTGGCGCGTCTCCTCGCGGCTGAATTCGAGGCCGTAGACGTAGGCCTGCGCCGTGAAGCCGCCGGCACGCGTGATCAGCGTTCGCAGCGTCTCGCCGGGCTGCAGCTGATAGACGCCCGGCGCGTTCACTTCGCCTTCGAGCGAGACGAGCCGCGTCTGCTTGCTGATCGGGCCGCGAATGTCCTTCTGGCTGTAGATGGTGACGACATCGCCGGCCTTCAGGGCGATGTTGTCGGCATCGCTGCCGTGCAGGATGGCATTGCCGAGATTGAATGCGATCACCTGGGTGGTCAGGTCGGGGTTGAGCCGCTCGACGGTGGCGTACTCCCAGTTCAGATCGTCGAACAGCGCAGCAGGCGTGCGCCGCGACCGCGCGACCGCAGCAAGGTCCTCGGTCCTTGCCTCGCGCTCGCTGCGTGTCAGGCCGGCGCCGGGGTCGGTGCTGATGCCGGCATCCGTCGCACGTGGCGCGCGTTCAGCGCCCTGCGCGTTCATTCGCGAGCTCCGGGTGCCGTCGGAATTGATGTCCGCCGAGGTGTCCGGCGGGAGGCGGGTCGCCCGGGAGGCCGCCGCGTTGTCGTCGTTGATCGCCTGCACCAGGAGATTCTTGCGCCGGTAGAAATCGGGCGAGATCAGCGCCTCCCGGTCGGGGATCAGATCGCGGATCCGCATGCCCGGCACGAACGGATAGCGCAAGGGCTGGGCGACGTGCCCCTTCAAGGTCACCGCGTTGGCGAACTGCGGCGAGATCTCGAGCAAGGTCAGCACGTCGCCATCGCGCAGCGGCTTCTGCAGGCCGGTGGCATCGAGGCCGAAGGTCTCGACGAAGCGCGCCGCCGTCGGCTGGCTCGGATCGATGCGCTCGAGCTGCACCCGGTGCGGGTTGGCCAGCACCGGTGCGCCGCCGGCGTAGCGCAGCACTTCGCGCAGCGGCTCTTCGGCCGACTTCAGCTCGTAGATCGCCGGCGTGTCGAGCGAGCCGGTCAGGGCGACGCGCGGGCCGGCCGTCTGGAAGACGACGACGTCGCCGGCGGCGAGCTGCACGTCCTTCGACTTGTCGCCCTGGCCGAGGAAGGCATAGACGTCGAGCTCGGAGATCGTCTGCCCATCGCGGCGCAGCAGGATCTTGCGCATCGAGCCGCTCGGCGACGGTCCGCCGGCGGCGACGACGGCCGACAGCAGCGTCGATTGGCTCGGCAGTGTCACCACGCCAGGCCGCTGCGCCGGGCCGACGACGAAGACGCGCAGGCCGCGCAGTTGCCCGAGCGACACGCTCAGGTCGAAGTTGGTATACAGCCGGCCGATCTGCGACCGCAGGTTGCGCTCCAGGTCCGACGCCTTGACGCCGGCGACGCTGAAGCTGCCCACCTTCGGCAGGTTGAGCATGCCGTTGCGGTCGACCGTGCTGCGGTAGTCGACGTCGATCGAGCCCCAGGCGCGGGTGACGATCTCGTCGCCGGGACCGATCGTGTAGTCGGCCGATACCGGGACGTTGTCGAGCGAGCGATAGGTGTCGGCGTTGTCGGTGAAGAAACGCGAACCGAAGATCGGCAACAGCCGGCCGGTCGCGCCCTCGACGAAACGCTGGAACTCGGTCGGCTTCGGCGGCGGCGGCGTGCGCGCAGTGGCCGGCTGCGGATTGACGTCGTTCAGCGGTCGCGTGTTCGGGCCGTTTGCGCGCGGATTGTTCGCGCCGTTCGCTGGCGTGGTCGCGCCCGAACCGCCGTTGTCGGCGGGCTGTCCCGTCGCGCCATTGCCCGTAGCCGACGAGGTCGTCGCGTTGCGCGCCGGATAGCCGGGCGCGGTGAAGGTGCCGCCCGGATCCGTCGGGTCCGGGTCGGCAGCCCATCCCGGCGCGGCGAGGCACAGCATCGCGACGGCAGCGACGGCCCGCAACGCGCCGTGCCAGCGCGCTTGGGCGAAACGAGGAGAGGACATCAAGACAGGCCGGGAAATTCAGGGCCTGCCGATGGTAGCGTCACTCTTTTCGGTAGACGTCGTGGCAGGCTTTGCAGGCCTTGCCCGTCTCGGCGACCGCGGCCTTGATGGCGTCGATGTTGCCGGTCTTGGCGGCGATGTTGAGCTTGGCCATCTCGTCCTGCATCTTCGCTGCAGCGGCCCGGAACTTGTCCATCTCGGTCCAGATCTTCGGCTCGGCCCGGGTCTCGCCCTTGTCGCTGCCGTCGACGAAGCCGGCGTACGGGAGCTTCGACATGATGGTGGCGATCTCGGCGTTGTCGGCCACCGCCTTGGCGTCGAAGGGCACCTTGCCGTTGGCCATGGCCGCGACCCGACCGAAGTGGGTCGACATCACGGTGAAGGCGGCGCGTCGGTACTTGATCGCATCTTCTGGCTTGGCGAACTGCGCCGCCGCAGGCAACGCGACGGCCAGGCTGGCCAGCCCAGCGGCTACCATCAGTACCGGCATGAACGATCGGGTCATGAACATCTCCTTGTCGCGAACGCGAGGCGCGCCTTCGCAGCGCGGGGGAGAGTGTACGCAGGCGACCGGGATATTCGGCGCGGCCTCGGGTAAGCACGAAGCCGGTCGGGCCGCGTGGCTGTGAGCGACAACGATCGGCCGGCTTCGCCGGCACTGTCGATCCGCATCTGGGATCTGCCGACGCGAACGTTCCATTGGCTGCTCGCCTTGCTTGTCGTCTCTTCCATCGTCAGCGCCCGGCTCGGCGGGGGCGCCATGACCTGGCACCTGCGCTTCGGCTACGCGATCTTCACGCTGCTCGCCTTTCGCCTGATCTGGGGCTTCGTCGGCGGTCACTGGTCGCGCTTCGGCGCCTTCTTCTATGCGCCTTCGACCAGCCTGCGCTATCTGCGCGGCGGCAGCCTGCCGCACGAGCATCACCACGTCGGCCACAACCCGCTCGGCGCCTGGTCGGTCTTCGCGCTGCTCGGCGTGCTCGCGGTGCAGGTCGCCACGGGTCTTGTCGCCGATGACGAGATCGCCACCAACGGCCCGCTGCTGAAGTACGTGAGCTCGGCGACGAGCAGCGTCGCGTCGCGCTGGCACAAGAATTTCGGCCAATGGATCATCATCACGCTCATCGTCGTGCACATCGGCGCGATCCTTTTCTATGCCGTTCGGCGACGCCAGAATCTGGTCGGTCCGATGCTCCATGGCGACAAGCTCCTCACCGCCGACGTGCCGGCTGCGCTCGACAACACGCGCTCGCGCGCCCTGGCGCTGGCCCTCGCCGCGTTGTGCGCGCTCGGCGTTGCCGCCGTGGCCAGGCTGGGCGATTGATCCGCAGGGACGCTTGTGGCCGCGCGTGAGGTCGTTCCTTCGATCGAGCTGCGCCCGGCGGAAACCGCTGCCGACCTGGCCCTGGCTTCGACCTTGTTTCGCGAATACGTGGCGAGCCTCGGCGTCGACCTCGCCTTTCAGAACTTCGACGCCGAGATCGCATCGCTGCCGGGTGCCTATGCGCCGCCGGCCGGTCGTCTGCTGCTCGCCTTCGTCGGCGGCGAGCCGGCCGCGTGCGGCGCCTTTCGTCCGGTCGCCAACGCCGCCCACGCCGGCGCCTGCGAGATGAAGCGGCTCTACGTTCGCCCGGCGTTTCGCCGCTACGGGCTCGGGCGTCTGCTGGCCAACGCGCTGCTCGACGCGGCGCGCGCTGCCGGCCATCAGGCGATGCTGCTGGACACGCTCGGCAGCATGGCTGCGGCGCAAAAACTCTACGCCTCGCTCGGCTTCGAGGAGATCGCGCCCTACTATCGCAATCCGTTTCCCGACGTGCACTACCTGAAGGCGAACCTGACGTGATTCACGAGCTGCATGCCGGCGCCTTGCGCCTCTCTGTGCGTCCGGACCTCGGCGGATCGGTGGCCGGCCTCTGGTACCGCGAGACGCCGATCCTTCGCTCGACCGAGCCGACGGCACTGAGCGAATCGCGCCAAGCGGCGATGTACCCGCTGCTGCCCTATTCGAACCGGCTCGGCTATCGCCACTTCCGCTGGCGCGGCCACGACTACACGACCCGCGCCAACGTGCCCGATTCGCCGCACTCGCTGCACGGCATCGGTTGGCAGCGGCCGTGGCAGATCGTCTCGTCGAGCGCCATCGAGCTGGTGCTGGGCCTCGATCATCCGGGCGATGCCGACTGGCCGTTCGCGTTCGCGGCGCGCCAGTACTTCACGCTCGGGCCCGAGTCGTTCTCGGCGCGCCTGCAGCTGACCAACACCGCGACGATCGAGCAGCCGGCCGGCCTCGGCTGGCATCCGTACTTCGTCAAGCGTTCGCGCAGCCGCCTGCACGTCGAGCTGTCGAGCCGCTGGGAATCCGACGCCACCAAGCTGCCGACGCGCAAGGTCGCGCAGCCCGGCATCGATTCCGATCTGTCGCACCTCGATTTCGATCACTGCTTCGAAGGCTGGCGCGGCCCGGCGCGCATTCGCGACGAGCGTTTCTCGCTCCAGCTCGTCTCGGAGCTGCCGTACCTCGTCGTCTACACGCCGCCCGAGCACGACTATTTCTGCGTCGAGCCGGTGAGCCATGTGAACAACGCGATCCACATGGCCGAGCCGACCAGCTACGGCCTCGTCGCGCTGGCGCCGGGCGAGACGATGGAAGCCGCGATGCGGCTCGACATCGCGGTCATCTAGGACACGAGCGAGGAGTCGACGATGCGCGAGATTGCGGATCAGGACGTGCGTGTCGCCGTCGCGGCGCCCGCGCAACTCGGCGAAGGGCCGATGTGGCTGGCGAAGGAAGAGGCGCTCTGGTACTGCGACATTCCGGCGCACCGCCTGTATCGCTTCCTGCCGGCGACGAACGAGCTTCGGCACTGGCAGTTCCACACCGACGTCGGCAGCGCGGCGCCCTGCGCCGACGGCAGCTTCCTCCTGGCCCTGCGCGACGGGCTCTGGCACTTCGATCCGTCCACGGACAGCCGCCGACGGATCGCTGCCGCACCGTACGACACCGCGACGACGCGCTTCAACGACGGCAAGTGCGACCCGGCCGGCCGCTTCTGGGCCGGCTCGATGGACGAGCAGCGTCGCCCGGCCGCGGCCGCCCTCTATTGCTTCGAGCAGGGTCGGCTGGCGGAGCGGCAAAGCGGCATCACGATCAGCAACGGCCTGGCCTGGAGCCCGGACTCGAAGACGATGTACTGGGCCGATACGACCGCGCACACCGTCTGGGCCTTCGACTACGACCTGGCGAGCGGCGCGATGAGCAGGCGCCGCGTCTTCGCGAAGTTCGAAGACAAGGGCGCGGCCGGGCTCGTCGGCTACGGCGGCCGACCTGATGGCGCCGCCTGCGACGCCGAAGGCTGCTATTGGGTCGCGATGTACGAGGGTGGGCGCGTCCTTCGCTTCTCGCCCGCCGGCGAACTGCTGCGCGAAGTTCGCGTGCCGGGACTCTGCCCGACCATGCCTTGCTTCGGCGGGCCGTCGCTGCAGACGATCTACGTCACCAGCGCGAGCATCGGCCGATCGGCCGAAGAGCAGGCGCGCTGCCCGATTCCGGATGCGTCTTCGCCTTCGATGTCGACGTGCCCGGCCTGCCCACCGCCTGCGCCGCGCCGCTCGCGACCTGAACGACGGTCAGGGGGTGCGGCGGGCGAAGCGCCGCGTTTCGCCGACGGCCATGACCGTGAACGCATCGCTGTCCAGCCCGCGTTCGCGTGCTGCTCTGGCCAGCGCGCGTGGCGGCTCGTCGAGCGATTCGTCGCTGAGCTGGAAGGTGCCCCAGTGGATGCCGATCGAGCGGCTCGCCAGCAGATCGAGATGGATCTGCACTGCCTCGGCCGGGTCCGTGTGCTGCGCGCGCATGAACCAGCGCGGCTCGTAGGCGCCGATCGGGATCAACGCCAGGTCGAAGCCGCGGCCGACGCCATGGCGCGCCGCGAAGCGCGCATGGATGTCGGCGAAGTCCCGCGAATACGCCGTGTCGCCGGCGAAATAGAGCTGGAAGTCCGGCGCGAACACGGCGTAGCCGCCCCACAGCGTCTTCATGCTGTCGGTCAGCGAGCGGCCCGACCAATGCTGCGACGGGACGAAGAACACTTCGGTGGTGCCGAGCCGGGTCGACTGCCACCAATCGAGTTCGACGACGCGGGTCAGGCCGCGCTCGGCAAACCAGCTCTTGATCCCGAGAGGCACGACGAACAGCGGCGAGCCGCCGGGCTGCGCCGCCAGCGCGTCGACGCTTGCGGCGTCGAGGTGGTCGTAGTGGTTGTGCGAGATCAGCACGAGGTCGATATGGGGCAGCTCGTTCAGGGCCAGGCCCGGCGCCACGTGCCGCTTCGGGCCGGCGAAGGAGAGCGGCGAGCTGCGCTCCGAGAACACCGGATCGGTGAGGATGTTGTGGCCGCCGATCTGGGCCAGCATGGTCGCGTGACCGATCCAGGTGACGGCAGGCGCCATCGCGCCCGCGGCGCCGGCGTTGGCCGCGATGAAGGCTAACTCGGTGGGGACACGCGGCGCCGCCGGGCTCGGGCGCGGCAGGTTGGCGCGCGCCGCATCGATGCGCCACTTGAGGAGGGCGGCCAGGCCCTGCGGCTCGAACTCGAGGTAGTTGTTCTGGAACCGGTCGCCGCGGTGATGGGCCGCGGGCGGCGAAACGGGCTCGTCTGCGCTCAAGGCGACGGCGCTCGCAGTGACGGCAAGAAGGATGACGAAGAGAGATCGTGCATGAGGCCGTGGGCGACGCATTCGCCTCATGATCGCCGAGCCCCGGCAAGCTCAAAAGCGCGCGGGTTTGTACGTATAATCTTTGGCTGTGCTGAAAGTCGCCTTCCCGCGCCCCTCCTCCGACGCGGTGATCCGCGGCGACGGGCGGAGCGCTTCCAGGCCGGCGTGGGCCGACGACGAAGAACGGCCCTTCAAGCGCCTGTCCCGCGAAGAGGCCGAAGACCTCGCGCGGCGCCAGCCGGCCCTCTCGCCATGGTGGGTGGTGCTGAGCCAGGTCACTGTCGGCGCTGCCCTGGCAGCAGCCGTCGGCCTGGTCTCGGGCAGCGTCGTCGCAGCGCAGTCGGCGCTGTATGGCGCAGCGGTCGTCGCTGTCCCCGGCGCCTTGATGGCGCGCGGCGCAACGAGCCCGCTCAGCTCGATCTCGCCGTTGACGAGCGCGGTCAGCATGATGGGCTGGGCGATGGTGAAGCTGGCGGTCTCGGTCGCGATGCTCATCGTCGCACCACGTATCGTTCCGGGCCTCAGCTGGCCGGCGCTGCTCGCGACGCTGGTCGTGTGCATGCAGACCTACGGCTTCGCGCTGCTCTGGCGCAAGCGTTCGAAGTGATAGTTAGCAACCGCAAATAGACAACCCAACAGACATGGCAGCCGAAGAGCACGCGCTGACGCCCGGTGAATACATCATTCACCACCTGACCCATTTTGGAACCGGCAAGCCCGACGGGGCTGGTCGACTTCTCGGTCATCAACTTCGATTCGGTCGTCATCTCGGCGCTGCTCGGCGCGCTCGGCTGCCTTTTCCTCTGGTGGGCGGCACGCAAGGCGACCTCGGGCGTGCCGGGCCGCTTCCAGGCCGCCGTCGAGATCCTGTTGGAGATGGTCGACAACGAGGCCAAGGGCATCGTCCACAACGCCGCAAAGCCGCAAGTTCGTCGCGCCGCTCGCCCTCACCGTCTTCGTCTGGATCTTCCTGCTGAACGCGATGGACCTGCTGCCGGTCGACCTGCTGCCCTGCATCTGGAAGTGGGTCTACGGCGCGGCCGGCCACGACCCGGAGCACGCCTACCTGCGCGTCGTGCCGACCGCCGACCTCTCGGTCACGATGGGCCTGTCGGTCGGCGTGCTGATCCTGTGCCTGATCTACAACGTCAAGATCAAGGGCCTCGGCGGCTGGCTGCACGAGCTGTGCGTGGCGCCGTTCGGCAACGTCAAGCTGACCAGCAACCCGCTCAGCTGGATCGGCTTCCTGCTGCTGTCGATCGTCAACTTCGCGATGCAGATGATCGAGTTCGTGCCAAGACCGTCTCGCACGGCATGCGGCTGTTCGGCAACATGTACGCCGGCGAACTGATCTTCCTGCTGATCGCGCTGCTCGGCGGCGCCTTCACGCTGACCGCTGGCGGCTTCGGCCTGGCGCTGCTGCCACATCATCGCCGGCACCGTGCTGGGCGATCTTCCACATCCTGATCATCACCCTGCAGGCCTTCGTGTTCATGATGCTGACGCTCGTCTACATCGGCCAGGCGCACGACTCGCACTGACGCGCCGCACTGCCGGTCTCGCTTTCGCTCTTTCTTTTCACTCTTCACCAAATCTCTAGGAGTCAACATGGAACTCATCAGCTCTCGTCGCGGTCGCCGCCGGCCTCATCATCGGCCTCGGCGCGCTCGGCGCCTGCATCGGCATCGGCATCATGGGCAGCAAGTACCTCGAGTCCGCCGCGCGCCAGCCCGAGCTGATGGGCGAGCTGCAGACCAAGATCTTCCTGCTGCTCGGCCTGATCGACGCCTCGTTCATCATCGGCGCCGGTATCGCGCTCTGGTACACGACGGCCAACCCGTTCCTGGCCCAGATCGCCAACCTGCCGAAGTAAGCCGACCGTCCGCGAGCGCGCGCGCTTCGGCGTGCCCTCGCCGCTTCGCCACTTTCAACGAGTGCATCGACGTGAGCATTACCTCCACGCCTGATCATCCAGATGATCGTCTTCCTGATCCTGGTCGTGGTTCACGATGAAGTTCGTCTGGCCGCCGATCACCGCCGCGCTCGACGAGCGCGCCGCCAAGATTCGCGAAGGCCTGTCCGCCGCCGACAAGGCCAAGGCCGAGCTGGCCGCCGACGAACCTGCGGGTCGAGCAGGAGCTGTCGTCGGCGCGCAACGACGCCGCGCAACGCCTGGCCGATGCCGAGCGCCTGGCGCAGTCGATCGATCGAGGAGGCCAAGGGCAAGGCCAACGAAGAAGGCGTCAAGATCGTCGCCGCGGCCCGCGCCGAAGCGGAACAGGAATCGACGAAGGCGCGCGAGGCCCTGCGCGAGCAGGTCGCGGCGCTTGGCCGTCAAGGGCGCCGAGCAGATCCTGCGCCGCGAAGTCGATGCGCGTGTCCATGCCGACCTGCTGGGCCGCCTCAAGACCGAGCTTTGAGCGACCTGCCATGGCCGAGATCGCCACCATCGCCCGACCCTACGCCGAGGCGCTGTTCAAGGCATCGGGCGCCAGACGCGCCCGCGCTGCCGGCGCAGACTCGGCAGCGTTCGGCCAGGTCGCCGCCGACCCGGCCATGCGCCAGTTCGCCGACAACCCGAAGGTCGTCGCCAGCAGGTGCTGGAGCTGCTGACATCGGTCGCCCGGATGCCTTCGGGCGCAGCTGCCGAGCGAGGCCGCGAAGAACCTGCTGCGCACCGTGATCGACAACGGCCGCCTGGTGGCGCTTGCCCGAGATCGCGGCGCAGTTCCAGGCGCTCGTCGATGCGCAGCAGCGGCACGTCGCGAGGCCACCGTCGACAGCGCGCTTCCCGATCGACGCCGGCCAGCTCGCCGACGTGAAGGCCGGCCATGGAAAAGCGCTTCGGCCGAAGCTCGAAGCGCATCGTCGTCGTCCAGCCGGACGCTGATCGGCGGCATTCGCGTCATCGTCGGCGACGAGGTGCTCGACACCTCCGATCCGCGCCCGTCTCGAGCAGATGAAAGCGGCGCTCGCCGCTTGATGCGGCGAGCCGCGCTCATCCGTCTCGACCCGAACCCTTGAGTTTCAACCAGCCTGCCCGAATTGCAGACGGAGACTGACATGCAACTGAATCCCGCTGAAATTTCCGAACTGATCAAGAGCCGCATCGAGGGTCTCGCCGCCTCGGCCGACATCCGCAACGAAGGCACGCGTCGTCTCGGTGACCGACGGCATCTGCCGCGTCCACGGCCTGTCGGATGCGATGCAGGGCGAAATGCTCGAGTTCCCGGCCGCGCCCGACGGCTCGGCCACCTACGGCCTGGCGCTGAACCTCGAGCGCGACTCGGTCGGCGCCGTGATCCTGGGCGAGTACGAGCACATCTCCGAAGGCGACACCGTCAAGTGCACGGGCCGCATTCTCGAAGTGCCCGTCGGCCCCGAGCTGAAGGGCCGCGTCGTCAACGCGCTCGGCCGCCGATCGACGGCAAGGGCCCGATCAACGCCAAGATGACCGACCGATCGAGAAGATCGCCCCGGGCGTGATCGCGCGCCAAAGTCGGTCGAGCCAGCCGATGCAGACCGGCCTGAAGTCGATCGACTCCATGGTGCCGATCGGCCGCGGCCAGCGCGAGCTGATCATCGGCGACCGCCAGACCGGCAAGACCGCGGTGGCGATCGACGCGATCATCAACCAGCAGGGTCAGAACATGACCTGCATCTACGTCGCCATCGGCCAGAAGGCGTCGTCGATCAAGAACGTGGTGCGCTCGCTCGAGCAGGCCGGCGCGATGGAATACACCATCGTCGTCGCCGCCTCGGCCGCCGAGAGCGCCGCGATGCAATACGTCTCGGCCTACTCGGGTTGCACGATGGGCGAGTATTTCCGCGATCGCGGCGAAGACGCGCTGATCGTCTATGACGACCTGTCCAAGCAGGCCGTTGCCTACCGCCAGGTCTCGCTGCTGCTGCGCCGCCCGCCGGGCCGCGAAGCCTATCCCGGCGACGTGTTCTATCTCCACTCGCGCCTGCTCGAGCGCGCCGCGCGCGTCAACGACGAAGTACGTCGAGGCACTTCACCAAGGGCGAAGTCAAGGGCAAGACCGGCTCGCTGACCGCGCTGCCGATCATCGAGACGCAGGCCGGCGACGTGTCGGCCTTCGTGCCGACCAACGTGATCTCGATCACCGACGGCCAGATCTTCCTCGAGACCAACCTCTTCAACGCCGGCATCCGGCCCGCCATCAACGCCGGCATCTCGGTGTCGCGCGTCGGTGGCGCGGCGCAGACCAAGGTCATCAAGGGCCTGTCGGGCGGCATCCGTACCGACCTGGCGCAGTACCGCGAGCTGGCGGCGTTCGCCCAGTTCGCTTCCGACCTCGACGAAGCCACCCGCAAGCAGCTCGACCGCGGCGCCCGCGTCACCGAGCTGCTGAAGCAGGCGCAGTACTCGCCGCTGCCGATCTCGCTGATGGCCGCGTCGCTGTTCGCCGTCAACAAGGGCTTCATGGACGACGTCGACGTGAAGAAGGTGCTGCCGTTCGAGGCCGGCCTGCACAGCACCTGAAGTCGAGCCACGCAGCGCTGCTGAAGAAGATCGAGGACACCAAGGTGCTCGACAAGGATTCGGAAGCCGAGCTCAACGCCGCCGTCACGGCGTTCAAGAAGTCGTTCGCCTGAAGCGCGTCTTCGGCACAGCGACCTAGCAAGGAACATCCATGGCAGCCGGCAAGGAAATCCGCGGCAAGATCAAGAGCGTCGAGAACACGAAGAAGATCACCAAGGCAATGGAGATGGTGGCCGCTTCGAAGATGCGTAAGGCGCAGGAGCGCATGCGCGCGGCCCGGCCGTACGCCGAGCAGGTGCGCAGCCTCGCTGCCAACCTCGCCAAGGCGACGCCCGAGTACAAGCACCCGTTCATGGTTGCCGAACGACGCGGCCAAGACGGTCGGCTTCATCGTCGTCACCACCGACAAGGGCCTGTGCGGCGGCCTCAACACCAACGTCCTGCGCGCCGTGACGCTGAAGCTGAAGGAGCTCGAAGGGCAGGGCGTGAAGGCCGAGGCCGTGGCCATCGGCAACAAGGGCCTGGGCTTCCTGAACCGCATCGGCGCCAAGGTCGTGTCGCACGCCACCCAGCTCGGCGACCGGCCGCGCTCGACCGGCTGATCGGCCCGGTCAAGGTGCTGCTCGACGACTACGCCGCGGGCAAGCTCAAGGCCGTCTACCTCTGCTACACCCGCTTCATCAACACGATGCGCCAGGAGCCGATGATGCGAGCAGCTGCTGCCGCTGTCGGCCGGCGATGCTGCAGATCGACGAAGGCAAGCACGGCTGGGACTACATCTACGAGCCCGATGCCAAGGTGGTGATCGACGAGTTGCTGGTGCGCTACCTCGAGGCGCTGGTCTACCAGGCCATGGCCGAGAACATGGCCTCGGAGCAGTCGGCACGCATGGTGGCCATGAAGTCGGCCACCGACAACGCCGGCAACGTCATCGGCGAGCTGAAGCTGGTCTACAACAAGACGCGCCAGGCCGCGATCACCAAAGAGCTTTCAGAGATCGTCGCCGGTGCAGCCGCTGTTTAGCGGCTCCGGACACGGTCTGACGACACGAATCGAGAGATTGAAGGAACACCAACATGGCTGACATGCAAACCACCGCCCACGCACAAGGCAAGATCGTCCAGTGCATCGGCGCCGTCGTCGACGTCGAATTTCCGCGCGACGCGATGCCCAAGATCTACGACGCACTGAAGATGGAAGGCTCCGCGCTGACCCTCGAAGTGCAGCAGCAGCTCGGCGACGGCGTGGTGCGCACCATCGCGCTGGGCGCCTCCGACGGCCTGCGTCGCGGCATGGTGATCAACAACACCGGCAAGGGCATCTCGGTGCCGGTCGGCCCGGCCACGCTCGGCCGCATCATGGACGTGCTCGGCAACCCGATCGACGAGCGCGGCCCGGTCGACCAGACGCTGGTCGCCGCTATCCATCGCAAGCCCCCGGCGTACGACGAGCTCTCGCCTTCGCACGACCTGCTCGAGACCGGCATCAAGGTGATCGACCTGGTCTGCCCGTTCGCCAAGGGCGGCAAGGTCGGCCTGTTCGGTGGCGCCGGCGTCGGCAAGACCGTGAACATGATGGAGCTCATCAACAACATCGCCAAGGCGCACAGCGGCCTGTCGGTGTTCGCCGGCGTCGGCGAGCGCACGCGCGAGGGCAACGACTTCTATCACGAGATGGCCGACTCGGGCGTCGTGAATCTCGAGAACCTCGGCGAGTCGAAAGTGGCCATGGTCTACGGCCAGATGAACGAGCCGCCGGGCAACCGCCTGCGCGTCGCGCTGACCGGCCTGACGATCGCCGAGTCGTTCCGCGACGAAGGCAAGGACGTGCTCTTCTTCGTCGACAACATCTACCGCTACACGCTTGCCGGCACCGAAGTCTCCGCGCTGCTCGGACGGATGCCGTCGGCGGTGGGCTACCAGCCGACGCTGGCCGAGGAAATGGGCCGCCTGCAGGAGCGCATCACGTCGACCAAGGTCGGCTCGATCACCTCGATCCAGGCCGTCTACGTGCCGGCCGATGACCTGACCGACCCGTCGCCTGCCACCACCTTCGCCCACCTCGACTCGACCGTCGTGCTGTCGCGCGACATCGCCTCGCTCGGCATCTACCCCGCGGTCGATCCGCTCGACTCCACGTCGCGCCAGCTCGACCCGCACGTCGTCGGCCAGGACCACTACGACACGGCCCGTGCGGTGCAGGGCACGCTGCAGCGCTACAAGGAGCTGCGCGACATCATCGCCATTCTCGGCATGGACGAGCTGGCGCCGGAAGACAAGCTGGCCGTGGCGCGCGCGCGCAAGATCCAGCGCTTCCTGTCGCAGCCCTTCCACGTGGCCGAGGTCTTCACCGGCTCGCCCGGCAAGTACGTGCCGCTGAAGGAAACGATCCGCGGCTTCAAGATGATCGTCAACGGCGAATGCGATTCGCTGCCGGAGCAGGCCTTCTACATGGTCGGCACGATCGACGAAGCGATCGAAAAGGCGAAGAACCATCCAGTAAGCCATGGCAACGCTCCAAGTCGACGTCGTCTCCGCCGAAGAGCAGATCTTCTCCGGCGAGGCGAAGTTCGTCGCCCTGCCCGGCGAGATCGGCGAGCTCGGCATCTACCCGCGCCACACGCCGCTCATCACGCGCATCAAGCCGGGCGCGGTGCGCATCGTGCGCGCCGACAACGACGAGGAAGAGTTCGTCTTCGTCGCCGGCGGCATCCTCGAGGTCCAGCCCGGCTCGGTGACGGTGCTGGCCGACACCGCGATCCGCGGCCATGACCTCGACGAGGCCAAGGCCAACGAGGCCAAGCAGGCCGCCGAAGAGGCGATGAAGAACGCCAAGAGCGACATCGATTTCGCCAAGGCGCAGGGCGAGTTCGCCGAGATGGCGGCGCAGATCGCCGCCTTGCGCAAGTACCGCAAGAAGTGACGCAGTGAGCCAGCGCGGCTTCGTGCCGAACCCGCCCGGCTCCGGCCCGGCGGGTTTTGTTTTTCAGCGTCGCGACCAGCCATGATTCTGCAGTTCATCGCGCGCCACGCGCTGACCTTGCATGGCATCGTCGTGGCCTTCGGCCTGATCATCTACGTCGGCGCATCACGCGCCTTGCCGCAGCGGCGCGACCCCTCGGCAGCCATCGCCTGGGTCGTCGCGCTGGCCTTGCTGCCATACCTCGCGATCCCGATCTTCCTGATGTTCGGCAGCCGCAAGCTGCGCATGCGCGACGACCCGAAGCCGGCGACACCGCCGCTCGGGCCGCCCGCCGACCAAGCCGAAGCGGCGTCGATGTGGGCGCGCCGGCTCGGTCGATCGATGGGCCTGGCGCCCGCCGCGCCGTACGAGGCCCTGCGCATTCACGCCGATGGCAGCGAGGCGCGCCGTGCGGTGCTCGAAGTCATCGCCAGCGCCAAGACATCGCTCGACGTCTGCACCTTCATCCTGGCGCGCGACCGCCTCGGCGAGGAGATCGCCGCCGCCCTGCGCGCCAAGGCCGAGCAGGGCGTGCGCGTGCGCCTGCTGATCGACGGCATCGGCGCCTGGCTGGCCGGCCGCGTCGACGTGCGGCGGATGCGCGCCTCCGGCGTCGAGACGGTGAAGTTCGTGCCGCCCTTTCGCTCCATCCTGCGCGGCCGCGCCAACCTGCGCAATCACCGCAAGATGGTCGTCGCCGATACCGATCGGCTCTGGTGCGGCGGTCGCAATTTCGCGGCCGAATACTTCGAGGGCGGCCCGACCGCGAAGCCGCCGCGCTTCGGCCGACGCGGTGTGGCACGACCTCAGCTTCGACCTGCAAGGCGCCCTCGCGGTGCGTGCCTGCGAGCAGTTCGAGAAGGACTGGGCCTATGCCACGCGCGTTGCCTTGCCGGAGACCTGCCCGCCACCCACGCATGTCATCGCCGACGAGGACGCACCGTTGGCACAACTGGTGCCGAGCGGACCCGACCAGGTCGACGACACGGTGCAGTCGCTGCTTCTGTCGGGCTGCTTCATGGCGCGCCGGCGCATCCTCGCCGTCACGCCCTATTTCGTTCCGGACGCCAACCTGGTGATGGCGCTGACGCTCGCGGCACGGCGCGGCGTGCTGGTCGACCTGGTGCTGCCGGCGCGCTCCAACCATCGGCTCGCCGACGTCGCCCGGCATCGGCCGCTGCGCGACCTGGCCACCGCCGGTGCCCGCATCTGGCTTCTGCCGTGGATGCAGCATGCCAAGGCCATCGTCATCGACGACCAACTGGCGCTGGCGGGCTCGGCCAACCTCGATCTGCGCAGCCTGTTCCTGAACTACGAGCTGATGCTGGCCTTCTACGAGCCGGCCGACGTCAAGCGTTTCGCGGCGTGGATCGAGCAGGAGCGAAGCCATGCGGCCCGCTTCATGGCGAAAGAACCTGGCCTGTTGCGTGATCTCTCGGAGGGCCTGCTGCTCTGGCTTGCCTTTCAGCTCTGAGCCGCTAGCCGAGCGCTAGCCGAGCGCTCGCAGAGCCGCCTGCGCGATCGCCGCCGCATCGACCTCGAAGTGCGCGCGCAGCGCGGCGCGTGTGTCGCTGCGGCCGAAGCCGTCGGTGCCGAGCGTGACGCAGCGCCGAGCCGGCGGCAGGAAGGCTCGGATCTGCTCCGGCACCGCGCGCACGTAGTCGGTGGCGATGATGATCGGGCCCAGCGTCGGGCCGAGCTGATCGCTCAGGTGGCAGCGCACGACGTCGCTCGTGCCGTGCCGCCATGCCGTCTCCGCGGCAATGCCGGCGCGCGCCAATTCCGAAAAGCTGGTGACGCTCCAGAGATCGGCCGCGATCCCATGCTCGGCCTCGAGCACGTCGGCCGCCTTGATCGCTTCACCGAGCATCGCGCCGGCGGCGAGCAACTGGACGCGCCGCGCCGAGGGCTCGCGCGCCGACCGGCGAAAGCGATACATGCCGCGCAGCACATCCTCGTGCACGCTCGCCGGCAGCGACGGATGGGCGACGTTCTCGTTCATCGCCGTCACGTAGTAGAAGACGTCGCGCTGCTCGACCAGCATCTCACGCATGCCGCGATCGATGATGACGGCGAGTTCGCCGGCGTGGGCCGGGTCGTAGGCCTTGCAATTGGGCACCGTCGCGGCCACGAGATGGCTGGTGCCATCCTGGTGCTGCAGGCCTTCGCCGCCGAGTGTGGTGCGGCCGGCCGTCGCACCGATGAGAAAGCCGCGCGCCCGCTGGTCGGCGGCGGCCCAGATCAGGTCGCCCACCCTCTGGAAGCCGAACATGCTGTAGTAGATGTAGAACGGCAGCATCGACAGGCCGTGCGTCGAGTACGAGGTCGCGGCCGCGGTCCACGACGACAGCGCGCCGGCCTCGGTGATGCCCTCTTCGAGGATCTGGCCGTTGCGATCTTCGCGGTACGAGAGCATCGAGCCCGAGTCCTCGGGCTGATAGAGCTGGCCGAAGGGCGCGTAGATGCCGACCTGGCGAAAGAGGCTCGCCATGCCGAAGGTGCGCGCCTCGTCGGCGACGATGGGCACGATGCGCGGCCCGAGGACCGGATCCTTCAGCCAGTTGCCGAGCAGGCGCACGAAGGCCATCGTCGTGCTCATCTCCTTGCCGTCGGCATGCAGGGCGAAAGCGGCCGTCGACTCGAGCGGCGGCACCGCCAGCGCCGCACTGTCGCTGCGCCGCGCCGGCAGGTAGCCACCGAGCGCTTGCCGGCGGCTGTGCAGGTACTTCAGCTCGGCGCTGTCGTCGGCCGGCTTGTAGAAGGCCAGCGCCTGCGTGTCGGCATCGCTCATCGGCAGCGCGAAGCGATCGCGAAAGACGAGCAGGCCGGCACTGTCGAGCTTCTTCGCCTGATGCGTGGTCATGCGGCCTTGTGCCGCGTCGCCCATCGCGTAGCCCTTCATCGTCTTCGCGAGCACCACCGTCGGCCGCCCGGCGTGGCCGACCGCCGAAGCGAAGGCGGCATGGATCTTCACCGCGTCGTGGCCGCCGCGGCGCAGGCGATCGATGTCCTCGTCGCGCAGATCGGCCACGAGGGCCTTCAGCTCCTCGTTCTGGCCGAAGAAGACCTCGCGGTTGAAGGCACCGTCCTTGGCCGAGAGCGTCTGGAACTGGCCGTCGACGGTCTGCGCGAAGGCGCGCATCAGCGCGTGGCCATGGTCGCGCGCGAAGAGCACGTCCCAGTCCGAGCTCCACAGGCATTTGACGACGTGCCAGCCGGCGCCGGCGAAGAGCGACTCGAGCTCGTCGACGATGCGACCGTTGCCGCGCACCGGCCCGTCGAGGCGCTGCAGGTTGCAGTTGATGACGAAGGTGCAGTTGTCGAGCTGCTCGCGCGCGGCGAGCGAAAGCGCCGCGACCGATTCCGGCTCGTCCATCTCGCCGTCGCCGAAGAAGCCCCAGACGCGGCGCTGCGTCGGACCGCTCGCCGCGCCGAGCAGGCCGCGGTGCTGCAGATAGCGCATGAAGCGGGCCTGGTAGATCGCGTTGATCGGGCCGATGCCCATCGAGCCGGTCGGGAACTGCCAGAAATCGGGCATCAGCTGCGGATGCGGGTACGAGCTGAGGCCTCGCGCGCCGTGCCGGGGCGCGGTCAGCTCCTGGCGGTAGTGGGCGAGGTCGGCGGCGCTGAGACGGCCTTCGAGAAAGGCCCGCGCATAGACGCCCGGCGCCGAATGCGGCTGGAAGAAGACGAGGTCGCCGAGCTGCCCGCCCGGCGCGTCGCTGCGAGCGCGGAAGAAATGATTGAAGCCGACCTCGAACAGATCGGCCGCCGAGGCGTAGCTGGCGACGTGCCCGCCGAGCTCGGCGGAGCCGCCGGTCTCGACGCGGTTCGCGCGCATCACCATCGCCAGGGCATTCCAGCGCATCAGCGCGGCCAGGCGCTGCTCCATCGCCAGATCGCCGGGAAACGGCGGCTGCGCTTCGAGCGCGATGCTGTTCACGTAGGGCGTGATCAGCGAGGGCTGCCAGTTCACGCCGCGCCGGCGCGCATGGGCCAACAGGGCATCGAGCAGGAAGCGGGCGCGCGCCGGACCGTGCGTGACCGTCAGTGCATCGAGCGCTTCGAGCCATTCGGCAGTCTCGGCCGGGTCCAGGTCGTCGCCGGATCGGGCCAGGATGGCGGCGATGTGGCGTGCAAGCGAGAGGTCGGTCATGGGCGGAACTGACGGCGCCGGGCTGCGGTCAGCGCGGACATCCGATCGGCACGGTAGCGCATGCCGGCGATTGTGCCGAGGCGCGCTTCGCCCGGGCGATCAGGCAGCGAAGTCGCTCAGCAATCGGCCGGCGAGCGGCGTCGCGGCGACCAGGCCATTGGCGTCGGCCACCTGAACGCCGTTGACCCAGACGCCGTGCACGCCGAGCGCATCGGTGGTCAGCCGCGCCGCGCCGCCGGGCAGGTCGTGGACACGCCGCTTCGAGCCGCGACCCACGCGTGCCGGATCGAAGAGCAGCAGGTCGGCCGCGTAGCCCTCGCGCAGCAGGCCGCGCGCCCGGAGTCCGAGCACGCCAGCGGGATGGGCGGTCAAGCGCCGAGCCGCTTCGGCGAGGCTCATGACGCCGAGATCGCGTGCCCAGTGCCCGAGCAGGTGCAGGCCGAAGCCGGCGTCGTTGAAGAAGGTGAGATGAGCGCCGGCGTCGCTCAGGCTGACGACGCTGTCCGGATGGTTGAGCATGCGGCCGACGGCGCCTTCGTCGCTGTTCAGCAGCTGCGCGGTGAAGACGGTGGCGAGGTTCTCTTCGAGCGCCAGATCGAGCATGAGGTCGAGCGGGTCGCGGCCCTGCTCGGCGGCGATCGCGGCGATGCTTTTCTGTTCGTGGCGGGTGTGCGCGGCCGATGCGACCTCGACGACGTGCACCTTGTCCCATTCGCCGTTGAAGAGGCGAAAGGTGGCCGGCGCTTTTCAGCTCGGCGCGCACGGCGTCGCGGAAAGACGGCGCCGCGAGCACGGTCCGCAGGGCTTGGCCCGAGAGCCCGAGCGCCGGCTTCCAGGCGGTGAGGCCCTCCACCGGATAGGGCGACGCCAGCGTGAAGTCCATCGTCAGCGGGCAGCACGAGACCTGGCCCCACAGGGCGTTGCCGCGCGCCTTCGCGCCGGCGATGGCGTCGAGATCGTCGAACACGGCGCGCGGATTCGTGCCGTTGTGCAGCAGCGCGGCGATCATCACCGGCCGGCCGCTCTGCGCTGCAAGCGACTCGAGGAAAGGCACGCTCGTCTGCCCGCCCTTGGTCAGCATGAAGACGCCGCGGCCGCTCTCGCCCATGGCCGCGACGAGCGCCGCGAGCTCGCCGTCCGACGCCAGCCGCGACGGCATCGGCAGGCCGCCTTCGCCGTTGTGGGCCGGGCTGGTGCTGGTGGCGAAGCCGACGGCGCCGTGCGTCATCGCATCGCGCACGAGCACCTGCATCTGCGCGATCTCGTCGGCGCTGGCCGCGCGGCGGGCGGCGTCGGCCCCCATGACATAGGTGCGCACCGACGAATGGCCGACGTAGGCGGCGACGTTGATCGCGCTGCCGCGCCGGCGCAGCTGCGCCATGTATTCAGGAAAAGTCTCGAAGCCCCAGTCGATGCCCAGGCGCAAGGCCTCGAGCGACATCCCTTCGACCTGGGTGAGGTTTCGCATCGTCAGCTCGCGGTCGGCCGGCCGGCACGGCGCGATCGTGAAGCCGCAGTTGCCGATCACCGCCGTGGTCACGCCGAGCGCGGGCGACGGCGACAGGGTCGGGTCCCAGGTGATCTGCGCGTCGAAGTGGGTGTGGCTGTCGATGATGCCGGGCATCAGCGCCAGGCCGTCGGCGGCGATCGTGCGCGCGGCGGGAGCGTCGATGTGCGGTGCCAGGCCGGCGATCATGCCGTTCGCGATCGCCACGTCGCCGCACCAGGGCGCGCCGCCGCCGCCGTCGACGACGAGCGCGCCGCGAAAGAGCAGATCGATCACGCGCTCTTCAGCTGCGGCGCCGCGAACAGCGCCTCCATCTCGCGTCGCACGTCCGTAGGCCGAAGTCGAGGTGTCCACCGCCACGTCGGACCAGCTCAGGCTCTGGCCCTTCTTCACGGCCCGCGTCACCTTCACGTCGTGGGCCAGGCCGAGCGGCAGGCCGCCGAAGCGGGTCGACGTCTCGGCCGGCAGGAGCTTGCCCCAGACGGTGTAGCCGCCCTCGCCATCGAGCACGTCGCCGGGCTTCAGGTCGCGCTTCGCCGTGGCGACGACGTCGGCGTTCCAGCACGTCGCCACGCCGGTCGCTTCACCGCGCAACGCCACGCTCGCCACCGACAGGCCGACTTCCAGGCCGATCAGGTGCCAGCGCTTGTAGAGCGTGAAGTAGCGTCCGCTCGGGTCGGTATGCGCGTTGTATTCCTCGAAGCAGTTTCGGATGTAGTCGGTCTCGCCCTCGACCGTGACCCAGACCCCCATGCGGATGTCGTAGGGGATCTTGCGGCCGTTCGCCTCGAGCGACGAGACCACCTCGACCATGCCCTTCTTCTCGAGGACGCCGCCTTCGGAGATCGGGCGCGTCACGAACGGGATGTCCTCGACGCTGGCCGGTGGATAGAGCAAGCCATTGCTCGGCACCGACAGGCCGGTGGCGTTGGCGACGGCGGCGGACTCGATCGACGGCTTCGAGCCGTCGAGAAAGCTGTTGAACATCTTCGCGTTGAGGCCGCCGCGCTCGGCCTGCTGCGGCGTCAGGCCGTAGTAGCCCCAGACCGTTTGCGGCGTCGACTCGCAAAAGTGCGGCAGCCACTTGTGGCCACGCCCGGCCGCGACGACCGGAAAGCCGCAGGTGCGGGCCCAGTCGACGAGATCGCAGATCAGCGCCGGCTGGTCGCCGAAGGCCAGCGAATAGACGACCCCGGCATCGGCCGCCTTGCGGGCCAGCAAGGGGCCGCAGAAGGCGTCGGCCTCGACCGTGACGTTGACGACGTGCTTGCCTTGGGCGAAGGCCGCCAGGCAATGCTCGACCGCGGCGATCGGGTGTCCGGTGCATTCGACGATCACGTCGACCGATGGATGCGAGACGAGCGCCTGCCAGTCGTCGCCGATGTGCGTGGCGCCGCTCTTCAGGGCGGCGTCGAGGCTGGCGGCTTGCGTCTGTTCGTCGCGCCAGCCGACGCGGGCCAGGTTGGCGCGCGCTGCCGCCGGCGAGAGGTCGGCGATGCCGACGAGATGCACGCCCGGTGTGCGTGGAATCTGCGCCAGGTACATCGAGCCGAACTTGCCGGCGCCGATCAGGCCGATGCGGATCGGCTTGCCTTCGGCCTGGCGGCGCTGGAGTTGGGCATGCAGGCTCATGTCGGGTTCCTCATGCCGCCAGCTTCAATTCGTCGGTCGAGGTCTCGAGCGCGCTCGCCGGCATGCCGTTCCTCCAGGGCAGCACGACCGGATAGTCTCTCAGCAGGCAGTCGTCGGGCAGCGTCTCGATCGGCGTGAAATCGCGGTGCGCGATGTACTCCGGCCGCTTGAAGCGGCGGATGTGGTTGCTGACCGCGCACAGGCTCAGGTAGACCGCGACGCGATTGAAAGGCGAGAGGTTCGAGCCCGAAGCGTGCACCAGGCAGCCGTGGAACAGGATCATCGAGCCGGCCGGCCCCTTCGGCGCGACGATGCCGCCCTGCTTGCCGCCGGCCCGCTCCACCAGTTGCGCGATGAGGTCGTTGTCGATGGTCCAGAGCGGATAGCTGGTCGTCGTGAGGTCGTGCCTGGCGTCGATGACGCCGCGCTTGTGGCTGCCCGGAATGAACATCAGCGGGCCGTTGAACTCGCTCACGTCGTCGAGGAAGATGGCGACGTTCATGGCGCGCTCGGCCGGCATCCTGTCGTCGTTGAGCCAGGTGCCGTAGTCCTGGTGCCACTGCCAGACGTCGCCGTCGAAGGCGGCCTTGCCGTTGATCTTGAACTGGTGCATGTAGAGCGCCTCGCCGAGCAGGTCCTGCACCGGCTCGACCATCCGCGGATGGCGCGCCAGCCGGGCGAAGGGCTCGCTGTAGAGGTGGGCGGCGAAGTTCGTGCGCACGGCATCCTTGCCTTTTTCGCGCACGTTGTAGGCCTCGCGCCGCTCGTAGAGCGCCGGCACGGCGGCATGCAGGCTGCGCATCTCGTCGGCCTTGAAGAGGCCGGGGAAGAAGAGGTATCCGTCGCGCTCGAATTGCGCCTTCTGCGTCGGGTCGAGTTTCATGGCGTGCTTCCTTTGTTCTGCAAGGCGAGCTGATCGTCGAGGCGGGCGCGCAGCTTTTCGCTGGCCTCGTGGGCGTGCGCCTCGATATGGCGGACCGCGCTGCGAACGTCGCCGGCGGCGATCGCGGCAGCGATCGCCTCGTGCTGGTCCCAGATGGTCTGCCGTTGCCGCGGCGACTGCAGCGACGCGCCCATGACCCGGCGCAGATGGACCCAGTGCGGCTGGGCGCTGCGCCCGATCAGCGGGTTGCCGGAGGCGGCGTAGATGGCGTGGTGAAAGGCGATGTCGGCTTCGATCATCGCCTTGATGTCGCGCCCGCGCGCCGCCCGCCGGCCGCGCTCGATGAGCAGCGGATCGATCGGGGCGCGGCGCTCGGCGGCGCGCCGCGCGGCGAGCGCGTCGAGCGCCGCGCGCACTTCGTAGACCTGCGCGATCTCGGCGCTGTCGAGCGGCGCGACGACGACGCCGCGCCCCGGGGCGTCGTGCACCAGCCCGTCGTTCTTCAGCAGGCGCAGGGCCTGCAGCACCGGCTGGCGCGAGACCTCGAGCTGGGCTGCGATCTCTTCCTGCGTCAGGCGGGCGCCCGGCGCGAGCGCGCCCGAGCAGATGGCGTCGAGCAGCGCCGAGTGCACGCGCTCGACGAGGTCGGGAGCGCTTTGCAGGCGGACGAGACGGGCGGTCACGGGGCGGCTGGCGGCGTTTGTGTTCTGTATACAGAATACGGTAGAAGTCTCCAGGGCGACCGAGGGTTTGCCCGCAGAGGCATTGCGGCGTCGCTTAAGCTCTCGGATTCGCCTTGTTCTGGAGCTTCGATGTCCGCGTCAAACGCTGGTCCCGCCCGCCGATTCTTTCGCGGTGCCTGGCGCGTCCTCGATGTCAGCCGGCGCGTCGTCCTGAATCTGCTGTTCCTGGCGATCCTGGTGGTGCTCGTCGTCGCCCTGATGAAAAGCGGGCCGCCGGCGCTGTCCGAGAAGACCGCGCTCGTTCTCAATCTCGATGGAACGATCGGCGAGCAGCGAGCCGGCAACCTGCGCTCCACCGCGCTCGAGCAGGTGCGCGGCGACACGACGCAGAAGATCCAGCTGCGCGACATCCTCTCCGTGCTCGACGCGGCAGCGGCGGATCCGAAGATCTCGAGCCTCGTCCTCGTCCTCGACGACCTGCAGCCGAGCGGCTTCGCAACGCTGCGCGAAGTGGCCGCGGCGATCGATCGCTTCAAGGCGAGCGGCAAGAAAGTGGTGGCCTGGGGCTCGGCCTACGACCAGCGCCAGTACTACATCGCCGTGCACGCCAACGAGGTCTACCTGCATCCGCTCGGCGAAGTGATGCTGACCGGCATCGGCAGCCTGCACAACTACTACAAGGACGCGCTCGACAAGCTCGGCGTCACCGTCCACCTGCTGCGCGTCGGCACCTACAAGAGCTACGGCGAGCCTTTCATCGCCAACGCGCCGTCGCCCGCTGCCATCGAGGCCGACACCGCGCTCTACGGCTCGCTCTGGAAGACCTACACCGACGAGGTCGAGAAGCAGAGGAAGCTCGCGCCCGGGGCGATCATGAAGGCCATCGACGACCTGCCGGCCCGCCTGGCGGCGGCCGACGGCGATCTGGCCAAGCTGGCGCTCGCCGAGAAGGCGGTCGATGGCCTGATGACGCGCGACGAGCTGCGCAAGAAGATGATCGATCTGGGCGCGGCCGACGACGAGAACAAGACCTTTCGCCAGGTCAGCTTCGATGACTACCTCGGTCGCGTCAAGCCGACTCCGACCGGCGATGCGGTCGGCGTGATCGTCGCCGAAGGCGAGATCGTCGATGGCACGGCGCCGGCCGGCACCGTCGGGGGTCTGTCGACCGCCAACCTGGTGCGCCGGGCGCGCGAGAACAAGGATGTGAAGGCGGTGGTGCTGCGTGTCAATTCGCCGGGCGGCAGCGTCTTCGGCTCCGAGCTCGTGCGGCGCGAGCTCGAACTGACGCGCGCCGCCGGCAAGCCGGTGGTGGTGTCGATGGGCGACGTCGCGGCATCCGGCGGCTACTGGATTTCCAGCGCCTCCGACGAGATCGTCGCCGACGCCGCGACCATCACCGGCTCGATCGGCGTCTTCGCGCTGCTGCCCACGGGCGAGCAGACGCTGGCCAAGGTCGGCGTTCATACCGCCGGCGTCGGCACGACCTGGCTCACCAATGCCGGCGATCCGCGCGTGCCGCTCGACCCGCGCCTGGCCGACGTGATCCAGAAGAACATCGACCGCACCTACGTCACCTTCACGACGCTGGTCGCCGCGTCGCGCAAGACGACACCCGAGAAGATCGATGCCGTCGGCCAGGGCCGCGTCTGGTCCGGCGTGCAGGCCAAGGAGCGTGGCCTCGTGGACACGCTCGGCCTGTTCGACGATGCGGTCAAGTCGGCCGCGAAACGCGCCAAGCTCGGCGACAAGCCGCGCCTTCTCTACATCGAGCGTGATCCGGGCACGTTCGCCCGTGTCCTGGCGATGCTCAACGCGCAGGTCTCGGCCCTGATCGGGGCCCAGATCGACGCGCACATCGCCGGCCTGGGCGTGCCGCCGGCGATCGGCCGGGAGGCCCAGCGCGATCTCGGCTGGGTCGCCGAAATCGCCGCGCACAAGCGGCCGTTCGCGGCGGTCGTGCACTGCCTCTGCGGCGGCGACATCTGAAGCCCGGCAACGGCGCCGCCGCGGCCACGCTCAACGCGGCGCAACTCGAGGCCGTTCATCACCTGCGCGGGCCCTGCCTGGTGCTGGCCGGCGCCGGCTCGGGCAAGACGCGGGTCATCGTGCACAAGATCGCGCGCCTGCTCGAAGCCGGCTATGCGCCCTCGCAGATCGCCGCGATCACTTTCACCAACAAGGCCGCCGCCGAGATGCGCGAGCGTGCCAAGGGCCTGGTCGGGGCGCGTGCCGCCGGGCCGCTGGCGATCAGCACCTTCCATTCGCTCGGCGTGCGGCTGCTGCGCAGCGACGGCGAGCGGCTCGGCCTGAAGAAGAACTTCAGCATCCTCGACAGCGACGACGTGCTCGGGGTGCTGAAAGACGCGGGCGGCACGACCGACAACGCGCTCGCCCGGCGCTGGCAATGGGCGATCGGCGCGTGGAAGAACCGCGGCCTCGACGGCCACGCCGCCGAGGCCGAGCTCGCCTCGGGCGCCTTGCCGGCCGGCACCAATGCAGCCGATGCGCTCGTCGCCGTACGCGTCATGCAGCGCTACGAGGAACGGCTCACGGCGTACCAGGCTGTCGATTTCGACGATCTCATCGTCCTGCCGGCCAAGCTCCTGGCGCGCGACGACGCGTTGCGCAACGACTGGCGCGAGCGCCTGCGCTACGTGCTGGTCGACGAGTACCAGGACACCAACGGCGTTCAATACGACCTGATGAAGCTGATCGCCGGCGATGCCGGCCTCTTCACCGCGGTCGGCGACGACGACCAGAGCATCTACGGCTGGCGCGGCGCGACGGTGGAGAACCTGAAGCGCCTGCCGCTCGACTACCCGGCCCTGCGCGTCATCGCCCTCGAGCAGAACTACCGCTCGACCGGCAGCATCCTCGCCGCCGCCAATGCCGTGATCGGACAGAACCCGAAGCTCTACGAGAAAAAACTGTGGAGCGAGCTGGGCGCCGGCGAACCGGTCCGCGTGCTCGAGTGCGACAACGAAGCGCACGAAGCCGACCGCGCCGTCGCCCACATCGAGTCGATCCGGTCTGGCGCAGCCGCCGAGCTGCGCGACTTCGCCGTCCTCTATCGCGCCAATCACCAGGCCCGGGTCTTCGAGCAGGCCTTGCGCAAGGCCGGCATCCCGTACAAGGTCTCGGGCGGACAGAGCTTCTTCGATCGGGCCGAGATCCGCGACCTCTGCGCCTGGCTGCGTCTGCTCGTCAATGCCGACGACGACCCGGCTTTCCTGCGCGCCGTCACGAGCCCGAAGCGCGGCATCGGCCACCAGACGCTGGCCGCGCTCGGCACCTTCGCCGGGCGCTGGAAGACGAGCCTGTTCGAAGCGCTGTTCGCCGAGTCGCTCGGCGCGGCGCTGCCCAAGCGCGCCGTCGCCGACCTGCACGAGTTCGGCCGCTACGTGAACGATCTCGAGCAGCGCTGCCGCGATACCAGCGGCAGCGAAGCGGCGCGCGCCCTGCTGCTCGAATGGCTGAAGGACATCGGCTACGAGCAGCATCTGCACGACGACGCCGACTCGCCACCCCTGGCCGCCGCGCGCTGGGCCAACGTGCTCGATTTCGTCGACTGGATCGCGCGCCGTTGCGGCGGCAGCGGCGCGGCCGCGAGCGGCGACGAGACGCCGGCGCAAAGCGTGCTCGAGGTGGCGCAGACGATCTCGGTCATCATCAGCCTGGCCGAGCGCGGCGACGACACCAACGTCGTCACGCTCTCCACCCTGCACGCAGCCAAGGGCCTGGAATGGCCGCACGTCGTGCTGGCCGGCGTCAACGAAGGCCTGCTGCCCTTTCGCAGCGACGACGAAGAGGGCGCTGCGGCACGACTCGAGGAAGAGCGCCGGCTCATGTACGTGGGCATCACGCGGGCCCGTGCGACGCTCGTCGTCAGCACGCTCAAGCGGCGCAAGCGCGGGCGCGAGATGGTGGCCGGCGTGCCGAGCCGCTTCGTCGCCGAGATGAAGCTGCACGAGGCCCAGGTCGTCGTCGATCCGCGCGAGAAGCTGAAGGCGCTGCGCGCCGCGGCGGCGGAGCGGGCCCGGCTCGCCGCCAGCGCCGCGGCATCGACGCCGGCCCGAGACCCGGCCTGAGCCGGATCGGCTACATGCCCTTGAACATCCCGGCGTAGCTGCGGCTGACCTCGAGCTTCTCGGGATGCCCGCGCACCGCGACGAGCTGGCGGCCGCGCAGGTCGCGGGTGACGCCGGCGATGGCGCGGGCGTTGACGAGCGTCGAGCGATGGATCTGCCAGAACATGTCGGCATCGAGCTCGGCGACGAGCTCCTTGATCGGCTTTCTGATCAAGGCCTCGAGCGCCGCCGTCTGCACCCGCGTGTACTTCTCGTCGGAAATGAAGAAGAGCACGTCTTCGACCGGGATCATCTGGATGCTGGTGCCGACGGTGGCCTGGATCCAGTGCAGTCGAGGCACGGCGCCCGGGTTCATCTTCTCGGCGAGCTTTTGCAGCAGGCCTTGCATGCCGGTCGAGTCCGGCCCTTCGCCGGCGCGACTGGCCAGCCGCTTGCGAACGCGATCGACGGTGAGCTGCAGGCGGTCGCGCTCGGCCGGCTTCAGCACGTAGTCGACCACGCCCTGCTCGAAGGCCTCGACCGCGTACTGGTCGTAGGCGGTGATGAACACGATCTCGGCGCCGCGCCAGGGCGTGTGGCCCTCGGCGACGGGCGCGTCGTCTTCGTCGACCGGCAGCTGGGCGATCGCGCGCGCTGCCTCGATGCCGTTGATGCCGGGCATGCGGATGTCGAGGAAGACGAGCTCCGGGTGCTGCGCCTCGACCAGCGCGATCGCCTCGGCACCGTTCTTCGCTTCGCCCACGATCTCGAGCTCGGGCCAGACCTCGAGCAGGCGAGCGCGCAGTTGCTCGCGCAGCAGGCGCTCGTCGTCGGCGATGACGGCAGTCGTCATGGCTTGGCCATCCTCATGCGGTGGCGGTGCGCGGCACCGATGGCGGCCGAGCCAGGCGCCAGATCAGCCAGCCGGTCAGAAGCAGCGGCGAGGCCACCAGCGCGAGCGCCGCGATGGCCGTGAGGCCGCCGACGGCGACGCCGAGCGCCGCGATGGCGAGCACCAGCACGACTGCGAGCGCGGCGACCACGAGCGCGACCAGCACCACGGCGACCCCGGCCACGACCAGCAGCGCGGCATGCCAACCGCCGATGCCGGACAGCGCGAGCGTGTCGCCGTCGACGGTGATCGCCATGTGGTCGAGCGACGACAACGACCAGAGAAGAGCCAGCACCACCGCGATGGCAAACAGCAGCAACATCACCAGCCCGACGACGACGCGGCCCGCACCAGATCTCGACTTCATGCGCTCGCTCCTTCGCGCATCTGCGCCTGGTAGGGAACGGTGAGCGTGACGACCGTCCCGCTCGGTGAATTGTCGGCCACCACCATCGAGGCGCGGTCGCCATAGAGCAGCTTCAGCCGCTCGCGGATGTTCGCCAGGCCGATGCCGGTGCCGGCGGTCGCGGCGCGCCCGAAGCCCAGGCCGGTGTCGGCGACCGTGACGGCGAGATTGCCGTGCACGATCTCGGCGGCGACGTCGAGCCTGCCGCCCTCGGCCTTCGGCTCGAGTCCGTGCTTGATCGCGTTTTCAACCAGCGACTGGATCATCATCGATGGGAACTCGGCCGAGAGCAGGCCTTCGGGGACGCTGATGTTGGCTTGCAGGCGATCTTCCATCCGCACCTTCAGGATCTCCAGATAGGGCCGGATCACCGCCATCTCGCGGCCCAGATTGTGGGCCGTGGGGCTGGCCTCGCGCATCGAGGGCATCGACGCGCGCAGCAGGGCGATCAGGTTCTTCTGCATCTGGCTGGCGCGCGGCGGATCGGTCTCGATCAGGTGATCGATCGAGGCCAGCGTGTTGAAGAGGAAGTGCGGCTCGACCTGGGCCTGCATCGCGGCCATGCGCGCTTCGACGACCTGGCGCTTGAGTTGCTCCGACTCGGCGGTCTCGGTCGCCTCGGCGGCCTTGACCTCGGCCTGGATGGTGCCCTTGTAGCTGATCTTCAGGATCGCCGAGGCCACGATGAAAAGCCATGCCATTTCGCCGAACGGCGGCTTCGATCGTTCCGAGCGGATATGTCGGATCGTGCGCACCGTGGCGCGGTTCGACTCGGCGACCGCCTTCGCCTCTTCGGCCGCTTCCTTGGCGTGGTCGGCCGATTCGCGCGCCGACTCGCGGATCGCCTCGATCACCGCCGAGCGCGCCTCGTTCACGGCGTCACGAACAGCTTCACTGTTCGCACCGGGCGGCAGCTTGATCTCGACGCCTTCATCGCCGATGTTGACCGCCCCGGAGGTCGCCGCCGGCGTGCTCGCCGCATTGCTCGCCGCGGCGCTGGCCGAGGCCGCGCTCGCGGCTGCGGCGCGCGGCACAATCCGCACGCCGTTCTTGTCGATCGAGATCGTCAGCTCGCGGTCGTCGCCGGTGTTCCTGTCGATCTGTGCTGCCGGCGCCGGCTTGTGCGGCGCCGCCGGTGGTACCGGGGCGGCGGGGGCCTGCGTGTTGCCGGGCGTGATCGTCACCTCTTCGCTGTCGCCAGAAGCTGGGCGTGCAATATCGGAGAGCACCATGGAGCCGATCAGCAGCAGCACCGAAAGCAGGGCGAACCGGATCCAGGTGATGCTGACGAGCCAGTTGCCGTAGGCATGGAACAGTCGCACCGCCTCGGCCTTCAGGGTTTGCCAGGCCGACCGGTCAGCAGGCAGGGGCGGCGTCGGTGGAATGGGCGGGGGCGGCGGAATCGGCATGGCAGGCACTGGGATCGGGACTGGCCGCACTGTACGAGGCTCGTCCCGGCCGGCCAACGGCCCTGCGATGGAGCGGCAAGCGCGACCGACAGGCTGCATCGGGCTGCGACAGGCGCGCAGCGTGCCAGAGGCCGATACCAAGGAGAGAAGTGAACATGATCCGCATCGCGAGCCGCACATCGAGACAACTTTCGATGCTCTGTCTGTGCGCCTGTGCCTGGAGCGTCGCCGCCGCCGAGCCGGCGACGGCGTCTGTGCCGCTGCCGGCGGGAATCGAGGCCTGCGCCCAGCTCCGCATCGATGCCGAGCGCCTGGCCTGCTACGACAAGGCTGTCGCGCCGCAGGTTCGCGGTGCCGCCGAAGCGCCGCGCGCCGCCGACAGCGCGGCCAGCGATGCCGTGGCGTCGGCGAGCCGGCGTGTCGCCAAGATCGACGATCGCGGCGACTTCCTCGACGAATACTGGGAGCTCTCGCCGGAGCGAAAGCGCGGCACGTTCAATTTCTCCGGTTTCAAGCCGAACTATTTCCTGCCCGTGCACTACACCAGCGCATTGAACCAGCATCCGCATTCACCGGCGCCGGGGCACAGCGGCCAGCTGCCGGACTACGACCCGGTCGAGGCCAAGCTGCAGATCTCGCTGCGGACCAAGCTGCTCGAGAACGTTGGCTTGCCCGGCGGCGACCTCTGGTTCGCGTACACGCAGCAGTCGCTGTGGCAGCTCTACAGCCCCGACATCTCGCGCCCATTCCGCTCGACGGACCATCAGCCCGAGCTCTTCTACGTCGTGCCGGCGTCGCTCGATCTGCCGCTCGGCTGGAAAGTGAAGATGGCCGGGCTCGGCCTGGCGCACCAGTCGAACGGACAGTCCGATCCGTTCTCGCGCAGCTGGAACCGCTGGTACGCGCTCGGCGGCATGGAGAACGGCGAGCTCGCCGTGACGGCGCGCTACAACATGCGCACCCATGAGCCTGCATCGCAGGACGACAACCCCGACCTGACGGACTATCTCGGCCGGACCGAGCTGGTCGCGCTCTGGAGCCCGGGCGCCTACGTGCTCGGTGCGACCTGGAAGACGAACTTCGACTCGCGCGGTTCGCTCCAGCTCGATGCCACCATGCCGTTCAGCCGCAAGGACCCGAAGGGCCTGCGCTGGTACCTGCAGATCTTTTCGGGCTACGGCGAGACGCTGATCGACTACAACTTTCGCCAGACCTCGGTGGGCGCGGGCGTCACCCTGCTCGGCTGGTAGCCCGCGCCACGACCTTCATGCCGTTCCGGGCGGCAGGTCCGACTCCAGCGCCATCGGCTGGGTCGAGAGGTCGGAGTCGGGTCCGTCGGTCGGCGCGAAGCCATCGACCGGGGCCAGCAGGCGGAGCGGCCCGGCTCGCCAGTCGGCCATCAGGGCATCCCACTTCGGCCGCGCCGCCTCGAGGTGGCGCGCCTTCACATGACCGTAGCCGCGGATCATCTCCGGCACGCGCGCGATCTCGACGGCGAGGCCGTGATTCGCCGTTCCGAGCGAGCGCAGCACTTCTTCCATCGCGTCGCGGTACTCGCCGACAAGCGCGCGCTCCATGCGCCGCTCCTCGGTGCGGCCGAACGGATCGAAGGGCGTGCCGCGCAGGCCCTTGAAGCGCTTCAGGACCCGAAAGGCGGAGAGCATCCAGGGCCCGAACTTCTGCTTCTGCAGCTCGCCCTTGTCGTTCTTCTTCGCGATCGCCGGCGGCGCGAGGTGATAGTTCAGCTGGAAGTCCTGGCCGAGCGTCCCCTCGAACTGCGAGCTCACGCGCTCGAGGAACTTCGGGTCGCTGTGCAGGCGCGCGACCTCGTACTCGTCCTTGTAGGCCATGAGCTTGAACAGATAGCGGGCGACGGCTTCGGTGAGGCGGGTGCTCGGCTTGGCCGCCTCCGGCCGGCTGGCGGTGTGCGCGAAGACGAGGTCGGCTTCGGTGGCGCGCACGCGATCGACGAAGCTCTTGTATTGCGCGGCGTAGCCGGCGTTCTGGTAGTCGGTGAGGAACTCGACGCGCTTGGCGATCATGTCGTCGAGGCTGCTCGAGCGCTTCACGAGCTCGATCACCTGGCCGGTCCGCACCAGCGCCTTGACCGCGTGCGGCTCGTGCGCGGCGCGCCGGCCCCATTCGAAGGCGGTCTTGTTGTTCTCCACCTGCACGCCGTTCAACTCGATGGCGCGCATCAGCGCCGCATGCGAAAGCGGCACACGACCCTCCTGCCAGGCGTAGCCGAGCATCAGCGGATTGGTGTAGATCGAGTCGCCGACGAGCTGCACCGCGAGCGCATCGGCGTCGACCTTGCCGACATGGTCCGGGCCGGCGCCTTCGAGCACCAGGCGCTCGCACTGGCCGGCGGGAAACTGCCAGTCGGGGTCGCCGACGAAGGCTGCCGTCGGCGTCGCGTGCGTGTTCAGCGCGACGTAGGTGCGGCCGGTGCGCATCACCGCGAGCGTGGCCTTGTTGGCGGCGACTATCGGATCGCAGCCGATCACCAGGTCGGCCTCGGCCGTGCCGACCTTGGTCGTCAGGATGGCGTCGGCCCGATTGGCGATCTGGATGTGGCTCCACGTGGCGCCGCCCTTTTGCGCCAGGCCGGCGGCGTCCTGCGTGACGATGCCCTTGCCTTCGAGGTGCGCGGCCATGCCGAGCAGCTGGCCGATGGTGATGACGCCGGTGCCGCCGACGCCCGCGACGACGATGCCCCAGGGCTTTTCCGCGAGCGGCAGCACCGGGTCCGGCGGCGTGCCCACGCTCGACAGCCTCGGCCGCGCCGCGCCGCCCTTCTTGGCATTCTTCAGCTTGCCGCCTTCGACCGTGACGAAGCTCGGGCAGAAGCCCTTCAGGCAGGAGTAGTCCTTGTTGCAGGTGTTCTGGTTGATGCGGCGCTTGCGCCCGAACTCGGTCTCGACCGGCTCGACCGACAGGCAGTTGCTCTGCACCGAGCAGTCGCCGCAGCCCTCGCAGACCAGCTCGTTGACGATGACCCGCTTGGCCGGGTCTTCCATCGTGCCGCGCTTCCTGCGCCGGCGCTTCTCGGTGGCGCAGGTCTGGTCGTAGATGATGATCGTGCAGCCGGTGATCTCGCGCAGCTCCTTCTGGATGCGGTCGAGATCGTCGCGGTGATGCACGGTGACGCCGCCGGCGAGCCGCGCCTTCACGTCGCCGTCTTCGTACTTCTCGGGCTCGTCGCTCACGACCACGACCCGCTTCGCGCCCTCGGCGTCGAGCTCGCGCGTCATCTCCGGCACCTTGAGCGTGCCGTCGACCGGCTGCCCGCCGGTCATCGCGACCGCGTCGTTGAAGAGGATCTTGTAGGTGATGTTCACCTTGGCCGCGATGCTCTGGCGCACCGCCAAGAGGCCCGAGTGGTAGTAGGTGCCGTCGCCGAGGTTGGCGAAGATGTGCTTGTCGGTGGTGAAGGGCGCCTGGCCGATCCACGACACGCCTTCGCCGCCCATCTGGCTGAAGGTGACCGTCGAGCGGTCCATCCATACCGCCATGTAGTGGCAGCCGATGCCGGCGACGGCGCGCGAGCCCTCGGGCACCTTCGTCGACGTGTTGTGCGGGCAGCCGCTGCAAAACCACGGCGCGCGATCGACGCCGGCCGCCGCCGCGCCGACCGTCGTCGTCTGCAGGCTCTGCTCCTTCGCCTCGATCAGCGCGATGCGCATCGCCATGCGCGCCGAGATGTCGCCGTCGACGCCGAGCTTGGCCAGTCGCCGGGCGATCGCCTTGGCGATGATCGACGGCGTGAGATCGGCCTGCGCGCGCAGCAGCCAGTGCTGCGCCGGATTGGCCTGGCTCCATTCGCCGCCGGTCTCGTCGCCTTCGCTCTCGTCGAACTTGCCGAGCACGTTCGGGCGCACGTCGGGGCGCCAGCCGTAGAGCTCTTCCTTCAGCTGGTATTCGATGACCTGGCGCTTCTCCTCGACGACCAGGATCTCCTCCAGGCCGCGCGCGAATTCGCGCGTGATCGTCGCCTCGAGCGGCCAGACGACATTGACCTTGTGCACCCGGATGCCGATGCGCCGGCAGGTTTCGTCGTCGAGCCCGAGATCGGCGAGGGCCTGGCGGGTGTCGTTGTAGGCCTTGCCGCTGGCGATGATGCCGAAGCGGTCGTTCGGCCCTTCGACGACGTTGTAGTTGAGGCGGTTCGCGCGCACATAGGCGAGCGCCGCGTACCACTTGTAGTCCATCAGCCGCGCTTCCTGCTCGAGCGGCGCGTCGGGCCAGCGGATGTGCAGGCCGCCGGCGGGCATCTGGAAGTCTTCGGGCAGGATGATGTCGACGCGGTCCGGATCGACGGACACGCTCGACGACGACTCCACCACTTCCTGGATCGTCTTCATGCTCGACCAGACGCCGGCGAACCGGCTCATCGCGAAGGCGTGCAGCCCCATGTCGAGGATGTCCTGCACGCTCGACGGGAAGAACACCGGCAGGCCGCAGGCCTTGAAGATGTGGTCGCTCTGGTGCGCCGCGGTCGAGCTCTTGGCGATGTGGTCGTCGCCGGCGATGGCGATCACGCCGCCGTGCTTCGAGGTGCCGGCCATGTTGGCGTGCTTGAAGACATCGGAGCAGCGGTCGACGCCGGGCCCCTTGCCGTACCAGATGCCGAACACGCCGTCGACCTTCTTCGATTCGGGATAGAGATCGAGCTGCTGCGTGCCCCAGACCGCGGTCGCGGCGAGCTCCTCGTTGACGCCGGGCTGAAAGACGATGTTCTGGGCCGCCAGGTGCTTCTTGGCCTGCCACAGGGCCTGGTCGTAGCCGCCGAGCGGCGAGCCCCGGTAGCCGCTGATGAAGCCGCCGGTGTTCAGGCCGAACACCGCATCGCGCTTTTTCTGCAGCATCGGCAGGCGCACCAGGGCCTGCACGCCGCTCATGAAGGCACGGCCCGATTCGAGCGCGTACTTGTCGTCGAGGGTGACGCTTTCGAGCGCCTTGCGAACCGCGTCGGGAAGGGGGGCATTCATCGGACGAACCCTTTGGTAGGAGCCTCGGTGCAGAAGCTCGTGAGCGAATGGCGCCGTCCAGGCTCGTGACCCGGCGACGCGTCCGAGAGTGTAGGGATTCGCCCGGGCGCCGTCGGCGCCACCGATCAAGGCGTTGCGCGCGCCTCGGGAACTCGGGCCTTGGCCTCGGCCGCCTTTTCGCGCGGCAGGCGCAGGCGCGCGCGCAGGCCGTGCGGCTCGGCCGGCAGCAGGTCGAGCCCGCCGCCATGGCCTTGCGCCACACGCTCGACGATCGACAGGCCGAGCCCGGAGCCGGGTGGCCCGCTGCGCGCCGTGCCGGCGCGCCGAAACGGCTGCTTCATGGCCTCGACTTCCGTCGCGGCGATGCCGTCGCCGGCATCGGCCACCTCGAGCCAGGCCCAATGCGCATCGCTGCCGGTCCTCATGCACACCGGCGCGCGGCCGTGCCGGAAGGCGTTCTCGACGAGGTTGGCGATGGCGCGCCGCACCAGCGGCTTGCGCATCGACACGGCGGGCACGGCAACGAGGGCCAGCTCGATCGCCTGGCCGTGGTCGGCGAACGATGCCGCGACATCGCGGCCGAGCACATCGAGACTGGCGCGTTCGCTCGGCATGGCGCTGTCATCGACCCGCGCGAAGTCGAGGAACTGGCCGACGATCGCATCCATCTCCTCGATGCTGCGCGTCAGGCTGGCGGCGATCTCGGGCTCGGTCTCGCTCGCCAGGAGCTCGACGCCGAGGCGCAGCTTGGTCAGCGGCGTGCGCAGGTCGTGCGAGATGCCGGCGAGCATGAAGGCGCGCTCGCGTTCGGCCGCATCGAGCCGGCGCACGAGCTGGTTGAAGCTGCGACTGACCGACGCGATCTCGAGGGGGCCGTCTTCGGCCAGCGGCTCGGGCCGGGCGCCGCTGCCGAGCGTTTCTGTCGCCTGCACCAGCGAACGCAGCGGCGCGCCGATCAGGCGCTGGATCGACAAGGCCCCCAGCAACGCGAGCAGCGCTGCCGCCGCCGAAGAGGCGAGCCAGGCGCCCGTGAATTCGCGGGCCGCCAGCACGCTCGGCAGGGTCAGCCAGTAGTCCAGCGCACCGATGCGCAGGCGCAGGGCGAGGCCGCGATCGCCGTCACGGCGCCAGATCGCCTCGCTGCCGTCGGCCTCGAGTCGGGTCGAGACCGCGCGCACGAAAAGCCGCTCGAGTGGCGACAGGCGATCGGGTCCGGTCAGCGCCGCACCCTCGCCTGCGCCCGGGACGACGGCACCGCGCCGGCTGAAGGCATCGAGGAACGCCTGCCGCTCGGGCGGCGGCAAGGCTTCGAGGCCGGCCCGCATCGCCGCGACGTTGCGCGCCACCGCGTCGGCGATCTGCTCGAGTCTCGGCTTGACGATGAGCTGGCGCACCAGCACGCTGCTGATGAGCTGCGCCAGGACCATCAGCACGATGATCAGCAGCGCGTTGCGGCCGACCAGGCTGCGCGGCCAGGCTGTCATGGCGTGCCGCTGGCGCGCGCGTCGGGAACGAAGACGTAGCCGACGCCCCAGACCGTGCGGATGTGGCGCGGCTCGGCCGGGTCGGCCTCGATCAGCCGGCGCAGCCGCATCACCTGGACGTCGATGCTGCGGTCGGTCGCCTCGTGGTCGCGGCCGTGCGCCAGCTCGATCAGGCGGTCGCGGCCGAGCGGCCGGTTCGGATGCAGGGCGAAGGCGCGCAGCAGGGCGAACTCGGCGCTGCTCAGCGGCACCTCGGCGCCGCCGCGCTCGAGCCGGCGCGTGCCCAGATGCAGCGTGTGCTCGCCGAAGGCGATGCTGGCATCGTCGTCGGCCGGTCCGCCGTGCGCGCCGAGGATGCGCTGGCGCCGGATCAGGGCCTGGATCCGCGCCAGCAGCTCGCGCGGCGTGAAGGGCTTGGGCAGATAGTCGTCGGCGCCCATCTCGAGGCCGATGATGCGATCGAGCGGGTCGCCGCGCGCCGTCAGCATGACGATCGGAATCGTCTCGCCCTGGGCCCGCAGGCGCCGACAGATGGCCAGGCCGTCTTCGCCCGGCATCATGACGTCGAGCACCAGCACGTCGAAGCGCTCGCGCGCCAGCAGCTTGTCGATCGCCGCGCCGCCATCGACGGCGCGCACGACGCAGCCCTGGCTGGTGAGGTAGCGCTCGAGCAAGGCACGCAAGTCGGCCTCGTCATCGGCCACGAGCACGCGGGCGAGGGCGTCGTTCATGCCCGGAATCGTAGCCGCGCGAGCCGTTGCGCTGCGCAATGGAATCGATGACAAACGATGACAGAACGCACGGCCTGTCATCCGCGCTCACGAAGCGCGGCGGCGCAGCAACGGCGCGTTCACGCCCGCGGCCGAGAGTGAGCCCATCGCTGCCACGCAGCATCTCCAGGGTCATCGACATGAACCGCACTGCATTTCTCGGCGCCATGGCGGCCGCGCTGCTCGGCTCGGCGCTCCTCGCAACCGATCCGGTCCAGGCGTCGAGCCGGCGCGTCGTGCACCCGAACGGCGAAGGCGGCACGACGGCCAGTGCCGTCACCGCGCGCGAGGGGCCCCGCGGCGGTGCTGCGCTGCGAGGCCGCGCCGTGAAGACCGACGGTCACGGCAACGCCACCGCTGGTGAGCGGCGCGGCAGTGCGCGGGCCGAACGGCGGCAGCGGCGTTCGCGCCGGCACGACGAGCGTCGATGCCGACGGCTCGGCCACGCACCGCAGCGGCTTCGAAGCGCAGGGCGCCAAGGGCAGCGTGCAGAGCCAGGGCAGCGCCACGCGCGATGCCAGAGGTGACGTGACGCAAAGCCGCACCACCACGGCGACGAGCAGCAGCACCGGCGACAGCGCGACAAGCACCGCTTCCTACAACAAGGACACGGGTCGCACGAGAACGACGAGCTGCTTCAACGCCAGCGGTGCGAGCATCGCCTGCCCGGCCCGACCCTGAGCGTTCCGGGCGTTCCCTGCGAAGGACCTCCTCATGAGATTTCGACATGTCCTTGCCACGGTCTGGCTGGCGCTGGGGGTTCTTGCCGCGACGAGCGTGGCCGCGCAAGCCGACGATCCTTTGCAGGGTGACGCTGGTGCCAACCTACCGGCGCGCGGCATGGCGCTGCCAGCCGGCGTTCGCAAGCTCGCCGACGTGTCGTACGGCAGCGCCAGCCGCCAGCGCATCGATGTCTATCTGCCGCCGCCCGGCACGGCACCGGTGGGTGGCGCGCCGATCCTGGTCATGGTCCACGGCGGCGCCTGGATCTTCGGCGACAAGAGCTCGCCCGGGGTCGTCGGCGAGAAGCTCGCCCACTGGACGGCGCACGGCTGGATCCTCGTCTCCGTCAACAACCGCTTGTGGCCCGAGGCCGATCCCCTGACCCAGGCCAGGGACGTGGCGAGCGCGATCGCCCTGGTGCAGAAGCAGGCCGCATCGTGGTCCGGTGACGCGACGCGGCTGATCCTGATGGGCCACTCCGCGGGCGCCCATCTCGTGGCCCTGCTCGCCGCCTCACCGACATTGGCGGCGCAATCGGGTGCCGCGCCGTGGGCCGGCACCGTCGTTCTCGACAGCGCGGCGATCGACCTGACGCCGCTGATGCGGCATCGCCATGCCCGCTTCTACGACCGCGTCTTCGGCAGCGATCCGGCCGCCTGGCACGACATGTCGCCCACCGATCGCCTCGAAGCCGGAGCGGGCCCGCTCCTCCTCGTCTGCTCGACCTTGCGCAGCGACGATTCCTGCGGCCAGACCCGGCAGTTCGCGAATCGCGCCGCGGCCCTGGGCGTCGTCGCTCCGGTCCACCAGGAGGCGCTCTCGCACCTCGAGATCAACGCCAGCCTCGGCCGGCCCGGCGCCTATACCGATGCGGTCGATGCCTTCATCGCGTCGGTCTCCATGCCGCACTGACCCGCTCGCTGGCGCAGCGATCCCGGCGTGTCGGGCGACGGCGTCGCGCAGCTATTCGGGCGACGGGTGCAGGAATCGATGCACCGCCTGGACCACGACCGAGCCCTCGCCGACACCGGAGGCGACCCGCTTCACCGAGCCCGAGCGAACGTCGCCCACCGCATAGATGCCCGGCCGCGACGTCATGTAGGGCGAATCTGCACCTTGCCCGGCCTTGGCGCCGGTGACGACGAAGCCCTGCGGATCGAGATCGAGGCAGCCGTCGACCCAGGCGGTGTTCGGCTCGGCGCCGATCATCGCGAAGATGGCGGTGACGGGCCGGGTCGTCTCCTCGGTGGAGCGCCGGTTGCGCCAGGTCACGCGGTCGAGCCCGCGCTCGCCCTCGAGCGAAACGATCTCGGAATGGACATGCAGCGTGATGTGGCTCGCGTTTGCGATGCGCTGCACCAGATAGTCGGACATCGTCGCTGCCAGGCCGGCGCTGCGCACGAGCACGTGCACGTGCCGTACCGAGCCGGCGAGGAAGACGGCGGCCTGCCCGGCCGAGTTGCCGCCGCCCACCACGATGACCTCGGCATCGCGGCACAGGCTCGCTTCCATCGCCGTCGCCGCGTAGTAGATGCCCTGGCCTTCGAAGCGCTCGAAGCCCGGCACGTCGAGCTTGCGATAGCGCGCGCCGCTGGCGATGACGATGGCGCGGGCGCGCACCGTGCTGTCGTCTTCGAGACGCAGCTCGAAGGGCGTGACGTCGCAATCGACGCGAGTCACGGCGCGCGAGATCGCCAGCCGGGCCCCGAACTTCTGCGCCTGGACCTGGGCCCGCCCGGCCAGCGCCATGCCGCTCACCCCGGTCGGAAAGCCGAGGTAGTTCTCGATCTTCGAGCTCGTGCCGGCCTGGCCGCCGGGCGCGATGCTTTCCACGACGATGGTCTGCAGTCCTTCCGATGCGGCATAGACGGCTGCGGCCAGGCCGGCCGGCCCGGCGCCGACGACGGCCAGATCGAAGACCGTCGCGTGATCGAAGGGCTCGGTCAGCCCGAGCTTGTCGGCCAGCACGGCCAGCGTCGGATTGCGCAGCACGCGATGGCCCGACAGCACGACCGCCGGCAGCTCGGCCGCGCCGAGCGACAGGCGCTCGAGCAAGGCGCTTGCCTCTGCGTCGTGCTCGGTATCGACGAGACGCAGCGGATAGCCGTTGCGCGACAGGAACTGCTGCAGCCGCAAGGTATCGGCGCTGTGGCCCGGCCCGACCAGGGTGGCGGCACCCTGGCTGTGCCGGATCAGGCCGACCCGGCGCAGGATGTAGGCGCGCATCACGATCTCGGCGATGTCGGGCTCGCTCTGCATCATCCGGCGAAAGTCGCTGCGTCGGACGCGCACGACGCGGGTCGCCTGGTGGGCTCGGCCGCTGACCAGGATTTCGCGCTCGTTGAAGAGCGTCAGCTCGCCGGTGAACTGATGCTTCGAGTGGGTCGTGAAGACCTTGATCGAATCGTCGTCCTGCTGCTCGAAGATCTCGATCGTGCCGTCGAGGACGAGGAAGAAATCGGCGTTGCGGTCGCCGCGCACAAAGAGCGGCGTGCCGTGCTCGAGCCACTCTTCGCTGCCGTAGCGGCCGATCCGCTCCGCCATCTCCTCGCTCAGCTGCGGGAAGGTCTGCGCGGTGCGCTGGAACGGATCGGTGGGGTCGATCGACGGGTCGGCGGAAAGCATGCGCCGAGTCTACGGAAAGAGGCCGGTGCGGCGACTCCTTCTTGAAGGAATCCCCGCCGGGCTCGGCCGAATGGCGAGGTGCGCCTTGAGGACGGCGGACCCTAGGCCGCCGCGGGAACGAACTTCAGCGCCACGCCGTTGTTGCAGTAGCGCTTGCCCGTGGGGGCGGGCCCATCGTCGAAGACGTGTCCCTGGTGACCGCCGCAGCGCACGCAGTGGTATTCGGTGCGCTCGACGATCATCAGGTGATCGGACTTGGTGCTCACCGCGCCGGGAATGGACGCGTAGAAGCTGGGCCAGCCGGTGCCGCTCTCGAACTTCGTCGTCGAGGAAAAAAGCGGCAAGTCGCAGGCGATGCAGTGAAAGACGCCCTTGCGATGCTCGCTGTTGAGCGGGCTCGAGCCGGGGATCTCGGTGCCCTCGTGGCGCAGCACTTCGTAGGAGGCGGGCGGCAGGCGCTGCTTCCATTCGGCATCGCTCAAGGTGAGCTTCTGGATCACGGGCGTGGGCCCCTGGGCCCGGGCGAGCACCGGCGCCAGGCCGAATACCGAGAGGGCGGCAAGAAAGGGACGACGGGTCATGGCACGGGTCTCCAGCTGAGGATCTGCACGGCTAGGTCGCCGCCGCAGGCCGATTCTTTCTTCAATTACGCAAGCCTGCCGGCCGCGGACGCAAAGCCGCGCCGGGGCGAGGGCGCAGCCACCGTCAGCGCGGCCAGAGCACCCACATGCGAAGTGCCTGCTTCATGCGTCCGGCCTGGTTCTCGGCGTCCTCGCCCCAGCCCCAGAAGTAGTCGGCGCGGACCGCGCCGGTGATCGCCGAGCCGGTGTCCTGGGCCATCGCCAGCCGGCGCAGCGGTGTGCTCGACAGGGGCGCCGTGGTGTCGAGCCAGACCGGCGTGCCGAAGGGCACGCTCAGCGGATCGACGGCGATCGAGCGGCCCGGCGTCAGCGGCACGCCTTGCGCACCCTTGGGCCCGATCGCAGGGTCGAGCAGCGGCTCTTCACGAAAGAAGACGAAGCGCGGGTTGCTCCACAGCATCTCGTCGACCCGCTTCGGGTTTTGCCGGGCCCAGGCGCGGATCGCCGGCCAGGACGCCTGCTCCAGCGTCAACTGGCCCTGTTCGACGAGCCAGCGTCCGACCGACTTGTACGGCTGGTCGTTCTGCGCCGCGTAGGCGACGCGCACCAGCGCCTTCTGCGGGCGGCCCTGCGCGTCGATGAAGCGCAGCCGGCCCGAGCCCTGCACCTGCAGCAGCAGTGCGTCGAGCGGATCGCGCAGCCACGCGATCTCGCTGCCGTGCACGGATTTGCGCGCTGCCGGCAAGGTGTCGATCTGCTGCCGCGTCCAGTAGGGCTTGCGCGTCGCCATGTCGGGCGGCGGCGCATAGAGGGCGACGCGAAAGCCTGGCCGCGAGCTTCGCGACGCATCGACCAGCGGCTCGAAGTAGCCGGTGGCCAGCCCGACCGACGTGCCGTCGAGCGCTTCGACGCGCCAGGGCCGCAGGTGCGATTCGAGCCAGGCACGTGTCGAGGCGTCATCGCTGTGCGCGCCAAGACCGTCGCGTCGCGCCGCGCCGCACACCGCGGCCCAGGTGGGCGCCGGGTGCTCGCAGCCGCGCAGGAAGGCGGGCACGAACTCGGCGCTGCGATCGGCGTTCCAGTCGGGCAGATCGGACCAGGCGGCCGCGCTCCAGCGCGCATGCGGCTGCGCGATCGCGTCGATCTGGGTCTTGTTCGCCGGCGCCGGACCGGTCGTGACTGGCGCGCTCGCGGCCGCTCCAGCGGCGGCCGGATGCGCAGGCTCCGGCAGGGTGTTGGAACACGAGGCCAGCAAGCCGCTGCCGGCCGCGAGCGCGAGCGAAGCGGCCAGGCGCACGGTCCTTCGCATGAGGCAGGCGAGCCGCGTCAGGGGATCGCGGCGAGAAGAAGGAAGGCGGCGAAGATCACGAGGTGCACGGCGCCTTGCAGCACGTTGGTGCGGCCGGTGCCCAGGGTGATGCCGCTGACGATGAAGGTCAGGACCAGCAGCACGAGATCCTTCGGCGCCAGGCCCAGCACCAGCGGCAGGCCGAGGAAGACCGAAAGCAGCGCCACGACGGGAATCGTCAAGCCGATGCTCGCCAGAGCCGAGCCGAGGGCCAGGTTGAGGCTGGTTTGCAGCCGGTCGGCACGCGCTGCGCGCACGGCGGCCCAGGTCTCGGGCAGGAGCACGAGCAGCGCGATGACGATGCCGATGACAGCGACCGGCAGGCCGAGCGTCGCGACGCCGTTCTCGATCGCCGGCGACAGGATCTTCGCCAGGCCGATGACGGCGACCAGCGAGACCATGAGCATGGCGAAGCTGGCCCATGCCAGCGCCACCGAGGGCGGCGAAGCGTGCATCGACTCGTCGTCGGCGTCCTGCGGCGAGAGGTAGTAGTCGCGATGGCGCACCGTCTGCACGAACACGAACACCGCCCAGAGCACGAAGGAAGCGACGGCGGCGAAGGCGAGTTGCAGCGTCGAGTAGCTCGGGCCGGGCGCCGTCGTCGTGAAGCTCGGCAAGACGATGGTCAGCGACGACACCACGATCAACGTGGCGAGCGCCGAGGCCGCGCCGTCGAGGCGAAAGCTCTGCTCGTGGTGCTTGATGCCGCCGGCGAGCAGGCACAGGCCGACGGTGCCGTTGCAGATGATCATGACGGCCGAGAAGATCGTGTCGCGCGGCAGCTCCGCCGTGTTGGGGCCGCCGGCGAGCATCATCGAGACGATGAGTGCCGCCTCGATGACGGTGACGGCAAGCGCGAGCACGAGGGTGCCGAAGGGCTCGCCGACGCGGTGCGCCACGACCTCGGCGTGATGCACGGCGGCCAAGACGGCGCCGATCAGCGCGGCCGCGCAGAACCCGAGCGCGAGGGCTCCGGTCGGCGGCCAGACGAAGGCCAGACCGACGAGCACGATCGCGACGATCGGCAGCGCCAGGGTCCAGAGCGGCAGCTTCACCGGGGGCATCCGCGCTAGTGCAGCGCGGACGCGAGCGTCAGACCGAATTCGCCGATCGGCGCGTCGAACGGCTGCGCGTCTTCGGTCATGCAGAAGAAGGTGCCGCGCATCGTGCCGTTCGGCGTGGCGATGCGCGTCCAGCTGGTGTATTCGAAGGTCTCGCCGGGCTTCAGCACCGGCTGCTGCCCGACGACGGCGAGGCCGCGCACTTCGTCGACGTGGCCGCTCGAGTCGGCGATGACCCAGTGCCGGGCGACGAGCTGGGCCGTGGTGTCGCCGCTGTTGCGGATGGTGATCGTGTACGAGAAGGCGTACTGGCCGGCTTCCCGGTCCGTCTGCTCCGGCAGATGGCGGACGACGACGCTGGTCGTGAACTCGGGATTCGGCATGGGCCCATTTTGGCAGGCGGATCGATGCCAGACCTAGAATCGTTGCGACCCGCCCGCCCCATGCGCAGCTATCGCATCGCCCCCAGCATTCTCTCCGCCGATTTCGCGCGCCTGGGCGAAGAGGTGCGCCGCGTGATCGAAGCGGGCGCCGACTGGATTCATTTCGACGTGATGGACAACCACTACGTCCCGAATCTGACCATGGGCCCGATGTTCTGCGCCGCACTGCGCAAGCACGCCGTCAAGGCCGACGGCACCCAGGTGCCGATCGACGTGCACCTGATGGTCGAGCCCGTCGACGCCCTGGCCCAGGCCTTTGCCAAGGCCGGCGCCGACATGATCAGCTTTCACCCGGAAGCGACCCGGCACGTCGACCGCACGATCCAGTTGATCAATGGCGAAGGCTGCAAGGCCGGGCTCGTCTTCAACCCGGCAGCCTCGCTCGACGTGCTCGACTGGGAGCTCGACAAGCTCGACCACATCCTGGTGATGAGCGTGAACCCAGGCTTCGGCGGCCAGGCCTTCATCGCCTCGGCCCTGCGCAAGATCGAGGCGATCAGGAAGCGCATCGACGCGAGCGGCCGTGATGTTCGCCTCGAGGTCGATGGCGGCATCAAGGTCGACAACATTCGCGCCGCCGCCGACGCCGGCTGCGACACCTTCGTGGCCGGCAGCGCGATCTTCGGCGAGAAGGACTATCGCGCCGTGATCGACGCGATGCGCGCGCAACTGGCCGGTTGAGCAAAGGCGCGTTCGTGATGGCCCACGACCACGGGCACGGCGCAGCCGATGCGCAAGACCACCATCAGGAGGGTCACGGCCATGCGGGCCATTCGGCCGTCGGGCCACGCATGGGCCGGCGCGCCACGACCGCGCCTTCGCGATCGGCATCGGCGTCAACATCGCGTTCGTGGTTGTCGAGGCGCTCTACGGCTGGCGCGTCGACTCGCTGGCCCTGCTTGCCGATGCCGGCCACAACCTCGGCGACGTGCTCGGCCTGGTGCTGGCCTGGGCCGGCGCCTTCGCCGGCCGCCTCGCGCCCGACGAGCGCTACACCTGGGGCTGGAAGCGGGCCTCGATCCTCGCCGCCTTCGCCAATGCGCTGCTGCTGCTGGTGGCGATGGGCTCGCTCGTCTGGGTTGCGTTCGTGCGCCTGCATTCGCCCGAGCCGACCCAGCCGATTCCGGTGATGGTCGTCGCCGCGATCGGCATCTTCGTCAACCTCGGCACGGCGCTGCTCTTCATGCGCGGCCGGCACGACGACATCAACATCCGCGGCGCCTTCCTGCACATGGCCTCCGACGCGGCGGTGTCGGCCGGCGTCGTCGTCGCCGGTGCGCTCCTGCTCTGGCAGGGCTGGCTCTGGGTCGATCCGGTTGCCAGCCTGGCGATCGCCGCCGTCATCCTGATCAGCACCTGGCAGCTCTTTCGCGATTCGCTGCACCTCATGTTCGACGGCGTGCCGAGCTCGATCGATCTCGACGCCGTGCGCGCCGAGCTCGAGGCGCTGCCCGGCGTCGACTGCGTGCACGACCTGCACGTCTGGGCCAGCGGCACGACCGAGGTGGTGCTCACGGCGCACGTCGTCACGCCCGCCGGCCACCCGAACGACGCCTTCTTTCGCGACGCCGCGGCGCGCATGAAGGAGCGCTTCTCGATCGGGCACGTCACCTTGCAGGCCTCGACCGAGCCGGTGATGCCCGCTTGCGGCGGCCCGATGGCGCCCTCACATGGCAGGGGCGACCTGGCGCTGGGCGCCTCTCACCATTGAGCCGATGAAATACAAGGACTACTACGAGACCCTGGGCGTGTCGAAGACGGCGACCCAGGACGAGATCAAGCAGGCCTACCGCAAGCTGGCCCGCAAGTACCACCCCGACGTCAGCAAGATGGCCGACGCCGAGGCGCGCTTCAAGGACATCAACGAGGCCAACGAGGTCCTGAAGGATCCGGAGAAGCGCGCGGCCTACGACCAGGTCGGCAGCGGCTTCAAGGCCGGGCAGGACTTCCAGCCGCCGCCGAACTGGGACGCCGGCTTCGAGTTTCGCGGCGGCGAGGCGCCGGGCGGCGGCTTCGCCGGCTCGTCGTTCGGCGGCGAGGGCTTCGATGCGAGCGACTTCTTCGAGTCGCTGTTCGGCGCCCGCTCGCGCGCCGGCGCGGGCCGGCCGCGGCGCAGCGCCAGCATGCAGGGCGAGGATCACCACGCCAAGGTCCTGATCGATCTCGAAGACGCGTTTCGCGGCGCCGAGCGCAGCATCTCCCTGCGCGTGCCGAAGGAAGGCGCCGGACGGCCGCGTGATGCTCGAGGAGCGCCGGCTCGACGTGCATATCCCGAAGGGCATTCGTCCGGGCCAGCACCTGCGCCTGAGCGGCCAGGGCGCGCCCGGCAGCGGCGGCGCGCCGGCCGGCGATCTCTACCTCGAAATCGAGCTGAACCCGCATCCGCGTTATCGCCTCGACGGCGCCGATCTCTACGTCGATCTGCCGCTGGCCCCCTGGGAAGCGGCGCTCGGCGCCAGCGTCGACGCGGCCACGCCCGACGGCACGGTGCAGCTGACGATCCCGAAAGGCTCGTCGGCAGGCAGGAAGCTGCGCCTGAAGGGACGCGGCCTGCCGGCGCGCGGCAACGGCGCGGCCGGCGATCTCTACGCCGTGCTCACCATTGCGCTGCCGCCGGCCGACAACGACAAGGCGCGCGACGCCTACACGGCGATGGCCAGCACCTTCGCTGGCTTCGATGCACGCCACCTGCGCGGAGGCTGACGATGAACGAATCGAGAATTTCAGCCTTGCGCGGCAGCGTCGTCGAAGACGAGCTCACCCTCACCACCGTCGAGCTGAGCCGTGCCGTGCATGCCGACGAAGCCAGCATCGAGCTCTGGGTCAGCGAAGGCGTGCTGCAGCCGAGCGGCGCTTCGCGCGAGCACTGGCGCTTCAGCGGCCGGGCGCTTTCGCGCGTGCGCGTGGCGATGCGCCTGACGCGCGACCTCGAGCTCAACGCTTCCGGCGTGGCGCTGGCGCTCGACTTGCTGGACGAGATCGAGGCGCTCGAGGCGCAGCTGCGCCGCCGCTCCGCATAAGCGGCACGCCGGCTTCGGCCTTCACTTCCTTCAGGACCACGCTCGAGCGGATGTGCGTGACGCCGGGCAGGCGAAACGCGGTCTCGTGCAGGAAGGTCTCGTAGGTGCGGATGTCGGGCACCAGCACCTTGATCGAGTAGTCGGCGCCGCCGGTGGTGCTGTAGCAGGCGACGATCTGCGGGCAGGCGGCGACGGCGCGCTCGAACTCGCGCACCGTGCTCTCGGTGTGCTGCGTCAGGTTCACCTCGGCCAGCACGCACAGGGCCAGGCCGACGCTCTCGCGATCGACCACCGCGCCGTAGCCGCGGATCACGCCCGCCGCCTCCATCGCCTTGACGCGCTTCCAGCACGGCGTCGATGTCAGGCCGACGGCCGCGGCGAGCTGCTGCACGGTCTGGCGCGAATCGCGCTGCAGCGCCTCGAGGATGGCATGGTCTTTTCGATCGAGAACAATCATGCTGTCATTTTCCTGGAATCGAAGAATACATTCTCCTTTCCTGCGATTTTGAGGGAAACAAAGAAGCCTGTTCTTCGCTGTCGCCCGTAAATTGCTGTCTTCAGCCTTCGCTCGATCGGATTCGCCATGCCCGCAACGCTCGTCCGCCCCGACTACCGCCTGGCCGACAACCTGGCGGCCAGCGAAGGCGTCGTCTTTCTGACCGGAACCCAGGCGCTGATTCGTCTGCCGCTGATGCAGTCGCGTCGCGACCGGGCGAACGGCATCGCTTCGCAGGGCTTCATCAGCGGCTATCGCGGCTCGCCGCTCGGCATGGTCGACCAGCAGGCGTGGAAGGCGGCGAAGCTGCTCGATGCGGCCGGCGTGAAATTCCTGCCGGCGATCAACGAAGAGCTGGGCGCGACGGCGGTGCTCGGCACGCAGCGCGTCGAGTCCGACCCGGAGCGCACCGCCGATGGCGTCTTTGCCATGTGGTACGGCAAGGGCCCGGGCGTCGACCGTGCCGGCGACGCGCTCAAGCACGGCAACGCCTACGGCTCGTCGCCGCACGGCGGCGTCCTCGTGGTGGCCGGCGACGACCACGGCTGCGTGTCGTCGTCGATGCCGCACCAGAGCGACGTGACGATGCAGTCGTGGCACATGCCGGTCGTGGCGCCGGCCAACGTCGCCGAGTACCTCGAGTTCGGCCTGTACGGCTGGGCCCTGTCGCGCTTCTCGGGCAACTGGGTCGGTTTCACCGCGCTCTCCGAGGTGGTGGAGAGCGGCTCGACCGTCGATCTCGACGAGACGAATGCGCGCGTCGCGGCCTGGCAGCCGGCGGCCGAGGTCGAAGCCGCGACCGGCTTCGTGCGGCCCGCCGAAGGCCTGCACTATCGCTGGCCGGACCTGCCTTCGCTGAAGATCGAACAGCGCCTGCACGCCAAGCTCGATGCGGTGCGCGCCTTCGCGAAGGTGAACGCCATCGACCGCCAGATCGTCGAGTCGCCGGCCGCCACGGTCGGCATCGTCACCTGCGGCAAGGCCCATCTCGACCTGCTCGAAGTCTTTCGCCGTCTCGACATCTCGCTCGAGGCGCTGGCCGCGGCCGGCATCCGGCTCTACAAGGTGGGCCTGTCGTATCCGCTCGAGCCGACCCGCCTCGACGCCTTTGCCGAAGGCCTCGGCGAAATCCTCGTCGTCGAGGAAAAGGGCGGCGTCGTCGAGACGCAGATGCGCGACCTCTTCTACAACCGTGCCGTGCGGCCGGCCATCGTCGGCAAGCACGACGCATCCGGCAAGCCGCTGGTCTCGGAGCTCGGCGAGCTGCGCCCGTCGCGCCTGATCGAGATCGTCGCCCACTGGCTGGCGCTGCGCTTTCCGCAACTCGATCGCCGCCACCTGGTCGTCGACTTCACCGTGCCTTCGCTGCTCTCGAACGCCGGCGATGCGGTCAAGCGCCTGCCGTATTTCTGCGCCGGCTGTCCGCACAACACCTCCACGAAAGTCCCCGAGGGCTCGCGCGCCCAGGCCGGCATCGGCTGCCACTTCATGGCCTCGTGGATGGACCGCGACACCGCGGGCCTGATCCAGATGGGCGGCGAAGGCGTCGACTGGGTCTCGCACTCGCAGTTCACCAAGGTGCCGCACGTCTTCCAGAACCTCGGCGACGGCACCTACTACCACTCGGGCTACCTCGCGATCCGCCAGGCGATCGCGGCCAAGACCAACATCACCTACAAGGTGCTCTTCAACGACGCGGTCGCGATGACCGGCGGCCAGCCGGTCGATGGCGTGATCTCGGTCGACGGCATCGCCCGCCAGGTCGAGGCCGAGGGCGCGACGAAGGTGGTCGTGCTCTCCGATGACATCGCCAAGTACGACGCCATCCACGACCGGTTTCCGAAAGGCACCGAGTTCCACCCGCGCGCCGAGCTCGATGCGGTGCAGCGCCGGCTGCGCGAGATGAAGGGCGTGACCGTGCTCATCTACGAGCAGACCTGCGCCGCCGAGAAGCGCCGCAGGCGCAAGAAAGGCGAGCTGGTCGATCCGGCGCGGCGCCTGTTCATCAACACACGGGTGTGCGAAGGCTGCGGCGACTGCTCGGTGCAGTCGAACTGCGTTGCGGTCGTGCCGACGGAGACGCCGCTCGGCCGGAAACGCAAGATCGACCAGTCGAGCTGCAACAAGGACTACTCCTGCGCCAACGGCTTTTGCCCGAGCTTCGTCGGCATCGTCGGCGGCAGCCTGAAGAAGCGCTCGGGCGCGCTCGCCGGGCCGGGTGCGGCGCGCTTCGCGGCCCTTGTCGAGAAGTTGCCGCTGCCGACGGCGCACGCCTGGACCGGGCCGTACGACCTGCTCGTCACGGGCGTTGGCGGCACCGGTGTGGTCACGGTCGGCGCGGTCATCGCCATGGCCGCCCATCTCGAAGGCCATTCGGCGAGCGTGCTCGACTTCATGGGCTTTGCGCAGAAGGGCGGCTCGGTGCTGTCGTTCGTGCGCCTGGCCAGGGACAAGGCGGCACTGAACCAGGTGCGCATCGACGCGCAGCAGGCCGACGCCGTGCTGGCCTGCGACATCGTCGTCGCCGCCTCGGCCGATGCCTTGCAGACGGTGCGCCGCGGCCGCACGCGCGTGCTCGCCAACACGCACGAGATTCCGGTCGCCGAGTCGCTCTCCAATCCCGATGCGAGCCTGAAGGTCGATGCGCTGCTGGAGAAGATCGAGTTCGCCGCCGGTGCGGATCAGGTCGAGACCATGGACGCGCAGATGCTGGCCGAAGACTTCCTCGGCGACTCGATCGTCTCGAACATCCTGGCCATGGGCTACGCCTGGCAGCGCGGCCTGGTGCCGGTGGGCCTGGCGGCGATGCAGCGCGCCATCGAGCTGAACGGCGTGGCGGTCGAGAGCAACAAGGCGGCGTTCGCGCTCGGCCGCCTGGCTGCCGCGAATCCGGTCGCCTGCCGCGAGTTGCTGCATGAGCCCGATCCGCGCAGCGAGCACGCCGAAACGCTCGACGAGCTGGTGGCGCGCTCGACGGCTTTTCTCGCGGCCTACCAGAGCCCGCGCTATGCCGAGCGCTATCGCCGCCTCGTCGCCACGGTGCGAGCGCGCGAAGAAGGCGTCGGCGGTGCGGGCTCGGCTCTACCCCTGACCCGCGCCGTCGCCGAACAGATGCGTAAGCTCATGGCCTACAAGGACGAGTACGAAGTGGCTCGTCTCTACACCGATGGCACTTTCGAGAAGCAGCTTGCCGAGCAATTCGAGGGCGACCTGAAGCTCGAGTTCTACATGGCGCCGCCCGCGCTCGTGAAGCCCAAGGGCGAGGGTCGTGCCGCGGCGCCGAAGAAGCGCCGCTTCGGCGCCTGGATGTTCCAGGTGCTGAAGGTCCTGGCGCGCGGCAAGGCGCTGCGCGGCACGGCCTTCGATCCGTTCGGCCGTACCGCCGAGCGCCGCCTCGAGCGCCGGCTGATCGACGACTATGAAGCGCGCGTCGCCGAACTGCTGGCCGGGCTCGACGCCGGCAAGCTCGCCCTGGCCACCGCGATCGCGAATGTGCCGGGGTCCATCCGCGGCTACGGCCACGTCAAGCTGGCGAGCCTGGCGATCGCGCGAGCCCGCGAAAGCGAGCTGCTGAATCGATTCGATCCGGTGCGCTATCCGCGCCCGGCGGGCGCCGCCGTCGCGGGCCAGTTTCGAGGCATCCCGGTCACGTCCGCCTGAGCCGTGGCCAGGCGCCGGCCGTCAGTGCATGGACGGCAGGTACTTGGCGAGCTTGGCGACGAGCGCGTCGGGCGTGAAGGGCTTGACGATGAAGTCGGCCGCGCCGGCTTCCATGCTGCGCACCAGCACCTCGCGGCGCGCCTCGCCGGTCAGCATCACCACCGGGATGCCGGCCAGCATCGGGTCGGCCTTCATGCTGTGGGTCAGGTCGACGCCGTCGCGGCCCGGCAGCATCACGTCCATGAGCACGAGGTCGGGCTGAACCGTGACGATGCGCTCGAGCGCGCTCGCGCCATCGGCCTCGAAGACGAGATCGACACCGCGCGTCTCGAGCGTGATGGCGATGAGCTGGTGCGAGAAGGTGTCGTCTTCGACGACCAGCACGATCGGCCGAGGCCGCGCTGCGGCGCGCGGCCGGTCGGCGAGGGCGACGCGGCAGGCGGTGCGCAGGCTGGCGGCGAGGCGATCGGGATCGTTCGGAGTCGGAAAGTGCTGGGCGTAGTCGTCGCAGACGCCTTCGCGGCACAGGCGCGCCGCGGTCGCGGTTTCGGCCGAGGCGCACAAAAGCAGCATGTAGGTCGAGCCGGCATCGACGGTCTTGACGGCTCGCAGGGCGAGGGCCTGGCGCACCGCGACGTCGAGCGAGCTCGTGCCGAGAACGACGACGTCGGGCCGCAGCTGCGCCGCATCGGCGAGCAGGCGGCTGGGGTCGGTGGCGACATGGCCTTTCGGCATCGTCTCGCCGAAGCAGGCGACGATCGCCTGCGCCTCGGCATCGCCGTCGGCGACGACGAGCACGCGCGCAGGGTCCGTAGCGGAGGGTTTGGCGCCGATCACTCGCGAATTCTCGCGAGGCTGGCGCGCCTCCCATCGCACGAGATGGCATGCTTTTCGGCTGCTACACTTTTGCCATGGTCACCTTCGACGCATCGACCGCAGGCTCGCCCGGGCAGGGAGCCTGGCCCTGGCGTCGCTGCGCGATTCGCGGCGGGCGCTGAGGCGCGCGCCGGCCCGGTGACCCGCCACGCGGTCGCCGGCTGAATGCGGCGGGCTTGCCCCGCCGATCCGCAGCAGCGAACTTTCGAACGGCCGTGTGGCCGCCGACCATGACAGAACTCGAATTCCGAAGCCTTGCGCTGCAGGGCTTCAATCGCATTCCGTTGATCGCCGAAGCCTTCGCCGATCTGGAAACGCCGCTCTCGCTCTACCTCAAGCTGGCGCGCGCCGACGGCAGCGGCGCTGCCAGCTTCCTGCTCGAGTCGGTGGTGGGCGGCGAGCGTTTCGGGCGCTACTCGTTCATCGGGCTGCCGGCGCGCACGCTGTTGCGGGCGAGCGGCTTTCACACCGAGGTCGTCACCGACGGCAGGGTGGTCGAGACCGCACGAAGGCAATCCGCTCGATTTCATCGCCGGGTGGCAAAAGCGCTTCAAGGTTGCGCTGCGTCCGGGCCTGCCGCGCTTTTGTGGCGGCCTGGCCGGCTACTTCGGCTACGACGCGGTGCGCTACATCGAGCCGCGCCTGGCAGCGACCGTGAAATCGGGCGGCATCGACATGCCCGACATCCAGCTCCTGCAATGCGAGGAGCTCGCCGTCATCGACAACCTCTCGGGCCGGCTCTACCTCATCGTCTACGCCGATCCGGCCGAGCCCGAGGCCTGGTCGCGGGCCCGGCGCCGCCTGGCCGGGCTGACCGACAAGCTCGCCGCCAGCGTCACCGCGCCGCCGGTGCGGCGCGGCCCGGCGCACGAGGTCGAGCGCGAGTTCGACAAGCCGGCCTATCTGGCAGCCGTGCTGCGGGCCAAGGAGTACGTCGCCGCCGGCGACATGATGCAGGTGCAGATCGGGCAGCGCCTTCAGAAGCGCTACACCGAGTCGCCGCTCAGCCTCTACCGCGCCTTGCGCTCCCTGAATCCGTCGCCCTACATGTTCTTCTACGACATGGGCGACTTCCAGGTCGTGGGTGCCTCGCCCGAGATCCTGGTGCGCCAGGAGCACACGCCCGAAGGCGACAAGGTCACGATCCGGCCGCTCGCCGGCACACGGGCGCGCGGTGCCACGCCGGCGCAGGACGCGGCGCTCGAAGCCGAGCTGATGGCCGATCCGAAAGAGCGGGCCGAGCACCTGATGCTGATCGACCTGGCGCGAAACGACATCGGCCGCATCGCCAGGACCGGCAGCGTCAAGGTGACCGAGAGCTTCAAGGTCGAGCGCTATTCGCACGTGATGCACATCGTCAGCAACGTCGAAGGCTTGCTGAAGGACGGCATGAGCAACCTCGATGTGCTGCGGGCGACGTTCCCGGCCGGCACCTTGACCGGCGCGCCGAAGATCCGTGCCATGGAGATCATCGACGAGCTCGAGCCCGTCAAGCGCGGCCTCTATGGCGGCGCCTGCGGCTACCTGAGCTTCGCCGGCGACATGGACGTGGCCATCGCCATCCGCACCGGCATCGTCAAGGATCAGGTGCTCTACGTGCAGGCGGCGGCCGGCGTCGTGGCCGATTCGATACCGGAGCTGGAGTGGCGCGAGACCGAAGCCAAGGCGCGCGCGCTGATCCGCGCCGCCGAGCTGGTCGAGGAGGGCTTCTGATGCAGGCGCGCTACGAGAGCAGGGCGGGCAGCAGCAGGGTGGCGAGCAGGCCGGCGCCGATCGCCGTCGTCCAGCGCAGGAAGCGCGGCGCCTGCCGGCGCGGCTGCGGCGCCGCGGCCAGGGCGCAGAGCACGCCGGCCGAGCCGCAGACGAGGAACACCAGGGCCGCCGGCAACGCCGTCGCCGGCGCGGCCGACTGGGCGGCCATCGCGGCGACGACGTGGCCCATGGCCAGGCCGGAGGCGAGGGCAAAAAGGGTGAGCGAGTCGCGCGCAGGCGAAACGGTGCGGGGGGAGTTGTTCATGAGCGGGCGAAAAGGCGGAAGCCGGATTTATGCCGCAACTCGGGGCGTCGTGGCCGGCCCTGCGCAAGCCCGCCGTGCAGCAGTTGGCGGCGGCCTCGCATTCGTGGCGCGCCGCGGTCGTGGCGCGTCGGTCTGGAGGTCGCCATGCTGTTGATGATCGACAACTACGACAGCTTCACCTTCAATCTCGTCCAGTACTTCGGCGAGCTGGGCGTCGAGGTGAAGGTCGTGCGCAACGACGAGATCGACGTTGCCGGCATCGCCGCGCTGGCGCCGAGCCGCCTCGTGCTGTCGCCCGGCCCGTGCACGCCGGCGGAGGCCGGCGTGTGCATCGCCGCGATCGAAGCCTTCGCCGGCAAGCTGCCGATCCTCGGCGTCTGCCTCGGCCACCAGGCCATCGGCGCGGCGCTCGGCGGCAAGGTCGTGCGCGCGGCGCGCCTGATGCACGGCAAGCTCGACGAAGTGGCGCACGACGGCCGGGGCGTCTACGCGGCCCTGCCGCAGGGCTTCTCGGTCGTTCGCTATCACTCGCTGGCGATCGAGCGGGCCAGCCTGCCGGCAGCGCTCGAGGTCACGTCGAGCGCGAGCGACGGTGAGATCATGGGCGTTCGCCATCGCGCGTTCGCCGCGACCCAGGCGCCGCTCGAGGGCGTGCAGTTCCACCCCGAGTCCATCCTCACCGAGCACGGCCACGCGATGCTGAAGAACTTTCTGGAAGCCACGAAATGAAGACAGTCGACTTGCGCAGCGATACCGTCACCCAGCCGACGCCGGCGATGCGCGCCGCGATGGCCGATGCGCCGGTCGGCGACGACGTCTTCGGCGACGACCCGAGCGTCAACGCGCTGCAGGAAAAGATCGCCGCGATGCTCGGCAAGGAGGCGGCGCTCTTCGTCGCCAGCGGCACCCAGAGCAACCTGGTGGCGATCATGACGCACTGCGGCCGCGGCGACGAATACATCGTCGGCCAGATGGCGCACACCTATCGCTGGGAAGGCGGCGGCGCGGCCGCGCTCGGCAGCGTCCAGCCGCAGCCGCTCGAGCACGAAGCCGATGGCTCGCTGGCGCTGGCGAGCATCGAGGCGGCGATCAAGCCCGACGATTCGCACTTCGCCAGGAGCCGCCTGCTCTGCCTCGAGAACACGATCGGCGGCAAGGCCTTGCCGCTCGAGTACCTGCAAGCCGCGACAGCGCTCGCGAAGAAACGCGGCCTGGCCACGCATCTCGACGGCGCGCGCTTGTTCAATGCCGCGGTCAAGCAGGGCATCGCCGCGCGCGAGATCGCCGCGCCGTTCGACAGCGTATCGGTCTGCTTTTCGAAGGGACTCGGCGCGCCCATCGGCTCGGCCCTCGTGGGCTCGCGCGATTTCATTCGCGCCGCGCACCGCTGGCGCAAGATGGTGGGCGGCGGCATGCGCCAGGCCGGCATCGTCGCGGCGGCGGCGTCGCACGCGCTTGACCATCACGTCGCTCGACTCGCCGACGACCATGCCCTGGCCGCCCGGCTCGCCGCCGGTCTGGCGGGCGTCAAGGGACTCAGCGTCGAGCCGCCGCAGACCAACATCCTGTTTGCGGATCTGAAGAGCGAGCGCGCCGCGGGGCTCATGGAGCACCTGAAGTCGCGCGGCGTGCTCGCCACCGGCCTCTATCGCCTGCGCTTCGTGACTCACCTCGACGTCGATGCCGAAGGCATCGACCGTGCCGCCGCGGCGATCCGCGACTACCTGAACGACTGACATCCCGAAGGACGCCCATGCCCATCACCAACATCGACGCCCTGGCGCGCACGATCGATCACCGCGAGATCTTCCACGACGAGATGCTGTCGCTGGTTCGCCGCATCATGAGCGGCGACATGTCGCCGGTGATGATGGCCGCCGTTCTCGTCGGCCTGCGCGTGAAGAAGGAGACCATCGGCGAGATCACGGCCGCCGCGCAGGTGATGCGCGAGTTCTCGTCGAAGGTCGAGGTGGCGGATCGCAGCCACCTCGTCGACATCGTCGGCACCGGCGGCGACGGCTCGCACACCTTCAACATCTCGACCTGCAGCATGTTCGTGGCCGCCGCGTGCGGCGCGCGCGTGAGCAAGCACGGCAATCGCAGCGTCAGCAGCAAGTCGGGCAGCGCCGACGTGCTGGAAGCGCTCGGCCTGCCCCTCACCCTGACGCCGGAGGCGATCGCGCGCTCGATCGCGGCCACCGGCATCGGCTTCATGTTCGCGCCGAACCATCATCCGGCGATGAAGAACGTCGCGCCGGTGCGCAAGGAGCTCGGCATCCGCACGATCTTCAACATCCTGGGGCCGCTCACCAATCCGGCGAGCGCGCCCAACATCCTGATGGGCGTGTTCCATCCCGACCTGGTCGGCATCCAGGTCCGCGCCCTGCAGCGCCTCGGCGCGGAGCACGCGGTCGTCGTCTACGGGCGTGACGGCATGGACGAGGTCTCGCTCGGCGCGGCGACGATGGTGGGCGAGCTGAAGAACGGCGAGATCCTCGAGTACGAGATCCATCCGGAGGACTTCGGCTTCACGATGTCGAGCAATCGCGCCTTGCGCGTGGAGACGCCGGCGCAGTCGAAGGCGGTGCTCGAGCGGGTGCTTGCCGATGCGCCGGGACCGGCGCGCGACATCGTCGCCCTCAATGCCGGCGCCGCGCTCTATGCGGCGAACGTCTCTGCCGACATCGCCGAAGGCGTGGTCTTGGCGCGCGAGGCGCTGCGCAGCGGCGCGGCGCGGGCCAAGCTCGACGAGTTCATCGCCTTCGCGCAGGGCGCGATCGAAGCGTCGTGAGCGACATCCTTGCGCAGATCGTCGCGGTCAAGCGCGACGAGGTGGCCGCCGCCAAGAGGCGCCGCGGCTTCGCGACGCTGCGCGCCGATGCCGAGGCGCTCGGCGGCCAGCGCGATTTCGTCGCGGCGCTGAAGAAGCGCATCGACGAGCGGCGGCGCGGCGGTCATCGCCGAGATCAAGAAGGCGAGCCCGAGCAAGGGCGTGCTGCGCGAGGATTTTCGCCCGGCCGAGATCGCGGCGAGCTACGACCGGCATGGCGCGGCGGCCCTCAGCGTCCTCACCGACGAGACGTTCTTCCAGGGCTCGGCGGCATATCTCGAAGCGGCACGCGCCGCGGCATCGATCCCGGTCCTGCGCAAGGACTTCACGATCGACGCCTACCAGCTCTACGAAGCCCGCGCCATGGGCGCCGACGCGGTCCTGCTGATCGCAGCCATCCTCGACGACGCGCAGCTCGCCGACTTCGAGGCGATGGCGCAGGCCCTCGGATTGGCCGTCCTGGTCGAAGTGCACGACGAGCGCGAGCTCGACCGCGCCCTGCGCCTCGCGACCCCGCTCGTCGGCATCAACAACCGCAACCTGCGTACCTTCGAGACCTCGCTTGCCACCACGCTGGCGATGCTTCGCCACGTGCCGGCCGGGCGGCTCGTCGTCAGCGAGAGCGGCATCCACACGCCTGCCGACGTGCAGCGCCTGCGCGCCGGCGGCGTGCAGGCATTCCTGGTCGGCGAGGCGTTCATGCGGGCACCGGATCCAGGCCTCGCGCTCGCGCACCTGCTCGCGTGAAGGCAGCGGACCTCGAGGCGACGTTCGCGTCGCTGCCTCCGGCCTGGGCCGCCGTGCTGCCGGAGTGGACGCGTGAGCGCCTGGCGGCCGTGCAGCGATGCGTCGAGATGCGCTCCGGCGATCGGCCGATCGCGCCCGACGATCCGTTTCGCGCCCTGCGGCTGGTCGCGCCGGACGAGGTCAAGGTCGTGGTCATCGGCCAGGATCCCTATCCCACGGCGGGGCATGCGGATGGCCTGGCGTTTTCCGCCGGCAAGGGCAAACCGCGCTCGCTGGCGCGCGTCTTCGAGGTCCTGGCGGCGGATCGGCCGGCGCGCTTCCAGGCGCCCGAGACCTGGAAGCTCGACGCCTGGGCGAGGCAGGGCGTGCTGCTGCTGAACCCGGTGCTGACCGTGGAAGTGGGCCGCAGCGGCAGCCATATGGACTGTGGTTGGCAGGCGCTCACTCGGAAAATCGTGCAGGCGCTGTCGCGCCAGCCGAAGCCGCCGGTCTTCCTGTTGTGGGGCGGCAAGGCCCAGGCCTTTTTCGCCGAGGCCGAGCCGGGCTCCGCCGTCAAGAGCCTGAGAGCCCGCCATCCGTCCTATGACTTCCGGCGCGAGTTCATGGCCGATGGCAGCCACTTCGAAGCGACCGCGGACCTCGTCGATTGGTGGGCCATCGGCTCGTCGGGCGCGCCCATGCTATAGTCACCGGTTCGTCTCGGAGGGGTGCCCGAGTGGCTAAAGGGGGCAGACTGTAAATCTGTTGGCTTACGCCTACGCTGGTTCGAATCCAGCCTCCTCCACCACGACAACGTTTGATTTTCTCGTTCAGTTTCATCGCGGCGCGCAACGCCGCGGCGCCTCCCGAGCGGGAGTAGTTCAATGGTAGAACCCTAGCCTTCCAAGCTAATGACACGGGTTCGATTCCCGTCTCCCGCTCCAGTTCGACAAGGGTTTCGCAGCTGTTCTTGCGGAGCCCTTTTCAAACTGAAGGTCGATCGGTGGGTTGCCGTTGTGGCGGCCAATCGAAAGGCCCATGTGGCTCAGTGGTAGAGCACTCCCTTGGTAAGGGAGAGGTCGCGCGTTCGATCCGCGCCATGGGCACCAGGGTGTGTGGATAAAGAGAAAACCTTTAAGGGCTCGCGAAGCGAGCCCGCTGTCCTGTTGGAGTTCTAAATGGCAAAGAGCAAATTCGAGCGGACCAAGCCGCACGTCAACGTAGGGACCATTGGGCACGTCGACCACGGCAAGACGACCCTGACGGCGGCCTTGACCTCGGTCCTGAGCAAGCTGTACGGTGGTGAGGCCAAGGCGTACGACCAGATCGACGCGGCGCCTGAAGAGAAGGCGCGCGGCATCACCATCAACACCGCCCACGTCGAATACGAGACCAAGAACCGGCACTACGCCCACGTCGACTGCCCCGGGCACGCCGACTACGTCAAGAACATGATCACCGGCGCGGCGCAGATGGACGGCGCCATCCTGGTCGTCAGTGCTGCCGACGGCCCCATGCCCCAGACGCGTGAGCACATCCTCCTGGCCCGCCAGGTCGGTGTTCCTTACATCATCGTCTACATGAACAAGTGCGACATGGTCGACGACGCCGAGCTCCTCGAGCTCGTCGAAATGGAAGTCCGCGAGCTCCTCGACAAGTACGACTTCCCCGGCGACAAGACCCCCATCGTCCACGGCTCGGCCAAGCTCGCCCTCGAAGGCGACAAGGGCGAGCTCGGCGAAGGCAGCATCTTGAAGCTCGCCGAGGCCCTCGACACCTACATCCCGCAACCGGAACGTGCCATCGACGGCGCCTTCCTGATGCCCGTCGAAGACGTCTTCTCCATCTCTGGTCGTGGCACCGTCGTCACCGGCCGGGTCGAGCGCGGCGTCATCAAGGTCGGCGAAGAAATCGAGATCGTCGGCATCACCCCGACGCAAAAGACCACCTGCACCGGCGTCGAGATGTTCAGAAAGCTCCTCGACCAAGGCCAGGCGGGCGACAACGTCGGCATCCTGCTGCGCGGCACCAAGCGCGAAGAAGTCCAGCGCGGCCAGGTGCTCTGCAAGCCCGGCAGCGTCAAGCCGCACACCCACTTCACGGCCGAGATCTACGTGCTCTCCAAGGAAGAAGGCGGCCGGCACACGCCGTTCTTCAACAACTACCGGCCGCAGTTCTACTTCCGCACGACCGACGTGACCGGAGCGGTGGAGCTGGCCAAGGACAAGGAGATGGTCATGCCGGGCGACAACGTCAGCATCACCGTCAAGCTGATCAACCCGATCGCCATGGAAGAAGGCCTGCGCTTCGCCATCCGCGAAGGCGGCAGAACCGTCGGCGCCGGCGTCGTCGCCAAAATCCTCGAATAGGAAGAGATCAAGAGGGGCGTAGCTCAATTGGCAGAGCGCTGGTCTCCAAAACCAGAGGTTGGGGGTTCGATGCCCTCCGCCCCTGCCAGATGGCAGGAAGTGAAAGACGCCAGAGACAGACAGTGAGACACGCCGGCCCCGGACCCTGACGGTCAAGCCGGCATTCGAGAACACATGGCAACTCAGACATCACCCAGCGTCGAGACGGTCACCACCGGCGCCGACAAGGCCAAGCTCGCCGTATCCGGCCTGCTCGTCGTCGGCGCGGTCGTGGCCTACTACATGCTGGGCCAGCAAGACCTGTGGCTGCGCATCGTTGCGCTCATCGGCCTGCTGATCGTCGCCGTCGCGATGTTCTTCACGTCGGAGCCGGGCAAGCAGCTGATCGCCTACGGCCAGGACTCGATCCGCGAGGTTCGCAAGGTCGTCTGGCCGACGCGCAAGGAAGCGCTGCAGATGACGTTCTACGTGTTCGCCTTCGTCGTCGTCATGGCGCTCTTTCTCTGGCTCACCGACAAGACGCTCGAATGGGTTCTCTATGACCTCATCCTCGGCTGGAAGCGCTAGGCCCACGGAGACATTGAAGTGACTGAAACGAGCGCAGAAACGCCCACCCCCGAGTCGTACGCGGCCACCGGGAACAAGCGCTGGTACGTGGTGCACGCGTACTCCGGCATGGAGAAGGCCGTCGAACGGAACCTGCGCGAGCGCATCGACCGCTCCGAGATGAAGGAAAAGTTCGGCCGCATCCTGGTGCCCATGGAGGAAGTGGTCGAGCTGAAGAACGGCAAGAAGTCGGTCAGCGAGCGACGCTTCTTCCCCGGCTACGTGCTGGTCGAGATGGAGATGGGCGACGACAGCTGGCACCTGGTGAAGCACACCAGCAAGGTCACCGGCTTCGTCGGCGGCGCCAAGACGCGGCCCTCGCCGATCTCGGAAGCCGAGGTGATGAAGATCGTCTCGCAGATGCAGGAAGGCGTCGAGAAGCCCCGGCCCAAGGTGCAGTGGGAAGTGGGCGAGATGGTGCGCATCAAGGAAGGCCCGTTCACCGACTTCAACGGCTCCGTGGAAGACGTCAACTACGACAAGTCGAAGGTCCGCGTGGCGGTCACCATCTTCGGACGGGCCACCCCGGTCGAGCTCGATTTCGCGCAGGTCGAGAAGGTCTGATTTTTCAGGCGGGAGACGGATGCCGCCCGGCGTCTTCCGCTTTCATGCTTCCCGGGCGACTGAACGAGGAGCTGCGCAGGTTCGCCCTGCAAGGCGCATGAACTCGAAAAAGGACTGATTCATGGCAAAGAAAATCGTCGGCTTCATCAAGCTGCAAGTGCCGGCCGGCAAGGCGAACCCCTCGCCGCCGATCGGCCCGGCGCTCGGCCAGCGCGGACTCAACATCATGGAGTTCTGCAAGGCCTTCAACGCGCAGACGCAGGGCATGGAGCCGGGCCTCGTGCTGCCGGTGGTCATCACCGCGTTCGCCGACAAGTCGTTCACCTTCATCCTCAAGACGCCGCCGGCCTCGGTGCTGATCAAGAAGATCCTGAAGCTCGAAAAGGGCTCCTCGAAGCCGCACCTCGACAAGGTGGGCAAGCTCACGCGCGCCCAGGTCGAAGAGATCGCCAAGGCCAAGCAGCGTGACTTGACCGGCGCCGACCTCGAAGCCGCCGTGCGCACCGTCGCCGGGACCGCCCGCTCGATGGGCATCACCGTGGAAGGGATGGTCTGATCATGGCAACCGACAACAAGGCAGGCAAGCTGACCAAGCGGCAGAAGGCCGCCACCGGCAAGGTCGACAGCACCAAGCTCTATCCGCTCGACAGCGCCGTGGCGCTGGTCAAGGAGCACGCCACCGCGAAGTTCGACGAGTCGATCGACGTCGCGGTGCAGCTCGGCATCGACGCCAAGAAGTCCGACCAGGTCGTGCGCGGCGCCGTCGTGATGCCCAGCGGCACGGGCAAGACCAAGCGCGTCGCCGTCTTCGCCCAGGGCGCGAAAGCCGAGGAAGCGAAGGCCGCCGGCGCCGACATCGTCGGCATGGAAGACCTCGCTGCCGAGATCAAGGGCGGCAAGATGGACTTCGACGTCGTCATCGCCTCGCCCGACACGATGCGCGTGGTCGGCACGCTCGGCCAGATCCTGGGCCCGCGCGGCCTGATGCCGAACCCGAAGGTCGGCACGGTCACGCCCGACGTGGCGCAGGCAGTTCGCAATGCCAAGGCCGGCCAGGTGCAGTTCCGCGTCGACAAGGCCGGCATCGTCCACGCCACGATCGGTCGCCGCTCGTTCGAGGCCGACAAGCTGGTCGCGAACCTGCGCGCCCTGATCGAGGCCTTGAACAAGGCCAAGCCGAGCTCGAGCAAAGGCATCTATCTGCGCAAGGTGGCGCTGTCGTCGACCATGGGCGTCGGTGCCCGCGTCGACATCGCATCGATCAACGCTCAGGCCACGCCGGCCTGAGGAAGAAGGGCTGCGGCTGAAGAGGCCGCGGCAGAAGAGATGGTGGGCTGGAGGGTTCGGGCAACCGGGTCCTTCAGGTCATCCAAGACCGCTGGTGCAACCCTTCGGGGTTGCTTAATGGCCAGCGCAGATGGCGGTCCCGCCGAAGAGGATCTGGTTTCCTGTTCGGAAGGTCGCTGAACCAAAGCGGTCCGATGCCGGCGGCGGCACGGAGCGCGGTTTGAAGGAGAGTGGACCTTGAGTCTGAATCGCAACGAGAAAGAAGCCGTGGTGACGGATGTGGCGGCCCAGGTGGCCCGCTCGCAGACGCTCGCGCTGGCCGAGTACCGTGGCATGACCGTCGAACACCTCAACGCGTTGCGCAAGATCGCGCGCGAGAAGGGCGTCTATCTTCACGTGCTGAAGAATTCGCTCGCTCGTCGCGCCGTCGCGGGCACGCCGTTCGAGGTGGCGGCGGACAGCATGGCCGGCCCCCTGATCTACGGTTTTTCGGAAGACGCGGTCGCCGCGGCGAAGATCATTTCCGACTTCGCCAAGACGAACGACAAGCTGATCATCAAGGCCGGCGCCCATGCCGGCAAGGTGCTCGACGCGAAAGGCGTGCAATCGCTCGCCTCCATCCCGTCGAAGGAAGTGCTGCTGTCGCAGCTGCTCGGGCTGATGATGTCCCCGGTCTCGCGCATGGCGCGGGTGCTGGCGGCGCTGGCCGAGAAGCGTGGCGCAGGCGCTCCTGCAGAGGCTGCGGCCGCTGCGCCCGCCGAAGCTGCCGCTGCGCCGGAGGCTCCGGCCGCCGACGCCGCCCCGGCAGCCGCTTGAACGATCGCAAATCGCAACCATATCCCTGAACTGGAAACCCAAATGGCATTCGACAAAGACGCATTCATCACCGCCCTCGACAGCATGTCGGTCATGGACCTGAACGAGCTGGTCAAGGCAATCGAAACGAAATTCGGCGTCTCGGCCGCGGCGATGGCCGCCCCGGGCGGCGGCGGTGGCGGTGGCGGCGCAGCCGCTGCGGCCGTGGAAGAGCAGACCGAATTCACCCTGATGCTGACCGAGATCGGCGCCAACAAGGTGCAGGTCATCAAGGCCGTGCGCGAGCTGACCGGCCTGGGCCTGAAGGAAGCCAAGGACCTGGTCGACGGCGCGCCGAAGCCCGTCAAGGAAGCCATGGCGAAGGCCGATGCCGAAGCCGGCAAGAAGAAGCTGGAAGAGGCGGGCGCCAAGGCGGAGCTGAAGTAAACGCCTTCGTGCGGCAGGCTGGGCGCCCTTTCGGGCTCCCGGCCTTTCGCGCTTTCCTGGGGCCGATGGCCCTTCGAGAGCACCTGAAAGAGCATTGCCTCGACAATCGAGGGTTCTTCCAGGTGATTTCGAAAATAGTCCCTTGATCCGACTGCAAGGGACGGGTTTGGTCGGGCTCCGGTGCAACGCCGGGGTTGTCCGCCAGCGGCAGGTAGTGGCCTGCCACCAAGCTTCGAGCGCAAGGCTCGAAAGACAGTCGCCTTCGCAACGCGTGGCCGCACCGGCCGTGCGTTCGTGGAGTCTCAGGCCCCGGCCGGCCAGAGGTTCCTGAACGGAGTGTTCATGGCGCAGCAAGCAATTCCCTATTCCTACACCGAGAAGAAGCGCATTCGCAAGAGCTTCGGCAAACGCGAGAGCGTCCTCAACGTGCCTTATCTGCTGACGATGCAGAAAGACTCGTACGTCGCCTTCCTGCAAAAAGACGTTCCACCGCAAAAACGCAAGCCCGAAGGGCTGCAAGCGGCGTTCCTCTCCGCGTTCCCGATCGTCTCGCACAACGGTTACGTCGAGATGAAGTTCATCGAGTTCAACATGGCCAAGCCCGCGTTCGACACGCGGGAGTGCCAGCAGCGCGGCCTCACGTACGCCGCCGCCGTGCGGGCGAAGCTGCAGATGATCATCTATGACCGCGAATCGGCGCAGGCCAAGACGGTCAAGGAAATCAAGGAGCAGGAGGTCTACATGGGCGAGGTTCCGCTCATGACCGACTACGGCTCGTTCATCGTCAACGGCACCGAGCGAGTCATCGTCTCGCAGCTGCACCGTTCGCCGGGCGTGTTCTTCGAGCACGACAAGGGCAAGACGCACTCGAGCGGCAAGCTGCTGTTCTCGGCGCGGATCATTCCGTACCGCGGCTCGTGGCTCGACTTCGAGTTCGACCCGAAGGACATCCTCTATTTCCGCGTCGACCGCCGCCGCAAGATGCCGGTGACGATCCTGCTCAAGGCCATCGGCCTGAATCCGGAAGCGATCCTCGCCAACTTCTTCGTCTTCGACAACTTCCGCCTGATGGACACGGGCGCCCAGCTCGAGTTCGTGGCCGACCGCCTGCGCGGCGAGATCGCCCGCTTCGACATCACCGACAAGGACGGCAAGGTCATCGTCGAGAAGGACAAGCGCATCACCGCGCGCCACGTCCGCTCGATCGAGCAGTCGGAAACGAAGTTCATCTCGGTGCCCGAGGACTACCTGGTCGGCCGCATGCTGGCCAGGAACGTCGTCGATGCCGAGACCGGCGAGATCCTGGCCAAGGCCAACGACGAGCTGACCGACCTGGTGCTGAAGAAGCTGCGCCTGGCCGGCGTCAAGGAAATCCCCGCGCTCTATACCAACGAGCTCGACGAAGGCGCCTACATCTCGCAGACGCTCGCCTCCGACGAAACGGCCGACCAGCTCTCCGCGCGCGTCGCCATCTACCGCATGATGCGGCCCGGCGAGCCGCCGACCGAAGATGCGGTCGAAGCGCTCTTCCATCGCCTCTTCTACTCGGCCGATACCTACGACCTGTCGCGCGTCGGCCGCATGAAGTTCAACGCCCGCGTCGGCCGTGACGTGCCCGAAGGCTCGATGACCTTGTCGAACGAGGACATCCTCGACGTCGTCAAGATCCTGGTCGAGCTGCGCAACGGCCGTGGCGAAGTCGACGACATCGACCACCTCGGCAATCGCCGCGTGCGTTGCGTCGGCGAGCTGGCCGAGAACCAGTACCGCTCGGGCCTGGCCCGGATCGAGAAGGCAGTGAAGGAACGTCTCGGCCAGGCCGAGACGGAAGCCCTGATGCCGCATGACCTGATCAACTCGAAGCCGATCTCGGCCGCGCTGAAGGAATTCTTCGGCGCCTCGCAGTTGAGCCAGTTCATGGACCAGACCAACCCGCTCTCCGAGATCACGCACAAGCGTCGCGTCTCGGCGCTCGGGCCGGGCGGCCTGACGCGCGAGCGCGCCGGCTTCGAGGTGCGCGACGTGCACCCGACGCACTATGGTCGCGTCTGCCCGATCGAGACGCCTGAAGGTCCGAACATCGGCCTGATCAACTCGCTGGCTCTGTACGCGCAGCTCAACGAATACGGCTTCCTCGAGACGCCGTATCGTCGGGTCGCCGACGGCAAGGTGAGCGACAAGATCGACTACCTGTCGGCCATCGAGGAAGGCAAGTACGTGATCGCCCAGGCGAGCGCGACGCTCGACGCCGAAGGCCGCCTCATCGACGAGCTGGTCTCGGCGCGCGACAACGGCGAATCGGTGCTGACCTCGGCCGAGCGCATCCAGTACATGGACGTGGCGCCGACGCAGATCGTCTCGGTCGCCGCTTCGCTCGTGCCGTTCCTCGAGCACGACGATGCGAACCGCGCGCTCATGGGCGCCAACATGCAGCGCCAGGCCGTGCCTACCCTGCGGCCTGAAAAGGCGCTGGTCGGCACCGGCGTGGAGCGCGTCGCCGCGAAGGACTCGGGCACCGTCGTCGCCGCCAAGCGCGGCGGAGTCGTGGACTACGTCGACACCAACCGCATCGTGATCCGCGTCAACGACAAGGAAACGGTGTCGGGCGAAGTCGGCGTCGACATCTACAACCTGATCAAGTACCAGCGTTCGAACCAGAACACGAACATCCACCAGCGCCCGATCGTCAAGCGCGGCGACAAGGTGGAGGCCGAAGACATCATTGCCGACGGTGCCTCCACCGACATCGGCGAGCTGGCCCTCGGCCAGAACATGCTGGTCGCGTTCATGCCCTGGAACGGCTACAACTTCGAGGACTCGATCCTCATCAGCGAACGCGTCATCGCCGAAGACCGCTACACCTCGATCCACATCGAGGAGCTGGTGGTCATGGCGCGCGACACCAAGCTGGGCGCCGAGGAAATCACGCGCGACATCCCGAACCTGGCCGAGCAGCAACTGGCTCGCCTCGACGAGTCGGGCATCGTCTACGTGGGCGCCGAGGTGAACCCGGGCGACACGCTGGTGGGCAAGGTCACGCCGAAGGGCGAGACGACGCTGACGCCGGAAGAAAAGCTGCTCCGCGCGATCTTCGGCGAGAAGGCCTCCGACGTGAAGGACACCTCGCTGCGTGTCGACCAGGGCACCAGCGGCACGGTCATCGACGTGCAGGTCTTCACCCGCGAAGGCATCGTGCGCGACAAGCGCGCGCAGCAGATCATCGACGATGAGCTCAAGCGCTATCGCCTCGACCTGAACGACCAGCTGCGCATCGTCGAAGCCGACGCGTTCGACCGGATCGCCAAGCTCTTGAACGGCAAGCCTGCCAACGGCGGCCCGAACAAGATCGCCAAGGGCACGCCGATCGACAAGGCCTACCTCGACAGCGTCGAGAAGTACCACTGGTTCGACATCCGTCCGGCCGACGAAGACCTGGCCAATCAGCTCGAGTCGATCAAGAACTCGCTCGAGCAGACGCGGCACAGCTTCGATCTCGCCTTCGACGAGAAGAAGAAGAAGCTGACGCAGGGCGACGAGCTGCCGGCCGGCGTGCTGAAGATGGTCAAGGTCTACCTGGCCGTCAAGCGCCGCCTGCAACCGGGCGACAAGATGGCCGGCCGCCACGGCAACAAGGGCGTGGTCTCGAAGGTCGTGCCGGTGGAAGACATGCCGTACATGGCCGATGGCACGCCGTGCGACATCGTGCTGAATCCGCTCGGCGTGCCGAGCCGGATGAACGTCGGCCAGGTGCTCGAGGTTCACCTCGGCTGGGCCGGCAAGGGCATCGGCCAGCGCATCGGCGACATGCTGCAGAAGGAAGCCAAGGTGGCCGAGCTGCGCAAGTTCCTCGACGAGCTGTACAACAAGTCGGGCGGCAAGACCGAGCGCCTCGATCACCTCTCGGACGACAACATCCGCGAGATGGCCGAGAACCTCGCCAAGGGCGTGCCGTTCGCGACGCCGGTGTTCGACGGCGCGGCGGAAGAAGAGATCCGCGGCATGCTCAAGCTCGCCTACCCGGACGACGTCGCCAAGGCCAAGGGCCTGACGGCGACGCGCACCCAGGCGACGCTGCACGACGGCCGCACCGGCGATCCGTTCGAGCGCCCGGTGACCATCGGCTACATGCACGTGCTCAAGCTGCACCACCTGGTCGACGACAAGATGCACGCGCGTTCCACCGGCCCGTACTCGCTCGTCACCCAGCAACCGCTCGGCGGCAAGGCGCAGTTCGGCGGCCAGCGCTTCGGCGAGATGGAGGTCTGGGCTCTCGAAGCCTACGGCGCCTCCTATGTCTTGCAGGAGATGCTGACGGTGAAGTCCGACGACGTGAACGGCCGCACCAAGGTGTACGAGTCGATCGTCAAGGGCGAGCACGCCATCGAGGCCGGCATGCCTGAATCGTTCAATGTCCTGGTCAAGGAAATCAGATCCTTGGGCATCGACATGGAACTCGAGCGCAACTAATAGAAAAGGAAACAGAACATGAAGGGCTTGCTTGATCTGTTCCGCCAGTTCACTCCTGATGAGCATTTCGATGCCATCAAGATCGGACTGGCCTCCCCGGAAAAAATCCGCTCGTGGTCGTTCGGCGAAGTGAAGAAGCCGGAGACCATCAACTACCGTACTTTCAAACCGGAGCGCGACGGCCTGTTCTGCGCCAAGATCTTCGGGCCGATCAAGGACTACGAGTGCCTGTGCGGCAAGTACAAGCGCCTGAAGCACCGCGGCGTGATCTGCGAGAAGTGCGGCGTCGAAGTGACGCAGACCAAGGTTCGCCGCGAGCGCATGGGTCACATCGACCTGGCGGCGCCGTGCGCGCACATCTGGTTCCTGAAGAGCCTGCCGAGCCGTCTCGGCCTGGTGCTCGACATGACCCTGCGCGACATCGAGCGGGTGCTGTACTTCGAAGCGTACGTGGTCGTCGACCCGGGCATGACGCCGCTGAAGAAGTTCTCGATCATGAGCGAGGACGACTACGACGCCAAGCGCACCGAATATGGTGACGGCGAGTTCGTGGCCCTGATGGGCGCCGAAGGCGTGCACAAGCTGCTGGCCGAGATCGACCTCGACGTCGAGATCGAAAAGCTGCGCGGCGACATGACCGGCTCCGAGCTCAAGGTCAAGAAGAACTCGAAGCGCCTGAAGGTGATGGAAGCCTTCAAGAAGTCGGGCATCAAGCCGCAGTGGATGGTGATGGAGGTCCTGCCGGTCCTCCCGCCGGACCTGCGTCCGCTCGTGCCGCTCGACGGCGGCCGCTTCGCTACCTCGGACCTGAACGACCTGTATCGCCGCGTCATCAACCGCAACAACCGCCTCGCGCGGCTGCTCGAGCTGAAGGCGCCGGAGATCATCGTGCGCAACGAGAAGCGCATGCTGCAGGAAGCGGTGGATTCGCTGCTCGACAACGGTCGTCGTGGCAAGGCCATGACGGGCGCGAACAAGCGTGCCCTCAAGTCGCTGGCCGACATGATCAAGGGCAAGTCGGGTCGCTTCCGCCAGAACCTGCTGGGCAAGCGCGTCGACTACTCGGGCCGTTCGGTCATCGTGGTCGGCCCGACGCTCAAGCTCCATCAGTGCGGCCTGCCGAAGCTGATGGCGCTCGAGCTCTTCAAGCCTTTCATCTTCTCGCGCCTCGAGGCCATGGGCATCGCGACGACGATCAAGGCGGCGAAGAAGGAAGTCGAATCCGGCACGCCGGTGGTCTGGGACATCCTCGAGGAAGTCATCAAGGAGCACCCGGTTCTGCTGAACCGCGCGCCGACGCTGCACCGCCTGGGCATCCAGGCGTTCGAGCCGGTCTTGATCGAAGGCAAGGCGATCCAGCTGCATCCGCTGGTCTGCGCTGCCTTCAACGCCGACTTCGACGGCGACCAGATGGCCGTGCACATTCCGCTGAGCATCGAAGCCCAGATGGAAGCCCGCACGCTGATGCTGGCCTCGAACAACATCCTGTTCCCGGCGAACGGCGAGCCGTCGATCGTGCCGTCGCAAGACGTCGTGCTCGGCCTCTACTACGCCACGCGCGATCGCATCAACGCCAAGGGCGAGGGGATCATCTTCTCCGACGTGGCCGAGGTGCAGCGAGCGCTCGACAACGAGCAGGTGGAAGTGACCGCCAAGGTCACGGTTCGCCTGACCGAATATGAGCTCAACAAGGAGACGGGCGAGTTCACGCCGGTGACCAAGCTGGTCGACACGACGGTCGGCCGCGCCCTGCTGTCGGAAATCCTGCCCAAGGGCCTGCCGTTCTCGAACCTGAACCGGGCCCTGAAGAAGAAGGAAATCTCCAAGCTCATCAACACCTCGTTCCGCAAGTGCGGCCTGAAGGAAACGGTGGTCTTCGCCGACAAGCTGCTGCAGGCCGGTTTCCGGCTGGCGACGCGTGCCGGCATCTCGATCTGCATCGACGACATGCTGGTGCCGAAGGAGAAGCACGGCCTGATCGAGCACGCCGAGAAGGAAGTCAAGGAGATCGAGCAGCAGTACGTCTCGGGCCTGGTGACTTCGGGCGAGCGCTACAACAAGGTCGTCGACATCTGGGGCAAGACCGGCGACGAAGTCGGCAAGGTCATGATGTCGCAGCTCTCGAAAGAGAAGACCACCGACCGGCATGGCAAGCAGGTGGACCAGGAGTCGTTCAACTCCATCTACATGATGGCCGACTCGGGTGCGCGCGGTTCGGCCGCGCAGATCCGCCAGCTCGCCGGCATGCGCGGCCTGATGGCCAAGCCCGATGGCTCGATCATCGAGACGCCGATCACGGCGAACTTCCGCGAAGGCCTGAACGTCCTGCAGTACTTCATCTCGACGCACGGCGCCCGCAAGGGCCTGGCCGACACGGCGTTGAAGACGGCGAACTCGGGCTACCTGACGCGCCGACTCGTCGACGTGACGCAGGATCTGGTCGTCATCGAAGAAGACTGCGGGACCATGAACGGTCTCAACATGCGTGCGCTGGTCGAAGGCGGCGAGGTCATCGAGAGCCTGCGCGACCGGGTGCTCGGCCGCGTGGCAGCCATCGACGTGCCCCATCCGGAGACGCAGGAAACCCTGCTGGCTGCCGGCGGCATGCTCGACGAAGACGTGCTCGACGCCCTCGAGGCGGCGGCCGTCGACGAGGTCAAGGTGCGCACGGCCCTCACCTGCAGCACGCGCTTCGGCATCTGCGCCAAGTGCTATGGCCGCGACCTCGGTCGTGGCGGCCTGATCAACGTCGGCGAAGCGATCGGCGTCATCGCCGCGCAGTCGATCGGCGAGCCGGGCACGCAGCTGACGATGCGCACGTTCCACATCGGTGGTGCGGCATCGCGTGCGGCGGTGGCCTCGAGCGTCGACGCGAAGTCGGACGGCACGGTCGGATTCAACCCGACCATGCGCTACGTGACGAACGGCAAGGGCGAGCTGGTCGTGATTTCCCGCTCCGGCGAGATCATCATCACCGACACGCACGGCCGCGAGCGCGAGCGCCACAAGGTGCCGTACGGCGCGCTGCTCGGCATCAAGTCCGACCAGGCGATCAAGGCCGGCACCGTGCTGGCCACCTGGGACCCGCTGACCCGTCCGATCATCACGGAGTTCGCCGGTCGCGCGAAGTTCGAGAACGTCGAAGAAGGCGTCACGGTCGCCAAGCAGGTCGACGAGGTCACGGGCCTGTCGACGCTGGTCGTGATCGATCCGAAGCGGCGCGGTGCCGCCAAGGTCGTGCGGCCGCAGGTCAAGCTGCTCGACACCGCCGGCAACGAGGTGAAGATTCCCGGCACCGATCACTCGGTGACGATCGGCTTCCAGGTCGGCTCGCTGATCCAGATCCGCGACGGGCAAGACCTGGCGCCGGGCGAGGTGATGGCGCGGATCCCGGTCGAAGGCCAGAAGACGCGCGACATCACGGGCGGCCTGCCGCGCGTGGCCGAGCTCTTCGAAGCCCGCACGCCGAAGGACAAGGGCACGCTGGCCGAGATGACGGGCACGGTCTCGTTCGGCAAGGAGACCAAGGGCAAGGTGCGCCTGCAGATCACCGACCCGGAAGGCAAGGTCTACGAAGAGCTGGTGCCGAAGGAAAAGAACATCGTCGTGCACGAAGGCCAGGTCGTGAACAAGGGCGAGTCGATCGTCGATGGCCCGGCCGACCCGCAGGACATCCTGCGACTGCTGGGCATGGAAGAGCTGGCGCGCTACATCGTCGATGAGGTGCAGGACGTCTATCGTCTGCAGGGCGTGAAGATCAACGACAAGCACATCGAGGTGATCGTTCGCCAGATGCTGCGGCGCGTCCAGATCACGAACCCGGGCGACACGAGCTACATCCTCAACGAGCAGGTCGAGCGTTCCGAGCTCTTCGGCAAGAACGACAAGGCGCTGGCCGAAGGCAAGATGCCGGCGACCTGGGCCGACGTGCTGCTCGGCATCACCAAGGCCTCGCTCTCGACCGACAGCTTCATCAGTGCCGCATCGTTCCAGGAAACGACGCGCGTGCTGACCGAAGCGGCGATCATGGGCAAGCGCGACGAGCTGCGCGGGTTGAAGGAAAACGTCATCGTCGGCCGGCTGATCCCCGCCGGTACCGGCATGGCATTCCACGACGCCCGCAAGGCCAAGGAAGCGATGGACGACGCCGAGCGCAAGGCGATCGTGATGCAGGAGGCCGAGGAACTGGCCGCCGTGCAACTGTCGCAGATCGATGCGGTGAGCGACGCTGCCGAGTAAGAGCTCGGCGGATTGCGCTTCGCAGCGACAAGGGGCGGCTTCGGGCCGCCCCTTTTTTTGTCCGCCGCGTCCTACCCTGCCGGGAAGCGTTCGAGCGCGCCGGCCAGGGCAGGCAGGTAGCTGTTCAGCTCAGCTCGCGTGCCCTCCTCGTGCAGCGCGCCAAGTTGCGCCCGCAAGGCATCGCCGCGCTCGCCGCGGCCGAAGCGGGCCAGCGCCGTACCGCGGGCAATCGAAAAGTTGCTCACCGGCAGCGGCTCGTCGGCCGTGTAGACGCGAATGCGATCGCAATTGGCGTCGACGCCATTCCAGTCGCCGATCTCGAGCAGTGCGTCGATGGCGAGCTCGCGCAGCTGCACATGGTTGTGGCTGACGCAGCCGAGCGTCAGCTGGCGCTCGCCTTCGTCGAGGAAGCGAAGGCGTGCCGTCGGCTCGGTCTCGATCAGGGCGCGAACGCCGTAGGCCCAGGGGCCGATATGGCCCATGCCGTGGGTACGACAGATGGCAAGCGACTCTTCGGCGAATTCGACCGCCTCTTCCCGCTGGCCTTGGCGCAAAGCCAGCAAGGCATTGACGGCGAGCATCTGCGCCTCGAAGCGTCTGGCGCCGAGGGAGCGGATCAACTGCAGCGCTGCCTGCGTCTGCGCCCGGGCTTCGTCGCGTCGATCGCGGATGACGCCATCGATCCAGGCCACGAGGCCGCGCGCCATGAGCTCGGCCCGCGGTTGCGAGGCCTGCCGGGCGAGCGAGATCGCTTCGTGGCCGACCGCGGCAGCGTCGGCGATCCTGGCGAGATACAGGCCTGACCATCCGACCATCGACAGATTGGCAACCTCGAGACGACCGAAGCCCTGGGCGCGGGCCAGGGCCACGCATTCGCGGAACTGCTGGTGGGCCGAATGCATTCGGCCTTGAAGGTAGTAGCCGTCGCCGAGGCCGCCGAGCGCCGCCGCTTCCGCTTCGAGCGAACCCGATTGCCGTGCATGTTCGCGCGCCAGGCCGTGCTCGCGCAGGCACTCGGCATGGCGGCCGAGCGGAAAGAGAAGGTTTCCGCGCAGGTGGTGCAGGCGTGCGAGCTCGAGCGACAACCCGGCGGCCTGGGCCAGGGGTTCGGCCTCGTCGAGGGCGGCAAGGCCTTCGGCGATGCGGTCGTTCAGACGCATGCCGGCGGCCATGACAAGCAGGGCCTGCGCCCGTTCGGTCGCGCTCGCGGCGCCCGCCAGCGCGAGCCGGCAGGCCTCGATCGCATCGGCGGAGCGGCCGAGGTCGACCAGCAGGTGGCCGCGCGCGATCAGCAAGGCGAAGCGCACCGGCTGCTCGGCCGCAATCGCCAGGCCGCGCTCGACCAGCGTCAGCGCGGCCTGGTGATGGAACTGTGCGCTCAGGGCCTCGCTCGCGGCCAGATACGCACCCGGCGCACGCGAGTCCTCGGCGCGATCGAAGTGCTCGGCTGCCAGGATCAGGTCGCGCGACGCAAACCAGCCCGCGGCGCGCGCGTGCAACGCGCGCCGGCGCTTGTGCAGCAGCGAGGCGTAGGCGCCGTCGCGGATGAGCGCGTGGCAAAACATGAACTCGCTGCCGTCGGCGCGCACAAGGAAATGCTCTTCGAGCAGCCGGCAGTCGTAGACCGGGTCGTCGATCAGATGCCGCAAGGCCTCGACCGTGTAGCGCTGGCCGAGGACGGCGGCGGACTGCAGGGCGAACTTGTGCGCCGGGGCCAGCCGGTCCATCCGGGTGTGCACGAGCGCCTGGATCGAGCCCGGCAGGCTCGATTGCGCCGCTTCGCCGGCATTGAGCAGCAGCTGCAGCAGGAACAGCGGATTGCCCTCGGCGCGCTCGACGCAGCTTTGAGCCAGTGCCGGGCTCATCGCTGACGTCTGCAAGGCCAGACGCAGCGCCTCGTCGGCGCGGAGCGGAGCGAGGTCGATGCCAAGGAGCGGTGCCCCGTGCAACATCGTGCGCCAGGCGCCGGCGGTCGGATCGCCGGCGAAGCGCGTCGTCATCACCAGAAGCAAAGGCTGGCGGGCGGCGAGGACGGCCAGGGCAGCCAGGCGCTCGAGCGTCCAGGCGTCGGCCCAGTGGATGTCTTCGACGACCAGGAGCAACGGCATCTTGCTGCCCGAGCCTGTCGCCAGATCGCACAGTGCCTGCAGCGAGCCCTTTTGGCGAGCGCCCACGCTGATGGCGGCGGCAAGCGCACGAAGATCGGGGGGCGGCGCGACGTCGAGCAGGTCATACAGGAAGAGGCGCCGCTCCGGGGCGACCGGGTTGGCCGCGTGGGAGCGCTCGATCGCGTCGCGGCGCGTCGCCTCGTCGCTCGTTCCCGGCACGCCCAGCAGGCTGCGCGCCAGGCTGCGGACTGCGTCGCGCCCGGTCTCGGCCCCGAAATCGAGGACGGCGGCGCCGTGGCAGGAAAAGCCGAGCGATCGCGCCGATGCGACGAACTCGGCGACCAGCCGCGACTTGCCGACGCCGGGGTCGCCGCGAACGACGAGGACGCGACTGCGCTGACGTTCGGCGCAGGCTTCGGCGATGGCGCGGAAGTCGCGCTGTTCCTCCTCGCGCCCGACGAGAGAGCCCCCGCCGCCGCCGTCGGCCGCCTGGCGCGGACCGCGCACGCGATAGGCGACCAGCGGTTGCTCCTTGCCCTTGACGTCGACGGGCGCGTTGGCCTCGCCCTCGAAGTAGTCGGCCACCTGGCGCCAGGTATCGGCGCTGACGACGACCTCGCCAGGCTCGGCCAGGCCGCGCAGCCGGGCCGCGGTGTTGACGGCGTCGCCGGTCAGGGCGTAGTCGCCGGCACGTGCATCGCTGCGGCGCGTGACCACGAGCCCGGTGTTGATGCCGGTGTGCATCGCCAGGCCGGCGGCGATCGCCGGCCCGAGCGTGGCGACGAAGTCGTCGACGACACGGTGCAGCTCGAGCGCCGCAGTGACCGCGCTGCGGGCATCGTCGCGGTGCGCCAGCGGCACGCCGAACAGCGCCATGATCTCGTCGCCGACGAACTGGTTCACCGTTCCGCCGTGGCGCTCGATGACGGTGGTGGCGTCGGCCTTGATGCGGGCCATGACGGCCTCGACGACCTCTGGGTCCTGCGCCTCGTTCAGAGCCGTGTAGCCGCACAGGTCCGCGAACATCACGGTCGCGTGGCGGCGCTCGCCCTCGTCTTCGCTGGCGCCTGAGGTCCCGACTTCGTGGCCGCAGCCGGTGCAAAAGCGCAGGCCGTCGGCCAGCGCCGCCCCGCACTGGGCGCAGGCGGCGGCCAACGCAGCGCCGCAACTGCCGCAGAACCGCGCTCCGGGCAGCTGGTCGGCCTGACAGCGGGGGCAGGGCATCAGGGAAAGGGGCGGCAATGAGGCATTGCCCCGATCATCCCGCCCGCACGAGCCACGGGCAAGGCCCGGCTTGCAGGCATTCCCGCCTCGGCATACAATCGTTGGCTTTTCTGGTCCCTGGCTTTCGTTGTTGCCGCGGGCCTGTCGCCGCCTTCGCGAGCGAACGGTCGGCGCGTCTGGCGCCTGTTGTTCGGTTGGCGCATCACTTACAAGAGTTCTTATGCCCACGATCAACCAGCTCGTTCGCCACGGCCGCGAGACCGAGACCGTCAAGTCGAAGTCCCCGGCACTGCAGGGCGGCCCGCAACGGCGCGGCGTCTGCACGCGCGTCTACACCACGACGCCGAAGAAGCCGAACTCGGCGCTGCGCAAGGTCGCCAAGGTTCGCCTGACGAACGGGTTCGAGATCATTTCGTACATCGGTGGCGAAGGCCACAACCTGCAGGAACACAGCGTCGTGCTGGTGCGCGGCGGCCGGGTCAAGGATCTGCCGGGCGTGCGCTATCACATCGTGCGCGGCTCGCTCGACCTGCAGGGCGTCAAGGATCGCAAGCAGTCGCGGTCGAAATACGGCGCCAAGCGCCCGAAGAAGGCTTAACCGCCGCCACGTGGCGGCGCTTCGGCGCCGCCGAGTAAGTGGGCCGTCCTGATGGCGGCCCGAGGTGCTTGCCCATCGGCGGGCGCCAACTGAAACCAAAGGAAGTGCAATGCCGCGTCGTCGCGAAGTCCCCAAACGGGACATCCTCCCCGATCCGAAGTTCGGCTCGGTCGATCTCTCCAAGTTCATGAACGTGATCATGGAGTCGCGGCAAGAAGGCCGTGGCCGAACGCATCATCTACGGTGCGCTCGAGCAGGTCGAGAAGAAGTCGGGCAAGGATCCGCTCGAGATCTTCATCGTCGCCTTGAACAACATCAAGCCGATGGTCGAAGTGAAGTCGCGCCGCGTCGGCGGCGCCAACTACCAGGTGCCGGTCGAAGTCCGCCCGGTGCGCCGCGTGGCCCTGGCCATGCGCTGGCTCAAGGAATCGGCGCAGGAAGCGCGGCGAGAAGTCGATGGCGCAGCGGCTCGCGAACGAGCTGCTCGAGGCCGTCGAAGGCCGCGGCGGCGCGATGAAGAAGCGCGACGAAGTGCACCGCATGGCGGAAGCGAACAAAGCGTTCTCGCATTTCCGCTTCTGATCCGCATCTAGAGCGCAACTCTCTTCAGCCCGCTCGTCTTCGGGCCGCGCGATCCGCGGCGGCCCGGTACGGGCGGGACGCATTTGGAGCTTTCCATGTCCCGCAAGACCCCCATCGAGAGATACCGGAATATCGGTATCTCGGCCCACATCGACGCCGGCAAGACGACGACGACCGAGCGCATCCTGTTCTACACCGGTGTCAACCACAAGATCGGTGAAGTGCACGACGGCGCCGCGACGATGGACTGGATGGAGCAGGAGCAGGAGCGCGGCATCACGATCACGTCGGCGGCCACGACCTGCTTCTGGAAGGGCATGGACTTCTCCCATCCGCGAGCACCGCATCAACATCATCGACACCCCGGGCCACGTCGACTTCACGATCGAGGTCGAGCGCAGCATGCGCGTGCTCGACGGCGCGGTCATGGTCTACGACTCGGTGGGCGGCGTGCAGCCGCAATCGGAGACCGTCTGGCGCCAGGCCAACAAGTACAAGGTGCCGCGCCTGGCGTTCGTCAACAAGATGGACCGCGTCGGCGCCGACTTCCTGCGCGTGCGCCAGATGATGATCGATCGCCTCAAGGCCAACCCGGTGGTGATCACGCTGCCGATCGGCGCCGAAGACAGCTTCAAGGGCGTGGTCGACCTGGTCAAGATGAAGGCGATCTACTGGGACGACGCGTCCCAGGGCATGAAGTTCAGCTACGAAGAGATCCCTGCAGAGCTGCAGGCCGAATCCGAGAAGTGGCGCGAGAAGATGGTCGAGGCCGCGGCCGAAGCCAACGAAGAGCTGATGAACAAGTACCTCGAGTCGGGCGAGCTGACCGAGGACGAGATCACGCAGGGCATCCGCCTTCGCACGATCGCCGGCGAGATCCACCCGATGCTGTGCGGCAGCGCCTTCAAGAACAAGGGCGTGCAGCGCATGCTCGACGCGGTGATCGACTTCATGCCGTCGCCGGTCGACATTCCGCCGGTGCCAGGGCACCGACGACGACGACAAGCCGACCTCGCGCGTCGCGCCGACGACGAGAAGTTCTCGGCGCTGGCGTTCAAGCTGATGACCGACCCGTATGTCGGCCAGCTGACGTTCGTGCGCGTCTATTCGGGCATCCTGAAGTCCGGGCGACTCGGTCTTCAACCCGATCCGCGGCAAGAAGGAGCGCATCGGCCGGATCCTGCAGATGCACGCCAACCAGCGCGAAGAGATCAAGGAAATCCTGCGCCGGCGACATCGCCGCCTGCGTGGGCCTGCGCGACGTCACCACCGGCGAGACGCTGTGCGATCCGCAGGCGATCATCATGCTCGAAAAGATGGTGTTCCCCGAGCCGGTGATCTCGCAGGCCGTCGAGCCCAAGACCAAGGCCGACCAGGAAAAGATGGGTATCGCCCTCGGCCGCCTGGCCGCAGGAAGATCCGTCGTTCCGCGTCAAGACCGACGAGGAATCCGGCCAGACCATCATCTCCGGCATGGGCGAGCTGCACCTGGAAATCATCGTCGACCGCATGAAGCGCGAGTTCGGCGTGGAAGCCAACGTCGGCAAGCCGCAGGTCGCCTATCGCGAAACGATCCGCAAGAAGATCACCGACGTCGAAGGCAAGTTCGTGCGCCAGTCGGGCGGCAAGGGCCAGTACGGTCACGTCGTGCTTCACGGTCGAACCGCAGGAACCGGGCAAGGGCTTCGAGTTCGTCGACGCGATCAAGGGCGGCGTGGTGCCGCGCGAGTTCATCCCGGCGGTCAAGAAGGGCGTCGAAGAGTCGCTGCCGAACGGCGTGCTCGCCGGCTATCCGGTCGTCGACGTCAAGGTCACGCTTGACCTTCGGCTCGTACCATGAGGTCGACTCGAACGAAAACGCGTTCAAGATGGCCGCCTCGTTCGGTTTCAAGGACGGCTGCCGCAAGGCCTCGCCGGTGATCCTGGAGCCGATGATGGCGGTCGAGGTCGAGACGCCGGAAGACTTCGCCGGCAACGTGATGGGCGATCTGTCGTCGCGGCGCGGCATGGTCCAGGGCATGGACGACATGGTCGGCGGCGGCAAGATCATCAAGGCCGAGGTGCCGCTGTCGGAGATGTTCGGCTACTCGACGACGCTGCGCTCGATGTCGCAAGGCCGGGCGACGTACACGATGGAATTCAAGCACTACAGCGAGGCGCCGAAGAACGTCGCCGACGCCATCATCACTGCCAGGGGCAAGTAGCCGCCGAAGCAGCCGTTGGTCTTCGCGTTCCCTCGCATGTTGCCCGTGGCATGCGATCCAGGTGAGCGGCGGAAACCTTAAACAGCACACGGGCATCGTTCTTTTTTCGGAGCAAGCACATGGCAAAGAGCAAATTCGAGCGGACCAAGCCGCACGTCAACGTAGGGACCATTGGCCACGTCGACCACGGCAAGACGACCCTGACGGCGGCCATGACCTCGGTCCTGAGCAAGCTGTACGGCGGTGAGGCCAAGGCGTACGACCAGATCGACGCGGCGCCTGAAGAAAAGGCGCGCGGCATCACCATCAACACCGCCCACGTCGAATACGAGACCAAGAACCGGCACTACGCCCACGTCGACTGCCCCGGGCACGCCGACTACGTCAAGAACATGATCACCGGCGCGGCCCAGATGGACGGCGCCATCCTGGTCGTGTCGGCCGCCGACGGCCCCATGCCCCAGACGCGTGAGCACATCCTCCTGGCCCGCCAGGTCGGTGTTCCTTACATCATCGTCTACATGAACAAGTGCGACATGGTCGACGACGCCGAGCTCCTCGAGCTCGTCGAGATGGAAGTGCGCGAACTCCTCGACAAGTACGACTTCCCCGGCGACAAGACCCCCATCGTCCACGGCTCGGCCAAGCTCGCCCTCGAAGGCGACAAGGGCGAGCTCGGCGAAGGCAGCATCATGAAGCTCGCCGAGGCCCTCGACACCTACATCCCGCAGCCCGAGCGCGCCATCGACGGCGCCTTCCTGATGCCCGTCGAAGACGTCTTCTCCATCTCCGGTCGTGGCACCGTCGTCACCGGCCGGGTCGAGCGCGGCGTCATCAAGGTCGGCGAAGAAATCGAGATCGTCGGCATCACCCCGACGCAAAAGACCACCTGCACCGGCGTCGAGATGTTCCGCAAGCTCCTCGACCAGGGCCAGGCGGGCGACAACGTCGGCATCCTGCTGCGCGGCACCAAGCGCGAAGAAGTCCAGCGCGGCCAGGTGCTCTGCAAGCCCGGCAGCGTCAAGCCGCACACCCACTTCACGGCCGAGATCTACGTGCTCTCCAAGGAAGAAGGCGGCCGGCACACGCCGTTCTTCAACAACTACCGGCCGCAGTTCTACTTCCGCACGACCGACGTGACCGGCGCGGTCGAGCTGGCCAAGGACAAGGAGATGGTCATGCCGGGCGACAACGTCAGCATCACCGTCAAGCTGATCAACCCGATCGCCATGGAAGAAGGCCTGCGCTTCGCCATCCGCGAAGGCGGCAGGACCGTCGGCGCCGGCGTCGTCGCCAAAATCCTCGAATAAGGCGGACCATCATGGCAACCAAGCAAAAGATCCGCATCCGCCTCAAGGCGTTCGACTACAAGCTGATCGACCAGTCGGCGCTCGAGATCGTCGATACCGCCAAGCGCACCGGCGCCATCGTCAAGGGCCCGGTGCCCCTGCCGACGCGCATGCAGCGCTTCGACATCCTGCGCTCGCCGCACGTCAACAAGACGAGCCGCGACCAGTTCGAGATCCGCACGCACCAGCGCCTGATGGACATCGTCGATCCGACCGACAAGACCGTGGACGCGCTGATGAAGCTCGACCTGCCGGCCGGCGTCGACGTCGAGATCAAGCTTCAGTAAGGATGAGGGGCAGAGCGGCTTGGCTCACGCCGGCCGCTCTGCTATAGTCACAGGCTTTTCCGCGATTTCCCGGGTGTTCCCGGGGGCCTGACGAAGATCAGAGCGGAAAGCATCAGGAATCAGCCCGGCCAATCGATGCCGGGTAGTGCAACAAAGGCCGCATTCGTGTGGCTGGAGAACATTCATGACCGCGACCTCGACGCCTCCGTCGTATGTCGATGAGCGCCTCGGCCTGCTCGGCCGCAAGGTGGGAATGATGCGGGTCTTCACCGACGACGGTGACGCGATCCCGGTCACCGTGCTCGACGTTTCCAACAACCGGGTTTCCCAGGTCAAGACGCCGAGACCGATGGCTACAGCGCCCTGCAGGTCGTCTTCGGCGAGAAGAAGGCCTCGCGCGTCAGCAAGCCCGAAGCCGGGCATCTGGCCAAGGCGGGTGTCGTAGCCGGCGAAGTCATCGGCGAATTCCGCGTCTCGGCCGACGTCGCCGCCGAGCTACAAGCCGGGCGCGCAGGTGCCGGTGCGGCGTGTTCGCCGTCGGCCAGCTCGTCGACGTGCAGGGCACCTCGATCGGCAAGGGCTTCACCGGCACGATCAAGCGCCACAACTTCAAGTCGCAGCGCGCGTCGCACGGCAACAGCCGTTCGCACAACGTGCCGGGCTCGATCTCGATGGCGCAGGACCCGGGTCGCGTGTTCCCGGGCAAGAAGATGTCGGGCCAGCGCGGCAACGTCACCAAGACGACGCAGAACCTCGACATCGTCCGCATCGACGAAGGCCGTCAGCTCCTGCTCGTGCGCGGTGCGGTTCCGGGCGCGAAGAACGGCCACGTCGTCGTGCGCCCGGCCGTGAAGGCCGCGCCGAAGAGCGCCGCCGCGAAGCCGGCCGCCGCCGCCAAGAAGGGAGCGAACTGATGCAGACTCGAACTCCTGAACGAGCAAGGCCAGTCGACCTCGAAGGTCGAGGCGCCCGACACGGTCTTTGCGCGTGACTACAACGAAGCTCTGGTGCACCAGATCGTCGTCGCCTTCCAGGCCAATGCACGCCTGGGCACGCGCGCCCAGCTCGACCGCGCGATGGTCAAGCACTCGACCAAGAAGCCGTGGCGCCAGAAGGGCACCGGCCGCGCCCGCGCCGGCATGACCTCCTCGCCGCTGTGGCGCGGAGGCGGCCGGATCTTCCCGAACAGCCCGGACGAGAACTTCACCCAGAAGGTGAACAAGAAGATGTATCGCGCCGGCATGGCGGCGATCCTCTCGCAGCTCGTCCGCGAAGGCCGGCTGGCGGTCGTCGAGTCGATCAACGTCGATTCGCCGAAGACCAAGCTGCTGGCCAAGAAGTTCAAGGACATGGGCCTGGACTCGGTGCTCGTCATCACCCACGAGATGCCGGACAACCTGCTGCTGGCCTCGCGCAACCTCACCAACGTGCTCGTGATCGAGCCGCGTTACGCCGATCCGCTCGCTCTCGTGCACTACAAGAAGGTGCTCGTGACCAAGGGCGCGATGGAGCAACTGAAGGAGATGCTGGCATGAGCACGGCACCCGTTGCGGCGAAAGCCGATCCGAAGGCAGCGAAGAAGGCTGCCACGCCCGTGAAGGCGGAGAAAGCCCCGAAGGCCGAGAAGGCTGCCAAGCCGGCGAAGGCGCCGGCGGCCAAGAAGGCCGCCAAGCCCGCCGCGAAGAAGGCCGACGCGAGCGCTGCGCCGGTGCGCGCGGCGCACGATCCGAGCCGTCTCGCCCAGGTGCTGGTGGCGCCCATCGTCAGCGAGAAGGCGACGTTCGCGGCCGACAAGCACAACCAGATCCTGTTCAAGGTGCTGCGCAGCGCCACCAAGCCCGAGATCAAGGCCGCCGTCGAGCTGATGTTCAAGGTCGACGTCGAGTCGGTCCAGACCGTGCAGCACAAGGGCAAGCAGAAGCGCTTCGGCAAGTCCGGTGGCCGGCGTGATCACATCAAGAAGGCCTACGTGTCGCTCGCCGCAGGCCAGGAGCTGAACTTCTCCGGGGAGGGCGCGTAATGCCCGTCATCAAAGTCAAGCCGACGTCGCCGGGGCGGCGTGCAGTCGTCAAGGTCACGCATCCGCACCTGCACAAGGGCCGGCCCGAAGCGTCGCTGCTCGAGCCGCAGATGCAGAACTCCGGCCGCAACAACAACGGCCACATCACGATCCGGCACAAGGGCGGCGGTCACAAGCACCACTACCGCGTCGTCGACTTCGTGCGCAACAAGGATGCGATTCCGGCGAAGGTCGAACGCATCGAGTACGACCCGAACCGCAGCGCCCACATCGCGCTGGTGGTCTATGCCGACGGCGAGCGTCGCTACATCATCGCGCCGCGCGGCCTCGAGGTCGGCTCGACGATCGTCTCCGGCTCGGAAGCGCCGATCAAGGCAGGCAACACGCTGCCGATCCGCAACATCCCGGTCGGCTCGATCATCCACTGCGTCGAGATGCTGCCCGGCAAGGGCGCCCAGATGGCGCGCTCGGCCGGCGCCGCGGTGACGCTGCTGGCGCGCGAAGGCACCTACGCGCAGTTGCGGCTGCGTTCGGGCGAAGTTCGCAAGATCCACATCGACTGCCGCGCCACCATCGGCGAGGTCAGCAACGAAGAGCACAGCCTGCGCCACTACGGCAAGGCCGGCGCCAAGCGCTGGAAGGGCATCCGCCCGACGGTGCGCGGCGTGGCCATGAACCCGGTCGATCACCCGCACGGCGGCGGCGAAGGCCGTACCGGCGAGGGCCAGGCCCCGGTGTCGCCGTGGAACACGCTGACCAAGGGCTATCGCACGCGCAACAACAAGCGCACGCAGACGATGATCGTCTCGCGCCGCAAGAAGTAAGAAGGCACGCCCATGACGCGTTCACTGAAGAAGGGCCCGTTCATCGACCATCACCTCGCGGCGAAGGTCGAGAAGGCGAGCGCGACGAAAGACAAGAAGCCGATCAAGACCTGGTCGCGCCGCTCGACGATCCTGCCCGATTTCATCGGTCTGACGATCGCCGTGCACAACGGCAAGCAGCACGTGCCGGTGTATGTCACCGACCAGATGGTCGGCCACAAGCTCGGCGAGTTTGCGCTGACGCGCACCTTCAAGGGCCATCCGGCCGACAAGAAGGTCGTGAAGAAGTAAGGATGGCGACGATGGAAACCAAATCGATCGTGAAGGGTGTTCGCCTGTCGTGCGACAAGGGCCGGCTGGTGGCCGACCTGGTGCGCGGCAAGAAGGTCGGTCAGGCGATCGACATCCTGAACTTCACGCAGAAGAAGGCCGCCGGCATCATCAAGAAGGCGCTGGAATCGGCGATTGCCAATGCCGAGCACAACGACGGTGCCGACATCGACGAGCTGAAGATCAAGGCGATCTACGTCGAGCAGGCCGCGACGCTGAAGCGTTTCTCGGCGCGCGCGAAGGGCCGCGGCAACCGCATCAGCAAGCCGACCGCCCACATCTACATCACCGTCGGCAACTGAGGCGAAGAAGGAAACCATGGGACAGAAGATTCACCCGACGGGGTTTCGCCTTCCGGTCACGCGCAACTGGTCGTCGCGCTGGTACGCGTCGAACAAGAACTTCGCGACCATGCTCGCGGAGGACCTGAAGGTTCGCGAGTACCTGAAGATCCGCCTGAAGAACGCGGCCGTCTCGCGCATCCTGATCGAGCGTCCGGCCAAGAACGCGCGCATCACCATCTTCTCGGCACGGCCCGGCGTCGTGATCGGCAAGAAGGGCGAGGACATCGAGAACCTGAAGGCCGAGCTGACGCGCCGCCTGGGCGTGCCGGTGGCCGTCAACATCGAAGAGGTGCGCAAGCCCGAGATCGACGCGCAGCTCATCGCCGACTCGATCACGCAGCAGCTCGAAAAGCGGATCATGTTCCGTCGCGCCATGAAGCGCGCGATGCAGAACGCCATGCGCCTGGGCGCGCAAGGCATCAAGCTGATGTCGTCGGGGCGCCTGAACGGCATCGAGATCGCGCGCTGCGAGTGGTATCGCGAAGGCCGCGTGCCGCTTCACACCCTGAAGGCCGACATCGACTACGGCTTCTCCGAAGCCAAGACGACCTACGGCGTGATCGGCGTGAAGTGCTGGGTCTATCGCGGCGATCGCCTCGCCAATGGCGACGCGCCGAACATCAACACGCCGGCGGGTGCCGAGGACGACCGCCGCAATCGCCGCGGTCCGCGTCCGGGTGGCCCGAGCGGCCCCGGTGCGCCGGGTGGCCGCACGCGTTCGGGTCCGCCGACGGTGGGCGAGCGTCCGTTGCGCGCCGCCGCGGGTGCCGATCGTCATGACAAGTCGCTCGACCCGGGCGCGACGGCAGCTGCGCCCGACGTGTCGGTGCCTGGTGCCGGCGACGCTCCGAAGGGTCCCGCCGTCAAGCGCGTGCGCAAGGCCGTTGCGCCGCCGCCCGCCGCCGACGGCAAGACCGACGGCAAAGGAGAGTAAGGAATGCTGCAACCCGCACGCAGAAAATTCCGCAAGGAACAAAAGGGCCGCAACACCGGTGTCGCCACACGCGGCGCCAACGTGTCGTTCGGCGATTTCGGATTGAAGGCCACCGAGCGCGGCCGCCTCACGGCGCGCCAGATCGAGGCGGCGCGTCGCGCCATCTCGCGCCACGTCAAGCGCGGCGGCCGGATCTGGATCCGCATCTTCCCGGACAAGCCCATCTCGCAAAAGCCGGCCGAAGTCCGCATGGGCAACGGCAAGGGCAACCCCGAGTACTACGTTGCCGAGATCCAGCCCGGCAAGGTGCTCTACGAAATCAACGGCGTGCCCGAAGCCCTGGCGCGCGAAGCGTTCCTGCTTGCTTCGGCCAAGCTGCCGCTCAAGACCACGTTCGTCATGCGCCAGGTCGGCGCCTGAAGCGGACAAGGATAGATCGATGAAAGCATCAGAACTTCGCGCCAAGGACGCCGCCGGCCTCGAGAAGGAAGTCGGCGATCTGCTGAAGGCGCACTTCGGCCTGCGCATGCAGAAGGCGACGCAGCAACTCACCAACCACTCGCAGATCGGCAAGACGCGGCGCGACATCGCGCGCGCCAAGACGATCCAGTCGGAGACCAAGCTCGGCATCAAGGCGCCGGCGCCGAAGGCTGCCGGCAAGAAGACAGGAGCGAAGAAATGAACGCGGACGTCACGTCGAACGCGGCTCCGGTGGCCGCTGCCCCCGAGAAGAAGGCCAAGAACACGCGCACCCTGATCGGCAAGGTCGTGAGCGACAAGCGCTCGAAGACCATCACCGTGCTGATCGAGCGCCGCACCAAGCACGAGCTCTACGGCAAGATCGTTGCCAAGTCGAGCAAGTACCACGCGCACGACGAGAAGGACGAGTACAAGACCGGCGACGTCGTCGAGATCGCCGAGAGCCGGCCGATCTCGAAGACCAAGTCGTGGGTCGTGACGCGCCTGGTGCAAAAGGGCGCCGAGGTCTGATCGAGATCTGGATTTGTTCGCGCGCATCGCGCTTGCAGGAGACGAGACATGCTGAAAGTCGGTGACAAGCTGCCCGCCGGGGCGTTGCAGGAATTCATCGAGGTCGAGGGCAACGGCTGCTCGCTCGGCCCGAACACGTTCGATCTGGAAAAGGCGACCGCCGGCAAGACGATCGCCGTGTTCGGCCTGCCGGGCGCGTTCACGCCCACCTGCTCGGCCAAGCACGTGCCGGGCTATGTCGAGCAGGCCGATGCGCTGAAGGCGGCCGGCGTCGACGAGATCTGGTGCGTTTCCGTCAACGATCCGTTCGTGATGGGCGCCTGGGGCCGCGAGCAGAAGACAGCGGGCAAGGTCCGGATGATGGCCGACGGCAGCGCCGACTTCACGAAGGCCGCCGGCCTGACGTTCGACCTGACCGCGCGCGGCATGGGCGTTCGCTCGCAGCGCTACTCGATGCTCGTCAAGGACGGCGTCGTCAAGGCGCTCAACATCGAGGCGCCCGGCAAGTTCGAGGTCAGCGACGCCAAGACGCTGGTCGACCAGGCCAAGGCGCTCAAGGGCTGAATCCCGGCCGGTTTGACAGGTCAAGCCGGCCCGGGCGATAATCACTGGCTTCGCTTTTGGCACACGCCCGAGGCGAAGAGAATTTCAGACCCCACGCGGGCCCCAAGACTGACCGAGCTTTCGGCACATGCCGGACAAGCGGGACAAGTTGGGATAAGAGGACAACATGATTCAAATGCAGTCGCGGCTCGACGTCGCCGACAACACGGGCGCCAAGTCCGTCATGTGCATCAAGGTGCTGGGCGGCTCGAAGCGCCGCTACGCCGCGATCGGTGACGTGATCAAGGTCAGCATCAAGGAAGCCGCACCGCGTGGCCGCGTGAAGAAGGGCGAGGTCTATTCGGCCGTCGTCGTTCGCACCGCCAAGGGCGTGCGCCGCCAGGATGGCTCGCTCGTCAAGTTCGACGGCAATGCCGCCGTGCTGCTCAACGCCAAGCTCGAACCGATCGGCACGCGCATCTTCGGGCCGGTGACGCGCGAGCTGCGCACCGAGCGCTTCATGAAGATCGTGTCGCTCGCACCTGAAGTGCTCTGAGCACATCGCCAGCAGGAACATCGCGATGAACAAGATTCGTAAGGGTGACCAGGTGATCGTCTTGACCGGCAAGGACAAGGGCCGTCGCGGCACCGTCCTGACGCGCGTCGACGAAGAGCGCCTGATCGTCGAAGGCGTCAACGTCGTCAAGAAGCACGTCAAGCCGAACCCCATGAAGGGCGTGACCGGCGGCGTGATCGACAAGACGATGTCGATCCACCAGTCGAACGTGGCGATCTTCAACGCCGCCACGGGCAAGGCCGATCGCGTCGGCATCAAGATCAACGACGACAAGTCGAAGGTTCGCGTCTTCCGCTCGAGCGGCGACGAGATCAAGGTTTGAAGGCTGAACATGGCTCGCCTGCAACAGTTCTACCGCGAAAAGGTCGTTCCCGACCTCGTCAAGAAATTCGGCTTCACCTCCGCGATGGAGGCGCCGCGCATCACCAAGATCACGCTCAACATGGGCGTGAGCGAGGCGGTGTCGGACAAGAAGGTGATGGACCACGCGGTCAGCGATCTGACCAAGATCGCCGGCCAGAAGCCCGTCGTCACGAAGTCGAAGAAGGCGATCGCCGGCTTCAAGATCCGCGACGGCGTGCCGATCGGCTGCATGGTCACGCTGCGCGGCGTGCGCATGTACGAGTTCCTCGACCGCTTCGTCACGATCGCCTTGCCGCGCGTGCGCGACTTTCGCGGCATCTCGTCGCGGGCGTTCGACGGCCGGGGCAACTACAACATCGGCGTCAAGGAACAGATCATTTTCCCCGAGCTCGAGTACGACAAGATCGACGTGCTGCGCGGCTTGAACATCTCGATCACGACGACGGCCAAGAACGACGAGGAGTGCCGCGCGCTCCTCACCGCGTTCAAGTTCCCGTTCAAGCTGGCAGCGACCAAAGACTGAAGGACCGACGTGGCAAAAACTTCCCTGATCCAGCGCGAGCTCAAGCGCACGCAGCTGGTCGCCAAGTACGCGAAGAAATACGCCGAGCTGAAGGCCGCGGCGAACGACGCCAAGAAGTCCGACGAGGACCGCTACGCCGCTCGTCTCGAGCTGCAGAAGCTGCCGAGGAACGCCTACCCGACGCGCCAGCGCAACCGCTGCGCGCTCACCGGCCGCCCGCGCGGCACTTTCCGCAAGTTCGGCCTCGGCCGCAACAAGATCCGCGACCTGGCGTTCAAGGGCGATATTCCCGGCGTCGTCAAGGCGAGCTGGTAAGGACTGGCCAAGGCCAAGTCAGGAGACTGATTCATGAGCATGAGTGATCCGATCGCCGATATGCTGACCCGCATCCGCAATGCGCAGATGGTGGAAAAGCCCACGGTGTCGTTGCCGTCGTCCAAGCTGAAGGTGGCGATCGCCAAGGTCCTGAAGGACGAAGGCTATATCGACGGCTACCTGGTCCGCGGCGAGGGCGGCAAGCCCGAGCTCGAGATCGCGCTGAAGTACTACGCCGGCCATCCGGTGATCGAGAAGATCGAGCGCGTCAGCCGTCCGGGCCTGCGCGTCTACAAGGGCCGCCACGACATCCCGAACGTGATGAACGGGCTCGGTGTGGCCATCGTCACCACGCCCAAGGGCGTGATGACCGATCGCAAGGCGCGCCAGGCCGGCATCGGCGGCGAAGTGCTCTGCTACGTGTCGTAAGAGGAAGACCGAAATGTCACGCGTAGGAAAGATGCCGATCGTCGTCCCCAAGGGAGTCGACATCACGACCGGCGCAGAAACGATCAGCGTCAAGGGCGCGCTCGGCACGCTGGTGCGGGCGACGAACCCGCTCGTCCAGGTCAAGAAGGACGACGACAAGCTGACCTTCACGGCCACCAACGAGTCGCCCGAGGCCGATGCGATGTCGGGCACGATGCGGGCGCTGGTCGCCAACATGGTCGGCGGCGTCACCAAGGGCTTCGAAAAGAAGCTGACGCTTGTCGGCGTCGGCTTTCGCGCTCAGGCGGCAGGTTCCAAGCTGAACCTGCAGATCGGCTTTTCGCATCCGGTGTCCAAGGACATGCCGGCCGGCGTCAAGGTCGAGTGCCCGACGCAGACCGAAATCATCATCAAGGGGTTCGACCGCCAGGCGGTTGGCCAGGTCGCTGCCGAAGTGCGAGCGTTGCGCCCGCCCGAGCCCTACAAGGGCAAGGGCATCCGCTACGCCGACGAGAAGGTGACGATCAAGGAAACGAAGAAGAAGTAAGCCGGAGCAGATGACATGTTGAACAAGAAGGATCAACGCGTTCGCCGCTCGAGGCAGACTCGGGTTCGCATCGCAGTGCAGCGCACGGCGCGCCTGACGGTGTACCGGACCAACCTGCACATCTACGCCAGCGTCATCTCCGACGACGGCAGCCGCATCCTGGCCAGCGCCTCGACGGCCGAAGCCGAGGTGCGCAAGGAGCCTCGCAGGCGACAGCAAGGTGGCGGGCAAGGGCGGCAACGTCGCTGCCGCCGCAGTCGTCGGCAAGCGCATCGCCGAGAAGGCCAAGGCCGCCGGCGTCGAGAAGGTCGCGTTCGATCGCGCCGGGTTCGCCTATCACGGCCGCGTCAAGGCGCTGGCCGAAGCGGCGCGCGAAGCCGGCCTGCAGTTCTAAGGAATCCCAAGATGGCAAAGTTTCAACCGCGTGCGCAGACCGAAGGCAATGACGACGGCCTGAAGGAAAAGATGATCGCGGTCAACCGCGTCACCAAGGTCGTCAAGGGCGGCCGCACGCTCAGCTTCGCCGCGCTCACCGTCGTCGGTGACGGCGACGGCCGTGTCGGCATGGGCAAGGGCAAGGCCAAGGAAGTGCCGGTGTCGGTGACCAAGGCCATGGAATCGGCGCGCCGCAACATGATCAAGGTGCAGCTGAAGAACGGCACCATCCACCACAAGGTGGTCGGCGAGCACGGCGCCTCGCGGGTCCTGATGGCGCCGGCCAAGCCCGGCGACGGCATCATCGCCGGCGGCCCGATGCGCGCCGTCTTCGAGGTGATGGGCGTGACCGACATCGTCTGCAAGAGCCTCGGCTCGTCGAACCCCTACAACATCGTGCGCGCCACGCTGAACGGCCTGAAGAGCTCGAGCACGCCGGCCGAGATCGCCGCCAAGCGCGGCCTCACGGTCGAAGAGATCCTCGGCTGAGCCGGCCGGGAGCGAGAGGCAACACCATGAACGACAGCAAGAAGAGCGAAGCTCAAGGCGACCCTGACGGTCAAGCTCGTCAAGAGCATTGCCGGCACGCGCGAGTCGCATCGCGCCACGGTGCGCGGCCTCGGCCTGCGCAAGACCAACAGCGTCTCGACGCTGGAAGACACGCCGGCGGTGCGCGGAATGATCAACAAGGTCTCGTACCTGGTTCAGGTGCTCTGAGCGCCGAGGACGACACGAACATGCAACTCAACACGATCAAGCCGGCCGAAGGTTCCAAGAAGGCACGCCGCCGCGTCGGCCGGGGCATCGGCTCGGGCATCGGCAAGACGGCAGGCCGCGGCCACAAGGGCCAGAAGTCGCGCTCGGGCGGCTACCACAAGGTCGGCTTCGAAGGCGGCCAGATGCCGCTGCAGCGTCGCTTGCCCAAGCGCGGCTTCAAGTCGACGACGCAGAAGTACAACGCCGAAGTCTCGCTGAGCGACCTGCAGCGCCTGGGCGCGGCCGAAGTCGACATGCTGACGCTGAAGCAGGCCAAGCTGATCGGCGAGATGACGCAAGAACGTCAAGATCATCAAGAGCGGCGAGCTGAGCATCAAGGTCGCGCTGAGCGGCGGCATCCTGGCCACGGCCGGCGCCAAGGCCGCGATCGAAGCGGCCGGCGGCTCGATCGCCTGAGACCCGGCAGGGAACGACGAACGTGGCAACGAACGCGAATCAACTGGCCAAGAGCGGCAAGTTCGGCGACCTGCGTCGACGCCTGTTCTTCCTGCTCGGCGCGTTGATCGTCTATCGCCTCGGCGCCCACATTCCGGTGCCGGGCATCGACCCGAACCAGCTGCAGGCACTGTTCCAGAGCCAGCAGGGCGGCATCCTGAGCCTGTTCAACATGTTCTCGGGCGGCGCCCTTTCGCGCTTCACCGTCTTCGCGCTGGGGATCATGCCGTACATCTCGGCGTCGATCATCATGCAGCTGATGACCTACGTCGTGCCGACGCTCGAGGCGCTGAAGAAGGAAGGCGAGTCGGGGCGGCGCAAGATCACCCAGTACACGCGCTACGGCACGCTCGGCCTGGCGCTGTTCCAGTCGCTCGGGATCGCGCTGGCGCTCGAAGGCTCGCCCGGCCTCGTCATCTCGCCCGGCTTCGGCTTTCGCCTGACGGCGGTGGTGAGCCTGGTGGCGGGCACCATGTTCCTGATGTGGCTCGGCGAGCAGATCACCGAGCGCGGCCTCGGCAACGGCATCTCGATCCTGATCTTCGGCGGCATCGCCGCCGGCCTGCCGAACGCGCTCGGCCAGTTCGCCACGCTCGTCAGCAACGGCTCGATGTCGGTGGTGGCGGCGCTGTTCGTCACCGTGCTGGTCGCGCTGGTGACCTTCGCCGTGGTGTTCGTGGAGCGCGGCCAGCGCAAGATCCTGGTCAACTACGCCAAGCGCCAGGTCGGCAACAAGGTCTACGGCGGCCAGTCGTCGCACCTGCCGCTCAAGCTCAACATGTCGGGCGTGATCCCGCCGATCTTCGCGTCGTCGATCATCCTCCTGCCGACCACGGCGGTGAGCTGGTTCGCCACCGGCGACAGCCTGCGCTGGCTGAAGGACATCGCCGGCATGCTCTCGCCCGGCCAGCCGATCTACGTGATGCTCTATGCCGCGGCGATCGTCTTCTTCTGCTTCTTCTACACCGCGCTCGTCTTCAACAGCCGCGAGACGGCCGACAACCTGAAGAAGAGCGGCGCCTTCATCCCGGGCATCCGCCCGGGCGACCAGACGGCGAGGTACATCGACCGGATCCTGTCGCGCCTGACGCTGGCCGGCGCCATCTACATCACGCTCGTCTGCTTGCTTCCTGAGTTCCTCGTCCTCAAATACAACGTGCCGTTCTATTTCGGCGGCACGTCGCTTCTGATCATCGTCGTCGTGACGATGGACTTCTGGGCCCAGGTGCAGAGCTACGTGATGAGCCAGCAGTACGAGTCGCTGCTGAAGAAAGCCAATTTCAAGGCCGGCTGAACGGCCAACGCAAGAAGAACGAAGGACGATCCGAAGCGGAACGCATGGCGAAAGACGATGTCATTCAGATGCAGGGCGAGATTCTCGAGAATCTGCCCAACGCCACGTTTCGTGTGAAGCTGGAAAACGGTCATGTGGTCCTGGGCCACATCTCCGGAAAGATGCGCATGCACTACATCCGCATCCTGCCGGGCGACAAGGTGACCGTGGAATTGACACCGTACGACCTGACCCGGGCACGCATCGTGTTCCGGGCCAAGTGACGAAGGAGAGAAGAAGTGAAAGTCGCAGCATCGGTAAAGAAGATGTGCCGCAATTGCAAGGTCATCCGGCGCAAGGGCGTCGTGCGCGTGATCTGCACGGACCCGCGTCACAAGCAGCGTCAAGGCTGATTCGAAGGTAGAAAAAAATGGCACGTATCGCCGGCATCAACATTCCTCCGCACAAGCACGCCGAGATCGGCCTCACGGCGATCTACGGCATCGGCCGCCCGACGGCGCAGAAGATCTGCACCGCCGCCGGTGTGCCCTGGGATCGCAAGGTCAAGGACCTGACCGACTCCGACCTCGAGCGCATCCGCGAGGAGATCGGCCACATCGCGATCGAGGGCGACCTGCGCCGCGAGATGTCGATCAACATCAAGCGGCTGATGGACCTCGGCTGCTATCGCGGATTCCGCCATCGCCGCGGCCTGCCCGTGCGCGGCCAGCGCACCAAGACCAACGCGCGCACCCGCAAGGGCCCGCGCAAGAGCGGCGCGCTCGTCAAGAAGTGACGCGCGGCCGCCTGATCCGAATTCACCAGTGACACGCTCGTAGAGAAAGCCCATCCATGGCCAAGCCTCCCGTCAGTACCGCCGCGCAGCGCGTGCGCAAGAAGGTTCGCAAGAACGTCGCCGACGGCATTGCGCACGTCCACGCGTCGTTCAACAACACGATCATCACGATCTGCGATCGCCAGGGCAGTGCGCTGGCCTGGGCGTCGAGCGGCGGCCAGGGCTTCAAGGGCTCGCGCAAGTCGACCCCGTTCGCGGCCCAGGTGGCTGCCGAGACGGCCGGCCGCGCGGCGCAGGACCAGGGCATCAAGACGCTCGACGTTCGCATCAAGGGCCCCGGCCCCGGCCGTGAATCGTCGGTGCGCGCGCTTGCCTCGCTGGGCATTCGCATCAATTCCATTTCCGACGTCACGCCGGTGCCGCACAACGGCTGCCGGCCGCAGAAGCGCCGTCGCATCTGAGCGTCTCGTTTCACCCCCGTAAGACCACCGTCTGAGCGCCCAAGAACAACACTCGCCAGACTCGCGCAGGCCCTGACCGGCTCGCGTCAGAAGCTATCAAGGAACACACGTGGCACGTTATCTCGGCCCCAAGGCCAAACTTTCCCGTCGCGAAGCAACCGACCTCTTCCTGAAGAGCGCGCGGCGGCCGATCGGCGACAAGGCGAAGTTCGACTCGAAGCCCGGCCAGCACGGCCGCACCTCGGGCACCCGCACTTCCGACTACGGCATCCAGCTGCGCGAAAAGCAGAAGGTCAAGCGGATGTACGGCATCCTCGAGCGCCAGTTCCGCCGCTACTTCGCCGAAGCCGAGCGCAAGAAGGGCAACACCGGCGCCAACCTGCTGTCGCTGCTCGAATCGCGCCTGGACAACGTCGTCTACCGCATGGGCTTCGGCTCGACTCGCGCCGAGGCGCGCCAGCTGGTGTCGCACCGTGCCATCACCGTCAACGGCGAGGTGGTCAACATCGCCTCGTTCTCGGTGAAGGCGGGCGATACCGTCGGCGTGCGCGAAAAGCAGCGCGGCCAGCTTCGCGTCACCGACGCGATGAAGCTCGCCGAGGGCCAGGGCCTGGCGAACTGGGTCCAGGTCGACGCGGCCAAGCTCGAAGGCATCTTCAAGAAGGCACCCGACCGCGACGAGTTCGGCGCCGACATCAAAGAAGCGCTCATCGTCGAACTCTATTCGCGTTGACGCGTGAGGCGCTTGCGGCTCGACGCCCGTCGTCGAGCCTCGTGGCGCTTTCCGAATTCAGGCCGCTGCCGCTTTGCCGGGCACGCAGCGGCGACATCTCCAGCCCGACGCAGTCCATCAGCCTTATCGGTGTAACGAGCCGAGGGTATTGAGAGGAACAGGACTTCAATGCAAACGAATCTGCTGAAACCCAAAGCCATCAACGTCGAGCCGCTCGGCGGCAACAAGGCCAAGGTCACGCTCGAGCCTTTCGAGCGCGGCTACGGCCACACCCTCGGCAACGCGCTGCGCCGCGTCCTGCTGAGCTCGATGGTCGGCTACGCGCCGACCGAAGTGACGATCGCCGGCGTGCTGCACGAGTACTCGGCGATCGACGGCGTGCAGGAAGACGTCGTCCACATCATGCTGAACCTGAAGGGCGTGGTCTTTCGCCTGCACAACCGCGATGAAGTGACGCTCGTCCTGCGCAAGGAAGGCGAAGGCCCGGTCACGGCCGGCGACATCCAGACGCCGCACGACGTCGAGATCATCAACCCCGAGCACGAAATCGCGCACCTGTCGTCGGGCGGCAAGCTCGACATGCAGATCAAGGTCGAGAAGGGCCGCAGCTACGTCCCCGGCAACCTGCGCCGCTACGGCGACGAGCCGACCAAGTCGATCGGCCGGATCGTCCTCGACGCCTCGTTCTCGCCGGTCTCGCGCGTCAGCTACACGGTCGAAAGCGCCCGCGTCGAGCAGCGCACCGACCTCGACAAGCTGGTGATGGAGATCGCCACCAACGGCGCGATCACGCCGGAAGAGGCGATCCGCTCCTCGGCGAAGATCCTGGTCGAGCAGCTGGCGGTGTTCGCCCAGCTCGAAGGCCAGATCGGCGAGATGTTCGATCCGCAGCCGGTGCGCTCGACCCAGTTCGATCCGATCCTGCTGCGTCCGGTCGACGAGCTCGAGCTGACGGTGCGTTCGGCGAACTGCCTGAAGGCCGAGAACATCTACTACATCGGCGACCTGATCCAGCGCACGGAAACCGAGCTGCTGAAGACGCCGAACCTCGGCCGCAAGTCGCTCAACGAGATCAAGGAAGTGCTGGCTTCGCGCGGGCTCACGCTCGGCGCGCGGCTGGAGAACTGGCCTCCTCAGGGGTTGGACAAGCGCTAACGCGCACAGGAAAAACGGCCTGGAGGCCGTTCAAGGTGATCGGCCCAGCGGGCCGGTCGGTGCACCCGCCAGTACCTGACACGGCTGGCGGTTCATAACAGGAAAGGAAAGCACCATGCGTCACGGACACGGGCTCCGCAAACTCAACCGCACCTCCGAGCATCGGCTCGCGATGCTGCGCAACATGTGCGTCTCGCTGCTTCGCCACGAAGCGATCAAGACGACGCTGCCGAAGGCCAAGGAGCTGCGCCGCGTCGTCGAGCCGCTGATCACGCTGGCCAAGGAACCAACGCTGGCGCATCGCCGCCTGGCGTTCGACCGCACCCGCGATCGCGAGATCGTCGCCAAGCTCTTCAACGAGCTGGGACCGCGCTACAAGGCACGCCCGGGCGGCTACACGCGCATCCTGAAGATGGGCTTTCGGGTCGGCGACAACGCGCCGATGGCTTTCGTCGAGCTCGTCGATCGGCCGGCCCCGGTCGAAGCCGAAGCGGCCGACGACAAGACCTGACCCGCGAAGGCGAGCCATGCCGGCGCCGCTGCTGCGCATCGCTCACCTGACGAAGAAATTCGGCAACGCGACGGTCGTCGACGATCTGTCGCTGGAGATCATGCCGGGCGAGTGCCTCGGCGTGATCGGCCCGAACGGCGCCGGCAAGACGACCACGATCCGCGTTTGCCTCGGCCTGGCCGGCCCTGACGGCGGCGAGATCGAAGCCTTCGGCCTGCCTTTGCCGGCACAAGTGCGCGAGGCGAAAAGGCGCATCGGCGTCGTCACCCAGTTCGACAGCCTCGATCCCGATTTCACCTGCGCCGAGAACCTGCGCGTCTACGGCGCCTACTTCGGCCTGCCGCGCGCGCTCATCGACGAGCGCGTGCCCCGGCTGCTCGAATTCGCGGCCCTGCAATCGAAGGCCAACGCCAAGCCGGGCGAGTTCTCCGGCGGCATGAAGCGGCGCTTGTCGCTCGGCCGCGCCCTCATCAACGACCCGGACCTGCTGATCCTCGACGAGCCCACCACCGGCCTCGATCCGCAGGCGCGCCACCTGATGTGGGAGCGACTGCAGAACCTGCTGCAGCAGGGCAAGGCGATCCTCCTGACGACGCATTTCATGGACGAAGCCGAGCGCCTGTGCGATCGCCTGCTCGTGCTCGACCAGGGCAGGAAGATCGCCGAGGGCACGCCGCGCAAGCTGATCGCCGAGCACCTCGAGAGCGACGTGGTCGAGGTCTACGGCGAAGGTGCAGTCGTGGCCGCGGCCAGTCACGCCGGGTTGGCCGAACGCGTCGAGACCAGCGGCGAGACGGTGTTCTTCTATCTGCGCCACGCCAAGCCCCTGCTCGACGCACTGGCCGACGACCACACCATCCGCTATCTGCACCGGCCGGCGAATCTCGAGGATCTCTTTCTGAAGTTGACCGGCCGCCAGATCCGCGACGACGCCTAGGCCTGCACGGATGCTTGTCTCGTACTACGCCGCCCCGCACCTGACCCGCAGCTTCTGGCCGGTGGTGATGCGCAACCTCCTGGTCTGGAAGAAGCTCGCCGGGCCGAGCATCCTCGGCAACATCGCCGAGCCGCTGATCACGCTCGTTGCCTTCGGCTACGGCGTGGGCTCGTTGATCGGCCAGATCGACGGCATGCCCTACATCAAGTACCTGGCCTCGGGCAGCATCGCCGTCAGCGCCGCGTTGGCCGCGACGTTCGAGGCGCTCTATTCGGCGTACTCGCGCATGGCGGTGCAAAAGACCTGGGACTCGATCCTCAACGCGCCGATCGCGCTCGACGACATCGTCTTCGCGGAGATGCTCTGGGCCGCGATCAAGGCGCTGCTTTCCTGTGCCGCGATCCTCGTCGTCATCTTCCTTCTCGGCATCAGCCGTTCGCCGACGATGCTGCTGGCGTTGCCCGTGCTCGGGCTGGCCGGCATCACCTTCGCCTCGATCGGCCTGGTCTTCAACGCCGTCGCCAAGGGCTACGACTTCTTCACCTACTACTTCACCCTCGTCATCACGCCGATGACGTTTCTCTCCGGGGTCTATTTCCCGATCGCGCAGATGCCGAAATGGTTGCAGGTGGTTGCAGAAGCCTTGCCGCTGAAGGCGGCTGTCGATCTGGTTCGTCCACTCGTTCTCGGAATGTGGCCCGTCGATCCGCTCCAGCCGTTCCTCATCCTCACGGCCTATGCCGCTTGCGGCTACTATCTGGCGCTGGTGTTGACCCGGCGTCGCTTCTTCGGCTGAAGCGGCAGCGGTAAGCCCGGCGAATCGCCGCCGACCAAGTTCTCATGCAAGCCTCGACTGCACCGTTCGCGCACCGCCTGATCGGCTTCTTCTTCCGCCAGCGGTCGAAGATCGTCCACGGGTTCTTGCTCCTTGCGATCGTGCTGGCCAGCGTCGGTTCATGGCGCCTGGCGCTCGCCGCCGAAGATGAATTCCTCGAGCCGGAGAAGGCCTTCCAGTTCTCGGCTCGACCGCTCGACGCCAAGACCGTCGAGGTCACCTTCGACATCGCGCCGGGCTACTACCTCTACCGCGATCAGTTTCGTTTCGCGGCGACTGGCGCCACGCTCGGTGCGCCGGCCATTCCGCCCGGCAAGGTCAAGTTCGACGAGACATTCCAGAAGAACGTCGAGACCTATCGCGACACGGTGAAGATTGCCGTTCCCGTCGCCAGCGCGGGCGCCGATTTTCGTTTCGTGGTCACGAGTCAAGGCTGCGCCGACGCGGGTCTGTGCTATCCGCCGATGCAGAGCGTCGCCAACGTCAGCCTGACGGGGTTCGGCGGCGGCGGCACCGTGATGCCGGTGGCCAGCGGCGAGGCCGGCGCCAATCCGGCGACGGCAAGCACGGCGGCTACGTCGGCCGGCGCGGAGTCCACCGCTGCGGCCGCGCCGAACAACGAATCGAGCGCGATCGAATCGGTTCTGCGCAGTGGTGCGTTCTGGCCCGTCGTCGGCGCCTTCTTCGTCGCCGGCCTGCTGCTTTCGCTGACACCGTGCGTGCTGCCGATGCTGCCCATCGTCTCGTCGATCATCGTCGGCCAGGGCGGCTACGGCGGCGGCGCCACCTTGGCCGCTGGCGGCGCGGCCAGTGCCGGGCCTTCGACGGTCTCGCGTGGACGTGGCTTCGCGCTCGCCGCGTCGTATTCGTTCGGCATGGCGGTCGTCTATACCGCCTTCGGCGTGGCCGCCGGTCTTGCCGGCGAAGGCCTCGCCGCGACTTTGCAGAACCCGTGGGTGCTGGGCGCGTTCGCCCTCGCCCTGGTCGCACTCTCGCTGTCGATGTTCGGGGTCTACGAGCTGCAGCTGCCGCAGGCCTTGACGGGGCGCGCCACCGAGGCCGCGCAGCGCCTGCCCGGCGGTCGCGTCGCTGGCGTCTGCGCCATGGGCGGCGTCTCGGCGCTCATCGTCAGCCCGTGCATCGCCGCCCCGCTCGCGGGCGCGCTTCTCTATCTCAGCCAGACGCGCAACGTCTGGCTCGGTGGCACGGCCCTCTTCTCGCTCGCCGCGGGCATGAGCGTGCCGTTGCTGCTCGTGGGCGCCTCCGCCGGAGCGATCCTGCCGCGGGCAGGTGCCTGGATGGACGAGGTGAAGATGGTTTTCGGCGTGCTGCTGCTCGGCGTTGCACTCTGGACGGTACAGCCGGTGTTGCCGCCCTCGGCCGCACTCGCGTTGTGGGGCGCGCTCGCCCTCGGCAGCGCCGCGATCGTGTTTTCGCGCGGTCGTGCCGCCGCCCCGGGTGGCGGCGCGGTCGTCAACCGGCAGCGCGCATGGCGCGGGGCGGTTGCAGCGCTGTTCGCCTTGATCGGCGTCGTCGAGATCGTCGGCGCCGCAGCGGGCGGCGGCGACCCGCTGCAGCCGCTCGCGCCTTTCACCTCGCCCGGCATGGTCGCCGGCGCGTCTGGCGCCCTGCAATTCACGCCCGTGCGAAGTTCGGAAGAGCTCGACGCGGCGATTCATGGTGCCAAGCGCCCGGTGCTGCTCGACTTCTACGCCGACTGGTGCGTCTCGTGCAAGGAGATGGAGCGCTTCACGTTCACCGACGCCGCCGTACAGCAGCGCATGAGCGGCGCATTGCTGCTGCGCGCCGACGTGACGGCGAACTCGGCCCAAGACCGCGCCCTGTTGCGCCGGTTTCATCTCTTCGGGCCGCCGGCCACGATCTTCTTCGACCGCGCCGGCCACGAGATCGGCGCGGCCCGCCTCGTCGGCTTCCAGAATACCCCGCGCTTCCTCGAAACACTGCAGAGCGCAGGGCTGTAGACCCCGGGCGAAAGCAGCAAGCCTGCTATACTTTTCGGCTCAGTCGCGAGGTGGAGCAGTCTGGTAGCTCGTTGGGCTCATAACCCAAAGGTCGCAGGTTCAAATCCTGCCCTCGCAACCATCGCACATGGCTTCGGCCAACAGCATTACGCCCGCCACCCCGCGGGCGTATTGCTTTGCGGCGAGCCATGTAAGCCTCGGTTGCGCCCGCATCGCCACAGGCGACCCATCGACTCAGTCCGCGGCCTGCGGCGCGGTTGAGGGCCTGCCTGCCGCCGATGCCGCACGCACCGGCAGGAGCGTCGCTCCCAGGGCTGCGGCGACCAGCGCGAATGCCGCTCCCGCACCGAAGGCGAGCTGATAGCCGGCGTTGAGCGCAGCCATCTCGGCCGCTATTCCGCCGCCGACATGCCGTGCGCCGGTATAGGCCGCGGCCAGGCTCGCCAGCACCGCCAGGCCGAGCGCGCCGCCCATCATGAACGAGGTATTGACGATTCCCGACGCCAGGCCCGACTCGCTCTCGTCGACATCGCTCATGGCCGCCAGCAGCAGCGGGTTGAAGGCAATGCCCGCGCCGAGGCCGAGCAGCAGCATGCCCGGCAGGACATCGACGACGAAACTTCCATCGATCGGGGCGCGCGCGAACAGCGCCAGGCCGAGCGCGGCGCAGAGGAGGCCGCCGGCCAGCGGGCGGCGCAGGCCGAAGCGCATCACGATGCGAGCCGAGAGGCCGAGCGAACAGACGGCCATCAGGAGGTTCGAGGGCAAGAAGGCGAGGCCGACCTGCATCGGGCTGTAGCCGAGCACGCGCTGCAGGTAGAGCGCCGACAGGAAGAACCAGGCGAACATCGCCGCCGACCAGAGCACGCCGATGACGTTGGCGGCGTTCAGCGTCTTCAGGCGAAACAGACGCAGCGGCATCAGCGGTTGAGCGACGCGCGCCTCGATGCCGATGAACAGCGCGAACAGGAGCGCGGCCGCGCCGAGCAGGACGAACGTGCGTGTGGAGGTCCAGCCGGCATCGTTGCCGCCGACGATGGCGTAGACCGCGAGCATCAGCGCCGCGGTCACGGTCACGGCGCCGGCGACGTCGAGCCTGCGCTGCTCGGCAGGCGCGCCCGCCTTCGGCAGCAAGGCGAGGCTCAGGGCGAGCACCGCGAGGCCGATCGGCAGGTTGACCAGAAACACCCAGTGCCAGTCGTAGATCCCGGTCAGCAGGCCGCCCAGCAGCACGCCGATGCTGCCGCCGCCGGCGCACACGAAACCGTACACGCCCATCGCCTTGGCGCGCTCGGCCGGCTCGGTGAACAGATTCATCAGCAGTGCGAGGGCAACGGCATCGACGATCGCCCCGCCGATGCCCTGCACCGCCCGCGCGATCACCAGCGGCACCTGCGCGCTCGACAGGCCGCAGGCGAGCGACGCGCCGGTGAACAGAACGATGCCGATCATGAACACGCGGCGATGCCCGTACAGGTCGCCCAGCCGGCCACCGAGCAACAAGAATCCGCCGCAGGTCAGCATGTAGGCATTGACGACCCAGACCAGGGTCGTCTCGGAAAAACCGAGGTCGGTGCGGATCGACGGCAGCGCGACGTTGACGATGGTCATGTCGAGCACCACCATCAGCACGCCGAGACAGACGACGCCGAGAGCCAGCCAGCGGCGCGAAGCGGGGATCGATTCGGTCATTCGTCGGTGCGGCGAGGCGCGGCAAAGCGCGCATCGTATGCGCCTCGTCCGATCGCCCGCGTCGCACCCGTCGACGAAGGCTTCAGCCCATGCGATGCGGCAACCAGAGCGCGATCATCGGAAAGGCGATCAGGATCACCAAGCGGACCATGTCGGTCGCCACGAACGGCAGCACGCCCTTGAAGATGGTCGTGAAGCTCACTTCCTTGACCACGCTCTTGATCACGAACACGTTCATGCCCACCGGCGGATGGATGAGGCCGAGCTCGACCGTCATGACGATGATCACGCCGAACCAGATCGGATCGAAGCCCAGCGCGGTCACCACCGGGAAGATGATCGGGACGGTCAGGATGATCATCGCCATCGCATCCATCAGGCAGCCGAGCACCAGGTACATGAGCATGATGAGCGCGAGCACGCCGTAGCGGCCGACGCCCAGGCCGACGAGGAATCCGGTGAGTTGTTGCGGCGCCTGCGTGATGGTGAGGAAGTAGCCGAAGAGCAAGGCGCCGATCAGCACGGTGAAGACCGCGGCCGCGGTGCGCGTGGCCTGCAGCAGCGCGGCGCGTGTCTTGGCGCGGTCGAGCTTGCCGCGCAACACGCCGAGAATGAACGCGCCCGTGGCGCCGACGCCGCCGGCCTCGGTAGGCGTGAAGAAGCCGCCGTAGAGGCCGCCGATGACGAAGACGAAAAGCAGCAGCGGTGCCCAGACCAGGCGCAGCGCGGCGGCGCGCTCGCCCCAGGTCTTCGGGATGCCCGCCGGCAGGAAGCGCGGCCGGATGCGCACGATGAGGACGATCGTCAGCACGTACATGACCATCGCCAGCAGCCCGGGCAGTACGCCGGCCATGAAGAGCTTGCCGATGTCTTGCTGCGTCAGGATGGCGTAGACGGCGAGCACGGTCGACGGTGGCAGCATCGCCCCGAGCGTGCCACCTGCGGCGATGACGCCGGTGGAGAACGACTGCGGGTAGCCGAAGCGGCGCATTTCGGGATAGGCCACGCTCGAGAACGTGGCTGCCGTCGCCACCGACGAGCCGCAGATCGCGGCGAAGCCGGCGCAGGCAATGACGGTGGCGATGCCGAGGCCACCGCGCAGGTGCCCGAGGAAGGCATCGGCGGCCTTGAAGATTTCGCGCGACAGCCCCGACACGGTGACGAACGCGCCCATCAGCATGAACATCGGGATGACACCGAAGGCGTAGTCGGTGACGGTGCGCAGCGAGGTCTGGCCGACCAGCTTGAGCGCCGGCCCCGGCCCGACGATGAAGCTGTAGCCCGTGACGCCGACGAGGCCCATCGCCATGCCGACCGGCACGCGCAGGAGCATCAGGACGAACAGCACGACGAAGCCGGTGAAAGCGATCCAGTCGTTGCTCATGAGGCGAGCTTCGCGCTTCGTGCTGCGGTATTCGCCTTGGGAACGGCCGGCAGGCTCATGCACCGCTCATTCGTTCACCTTGGCGAGGACCGGCTCGACCAGCTGCTCCGGATGAAAGACCAGCCGCCAGGTGCGGATCGCGATCAGCACCACCGCCGAGACGTCGCCGAGCCAGGCCAGCGCATAGAGCGGCCACGTCGGCAGGTTGAGGTCGTAGGTGAGCACGTGGTCGACATAGGTGGCGCGCACCTTGTCGAACAGCATGATCGTCTGCACCGTGACGACGAACAGCAGCACGATCGTCGCGAAGACGTCGATGAAGCGCTTCCAGCGCGTGTTGACCGAGGTCCAGAGGAGATCGACGGTGATGTGACCGCCGCGATAGCTCGTGGCCGCGATGCCCCAGAAGATGAGCGTGCCGAGCAGCATCTTGCCGAAGTCGTAGCTGTCGGGAATCTGCCAGCTGAAGAACTTGCGCAGGACGACGGCGAGAAAGATGTTCAGGGCGACGACGCCCACGAAGATGGCGGCACACCATTCGATCGCATCGATCATGCGATCCATCGCCGAGCGCGCCCGTTGCGGCGCCGCGGTCGCGTGCGTCGTCATGCCGCGACTGCCCGCGTCGTCATCGCCCCGGGCTCAGAAGCCGGATTTGTACTTCGCGACCGTCGCCTTGAGCGAGCCCATCACCGCCTTCGGGTCGTAGCCTGCCTTGGTGGCGCCGGCAGACCACTCCGCCTCGGTCGGCGCGATCGCCTTGCGCCACGCGTCGAGCTCGTCGGGGGTGAGCTTGTAGACCGTGTGTCCGGCCATGCCCATGATCTTGATCCGCCCATTGGCCTCGAAGTCGGCCCAAGGCGAGGCCACCTTCTCGGCCCACTCGCTGGTGCAGTGCTCGTCGATGACCTTTTTCTGTGCCGCCGACATCGATTCGTACTTGTCCTTGTTCATCCCCCACACGAACGGCGTCGTGTAGAGCGGCAGGTCCATGTGGAAGGTCACTGCCTTGTCGATGCCGAAGAGCAGGATCGAGCCCCACGGAAAGGTGATCGCGTCGGCAACGCCGCGCTCGAGCGCGTCGCGCGCCTCCGGCGCCGAAGCCTGGACGTTGGTGCCGCCGAGGAGGGTCACCATCTGGCCGATGGTGCTCGTCGCCGGCCGTACCTTCAGGCTCTTCACGTCGGTCGGCAGCGCCAGCTTCTTCTTGCTGTGGAAGGTGCCCGGATCGTGGATGAAGGCGAAGCAGTAGTGGATGTCCTTCATCTCCTTGGCGGCGTATTGCCGGTACCACTCGTCGATCGCCGCCGTGCCGCCCTTGGCGTTCGAGAAGATGAAGGGCAGGCCTGCGCCCGCCATGAGCGGGAAGCGGCCGGGCTGGTAGCCGGGGTTGATGTAGGCGAGGTCGGCGATGCCGTCCTTGGCCATGTCGTAGTGATCGAAGGCCTTGCCGAGCTGCTCCGACGGAAAGAGCGTCGCGGTGATGCTGCCGTTCGAGGCCTTGGTGATATCGGCGGCCCAGGCGATCAGCGCCGGGTTGAGCGGGTGCTGCGCCGGCACCCAGCTCGACATCTTGAGCTGCACCGGCTTGTCCTGCGCCTGGGCCGGCGCGGCGGCCAGCACGGCGAGTGCGGCGGCCGCGGCCGTGGCGGCGTTGCGCGCGAGCGTGAATGCGGAAGAAGCGTTTGCGTGAGCCATGTTCCCTCGTCTCGTGATGAATGGTGGCGGATCGTGCCGTGGCCGGGCTGACGGCGACCTGCCGAGCGTATTTCGGGCGGGCCTCGAAAGCGATGCTGATCTTCCCTGCCCGCGGCTGCCTGACGACCCCGGCGCCCGGCACGCGACATCGGCTCAGGCGGCGAGGTCGTGCGTGTCGGGCCTTGGCCTCGCGCCTTGCCGGGCCGAGCGCCGACCCAGCGGATCGGCTGGGCCTTGATCGGGCGCGCCGGCGCGCCGTGCCGAACGAGCGCCTGGTCGAGGGCGCTGCCGGCCTCATCGGCCAGGGCGGCCAGGCGCGCTTCGCGTATCGCTGCGGCGCGCTCGCTGTCGCCTGCGAAGCGCGGCGAGGCGGCGAGATGCTCGATCACGTGCAGCAGGTTCGCCTTGCCGCGCTCGTTGGTGGCGCCGTAGCCCTTGATGAGGCGGCCGCAGGCCGCGAGCTCGAAGCCGAGCGCCGGGTGCCGGCGCGCGCCCGAATCGACGGCCGCCAGCCAGCGCTCGATCATCGCCTGCTCGTCGGCGAAGCGGCTGCCGCGCCGGCGCAGGCCCTTCATCGCCGCCAGCAGGCGCAGCAAGGCGAGTCCGAACGCCGTGTGGCTGCGGATCTTCAACGGCAGCGCGAAGGCGTCCCGGCCGCGCGCGATGCGCTTGCGGTCCCAGCGCTGGAGGCGCTCGGCCAGGGCGCGCGGCAGCAGCGCCGCGAACTCGGCGACGCCGGGCTTGAAGTGATCGACGATGGCCACGACGTCGCCTTCGGTGGCCTTCACTTCGCCGCGCACGCGGCTGAACCGGGATGCGCGCGTCTTCAGGTCGGCGACGCGAACGATGTCGTCGAATGCCATCCACAAGGCGAGATAGCGTGCGGCTTCGGCGGTCGTCGGATGCGAGCCGGTCGCCGTCGTGCCGCCGCCTGCGCGTTCGGCGTCGAGCACGCGGCCGAGGCGCTCGAGGTAGAGGCCGGCGTAGCGGGCGTCCTGATAGTCGAGGACGCGGGCCCAGCCGAGCGCCAGGATGTCGTGCAGATCCGCGGGGAAGGGCGCGAGCGCGGCCGTCAGGCGCTCGTCGCGGCGTGGCGCCAGCGTCGCTGCCGCCGCCGTGCTCGCGGCCTGCACGGCGCGCCGCTCGGCGCGCATCGAGGCGACGATGTCGAAGGCCCTGGCGAAGCCGCGCAAGCTCGCCTCGGCGCCGCGCTCCGAGCCGCGGATGGTGGCTTCGTAGGCCTCGCGCGCGAACGGCAGGCAGCCGCTGGCGGCGATGGCGCCGAAGAGCACGGCGCTGATCACGGTGCCCGTTTCGCGCGCCACGGCGGCCATGTCGAAGGCTTCGGCTTCGCGGCTCTGTGCCTGCACGATGCCCAGCAATGCGCTGTCGGCGAGGCGGCCGTCGCCGAGCTGCATCTTCTCGGCGACCGTCAAGCTGCGGCTGGTCGAGGTGAGGATGTGCGTGCGGGCCGGCGTCGTCATGCCGTTGCCGACCTGGCGGACCGTTTCGAGAAGCTCGGACGACACCAGCAGGTCGAGCGCACCCGGCACCGGGTTGAGGCTGAACACCGGCCGCCTGCCGGCGAGCTCGCGTTCCGGCACCGGAAAGACCTCGACGTAGTACGTCGTCGCGCCGGTGCGCTGCGCCACGCCGGGGATCGACGTGCTCTGCACGCCGTGTCCGGCGCGAGCCGACGTTTCCACCAGCCACTCGGCCAGCACGCCGCCACCTTCGCCGCCGAGCGCCGCGACGAGAATCGTGATCGGCTTGACCTGCGCCTTCATGCCGGCTGCAGCGCGCGCCGAAAGACGGCCCGCAGCGATTCGACGGCGCGCTCGCTCCAGCGCGGGTTCTGCACCACCTCGCCGCGATAGAACGACGGGCAGAGCGTGGCCGCGTGCGCGTTCTCGCCGCACAGGCCGCAGCCGACGCAGCCGTCGATCACGGTCGCCACCGGGTCGACCTTGAGCGGGTCGGGGTTGTCCTTCAAGGTCAGGGTCGGGCAGCCGGAGAGTCGGATGCAGGCATGGTCGCCGGTGCAGACGTCCTCGTCGACGCCGTACTTCACGCGCACCACGCGCTTGCCGCGCTTGAGCAGGCCGGCGATCCAGGGCCGGATGCGGCGCTGCCGCTCGAGCTGGCATTCGCCCTCGGCGATGATGACCTTCAGGCCGGCGAACTCGCTCGTGAAGGCTTCCTCGAGTGTCTTCCTCATCTCGGCGACGCGATAGGTGTGCACGGTGCGCAGCCACTGCACGCCCAGGCCCTTCAGCGTCGACTCGATCGTGGTGTTGCGGTCGACCAGGCTTTGCTGCTTGTCGGGCGCGCGTGCCTTCTCTTCCTCATCGGGCGTCGAGATGATGTCCTGCGTGCCGGTGGCCGAGGTGTAGCCGTTCTTCATGATCAGCAGCACCGCATCGTCGCCGTTGAAGAGCGCGCACTGCACGCCGGTGAGCAGGCCGTTGTGCCAGAAGCCGCCGTCGCCCATGATCGACAGCACGCGCCGCTTCATCATCGGCGACACGCCGGCGCTGCTGGCCAGGCTCATGCCGTAGCCGAGGATCGAATGGCCCGAGCGAGAAGGGCTCGAAGGTGGCGAGGGCGTGGCAGCCGATGTCGGCAGCGACGTGGACCGGGCCCATCTCCTGCTGCGCCAGCTTGAGCGCGGCGAACACCGGCCGCTCCGGGCAGCCGATGCAAAAGCCGGGCGGCCTCGCCGGCAGGGCGCGGTCGAGGCCGGCGGCGACCTCGGTGCGCCGCTGCGCGTTGCCGGCGAGCCAGTCGCGCGCCGCGCCGAGATCGACCTGCGGCAGGTGCTGCTGCGCAAAGGCGATGAGTCCCGCAGTCGCCACCTCGACGGTGTACTCGCCGGCCGTCTGCAGCAGGTCCTTGCCGTGCAGCGACGTGGCGACGCCGGCACGATGCAGGCTGGCCAGGATGTCCCGCTCGATGTACTCGGGCTGGCCCTCCTCGACCACCAGCACCGCGCGCTTGCCGCGGCAAAAGCCGGCGATCTCCTCGGGCACGAGCGGGAAGGTGACGTTGAGCACCAGGATCGGCAGCGCGCTTTCGCCGAAGGCGTCGGCGAGGTCGAGCTGCTGCAGTGCCCGCACCAGCGTGTTGTAGAGGCCGCCCTGCACGATCATGCCGACGTCGGGGTGCGCCGTGCCTTCGATGTGCTCGTTCAAGGCGTGCTCGGCGATGTAGCGCTGCGCCGCCGGAATGCGCTCGCCGCTCTTCTTCTTCTCGTGCCCGAAGGTGACGGGCGGGTGGGCGAGGCGGGCGTAGTCGAAGCGCGCCGGCTCGGCCAGCGTCTGCAGGGTCGAGACGCGCGGCGCGACGTTGTCCTTGCAGACGAAGCTGCCGCGCACGTGGCAGGCGCGGATGCGCAGCTCGAGCATCGCCGGCATGTTCGATGCCTCCGACAGGCGAAAGGCCTCCTCGACCATGCGCACCATGTTGCCGAGCTCGGGTCGCGGGTCGAACATCAGCATCGACGACTTCATCGCATAGGCGTGCGTGCGCTCCTGGATCACGCTCGCGCCTTCGCCGTAGTCTTCGCCGACCACGATCAGTGCGCCGCCGGTGACGCCCGGCGAGGAGAGATTCGACAGCGCATCGGCGGCGACGTTGGTGCCGACGATCGACTTCCAGGTCACGGCGCCGCGCAGCGGGTAGTGGATCGAGGCGCCGAGCATCGCCGCGGCGGAAGCCTCGTTGGCGCAGGCCTCGACGTGCACGCCGAGCTCCTTCATGTAGGTCTCGCCCTGGACCATGACGTCGAGCAGGTGCGACACCGGCGCGCCCTGGTAGCCGCCGACGTACGACACGCCCGATTGCAGCAGTCCCTTGGTGATGGCGAGGATGCCTTCGCCATGGAAGACCTGGCCGGCACCGAGCCGCAGCAGCTCGACTTCCTTGCTGAAAGAAACTTCCACTTCGAACGTCTCCTGGCGCGGCGCGGCCGCAAAGGCCGCTGGCCGGCGTGACGCGAGCTTATCCGGTCGGGCCGGCCATTGAAGCCGCGTCCGTCGCTCCCACATGCGGCCGATGCCCATGCGTGCGCTTTCCTTTCTCCTCTATGCCTACGTCGGCTGGCGCATCGCGCCGGCGCTCGGCGCGCCCTGGATGAGCGTGGCCTTCGCCGCCGTTCTCGTCGCATCGGTCCTGACGCTGCCGTTCGCCTTCCGGGCGCGGCAAGCGCAGTCGCCCACGACCACGGATCGGGTGCTGGCATGGAGCGCCCTGGTCGGCATGGGCCTGTTCTCGTCGCTGTTCGTGCTCACTCTCTTTCGCGATCTCGGACTCGGTGCGGTCGCCATCGTCGATGCGCTGGCGCCGGACAGCGTGTCGCAAGCCGCGTTCGCCTCGATCACGGCGCGAGCCGTGCCTCTGCTCGCCGCGGCGATCACGCTCTGGGGCTTCGTCAACGCGCGGCGCACCGCGGCCATCGTTCGTGTCGACGTCCCCATCGTCGATCTGCCGCCGCCGCTGCACGGCTTCTCGGTCGCGCAGATCAGCGACATCCACGTCGGGCCGACGATCCGGCGGCCCTATCTCGACGGCCATCGTCGCCGCCGTCAACCGGCTCGATGCCGACATGGTCGCGATCACCGGCGATCTGGTCGACGGCTCGGTGGCCGATCTCGCGGCGCACGTGGCACCGCTCGCCGATCTGCGCTCGCGCGAAGGCAGCTTCTTCGTCACCGGCAACCACGAGTACTACTCCGGCGCCGCCGCCTGGGTGAAGGAACTGCGCCGGCTCGGCCTGAAGGTGCTGATGAATGAGCATGTCGTCGTGCAGCGTGGCGACGCAGCGCTCGTCGTCGCCGGCGTCACCGACTACAGCGCCGGCCACTTCGACCTCGCCCAGGCGAGCGATCCGAAGGCCGCGCTTGCGGGCAGCCCGCCGGCTGCCTTGCGCCTGTTGCTCGCGCACCAGCCGCGCAGCGCGGGAGCGGCCGAGGCCGCCGGATTCGACGTCCAGCTCTCGGGCCATACCCATGGCGGTCAGTTCCTGCCCTGGAACTTTCTGGTTCGTCTCCAGCAACCCTTCACGGCCGGCCTGAAGCGCTGGCGCCGGATGTGGGTCTACACCAGTCGCGGCACCGGCTACTGGGGTCCGCCGAAGCGCTTCGGTGCGCCTTCGGAGATCACCTTGCTGCGCCTCGTCCACTCGCCACGGCCGACGCCGGCCCGCGTTCTAGCAGCCCGCCAGCCGGTGCCGACGCCCGGCTCGGCCTGAACCCACCGGCCCCCTCTACAATCCGCAGGTTTTGCTGGCGCCGTGCAGTGCGCTGAGAGGATCCTCCGTGTTCATTACCGAAGCCCACGCCCAAGCCGCGCCGGCCGCCGGCGCCGACTCCATGTTCGGCAGCCTCGGCAGCATGCTGCCCCTGGTGCTCATGTTCGTCGTTCTCTACTTCGTCATGATCCGGCCGCAGATGAAGCGGCAGAAGGAAGCGAAGTCGATGATCGACGCGCTGGCCAAGGGCGATGAGGTCGTCACTTCGGGCGGGATGCTCGGCAAGATCTCCAAGATCGGCGAATCGTTTCTCAGCGTCGAGATCGCGAGCGGCGTCGAGATCCAGGTCCAGCGTTCGGCGGTGGTCCAGGTGATGCCCAAGGGCACCGTCAAGTAAGAGAGCGGAGCCTCGCTTGTGAACCGATATCCGGTCTGGAAATACGCGATCCTGGTGGTCGCTCTCATCGTCGGCATCCTCTACACGCTACCCAATTTCTTCGGCGAAGCGCCGGCGGTGCAGGTCTCGAGCGGCAAGGCGACGCTGAAGGTCGACGCCTCGCTCGCCACGCAGCGTCGAGCAGATCCTGGCCAAGGCCGCGCTCAAGCCGGACTTCGTCCAGTACGACGGCAATTCGGTCAAGGCCCGCTTTGGCGACCTCGATGCGCAGCGCAAGGCCAAGGACGCCCTCGGCGCGGCGCTGAACCCGGATCCGAACGATCCGAGCTACATCGTCGCCCTCAACCTGCTGTCGCGCTCGCCGAAGTGGCTGACGGCGATCCACGCCTTGCCGATGTATCTGGGTCTGGATCTGCGCGGCGGCGTGCACTTCCTGATGCAGGTCGACATGAAGGCGGCGCTGACGAAAAAGGCCGACGCGCTCACCGGCGACATCCGCACCCTGCTGCGCGACAAGGACATCCGCCACGCCGGCATCAACCGCGACGGCGACGACGTGTCGATCCGCTTTCGCGATGCGGTGGCCCGCACCGCGGCGCGCACGTTGCTGCTCGATCAGCTTCCCGACCTCGATTGGCTGGAGTCCGCCGACGGCACCGACTTCAAGCTCACCGGCACGCTGAAACCGGCTGCCGCCAAGCTCGTGCAGTCCGCCGCGATCACCCAGAACATCACGACGCTGCACAACCGGGTCAACGAGCTCGGCGTCGCCGAGCCGGTGATCCAGCAGCAGGGTGCCGACCGCGTCGTCGTCGAGTTGCCGGGCGTGCAGGACACGGCCAAGGCCAAGGACATCATCGGCCGCACGGCCACGCTCGAGATGCGCATGGTCGACGACAGCGCCGAGGCGCGCTCGGCCGAGACCGGCACCGGGCCGGTGCCCTTCGGCGACGAGCGCTACGTCGAGCGGCGCGGCGTGCCGATCGTCGTCAAGCGCCAGGTCGTCCTCACCGGCGAGAGCCTGACCGATGCCCAACCCGGCTTCGACGAGAACCATCAGCCGGCGGTCGCATCTGACAGTCGACGCGAAGGGCGCGCGAATCATGCGCGACATGTCGCGCGACAACATCGGCAAGCGCATGGCGATCCTGCTCTTCGAGAAGGGCAAGGGCGAGGTCGTGACCGCGCCCGTGATCCGCGGCGAGCTCGGCAACCGCTTCCAGATCTCCGGCAGCATGACCACGAGCGAGGCCAACGACACCGCGCTGCTGCTGCGTGCCGGCTCGCTGGCGGCGCCGATGGAGATCATCGAGGAGCGCACCATCGGCCCGAGCCTGGGCGCCGAGAACATCGCCAAGGGCTTTCACAGCGTGATGTACGGCTTCGCCGCGATCGCCGTGTTCATGTGCGCCTACTACCTGCTGTTCGGCGTGATCTCGACGCTGGCGCTGGCCTTCAACCTGCTGTTGCTGGTCGCCGTGCTGTCGATGCTGCAGGCGACGCTGACGCTGCCCGGCATCGCCGCCGTGGCCCTGGCGCTCGGCATGGCGATCGACGCCAACGTGCTGATCAACGAGCGCGTGCGCGAAGAGCTGCGCGGCGGAGCTTCGCCGCAGGCCGCGATCAACACCGGCTACGAGCGTGCCTTCGCGACGATTCTCGATTCGAATGTGACGACGCTGATCGCCGGCCTCGCCCTGCTCGCGTTCGGCTCTGGCCCGGTGCGCGGCTTCGCGATCGTGCACTGCCTGGGCATCATCACCTCGATGTTCTCGGCCGTGATGTTCTCGCGCGGCCTCGTCAATCTCTGGTACGGCCGGCAGAAGCGGCTGAAGAGCGTGTCGATCGGCCAGGTCTGGAAGCCCGGCGCGAACGTTCCCGCGAAGACCTGATCCGGGCGCGCGCCCGGCCCACGAGCACGAGAGAAGCAAAGCGATGGAGTTCTTCCGTATCCGGCGCGACATCCCGTTCATGCGGCATGCGCTGGTCTTCAACATCATCTCGCTGGTGACGTTTCTCGCCGCCGTCTTCTTCCTGGCGACGCGCGGCCTGCACTATTCGATCGAGTTCACCGGCGGCAATGTCATCGAGGCCGCCTACGCCGACTCGGCCGACATCCCGAAGATCCGCACGGCCGTCGAAGGCCTCGGTCTCGGCGACGTGCTGGTGCAGAACTTCGGCAGCTCGCGCGACGTGATGATCCGCGTGCCGGTGCGCGCGGACGTCAAGCAGGGCGAGCTCACCAACCGCGTCTTCGGTGCGCTCTGCAAGGCCGAGAACGGCACGGTCAAGCAGCAGGAGGCCGGCGCCGATCAGGCGCAGTCGGCCTCTCGCCAGATCTGCAGTGCCGGTACCGCCGAGCCGGTGCGCCTGTCGAGCAGCGAGGTCGTCGGGCCGCAGGTCGGCAAGGAGCTGGCCCAGGACGGTGCGAAGGCGCTTGCCTTCGTCGTCGTCGGCATCATGATCTACCTGGCGTTTCGCTTCGAGTGGAAGTTCTCGATCGCCGCCATCGTCGCCAACCTGCACGACGTCGTCATCATCCTGGGCTTCTTCGCCTTCTTCCAGTGGGAGTTCTCGCTCTCGGTGCTGGCGGCGGTGCTGGCGGTGCTCGGCTACTCGGTGAACGAGTCGGTGGTCATCTTCGACCGGATCCGCGAGTCGTTCCGCCGCTATCGAAAGATGACGACCGAAGAGACGATCGACCACGCCATCACCAGCACGATCAGCCGTACCATCATCACGCACGGCTCGACGCAGATGATGGTGCTGTCGATGCTGATCTTCGGCGGCCAGACGCTGCACTACTTCGCGATCGCGCTGACCATCGGCATCCTGTTCGGCATTTACTCGTCGGTCTTCGTCGCGGCGGCGATCGCGATGTGGCTTGGCGTCAAGCGTGACGACCTCATCCGTGCAAGCGCCAAGGAGCACGATCCGGAGGACCCGAACGCCGGAGCGGTGGTGTAGAGTCGAAACAGGTTCCAGCCCAGGACAGATCACACTCACCCCATGCCCACCCCCGCCAACCCGACGGCACTGGCGCAGCAGGCGAGGCGGTCATATGTAGAGCGGCTGCTCGGGGGCATGCCGGCGATCGTGCAGGCCGTCGATCAGGGGGCGCGAACACTTGCCGGCGCAGTGGCCGAGCCCGCCGTGGCGATGAAACGGCGCGAGATCATCCCGACGCTGCAAGGCTCGTTTCCGTTGTGGCTGCAGGGCATGACCACGCTGCTGCGTGCCACGCTCGCCACCGGCACGGTGACGCAGACGCGTCTCGGCGACCTGCCGGTGCAGTCGCCGAGCCATCGTCCGGGCGCCAAGCTCAGCCTCGTCGACGACGACACGATCGAGCACGAGATCCTCAGCTCGCGCCTGGCCCTGGCGATGATGGACCGCGCCTCGTGGGAATTCACCGACCTGCGCTCGCGCATGAACGTGCTCGAGAGCCGCGAAGAACTCGACACCAACGACATCCTGCGCCCGCATGTGCTGGCGCGCGTGGTCACCAACTCGTGGCTCGCCGCGCCGCTCGGCTTCGATGCCTGGCGCCTCCTGCACACGGTGCTGCACGACGAGTTCTCGCATTTCGCCGAAGAGGCGTATCACGAGACGAACCGTTTCCTGCTGCAGCGCCACGTCCTGCCGGAAGTCGATCTGCGGCCCTTCATCCGGCGCTCGAACCATGGCGGCGGCCCGATCAGCGGGCCGACGCGATCGGGCTCGAGCGGCGGCTTCGGCACACCGACCGGCACGGCCGCGAGCGGCGCCTCCGACTTCCAGTACTCGGTGATGAAGGCGGCCAAGGAGCCGCATGAAGTCGGCGAAGAGACACGCATGATGACGCGCGCGGCCGGGTTGGCGCGCAGCCCCGACCAGGCCGAAGCGGTGCTCGGTCGGTTGAACCGGCTCGTCGGCCGGCAGCTGCCCGATTTCGCGAATACCTCGCAGGCGATGCCGGTGGCTTCGCCGCGCCTGAATGCGGCCATCGCCGAGGCGCAGGAAGGTGTGGCCCGGCGCATGGCGACGGCTTCTGCGGCCGCGGCCAGCGCCGGCGCGCAGGCGGTCGGCACCCCGGCCTTGCTCGAAGAGCTGCACCAGCGCAAGCAGGCGCTCAAGGCGGCGGCGACGACACCGGTCGAGCGCGCCACGATCGAGATCGTCGCCCTGCTGTTTCAGAGCATCCTGATGGAAGACGCGATCCCCGCCACCGTCCGCGTCTGGTTCGCACGCCTGCAGATGCCGGTGCTGCGGGTCGCCGTCTCCGAGCCGGATTTCTTCGCGACGGTCGAGCATCCCGCGCGACGCCTGATCGACCGCATGGGCTCGTGCGTGATGGGCTTCGACTCGAGCAGCCGTGTCGTGGGCGACCTGCTCGAAAAGGAGATCAAGCGCGTGGTCCAGGTCGTCGAGGCGTATCCCGACACCGGCCGCCGCGTCTTCCAGACCGTGCTCACCGAGTTCGAGAAATTTCTCGAGCACTACTTCAGGAACGAGAACGAGGCCTCGAAGAAGGGCGTCTCGCTGGCGGCGCAGGTCGAGCAGCGCGAGACCATGGCCATCCAGTACACGATCGAGCTGCGCAAGATGCTCAACGACGTGCCGGTGCAGGAAGGCGTCCGCGATTTTCTCTTTCATGTCTGGGCCGACGTGCTCGCCACCACCGCGATCAAGTCGGGCGATGCCGACGCGACCAAGGAGATGAAACGTGCCGCCGCCGACCTGATCTGGTCGGCGAGCGCGAAGGTCTCCCGGGCCGAGCGCGCCGAAGTGATCCGGCGCCTGCCGCCGCTGCTCAAGACCCTGCGCGACGGCATGGACGATGCCGGTATTGCCGTGCCGAAACAGGACGAGCACATCCAGCGACTGAACAACTCGCTGGCCGCGGCCTTTACCGCCAAGGCGGCAGCGATTTCGCACGAGCGCCTCGAAGAGCTGATGGCGCGTCTGGAGACGCTCGAGGAGCTGTTGCCGGAAGCCGAGCAGGTGGATATCGACGAGTCGCTGGTGATGGACCTTTCCGGCCACGAAAGCTCGGAGCTCGAAGTCGTTGCCGAAGGCGGCTCGATGCCGACGCCGGCGATGCTCTCGTGGGGGCGCGAGCTGCAGGTCGGCAGCTGGTACATGCTCGACTACCGCAATCGCAACGAGGCGGTGCAGCTCGCCTGGCAGGGCATGCGTCGTCAGCTCACGCTGTTCGTCTCGCCGCAAGGGCGGGGTGTCCTGTTCCAGCAGCATCGCCTGGCCGCGTTCCTGCAGGCGGGCCTGCTCGTGCCGGCGCAGGAAGAAGCGCTTACCGTGCGGGCCACGCGCAGCGCGATGGCCAAGCTCGACGGCGACCCCAGCCGCCTCCTAAATTAGGGGTTCGTGCGAGGGACCGTCAGGTTCCGTCGAACGCAGCGTCAGGACCGCATATCCGGCCCTCGCCGGCCATCAATGTATCAAGCGGTCCGCTTCGTCGACGAAGAGCTCGTCGAGGATCAGCGCATCGGGCTCTTCGCCCAGGCTCCAGAAGACCATGAGGACGATGATCTTCAGGTCTTCCAGATCGAGCGGGCCGCCGGGAATCGCGCTCGACCGGTCGATCACCATCTCGCGCATCGGCGGCGGCAAGACGCCGGCGGATTCGAGAAAGCTGATGAACCCGATCGACTGCTCGCCCAGGTGCTCGAGCTCCGCGGCGGTGTAGACGCGGATGCTGTCCTGCTGCTGGTCGCCGACCCGTGCTTCGGCAGCCGCGGCGACGCCGTCGAGCCACGTCAGCGCGTCCTCGATTTCCTCGGATTCGAAACCGACCGACGTGAGCTTTCTGGTCAGCTGATCATGCTCGGGGCATGCATCCGGGCGCCAGTAGTTCTCATAGAGATATACGAGCACATCGAACATGAAATGACTATAACCGAGCGCCTCTTCCCGACACGCCGTTGCGGATGAACGGCGGCCGTGTGGCGTCGTTGCGGCAGGTGGCCGGCTACGCGCGCGCGATGCGTTGAAACACCTGCCCGGGTCGGCGTGCCACCCGGCCCGCGAGCTCGAGGTCGAGCAGCCGCGCGGCGAGCTCGGCCGCGCTCATGCCGGTGCGCGCGACCAGGGCGTCGAGGCCGATCGGCTCGAAGCCCAGGGCCGCGAGCAAGGGGTCTTCCTTGTCGGCGTCTTCCTGCACGGCTTTTGTGGCCTGCCGCGCCGCAATCGCCACCTGCGCCGGCGCGTACTCCTCGAGGATGTCGGCGGCCGCATCCACGAGCTTGGCGCCCTGCTTGATCAGAGCGTGGCAGCCGCGCGCCTGCGGCGAGTGGATCGAGCCCGGGATGGCGAAGACGTCGCGGCCCGCTTCGGTCGCCAGGCGCGCCGTGATCAGCGAGCCCGACTGAACGGCAGCCTCGACCACCAGCGTGCCGCGCGCCAGGCCGGCGATGATGCGGTTGCGAATCGGAAAGTGCTGTGGCAGCGACGGCGTGCCGATCGGGAATTCGCTGAGCAGAACGCCGGCCGCGGCGATGCGGCGCGCCAGCGCCTTGTGCCGCACCGGGTAGACGATGTCGAGACCGGTGCCGACCACGGCGATCGTGCCGCCGCCGCCCTCGAGCGCACCCTCGTGCGCGGCACCGTCGACGCCCAGGGCGAGACCGGAGACGATCACCAGCCCGGCCCGACTGAGGTGAGCGGCGAAGGCGCGGGCGTTCTCCAGCCCTTGCGCCGTCGGATTGCGACTGCCGACGATGGCGATCGCTTCGGCGTTCAGAAGCTCGATCCGGCCTTCGGCATAGAGAACGAGGGGCGGATCGCCGGTCTCCAGAAGCGCCTGCGGATAGCGCGGATCACCGAGGACCAGGACCTCTCGGGTTTCGTCGCCGGCGCCGAGCCAGGCGACCGTCGATGCCAGCAAGGCGGCAAATCCGGGTGGCTCGGCGGCGAGCGCCGATGCGATCTGTGCACCGACCAGCGCCCGGCTCGCCGCCTGGGGTGCTTGCAGCGTGGCCTCGGGTGAACCGAACTCGCCGAGCAGACGGCGCGCCGCCTCGCGGCCGACGCCGGGCGTCTCGACCAGGCGCAACCAGGCACCGAGCTCGTCGCGATCGATCATGGGGAGGGGCGAGGCCGCGGCGGGCGGCGACGCGGCCGGGGCGCCTAGGGCTGAGTGAAGCGGTCGCCGGGAGAAACCGGCTCCTTCACCGTGAGGATGAGCGCGTACGACATGTGCTCGAAGACGCGGAACACGAACAGCAGGCCGTGCCTCTCGTCGGGCAGCTTGATCCTCGGCCGACTCGCGTCGGTGCTGTCGATGATGGTCTGGCCATCGCGATAGAGCGCCAGGACGTGGCCGCGCTCCATGCCATCGTCGGCGCCCTTGTTGATGGCGACGATCTGGCTCTGGCCGGCGGTCAGGCCGTCGCCGTAGATCGAGACGATCTGGCCCGAGATCGGGCCGGCCGGCGGATGCGGCGCGTAGTTGGTGTACTCGCGGGCCGGCACCGGCGACAGCCGGTCGCCGACGCCGGCCTCTTGCCGGATGCTCGTGACCGTGAACGTGGCCGGCACGATTTCGACGTGGCCGTCGGGCCCGGTGCGCGTCTGGCCCTGTACCGTGTACACCGAAGAGCCGACGTAGGTGGCCTCGTAGCCGAGGATCTTGTGGGTCGTCGGGTCGAACAGGGGCCTGGGCTCCCGGAAGATGCGGTATTCGCGCTCGTTGCCCAGGTCGCCGCGCACGTAGGCGGTATCGCCGCGCGACAAAAGGACGCGGCCCTCTTGCGTCGCGACGATGCGCGGCGCGTCGGCCAGCTGGTTCGTCTCGAAGATCACCGCCTCGTTGAGGAACGGCTCGATCAGGTTGAAGGGGATCGACGAGATGCCTTCGATGGACAGGTCGGTGGAGCGGATGCGCGGCGCCACGCGGCCTTCGCCGGTCACGCCGCCGCCCGCTGCATCGCCCACGCGCAGGCGAGCCCGGCCGTTCGATTTGTCGAGGTAGAGGACCTGGCCGGGGAAGATGAGGTGGGGGTTTCTGACCTCGTCGAGGTTCATGCCCCAGAGCTCGGGCCAGCGCCACGGGCTCTTCAGGTACATCTTGGAGATGTCCCAGAGCGTGTCGTGCCGCTTGACCGTGTAGACGTCGGGCGCGTTGTCGTTGATCTCGCTCAACGCGATGCCGGCTTCCGCGGTGCGCTGTGCCGTGGCCCGCTGGGCAGGCGTGATCGGATAATTCGGGGTTGCCGCCAGCGTCGTGGCCGCGACGCCGGCCGCCGCCAGGCCGAGCGCAAGGCTCACGGCAGGGCGGCTGCGAGGTGCGCGTAGAGCGGGAAGAGTTCGACGGCTCATGAAGGCGGGTCTCGGTGCGCACAGGCCAAAGGCCTGCGGGGTTCTCGGCAGCAATGCCGCCCGGCGCGACGCTCGCGATCCAGGCTGCTATGCCCCGGCCTGGCCGCAGTCATCGCGGTTCGGCGAAAATCTTCACTCTGTCTCGCAGATTCTGCCTATAAAGCCTTGATATCGCAACGAAAGTCACCCTCTGTGGACGGCCGTGCGTGAGACCTTTCACACCGCGTTACGTTGCGCGTCGTCCACATCGGGCCGCGCCTGAATCGATTCGTCACAAATGTCCCGTCTCGACATCCTTCGCTATCCCGACCCGCGGCTGCATACCGTGGCCAAGCCCGTGACCGAGGTCGACGAGCGGATTCGCCGTCTCGTCGACGACCTGCTCGAGACCATGTACGCGGCCGAAGGCGTCGGCCTGGCGGCGACGCAGGTCGACGTGCACGAGCGTGTCATCGTCATCGACACCTCCGACGCGCGCGACACGGCGATCGTCCTGATCAACCCGGAGCTGGTGCAAAAGAGCGAGGACATGATCCTCGGCGACGAAGGCTGCCTGTCGGTGCCCGACATCTACGACAAGGTGCCGCGCCACGCCCGCGTGCGCGTGCGCGCCGCCGACCGCTCGGGCCAGCTGCGCGAGCTCGATGCCGAGGGCCTGCTCTCGGTGGCGGTGCAGCACGAGATGGATCACCTGCTCGGCAAGGTCTTCGTCGAGTACCTGAGCCCGCTCAAGCGCTCGCGCATCCGCACCCGCATGCTGAAGAAGACACGCGACGAGGCCCGGCCCTGAGCGCCAGCCCGCTGCGGCTGGCGTTCGCGGGCACGCCGGAATTCGCCCGGGTCGCCCTCGAACGGATCGTCGGCGCCGGCTTCGAGGTCGTTTGCGTCCTGAGCCAGCCCGATCGGCCCGCCGGTCGCGGCATGAAGACGCTGCCTTCGCCGGTGAAGGCGCTCGCCGTCGAGCGCGGCATCGAGGTGCTGCAACCTCGCGGCCTGCGCCTCGACGGTCGCTTCGCCGACGACGCAGAGGCGGCGCGCACCGCCCTGGCGGCCGCGCTGCCCGATGCCATCGTCGTCGCCGCCTACGGCCTCATCCTGCCGCCCTGGCTGCTCGCAGCTGCCGCGCCTGGGCTGCATCAACATCCACGCCTCCCTGCTGCCGCGCTGGCGCGGCGCCGCGCCGATCCAGCGCGCGATCGAGGCCGGCGACGCCGAGACCGGCGTGACGTTGATGCAGATGGACGCCGGGCTCGATACCGGCGACATCCTGCTGACGGCGAGCACGCCCATCACCGCCGCCGACACCGGCGGCAGCCTGCAGTCCCGCCTCGCCGCGCTCGGCGGCGAGCTGGTGCTGCACGGCCTCGCCGCAGCGGCCGAGGGTCGCCTGATGCCCCGCAAGCAACCGGATGCTCGGCGCCACGTATGCCGCCAAGATCGGCAAGGCCGAGGCGACGATCGACTGGCACGAACCGGCGGCCGCGATCGAACGGCGCCTGCGTGCCTTCGATCCGTTCCCGGGCGCGCGCAGCACGCTCGCCGGCGAAGCCGTCACCTGCTGGCATGGCGAGGCACGCCCGGGCTCCGGCGGCGGCCGCGGGCGAGATCGTCGGCATCGACGGCGGCGCGCTGACCGTGGCCTGCGGCGAAGGTCGTCTGGCCCTCACCGAGTTGCAGCGCGCCGGCGGCCGCCGCCTGCCGGCCGCCGAGTTCCTGCGCGGCCGCCCCGTGCCGCTCGGCGCCCGCTTCGGCTGAGCCGGCGCGGCCGACTCAAGTCGGCGCCGCCCTGGCCGATATTCCTGGCGAACCCGTCCGCTCGCCATGCGCCTTCCACTCCTCTCGCTCGTCCTCGTCCTCGGCTCGACTCTCGTCGCCGGCTGCGACATGCTGGGCCTCGACTCGCCCGAGAAGATCGCCGCGGCGCGCGACGCCGATGGCAAGGCCGTCGGCGCGGCCTGTCGGCAGGCCGCGCGCGCCCTCGAAGATTGCTACGCGCTCTACAAGAAGAACGATCGCGCCGCGGTCTACGCCGGCTGGCGCGACATGAACGACTACATGCGCGAGAACAAGATCGACTCGGTGACGCCGCAGATCGCTCCGGCGGCGCCGGCCAAGGTTGCCGCCGAGACGCACTGAGCCGATCCGGTCGAAGCGCTCAGCCGCCGACCTCGAACTCGCCGACCACCACCCGTTCGCCGCCCTGGCTCTTCAGGCGCAAGGTCGTGCGCTGATCCTGCTGCGCTGCGGTCGCGAAGCCGCTCGAAAGCCAGAGCATGATGCCCGTGCTCGAGGTGAGCACCTGCTGGCGATGGCCGAAGAAGTTGGCCTCGACCCGGTACTTTCCGGGCTTGGCGTGGCGCAGCGAGAACTCCTCGGGGCCGTAGCCGCCGGTCGCGTCGTGGCTGATCATGCCGCCCTGGTACGAGAGGTTGTGGCCGTAGAACACCTCCTCGCCGTTCGGATCGAAGACGTGCAGGTCGACGTCGGTCGCATCGGCATCCCAGGCCAGCACGACGCGGACGTCGAGCGGCAGGTTCTTCAGGAGCCGCGGCTCGATCGCGCCGACGTCCATCGGCCGGCCTTCGCGCGCCGCCTTGGCGACGATGGCGTTGAGCTCGCCGAGGGCGATCAGGTCGATGTCGGCGAAGCGTGCATCCCAGCTGCCGGTGACGACTTCGTAGAGTCGATCGACCGCCTGCTGCGATTGCCCCGCGGCCGCCAGCGCCAGGCCGAGATCGCGATGCGATTGCGGCTCGTAGGGCGCCAGCTCGAGGACACGCTCGAAGATCGGCACGGCGAGCGCGATCTCGTCGGCCTGCTGCAGGCGATAGCCGAGCAGGCGCAGCACCTGGCGGTTCTGCAGATCCATTTCCGCGAGGTTCGAGAGCACGCGCAGACCGAGGGCGTGCTGGCCCTTCTGCAGGAAGAAGTCGGCGCAGTCGAGAAAGAAGCCGACGCTCATCGCGTTGGCGCGACGCTCGTCGAGATAGATCGCCGGCCAGGACGCCGGCTCGGCCGCGGCCAGCCGCTTCGTCCACTCGGCATTCGGCGTGGCCGGCTTCAATGCGATCGAGATGCTCGGCGAGCTCGACGTTGCGCTGGCGTCCTTCTTCGCCGCCGCATTGCCCGCCTGCGCTGCGAAGCTGGCTGGCGCCGACAGCGGCGCGGGCGCTGCGGGCCGCGCCGCGCTGCCCACCGCGTCGGCGGCCTGGCGCTCGCGACGCGCCTCGGTCAGCGCACCGACCGCACCGCGGCTTTCGCTCTTGGCGATCTCGAGCGGCGCCTTGGGCGTGTCTTTCGGGAAGTCGCGATTCCACCAGGCGACGTGCGCTTCGAAACGGCGCACGACATCGGCCAGGCGAGCCGCGTCGCTGCGGGCGCGATCCTGCTGCACGGTGGCGGCGAGCCGCTCGTAGGCTTCGCGCAGGGCGGGTGGCGGCGCAATGTCGTGTCGCACATAGTCGTCGACGCGCTCGAGGACGAGCAGCGAGGTTTCACCCGTGGCGATGCCGAAGCGCCGACCGATCTCTTCGATCTGCTTCTTGTTGTCGTGCGCAGCGCCGGCGAGCGATGCGAGACGCAGGCGAGCCCATTGCGACGCAGCCAGCCGCGACCCGTTCCGGCGCGCGTCGATGTGCACGGTGCGCGTGACCACGCTGCCGCCGCGATCGCGCAGGCGCAGCGTCAGGTCCGCCTGGCCGGCCGTCATCAGGCCTGCGATGGCGAGGCGCCCGGCGCTGGCATCGTGCGATTCGACGACCAGCTCCTTGGCCCCGATGCCTTGCAGGTCGACGAGCTGCGTGCCGCGCGTGAGCAAGGCTGCCGCGGCCTGCTCGAGCGTCAGGCCGGCGAGCTCGATGCTGCGGCCGCCGCTGGCCTCGGCGAGCGCATGCAGGGCCGCCGGGTCGCTGCTCGCCGCGCTGTCGATGGCATACACCGGCACCGGGAAGACCGGGCGCCAGGGCGTGCCGTAGTTGGCCAGGCCGTCGCTGAACCAGAGCGCTTCGCCCGAGACGCCGTCGTGGCGCACCGCACCGAGGTTGCTGGCGCCGTCGTACACCGTCGCCTGCAAGGCGCGGCGCAGGGCCGACCAGTCGCCGCCGCGCACCTCGAAGCGTTCCGGCGCCGACGCGACGTCGGCCACGCGCACCAGCGTCACGGCGATCGCCTGGGCACGCCGGAAGTAGGCGTCGAGCAACGCCAGCTCGCGGTCGATCTGCCGATGCGCGCCCGAGCCGGACGCATCCCAGACGATCTGGACCTGGCGCGGCAAGGGCCGCGCTGCGCTCAGTGTCGAGACCGGCAGATCGAGTGCGAAGTAGCTGTCGCCGTCGCGTTCTTCGGTCGTCACCTGCGCTGCGCTCGTGGCCGAGGTCTGCACCAGCACCGGCTGGCGCGGCAGCGCGGCATCGGCCAGCGCGAGCTGGGCCGTGAAGCCGCCACGCGGGTCCGGCTCGAACGCCAGGCCAAGGGCGCTGGCGCCTTCTATCGTCGGCCGCTTCGGCGCGCTGGCAAAGTGCAGGGCGACCTCGAGCCGATCGACGCGACTGGCGTAGCCGAGCGGCAGCACCTGGCGCGGGCCCGCCGGCTCGACCAGCCGGAGCACAACGGTGCGCGTCTTCCCCGGCAAGAGCGGATAGATGCGCAACTCGTAGTTGTTGCCGGCGGTCGTTTGCAGCAGGCCGGGGTCGACGCGACGCCGTGTGATGTCTTCGAAGACCTGCTCGGCGCGCACCTTGCCCACCGGCACGGCGTCGCGCATCTGGCCGTCGACGTCGAGCGCGAAGCCGCTGACGACCTGGCCCGGGGCGAGCGGGAATTGCAGCTTGCCTTCGAGCACGCGCGCGTTCGGATTGAAGAACTCCATCTGCACCCGTGTCTCGGCCACCCCGGCCGCCACCTCCATCTCGACCTTCAGCGCACGCAGGCGAACCGGTTGCTCGGCACCCGAGACGATCAGCGCCGGCGGACGCCAGGGCGGCGGCGCATCGAGCGCGGCCTGGGTCTGCGCGAGAGCCAGCGCCGCCGCGGCGGACAGGGAGAAGGCAACGAAGGAGTGCAGGAAAGTGCGAGCGGGCATGATCGGACCTGGCTTTGGAGTGAATCGGGCGAGGCGCAGCAGCCTCCTTGCATGACACGCACGACAGCGCTGGTCAGGGTGAAACCCTGCGGGGGCGTTGCGGGTGCCGCCTAAAATCTCAGCTTTGCGCGTCGTCGAATGACATTTCTGCGTTTCACGGATCTCGCCGGCAGCGGCGCCCTGGCCGGCAAGCGCGTCTTCATCCGCTCCGATCTCAACGTGCCGCAGGACCATTCACCGGAAGGCCGCGGCCGCATCACCGAAGACACGCGCATCCGCGCTTCGATGCCCTGCATCGAGCAGGCGCTCGGCGCCGGGGCCGCGGTGATGGTCACCTCGCATCTCGGCCGGCCGACCGAAGGCGAGCCGAAGCCCGAGGATTCGCTTGCGCCGGTGGCCCGCCGGCTCGGCGAGCTGCTCGGCCGCGAGGTGCCGCTGAAGACGGATTGGTTGGGCGGTGTCGAGGTCGAGCCCGACCAGCTGGTGGTGCTCGAGAACTGTCGCCTGAACAAGGGCGAGAAGAAGAACGATCCGGCGCTCGCGCGGCAGATGGCTGCACTCTGCGATGTCTTCGTCAACGACGCGTTCGGCACCGCGCATCGGGCCGAGGCCACGACCTACGGCATCGCCGAGTTCGCCGCCGTCGCCTGCGCCGGCCCGCTGCTCGCGGCCGAGCTCGATGCGATCTCGCGCGCGCTGGCGCGCCCGGCCCGCCCGCTCGTGGCCATCGTCGCCGGCAGCAAGGTCTCGACCAAGCTCGCCATCCTGCAAAGCCTGGCCACGCGGGTCGACCGGCTCATCGTCGGCGGCGGCATCGCCAACACTTTTCTCCTGGCCGAGGGCCTGCCGATCGGCAAGAGCCTGGCCGAGCCTTCGCTGGTGGGCGAGGCGCGCGCGGTGATCGCCGCGATGCGCGCGCGCGGCGCCGCAGTCCCGATCCCCACCGACGTCGTCACGGCGCGCGAGTTCGCGGCGGGCGCCGCCGCGACGATCAAGCGGGTGCAGGACGTCGCTGCCGACGACCTCATCCTCGACATCGGCCCCGAGACGGCGTCGGCGCTCGCGGCGCTTCTCGGATCGGCAGGCACCATCGTCTGGAACGGCCCGGTCGGCGTGTTCGAGTTCGACGCCTTCGCGCACGGCACCCAGACCGTCGCGCGCGCCATCGCTGCATCGCCCGCGTTCAGCATTGCCGGTGGCGGCGATACGCTCGCAGCCATCGCCAAGTACGGCATCGAGGCCGACATCGGCTACATCTCCACCGGCGGTGGCGCGTTCCTTGAAATGCTCGAAGGCAAGACGCTGCCGGCCATCGAGATCCTGGAGCGGCGCGCCCGCCAAAACCCATGAATCGACCTGCCTGATGGACAACCACAGCCCGCGCGCGACCAAGATCGTCGCCACCCTCGGCCCGGCTTCGAGCGAGGCCGAGGTGCTGGAGCGCATGCTGCGCGCCGGCGTCGACGTGATGCGGCTCAACTTCTCGCACGGCACGGCGCAGGACCACATCGATCGCGCCGCGATGATCCGCGAGGCCTCGAAGAAGGTCGGCAAGGAAGTGGCGATCATGGCCGACCTGCAGGGCCCGAAGATCCGCGTCGGCAAGATCGAAGGCGGCAAGACGACGCTCGAGCCGGGCACGAAGCTGGTGCTCGACGCGGCGTTCACCGGCCTGGGCACGAGCGCGCGCGTCGGCCTCGACTACAAGGAGCTGCCGCGCGACGTGCGGCCCGGCGACACGCTGCTGCTCAACGACGGCCTGCTGCGCCTGACGGTCGACGGCGTGCGCGGCGAGGAAGTGCACACGACGGTGGTGATCGGCGGCACGCTGTCGAACAACAAGGGCATCAACAAGGCCGGCGGCGGGCTGACGGCGCCGGCCCTGACGGCCAAGGACATGGAAGACATCAAGACCGCGATGAGCTTTCAGTGCGAGTACCTGGCGGTCAGCTTTCCGAAGAGCGCCACCGACATGGAGATGGCGCGCCAGCTCGCCAACGTCGCCGGCGAGCCGTGGAAGCACAAGCCGCAGCTGATCGCCAAGATCGAGCGCAGCGAAGCCATCCCGGCGCTCGAAGCGATCCTGAAGGCGTCGGACGGCATCATGGTGGCGCGCGGCGACCTCGCCGTGGAAGTCGGCAACGCGGCCGTGCCGGCGCTGCAGAAGCGCATGATCAAGATGGCGCGCGAGCTCGATCGCTTCACCATCACCGCGACGCAGATGATGGAGTCGATGATCGTCAACCCGGTGCCGACGCGCGCCGAGGTGAGCGACGTGGCCAACGCCGTGCTCGACGGCACCGATGCCGTGATGCTGAGCGCCGAGACGGCGGCCGGCAAGTATCCGGTCGAGACCGTGGAAATGATGGCCTCCATTTGCGTCGAGGCCGAGCGCGCCGAGGAGATCTCGCTCGACGCCGGCTTCACCAACAAGACCTTCGGCCGGATCGACCAGTCGATCGCCATGGCCGCGCTCTTCACCGCCTACCACCTCGGCTGCAAGGCGATCCTGGCGCTCACCGAGTCGGGCTCGACGGCGCTGTGGATGAGCCGGCAGAAGATCCACGTGCCGATCTTCGGCATCACCTCGCAGATCCGCAGCCAGCGGCGGATGGCGATGTACCGCAACGTCACGCCGATGCTGATGCCCAACTTCGACGATCGCGACGAAGCCCTGCAGCATGCCGAGCAGTTGCTCGTCGACGCCGGTGTGCTCATGCCGGGCGACACCTACGGCATCACCTGCGGCGAGCCGATGGGCTATCCGGGCGGCACCAACATGCTCAAGGTCGTGCGCGTCGGCTGAGCCTCGGCGGCCGGGCGAGAATGGCCGGATGAGCTCAGCCCTTCCTGCGGTCTCGGCCGACGCGATCCGCGAGGCGGCCGCGCGCATCCGCGGCGAGGTCATCGAGACGCCCTGCCTGCCCTCGCGCACGCTCTCGGTCATCTGCGGCTGCGACGTCTTCCTGAAGTTCGAGAACCTGCAGTTCACGGCCTCGTTCAAGGAGCGTGGCGCCCTCAACAAGATGGCGCAGCTGACGCCCGAAGAGCGCGGCAAGGGCGTGCTCGCGGTCTCGGCCGGCAACCATGCACAGGCGGTCGCCTATCACGCCGAGCGGATGGGCATCGCCGCCACCATCGTCATGCCGCGCTTCGCCTCCTCGGTGAAGGTGGAGAACACGCGCGGCTTCGGCGCCGAGGTCGTGCTCGAGGGCGACACCTTCGAAGACGCGCGCGTTGCCGGCCTGAAGCTCGCGGCCGAGCGCGGCTACACGCTCGTCCATCCCTTCGACGACAGGGCCGTCATCGCCGGCCAGGGCACAGTCGGCCTCGAGATGCTGGCGCAGCAGCCGGCGATCGACACGCTCGTCGTCGCCATCGGCGGCGGCGGCCTGATCGCGGGCATCGCCACCGCGGCGCGCGCCATCAAGCCCGACATCCGGATCATCGGCGTCCAGACCGAGCGCTTTCCGGCGGCCTGGAACGCCAAGCACGGGCAGAGCCGCGAAAGCCGGCAGGCGACGATCGCCGACGGGATCGGCGTCAAGCATCCCGGCGCCTTGACGATGCCGGTGATCCGCGGGCTCGTCGACGACGTGGTGCTCGTCTCCGAAGACGACATCGAGCAGGCGATCCTGATGCTGCTCGAGATCGAGAAGACGGTGGTCGAGGGCGCCGGCGCGGTCGGCCTGGCTGCCGTCCTCAAGGACAAGGCGCGCTACGCCGGCCGCAAGGTCGGGCTGGTGCTGTGCGGCGGCAATATCGAGCCGCTGGTGCTGGCCGAGATCATCGAGCGCGGCATGGTCAAGTCGGGCCGGCTGGCGCGCCTGCGCGTCGACGTGCGCGACGTGCCCGGGGCGCTCGCCGACGTGGCGACGCTGCTCGGCCAGCTCGGCGCCAACATCGACGAGGTGCAGCACCAGCGCGCCTTCACCTCGCTCTCGGTCGAGCGCGTGCAGATCGAGGTCGTGGTGCAGACGCGCGGGGCCGCGCACATCGAGAAGATCCTCGCCGCCATGCGCGGCGAGGGCTACGACGTCGAGCGCGTTGGCTAGGGCTGCTCGAACGAGCGCAACGCCGGGCTTCGATCCTTCGCTGCTCGACGAGACAAACCAGGAGACCGAGATGCGCCAGACCGTTGTGCGATGCCTTCAGGGCCTTGTCGCCGTCCTCGCGTTTGCCGCCGGGTTCGCCGCCAACGCGCAAGCTGCGTTCCCCGCCGGCCCCGTCAAGATAATCAACGCCTTCCCGGCCGGCGGCCCGTCGGACATCATTTCGCGCCTCGTTGCGGAGAAGCTGAGCGCGGCGCTGAAGCAGCCCTTCATCGTCGACAACAAGCCCGGTGCGGGCGGCGACGTCGCGGCCGACCAGGTGGCGCGCGCACCGGCCGACGGCTACACCATCCTCACCGGGATCGACACCACCTTCACGGTCAATCCGAGCATCTATCGCTCGATGCCGTTCAAGCCGGAAGACCTGAAGCCGTTGATGATCATGGCCTCCTCGGGCCTGATGGTCGCGGTGAACCCTTCGCTCGGCGTCAAGACGCTCGCCGAGCTCGTCGCCAAGGGCAAGACGCAGACGCTCAGCTTCAGCTCGGGCAGCAACGGCAGCCCCGGCCATCTGGCGGCGGCCATCCTCGGCGACGCTGCCGGCATCAAGGTGCTGCATGTGCCCTACAAGGGCAACTCGCCGGCCGTGCTGGCCTTGCTGAGCGGCGAGGTGCAAGCCGGCATCCTGGCCACGCCCGGGCTGCTGCCGCACGTGCAGGCCGGCAAGATCACGGCCCTCGCGGTGACCAGCCGCAAGCGCTCGCTCGTCGCGCCCGACCTGCCGACGGTGGCCGAGGCCGGCATGAAGGAGCTCGAGGTCGAGGTGCTCTACCTCGCGATGGTGCCTGCGGCCACGCCGGAGCCGGTGCTGGCCGTGCTGCAGAAGGCGATGGCCGATGCACTGGCCCAGCCCGACGTCAAGGCGCAGCTCGCCAGGCTCGATCTTTTCGTCGAGGCCGAGACCGGCAAGCCGGCGGCCGAGCGCATCGCCGCACAGCGGGCTCGCTACGCACGCATCATCAAGGCCACCGGCATGAAGATCGAATGAAGGTCTCGAAGACGCTGCCGCGATTCGCGGCCGTCGGGGCGGGCCGGATGGGGCGCAGCATCGCCATCGCTTTCGCCTGGGCCGGCCATCGCATCGCGCTGATCGACTTGCGCCCGCGCAGCGCCGAGGCCTGGCAGCAGCTTCGCAGCGAGGCCGGCGCCGAGATCCGCAGCAGTCTCGAGGCCCTGGCCGGGCTCGGCGCCTTGCCGGTCGAGCGCATCGATGCGCTCGTCGCGCGCATCGAGCTGGTGGCGAGCGACGACGCGCCGGCGGCGCTGGCGGCGGCCGAGCTTGTCTTCGAGGCCGTGCCGGAGCACCTCGACGCCAAGCGCGAAGCCTTGGCCCGGATCGGCCGCCACTGCACGCCCGAGGCGATCCTCACCTCGACGACGAGCAGCATCCTCGTCACCCAGCTTGCGGCCCTGGTGCCGCAGCCCGAGCGCTTCCTCAACATCCACTGGCTGAATCCGGCCTACGTCATTCCGGTGGTGGAGCTCAGCACGCACCCCGGCACCTCACCCGCCGTGCTGGCGCGTGCCAAGGCGCTGATGGAGGCGATCGGCAAGCTGCCGGTGGTCTGCGGCCCGACGCCGGGCTACATCGTGCCGCGCCTGCAGGCGCTGGTGATGAACGAGGCGGCGCGGATGATCGAGGAGGGCGCGGCGACGGCCGAGGAGATCGACAAGGCGACCCGCTTCGGCCTCGGCCTGCGCTTCGCCGCGCTCGGCGTCGTCGAGTTCATCGATTTCGGCGGTGCCGACATCCTGAACCACGCCAGCCGCGAGATGTCGATGTCGATCGACGCGGCGCGCTATGCCGCGCCGGCGATCGTCCAGGGCATGGTCGCCGAAGGCCGGCTGGGGCTCAAGAGCGGAAGCGGCTTCTACGACTACAGCGGGCGCGACGTGGCCGACTATCGCCGCGACGTGCTGGCGCGCACGCTCGGCATGTTGAAGCACGCCGGGCTGTGGCGCGCGCCGGCAGACGAGACGCTGTCCTGAGCGAGAACGGGGTCGCGCCGTGGCCGGGCAACGACGTCACATCTCGCGTCGTGCCAGTCCGAAGCTCTGGCCCGAAGGACCCTTGGGCGGTTGCGTTGCAAGAAACAGAAGCAGCGGCAGCACATCCTCCGGGCTCTTGAACCACTCGCCCTGCAGCTCCGGCGCCGCCAGGTGCTGGGGCACGAAGGCCGCGGCGGTCATGGCGGTCAGCACCGGGCCGGGGACCAGCTCGTTGACGTCGATGCCGTAGGGGCCGAGCTCGCTCGCCAGGACGCGGGTCAGCATCCAGCTGCCGGCCTTGGAGCAGGCATAGGCCGACAGGCCGCCGCGCGCGCGGTGTCCCATTCCGGAGCCGACGGTGATGATCTTGCCGCCGCCGCGCCGGCGCATCGCGGGGATCACCGCACGCGCGCAGAGGTAGGTGCCGAAGAGATTGACGTCCAGCGTGTGCCGCCAGGCTTCGATGTCGCTCTCTTCGACCGGCTTGCCGTCGCCGCTCGCGCCGGCGTTGGCCACCAGCAGATCGACGCCTCCGAACGAGGCGGTCGCCAGCGCGACCATCTGTTTCACGGCGCCCGGGTCCGAGATGTCGCACACCGCCGCGATCGCTTTGCCCCCTGCGCCACGGATCTCGCCGACCACCTGTTCGAGCTCGGCCGCGCTTCGCGCGGCGCAACACACCGATGCGCCTTCCCGGGCCAGCGCGCGCGCGATGGCAGCGCCGATGCCGCGGCCCGCTCCGGTAACGATCGCGATCTTGTCCTGCAGTCGTTCGCTCATGGTCATCGAAGCTTGTTCATCCAAGATCGCCGTTCGCCCGCGCGCGTTGCGACTCCTCGATGCGCTTGTGCAGCATCGCCCGCAAGTCCTCGCCGTAGCCTGTCAGTGCGCCGCCGTCGATGGCCAGCAGCTGGCCGGTGATCATGTCGGCGCGCTCGCTGGCGAGGAAGCAGACCGTCTCGCCGATCTCCTCGGTCGTGCACCAGCGACCGAGTGGCATCACGCGGCGGGCCATTGAGTCGCGCTGCGCGGCGTCGATGTTTCGCTCCATCCACGGTGTCAGGATGGCCCCGGGGCAGACGGCGTTGACATTGATCCGATGGTCGGCGACCTCCCAGGCAAGGTGCTGGGTCAGGCCGGAAACGGCGTGCTTCGACGCGGTGTAGTCGGCGCCGCTGAAGAACGCCATGCGCAGCCCGGCGATCGAGCCGATGTTGACGATCTTGCCTTTGCGCTGGGCAATCATGGTCGGCAGCACGGCCTGGCAGCAGAGGAACATGCCCTTGACGTTGACGCCGAAGACCCGGTCCCACTGGGCTTCGGGCAGGTCCTGCAGTAGCGACGGCGCTTCGGCAATGCCGGCGTTGTTCACCAGGATGTCGATGCCGCCGAACGCGCCCAGCACCTGCTCGACCATGGCCTCGACATCGGCCTTGCGCGAGATGTCGGCGCGAATCTCGATCGCCCGCAACCCGCTGGCGTCGATGCTGGCCGCCACCCGGCCGGCGTCGTCGAGGTTCAGGTCGACGACGGCGACGCGTGCGCCCTCGCGTGCCAGCACCCGTGCAATCCCTTCGCCGGCGCCGCTCCCCCCGCCGGTGACGATCGCGACCTTGTCTTTCAGCTCCGTGTGCGTTTGTGTCATCGCGCGAGTCTGCGGACCCGGCGATTTCCCGGCGCCCCTCTTGAAGAGGGGGCAGGTGCGTCTCCTACCAGTCGGCGACCACGACCTGCCCCTCTGTCAGATAGACGAGCTTGGACCCGATCTGCAGGCTGCGGTCCCCCGCCAGGCTCGGATAGGTTTCCGGCGCGCTCGGCGCCGGCAGCATGGCTTTCAGGGCGAGGGTCTGCGCCTGCGTGTCGACCTCGATGCGTTGCAGGCCGTGCTGCGGGCTCGGATCGAAGGGCGCGGCGGTGACGAGCAGCGGCAGGCCGATCCGCTGCACGTTGCCGACCTGCAGCCAGTTGATGCCGTGGCTCGACGCATCGAGCCCGCTCTGGCTGCTGGACGCGCCCAGGGTGCGCGTGTCGAGCACCTTCGGTTGCGCCGGGTCGCTGACGTCGAAGAGGCCGAGCTTGACGCCGCCGAGATGGTTGGTCGCGTCGACGTCGTGGCCGACGCCGAAGAGCAGCGTGTCGGTCAGCGGCAGCAGGTAGTTGGAGAAGCCCGAGACCTGCAGCGAGCCTGCCACCTGCGGGTCGCTCGGGACGCTGAGGTCGAGCACGTACAGCGGGTCGACGCTGCGAAAGGTCACGAGGTATCCGCGCGCCCCGGTGAAGCGCACCGCGTAGATCTGCTCGCCGGCCTGGCCGAGCGGCTCCGGATGCTTGCTGTCGGGCAAGGTCGCGATCGCATCGAGCGAGGGGCCGCTCGCGGCCTGGCGCAGCACCGTCAGCGTCGCCGGCGATGGCGGCGGCGCGCTCGCCGAAGTGGCGTCTTCGGGCAGCGCCCAGCCGGTCTGGCCGGTGAAGCTGAGTACGCGCAGGTCGCCGTTGTATTCGCCCATGCGATACGACTTGCGCTCGACGTCCCAGCCGAGGTTGCCCGGGACTTCGCCCGAAGCCTGGTAGTTGATCGCCATCCCCGCGACCGAGAACTTGTGGATGTCGGTCGCGAACTGCGGCGCGTACTGCAGCAGCCCATTGCCGAGAATGACGAAGGGAAAGCGCGTCGTCGCGAGATAGAGGTTCGTCGGCGCCATGTAGATCGCCTCGGTGCCGCCGACGAAGCAGCGGCTGGCACGCGCCAGCGTCGGCGAGCCGAGATCGATGGCGGTGAGGGTCGTGATCTGCAGGGCGAGCGAGGCGTTGCCCGGATGGACATAGCAGTCGGTGTCGGCAACGAGCGCCTCGGCGGCCGCGGCATCGGCCTGCCAGGTCGGCAGGAAATCGGCCGACGTCATCTGGCTGAGCATGTCGGACTTCTGCTGCACCGTCGCATCCGCTGCGAGCTGCTCGTACGGCACATGCGGCGAGAACGTGGTCACGAGGTACATGACGTTGCCGATCAGCCGGCTGGCGACGAGCTGCCCGCCGATCACGACGTGCTTGCCGAGCGTGGCGTTGCCCGTGTTGTCGAGATCGAGGAACTGCAGCTGCACGGTCGATTGCAGCGCGAAGATCGGATAGATCTGGGCGCCGGCCAAGGGGCAAGGGACTTCGAGCAGGCAAGGCAGCGGATCGGCGATCGGCAGGAACGATTGGCTCAGCGCCACGGCGCGCTGCGCAGCGGCGGCGAGGAGCAGGCCGCCCGGCTGGGCAAAGCCGGTGGCGCTGACCGGCAGCGGCAGCACCTGGGCCGGATCGATCCCGCCGGCGGCGTCGCGCCGGTAGACGCGCAACTGCGGCTGCATCCGGCCGCCCAGCGTCAGCGAAGTGGTGTCCAGCGCGTAGACCGACGTGCCATCGGTCTTGAGCAGGTCTTCCTCGTCGACGCTTGACTCCTGCACCGTGGTGTTCGAGAACGGCACGGCCGCGCCGGCCGGACTCAGCGCCAGCGACGTGCCCGGCACCGGCGGGCCGTCGAGCGAGGTGCCGGGTGAGCTCTGGCGCTGCGCATCGCGCGCCAGCAGCAAGGACTTCACGTAGGCGAGCAACTCGCCCGGTTGCGACGCGGCGAGCGTGGTCTGCGTCGTCGCCGAGGCCGGCGTGCCGGACGACGAGCCGCCGCCGCACGACGCCGCCACGAAGACCACCAGCGCCAGCAGCAGCCAGGTCGTGGCGCGCGGCCTTCTGTCGGTTTTGTGCTCGATCGGCATGGCTGTCTCCTTGCTTGCCTGAGAGGTCTGTGGGACAATATCCCACAGCATTCGGGCATGTCAAGTCCATCGAGATCCAATCTGTGACCGGCCGTCACTCGATCGTCGAAGCCAGCGTCCTGCGCGTGATGCGGCCGCTGGCTCGGCTCCTGGTGCGCCATGGCGTCACGTACCCGGCCTTCAGCGCGGCGCTCAAGCGCGTGTTCCTCGACGCCGCGACCGATGAGCTGAAGGCACGCGGCATGGCGCAGACCGACAGTGCGCTGTCGCTGCTCTCGGGCGTGCACCGGCGCGACGTGCGCAACCTCACGCGCGCAGCGCAACCAGGCGCCCGTTCGACCCGCAAGGCCGGCGCGCCGCTGTCGCTGGTCGGCGAGGTGGTCGCGCGCTGGCTCGGCGACGCCGCTTATCAGGACCGCCGCCGCCCGCGCACGCTGCAGCGCGCCGAGTTCGACGCCATGGTCGCCGGCGTGAGCAGCGACATCCGCGGCCGCGCCATGCTCGACGAGCTGCTGCGCCTCGGTGCGGTGACCGAAGGCGACGACGGCATCGCCCTCTCGTCGAGCGGCTTCGCGCCACGCCAGGGCTTTGCCGAGATGTCCGAGCTGTTCGCCGCCAACCTCGCCGATCACGCCCATGCCGCCGCGGCAAACCTGCAGGGCGAGGGCAACTTTCTCGAGCAGGCGATGTACCTCGACCGCATCACGCCGGCATCGGTCGAGCGCCTGCAGCGCGTGGCGAAGCAGGCCTGGACGCGGGCGCTGCCGGCGGTGCTGGCCGAGGCACAGGCCTGCAGCGACGCCGACGGCGCGGACGACAAATCGCCGGGCACCGGCCAGCGCGTGCGCTTCGGCGTCTATTTCTACAGCAGCGGGGGAGCCGAAAAATGAGATCGAAGCTTTGGCGGGCCTGCCTGGCCAGCGCATGGATGCTCGGGGCGCTCCTGTTCGCAGGCTGCGGTCCCGGGGTGGGTGGCACGGGCACCGGCGACGACGCGCTCGCTGCCTTCGGCGCGAGCCCGGGCTCCGTCTGCGGCGGCACGGTCGCCGCGGTGCTGGCGTGCTCCTCGGCGCCCGCCGTGCCGCCGCCGGCCACCGGCACGCTGCCGGTCCAGTTCGCCGACGCTGCCGGGCAGGTCGTGCTCGAGCTGAACGGCAACCTCGCGCTGCTCGACGACTCGTGCCTGAAGCTGCATTTCAGCGGCGAGTTCGGCACCACCGCCGGCGGTGTTCAGGGCTTCTTCGGCAGCTACGAGATCGACAGGAACGGCATCGACGTGCTCGCCGCCCTCTCCGCGGTGCCGGCAGCGGGCGGTGCGCTCACGACGACATTGAACGGCGTCGACGGGCAGGCGGTCGTGGGTCCGGTCCTGCTGCAACGCGTGGTCGGCCCCCTGCGCGCGCCCAATCCCTGCTGAGCGCGGCGCGACCCCTGCCGACCGTGCCGCGCCGCCGAAGGCAACGCGGCGCGGCGCAGGCGTTCATTCCGCGGCTGCCGCCTTGCCGCGTGCCGCGATGATTCCGCGCAGCGTCGCTTTCAATTCCTCGGCGCGCGGCAAGCCGAAGGGCGCCAGCACGCGCGCTTCGTGGTCACGCGCCAGCGCGATCAGCCGCGCCACCGTGCGCGCGCCTGCGGGCGTGATGCGAACGAGCGTGACGCGCCGGTCGCCCGCCTGCGCCAGGCGCTCGACGCGGCCCTCGGCGGCCAGGCGGTCGAGCATCCGGGTCACGGTCGGCTGCTTCAGCACGGCCACCTGGGCGAGCCGGCCGGTGCTGATGGGCTCCTCGCCGGCCAGGCTGGCGAGCACGCGCCATTGCGAGACCGACAGGCCGTGCGCGCGCACGACCTGGTGGAACTCGTGCGAGATCAGGTGGCTCGCCTGCGCAAGCAGGGCGGCCAGGTAGCCGTCGACGAAGCGCTCGCTGGCGGGCGCCTTGCGTGCCCTGGCGCCGGCGTCGGCCTTCGTTGCAAGGGGCGGGCGCGGCAAGGTAAGCATGATTTTGGATATGTTGCCACTTAAACTAATATAGAGCCAGCCCCCAGGCACCCTCCGGCCGGCGCGACCGCGCCGCGCAGGAGTTTTTCGGGAACAGGCATGGCCGAGCGATCCTTCGTCGAAGAGGTGAAAAAGCTGCGCCTCGGCGCGGGCGAAGTGTTTCGCGGCGAAGGCATCCTCGCCGTCACCAAGGCCCTGCTCGAGTCCGGCGTGTCGTACGTGGCCGGCTACCAGGGCGCGCCGATCTCGCACCTGATGGACGTGCTGGCCGACGCGCAGGACATCCTCGCCGAGCACGGCATCCGCTTCGAAAGCTCGGCCAGCGAGGCCACCGCCGCGGCCACGCTCGCGGCTTCGGTGAACTACCCGCTGCGCGGCGCCGTCACCTTCAAGGGCCCGGTCGGCATCAACGTCGCTTCCGACGCGCTCGCCAATCTCGCCTCCGGCGGCGTCACCGGCGGCGCGCTGGTGATCGTCGGCGAAGACTACGGCGAGGGCTCGTCGATCATGCAGGAGCGCAGCCACGCCTTCGCCATGAAGTCGCAGATCTGGCTGCTCGACCCGCGCCCGAACCTGCCTTCGATGGTGGCGGCGGTGAAGACCGGCTTCGAGCTCTCGGAGGCCAGCCACACGCCGGTGATGCTCCTGCTGCGCATCCGCGCCTGCCACGTGCACGGCCACTTCATGGCCAGCGCCAACCGCACCGCCACCTTCACCACCAACGACGCGCTCACCACGCCGCGGCGCGACACCTCGCGCATCGTCCTGCCACCCGCCACCTACCTGCACGAGCAGGAAAAGGTCAACGAGCGCTGGCCGGCGGCGCTGCGCTTCATCGAGGAAAGAAAGCTCAACGAGTTCTTCGCGGAGAACGCCGACGACGTCGGCATCGTCGTCCAGGGCGGCATGTACAACGCGTTGGTGCGCGCGCTCGAGCGGCTCGGCCTGGCCGACGTCTACGGCAACTCGAAGATTCCGCTCTACGTCATGAACGTGGCCTACCCGGTGGTGCCGAGCGAGGTGACGCGCTTTTGCGCCGGCAAGCGGGCGGTGCTGCTGGTCGAAGAAGGGCAGCCCAACCACATCGAGCAGAACCTGGCGACCATCCTGCGCCAGGCCGACCTGCAGACGGCGCTGCACGGCAAGGACTTCCTCACGCCGGCCGGCGAATACACCGGCGCCGAAGTGCTGAAGGGCACGCGGGCCTTCCTCGAGCACGTCGGCCGCATCGAGGTGCAGCCGAAGCCGGCGCGCGTGCCGAAGGTGATTCCCCTCGCCACCGAGGCCTCGCTCGCCGACAACGTGCACGGCCGCCCGCCGGGCTTTTGCACCGGCTGCCCGGAGCGGCCGATCTTCAGCGCCATGAAGCTGGTCGAGCGCGAGCTCGGCGCGCATCACGTCAGCGCCGACATCGGCTGCCACCTGTTCTCGATCCTGCCGCCCTTTCACCTCGGCAACACGACCATGGGCTACGGCCTCGGCGCGGCCGCCGCATCGGCCTTCAACACCGGCACCGACAAGCGCGCCATCTCGGTGATGGGCGACGGCGGCTTCTGGCACAACGGCCTGACCAGCGGCATCGCCAACGCCGTCTTCAACCGCAGCGACAACCTGACCATCGTCGTCGACAACAACTACACCTCGGCCACCGGCGGCCAGGACATCCTGTCGTCGAAGGCCCTCAACCCGACCCGCAGCACCGGCCACGCGATCGAGCAGGCGGTGCGCGGCGTCGGCGTGCGCTGGGTCCGCACCCTGCGCCGCACCTACGACGTCGCCGGCATGCGCGACGCCTTGAAGGAAGCGCTGACGACCAAGGAGAAGGGCCCGAAGGTGCTGGTGGCGCAGTCGGAGTGCCAGCTCAACAAGCAGCGCCGCGAAAAGCCGCTGGTCAAGCAGGCGATCGCCGCCGGCGAGCGGGTCGTGCGCGAGCGCTTCGGCGTCGATGCCGATACCTGCACCGGCGACCATTCGTGCATCCGCCTCTCCGGCTGCCCGTCGCTCTCGATCAAGGCCAATCCCGATCCGCTGCGCACCGATCCGGTCGCGACCGTGCTCGACACCTGCGTCGGCTGCGGCGTCTGCGGCGAGGTCTCGCATGCGGCGGTGCTTTGCCCGAGCTTCTACAAGGCACGCATCGTCAGCAATCCGAGCGCCTGGGACCAGGCGCTGGCCCGCCTTCGCGCAGCGGTGATCGGCTGGCTGCAGCGACGCGAGGCGCGCGCCCGCGCCCGTCTCGCGTTCTGAACGCGGATCGACCATGAGCAGCGCGCAGCCCCTGAAGATCGCCATCATGGCGATGGGCGGCGAGGGCGGCGGCGTGCTCGCCGACTGGATCGTCGACCTCGGCGAATCGAACGGCTACTTCGCCCAGACCACGTCCGTGCCCGGCGTCGCGCAGCGCACCGGCGCGACCATCTACTACGTCGAGCTCTATCCGCAACAGCAGGCCAGGCTCGACGGCGGCGTGCCGGTGCTGGCGCTGATGCCCTTGCCCGGTGACGTCGACGTGGTGCTGGCCTCGGAGCTGATGGAGTGCGGCCGCGCCGTCCAGCGCGGCCTCGTCACGCCCGAGCGCACGACGCTGATCGCCTCGACGCATCGCGTCTATTCGATCGCCGAGAAGAGCGCCCTTGGCGACGGCCGCGCCGACAGCGCGGCGCTGCTGGCGCATGCCGCCACGGCGGCCCGGCGCTTCGTCCGTTTCGACATGGCCGCGGCGGCCGAGCAGAGCGGCAGCGTGCTGAGCGCGGTGCTCTTCGGCGCCCTCGCCGGCGCCGGCGTGCTGCCGTTCAGCCGGGCGCAGTTCGAGGCGACGATCACGCGCGGCGGCGTCGGCGTGGCGCCGAGCCTGCGCGCGTTCGCGGTCGGATTCGAGCGGGCGGGCGCGTCGGGCGACGCGGTTCGCTCCGCCGAGGACGAAGAGGGCGCCCGGCCCGCGCGAAGCGAGGGACCTTCGCCTCTCGCTGTTCATCCCCTCGTGCAAAGCCTTCTCACGCGCATCGACAACGACTTCCCGCCGTCGGCACGAACGACCCTGCGCGAGGGCGTGCGCCGCCTGATCGACTACCAGGACCTGGCCTACGCCGGCCTCTACCTCGATCGCCTGGCGCCGGTCGCGGCGCTGGCCGGCGATTCGGGCACGCCGTTGCTCGACGAGACGGCCCGCCATCTCGCGCTCTGGATGTCGTACGAGGACACGATGCGCGTCGCCGCGCTGAAGACGCGCGGCTCGCGCTTCGAGCGCGTGCGCGGCGAAGTGCGCGCCGAGGATGCGCAGGTGCTGGCGATCGACGAGTACCTCCATCCGCGCGTCCAGGAGATCGCCGAGACCCTGCCGGGCTGGCTCGGCCGCCGCATCGAACGGCCGGGTTTCCTGCGCCGCTTCGTCGAGCGCTTCACGCAGAAGGGCCGCGTCGTCACCACCAGCTCGCTCGCCGGCTTTCTCATGCTCTACACGGTGGCCGGCATGAAGCGCTGGCGCCGCTCGACGACGCGCTTCGCGGCCGAGAACGGCGCCATCGTCGCCTGGCTCGCCAGCATCGTCGAGACGGCGAGCTTCAATCCGCAGCTCGCCGTCGAGGTGGCGCAATGCCAGCGCCTGGTCAAGGGCTACAGCGACACGCACGAGCGCGGCGTGCGCAACTACGAGCGCCTGATGGCCGCCGTGCGCCGTGCCGGCGCGCAGCTTGCGCCGGCGACCCTGCGCGAGCTGCGCGATGCCGCCCTCGCCGACGAGCAAGGTGCGAAACTGGAGGCCGCGCTGACCCGCCTCGCGCTCGCCTGAGGCGGCGGTGCAGCGCGGCCTGACGACGAACCCCGACATGCAGACGACGACCTCTTCCTACCGCGGCAACCCGGCTGCCGTGCGCGCCCTGGTCCGGCCCGACCGGGTGCATCGCGATCTGTACATCGACGAAGAGCTCTTCGCCCTCGAGCAGGAGCATTTCTTCGCCAACACCTGGAACTACGTCGGCCACGACTCGCAGCTTCCCAAGCCCGGCGACTACCTGCGCGCCGAGATCGCCGGCCAGCCGCTGATCGTCGTGCGCCACCAGGACGACTCGGTGCGGGTCCTGATGAACCGCTGCGCCCACAAGGGCTCGCGCCTGGTGAGCGCGCCCTGCGGCAACACCGGCAGGCACTTCCGCTGCCCGTACCACGCCTGGACCTTCCGCACCGACGGATCGCTGCTCTCGATGCCGCTGAAGGAAGGCTACGAAGGCACGGCGCTGCACGAATGCGATTCGGCCAAGGGCCTGGTGACGGTGCCGAACGTGCGCCTGCATCGCGGCTTCATCTTCGTCAAGCTGAACGACGTCGGTCCGGGCTTCGAGGAGTACTTCGGCGACTCGCTCTCGTCGATCGACAACATGGCCGACCGCTCGCCCGAAGGCCGGCTCGAGATCGCCGGCGGCTGCCTGCGCTTCATGCACCACTGCAACTGGAAATTATTCGTCGAGAACCTGAACGACACCATGCACCCGATGGTCGTGCACGAGTCGTCGGCCGGCACCGCCAAGCGGATGTGGATCGACAAGCCGGCCGATGCGCCCAAGCCGATGGCGATCGAGCAGTTCACGCCGTTCATGTCCGATTACAAGTTTTTCGACGACATGGGTGTGCGGGTCTTCGACAACGGGCACAGTTTCTCGGGTGTGCACTTCTCCATCCACAGCAAGTACTCGGCGATTCCCGCCTACGACGACGCGATGAAGGCGCGCTACGGCGAGGCGCAAGACGGCGCAGATCCTCGGCCTGGCTCGCCACAACACGGTCTACTACCCGAACCTGACGATCAAGGGCGCGATCCAGTCGATTCGCGTGCTGCGGCCGATCGCCGTCGACAAGACCCTGATCGAGAGCTGGACCTTTCGTCTCGTCGGCGCGCCGCCCGAGCTGCTGCAGCGCACGACGATGTACAACCGGCTCATCAATTCGCCCTTCTCCGTGGTCGGCCACGACGACCTGCATGCCTACCGCGGCATCCAGGCCGGCCTGCATGCGAGCGGCAACGACTGGGTCAGCCTGCACCGCAACTGCAGCCCCGACGAAGCCGCGCAGAAGGACGTGACCGCTCCCGGCACCAGCGAGATCTCGATGCGCAACCAGTACCGCGCCTGGGCTCGCTACATGACCCTGACGATGTAGGCTCGGGCATGACCGCCGCCAGCGTGACCGAGCGCCAGCTGATCGACTTCGTCGTCCGCGAAGCGCGCCTGCTCGACGAGCGACGCTTCGAGGAATGGAACGCGCTGTTCACCGACGATGCGTTCTACTGGGTGCCGCTCACGCCCGGGCAGCCCGACGGTATCGATCACACCTCGCACCTCTACGAAGACAAGCTCCTGCGCGAGCTGCGCATCGAGCGGCTGAAGAGCCCGCGCGCCTTCTCGCAGCAGCCGCCGACGAGGAGCCTGCATCTGCTGCAGACGCCGACCGTCGAGGCATCGGAGCCGGCACACGACGGCGAGCATCTCGTGCGCACCGTCTTCCAGTACACCGAATCGCAAGGCGACGAAATGAACACCTTCGTCGGCGTCTGCTGGCACCGGCTGGTCCAGGAAGGTGGCGTATTGCGCATCCGGCAAAAGCGCGTCGACCTCATCAACAGCGACGCCGCCCTGCCCGCGGTACAACTCTTCATATGAGCGCCGACACCACCGTCCATGCCGCCTTCAAACGGGTCGCCGCACGCCGCGGCGACGCCGATTTCCTCGTCGTCGAAGCGGTGACGGCGGCCGCCTACGGCATCGAGCCCGGCGCGCGCAGCTGGCGCGAGGTGGCCGGCGAAGTCGAGCGCCTGCGCGCCGCCTATGCGCAGGCCGGCTATGGGCACGGCCACCGCGTCGGCCTGCTGCTCGAGAACCGGCCCGGCTTCTTCACGCACTGGCTCGCGCTCAATGCCCTGGGCATCAGCATCGTGCCTATCCATGCCGAGATGCGCGCCGCGGAGTGGACCTACCTCATCGGGCACAGCGAGATGGCGCTGGCGGTGGTGCAGCCGGGCCGCGAGAGCGACCTGCGCTCCGCCGCCAGCGAAGCCGGGGTGCAGATCGAGACGATCCGGCCCGAGGTGCTGGGCCGCATCCCGGCGGCGCGCTCGCCGGCGCGACTGGCCAGCCAGCCGATCGGGCGGGCCTCGGAGTGCGCGCTGCTCTACACCTCGGGCACCACCGGCAAGCCGAAAGGCTGCCGCCTCGCCAACGGCTACTTCCTGCGCGCCGGCGAGTGGTACCTGGGCCTGGGCGATCTGGCCAGCGTGCGCCCCGACGAAGAGCGCTTCATCACGCCGCTGCCGCTCAGCCACATGAACGCGCTGGCCTTCTCGTCGATGGCGGCGATCCTCTCCGGCGGCGTCCTGGTGCAGCTCGACCGCTTCCATCCCAGGACCTGGTGGCAGAGCGTGCGCGAGAGCAAGGCCACGGTTGCCCACTATCTCGGCGTGATGCCGGCGATGCTGCTCGCCGCGACGCCTGGCCCGCAGGACCACGAGCATGGATTGCGCTTCGGCTTCGGCGCCGGGTGTCGACCCGCGCCACCATGCCGATTTCGAGACGCGCTTCGCCTTCCCACTGCTCGAAGCCTGGGCCATGACCGAGACCGGCCCGGCCGCCTGCATCATGGCCAATCGCGAGCCGCGCCACGTCGGCACGCGCTGCTTCGGCCGGGCCGAGTCGTTCGTCGAGACCCGGATCGTCGACGAGCGCGGCGAAGACGTCGTCGGCGATGTCGCCGGCGAGCTCCTGGTGCGCGCCAGCGGTTCCGATCCGCGCAAGGATTTCTTCCTCGGCTACCTGAAGGATGAAGAAGCGACCGAGGCCGCCTGGGCCGGCGGCTGGTTCCACACCGGTGACGTGGTGCGCTGCAGCGCCGAAGGCGACTTCCATTTCGTCGATCGGCGCAAGAACGTGATCCGGCGCAGCGGCGAGAACATCTCGGCGGTGGAAGTCGAGAGCATCCTCGACACGCACCCGGCGGTGGCGGCGAGCGCGGTCGCGGCAACGCCCGACCCGACCCGCGGCGACGAGGTGCTGGCCTGCATCGTGCTGCGGCAGGCGGCCCACCTGCCTCCCCCGAGAAGATCGCCGCGAGCATCGTCCGCCACGCGCTGGCGCGGCTGTCGTATTTCAAGGCGCCGGGCTATGTCGCCTTCGTCGATGCCTTGCCGCTGACGACCTCGCAGAAAGTCCAGCGTGGCGATCTGCGCGAGCTCGCGAAGCGCCTGCCGGGCACGCCGCAATGCTTCGACATGCGCATGCTCAAGCGCCGCCAGAAGCAGCTCGACGCCGCAGCGACCGGCCAGGGCGCGCTGCACGGCCGCAGGCCGGCTCACCGGCGCCGGCGCCTTGACCGGTGCCGGCCGCCTCGGCGGCCCGACCGGCCTCACCGACTCCGGGCTCCTGGCCGATCTGGAAGGCCTCTCGGCCAAGGGCGCGCGCCCCGATGCGGGCGCTCTCGACGGCATCGTCCTCGGACCGCCTCCGGCCCGCCCGCGCGCTGCGAAGCCAGCCGCCGCCCGATCGACCCGTCGCCGCCGGACGACAACAGCTCCTGACGTGCCGCGCGCTTCGTACGAAGGCGTCGCCGTCGCCGTTCCGGTGACCGTGCCCTATCGGCGCTACTCGACGCACGGCGCGCATTGGTTCATCGGCCAGGCCATGGACGCGCTGGTCGAGCGCCTCGGGCATCGCCAAGGACCGGATCGACGGCCTCACCATCAGCAGCTTCTCGCTCGGGCCCGACACCGCCGTCGGCGTCACCCAGCATCTGGGCCTGTGTCCGCGCTGGCTCGACCACATTCCGACCGGCGGCGCCTCGGGCGTGATGGCGCTGCGCCGTGCCGCGCGCGCGGTGCAGGCGGGCGACGCCGACATCGTGGCCTGCGTCGCCGCCGACGCCAACCATGTCGAGTCGTTCCGGCAGATGCTCGGCGGCTTCAGCCATTTCGCGCGCGACGCCAGCTATCCCTACGGCTCGGGCGGCCCGAACTCGATCTTCGCGTTCATCACCATCGAGCTACATGCGCAGCTATGGCGCGACGCGCGAAGACTTCGGCCGCATCGCCGTGGCGCAGCGCGCCAACGCGCTGAAGAATCCGAACGCGCTCTTCAAGACCCCGCTCACGCTCGATGCCTACATGAGCGCGCGGCCGATCTCCGATCCGATCCATCTCTTCGATTGCGTCATGCCCTGCGCCGGCGCCGAGGCCTTCCTGGTGATGAGCGAGGAGCGCGCACGAGACCTCGGCCTGGCGCACGTGCTGCTGCGCGGCGCGATCGAGCGCCACAACGCCTTCGCCGACGATCCGGTGCTGCTGCGCGGCGGCTGGCTCATGGATCGCGACGAGCTCTACGCGCAGGCCGGCGCGCGCCCGGACGCGATCGACCTGGTGCAGACCTACGACGACTATCCGGTCGTGGTGATGCTGCAGTTCGAGGACCTGGGCTTTTGCGAGAAAGGCGAGGGGCCGGCCTTCGTGCGCGCCCGCACGCTCACGCATGACGGCGACTTTCCGAACAACACCAGCGGCGGCCAGCTCTCGGCCGGCCAGGCCGGCTGCGCCGGCGGCTTTCTCGGCATGACCGAGACCATCCGCCAGCTCACCGACGAGGCCGGCGAGCGGGCAGTGAAGGACGCGCAGCTCGGCCTCGTCTCCGGCTTCGGCATGGTCACCTACGACCGTTGTCTTTGCACCGGCGCTGTCATCTTGGGGAGGTCGCCATGACGATGCCTCTGATGAAGCCGCGCAAGAAGAACCCGGTGCTGCGCACGCGGCAGATGAACCTGCCGCCCTGGGCGCGCGGCCGCACCGCGCTCGGCATGACGGCGGCGGCTGCCGAAGGCCGCTTCGAGCTGCAGGTGTGCCAGCGCTGCCGGGCCGTGCAGTACCCGCCGCGCGATGCCTGCCACCGCTGCCTGTCGCCCGAGCTGAAATGGACGGCGCAGACCGGTGCCGGCGAGCTGCTGAGCGAGACCGTGCTCCATCACAGCAACGACCCGTTCTATCGCGAGCGGCTGCCCTGGCGCCTGGGCCTGGTGCGCCTCGACGTCGGCCCGACGGTGATCGTGCACCTGCACGGCGACGTCGGCTCGCCGCCACCTTTCGCCGGCGCCGGCCGCGCGGCGGAGCAGACCGCCGTGCGCGTCCGTGTCGGCGCGCGCCTCGACCGCGCCGGCGCCGCGGTACTGATCGGATTTCCGCCTGAGGAGACAGCGAACATGGCCGACGACAAGATGCTGCGCGAGATGGCCAGCGATCCGAGGTTCAGGAAGATCCTCGTCACCGACGGCAAGACCGAGGTCGGCCAGGCCCTCGTCAAGGCGCTGGTCAAGGCCGGCGCCGAGATCGTCTGGGTCGGCCATGCCGAGCCGTGGAAGAAGCTGCCCGGCCTCGACGACGTCACGGCGCTGCCGCAGGTGACGCTGGTGCCGCTCGACCTGACCAACGGGCGATCGGTGACCGAGCTGGCCGGCGAGATCGGCGGCAAGGTCGACATCGTCGTCAACAACGCCGAGGTGCACCGCGCCTTCGGCATCGCGGCGCGGCGCGGCACCGACGTCGCCAAGGCCGAGATGGACATCAACTACTTCGGCCTGCTGCGCCTGGCGCAGGAGTTCGGCCCGGCGCTCAAGGGCCGCTCCGCCGATGGCACGACGCACGCTGCCGCCTGGGTGAACCTGCTCTCGGTCTACGCGCTCTCGAACTATCCGCCGCATGGCACCTTCTCGGCCTCGAAGGCGGCGGCCTATTCGCTGGCGCAATGCCTGCGGGCCGAGATGCGCCCGACCGGCATCCGCGTCATCAACGTCTTCCCCGGCCCGATCGACGACGAGTGGAACCAGAACCTGCCGCCGCCGAAAGTGGCGCCGGCGATGCTGGCGAGCGCCATCGTCAAGGCGCTGAAGGAAGGCATCGAGGACGTGTACCCGGGCGACGTGGCGCAGGAGTGGGTGGAGCGTTGGCGCGAGAACCCGAAGGTGCTGGAGCGGGAGCTCGCGGCCGGAGGTTGAAGCGGCCCGCCGAGGGGCGGGCCGTGGGTTTCATAACGCTTCAGGTCGAATTCAGTTCGCCAAAGGACTGAAGCGAGGTCGCCGGGCGACAGTACATCCATCGACACGTACTGACCTCACCCAGGAGCCTCTCATGAACACCCCCCTCCGCTTTCGCCTCTTCGCCGCCGTCGCTTCGATGGTCATCACCTTCTCGCTGCTGTCGGCCGTCGCCGGCCTGGCCAAGCCGCCGGTCGCGAACGTGCAGCTGGCGCAGGCCGCCGCGGTGGTCGTCCGCTGAGTCGCACGGCGTCCGCTTGCGACGGCAGGCATGCCGAATAATCGGCCGCATGGCCGAGCAGGAAGGCGAATCGATGGGCGGCAGCCGATGAGGGCCAGCCCGCGTCGCGCCGCGGCCGCGCGAGCCGAAAGGCGCGCGCGCGAGGCAGAGATCGGCCAGCGCCTGGTGGCCGATGCGGCGGCGTCCGGCCCTGCCGATCGCGTCCTCCTCGTCGTCGAGTCGGCCACCGGCCGGCGCATCGCCGGCAGCCTCCTGCCTAGGCAGGAAACCGGTCCGGTCCTCCTGCAGGCGATCACGCCCTGGCTCGATGAGGCCGGCCGCACCGGCAGGCCCCGCTTGCGCCATGGCCCGGGCGGCGCCGCGGCGCGCGACCAGCGCAGCTGCATCGTCGCGCCGCTGCGCCGCGGCAGCGAGCGGCTGGGCTTTCTCTACGTCGATGTCGAAGGGCGGCACGGCCGCTTCGCCGCCGCCGACCGCGACCGGCTGGCCCGCCTGGCCGCGCTCGGCGCCGAGGCGTTGTCCGAGTTGCGGCGGGCCGAGGCGCTGGCGCCGCAGGTCCGGCAGCGCGAGGCCGAGCTGGGGGTGATCAACAGCATCCAGCAGGGCGTCGGCGCCGAGCTCGACTTCCAGGCCATCGTCGAGCTCGTCGGCGACAAGCTTCGCGAGGTCTTCGCCACCGGCAACCTCATGATCTCGTGGCGCGACGCCGCCGCCGGAGTGCGACACATCCTGTATGCCTACGAGCATGGTCAGCGCATGTCGCTGCCTTCGATGCCCGATTCGCTCGAGCGGCCGATCGACAAGGCGATGCTGGCACGCAAGGTGGTGACGATCGACAGCCCGGCCGCCGGCGCCGGCCTGGGGCTGCACCACTTCGCGGGCACGGACCAGAGCCTGTCATCGGTGTTCGTGCCGATGTTCTCGGGCGAGCGCCTGCTGGGCAACATCATCCTCGAGAACTACGAGCGCGAAGCCGCCTTCGGCGAAGCCGAGGTGCGCCTGCTTTCCACCGTCGCCGCGAGCATGGGGGTGGCGCTCGAGAACGCGCGCCTGTTCGCCGAGACGCAGCGCCTGCTGAAGGAAACCGAGCAGCGCAACGCCGAGCTGGCGGTGATCAACAGCATCCAGTCGGCCCTCGCCGCCGAGCTCGAGCATCCAGGGCATCTCGAGGCCGTCGGCGACAAGGTCCAGGAAGTCTTCCGTGGCGCCGACGTGCAGATCCGGATCTTCGACCAGGAATCGCAACGGGTGAGTTCCCTACGTGCTGGAAGAGGGCGGGCGCTTGTCGATTGCTCCCATCGACCTGACAGGCAACAGCGGCGGCTTCGGTCCGCACGTGTTCCGCACGGGGCAGTCCTTGCTGATCAAGGAGAACCTGGCCGAGGAATCGGCGCGCTACGGCAGCCATGCGATCGGCGGGTCCGGTCCATCGAAGTGCTTCTGATGGCGTGCCGATGGTCGCCGGCAGCGCGGTCCGTGGGCGCTGATCGGGCATCGAGAGCTCGAGCAGCAGCATGCCTTCGACGAAGGCCGACGTCCGCCTGCTGCAGACGCGTGGCCGCGGCATGGGCGTGGCGCTGCAGAACGCGCGCCTGTTCGACGAGACGCAGCGATTGCTGAAGGAAACGGAGCAACGCGCCGCCGAGCTGGCGATCATCAACAGCGTCCAGGAAGGCCTGGCCGCGAAGCTCGACATGCAGGCGATCTACGACCTCGTGGGCGACAAGATCCGCGACATCTTCGACGCCCAGGTGGTGCTGATCGGCAGCTTCGACCACGCGCGCGGCACCGAGACCTTCAACTACGCGCTCGAAAAGGGCCGGCGCTTCGCCTCGCCCGAGCGTGCCATCAACCAGACGCGACGCGAGTTGATCGAGACGCGCCTGCCGCTCGTCTACAACCGCCTCACGCCCGACGTGATCGCGCAGCGCGGCAGCTCGACCATCGCAGGCACGGAGCCGCCGAAGTCGGTGATCTTCGCGCCGATGCTGGGCGGCGGCGAGGTCAAGGGCTACCTCAGCATCCAGAACATCGACCGCTTCGAGGCCTTCAGCGATGCCGACCTGCGCCTGCTGCAGACCCTCGCCAGCAGCATGAGCGTGGCGCTGGAGAGCGCGCGCCTGTTCGCCGAGACGCAGCAGCGCGCCGCCGAGCTCGACACCGTCAACCGGGTCTCGCAGCGCCTCTCGGGCAAGCTCGACCTCGACGCCCTGATCGAGCTGGTGGGCGAGCAGGTGCGCATGGTGTTCAAGGCCGACATGGCCTACGTGGCGCTGCTCGACCGGGCCACCGGCATGATCGACTTCCCGTATCGGCACGGCGAGGAGAACGCGCCGATCACCTATGGCGAAGGCCTCACCAGCAAGATCATCGAGACCGGCCGGGCGCTCATCCTCAACTCCGACATCGACCGGCGCAGCCAGGAGCTGGGCGCTTCCATCCTCGGCCGCCAGGCACGTTCGTATCTCGGCGTGCCGATCGTGGTCGATGGCGTCTCGCAAGGCGTCATCAGCGTGCAGAACGCCGAGCAGGAAGATGCCTTCGACGCCGACGACCAGCGCCTGCTCGAGACCATCGCCGCCAACGTCGGCGTGGCCCTGCAGAACGCGCGCCTCTTCAACGAGACGCAAGAAGCGCGGGCCCAGGCCGAGGCCGCCAACGAAGCGAAGAGCGTGTTCCTGGCGACGATGAGCCACGAGATCCGCACGCCGATGAACGCCGTCATCGGCATGAGCGGCCTGCTGCTCGACACGGCGCTCGACGCCGAGCAGCGCGAGTACGCCGGCACGATCCGCGACAGCGGCGATGCGCTGCTGACCATCATCAACGACATCCTCGACTTCTCGAAGATCGAGGCCGGCCGGATGGACATCGAGGCGCAGCCGTTCGACCTGCGCGAATGCGTCGAATCGGCCATGGACCTGATCGGCCCGCGCGCCGCCGAGCGCCATCTCGACCTGGCCTATCTCTTCGAAGGCGAAGTGCCGGCTACGCTCGAGGGCGACGTGACGCGGCTGCGCCAGGTCCTGCTCAACCTGCTCTCGAACGCCGTCAAGTTCACCGAGCACGGCGAGGTCGTGCTCACCGTGACGGCGCGGGTGAAGGAGGGCTCGGCCGAGCTCGTCTTCGCCGTGCGGGACACCGGCATCGGCCTGGCGCCGGCGTCGATCGCGCGTCTCTTCCAGTCGTTCTCGCAGGCCGACTCGTCGACCACCCGCCGCTATGGCGGCACCGGCCTCGGCCTGGCCATCAGCAAGAAGCTGGCCGAGCTGATGGGCGGCGCGATGTGGGTCGAGAGCCGCGGCATCGGGCTCGGATCGACCTTCTCCTTCAGCATCGTCGCGCCGCTGGCGGCCGCGCCGCCTTCGAGCCGGCGCGAGTTGCTCGGCCGGCAGCCGGCGCTCGCCGGCAAGCGTGTCCTGATCGTCGACGACAACGCCACCAATCGCAAGGTGCTGTCCCTGCAGACCGGCAAGTGGGGCCTGCTGCCGCGCGAGACCGAGTCGGCCGGCGAGGCGCTCGCCTGGCTGCGTGCCGGCGAGGCCTTCGATCTCGCCGTGCTCGACATGCAGATGCCGGACATGGACGGCCTGACGCTGGCCGGCGAGGTGCATCGCCTGCGCCCGGCCCTGCCGCTGGTGCTGTTCAGCTCGCTCGGCCGGCGCGAGGCTGGCGACCTCGAAGGTGTCTTCAACGCCTACCTCGGCAAGCCGCTGCGCCAGTCGCAGCTCTTCGATGTGCTGATCGGCCTGCTCGCCGACGAGCCCGCGGCGCTGCCCGCGCCGGCGGCGGCGCGCTCGACGCTGGACCCGGAGATGGCGGCGCGCCACCCGTTGCGCATCCTGCTCGCCGAAGACAACGTCGTGAACCAGAAGCTGGCCCTGCGGCTGCTGCAGCAGATGGGCTACCGCGCCGACCTCGCGAGCAACGGCATCGAGGCGATCGAGAGCCTGGCGCGCCAGGACTACGACGTGGTCCTCATGGACGTGCAGATGCCCGAGATGGACGGCCTGGAGGCGACGCGCCGCATCGTCGAGCGCTGGCCCGCCGGCGCGCGGCCGCGCATCGTCGCGATGACGGCCAACGCCATGCAGGGCGACCGCGAGGCGTGTCTGGCCGCCGGCATGGACGACTACCTCACCAAGCCGATCCGCGTCGAGCAGCTGACCGCCGCGCTGTCCGACACGCACGCGCGTGTCGACCTGCAGGAGCGAGGATGAGCACGAGCCCGCCCGCCATCGACCCGCACGTCTTCGACGAGCTGCAGGCCAACGCCGGCGCCGACTTCGTCGCCGAGCTGGTCGACACCTTCGGCGCCGAAGCGCCGCCGCTCTTCGCCGAGATGCGCAGCGCGCTGGCCGCCGGCGCGGCCGAGCGTTTTCGCCGGGCCGCGCACTCGATCAAGAGCAACGCCAGCACCTTCGGAGCGACGCGGCTGGCCGCGCTGGCGCGCGAGCTCGAGCTCGGCGGCCTGCCGGACAGCGCCGCCGGCATCGACGCGCTGGCGCGCGAGTTCGAGGGCACGCTGGCGGCCCTGCAGGCGATGGCCCGGTCATGAGCGCGACACCATCGACGCTCGAAGGCGGGCACTTCGGCCGCTTCGAGATCCTGCTTGCCGAGCGCCGGCTGCAGGTCGACGGCCAGGCCGTGACGCTCGGCAGCCGCGCCTTCGACCTGCTGGCCGCGCTGGTGACGCGGCGCGACCGGGTCGTGCCGAAGGAAGAGCTGATCGAGGTGGTGTGGCCGGGCCTGGTCGTCGAGGACAACAACCTGCAGGTGCAGATCTCGGCCCTGCGCAAGGTGCTGGGCACGCAGGCCATCGCGACGGTGCCGGGTCGCGGCTACCAGTTCACGGTCGCGCGGCGGCGCCGGCGAAGGAGGCCGCCGCGACGCGCGCGCCCGCCCTGGCCAGCACCGGCGCGGCGCGTCCGTCGCGCCTGCTGGTGGCCGACGACAACAAGGTCAACCGCCTGCTGCTCTGCCGCTCGCTCGAGCTGATGGGCCATCATGTGGCGAGCGCCGACAACGGCCGCAGCGCGCTCGAGAAGCTGCGCAGCGAACCGATCGACCTGCTCCTGCTCGACCTCGAGATGCCCGAGATCGACGGCTTCGGCCTGCTCGAGCAACGCGCCGCCGACGCGGCCCTGCGCGAGGTGCCGGTGATCGTCACCAGCTCGCTCGAAGGCGCGGCGCACGTGGCGCGCTGCATCGAGCTCGGTGCCGACGATTTCCTGCACAAGCCGGTGAACCCGGTGCTGCTGCAGGCGCGCGTGAGCTCCAGCCTCGAGCGCAAGCACCTGCGCGACCGCCAGCGCGAGCTTGTCGCGCGCCTCGCTCCCGATCTGCTCGCCGACTCGCCGCTGCCCGGCACGCCGGCCGCGGGCCGGCGTGTCGAAGCCACGGTGCTGCGTGCCCGCCTGCGCGGCATCGACGCGCTCGCCGCGGCGCAGCCGGCGGCCGAGACCCTGGAGCTGCTCGGCAGCTGGACGACGCTGATGCTCGACGCGATCGAAGGGCGCGGCGGCCGCGTCACCGCGATCGAGGGCGAGGCCGTCTCGGCCGCCTTCGGCGCGGGCGATGCCGCAGCCGGTCCGCAAGAGGCCGCCTGGGCTGCGGTCCAGGCGACGCGTGAAATGGCCGAGCTGGCGGCGCAGTTCAACGCCGAGCGATCGGCCGCAGGGCGCGATGCCCTCGGCCTCGGCGTCGGCCTGGCCAGCGGCGAGGTCGTGCTCGGCCGCGCCGGCACGCAACGGCGCCCGGTTCTCGTCTGCGTCGGCGCCGCGGCGCAGCGCGCGGTTCGCCTCGAAGCCCTGGCCGCCGAGCGCGAGTTGTCGGTGCTGATCGACGCGGCCACGCACGCCGCCCTCGCCGGCCGCGCCGCCACCTCGGCACTGGCGCCGGCGCTGCTGCCGGGCAGCGCGAAGGCGCAGGCGGTGTACCTGCTGCCGACCGGCGCCTGAGCTACGCCATCGCGCTCACGCACGCCTCGACGAACGCGGTGGTCGCCGGAGAGAGCGTCCGGTTCTTCTTCTTGACGAGCGAAACGCGCCGCGCAAAGGCCGGGTCGTCGATCGGCCGCGCCTGCAGGCCGCGCTCGGCCCGGATCTCGCGCGCGGAGGCCGGCAGGATCGTCACCCCGAGGCCGGCCCGCACCATGGCCACGGCCGTCATCATGTAGGTTGCTTCGCAGGCCACCGTGGGCAGCCGGCCGAGCGCCTGAAACGCGGCGTCGACGACGGCCCGCACGCTCGTCGCCGGGTCGGTGAGCACGAGCGGCAGATCGACGATGTCGCGGGCCCGGATCGAGCGCCGCCGGCCGATCGGATGGCGCGCCGGGTAGACGAGGCAGAGGCGATCCTGCACGGCGTGCAGCGCTTCGAGGCTGCTCTCGATCACCTCGCCGCCGGTGATGCCCACATCGGCCTCTTCCTCGCGCACCATCTGCATGACGCGGTTGGCCACCGCATCGCGCACGACGAAGGCGATACCGGGATTGCGTTTTCGGCAGGCAAGGATCACGTCGGGCAAGAGGCTCGCCGCGAACGAGGGCAGCGAGGCGACGCGCACCGTGCCGAGCCGGCCGGCGCCTTGCGCATGCGTGTCGACGACGATGGCGTCGAGATCGTGCAGGCTGCGTTGCAGGAGCGGCAGCAGCTCGCGGCCGATCCGGGTCAGCGTCACCGAGCGGCTGTTGCGGTCGAGCAGCTGGCAGCGCAAGCCGGCTTCGAGCTTCCTGATCTGCACGGTGAGCGCCGGCTGCGAGAGGTGCAGCGACTCGGCCGCCCGCGTGAAGCTGCCGAGCTGGGCCACCGACACGAAGGCGCGAAGCTGGCGCAGGTTCAGATCCATCACCGAATCATTATTGCTGTGATCCGATCAATTCAATTGTCTCGAAGCCGGTTCTTGCCTAACCTTCGCCCCACAAGAACGAGGAGACAGCGGTCAATGAGCAAGCGCAGCATCAGGCTGGGATCGGGCGCCGGCTATTCCGGCGACCGGATCGAGCCCGCGGTCGAGCTCGCCCGAGCACGGCGAGCTCGACTACCTGGTGTTCGAGTGCCTGGCCGAGCGCACGATCGCGCTGGCGCAGCAGGCCCGGCTCGAAGACCCGACCCGCGGCTTCGACCCGCTGCTCGAGCGCGCATGCGCGCCGTGCTTGCCGATCTGCGCGACAGAAGGGCATCCGGATCGTCACCAACATGGGCGCGGCCAACCCGGTCGCCGCCGCGCGCAAGTCGGCGGCGATCGCCGCCGAGCTCGGGCTTGGCGGGACTTCAAGGTCGCCGCGGTCTGTCGGCGACGACGTGCTCGAGATGCCGTCCGCGCGCGGCGACTACCGGTTCGAGGAGAACGGCGCCGCGCCGTTGCCGACCTGGGCGACGGCGATCGTCTCGGCCAACGCCTACCTGGGCGTCGGACCCATCTGCGCTGCGCTGGCCAGCCGGCGCCGACGTCGTCGATCACCGGCCGCGCCGCCGACCCGGCCCTCTTCATGGCACCGCTGGTGCATGAGTTCGGCTGGCCGATGGACGACTGGGCGCGCCTCGGGCAGGGCACCGTCGTCGGCCACCTGCTCGAATGCGCGGGCCAGATCACCGGCGGCTATTTCGCCGATCCCGGCTACAAGGACGTGCCCGACCTGGCCCGGCTCGGCTTTCCGATCGGCGAGGTCAGACGACAACGGCGATCTCGTCGTCACGCAAGGTCGATTCGGCGGGCGGCTGCGTCACCGCCGCGACCTGAAGGAGCAGTTGCTCTACGAGATCCACGATCCGCGCCGCTATCTTCAGCCCGACGTCGTGGCCGACTTCTCGCAGGTCCGGGTCGAGGAGATCGGCCCCGATCGGGTGCGCGTCAGCGGCGGCCGCGGCACGCCTGCCGACCGGGCTGCTGAAGGTCTCGGTCGGCTACGTCGACGGCTACGTCGGCGAAGGGCAGATCTCCTACGCCGGTCCGGGCGCGCTCGGCCGCGCGCCCGGCTCGCGCTCGAGATCGTGCGCGAGCGCCTGCAGCTGACCGGCGTGGCCGACCAGCGAGCTGCGATTCGATCTGATCGGCGTCGACTCGCTTGCATGGCGCGGACTCGTCGCAGCGCGCCGCCGAGCCCTACGAAGTGCGGGTGCGGGTCGCCGGCGCGCCGGCTCGCTGGCCGAGGCCACGCCGCATCGGCAATGAGGTCGAGACGCTCTACACCAACGGCCCCGCCGGCGGCGGCGGCGCCACGAATTCGGCCACGCGAGATCGTTGCTGTGCAGTCGGTGCTGCTGCCGCGCGAATTGGTCGGCGACGTCAGTTCGATCGAGGCGAGGACTCCATGAAGCTGCGCAGCTCGCCCATTCGCGCACCGGCGACAAGGGCGACACCTCCAACATCTCGGTGATCGCCTACGACCCGCGCCGACTATCGAGCACCTGCTTACGCACGTGACCGGAGACGCGCGTCAAGGCGCACTTCGCCGAGCGTCGTGCACGGCGAGGTCACTCGCTACGAGCTGCCGCAGATCGGCGCTCTCAACTTCGTGCATCGGCCACACGCCTGGGCGGCGGCGTGACGCGCTCGCTTTCGCTCGACGCGCACGGCAAGTCGCTCAGCTCGGCGCTGCTCGATCTCGATCTGCCCGACCGCATTCCCCACCCTCGTCCCCACCTCCGCGAAGGACCCACGTCATGAAGCTTTCTCTTCGCATTTCCTGCGCGTCCGCAGTCGGCGCTGCACATGGCCGGCATCGCCGCCCTGCTCGCCACGGCGCCCGGCATCGCGACGGCACAGGGCTACCCGAACAAGCCGATCACCTTCGTCGTGCCCGTTCGCTGCCGGCAGCGCCACCGATCAGCTGGCGCGCGCGCTCGCCAGCTCCGTCTCGCAGGACACCAAGCAGCCGGTCATCGTCGACGACAAGGCCGGCGCGAGCGGCATGATCGCGGCGCAGACGTGGCCAAGGCCGCGGCCGACGGCTACACCGTGCTCATCACCACCAACACCACGCACGCCGCCAACGAGCACCTGTTCAAGAAGCTGCCTACGACCCGGTGAAGGACTTCGTGCCCGTCACCGGCCTCGGCAAGGGCGGGCAGGTGCTGGTGGTGCGGCCCGAGTCGCCGTACAAGACGGTCGCCGACCTGGTGGCCGACGCGAAGAAGAACCCGGGCAAGCTCAGCTTCGGCAGCGGCAGCTCCTCGAGCCGCGTCGCCGGCGAGATGCTCAAGCAACTCACGCACACCGACATCCTGCACGTGCCCTACAAGAGCAACCCGAACGCGCTGACCGACCTGCTGGGCGGCCAGATCACCTTCATGATCACCGACACCGCCACCGGCGTGCCGCAGGTCAAGGGCGGCAAGCTGCGCGCGCTCGGCGTCTCGACCACGAAGCGGGTCGCCCTGCTGCCCGACGTGCCGACGATCGCCGAGGCCGGCGTCAAGGGCTACGACATGGGCTACTGGTTCGCCGCCTACGTGCCGGCCGGAACGCCGGCGTCCGTGGTGGCCCGGCTGCGCGACCTGTTGATCGCCGGCACGCGCAGCACCGCGGCCAAGACCTTCTTCGACACCACGGGATCCGACGTTTGGACGACCACGTCCGACGAGCTGGCCAGGTTCCAGGCCGGCGAATCGCTGAAGTGGGGTCAGGTGATCAAGGCGGCCGGGATCGAGCCCGAGTAGCGGCCGGATGACGGCGCCGCACGGCGCCGCGGCGATCACGAACCGGCGTTCTTCGCCTTGCGCCGGCGCAGGACCAGCAGCGTGGCCACCGCCACGATGGCGCAGACGAGCGCCGCCTTCTCGAGGCGCTCGAGGTCGACGATCAGCCACTCGATGGCATGGCCGAAGAAGTAGCCGGCGCAGCTCACGGCAACGGCCCAGATGGCGGCGCCGATCAGGTTGAAGACGACGAAGCGCCAGGCCGGCACGTCGCTCATGCCGATCACCACCGGGCCGACCAGGCGCAATCCGTACATGAAGCGCACGCCGATGATCAGCAATGCCGAATGGCGATCGATCAGGCGGCGCACGCGGGCGGCCGGCGGGCTCAGGCTCGGCCAGCGCTCGAGCAGCGAGCCGCCATAGCGGCGGCCGATGAAGAAGCCCACCTGGTCGCCGAGGGCGCCGCCCACGAAGGCCACCGCGATGACGATCGGCAAGGACAGGTACCCGCCATGTGCCGCCAGGCCGGCCAGCAGAAGGAGGGTTTCCCCTTCGAGCAGGCAGCCGGCGAAGAGAGCGATGTAGCCGTACTGGGAGAGGAGATCGGTCAGCGACATGCCTCAGCTTAAGCGCCGCGCCGCGCCGCGCGCCTAGGACTTGTGCCCGACCTCGAGTCGTTGCGGCCGCCGCGATCGGTGCCGGGCGCGAGCCGGAGCGGCCGGCCCGCAGCGCCCATCCTGGTGCCAGGGCGACCAGACGCCCGGCGCCGTTCGTCCCGACGGCACCCCCCTGTTCACGGGGTCGAGCAGGCGGGCTGGGGGATTCAGCGCCACAATGGCCCCGTGCCGAATCGGGAATTCTTTCCGATCCGGCTTTTCTTTCAAGGCCCGCGGTCACCGCGGGGCGCTGTAGCTACTGACAAGAAAACGGGGAAGCCATCGTGTCGACCATTCGTGCCAAATCTGTTCTTTCTGCAGTCCTGCTGGGCACTGCGGCGATGCTCGCCGGCATGGGGTCGGCGCAAGCCGCGATCTACACCGGCAGGTACGACCCCGACTACGGCGTGCCCTTCCCCAACCTGGGATGGGATGCCACGGCCGTCTTCAACGTGCCCGACGCCTGTCTCGCCATCGGCAACGGCAACAACATTCCGATCAGCGGCGATTGCGCCAGCTTCAGCGTTGTCAGCGCCCAGGTCGACCTCTTCGACATTTCCGCCCCGAGCACCATCCTCGAATCGTTCAGCCTCAACACCAACGTGATCGTCACCGGCATCGATATCGCCGGCGGCGCGCTCACCGGCATCGACACCGGCTACTTCAACTACTTCATTCCGACGCTGGCCATCGCCGGCGGCGGCGTCGATTCGTTCAGCCTCATCCTCTTCGGGGGCAACGAGGCGCAATTGATCTACGCCAATCCGACGACCACGTCGCCGCTCTGCGGAACCTTGCACTTCCCGAGGACCGACTGCGGGATTTCGGCCGATCCGGCCGTCGGCGTCATCACGCTCACGACGCCCATCCCCGAGCCCGAGACCTACGCGCTGATGCTCGTGGGCCTGGGCGTTCTCGGGTTCGTCGGCCGCCGTCGCCGCCGCTAGGCTGGCCTAGGCGGTTGCGCGCTCCGCCTGCGGCGAGAGCGCATGACGAATCGCTTCGTCGACCAGCCACTGCTGGCCCTCGTCCCACGCGCTATCGAACGGCGCTTCGGTCATCGTCCGGCGCAAGCGGCCGATCAGGGCCTGCCAGTGCAGCTCGGCGCGAGGCGAGCGGCTGAGGGCCAGCCGCTCGCGTGACTTGGCCGCCGCGGCGGCCAGACCGACGGCGACATCGACCTTGTTCTCCGCCTGCGCGAGCTCGGCGTGGTCTTCGAGGCAGCCGAGCAGCTCCTCGCGCATCTCGAAGGACCGAAAGGCGCGCAGGGCATCGGCGAGCCGGGCGCGCGCCGAGGCGAGATCGCCGGCCCGCAGGTCGACCCGCGCCAGCCAGCGCAAGGCGTTCGCCTCGCCGCGCTTGTCGCCCGCTTCGCGGCACACGGTCAGCGAGCGCTTGAAGCGCAGGCAGGCCTGGGCATCGTCGGCCAGCTCGAAGGCCACCTCACCGAGCACCAGCTCGCACTCGCCTTCGACCTCCTGGTGGCGGATCTCGCGGGCGATGGCGAGGCACTGCTCCAGGTGCATGCGGGCGGCCGCATCGTCGCCCTCGTAGGCGCTGATCTGGCCCAGGTGCAGCAGGCCGATCACCTCGCCGACGCGGTCTTCCAGGCGCCTGAATATTTCCAGGGCCTCGCGCTCGACGATGGCCGCACCGGCGGCATCGCCGCCTTGCAGGCGCGCCAACGACAGCGTCGACAGGGTGGCGGCGGTGTCCACCTCGTTGCCCAGCGCCCTTCTCAGCTCCAGGCAGGTCTCGAGCATCTTGCGCGCCTCGGCATGGTCGCTCTGGCTTTCGGCCAGCGCGGCGCCCACGTAGAGGGCCCAGGCCTGCGGCACCGGCGAGGCCTGGATGGCGGGCAGCGCCAGCGCTGCCTGCACCACCTTGCGACCCTCGGTGGAGTAGCCGCGCAGGATCCAGAAGCCCTGCATCGCGACCGCGAACTTGACGGCGATCGACGAATCGACGACGCCGGCGAGCGCCAGCGCCACGGCGCTGCGCACGTTGTCGTGCTCGACCTCCATCTTCCATAGCCAGTCGGCCTGCTGCGGGCCGCGCAGGCCGCGGTTCGCCAGCTTGGCCATCGCGAAGTAGTGGTCGCAATGGCGCGCCGCGGCGGCCGCGGCATCGTCGCGCTGCGCCAGCTTCTCGCGCGCGTACTCGCGAATGGTCTCGAGCATGTGATAGCGCGCGCCGTCGTCGCGCTCCTCGAGCATCACCAGCGACTTCTCGATCAGCGAGGCGAGCAGGTCCAGCACGTCTGCGCTGTCCAGTGGGTCGGCGCCGCACACGGCTTCGGCCGCGGCGAGGTCGAAGCCACCGAAGAACACGCCGAGACGATCGAGCGCGACCTGTTCGCTCGGCTCGAGCAGCTCGTACGACCAGTCGACGAGGGCGCGCAAGGTCTGCTGTCGTTCCTGCAGCACGCGCGAGCCGCCGGTCAGCAGCTTGTAGCGATCCTTGAGCCGGGCATTGATGTCGGCGATGGAGAGCGCCCGGATGCGTGCCGCGGCGAGCTCGAGCGCCAGCGGAATGCCTTCCAGCCGGGCCACCAGCTCGGCCACCGCCGGTGCCTCGCGTTCGGTCAGCGTGAATCCGGGCTTGTGCAGCTGCACCCGGTCGACGAACAGGCGCACCGCGGTCGATCGCGCCAGTGCCTCGACGCTGTCGCCGCGCGCCGGCACGGGCAAAGGCAGGACCGGATACGACTGCTCGCCCGGCGAGCGCAGCGCCTCGCGGCTCGAGGCCAGGATGCGCACGTGCGGGGCCGCCTTGAGGATGGCGCTGGCCATCTGCGCCGAGGCCTTGATCACGTGCTCGCAGTTGTCGAGGATCAGCAGCGTGCGCTGGTTCTTGAGGTGCGCGCAGACCGTCTGCAGCAGCGGCCGGCCGGGCTCGTCGGACACGCCCAGCACCTGCGCCGCCTCGCTGACGATCAGGGCCGGATCGCTGATCGGCGCGAGGTCGAGAAACCAGACGCCGTCGGGAAAATTGTGGATCTGCCCGGCCGCGATCTGCAGCGAGAGGCGGGTCTTGCCCAATCCGCCCATGCCGAGCAGGGTCAGCAGGCGCGACGTGCCGAGCAGCTTGTTCACCTCGGCCAGCTCGCGCTCGCGGCCGATGAACGACGTGGCCTGGTGCGGCAGGTTGTTCTTGATCTCGCTGACCGGCAGCCACCAGTCGCCCATCGAGACGACGCGGTGCGCCTTTTCGCCGTCGGGCGGCTGCACGAACTCGGCGTCGGCGGCGCCGATCTCGAACAGCTCGATCGGATCGGACACGCCCTTGACGCGCCAGTGCCCGTGCGAGACCACCTTGTGCTCGCTCTTGCCGAGATCTTCGCGGGCCGCCGCCGAGAGCAGCGTCTGGCCGCCGCGGGCCAGCGCCATCACCCGGGCGGCGATCGGCTTGGCCAGGCCCTCGACCTCGAGCGGCTTGGCGCCGCGCGCGATGTCGTCGGGATGGTTCTCGCGCAGGATCACCGGCCCGACGTGCAGGCCGACGCGCGCGCTCAGCAGCATCGGCAGCTTGGCCAGGGCGCTGTGGTATTCCATCGCGTAGGCCACCGCGTCGGCCGAGCTGTCGAAGAGCAGCAGCATGCCGTCGGTCTTGTCGATCTCGCGCCCGCGCCAGGGCGCCAGCAGGGCGCGCGAGACGCGGTCGTGCGCAGCCCAGATCTCGGCCATCGCGCTGTCGCCGAGCATCTCCGACAGACGCGTGCTGTCGACCACGTCGGTCAGGAGCAGGGCCTTGATCGCACTCATCGCGCAGCGGGCAGAGCTGGCCCCGTGGGTCGGGGAGGATTGGGCATGACGCCAAGTCTACCTGTCGAGGTGCTCCACGCAGAAGGCATGAAGGGGCTCGACCCGCCCGCGCAGCGCCAGCATGCCGAGGTCGTGGCTGCGCAGGGCGGGCAGCGGGCCGAGGGCGGCGAGCGCATCGGCGGAGGCGATGAAGTGGCAGCCGAGCTCGCGGGTGGCCTGCTCGAGGCGGCCGGCGGTGTTCATGACGTCGCCGTGGAAGACGATGGCGCGGCGCATCTGGCCGACCTCGCCGGCGATGACCTCGCCCAGGTGCAGGGCCGCGCGCAGCGCCGGCTGCACGCCGAAGCGCTCGGCGAACGGGCGTGCGCCGGCGGCGAGCGCGGCGCCCATCTCGAAGTAGCAGCGCAATGCGCGCGCATCGGCAACGCCGTCGGCCTCCACCCAGGTGATGACGATCTCGTCGCCCACGTACTGGTAGATCTCGCCACGGCAGAGCTCGACGGGCTCGGCCACCGTCGAGAACACGGCGGCGAGGAAGCGGTGCGCCTCGAGCGGCCCGAGGCGCTCGGCGATCGCGGTGGAGCCCACGACGTCGACGAAGAGAAAGAAGCGCCGCTCGGCAGAGGGCCGGCGATATTTTCCGAGCAGCACCGCCGCGAACGTGCGGTAGCCGACGAGGCCCGCGGCCTGGAACATCATCACCACGACGGCCACGGGCACGAGCGAGAGCCCGACCGCAATCGCCCCGGTGCGCGCGTTGTAGATGCTGCTCACACCCATCAGGCGCTCGCCCGGCTGGCCGGCGAGCAGCGCTGCCGCGATGGCGCCATAGACGAGCGTCTTCAGGACGAACACCGCCACGAAGGGCAGCGCGTCGAGCCAGCGCATCGAAGGGAGCGGCAGCAGGAACATCTCGATGCCGGCGAAGCACGCAGCCGAGAGCAGCGCGTAGACGACACCGATGGGCACGGAGATCAGCAGCGCTGCCAGCAGCGAGTGAGCGCCCGGCGCGGCGATGGCGCCGGCGAGGACGGCGCCGGATCCCGCACCGATGGCCGCCGCGATGCGCAGGATGCGCAGGAAGCGTCGCAGTCGTTCTCGTGTGACAGCGGAAATGGCGGCGCTCATTTGGCGCAGACTCTAAGGGCGCCGGTACCACAGCCCCGAAGCCGAGGAAGAGAAATGGCCATTCCCACCACACAGCGCGTCGTCTTGCTCCGGGCGTTCGGCGGCCCGGAGCAGCTTGCCGTCGTCGAGCAGCCTGTTCCCGAGCCGCACGCCGGCGAGGTGCTGGTGAAGGTGCTCGCCGCGAGCGTGCAGTTCACCGACGTCATGCTGCGCAAGGGCCAGTACCCCGACCTGAAGGACAAGCCTCCGCTCGTGCTCGGCTACGACCTCGTCGGCGAAGTCGTGAAGGCGGGCCCGGGCGTCACCTCACCGGCGGTGGGGCAGCGCGTCGTCGACCTGACGATGACGGGTTCGTACGCGCAATACCGCACCCTCATCGCCGATCGATGCGTCGTCGTCGACGCGCGGCTCGACCCCGCGGAGGCGACTACTCTCGTCCTCAGCTGGATGACTGCGTATCAACTGCTGCACCGCGACGCCCACGTCGAGAAGGGCCAGAAGCTGCTGGTCATCGGCGCGGCGGGCGCGGTGGGACAGGCGCTCGTCGTGCTCGCGAAGCTCGCCGGATGCGAGGTGTGGGGCGTGGCGAGCGCGCGCCACGCCGAGCTCGTGCAGGCCCTCGGCGCCACGCACGTCGACCAGAAGGAAGTCGACCTCGCGCGAGTGCGGCCGGAACGATTCGATGCGGTGTTCGACGGCATCGCGGAAGAGGGTTTCTCGAAAGCCTGGCGCGCCGTCGGGCCGAAGGGCCACCTCTCCGCGTTCGGCGTCTCGGCGGGAATCCAGCGCAACGTGCCGGTGCTCCTGCTCGGCTTCTGGCTGGCGAAGCTGTGGTGGTGGAATCTCGCCTCGAGCGGCAGGTCGGCCAGCTTCTACTCGATCACGAAGCTGCGAAAGAAGCACCCCGACTGGTTCGCCGGCGACCTGGCGCAACTGCTCGGCTTGCTCGAGCGCGGCGAGATCCAGCCCCGCGTCGCCGACCGCATCGGCTTCGACGCGGTGGCAGACGCGCACGCACGCATCGAGCGCGGTGGCCTTCAGGGAAAGATCGTGCTCATTCCCAACGGGTAGGGCGCTCCGGGCGCCCGCTCCCGTCAATGGTCCTTGTGCTTCGATCCGTCTTCGTGGTGGTCGTGGTCGTGCTCGTGGTCGTGCTTGTCCCAGCCGTGATGGTGGCCGTTGTTCCAACCGGGGTGATCGTGCTCGTAGCGCTGGCGGACGTAGTCGTCACGAACGAAGTAGACCGGTTGGCCGCACGCTGAGTAGTGGCTGCAGTACCGGCTCCAGTTCTGCTGGTGCGCGGGAGGTACATAGAGGTAGATCGGGCGCCGTTCGTAGCGCGGCTTTTCGACCCAGACCGGTTGGGCCTGGACCAGGGCGGCCGGGGGAAGGTCGCCGATGTTGATGCGGCCGTAGACCCCTGGCTGGTTGATGCCGATCGACACACCCACGCTCTGCGCGACCGCGCTGCCGACGGGAGCCAGGGCGCATATCGAAAATCCAATCGCAAGCAATGTCTTCATGGAGTACCCCTGAGGTTTGTGTTCCGCCACGCCCGTCGATGGCTGAAGAAGCCATCGGTCCGGGAGTCATGCGGGGCCGCGGCGAGAGCCGCGAGCGCAGTGACGACCCCATCAAGGTAGCGAAAGGCGAAGGGGTCCTGTGTCCGCCTGAACCGCTGCGCCGTGTCGGACAACGGCGCGAAGGTCGCCGGCGGTCAGCGCCGGTGCCCGACCTCGAAGTCGTTTCTGCCGCTGCGATCCACGCCGCGCACCAGCCAGAGCGGCCGCTTCGCGAAATCGACGGCAACGCCGGTCTTGCCGTCGGAAGGCCGCAGGTTGCGCTCGAACACCGAGGTGGCCGGCATGTAGCGCAGGGCCACGCCGGTGCGGCGCTTCGTCGAGCGGTTCGCCTTCGCGCCGTGGATCATGTAGATGTCGTGCAGCGACATCTGGCCCGGCTGCAGCTCGATGTCGACGGCGCTCGCCTCCTCGAAGCTGCCGGCCGCGAGGCGCTGGTTCAGCGTGAGGTCGCTGCGGTCTTCGTGCAGGTGCGCGTGCAACTGCTGGCCGATGTGCGAGCGCGGAATGACGCGCAGGCAACCGTTCTCCACGCTCGACTCCTCGAGCGCCACCCACACCGTGCAGTTGGCGAGCGGGCGGATCGGCCAGTAGTGCCCGTCCTGGTGCCACGGCGTCTCGTAGCCCTCGGCGGCGGCTTGCAGAACACGTGGCAGCCCCAGAGGATGACGTCGTCGCCCAGCACGCCGCTCACCAGCTCGACGATCTCCGGGTCGCGCGCGAGATCGAGAAAGGCGCGGCTGCCGCGCACGCCTTCGCCGTTGTCGCCTTCGACGTGGGCAGAGACGAGCTTTTCGGGGCGCACGCCGGGGTTGTCGCGAAGCAGCGCGTCGAGGGCGGAAGCCATCGCCGAGACGCGCGCGGCGGGCAGGCGGAAGCGGGGAACGACCCAGCCCTCGGTGCGGTAGCGGTCGATCTCGTCGGCATGCAGCGTGGCCATGAGGCGATGCTGCCAGAGTCGGCTGCTCGTCGGCCCAGGGCATTCCGGATCGCTTCGCGCAGGCTTCGCAAGCTAGCGGAGCTGCCGGAAGTCAGGAGAGCATCGCGTCGGCCGCGATCACGCCCAGAAATCCCAGCGCCGGCACGAGGTGTGCGAAGCGCTCGCGAGCTTTCAGCAGCGTCGCCAGTGCGGCGAGCATCAGAAGTGCCAGGCCGGCGAGCGCGAAAGGGCGCGTGGCCGGAATCAGCAGCGCCACCGCACCCGCAACCTCCAGAACCGCGGTCAACTGGCGCCAACCACGGGGGTAGCCCCAGCGCTGAAAGCTCGCCTCGGCATCGCCGACATTGAAGAGGTTGGCGAGCCCTGCGCCGGCGAACGCAAGGGCCGTGACCGGATTCAACCAGGCGGCGACGTTCATCGCGTGGCTCCCGGGTGCGCCGGTAGCGCGCCCATCTGCTGAAACACCTCGAGCAGGTTGAGCTCGTCCCAGTGCTCGACAAAGCGATCGTTCTCGACGCGCCAGATGTCGATCGAGCGCATCGTGATGTCGTGCCCCGAAGCCGGCACGCCAACGAACGGCCCGGTGTGGCGAGCGCGGTAGGTGTAGCGGCCCACGACCCGGTCGCCGACGGCGAATGCATCTTCCACGACGACGCGCGTGTCGGAGAGCGAGTCGAACCAATGCCGCATGAAGGCGACCAGGCCGGCGCGACCGGGTTCGACGCCCGGGTTGTGGTTGACGTAGTTTTCCGCGACGAGCTCGGCGAAGCGGCCGGGGTCGTGGCTGTTCATGATCTCGGCGAAGAGATGGGCCAGATGGACGGGGTTGTGCATGACAGGACCTCTGCTAAAGTATGCGATACGAAACCGTACTGTATGAATAATTGATGAAAGACGAATCCGTATCGCATAAACCCGCGTCGAGAAAATGGCGAGCCGATGACCCGCGAAGGCTGCGCATGGCCGAGACGCGCGCGTCGATCCTGCGGGCGGCGCGCCCGATCCTGCTGAGGGACGGCCTCGGCGGAACGACGCTCGACCGGGTGGCGGCCGAAGGAGGCGTCTCCAAGATGACCCTCTATCGACACTTCCCGAGCAAGGAAGCGCTCTTCGAGGGGCTGGTGACCGCCATGTGCGAGTACATGCGCGAGGGCCTCGAGAACGCGCCGGCGGCCGACATTCGCCAGCCCGGACCGAAGCGCCTGGCGGCCGAGCTGCGCGCCTTCACGTCGGCGCTCATCGAGCCGGACGCACTGGCGCTCTATCGCCTGATCGTGGCCGACGGCTGGCGCTTTACCGCCCTTGCGCGCGTCTTCGACCAGTCGGGCATGCGCGTGATCCGGCAACGGATCGCAGGCCTGCTCGAATCCGCCGGCGTCCCGGCCAACAAGTCGAAAGAGCTCGCGCCCGAGATCGTTGCGTTGACGCTAGGCGACGCGTATCAGCGCGCAGTTCTCGGCGTTGCCGAAGCGGGTGACGGCAAGGCGTTTGCGCGTCAGATCAGGGCGGCCGTGGCCCATGGGTTCAGCCAACGAGGACCAGGCGACGGATGATGGCGGGCCGGGCTGAAGGAGAAACCTGGCTCACACTGCGGTTCATCTCCCAGCACAGGAAATGGCGACCCCATGAAACGAGAAGTCATCCGCGTCGAGCCCCTGTCCACCTACCTCGAGCGATGGAAGGCGCCGACCTCGGCCGTCACCCGATGCGGCGACATGATCTACGTCTCGGGCTTTCCGCCTTTCGATCCCGCGACGGGCGAGGTGATCGACGCGCCCATCGAGCGGCAAACCGAGCTCGTGCTCGAACAGCTCAAGCTCTGTGTCGAGACGGCAGGCTCTTCACTGGGCAACGTCCTGAAGTGCAACGTCTATTGCACCTCGGTCGAACACTTCGCGGCGGTGAATGCCATCTACGCGCGCTTCTTCCCGAAGGATCCGCCGGCACGCATCTTCGTGACCGTGCCCGCCTGGCCCGGCCATTTCGACATCGAGATCGACTGCGTTGCCTGCCGCGACGATGCATGATGGCGGGCCCCGCTCAAGGAGAACCTCATGGCTGCATTCACGACCGCAGTGGTGATCGCATCGGCTGGCGATCTGAGCATGGAACCCGGCGTGCCCATCTCGTTCAGCGTCACCTGGGGCTCGAACATCAGCCCCTTCCGATGGACCCGTGTCTGGGCCGCGATCGAATCGGCGGGTGATGCCGACTCCGCGCAGAGCGTGACGATCGAGTCGGAAGGATCGGAGTGGAGTCTTTCCAAACCGGCCTCCACCGCGAATCTCGTGACCTTGCGCGGGCGAGGCCAATCGGGCGCGCCGGTGGTGGCGCGGCTCCAGGTGCTCGCTTCGCAAGTCGACACGTTCTGAGAGGCCGCCATGCACATCCATGTCTTGTTCGATACCAAGGGCAAGGTGCACGCCACGTTCCACCCCTCGAGTGAAGCGAACGCGCCCACGCTGGAGTTCCGCCCGGCCCGTGGGCAGCGCGCGGCCTTGCTCGAGGTGCCGGCCGAGCTCGAAGGGCTGGCGCCGCGCGAGTTTCACGCCGCCGCTGCGGTCAGGCTGCGAAAGGATGGGCCGCGGCTGGTGAAGCGTTAGAGGCCAGCTTCCTTCGCGAGTTAGCGCTTTCGACCTTGTACCGTCACTCACGATGGCGCCGCGAGCGACCGCAATGCAGCGGTTGCTGAAGTTCGGCCGCCAAGGCCCGACGTCCGCTGTCGACTCCGAAGCAGACGATCGAGGCCAAATAAACCTGACACTCAGTGGTGACCAGCACGCGAGCATCTTAGCGGACGCGCTGAGGGGTGACCTTCGCATCGCTGATGCGACGCAAATGAGCAGCCGAAACCGTGACCGGTCTCTGCTGCATCGACCCGTAGCGGAATCTCGTCCTGGAGGACGCGCCAGCCCCAGGCAGCCGTCGTCCGCGCGATCCGGCCCGCGTCTAGGACGCGAAAAACCGGCGCAGGGCTTCGGGACCACTGCAGGCTTACCACCGTTGGCGGCGGAAGAGTGACCCGACCGGCAACGGCTATACGCTCCGCAGAGGGTATCGCAGACGCGACTGCGTCAAGGACCTGCTTCAGATAGAACGGGCTCCTGCTGCCACCGAGTAATAGTACTTTGGCCGATACGTCTCGGAGCTCCTCGAGGTGGGTTTCCGTTCCAGAACATCGCGAGTCGAATTGCATCGTGGAATCAGGTCTCTGAGCGGACCGCACCCGCCTCAATATTCTTTGCTTCCGCAGGAATCGCCAACCTTATCAGTGACACCGTAACCAGACGAGGCAGCCGGCTGAAAACTGGGGCCTCTCTGATGCCCCTTGCCGCGGTGACCATTGCACTCGCCAAGTCGCCGGCGTCTAGTTCGCGACCATAGCGCGGCAACCACGCGCGGGGCGAAGACGTCGCCAGAGTATCAAGGGAAAACGGCGGCTCGTATGCAGAAAGCCTGCGGATGGCGGGCGTAACAGCGCCGCCTCCAGTGACACGATGGCGCCCGACGCTTAGGCCGAACACGTTAGCGGCCTCAGTTGCGGCAATCAGCGCCTGGAGACCTCGATCGCTCGTCTGATACCGAAACTTCTCGAACGGTCCGCTCAACCCGCGTCCCCGTCGGTCCGGGACGTAACAGTGAACTGATTTGCCAGCAGAGCGGCGAGCCTCATGAAGCTTTGGGACTTGCCATGCCCCATGAACCAATATGAGGCCTGGGCCATGACCCAGCCGCCGGTAGCCGATATTGGTGCCGTCACGCGAAGCTGTGCTGCTCGTTGCGCACCGGCTTCTCCGATCGGAGCGATTTCTGCTCCGGACATGCGGTCTCTCAGGAGCGAGATGATCTCATCAAGCAACCCGTCCGATTTCGCTCGCTGATCCTTAACGTTTGGGTTCAGCGGCCGCCAATGGCGCAAGGGCACCAACAACTGGTTAACCTGATAGCCCATCCGATCAAGGCGAACGAGGCTGACCGGCTCGATTCGATCCGCATAGCCTCACCGGGGGATGAAACGGACACGCCTAGCGAGGCGCAGGCAGCCTCGAACTGGACATGCCGGCTCACCTATACAGCTCGAAAGCAGTCGCTCGCGGGCTTCAGCTTCTGGCCGACTCTTGCCTCTACTCGTTGGCGTGATCTGGACAGCCGCTATTCAGCAAAACCAGCCTTGCGCATGCCGGGGATGATGTAGCGGTCGTTGTTGCTCCCAGTACGCCGATGTGTCGGAGGTCTGCGCGCAAATCACGTTCCCGATCCGATGGTTATGCCGGGCAAGCTGAAGCGGCCGTTCCCAATAGGAAGGGACTTTCGATCCTGCCCGCTTGCAGACGATCGAAGCGCCGACCGAGGAGGCACAAGCTAAGCGCGCAGGGAAGCTAAATCGAGATTCGCTCCGCAAATCACCAATAGCACTCGTTCGTCGTCTTCGGCGCGACGATTCCTGTCGTGAGCGCTGCCAAAGGCAGTGCAGCGGCTGGCTCGACCGCCAGGCTGAGCTCCTTCCACATCGTCTCCTGCGCCGCCCGAATCGCCGCATCGCCGAGCAGATGCGCCGCATTCACATGCTCGCTGCGTCACCTCCCAAGCAATGCTGCCGATCCGCCGCGCCCCCAACGAATCCGCCGCAATCCCCGACACCTCCACATCCACCGGCTTCCCCGCTTCCCGCGCCCGATACAGCGTCGGCGCCAGCTCCGGCTCCAGCGCATCGATCCAGCACCGATCCTGAAACCACGCCGCGATGCCCGCGATCAGCCCGCCGCCGCCCACGCTCACCAGCACCCGATCCGGCACGCCCGCTTCTTCTTCCACTTCCGCCGCCAGCGTGCCCGCGCCGATCACCACCTCGCGCTGGTCGTAGGCGTGCATCAGCAGCGCGCCCGTCTGCTTCTGGCGCGCGAGGCTGGCGGCCAGGGCGTCGGCGTAGCTGGCGCCGGTGACGGTGAGCACGGCGCCCAGCTCGGCGAGCTTGTCGCGCTTGGCCTGGGTCGCCGTCTCGGGCACGAACACTTCGGCGCGCACGCCCATCGCCTTCGCCGCCACCGCCACGGCGATGCCGGCGTTGCCGCCCGAGGCGATCACCACGCCGGCTTCGGGCACGGGGTTCGAGCGCATGCGGTTGAACATGCCGCGCGCCTTGAAGCTGCCGCCGATCTGCAGGTGCTCGAGCTTGAGCCAGAGCTCGGCGCAGTCGATGCCGAGCTGCCTGCCTTCGATGCGCATCAGCGGCGTGTGCCGCACGTCGCCGGCGATGCGTTTTCGGGCCGCTTCGATGTCGGCGCGGGTGATGTCGGCGGGGTCGCGGTCGGTCATGGGCGAAGGGCGAAGCGATCCGGCGTGGACGGGCCCACGATGATGCGCCAACGCTTCGGGAGAGCGCCTCAGCGAAAGCGCGGCAGCAGCTCGCGCGCCGAAGGCACGAGCAGAACGTCGATCGGCTGCTGCGAGCCCCGGATCGGCGTGCTGCGCGACGAGAGGCCGGCGATGTCGAGGCCGCCGTGCGTCGCTGCCTCCACCGAAACCGCCAGCTGCACGTCGGCCTCCTTGGCCACGTATTCGAGGCGCGACGCCACGTTCACCGCCGGCCCCACGACCGAGAGCGACATGGTCTCGCCCACGCCGATGCGGCCGAGCACGTGCGAGCCGCAATGCAGGCCCATGGCCACCCGCAACGGCCCGGACAGCTCGTCGGCCATGCGCAGGTTGAGCGAGGCGATCAGGCGGTCGACCTCCACGCAGGCGAGCAGGGCCGAGCGGCAGGCCTCGGCCAGGCCCGAGCCGCTGCCGAAGACGGCGAGCACGCCGTCGCCGGCGCGGTCGTTCACCCAGCCGCCGTTGCCGTACACCGCCTGGCCGATGGCGTGGAAGAAGTTGTTGAGCAGGTAGACCACGTCGTAGGCCAGCCGCTGCTCGGTCAGCGCCGTGAAGCCGCGGATGTCGACGAAGAGCACCGCCAGCTCGCGCTCCACGCCGCCGGCGTCGCCGCCCTGCGTGAAGGCCGCGGCGTCGACGCCGCTGCCCGCGCGCACCAGCGGCAGGATGACGGCGCTGGCGCGCACCGTGGCCTGGCACGCCAGCCGCACGTTCGAGGGGGCGCCCACCGCCTGCAGCGTTCGAAGCTCGGTGTCGCTGGCCGGGGCGAGCGCCGTTCCGTCGTCGAAGACCAGGACGCGGCAGGTCGTGCAACGGCCGCGGCCGCCGCACACCGACATGTGCGGGATGCCGTTCATGCGGCTGATCTCGAGCAGCGTCGGCCCTTCGGCCGCCTTCACCCGCGGCCCCGACACGTACTGCACCGGAATGCGCATCGCGCGGCGCTGCTGCAGCACGCGGGCGGCACCGAAGAGGATCGCCATCAGCGCGATGGCGTAGAAGCCGCGCTGCGCGTCGCCGCGCCAGTGCACGACGGTGGCGGTGGTGGCCGCGTCGGGCCAGTGCGTGGCCGCCTTCAGTGCGGCGAAGCGCGCCGGGTCGGCCGTGAGCGTGGCGATCTCGCGCCCCTGCGTCACGACGCCCAGGACCGCCGAGAACGGCAGCAGCACCGCCGCCACGAGCAGGTAGGGCGCGAGGGCGCGATAGCCGCGCGTCAGGCGCAGCCAGTAGTGCATGCCGAGGCAGCCGTGCGTCCACACCAGCAGCAGCAGCGTCGTCTGGTCGAGCATGGTGTCGGTCCAGATCTTGCGCAGCTCGTAGGGATAGCTGGTGTCCACGCCGAAGGCGATGTTGGTGATGCGCGTGTTCACGATGTGCGGCAGCAGCAGCAGCGGAATCGCCAGGCCGAGCAGCAGCTGGAGCCACTCCCAGGGCGGCAGCCTGAACGTTCTGCGCGCGGCGATCTTGCCGAGCGCCGCGCCGGCGTGGATCACGAGCGCCAGGCCGAGCACCAGGGTGCCCAGGAGCGAGCGCGTCACGGCCGTGCGCCAGTGATCGAACGCCACCATCGCATCCAGGCTCACGAGGCCCAGCGCATGGTTCAGGAAATGAGTCGCCGCGAACGTGAAAAGAATGAGCCCGGTGACGAGCCGCACTCGCTGCGCCACCGGACCTCGCCACAGAACGTGCATCTGCCCCGCGCCTCCCTGCGCCAGCCTTCGTGTTCTTCGGGGCGAGCGTAGCATCGCTCGCCCAAGCCCGACGACGGGATCCAACCCGAGGACCGGACCATGTTCGAACCCCGATTGATGGCCGGCCAGCGCATCCTCGTCACCGGCGGCGGCACCGGCCTGGGCCAGGCGATGGCCGAGCAGTTCCTGAGCCTCGGCGCCGACGTGGCCATCTGCGGCCGGCGCAAGGCGGTGTGCGACGAGACCGCCGCGGCCTGGCGAGCGCGCTTTCCCGAGCGCCGCGTCGACACCTTCGGCGTCGACATCCGCGACGCGGCGGCGGTGGAGGCGATGGTGGAGTCGCTCTGGCAGTCGGGCGGCCTGACCGGCCTCGTCAACAACGCCGCCGGCAACTTCGTCGCGCCCACCGAGAGCCTGTCGCCGCGCGGCTTCGACGCCGTGGCCGGCATCGTCTTTCATGGCTCGTTCTACGTCACCCAGGCGATCGGCAAGCGCTGGGTCGCCGCCGCGAAGGCCGGCGAGTGGACCACGGCGCAGCCCTGCCGCAACGTCATGAGCATCATCGTCACCTGGGTCGACAACGGTTCGCCCTACGTCGTGCCTTCGGCGATGAGCAAGGCCGGCATCGAGGTGATGACGAAGTCGCTGGCCGTGGAGTGGGCGCGCTACGGCATCCGCCTCAACGCCATCGGCCCCGGCGAGATCCCGACCGAGGGCATGAGCAAGCGCCTCAGCCCCGGCGCCGAGGCCGGCGCCCGCACCCGCGAAAGCAACCCGATGGCGCGCCCCGGAATGATGAGCGAGCTGCAGAACCTCGCCACCTTCCTCATGGCGCCGGGCCGCTGCGACTGGCTCACCGGGCAAAGCATCATGATGGACGGCGCCGGCGCGCTCGCCACCGGCGGCAACTTCTACGAGCTGCGGCGCTGGAGCGACGACGACTGGAAGGCGGCGCGCGAGAAGATCGAAGCGCAGAACGCGAAGGACAAGGCGCAGCGATGAGGAACTTGCCATGAGCCGCGATCGCGCCGTCGGCGAAGCCGCCGCGTTCTTCGACGACGGCCGCTTCCTGGCCACGCTGCAGCGCCGCGTCGCCTTTCGCACCGAGAGCCAGGACCCGGCGAGCGGGCCCATCCTGCACGCCTATCTGCACGACGAGATCGCGGCCAGCCTGGCCGCGTCTCGGCTTCGCCAGCCGCATCGTCGCCAACCCGGCCTCCGAGCGCAGCCCCTTCCTGCTCGCCGAGCGCATCGAGCCCGGCGCCGCCTTCACGCTTCTGACCTACGGCCATGGCGACGTGGTGCGCGGCTACGACGCGCAGTGGGCGGCCGGCCGCAGCCCGTGGACGATCAGCGTCGAAGGCAATCGCTGGTACGGCCGCGGCACGGCCGACAACAAGGGCCAGCACACGATCAACCTGGTCGGCGCTCGAGCAGGTGCTCGCGGCGCGCGGCGGGCGCCTGGGCTACAACGTCAAGGTCATCCTCGAGACCGGCGAGGAGACCGGCTCGCCGGGCCTGGAGGCGATGTGCGCCAGCGAGCACGACGCGCTCGCCGCCGATGTCTTTCTCGCCTCCGACGGGCCGCGCGTGCGCGCGTCGCGGCCGACGATGTTCCTCGGCTCGCGCGGCGTCTTCAACTTCGACCTGCACGTGAAGCTGCGCGAAGGCGGGCACCACTCGGGCAATTGGGGCGGCCTTCTGCGCAACCCCGGCGTTCGCCTGGCGCACGCCATCGCCAGCCTGATCGATGCCCACGGCCGCCTCCTCGTGACGGGCTGCGCCCGGCATCGCTTCCCGAGAGCGTTCGCGCGGCGCTGCAGGACATCGAGGTCGGCGGCGGCCCCGGCGACCCCGAGGTCGACACCGGCTGGGGCGAGCCGGGCCTGAGCCCGGCCGAGCGCGTGTTCGCCTGGAACACGCTCGAGGTGCTGGCCTTCACGACCGGCAATCCGGCGATGCCGGTCAACGCCATCCCGCCCGAGGCGAGGGCGCATTGCCAGATGCGCTTCGTCGTCGGCAGCGACGCGGCGAGCCTGCTCGCGCAGATCCGCGAGCGCCTCGACGAGGGCGGCTTCGACGACGTCGAGCTGCGCGCCAGCGGCACGCCGATGGCGGCGACGCGGCTCGACCCCGAGGACGAGTGGGTGCGCTGGGGCGTGGCCTCGATGGCGCGCAGCACCGGCGCGCGCCCGGCGCTGCTGCCCAACATCGGCGGCTCGCTGCCGAACGACGTGTTCGCGCAGACGCTCGGCCTGCCCACGCTGTGGGTGCCGCACTCGTATCCGGCGTGCTCGCAGCACGCGCCCAACGAGCACATCCTCGCCGACGTGACGCGCGAGGCGCTGCAGATCATGGCCGGCATGTTCTGGGACCTCGGCGACGAAGGCGCCGGCGTCATGAGCGCGCGCGCACGCAGCCGCTGAGCCTTGTCACGAGCACGTCCATGAGCCTGCCCGTCTATCGCTACCACCCGCCGAAGTCTTCGGTCTGGGGCCATGCCCTGCGCGGCATGAAGCCCGCCCGGCAACGCGCGCTCTTCCAGGAATTCCTGCGCCAGGCCGTCGCCCAATACGGCAGCGGCGAAGGCAGCCTCGGGATCAGCGCGATGCAATCGCCCGAATCGCCGGAATCGGCGGCGAGCGCCGTCGAGCGCTTCGAGCGGATCCTGGGCGTCAAGTCGTACAACGGCTTTTTTCCGAAGCTCCCGAAGGCGCAGATCGACCTCTGCTTCGACGAGCTCGTGGCCGACGAGGCCTTGTGCGCCGGACAGCACCTGAACCTGCTCGAGCCGGTGCCCGTCACGCGCTGGTCGATCGACGGCAGCGAGGTGCCGACGGCCTCGCAGTTCATGCTGTATTACGGCTCGTTGCCGACGCTGGGGACGGCCTTGCGCTTCAACAGCGTCGAGGAATTCCAGCGCATCCGCGACGTGCTGCAGGCGATCAAGCTCTGCAAGCTCAACGAGAAGCACCTGCGCCTCGACAAGCGCGCCCGGTGAGTTGCCGATGTCACCGATCGGAGTGATGTCGCAAGCCTGAGCCAGTCGCTATATTGCGCCGATGGCGAAGATCACCGCCGCTCGCTGGGCCGAGCTGTCGCCGCGTCTCGATGAGCTGCTGACGCTGCCGGCGCCCGAGCGCTCGCGCTGGCTCGACGCGCTGGCTGCCAACGACCCGGGCACGGCGAGCGACCTGCGCGAGCTGCTGGCCGTGCACGACGATGCCAGCCGGCACGCTTTCCTGGGCGGCGTGGCCGACAAGGCGCTGGCCTCGTCGCGTGTCATCGCGGGGCAGCGGCTCGGCGCATGGGAGCTGGTCGAGCCGATCGGCGAGGGCGGCATGGGCTCGGTGTGGCGCGCCCGCCGCTCCGATGGCCGCTTCGAGGGCGAGGCGGCCATCAAGCTGCTGCGCTCGGGCCTGTTCGATGCCGCCTTGCAGGAGCGCTTCCGGCGCGAAGGCGCGATCCTGGCGCGCCTGCATCACCCCGGCATCGCCCAGCTGCTCGACGCCGGCATCAGCGAGCACGGCCAGCCCTACCTGGTGCTCGAGCTCGTGCACGGCGAGCGCATCGACCTCTGGTGCAACGCCCGCGAGCTCGGCGTGCGCGCGCGCATCGAGCTGTTCTGCCAGGTCCTCGACGCGGTGGCGGCGGCGCACGGCCAGCTCGTGATCCACCGCGACCTGAAGCCCTCGAACATCCTCGTCGACGAGGCCGGCCGCGTGAAGCTGCTCGACTTCGGCATCGCCCGGCTGCATGGGCGACGAGGCCGCGCCCGGGCTCACGCGCGAAGGCACTTTCGCGCTCACGCCCGACTACGCCGCGCCCGAGCAGTTCACCGGCGGCGTGCTGAGCATGGGCACCGATGTCTACGCGCTCGGCGTCGTGCTGTTCGAGCTGCTGGCCGGCGCCAACCCGCACGGCGTGCGCGCCGGCGAAGGGCCGATGGCGCACATGCGCGCCACGCTCGAGGGCACCGATGCGCGCGCCAGCGCCGTCGCTCCGCTCGAGCGGCGCCGGGCCTTGAGCGGCGACCTCGACAACGTGCTGGCGAAGGCGCTGCGCAAGGAGCCGGCCGCGCGCTACGCCACGGCCTCGGCCTTCGCCGACGACCTGCGCGCGCATCTCGCGCATCGTCCGGTCTCGGCGCGGCCGGATGCGCTGAGCTATCGGCTCGCGAAGTTCGTGCAGCGCAATCGGCTCGGCGTCGCCCTCGGTGTGGCGGTGGCTTTCGCCGCCGTGCTCGGTGTTGCCAGCACGCTGTGGCAGGCACACCGCGCCGGCGAAGAGGCCGAGCATGCGCGCGCCGCGGCGGCGCGGGCCGAGCACGAGCGCGACCGGATCGCCCTCGAGCTCGACTTCTCGGAGGCCTCCGGGCGCCTCCTCTACCAGTTGATCGGCGAGGCGGGCAACAAGCCCTTGACCGCCTCGGAGATGCTGCAGCGTGCCGTCGGCTTCATCGACAAGCAGTACGCCTCGGCGCCCAACCAGCAGGCGCGCCTGCTGGTGGACGTGGCCTACCAGCTCACCGAGATGGGCAAGCGCGCCGAAGCGCGCCTCTTGCTCGATCGGGCCCGCTTGCTCTGGGTCGCGCAGGACGATCGTGGCTCGCTGGCCGTGCTCGACTGCCAGACCGCGCTGGTCAACGCCTACGACAAGACGCCGGCGCAGCTGCGCGCGACGATGGACCGGGCCATCGCCATTCTGGTGGCGCAGGACGATCACACCGATGCGTCCGTTGCCAACTGCCTGACGGGCCGCTCGCATCTGCGCCGCCTCGAGGGCGACCTGCCCGGCGCGCTGGCCGACGCCGACCATGCCCTGGCCTGGTTCGGCGGCGAGCCGCGGCCGGGCCTGCGCCTGTCGGAGATGAGCGCGCGCGCGGCGCGCGCCACCGCGCTCGGCGGCCTGGGCCGCTGGGCCGATGGCGCCGCCGACTATCGCCGCCTGCTGACCGAGCTGCAGGCCGTGGGCGAGGCCGAGACCAACCGCGCCGCCATCTACACGAGCAACCTCGGCTCCCTGCTCGACGAGGGCGGCCAGACGCGCGAGGCCGCCGAGGCCTACCGGCACGCCATCGACCTGCGCAGCAGGAACAGCATGGAAGAGAGCCCCAACTCGCTCGGCCGCCTGGCCGACCTGGAAGCGCGCCTGGGTGCCGACGACTCGCAGGCACTGGCCGACCGCGCGATCGTCACGGCGGCCAAGGGGGCCGGGCCGCGACTGACGGGAGGGGTGACGCTGTCGGCCGCGCGCGCCGCCTGCGAGCAGGCGGCATGGGCGCGCTGCGCGACGCTGCTCGCCGATGCCTGGAAGCTGCTGCAGCCGCTGGTGACGCCGACCTCGCCTTCGCGCGGCGACTACGAATGGCTCACCGCCTGGCTCGCCCTCGAGCGCGTGCCGGCGCCGGCGTCGGTCGAATCGCTGCAAGCGCGGCTCGCGGCGCGCGCCGCCGGGTCGGCGCAAGGCAGCGCCGATATCCGGCCCTGGCTTCTGGTGGCGAGGGCCGATCGCCTCGCCGGCAGGCTCGACGATGCGCGCCAGGCCTTGCTGCGGGCGAGCGCGCTGGCCGACAAGCTGAAGCAGGGCGGCTATGCCACCAGCGAGTACACCGGCCGATGCCTGCTCGAGCAGGCGCAGCTCGAGCAGGCCCTCGGCCAGTCGGCGCAGGCGCGCAACTCGGCACGTGAAGCCGCCGCCCAACTGCAGGCCGTGATGAGCGCGCAGGCGCCTCCGCTGCAGAGCGCCACGCAGCTCGCGGCGCTGCACTGAGGATCGGCCGGGCGCAGGCACGCCGGCTATATTGCGGCGATGGACCTCGCCCTCGCGCCCAGCGCGCATGCCCTCGAGCTGGCGCGCACGCTGGTGCGCATGAACACGGTCAGCCGGAACTCGAATCTCGAGCTCATCCACTTCATTCGCGATGCGCTGGCCAGGGAGGGCGTGAAGAGCACGCTCACCTTCGACGACGAGCGCAAGAAGGCCAACCTCTTCGCCACCGTCGGCGAGGGCAAGCCGGCCGGCGTGATCGTCTCCGGCCACACCGACACGGTGCCGTGGGACGGGCAGGACTGGTCGCTCGATCCGCTCGGCGCCGAGGTCAAGGAGGGGCGCCTCTACGGCCGCGGCAGTGCCGACATGAAGAGCTTCATCGGGCTGGCCGTGGCGCAGGTGCCGGCGTACCTGGCGGCCGACCTGCCTTTCGCGGTGCATCTCGCCTTCAGCTACGACGAGGAGGTGGGCGCCTTCGGCGCCGAGCGCCTCATCGCCGACCTGCGCCAGCGCGGCGTCGAGCCGCTCGCCTGCATCGTCGGCGAGCCGACCGGCATGGTCCCGGCGCTCGCGCACAAGGGCGTCTATCGCTGGCGCTGCTGCGTCACCGGCCATGCCGCGCATTCGTCGCTCACGCCGCAGTCGGTCAACGCCATCGAGACGGCGGCGCGCATGGTCGGCAAGCTCACCGACATGTCGCAGCGCTTTCGCGACGAGGAGCCGCGCTACGCCGGCTTCGACGTGCCCTACACCACCGGCTCGGTCGGCCTGATCCAGGGCGGCATCGCCGAGAACATCGTGCCGGCGGATTGCGGCTTCAGCTACGAGTTTCGCAACCTGCCCGGCACCGATGCGGAAGTCATGCAGCGCGAGGTGCTGGCCTACGCCGCGACGCTCGAGCCGGCGATGCGCGCCGTCGCGCCCGAGACCGGCATCCGCTTCGAGACGATCTGCGCGGTGCCGGCGTTCCTGGCCCGCGACGACGACCCGGCCGTGCAGCTCGCCCGCCGTCTCGCCGGCAGCGACGAGACCACCCTGGTGGCCTTCGGCACCGAGGCCGGCCTGTTCCAGAAGGCCGGCATTCCTACCGTGGTCTGCGGCCCGGGCCACATCGCCCAGGCCCATCAGGCCGACGAGTACGTGGCGCTCGAGCAGCTCGCGGCCGGCGAGCGGTTCCTGCAGGGTCTGATGACGGTCGCAATGGGGACGCTGAGAGGTTCTTGAATCGCACGAAGTGCTCGGCTCACC
>CAVZUJ010000008.1:0-165840 GCA_963778525.1 uncultured beta proteobacterium | reverse complement strand
TCGCCGATCTCTCGGCCCGGGATCGGTCGCACGCGCCGATCGGGCCCGACTTCGCCGGAATCTCGCCATGAAATGTCGACACTGCCAGGCCGAGCTGACGCTGGATTTCCTCGATCTCGGAAGCGCGCCCCCCTCAACGCCTACGTTTACGCCGAGGAGCTGCGAACCCGGAGGCGTACTACCCGCTGCGGGTGAAGGTGTGCCACCAGTGTTGGCTGGTGCAGACCGAGGATTACGCCCGCGCGGAGGAACTGTTCAGCGCCGACTACGCCTACTTCTCCAGCACCTCGAGCAGTTGGCTCGAGCACGCGTCCGACTATGCACGCATGATCACCGAGCGCTTGCGGCTTGGGCCCGAGAGCTTTGTCATCGAAGTGGCGTCCAACGACGGCTATCTGCTGAAAAACTTTGTGGCAGCAGGCATTCCCTGCCTGGGCATCGAGCCGACAGCGAGCACGGCCGCGGCCGCCGAGGCGCTGGGAGTTCCGGTCATGCGGGAATTCTTCGGCGAAGCCCTAGGTCGCCAACTGGCTGAGGAAGGACGGCCGGCGGATCTGATTGCGGGCAACAACGTGTACGCCCACGTGCCCGACATCAACGACTTCACCCGTGGCATTGGCCGCCGCGCTGAAGCCCGAAGGAACTGTCACGCTGGAATTTCCCCACCTCGTCCCGTTGATCGAACAGACCCAGTTCGACACCATCTACCACGAGCATTTCTCCTACCTGTCGCTCACCACGGTGGCCCGCATCTTCGCCGAAGCCGGCTTGCGCGTGTGGGACGTCGAGGAACTGCCAACTCACGGCAGTAGCCTGCGGGTGTATGGCTGCCATGCCGGGGCGGCCATCGCCACGACCGATCGCGTCGATGCGCTGCTCGCGCGCGAGCACGAGTTCGGGGTGACTCGTGCTGGAGACCTATACCGAGTTCCAGCAGCGTGCCGACCGGGTGAAGGACGATCTGCTGGCCTTCCTGATCGAGCAGAAGCGTGCCGGCCGGCGCGTGGCGGCTTACGGAGCCGCCGCGAAAGGTAACACCTTGCTGAACTACGCGGGTGTCAGGCCGGACTTGCTGCCGTACGTATGTGATGCCGCCAAGTCCAAGCAGGGGAAATTCCTGCCGGGAAGCCACATTCCGATCCGTTCGCCCGAGGCTCTGCGGGAAAATCCGCCAGACTATGTGGTGATCTTGCCCAGGAACATTCGCCGACGAGGAGCAGCAAGCCATTGAAAGATCTTGCCGAGGGAGGCGTGCGTTTCGTGACTGCGGTTCCCGAATTGAGCATCCTGTGAAGCCCCGATCGCTTAAGCCAAGCCGTCGATCGCCGAGCTCGAGGTGAATACGCCACCGACGCCGCCCGCAACGGTTGGGGCGAGCAGTGCTATGAGTACATCGGGCGCTTCGAGAACTCTTCAAGGAACACCTCGGAATCCCGTACGCGATCGCCACGTCCAGTTGCACGGGTGCGCTGCACATGGGCTTGGCTGCGCTCGGGATCGGGCCCGGCGACGAGGTATCATGGCGACATCAACTGGATCGCCTCGGCGGCCCATTCGTACCTGGGAGCAAGCCGGTCTTCGTCGACGTCCTGCCCGACGTTGGTGCCTCGATCCGGAAAAGGTCGAGGCCGCGATCACGCCGCGACCAAAGCGATCTGGCGGTGCATCTGTACGGCAACCTCTGCGAGATGGACGCGCTCTGCGAAATCGGCCGAAGCCACGGCTCCCGGTGATCGAAGATGCCGCCGAAGCCATGGGTTCGCGCTGGACGAGGTCAAGCGCGCCGGGTCCGATGGGGCTTCTTCGGCACGTTTTCGTTTCACGGCACCAAGACGATGACCACCGGCGAGGGCGGGATGTTCGTCACCAACGACGACGGCCTGTACGAACACGTGTCACGCTGAAGCAACCACGGCCGCGTTCGCAGGCCAGACCAAGCAGTTCTGGCCGGACATGTTGGGCTTCAAATACAAGATGTCGAACATCCAGGCCGCATCGGCTGCGCGCGCAACTTAGCCGCATGGAAGAAGCTGATCGACCGGCAAGCGAGCGATATTCAGTCCTACGAGTCGCGTCTGTCGGTGATCTGCCGCTGGCGCTGAATCCGAGCCGGAGGACACGCGAAACGGTTACTGGATGCCGACCATCGTGGTCAACCGATTCGTTCGCTTCGATCGCGACACGTTGCTCGACGGCATTTGCGGGTGACAGTATCGACGCTCGCGTCTTCTTCGCGCCGCTGAGTCATGTTGCCGATGTTTGAGCCGCAGCCCGATCACTCGGTCGCTTATGGTCTGAGCGCGCGCGCTCTCAACCTGCCCAGTTACCACGACATGACCGACGACGATGTCGACCGCGTCGTGCGCGCTGTTGGATCGAGTCTCTCGTGATCCGACACAAGGTGATGATCGCCGGCGTCGGCGGAGCGTCGCTGGGGACGGAGCTCTGTAAGTGCCTGCGACTTGCAGGGACCTACGACGTCTTCGGATGCGACATCTCACCGACAGCCTACGGTCTTTACGACCACGGGTTCGCCGGCACGGTTCGGGTGGGCGTCAAGAACTACGTCGCCGATGTCTTGCGGGCATGCCGGGACGTCGGCGCGACCTGGCTGGTTCCGGGCGGCGAGCAGCCCACGGTCCTGCTCGGAGGCGCCAAAGAGCGCCTTGCCGACGAGGGCATCCATGTCGTCGTCAACAATCCATCGGTCGTGCAGCTCTTTTCCGACAAGAAAGTGACGTTCGAAAGGCTCGCCGCGGCGGGCATCCCGATTCCGAGGACAAAAGGATCGCTTGCGTCCGAGGACTTGAACGGCGTCGGCCTTCCTTGCATCGTTAAGCCGGCAACAGGATCCGGCGGCAGCGTATCCGTGTTCTTCGCCGTGACCGCCGACGAAGCGATGGTCTACGCAGACTTCATTCGACGCGCTGGCGGAACGCCGATCGCACAGGAATATCTGCCTGACGAAGAAGGCGAATTCACGGTCGGCGTGCTGTCGGTTCCGGGCGGCCGCCTGATGGGCTCAATCGCGCTTCGGCGCTCCCTCGATGCAAAACTGTCGGTCAGCTATCGAGGCCGCGGCGGAATCATTTCCAGCGGCTATTCGCAGGGATACATCGGCCGTATTCCCGGAGATTTGCCGGCAAGCTGAAGCGATCGCGAACGCGGCCGGAAGCCAAGGCCCCCTGAATGTGCAGGGCCGGGTGCGGAATGGGGTTCTCGTCCCGTTCGAAATCAACCCGCGCTTTTCGGCATCTTCGTATCTTCGAGCGCTGGCCGGTTTCAACGAGGTGGACGTCTTCCTTCGGCATCTCATCGACGGCCGTACTCCCGTGGCCCCGGAGATCAAGCCGGGTTGGTACCTTCGAAGTCTCACCGAAACGTTCGTTCCCGCTGACGGTCTCAAATAATGAGCATTCGCTGGATCACTTCTCAGCTCGGCACCGCGCCGGCGCTACAGTTCGAGGTGGCCGATGACATGAACGTCATCGACGTACGCGATCTTATTGTCGACAAGAGCGGCAATCACGTCGAGGCTGTGCGCCAGAAGATCGTCGCGGGCCAAGAGTCGTTGCGCAGCGGAAAGAGGACGGTCGTCTGCTGCGACTACGGAATCTCGCGGAGCAATGCGATTGCCGCCGGCATTCTCGCCAAGCACGAGTCGCTTCCCTTCGGTACCGCCGCGCTCTTCGCGTCCTGCAGGCCACCGGCGAAACGGAAGTCAAGCTCGGCCCGCTGGAAGTGGTTCGACTGGCATTGGCGGAGGAAGCCGGCAAGGCTGAGAGGAGCGCCGAACGTATCCTCGTGACCGGGGCGGGCGGTTCGATCGGACGGGCGCTCCTTCCGCGGCTCGCTCGCGAGTTGGAGGTCGTTCCTCTGAGGAGACAGCAGACGGACCTGCAAAAGGGCAGCACGATTCTTCATCTTCTCGCACGCGACGCTTCCCCGAAATTCGTGCTTCACCTCGCCAATCCGCGGATCTATACGTCTGCCCAGCGCGTTGGGCGACTCGCTGACGATGCTCAGGAACGTGCTCGATGTATGCGTCACGCAAGACCTGCACCTCGTGTTTCTATCGAGCTGGGAGGTTTATTCGGGATATCGCTCGCCGGCGCTCGGGCCGATGAATCCCTCCCTCTGCTGCCCAAAGGTCCTTACGGCGAAGCCAAGTACCTCTGCGAGACGCTGGTGTCCCACTACCGGAGAACGCACGGACTGCGCTGCACGATGATCCGCTCCAGCCCTGTGTACGGGCCGGGTTTCGACAAGCCGAAATTCATCTACAACTTCATCGACAAGGTCCGGAGATCCGAACGGTTGACGACACACCGCTACGCAAATGCCGAGGCGGCCTTGGACCTTCTCTATGCCGACGATTTGGTGGAAGCGGTCACCGCCTTGCTGAAGAGTTCGGCGATCGGAGATTTCAACGTCGGGACAGGCGTGCTGACCTCCACCGCGACGGTCGCTCGGACAATCCGCGACTTGCTGGGAGGCCGAAGCGAGATCGGATCCGTGCCGATCGATGAGGACGCGGCCTGCATCGCGATGGATTCGCGAAAGACCTTCGAGGCTTCGGCTGGCGCCCGGCGGTGGACGTGACGGATGGCCTGAAGCGCCTGCTTGCCGCTTGCAACGAGAAGGAATGCTAGTGTCTGCCATTTCGAGCGAAAAGGATCTCCAAGAAACCTTCTCCTGGGCGCGTTCCCAGGTCTTTAGCAGCTACAACATGCTTCTGGGCCAATATCAGGCGAAGTCCTGCCTGGAGAACGCCCGAGGCACGAGTCTGTTGGACATGCCATGCGGCGACGGCGCCTTGACAGCCATGATGGCGCCGAGGTTCGAACGGATCGTCGGCGTCGATCATCGGGCAAGCACCTCGAGCTGGCAAGGGCGACCCTTCCTGACGCGGAGTTTCACGAATCGCTCATCGAGGACTTCACGAGCGAAGAGCGCTTCGGCACCGTGACGATGATCAACGTGCTCGAGCACGTGGTCGATCCTATTCCCGTGTTGAAAAAAGCAGCCGGTTTCCTGCAGAGCGACGGCGTGCTGCTGGTCCACGTGCCGAATGCGATGGCGGTCAACCGGCGCCTCGCCGTTCTGATGGGGACATTGACCTCGTGCGAGGAGCTTTCGCCTTTCGACATCCATGTTGCAGGCCATCGACGGTCGTACTCGCTAGCGACCTTCGTCGCCGACATCAGGGACGCCGGCCTGAACGTCGAGCGAACCGGGGGCGTCTTCTACAAGTCGCTGTCGACTCCCCAGATCGACTGGTTCCTGAAGAACGGCCCCTGGGAGGAAGGCGGCTTCGGCTGGGGTCGCGTGGGCAGTGAGCCCAAGGACTGGAGAGCCGAGTTCTGCAGGGCATCCTACGAGCTCGGCAAGGAACGTCCGGAAGACTGCAACATCATCTACGCATGCGTGACCAAGTAACGGGCTCCGCCGCGGCTGGCCCTTTCCGATTTGAAAACGAGCAGTGAGAGATCGACATGACAAGAAATGCAGCTTTCGAGCGGGAAGTGGCGAAGAACATCGAGGCGCTCAGCAAGGACAAGGACGTCCAGGCGCTCTCGCGCATCTGGTCGCGCGAGACGAACAAGCACAAGTACACCTACAACTTCCGCTGGCTCGGCCGGCCGATCATCCGCAGGACATGCTGGCGATGCAGGAGCTGATCTGGGAGATCCAGCCTGACTTGATTGTCGAGACGGGGATCGCGCACGGTGGGTCGCTGATCTTCTTCGCATCGATGCTCGAGCTGAATGCCGCCTGCGGAGGGCCCCAGGGGGCCGCCGTGCTCGGGGTCGATATCGACATCCGCTCGCACAACCGCGAAGGCATCGAAGCGCACCCCTTGGCGAAACGGATCAGCATGATCCAGGGTTCAGCGTCGCACCGGACGGGATCGCTCAAGTGCGCGAGAAGTCGGCGGCCAGGAACCGCGTGCTTGTCAGCTTGGACAGCAATCACACTGCCGACCACGTGAGCGCTGAGCTCGCGGCGTACGGCCCGCTCACCTCGGTCGGCAGCTATTGCGTCGTGTTCGACACGCTCGTCGAGGATCTGCCGGAAGATATGTTCGCCGACCGGCCCTGGCGGCCGGGAAACAGCCCCAAGACGGCAGTCCGGGCTTTCCTAGAAGGCCATCCGGAGCTCGAGGTCGACCACGCGATCGATCACAAGCTTCTTATCAGCGTCGCTCCGGACGGCTATCTGCGACGTGTCGCCTGATTAATAGCAGAGACTTGTCGAATGACGCGTCCGCTCCCCAGTCTGCGGGCCAGCGCGATCGCGAACTACCTGGGGCAGGGCTGGTCGGCCCTGATGGGAATCGCATTCCTGCCGCTGTATGTCGATGCGATCGGTGTCGAGTCCTACGCGCTTATCGGCTTCTTCGCCGTGCTTCAGGTCTGGATGGGGCTGCTCGATCTCGGCCTGACCCCGACGCTCAACCGCGAGATGGCTCGCCTTCGCGCGGGCGCGCATACGGCCCGGTCGATCCGCGACCTGCTTCGCTCGCTTGAATGGGCCTGCGGCGTCCTCGCTGCCATCGCGATCGCTGCCGTCTGGTCCCTTGCGCCCTGGCTGGCAACCCGGTGGCTGAACATTCACGGACTGCAGGCGCCCACCGTGATCGGCGCGATCCAGCTGATGGCTTTCGTGTTGGCTATCCGCTTCTTCGAGCAGATTTATCGCGGCGCGCTGCAGGGAGCACAGGATCAGATCTGGCTGAACGTCGCAAGCGCCGTCTTGGCGACCGCAAGGTGGGGCGGCGCCTATGTCGTCATCACCCAGGTCAGCCCGACCGTGTCGGCGTTCTTCTTGTGGCAGGGGGGCGTTTCGGTGGTGACCACCGCGTTGCTGGTTCATCGAACCTATCGGTGTCCTGTGCCCGCCGTCTGCGACACGAGGTCGGTTCGACTCCGCCGCGCTCGTCGAGGTGTACGGTTTCGCGCGCGGAATGTTCGTGGGTTCGGTGCTGGCGTTTCTTCTCACTCAATCCGACAAGTTGGCCGTCAGCAAGCTGCTGCCGCTCGCAGAGCTCGGTTACTACACCCTGGCGGCGACCCTTGCGGGCGGACTGATGCAACTCGTTGCCCCCCTGAACACCGCCGTCTATCCGCGGCTCACCGTTCATGTGGCCATGGGCAACGAAACGGCGTTGCGCCAGACCTATCACGATGCCTGCGAGTGGATGGCGGCCATCGTCGTCCCGCCCGCCATGGTGCTGGCCTTTTTCCCGGACATCGTGCTCTTGGCGTGGTCAGGAGACCCGGACCTGGTCGCGCGCGTCGCCCCCCTGCTGCGAATCCTGGTCCTCGGGCAACTGGCGAATGCACTGGTGAACATGCCCTACATGCTGCAACTTGCCCACGGCTGGACCAGCCTGGCCATCGTCGTCAACAGCGTCGCTGTGCTGGCGTTCGTGCCGATGGTCATATGGGCTGTGCCGAAATACGGGGGCATCGGCGCGGCTTCGGTCTGGCTGGGACTGAATCTCGGCTATCTGGCTATCGCAGCGGGCATCATGCACCGGCGGGTACTCAAGGGAGCGACCCTGCGCTGGTATCGCGACGCCGTGATCCTGCCGCTCATGGCAGCGAGCTTCCTGGCGTTCGCGATGCGATTCGCATTTCCCGACAGCCTCCGCGGCCGTCTGCCGCGCTCAGCGTGATTGGCGCCGGCGTCGCCATCTTTCTCGGAACCACCGCGGTCACCCCGGCCGCGCGCACGTGGAGCGCGGCGATATCCACTTATGTCTTTGATCACTGGCCCCTTCGCAGCCGCAAACCGTGACCTGCTCCGGGTGGCCCCCTCCACGCTCATGACGCTTCATCCGCCCCTCAGCCCCAAATCAGGCGCTCCTGCGCTCGAGCATCGGCCTGCCCGTCTTCAACGGTGGGGACAAGCTCCGCCTTGTCCTCGAATCCCTGGTCGAGCAAACCTTCAGAGAATTCGAGCTGATCATCTCGGATAACTGCTCTACAGACCAAACGGAGGAAACCTGCCGGAGCTTCGCGCAGCGCGACGCCAGGGTGCGCTATATCCGGCAAGAGTCGAACCAGGGCGCGGAAGCCAACTTCCGTGTCGTCTTGGCGGAGGCGAGGGCCCCGTTCTTCGTCTGGGCAGCGGCAGACGATCTGCGCTCGCCTGACTTCCTCTCTGTCAATCTTGGTTTTCTTGCTTGCCAATCAAGACCTACGTCGGCTCGGTCTCTCCCGTTCGATTCGTCGCCGGTGACTTCAATACGCTGACGATGGGGGATGTGGCCCTCGACGAGGAGTCAGCGAGCGCCCGTATTCTGGCTTTCCTGCAGCGGCGTCACGCCAATGGCAGGTTCTATGCGATCTATCGCACCGAAGTCGTGACGAGCTGGCGGCACTTGGCAGATTGCCACTTCCTTGGCGCAGACTGGACTTTCGTGGCTCATGCCGCGGCCCTGGGAAAGATCAACCGTGCCACCGAAGGATGGCTCGAGCTGGGGCGCGATGGCATGAGCAACAAGGGAGACATCTTCACTCTGCTCCGTCGGTGGCCTGGACTGGATGGCGCCGCTGACGCGCACCAGCGTCGAAATCTATCGGCTCATCCCGGAGGCTTCATTGCGGCACCGACTCGCCTTGATCGTGCGGCTCGTGGGCCTGAACATCTGGGCCTTCCTGGCTCAATTCTTGGTCCTGTATCGGGGCAGGAAGAACGCCTCGTGAACGGATAGCTCGTCGTCGCCGTCCCGATTGCCATGTCGACGTTCGTCGGGTGCTCAACCTCATCGCCGCGATCCTGCTGGCGCTGACGCCAGCCTGGTTCTCCCGGCGCTACCTGCATCTGCCGTGGCTCAACCCTTTCACGATCGGCTTGGCGGTCAGCCTGCCGGTGCAGTTGATGAAGGTTTTCGCGGGGCCACTGCTCCTCATCGAGGGCGGCCTGTTCGATCCGAGCTACCAGTTTGCGCTGCTGATGGGAAACCTCCTGATCGTGGCGCAGACCTTGGGAATGGTCTGCTTCTTTGAGTTCTTCGACCTGACGCGAGTCGAGCGTCATGTTCCATTTCGAAGAAGGAAGCTGTCGAGGGCGCAACTTCGTACGACCGCAAAACTCCTCCTTCTCATCTTCGCCCTCTCGTTTTACCTTCTCGCCTCGGGCGAACTCGGCGTCATCAATTGGATCCTCAATCCGAGAGAGGGTTACCAGTACTACCGAACCGGCCAGGGGCACTGGTACGCGATCGCGACGAGCGCGCTGAGTGCGTCCTACCTGCTCTACTTCCTGAGCAACCCGAAGGCGGGGCCACTCTTGCTTAGATCAGGGCTCTTCCTCGGCCTGGGCTACCTGTTGGGGTCCAAGTTCGTCCTCCTGTCCTTCTTCGCGGCCGCGATCACGTTCCTTTGGTTCATCAAATGGCCGCGTTTGAAGTCGCTCCTGCTGCTCGGCGCGCCCCTCGTGTTCGGGCTGGCGATCTGGAGTCTTTATCTCGCGTCCGGCGAAGGATTCGAGTTCGCGACGGTCGTAGAGTACTTCGACTACTACAAGAACGCTGCAGACTACTACCAGAGTACCTCGCCGGTGCCATCGATCTCTACTACGGCCAGCTCACGCTCTCGTCGTTCTGGGCATACATCCCTCGGGCGCTTTGGCCCGACAAGCCCGTTGTCTACGGGATCATCCATATCAGTGAGATCTTCTATCCTGGCGCTGCCGAACTGACGAGCACGCCGGCGTTCGGCGGCGGCGTCGAGCAGTTCGCCGACTTCGGTGTGCCGGGCCTGCTGTTCTTCGGCTTCTTCGGTCCGCAGGCGGTGGTGACTGCGTTGATGGCCTACCTCGTCTTCGTACGTCCGGGAGTTCGACTTGACGCTGTGAGCCTTTCAACGGTCGCCATCATGCTGATCCAGTTCGCGCCAGGCTTCGGGCTCTACTTTCCAGGCTTTCTGTACCTCGCATTGCTTGCGGTCACGCTTCTGCTAGCCTATCGGCCTCGCGGCCTGCACCGCCGATCTACTCGACGACGCCCCAGCAAGACTCTCGGGAGCGAGACGCTGCTGGCCCCGCATCGAGCAACACCCTGGCATTGCGGCGTCCCGACATCGCTGCGTCCGCCCAGGGGCACCTTCAGAACTAGCCGCGATCTCTCACGAGACCTCGATAACCTTTCCTGCGGTCGCCGTCGTACGACACCATGACATCTGATCCCGTGACACTGCTGGAATTCGACGACATCGTCTTCACGCTGCAGCGCTTCGGCGGCATCTCCGAAATTGGCGCGAGGTCACGAGCCGTGTCGAGGCGATGCCGTTCTTTTCCGTGCATCGCAGCACGGGCACGCGGCTCGGTCGAATGCGCAGGCGGCCCAGCGATTGCCAAGTGTTTCACTCGTCGTATTACCGTACTTCACGCAGTCGCGGAGTGCGCAATGTCAGCACGGTCCACGACCTCGCGTACGAGCTCGGATTCGTCGGGAGGGGTATGCGCGCGTCGCTGCACAGGCTCGAGCACCGGCGCGCCTTCTTCACTTCCGACGCGCTGATCTGCGTTTCTGCGAAATTCCGCGACGATCTGCTCCGCGTCTATCCATCGCTGGCGACGCGATGCGAGGTGTTCGTCATCCCACATGGCGTTTCGCTCCCCGAGGTGGCGGCCGGCACGACACCGGCACAATCGACGGCGCGCCCTATATCCTGTTGGTTGGCGGCCGCGGTGCGTACAAGAACTTCGTCAACGCGTTGGCGGCATTCTCGGCGTCGGGGCTCGCTCGCGCGGGCTTCCACCTGGTATGTACCGGCAAAGAGTTCTCGACCGACCAAGCGGATCGAATCGCCAGGCTCGGTACTCGGCGGGCGCCGTCGTCGACGTCGGCGCTGTGGATCGGCCCGCATTAGCCCGGCTGTACGCAGAGGCCTACCGCCTCCTCTATCCATCGCTCTTCGAGGGATTCGGCATGCCGCTGCTCGAAGCCATGGGCCTTGGCTGCCCGGTCGTCGCCGCTGACACCTTGGCGATTCCAGAGGTCGCCGGTGACGCTGCGTTGCTCGTCGATGGCGAGGATCCCCATGCCATTGCAGCCGCCTTGCTGCAGCTTGCCGATCCCGGCGCTGCGCGAGCAACTGGTGGCCAAAGGCCGATCCAGGGCTTCGCTGTACACCTGGGAGCGCTCCGCAGCCGAGCATGCCCGGGTGTACAACTGGCTGGCCAGACCGAGTCTGGTGTACTCTGATCGAGATCGTCCCGCCTCCCCACGATGAGATGAATATGCTAGGTGACAACTCGGACGAGTCATGGGAGGTTCTCGGCAAGCAGAATCCGTATTTCGGCGTCCTGACCTCTGAACAATTCCGGGCCGACCGTCTCGACGAAAACTTCAAGCGCGAGTTCTTCTCTAGCGGAGCCGACCACGTGGCCTGGCTGCTGAAAACGGTCGAGTCGAATATCGGCCCTGTCGCGCGAGGACGCGCCCTTGACTTCGGCTGCGGAGTCGGCCGCCTGACGCTACCGCTGAGCACATGGCCGGCTTCACCGAAGTGACCGGCCTTTGACATTTCGCCCTCGATGCTCGCCGAAGCGACCAGGAACGCGCAACAACGCGAGACCGCGGGGCTAACCTTCTCCCTCTCCGACGATCGGCTAAGCCACGCTGCGGGAGCATTCGACTTCGTCCATTCGTTTATCGTGCTCCAGCACATACCTGTTGCGCGTGGCGAACATATCATTCGCCAGCTCGTCGGCAAGCTCGCTCCCGGCGGAGTCGCCGCCCTGCACGTGCCGATCGCGCGCCGAACGACTCTCCTGCGGTCGCTGGTCAGCACACTGCGCGCGAAGAGCAAACCGATTCACCTGCTGGTGAACCTGCTTCAGGGCCGAGCATGGAACGAACCGTTGATGCAGATGAACCGATACAACCTCAACGCTCTCCTGCACCGCGATGGCATCAAGAGGCTCGCCGTCGAGCTGATCGAGGAAGGGGAAACACCGGCGCGTATATCTTCATTAAGGCCGACCCCGACGCGGCGCCGGCGTAGCGACGGCGGTCTTCATCGTCAGCTTCCTGTCGTTGCTGGTGATCACATTTCTCGTGATGAGGTCGGCGTCGATGCACGCGCCGCTTTCGGCCGGGCACGATTTGTCCGGGCCGCACCGCCGCCGTTCCTCGCATCGGCGGATTCGGCGTCTTCGTCGCCACTTCGTCGGCACGGCGTTCGCCTTCGAAGCCCCGGCGAACGGGTCTCGCAGGACGGGTGTCCTAACCGAGTCGTCCGGCGCTGGCGCAGCGGTCAGTTTGAGCGTTCGAAATTCGAAGCTGCGACTGGGCTGGATGCCGCCCCATCCGACGATGTACGTCCGCCGAACGCGAATCGCCGAATTCGGCCCGTTCGACTCGAGCTTTCGAATCGCCGCAGACTATGACTTCATGCTTCGCTATCTAAGCAGGCCAAGTCTCGGCGTAGCGTACGTGCCCCATGTCCTGGTCAGGATGCAGACGGGCGGGGCGAGCAATCGATCGCTCGGCGCGCTGTTTCGAAAGAGCCGCGAGGATCTGCGCGCGTTGCGGAAGAATGGCATCGGGAGAGGGTTCTCTCTTGTCTGCAAGAACGTTCGGAAGCTGCCCCAGTTCCTTTGAGGGAAAGTACGAGTGGCGAGCGGGGTGGGTCGAGGGCCCTTGCGAACCTCACAATGACGGTACTTCCCGCCCCAGACATGTCGCTCTTCATCGTTGCCTTCCTCGCCTCTCTGCTAACGACGCTCTTTGTGGTTCGCTCCTCCGCGTTCCACTCGAAGCTCACCGCAGACCATGATCTGTCGGGCCCGCAGAAGTTTCACTCGCAGGCCGTGCCGCGGGTCGGAGGCATCGGCGTCCTCGTGGCCCTGGGCATTGCGGGTGCCTTCTCCGGGTTCACACGAACCAGCCCCGGGACAGGCTTCTGGCTCCTGCTGGCGTGTGGCCTGCCCGCATTTCTCGTCGGCGTCGCGGAAGATCTGACGAAGCAGGTGGCTGCACGGTGGAGATTGTTGGCCACGTGCGTCTCGGCAGCACTTGCGGTTTGGCTGCTCGGCGCCGTGATCCACCGCACCGACATCCCTGGCATTGACCCTCTCATCACCATGACGCCATTTGCCGTGGCGTTGACTCTGCTCAGCGTTACGGGCGTTGCCAACGCCGTCAACATCATCGACGGCTTCAACGGCTTGGCCTCGATGTGCGTGATGATGATGATGCTCGGCATCGCCTACGTTGGGTTCGAGACGCATGACGCATTCATCACCGACACCGCGCTCATTGCGGCCGGCGCGATCCTTGGGTTCTTCGTCTGGAATTTCCCAGCCGGGCTCATCTTTCTCGGTGATGGTGGCGCCTATTTCCTCGGTTTCATTCTGGCCGAGCTGAGCGTCTTGATGCTGGTTCGCAATCCCACGGTTTCGCCGATCTTCCCGCTGCTGCTCTGCGCCTATCCGATCTTCGAGACGGTGTTCACCATGTACCGGCGGCGGGTGCTGCGCGGTGTGGGCGCCACGCAGCCCGATGGCATCCACCTGCACACATTGATCCATAGGCGGCTCATCCGGCTCAATCTGGACGCCCCCGGGGGCGACCGTCGCACGGCGCGCAATTCGATGACCTCCCCCTATCTCTGGCTCCTTTGCCTTTTGTCGGTCATCCCGAGCGTCCTATGGTGGGACAGTACGCGGATACTGACGTGCTGCCTCGCGGCCTTCATCGCGTCCTACGTGTTCCTCTATCTGGCGCATCGTTCGATTCAGAACGCCCCGCTGGCTCGGACGCCGGCGCTGACGCGGCCTGCTCGGTCAGGTATTCCGGGACGACGCTGCGCAGCAACGCGCGGGCCTCCTCGGCCGCTGCGGCGCCAGAGGTCTCGACGAGTTGGCGCAACATGGCCAGCAGCGGGCCGGTATCGGCCAGGCGCTGCAGCTTCGCGATCCGCAGCCGCGCATGTTTCGAGGGCACGGTCTGGTCGGTATCGGCGAGCAGTTCCTCGTACATCTTCTCCCCCGGCCGCAGGCCGCTGAACACGACCTCGATGTCCTCGGGTCGATGCCCCGAGAGCCGGATCATGTCGCGCGCGAGCTGGTCGATGCGCACAGGCTTGCCCATGTCGAGCACGTAGACCTCGCCGGTCTCGGCCGAGGCGGCCGCTTGCAGCACGAGACGAGCTGCTTCGGAGACGGTCATGAAATAGCGCGTCATTTCCGGGTGCGTCACCGTCACCGGCCCGCCGCGCGCGATCTGCTCCTTGAACTTCGGGATCACGCTGCCGCTCGAGCCGAGCACGTTGCCGAAGCGCACGGCCATGAAACGCGTCGCGTGCCCCTGCGTTGCGAGGTGAGCCAGGACCATCTCGGCGACACGCTTGCTGGCGCCCATGATGCTGGTCGGGTTCACCGCCTTGTCGGTCGAGACGAGCACGAAGCGCTCGGCGCCTGCTTCTGCCGCTGCGGTGGCGGCATGCAAGGTGCCCAGGATGTTGTTCTGCAGCGCCGCCCCGGCGTTCTCGTCCTCCATCAGCGGCACGTGCTTGAACGCAGCGGCGTGCAGCACGAGTTGCGGCCGGTAGCGCAGGAAGGTTTCGCGAACGTGCGCCGGGTCGCTGCACGTCGCCGACCAGGCGCACGAGAGGCAATCGCGGGTGCAGGTCGCCGAGCGACTGCTCGATCTGGTAGAGCGCGAACTCGCTCAGCTCGTAGAGCACGAGGCGGGCCGGTCGGTAGCGCGCGACCTGGCGGCAGAGCTCGGCCCCGATCGATCCGCCCGCGCCGGTGACCAGCACAGTCCGGCCCTCGATGATTCCGGCGATGCCGGGTTCGTCGAGCTCGACCGGTTCGCGCCCGAGCAGATCTTCCGGCTCGACGCTGCGCACGCGCTCGACGCGCGCGCTGCCGTCCTGCAGCTCGCTCGTCGAGGGAACCGTCAGCACCGGCAGGAGCGTCGCCGCGGCAAGCTCGATGGCGCGGCGCCTGGCCGCCAGCGGAGCGCCGGGCATGGCGACGATGACGTGCGTCGCGCCTTGCAAGATCTGCGGCCGGCTCACGTCATCGAGTCCGCCCTGGACCGACACGTTGCCGATCCGCGCATGGCGCTTGGTCGGATCGTCGTCGAGCAGAGCCAGCACCTCCCAGCCCTCGTCGCGCAACCCGGCCAGCAGCATGCGCGCCGCTTCGCCGGCGCCCATCACCACGGCGCGCCGCGCTTCCACGCTCTGGCCACGCCGCCGCGAGCGCGCCTGCTCGTAGAGCATCGCGGTACATGACGCGCACCATGCACAGGCCCATCAGCGTGACGATCGGATGCAGGGCGAGCACCGCGCGCGGCACGGCGCGCAGCTGCAGCGCCAGCACGATGGCGGCGCTGAGGGCGCCGGCGGCCGCGCAGGCGAGCGTCAGCCGCTTGACCTCGACGAAGCCCGAGAAGCGCCACATGCCGCGCGGGATGCGCGAGGCGGCGAAGATCAGGGAGTAGATCGCCGCCACGCCGAGCATCACCCAGGGTCGTAGCGCAGGGCGCGCCGACCACCAGCGCTCGAAGCCGAGGCGGAACAGGTAGGTGAAGTTCCAGCAGAAACAGACGACGGCCGCATCGGCGACCAGGATGAGCGGCACGCGGTGCGGGCGCAGCCGCGCCAGCACCGCTTCGACCCTGGTCCAACCGGTTTCAGCCTCATGGCGCGGTTACCGGGACGTGACCAGTGCGCGAAGCGTCGAGGCCGAGCAGGCGCAGGTCGCCGCGCCAGGGTGGCGTGATCGACGTAGTCGACGGCCAGACGCAGCTTGGCGGGAAGCACCACCTCGCGATACTCGCGCTCCGGGTCGGCCGCGCGTGCGAGCAAGCTCGCTCTCGTTGCGAAACTGCAGCGACGCCGGGTCGGTGATGCCGGGCCGCACGCTGAGCACCTTGGCCCGGATCTCGTCCGGATACGTGGCCACGTAGTGCGGCACTTCGGGGCGAGGCCCGACGAGACTCATGTCGCCGAACAGCACGTCGATCAGCTGCGGCAGCTCGTCGAGCTTGTTGCGGCGAAGAAAGCGGCCGGCGCGCGTGACCCGAGGATCGGCACCGATCGTGATGCTGCCGTTCTGCGCTGGCGGGTTCGTTGCGCATGGTGCGGAATTTGTGGATCCGAAAGCTGGCGCCGTCCCGGCCGACTCGCTCCTGCCGATACAAGGCAGGTCCCGGCGAATCGAGCCGCACCCATGCCGCGATCGCCACGAGCACGGGCGAGAGCAGCAGTAACCCGCCGGCGGAGAAGGCGACGTCGAGCAAACGCTTCGTCATGCGGTCGATCAGTGGCCGCGTCACGCCAACGCCGACCGCAACTGCAGCGACAACGCGATCGACGTCGGCATCGGTCATCCGCGGGTAGATCGGCAGGCTCAGCATGCGCTCGTAGGCGTGCTGCGAATGCGGAAACGACTGAGCGTCGAGCGCGTAGCGATCGCGCCAGTACGGCTGCAGGTGCAGCGGGATGTAGTGCACGCTGCAGCCGATGCCGCCGGCGAAGAGGCGCTCGATCAACGCGTCGCGACCGACTGGCGACGCCTCGGCAAGGCGCAATCGCATAGAGGTGCCAGGCGTGCTGCTCGTCCGCGGGCGGCATCGCGGCGGCAGTTCGACCGGCAGGTCGGCGAAGCGCCGGCGTCGTAGCCCGCGGCGATTGCCGCGCGCCGCTGCTGGAACGCGCCGCGCCCGCTCAGCTGATGGATGCCCGATCGCCGCCGCGATGTCGGTCAGGTTGTACTTGAACCCCGGCGCCACGATCTCGTAGTACCAGCTCGGCACCTTCGCGGTGAAGCGGTCGAAGGCATCGCGGCTCATGCCGTGCAGGCGCATCGTCTTCATGCGCGCGGCGAGCTTCGGATTGCGGGTCACGACCATGCCGCCTTCGCCGGTGGTGATCGTCTTGTTGGCGTAGAAGCTGAAGACCGTCGCGTCGGAACCGAGCGTGCCGACGAGCCTGCCTTCGCTGGTCGCGGGAAGCGCATGCGCCGCGTCCTCCACCACTTTCAGGCCGTGACGGCGAGCGATGTCGAGGATGGCCGACATGTCGGCGGCCAGACCGCCGTAGTGCACCGGAATGATCGCCTTCGTCTTCGCCGACACGGCGCGCTCGATCTCGTTCGGATCGATGCAGAGCGTCGCCGCGTCGATGTCGACCAGCTTCACGTCGGCGCCGAGATAGCGAACCACCTCGGCGGTGGCGGTGAAAGTGTGCGTGGTCGTGATGACCTCGTCGCCAGGGCCGATGCCGAGCGCCTCGAGGGCGAGATGCAGACCCGCGGTCGCCGAGTTGACGGCGAGCGACTGCAGCGAAGGGTCGCCGAGAAAAGCGGTGAAATCGTCTTCGAAGCGCTTGGTCTTCGGGCCGGTCGTCAGCCAGCCCGAGCGAAGCGTGTCGACGACCTCGGCGATCTCGGCTTCGCCGATCTCGGGCAGGGCGAAAGGAAGGAAAGGCTGTTCGACGGCCATGTTCAGGCTGCCTTGCCAAGCCGGCACCGCGAAATCAGGTGCCGTCCCGACAACGGACAAGGGGAAGTGTAGAACGGCCGCAGAGCTGCACGGGCCGACGCGCGATGACCCGCAGCGTGCCGATGTTGCGGATCACGATGCGGATTCATGGCCGTGCAACTGACGACGCCACGGCGTCGATGAACTGATGAGCGAGGAAGGAATAGGAATGCCTCGCCAGCACGTAGGCTTGCCCGCGGGCACCGAGCGCCGTTCGCTCCGCCGGCGCCAGCGCGGCGAGCGTGCGAATGCCGGCAGCAATGGCCGTCGGCGACTCCGGTGCGACGGTCAGGCCGCAACCGGCCTCCGCGACCGGATCGTTGCCCGCCTCGACGGAATGGAGCACTGCGCACCCGGCCATCATGTAGTCCAGCAGTTTGTTCGGTCGCGATGCCGAACCGTAGATCGGCACCCGCGCCATCCGATGTAGGCGATATCGATGCTGCGCAAGCAGGCTCGGGATGCTGCGTCTTGGCGATCGGTGCGAAGAAATGCACGTTGTCGAGCCCTTCGGCCGCGGCGAGCTCGTCAAGGCGCGCTTTTCGTGGCCGTCGCCGACGAGGAAGAAGTCGATCGGCGCATCGCGCAGCAACGCCGCTGCCGAGAGCAGAAACTCGAGCGCGTTGGGTCGGCCATGCGCGCCGGCGTAGCCGACGATGGTCTCGACCGGCCGCATCGCGCCGCGGCCATCGCGGTGGCGAGCTCCACGGGCAAGCGGCGTTGGCTCGCCTTGCCATTCCTCGAGCGCCATGCCGTTCGGAATGACCACGAGCTTGCGCAGGTCGAGCCCGTGCGCGCTCATGTGCTCGGCGACCTTGGGCAGCATCGAGACCACGAGATCGGCATCGCGATAGGCATCGTTCTCGGCCTTCTGGCACAGGACGATGAAGGGATGTCGCGGCGACATTCCGCCGAGCTCGATCGGCGACGCGGGCCAGAGATCGTGCACTTCGTAGACAAGCTTCGCCTTGGCAGCCGCGCATGCGCCGGGCGACCCAGATGTCCAGCGGATAGGTGCGACGATGCGATCACGACGTCGGGCCGGATCCGCTCCACGAGCGCGCCGGCTCCCGCCGCAGCGGCGCAGAAAGGCCCAGATGTTGCGCACGCGGCCCAGGCCGTTGCCGCGATACGGCGGTGTCGCAAGCCAGCGATAGTCGACGCCGTCGATCTGTTCATTCACCGGCATCGGCGCCTGCGCAGGCTGCACGCTGCGCACGTGCGACCACGACGCGGCGACGATCTGCACCCGATGGCCTGCCCGACCCATTCGCGCGCGAGGTAGTACGGCCGGTACTCCATGCCGTAGCGCGGCGAGCCGGCGTAGTGATTGACTACCACGGATGTTCATGGATCGAGGGGCGGCGATGTCGTGCGTTGCATGAGGTCAGGCTGCAGGCGGGCGAGGAGGCGCGTCGAAAGCTCGCAGGCTCGAACAGCCGTTGCCGCGACCCAGTGGCGTTGGCGGCGTCGATCGGCGCGCGTCCGCATCCCGCAGTAGAGGCCGCTCGAGCGCCGCGTGGCCGTCCGACACGATCAGGCCGTTGTTGCCGTCTCGCACCAGTTCCCGATTCGCAGCGACGTCGGACAGCACGGGATGCAGCCGTGGGCCATCGCCTCGAGCACCGAGACCGAGACCGAGTCGCTCGTGGCACGCTCAGGTACCAGCGAGCGCGGGCGTAGCAGCGGGATTGCGTGGGGGCATCGAGCCGACCGGTGAATTCGACACGGCCAGCGAGGCCCCGCGGCGACCCGTCGCGCCGTCGCGCAGCGAGCCGCTGTTGGCGACGACCAGCCGGGCGTGCGGCCACGCTCGCCACGCTGGCAAACACCCCCAGCACCCGCATGCGGTCGTAGATGTCTTCGAGCGCCGCGATTGGCGAAGAACAGCCAGGCTCCTTGGCCGCACGGTCCGCAGGCAGCCTTCCAGTCCGAACGGAAAGTCATCACCTCCCGCGCGCCGAGCGCCGCATGCGCTCGGCCATGCCGGCGAATCGCTGGTGGCGTCACGGCAGGCGCGAACACCCGCGAGGTCACCCAGCGCAGGCAGCGCCGTTGCGGCGTGACGAGGATGTCGGTGCCCCAGGCCGAGGCCACGAGGTGGCCGGGCACGCCAAGAGCGCGAGCGGGCCAGGCAAGGGTGCCGTGCGATGTCACGTAGTGAGCATGGGATCGGTAAAGTCAGGGCGGACGGCTCGCAACCAGCGGGCCAGCCGCGGGATCTGGAGCAGGAGGCCGACGTTGCCTCCGGCGGCGCGGGGCCGCGTTGCGAGAGCCAGGCGCTGCTCGGGCGGCGCAAACGCATCGAAGCCGGCGGCGAAGCCGCGGCTCGACACCGCCCAGAGGTCCATGTGCGGTGCCAGGGCGCGCGCCCACTTGAGCAGACGGCTCTCGCCATCGCCGAACAGCACGTATCGCTGTCGTCGCGTCATGTCCCTGGCGCCGGAGCTGGTGCAACGATAGCGATGCCCGCAGGCAATATGAAGGTGGCACGCCGATACGACACGGCCATGCCGCCGAGCTTCTCCTTGAATGAGCGCACGCTATCGAGGCCTTCGCTCGCGCCCAGGTTCAAAGTGAGGAAACCACGATCGCGGTAATGGCGAATCGCCGTCCACAACACCGCATCGATGGCTCATACGTCGCCTCGTACCCTGACGGTGCCCGACGCCTGGTAGATCTCGGTTCGCCCTCTGAGAAAAAAGCCGCGGCGATGCACCCGCCGTCGCGGGCCGCCGTCCAGATGTCGGCGCCATCGCCGGCGTCGAGGCGACGAAAGAACTCATCGGGCAGCAGGTTCTGTGCGCTCTGCTTCCAGTCGGCGCTGCCGCTGCGAAACAGTCGGCAGAACTCGGGGAAGGCGTCCGGCCGACCGCGCTCGATGAGGTACCCGGACCGGTCGACCCGACGCAAGTAGTTACGTGCCCTCGGTCGGGCGCGAGCCAGCAAGACCTCGTCGTCGCCAGCCAGGGAGAGGATGTGGGTGCCAGTGCGCGCGTTCCACTGGCCACGCCATGGAGATGGCAGCCATGCCGCCGCAGCGGCCAAAGGCACAGCGCGCTCACAACCCGGCTCGCCGGTGAGGCTTACGACCCACCAGGACGATCGCGCGAGCCAGCTCCTGGTCAACGACGCTTCCTCGTCCTCGTCGGCCGGTTGGTCAGCGTCATCCGCCGTATCCGGCCATCGGCATGGACTCGAACACCTCGATGCCAAAGCGGCGATGCACGCCGCCGAACAGGCAAGCGCCCGAATGCCGGCCGGCGACGACACGAACGGCGACGAATCGATGGCGCCGGCCGCGGGCCGCGGCCACGGCATCGACCCAGGCTTCGCTCTGAAAGGCGTTCTCGGCTAGCGTCTCGGCGGCGGCCCGCGCCGCCGGCCCTGCCACTGTCTCGAAGATCAGGCGTTCGCTTGTCATTGAAGCGATGCCGCCGGCAACGAATCCCCCACACTCAGGTGCGGAGACCTGCAGCACTCCAGCCACACCGATCCGCCCAGCAGGCGACGCGCACCCGGGCGCCTTGGCGCTCGAGCACCGTACCCGGAACGGCTGACGAGCCCGCCTTCGCGATCGCGGCGCGCACCTCGCGGCGCCTGCCGCTCGAGTCGATGAAGTGGGCTGGTGCGAATGGCATCAGGGCGTGAACCCAACGCGCCAGCACGGGCGCTTCCCATGACCAGTCAAGTTGGCGCTCGCGCCGAAGCTGCGCCGAGGAACAGTACCGCAAGGCGCCGACATCCTGGGGGTGGGATTCGAGCGCGCCGCCCTGCCAGCGCTGCAGGACGGCGACGATCCGCTGCGCCGCCAGAGTCGGCAGCAGCTCGTACAGCAAGGCGCCGCCATCGGCGCCAAGGTCGCCCTCTATCCGCTATCGACGACGGCACCGGCGTCGACGCCAGCCGCCATGCGTTGAATTGTGCAACCAGCGCGTCGGTCGAGAAACATGTACGGCGCCGGGGACGCACCGGCATAGTCGGGCAACAGCCCCGGGTGCACGTTCAGCCAGTCGCCGTCACCGCTGTTCAAGGTCGGCTCGGTGAAGATGATGCGCGAAGTAACGGTCAGCGTCAGCGCTGGCTGCCATGCGAGGCGGGCAAGCCGAACGTCTTCGTCTCGCTCAAGCCAGACGACTTCGCGGCGCCGCGACTCCAGCCAGCGACGCGCCCGCATGCCGGCGACCGCGCCCTCGGCGAACTCGGCCAGCGGATGCCGCAGCTCGCGCCATTGCAGTCGGGCACGCGCCGCCAACCAGCGCAGCCAGTCTGGCCGCGGTCCGATCATGCCGACGATCACCGAGGCAGCCGGCCAGCGTGGATCAAGCTCGAGGCGGCGCAAGGTCTCGATGCCGAAACCTGGCATGGTCAGCACCAGCAATCTGGGCGCGCGAGGCGGCGGGCTCGCGTCATTCATGCGCGGCGACCGCGAAGCATCGCCAACGAGGTCGAGACAGCCTGCCGGACGTCGCGCAAATCGAGCCGGGCGAGCACGCCCGCGCCGATGCCGGCGTGACGCGCGAAGAGCAGCAGCATGACAAGCACCGAGAGCAAGTACGACACCGTGGTGGCGATGGCGCCGCCCATGACTCCGTACCGCGGAATCAGCACGACGCACAGCAGAACGTTGATGATCAACGACAGGCCGGCGACGATGGCCGGCACTTGCGGTCGGCCCGCATGGTTCGTGAAATAGGCCGACAAGGGCGATGCCGCGCCGTAGCTCATCACACCCGGCAGGAGCAACGCGAGCAGAAGCGGCGCATCGGCATAGCCGGGACCGAGGAGCCACGGAAGGATGAACCTGGCACCGAGGTAGAGGAACGGAGAGATGATCAGCAGGACAACGAAATTGGCATGAACGATCCGCACCACGAAGCGCGCCGCGACAGTGCGGTCCGGATTGCCGATGCGTGCATACGACGCCTGCGTGACTGCGGACGACAACAGCCACAACAGTTCCGCCACCATGATTGCGATCGAATACACGCCGGTTGGAGTCAGGCCGAGGAAGTGCTCGACAAGGAAGAGATCGACCCGGTAGTTCATCAACCCGACGAGGTTGGTCAGCCCGATGATCGCGATGAAGGAATGCCTAGTGTCGCAGCGAAGACCAGTCGCGGTGTCCTCGGGTCGCCTCGGACCGGAACTGACCGAGCACGGCCACGCCCACCACCAACCTCGCGAGTGCCCACGACAAGAGCATCGCAACCACCTTGCTCGGGGTCAAGGATGGATCGACGAGCCAGAAGCCGGCGAAAAAGACCAGAGTCAACAGTGGCCCCGCGACCGCAACGAAACCGATCGGACCCACCGTCCTGGCCGAGCCAGAGACCAGCGAGGTTCGCAGGCACCAATAGCAACGGCGCACTCAAAGCCACAATCCAGAAATACTATAGGGTCCTGCCGAAGCCATCGAGACACCGAGCAGTACGACTGCGCACGCGGAGCCGAGCGCAAGGCAGGCCCATATCGTTGCGCCGAGAATTTGCTCCGGGCGTTCGCGCCCATGCGAAACGCGCCGAGCCAGCGCCACGCCGAAGCCGGAGAAGAGTGCCAGCAGCAGGGTCTCGACCGACGTCAAGAGAGCGAACTGACCTTGCGCTTGCGTCCCCATGCGTGCGGTCGTGACGGTAATCGTGACTCCAAGTGCGATCGCCACCACTCGCGCGACGAGATTGACGAAAGTGCCTCGCGCAATCGTGCTCACTTGGTCAAGGTCATTTCCATGATGTCTCCGAGCCCGAGCAGATTGGTGATGAGCCTCCCCGGCAGAGATCGCAGGACTCGCAGGTCCGAGGCAACGCCCACCGAACTACAGGCCGCGGGCCGCAGTCCCGCAGCCTCACCCATTGCACTCATGGTGGCGCGCGAAAAGAAGTAGAGATGCCAGGGGGGCTCGAGCAAATGCCAGTTCGGACCCGCGCGGCGAGCATACCGGCTACCCACGTCGCCTGTCGTCAAGACCAGTGAGCCGCCGGGCTTGAGAACTCGCGTGACCTCCGTCAGCACCGCCTTCGGGTCGGGCAGGTGCTCCACGACATCCCACATCGTGACGACGTCGAAGCTGTCGGCCTCGAAGCGGGCGCTCTGCAACGTACCCGTGAAGACATCGAGCTCGAACCGCTCTCGTGCGATGCGGGACGAGAACTCGCTGATCTCGACCCCGTGGGGTTCGAGATATCGCCGCGCTTCGGCGAGAAAGAAACCCGCGGCACAGCCCAGGTCAAGCAGGCGGCCCGCTCGAGCGGTTCGCCGCCGCATCGACCACAGTTTGCGCCGGGCGCTGGCACGGCGCTCAGCTTCCTCGCCGACATAGTCGGCGAACACGTGCTCGCTGCCACCCGTGTAGTAGGCCTCCGAATAGAGGGCGGCGAAATCGATGTCTTGCGGATTCTGGCCCACGTACTGCAGACCACATTGACCGCAAGCCACGATTGCATAGTCATTGCGCTTCCACAGCAATTTCGGATTGGCGGTTCCGCACAGATTGCAGTTCCTGAATTGCGGCATGCTCGATTCTGTTTGCGAGGCTTACGAGTCTGGGGCGGGAGCCGCCGATCTCCCGCGAGGATCAACCACGCTGACCAGCGCCCATTCGCGGCACTTCTTTGATCGCCTCGAGCAGCTCGCGCATGACTCGACCCTGGTGCTTCGGCGCCGAGGTCGGCGCTCATCGGAATACTGAGGACCCGGCTCGCCGCAATGACACTCTTGGGCACGGACGCGGCGCGAGATGGATCGGCGTACGCCGGTTGATGATGAAGCGGGTGCGGATAGTGCACCGCGGTGGGAATGCCGCTTTCGTGGAGGGTCGCTTGAACCGCCGCCCGCTCCTCGACCGCCACCGTGTACTGCGCCCAGGCGCTGGTGCGGCCCGCTCGAATCGTCGGCACCTGCAACCCGGCCAAGCCGGACAGCGCCTGCGTGTACCGCGCCGCCAGCGCACGCCGCCGTGCCATTTCCCAGTCGAACCGCTCGAGCTTCGCGAGCACCACGGCGCACTGCAGCGTGTCCATGCGGCCCCCGACGCCGATTCGCGTGTGCACGTAGCGGCCGCTCTGGCCATGCGCACGGATCTCGCGGCAGGCCTTGGCCAGCGCGTCGTCGTTGGTGAAGACGGCACCGCCGTCGCCATAGCAGCCGAGCGGCTTGCTCGGGAAAAAGCTGGTGCAGCCGAGCGTGCTCAGGTTGCAGCTCTGGCGGGCTCCGAAGCTGGCGCCGAAGCTCTGCGCCGCATCCTCGATGACGGCCAGGCCGTGCCGCTCGGCGATGGCATTGATCGCGTCCATGTCCGCGCATTGGCCGTAAAGGCTCACCGGAAGAATGGCTCGCGTGCGCGGCGTGATCGCCGCTTCGATCTGCGTCGCGTCGATGTTGAAGGTGTCTTGCTCGATGTCGACGAAGACCGGCTTGCCGCCGAGCAAGGCGATCATTTCGGCCGGAGCGGCAAACGTGAAGGGCGTGGTGATCACTTCATCGCCGGGCCGAAGCTCGAGCGCCATCAGGCTGATCAGCAGCGCCTCGGTGCCGCTGGCCACGGTGATGCAGTGCCGCGAGCCGACGCGAGCGGCAAGACTCTCCTCGAGCTCGCCGACTTCGGGCCCCAGGATGTACTGCCCGTGATCGAGCACACGCTGGATTCGTGCGTCGATGCTCGACTTGAGCGCCTGATACTGGCTCTTCAGGTCGACGAAGGGTATCGCCTGCATCATTCCGCTTCCGGCTCCGCCAACTCGCATCGGCCGTCTCGCAGGACATAATTTTCGCCGGACGACGGGCATCGGGCGCGAGCGTCCGCGCCCTCGAGCGGCAAATCGAGCCGCTCACCGCGCCGACTCATCCAGCCGATCTGCCGCGCCGGCACGCCGACCACGAGGGCGAAGGCCGGCACGTCCCGGTTGACGACCGCGCCGGCCCCGACGAAGGCATAGCTGCCGATCGTCACGCCGCAGACGACGGTGCAATTGGCGCCGAGCGTGGCGCCGCGGCAGACCCGGCGTGCTCCGGTATTCGCGCTTGCGGACGACCTCGGCACGCGGGTTCAAGACGTTCGTGAAGACCGCGCCGGGGCCGCAGAACACGTCGTCTTCCAGCGTCACGGCATCGAAGACCGAGACGTTGTTCTGCACCTTGACCCGATCGCCGATGACCGCCGCGCCACCGACGAATACGCCTTGTCCCAGCGAGCAATCGGCGCCGATGCGCGCACCGGAACAGACATGAGAAAAGTGCCAGATCTTGGTGCCGCGGCCCACCTCGGCGCCGGCATCGACGATGGCCGAAGGCTGGATCATCGAGCCTCCAGCGGCAGCGACACACGCACGCCCTCGCGCGCCGAGCGGTAGGCGGCGATCAACACCTCGAGCGATCGCAAGCCGTCCTGGCCGTTGACCTTGGCCGCGGCCTCGCCGCGCAGAGCAGCGATCAGGTTGTCGTAGTACAGGGCATGTCCGGGTCCGTACACGCTCGCCACTCCGTAGCTGGCGTTTTCGATTTGCTCGTCACCTTCCTCCGGGCTGTCGAACTCCCAGTGCTCGATCTTGTTCACCGCAGTTCCGCCGACGCGCACGCTGCCACGCTCGCCGAGGATGGTGATGCTGCCCTCGAGATTCTTGGGATACGTGAGCATCGTCACGTTGATCGACGCCAGGCCGCCGTCACGCAGATGCAGGCTCATCACGCCGGTGTCCTCCGCCTCGATGCGGCGCGCCAGCGTTGCCGTATAGGCGTGGACGTTGTCGACCGGCCCGACCAGCCAATCGAGGAGATCGACGTAGTGGCTGGCCTGGTTCATGAAGGCGCCGCCGTCCAGATCCCAGCGGCCGCGCCAGGGAGCCGCGTCGTAGTAGCTCTGCGGCCGGCTCCAGAAGACGTTCACTGTGCATAGGAATATCCGACCGAACCGCCCCGCGTCGACGGCGCGCTTGAGCAATCGCACGGTCGGATTGAGACGATTCTGCTTGACGACGAACAGATCGACCTTGGCCTCGAGACACGCCCGCACCATGGCCTGTCCGTCTTCGTAGCGGGTGGCCATCGGCTTTTCGGTCACCACGTGGCGGCCGGCGCCGGCGCACTCGATGGCCTGGGCGGCATGCAAGCCGCTGGGCGTCGCCAGGACGACCACCTGGGCACGGCTTCGTTGGAGCAGAACCGTCAGCGAGGCGAAGCCTTCGGCGCCGCTTTTGGCGCTGGCCGCGGCAAGCGCCTGCGGGTCGGTGTCGCACACCGCGACGAGCTCGGCGCTCGCCGAATGCGCGGCGAGGGCCTCGATGTGATTTTTGGAGATGCGGCCGCAGCCGACCAGAGCGAACCTGATCCGGTTGGTGCCGCTCGCGGGCCGAGCAAGAGAGAGGGTTGGCGCGAGACTCACAAACGAAACACGGTGAAGCCGACTTCACCGACTGCGGCCCGGTCGTAGAGCGATTTCACATCGGCGAGCACCGGCCGATCGCCACGCACCAGCCTGCGAAGACCGGCGGCATCGAGCGCGCCGTACTCGCGATGCGCCACCGCCACTACCAGCGAATCGACCGGCGCGGCGAGATCGATCTGGCCGAGCTCGAACCCGCATTCGTCGGCAACCTCTTCCGGGTCGGCGTAGGGGTCGGTCACGATCACTTCCGCCCCGTGATCCTTCAGCTCGCGAATGAGATCGATGACCTTCGAGTTGCGGATGTCCGGACAGTTCTCCTTGAAGGTCACGCCCATGACCCCGATCCGGCTGCGGGCGACGTCGATGCCGTTTTTCAGCATCAGCTTGATCATGTTGCGCGCCACGTAGCGGCCCATGTTGTCGTTGATGCGGCGTCCGGACAGGATGACCTGCGGGCTGTAGCCGAGGCTTTCGGCCTTGAAGGTCAGGTAGTAGGGGTCGACGCCGATGCAGTGGCCGCCCACCAGGCCGGGCCGAAATGGAAGGAAGTTCCACTTCGAGCCGGCGGCGGCGAGAACGTCGGCGGTGTCGATGCCCATGCGTCGAAAGAGCAACGACAACTCGTTCATCAAGGCGACGTTGAGATCTCTTTGTGTGTTCTCGATCACCTTGGCGGCTTCGGCCACCCGGATCGAAGTGGCCCGATGCACTCCAGCGAGGACGACCTGCGAATAGACGTCGGCAACCACGTCCAGCGTCTTCGCGTCGTGTCCGGAAACGATCTTGCGGATGTTCTCGAACGTGTGTTCGCGATCGCCCGGGTTGATCCGCTCCGGGCTGTAGCCGCAGCAGAAATCGACCCCGTGCGTCAGCCCCGAGACCTGTTCGAGGACCGGAACGCAGTCTTCCTCCGTTGCACCCGGGTAAACGGTGGACTCGTAGACGACGATGTCGCCTCGCTTCAAGACCTGGCCGACACTTCGTGACGCGCCCAGCAGGGCACGCAGATCGGGCTTGTTCGCCTGGTCGACCGGCGTTGGCACGGCGACGATGAAGAAGTCGCACTCGCGCAGATCGTTGGCATCGACGGAATAGGTGATGTTCGCCGCAGCCAGCCGATCGGGAGAGACCTCGCCAGTCCGGTCATGCCCCGTCCGGAGCTCCTCGATTCGCCTCGCATCGACGTCGAAGCCCACCACCTTGCTTCGCATCCCGAAGGCCGCGGCGACCGGCAGGCCGACATAACCAAGACCGACAACTGCTATTTTCCGTTCCATGCAAGAAGCTCGATGCGCTGCGCTGCGCTGTGCGGACGACGACCTGACGCCGCGTCGGTGTCGGAGTCTAGCGGCGACGCAGGCGCCGGCGCCCTGCGAAGCTAGCCGTAGCGGGACTTTGTGTGCCCTGCGCCGCGTTTCTTGGCCGCGGCGAAATGCGTTCATCGCCTTTGCCGCTCGCGGATCTCCCGACCGCCAGGTATTCGAACCCAGCTTGCCTCATCGCGGCCGGCTCGAAGAGGTTGCGACCGTCGAATATCAGAGGCTGCTTCAAGCGCCGACCTGACGGCAGCCAAATCGGGACTGCGAAACGACTTCCACTCGGTAAGGATGACGAGCGCGTCAGCGCCTTGCAGCGCCTCGGTCTGTGACGAAGCGAATGACAGTCGAGACAGGTCCTGCGGCCGCGCCGCCAGATCGCGCGTAAAGCACCGACCCGCCTCGGGCATGGCGATCGGATCGTAGGCCTTCACCGCTGCACCCGCAGCCAGCAATTCCGCAACTACCACGCGACTGGGCGCCTCGCGCAAATCATCGGTGTTGGGCTTGAATGCCAGACCCCAGACCGCGAACCTGCGTCGAGAAAGGTCGGAGCCGAAGCGGCGCGACGATCTTGTCGACCAGGACCCGCTTCTGCGCGCTGTTGACCGACTCTACCGCCGTCGAGCACCTTCAACGTTTGCCCGTGGCCCTCGGCGCTCTTTACCAGCGCCCGAATGTCCTTGGGAAAGCACGAACCGCCGTACCCCGTGCCGGCGTAGAGAAAGTCGTAGCCGATCCGCGGGTCCGAGCCGATGCCGCGGCGCACCGACTCGATGTCGGCGCCCACCTTGTCGGCCAGGTTGGCGAGCTCGTTCATGAACGAGATGCGCGTGGCCAGCATGGCGTTGGCCGCGTACTTGGTGAACTCCGCCGAGCGCACGCCCATGACGACGCATGCGCTCGTGATGGCGATTGAACGGCGCGTAGAGCGTTCCGCATGGCCTGCAGGGCGCGCTGGCCCGTCGGCGTCGTCGTCGACGCCGATGATGATCCGGTCGGGCCGCATGAAGTCTTCGACGGCCGCGCCCTCCTTGAGGAACTCCGGGTTGGAGAGCACGGTCACGGCGTCGACGCCGCCGTGCCCGGGCCCCGCGCGGCCTCGCTCTTCACTCGGATCGCGGCGCGCACCTTGTCGCCCGTTCCCACCGGCACGGTCGACTTGTCGACCACGACCTTGAAGCCGGTCATGTGCCGGCCGATGTTTCGGGCCGCGGCGAGCACGTGCGCAGCTCGGCCGAGCCATCCTCCGCCGAAGGCGTGCCGACGGCGATGAACTGCACCTCGCCATGCTCACGCTGGCCGCGATATCGCTGGAAAACAGCAACCGACCGGTGGCGCGATTGCGCCGCACGATCTCCTCGAGGCCGGGCTCGTGGATCGGAATGTGCCCGGCGTTGAGCAGTCGACCTTCGCTCGTCGAGGTCGAGGCAGAACACCTCGTTGCCCACTTCGGCCAGGCAGGCGCCAGTGACGAGGCCCACATAGCCGGTACCGATGACGGTGACTCTCATGCGCGAGGCATTCTAGGTGGCGCGCTCGCCCGCCCGCTTCGGGTCAGGCAGGCGAAGCAAGCGCCTAGAATTTTCAGCACCCGGGAGGCTCATGGACGACGAAAACTCACTCATCGCCGAACGGCGCGCGAAGCTCGCCGCCGTTCGGGCCCGCGGCATCGCCTTCCCGAACGACTTCAAGCCGAAGGATCGCGCGGCCGAGCTGGCGCGCAAACACGGCCATCTCGACAACGAGGCGCTCGAGCCCCTGCACGTCGCCGTCACCGTCGCTGGCCGCCTGATGCTCAAGCGCGTCATGGGCAAGGCCAGTTTCGCGACCCTGCAGGACGCCTCCGGCCGGATCCAGCTCTTCGCCACCAAGGACGCTCTCGGCGACGAGGCCTACGAGTCATTCAAGCATCTCGACCTCGGCGACATCGTCGGCGCTGTGGGCACGCTCTTCAAGACCCGCACCGGCGAGCTCTCGGTGCGCCTGTCGAGCCTGCGCCTGCTGACGAAGAGCCTGCGCCCCTTGCCCGACAAGTTTCACGGCATCGCCGATGCCGAACAGAAATATCGCCAGCGCTATGTCGATCTCATCACCGACGAGGCGGCGCGCTCGCGCTTCGCGGCACGCAGCAAGACGCTGTCGTCGATCCGCCGCTTCATGGTCGAGCACGGCTTCATGGAGGTCGAGACGCCGATGCTGCATCCGATCCCGGGCGGCGCCAACGCCAAGCCGTTCGTCACGCACCACAACGCGCTCGACCAGCAGATGTTCCTGCGCATCGCGCCCGAGCTCTACCTGAAGCGACTCATCGTCGGTGGCTTCGAGCGGGTGTTCGAGATCAACCGGAGCTTTCGCAACGAAGGCATCTCGGTTCGGCACAACCCTGAATTCACGATGATGGAGTTCTACGCCGCCTACTGGAACCACCACGACCTGATGGATTTCACCGAAGAGGTCCTGCGGCACGCGGCGCGTGAAGCGGCCGGCTCGGCGACCCTGACCTACGCCGGCCGCGAGGTCGATCTCGATTCGAGGTTCGCCCGCATGACGGTGCGCGAGTCGCTCGTCAGGCACGCCGGCCTGAGCGACGCCGAGGCCGGCGACGCCGTGCAGCTGCGCGCCCGCCTCGCTGCCCTGCACGCGCCCGCCCCGGCCCACTGGAAGCTGCCCGAGCTGCAGTTCGGCCTGTTCGAAGCGGTGGTGGAAGCCGAGCTCTGGCAGCCGACCTTCATCGTCGACTATCCCGTGGAGGTCTCGCCCCTGGCCCGTGCCTCCGACGCCGATCCGTCGATCACCGAGCGCTTCGAGCTCTTCATCACCGGCCGCGAATACGCCAACGGCTTTTCCGAGCTGAACGATGCCGAAGACCAGGCCGCGCGCTTTGCGGCGCAGGCGGCGAACAAGGAAGCGGGCGACGAAGAGGCGATGTACTACGACGCCGACTTCATCCGCGCCCTCGAGATCGGCATGCCGCCGACCGGCGGCTGCGGCATCGGGATCGACCGGCTCGTCATGCTGCTCACCGATTCGCCGAGCATCCGCGACGTGATCCTGTTTCCCTCGCTGCGCAACGAAGCCTGAGCCTATCGGTGCTTGAACGCCGGCTTTCGCTTGGCGAGGAAGGCGTCCATGCCTTCGTTCTTGTCCTCGGTGCCGAAGAGCGAGTGGAAGAGACGGCGCTCGAAAACGATGCCGTCGGAGAGCGGCGTTTCGTAGGCCCGATTGATCGCTTCCTTGGCCATCATGACGCTCGGGCCGCTGAAGCCGCAGATCGTCTCGGCCGCGGCAATGGCCGTGCTCAGCAGCTCGGCAGCCGGCACGACGCGCGAGACCAGCCCGGCGCGTTCGGCTTCGTCGGCATTCATCATCCGCGCCGTCAGCACCATGTCCATCGCCTTGGCCTTGCCGATGGCGCGCGGCAGGCGCTGCGTGCCGCCGGCGCCGGGGATGATGCCGAGCTTGATCTCGGGCTGGCCGAACTTCGCGCTGTCGGCGGCGATGATGAAGTCGCACATCATCGCCAGCTCGCAGCCGCCGCCGAGCGCGAAGCCGGCCACGGCGGCGATCACGGGCTTGCGGATCTCGCGGATCGTCTCCCAGTTGCGGCTGATCAGGCCCTTGGCGTAGGCATCGACGAAGCCATAGGGCGCCATGGTCGCGATGTCGGCGCCCGCGGCAAAGGCCTTCTCGCTGCCGGTCAGCACGATGCAGCCGACGGCCTCGTCGGCGTCGAAGGCGCGCAGCGCCGCCCCGAGCTCGTCCATCAAGGTGTCGTTCAGTGCATTCATCTGCTTCGGCCGGTTCAGCGTGATCAGGCCGACGCTGCAGTCGCCGTTGACGCGCGTCTCGGTGAGGATGCATTCGTAGCTCATGGTCGGGGTGCCTCGCAAAGGAAAGATGAATGAGGTGCGCTTCAGGATGCCGCGATCTCGGGCTTCTTCGAGATCATGAGGTCGACGAAGGTGCCGGCGTCCTGCTCGATGCGGATGCGCACCGGCAGATAGCGTAGCTCCGGCGCGAACCACATCTCCACGGTCAGCTCGCCCGGCTTGCGCTCGACGATCCTGGGCTTCAGGTGATAGGCCGGCAGCGCCCCGAACGGGGTGTACAGCGTGTCCTCGCCGACGACGTCGTAGGTCCAGCGCTTCATGCTGCGCGGCAGCGCCAGCGGGAACTCGAAGCTGGCGCCGACCCGCAGCGCCTCCGGCTTCGAGCCGAACAGCCAGGTGAACTGGATGAACTGGCTCGCGGTGTCCTGCACGCCCGGCATCCGGTCGCGCTTCTGGCCATCGGCGAGCTCCACCGAGTCGGGCGCGAACGTGACGCTGACGCGGCGCTTGTCGCGCGTCAGGAACTGCGTCTCCTCGTTGTAGCGGTCGGGCGTCAGGCCGCCAGCGGCCACCGTGCCTTCGCTCATCATGTGGCGGGAAAAGATCGGCGCGAACTGCGGGCCGGCGAACAGATCGACATTGACCTGGTAGTGCTCGTCGACGCGAATCCATTCGACTTCGGCCTTGCCGTCGAGAGGACCGCGATAGTTGCCGGTCACGTCGTAGCTGACGCGTGTCGCGGTCGGCCAGCTGAAGGTGCCTGATGCGGCCGCATCGGGCGGCGTGGCAGCCGCGACCGGCACGGCCGCAGCGCTCGCTGCCGACGCGGCGGCGAGCGCCGCCAAAGCCGCCGAGGCGCTGTCGCTCGCGGCAGAAGCGGCAGAGGCGGCGGCCAGCGCGGCATCGGGCGCCGAGGCGCTGTCCGCAGCCGTGGCGGGGGGCGCCGAGGCCTGCGCCAGCACGGGCTCGGCAGCGGAAGCGGCCCGTGCCGGACGATGCACGGCGCGTGGCCGCGCCGGCGCCGCTGCCACCTTCGCCACAGGCAAGGGCGCGGCCGCTTTCGGTGCCTCCGGCTCCAGGATGCGCACGTAGGCGACCTGGATGCGCGCCGGCATGGCGTTGGCGGCGTTGAAGTCGGCCAGCTCGGCCGCCACCTCGTGCGTCACGATCAGGTGCAGGAGCGCGACCACGGCGACCACGGTCACGAACGCGGTACGCCGCGAGCCAGGCTCCTTCGCCGGACGACGCCGATTCAGGCCGCGAGCCATGCCTCACACAGCGCGCGCGCCTCGGCGCTGGCGTTCTCTGCGCGCCGCAACTGAACGGTGCCGGTTCCGATGGCCGCGAGCGCCCCAGCCTCGATCGGCAGGCGCAGCAAGCGCTGGTCGCGGGCCACGAGCAGGGAATGATCGGCGCCCGACGCGAAGCTGCGCAGCGCGTCGTCGAGACGACGCAATCGCCAGTCGCCGGCGGCGATGATCTCGTCGCCTGCGGCCAGCCCTGCTTTCTCGCCGGCGCCATCGCGCAGCACATGGGTGACCTTGACGCCGGTCAGCGCGCCTTCGCTGACACGCAGGCCCAGGCGCTGCGCCAGCGTCGCCGGCTGGCGATCGAGCTCGACACCGAAACGACGCAGCAATGCCTCGAGCGGCAACTCGTCGGTGCCATGGACCCAGGCCGCCATCTCGGCAGCATAGGAGCGGCCGCCGACGCGCTCGAGCGCCGACGCGATGTCGCCTTCGTCGATAGCGCCGCCGCCGCTTTGCGACCAGAGCCGGCGCATGACTCGCGTCGAGCGTGCCCTTGCCTTCGCTGCGCAGCGTCAGGTCGAAGGCCAGCGCCACGAGCGAGCCCTTGGCGTAGTAGCTCACGGTTGCGTTCGGCGTGTTCTCGTCCTGGCGGTAGTACTTCACCCAGGCATCGAAGCTGGCGGCTGCCACGCTCTGCACCTGTCGTCCCGGCATCGCGGCGACGGCGCTGATCGTCTTGCCGAGCAGCTTCAGGTAGCGCGCACCATCGACGAGGCCGCTGCGGGCCACGAAAAGATCGTCGTAGTACGAGGTGAAGCCCTCGAAGAACCAGAGCAGCCCGGTGTAGTTCTCGCGGCCGTAATCGAAGGCCGCGAACTCGCGCGGCTTCAGCCGCTTGACGTTCCAGGCGTGGAAGTATTCGTGGGCGATGAGGCCGAGCACGCCGACGTAGCCGTCGCTCGTTTCCGCGCTGCTCTCTCGCGGCTGCAACCGGCGCGGCAGGTCGCGGCGCGCCGCCACCAACGCGGTGCTGGAGCGATGCTCCAGGCCGCCGCGCCCGTCGTCGACGGCATTGAGCAGGAACAGATAGCGCTCGAACGGCGCCTGGCCCGCGCTGCCGTGCCAGAAGGCGATTTCCGTTTCGCACAGTTTCCTGGCGTCGGCGAGCAGCCGGTCGCCGTCGAAATCGGGCAGCGCGCCGGCGACGACGAACTCGTGGCTCGTGCCGAGCGCTTCGAAGCGACCGCGCCAGAAGCGCCCGAGCTCCATCGGATGATCGACGAGCTCGTCGTAGCTCGACGCGACAAACTCGTTCTCGCCCACACCGCGGTTGGGAAGCGTCGTCGCTACCTGCCAATCCGCGGCGAGGCCGCAAAGCGCCAGGGCGTGCGCCTCTTTCTCGCGCCCTTGCACGCGCAGGCACACGCTGGTGCCGTTGAAGAAGCCGCGGGACGGATCGAGAAAGGCGGCGCGAACCGACAGGTCGAAGGCGTAGACGCGATAGCGAACGACCAGGTCGCCCTCGCCTTCGCAGGTCACGGCCCAGGTGGCCTTGTCCTGCTGCTGGACCGGCACTGCCTGGCCGCCCTGCTCGGCCGTGATGCCCGAGAGGTGGCGCGCGAACTCGCGGATCAGGTAGCTGCCCGGGATCCAGGCCGGCAGGCTGAGCTGCTGCAGGGTGGCCGGCTGCGGCACCGTCAGCGTCACGGCGAAGGTGTGGCTCAGCGTCGCCGAGGCATCGATCAGGTAGCGAATCATCGTCGGTCGATTGTCGCTGCCCGGCACCGCGCGGGCCGCGGCACGGCCTGTGCTGCCGGGTCTTTCGGGGCCGAACCGCGAGTTGAAGTACGCTTGGTCCATGAACACCCGAGCCTCTATCGACCCTTACGTTCGCCCGGCCCGATTCAGCCCCGACGAGTGGGCTGCGCGCGTGCAGCTCGCGGCGGCCTACCGGATCTTCGACTACCTGCGCTGGACCGAGCTGATCTACAACCACATCTCGTTGCGCGTGCCCGGCGAAGAGGGTCACTACCTGATCAACCCATTCGGCCTGCACTACTCCGAGGTCTGCGCCTCGAACCTGGTGAAGGTCGATCTCGCCGGCAACGTCGTGGGCCACTCCGACTGGCCGATCAACCCCGCTGGCATCACCTTCCACGGCGCCATCCATGCCACCCTCGCCGACGCGCACTGCGTGATGCACCTGCACACCACGGCGACCCAGGCGGTCTGCTGCCTGAAGGACGGCCTGTCGTTTTCCAACTTCTATGCCGCCCAGCTCTACGGCAAGGTCGCGTATCACGACTTCGAGGGCATCACGGTGCACCAGGACGAAGGCGAGCGCATCCTGAAGAGCGCCGAAGGGCGGCCGGTGCTGCTGCTGCGCAACCACGGGCCGGTCACGATCGGCCAGACCTTGCCGCAGGCCTTGTCGCTGATGTGGCTGGTCAATCGCGCCTGCGAGATCCAGCTCGCGACGCACGCCATGGGCGAGACGATTCCGATTTCCCGCGCGGTGCTCGAGCGCTGCGTCGCCGACTCGCTGCAGTTCAATCCGAAGTACGGCGCCGGCGAAGACTCGTTCGCCGCCCTGCAGCGGCTGGTCGACCGGCAGGACCCGAGCTACCGCATGTAGCGGCGCCGGGCCGCGAGCCTCAGCCCGGGCTCTTGCGGGCGCTGGTCAGCTGCTTTTCGAGGGCTTCGTTGCCCATCGCGCCGGCGAGCTTGCGGCCGTCTTCGAAGACCAGGCCGGGCGTGCCGCTGATCTTGTACTTGTGTCCAAGAGCGACGTTGCGTTGCAGCACCGCGGTATCGCAGGGCGGGCTGTCGACCACCGGCGTGCCCTTGATCATCCACTCGCGCCAGGCCTTGGTGTTGTCCTTCGCGCACCAGATCGCCTTCGCCTTCTCGGGCGAATCGCCGCCGAGGATGGGATACAGGAAGGTGTAGACGGTGACGTTGTTCATCGTCTGCAGGTCGCGTTCGAACTTCTTGCAGAAGCCGCAGTTCGGATCGGCGAAGACGACGAGCTTGCGCTGTCCGTTGCCCTGCTTCCAGACCATCGCGTCCTTGAGCGGCAAGGTCTTGAAGTCGATCGCTGTGAGCTTGCCGATGCGTTCTTCGGTGAGGTTGAGGCGCGTCTTGGTCTCGATCATCTGGCCTTCGATCAGGTGGTCGCCCTGCTCGTCGGTGTACAGGATGTCGGTGCCGATGCGAATCTCGTAGACCCCGGGGATCGGTGTCTTGCTGACCTCGTCCGGTTTCGGGAAATCGGGCAGGCGCTCGGCGATGTTCTTGCGGATCGCGGCTTCGTCGGCGAATGCCGCGGAAACGAAGCAGGCCGCAAGCGCGAAGGCGGCGAGAGTGCGCAGGGTTGATTTCATGGCGGCCATCAGGAGTCGAGCGCCCGTGCCGTGAGCCAGCGCTTCAGCGGCGAGACGTGGTTGACGAGAGTCATGCCATTGTTGCGGAGTTCCCGGATCGGTGCAGGCGTGGCCGAGAACAATCGCAGCAATCCGTCGGTAATGCGCAGCATCGCCCAAGTGGGAGCGGCGCGCTGCCGCACGTACCGCCGAAGCAACCGTTCGTCGCCGACGCTGCGCCAGGGCTCGCGCGCCTCGATCGCATCGACCAGCGCCGCGACGTCGGCGAGGCCCAGGTTCAGGCCCTGGCCGGCGAGCGGATGCACGACGTGCGCGGCATCGCCGGCGAGCACCCAGCCCGGGCCGCACCATGTGGCGGCGCGGCCGAACAGCAGCGGCCAGGCGGCGCGCTCGGTTGCCAGGTTTAGCTCGCCCGCCTCGCCGTTCGTCGCCCGCATCAATTCGGCCTCGAACGCCGCAGGCTCGGCGGCGAGCAGATCGGCAGCGCGCTTCTCGTCGAGCGACCAGACGAGGGCGTACGAAGAGGACGCCTGCGGCCGGTCGAATGGCAGCAGCGCCAGCACGTCGGGGGCGCGAAACCACTGGCGCGCGACCTGCGCATGCGGGCGCGACGCCACCAGGCGCGCCGCGATCGCGCGTTGCCCGTACGGCAGCTGCTCGAAGCCGGCGCCCAGCGATTGCAGGGCGGCCGCGGCGCGGCCCTCGCAGTGCGCGACGAGCGTGGCCGACACGTCGCTTTCGACGCGGCTCACGTGCGGCGCGAAGCGAAGCGCCTGCTCGAGCTGGCGCTCGAGCTCGGCGGCATCGGTGATCACCGCGAGCTCGCCGACGCGTTGTTCCCAGGCCGAGAATTCGAGCGCCGCGCCGGCCGCATCGCCATGGACGAGCATGTCGCGAACGGGTGTCGTCGCATCGGCCGGCAAGGACTCCCAGACCTTCAGGCGCCGAAGCAGCGCGATCGAGCCCGCGTTGAGCGCATAGGCGCGCACGTCGGCGCGCTGCGGCGAACGCACGGGCTCGCTGCGCAGCGCGACCGAGAGGCCAAGCCGGGAAAGCCCGAGCGCCAATGTCTTGCCGACGATGCCGGCGCCGCAGACGCGCACGTCGAAGGGACCCATCGCGAAGATTGTAGGCAGCGACCGCGAGACAATCGGCGCTCGACGGCCTGCAAGGAGCAATGTGAACGACACGAACGACGTGGCCCTGAGCCTGGCATCGGTGCACGTCTACCCGGTGAAATCGTGTGCCGGCACGACACCCGCCGAGGCCCTGCTGGCCGAGACCGGCTTCGACCTCGATCGCAACTGGATGGTCACCGACGCCGATTTCGAGTTCGTGACGCAGCGCGAGCTGCCGCGCATGGCGCTGATCCATCCGACCCTGAAGCGCGAGGAGCTGATCCTGCGTGCCCCGGGCATGCTCGCGCTGCACGTTGCGATCGATCGGGTCGAGGAGCGCTGTCAGGCGCGGGTCTGGCGCGATCGCGTCGAGGCCTACGACATGGGCGCGCTCTGCGCCCAGTGGTTCAGCGACTTTCTCGGCCGGCCGCTGCGCCTGGTTCGCTTCGATCCGGAATATCGACGCCTCGCCAGCCGCGACTGGACCGGCCCGATCGAGGCGCCGACGGCATTTCAGGATGGCTACCCCTTGCTGGTGGCTTCGAGCGCTTCGCTCGCGGAGGTCAATCGACGCCTGGGCCTGGCCGGCGAGCCGGCGGTGACGATGGCGCGCTTTCGCCCGAACCTCGTCTTCGACGGCCTCGACGCGCACGCCGAGGATCATCTCGACGAGATCGTCTTCGAGGACGGGGGCAAGACGGTGCGGCTGAAGATCGTGAAGCCCTGTGCCCGCTGCCCGATTCCCGACGTCGACCCCGACACCGCCGCGACCGGACATGCGGTCGGCGACGTGCTTCAGCAATATCGCGCCGATGCCCGGCTCGATGGTGCATTCACGTTCGGCATGAACGCCGTCATCGTCGAAGGTTTCGATCAGACCTTGCGTGCCGGCATGTCCGGCCGCGCCAGCTACGCATTCGACTGAGCCGCATGGCGCGCCTGCGAAGCTGGCAGCTCTTTGCCATCTGCGTGCTCGTCTGGGGCACGACGTGGCACGCCATCACCTACCAGATCTCCGATCTGGCGCCGGAGTTCGGCGTCGCGTTGCGCTTTGCCCTGGCCGGCATCTGCGTCCTCGGTCTGGCCCGATGGCGCGGCCAGCGCCTTCGACTCTCGGGCAAGGCACACGCCGCCCTTGCCCTGCAAGGCACGTTTCTCTACGGCATCTCGTACATCTGCGTCTATCACGCCGAGCGCTACGTCGCGTCGGGTCTCGTCGCGGTCGGCTACTCGGCCTCGCCGCTGGTCACCGGCCTCGGTGCGGCAGCGCTCTTCGGCGTGGCGATCGGCAGACGGTTCATCGCCGGCGCCCTGCTCGGGCTGCTCGGCGTGACGCTGATCTTCTGGCCCGAGCTCACGCGTCCGGCGACCGATGGCCGGGCCGTGCTCGGTGCGCAATTCACGGTCGCCTCGGTCCTGCTCTCGGCCATCGGCAGCCTGGTGGCGAGCCGCAATCGCCACCTCGGCGTGCCTCTCCTGCCGGCGATGGGATTCGGCATGCTTTACGCCGCCGCGTCGGCCATCATCGTGGCGTTCGCCCTCGGTCGCGATTTCGCTCTGCCGAGCGCACCGAGCTGGTGGCTTTCCCTGGCCTGGCTGGCCTTCGCCGGGTCGGCGGTGGCCTTCGCCTGCTTCCTCACGCTGCAGGACCGGCTCGGCCCGGGGCCGGCGGGCACGGTCGGCGTGATGACGCCACTGCTGGCCCTGCTGATCTCGCTGCTCTTCGAGAATTATCGGCCTGGCCTGCTGACTGCCGTCGGCGCGCTTGTTGCGGTGATCGGCAACGCGATGATGCTGCGCCCCGCCGGCTCGGCCCTGCCTAGGCGTGTCGCTCCGGCAATGGAATGAATTCGGTCTCGCCCGGAATGCGCTCGAAGCGCTGCGCCCGCCACTTGTCCTCGGCCGCAAGAATCAGCTCGCGCCGGCTGGCGACGAAGTTCCACGACAGGAAGCGATGGCCGAGCGGCTCGCCGCCGATCACGACCACGCGGCCGCCGCGCGGCGCCGCGATCTCCGGCGTGCTGCCGGGTGCAACGATCGCCATCGTGAACTCGTCGACCTTCTCGCCGTCGACTTCGAAGGGATGGTCGGTCGAGTAGAGCGCCAGCTCGGACGCCAGCGCCGGCAGCTTGACGGTGCTCGCCGCTCGCGACGTCGAAATCGAGAACGACGGCCAGCGTCGGCGAGCGCGTTTCGACGGGTGAGGTGGCGCCGAACGCCGAGCCGACGACGACGCGTGCCCTGGCCGCTTCGAGCCGGACCTCCGGCACGCTCGCCGCCGGCACGTGCTGGAACGAAGGCGCCGACTCTTCCATCGCCTCGGGCAGGGCGATCCAGAGCTGCAGCCCATGGCTGCGATGCGGCTGGCCGACCAGCTCCTTCGGTGTGCGCTCCGAATGCACGATGCCGCGCCCCGAGGTCATCAGGTTGACCGCGCCCGGCTCGATGCGCTGCACGACGCCGGTCGAGTCGCGATGCACGATGGCGCCTTCGAAGAGATAGGTGAGCGTTGCCAGGCCGATGTGCGGATGCGGTCGCACATCGTGGTTCGCGCCGGGCTCGACGTCGATCGGGCCGAAGTGGTCGAAGAAGACGAACGGGCCGACGGCGCGGCGGTCGGCCTGCGGCAGCAGGCGGCGCACCGTGAAGCCGCCGCCGAGATCGCGGGCTTGCGGGGCGAGCGTTTGCAATCCGGTCATGCGTTCTCCTTTTGCGCCCGTGCCGGCCGCGCCGAGCTGGCGGCGAGCTCGCGGACATGGCAGCCGTCGAGGTGATCGTTGACCAGCCCCATCGCCTGCATGAACGCATAGACCGTGGTCGGGCCGACGAAGCTCCAGCCGCGCCGCTTCAGATCCTTCGACATCGCGATCGACTCGGGCGAGGTGCTCATCTTCTTCAGTGCGGCCAGCGTCATCCGCTTCGGTCGGCTCCGCGGCGGCGGCTCGAAGCCCCAGGCGTAGGCAGCAAGCGAGCCGAACTCCTGGCGCAGCTCGAGCACGCGCCGGGCGTTGTTGATCGTCGATTCGATCTTGCCGCGATGGCGGACGATGCCCGCGTCGGCGAGCAGACGCGTCACCTCGCGCTCGCCGAAGCGGGCGACGCGGGCCGCGTCGAAGTTGGCGAAGGCCTGGCGAAAGGCCTCGCGCTTGTTCAGGATGGTGAGCCAGCTGAGGCCGGCCTGAAAGCCTTCGAGGCAGAGCTTCTCGAAGAGACGGCGATCGTCGGTGACCGGAAAGCCCCATTCGCGATCGTGATAGTCGCGGTAGGCCGGGCTGGCCTGGCACCAGCCGCAGCGCAGCGCGCCGTCCTCGGCCTGGAAGAGTCCTTTGCGTATCGCCATCGTGTGTATTCTCGCCAAGCGGACGACCAGGCGCTGCGAAGCGATGCGCGCGCACCCATCGGGAGAGGAAGCAGGCGCAGTGACGAGCGAACATTTCGACGTGCTGATCGTGGGCGCAGGCCTCTCGGGCATCGGTGCCGCCTGCCACTTGCAGTCGCGTTGCCCCGGGCGCAGCCTGGCGATCCTGGAGAGCCGCGGGCGCATCGGCGGCACCTGGGACCTGTTCCGCTATCCGGGCGTTCGCTCCGACTCCGACATGTACACGCTCGGCTATTCGTTTCGCCCCTGGCGCGGAGCCAAGGCCATCGCCGACGGCCCCGACATCCTGAAGTACGTACAGGACACGGCGCGCGAGCACGGCGTCGACCGGCTCATCCGCTTCGGCCATCGCGTCGTTCGGGCGTCGTGGGCGACCGAGACCGCGACCTGGACGGTCGAGGTCGAGCGCGGCGAGGCTGGCGAGCCGGTTCGGTTCAGCTGCAACTTTCTCTTCATGTGCAGCGGCTACTACCGCTACGCCGAGGGCTACACGCCCGAGTTCGCCGGCCGGGAGCGCTTTGGCGGCCGCATCGTGCACCCGCAGCACTGGGGCGACGACATCGAGACTGCGGGCAAGCGCATCGTCGTCATCGGCAGCGGCGCCACCGCGATGACGCTCGTGCCGGCGCTGGCGGCATCGGCGGCCAAAGTCACGCTGCTGCAGCGCTCGCCGACCTGGGTCGTGGCGCGACCTTCGCAAGATCGCCTCGCCGAGGCGCTGCGACGCGTGCTGCCCGAAGCGCTTGCCTACGGCCTCGCGCGCTGGCAACGCGTCCTGCTCGGCAGCTACTTCTTCAATCTGTGCCGGCGCCAGCCGGCGCGCGTTCGCCGGCTGCTGCTCTCCGGCGTGCGCGCCTGGCTCGGGCCCGACTACGACATCGAGCGGCACTTCACGCCCCGCTACAACCCCTGGGAGCAGCGCTTGTGCCTGGTCCCCGACGGTGATCTGTTCCGGGCCATTCGCAGCGGGCGCGCCGAGGTCGTCACCGACGAGATCGACACCTTCACGGAAACCGGCTTGCAGCTGAAGTCGGGCCGTGCGCTCGAGGCCGATCTGATCGTCACCGCCACCGGGCTCGAGCTGCAGGTGCTGGGCGGGTTGGAGGTGAGCGTCGACGGCCGCCGCGTCGACTGGGCGCAGGTCCTGACCTACAAGGGCATGATGTACGAAGGCGTGCCGAACCTGGCGACCGCGGTGGGATACACGAACGCGTCGTGGACCCTGAAGTGCGACCTGACCTGCGAATACGTGTGCCGTCTGCTCAACCACATGAAGCGGCACAACCTGCGCCAATGCACACCGCACAACGCCGACCCGACGCTCACCACGGTGCCGTGGATCGATTTCTCGTCCGGGTACGTGCAGCGCGCGGTCCACCTGTTCCCGAAGCAAGGCTCGCGGCCGCCGTGGAAGCTGCATCAGAACTACGCCCGCGACCTGCGCCTGCTGCGCTGGGGCAGGCTGCGTGACGGCGTGATGGCTTTCACGAATCCCGCCGTCCCGACGAACGGTCGGCTCGCGCCGAGGCCTGCTGGCAGCGCCGACTAAAATCTCCCGCTCACTGCTGCGACAAGCGCCCCCTTCCTCATGAGCCTGAAATGCGGCATCGTGGGCCTGCCCAACGTGGGCAAGTCCACCCTCTTCAACGCGCTCACGAAAGCCGGGATCGCGGCGGAGAACTATCCCTTCTGCACGATCGAGCCGAACGTCGGCATCGTCGAGCTGCCGGACGCGCGCCTCGACAAGCTGGCGGCCATCGTCAAGCCCGAGCGCATCGTGCCGGCGATCGTCGAGTTCGTCGACATCGCCGGGCTCGTGGCCGGCGCCTCGAAGGGCGAAGGCCTGGGCAACCAGTTCCTCGCCCACGTCCGCGAGACCGATGCGATCGTCAACGTCGTGCGCTGCTTCGACGACGAGAACGTGATCCACGTCGCCGGCAAGGTCGACCCGGTCTCGGACATCGAGGTCATCCAGACCGAGCTCTGCCTGGCCGACCTGGCCACCGTCGAAAAGAGCCTGGCCCGGCACACCAAGGTCGCCAAGTCGGGCAACGACAAGGAGGCGAAGCGCCTCGTCGACGTTCTCGCGAAGTGCAACGCGGCGCTCGACCAGGCGCGCCCGGTGCGTTCGATCGCGTTCAGCAAGGAAGAGCTCGCGGTGCTGAAGCCGCTGTGCCTGATCACGGCGAAGCCGGCGATGTTCGTCGCCAACGTCGCGGAGAACGGCTTTTCGAACAATCCGCACCTCGACCGCTTGCGCGAGGTCGCCGCGCGCCAGCATGCACCGGTCGTGGCCATCTCGGCCAAGACCGAGGCCGAGCTCGCCGAGATGGACGAGGCCGACAAGGCGATGTTCCTGGCCGAGATGGGGCAGACCGAATCGGGCCTGGCACGCCTGATCCGCGCCGCATTCACGCTGCTCGGCCTGCAGACCTATTTCACCGCCGGGGTCAAGGAGGTGCGTGCCTGGACGATCCACGTCGGCGACACGGCGCCGCAGGCCGCGGGCGTCATCCACACCGATTTCGAGCGCGGCTTCATTCGTGCCCAGACCATTGCCTTCGACGACTTCATCGCCTACGGCGGCGAGCACGGAGCCAAGGACGCCGGGCGGATGCGGGCCGAAGGCAAGGAGTACATCGTCAAGGACGGCGACGTGTTGAACTTCCTGTTCAACGTCTAGGCCTTCGACAGCGTCGATCGTTCATGCCCCTGCCCGCACGATCGACGCCCGCGATTGAGGCCGACCCGTGGCGGCGCGCGGCGAAGCCCTTCGTGCTGGCGACGCTGGCCTGCGCCGCCGCTGGTCTGGCCGCCCTGTTCCTCGCGATCCCGCCCGGCTACGCCTCGCCGCTGTCACCGGCCGCCGGTATCGCGCTCGCCTGCGTCCTGGTCTATGGCCGGTCGATGCTCGGCGCCGTGCTGCTCGGGTCGTTCGGCGTCAACGTCGTGCTCGCGGCGATGCACGGCCATGTCGATGCCCGGGCAATCGCTGCGGCCGTGCTCATCGCCTTCGGCGCCGCATTGCAGGCGTACGCCGGCGCCGCGCTGGTGCGGCGTTTCGTGCGCCAGCCTCTGGTGCTGACCCTGCCGGGAGACGTGGCACGCTTCATGGCGGCCTGCCTGTTGAGCAGCGTCATTGCCGCCAGCGTCACGGTCGCGGTATCGCGTGCCTTCGGAACCCTGCCTTCAGGCAGCGCCGCTTTCACGTGGGCAACCTGCTGGATCGGCGATCTGGCCGGCCTGCTGATCGCCGCCCCGATCGCCCTCACCCTCATCGGGCGCCCGGCGTCGGATTGGATACCTCGGCGCGTGCCCGTCGGATTGACGCTGGCGCTCGTCATCGGCTTTCTGGCCCTCGGCATCCTGCAGCTCGGTCGCTGGAACGACGAGCGGGTGCACGATACCTTCGACAACGACGCCTCGAGCGCATCCCTGATCCTCGCCACGCAATTGCAGGAGCCGCTGCGTGCCCTGGAAGCGATGCACGGCATTTACAGCGTCTCCAACCCGTTGACGCGCGAGCAGGTACGCATGGCGACGGAGAACTGGCTCGGCAGCGGCACCATCCGTTCCATGGGCTGGGGCGAGCGCGTGCACCACGACGACATTGCCGCTTTCGAAGCGCGCGCCCGGGCCGACGGCGCACCGGGCTTTCGCGTCTACGACCGGCCGCAAGCCGCTTCGGAGCCGAGTCTGGCGGGCGGTGACGTGCTGGGGTTGGGGCTGCGCGCCGAAGGCGGCGACGTCATCGCCATTCGAAACATCGAGCCGCTGCAAAGCAACTCCGCCGCGCTCGGCCTCAACGCGATATCGATTCCGGCGGGGCGCGCAGCAGTGATCGAGGCAGTCGATTCAGGCCGACCCAAGGTAACCACCGGATTTCGCCTGACGGCGCAAGGCGGCGACGACCAGCGCACCGGTGTCGTCATCTACCAGGCGGTTTACAGCGGCGACAGCGCGGCGCCGGCACAGCGCCGCGCCGCTTTTCGCGGCCTCGTCTTCGTGGCCCTGACAATGGAACGACAGCTCGAGAACGTTGCCGGCAAGGTGCCGACCTATCTCGATCTCTGCATCGTCGACGCCGAGCCCGGCGCGACGCCGCACCGTCTCGCCGGCCGCGCCGGATGCCAGGACGCGACTCCCGTGCTGATGCACGAGCGGCACGTGGCCTTCGCTGGCCGGCAATGGGATCTGCGCGTTTCGGCCCGACCCGAGGACGTACCGGACGCGATCGACCGAAGCGCCTGGTTCTTTTCGGCGGCCGGACTGCTCTCCGCGGCCATGCTGGGTGCCTCGCTGCTGATCACGACCGGCAGGACCCGGCGCATCGAAAGCGCGGTGCGCGAACGAACCGCGGCCCTGCGCGCCGAGGTGGCGGAGCGGCACGTTGCCGAAGCGGCGCTGCGCGCGAGCGAGCAGCGCTTTCGAAACATCCTCGACAACGTGCCGATCGGCATCGTCTATACCGGGCTCGACGGCCGGATGATCCAGGCCAATCCGCGTTTTTGCGAGCTCACCGGCTACGCCGAGAGCGAGCTCGCGGCGCTGCCGCCGGCGGAGCTCACCCACGCCGAGGATCTGCCGCAGGACGAGACTCTGACGGCGCAGCTGGTGCGCAACGAGATTCCGACTTACCGCCGACACAAGCGATACATCACGAAGGCCGGAGAGGTCGTCTGGGTCCAGGCGACGGTATCGCTGCTGCGCGACCCGGACAACCAGCCCTGGCGCATCGTCGGGGTGGTCGAGGACATCACCGAGCATCTGCGCCTCGAAGAGGCCGAACGGGCACGCGAGGCGGCCGAGGCGTCGAACGTGGCCAAGAGCGAGTTCCTTTCGCGCATGAGCCACGAGCTGCGGACACCGCTGAACGCCATGCTGGGCTTCGCGCAGCTTCTCGAAATCGACCAGCGCCACCCTCTGGCGCCGGCACAGCGGCCCTGGGTCGCGCAAATCCAGCAGGCCGGCTGGCACCTGCTCGAGATGATCAACGACGTGCTCGATCTCTCGCGCATCGAATCGGGCAACCTGCGCCTTCAGCTGACGACGCTCGACCTGCCCGAGCTCGTTGCGGCCACGGTGGCGCTGGTCGCCAGCGATGCCAGCCGGCGCGGCATCCGGATCAGCCAGAACCTGGCGCCTGGCACCGCCGGCATCCTGGGCGATGCCACGCGGGTCAAGCAGGTGCTGACCAATCTGCTCAGCAACGCCGTCAAGTACAACAGCGAAGGCGGCCGGGTCCACATCGCCAGCCGCCTGACTGCTCCGGATCGGGTGGAGGTCTCCGTCACCGACACCGGCATGGGCATGACGCCGGCGCAGATGGAAGAGCTCTTCAAGCCGTTCAACCGGCTCGGGCGCGAGCGCTCGGCGCTGCAGGGCACAGGCATCGGGCTGGTCATCAGCCGCCGCCTCGCCGAGCTGATGGGCGGCTCGATCGGAGTCAAGAGCTTTCCCGGCGAGGGCTCGTCGTTCACGCTGAAGCTGCCGAAGTCGATCGACCCCGACACGGTCCGGTCTCCCTTCGACGCCCTCGAGACCGGCCCGGCCGAGTACCACCGGCGAATCGTCCACTACGTCGAGGACAACGAGACCAACATCGAGGTGATGCGCGGCATCCTGGCCCAGCGCCCGCAGGTGCAGATGGAGGTGTCGGTCACCGGCCTCGACGGCCTGGCGGCGGTGCGCGCACACCGGCCGCACCTGATCCTGCTCGACATGCACCTGCCGGACATCAGCGGGCTCGAGCTCCTGCGCCACTTCAAGGCCGACCCCGAAACCGCCCCGATCCCGGTCCTGATCGTCTCCGCCGACGCCCTTTCCCCCCAGATCGATGCCGCCCTGGCGGCCGGGGCGACCCGCTACCTGACCAAGCCGGTGGACGTTGCCGAGCTCCTCGGCGCACTCGACGATCTGCTCGATCGCATGGATACCGCCTTCAGCTAGCGCCGAAGTGGGCATTCGGCTTGCCGAAGCCCGATAGCGAAGGCTGATCGCGGCGATTGCGCCAGCCTTAGCACTCTCCCCCGTCGAGTGCTAATATTTGCGGAACCGAAAGGGGCATCAGAGGTCTGATACCACCATGAACACTACTTCCGTTTCTGCTCTTGCTGTCCGTGATCCGTGGGCTCTGGTTCCGTCGTTGGGCAACCTCGACGCCTACATCAGCGCCATCAACCGCATCCCGCTTCTGACCCAGGAAGAGGAGTCCCGATTCGCGCGCGCCTTGCGCTCGAATGGCGATCTCGATGCCGCCGGAAAGCTGGTCCTTTCTCACCTGCGCCTGGTCGTGTCGATCTCCCGAAAGTACCTGGGCTACGGCCTGCCGCACGGCGACCTGATCCAGGAAGGCAACGTCGGCCTGATGAAGGCCGTGAAGCGATTCGATCCCGACCAGGGCGTGCGCCTGGTGAGCTACGCCATGCACTGGATCAAGGCCGAGATCCACGAGTACATCCTGAAAAACTGGCGGATGGTCAAGGTCGCGACGACCAAGGCGCAGCGCAAGCTCTTCTTCAATCTTCGTTCGATGAAGCAGAGCATGAAGGACGAGGCCGGCGCCGGGGACACGCATCGCTCGACCTTGACGCAGGCCGAAGTCGACACGCTCGCCCGGACGCTGAACGTCAAGCGCGAAGAAGTTCTGGAGATGGAGACCCGCCTCTCGGGTGGCGATGTCGCGCTCGAGCCGCAGACCGACGACGGCGAGGAAAGCTACGCGCCGATCGCCTATCTCGCCGATGACGCGAGCGAGCCGACGCAGGTGCTCGAGTCGAAGAAACGCGACTGGCTGGCCGCCGACGGCATCGCTCTCGCGCTCGATTCGCTCGACCCGCGCAGCCGTCGCATCGTCGAGGAGCGCTGGCTGAAGGTCAACGACGACAGCTCGGGCGGCATGACCCTGCACGATCTGGCCGGCGAATACGGCGTCAGCGCCGAGCGGATTCGCCAGATCGAGGTGGCCGCGATGAAGAAGATGCGCAAGGCCCTCGCGCACACCGAGTGAACGCGCCTTCGGCAGCTTGAACGGGCGGCCCTTAGTGGCCGCTTTTTCTTGGGCGTCAGCCGGTTACGGCGGCAAGCTGCTGCAGGTCTGCGGCGACCACCTTCGGGTCGCCGCCGTAAGGCACGTAGAGGCGCACCTTGCCCGCGGGATCGAAAACGAAGGACGCAGCGCTGTGGTCCATCGAATAGCTGCCAGGCGTCTTGCCCGGGACCTTGGCGTAGAAGACCTTGAACTCCTTGGCCGCCGCGGCGGTCTGCTCGAGCGAGCCGCGCAGGCCGACGAAGTCCGGACCGAAATTGCCGACGTAGGCCTTCAGGATCTCCGGGGTGTCGCGCTCCGGATCGACGGTGACGAAGACGACCTGGACGCGGTCGCCGGTGGCCCCTAGCGATTTCTTGATCTGTGCCAGCTCGGCAAGCGTCGTCGGGCAGAAATCCGGGCACTGCGTGTAGCCGAAGAAGACGACGACGATCTTTCCTTTCCAGTCGGCAAGCGAGCGCATCCTGCCGTCGGCATCGGGCAAGTCGAGATGTCGTGCGAACTCGGCGCCGGTGATGTCGGGGAAGTGGAACGCCGGCGCGCTGGCCTTGCCCAGCAGACGGTCGCAGCCGGCGAGCGGCATCGCCGCAGCCGCCAGCACGACGAGGCGGCGAGCGCGATTCAGGACCACAGGGGCCACAGATAGTGATCTACGAGCAGGGCCGCGAACAGCAAGGACAAGTGCACGATCGAAAAGCGAAAGGTCTTGCGCGACAACTGATCCGAATAGCTTCGCCACAACCGCCAAGCGTACCCGCAGAACATCGTGCCCAGCACGAGCGCTGCGGCCAGGTAGATGGGGCCGCTCATGCCGACGACGAAAGGCAGCAGCGTCGCAGCAAAGAGAACGATCGTGTAGAGCAGGACCTGCAGTCGCGTGAACTCGGAACCGTGCGTCACCGGCAGCATCGGCAAGCCGGCTCGCCGATAGTCTTCGGCGCGATAGAGGGCCAGCGCCCAGAAGTGCGGCGGCGTCCAGAGAAAGATGATGAGGCACAGGATGAGCGCCTCGTGCCCGACTTCGCCGCGGATCGCCGCCCAGCCGAGCACAGGCGGCATCGCGCCCGAAGCCCCGCCGATGACGATGTTCTGCGGCGTCATGGGCTTGAGCAGCACCGTGTAGATCACCGCGTACCCCACGAACGTGGCGAAGGTGAGCCACATCGTCAGCGGGTTGACGGCAAACCAGAGAATGGCGCTCCCCACGACGCAGAGCAGGCTCGAGAACGCCAGCGTCTGGCCGGTCGTCAGCTCACCGGTGGCGGTGGCCCGCCACGAGGTGCGAGCCATGCGTGAATCGATGCCCTGCTCGACCAGGCAGTTGAATGCGGCCGCAGCGGCGGCGACCAACCAGATGCCGGCGATCGCCGAGAGCGCGACCGGCCAGTCGGGCAGACCCGGGGTGGCCAGCAGCATGCCGATCGCGGCGCAGAAGACGATCAGCTGCACCACGCGCGGCTTCGTCAACGCGTAGAACTGGCGCGCTTTGGAGGTCAGCGAAGGGTGCCGTGCGACGGCGGACGCGAGGGTATCTGACATGGCGGGCAAGCGGATGATTCTACGAAGCCAGCCGCGGCGGGGCAGCCGGCCATGCCGCCTTCGCGGGTTGCCGCGACGGCCAGGACCGCGTCACAAGCACCGTCAAGACGACGACCAGCGCGGCACTGCCGCCCGTATGGGCCACCGCCGCGACGAGCGGCCAGCCCAGCAGGACGTTGCCGAGGCCGCTTGCCAGCTGCCAGGCCGCCACGCCAGCGACGGCCGCGGCCCAGCCTCGCAGGCCGGCGCCAGCGCTGGCCGCCAGGCGCCAGGCGAGCAGCGCAAGGGCAGTCAGCACGACGGCGGCGCCGAGGCGATGCGCCATGTGGATCGCCGTCAACGCGGAGAAGGGCAGATAGCCACCGTTGCCGCTCAGGCCCAGAGGTCGGCGCAATACGAAGCCTTCCGCGAAATTCATGTCGGGCCACCAACTGCCTTGGCAGGCCGGGAATTCGCGACAGGCCAGCACGGCGTAGTTCGTGCTGACCCAGCCACCGAGTGCGATCTGGATCAAGACCAGCACGGCAACCGCGACCAGGCCAGTTCGTAGAGACGACGGCAGCGCGATCGGACGGGGGTCGTAGATCTCGACCTGGATGGCCAGGAGCGCGAGCAGACCGAGTCCACCGAGCAGGTGCAAGGTGACGATGGCCGGATAGAGACCCATCGTCACCGTGAGCGCGCCGAAGGCGCCCTGACCGACGATCCAGAGCACCGTGGCGACGGCCCAGGCAGGCGAGGCTCGGACGTGGCCGCGGCGGCGCTCGATGAAAGCCAATACCGCCAGGACGATGACGAGGACGCCGATCGCGGTCGCCGAATATCGATGCGCCATCTCGATCCACGCCTTGGTCGGCGTGACCGCGCCTGTCGGCACTGCCGCCTCGGCCGAAGCGATCGGCTGGTGCGCGCCGAGCGGGCTGGCGTGGCCATAGCAGCCGGGCCAGTCAGGGCAGCCGAGACCCGAATCGGAAAGTCGCGTGAAAGCCCCCAGCAGGACGAGATCGAAACAGAGAAAGAGGGTCAGCAAGGCGAGAGCGCGCAGCCGAGCCGCGGGGCTGGCGCCGCGCCGTCTGAACCAGAACCAGAGCAGCGGGCCGAGGGCAAGGGCCAGGCCGAGGCCCAGGATGCCGAGCACCGGCGCCAGGTCGTAGGCAGCGGGCGCGGCGTTCATCGGCCCGGCCGATCCCAGCCGGCCGAGACGCGCAGAAGCTTCTCGATATCGCGCTTGAAGCGCGCCGGGTCGGCGTCGGCCGGTGCTCGCATCATCCAGTCGCCGTTCGGATCGACGACGTAGAAGTGGTCCTCGAGCCGCTTCGTCGGCGCCGGCTCGAGCCAGGACATCAATGCCGTACGGTCGACGCGCAGCACCGTCGTGGGAGTTACGGCGGTCGGCGCATGGCTTTCGCTCGCATTGATGGCGCTCAGCGTTTCCGGGCGTGGCCTGGCATCGTCGTCGACAAGCCAGATCTTGTCGACGCGGTCCTTCTCGCCGCCCAGACTCTCGTGCAGTTGCCGCTGCAACCAGAGCTGGCGCTCGCAGACGCGGTCGCAGGCAGCTCCGGAGACGACCACCAGCAGCCACTGCTTGCGCAAGGCGTCCGCGGGCACTTCAGTGCCGTCCAGCCGCGCGAAATGCAGGCGAGCCGGCAACGGACGGGCAGGAACGATCAGGTCGCTGTAGTTCGTTTGCGAGCGCGGCCGCATTCCGAAGAAGTAGGCGAGGTACGACGCAACGACGGGCGCGGCGCAGACGAGGAGCACCGCCAGCATCGACCAACGGCCGCGACGGGTGCGCGCCGGGTCGCTGGCCGCCGGATTGGGCGTCGGCAGCGAATGCACGCTGAAGCTCAGCAGGCCGGTCTCAGGCGCGGCGCCGCTGGCGGGGACGGATGATTCGAAACCAGACATAGAGGAAGGCAATCACGGCGCCGATGGCGAACCACTGGAACGCATAGCCGTAGTTGATCTGCACACCGGTAGCCGGGGGCGGCCAGTGTCGTTCCAGGCCATCGTGCGCGTTCGCTGCCGTGCCGCTCTCCATGACTGATAGCGGCAGCAGAGCAATCCCGGTTTCCCGCGCGTACGAAATCGGCTCGACATTTTGCCGGATCGGCCCGCTCGCCCCGGCGCTGAACTCGAACAGCCGCGCCGGCGCAGTGGCCACCGTGCCTTCGATCTGGATGTCGCCACTCGGCGTCTCGATCGTCGGCAGCGCCGTGCGATCGTTGAAGTTGCGCCCGATCCAGCCGCGCTGCACCAGCACCGCTTCGCCCGATCGGTCGAGAAGAAAGGGCGTGACGACGAAGAAGCCGACCTTGTCCTGCATCTGCCGGTTGTCGAGAAATACGGTGCGACCGGCCAGCCAGCGGCCATGCAAGCCGACGCGCCGGTAGACAACGGCCGCCACGTCTTCGGATCGGCGCGGCAACGCCGCAGCGGCAAGCGCTGGCAGTTGGCCACGGGCGTCGAGGCGGGCCTGCAGTGTCTCCTTTTGCGCCGCACGATCGAGTTGCCAGACGCCGAGCCGCGCGGCGATCGCGACGCTCGCGAGCGCGGCGCACAGAACGAGCAAACCCTGCCTTGTGAAAACGCCGGCCGTCGGGGCTGGCGTGCCGATGCCTTCGTTCACCGCGAAGCTTCCGCGCCCCCGAGGCGCCGATAATCGTCAACCATGCACCTGTTCATCGGCGTGGCGTTCGTCGCCATCCTGGCCGCCCTCTTCGCCGCCGGCATCTTCATGATCCGCGGCGGCCGCGACGATGCGTCGAAGAGCGGCAACATGATGCGGGCGCTGGCGATCCGCATCGCCCTGTCCGTTGTGCTCTTCGTGTGCGTCATCGTCGCCTGGCGGCTGGGCTGGATTCATCCCACCGGCGTGCCGCTCGGCCGCTGAAGCGCCGAGCGGACTTCGGGGCTGGTCGCTAGAGCCAGTAGACGACCAGATACAAGCCGAGCCACACGACGTCGACGAAGTGCCAGTACCAGGCTGCGCCCTCGAAGCCGAAGTGCCGGTCCGGCGTGAAGTGGCCCTTCATGATCCGCACCGTGATGAAGAGCAGCATCAGCATGCCGACGAAGACGTGGAAGCCGTGAAAGCCCGTCAGCATGAAGAACGTCGAGCCATACGCGCCCGAGCTCAGCTTCAGGTTCAGCTCGGTGTAGGCCTCGTGGTATTCATAGGCTTGGCAGCACAGGAACGACAGGCCGAGCAGCACCGTGATCCACATGAAGACGATGGCGCGCGCGCGATGGTTCGCGATCAGGGCGTGATGCGCGATCGTGACGGTGACGCCTGAGCTCAGCAGGATCGCGGTGTTGAGAGTCGGAATGGGCCAGGGCCCCATCGTCGCGAAAGGGTCGACGGCGCCGGCGGGCGCCCCGGTGTAGCCCACGCCGGCGCTCGGCCAGACGGCCTTGAAGTCGGGCCAGATGACGGCGTTCTCGATGTCGCCGAGGGTTGGCAGGGCGTGCACCCGGGCCCAGTACAGCGCGCCGAAGAAAGCGCTGAAGAACATCACTTCCGAGAAGATGAACCAGCTCATGCTCCAGCGAAACGAGACGTCGACACGCTTGTTGTAGAGCCCCCCTTCGCTTTCGGACACGGCCTGGCGAAACCACTGCTGAATCACGAAGACCCAGGCGATGAAGCCGGCCAGAACCACCCAGGCGCCCCATTCGACGCCGTTGACCCACTGGCTGGCGCCGAAGATGAGGAGGAGCATGCCGAACGCCAGAGACGCCGGATGGCGCGACGGGGCGGGTACGAAGTAGTGGGGCGCTGCGCCTGTTTGCGTCACTGCCGACATGGCGATTTCTCCTGCGGTATCGAAACGATCGGATGCATGGGATTCACGCGGCGACGCCGCTCGCGATGACCCAGTTGACAAGGATGACCAGCACGGCAACGAAAAGCGCAGCCGCGATGACGCCGACGATGACGACGTGCAGCGGGTTCAGCTCGCTGACGTCGCGCTCCAGATCGCGCGCCTTGCGCACGCCGAAGAACGACCAGGCCACGGCGCGCACGGTGCGCGAGAGCGAGCCCTTGCGACGAACAGCCTCGCTGACATCGGCGCCAGCCTGATCGCTCATGACAGCGGCCCGGTGAAGGTGCGCGCAGCGGCGACCGGCTCGGCCGGCACCCTGCCGCCGACCTCGAAGAAGGTATAGGACAAGGTGATGGTCTTGACGTCGCGCGGCAGCTTCGAGTCGACCACGAACACGACCGGCCAACGCTTCGATTCGCCGGCCTGCAGCACCTGCTGGGTGAAGCAGAAGCACTCGAGCTTCGTGAAGTGCGCCATCGCCACGGCCGGCGCGTAGCTGGGGATCGCCTGCACGGCCATCGCCCGGTTCTGCCGGTTGTGGAAGGAATACATCACGGTCGTGACCTGGCCCGGATGAACGTCGATCGATGCCTGCTCGGGCTTGAAGTCCCAGGGGCCGCGGGCGTTGGCATCGAACTCGACGCTGATGGTGCGGCTCGCATCGACCTGGCTGTTGCGCGCCGCCGTGGAATCGGTGCCGGCAAGCGATTCGGACAGCGCCGGCACGTTCAGCCCGAGCGCGCTGCAGACGGCGCGATAGACCGGCACCAGCGCATAGCCGAAGCCGAACATGAGCAGTGCCACCACGAGCAGCCAGCCCACCATCTGCCGATTGCCGGCCAGGACACTGCGAGCGCGCGCTGCGGAAAGAGGGATCACGATGAGGCTGGACGATCAGATACCGAGGAGCGCGCTCTTGACGATGAAGCCGACGAAGAAGACGAGGGCAATCGATGCCAGGATGAGCCCGAGCCGCAGATTCGCCTTGCGTTGCCGATCGTTCATGGTCGAGCCGCCGCTCAGTGCGCGGGCGCGCCGTAGCCGAGGATCTTGGTGCCGGCCGCGTTCAGCTGCGGCGGCGTCTCGAAGGTGTGGAACGGTGCCGGCGACGGGATCTCCCACTCGAGGCCTTCGGCGCCCTCCCACGGCTGTTGCGGCGCCGGTGCGCCCTTGCCGCGCATCATCGGAATGACCACGAAGAACAGGAAGTAGACCTGCGACAGACCGAAACCGAAGGCGCCGATCGACGCGATCATGTTGAAGTCGGTGAACTGGATCGGGTAGTCGGCATAGCGCCGCGGCATGCCGGCCAGGCCGAGGAAGTGCATCGGGAAGAAGGTGACGTTGAAAGTGATGAGCGAAGCCCAGAAATGGATCTTGCCGCGCGTCTCGTTGTACATCACGCCCGTCCACTTCGGACCCCAGTAGTAGACGCCGCCGAACATCGCGAAGAGCGAGCCGGCCACCAGCACGTAGTGGAAGTGCGCGACGACGTAGTAGGTGTCGTGGATCTGGATGTCGACCGGCACGATCGCCAGGATCAGGCCGGTGAAGCCGCCCATCGTGAAGACGAAGATGAAACCGACGGCCCACAGCATCGGCGTCTCGAAGGTCATCGAGCCGCGCCACATGGTGGCCACCCAGTTGAAGATCTTCACGCCGGTGGGAATGGCGATCAGCATCGTCGCGTACATGAAGAAGAGCTGGCCGGTCACCGGCATGCCCTGCGTGAACATGTGGTGCGCCCAGACGATGAACGAGAGGATGGCGATCGAGGCCGTGGCGTAGACCATCGAGGTGTAGCCGAACAGGCGCTTGCGGGCGAACGCCGGGATGATGGCGCTGATGATGCCGAAGGCCGGCAAGATCATGATGTAGACCTCGGGGTGGCCGAAGAACCAGAAGATGTGCTGGAACATCACCGGATCGCCGCCGCCGGCCGGGTTGAAGAAGCTGGTGCCGAAGTGGCGGTCGGTCAGCGTCATCGTGATCGCGCCGGCAAGCACCGGCATCACGGCGATGAGCAGGTAGGCGGTGATCAGCCAGGTCCAGCAGAAGAGCGGCATCTTCATCAGCGTCATGCCGGGCGCGCGCATGTTGAGGATGGTGACGATGATGTTGATCGAGCCCATGATCGAGCTGGCGCCGAGGATGTGCAGCGAGAAGATCGCCGAGTCCATCGACGGGCCCATCTGCAGGGTCAGCGGCGCGTAGAGCGTCCAACCGGCGGCCGGCGCACCGCCGGGCAGGAAGAACGAGGTGGCAAGCATCAGCGCGGCCGGAATGAGCAGCCAGAAGCTCAGGTTGTTCATGCGCGCGAACGCCATGTCGGGCGCGCCGATCTGCAGCGGCACCATCCAGTTCGCAAAGCCCACGAACGCCGGCATGATCGCCCCGAAGACCATGATCAGGCCGTGCATCGTCGTCAGCTGGTTGAAGAGCTGCGGATTGACGAACTGCAGGCCGGGCTGGAACAGCTCGGCCCGGATGATCAGCGCCAGCGTGCCGCCGATCATGAACATGGTGAACGCGAACACCAGGTACATCGTGCCGATGTCCTTGTGATTCGTGGCGTAGACCCAGCGGCGCCAGCCGTGCGGCGCGCCGTGATGTTCGTGGTCGTGATGACCGTCGTGGGCGTCGTGGCCGTGACCGCCGGCGTCGACAGTTCCGTGGGGTCCGATGACTGCGCTCATTGCGATGTATTCCTCTGCGTGAGCGGACGAATCACTTCCGCGCCGCCGCGACGTCCGATGGCTGCACGATCTGGCCGGTGGCGTTCGACCAGTGGTTCTTCGTGAAGGTGATGACCGCTGCGATCTCGGTGTCGCTCAGCTGCTTCCACGAGGGCATCGCGTTGCGGCCGTTGAGCACCACCTGGATCTGCTTCGCCTTGTCGGCGTCGAGCACGACCGGCGAGGCGTCGAGCGGGAACACGCCGTTGCCGCCCTTGCCGTTCGGCTGGTGGCAGACCTGGCAATTGGCCGTGTACACCTGCTCGCCGCGGGCGGCGAGGCCGGCCAGGTCCCAGACCTTGTTCGGATCGTCGGCCTTCGCGGCCGCTTCTTTCATCTTGCCGTCGACCCAGGCGGTGTAGTCGGCCTGCGAGACGACCTTGACCTGGATCGGCATGTACGAGTGCTCCTTGCCGCAGAGCTGCGTGCACTGGCCGTAGAACGTGCCGACGTGGTCGGCGCGAAACCAGGTGTCGCGCACGAAGCCGGGAATCGCAGTCTCCTGCACGCCGAGCGAGGGCACGAAGAAGGCGTGGATGACGTCGTCGGCGGTCGTGATGACGCGTATCTTCTTGCCCACCGGCACGACCAGCGGGTTGTCGACCTTGAGCAGGTAGTCGTCGCCCTGCGGCTTGCCGGCATCCGACATTTCGCGCTGGGCCGGATCGATGGTGGAGACGAAGCCGATGCCCTGGCCCTCGCCCTTCAGATAGTCGTAGCCCCACTTCCACTGGATGCCGGTGACCTTGATCGTCAAGTCGGGCGAGCTGGTGTCCTTCATCGCGACGATGGTCTTCGTCGCCGGCAGCGCCATCAGGATGACGATGATGAACGGCACCACCGTCCATGCGATCTCGACGGTCGTGCTCTCGTGGAAGTTGGCAGCCACCGCGCCCTTCGACTTGCGGTGCATGAGGATCGAATAGAACATCACGCCGAACACCGCCACGAAGATCAGCAGGCAGATGCCGAGCATGAAGTTGTGCAGCCAGAGCTGCTCGACGGCGATCGGCGATTCCGGCGGATGCAGGTTGAACTGATTCACCGCCGGGCCGCCGGGTAGATCGCCCGCGGCGAATACCGGCAGCGCGAGCAGGGTCGCGAGAGTCAGGGCAAGCCGCCTCGCCGCACGCCAAAGGGATCGCATGGTCATCATCTGGGTTGCCACGTCAAATTGTCGAATTCTCATCAGGCCGTGCCACAACGACGCAGGGCTGCACGCAATTCATCGGCCAGGGCCGGCCGCAGTTCGGGTCGAACGAAGCGGCCGACCGCGATCTGCCGGCCTTCGCCCGAAATTTCTATGAGCGAGCCGTCGTCGTGACGCGGCTCGACGCGCGCCCAGGTCGGGGCGAACTCGGCCTTTTCGATCCGGCGCCCGAGATGGCACTCGACGCTCAGCCGGCCCGGGCGCAGGACCAGGCTCTCGCGATCGCTGGCGTGGCGGGCCCAGGCGAGGAACGCGGCACCGACCGCAAGCAGCTCGACACCTGCAAAAGGCAGCACCAGCGGCGCGCCGCGCTGCCAGAAGAACAGCGCGATCACGAGTGAAAGCAAGCAGAGCGATACGTAGAAGCCGAAGAGCCGCGAGGGCGCAATCGAGCAGTTGCGACGCAGCAGCCACTGCACCGAATCGCCGCCTGGCGACGCGGCGCTGCCGAAGCGAAGGCGAAGCGCTGCCGGTCCGAAACCGCGGGTGGCTTGAAAACTGAGAACTGACATCCTGCGGTCGTCGCCTGAAGACACCTGTCGATGCGCCAGGCCGCTTGGGCCCAGGCCCGGGCCTGCGAAAAGCTGTCGTGGGCCTTCGATACCCTCGACCAAACCGCAGGATTTTAGCGCACGCGTTCAGCGCGACGCGGGCGGCCGGCGCACCATGGCGCGCATGTCCTCCAGCGAGACAGTCACCGGCTCGCCCGGCCGCAGGCGCGGCGCCGCCTTGAAGGCATGGCCGTAGGCGACCTCGAACTGCAACGCGATCCTGCCGTCGCCGGCCTGGCGAGCCTCGAGCGCCGACAGAAGTCGCCGCCGCCACGCCGGCGTGCGCAGGCCACGAAAACGCTCAGGCGCTGCATTGCCGCCGAGCTGATGCAGCTCGGCGAGAAGCGCCTCGCCGCTCGACCACGACAGCGTCAGCGTCTCCTGATCGAGAACCGGATCGGCGAAGCCGGCCTCGACAAGCATGTCGCCGAGGTCGTGCATGTCGATGAATCCCGGCGTCGGCGCCGGCCAGCCCTCGCTCGCGTAGAGATCGCGCAGGCCCCGCAGCGTGCCTGGCCCGAGACATGAAAAGACGACCAGGCCGTCGACCTCGAGCAAGCCCTGCCAGCGCCCGAACAACGCCGGCGGATCGGCGACGCCGTGCAGCACCATGTTCGCCCAGACGAGCTGGGCGCGGCCGAGAAGCGCGTCGTCGTCGGTGGCGAGCAGCGCCGAAGGCGCCGAGCCGCCGAACGGCCACCAGGACTTGCGCGCCGCACCGGCCCGACTGCCGTGCCAGCGCGCATCGGCTTCCACGGCAACGACCTTCGCCTTCGGATAGCGCGCGCGCAGCGCCGACGCGCCACCGCCAACGCCGGCCCACCAGTCGAGGATTCGCAGCGGCTGGGCACGCATCGGCGCGAGGCGCTCGGCGAGCCGGCGCGCCACCTCGCGGTGCAGCCAGGGCGGCTCGGGCGCGGCGGCCAGGCGACGCAACGCTCTGTCGACCGCCACGCCATCGAGGCGGCGTCCGCTTGCGCGATCGTTGTCCGCCATGGCGGGCAGTATATTGAGCCGATGCTTTCAGCGCGGCTGCCCACCGCATGGCGCGGCTTGTCGCCGTGGCGCCTGCCGAGCCTGTGCGCGGTCTGCCACGACTGGGGTGCGGGCCGCGTCTGCGCCGCCTGCAGCGCGCGCTTCGCAGCCGTCGTGCCGCGTTGCGAACGCTGCGCCCTGCCGGTTCCGGCGAGCGTCGCGGTATGCGGCGCTTGCCGCGCATCGCCGCCCCCGTACGATGCCGCGATCGCCCGCGTCGACTATGCGTTTCCCTGGGATCGCCTGATCGCCGCGTTCAAGTTTCACGGCGCGCTCGACCTTGCACCCGTGCTCGCCAGCGCGATCGTCGAGGCCAGGCGCGGCGATGCTGAGGACGCGATGCCGACGCTCATCGTGCCGGTGCCGCTGAGCGAAGCGCGCCTGCGCGAGCGTGGCTACAACCAGGCCTGGGAGCTGGCCCGGCGCGTCGCCCGGCGCATCGAGGGCCGAGCCGATGCGCGCCTGCTCCTGCGCATCCGCGACACGCCGCATCAGCTCGCCTTGCCGCCCGAGGCACGCGCCGGCAATGTCCGCAACGCCTTCGCCGTCGAGCCGCGCCGGCTCGCCGAAGTGCGCGGCCGGGCCGTCGCGGTGGTCGATGACGTGATGACGACGGGCAGCACGATCGCCGAGATCGCCCGGGTGCTCAAGCAGGCCGGCGCTGCCCGCGTCGAAGCCTGGGTCGTCGCCCGCACGCCGCGGCCCGAGGACGCCTAGTCCCATGTTCCACATCGTCCTGGTCGAGCCGGAGATTCCGCCGAACACCGGCAACGTCATCCGGCTGGCCGCCAACACCGGCGCGCATCTGCACCTGGTCGAGCCGCTCGGGTTCGAGATGGAGGATCGTCTGCTGCGCCGAGCCGGGCTCGACTATCACGAGTTCGCCCGCGTCCAGCGCCACGCGTCGTGGCCGGCGCTGCTGGCGACGCTGCAGCCCGACCCGGCCCGGCTGTTCGCCTTCACGACGCATGGAGCCCGGCCTTTCGCCGAGGTCGCGTGGCGCCCGGGCGACTGGCTGGTGTTCGGATCGGAGACGGCTGGCCTGCCGGCGTCCGTGCGCGACTCGATCGCGGCCACCCAACACGTGCGGCTGCCGATGCTTGCCGGCCAGCGCAGCCTGAACCTCAGCAATGCGGTGGCCGTCGCGGTGTTCGAGGCCTGGCGCCAGAACGGCTACGCCTCGGGCCTCTAGAGCCCGTTGAGTGCCTAGGCGCCTTCGGCGCGGGCGTCGCGCCGAAGCAGTTGCTCGAGCGCCTGCTCCGGCGCCAGGCGACCCGCCAGGACCTCGACGACGGCGGCGACGATCGGCATGTCGATGCCGCGCGCGTGGGCGCGCTGCAGGATCATCGGCGCGCTCGAGATGCCTTCGGCCACATGGCCCAGCTCGGCCACGATGCGCGCCAGGGGCACGCCTTCGGCCAGGCGCAGGCCGACGCGCCGATTGCGCGACAGGTCGCCGGTCGTCGTGAGCACCAGATCGCCGAGGCCGGACAAGCCCATGAAGGTCTGCACCTGCGCGCCCAGGGCGACGCCGAGCCGCGTCATCTCGGCCAGGCCGCGCGTCACGAGCGCGGCACGGGCATTGAGACCGAGCGCCATGCCGTCGCAGATCCCGGTCGCGATCGCCAGCACGTTCTTCACTGCGCCGCCGACCTCGACGCCGACCGGATCGCTCGATGTATACACGCGGATATTTCCGGCATGAAACGCGGTGACCGCAGCGTCGCGCAGCGCCGCATCGGCGCTGGCCGCGACGAGCGCCGTCGGCTGGCCGCGCGCCACTTCGATGGCGAAGCTCGGGCCCGAGAGAACACCGACCCGGCTGGCCGGCGCCGCGGCGTGGGCCACTTCATGGCCGAGCCAGCCGGTGCCGTCCTGGAAGCCCTTGCACAGCCAGAGCAGACCGACATCCGAGTCGGCCCGCGCGCGCCGAACCATCTCCTCGAGACCGGCCATCGGCGTGGCGATGACGACGAGGCCGCCGCGCGCGTGCCGCAAGGCGGCCTGAAAGTCGCTGGTGACCTGCAGCGCCGGCGGCAGCGCGACGTCGGGCAGGTAGCGCGCATTGCGCCGAAGCGAGCGCATCTGTGCCGCCTGCGAGGCGGCTCGGGCCCAGAGCCGCGTCGGATGCGTCGCCGACGCGTGAACGGCGAGCGCCGTGCCCCAGGCACCGGCGCCGAGCACCGTCAGATTCATGCGCCCTGGCGCTTTGTGAGAGCGCTAGTTGATCGCGCCCGAGCCGTTGGTGGCGGTTGCCAGCTGGGCCTTCGCCTGTGCCTGCTGCGCTTCGTGCATGGCCTGGAAGTTGACTTCGGACAGCACCACCGGCGGAAAGCCGGCGCGGGTGCAGATATCGGAGACCACCGCGCGCAGGTACGGATAGACGATCCCCGGACAGGCGATGCCGAGGATCTGGCGCAGCTGCTCCTCGGGAATGTTGCGGATCTCGAAGATGCCGCCCTGCTTGGCTTCGACCAGGAAGAGCGTCTTGTCGTTGACCTTCGTCGTGACGGTGGCGGTGACGGTGACTTCGTACATGCCCTCGCCGATCGTCTCGGCGCCGAGCGTGAGATTGATCTCCACCTGCGGCGAGCCCTGCTCGAGCAGAACCTGCGGGGAATTGGGCTGCTCGAGCGACAGATCCTTCAGGTACATCCGCTGGATCTGGAACAGGGGAGCCTTGGAAGCGTCTTCAGCCATGCGTCACTCTCGAGGAAAAGGGAGCGTCGCGATATCGACGCCGAAATGAAAGGCGGCACGCGTGCCGCCGGTACCGGGCGGTCGCGCCGGGGCCGCGATTATGGCGTGCCGGCCAGCAGCGGCTCGAGGCCACCGGCGCGGTCGAGCGCCATCAGCTCGTCGCAGCCGCCGACGTAGGTTTCACCGATGAAGATCTGCGGCACGGTGCGGCGCTGGGTGAGGCGCGTCATGACCTCGCGCTCGCCCGGTTTGTCGTCGACGCGGATCTCGTCGATCGCCTCGACGCCGCGCTGGCGCAGCAGCGCCTTGGCCCGCAGGCAATAGGGGCACGAGGCCGTGCTGTACATCTTGACCGCTTGCATCGCCGACCTTCAGGCAGTCTTTTCGATCGGCAGGTTCGCGGCGCGCCAGCCGCTCAGGCCACCGGCCAGCACCTGTGCGTTCTCGAAGCCGAGCTTCTTCAGCACCGCGACGGCACGCGGCGCGCGCGAACCGGTCGGACACACGACGACGACCGGCAGCGACTTGTTCTTCGGCAGGTCGCGCGAGGCCTCGAGGCCGGCCAGCGGCACGCTGCGCGCGCCGACCGGATGCGCGGCGGCGAACTCCGCCGGCTCGCTGACGTCGATCAAGACCGCCTTCTCGCGATTGATGAGGCGCACCGCATCGGCCGCCGAGACCTTCGCGCCGCCGCCGGCGCCGGCGATGGCCGGCCAGGCGAGCAGGCCGCCGGAGACGATCGCCATCGCGAAGAGATACCAGTTCTGGATCAGGAAATTCGCAGTCATCGTCGAAACGCCGCAGCGCCCGCCCGAGGAAAACGCGAATTATAGAATTCGCCCCTTCGGCGCGTTGCGCAGGGTCATCGATGCACAAGCTCGTCCTCGTTCGCCACGGCGAATCGACCTGGAATCTGGAGAACCGCTTCACCGGCTGGACCGACGTCGACCTCACGGCCAAGGGTGTCGAGCAGGCGAAGGCGGCCGGACGCCTGCTCAAGGACGAAGGCTACGAGTTCGACGCCGCCTGGACCTCGGTGCTCAAGCGCGCGACCTGGACGCTCTGGCACGCGCTCGATGCGATGGACCGGACCTGGCTGCCGGTGCGCAACGACTGGCGCCTCAACGAGCGCCATTACGGCGCCCTGCAGGGCCTGGACAAGGCCGAAACGGCGCGCAAGTTCGGGGCGGAGCAGGTGCTCGCCTGGCGGCGCAGCTACGACGTGCCGCCGCCGGCGCTGATGCCCGACGACCCGCGCAGCGAGCGCGCTGACCCGCGCTACCGGGGCCTGGATCCGGGCGAGGTGCCGCTCACCGAATGCCTGAAGGACACGGTGGCGCGCGTCCTGCCCTTCTGGCACGGCACGCTGGCGCCGGCGATCCGCGCCGGCGAGCGGCTGCTCGTCTCGGCGCACGGCAACAGCATGCGGGCGCTCGTCAAGTACCTCGACGGCATTGCCGATGCCGACATCGTCGGGCTCAACATCCCGAACGGCATTCCGCTCGTCTACGAGCTCGACGACGGCCTGAAGCCGATTCGCAGCTACTACCTGGGCGATGCCGAGGCGGCAGCCGCCGCCGCCGCCGCTGTCGCGCGTCAGGCTTCGGCGGGCTGAACGGCGAGCGCGGCCGCGATCTCGGCGCGCAGTTGCTCGGCGAGCTCTCGCCTCGACATGCCGCCCGACTCGCGCGCGGGCAGCAACACCAGACGGGCGACGATGCCGTCACCGCAGGCGGTCTTCCACAGGCTCTCCAGCAGCGTCGTCGCGCCGACGAATTCCGTCGCTTCGCTGACCGCATGCGTCGCGTCGGAAAAGCGCAGCGCGGCCGACTGGACCGACGTGCCGGTCGAGATCGCCGCCTGCAGCAGGTTGGCGTGGAACGGCAGCAGGCCGTGGCCGGTGGAGGTGGTTCCTTCCGGAAATATGGCCACGGTCTGGCCCGCACGCAAGGCGTCGGCCATGACGTGGATGACGCGCAGCGCATCGCGCTTGCGCTCGCGCTCCAGGTAGAGCGTGCCGCCGGCGTCGACCAGGCGCGAGATCAGCGGCCATGACTTGACGTCGGCCTTCGAGACGAAGCGGGCCTGCGGCACGACCGCGTGGATGACCATGATGTCGAGCCAGGAAATATGGTTCGCGACGAGCAGGCCGGCGCCCACCGCCGGCGCGCCTTCGACGCGCAGGGCGATGCCCATGGCCGCGAGCATCTTCTTCGACCACCAGCGAATCGTCGCCTGGCGTTGCTCCGGCGTCAGGCGCGGAAAGCGGACGAGAACGATGCCGACGCCATGCAGGCCGACGGCAACGCAGTGGAGCAGGCGCCAGACGGCGCGAAGGTGGCGCACCGGAACCGCGCCGCCGCGCTAGAGCCCGCTCACGCTAGTCGGCCGCGCTGTCGCCGCCTTCGTGCGCGACGCGGCCGGCCACCAGCGTCCAGCGCACGCGGCCCGCGAGGTCGTGGCCGGCGAATGGCGTGTGTCGGCTGCAGCTCACGAGCCGGTCGGTCGCCACGTTCCACGACCGGCCGGCATCGAAGATGCACAAGTCGGCAGGCGCGCCGACGGCCAGGCCGGCGGGTGCCGATGCATCGCCCCGGCTCGACCGGACGAGCACCGCGCCGGGCCGGGTGGTCACCGCGGCGAGCGTCGTCGCCAGGGCCAGGCCGCTGGCCTCGCCCCACTTCAGCGCCAGGCCGAGGAGCAGCTCGAGGCCCGTGGCGCCAGGCTCGGCCTCGGCGAACGGCAGGTGCTTGGCGTCTTTCGTCACCGGCGTGTGATCGCTGACGAGCGCGTCGATCGTGCCGTCGGCCAGGCCCTGGCGAATGGCGTCGCGATCGCGTTGCTGGCGCAGCGGCGGGATGAGCCGCATCGCGGCGTCGAAGTGGCCGATGTCGACGTCGATGAGATGCAGCTGGTGGATGCTCGCGTCGCAGCTGACCGGCAGCCCTTCGGACTTGGCCTGGCGCGCCAGCTCGACCCCGGCGGCGCTGCTGAGCCGTGCGATGTGAACCCGCGCACCGGTATCGCGGACCAGCCCGAACAAGGTTTCCATGGCGATCGTCTCGGCCAGCACCGGCACGCCGGTGAGACCCAGGCGCGTGGCGAGCGGGCCCTTGGCGGCAACGCCCTGGCCGAGCCAGGCATCGTTGGGCCGCAGCCAGACCGTGAACCCGAAGGTGGCCGCGTATTGCAAGGCGCGATGCAGCACCAGTGTGTCGCGCACGGGCACGTCGGCCTGGCCGAAGCCGATGCAGCCGGCCTCGGTCAGCTCGGCCATCTCGGTGATCGCTTCGCCGGCCAGCCCGCGCGTCAGGGCGCCGAGCGGAAAGACGCGCGCCAGATCGAGGCTGCGGGCGCGAAACTTCAGCATCTCGACGAGGCCCGGCTCGTCGAGCACGGGGTCGGTGTCGGGCGGGCAGACGACGCTGGTCACGCCACCGGCCACTGCCGCGGCCAGCTCGGACTCGAGCATCCCTTCGTGCTCGTGTCCCGGCTCGCCCAGGCGCGCGCACAGGTCGACGAGGCCCGGCGCAACGACCGCGCCTGCCGCATCGATGGTGCGCTCGGCCGTGAAATCGCGTGGCGCGTGCGCCGCCGCCGAGACGATGCGGCCGTCGGCGATCGCGAGCACGCCGGCCTCGTCGCGGCCGCTCAGCGGGTCGACCAGGCGGGCGTTCGTGATCAAGGTCTTCATGGTCGGTGCGCGCCGCTCGCTCATGCGTTGTTGCCGGCGATGATCGACATCACCGCCATGCGCACGGCGATGCCGAAGGTCACCTGCGGCAGGATCACGCTCTGCTTGCCGTCGGCCACGGCCGAGTCGATCTCGACGCCGCGGTTGATCGGGCCCGGATGCATGACGATGGCGTCGGGCTTGGCCAGCGCGAGCTTTTCCGCCGACAGGCCGAAGGTCTTGAAGAACTCGCCGGCGCTCGGCAGCATGGCCCCGCCCATGCGCTCGTTCTGCAGGCGCAGCATGATGATCACGTCGGCACCGCGGATGCCCTCGGCCATGTCGTGGCAGACGCGCACGCCCATCTCCTTCAGGTCGCCGGGCACCAGCGTCTTCGGGCCGACGGCGCGGATCTCGGGCACGCCGAGCGTGGTCAGGGCGTGGATGTCGGAGCGGGCGACGCGCGAGTGCACGATGTCGCCGACGATCGCCACCGTGAGATTGCGAAAGTCCTTCTTGTAGTGCCGGATCGTGTACATGTCGAGCAGGCCCTGCGTCGGATGCGAGTGCCTGCCGTCGCCGGCATTGACCACGTGCACGTGCGGCGCGCAGTGCCGCGCGATCAGGTACGGTGCGCCGCTCTCCGAGTGCCGCACGACGAACATGTCGGCATGCATCGCCGAGAGGTTGGCGATGGTGTCGAGCAGGCTTTCGCCCTTGGCCGTCGAGGAGCGGGCGATGTCGAGATTGATGACGTCGGCCGAAAGGCGCTTGGCCGCGATCTCGAAGGTGGTGCGGGTGCGCGTCGAGTTCTCGAAGAAGAGGTTGAAGACGCTCTTGCCGCGCAGCAGCGGCACCTTCTTCACTTCGCGGTCGTTGACGCTCAGGAACGTTCCGGCGGTGTCGAGGATGTGCGTCACGATCGAAGCCGGCAGGCCTTCGATCGACAGCAGGTGGATGAGCTCGTCGTTCTTGTTGAGCTGCGGATTGCGGCGGGCGAACATGAGCGGCCCTAGCGGATCTCGAACCGGAAGTGCCCGGCATCGTCGCGCGCCAGCGACAGGCGCTGCGCCGCGGGCAGCTCGATCTTGGCGACCGCGAACGCGGCTTCGATCGGCAGCTCGCGGCCGGCGCGATCGACGAGCACCGCCAGGCGCACGCTCGCCGGCCGGCCGAAGTCGTAGAGCTCGTTGACGACGGCGCGAATGGTGCGGCCGGTGTGGAGCACATCGTCGACGAGCACGATGCGCCGGCCCTCGATCTCGAACGGCAGGCGCGTCGCGTCGGCGGCGGCACTGAGGCCCCGGCGCGAGAAATCGTCGCGGTGCAGCGTGCTCGAGATGACGCCGGCTTCGCCCGGCAGGCCGAGGTCGCGCTGCAGGCGCTCCACCAGCCAGGCGCCGCCCGTCCAGATGCCGACGAGCGCGCCGTCCGGCCCGAGCAGATCGCGCACGCCCGGCAGCAAGCCCGTGTACAGCGCCTCGGCGTCGAGCCCGGCCGCGTTCATGGCAAGGCCGCCAGGTATTGCTGCAGGATGAGCGCGGCCGCCGCGGCATCGAGGTCGCGGGCGCCTGCCGCGCGCGCCTCGACCGTGCTGTAGCGCTCGTCGACTTCGTGCACGGGCAGGCCGAAGCGGCCGCGCAGCTGGCGCCCGAATCGACGCGCCCGCTCGGTGTTGACGTGTGCCGCGCCGTCGGGGTGAAAAGGCACGCCGATCACGAGCGCTGCCGGCTGCCATTCCGACACCAGCGTGCCGATCGCGTCGAAACGGGCGTCGCCTTGCAGGGCGATCGTCGTCAGCGGCGTCGCCGACTGCGTCAGCGTGTTGCCGCTCGCGACGCCGATACGGCGGCTGCCGAAATCGAAAGCGAGAAAGGAAAGGACGGGCGGGGAAGAAGGCGCCAGAGCCGACCTCATTCGGAAACCTGCGCGCTTCGCGCTTCGGTATTCGCCTTGGGAGCGGCCCGGCGGCTCATTCGGAAACCTGCGCGCTGCGCGCTTCGGTATTCGCCTTGGGAGCGGCCCGGCGGCTCATGCGTGCCCCGCCGCCGAGCTCAGCATGCCGGCGTCGATGCCGAGCAGCGACAAGGCCTTGTCGTAGCGCTCGCCCACCGGCGTATCGAAGATGATGCCGGGCTGGGCCTCGACGTTGATCCAGCCGTTGTTGCTCATCTCGTCTTCGAGCTGGCCGGCGGCCCAGCCGCTGTAGCCGAGCGTGACGAGCACGCGCTTCGGGCCGGCGCCGTTGGCGAGCGCCTCCAGCACGTCCTTGCTCGTCGTCATCTCGAGGCCGCCCTCGATCTTCAGCGACGAGTTGTAGTGGTTGTCGTCGGCTTGGTCGCCGAGCGGCTCGTGCAGGACGAAGCCGCGCTCGGTCTGCACCGGCCCGCCGAAGTACACCGGGGCGCCGGCGAGGTCCTCGCGATCGAGCGAGAGCTCGACCTTCTCGAACAGGTTCTTCAGCGTGATGTCGATCGGCTTGTTGATCACCAGCCCGAGCGCGCCTTTCTCGGTGTGCTCGCAGAGATACACCACCGTGCCCGCGAACGTGCCGTCGCCCATGCCCGGCATGGCGATCAGGAACTGGTTCGTCAGGTTGATCGATGCGGCGGCCATGCCGGCATTTTATTCCGTGCCGCCCGGCACGCGCGTCGCCCGGTCGCGGGGCGGGGCTTTTCGGCACACTCCGCGACCATGGAGAAGGTTCTCGACGCGGCGCTGGTCTGGTTTCGGCGCGACCTGCGCAGCGACGACCATGCCGCGCTTTTTCACGCCCTGAAGGCGGCGCGCCAGGTCTGGTGCGCCTTCGTCTTCGACCGCGAGATCCTCGATCCCCTGCCGCGCGCCGACCGGCGCGTCGAGTTCATCCGGCAAAGCGTCGAGGCGCTCGATGCCGAGCTGGCCGCGCTCGGGCAAAGGCACGGCGTGCACGGTGTTCGCCTCGCGGTGCGGCACGGCCACGGTGCCGACGAGATCGTCGCCCTGGCGCAGGCCCTGCACGTGCAGGCGGTCTATGCCAATCACGACGACGATCCCTACGCGCTGGCCCGCGACGCCGCGGTTCGCGGCGCCCTCGCCGATCGGGGCGTGGCCTTGCACACCTCGAAGGACCACGTGATCTTCGAGCGCAGCGAGATCCTCACCGGCAGCGGCAAGCCCTACAGCGTGTTCACGCCCTATCGGACGGCATGGCTGAAGAAGGTCGACGACTTCTATGTGAAGTCCTATCCGGTCGAGCGTCACGCCGCCAGCCTGGCGGCGCTGCCGCCGGAGCTGGCCACGGACGTGCCGACGCTGGCGGCGCTCGGCTTCGTTGCGACGAACCTGGAAGCGCTGAAGGTGCACGGCGGCAGCACCGCCGCCGAGGCCTTGCTGGAGGACTTCCTCGGCCGCATCGACGAATACGACACGGCCCGCAACTTTCCCGCGGTCAAGGGGCCGAGCTATCTCGGCGTGCACCTGCGCTTCGGCACGATCTCGGTTCGCAAGCTCGCCCGTCTGGCCCGCGAACGGGCCGCCCGGGCAGAACGGCACGCCGGCCACGGCGCCGAAGTCTGGCTTTCGGAGCTGGTCTGGCGCGACTTCTATCACCAGGTGCTGCATCACCTGCCGCACGTCGTCGGCGCCAGCTGCAAGCCCGAGTACGACCGCCTGCGCTTCGAGCACGGCAAGCACGCCGATGCCGCGTTTGCCGCCTGGTGCGAGGGCCGCACCGGCTATCCGCTCGTCGATGCGGCGATGGCGCAGATCAACCAGACCGGCTACATGCACAACCGCCTGCGCATGGTCACCGCCAGCTTCCTGGTCAAGGACCTCGGCCTCGACTGGCGGCGCGGCGAGGCCTACTTCGCCGAGCACCTGATCGACTACGACCTGGCCTCGAACAACGGCGGCTGGCAATGGGCGGCGTCGACGGGCTGCGACGCGCAACCCTGGTTTCGCGTCTTCAATCCGTTGACGCAGAGCCGCAGGTTCGACCCGGAAGGTCGATTCATCCGGCGCTACCTGCCGCAGCTCGCGCGGCTCGGCGACGACCTGATCCACGCGCCCTGGCTCGCCGGCCCCATCGACCTCGAGGCCGCGGGCATCGTTCTCGGCCGCGACTATCCGGAGCCGATCGTCGACCACGCCGAAGCGCGCGAGAAGACGCTGGCGCGCTTCGCGGCCGTGACCCGGCCGGCCGCGCGCTGAGGCCTACAGCGCCTGGGCTTCGGCGTCGGCCCGGGTGTAGCGCGCGATCAGGGCCAGCAGGTCTTCTTCCGAATAGGGCTTGCCGAGATAGTGGTCGACGCCGAGCTCGGCTGCGTGCTCGCGATGCTTTTGCGCGATGCGCGAGGTGATCATGATCACCGGCAGCTCGCGCCAGCGCGCATCGGAGCGCAGGTTGCGCACCAGGTCGAAGCCGTCCATGCGCGGCATCTCGATGTCGGAGAGCACCACCTGCGGCACTTCCTCGGCCAGGCGCTCGAGCGCATCGAGGCCGTCCTTGGCCAGGGAGACCCGATAGCCTTCGCGCAGCAACAGGCGCTGGGTGACGCGGCGCACCGTCAACGAATCGTCGACGACAAGGATGAGCGGCGCCACCGGCACCACGGCAGCCGCCACGGAAGGCAAGGCCGGCGCATCGCCGGGCCGCATCGCGGCCTGCGTGGCGCTGCGGGCTTCCTCGCCGTAGAGCGTCGCCAGCGCCACCGGGTTGTAGATCAGCGCGACGGCGCCGGAGGCCAGCAGAGTCATGCCGGCCAGGCCAGGCAAACGCGACAGCTGCGGCCCGAGGTTCTTGACCACGACTTCCTGGTTGCCGAGCACTTCGTCGACGTGCACCGCGACCCGCTGCTGGGCGCTGCGGACGATGACGACGGCGCGCGTGCGCAGCTGCGTGTCGGCCGGCCGCGCGCCCATCTGCAGCAAGGCGCCGAGCCAGAAGAACGGCAGGGCACGATCGCCGAATTCGTATGAGCCGGTGGCGTAGGCGAGGTCGATCTCCTTCGGCGTGGCGCGACGCACGATCTCGATCAGCGTCGACGGCACCGCGATGCGACTGTCGCCGCAGCGCAGCATCACGACCTGCGTCACCGCGGTGGTCAAGGGCAGCACCAGCTTGAACGAGGTGCCCTGGCCGGCCGCCGTTGCGGTCTCGATGCGGCCGCCCATGGCAATCACGTCCGAGCGCACCACGTCCATGCCGACGCCGCGGCCCGCCAGCTCGGTGACGGTGTCGACGGTGGAGAAGCCGGCGGTGAAGATGAGGTTGGCGAGCTCGGCGTCCTCGTGCGGCAGGCTCGGATCGAGCAGCCGCATCGCCACGCCTTTTTCGCGGATGCGCGCCAGATCGAGGCCGGCGCCGTCGTCGCGGAACTCGACACCCACTTCGTTGCCCTCGTGCGAGAGCGAGACGACGATGGTGCCGACCGGGTCCTTGCCCGCGGCGATGCGCTTGTCGGGCATCTCGATGCCATGCGAGACGCTGTTGCGCAGCAAGTGCTCGAAGGCGCCGGTCATCCGGTCGAGCACGCCGCGATCGACTTCGATCGAGCCGCCGACGATGTCGAGGCGAACCTGCTTGCCGGTTTCCTTGCCGGCGAGACGGACGACCCGGTAGAGGCGATCGGAAAGGCCTTCGAACTCGACCATGCGCGTGCGCAGCAGGTCGTCCTGCAGGTCGCGCGTCAGACGGGCCTGCGCCACCAGCTCGTCTTCGGTCGTCTCCAGCGAGCGCTGCAAGGTGCGCTGGACCGTGGCCACGTCGTTGACCGACTCGGCCATCATCCGCGTCAGCTCCTGGAAGCGCGTGAAGCGATCGAACTCGAGCGGATCGAAGGACTGCGACGCGGCCTTGGCGGCCTCGAGCCGCGAGGTCATCTGCACCTCGCCCTGCAGCTCGATGTCGCGCAGTTGCCCGCGCAGGCGCTCGAGGTTCTCGGTCAGGTCCGACAGCGACCCCTTGATCTGGCCGACGCCGGATTCGATGCGCGAGCGCGTGATGCTCACCTCGCCCGCCTGGTTCACCAGGCGATCGAGCAACGGCGCGCGCACGCGCACCGCCGACTGCGTCGCCGACTGCGCTCGTTCGGCTGGTTTCAGCGCCGTGCTGGCGGGGCGATTGTTGAAGCGCGACCAGTCGATGGCCGCGGATTCGACCGCGGGCGCCGGCGAGGTGGCGCTTGCCTGTGCCTCCTCGCGACCGGCATCGCGCCCTTTGCGCGCAGCTCCCTTGCCGCCCTTCTTCGATTCCGGCGGGGCTTCCACGGCGGCCTGCTCCGCTGCCGCGATCCAGCTCTCGGCGACAACGGCGGGCTCGTCGGCAGCCGCCGGTGCGGGCGCCGGTTCGAGCGCGACCGGAGCCACGGGCTCGGCTCGCGCGATGACGGGAGAAGGAGCGATGGCCGCCGCGACCGCGTCCGCATAGGCCTGGGCATCGCGGCTTCGCAGTGCGTCGAACGCATGGGTCATCGCGTCGGAGCGGGCCTGCAGCGCTTCGACCTCGCTCGCATCGACGCTGGCCTCGCCGGCGGTCAGGCGCTCGATCCGCGTTTCCAGCCGGTGCGCCATCTCGCCGAGGCGCATCGCACCGGCCAGGCGGGCGCCGCCCTTGAGCGTGTGCAGCGTGCGCATGCAGCCTGCCGGATGCGCGGGATTGCTCGGCTGATGCGCCCAGTCGCGCAACTGGCCGGCCAGCTTGGGCAGCAACTCCTGTGCTTCTTCCTCGAAGATCGGGAAGAGCTCGAGATCGACGGCGTCGACGGAATCGATGTCGTCATCGACATCGCCGAAGGTGGAGGCGCGCGCCGTTTGCGCCGTTCGCGCCGGCTCGACGGGTGCAGCGGCGAGCGGCTTGAGCTCGGCCAGGCCAAGCGATCCGAACGGCGCCAGGGCGCCGAACGAAGAGGCGACGGCCTCGAACGGCTCGGGGCTGGCCTCTGCGGGCTCGCTCTCGAAAGCATCCTCGGCCGCGAGCGTCGGCAAGGCATCCGGCTCGAGTGCCTGCGCCGACATCGATTCGACCGGCTGGGGCGCCGCGACGCCAGGAAGCGCGACCGATTCGTCGGGTTGCGGCGCGACGGCCTCGCTCGGTGCCAGCGTCTCGATGACCGTGACCGGCTCGACCGGCGCGAGCGCGACCGGAGCCGGCGGCTCGACGAGCGCCGAAGCGCGCGTGTCCTCGACCGCATCCAGATTGAGCAAGGGCTCGACGGCGAGCACCGCATCGGGCGGCGACTCGCTCTCGACCCCTTCGGCCAGCTCGGAGGCGGCCGTGACGGCCTCCAGGCGCAAGGCCGAGCTGATCTCGTGCTCGGCAAGGCGGGCCATGAGCTCGGGCGCCGGTTCCTTCAGGAAGCCGGCAGCGAACTGATGCAGGAGTCTGCGGATCTCCTCGGCGGCGTTGACGAACAGGCGTGCCTCGTCGTCGGTGCCATGACCGATGACCTGCGAGCGCGCGAGCGCGTGCTCGAGAGCGCGAGCCAGATGCGACAGATCGGCGAAGCCGACCGTGGCCGAGCTGCCGGCGAGCGAGTGGGCGAGCGCGATCGGCGTCTCGCCGAGCGGGCGATGCAGTTCCATCGCCCATTCGGCGACTTCGGTCATCAGCCGGCGCGACAGCTCATCGGCCTCGTTCAGGTAGATGTTGAAGAGCGGGATCCCGATGCGCAGCGGGCCGACGACCTTGACGTGCTCGTCGCTCGCTGCCAGCGGCTCGCCGGCCCGGCGCCCGAGGGCTCGACCTTGTCGAGATCGAAGTCGAGCGGCGAGGCGGAGGTGGTGGTTCGGGTCGCGGCGGGCAAGGCTTCGCCGTTCGACAGGTCGAGCATGAGGCTGCTCAGGCCTTCGCGATCGCCGTCGTCGTGGCCGCTCGGAGCGAGCTTCTCGAACAGGGTCGAGGGTTCGGTCGGGCTGCCCAGATCGAGGTCGATCGGGCCGCTCGCTGCGTGCCGCTCCAGCTCCTCGCCGGAGAGCGTCGTCTGCATCGCCTCGTCGCGAGCGTCCTCGAAGCGATCGAACATCGGCGAGCCCTGCACTTCGAGCGCGGGCAGCTCATCGACGGCTGCCGGCGTGCTGGCTTCCGAGCGATCGATCCCGGACAGATCGAGCTCGAACGCGACCTCGGAGGGCGGCTCGGCGGGAGCGGGAACGGGCGCCGATGCGGGCGCGGGCGCCGGGGCAGCGCCCGGATGCGTGAGCTCGAGGTCGGCGCGGCTCGGCAAGCCGGGCGGCAAGCCGAGCGGCAGGGCAATGTCGGAGTTCTCTTCGCCGGTCTGCATGCGGCGCGCGACGCGATCGGCGGCGAGCTTCACCTCGCCCTCGCTGCGCCCGTCGTCCTTGTGCGCGGCGATGTCGTCGACCCAATGGCCGAGATGATCGAGAACCCAGGTCGTGAACTCGAGCAGCGGCGGCTCGACCGCGCGCTGCTCGGCAAGCTGGCTGTTGTAGACCTGCTCGCAGGCCCAGGCGGCTTCGCCGAAGGCCTTCAGGCCGACCATGCGCGAGCTGCCCTTGAGCGTGTGGAAGGCGCGCCGCACCGTCGTCAGCAAGCCCAGGTCGCCGGGCGAATGCTGCAGATCGCCGGTGGCGGCCTTGGCATCGGCGATCACCTCGCGCGCTTCTTCGAGGAAGACGTCGCGCATCTCCTCGTCGTGCTCGAGGTCGCCGATCAGCACGATCGGCTTCATCGGCGGCGCTGCGCGCTCTTCCTCGATCGGCATCAGGCCGGCCGGCTCGGTGGAGGTGGCGACGAAATCGACGAGCGCTTCGGAGAGCTCGCCGCGCGCGGTCGTGACCTTCGCCGGATCGTCGGCCGCCTTGACGAGCGCCTCCTGCGCCTTCAGCACCGCCGCGGCCAGTGCCGGCTGGTCGGCGGCCTGCGCCTCGTGCGACAGGAGCTCGAGGTCGCGCGTCACGTCGAGCAGGGGCACGTCGTCGCGCACCGAGCTGAAGGCCAGCATCTGCGCCTGTTCGATCAGGCGCGGCTCGACCGGCGGCAACGCCTCGGGCTTGCCGCTGGTGCGGCCCATGACAGGCGCGAGCGTGCCCGCCTTCGCGTCGTAGACGAAGAGCGACTTGGCGAGCTGCGGCTGCACGCTCAGCATGTCGATCATGAAGCCGAGCGCGCTCAGGTTGCCGGCCAGGCGCTGGAACACCCCGGCCTGCCCGACCCGTTCCGGATCGACTTCGGTGGAGACCAGGCCGTCGACTTCGTCGCGCATGCGCAGCAGCGCCTGCGATGCCTGGTCCATGCCCAGCACCGACAGAACGCCGCGCATCGAAGCCAGCTGCACCGGCACATCGCGAAGCACGCTCGACTCGGCCGGGTTGCGGAAGAAGTCGTCGATCGATTTCTCGACCTCGCCGAGCGATGCCCGCAGCTCCTGCACGACGCTGCCCATCGTCTGCCGATCGGAGACGCGGCGGTAGAGCTCCTCCATCCACGGCTCGAGCGGCTCCGGTGGCGCTGCCTGGCGCACGGCCGCCAGACGATCGGCCAGGCGGCGGACCCGGCCGGCGTGCTCGGGATCGTCGAAGTCGCCGTCGTCGAGGGCAGCCTCGATGTAGAGCAGGCTGGTTGCCACTTCCATCGCCAGCGCCGGCGGCGGCGCGGCGTTCGCCGCTTGCGTCTGTGCGACCGCCGTCTGCAGCTCGGCGGCGAAGGCTTCGCCGAAGGGAAAGAGCTTGCGCAGCGAATCGCCGACGAGCGCGAACTGCTCGGCCAGACCGGAGATGCGATGCATCTCGCCGCCGGCCGTCGCCGACCAGGCTTCCTTGGCGGCGACGACGCGCTTCTTGGCGTGCGTGATGATGGCCGGATCGAAACGGCCGAGGACGCTCAGCGAGTAGTCGGTCGGCGTCTGCGACGGCAGGCCGAAGGCGGTGCGCACCGCTTCGAGGCGCGGCGCGCGGATGCCGCGCCCGGCCGGCGCGCTCTGGAAGCAGAAGAACAGGAGGTCGCGGGCGAGCCGCTCCGAGACGTCGGAGTCGCCGCGCTGCAGGATCCGGAACTGGGCCAGAAGGCGCGACGCGACCCGCTTGGTGAAGACGTCGAAGCCGAGCAGGCCGTGGTGCTGCGCCTCGAACACGGCCGCGGCGAGGTTCCAGAAGGTGCGCACCTGCGGATGCGACGAGCCGGCCGCCAGGCCGGCGCAGACGTCGCTCATCCGCGCCGCCGCAGTCAGCGCCTGCGTGCCGCGCATGAGCTGCAACAGGCTGCTTTCGAGTTGCGTGCGCACGGTGTTGTCGGCCTGGCGCGGCAAGACCTCGGCATCGCTCTCGACCTCGCGCCAGCGCCAGTCCATCGGCCACAGGTCGGCCGGGTGGACGCGCTCGGCTTCCACCGCCTCCTGCACCGCGCGGTACTGCGGAAAGAGCGACAGCGGCGAGACGGTCTTGCCGGCAAGGACGCGCGAGAGGTAGTCGAGCAGCGCGAACGACGAGCGCTCGATGTCGGTCACCAGCTCGGGGGTCAGCGACTGCGGCCGTGCGACGCTGCGCTGCACGGCCGTCTCGCTGGCACGCAGCACGATCGCCGGCGCCGGCATGCCGACCAGCTCGAGCGCGCCGACGCCCTGGTGAATCTGCGAGCGCGCGGTGCGCAGCACGCCCGGGTCGACGGTATCGAGATCGGAGCCGGTGACCGCTTCGGCGTCCTTGACGAAGCGGCGCAGCGACTTGTGCGCGGCGTCGAGCGAGCGCCTCAGCTCCTCCTGGACCCAGGCGACGGCGCTCAGGTCGTCGCCGGTCGCAGGCGCCGGCGACGAGGCCGCGGATTCGTCGAGCGTGCTGTCCATCCGGCGCCTCGGCTGCTTGAAGGTAGGGGGCGGTGTGCGCCCGGGATCGATTGGCTGGCGGTCGCCGGTCAGGCGATCTTGAACCGCGCGACCGACTGGTTCAGTTCCTCGGCGGTGCGCGACAGCTCGCGCACCATCTGCGCGGTCGAGCGCGTGCCGTCGCCGGTCTGCTCGGTGACCGCGAAGATGTGCTGGATGTTTGCCGCCACGACGTTGGCCGATTGCGCTTCCGACAAGGCCTGCTGCGAGATCTGCGAGACCAGGTCGGTCAGCTGGCGCGTGACTCGGTCGATGTCGCCGAGCGCCGTGCCGGCCGCATCGGTCAGTCGCGTTCCTTCGACCACGCCCTGCGTCGATCGCTCCATGGCGCCGACGGCGTCCTGCGTATCGGTCTGAATCGTCTTCACCAGCGCCGCGATCTGGCGCGTCGCATCGGCCGAGCGTTCGGCCAGCCGCTGCACTTCCTCGGCCACGACCGAGAAGCCGCGACCGGCATCGCCGGCCGAGGCCGCCTGGATGGCGGCGTTCAGGGCCAGCACGTTCGTCTGTTCGGTAATGTCCGAGATCAGCTCGGTGATTTCGCCGATCTCCTGCGACGACTCGCCGAGCCGCTTGATCCGCTTCGAGGTTTCCTGGATCTGGTCGCGGATCGAGTTCATGCCGCCGATCGTGTTCTGCACCGCCTTCAGGCCGGATTCAGCGGCATGCAGCGATTGCCGCGCCACCTGGGCGGTTTCCTGCGCCTGCGTCGACACGTGGTTGATTCGACCAGCCATCTGCAGCACCGATTCGCCGGTATCGCGAATCTCGCGCAGTTGCTCGGACGACGTCGCCAGCAGCTCGGTCGAATTCGCTTCGACCTGCTCCGTGGTCGCGGCCACCCGGGTGACCGTGCCCTGCACCTGCGAGACCAGTGTGCGCAGCTCCTCCACCGTGTAGTTCACCGAGTCGGCGATCGCGCCGGTGATGTCTTCGGTGACCGTGGCCTGCTGGGTCAGGTCGCCTTCGGCAACGCCCTGCAGCTCGTTCATCAGCCGCAGAATGGCCGCCTGGTTGGCGTCGTTGACGCGCTTGGCTTCCTGTTCCTGCGCCTCGGCCTCGACGCTTCGGTTCTGCGCCAGCTGCGCGCGCTGGCTCTGGTCGGTGACATAGAGACGAAGGAACCCGGCACCGCCGAGGACCACGAGCAAGGCCGACAGCAGCAGCAGCGCCACGACCGGCACGCTCAGCCCCGTCTCGCTGCGCAGCTTGTCCTGCACCTCCTGCAGGCTCTTTCGCAACGGTTCGCTGTCGGCGATGATGGCGGTCTGCGCCTCGCGCGCGGCATTCAGGCCGGCGAGGTTGTCGAGAATCACGGCGCCGCGAGTTCTCGTTTCCTGGTAAAGCTTGATCAGCCCGTTCAGGCGCTCACGTACCTGCGGATCGCGCGAGCCCGGCAGGCCCATCTGAGGGTTGCCGTCGAGCAGGGCCTTGGTCGTGTCGCTGAAGGCATTGAGGTCCTTGCCGAGCAGGAAGACGGCCTCGGGGTTCGCACCCTCGCCGGACAGGAACTCGTTCGCCGACTTGCCGATGCGCTGGGTCAGCATGACCAGCTGATTCATGGCCGACACCTCGACCGGGCTGGTCTCGCGCTGCAGCTTGAGGGAAAGAATGCCCTGCGTCGATTCGAGCAGGTCGTACGACTGCTGGTTGATCGCACGCAGCGACGCCCCGACCTCGGTCAGTCCCTTCTGCTCCGCCAGCACGATCCCGGCGTTCTTCTCGGCGCGGTCGACCAGCGGAATGGCAGCGTCGAGCGCGTCCTGCGCGCCCGAAGGCACTGCCGGCACGGCACCCTGCCCGGTCTTCATGCTGCGCACGTTGCTGGCGAGCACCTCGATGCTTTCCTTGACCTCCGGAAAGGCGTCGGCCCGTCCCACCATCGCCTGCGACACCGATTTGGCCAGGCGCTGCGACTGCATCAGCGCCTGCCCGGTGGCGGCGACGTCGGCCGAGCCGCGACTCGCCGAGCTGAAGGCATAGATCGTCAGCCCCACGAGGCCGATCAGGCCGAAGGCGAGCAGCGCCAGCAAGATGCGTTGCTGGTCGGCGACCGTGCGCGTGCCGATCAGCGGCAGGCCGGCGCCGAGCGGTGCGGCGGCGGTGTCGCCGCCCGACTGCAGGCGGGTCTCGGTGAAGTCGGCGATCTCCGAAGGCACGGCCTCGGAAATGATCGAGCCCGCCTCGCGCGGCTCGTTGGCGACGCTGGCCGGCACATCGAACGCGGCGGCCGCCTCGACATCGGCGAGCGGCAGGTCGGTAGCGGCGATCGATGCCGAGCCGCCTTGCGCGAACGCGTCGCCGAAGGCAGCGTCATCCTCTTCCTGCGCCGGTGCCGATCCCTTCTGGCCCCAGCCCTTGATCTTGTTCACGAAGCTCATACAGCCCCCTCGAGGTTGAGCGTGCGGGTCATCATCTAGCCGACGATTCTCAGAAACGATTCATCGCCGGCGAGCTCGGCAAGATTGAGCTCCTGCCAGATCCGGGACGAGGCATCGCGATAGCGGCCGCCGGCGAAGGCCGGGCGCGCCTGGCCGTCTTCGGCCTCACGCTTCAATTCGTCCTCGCCGCGCAGTCCGGAAAGGCGATCGACAAGAAGCACGCAGTTGATATCGAAGGTCTGGTTGAAGCCGACGAGGCGTGCCTGGTCGCGCCCGGGCTCGATCGTCTTGACGCCGAGAAACCCCGCCAGATCGACAACGCCGTGCAGGTGCCCCCGCAAATTGGAGACGCCGAGAAACCAGCGATGGCTGTGCGGCACCGGCGCCAGCGGCACCATGGCGAAAATCTCGCCGGCATCGCGCAAGGGAAAGAGGAAGCCGCGCGAGCCGCATTCCACGGCAAGCCACGAGCGGGCCAGCGGCTCGGTGCGAGCCGCCTGAAGGCGTTCGGCGAGCCGGGTCTGGAGATCGCGCAGGGCCTGCTTGTTTGCCATTCACGGGGTCCGTTGCCGTCAGTCGAAGGCGCGGATCTTGGCCATCAGCTCGGTCGGATCGACCGGCTTGACGATGTAGTCGCGCGCGCCCTGGCGCATGCCCCAGACCTTGTCGGTCTCCTGGTTCTTGCTCGTGCACATGATCACCGGCACGTTCGCGAAGCGCGGGTCGCGGGTAATCGCACGCGTCAGCTGAAAGCCGTTCTGCCCGGGCATCACGACGTCCATGAGGATGAGGTCGGGCTTTTCCTCGCCGAGACGCTTCATCGCGTCTTCGCCGTTTTCGGCCGTGCGAACTTCGAAGCCGCGCTTGCCGAGCAGCTCGGACAGATGATGAAGCTCGGTCTTGGAGTCGTCGACAAGCAGGATTTTCTGGATCGGCATGGACAGAGCTTCCTTGCGGTCTTTGCGGGTCTAGCGAGCGTGCGCCACGAGGCTGCGGCCGCGCCTCAGGCCGCCCGCCGATGCTGTTGCACGGCCTGCAGCAGCTGGTCTTTGGTGAAGGGCTTGGTGAGATAGTCCTCCGAGCCCACCATGCGCCCGCGCGCCTTGTCGAACAGGCCGTCCTTGGACGACAGCATGATGATCGGCACGGTCGCGAATTTCTGGTTGCGCTTGATGATCGCGCAGGTCTGGTAGCCGTCGAGGCGCGGCATCAGGATGTCGCAGAAGATGAGGTCGGGGTCGTGGTCGTTGACCTTCGACAGGGCATCGAACCCGTCTTCGGCCAGCAGCACCTCATAGCCGCCCTGCTTCAGGAAAATCTCGGCGCTGCGCCGGATGGTGTTGCTGTCGTCGATGACCAGCACCTTGAGTCCGGCGCTATCGGCCGGGGCCGCGTTGCTCACCTAGCGTTCTCCTCGTCGACACTTTTGCCGGTGCGCAATGAGCGCGGTCAGATCTGCACCATCTCGAAGTCTTCCTTGCGGGCGCCGCATTCCGGGCACGTCCAGTTCATCGGCACGTCGGCCCAGGCAGTGCCTGCTGCGAGGCCGTGCTCGGGGTCGCCGGCCGCCTCGTCGTAAATCCATCCGCAGATCAGGCACATCCAGGTCTTCGGCTCGCTCACGGTCGGGACAATGCCTTCACTACAATGCAGCAGGATTGTAGACACGTGCCTCCGAGGAAAAGCAAGGCTGTGTAGGTACATACGCAACATTCTTCACGTTCGGCTAGAGGTCTGCCGGGGCCTTCACGAACCGCTCTCCTCGCCGCTTTCGAGCATCCCATGACCGCCATCTCCCCGGCCACCGAGGCCGACGCCACCCTACCCACCGAGCAACCGGCGCCGGCCTGCGTCATGAGCTTCAACGTCGCCGATCCGAGCGGCGCCGGCGGCTCGGGCGGCGACGTCGCGACCATCGCCGCGATGGGCGCGCATGCCTTGCCGGTGATCACCAGCATCGTGATGCGCGACACCGCGGAGATCTTCGATCACCATGCGATCGAGCCCGACGTCATCGTCGAGCAGGCGCGCAGCGTCCTCGAGGACGTCACGATCGCCGCATGGAAGGTCGGCTTTCTCGGCTCGACCGAAGGGGTCAGCGCCGTCGCCGAGATCCTGGCCGACTATCCCGATGTGCCCCTCGTCGCCTATCTGCCCAACCTCGCGTTCGTCGAAGAGGACGAGCAGCAGTCGTACCTCGATGCGTTTCGCGACCTGGTGTTGCCGCAGACCGAGGTGCTGGTGGGCAGCCACCAGACGCTTTCCGATTTCCTTCTGCCCGACTGGGAGGGCGAGCGGCCGCCCTCGTCGCGCGAGATCGCGGTGGCCGCCAACAAGCACGGCGCCCGCTACGTGCTCGTGACGAGCATCCCGCTGCCCGACCAGTTCCTCGACAACGTGCTCGCCTCACCGCAAGGTGCCATCACCGGCGAGAAGTTCGAGCGCTTCGAGGCCACCTTCGTCGGCGCGGGCGAGACGCTCTCGGCGGGCCTGGCGGCCTTGCTCGCGACCGGTGTCGAGCTGCATGCCGCCGTCGGCGAAGCCCTCGCCTTTCTCGACCAGGCGCTCGATGCCGGCTTCCGGCCCGGCATGGGCAACGTCATCCCGGACCGGTTCTTCTGGGCCTTGCCCGAAGACGAAGAAGGCGAGCCGGTCGACGCCGACAGCCCGGTCGAAGCCGAAGCGGCGGCGCTGCCGAAGAGTCAGCGCCACATCCACTAGGGCTCGACGTCCACGGGAACGACGCGATGAACAACGCGCAACTCTTCGAGCGCGCTCGGCGCGTCATCCCTGGCGGCGTGAACTCGCCGGTGCGCGCCTTTCGCGCTGTCGGCGGCACCCCGCGCTTCATCGCCCGTGCCGAGGGCCCGTACATCTTCGACGTCGAGGGCCACCGCTACATCGACTACATCGGCTCGTGGGGGCCGATGATCCTCGGCCATCGCCATCCGGCGGTCGAAGAAGCGGTGCACCGCGCCGTCGATGAAGGGCTGTCGTTCGGCGCGCCGACCGAGCGCGAGGTCGAGCTGGCCGAGGCGATCCTGCGCCACGTGCCGAGCATGGAGCAGGTGCGCCTGGTCAGCTCCGGCACCGAGGCGGCGATGAGCGCGCTGCGGCTGGCGCGCGGCGCGACCGGCCGCAACGTCATCGTCAAGTTCGAAGGCTGCTATCACGGCCACGCCGATGCGCTGCTGGTCAAGGCCGGCTCGGGCCTGGCGACCTTCGGCCATCCGACCAGTGCGGGGGTGCCGGAAGCGGTGGTCCAGCACACGCTGGTCCTCGAATACAACAACGTCGCGCAGCTCGACGAGGCCTTCGCCTTGCACGGGCCGAAGATCGCCTGCGTGATGATCGAGCCCATTGCCGGCAACATGAACTTCGTGCGTGCCAGCCTGCCGTTCATGCAGCGCCTGCGCGAGCTGTGCACGGCCGCGGGCGCGCTGCTCGTCTTCGACGAGGTGATGACCGGATTCCGGGTCGCGCTCGGCGGCGCGCAGGCGCTCTACGCTCGCTCGTTGCCGGGCTTCGCGCCTGACCTCAGCGTCTTCGGCAAGGTGATCGGCGGCGGCATGCCGCTCGCTGCCTTCGGTGGCAAGCGCGCGGTCATGGAGCAGCTGGCGCCGCTCGGCCCGGTCTACCAGGCCGGCACGCTCTCGGGCAACCCCGTGGCAACGGCCTGCGGCCTGGCGACGCTGCGTGAAATCGAAAAGCCCGGCTTCTTCGAGGCCCTGGCGGCGAAGACACGCGGCCTCGCCGAGGGTCTGACGAAGGCCGCCCAATCGGCCGGCGTGCCGCTGGCCGCCGATTGCGAAGGCGGCATGTTCGGCTTCTTCTTCGCCGGCGCGCTGCCGGCCAACTACGGCCAGGTGATGGCGACCGATGGCGCCCGCTTCAACCGCTTCTTTCACGCCATGCTGGAGCACGGCGTCTACCTCGCGCCGGCGCTCTACGAAGCGGGCTTCGTGAGCGCCGCCCACACGCAGGCCGACATCGACGTCACCGTGGCGGCTGCCGCCGCGAGCCTGGCCGCGTAACTCCGGGGCCGGCGCGCGACGTGCTCGCCTCGCGGGCCCGCCCGCCGCAACCCCGGCCTTCGAAGAGTCGGCCCACGCCGCGCCGAATTCCCGCTTCGACGCGCGGGCGCCGCGCCAAACGGTCATGGGCGCTGCCTAGAATGAGCCGATGCACCTGCACGTTCTCGGCATCTGCGGCACGTTCATGGGCGGCCTGGCTGCGCTGGCGCGCGAAGCCGGGCATCGGGTCACCGGCTGCGACGCCAATGTCTATCCGCCGATGAGCGACCAGCTCGCCGGCCTCGGCATCGAGCTGATCGAAGGCTACGACGCGGGGCAGCTGAAGCTCGCGCCGGATCTCTTCGTCGTCGGCAACGCGATCAGCCGCGGCAACCCGCTCGTGGAGGCCGTGCTCGATGCCGGCCTGCCCTACACCAGCGGCCCGCAGTGGCTGGCCGAGCATGTGCTGGCCGGCCGCCACGTGCTGGCCGTGGCCGGCACGCACGGCAAGACCGGCACGACCTCGATGCTCGCCTGGATCCTCGAGGCCGCCGGGCGCGCACCGGGCTTTCTGGTCGGCGGGGTGCCGCTGGATTTCGGCGTCTCGGCGCGCCTGGGCGCGGCGAGCGCACCGTTCGTGATCGAAGCCGACGAATACGACACCGCCTTCTTCGACAAGCGCAGCAAGTTCATCCACTACCGGCCGCGCACGGCGATCCTCAACAACCTCGAGTTCGACCACGCCGACATCTTCGACAACCTCGCCGCCATCGAGCGCCAGTTCCACCACCTCGTGCGTACCGTGCCCGGCAACGGCCGGCTCGTCGTCAACGCCCGCGACGAAGCCCTGCAGCGCGTGCTGGCGATGGGCTGCTGGAGCGAGATGCAGCGCTTCGGCGCGAAGAAGGAAGAGCCCGGCATGCTGCGCGCGCGCGGCGAGCCGCACGCTTTCGACGTCCTGCGCGGCGGCCTGAAGGTGGCGCGGGTCGAATGGACGCTGCTCGGCGAGCACAACCAGCTCAATGCGCTGGCCGCGATCGGCGCGGCCGAGCACATCGGCATCGCGCCCGAGATCTCGGCGCGCGCCCTCGGCCGCTTTCGCAACGTGCGGCGCCGGCTCGAGCTGCGCGGCGAAGCGATGGGCGTGGCGGTCTACGACGATTTCGCGCATCACCCGACGGCGATGCGCACCACCATCGACGGCCTGCGCCGCAAGGTCGGCACGGCCCGCATCCTCGCCGTCTTCGAGCCGCGCTCGAACACCATGAAGCTCGGCGCCATGAAGGCGCAGCTGCCCTGGGCGCTGGAGGAAGCCGACCTCGCGTTCTGCCATACCGGCGGCCTCGACTGGAATGCGGCGGAGGCGCTGCGACCCCTCGGTGCGCGCGCCATCGTGGCGGCGACGATCGACGAGCTCGTGGCGAAACTCGTGGCAGCGGTCCGCCCGGGCGACCACGTGCTTTGCATGAGCAACGGGGGCTTCGGCGGCATCCACGCCAAGCTGCTCGCAGCGCTCGCGGCAGCCCCGTCGGCACGCGCCGCGGCCTGAACCCGGCGGCGGCGTGATGGCGACCGAGCCGGTCACGCATCTGCTCTATCTGCACGGCTTTCGTTCGTCACCGCAATCGACCAAAGCCCGCCGCGTCGCCGCATGGGTCCAGGCCCATCGTCCCGACGTGGTCTGGGCCTGCCCGCAACTGCCGCCCTCGCCGCGCCAGGCCATGGCGCTGGCGACCACGATGACGGGCTCCTGGCCGCGCCAGCACACGGCCGTGATCGGCAGCTCGCTCGGCGGTTTCTATGCCACCGCGTTCGCCGAGCAAACCGGTTGCCGTGCGGTGCTCCTCAACCCGGCGGTCGAGCCGGCCCGCGATCTTGCTGGCTTCATCGGCGAGCAACAGGCCTGGCACGGTGAAGAGCGCTTCTTCTTTCGACCGGAATACATCGACGAGCTGCGCGAGCTCGCGCCGCCGCAACCACTGACCCGGCTCGATCGCTACTTCGCCGTCATCGCCAAAGGCGACGAAGTGCTGTCGTGGCGCGAAATGACGGCGCGCTACGCCGGCTGTCACGTGCATCTGATCGAGGGCAGCGATCACGCGCTGAGCGACTTCGATACCTATCTGCCGGAGGTCGTCGCGTTTCTCGGCCTGTGAGCGGGCCGCTAACGCTTCCAGTGCACGATGGTGAGGATCACGCGGCCCCAGACCTCGACGTTGAACCAGAACAGCGCCACCAGCCACAGCCAGTGCCGGTTGCTGCGGGCCCGCTCGAGCCAGATCCGCGAGTCGAAAGCAATGTGAAGCGCGAAGCTGAAGACCGCGCCGACGGCGAACAAGGCGCCGAGTACCCCGACGATCCAGCGAAAGACGATCACGACAAGCTCAGCCCGATTCGGTCAGGCGAAGCACGATCAGGACCGCGAAGAAGACCAGGCCGGCGGCGACCGTCCATTGCACGAGCCGGATGCCGTAGTGCCGATAGCGTGTCTGCCCGCTCAGCGCATAGGCCGCGAAGCAACCGGCGCCGGCAACCAGCATCAGAAGCAGCAACGCCCGGAATGCTCCCATCGAGAATCGTCGTTCTCGCTCTCACCAGGCGGGCGCGAGCTCGGCGAAACCCGGGGGCGCAAGGGCCTCGTCGTCGAAGGTGACCACTTCGTAGGCGCCGGGCTCGGTCAGCAAGGCGCGAACCAGCAGGTTGTTGAGCGCATGACCCGACTTGTAGGCGCGGTAGGAGGCGAGCAGGGGCCGGCCGGCGGTCATCATGTCGCCGATGGCGTCGAGGATCTTGTGCTTGACGAATTCGTCGTCGTAGCGCAGGCCATCGCTGTTGAGGATCTTGTAGTCGTCGACGACGACGACGTTGTCGAGGCTGCCGCCGAGGCCGAGCCCGCGCGAGCGCATGAGATCGAGCTCCTTGGTGAAGCCGAAGGTGCGCGCGCGCGCGATCTCCTTCTTGTAGCGCGCCGGCTCCATCTCGAAGACGAACTGCTGCCCGGTCGAGCTGACGGCGGGATGATCGAACTCGATCTCGAAGGCCAGCTTGTAGCCTTCGTAGGGCTCGAGACGCGCCCACTTCAGCGAGGCGCCCTCGCCTTCCTTGATCTCGATCGGCCGCTTGACGCGCAGAAAGCGCTTCGGCGCGTCCTGCATGACGATGCCGGCACTCTGCAGCAGGAACACGAACGAGGCCGCCGAGCCGTCGAGGATGGGCACTTCCTCGGCGGTGATGTCGACGATCAGGTTGTCGAGGCCGAGGCCGGAGCAGGCCGACAGCAGGTGCTCGATCGTCTTGCACCTTCGGCCCATCGGGATCGCCGTTGGCCGAGATGGTCGTGGCCATGCGCGTGTCGCAGACCGAGAACGCGTCGACCTTGATGTCGACCGAGCGCGGCAGATCGACACGGCGAAAGACGATGCCGGTGTCGGGCGGTGCCGGCCGCAAGGTCATCTCCACGCGTTGCCCGACGTGCACCCCCACGCCGACGGCGCGGGTCATCGACTTGAGGGTGCGTTGGGCCAGCATCTCGTGAATTGTCCGGTACGCGCGGTAGGCCCTCTATCCGCAAGTCTTCTCGTGCGTATCGGACGGCCTGGGCTCAGTCCGCCTGCTTGCGCAGAAACGCGGGGATCTCGATCTCGTCCATGCCGTTGCTTGCCAGCGCGTCGACCTTCGCTGCGGCAGTGCGCCCGTTGCGCCAGACACTCGGGGTCGTCAGACCGCTGTAGTCGTGCGTCTGCTGCGCTGTCGACGGCATCTGCACCTGCTGATTCAGGATCGGCAGGTTGTCGGTGCCGGTGCGCTGCACCGGCGCGCTGTGCACGACGCTGATCGGCGTCTGCAGGCGCAGCTTCTGCGGGCTGAGGCCGGTGGCGATGACGGTGACGCGCAGCTGGTCGCCGAGCGATTCGTCGTAGGCCGTGCCGTAGATGACGTGCGCTTCCTCCGCGGCGTAGCGGCGGATGGTGTTCATCGCGTTGCGGCTCTCGCTCAGCTTGAAGGTGTTGCGATTGGCCGCGATCAGCACCAGCACGCCGCGCGCGCCCGAGAGATCGATGCCTTCGAGCAGCGGGCAGGCCACGGCCGCTTCGGCCGCCTTCGAGGCGCGATCCGGCCCCGACGCGATCGCCGTGCCCATCATCGCCTTGCCCGGCTCGCTCATCACCGTCTTCACGTCCTCGAAGTCGACGTTGACGAGGCCCGGGATATGGATGATGTCGCTGATGCCGCCGACGGCGTTCTTCAGCACGTCGTTGGCGTGGGCGAAGGCCTGGTCCTGCGTCACGTCGTCGCCGAGCACGTCGAGCAGCTTGTCGTTGAGGATGACGATCAGCGAGTCGACGTTGGCCTCGAGCTCGGCGACGCCGGCGTCGGCCGCCTTCAGGCGGCGCGGCCCTTCGAAGTCGAAGGGCTTGGTCACCACGCCGACGGTGAGGATGCCCATCTCGCGCGCCACGCGCGCGATCACCGGCGCGGCGCCGGTGCCCGTGCCGCCGCCCATGCCGGCGGTGATGAAGAGCATGTGCGCGCCGTCGATCGCCTGGCGGATGCGGTCGACCGCTTCTTCCGCGGCAGCGCGGCCGGCTTCCGGCTTGGCACCGGCGCCGAGGCCGGTCGAGCCGAGCTGGATCAGGTGATGCGCGGCCGAGCGGTTGAGCGCTTGCGCGTCGGTGTTGGCGCAGACGAAGTCCACGCCTTGCACGCCCTCGTCGATCATGTGCTCGACGGCGTTGCCGCCGCCGCCGCCCACGCCGATCACCTTGATCTGCGTGCCCATGCTGAATTCTTCGATCATTTCGATAGCCATCTGTTGCTCCAATCTTTCGTGCAGTTGCCTTGAGTCTTCAGTTCGTCGATCTTCGGAAATACGTTTTGGTGTTATGATCGCGTGCGCTTCCCTCGCGCATCAGCCGCTGGGCGGAGGGTCGTTGCGCGTGCGGCAACAAGTCGGCGGGAGCGGCTGGCAGGGTCGTCGTCATGTCGGCGTCATCCCTTCAGAAGTTGCCCAGGAACCAGTCCTTGGCGCGGCCGAACAGCGGTCTTCACCGAGCCCGCCTGCTGCGCCGCGCGCTGGCCGCGCGTGCGCGCCATGCGTGCTTCCTCGAGCAGGCCCATGACCGTGGCAGAGCGCGGGTTGGCGACCATGTCGTGCAGGGCGCCGCGGTAAGTCGGGATGCCTTTTCGCACCGGCTTGAGGAAGATGTCCTCGCCGAGCTCGACCATGCCCGGCATCACCGCCGCACCGCCGGTGATGACGATGCCGCTCGAGAGCAGCTCCTCGAAGCCGCTCTCGCGGATCACCTGGTGCACCAGCGAATAGATCTCCTCGATGCGCGGCTCGATCACGCCGGCCAGCGCCTGCCGCGACAGCATGCGCGGCGGCCGGTCGCCGAGGCCGGGCACCTCGAGCTGCTCGTTCGGGTCGGCGAGCAGCTGCTTGGCGACGCCGTACTCGACCTTGATCTCCTCGGCGTCCTTGGTCGGCGTGCGCAAGGCCATCGCGATGTCGCTCGTGATCAGGTCGCCGGCGATCGGGATCACCGCGGTGTGCCGGATCGAGCCATCGGTGAAGATCGCCACGTCGGTCGTGCCGGCGCCGATGTCGACCAGCGCCACGCCGAGGTCCTTCTCGTCTTCGGTCAGCACCGCGTGGCTCGAGGCGCTCGGGTTCAGCACCAGCTGGTCGACCTCGAGGCCGCAGCGGCGCACGCACTTGACGATGTTCTCGGCCGCGCTCTGCGCGCCGGTGACGATGTGCACCTTCACCTCGAGGCGGCCGCCGCTCATGCCGATCGGCTCCTTCACCTCATGGCCGTCGATCACGAACTCCTGCGGCTCGACCAGGAGCAGGCGCTGGTCGTTCGGGATGTTGATCGCCTTGGCCGTCTCGACGACGCGCGTGACGTCGACCGGCGTCACCTCCTTGTCGCGCACGATCACCATGCCGGTCGAGTTCTGGCCGCGGATGTGGCTGCCGGTGATGCCGGTGTAGACGCGCGTGATCTTGCAGTCGGCCATCATCTCGGCCTCTTTCAAGGCCTGCTGGATCGACTGCACCGTCGCGTCGATGTTGACGACGACGCCGCGCTTGAGGCCGTGGGCCGGCGCGCTGCCGAGGCCGGCAATGCGCAGCTCGCCGTCCGGCATCACCTCGGCGACGACCGCCATCACCTTGGCGGTGCCGATGTCGAGGCCGACGACCAGGTCTTTTGCTTCTTTTGCCATGTCAGCGCCCGCCCGGCCGCCCGAAGGGCGCTGAGCGCCCCCTCGGGGGGCAGTGAACGAAGTGAGCGTGGGGGTTGTTCATATGCGTCGCCGCTCCTCTATTTCTTCTGCGCGGATTTGTCGGCGTTGCCGGACGTCGTCGAGACGCCCTTCAAGCGCACGGCATAGCCGTCGGTGTGGCGAAGATCCGCGTATTCGAGCGGGCGCTGGTAGCGCCCCGTCACCTGGTGCACGGTCGCGACGAAGCGGCCGGTGCGCGCGATGACGTCGTCGTCGCTGCCGCGGCCGATCTCGACGACGGCACCGTTGTCGAGCGTCGCCTGCCACGAGCCGCGGCTCGAGAGCGAGAGCTCGTCGAGATGCGCGTCGAGCGGTGCGAAGGCCGGCCCGAGCCGGCCGAACATCGCCAGCACGTGCGCCGACGAACCGTCCGGGCCTTCGAGCGTCGGCAAGGCGTCGTCCTCGACGTCGCCGACGTTGGCCTCGAAGACCTCGCCGAAGCTGTTGACCAGCTTCTCGCTGCCGGCATCGCCGCCGTTGCTCCACAGGGCCACCGGCCGGTGCTCCTCGAGGCGCACGCGCAACCGGTTCGGCCAGACGCGCTGCACGACGGCGTGGCGCACCCACGGCACCGATTCGAAGGCGCGCCGCACCGCGCCGAGATCGAGCGTCATGAAGTTGCCCGCCAGACGCGGCGCCGCGTTGGCGCGAATCGTCGAGACGCTGTTGCGGGCGACGTCGCCGTCGATGCTGATGGCGCGGATCGCGAAGAACGGCTGGCGCGCCAGCCACAGCAGGGCGGCCGCCGCAACGAGCAGCATCGCGACGAAGGCGATCGCGCCGGCCGTGGCGTTCATCAGGCGCACGTCGGGCGGCGTCGCCAGGGCGCGGGTGGAGGGACGCCGTGCGGTCGCCATCTCAGGCTTTCGCGCCCGGCGGCTGATGCCGCGTCGGGGTGGTGTCGAGGCTGGCCGCGGCAAGCAGGTCGACGCAGAGCTTCTCGTAGCTGATGCCGGCGGCGCGGGCCGAGATCGGCACGAGCGAGTGCGTCGTCATGCCGGGCGAGGTGTTCATCTCGAGCAGGAAGGCCTTCTTGTCCGACTGCGCGCCGCATCAGGTCGGCGCGGCCCCAGCCGCGGCAGCCGAGCGTGCGGTAGGCGGCCAGCACCAGCTGCTGGATCTCGCCTTCTTCCTCGGGCGCCAGGCCGCACGGGCACTCGTAGCGGACGACGTCGGTGAAGTACTTGTTCTGGTAGTCGTACGCGCCTTCGGGCGCGACGATGCGAACCACCGGCAGGGCCCGGGCATGCACGCCCTCGCCGAGCACCGGGCAGGTCAGCTCGTCGCCTTCGATGAATTCCTCGCACAGCACGTCGGCGTCGTAGCGGGCCGCGAGCGCGACGGCGGCCTGCATCTCGGAATAGCCGGCCACCTTGGTGATGCCGATCGAAGAGCCCTCGCGCGGCGGCTTGACGATCAGCGGCAGCCCGAGCACGTCGGGCACGGCGCGCGTCTGCGCCCGCCCTTGCTCGTCCTCGGCGAGGCGAACGAAGCGCGGTGTCGGCAGACCTTCGGCGAGCCAGACGCGCTTGGTCATCACCTTGTCCATGGCGATCGCCGAGGCCAGCACGCCCGAGCCCGTATAGGGAAGCCCGAGCAGCTCGAGCGCACCCTGGACGGAGCCGTCCTCGCCATGGCGGCCATGCAGGGCGACGAAGCAGCGCGCGAAGCCGTCGCGCCTGAGCTCGCCGAGCTCGCGCTCGGCAGGATCGAAGGCGTGCGCGTCGACGCCTTGCGAGCGCAGCGCCGCCAGCACGCCGGTGCCCGACATCAGCGAGATCTGCCGCTCGGCCGACGTGCCGCCCATCAGCACGGCGACCTTTCCGAAGGCCGGCGACGTTCGCGTTCACGCCGCCTTCCCCAGCATCTCGACGACCTGCGCCGGCACGTTGCCGATCGAGCCCGCGCCCATCGAGATCACGACGTCGCCGGCTTTCGCATGCTCGACGATCGCCGCCGCCATGGCGCCGATCTCGTCGACGAAGACCGGGTCGACCTTGCCGGCCACGCGCAACGCACGCGCCAGCGAGCGCCCGTCGGCGGCGACGATCGGCGCCTCGCCGGCGGCATACACGTCGGCCAGGAGGACGGCGTCGGCGCTGCCGATCACCTTCACGAAGTCCTCGAAGGCAGTCGCGGGTGCGGGTGAAGCGATGCGGCTGGAACGCGAGCACGATGCGCCGGCCGGGGAACGCGCCACGCGCCGCCGCCAGCGTGGCGGCCATCTCGACCGGATGGTGGCCATAGTCGTCGATCAGCGTGAACGAACCCGTGCCGTCGCGCGCCGGCTGCTCGCCATAGCTCTGGAAGCGCCGGCCGACGCCATCGAACTCGGCCAGCCCCTTGACCACCGCCGCATCGGCCAGCTCGAGCTCGGCGGCGACGGCAATCGCCGCCAGCGCGTTGAGCACGTTGTGATCGCCCGGCAGGTTGAGCGTGACGGCGAGCTCGGGCATGCGCACGCCGTTTCGGCGCTGCACCTTGAAGCGCATCGTGCCGCCGTCGGCGACGACGTCGACGGCGCGGATCATCGCGTCGGCGCCGAAGCCGTAGGTGACGATCGGGCGCGAGACCATCGGCATGATCGAGCGCACGCCGGGGTCGTCGGCGCAGAGGATGGCGGCGCCGTAGAACGGCATCTTGTGGATGAAGTCGATGAAGGCCTGCTTCAGCCTGGTGAAGTCGTGGCCGTAGGTCTCCATGTGGTCGGCGTCGATGTTCGTGACGACCGCCATCACCGGCAGCAGGTTGAGGAAGGAGGCGTCCGACTCGTCGGCCTCGACGACGATGTAGTCGCCCGCCCCGAGGCGCGAGTTCGTGCCCGCGGCGTTGAGGCGACCGCCGATGACGAAGGTCGGATCGACGCCCGCCGCGGCCAGGACGCTGGTGACGAGCGAGGTGGTTGTCGTCTTGCCGTGCGTGCCGGCAATCGCGATGCCCTGCTTCAGGCGCATCAGCTCGGCGAGCATGACGGCGCGCGGCACCACCGGCACCCGCTTGCTGCGCGCGGCCATCACCTCCGGGTTGTCGCCCTTCACCGCGCTCGAGGTCACCACCGCCTCGGCGCCGGCGATGTGCGCCGCGTCGTGGCCGATGGCCACGCGGATGCCGAGCTTGGCCAGCGCCCGCGTCGTCGCGCTCTCGCTCTGGTCGGAGCCCGAGATGCGGTAGCCGAGGTTGTGCAGCACCTCGGCGATGCCGCTCATGCCGGCACCGCCGATGCCGACGAAGTGGATGTGCTTGACGGCGTGCTTCATGACCGAGCCACTTCGCCGGCATCGGCGGCGAGCGCCGCAGGAATGACGATCGCCGTCCGCTGCGCGGCCGTCGGGCCGACGAAGTGGATCTGCTTGACAGCGTGCTTCATGCTGCCACCAGGCCTTCGATCTCGTCGGCAACGCGCGCTGCCGCATGCGGGCGCGCCAGGGCGCGGGCCTTGGTCGCCATGGCGAGCAGCGCATCGCGGGTCAGTCCCGCCAGCAGGTCGGCGAGGCGGCGCGGCGTCAGCTCCGTCTGCGGCAGATGGATGGCGGCGCCGTGCGTGGCCATCCAGCCGGCGTTGTCGCGTTGATGCGAGGTGGTGCTCACGACGAGCGGCACCAGCACCGCCGGCACGCCGGCGGCGCAGAGCTCGCTGACCGTGATCGCACCGGCGCGGCAGACGATCACGTCGCATGCCGCGAGCTGCGTCGCCATGTCGTCGATGAAAGGGCGGACGGTGGCGGCGACGGCGTGGCCGGCATAGGCCGCGCGCACGCCCTCGGCCGCGCTCTCGCCGGTCTGGTGCGTCACTTGCGGGCGGGCTTCGCTCGGCATCAGGGCCAGCGCCTCGGGCACGCATTCGTTGAGCACCTTCGCGCCGAGGCTGCCGCCGACGACGAGCAGGCGAAGCGAGCCGCTTCGAGCCGCGAAGCGAACCTCGGGCGCGGCGATGGCTTCGATTTCTTCGCGCACCGGATTGCCGGTCACGACGGCCTTGGCGCCGACCTCCTTCGCGGCCGCGCCATCGAAGCCGAAGGTGACGCGCCGCGCCGCCCCGAGAAGGGCGCGATTGCTGAGGAGCAGGCCGGCGTCGGCATTCATCAGCACCAGCGGCCGGCCGAGCAGCCGGGCCGCCCAGCCGGCCGGAAAGCAGACGTAGCCGCCCATGCCGAGGACTGCCGTCGGGTCGCTTCGGCGCAGCGACGCGAGCGAGCCCGCCAACGCGCCGAGCATGCGCACGCCGCCGAGCAGGTTGCCGAGCAGGCCCTTGCCGCGCAGGCCGGCGAAGGCCAGTCGATCGAGCGCGAAGCCCGCCGCCGGCACGAGACGGTTCTCCATGCCGGTGGTGGTGCCGAGCCAGCTCACGGTCCAGCCGCGGCGCACCATCTCGCGCGCGACGGCCAGGCCCGGGATCACGTGGCCACCTGTGCCGGCAGCGACGACGACGAGGTGCCGGCTCATGCCCGGCCTCCGCGCATCAGTTGCCGGCTCTCGATGTCGATCCTGATCACGATCGCCAGCGCGATCATGTTCATCACGATGGCCGAGCCGCCGTAGCTCATCAAGGGCAGCGTCAGCCCCTTGGTCGGCAGCACGCCGAGGTTGACGCCCATGTTGATGAAGGCCTGGCCGCCGAACCAGATGCCGACGCCTTGCGCGAACAGGCCCGCGAACACCCGGTCGAGGGCGATCGCCTGGCGGCCGATGTGAAAGAGGCGGCGCGCCAGCCAGAAGAAGGCGAGGATGACCGCCGCGACCCCGACGAAGCCGAGCTCTTCGCCGATCACGGCGAGCAGGAAGTCGGTATGCGCCTCGGGCAGGTAGTGCAGCTTTTCGATGCTCGAGCCGAGCCCCTGGCCGAAGATCTCGCCGCGGCCGAAGGCGATCAGCGAATGCGAGAGCTGGTAGGCCTTGCCGAGCGTGTACTTGTCGTCCCACGGATTGAGGTAGGCGAAGATGCGCTCGCGCCGCCAATCCGAGGTCGTGATCATCAGCACGAAGGCGCCGGTGAGCACGGTGCTGATGATGAGGAACATCCGGCCGTTGACGCCGCCGAGAAAGAGGATGCCCATCGCGATCGTGGCGATCACGAGAAAGGCGCCCATGTCGGGCTCGGCCAGCAGCAGGAGACCGACGACCGCGAGCGACAGCGCCATCGGCAGCACGGCACGGAAGAAGTTCTCCTTCACGTCCATCCGGCGCACCATGTAGCCGGCGGCATACATCGCGATCGCCAGCTTGCAAAGCTCCGAGGGCTGAAAGCTCATCACCACCAGGGGGATCCAGCGGCGCGCGCCGTTGACGCCCTTGCCGATGAAGGGCAGCAGCACGATCACGAGCAGGAGCAGGGCCGTGACGAAGATCCACGGCGAGAGCTTTTCCCAGATGTTGACGGGCACCTGCACCACGACCAGGGCAGCCGTGATCGAGATGGCGACGAACAGCAGATGCCGGTTCAGGAAATAGGTCGTCGTGTAGCGCGCGAACTTCGGGTTGTCGGGCATCGCCACCGAGGCGCTGTAGACCATCACCAGGCCGAGCGCGAGCAGGCCGACGATGACGCAGACAAGGGTGCGATCGAAACCGAGCAGGCGCGCCGGCTGGCCACGCTCGACGCTGATCCACTCGCGCACCGGAATGACCTCGGCAACGGCCCGGCGGCCGCGCCCTGCGGCGGCCGGCGCGGGCGACGCCGGCGGTCGCGAGGGCCGCTTCGGCACCGCCGCGCCGAGGCGCGCGCGCCAGGCCTGGAAGACGCCCGCGATGGCGGCGCTCATAGGGCAACCTTCGCGCTTCGCGCTGTGGTGGTACTCGCCTTGGGAACGGGCCGGCGGCTCACGCCAAACCCCTTCGTGCCGCGACCGCTTGCACGGCGGCGACGAACACCTCGGCGCGATGGCCGTAGTTGCGGAACATGTCGAAGCTGGCGCAAGCCGGGCTCAGCAAGACGGCGTCGCCTGGCTCGGCGCGCTCGAACGCCAGGTCGACCGCGGCCTCGAGCGTGGCGCAGCGCTCGAAGGCGATGCCGGCCGCCGCCGACGACGCGCTCGATCGCTTCGGCATCGCGGCCGATCGTCAGCGCCAGGCGGGCGTGCCGGGCCAGCGCCGGACCGAGCGGGGCGAAATCCTGGCCCTTGCCCTCGCCCCCGAGGATGATCGCCAGCCTGGCCGGCGCGCGATCGGCGCCGAGGCCGTCGAGCGCGGCGACGCTGGCGCCGACGTTGGTGCCCTTGCTGTCGTCGAAGGCATCGATGCCGTCGATCGTGGCGACGAACTCGACGCGATGCGGCTCGCCGCGATATTCGCGCAGCGCGTGCAGCATCGGCGCCAGCGGACAGCCGATCGCCGTCGCCAGCGCCAGAGCGGCCAGCGCGTTGAGGGCGTTGTGCCGGCCGCGGATGCGCAAGGCATCGGCCGGCATCAGGTGCTGCAGCGTCAGGTCGCGCGGCGAGGCGTCGTCGGCGCGGGCACGCGTCAGCCAGGCCATGCCGTTCTCGGTCGCGATGCCCCAGTCGCCCGGTCGCTCCGGTGCGTGTGCGCCGAAGCTGACGACGCGCCGCGGCACCATGCGGGCCGGGCGGCCCTTCTTGCCGGCCACCGATTCCGGCGCCGGCACCAGGCGCATCGCGGCCGCATCGTCGCGATTGACGACCACGATCGCGTGCTTGCCGAAGACGCTGGCCTTGGCTTCGCCGTAGGCCGCCATCGAGCCATGCCAGTCGAGGTGGTCTTCGCTGATGTTGAGCAGCGCGGCCGCGTCGGGATCGAATCGGCTGCTGCCGGCGAGCTGGAAGCTCGACAGCTCGAGCACCCAGACTTCCGGCAGCGCGTCGCGAAGGGAGTCGGGCGGGCCGGCGTCGATGGCGTCGGCCAGCGTCTGCAGCAGGGTCGGGCCGATGTTGCCGGCGGCGGCAACGCGCCGGCCGCTGCGCTCGACGAGGAGCGCGGTCAGTGCCGTGGTCGTCGTCTTGCCGTTCGTGCCGGTGACGGCGATGACCTTCGGTGCGTAGTCGATGTTCTGGCGCAGGCGGTCGAGCGCCGCGGCAAAGAGATCCAGCTCGCCCTGGACCGGCACTTTCTTTTCTCGGGCCGCGGCCAGCAATGCGGCGATGCGTTCATCGCCTGGTGCCAGGCCCGGGCTCTTCAACACGAGATCGACGCCCGCGAGCTCGTCGCCGGTCAGCGCGGTCGTCGGCAGGCGCATCGCCGCCGGCAGATGCGCGGCCAGCGCGCCTGCCTGCGGCGGTTCCTGGCGCGAATCCCAGACGCGCACGCTCGCCCCTTCGCGTGCGCACCAGCGCGCCATCGCCAGGCCGGAATGGCCGAGACCGAGCACGAGCACGGTCTTGTCGGCGAGCGTCATCGAAGGCTCGCTCATCGCAGCTTCAGGCTCGCCAGCCCGACCAGGCAAAGGAGCATGGTGATGATCCAGAAGCGCACCACGACCTGCGTCTCCTGCCAGCCCGACTTCTCGAAGTGGTGGTGCAGTGGCGCCATCTTCAGGATGCGCCGGCCCTCGCCGTAGCGCTTCTTGGTGTACTTGAACCAGGCCACCTGCGCCATCACCGAAAGCGCTTCGGCGACGAAGACGCCGCCCATGATCCCGAGCACGATCTCCTGGCGCGTGATGACGGCGATGGTGCCGAGCGCGCCGCCGAGCGCGAGCGCGCCGACGTCGCCCATGAAGACCTGCGCCGGATGGGTGTTGAACCAGAGGAAGGCCAGGCCGGCACCGGCCATCGCGGCGCAGAAGATGAGCAGCTCGCCGGCGCCCGGGATGTAGGGAAAGAGCAGGTAGCGCGAGTAGACCGAGCTGCCGGTGATGTACGCGAAGACGCCGAGCGCCGAGCCGACCATCACCACCGGCATGATGGCCAGGCCGTCGAGGCCGTCGGTCAGGTTGACGGCGTTGCTGGCGCCGACGATGACGAAATACGTGAGGGCGATGAAGCCGAAGACGCCGAGCGGATAGCTCACCGTCTTGAAGAACGGCACGATCAGGTCGGCCTTCGGCGGCAGGTCGTTCGAGAAGCCGCTCTGCACCCAGCGGATGAAGAGCTCGAGCACGCGCAGGTTCGAGGTCTCGCTGACGCTGAAGGCGAGATAGAGCGCGGCGACGATGCCGATCACCGATTGCCAGAAGTACTTTTCGCCCGAAGGCATGCCCTCCGGGTTCTTGCCGACGACCTTGCGCCAGTCGTCGGCCCAGCCGATGGCGCCGAAGCCGACGGTCACGGCCATGACGATCCAGACGAAGCGGTTCGACCAGTCGAACCAGAGCAGCGTCGAGATGCCGATGCCCAGGAGGATGAGGACGCCGCCCATGGTCGGCGTGCCGCTCTTGGCCTGGTGCGACTCGACGCCGTAGGCACGGATCGGCTGGCCGATCTTCAGCGCGGTGAGGCGCCGGATCACCCACGGTCCGAAGACCAGGCCGATGACGAGCGAGGTCATCGCCGCCATCACGGCGCGAAAGGTGATGTACTGGAAGACGCGCATGAAGCCGAACTCGGGCGAGCTCGCCTGCAGCCACTGGGCCAGGCTAAACAGCATGCGCATCTCCCGGGGCTTCGCCCGCCAGCGCAGCGACCACGCGCTCCATCCTCATGAAGCGCGAGCCCTTGACGAGCACCGATGCGAACGACGGCGCGGCGTCGAGCGCCGCGATCAATGCATCGACGGTCACGAAAGCCTGCGCACCGGCGAACGGCGCCACCGTATTGACGCTCTCGGGCCCGGCGGCCCACATCGTCTCGATCCCGCACGCCGCGGCGTAGGCGCCGACCTCGCGATGGAACGCCGGACCCTGGTTGCCGACCTCGCCCATGTCGCCGAGCACGAGCCAGCGCGGCGCCGGCAGCGCGGCGAGGACGTCGATGGCGGCACGAACCGAATCGGGATTGGCGTTGTAGCTGTCGTCGACGAGCAGGCGCGGCTCGCCGCGCCATGCGATGTGCCGCACCTGCGAGCGCCCGCGCACCGGCCGGAACGCGGCCAGGCCGCTGGCGATCGCCTGCGGCGGGCAGCCGGCGGCCAGTGCCGCCGCCGTGGCGGCAAGCGCATTGCGCACGTTGTGGCGGCCGGCGACGTGCAGCTCGATGTCGAAAGGGCCCTCGGGCGTGCGCAGCACGACGGCCCAGCCTTCTCCGACGGGCCGGGCGCTTCCGACGACGTCGGCGGCGCCGCTCTCGGCGAACGTCAGCGTGCGCCGGGCACCGGCGAGCCGGCGCCAGGTTGCGGCATGCGCATCGTCGGCCGGGAAGACCGCGATGCCGTCGGCAGCCAGGGCTTCGATCGCGGCGCCGTTCTCGCGCGCCACGGCGTCGACGTCGGCCATGAATTCCAGATGCTCGCGCTGCGCGTTGTTGACGAGCGCCACCGTCGGCCTGGGCCATGGCGGCCAGGGTTGCGATCTCGCCCGGATGGTTCATGCCGAGCTCGACGACGCCGGCGCGATGCGTGGCGCGCAGGCGCAGCAGGGTCAGCGGCACGCCGACGTCGTTGTTGAAATTGCCTTGCGTCGAGAACGCGGCCTCGCCCTGCCAGGCCCGAAAGATCGAGGCGATCATCTGCGTCACCGTCGTCTTGCCGTTGCTGCCCGTGACCGCCACCAGCGGAAGCTGGAAGCGCTGCCGCCAGGCGGCCGCGAGCTGGCCGAGGGCGCGACGTGAATCGGCGACCTCGATGCCGGCCAGCCCCGCTTCAGCCAGGCCGCGCTCGGCCAACGCGGCGACCGCGCCCTTCGCCTTCGCCTCGGCCAGGAAGGCATGGGCGTCGAAGCGCTCGCCGCGCAAGGCCACGAACAGGTCGCCGGGTCCCAGCGTCCGGGTGTCGCTGTGGACCCGGGCGATCGCGGTGGCGCCGTCGCCGACGACGCGCGCGCCGGCCAGTGCGCCGGCGGCGTCGCCGAGCGTGAACATCGGCGCCGCGAGGGGCGCGGATCCAGCCGCACGCCGGGCCCGCAGCGACGTGGCGGCGTAGGCCGCGTCGGAGAACGGAAACTTCGCGCCGCCCACGTCCTGATAGGTCTCGTGGCCCTTGCCGGCAAGCAGCACCACGTCGGCCGGCGCCGCCGTGCCGACGGCGTGACGGATCGCGTCGGCGCGGCTCTCGATGACGTCGACCTCGTCGTGCCCGACCGCGCCGACGAGGATCTGCGACATGATGAAGTCGGCCGACTCGAGGCGCGGGTTGTCGCTCGTCACGACGACGCGATCGGCGAGGCGCACGGCGATCGCGCCCATCAGCGGCCGCTTGGCGGCGTCGCGATCGCCGCCGCAGCCGAACAGGCACCAGAGCCTGCCGCCGCGCTCGGTGGCGAGCGGACGCAAGGCACCGAGCGCCTTCTCGAGCGCATCGGGCGTGTGCGCGTAGTCGACCACGACCTCGGGCCCGGCGCCGGCTCCGTCGTCGACACGCACGCGCTCCATGCGCCCGGGCACCGGCGTCAGCGCCGCACAGGCCGCGGCCGCTTCGTCGAGCGTCAGGCCGAGGGCACGCATCACGCCGATCGCGGCCAGCAGGTTGGAGACGTTGTAGTCGCCGATCACGGGCGTGGCGATGGCGATGGCGGCTTCGCCTTCGCGCAGGTCGAAGACCAGGCCGTCGCGACGATGGCGGATGTTTTCGGCCCGCAGGCGCGCCGGCTCGCGCGTCGAGATCGTCCAGGTGTCGATCGGCTGCCGGGCCAGTGTCGCCGCCAGCTCCACGCCCTGCGCATCGTCGAGATTGACGACGGCCGCCTTCAGCCCCGGCCATGCAAAGAGCTGCGCCTTCGCCTGCCAGTACGCGGCCATGTCGCCGTGGTAGTCGAGATGGTCCTGCGTGAAGTTGGTGAAGACCGCGACGGCCACGCGCGTGCCGGCCAGGCGATGCTCGGCGATGCCGATCGACGACGCTTCGATCGCACAGGCGAAAAAGCCGCGGTCGGCGAAATCGGCGAGCGCGGCCTGCAAGGTGATCGGGTCGGGCGTCGTCAGCCCGGTCGACGTCAGGCCACCGTTCGGCAGCGCCTGGGCACCGGCCGCGGCGCGCGGCGGCTCGCCGATGCCGAGCGTGCCGACGATCGCCGTGCGCCGACCGGCCACGCCGAGCGCCTGCGCGACCCACCACGCGGTCGACGTCTTGCCGTTGGTGCCGGTGACGGCGACCACCGCGAGACGCTCGCTCGGCGTGCCGTGAAAGCGACTGGCGATGTCGCCGGCGGCGGCCTTCAACCCGCGTACCGCCGCGACGCGCGGCTCGCCTTCGAACCCGAAGGCGGCCACGCCATCGGCCTCGACGAGGCTGGCCACGGCGCCGGCGGCGAGCGCGTCGGGCACGAAGGCCCGCGCATCCCTGGCGTAGCCGGGCCAGGCCACGAAGGCGTCGCCGGCGACGACGGCGCGGCTGTCGCCGACCAGGCGGCGCGCCCCGCGCAGCAGCAGCCAGGCATGGGCGGCATCGCGCGAGTCGAGCGTGGTCAACGCGTTGCCGGCCATCAGAAGCTCTCGTCCTCGGAGGGCACGTCGTGCGAGACGATCTGCGGCTTGACGTCGAGATCGGGCGGCTCGCCCATCATGCGCAGCGTCTGCTGCACGACCTCGCTGAACACCGGCGCGGCGACGTCGCCGCCGAACCACTTGCCGGCGCTCGGCTCGTCGACCATCACCGCGACGATGATGCGCGGATGGGCGATCGGCGCGATGCCGACGAACCAGGCGCGGTATTTCTTCTCCGCGTAGCCCTTGCCTTCCTGCTTGTAGGCCGTGCCGCTCTTGCCGCCGACCGAGTAGCCCATCACCTGCGCCTTCGGCGCCGTGCCGCCGGGCAAGGTGACGAGGTGCAGCATGTCGCGAACCTCGGCGGTCGTCTTGGAGGAGAGGATGCGCACGCCCGAAATCGGCGGCCCCGGCGGCGCGCCGAGCGGACGGGTCAGGGTCGCCGGGATCAGCTCGCCGTCGTGCGCGAACACCGTGTACGCATGCGCGATCTGGAACAGCGAGGCCGACAGGCCGTAGCCGTAGGCCATGGTCGCCTGCTCGATCGGCCGCCAGCTCTTGTACGGTCGCAGGCGCCCCGTGACGACGCCGGGAAAGCCGATCTGCGGCTTCTGCCCGAAGCCGACCGAGCTGTAGAGCTCCCACATCTCGCGCGGCGTGAAGCCGAGCGCGATGCGCGCCGCGCCGACGTTGCTCGACTTCTGGATCACCTCGCTCACCGTCAGGTTGCCGTGCGGATGGGAATCGCTGATGGTGAAGCCGGCCATCGTCATCTTGCCGGGCGCCGTCGCGATGACGGTCGACGGCGTGACGCGCCCGGTCTCGAGCGCCCAGCCGACGATGAAGGGCTTCATCGTCGAGCCGGGCTCGAAGGTGTCGGTCAGCGCCCGGTTGCGCAGCTGCGCGCCGCTCAGGTTGCGCCGATCGGCAGGCGAGTAGCTCGGGAAGTTGGCCAGCGCCAGGACCTCGCCGGTCTGCGCGTCGAGCACGACGACGCTGCCGGCCTGCGCCTTGTTCGCCGCGACCGCGTCGCGGATGCGCTGGTAGGCGAAGAACTGCACCTTGGAATCGATCGTCAGGCCGATGTCCCGGCCATCGACGGGCGCCACGCTCTCGCCCACGTCCTCGACGACCTGGCCGAGCCGGTCCTTGATGACGTGGCGCGTGCCGTCGCGGCCGGCGAGATCGTTCTGGAAGGCGAGCTCGATGCCTTCCTGGCCATGCTCTTCGACGTTGGTGAAGCCGACGACATGCGCCGCCGCCTCGCCTTCGGGGTACTTGCGCTTGTATTCACGGACCTCGTGGATGCCCTTGACGGCGAGCGCGCGAACGTTGCTCGCCACGTTGTCCTCGACCTGGCGGCGCAGCCACACGAAGTTGGGGTTGTCGTTGAGCCGCCCTTCGAGCTCGGCGCTGGTCATGCCGAGCGCGCGCGCCAGCGGCACGCGGCTGGCGGCATCGCCTTCGAGGTCTTTCGGGATGGCCCAGATCGAGGGCGCCGGAACGCTGGCGGCGAGGATCAGGCCGTTGCGATCGAGGATCCGGCCGCGGCTGGCCGCCAGGTCGATGGTGTGGCCGTAGCGGACCTCGCCCTGCTTCAGAAAGAACGGGGCGGCGACGATCTGCACGTACGCGGCGCGCCCGAGCAGCAGCGCGAAGCCGAGGCCGACGAGCGCGACGAGCAGCTTCGATCGCCACGGCGGCGTCGGGGTCGCGAGCAGCGGACTGGTCGAGTAGTTGACGCTCTTCACGCTCGCGGCGGGACGGATCCTTGGCGCCCGGCTTGCGATTCATCGCGTCGCGCTCTCGGAAGCCGCGGCGGCGACCCGCGGCAGCTCGACGTATTGCGTCACCGCCGGCGTCGCCGTGCGCATGCCGAGCCGGTCGCGCGCCGTGCGCTCGACGCGCAGCGGCGTCGCCTGCGTGCGCAGCTCGGTCTTCAGGCGGTCGCTGTCGGTCTCGAGCGTGCGCTCCTCGTTCTGCGCCCGGTCGAGCTCGGCGAAGAGACGACGCGACTCGTACGAGACGCGGACCAGATAGACGCTGCTCAGCAGCAGCGCCAGCAGCAACAGCACGTTGACCCGTGTCACGCCGCCGCTCCGGCCAGGAAGGGCGCGTCGGTGCGCTCGGCCACGCGCATCACGGCCGAGCGGGCACGCGGGTTGGCGCGCGCCTCGCCGTCGCTCGGCTTGACCCGGGCGATGGCGGTCAGGCGATGCGCCTTCGGCGCGGCGAACGGCGCCCTCCGGTCGAACTCGCTCCTGCTTTCGCGCGCGATGAAGGTCTTGACGATGCGGTCTTCGAGCGAATGAAAGCTGACCACGACCAGCCGGCCGCCGGGCGCCAGCAGCTCGAGCGCCGCGCTCAGGGCCTGCTCGAGCTCCTCAAGCTCGGCGTTGACGAAAATCCGAAGCGCTTGAAACGTGCGCGTTGCAGGGTTCTGGCCCGCCTCGCGGGTGCGCACCGCACCAGCCACGACTTCGGAAAGTTCCCCTGTGGTTCGAACAGGGCGCCCGCTTTCGCGCCGAGCAACAAGCGCCTTTGCAACCTGTAGAGCAAACCGTTCTTCCCCATAGTCGCGTATCACCTCCGCAATGTGGCGCTCTTGGGCGCGGGCGAGAAATTCGGCCGCGCTCTCGCCGCGGGTGGTGTCCATCCTCATGTCGAGCGGGCCGTCGAAGCGGAAGGAAAAGCCGCGCGCCGGGTCGTCGATCTGCGGTGACGACACGCCGAGGTCGAGGAGCACGCCGTTGACGCGCTCGATGCCCTGCTCCAGGAGCACGTCGGCCATGTGCGCGAAGCTGGTGTGCGCTATCGAGAAGCGCGGATCGGCGGCGAGATCACCGGCATCGCGGGCATGACTCACGGCGTCCGGGTCTCGATCGATCGCCAGCAGGCGACCCTTCGCCGACAGGCGCGCCAGGATGGCGCGCGCATGGCCGCCGCGACCGAACGTGCCGTCGACATACATGCCATCGGGCGATGTCACCAGCGCGCCCACGGCCTCATGCAGGAGAACGCTGACGTGCTCCATGTCCGGTGCGGTGGCCATCAGAAGCTGAAGCTCTTCAGCGAATCGGGCATCGCCGACTGCATCACCGCGGCTTCGTGGGCGGCATGACGCTCGGCATCCCAGAGCTCGAAGTGGCTGCCCATGCCGAGCAGCATCACGTCGCGAACGAGCCCGGCCGCCGCGCGCAGCTCGGGAGCGATGAGGACGCGCGACGAGCCGTCGATCTCGACGTCCATCGCGTTGCCGAGGAAGACGCGTTTCCAGCCGCTCGAGTCCATCGGAAGCGCCGCCACCCTGTCGCGGAAGATCTCCCACGCGGGGCGCGGAAAGATCAGCAACGAGCCTTCGGGGTGCTTGGTGACGGTGAGCTGGTTGACTCCCATCGCGGCCAGCAGTTCGCGATGCCGCGCCGGCATCGCGATGCGGCCTTTGCCGTCGAGCGTCAACGCTGCAGGGCCTTGGAAAACTACGGTCGCCACAAAACCCCACCAAAGTGCACTTTGCGCCACTTTAGCCCAAGGGGCCGGCAGGGTCAATTCAAGAAAGTGACAAAAATCAATGGAATCAAGGACTTAGAAGCGAGTCTGCGGCTCTCTCTCAAGTTCGAAAATGCCTTAATAAATAAGGACTTGCAGCGAGATATGAAAGACGAAGCTCAAGAGTGACCCAGGCCAGTCGCGCGCCCGACGTCTCGACGGACCCGCCGGCACTTGGTCACGAATTGGCTCGCGCCGAGCACGCGCTCCTTCAGGCGAAGCGAAACGCGATCGCGCCGAGCGGGCCGTAGTCGACATGGAAAACGTCGCCCCGCGCGGCCGTCGCCGGGCGCGTGAAGGACCCGCCGAGCACGACATCGCCCGCGTTGAGTTGCTCGTCGTAGGGTGCGATCTTGTTCGCCAGCCAGGCCACGCCATTGGCCGGGTGGTTGAGCACCGCGGCGGCCAGACCGGTCTCCTCGATCACGCCGTTCTTGTAGAGCATCGCGCCCACCCAGCGCAGGTCGACGTCGTGCGGCCGGACCGGCCGCCCGCCGGTGACGATGCCGGCGTTGGCGGCGAAATCGGCGATGGTGTCGAAGACCTTTCGCGGCGCCTTGGTCTCGCGATCGAACTGCTCGATGCGGGCATCGATGATCTCGACTGCCGGCGTCACCACCTCGGTCGCAGCGAGCACATCGGCGAGCGTCACGCCCGGGCCCCTGAGCGGCCGCCCGAGAACGAAGGCGAGCTCGACCTCGACCCGGGGCGCGATGAAGCGATCGATCGGGATATCGCGGCCGGCCTCGAAGAACATGTCGTCGAGCAGCGGCGCGTAGTCGGGCTCGTCGATCTGCGACGACTGCTGCATCGCGCGCGAGGTCAGGCCGATCTTGCGGCCCTTGATGACGCGGCCTTCGGCGAGCTTGAGCGCAACCCAGGCACGCTGGATCGCATAGCCGTCGTCGACGGTCATGCCCGGATGGCGCATCGAGAAATGGCGCACCTGGACCCGCCGTTTCTCGGCATCGTGGAGCTCGCGGCGAGTGCTTCGACCGTTTCTCTCGTGAGCATGGCGACGCTCTACTTTCCCGCGAAGAGCGGATGCAAGTTGCTGTGCTTGACGTCGAAGGAGCGGCGCGCCTTCGTCGACCTGCAGCGTGATCCCGAGCGGCCGGCTCGCGAACAATGCCGCGAAGTGGCGGCGCACCGATCGCCATCAAGCGCTTCGCCGGCGGCGGCGACGTGCTGCGGCGCCCGGCCGGGCGCGATGCGGACGTTCAGATAGACGAAGGCCCGGTCCGGCGCGCCGTCGGCGACGGCGAAGGCCGCGGCCGGATAGGCCAGCACGCGCGTGCCGCCGATCGGAAAGACGCGCTTGCCTTCGCCGTCGCGCTGCGCGCAGAGAACCTCGGCGAGCGCCGAGCAGAGCACGCCCATGTTCGCCTCGGGATCGAGGTTGGCGGTGTACTGGATCGTCACGTGCGGCATGGCAGCTCCTCTTTCATTCGATGTCCATCGTGGCCACCGTGCAGCCGACGGAGAAGATCGGGATCGGCGCGTAGAAATGGACTTCGCCGCGGCCGCGCGCCGCCGCGGCCGTGGCGATGAAGGTGCGGATCTCGAAACCGCCCTGGCCGGCGTCGCGATAAGTTGCCTCGTCGCTGTAGGCGAGCATGGCATCGCGGTCGTTGCGCGACCAGCGGTCGAGAAAGGCGCGGTCCCACGGCTCGTTGATCTTGCCCGAATCGGGCGTCGCCGGCCAGTGCGAGATGCCGCCGGTACCGACCAGCGCGATCCGCTCGGGCGCGGCGTCGCAGGCGCGGCGCAAGCGCCTCGCCGAAAGCCCAGGCGCGCTTCAGCGGCGTCAGCGGCGGGCCCTGGCAATTGATGTTGACCGGGATCACGGGCAGATCGAACTTCGGCGTCAGGAAATGCAGCGGCACCATGATGCCGTGATCGAACTTCCACTCCTCGGCGTAAGCGAGGTCCACCTCGCCCATGACGCGGCGCACCAGGCGCTGCGACAACGCGGCGTTGCCGGGGATGCGCGTTCGCTCGATGCCGAGCCAGGCCGGATCCTCGATCGGGCCTTCGTAGTGGTCGGCCATGCCCATCGCGTAGGCCGGCATGTTGTTCATGAAGAAGTTCGCGAAGTGCTCGGCGGCGATGACGATGAGCGCGTCGGGCCGGCTCGCGCTGAGCTTCTCGCCCAGACGATGGAACTCGGCGTGAAAGGCGTCGCGCATGCCCGGCTCGGCCAGATGCGCCCGGCCGGTGATGCCGGGTGCATGGCTGCAGACGCCCGCGAAAACGAGGCTCATACCCCCGCCACCTTCTCGTCGGTCGAGGTCGTCATCGCGTAGATGCCGGCGCGCACCGGTCCGTGCCGGCGAACGCCCTCGCGCATGGCCTCGATGTAGTCGGCCCACGGCATGCCGAGCAAGGCCGCGAAATGCATCAGCAACTGGCCGTTCGATGCCGAGGACGTAGAGCTTGCCGATGTCGCCGCCGAGGAAGGCCTCGCGCTCTTCGTCGGTCAACTCGTAGTCGTCGAGGAGGGCAGCGCGATCTTCGCGAAAGCGCTGTTGCACCTGCGGCTCGCGATTGAGCTGGAAGAGAAACTTCTGCGCGCTGTAGAGACTCATCGCAGCTCGTCCGCGGCGCGCCAGCACCGACGCCTCAGCTCGCGCATGACGACCTTCGCATCAGACACCCCAGTGCGGAATGTGGTGATCGGTGATGGACACGCAGACGTTCTTCGGCTCGCAGAACACTTCGTAGCTCCAGGTCCCGCCTTCGCGGCCCGTGCCCGATGCCTTGGTGCCGCCGAAGGGCTGGCGCAGGTCGCGCACGTTCTGGCTGTTGACGAAGCACATCCCCGCCTCGATTGCCGCGGCGACGCGATGGGCCCGGCCGATGTCGCGCGTCCAGACGTAGCTCGACAGGCCGTAGGCGATGTCGTTGGCCTGGGCGATCGCATCGGCTTCGCCGTCGAACGGAATCAGGCAGGCGACCGGCCCGAAGATCTCCTCCTGCGCGATGCGCATGCGGTTGTCGACGTCGGCGAAGACCGTCGGCAGCACGAAGTTGCCGTGCGCGCAGGTGCGTCAGGCAGCGCCGGAGCCTCGAGGCCGCCGCAGAGCAGCGTCGCGCCCTCCTCGCCGCCGAGCGCGATGTAGCCGCGCACCTTCTCCAGATGGCCCTGGCTGATCATCGGCCCGACGATGGTCTTCTCGTCGAGCGGATCGCCCACCGTGATGCGCTTGGCGCGCTCGACGAAGCGCTTGACGAACTCCGCATAGATCGCCTTCTCGACGAGGATGCGCGAGCCGGCGGTGCAGCGCTCGCCGTTGTTCGAGAAGATCATGAAGACGGCGGCGTCGAGCGCGCGCTCGAAGTCGGCGTCGGCGAAGATCACGAACGGGCTCTTGCCGCCGAGCTCCATCGAGAACTTCTTCAGGCCGGCGCTTTGCACGATGCGGTTGCCGGTGCGCGTCGAGCCGGTGAAGGAGATCGCGCGAACGTCGGCATGCGAGACCAGCGCTTCGCCGGCCTCGCCGCCATAGCCGTGCACGACGTTGAGCACGCCGGCCGGAATGCCGGCCTCGAGCGCCAGCTCGCCGAGCCGCGCCGCGGTCAGCGGCGACAGCTCGCTCATCTTCAGCACCGCCGTGTTGCCGAAGGCCAGGCAGGGCGCGACCTTCCACGTCGCCGTCATGAACGGCACGTTCCACGGCGAGATCAGGGCGCAGACGCCGACCGGATGAAAGAGGGTGTAGTTGAGATGGGTCGGCGTCGGATAGGTGTGGCCGTCGACGCGCACGCACATCTCGGCGAAATAGTGGAAGTTGTCGGCGGCGCGCGGCACGAGCTGCTTTCTGGTCTGCGCGATCACCTGGCCGGTATCGCGTCGTCTCGGTCTCCGAGATCTCCGGCACGTTGGCGGCGATCAGGTCGCCGAGCCTGCGCATGAGCCTGGCGCGCTCCGGAGCCGGCTTGCCGGCCCACGCCGGAAACGCCTCCTTCGCCGCGGCAACGGCGGCATCCACTTCACCGGCGCCGCCGCGCGCCACTTCGGCCAGCACTTCCTGCGTCGCCGGATTGACGGTCTCGAAATAGTCGCGGCCCTCGACCGCTCGTGCCGTCGATCAGATGCTCGATTCGCATTCGTCTTCCTCGTGTCTGTCAAGTCAGCGGCCGAAGTCTGCGTCGCCGACGATGGTGTTGACCAGCCCGCCGATGCCTTCGATCTCGCAGACCACCTCGTCGCCGACGCCGACGTTCGACCACGCCCTCGGGCGTGCCGGTGAGTATCACGTCGCCGGGCTGCAGCGTCATGAAGGCGCTCAGGTATTCGATCGAGATACGGGATGTCGAAGACGAGGTCGCGCGTATTGCCTTGCTGCACGACACGTGCCGTTGACGAAGCGTTCGGAGGGCCAGCTGCGGCGGTGCGGCGACGTCGGCGGCATCGACCAGCCAGGGGCCGAGCACGGTGCCGCCGTCGCGATTCTTGACGCGCAGATTCGGCCGATACCAGTTCTCGAGATAGTCGCGAATCGCATAGTCGTTGGCGACGGTGTAGCCGGCGACATGCGCCATCGCGTCGGCGCGGGCCACCCTGCGCGCCGGCCGGCCGATCACCACCGCGAGCTCGCATTCGTAGTGCATGAACTCGACGCCGGCCGGCCGGCGCGTCTGGCCGCGATGGCCGATCAGCGAGCCCGGCCCCTTCAGAAAGACGAGCGGCTCTTCCTGCGCGTTGAACGCCAGTTCCTTGGCATGATCGGCGTAGTTGAGGCCGAGCGCGATGATCGTGCCGACTTCGAACGGCGGCAGCCAGACGACGTCTCCTTCGGCAACGACGCGACCGTCGGCGAGGCGCAGCGTATGCGCCGCGGCACCGGGCGTCGCTTCGTGGACCGCGCCTGCATAGGCAACGCGTGCGCGCTTCATGCGGCCGACTCCGCGGCCGTGCGCGTGTCGAGCCGGCCCAGCCCGTCGATCTCGATGCCGATGTCCACGTTCGCGCCCACCTGCGGCGCCCCGGGCGCGATGCCGGCGAGCAGGAGATCGCCGGGCGCCAGCGTCATGAAGTCGCTGACGTCGGCGACAAGCCGGGCGACGCTGCGAAACGTGCCGCCGGTGCTCGTCTCGTGCACCAGGCGGCCATCGACGAAGACGCGAACGGCAAGCGCGTCGGGCCGGTCGATCGTCGCTCGCCGCGACAACCGCCGGCGCGATGGCGCACGATGCATCGCGGGCGCGAAAGCGGATCGCCGGCCGGAACTACGAGGTGTGCGGGGCACTGAAGTCGCCGACGATGACGAAGCCCGCGACGCAGCGCATCGCTTCGCTCTCGCCCACGGCGCACGTCGTTCGGCCGATGACGATGCCCAGCGCGGCGCCGACCTCGACCTGGCCGATCGCGGCATCGACTTGCACCGTCCGGCCCGGGGCGACGATCGTGTTGCGCGGCTTGACGTAGAGAACGACGCCCTTCGGCGGCGCCTTGTACGGCGGCTTGTCGACGGCCTCGCCGAGCGCCGCCAAGGCCTCGCGATGGTTCATCAGCATGCCGTACACCGTGCCGGAAAGACGATAGGGCGGGGTGTCGAAACAAGGCAGTGCCGTCATGGCATCGATTGTCGCGCCAGGCGCGGCTTGACCCACAGCCATGCGAACACGCCGATGCTCATCATGGCCAGCGAAGTGGCGGCCAGCGCGATCGTCGAATGCATCACCAGCGGCGCGATGACGCCGGCGACGACGCCGTTGGCCGAGCTGCCGATGAAGGCCTGGAACGACGATGCCATGCCCCGCCGCTCCGGCACCATGTCGAGCACCAGCAGGGTCACCACCGGCACCATCATCGCCCAGCCGAACGAATAGAGGGCCAGCGGAAAGAGCGCCCACCAGACCTCGGGAACGAAGAGCAGGTTGAGGACAAGGTTGGCGATGGAGACCGCGCCCATGATGACAAAGCCGTAGCGGATCTGGCGCGACGCCTTGACCCGGCCGGCCATGCGTCCCGAGAGGAAAGCGCCGCTCATGATGCCGGCAATGCTGAGCAGGAAGAACCAGAAGAACTCGCCCGGCGCCAGATGCAGGTGATCGCCGAGAAAGACCGGGGCCGACAGGACATAGAGGAACATGCCGTTGAAGGGGATGCCGCTCGCCAGTGCCAGCGTGAGGAAGCGCGGATTGCTCCCGAGCTCCCAGTAGCCACGCAGGAGGTGGCGGGTATTGAACGGCTGTCGATGGGTCGAGTGCAGTGTCTCCGGCAACAGGTGCCAGATCGCGAGCCCGAGCACGATGCCGACCGCGGTCAGGAACCAGAAGATCGTGTGCCAGCCGGCATGGATGAAGAGCCAGCCGCCGACCATCGGCGCGATCGCGGGTGCCACGCCGAAGTAGATCGTCACTTGCGACATCACGCGCTGGGCGTCGGCCGGCGGGAACATGTCGCGGATCACGGCGCGCGATATGACGATGCCGGCGCCGGCGGACATGCCCTGGACCGCTCGAAAGAACACCAGCAGGCCGACATGCTGCGACAAGGCGCAGCCCACCGACGCGAGGGTGAAGACGACGAGTCCGCCCAGCACGACCGGCCGGCGCCCGAAGCTGTCGGAAAGGGCGCCGTGGAACAGGTTCATCACGGCAAACCCGAACAGGTAGGCCGAGAGCGTCTGCTGCATCTGCACCGGCGAGGCGCCGATGGCCTGGGCGATGCCGGTGAACGCCGGCAGATAGGTGTCGATCGAGAACGGCCCGAGCATGCCCAGGCAGGCCAGCAGAACGGCCAGACCCCAGCTGGGCGCCTGCCACAGGGTTCTCGCGTCGGGATTCATCGCGGCAAAGCCTTTGAGTGTAGTCAGCGCCGAACGGCTCTCGGCCCTCGGCCTTCGGGCCCGTGCAAAGTGTGAAGCGAGCCGATAGGCCGGATTCTGTGCAGCGGCTGCGTCTTGCGACGCCGCCGCCGTGGTCGCCATTCCTCTGGGCCGGGCATCGCTGCCCGGCTCGGTGCTACCTACCCGCCGGCTCGTGCGGAGCCACACTTCGAGGCCGGGGCCGAAGCCCCGGCCCACGCCGGCCTATTTGGTATTGCTGCGCGTAGAGATTGCCCGTTTCACCCGATGCACCCGCCTTGCGGCCGACACATCGACTCGTCTCTGTTGCTCTGATCCTCACCTCGCGGTGGACAGCCGTTAGCTGCTACGCCGCCCTGCGCAGTCCGGACCTTCCTCCAGCACCGCCCAAGGGCGGCGCCAGCGGCGACCTGGCTCGCTTCACCGCTGGGATTATCGGCGAGCGTTTCATCGGCGCGACACCTCGCCTCGTGCTCCTCGCGCCGAGCAGCCAAGTCGTGCGGAATGAGTAAAATGACCGGCTGCGGGGTCTTGAGCGCCCGCTCTCGCTTGCGTCAACCGATCTTCTGTTGCCGCGTTGTCACCTGAAGTCTCGCTCCTTGTCGTGCATGTCGCACCGGAGCGTCGAGCCGCCAGAGCTCGCGAACCGAGAGAAGAGACTTTGCGTGCTGCCCCTTCCGCTTCCTTTGCAATCAATCCAATCCAGGAGATATCGATGAAGACCAAACTCGCTCTGAGCGCCATCGCTGTGGCGACCGCCGCCCTGTTCGCCCAAGGCGCGTTCGCGCAAGGCTCGCAAGGCACGAACAACGCGGCGGCCCCGGGTGCGGCTTCTGCCGTTACCAAGGCCGAGCGCAAGGCAGACACCGCGGCTGCCGTGAAGTCCGGCGCTATTTCCACCGGCCAAGAAGCCTCGATGGGCAGCGGCGCGACAAAGGGTAGCCAAACGACCAAGGAGGCCCGCAAGGCGCAAGCCCAGCACGACGTCAAGTCGGGCAATATCGCCCACCGGCGAAGCTGGCTCGGACGAGCAGCGGCGCGACCAAGGGCTCGGAAACGACCAAGGAAGCCCGCAAGGCGCAAGCCAAGCACGACGTCAAGTCGAAGGCACATCCCCACCGGCGAAGGCGCCCCGCAAGGCAAGTAAAGCCGTCCTCTGCAGCTTCGGCTGCGAAGACAAGAAAGGCGGCCCGACGGGCCGCCTTTTCTTTGGCCGACACCGACGCGCGATCAGCGCCCGGATGATCGATAGCGAACGGAGTTGGGCTGCGCAGCCGGCGCCAGGACGAACGAATCCGCAAAGCGCTTGAAGAGGCGCGTCGATGACGCGTTGGGCGCGAGCAGGCCGGCCTTGCGCAGCCCCGCTGCCGCGAAGCGCAGCTCGACCGGCTCGCCCGAGGCCAGGTTCGGAACCGCGTCGAGCACCGCGGCGATCTCCGGCGACGGCAGCGACCGACGCGATACCGGCTTCGCGGCTGTGGGCGCCGGCGCGGCTGCGGCGCCGCGCGGCTGCGGGCGACCTCGCGGGTGCGGGCGACCTCGCGGCCGCCGGTCTGGGTGCAGGCGCGGGTCCCGGCGACCTTGCGGTCCGTCGCCGGCCGGATGCCAGCTCGATGAAGTCGTCGTAGGGGCGGGGCGAATCGGCGCCGGTCTTGCCTTGCTGGCCAACGCCTTCGACGCGGCAGCCGAGCTCGCGCAGATGCACGACGAGCGGCGCGAAATCCGAGTCCGAGGCGACGATCACCACGACGCCGGGCACGCTGCTGGCGCAAAGCTGCACGGCGTCGATGGCGAGCGCGATGTCGGTGCAATTCTTTCCGGCCGTGGCGTTGACCATGGCGCGCATCGAATGCTCCTTCAGGAACTCCAGATTCTTCAGCGCGAAATCGGCGCTGCAATAGCAGCGCCGCACGTGAACCGCGCCGTGCGCTTCGATCTTCAGCTGCAAGGCTTCGCGGATGACGTCGACCGAGACGTTGTCGGCATCGACGAGAAAGAGCGTGCGGCCGGTTGGTTTCACTGGAGCGTCCAAGCGACGGATTCTCCGCCACGCAGGGGCTTGAGCGTGGCGTCGCCGAAGGGCAGCGACTCTGGCACGCCGGCGGCTTGCCGGCGCAAGGTCACCGTCCCCGGGTTGCGCGGCAGGCCGTAGAAGGCCGCGCCGTTGAGACTGGCGAAAGCCTCGAGCTGGTCGAGCGCACCTGCGGCGTCGAAGGCCTCGGCGTAGAGCTCGAGGGCGTTGAAGGCGGTGTAGCAGCCGGCGCAACCGTTGGCGTGCTCCTTCAGCGCCGCGGCATGCGGGGCGCTGTCGGTGCCGAGGAAAAAGCGCGGGCTGCCCGAGGTGGCTGCCGCCACCAGGGCGCGCCGATGGACCTCGCGCTTGAGCACCGGCAAGCAGTAGTAGTGCGGCCGGATCGCACCCAGGAAGATCGCGTTGCGGTTGTAGAGCAGGTGGTGCGCGGTGATCGTCGCCCCGGTGTGCGGGCCGGCCTCGGCCACGTACTGGGCGCCCTCTTTCGTCGTGATGTGCTCCAGCACGATCTTCAGCTCCGGAAAGTCCCGGCGCAGGCCAGCCAGGTGGCGATCGATGAACACCGCTTCGCGGTCGAAGATGTCGACCTCCGGATCGGTCACCTCGCCGTGCACGAGCAGGGCCAGGCCCTCGCGCTGCGCCGCATCGAGCACCGCGCCGATCCGCTTCAGGTCGGTGACGCCGGCGTCGCTGTTCGTCGTCGCGCCGGCGGGATAGAGCTTCAGGGCGACGATCCCGGCCGCCCGCGCGCGGCGCATCTCCTCGGGCGGCGTCGAATCGGTGAGATAGAGCGTCATCAGCGGCTCGAACGACACGCCCGGCGGCACCGCCGCGCAGGATGCGTTCGCGATAGGCGAGCGCCTGCTCGACCCGCACGACCGGCGGCCGCAGGTTCGGCATGATGATGGCGCGCGCGAACTGGCGGGCGCTGTGCGGCACGATGTCGCGCATGGCGGCGCCGTCGCGCACGTGCAGGTGCCAGTCGTCGGGGCGAACGATCGTCAGCTGATCGGGCATGGCGCGGATTGTCCCATCCGCGCCGGGGCGGCCCCCGCCGCCAAGCGCCCTCAGTGCTGCAGGATCTTCGAGAGGAAGTCCTTGGCGCGCGGCGTGCGCGCGTCGGGATCGCCGAAGAACTCGTCGCGGGTGCAATCCTCGACGATCCTGCCGGCGTCCATGAAGATGACCCGGTGCGCCACCTTGCGCGCGAAGCCCATCTCGTGCGTGACGACCATCATCGTCATGCCTTCCTTGGCGAGCAGCACCATCACGTCCAGCACTTCGCCCACCATCTCGGGGTCGAGCGCCGAGGTGGGCTCGTCGAACAGCATCACGATCGGGTCCATGCTGAGCGCCCGCGCGATCGCGACGCGCTGCTGCTGGCCGCCCGAGAGCTGGCCGGGGAACTTGTCCTTGTGCGCCATCAGGCCGACGCGGTCGAGCATCTTCATGCCGCGCGCCTTGGCGTCGTCGGGCGAGCGGTTGAGGACCTTGATCTGCGCCAGCGTGAGGTTCTGCGTCACCGTCAGGTGCGGGAACAGCTCGAAGTGCTGGAACACCATGCCGACCCGCGAGCGCAGCTTCGGCAGGTTGGTCTTCGGGTCGGCGATGGAGATGCCGTCGACGACGATGTCGCCCTTCTGGAACGGCTCGAGCGCGTTCACCGTCTTGATCAGCGTCGACTTGCCCGAGCCCGAGGGCCCGCACACGACGACGACCTCGCCCTTCTGGATCGCGGTGCTGCAGTCGGTCAGCACCTGGAAGCTGCCGTACCACTTGGAAACGTTCTTGATGTCGATCATGTTGCGGCCCCGACTGCTCTAGCGAATGATGGCGATCCTCTTCTGCAGCTGGCGCACCAGCATCGACAGCGAGAAGCAGATGACGAAGTAGACGACGGCGGCGACGAGGTAGGTCTCGATCGGCCGGTTGTAGTTCTTGCCCGCGACCTCGAAGCCCTTGAGCAGGTCGTAGGCGCCGATCGCGTAGACCAGCGAGGTGTCCTGGAAGAGGATGATGGTCTGCGTCAGCAGCACCGGCAGCATGTTGCGAAAGGCCTGCGGCAGCACGATCAGCTTCATGCACTGGGCGTAGGTCATGCCCACTGCGTAGCCGGCGCCGACCTGGCCCTTGGGCACCGACTGGATGCCGGCCCGCATGATCTCCGAGTAGTACGCCGCCTCGAAGACGGTGAAGGTGATGATGGCCGAGAGCTCGGTGCCCAGCGGCCGCCCGATCAGGAGCGGAATGAGCAGGAAGAACCACAGGATCACCATCACCAGCGGAATGGAGCGCAGGGTGTTGACGTAGATCGCCGCCGGTGTCACGAACCAGGGCCGCCCGGACAGGCGCATCAGTGCAAGCAAGGTACCGAGGGCGATGCCGCCGAGCATGGCGATGATCGTGAGCTCGACCGAGAACACGAAGCCCTTGATGATGAAGCTCTGGACCAGGGCCCAGGTGAAGAAAGAGAAGTCGAGATGCATCACGCCTTGCTCCCGATCATTCCGGGCACCTGGACGCGAGTTTCGATGAAGCGGGCGACCCGGTTCACGCCGAAGGCCGAGACGAAGTACAACGCGGTCACCGCGATGTAGATCTCGATGTTGCGCGAGGTTTCCTCACCCGCCTGCAGCGCGAACATCGTCAGCTCGGCGATGCTCACCGCGAACGCCACCGAGGTGTTCTTGATGATGTTCATCGACTCGCTGGTGAGCGGCGGAATGATGATCCGGTAGGCCATCGGCAAAAGCACGTAGCGATAGGTCTGCGGCAGGGTCAGGCCCATCGCCAGGCCGGCATAGCGCTGGCCCTGGGAGAGCGACTGGATGCCGGCCTTCACCTGCTCGGAGATTCGCGACGAGGTGAAAAAGCCGATCGCGAAGACGACCAGCACGAAGCTCGGCACCGCGCGCAGCGACAGGAAGATCGACGGGATGACGTGGTACCAGAGGAAGATCTGCACCAGCAGCGGGATGTTGCGAAAGAGCTCCGTCCAGGCGTTGCCGATGAAGACAAATGTCTTGTTCGGCGTGGTGCGCAGGATGCCCATGATCGAGCCGACCACGAGCGCCACCACCAGGGACAACGCCGCGACCGAGAGCGTCCAGCCCCAGGCCGTCATCATCCAGTGGAGATAGGTCTCGTCTCCGCCGGTGTCCTTGAGGAAGAAGCTGAAGTCAAGCATGCGGAACGCCGGCTCCCGGTGTTGGGCCGTCTTGGCGCGGCCGAATGACAAAGAGCGCGACGCGAAGGGCTTCGCGCCGCGCTCTCGTCGAATGTAAGCAAACTCCGCGCCGAGCGGCGCTAGGGCTTACCTCAGCCTGTCAGGCGATCACTTTTCCAGGTAGTCCTCGGTCGGCTTCTCGTTCGGATTGGCCCAGGCGCCCTTGGTCGCGTCCGAGGCCGGCATGTTGAGCTTGGTGTTGGCCGGCGGGATCGGCTGCATGAACCACTTGTCGTAGAGCTTGGCGACCTCGCCGCTCTTGATCATGGCGCGCACGCTGTCGTCGACCGCCTTCTTGAAGGCCGGATCGTCCTTGCGATACATGATCGCGATCGGCTCGACCGAGAGCGGCTCGCCGACGATGCGGTAGTCGGCCGGGTTCTTCGACTTGGCGGCCAGGCCAGCGACGATCTGGCCATCCATGACGAAGGCGTCGGCGCGGCCGGACTCGAGCAGCAGGAAGCTGTCGGAGTGATCCTTGCCGTTGAGCTCCTTGAAGTCCATGCCGGCGGCACGCTTGTTCTTGCGCAGCAGCTGGACCGAAGTGGTGCCGGTGGTCGTGGCGATGGTCTTGCCGTTGAGGTCGGCGATGCCCTTGATGCCGGAGTTCGCCTTGACCAGGATGCGCACTTCCTCGACGTACAGCGTCGGCGCGAAGGCGACATCCTTCTGCCGCGCCGCGTTGTTCGTGGTCGAGCCGCATTCGAGGTCGACGGTGCCGTTCTGCACCAGCGGGATCCGGTTCTGCGAGGTGACCGGCTGGTACTTCGTCTCCAGCTTGGCCATGCCGAGATCCTTCTGCAGGTCGGCAATGATGTGGGCGCAGACGTCGTAGTGAAAGCCGGCGTACTTGCCGTCGCCGAGGGTGAACGAGAGAACCCCCGACGAGTCGCGCACGCCCTCGGTGATCGCGCCGCTGTCCTTGATCTTCTTCATCGTGTCCTCGGCGCGTGCCGCGCCGGTAGCGGCCAGGGCGCAGGCGAGCAGCGTGGCACTGGCAAGAATCGATTTCTTCATGGGTTCTCCTGAATGGGTAGAGGCATCGTAGACAGATCGAAGTTCGCCGCGGCACGGGCGAGCCTCGCAATGCAGCAACGAAATTTTACGTGCCGCGGCTGACAGCCTTTCGCGTGTTTGCCCGGGAAGCAGGGTTTTGCCGGACCCGAAAGGTCGCAATCTTCGTGCCCGGCGCAGGCTGCACGCGCCCTGGCGCCACCATCATGCAAGCACGTCTTCGGCGCTGCTTTGCTGCAGCCGCCACATCTCGGCATACCTGCCGTCGCGCGCCACCAGCTCGCCGTGCGTGCCGCGTTCCAGGATGCGCCCGGATTCCATGACCAGGATCTGGTGCGCGTCGACGACGGTCGACAGGCGATGCGCGATGACCAGCGCGGTTCGATTGCGCGCCGCGCTCTGCAGCTCGGCCTGGATCGCCCGCTCGTTGGCGGAGTCGAGGGCCGAGGTGGCTTCGTCGAAGATCATGACCGGCGGGTTCTTGAGCAGGGTGCGGGCGATCGCCACGCGCTGCTTTTCGCCGCCCGAAAGCTTCAGGCCGCGCTCGCCGACCATCGTGTCGTAGCCCCTCGGCGTGGAGACGATGAAATTGTGGATGTGGGCCGAGCGCGCCGCGCCCTCCACCTCGGCCCGGCCGGCGCCGGTGCGGCCGTAGGCGATGTTGTATTCGACCGTGTCGTTGAAGAGCACGGTGTCCTGCGGCACGATGCCGATGGCCTCGCGCAGGCTTTTCTGCGTGACGTCGCGGATGTCCTGGCCGTCGATCGAGATGCGACCGGCGTCGACGTCGTAGAAGCGGAACATCAGGCGAGCCAGCGTGCTCTTGCCCGAGCCCGACGGGCCGACCACCGCCACCGTCTTGCCGGCCGGGATCTCGAAGCTCACGCCGTGCAGGATCTCGCGGTCGGCGTCGTAGCCGAAGCGCACGTCGTCGAAGCGCACCGCGCCGCCGCGCGGCACGAGCGGCTGCGCATCCGGCGCGTCGGCGATCTCGCGGCCCTGGCCGAGGAGCGCGAACATCTTTTCCATGTCGATCATCGACTGCTTGATCTCGCGGTAGATGACGCCGAGGAAATTGAGCGGGATGTAGAGCTGGATCATCAGGGCGTTGACGAGCACCAGGTCACCCAGCGTCATCGTGCCGCCGACAACGCCGACGGTCGCGCGCCAGACCAGCAAGGTCACCGCCGTGGCGATGATCAGGCTCTGGCCGAGATTGAGCATCGAGAGCGAGGTCTGCGATTTCACCGAGGCCTTCTCGAGCCGCTGCAGGTTGTCGTCGTAGCGGGCCTGCTCGAACGACTCGTTGGAGAAGTACTTGACCGTCTCGTAGTTGAGCAGGGCATCGAGCGCCTTGGTGTTGGCCTTCGAGTCCTGCTCGTTCATGATCCGGCGAAAGGCGGTGCGCCACTCCGTCACCGTGACCGTGAAGGCGATGTAGATCACCAGCGCGCCGAAGGTGATGGCGGCGAACCAGCCGTCGAACTTGGCCGAGAGCAGCACGATCACCATCGCGATCTCGACCAGCGTCGGCAGGATGTTGTAGATCGTGTAGTTGAGCAGCGACTGGATCGAGCGCGAGCCGCGCTCGATGTCGCGCGAGACGCCGCCGGTCTGGCGCTCGAGATGAAAGCGCAGGCTCAGTTGCAGGAGATGCTCGAAGGCCTCGAGCGAGACCTTGCGCGCGATCCGTGCCGCCACCGGATAGAAGAGGAACTCGCGCATCTCCGTGAAGAGCGTGATCGACAGGCGCAGCGCGCCGTAGCCGACGAGAAGCGCCACCGGCACGACGAGCACGGCGCTCGGGTCGCCGGGCTTGAGCGAGAGCGCGTCGACCAGATGCTTGAGGAGCAGCGGCACGCCGATGTTGGCGAGCTTGGCCGCGACCAGGCAGGCCAGCGCCACCAGCACCCGCCAGCGCCATTGCCAGACGTAGGGCAGGAGCTTGCCGAGCGTGCGCCAGTCGGACTTCGCCGGCGTCTCGCGCGTGGCCGGGTTCGTCGTGACAGGGGGAGCGGAAAGCGTGGCAGGTCGCATGAAATCGAAGCTTCGGTCGAGGTGAATGGTGAAAGAATCAGCGGCCCTCACCGCGAGCCTGCCGCAATATGCCCGAGATCGAGCGCGAACCCGACCTCTCGTCGATCGCCCCGCTGACCTTGCCCAACGATCGCCAGCTCGTCATGCGCGTCATGCCCATGCCGGCCGACGCCAACGGCAACGGCGACATCTTCGGAGGCTGGATCATGGCCCAGGTCGACCTCGCCGGCGCCGTCCTTCCGGCCAGGATCGCCAAGGGCCGGATCGCCACCGTCGCCGTCAACCAGTTCGTCTTCAAGCAGCCGGTCTCGATGGGCGACCTGCTCAGCTTCTATGCCAAGGTCGAGCGCATCGGCAAGACATCGGTCACCGTCAACGTCGAGGTCTATGCCGAGCGCGATCCATCCAACCTGCACGTGGTCAAGGTGACCGAGGCCAACCTCACGTACGTGGCGATCGATCGCTCGGGTCGGCCGCGCCAGATCCCCGCCGGCTGACGGCGAACTGCCAGGCCGCGCCGGCAGAGACGACCCAGCCCGCCGTCGGCGCGGCGAAGTGGGTGCCGAGCACCAGCACGTCGCGGTCGGCCTGTTCGCGCAGGAAGCGCAGGCGGGTCTCGAAGGCGACGCGCGGATCGACATCGAAGCGCGAGCCGATGGCGGGATCGCCACACTGGATCGGATGGTGCATGAGGTCGCCGGTGATTACCGCCTCGGCCCCGGCCGAGCGCAGGCGCACGCTGACATGGCCGGGCGTATGGCCGGGCGTCGGCTCGAGGCTCACTTCGTCGTTGATGGCATGGTCGCCCGCCACCCAATGGGCCAGGCCGGCGTCGACGACGGGCTGCACCGAGTCGGCGAGCAGCTGGCGGTCTTCGTCGTCGCCGGTGCCGGACCAGTGCTCGTATTCCGCGCGCCCGAACAGATAGCGAGCGTTCGGAAAGGTCGGCAGCCAACGGCCCTCGCAAAGCCGGGTGTTCCAGCCGATGTGATCGACGTGCATGTGCGTGCAGAGCACGATGTCGATGCTCGCCGGCGCGAAGCCGGCGCCTTCCAGGTCGGCGAGAAAGGGCCCATGCAGCTGGTTCCACATCGCGACCGATCGCGGCTTGTCGTTGCCGACGCAGGTGTCGACGACGATGCGCAGACCCTTCGACTCGATGACGAAGCAGTGGATCGAGGCGAACAAGCGGCCGTCGGCATGCGCGAAGTGCGGCCGCAGCCAGGCGTGCGACTGGACCCGCTCGGCGCTGACGCCATCGAACAGGAACGAGGGCGGGCTCGCACCGCGCGATTCGACCACCTGCGTCACCTGCGCATCGCCGACCTGCCAGCGTCGCACCTTGCCGTCGGCATCGACGCGAGCCTTCATGGTCCTTCAGTCGACGAAGAAATCGGGCACGAACTTCGTCGTGCCCGGCTTGACGCTGTAGCGCTCGAGGTCGACGACGCCATGCTCGGCGAGGAGCGCATCGTCGATGAAGAAATTGCCGCTCGTCGTCTTCGCGTCGCTGGTCAGGATCAGGTAGGCCGCGTCGGCCAGGATCTCCGGCGTGCGGCAGGCGTCGAGGTCGACGCCCGGGATCATCTGCAGCGCCGCCGTCTTGATCGCGGTGCGCGGCCACAGGCTGTTCACGGCGATGCCGAGCGGCCGGAACTCGCCGGCGTGGCCGAGCGTGCACATGCTCATGCCGTACTTCGCCATCGTATAGGCGGTGTGCTGGGCGAACCAGTGCTCGCGCATCGAGAGCGGCGGCGCCATCGACAGCACGTGCGGATTGCGGCCGGCCTTCGCCGAGGCGGCGCAGATGCGGCAGGCAGGTCTGCGTGCATAGATAGGTGCCGCGCACGTTGACGCCGAACATCAGGTCGAAGCGCTTCATCGGCGTTGCCGAGGTCGGCGTCAGGCTGATCGCGCTGGCGTTGTTGACGAGGATGTCGATGCCGCCGAAGTGCTGCGCCGCCTGCGCGACCGCCGCCTGCACGCTGGCCTCGTCGCGGATGTCGCACTGCACCGGCAGCGCCTTGCCGCCGGCCGCCTCGATCTCTTCGGCGGCGCTGTAGATGGTGCCCGGCAGCTTCGGGTTCGCCTCCGCCGTTTTCGCGGCGACGACGATCTGCGCGCCGTCGCGTGCCGCCCTGAGCGCAATCGCCAGGCCGATGCCGCGCGACGCGCCCGTGATGAACAAGGTTCGTCCGGCCAGATTCATCGGCCCTCCCGTCTGGTGTTCGCCCGTCTTTTGTTCGCCCGGCTTTGGCGCCGGGTCGTGCGGCGCAGTGTGCCGCAATGTCAGACCCTGCGATAGGTCATCGGTCCAGCGGATGCCCCCCGTCTACGCCTCGGCGATGGTCTTCTGCACGTGCGCCGCCAGCGCCTCGCCGCAGGCGCGATACACCGGCTCGCCGGGATGAAAGCCATCGCTGGCCATGCCTTCGGCGCTCAGATCGAGCTCGAAGCTCGCATGCGAGACATCGCGGCGGCCGGCGGCCCAGCGTGCCAGCGCCGCGTCGTGACGGCGCGCGTCGGCTCCGAGCACGCGCCGCAACGGCTCGGGAAGGAGCGGAAAGCGATCGATCGGCGGCAAGGGCGCGAAGACGACATGGCGCGCGAAGCCGCCGTCGAGCAGCCAGTCGGCCAGCGCCGCGCGATGGCGAACGGCACGACCTGCCGCGATCTGGTCGACGACATCGTTGACGCCGCTGATGACGATGGCGATGTCGCCGGGAGTGGGCGGCTCGGCCTCGAGCAGGGCCTGCACGCCGCGCGTCGTCAGGCCCGATTTCGCGTGCAGGCTCCAGGCGACGGGCCGGCCGGTGCCATGGTGCAACGCGCGCACGAGGTGGCCGGCCACGGCCGCGTCCTGATGCGCGACGCCGACACCGGCAGCCGAGGAGTCGCCGGCGATGAGCACGCGCAACGGCGGTGCCGCAACCGCGCCTAGAAGGCCGTCGCGCGGGCCGCCGGCCTCCGGCAGCACCAGCGCGCGTCGTCGGGTGCGAATCGCCTGCACCACCAAGAGCGGCGCGAGCGCGAGCTTGTAGGCCAGCGCGAGCGCCGGACGGCCGGGCCGGGCCGCGCGATCAGAACCTGGAAAAGTCGGGCTTGCGCTTCTGGAAGAAGGCACTGAAGGCTTCCTTCGCTTCCGGACTTTGCAGGCGGGCCGCGAAGGCACTGCCTTCGACACCGATCGTCTCCAGCGCCGCGGCCGTGCGGGCCCGCCGCATCAGCCGCTTGGTCTCGCGCACGGCGCCTGGCGGCAAGCCGTTGAAGCGCTCGGCGACCCGGCGTGCGTGCGGCGCCACTTCGGCGGCCGGCAGCACGGCATTGGCGATGCCCACCTCGACCGCGTCGGCGCCGGTGAACGGATCGCCGAGCAGCAGCTTCTCGGCGGCGCGCACGTTGCCCATCAGCTGCGGCACGATCAGGCTCGAGCCGAACTCCGGCACCAGGCCGAGGCTCACGAACGGCATCGCCAGGCGCGCCTCGTCGCTGACGTAGACGAAGTCGCAGTGCAGCAGCATCGTCGTGCCGATGCCGATCGCCGCACCGGTGACGGCGGCGACGACCGGCTTGTCGCAGCCCATCAGCGCCTTCATGAAGACGAAGGCCGGCGACTCGGTCGAGCTCGGCGGGCGCTGCATGAAGTCCTCGATGTCGTTGCCCGAGGTGAAGATGCCGGGCTGGCCGGTGAGCAGCACCGCGCGCACCGCGTTGTCGGCCACCGCGGCGTCGAGCGCTTCGGCCATCTGCCGGTACATCGCCTGGGTGATGGCGTTCTTCTTCTCCGGACGCGCGATCTCGATGGTGGCCACGCCGTTGAGGGTGGCGGTCCTGATGCTCATGTCGCTTCCTTTGCGCGTTGGAATTCGAGGAGCCACGATGCCGCGCGCGCCCACAAGGTGGGCTCGAAGGCATCGCGGAAGAAGCCGAAGTGGCCGATGCGCCTGGCCGCCACGTCGGCGGGCGCGATGCGCTCGACGCGGCGCGGGGCATTGGCGTAGCAGTCGACGAGCACGCGGATGCCGCGCTCGGTCATCAGCTCGTCGTCGCTGATCGATACCGCGACGAGCGGAAAGCGCACGGACTCGAACTGCTCTCTCACCACCTTGCCTTCGGCGCCGACGTGATAGCGCGGGTCGAGGCACCAGCGCCGCCATTGCAGGACGACGCCGCGCGGCAGGTCGCCCACCTTCTTCAGTCGGGCACCCGGGAAATAGCCGAACAGCGCCGTCGCGACCGGCACGAGCACGTACCAGAAATAGAGCACCGAGCGCTTCAGGCGCGGCGCGTTGTCGCGCCAGTAGCCGCTGCCGGCAGCGATGGAAACGAGGCCCTCGATGCGGCCGCGGTTGCGCAACAGGCCGGGCAGCTGCGCGCCGAGGCTGTGGCCGATCAGGAAGAGCGGGCGGCCTTCGGCGCGCAGGGCCAAGGCATCGATGGCGGCATCGAAGTCGCGCGCCCAGCTGAAGAGATCGGCGTCGAAGCCGCGCAGCGAGGCGACGCGCGAGGCACCGACGCCGCGATAGTCGAAGGTCGCGACGAGGTAGCCCTGGCGCGCCAGCCACAGCGCGAACGGCGCGTAGAACGCCTGCCGCACCCCCATCGCCCCGCCGATGAGCACCGCAGCCGTCGGCAGCGTGCCGGCGGCCGGCGCAAAGACGCGCATCTCGATCGCGGCATCGTCGCGCACGGCCACGGGCTCGCCGGTCGGCGGCGGCGACGATGCGTCGAGGCTTGCCATCGCGCGGTCCGCGAGCCGGCCCTCAGAGCCGCTCGAAGATGCCGGCCGCGCCCTGGCCGGTGCCGACGCACATCGTCACCATGCCGTACTTCAGGTTGTGCCGACGCAGCGCATGGATGACCGTGGCCGAGCGGATCGCGCCGGTGGCGCCGAGCGGGTGGCCGAGGGCGATCGCGCCGCCCATCGGATTGACCTTGCTCTGATCGAGCCCCACGGTGTTGATGACCGCCAGCGACTGCGCCGCGAAGGCCTCGTTGAGCTCGATCCAGCCGATGTCTTCGAGCTTCAGGCCCGCGTAGCGAAGCGCTGCGGGGATGGCCTCGATCGGGCCGATGCCCATGATCTCGGGCGGCACGCCGCGGCTGGCGAAGCTGACGAAGCGGGCCAGCGGCTTCAGGTCGAACTGCTTGACGGCCTTCTCGCTGGCCAGGATCAGCGCGCCGGCGCCATCGCTGGTCTGCGAGCTGTTGCCGGCGGTGACGCTGCCCTTGGCCGCGAACACCGGTCGCAGCTTGGCCAGGCCTTCGAGCGAGGTGTCCTTGCGCGGGCCTTCGTCGAGCGCGACGGTGCGCGTCTTCGTCGACTGGGCACCGCCCTCGCCCGCGTTCGCCAGATCGGGAAAGCGCTCGACGACATCGATCGGCGTCATCTCGTCGGTGAATTCGCCCGCCGCCTGCGCCTTCAGTGCGCGCATGTGCGATTCATACGAGAACGCATCCTGCGCCTCGCGGCTCACCTTCCACTGCGCCGCCACCTTCTCGGCGGTCAGGCCCATGCCGTAGGCGATGCCGACGTTCTCGTCGTGCTCGAAGATCTTCGGGTTGAACGAAGGCTTGTTGCCGCCCATCGGCACCAGGCTCATCGACTCGGCGCCGCCGGCGATCATCACGTCGGCCTCGCCGACGCGGATGCGGTCGGCCGCCATCTGGATCGCGCTCAGGCCCGAGGCGCAGAAGCGGTTGACCGTGATGCCGCCGATCGGCTTCGGGAAGCCGCACAGGGCCACCGCGATGCGCGCCATGTTCATGCCCTGCTCGCCTTCGGGAAAGGAGCAGCCGACGACGGCGTCTTCGATCGCCGCCGGGTCGAGGCTGGGCACCTGCTTCATGGCGCTCAGGATCGCCGCGATCAGCAGGTCGTCGGGCCGGGTGTTCCTGAAGTAGCCGCGGCCCGAGCGGCCGATCGGCGTGCGCGTCGCGGCGACGATGTAGGCGTCCTGCACTTGCTTGCTGCTCATGTTCGTCGTCCTCTTCAGTTGCGAACCGGCTTGCCGGTCTGCAGCATGCCCATGATCCGTTCCTGCGTCTTCGGGTGGTCGAGCAGGCCGCAGAAGTGCTTGCGCTCGAGCGCCATCAGGTACTCCTCGGTGACGAGCGAGCCGGCATCGACGTCGCTGCCGCAGACCACGTCGGCGATCAGCGTGGCGATGGTGTAGTCGTGGGCGCTGATGAAGCCGCCATCGCGCATGTTGACGAGCTGGCCCTTGACCGTGGCGATGGCGTTGCGGCCGGCCACCGGGAACGGCGCCCGGGTCGGCGGCCGATAGCCGCTCTCGAACATCGCGCGCGCCTGGGCGCTGGCGACGTGCAGGAGCTCGTCCTTGTTGGCCACGATCACATCGCTCCAGAGCAGGTAGCCGAGCTTGCGGTTCTCGTTCGCGCTGGTGCCGACCTTGGCCGTGGCGGCGCTGGTGAAGCCGTCGCGCAGGAAGGCGAAGATGTCGGCGTTGGCGTTGCCGGCAGCAGCCATCTCGGCGGCGCGCCGCGCGAGGTAGGTCAGGCCGCCCCCGGCCGGCAGCAGGCCGACGCCCACCTCGACGAAGCCCATGTAGCTTTCCATCGCCGCGACGCGGCGCGCGCAGTGCAGCGCGATCTCGCAACCGCCGCCGAGCGCGATGCCACGCATCGCGGCCACCACCGGCACGCTGGCGTAGCGCATGCGCAGCATCGCATCCTGCAGCTTCTTCACCTCGGGCACGATGCCTTTGCCGCCGCTTTTCATGAAGATCGGCATCAGCGCCTCGAGATTGGCGCCGGCGGAGAACACGTCGTCGGGCGACCAGAGCACGAGGCCCTGGTAGCCGGCCTCGGCGAGATCGATGGCCTTCGTCAGGCCTTCGATGACTCCGGGGCTGATGAGATGCAGCTTGGCCGTGATGCTGGCGATCAGGACCTTGCCGTCGAGCGTCCAGACGCGCACGTCCTCGTTGCGGAAGACCTCGGTGCCCGACTTCAGCGGCTCCGCTGCGCCCGAGCCGAACACGTTCTCGCGGAAGGCCTGGCGCTCGTACACCGGCAAGGTGCTCGGCGCGACGAAGCGTGCGTGCGCGGCGCTCCACGAGCCTTCCGGACGATGCACGCCGCCGTCGGCCGTGCCGAGGCCATCGAATACCCACGACGGCAAGGGCGCGCTGCTCAGCGCCTTGCCGGCATCGATGTCTTCCTTCACCCACTTGGCGACCTGCGTCCAGCCGGCCTGCTGCCAGAGCTCGAACGGGCCCTGGCTCGCGCCGAAGCCCCAGCGCATCGCGAAGTCGATGTCGCGCGCGCTCTCGGCCACGTCGGCCAGGTGCACGGCGGCGTAGTGGAAGCTGTCGCGCAGGATCGCCCAGAGGAACTGCGCCTGCGGATTCTTCGAGTCGTGCAGGAGCTTGAGGCGCTCGGCCGGCGGCTTCTTCAGGATGCGCGCGACGATCTCGTCGGCCTTGCCGCCGCCGGCGACGTACTCGCCGCTCGCGGGGTCGAAGCGCAGGATGTCCTTGCCGACCTTCTTGTAGAAGCCGGCACCGGTCTTTTGCCCGAGCGCGCCCGCGTCGAGCAGCTTTTGCAAGACCGGCGGCGTCGCGAAGCTGGCGAAGAAGGGATCGTTGCCCTGCTCGGGGCCGAGGTTGTCCTGCAGCGTCTTGATGACGTGCGCCATCGTGTCCAGGCCGACGACGTCGGCGGTGCGGAAGGTGCCCGAGCTGGCACGGCCGAGCTTCTTGCCGGTGAGGTCGTCGACGACGTCGTAGCTGAGGCCGTAGGTCTCGGCCTCCTTCATCGTCGCCAGCATGCCGGCGATGCCGACGCGATTGGCGATGAAGTTGGGCGTGTCCTTGGCGCGGATCACCGACTTGCCGAGCGTCGTGGTGACGAAGGCCTCGAGCTGGTCGAGCACTTCCGGTTCGGTGTCCGGCGTGGCGATCAGCTCCACCAGCGCCATGTAGCGCGGCGGATTGAAGAAGTGGATGCCGCAAAAGCGCGGCCGGATCTCGGCCGGCAGCACCGCCGCGAGCTTGGTGATGCTCAGGCCCGAGGTGTTGCTGGCGACGATGGCGTGCGGGGCCACGGCCGGCGCGATCTTCGTGTAGAGATCGAGCTTCCAGTCCATGCGCTCGGCGATCGCCTCGATGATCAGGTCGCATTCGCCGAGCAGGCTCAGGTGCTCTTCGTAGTTCGCCTGCTGGATCAGCGCCGCATCCTCCGGCATGCCGAGCGGCGCGGGCTTGAGCTTCTTCAAGCCCTCGACGGCCTTCGTGACGATGCCGTTCTTCGGCCCGTCCTTGGCCGGCAGGTCGAACAGCACGACCGGCACCTTGACGTTGACCAGATGGGCGGCGATCTGCGCGCCCATCACGCCGGCGCCGAGCACGGCGACCTTGCGAACGTTGAATCGATTCATGGTGGCTCCGGGAAGCGGGTTCATTCGACGCGGCTCCAGGTCTGCGTGCGGCCGAGCATCGGCATGCCGATGTAGCCGCGCACGTCGAGCCTTGCTGCCCTTGTCGGTCACGGTCAGCTTGACCTTGTAGACCTTGCCGTTGTTCGGGTCGAGGATCTCGCCGCCGTCGAACACGGCCTTGTCGTCCGCGTCGGCCTTGATGTTGCGGATGATGGTCATGCCGACGATCGGCTTGTCCTTGCGCTCGTCGGTGCAGTCCTTGCAGACCGCATCCTTGGGCGCATCGGGGTCGATGATCTTCTCGACCTTGCCGGTGTAGACGCCGCTCGTCTCGACGATGCGCACCAGCGACTTCTCCTTCTTGGTGTTGTCGTCGACCGTCTTCCACAGGCCCGCCGGCGTCATCGCCTGCGCCAGCGCGAGCGTCGTCGCGAAGAGCAGGCTGAAACCGAAGGCCAGGCGTTGCAGCTGGATGTTCATCGAAGTCTCCTTGTCTTTCTCTGTCGGATTGCGCGAGCGCTTCGGCTCAGAACAGCGCCGCGTCCAGCGCCATCATCGGCGCCACGCCGGCGCGCGCGGTGCGGATCAGCCCGGCGGTCTCGGGCAGCAGCTTGGCGAAGTAGAAGCGCGCCGTCGCCAGCTTGGCGGTGTAGAACGGATCGCCGCTGCCTTCCTTTTCGAGCGCCACCTTGGCCATGCGCGCCCAGAGGTAGGCGAACACGAGGTGGCCGCAGACGCGCAGGTAGTCGACCGCCGCGGCGCCGACTTCGTCGGGATCCTTGAACGCCTTGATGCCGATCTCGGTCGTGAGCTTGGTCACCTTCTCGCCGAGGTCGGCGAGCGGATTGACGAACTCCTGCATCTCCTCGTTGACGCCTTCTTCCTCGACGAACTCGCTGCGACCTACTTGCCGAACTTCTTCAGCTTGGCGCCGTTGTCGGAGAGCACCTTGCGGCCGAGCAGGTCGAGCGACTGGATCGTGTTCGTGCCCTCGTAGATCATGTTGATGCGGGCGTCGCGCACGAACTGCTCCATGCCCCATTCGCGGATGTAGCCGTGGCCGCCGAAGACCTGCAGGCAGTGCGAGGTCGCGATCCAGGCGTTGTCGGTGAAGAAGGCCTTGACGATCGGCGTCAGCAGCGCCACCAGGTCGGCCGAGTCCTTGCGCACCGCCTCGTCGTCGGCTGGCCACCTCCTTGTCGAGCAGCAGCGTGGTGAACATCGCCAGCGCCCGGCCGCCTTCGGCATAGGCGCGCGCCGTGAGCAGCATCTTGCTCACGTCGGGGTGGACGATGATCGGATCGGCCGGCTTGTCCTTGGCCTTCGCGCCCGAGAGCGAGCGCATCTGCAGGCGATCCTTCGCGTAGGCCGCGGCGTTCTGGTAGGCCACTTCGGTCAGGCCGAGCGACTGCATGCCGACGCCCAGGCGCGCCGCATTCATCATCACGAACATCGCCGCCAGGCCCTTGTTCGGCTCGCCGACCAGCGTGCCCTCGGCGTCCTCGAGCACGATCTGCGCCGTGGCGTTGCCGTGGATGCCCATCTTGTGCTCGAGGCCGCCGCACCAGATGGCGTTGCGCTCGCCGAGCGAGCCGTCGGCCTTCACCTTCCACTTCGGCACCACGAACAGCGAGATGCCCTTGGAGCCCGTCGGCGCATCGGGCAGGCGCGCCAGCACCAGGTGGACGATGTTCTCGACCATGTCGTGCTCGCCCGCCGAGATGAAGATCTTGTTGCCGGTGAGCTTGTAGCTGCCGTCGGCCTGCGGCTCGGCCTTCGTGCGCAGGAGGCCGAGGTCGGTGCCGCACTGCGGCTCGGTCAGGCACATCGTGCCGGTCCAGTGGCCGCTCGTCAGCTTGCGGAGATAGAGCTTCTTCTGCTCCTCGGTGCCGTGCGTGTGCAGGCACTCGTAGGCGCCGTGCGAGAGGCCCGGGTACATCGTCCAGGCCTGGTTCGACGAATTCAGCATCTCGAACAGGCACTGGTTGACGACGTGCGGCAGGCCCTGGCCGCCGTATTCCGGATCGCAGCTGAGCGCCGGCCAGCCGCCTTCGACGTACTTCGCGTAGGCCTCCTTGAAGCCGGTCGGGCGCCTTCACTTCGTGCGTCGTCTTGTCGAGCACGCAGCCCTCGGCATCGCCGACCGCGTTGAGCGGCAGCAGCACCTCGCTCGCGAACTTGCCGCCTTCCTCGAGCACCGCGTTGATGGTGTCGGCGTCGATGTCGGCGTAGCGCGGCAGCGGCTTCAGCTCGTCGACGACACCGAGAACCTCGTGCAGCACGAACTGCATGTCGCGCAAAGGCGGCGTATAGGAAGGCATGGACGGCTCCTGATGAAACTCAAAGCGGGCGGGCGGGTGCCGCCCAATGCGCAAGAACGCGCTCGAAACCGGAACGCGCCCGCTCCTCGGCGCCGGGGTGGCGCAGGAAGCGGGCATCGTGATGGACGGCGAGAATGAGACCGTGAATCTCGAACAGCAACTGCGCGACGTCGGTGTCGGCGCGCAGATGGCCTTCGGCGACGGCGACGCGGATGGCGCGCTCCAGCGCCCGCCGCCAGGTCTGGACCATGGTCACGAGGGCGTCGCGCACCGGCCCGGGCCGGTCGTCGAACTCGACCGCGCCGCTGATGTAGATGCAGCCGGAATCGATCTCGACCGAGACCCGCTTCAACCAGCTGGTCGAAGAGCTTGCGCAGGCGCGGCAGGCCGCGCGCCTTCGCCATCGCCGGGCGAAACACCTCGTCCTCGAAGCGCGAGTGGTATTCGCGCACCACCGAGATCTGCAGTTCCTCGCGCGAGCCGAAGTGGGCGAAGACGCCCGACTTGCTCATGCCCGTGACCTCGGCCAGGGCGCCGATCGACAGGCCCTCGAGGCCGATGTGCGAGGCCAGCGCCAGCGCCGCGTCGACGATCGCGGCGCGCGTCTGCCGGCCCTTCATCAGCGCCTTCGGCGCCGAGCCGGCTTCGGCCGGCGCGAGCTCGGCGTTGTCGGAGGCAAGAGAATTCACGGTGGGCAAGGTCAGCGGGTTGCGGTCACGCAAAAACGAACGATCGTGCTATTTTGCAGAAAAACGGCGGGCGCGTGTCGCTCGTGCCGGAGATTTGTCTGTGTTTGATCACGTTTTCTTGCGACACGTTTTCTTGCGACAGGGACGTGGTGATGCCGTTGTCGGCGTCGAGGGATCGGGGCGACGGGGCGCTCTGTTGCGCTCATGTCCCCCGGCGAGAGCCAGGTATGGCTCTCGCCTCCTCCTTTACTTCGCTCCACAGAACGCCCCATCGCCCCGATCCTGCACCGAGGCGTCTTGCTCTTTCTTTCTCGTGCGAGGCGGCTCGGCCGGGAGCGTCGGGTGGGGGACGCAGCGAAGTAAAGGAGGAGACGAGCGCCTTCAGGCGGTCGTCGGGGGACATGAGCGGAGTCCCCCGCCCGATGCTCCCGGCCGCGCGCACCCCGATCCGCAAACGACACGTCAAGGAACACCTCCAATGAAGGTCGCGATCGTCGGACTGGGCGCCGTCGGCGGCCTCATCGCCGCCCGCATGGCCGCCGCCGGCCATCGCGTCGGCGCGCTGGCACGCGGCGAGACGCTGGCGCGGGTGCGCGAGCGCGGCCTGCTCGTCGAGTCGGGTGGCGTGCACAGCGCGACGCGCATCGAGGCCAGCGACAACGCCGCTGCGCTCGGCCCGCAGGACCTCGTGGTCATCGCGCTCAAGGCGCCGGCCCTCGCGGCGGTGGCGCCTTCGCTGCATGCGCTGATGGGCCCGTCGACCGATCGTGCTGCCGGCGATGAACGGCGTGCCGTGGTGGTTCATGCCGGCGGCCGCGCCGAACGAGGCGCCGCTCGAAAGCGTCGACCCGGGCGGGCGGCTGCTGGCGCTGTTGCCGATCGAGCGCGTGCTCGGCTGCGTCGTGCACCTGGCCGCGTCGTGCCCGGAGCCGGGCCTCGTGCGGCACAACTTCGGCGAGCGGCTGATCGTCGGCGAGCCGCGCGGCGGCGACTCGGCGCGCACGCGCAGCGTCTGCGCCGCGCTCGGCGAAGCCGGCTTCGAGGCCGAGGCGAGCGCCGATGTGCGGCGCGAGGTCTGGTACAAGCTCTGGGGCAACATGACGATGAACCCGGTTTCCTCGTTGACCGGCGCGCCCAGCGACGCCATCCTCGACGACGCGCTGGTCTTCGATTTCATGGTCCGCACCATGGCCGAAGCGGCGGCCATCGGCGCGCGCGTCGGTTGCGCCATCGAGCAGTCGGGCGAAGAGCGGATGAAGCTCGCGCGCAAGCTCGGCAGCTTCAAGACCTCGATGCTGCAGGACACGCTGGCCGGCCGGCCGATCGAGCTCGACGCGCTGGTGGCCTCGGTTCACGAGATCGGCGCGCGCGTCGGTGTCGCCACGCCGAACATCTCGGCGCTGCTCGGCCTGACCCGGCTGATGGCGCGCCAGCGCGGCCTCTATCCGGCAGCGACCTGACCATTCGGCGTAGCGCCGGCGCATCGGGCGATACCACCGGTGACACCGGCGCTTGAGCCCCTGTACGTTCATGCAGTACGCTTGCGGGTTGATGGAAGTCCTGCAGCTCGACATGTCCGGCCGCCCGCAGGCCTGGATCTCGGCCAAGGAAGCGGCCGTGCTCTATGCCAGCGATGGTGTCGCGTGGACGCTCGGCGATGCGTTTCGCGTGCTGCGCGGCGGCGTGCAGAGGCGCACCGGCCTGCAGTCGCGCATCGAGGTGCATCCGATCGTCGCCGTGCGCGGCGCGGTGCCGAGCCGGGCCTGGCGGCGCACGCCGGCCCTCAGCAATCCCAAGCTCTTTGCCCGCGACCGCCAGGTCTGCGCCTACTGTGCCGGCCACTTCCCGCTCGACGACCTGACGCGCGAGCACATCGTGCCCACCTCGCGCGGCGGCCGCGACACCTGGATGAACTGCATCACCGCCTGCCGCGCCTGCAATGGCCACAAGGGCAACCGGTTGCCCGAGGAAGCGCGCATGTCGCTGCACTACACGCCCTACGTGCCCAGCCTGCACGAAGACATGATCCTGCGCGGCCGCCGCATCCTGGCCGACCAGATGGAGTTCCTGTTGGCCAGCGTGCCGCGCAACAGCCGACTGCACGGCTGAAACTCACACTTCTTTGCGCGGTCTTCGCGGCCCGGCAAGGCGGCCGGATGTCCTTTGTGGTCAACTGATGCGGGTCGGCCGCGTTGCTGACGGGAGACCCTCGAGGAACAGATCATGAGACACGTATTCACCGCCTTGGCCGTGGCCACGCTCGCCGGTTGCTACACCGCGAACCCGAACGTGGTGCAGCCGTACCAGGCGCAGCAGATGTCCACCGTGCTCGACGGCACCGTCCTTTCCGTTCGGCCCGTCACCATCGACGGCAGCCAGAGCGGCATCGGCGCCGGCGCCGGCGCGATCGCCGGCGGCGTCGCCGGCGCGAGCGTGGGGGGCGGTAGCGGCACCATCGTCGGCAGCGTCGTCGGCGCCGTCCTCGGCGGCGTCATCGGCAATACCGTCGAGCGCGGCACGACGCAGCAGAACGGTGTCGAGATCCTGGTCCAGTTGCGCAACGGCGAGCGCCGCTCGGTCATCCAGGGCGCCGCGGGCGATACCTGGGCCGTGGGCGAGCCGGTGGTTCTCGTCGTGAGCGCCGGGGGTCACACGCGCGTGACGCACGCGCCGCACGCCTACGAACCGGCACCGCAAGGCTACCCGGCGCCGCCGCCGGAGCCGGCCTACCCTTCGTCGGGAGCGGTGCCCCCGCGCAGCTGAAGGACGGAGGCGAGCGTCTCGATGAGCGTTCGCCGGAGCTTGGGCCAAGCCGGCCCGCCCTGCTCGACGAAGCGCTGGTTCACTTCGAGTTCGATGCCCACGTAACGGCGCGGACCGTGCCGCCGGCGCAAGGCCTGCGCCACGCCGTCGCTCTTGCCGAGATAGGGGTAGTTGCGGCGCAGCCGCAGCGATGGATCGGCCTGTCGCAGCGCCTCCAGCCAGGCCGTGCAGAAAGCCACCTCGCCGGGCCGCCCCGGGTCGTAGAGCAGGCCGATGTCGGCAGTGCGCACGTGGCCGTGCAGCTCGGGCGTGAAGCTGTGCGACGCGACGTGCACGACCCGATCGCGCGTCGCCACCAACGCCGCCATCGCGGCGTCGACCCGACCGCGATGCGGGTGGTAATAGCGCTCGAGGATGCGGCGGCGTTCAGGCAGCGACAGATGTCGCGTCGCCTCGGAGTGCAGGTCCGGCGTGCCGACCGAACGGTTGAGGTCGACGAGCAAGCGCGTCGTGGTCTCGAACAGGAGCGGGGCGCCAAAGCGCTTGGCCATCTCGCGGGCGAGCAGGAGTGCGCCCGGGTCCCAACCGCGATGGGTGGGCAACAGCTTCTCATGGCCGACGAACAGCGCCGCATGCTCCTTCGGCACGTCGTTGCCCGCGTGCTCGCAGGTGACGATCAGGCGGTCCACTCGGCTGGCGACAGATGGCGAAGCGCTAACTCGCGCTACATCGGCGGCGCGAAGCCGTTGCGACCGGCCAGCGCCCGCAGCGCCACCAGCTTGCCGTCGCGCATCTGTGCCGTCACCAGCACCTTGGCGCCGACGACGATCAGGCTGCGATCGCCCGGCTTGAAGGTGACGATGGGAATGTCGTCGGGCACGACGACCGTTTGCTCGCCGTCCTTGTAGCGAAGCTTGAGCGTGCGCCCGCTAGCCGCCACCACCATTTCGGTGACGGTGCCGTTCGTCATCGTGCTGCCGGGCTCGAGGTCCCACGGGAAATGACCTTCGCCCGAACCGCGTGCCGCTTCGGGCAGCAGCAGCACCTCGAGCGCGCGCAACTTGCCGCCGGCGTCGCTCAGTGCCGCGGTGCCCACGAAGCTCCCGGGCTGCAAGCTGGAGATCGGAATCGGCACAACCTCGTTGACGCTGAAGTTGTCGGCGAGCGTCATGCGCATCGTCTCGCCATTGCGTTCCTTCAGGACGATCGTGCTGCCGTCAATGGACTCGACCGTACCGCGCAATCGCTGCGTCGGCGCCGAAGTCTGCGCCGCAGCGCCGATGCAGACGAACGCCAATGCGGCGGCGAGAAATGGCTTCATGCGGACTTGCTCCGGGGTGCGAGGGCCGAAGCGTAGCGCTTGTGGCGACAGGGCGTCGCTGCCGTCGCCCATCCCCGCCGTTCGGGCGGGCGATGCAGTCGTCGGAGGGCCTCGCCTAGGGCGGGTTCAAGCTATGGCAGCGTTGCCCGGCCGACGCTCTGCTCGCTCGGCGTCGTGAACCACACCGTCTTCTGTCCGGCCACGACCGGCCCGGTCGTGATGGCATTGATCTGCAGGCCCGGCGTGATCGAGCCGAATTCGGCGACCGTGCCGTCGGGCGCGATGCGCCCGATCAAGCCGTCGAAGTAGTCGGTGAACCAGACGTTGCCGTCCGGGCCGGCGGTGATGCCGCCAAGCAGCGGCTGCGCGCCCGAGAAGCCCGCGGTGTAGATCGTGATGCTGCCGGTTGCAGGGTCGAGGCGGCCGATGCCGGTGCCGCCGAAGCCCGACTTCAGGAACCAGACGCCGCCATCGGCGCCGGCGGTCAGGCCGCCGAGCGTTTCGCCCGCAGCCAGGCCAGTGGAGAACTCGCCGATCGCGCCCAGCGGCGTGACGCGCCCGATGATCGGTGGCCCCGCCGGCGTGCCGACCTCGAGGAACCAGACGTTGCCGTCCGGCCCGGCTGCGATCGCCGTTGCCGGCGACAGCAGCGGCCCGAACTCGGTGGCCAGCTTCGTCGTCACGTTGTACATGCCGACGCGGTTGGCGACGAACTCGGTGAACCAGAGGTTGCCGTCCGGCCCCGAGGCGATCGCATAGGCCTGCGAGCCCGGCGTGATGCCGGTGCAAGTCGTCGAAGTGAAGGTGTTGCCCGCCACTGGCGCCGTGGTCGTGCAGGTCGACGCGGCCGTCGGGCCGACCGTGCTCGTGGCGCAGGTCGTGGTGGTGAAGGCATTGCCGCCATTGGCGGTGGCCGCGGTGCAGAAGGCGACGAGCGTCGGGCCGGTGGTCACGGTCGGGCAAGTCGTGGCCGGCGTCGTCATGGTTGCCGGCACCGGCACGCAGGTGCCTGGAAGCACCGGCGTGCAGACGCCCGACGTGCACGACTGGACTTGCGACGTGCTCTGGCGCGTTTGCGCCGTTGTCTTCATGAGCGGCGTGGAGACCTCCGTGGCGACACCGGTGCCGACATCGATCGAGCCCACCGTGCCGGCCATCGTGATGCCGGCCACCGGATCGCAGAACCAGACATTGCCATCGGGTCCGGTCGTGAGCGGCCCGGTGCTGAACGACCCGAGCCCCGGTGCGCCGGTCGCGGGATAGTCGACCACGCCAGTCGGCGTGATGCGGCCGATCTGGCTCGAGGTGAAGCCGCCGTTGAACCACAGGTTGCCGTCGCGCGCGAGCGTGATGCTGCCGCCGATCAGCGCCGGCGAAACGCCGCCCGCCACGGCCGAGAATTCGACGATCGTCGGCGGCCCGCTCGCAGGCGGCGGCATGGCCGGGGGCGCGGGCGCTGGCGGCGGCGGCGCCGGGGTAGGCGCCGGAGCCGGAGGCGCCGGCGCGGGCGGCGGGGGCGCAGCTACCGGGCTGCCGGCGAGGCTCGACAGGGGAGCGCTGCCCCCACCGCATGCCGTCAGCGTCGCCGCAAAAGCGATCGCCAGCCGCTGCATCACCAGATCCTTCATCGATACCTCCTGTAACCGCCCCGAAAAGCCGCAGGTTCTGTGCCAAACGCCCGACCTCGAAGCGACGTGCAAACCGGCACGAGGAAACGCGCCAATCGTCCGTTCGGCGCGCGCGGCAGGCGCAGAAATGCCAGTCTTGCAAGCAATTGCATCTGCCCGGCGCCTGCCGGGGATACTCGCGGCACACCTCAGGAGCAAGCGATGGCCACACCGACCGAGCATCGGGCCAACATCATCACCCAGGACCTGGCACGCGCCGAGGAGCTGACGCGACGACAGTACCAGACGGCGGCCGAGATCGCCTCGGCCGCCGGCGCCGCCGACCCCGCTGTGGTCACCGGAGTTCTGGCCGCCCTGGCGCTGAATTTCGCGACCCTGCATACGCGGCGGCGCGATTGATGCATTCGCATCGGCCATGAAGGCAAAGGACTGGCGCCCGACCTCTTTCGTCGAAACCGCCCCCGGCGCGATGGGCGATGACGAGATCGACAGCGCGCGCATCGAGCAGCGGCGCGCGCTCTGCGACTATCTGCGCCATCTGGTGACGCTCGATGCCGGCGCGCTCGTGCTCGTTGCCTCGCTGATCGAGAAGGCGTTCGTGCAGCCGGTGCAGCGCGGCGCTGTCGGCATCGCCGTCGCGGCCTTTTTCGTCAGCCTCTTCTTCGCCAGCGTGACCTACATGGTCCTTCTCGCCAACGGCCCACCGGTCGGCGCGCTTCGCATGTCTTCCAGCGACACCCGCGCCTACCTCGTGACGATGGGCTTGACGCTTGTCGGCTTTCTGCTCGGCATGGGCGCCCTCGCCTGCTTCTTTCTCGTCAACTGGTTTCGCTAGCCGCTCGCGCGACCCGCCGAGAGTTTCACTGCTTGGCGAACGTCAGCTCGCACTGGCGGCTTTCGACACGCTGGCCCGAGCCGTAGGTCGCGTCGAAATGGGCGTTGACGTGATAGGTGTAGCGCGCCATCGGCTGGGCATGGTCGAAGTTGTAGCGCGCATCGCCAGTCAGGCCGGTGGCCGACAGCGTGGAGCGTCCGTCGGATGCGATCGTGCCTTCGAGCAGCATCGAGCTGGCGCGTCCTTCTTCGCCGTAGCGGCCACGCAGATTGCTGTTCGTCACCTGCGCGGGAAACTCGAAGCGATAGGCAGCGACTCCGTTCGACAAAGCCGGGCACGCCACCGCCACCTTCCAGTTGCCGTCGAAGCGCGTCGTGTCCACCGGCAGTGCAGCTTCGCGCGTCGCGTGTCGCTGCGGCAGCTCGGTGATCCAGTTCACCGGCAACGCGAAGTTGAGGTTCTGTCCGTCCTGCATTCCGCTCGAGGTGACGCCGATCAGGCGAGCCTGCTCGTCGAAAAGACCGCCGCCGCTCGAGCCGTGCGAGATCGGGGCGGAGATCTGGATGGCGACGATGCGCTGCGCCGCGTCGCGGCGCAGGCTCGAGACGAGTCCGGCGCTGAGCGTCAGCTCGAGACCGAGCGGATTGCCGAGCGCGAAGACGTTCTGGCCGACGAAGACGGCGCTCGCGTCGCCCAGACGAACCGCCGGCGCGCCCAGGCCCGCGGCCTTCACCTGGCAGACATCGCGCTCGGGATCCCAGAGTTCGAGCTTGCCTGCGTACGAGACTTTTTCGCGAACGACGACGAATCGGTCGGCCTTGCCCAGCACATGGCAATTCGTGACCAGCGTTTCGGGCGCGATGACCACGGCGCTTCCTTGCGCCAGAGGCACGCCCTCCCGGTCATAGGTCCGGATCCGCCAGACGCTCGGCGAGACCTTCTGGAACACCTCTGCGGGCGAGAGCGCGTGCGCGGGAGCCGGCAGCGCCACGAGCGCCGCGAGCGCGCACGCGGACACGAGGGAAGCCACGCGCATGTCGATGAGCGATCAGCCTTGAAGACTGCGCCGCGGCAAAGGCAGCGCCGCCTCAATCGAGCGAAGAGCGCCGCGGCGAGAGGATCTTGAAGACGGCCAGGAAGACGAAGAGACCGAGCGAGACCGACAGCCAGCGGTCCATGTCGGGCGCGAGCGGATACCAGCGCGGTTCCGCAAAACGGTTCAGATAGAGCGCGAGCGCCGCCGCGAGAAATGCGACGATGAAGGGCTTCATTCGGCCTCCTGCCAATTCCCTGCGCCACTATGCCGCCGCCGCGAGCCGGGATGACGAACAATCCGGCCGACAGCGTGCAAATTGAACGCGAAAGCCGAGGACGAGGCGTCGATAGACTGCGCAAGCGATGGCCACGACCTCCCTTCCGAACGATTTCCTCGCCCTGGCCCTGGTCGTGTTGCTGCTCGGCATCCGGCATGGTTTCGACGCCGACCATCTGGCCGCCGTCGACGGCATGACCTATCACAACGCCCGGGTCCGGCCGCGCCTGGCGCGCGTCTGCGGCGCGCTGTTCTCGATCGGGCATGGCGTCGTCGTCATTGCAGTCGCCCTGGGCGTGTCGCTGCTGGCCGAGACCTGGCATCCGCCACGCTGGCTCGAAGCGACGGGCTCGTGGATCTCGATCGTCGTGCTCGTGCTCCTCGGCGCCATGAACATCGCCGCGGTGCTGCGCACGCCCGAAGGCGAACTGGCCCGACTCAGGGGCTGGCGCAGCGGCGTCTTCGCCAAGCTTCTTCGTGCCGGCCACCCGCTCACGGTGATGGCGGTGGGCACCTTGTTCGCGCTCTCGTTCGACACCTTCAGCCAAGCCGCCCTGTTCGCGGTCACGGCCGCCCAATTCGGCGGCTGGCACTCGGCTCTCATGCTCGGCTTGCTGTTCACCTTCGGCATGCTGCTGACCGACGGCGCCAACGGCTATTGGGTGGCGCGGCTCATTCGGCGCAGCGATCGCAGCGCCCAGGTGGCCTCGCGCGTGCTGGCGCTCGCCGTGGCCGGCGTCAGCCTGCTGACTGCGGCGATGGTGCTGGCGACATTGCTGGTGCCTGCCGCCGACGCCTGGGCGCAGGGCAAGGAGCTCTGGTTCGGCACCGGCGTCATCGCCGTGCTCCTGGCCAGCTTCATGGTCGGCCAGCGACTTGCCCGCCCGGCGCGTGCGGTGCGCGAGCCGCTACCGAACCGACCGGACTAGCGGCCGCGGCCGCGCTCAGTGCTCGTGCCGATGATGCGCGTCGGGATAGTGCGCATGGGCATGCCGGAGCGCTTCGTGCGTGTGGGCGTGCGCATGCGGTTCTTCCTCGCCTTGCCCCGGCGCATGCCGGTGCTGATGATGCTCGTCGTGCACGTGCATGTGCTCGTGCGCCAGGGCTGAGTGGCTGTGCGCGTGTGCGTGCTGCTCGCTGAGGTGCAGCCAGACGCCCGTTGCCATCAGCACCGCGGCCAGCACGAGCGCGAGCGTGAACGGCGCCCCGAACGCCAGCGCCAGCGCCGCGCCGAGGAAGGGCGCCAATGAAAAGTAGGCGCCGGTGCGCGCCGCGCCGAGTCCGCGCAGCGCCACCACGAAGAGCGTCAGGCTGAGGCCGTAGCCGAAAAAGCCGAGCAGGCCGGCCTGCAGCACGATGCCCGCGGGCGGCATCGCGGCACCGGCGACGAGCGCGAGCACGATGCTGACACTGCCGGCAGCCAGTCCCTTGGCGCAGGCGATCGACATCGCATCGTGCAGGGCGACCCGGCGCGTCAGGTTGTTGTCGACGGCCCAGGCGAGGCAAGCCCCGGCGATGGCGAGCGGCCCGACGAGGCCTTGCGACCGCAGGGGTCCAGCCGCCGAAAGCACGACGCCGCCGGCGACGATCGCGGCCATGCCCCAGGCGATGCGTCGATCGAAGTTCTCCCTGAACACGAACCAGGCGAGCAACGCCGTGAACACGCCCTCGAGGTTGAGGATGAGCGAGGCCGATGCCGCATCCGTCGCTCGCAGGCCGTACATCAGCAGGAACGGACCGACTGCGCCGCCGGCGACGATGGCGCCGAGCAGCGACCCGAGCTCGGCGCCGCGCGGCCACGTGATGCCGGAGCCCGCACCGGCGGCGAGGCGTCCGGCGAGCAGGATCGCGAGTCCGAGTCCGGAGCCGACGTAGAGAAGACCGGCCAGCAGCAGCGGCGGCACATCGCCGACGAGCATCTTGGCCAGCGGCATGCTCAGGCCGAACAGCAAGGCGGCAGCGATCGCCGCAACGACGTTTCGATCCAGACGCACTCGGAGATCCTCGGCCACGACAGGATTTTCTCAGGCTCGCTTGCCCGGATCGATTCCCGCCCTGCAAATCGGGCACCATCGGTGCCAGGCGATCGGTCCGCAAACCGGAGCGCTGATCGGCGCGTGCTGCGCGGCGCGAGACGCGGCCTGTCCGGTTTCGAAGCCGGCTTGCGCTTGTTCCACAGACCCCGTCCCATGGCAAACGCTGCGCCCGACCCGACCCGCTGGCCGATCCTGAGCTCGCTCTTCGACGAGGCGCTCGACCTGCCCGCGCCGGATCGCGCCGGCTGGCTGAAGCGCCTCGCCGAGGATCGCCCGGAGCTCGGTGCCGAGCTCGAAACGCTGCTCGCCGACCATGCCGCGAGCGAGCGTTCGGGCTTTCTCGACGGCGGCATCGGCGACGACGATCCGGCCGCGGGCGGCAGCCTCGCCGGCAAGGTGCTCGGTGCCTACACGCTCGAGTCGATCGTCGGCCAAGGGGGCATGGGTACCGTCTGGCGAGCTCGCCGCAGCGACGGCCGCTACAGCGGCAGCGTCGCGATCAAGCTGCTCAACATCGCGCTCGTCGCCGGCAACGCCGGCGCCCGCTTCCGACGCGAAGGACGCATCCTCGCCCGGCTCACGCACCCGAACATCGCCCGGCTGATCGATGCCGGGTTGGCTCCGGGCGGGCAGCCCTACCTCGCGCTCGAGTACATCGAAGGCCAGTCCATCGATCGCCATTGCGACGACCACCGGCTCGACTGCGAGGCTCGCATCCGCCTGTTCTTCGATGTGCTCGGCGCGGTGGCGCATTCGCATGCCCATCTCATCGTGCATCGCGACATCAAGCCGCTGAACGTGCTCGTCGACGGCGACGGCAACGTCAAGCTGCTCGATTTCGGCATCGCCAAGCTGCTCGAAGACGACGCCACCGGCGACAGCGCCGCGCTGACGCGTGCCGACGCACGCCTGCTGACGCCCGACTACGCCGCGCCCGAACAGTTTCTCGGACGACCGGTGACGACCGCGACCGACATCTACTCGCTCGGCGTGCTGCTCTATCTCATCCTGAGCGGACGGCATCCTGCCGCGGGGCTGGCGTCGTCGAGGGAAGAGCTCATTCGCGCCGTCACCGAGCACGATGCGCCGCGCATGTCGTCGACGCTGAGCCGCGCTGCCCTGTCCGGGCCGCCCGGCGGCGCGCAGCCAGCTGACGGCAGTGTCGGCGCCGCCGACTCGAATCGCGAACGCGCCAGCCAGCGCTCGACGACTTCGGAGCGCCTGCGCCGGACGCTGGCCGGCGACCTCGACAACATCGTCGCCAAGGCCATGCGCAAGGACCCGCGCGAGCGCTATGCGACCGTACCGGCATTTGCCGACGACCTGCGCCGGTTCCTCGACCGCCAGCCGGTCAGCGCACGGCCCGACACGCCGACCTATCGCCTCGGCAAGTTCGTGTCTCGCCACCGCGGCGCGGTTGCCGCCGGCGCGCTAACGGCGGTTGCCGTCGTCGCCGGCGTCGTCGGCACCGCCTGGCAGGCGCATCGTGCGAGCCGCGAGGCCGAGCGTGCCGAGCTCTCGGCAAAGCAGGCGCAGCAAGAGCGCGATCGCGCCTTGCAGCAACTCGCCTACAGCGAAGCAAGCGACGAGTTCATGGCCTTCCTGCTGCAGGAAGGCGGCGACAAGCCACAGACGACGGCGCAACTTCTGGCACGCGGAGAACAGGCGGTCGAGCGCCAGTTCGCCGACGATGCCGGTCTGCGCTCCCGGATGCTGCTGACGCTCGCCGATCTCTATGGCCAGGACCAGGAGCAGCGCCACGCCAATGAGCTGCTGCAGCGCGCGCGGGCGGCGGCGAGCGGCGTGGCCGACGTGACGGTGCAGTCGCAGCTCGACTGCGTGATGGCCGAGCAACTCGGCGACCAGAACGACTACGCCGGAGCGATGGCGCTCTTTGACCGCGGCATCGCCCGCATGCAGAGCACGGCCGCGCCCGACCGCGCCGTGCTTGCCGTCTGTCTGCACGACCGGGCGCAGGTCGAGTCGATCCAGGGCAATGCGGCGGCGGCGCTTGCCGATGCCCAGGCCTCGCTGGCTGCCTACGGCGTGCCGCGGCCGGGCCAGCGCATCGGCGCGCTCCTGGCCCGGGCCGCGCTGGCCGAAGCGAATGGCCAACTCGGGCGCGAGGCCGTCGCCGTCGACGGCTACCAGCAAGTCATCGAAGGCATGAATGCGCTGGGGCGCGGCCACAACACGATCGAGCTCGCCCTGCTCAGCGACCTGGCGCGTCACCTGTCGCGCGCCGGCCAGTGGTTGCGTGCCAACGAGGTCCTGCAGCGCGGCATGACGCTGGCGGCCGAGCTCGACAGCAACGGCAACGCCGACCCCATCCTGCGAGGCAACTACGCGTTGAACCTGCTCGAGATCGGCGATGCGCCGGCGGCGCAGAAGAACGTCGAGGCCGCGCTCGCCGCCGCCACGGCGCGCGGCCACACGCGCTCGATCGCGGCGCTGACCCTGAGCACGGCGATCACGTCGTGCGCGACCGGCGACCTCGCGCGCTGCCGCTCGCTCATCGACGTCGCGCGCCAGGCCCTCATGCGGGCCAATCTGCCGCCGGGAAATTTCCGGTTCGGCAACCTCGAGCTTCAGGAAGGCCGGCTGGCGCTCGCGGAGCATCGCGCGGCGGCCGCCGCCGACCACTTCGAGCGCGCCGAAGCGATCTTCGGCAACGGCAGGGACGTGAATCCGAATCGCTTGCGCGCCGCGAGCGGCTTGGCACGCGCACAGGCCGCAGGCGGCGATCTGGTGGCTGCGCGTGCTCAGGCAGAGCGCACGGTGACGGCTGCTCGCGCCATGCTCGGGGGCTTCGAGAACAGCCTTTATCTCGGCGAAGCCTTGCTCGTTCTCGGCGAGGTCGCCGCGGCGCAGGACGACCGGGCCACGGCGCGAAGCGTGCTGAACGAGGCCGTGCACCAACTGCACGAGGCGGCCGGCGATCGGGCACCGCTCGCCGTCGAGGCGTCGCGTGCAGTGGCGGCAATGGCGAGCGCTTCCTGAGCACCGGCGGGCAGGCCTGTCGAGCAGCCGCGCCTGGACCTCAGCTTCGTCCGGAACGCCGACTGCGCGGCTGCGATTTATCCACCTCGGCCAGCTGCTGCTTGAGCAGGATGAGCAGGGACCGGGCGTGCTCGACCGGCAGGCGAAGGGCGCTGGTCGCCACCTCGTCGTCACGCAGGGGCTTGGGCAACACCAACACGTCGACCCCCAACTCGATGACGCCCTTGTCGTGCCGGGTCGACTTCAGGCGCTGCACTTCGATGTCATAGAGCTTCACGCGCTTCCTCCGCGATGGGGCGACGCCGGATTGTCGGCGCTGTCCTCCGCCCGCGCGGCGAAGCCGCTTTCGTCGCGCCGAATACCCTGGTCGCGGTATTGACCGGAAACCACGCTGCTTTCACCCTCGGAAGGACAGTGGCGGAGTGCGACGCCGACGACGAAACGAATGAAGGAAGGCAAATGAACCATCGACTTGGCAGCACCGCCATTCACGTGACATCGGCCCTGGCACTTGCGCTGGGTATGGTCACTGCAACGCAGGCCTCGCCGGTGACCGTGACAGGCACGTTTACTTCGTTTTCGACGTGGATGTTCGACCCCTCGGTCCGGCAGTCCCTGGTCAACGGGTCGGCACTGACCTCGAGCGGAACGGTGGTCGGAAGCAACGGCGCGATCGACTACTACGAGAGCAACACCCTGAATTTCGCGGTACCCACCACGAGCCTCGACTTCAGCTACGGGCAGGCGGGCTTCGACCCGCCCTTTCCCCTGGCCAACGGCTTCGGGTTTGCGGGCGGCGGCGCCGACGTCGTTGCCGGCCAGAACTTCGCGCTCGGCACCTTCAGCTTCACCAATGGACAGTGGTATCCGCAAGCCGATGTCGGCTTTCTCCTGACGACCCAGTCGAGCGATCCGACGTTGAACGGGCACACGTTTTCCGGACTCCTGCACCTGGTGAGCACGTCCCCGGACGATGGCATCCCCGCCGACGAGGCCGACTATTTCTACATCACGGACGTCAACGGCCTGCCGGTCGAAGGCACGAACAGCGCACGGGTATATGAGGAATTCATACAGCCCTCGGGCAATCCCGGAAATACCGGCAGCTTTGCCTTGATGGGCCATATCGATTCGCTGGTCCCGACCGACTTCGTCTCGCTCAACAGCGCCGGCTTCACGAACGCTTCGCTTCAGCCCGTGCTGGCAATACCCGAACCGGACACCTACGCCATGCTGCTCGCGGGCCTCGCGGCCGTCCATTTCCTGGCGCGTCGAAGGAAACCTCGCGCCGCCGCTTGATGGCGCGTCAGCCGCTGGCGCGCCCCGTCAAGACCGGCTGTATCGACCAGCCGTCGTCGCCGTCCGAAGCGACGCTGAGCCAGAGCTCCGTTCGCTCGCCGGAGCTCTCGACCGCTTCGAAAAGCACCGTGGCGAGATACGGGCGGCGCACGACGGCACGGGCGAAGACCCAGGCCAGCGCGGGTTCGTGCTTCACGTAGGCGAAGACCGCCTCGGCGTGCCCGGGCCACTTCGACCGGAATTCGTCCTCGCTGGTGATCGATTCGGAGATGCCCACGGGCCAGACTCTAGCGCTGGCGCGCCGCCTCGTCCGGACGTGGCCGCGGGGCGCGGCTCAAGCTCTATGATCGAGCCGTCTTCCATTGCAGCAACAGGCAAATCCGCGTTGATGATCGGCTCCCACCGCGCGGTAGGTCCCCAGCGAATCGTCTGCCTGACCGAAGAGACGACCGAGTGGCTCTACCTGCTGGGTGAAGACGAACGGATCGTCGGCATTTCGGGCTACACCGTCAGGCCACGCCGCGCACGCGAGGAAAAACCCCGTGTCTCGGCCTTTCTCGACGGCAAGATCGATCGGATCGTGGCCCTCGAACCCGATCTCGTCGTCGGCTTCTCGGACATGCAGGCGGCCCTTGCCGACAAGCTGATTCGAGCCGGCCTCAACGTCCTCATCACCAACCAGCGAAGCATCCCGGAGCTGCTCGCCACGATGCGGCTGATGGCCAACCTCGTCGGCGCTCAGGATCGCGCCGAGCAGTGGATCGGCGATCGCGAGAGACGCTTTCGCGAAATCGCCACGGCGAGCGAAGGCCGGCCGCGCCCACGCGTCTACTTCGAAGAATGGGACGAGCCCATGATCAGCGCCATCCAGTGGGTGTCCGAGCTGATCGGCATGGCCGGCGGCGACGACATCTTTCCCGAGCTCGGCGTGCAGCGCATGGGCGCGGGCCGCGTCATCGCCGATCCGCTGGAAGTTGCGCGGCGCGCCCCCGACGTCATCGTCGGCTCCTGGTGCGGAAAGAAATTCCGGCCCGAGAAGGTGACGAATCGACCGGGCTGGCAGGACATTCCCGCGGTGCGCGCCAGCCGCCTGCACGAAATCAAGTCGTGCGACATCCTGCAGCCCGGGCCGGCGGCGCTGACCGACGGCCTCGAGCAGCTGCATCGGATCTTCGCTGCCTGGTCGCTGGCACAAGAAGGCCGCGCGCCCTAGAAATCCTTCGAGGCGGACCGTCCGCCGGCCGCTACGGTTCGAGGCACGGAATCACCATCCAGCGCCCTTCGAATTGCGCGACGCGTATCGCGCCGGCGAACACATCGACCAGCTCGCGGTGCAGCTCGGGGTCGTCGCTGGCGCCGCCGGCGCGAATGCGACCGCGCTCCATGATCACCAGCCGGTCGGCGAGAAACGCAAGCGTCAGGTCGTGCAGCGCGCTGACCACCGACACGCCGGCCCGCGCTTGTTGACGAATCAGCCGCACCAGGGCGATCTGATGCGGCGGATCGAGATGCGTCGTCGGCTCGTCGAGCAGCAGCAGCGGAGCCTGCACGGCCAGGGCGCGGGCGACGAAGACACGTTGCCGCTCGCCACCGGAGAGCTCGTGCAGGCGTCGCTCCTGCCAGGCCGAACACTCGGCCTCGGCCATGGCCTGCTCGACACATCGCTCGTCGTCGGCCGTGACTGCGCCGAACAGACCCTGGCGCGCCAGCCGACCGAGCTGCACCACCTCGCGAACCGTCAGCTCGCCGGTGGACTCGCCCTGCTGCGCGAGCCAGGCCAGGCGCAGGGCGCGCTCGCGGTCGGAGAGCGAGGCGAGCGGCCGGCCATCGATCCGCACTTCGCCGCTCTGCGGCGCCTGCAGGCCGGCGAGCAGACGCAGCAAGGTCGACTTGCCAGCGCCGTTCGGGCCGACGACCGCCGTCCAGCCGGCGCCGATGTCGAGGCTCACCTCGCGCAACGCCTGCGTGCTGCCCAGGGCCACGCTGACGGCTTCGACACGCAGGATCGTCATGACCGGCGGCCGCGATGAAGAAGCCAGATCAGGTAGCTGCCGCCGAGCAGCGCGGTGAGCACGCCGACCGGCACTTCCTGCGGCGCGATCAGCACGCGCGCGAGCACGTCGGCCATCAGCAGCAGGACGCCACCGGCCGCGGCGCTGGCCACCACGGTGAAGCCGTGCGTCGCCGGTGCGAAGCGGCGCACCAGGTGCGGCGCGACCAGGCCGACGAATGCGATCAGTCCGGTCTGCGACACGGCCACGCCGGTGGCCAGGGCGATGGCCGCGACGAACGCGGTCCGCACCCGCGGCAAGGGCAGGCCCAGGCTGCGCGCCGTGTCGTCGCCGAGCGTCAACGCGTCGAGGGCCCGGGCCATCCGCCAGCAAGGGGGAAGGGTGAGCAGCAGGCCGACGAACAGGAGCAGGCAGCTGCCCCAGCCGAGGAAGCCCGTGCTGCCGAGCATGAACGCCTGCTTGCCGCGCAGGGCGTCCGGTGCGGCGGTGGTCACGAGATCGCTGACCGCGGCCAGCACGACACCGACGACGACGCCGGCCAGAAGCAGGCGTGTCGTCTGCGTTGCACCGCGGGCCAATGTCAGGGTCAGCAGGACGCCGAGCAAGGCTCCGGCGAAGGCCGCGGCGACCAGCCCGAAGCGGGCGATCGCCTCGGCCGTGGCCAGGCTGATCGCATGACCGCCGAACATGCCCGAAGCCAGCACCAGAACGACGCCGAGCGAGGCGCCCGACGCCGAGCCGATCAGGTAGGGATCGGCCAGGGGATTGCGAAACAGGCCCTGCGCGACTGCGCCGGCGAGCCCGAGCAAGGCGCCGGCCAGCCACGCACCGAGCGTTCGCGGTGCCCGGATCCCGCCGATGATCAGCATGCCGTCCGCGCCCTGCCAGGTGCGCAGGAACGCGGCGATCGACCAGCCTTCGCTGCCGGCGACGAGGCCGGCCAGCAAGAGCATCACGGCAGTCAGCGCCAGGCCGATCGCCAGAACACGGCGGCGCCGCGAATCGCGCATGGACTCAGTGTCGCTTGGCGATGCCGGCCAGGCAATCGGCAAGCAGGCCGGCGGCCTCGCCCATGCGCGGCCCGGAGCGGGTGATGAGGTCATAGCGCTCGCTGCTGAAGCCGCAGGTCTGGTGCTGCCGCAACGCCCGCAACGACGACCATCCCGGCCGCTTCGGCATGTCGGCCAGGTCCTGCTGATTCGCGATGACGATGTCGGGCTGGATCTCGACGACGTATTCCGGGTTCAGCTTCGGATAGGCGCCGAGCCCGGCCGGAATGGCGTTGGCCATTCCCAGTTGCGCCAGTGTCTGGCCGACGAACGAGCTCGTGCCCGCCGCATAGGGCGTTGCATCGAATTCGAAGTAGACGCGCTTGCCGCGCAAGGCGGCGGGCACCTTCTGTGCGGCATCGCGGGTCTGGCGCTCGATCGTGGCCCAGACGCCGTCGGCGGCCGCCGGCACTTCGAGCAGACGGCCGAGCAGCGTCAACGTGCGTCTGACATCGGCTTGATCGCGCGACTCGAGCACGATGACCTTCAGGCCGAGACCTTCGAGCCGGTCGACGACCCGGGCCGAGCTCGAGACCAGCACGACGTCGGGATGGAGCGCGACGACGGACTCGATCTGCGTGTCGTCGAGGCCGCCGAGCTTGGGCAGCGCCTCGACGCTCGCCGGCCAGGTGGAGAAACGGTCAGTGCCGACGAGGCGCGCACACGCGCCGATGGCGCAGACGCTCTCGGTAAGCGACGGCAAAAGACTGACGATCCGGCCCGGCGGCGCGGACAGCGTGACGCGGACGCCTCGGTCGTCCCGGACGGTCACTTCCGCCCCGGCCGCGAGCGCGGCCGAGGCGAGAAGAAGGAATGCGGCAAGCCAGCGTTTCATCGCGCGTCGCATGCGCCCATCTTCAAAAGCCCTTGCCGTCGTAGCGAACGCCGATCCAGGCCTGTCGGCCCAGGCCCTGGTAGTCGCGTATCGGCTCGACGCGATGGTCGAGTGCGTTCAGGACGCTCGCTTCGACGCGCCACTGCGGCAGGAAGCGCCAGGTCGCGTTGACGTCGACCAGCGCGTAGCCGCCGAGGACGATGCCGCCGTCGGGTCGCGAGCCGATGTCGAGGACCGAACCGCCGAACGACCACGCTCCGGTCTGGTAGTTGGCCGCGAGCGTTTCCTGATGCGCGGCCCGGCGCACCAGGCGCTGGCCGGTGTCGCGGTCCTTGGCGTCGAGGAAGTCGATGATGGCTCGCACATCGAGACCGCCCCAGCGCTGCGTGCCGCTCAGCGTCGCCCCTTGCAGGCGCGCCCGGCCGGTGTTGGCGGCACAGCCGAAGGCGAAGGCCGGGTCCGGCGGGCACATCGTCGGGTCCTGCTGAACGCCGATGAGGTCCTCGACGTCGTTCCGGTAGACCGTAGCGCTCGCACTCGTGCCGCCCGACTGCCACTGCGCGCCCACTTCGATGCTCCTGCCGCGCTCCGGCTGGACGGTCGACACGCCGAAGCCCGGATAGAACAGGTCGTTGAAGGTCGGCGCGCGGAACGTGGTTCCGCCCAGGGCACGCAGCTTGAACTGCGGCGTCAGCTGGTAGCTGTAGCCGATGCTGCCGGTGCTGTTGTTGCCGTAGACCGAGTTGTCGTCGCGACGCAAGCTCGCTTCCAGGTTGCTCGCGCCGAATTTTCCGGCATAGCTCGCGACCAGCGCGTTGTTGTTGCGCCTGGGCTCGTCGGTGAACACGTCGGCCTGCACGGACTCGTGCAGGTATTCGTAGGCCAGGATCAGCTGCTGGTCCGCGGCGAGGCGGAGCGCGTTCTGCCAGGTGGCCTGTTCGCGGTCGGTCCTGAAGCGGCTCAGGGTCGTGCCACCGCTCTTGGCATCGTCGACATTCTTCGAGGCCTGCACGGTCGTCGTCCACATCGAGGAGATGTCGCCGCGATAGTCGATCGAGGCGAGTTGGGTGGTCAGGTGGTTGCGGAAATCGGGCGACGGATCGGCGTTGAAGTCCGGCGGGTTGAATTCGGCGCTGTCGAATTGCGCGTTCAGGCGCGTCTCGATCAGCGTGACGCCGATGCGATGGCCGGCCGCCGGCGTGTAGCCCAGCTTCATCTGGCCGAAGTTGCGGCCATAGCCGTCCTTGTCGGGGTTGAAGGCGCCGAACTGGTCGTTCGGGCGAATGGTCGAGACCCCGTCGCTTCGCTCGCGGCCGGCTGCCAGCGCGTAGTCGAAGCCGCCCTGCGAGCCGCTGAAGCCCAGGTCGCCCTGCTGCGAGCCGTAGCCGCCGACAGCCGCGTGGGCCGCGATCCGCGGGCTGCCCTCGCCGCGTCGCGTGAAGATCTGGATCACGCCGCCAACCGCATCGGCGCCGTACAGGCTAGACGCCGGACCTCGGCGCACCTCGATGTGATCGATCTGCGCCAGGCTGAGCGATTCGAACTCGGCTTGTCCGAGCGACGCCGAGCCGACGCGAACGCCGTCGATGAGCACCACGGTGGCATTGGTGCTGGCGCCGCGAATGAAGAAGCCCGAGCTTTGCCCCGGTCCGCCGTTGCGCACGAGTTGCGTGCCCGCTTCCCGGCGCAGCAGGTCTTCGACCGAATCGGCGGACGAGTCGCGAATCGTGTCGGCATCGATGACGACGATGTCGGCGGTGCTGCGACTCAGCACCTGCGGTTCACGCGTACCGGTGACGATGACCGGACCGAGTTGGCTTTGCGCCCAGGCGCCGATCGGAAACAGAGCGACGAGAAACAGGAAGCGCGCGGCCTTCGGCGCGCGCAGGCCAATGCAGAAGTTCGACATAGGAAGGGACCCAGACTGCTGCATGCGTGCCGCTTCCCCGCAGCCACATGCGAAATGAGCGAAGCCATGGCTTCGCTCGCGCGTTGGCCGGTATCCGGGCTGATGGAGCGACCCCGGCGACCTTCCCAAAGGCGTGAACCTTCAGTGGCTGAGCACCGGAATTGACATGCCCTGGCTGAGCAGCGATGTCGTCCAACCTGACCGTTGCGGGGGCAGCGCAGGCTCGACCGCCGCTTGCGCGACGCTCTTCTGCTTCCCGTTTAACCGCGGCAGCAGAGAGCTGCCACGAGCACCAACGCCTGCATTCTAAGCAGGAGGTGTCGGCCGATACCTTCGTCCAATTGACCATCCGCGTGGCGTCTGATCAGATGCGTCTGCGTCGCGGGCTCGTCCACGACAACCAGGAAAGGATCCGCCATGAATCGCAACAGCAAGCTCACGCTGGTGGCAGCGACGGCAGCGCTCGCCGCGCTCTGCGCTGTGGCCGTCTACGCGCAGGACAAGTACTCGCTCAAGTCGCCGAGCGGAATCGCGTTCTCCGACTTCAAGGGCTACGAGGACTGGTCGGTGGTCTCTTCGGCCCGAACCGACGAGGTGCTCAAGGTGATCGTGGCCAATCCGGCCATGATCAAGGCGTACAAGGCCGGCATCCCGGGAAACGGCCAGCCCTTTCCCGAAGGCGCCAAGATCGCGAAGCTCCAGTGGAAACCGAAGAAGAGCACGGAGGCGCAGTTCGCCGTCGACGTGCCCGACGTCTTCACGCAGGCCTTCGTCATGGAAAAGGACAGCGCCCGATTTCCGAAGAGCGGCGGATGGGGATACGCGGTGTTCAACTACGAACCCGCCTCCGACAAGTTCTCCGCCGATGCCGCCAGCCCTTCCGACTGCGGACATGCCTGCCACCTGGTCGTCAAGGGCAAGGACTACATCTTCCACCCGTACCAGAAACGCTGACTCTCGAGGCCCCGTCCTCGATGAGGAAAGGCCGACCTGAGGCACAGTCGCGCTTTCGGATGAGGTGACGTCCCTTGGCCCGTCTGCTTTCGGTCAACGTCGGATTGCCGCGCGACATCGAGTGGCGCGGCAGAACGGTGCGCACCGGCATCTGGAAGGCGCCCGTGCCGGGACCGTGCCGCGTCGGAAGGCTCAACGTGCAGGGCGATGGCCAGGGCGACCTCGCCGGCCACGGCGGCGAGCAGCGCGCGGTCTTCGTCTACCAGATGGAGTCCTATCGCTACTGGCAGGAGCGCCTGGGTCGCAGCGATTTCGTCCCTGGCCAGTTCGGCGAGAACTTCACCATCGACGGATTGCCGGACGACGAGGTCTGCATCGGCGACCGCTACCGGATCGGCGCCGCCCTGCTCGAGGTCACCCAGCCACGCACGACCTGCTATCGAGTCGGGATCCGGATGGACGAGCCGCAGATGGCGGCGCTGCTGACCGCCAGCGGACGGCCGGGCTTTTATTTCCGCGTCCTCGAAGAAGGCGAGGTCGCTGCGAACGACGCCATCGTCCTCGACAGCCGGGGACCGGAGCGCATGACGGTTGCCGTGATCAACGGCCTGCTCTATTCGAACCATCATCCGCACGACCTGCTCGAGCGCGCGCTGAGAATTCCGGCCCTGTCTGCCGGTTGGCGGCGGTCGTTCGAGGCATTGCTGCAAAGCCAGGATGCGGACCCTGGCGCGACGGGCAATGCCGGCTTGACGCCGGCCTCGGCCGCGCTGACGGCAGCGCCCGGTTTTCGGTCCCTCGGCGTGGCACGGATCGAACGCGAGTGCGCCGACGTCGTCTCCTTCACGCTGCAGCCGATCGATGGGAAACCGCTGACGCGTCCGATGGCCGGCCAGTTCGTCGTCGTCCGCTTGCGTCCGCGGCAGGACGGTCCCTTGCTCTTTCGGAGCTATTCCCTTTCCGGCCCGCTTTCCGACGGCCAATATCGCATCAGCGTCAAGCTCGAGCCCCACGGTGCGGCGGGGAGCTATCTGGTCGAGACCGTGCGGGTCGGCGATGCGGTCGACGTGAGTGAACCGAGAGGCAGCTTCACCCTGCGGCCAGGCGATGGCCCGGTGGTGTTGCTGAGCGCGGGAATCGGCGCGACGCCGGTGCTGGCGATGCTCCACGCGCTCGCCGCAGCGAAGACGTCGCGCCCGGTCTGGTGGCTGCATGGCGCACGCAACGGCAAGACGCGCTCTTTCGCCGTCGAGACACGACAGCTGCTCGCGACCCTCACCCTGGCGCGCAGCCAGGTCTGGTACAGCCAGCCGGCTGCGGATGATCGACGGGGGAGCGACTACGACGCGAGCGGCCACATGGATGTGCCCTCCTTCGAGCAGCTGGGCGTGCCGCGTGATGGCGAGTTCTACATCTGCGGACCGGCGAGCTTTCTTGCCGATCTGCGCCAGGGCCTGATCGCTTGGGGGGTCGCCGCGAACCGGGTTCATTCCGAGGTCTTCGGCGGCGCACCCGGATCGACGCCCGGCGTGGTCGGGGCCTCGTCGCGGCCACCTCATCAGCCGGCGGGAGACGCCGGCAGCGGGCCGCTCGTCTCGTTCGCGCGCAGCGGTATCACGGTGCGCTGGCGTCCGGTCGAGCAGAGTCTTCTCGAGCTCGCCGAAGCCTGCGACGTGCCCGTCCGGTGGTCGTGTCGCAGCGGCGTGTGCCACAACTGCGAGAGCGGCCTGGTCTCCGGTTCCGTTTCCTATCAGCCCGAGCCCCTGGACCTGCCTGTGCAAGGAAATATCCTGATCTGCTGTTGCCGACCGGTGCAGGATGTCGTGATCGATCTATGACCCACCGCCGGACACCCGCATCATGCCGACGATCTCCTGTTGGCGATGAAATGGGATCGTCTGATCTGAAACACCTCCACGCACCCTCGGAATGACCATGGGTTGGAGATCAGGAGAACGAAATGGCCGATGACATCAGGCAAGAGCGTCGCCACTTCCTGAGTGCGGCGGCCGCGACGCTCGCAGCGGCCGAGCTCGGCCTCGTCGACTCCGCGAGCGCCCAGTCCGCTGCCAGCGGTACCGATGCCAGCGTGGCCGGACGCGGCACCGCCGCCTCGTTCGGCCCGCTGAAGCGGATCGATGCCGGCGTCCTCAGCGTCGGCTACGCGGAGGCCGGACCCGCGAGCGGTCCTCCGGTCATCCTGCTGCACGGCTGGCCCTATGACATCCACAGCTTCGTCGATGTCGCGCCGCTGCTGGCATCCGCCGGCTACCGGGTCCTCGTGCCGTATGTGCGAGGCTACGGCACGACGCGCTTCCTGTCGGCCGATACCTTTCGCAATGGTCAGCCGGCGGCGGTCGCCCTCGACACGGTCGCCTTCATGGATGCGCTCAAGATCCCGAAGGCGACGCTCGCCGGCTTCGACTGGGGCGCGCGAACGGCCAACATCATCGCCGCGCTGTGGCCCGAGCGCTGCAAGGCGATGGTCTCGGTGAGCGGCTATCTCATCGGCAGCCAGGCCGGCGGCAAGGTGCCGTTGCCGCCGCAGGCCGAGCTGCAGTGGTGGTATCAGTACTACTTCGCGACCGAGCGCGGCCGTGAGGGCTACGACAAATACCGGCGCGACTTCGCCCGGCTCATCTGGCAGCTGGCCTCGCCGAAGTGGCAGTTCGACGATGCGACGTTCGAGCGAAGCGCGGCGGCGCTCGACAACCCGGATCACGTCGCCATCACCGTGCACAACTATCGCTGGCGACTCGCGCTGGCGCAAGGCGAGCCCCGCTACGACGAGTTCGAGAATCGCCTCGCCGCGGGCCCGCTCATCGCCGTGCCCACCCTCACTCTCGAAGGCGATGCCAACGGTGCACCGCATCTCGATGCCAGCGCCTATGCGAAGAAATTCTCCGGCAAGTATTCGCATCGTGTCGTCAGCGGCGGCATCGGGCACGACCTGCCGCAGGAGGCGCCGCAAGCCTTCGCGCAGGCCGTGATCGACATCGACAGCGCCGCGTCGGGCTGACAGCGCCGGATCCACCAGCATCTGAGCGCGCTGAAGCGCCGGCTCGACGCCATCGAGCAGAGCAGCGACGAAGCGTGCACGGTGAGGAGACCGCTTCGACGACCACCGCCGCGAGCGACGGCAAAAAAAGCGGCCAGAATCGCTGATGGCCTACTTTTTGAAGATCGCGCTGCCCTGCCTGCTGCTCATCGGCTGCACCTCCGGGTCGAGTGAATTCGGCCAGCGCTGGGTCAAGGACGACGCCTCGGGCGGGGACCGCGACGCGACCCTGACGCGCTGCATCGACCACAGTGTGACGGAAGCTCTGGGCATCGCGAATCCGTCGAATCTGGCCGACAACGCCGCCGCCCGAAAGTATTTCGTGCGGCGCTGCATGGAGGGCAGCGGCTGGCGGCTCGAGCCGCCCTCGCCCCCGCTCCCGGCGCCGCCGTCGCGCTAGCTGAACTGAACCGGTTGGCCCAGCTGCTGGCGCTCCTCAGGGCGCCGCGTTCGGGAAGAAGAGCTGCTCGCCGCCGATGCGGTAGGCGGCGATCGTCGCTTGCCCGTTGGGCGAGACCACCCAATCGGCGAAGGCCTGCGCCAGCGCCGTCTTCGTCTGCGGGTGCCTTGCCGGGTTGACGACGATGACGCCGTACTGGTTGAAGAGGCGCTTGTCGCCCTCGACCAGGATCGCCAGATCGCCGCGGTTCTTGAACGACAGCCAGGTGCCCCGGTCGGCCAGCACATAGGCGTTGATCGACGTGGCGATGTTGAGCGCCGGGCCCATGCCGCAACCGCATTCCTTGTAGCCCGTCATCTTCGCGGCCGGCGCGTCCAGGCCAGCCGCCTTCCAGTAGCGCAGCTCGGCCGCGTTGGTGCCGCTGCGGTCGCCGCGCGAGACGAACGCCTGTCTCGAAGCGGCGAGCCTGGCGAGCGCCGCGACGATGTCATGGCCGCGAACGGCCGCCGGATCGTCCTTCGGGCCGACCAGCACGAAGTCGTTGTACATGACGTCACGCCGGGGCAGTCCCCAGCCTTCGGCGACGAACTTGTCCTCGGCTTCGCGGTCGTGAACGAACAGCACGTCGGCATCGCCGCGTCGTCCCATGTCCAGCGCCTGGCCGGTGCCGACAGCGACGACGTGTACGGCGATGCCGGTCGCCGCGGTGAAGGCCGGCAACAGGTGCGGAAACAGACCCGACTGCTCGGTGCTCGTCGTCGACGCCATGGTGATGAAACGGTCCTCGGCCGAGGCCACCGGCAAGACCAGCGACAGCGCAAGCGCGCCGAGCGCGGCGATCAGCGCGCGGCGAGTCGACGCCTTCAACCGTCGAGCGACCATGACAACTCTCCCTTCAGGAACAGATCGGCGCGACCGCGCGCCCCGGATGCGAAGAATTCCGTCGTCGGCAGGTCGGTATCGACACGGCCGGCGTCCATGTAGACGACGCGCGTCGCCAGCCGCTTCGCCTGGCCGAGATTGTGCGTGCTCATCACCAGCGTCATGCCTTCTCCGGCAAAGCCGGCCAGCAGGGCCTCGACCTCCTTCTTCGCCGAAGGATCGAGGTTGGCCGTCGGCTCATCGAGGAACAGGATCTGCGGGCGCACCGCCCAGCCGCGGGCCAGCGCCAGCCGCTGCTGTTCGCCGCCGGAAAGAGATCGCGCCGCCCGGTCGCGCAGGGCCGCCAGGCCGACACGGCGCAGTGCCTCTTCAGCGCGCGAGCACCGCTCTGCCGGCGACCAGTCGCGCCGTGCCAGCCAGAGGCCGAGGCGCAGGTTGTTCCAGACCGACAGGCGCAACAAGAACGGACGCTGGAAAATCATGGCCTGGACGCCCGCCGCGTGCGCCACCCGGCGCCCGCCGCTCAACGCGACGACGCCGTGCAGGGCGCGCAGCAGCGTCGTCTTGCCTGAACCGTTGGCACCGACGACGGCGACCACGTCGCCGGCTCGCACCGCCATCTCGGCGTCGCGCAGGGCGACGACATTGCCGCCGAATGCGACCGAGGCGCCGTGCAGCGCCAGCAACGCCGGAGACTCGATCGTCGTCATCGCAGAGGCGTCGGTTGCAGCTCATGGCTTCGAGGCAGCATGGCGATCGCGAGATTGAGCAAGGCGACGGCGGCGAGCAGCACGAAGCCCAGTGCGAGCGCGAGCGGCAGGTCGCCCTTGCTGGTCTCGAGGGCGATCGTCGTCGTCATGACACGAGTGAAGCCGGCGATGTTGCCGCCAACGATCATCACTGCGCCCACTTCGGCGATGGCCCGGCCGAAGGCGATCAGGAGCAGGGTCGCCACCGCCCAGCGTTCGTGCAACAGCATCAGCAGCGCGCCGAGCAGCGGGCGCGCGCCCATCGAGCGAAGCTGGTCGCCACCTTCGCGCAGCGCATCGGCAACCACCTGGCGTGCCAGCGCGGTAATGATCGGCAAGGCGAGCAGTGTCTGCACGAAGACCATCGCGGCCGGGGTATAGAGCAGGCCCCACGCCCCGAGCGGACCACTGCGCGAGAGCAGCAGGTAGACGCCGAGGCCGGCGACGACCGACGGCAAGGCGAGCAGTGTGTCGAGCACAAGCAGCGCCGCGCGCAAGCCGGGAAACCTTGCGACCGCAAGCCAGGATCCCGCCAGCAGGCCGAAGCCGGCCGCAATGCAGCATGCGCTGCCGCTGACCGCGAACGACAGCCCCACGGTGCGCACGAGCCCGGCATCGGCAGCGACGACGAGATGGACGGCAGATGCGATCGCGTCGGCCAGTGTGCTCATCGTGCGTTGCCCATCCCGCATTCTCTACAGTCGGCGGATCGGGGGTCTCGTGGTCCTGGCCGGTGGGCTGAGTTTCGTTCGACACCTCAGGCAACTACCGCGTCATCGACTCCAGAAAAGGTTTCCCTACTCTCCGGTCATGCACGGCGTCATCAAAGACCTGAACACAGGACATGAAGCCGTCGCGGAATATCCTGTGCGTTCTCTACGCGGCGTCACCTGGCGGGCAACATGCGACGCAGCACCCCATCCTTCCAGACGAAGTGATGCATGAGGGCGGCCGCGGCATGAAGGAAGGCGACCACCAATAGCGTGTTGGTCGCCAGCGCGTGCAATTCCTCGACAGCCGCAACGAGGCTCTTGTTGCCCGGATCGAGCGCCTGGATCTTGAACAGATTGAAGATCGCGTCGCCCCTCACGAACGCGTTCGCGATACCGAGTGCGACGCTGACAAACAGCAGACCGTAGAGGAGCCAGTGCGTGGCCGTCGCAACCTTGTCGAGCCAGGCCGCTCCGGCCGGGGGCAGGTGGACGGCGCGCCCGCCGAGACGCCAGCTCACGCGTGCGACAAGAACGAGTGCGAGCACAACACCGAGCGTGATGTGTGTGCTTCGCGCGAATACCCGAGGATCCCCCTTCGCAAACCAGTCGATGGTCTGCCCCAAGACCCACAGCGAAACGACGAGTGCGGCGGTCAGCCAGTGAAGGACGATTGTGCGACGGTCGTAGCGCAGGGGGACCACCGGCAAGTCATGCATTGACCGATCCTAACTGCGGCTGGGCGGGTACATCCATCCAGTTGCCAGGTCAGGTCAGCGTCGATTCACCATCCGTATCCCATCTTGAACAGCACCGCCCTGTTGCCGTCCTTGCCCATGGCGAACTCCAGATTGGCGACGATGCCCTGGGCCGGCTTGAGGATGTACTGCACACCTGCACCCACGCTCGGAAAGAGGTCCGATCCGGAGCAGCCGCTGCGATTCGCTCCATACAGGCAGGCGACGCCGCCAAAGCCCGTTGCCGTCCAGCGGTCCGCCAGCTTGTGCCGCTCTTCCACTTCGATCGACGACATCGACTTGCCCAGGTACTCGCCCGTCGTATAGCCGCGCAGCAGCACCGGAGCAAAGGCCGCGGGTGGGGCATCCTGCGTCCACTGGTTGCTCTGGCGAACGGCCAGGACGTGGCCGTCTCCGTGACTCCAGAACTGTCGGTAGTCGAGCCGGTAGACGCTGAAGTCGTCGCTGCCCTCGCCGCTCGGCCGATAGGCGACGTTGTTGAAGTTCAAGAGCCAGCCTTGTTGAGGCGAGTCCGCGCGGTCGCGGGAGTCGTGTTGGCCGACGAGGCCCAAGCCCGCAGCTTTGAATCCCGTCAGCCCGAGCAGGCCGAGCAGTTCGTCGTCTAGCGCCGCCTGGCCGACGATTTCGTAGTTCGTGGACAGCACTTGCAGGCCGACGAACCAGTCGTCCTTGACGCGATACAGATAGCGCGCCCCGAAGGCCCGGATATGGTCTTCCGATTTCAGTGGCGTCCCGCTCCCGAGGAAGTCGTCGTAGTCGTTCTTGATCAGCCCGCCAATGACGATCACGTTGAGGCGATGCTGGTCGGCGACGAACGAAGTCCGGCCGAACAACACGGCGGTTGCTGAATCCGTGGACGTGTACTGCGCGTTGGCGCCGAAGATGGATACCTGCGATTCAGGGTCGAACTTCCGAAGGTAGCCGACGAGCGCCCCCGCGGCGGAACCAAGCTTCGGGTTGTTCGAGAACGTCGGCAACAGCAGCCAGGGTGAGCGGGCCTGTTGAGATCCTTCCGCCCCTTTGGGCTCCTCCTCCTGCGCGTGGACTACATGAGCGAAGAGGCAAGCAGCCGCCAGCAGGGCAACGCTCGCGCTGCGTGCAAGACTGCGTCCGTACCGTACCTGGTTCGTGAGAATTGTCCGATCCTTCCCTCTATGCCGGCCCTGTCGCCTTCGACGTCGGCCCGAATCGGTGTGCATTTCAGAGATTGCTGCCGTCGTTCAAAGTCTAGCAGCCGTGGTTCCGTCATCAGCTCGACGGACGACGCTCAGGTCAGGCCGGCGGCCAAGGCCGCTGCGCCGACATGTGCTGGGAGTTGTCGTCGGGACCGAAAACCGGAAGGTCCAGGCCTGATTGCTCGACGACCCGCCGGCACGGGTCGTTCAGATGCAGGACGGCCAGGCGCACGCTGACTCGGGCGAGCGATCGTTGCATGTTTTCAAGGGCGGTCAGGCTGGAGGCGTCCATCGAAAACACGTCGCGCATGTCGAGAACGACCTCACGCGTGCCGGTCGGCAGCTCATCGACCAGCGCCTCGAGCTTGATCACCGTGCCGAAGAAGAGCGGCCCATGCAGGCGATAGATAGCCACGCCGGGCGGCGACGCCGCCACCGGGTCGAGCTCGACGCGGAACAACGCGCCCATCCGGTAGACGAACGACAGGCAGGCGAGGGCCAGGCCCACTTCCATGGCCACGGTCAGGTCGACGATCACCGTCAGCAGGAAGGTGCCGACCAGCTTGGCCCGATGCTCCATCGAGAACGACGAAAGCCGGGCGAACTGGTGCCACTCGCCCATGTTCCAGGCGACGAAGAGCAGCACGCCGGACAGCACCGCAAGGGGCACGCTCGCCGCCAGCGGCGCGGCGACGAGCACGATGACCAGCAGGGTGATCGAATGGACGATGCCGGCCACCGGGCTGGTCGCGCCGGCGCGCAGGTTGGTGACGGTGCGGGCGATCGTGCCCGTCGCCGGAATGCCGCCGAAGAAGGGCGCGATGATGTTGGCGAGGCCTTGCGCCATCAGCTCCTGGTTCGGGTCGTGGCGCTTTTGCGTCGACAGTCCATCGGCGACGCGCGCACACAACAAGGACTCGACCGCGCCGAGGACGGCGATCGTCACCGTCGGCACGAACAGCCGCTGGACCGTGGCCCAGTCGAAGTCAGGCCAGACCAACGAGGGCAGCGATTGCGGGATGCCGCCGAAGCGCATGCCGATGGTCTCGACCGGAAAGCGCAGCCAGCTCGCCAGGGCGGAGAGCGTGACGAGGGCGACGATCGGCCCTGGAACCCTCGTGGCGATGCGGATGACGCGACGCGCAGCCTGCGAGCGCAGTGGCACGGAAGGCTCCGAAGGGCTCTCGCCGCCCATGGAGACGGCCGGAAACGCCGCCAGCTTCGACCACAGGAAGAGGCCCGCGAAGCAGGCCACCCCGAGCCCCAGCGCGTAAGGATTGAGCTCGTGCGCGTGGACCAGGATCGCGTGCCCCTGCGCAAAGAAATCGGCAGGCACCTTGCCGATGTTCAGGCCGAGCAGATCCTTTGCCTGCGACAACGCGATCAGCACCGCGATGCCGTTGGTGAAGCCGATGACGATCGAGACCGGGATGTAGCGCACGAGTGCGCCGAGCTTGAGCCAGCCGAGCGCGAGCAGCAGGACGCCGGCGAGCACCGTGGCAATCAGCAGGTTGGCGACGCCGTAGCGCTGGACGATGCCGTAGACGATGACGATGAACGCGCCCGCCGGGCCGCCGATCTGCACGTTCGAGCCGCCGAGCGCCGAGATCACGAAGCCGGCAATGATGGCGGTGAAGATGCCCTGCTCCGGCTTGACGCCGCTGGCGATCGCGAAGGCCATGGCCAGCGGCAACGCGACGATGCCGACCGTGATGCCGGCACCGCAATCGGCAGCGAAGCGCGCCTTGTCGTAGCCGACCAGCGCTTCGAAAAGGCGCGGCCGGAACCGGTGCAGGTACGAAGCCAAGCTCGAGACGGTCATCGGATAGCGGAGAACATGAAACGCTGCGCGCGATCCCGTCTCGAGAGGCTGGGACGGCAAGTACCGCCACTTCAATCGGCGCGAGGACGCAGAGACGCCTTCACGAGCTTGACGAACGCCGGATCGGCGTCACCCAGTCGAGCTGTTCGACCAAGGATCCGGCCGTCGGCGTCGACAAGAATCAGCGCCGTCGTGTGGTTGAAGTCCCCGTTGGGAAGCGCCCGATACTGGATTCCCGAGGACTGCGGCGAGCTTGCGTGCGCTGGCGCATCCGTGCGTGCCAGCGTCCATTGCGGGCTGTCGAGTTGTCTCTCTTCGGCCTTTTCCTTGAGCACGGCAACGCTGTCGTGGGCGGGGTCGAAGCTCACCATCAGGATCGGCAGCCGCTCCTGCTCTTCGATGCTCAACTTCGATTCGGTGTCTCGCAAGGCGTCGACGATCATCGGGCACACGAATTGGCACGACGTGTAGAACATGCTGACCAGCATCGCCTGGCCGCGCCGGTCGCGCAAGCGCTCGTCTCTGCGCTCTGGTCGGTGAGGTTACCGGCAGCTGGTAGATCGAATTCGAGGGGAGCGGCCGGCTTGCTGCGCGACTGCACCCTGCGTCCGGGGCTCGCCAGGGCGACGCCGCGGCCGCGACAAAAGCCTGCGGCAACCAGCGAGAGAGCGCGAACGAGAACAATCTTCATGGCGAAACCTCCAAGAGAAATGGACGGGCACAACGAAAGCCCAGGCTGCTGGTGCTGTCGGAGGCGCGGAGCGACGAAAGGAGCGCGACCCGCATCAAAACGGCGTAGTTCTGGCGGTCCTGCAGATTGATCGCGCCGGCGCCGCAAAACTGGAGCTTGTCCGGATCGTCACCGGCGCGGCTGTCCGGACTCACGAGCAACGCATTGAAGTCGTCGACCCATTCCCAGACGACGCCATGCATATCGCGAACGCCGTAGACGTCCGCCGCACCACCAACGCCCGGAAGAGCGGCACCTGCGGGCCGCGAATACCACGAGAGGATCCGGGCCAGCCACGCCGGGTCGTCTCGCGCGTCTCGCCTGGTCGCATCCGCCGCCGCCACGTATTCCCACTCGAGCCAGGTAGGCAGGCGGGCATGCTCGCTCTCGCAAAAGGCCTCGGCGGCAAACCAGCTGACGTTGGTCACGGGCTCCCGGCCAGCCCCCTTGGCAGCTTCGATCGCGGAATACGAGCGGAGGTCCTGCAGGTAGCCCGCGTCCGCAAATGTTGTCGCAACCCGCTCCCGCTGCCATTGCGGGTTCGACGCGACAAAGGCGGCGAACTCTGCCTTGCTGACCGGCATGGTTCGCATCGCGAAGCGGTCGACAGGCGTCGGCCCGAAGGCCGCGTCGGCCGAGAACACACTGACCAGCTGGCCCGCGGGCACTGGCACGTAGTCCTGTGCGAAAGCCAGGTCGGCCAACCCGAAGACCAGCCCGGCAATCAGCCAGGCGTGCCAGGCGCCGCGCCATGGCGCCTGCCACCGGAGCATCCGCAGCGGCACCTTGCAGCCCTCAATGCTCGGCGGGCTTGGCGTCGGCCGGCTTGGCGGCACGCACTTTCTTCACATCGTCCGCATGGATCTGCCCGCCTGGATTGCCCCACGAGTTGAGAACGTAGGTCAGGATGTTGGCCACCTCGTCATCGTTGAACTGATTCATGGGTGGCATGACCGAGTTGTATTCGGTTCCATTGACCGTGACCTTGCCCGTCAGGCCGTGTAGCAAGACGCTGATCGCGCGCTTCGGATCGGCTGCGATGTAGTCGGACTTGGCCAACGGCGGAAACACGCCCGGCAGGCCGGCGCCGTTGGCCTGGTGGCAGACCGAGCATGTGCCCGAGAAGTGAGCCTGACCCGCCTGGATCTGCTCTTCGGCCGTCAAGGTGCCGTTGGTGGCTGCCTGTCGTGCTGCGGTCACCGCGTTCAGGTTCGGCAGCGCCCGGTCTCCCAGATAGACGGAATCGAGCTCCTTGCCGGAATAGATCGACTTCTCGTCCGGTCCCTCGACCTTCAGGATGGCCAGCGCTCCCTTGTTGAAGGCGCGAAAGATCGAGTGATCCACGAGCACATAGCTGCCCGGCACCTTGGTCGTGAACTCGACCACCGCGGCCCCGCCGGCCGGGATCAGCGTCGTCTGCACGTTCTTCTGCCACATCGTCCCGCCCTCGAAACGCACCTTGTCGAAGATCGCGCCGATGACGTGAAAGCTCGACGACGAGGTTGGGGCCACCGTTGCCGACGAACAGGCGCACCGTCTCGTTCGTCTTCGCCGTGATGGCCTTGTCGCCCGTGAGCGCGCCTTCGGAGCCGTTGAACAGCACGTAGGTGGGTCGTTCATCGATCGCCTTTTCCATGTCGAAGGGTTGCAGGCCCTTCTCGCGGTACTTGCCGGTCGTGTAGAAGTCGCCCTGCATCACGTAGTACTCGTGGTCGACCTTGCTGAGGCCTTCGGGGGGCTCGACCAGGATCAGCCCGTACATGCCGTTGCCGACGTGCATGCCCACCGGCGCCGTCGCGCAGTGGTAGATGTAGATGCCCTCGTTCAGCGCCTTGAACGTGAACTGCGACTCGTGCCCCGGCGCCGTGAAGCTCGAGGCGGCACCTCCGCCCGGCCCGGTGACGCCGTGCAGGTCGATGTTGTGCGGCATCTTGTTGTTGGGGTTGTTCTTGAGGTGGAACTCGACCGTGTCGCCCTGGCGCACGCGGATGAAGCTTCCCGGCACGGTGCCGCCGAAGGTCCAGAAGGTGTAGGTCACGCCCTCCGAGATCGGCATGTCCTTCTCGATCACCTCGAGCTCGACGATGACCTTGGCCGGCACCTTGCGGCCGGTCGGCGGCGGCACGTTGGGCGGGCTGGTCAGGACGGCATGGATCGGCGCGCCTTGAGGTGGCCCGAAGTCTCCCGCCCATCGTGCCGGGGCCGTCTTGTCGGCGGTCGGCGCAGCTGCGAGCGCAACGGCTCCGAAGCCGGTCCCCAGCCCGAAACACGTCAATGCGACGATAGCCTTGAAGTTGACTTTCACTGGTGCGCCCCTTGTTCGAAGATGAAACTCGACATGTGTCCCGGTCGGAGTGCATCCTAGAAAAGGACAGGGATCGCGTATTGATCCAGGTCAAGCATGCAGAGGCACGAATGCCGCATATTTGCGGCGGCCATCGCCATCAACAGTCAAGGAGCCAGTTCATGATCCAAAGCACCCGACGCACCTTCATGTTCCAGGTTGCGGCCACCGGTCCGATACTGGCGACAGGCCTTGCCCAAGGCCAGACCGCCGCGCCCAAGCTCGAAGAGTCCGATCCGCAGGCGGTGGCGCTCGGCTACCGGCAGGACACGACCAAGGTCGACGCGAAAAAGTATCCGAACCACGCAGCGTCGCAGGACTGCGCGAACTGCCAGCTGTTCCAGGGCAAGCCCAAGGACCCGACAGGACCGTGCCCACTGTTCGCCGGCAAGCAGGTAGCGGCCGGTGGCTGGTGCAGTGCCTGGAACAAGAAAGCCTGAGCGTCAGGCCAGATCGCCGTCAATGCGGCCGGCCCGCGCCTCGGCTTGATCCGGCGCAAGCGCCTGCATGGCTCGGACTGCGGCGCTAGTGCGCCATCAGCAAGGGACCAGGCATCTCCGCAAGCGCCCCGCGCGAAGCCCCGCCGAAAATGCGCTCGCGTGTTCGGCTGTGACCGTAGCAGCCCATGACGACGAGATCGGCATCGAGGCTCGTCGCCAGCAGTACCAGCTCCTCGGCGACCCGTGCCGTCGACGGGCGCAGGTGCAGGGTCGCGGCGATGAAGTGGTCGCGCAGGTAGCGACCGATGTCGACACGGCTGAAGGGCGCCGCCCGCCGGCGGTCCGACCAGGACACCACGTGCACCTCATCGGCCTGGTGCAGAAAGGGCAAGGAAGCGCTCAGAGCGCGCGCCGCCGGAGCAGATCCATCCCAGGCGATGACGACGCGCCGTCCGACGCTTCCCGTCCGTGGAAGGCTGGGGAACACCAGGGTCGGCCGTCCGCTGTAGAGGATCATCGACTCGGCAAGCCCGGCCGGCGCCGAGCCCCCCGTGGGTTCGCGCGCCGGCTGCCCGACGACGACGAGGTCCGCATAGGCCGCCTCCTCGAGAAACCCGTGCGTGAGGGAGTCCCCGACAACGTCGTACCAGTCGACTTGCGGCCCGTCGGTGTCTGCGCTGCGCTGCAATCTGCCCTTGGCGTCGGCGCGCGCCGGCTCATCGCACTCGTCCTGGCGCGCCAGCAACGCACCGGCGGAATATGAAAACGAGGCTTGCTCGCGGTCAGCCTCGGCGCCGAACAGCGCCGTGATCCGAGCCTGGTGCCGCGCCGCCAGCTGTCGCGTCATTTCGAGGCGGCCGATGCTGGCTGGCGTTGCGTCGACGTGAAGCAGGATGGACTTGATGCCGTGCATGGCGTTGTGCCCACTAGCGGATCAGAAGCACCGGGGTGGAGCACTTCGCGAGACCTTTGGTCGCGACGGACCCGAGCACCAATCCGGCGATCTGCCCCTGGCCATGCGAGCCCATGACGAGCAGGTCGTACTTCCCGCTCCGGGCGGTCTCGGCGATGACGTCCGCGGCACGGCCCACGGTATTCAGCCAGCTCGCCTCGATTCCGTGTTGGGTGAAGAAGGCCCGGATCGGCCTGAAGACGGCTCCGCTCGCCTCATCCAGGAAGCGGCGAACGACGTCCTTCCCGACCGCCGATTCGACGTAGTCCTCGACCTCTGGAACGCAGTGGAGAAGCGTGTACCGGTGACGCGCTCCCAGCCATTCGTC
>CAVZUJ010000007.1:0-142061 GCA_963778525.1 uncultured beta proteobacterium | reverse complement strand
GGCTCGCCTGAAAGTCGGCGACCCTGCCAGCCGCGCCATCGTCGGCGAATTCAATGGCGAGCGCATCGTCGGCCGCACCTGGCCTCTTGCCGACAACCAGGTGGTGGTGCTCGACCTGACGGGCTGAGCGGGTGCGGCTCGCGCAGTTGCTCTTCACGCAAGGTTTCGGCACGCGGCGCGATTGCGACGGGCTGGTTCTTTCCGGCCTGGTTCGGATCGACGGCCATGTTCGCGACGACCCCGACGACGAGGTCGAGCCCGAGGGCCTGCGCTTCGTCGTGCGCGGCCAGGAGTGGACGTATCGGCGAGCGCGCGCTGCTCGTCCTGAACAAGCCTTCGGGCTACGAGTGCTCGCAAAAGCCCAAGCATCACGCCAGCGTCTATTCGCTGCTGCCGGCGCCGCTGCGCCAGCGCGGCGTGCAGGCCATCGGCCGGCTCGACGAAGACACGACCGGCGTGCTGCTCTTCACCGACGACGGCACGCTCATCCACCGGCTCACTTCGCCGAAGCGGCATGCGGCCAAGGTCTACGAAGTGCGGTGCAAGCATCCGGTCGATGCGGCACAGATCGAACAGCTGCTGCGCGGCGTGCTGCTGCACGACGACAACGAGACCGTGCGCGCCGCCGCCTGCGAAGCAGTCGACGCCCAGACGCTTCGCCTGACTCTCGTCGAAGGCAAGTACCACCAGGTCAAGCGGATGGTGGCGGCCGCCGGCAACCGGGTCGAGGCCCTGCATCGCTCGGACTTCGCCGGCGTTCGCGCCGACGACCTGGTGGCTGGCGCATGGCGCTGGCTGTCGGCGGCCGAAGAGGCCGCGCTGCTCGAGAAAACCGCGCGTCGATAATCGATGGCCATGCGCATCTTTCGTCATCCGCAGCATCCCGAGCTGGCGGCGAGCTGCGCCCTGACGATCGGCAACTTCGACGGCGTGCATCGCGGCCACCAGGCGATGCTGGCCTTGCTGGTCTCGGAAGCGGCGCACCGCGGCCTGGCGCCGACGGTGATGACCTTCGAGCCGAATCCGCGCGACTACTTCGCCGCCCTCGCGCACAAGCCCGAGGCCGCGCCGGCCCGCATCGCGACCCTGCGCGACAAGCTCGGCGAGCTCGAGCGCTGCGGCGTCGAGCAGGCGATCGTCCTGCGCTTCGACGCTGGCTTCGCGGCGCAGTCGCCGGATGCGTTCGTCGACAAGGTGCTCGTGGATGGCCTGGGCGCGCGCTACGTGCTCGTCGGCGACGACTTCCGTTTCGGTGCCAGGCGCGCCGGCGACTACGCCATGCTCGACGCCGCCGGCACCGCGCGCGGCTTCGACGTGGCGCGCATGATGAGCTACGAAGTGCACGGCCAGCGTGTCTCCAGCTCGGCGGTGCGCGCCGCCCTCGCGGCCGGCGACATGAAGCTGGCCGAGTCGCTGCTCGGCCGGCCGTACCGCATCAGCGGCCACGTCATTCACGGCGCCGGGCTCGGCCGCGTTCTCGGCGAGAGCGCGCGCGGCCGCAACGACGGCTTTCGCACCCTCAACCTGCGCTTTCGCCATCCGCACCCGGCCGCCAGCGGCATCTTCGTGGTGCGCGTGCGCGGCCTCGGACCGGTGCCGCTCGACGGCGTCGCCAGCCTCGGACGCCGCCCGACAGTCGACGACAGCGGCCGCGTCCTGCTCGAAACGCATGTCCTCGATTGGCCCGCCAGCCTCGGGGCCGAGGGGGGCTACGGTAAACTCGTCGGCGTGGAACTGCTCACCAAACTTCGCGACGAAGCACGCTTCGATTCGCTCGCCGCCCTTGCCGCCGCGATCGGTCGCGATCGCGACGACGCCCGGGCCTGGCTCGCGGCCGAGGCGCGCTCCCATGCCGCGACCGGCCGGCAGACGACGCGCGACCGAATTTGAATCACCCTGCCGGCTTCGCAGCTCGTGCTGCGGAGCGCCCGCCCCGGTCGACGCGCCTTGCGCGCGATCCTGCCTCGATGATCTGACCCGAAGGCGCCCTTGCGCCTTCGCCCCGAAAGACTTGCCGACATGGCCGACGCGCCCGCCACCTCGCCAGCGACCGACTACCGCAAGACGCTGAACCTGCCGGACACGCCGTTTCCGATGCGCGGCGACCTGCCCAAGCGCGAGCCGGGCTGGGTCAAGCAGTGGAGCGACGACGGCGTCTACCAGCGCCTGCGCGAGGCCCGCCACGGCAAGCCACGCTTCGTGCTGCACGACGGGCCACCGTATGCGAATGGCCAGCTCCACGTGGGCCACGCGGCGAACAAGATCCTGAAGGACATGATCGTCAAGGCGCGCCAGCTCGCGGGCTTCGACTCGCGCTACACGCCGGGCTGGGATTGCCACGGCCTGCCGATCGAGAACCAGATCGAGAAGACCTTCGGCCGCGGCCTGCCGCGCGACGAGGTGCAGGCGAAGAGCCGCGCCTATGCGACCGAGCAGATCGCGCAGCAGATGGCCGACTTCAAGCGCGTCGGCGTGCTCGGCGACTGGGAGCACCCGTACCGGACGATGGACTTCGGCAACGAGGCCGGCGAGATCCGGGTGCTCAAGCGGATCATCGAGCGCGGCTTCGTCTATCGCGGCCTGAAGCCGGTGTACTGGTGCTTCGACTGCGGCTCGTCGCTGGCCGAGTTCGAGATCGAGTATGCGGATCGCAAGTCGACCACCGTCGACGTCGGCTTTCTCGCTGCCGACCCGGCCAGGCTCGCCGCCGCGTTCGACACCGCCCCGCTTCTCGAAAGACGCCTTCGCCGTCATCTGGACGACGACGCCATGGACCATTCCCGCGAACCAGGCGCTCAACGTCAACCCGAAGCTCGAGTATTCGCTGGTCGATACCGAACGCGGCCTGCTCGTGCTGGCGAGCGCGCTGGTCGAGAAGTGCCTGGCACGCTTCGGCCTGCAAGGGCGCGTCGTCGCCACGGCTGCGGGAGCCCGGCTCGATGGCCTCGAGTTTCGCCATCCGCTCGCCGCCGTCGACCCGGGCTATGACCGCCTGTCGCCGATCTACCTCGCCGACTACGCGACCGCCGAAGACGGCACCGGCATCGTCCACTCCGCGCCGGCCTACGGCATCGAGGACTTCAACTCCTGCCGCGCTCATGGCCTGGCGCTCGACGCGATCCTCAATCCGGTGCAAGGCAACGGCGTCTACGAGGCCGAGCTGCCTCTGTTCGGCGGCCAGAACATCTGGAAGGCGAACCCGCAGATCGTCGAAGCGCTGCGCGCCGCCGGGCGCCTGTTCGACAGCTCGACGCTGACGCACAGCTATCCGCATTGCTGGCGGCACAAGACCGCCGGTGATCTACCGCGCCGCCGCACAGTGGTTCGTGCGCATGGACGACGCCGATGAATCGACGGCCGGTGTCTTCGCGGCGACGCCGGCCACGCAGTCGCTGCGCGAGACGGCGCTCGACGCGATCGACGCCACCGAATTCTTTCCGGAGAACGGACGCGCCCGCCTGCACGACATGATCGCCAACCGGCCCGACTGGTGCATCAGCCGGCAACGCAACTGGGGCGTGCCGCTGCCGTTCTTCCTGCACAAGGTGACCGGCGAACTGCATCCCGAGCACGCTGGCCCTGATCGACCGCGCCGCCGACATCGTCGAGCACGGCGGCGTCGAAGCCTGGTCGCGCCTCTCGGCCGAAGACGTCATCGGCGCCGACGCCGCCGACTATGCCAAGAGCAACGACATCCTCGACGTCTGGTTCGATTCCGGCTCGACCTTCTTCCACGTCCTGCGCGGCAGCCATCCGGGCACGACGATTCCCGACGACGACGGCAGGCATCCGGAGGCCGACCTCTACCTCGAAGGCCACGACCAGCATCGCGGCTGGTTCCACTCGTCGCTTGCTCATCGCCTGCGCGCTCGAAGGCCACGCGCCCTACCGCGGCCTGCTGACGCACGGCTTCACGGTCGACGGCTCCGGCCGCAAGATGAGCAAGAGCCTGGGCAACTTCATCGCCCTGCATGAAGTCACCGCCAAGCTCGGCGCCGAGATCATCCGCCTCTGGTGCGCCTCCACCGACTACTCGGGCGACCTGGCCATCGACGACAAGATCCTGGCCCGCGTCGTCGATGCCTACCGGCGGATCCGCAACACGCTGCGCTTCCTGCTCGCCAACACGAGCGACTTCGATACCGCGAAAGACGGCGTGCCGATCGCCGAGATGCTGGAGATCGACCGCTGGGCGCTGGCGCGCACGGCGGCGCTGCAGGCCGAGATCGTCGGCAACCTCGACACGGCGCGTGGCGTTTTCGCCGGCGGCCACTACGGCGCTTACGAATTTCATCCGGTGGTCGCCAAGCTGCAGGTCTTCTGCTCCGAAGACCTCGGCGCCTTCTATCTCGACATCCTGAAGGACCGGCTCTACACCACCGCGCCCGGCTCGCACGCCCGTCGCTCGGCGCAGACGGCGCTGGCGCTGATCGCCCATGCCGTGCTGCGCTGGATGGCGCCCTTCCTCAGCTTCACGGCCGAAGAGGCCTGGAAGACCTTCGGACCGAAGGGCTCGCCGTCGATTTTCGCCGAGACCTATCTCGACGTGCGGCCCTGGCAGAACGACGCGCTGCTCGCCACCTGGGCGCGCATCGCCGAGGTTCGGGCCGAATCGAACCGGCAGATCGAAACGCTGCGCGCCGAAGGCAAGCTCGGCTCTTCGCTGCAGGCCGAGGTGACGATCAAGGCCGGCCCGAAGCGCCTGGCCGAGCTGGCCGCGCTCGGCGACGACCTGAAGTTCGTGCTCATCACGTCGGCGGCGCACCTGGAGTCGGCCGGCGACACCGCCGATGCGAGCGAGTTCTTCGTCCATGCGGCGGCGAGCGAGGCGACGAAGTGCGAGCGCTGCTGGCACTGGCGCCGCGACGTCGGCATCGACCCGGCGCATCCCACGATCTGCGGCCGCTGCACGAGCAATCTTTTCGGCGCCGGCGAAGCGCGCACGGTGGCCTGAGCATGGCCAGCAGAAAAGCCGGCTCGCTCTGGCCCTGGCTGGGCATCGCCGCGGCCGTCATCCTCGTCGACCAGATCACCAAGACGATCATCTCCGGCACCTTCGCGCTCAACGAGGCGCACCGCGTCAACGCCGTGCTCGACATCGTCCGCGCCCACAACACCGGCGCGGCCTTCTCGTTCCTGGCCGGCGCCTCGGGCTGGCAGCGCTGGTTCTTCATCGGCCTGGGCGCGCTGGCCGCGGCCTTCATCGTCTGGATGCTGGCGCGGCATGGCGGCCAGCGCCTGTTCGGCTGGGCGCTGGCGCTGATCCTCGGCGGCGCCGTCGGCAACGTCATCGACCGCATCCTGCACGGCTACGTCGTCGACTTCATCCAGGTGCACTGGCACGCCTCGTACTTCCCGTCGTTCAACGTCGCCGACAGCGCCATCAGCATCGGCGCGGCGCTGCTGATCCTCGACGAGCTGCTGCGCGTGCGGCGCGCGCGCTGACCACAAGGCGCGGCGCTAGGCCTTCGGCCAGTGTCGCGCCCACACCGGCGCGACCTTCGGGTCGGCCTCGATGCGTGCCAGCAACTGCGCGAACCCGGGCCGCGACTCGGCCAGGGCCTTGCGCGCGCCGCTCCATTTCGAGACGGTCGCGGCCAGGATGTCGAGCGCGCCGAGCCGCTCGCCTGACAGCCAGGGCGCGGCGGGAAACTGATCGGCGAAGAGCGCCCACAGCTCATGCAGCCGGGCCTGGCCGCGCACCTTCATCTTCTCCTTCACCGCGTCGTCGGGATCGGGATACCAGCGATCGGGATAGTCGAGGATGCCGATGCCGGCATAGCAATTGGCGGCGATGTAGACGAGGCCGCGAATCTGCTGGGCCTGCCGCGCCGCGTCGCTCGCGAGCAGCCCGCTCGCCGGATGCGCGAGGCCGAGGTGGATCAGGATCGCTGCGCTCTCGGTCAGCACGCTGCCGTCGTCGAGTCGCAGCGTCGGGATCTGGGCCAGCGGCATGAACGACTTCAGCTCGTCGAGACCCGGCGAAGGCTTCCATGATGCGGCCTCGACCTGGCGATACGCGAGCCCGGCCATCTCGAGCGCCACCTCGATCGACGCCGAGCCGGAACCTCGGGTGCCATAGAGCGTCAGCATGGGCGCAGCCTTCGTTCAGGGAATGAGCACGCTCGAGCCGATCGTCTTGCGCGCCTCGAGATCGCGGTGCGCCTGGGCCGCATCGGCCAGCGCGAACTTCTGCTCGACGTGGATCTTCACCTGCCCGCTCGCGACGACGGCGAACAGCTCGTCCGACATCTCCTGCATCGCCTCGCGCGTCGCGATGTGCGTGAACAAGGTCTGCCGCGTCACGTAGAGCGAGCCGCGCGGCCCGAGCACGCCGGGCGCGAACGGCGGCACCACGCCCGAGGCATTGCCGAAGCTGGCCATCAGGCCGAGCGGGCGCAGGCAGTCGAGCGACTTCTCCCAGGTGTCCTTGCCGATCGAGTCGTACACCACCTTCACGCCCTTGCCGCCGGTGATCTCCTTGACCCGGGCCGCGAAATCCTCGGTCCGGTAGTTGATCGCGAACGCCGCGCCGTTGGCGAGCGCCAGCGCGCATTTCTCCGGGCTGCCGGCGGTGCCGATGAGCTTCAGGCCAAGCGCCCGCGCCCACTGGCAGGCGATCAGGCCGACGCCTCCGGCCGCGGCGTGAAAGAGGATGAAGTCGCCCGCCTGCAGGCCGCCTTGCGGCAGGGTGCGCTTGAGCAGGTACTGCGCCGTCAGGCCCTTGAGCATCATCGCCGCGCCGGTCTCGAAGGAGATCGCATCGGGCAGCTTGACGATGTTCTTGGCGACGATCACGCGCGCCAGCGAGTAGCTGCCCGGTGGCCCGCCGCAATAGGCGGCACGGTCGCCTGCCTTCAGGTGCTCGACACCCGGCCCGACGGCTTCGACGATCCCCGCGCCTTCGACACCGAGCGACAACGGCATCGGCAGCGTGTAGACACCCGAGCGCTGGTAGACGTCGATGTAGTTGAGGCCCGACGCGTGGTGGCGGATGCGGATCTCGCCGGCCCCCGGCTCGCCGACCGGCAAGTCGACCAGATGCATTTCTTCGGGGCCGCCGTTCTTCTCGATCCGGATCGTCGGGCTGGTGGTCGTCTTCGTCGTCATGGCGCTCTCGCTCGTGCAGGTGCGCTATCGTGCCAGAGCCACAGCATGATGCCCCCACGCTCACTACGTTCGCTGCCCCCCGCGGGGGCGTCGGCGCCCTTGGGGCGGCCCGGCGGGCGCCGGCCATGAAGCGACTCACCCGCGCCCCCAATCTGGCCATCGCCACGCTGTGGGCCGACATGCTCGGCCACGCCGGCGTTGCCGCGACCGTGCAGCGCATGTACGCCAGCAGCATCGCCGGCGAATTGCCGCCCGATCAGGCCCTGCCCGAAGTCTGGATCACCGAGGACGACGAACTCGAGAAGGCCCGCACGCTGCTGCATGCGCTGCGCCATCCGAGGCATCGACACTGGGTCTGCCGGTCGTGCAACGAGGTGGTCGACGGACCGTTCGAGCAGTGCTGGAATTGCGGGGCGGAGATGCCTGTCTGAGATTCAGGTTCGCCAGCCGTTGAGGGATCGGGGCGACGGTGCGCTCTGTTGCGCTCATGTCCCCCGGCGAGAGCCAGGTATGGCTCTCGCCTCCTCCTTTACCTCGCTCCACAGAACGCCCCATCGCCCCGATCCCGCACCGAGCGTCTTGCTTCGTGTGCTCGTGCGACCTCGGCTCGGCCGGGAGCGTCGGGTGGGGGACGCAGCGAAGTAAAGGAGGAGACGAGCGCCTTCAGGCGGTCGTCGGGGGACATGAGCGGAGTCCCCCGCCCGATGCTCCCGGCCGCGCGCGCCACCGACGACTAACGTAGTCAACGCAGTCAATACGTTCCCGGATACGCCCCGCCGTCGGCCAGCACGTTCTGCCCCGTGATGTAAGCCGCGTGCACGCTGCAAAGAAACGCGCAGATGGCACCGAACTCTTCCGGCGTCCCGTAGCGGCGCGCCGGGATGCCGCGCTGGCGGGCCTCTGCGATCTCCTCCATCGTCTTGCCGTCGCGCTTGGCCGTGGCCGCGCTCACGGTGCGGATGCGGTCGGTGTCGAAGACGCCCGGCAGCAGCGCGTTGATGGTGACTCCACGCGCCGCGACGCTGCTGCGCGCGATGCCGGCCACGAAGCCGGTGAGCCCGCTGCGCGCGCCGTTCGACAGGCCCAGCACTTCGATCGGCGCCTTCACCGAGCTCGAGGTGATGTTGACGATGCGGCCGAAGCCGCGCTCGGCCATCGCGTCGATCGTCGACTTGATGAGATCGATCGGCGTGAGCATGTTGGCATCGACCGCCTTGATCCAGTCGTCGCGGCCCCATTGCCGGAAGTCGCCCGGCGGCGGGCCGCCGGCGTTGTTGACCAGGATGTCGACCTGCGGGCAGGCGGCGAGCGCGGCGGCGCGCCCGGCCTCGGTCGTGATGTCGCCGGCGACGGTGCGCACCTGGCCTCGGCCGAACCCGCGCAGCTGCGTGGCGGTGGCCTCGAGCGCCTCGGCGCCGCGTGCCGTGATCACGACATTGACGCCCTCCTTCACCAGCGCCGAAGCGCAACCCTTGCCGAGCCCCTTGCTCGCGGCGCACACGAGCGCCCACTTGCCTTCGATACCGAGTTCCATGTTGCTACCTCCTTTTGGCCAAGAGCCAGATTCCCGTCGAGGACCAGCACCGTGCCGGCGACGATCCAGCCGGTGAACGGTTCGCCCAGGATCAGGATGCCCATCATGATCGTCGAGAGCGGACCGATCATGCCGGTCTGCGCCGCCACCGTGGCGCCGACGCGCTCGATCGCCATCATCACCATCAGCACCGGCGCGAAGGTGCACAGCGTGGCGTTGAGGACCGAGAGCCAGATCACCTGCGGCGCCACCGCAAGGGCCGACATCGGCCGCAGGATCGCGAACTGGGCGATGCAGAAGATGCAGGCGACGCTGGTCGCCAGGCCGGTCAGGCGCAGGGCACCGATGCGCTTGACTTCCTCGCCGCTCGCGACCAGGTAGACGGCGTAGCTGACCGCGCTGGCGAAGACGAGGCTGGTGCCGAGCAAGGTGTGGCTGCCGCGAAAGGACAGCTCATGGCCGAAGACCAGCAGCACCCCGCAATAGCTGACGGCGAGCGCGATCAGCTGCCGCCGGCTGACCTTGCGCTTGAAGACGAGCACGCCGATCGCCAGCACCAGCGTCGGATTGAGGTACAGGATCAGCCGCTCGAGGCTGGCCGTGATGTAGGCCAGGCCGGCGAAGTCGAGAAAGCTGGCGAGGTAGTAGCCCGTGAAGCCGAGCAGGGTGATCACGGTCCAGTCGCGCCGCGTCAGCCTGGCGTTGCCGCGCCCGGCCCACCAGGCGAGCAGCGCGAACAGCGGCAGCGCGAACAGCATCCGATAGGCGATCAGCGTCACCGCATCGACGCCGTAGCGATAAGCGAGCTTGACGATGATCGCCTTGCCGGAAAAGGCGATCGAGCCCGCCATCGCGAGGGCGAGGCCGGGCCACACGCGCGCGGCCGGCTGCTGGATGCCGATGGCAGCCATCCCACTCGGCGCGCTGGGGTCCGCCGCAATGGTGTCGGGGCGCATCGCGCCTGATTCTAGGGACGATGCCGATCGCGCGAGGCGCGCCGAAAATCCCTCAGCGATCGGTCGAGCCTTCGACCAGGTGATCGCTCTCGAGGAGCAGGCTCTTGCGCATCTCGGCCACCTGGCGGGCGCTCACGGCGCCGGCGCGATTGCCCCAGCTGTTTCGAAGGTAGGTGGCGAGGTCGGCCACCTGCTGGTCGTCGAGCTTCCAGGCAAAGCTCGGCATCGTCAGCGGCGAGGGCCGGCTCGCCGTGGTCGCCGTGCGGTCGCCGGCCAGGATGATGTGCAGCAGGCCGGTCGGGTCGTTCTGCTGCGACACCGCGTTGCTTTTCAGGGGCGGGAAAAATCGCGGCTCGCCGACACCTTGCTCGGCGTGGCAGCCGGTGCACGAATCGAGGTAGACCGCGGCGCCGCGTTTCATCGCCCCCGCATCGGCGTCAGCCGACGCGGTGTCGCTGCTCGCCGGCTGATCCTTCAGATAGATCGCGATGGCGTGCAGGTCGGCATCGCTCAGCAGCGAGGTCGAGTACGTCACCACCTCGGCCATCGCGCTGCCCGCGTTGGCGAACGCATTGCGGCCGGTCTTCAGGTACTCCACGATGTCTTCGGCGTGCCAGGCGCCCAGACCGGTGCGCGGATTCGCGCTCAGGTCCGGCGCCACGCCGTTGTCGAGCGTGCCCCCCTGCAAGGGCCGGTCCCTGCTGTCGCCGGCCAGGGCGTTCTTCGGCGTGTGGCAGGCGCCGCAGTGGCCCAGCCCTTCCACCAGATAGGCGCCGCGATTCCACTCCGCCGGCTTGGCCGGATCGGGCTTGAACTCGCCGGCGCGAAAGAACATCGCGTTCCAGCCGTGGATCAAGGTGCGGATGTTGAAGGGGAACGACAGCTCGTTGGCGGGCCGACGCTCCACGACCGGCGGCACCGTCTTCAGGAAGGCCAGCATCGCGTCGCTGTCGGCGCGCGTGACGCGGGTCGTGTACGGATACGGCATCGCCGGATAGAGCGGCTTGCCGTCGGAGCCGGTGCCGTCGTGCAACGCCTCGTAGAACGTCTGCGGCGTGAAGGCGCCGATGCCGGTCTCGGGATCGGAAGTCAGGTTCGTGCTGTAGATCTTTCCGAACGGCGTGTTCAGCGCGAAGCCGCCTGACAGGAACGAGCCGCCTTCACGCGTGTGGCACGACGCGCAATCGCCCACCCGCACGAGGTATTGGCCAAGGCGCAGCTGCGCGGCGTTGGGCGCGGAATCGGGGATGCGCTGGACGAGCGCGCGGATCGGAATGTTGGGCGCGCTCAGCGGCGTGTACGGCGCCGAGGGCTTGCCGAACGCCACGCCCGCGGCGCCGCCGGCCAGCAGCAACAGCAGGACCACCACGGCGACGACGACCTTCGAGCGCCTGCGCATCTCGTTCGCTCAGGCGCTCACCAGCGCGCCGGGGCTCTTCAGGTACTGCGTCTTGATCGCCTCGGCGCAGAGATAGGCGAGCGCGGCGACCGTGCCGGTCGGGTTGTAGCCCGCGTTCTGCGGGAACGCACCGGCGCCGGTGATGAAAAGATTCGGCACGTCCCAGCTCTGCAGGTACTTGTTGACGACGCTGTTGCCCGGGTTGTCGCCCATGATGGTGCCGCCGGTGTTGTGCGTGGTCTGGTAAGGCACGACGCTCCACGAGCCGGTGCGGTAGTTCTTCTTGACGCTGCTGACGCCGGCCATGGCCTGGCCGATCTCGGCCGCCTTGTCCACCAGGTAGCGCGACATCTTCAGCTCGTTGTCGGTGAAGTCGAAGGTCATGCGCAGCATCGGCCGGCCGAAGGCGTCGTTGTAGGTCGGGTCGAGGTCGAGATAGTTGCCGCGATGCGCCATCACCGAGCCGTGGCAGCTGATGTTCACCGCGCGCAGGTAGTTCTTCGCCGCCGCCTTCTTCCACTCGAGGCCCCATTTCGGCGTGCCCGTCGGCGTGTAGATCATCTCGATCGGACGGCCGCCGGTCTGCATCTGCGCGATGTAGCCGCCGCCGATGAAGCCGAGCCCCGAGTGATCGAAGTTGTCGCCGTTGAACTCGTCGACCACCGAGGCCAGCGCGCCGGCACCGATGAAGGGATTCATGAGCTTGTCTTCGAAGAAGACGTTGACCGAGCCCATCGTCTGGTAGGCGTAGTTCTTGCCGACGACGCCCTCGCCCGAGTGCGGGTCGTAGGGCTTGCCGATCTTCGAGAGCAGCATCAGCCGCACGTTCTGCAGCACGTAGGCCGAGAGCACCACGATCTCCGCCGGCTGGAAGAACTCTTCGCCCGCGCTGTTGATGTAGGTGACGCCGGTGGCGCGCTTGCCATCGGGCGAGGTCTCCACCCGGAGCACTTCCGATTCGGTGCGCAAGGTGAAGTTGGACTTGGTCATCAGGTACGGCAGGATCGTCGTCTGCGCCGTCGCCTTGGAGTAGTTGCCGCAACCGAACTTCTCGCAGAAGCCGCAGTAGCTGCAAGCGCCGAGCTGGCAGCCGAGCGGGTTGGTGTAGGCCCGCGAGGCGTTGCCGGCCGGATGCGGAAACGGCTTGTAGCCCTTGTCCGCAGCGGCCTGGGCGAAAAGGGTGGCGCCATACGGCATCGCCAGCGGCGGGTTCGGGTACTCGGCCGAGCGCGGCCCTTCGAAGGGGTTGCCGCCGGCCTGCAACTGGCCGTTCAGGTTGCCGGCCTTGCCCGATGTGCCGCAGAGCTTGTCGAAGGCGTCGTAGTGCGGCTCGATCTCGCTCCACGTCAGCGGGTAGTCCTGCACCGTCATGTCGTAGGCGTCGACCACGCCCGCGCCATAGCGCTCGAGGTTGTGGCTGCGCGCCTTGAAGTCGCTCTCGAGGAAGCGCCAGATCTGCGCGTTCCAGTGCACGCCCGCGCCGCCGACGCCGGTGCCGAGCAGGAACGAGCCGAGATGGCGCATCGGCAGCGCCTGTTGCGCCGTGTTGTTGCGGATCGTCAGGGTGTCGGAGGCGAGGTTCTGGAACAGGTGGTGGCGCCACATGTAGCGCAGCTCGTCCTGCGCGAAGGTCGTCGCGAAATCCGTGGACGTGTCGCGCCAGACGCCGCGCTCGAGCGCCACGACCTCGAGCCCGGCGTCGCACAGTTGCTGGCCGAGGATGGCGCCGGTCCAGCCGAAGCCGACCAGGACGGCGTCGACCTTCTTCAGTTGCGTGGCCATGCTCAGGCCTGCGACCAGCCGGGCCGACCCTTGATGCTGACGGGCGCGAAGGGCACGCGCTCGCCATGCCGGCCGATCCATTGGCGGTAGTCGTAGTGCGCGCCCGGAAAGCCCACCATCTTCCAGGCCGCCATGTCCTTGTTGCCGCCGTAGATCGGGTCGGAGAAATAGCCTTCGAGAACGTTCTGCAGGAACATCGCGAAGAAGGCCTTGCCGTCGGCACCCTCGAGCTTGGCATCGCCGCTTTCGAGCGCCTTCAGGACGGTGTCCTGATCGCCGGCCGACAAGCTCTTGAAGTTCTTGCCGCCTTGCTTGCCGCCGACATAGGCCTCGATCGCCGGGAATGGCGGCTCGATAGAGCTGCGCCGGCGAGAGGCGGCTCTGATAGCCCTGCTCGGGCGTTCCGCTCGGCCACGGGCCCGCCGAGATAGAAATGGTCGCCGCGCCCGAAGAGGCCGCCCAGCTGGCGGTCGAGAAAGACATGGACATTCGCCGCCGATGCGCTCGGCCCGGTCTCGTCGGCAGGAATCAAGCGGTCGATCGCCGGCTCGATGAAGGCCTGCTCGGCGGCGCTGAAGAATCGATAGTCGGTGCCGGCAGCCATCGGCGGCACATCGGCCGTGCCTTCGCGCCACGGCACGATTCCGATGATGGTCTGCGGCGGTGCGCCGAGGGCACCGTCGCGCAAGGTTGCCGCCCCTGAGGCGCAGGCACCTCCCACCAGCGCCCCACCCAGCAGCAACCTGCGCCGACTGATCTCGATATCGCCCATGAGCACCCCTGGGCGGGGGCAGGGCAATCGACGTGCCGGGATGTCCGGCTAGAAACCCGCGGCCTGCCCGTCGCGACGCGGATCGCTGGCCGCGACGTAGCCCTCGACCGCTGGATCGCCGAGCCGCCAGATGAACTGGCCGGCACCGAAGTCCTGATAGCTGTCGTTGATGACGGCGACCTGATGGCCGCGCGCCGCGAGCCCTTCGACCGTCGCCTTCGGCATCGTCGCCTCGACGTTGATCTCGAGGCCCTGGTTGAAGCGCCAGCGCGGCGCGTCGCAGGCGGCCTGTGGCTGCTGGCGGTGCGCGAGCATGCGCACCAGCGTCTGCATGTGCCCTTGCGGCTGCATGTTGCCGCCCATCACGCCGAAGCTCATCTGCGGCCGGCCGTCCTTGGTGAGGAAGGCCGGGATGATGGTGTGGAACGGCCGCTTGCCGGGCGCGACGCAGTTCGGGCTCTGCGGGTCGAGCGAGAAGCCGTGGCCGCGGTTCTGCATCGACACGCCCCAGCCCGGCACGACGATGCCCGAGCCGAAGCCCATGTAGTTGCTCTGGATGAAGCTCACCATCATGCCGCTCTCGTCGGCGGCGGTGAGGTAGATCGTGCCGCCCTTCGGCGCGTGCCCGTGCGTGAAGCGCTGCGCCCGCTTCGGATCGATCAGCCTGGCGCGGCCGGCGAGGTACGACTCGTCGAGCATCTGCTCACAGCTCAGGCGCATGCCGCCGCGCGGGTCGGCGACGTGCTCGTAGACGTCGGCAAAGGCGAGCTTCATCGCCTCGATCTGCAAGTGCTGGCATTCGGCGCCGTCGATCGGCATCGAGGCGATGTCGAAATGGCGCAGGATGCCGAGCGCGATCAGGGCGCCTATGCCCTGCCCGTTCGGCGGGATCTCGTGCAGGCGATGGCCCCAGCAGTCGATGCCGATGGTGTCCACCCATTCGGGCTTGTAGGCGGCGAGATCGGCCAGCGTCATCGCACCGCCGTTGCCGGCCGCGTGCGCCGCGATCGCCCCGGCGATCTCGCCGCGATAGAAGGCCTCGCCCTTGCTCGCGGCGATGGCGCGCAGGCTTTTCGCAGCGGCAGAAAAGGCAAAGCGCTCGGCGACCTCGGGCGCGCGCCCGCGCGGCAGGAAGGCCTCGGCCCAGCCCGGCTGCGCCTTCATCAAAGGCGCGGCCGCGACCCACTTCTGCTGGACGACGATGGGCACCGCATAGCCGCGCTCGCCGATCTCGATTGCCGGAGCCAGCAGATCGGCGAAGGGCAGCTTGCCGAAGCGCTCCGAAAGCGCGACCCAGCCACCGACCGCGCCCGGCACTGTCACCGAGTCCCAGCCGCGCATCGGCGGCTTCGATCCGTCGTTGCCGTACTTCTTGCGAAAGTACTCCGGCGTCCAGGCCGCCGGTGCTGCGCCCGAGGCGTTCAGGCCGTGCAGGCGATCGCCGTCCCAGAGGATGCAGAACATGTCGGAGCCGAGGCCGTTGCTGCAGGGCTCGAGCAGCGTCATCGCGGCGGCGGTGGCGATTGCGGCATCGACCGCATTGCCGCCGCTTTGCAGCATGCGCAGGCCGGCCTGGGCCGCGAGCGGATGCGACGTGGAGACGACGTTGCGCGCGAACAGCGGCAGGCGGGTCGACGGATAGGCCGCCGTCCAATCGAAGGAGTGGGTCATCGGATGAGCACGGGTGAGGTGCGTTGGATCAGTCTTCCTGGAATGCGATCTCGCGTTGCTGCCGGATCGCCGGCAGCGCGACGAAGAAGATCAAGAGCGCCGCGGTCACGAGCAGGCTCGACGATAGCGGCCGCGTCACCAGGACCTTCCATTCGCCGCCCGACAGGAGCAGCGCATGACGAAGATTCTCTTCCATCGTCGGCTCGAGGATGAAGCCCAGCAGCAGCGGCGCGGGTTCGCAGCCCAGGCGCGAGAGCAGGTAGCCGACGAAGGCGAAGAACGCCATCAGATAGAGATCGAACGACCGGTGCCCGAGGCTGTGGACACCGATGCAGGCGAGCAGCAGCAGCACCGGAAAGACGACGCGATAAGGCACCGTGAGCAGGCGGCGCCACCAGCCGGCGAGCGGCAGCGTCAGCGCCAGGATCGCGACCCCGGCCACCCACATCGAGGCGATCAGTCCCCAGAACAGGCGCGGCTCGCTCGTCATCACCTGCGGGCCGGCATGGACGCCCTTGATCGCCATCGCACCGATCAGGAGTGCCATCGCGGCGTTCGGCGGGATGCCGAAGACGAGCGCTGGAATGAACGCGGTCTGGGTCGCAGCACGGCTCGCCGATTCCGGCCCGGCCACGCCTTCGATCGCGCCCTTGCCGAAGGGAATGCGCGGCTCGGGAGCCATGCGTCGTTCCACCGCATACGCTGCGAACGACGCCAGCGGCGCGCCGCTGCCCGGCAGCAGGCCGAGCAGCGAGCCGAGCGCCGTGCCGCGCAGCACGGACGGCCAGGCTTCGCGGAAGTCGAGCATCGTCGGACGCGCACTGCGCATGCTGTTGGCCACCAGCTCGCGCCGCCCGGCCGCGCGGCCGAGATGGGCAATGACCTCGCCGGCCACGAGCGCGCCGATGGCAATGACGGCAAAGCCGATGCCGCCCGCGAGCTGGCCCAGATCGAAGCCGAAGCGCACCGCGCCCGACACCGCGTCGCTGTTCACCTGTGCCAGCAGGAGCCCGAGCAGGACCATGGCGAGGCCCTTGAGAAAGGATCCCGAAGCAAGAGCCACCGCGCCGACCAGGCCGAGCACCATGAGCGAAAAATATTCGGCCGGCCCGAACTGGAACGCCAGCTCGGCCAGCGGCAACGCCAGCGCGGCGATGACGAGCGTGCCGACGCAGCCCGCAACGAACGAGCCGAACGCCAGGGCGGAGAGCGCGGCGCCGAGGCGACCCTGGCGCGCCATCTGGCCGGCGTCGGTCGCCGCACCGGTCGAATCGCCGGAGGCCTTCAGCAGCATCCCCGAGATCGAGGCACCGTTTTGCGCGCCGCAGTAGACGGCGACCAGGAGGACGAGCGCCGCCGTCGGATCGAAGAGATACAGCGCCGGCAGGAGGAGCGCGAGGGCGGCCGCCGGCGTGATCCCGGGCAACACACCGACGAGCGTGCCGAGCATCGCGCCGAGCAATGCGCAGAGCAGGTTGTGCAGCCTGAGCGCACTGGCCAGGCCGATGCCGAGATCGTGCAGGAGATCCATGCGGCCCGGATCAGCGCAACAGCCAGGCGACCAAGGCCAGGACCGCAGCGGCGGCGAGAGAGCTTTTCCAGCGAACCTCGGTCGTGGCCAGGCTCGAGACCATCACCAGCGCCGGCACGCTGGCGACCAGGCCGAGCGGCTCGAGCAAGGCGCCGAACGCGACGATCGCCCCGACGATGGCCAGGAGAGGCCGCCACGCGAAGCCCTCGACCGGTTCGCCGCCTTCGCTCTCGAAGGCCAGGGCCTTGAAGAGGATCAGGCCGCCGACCACCGCCAGCAGAGCGCCGAGCCCGAGCGGAAAGTAGCCGGCGCCTGGCGCGGTGGAGAGTTGCGTGAAGCGAGCCCAGAGGCTGGCGGCGCAGGGATCGTCGGCAGCGCAGGCCGGGCCCATGGCGTAGCTCGTCGCGCCGACGGCGAAGGCCACGCCCGCGACGACACAACCGAAGCCGGCCCAGAAATCGCGCTCGCTCTTGATTCTCAATGCGGCCTCGCCGGGTGCTGGCGCAGAGGAGGATCGACGCGGACCTTCGGCCTCACGTCTCCCAGGCAGGCGTGGCGCGCAGGACTTCGTCGAGCGTGGTCACGCCTTCGGCGACCTTCATCGCACCGGCCAGGCGCAGCGGCCTGAGGCCGTCCTGCAGCGCTTGCGCGCGCAGCTTGCTCTCGTTGCAGATCGGCTGGATCGAGTTGCGCGCCGCGTCGCTCACCATCAGCAGCTCGAACAGGCCGGCGCGGCCGCGAAAGCCGGTCATCCGGCACTCGAGGCAACCGACCGCCTTGTACGGACGCACGCCGCCGTTGAGTCGCCAGGGCTTGACGACCTCGTGCAGCGTCTCGCGCGTCACTTCCTCGTCGGGCACCTTGCAGGCCGCGCACAAGGTGCGCACCAGGCGCTGGGCCAGCACGCCGATCAGCGTCGAGCCGATCAGATAGGGCGCGACGCCGAGATCGTTGAGGCGCGTGATGGCCGAGGCCGAATCGTTGGTGTGCAGCGTGCTGAAGACGAGGTGGCCGGTGAGCGAGGCCTGGATCGCCATGTCGGCGGTGGCGAGGTCGCGGATCTCGCCGACCATGATGATGTCCGGGTCCTGCCGCATCAGCGAGCGCAGGCCTTCGGCGAAGCCGAGGTCGATCTGCGTCTGCACCTGCGTCTGGTTGAACGCCGGCTGGATCATTTCGATCGGGTCTTCGATCGTGCAGACGTTGACCTCGTCGGTGGCCAGACGCCGCAGGGTCGAGTAGAGCGTCGTCGTCTTGCCCGAGCCCGTCGGGCCGGTGACGAGGATGATGCCGTGCGGCTTGGCGGTGAGCTCTTCCCAGCGCCGGCCGTCGTGGCTGCCGAAGCCCAGGCTCTCGAGCGTCTTGACCGTGGTGTCGGGATCGAAGATCCGCATCACCAGCTTTTCGCCGAAAGCGGTGGGGATGGTCGACAGACGCATTTCCACTTCGTCGCCGGCCGGGTTGCGAACCTTGATGCGGCCGTCGAGCGGACGGCGCTTCTCGACCACGTCCATCCGTCCGAGCAGCTTGACGCGCGCGATCATCGCCATCATCACGCCCGGCGGCAGCTGGTAGACGGTGTGCATCACGCCGTCGATGCGAAAGCGGATGACGCTGCGCTCGCGCCGCGGCTCGAGGTGGATGTCCGAGGCGCGCTGGTCGAAGGCGTATTGCCAGAGCCAGTCGACGACCTGGATGACGCCGGAGTCGTTGGCGTCGAGCTGCTTGCTCGACTTGCCGAGCTCGACCAGCTGCTCGAAGTTGGCGAGCGCCGCCGACTCGCCCATCTTGGTCGCGTTGCGAACCGAGCGCGAGAGGGCATAGAACTCGGTCGTGAAGCGCGCGATCTCGACCGGGTTGACGATGACCAGGCGGACCGTGCGCTTGGTGTGCGACTCGATCTCCGAGACCCAGCCGACATCGAGCGGCTCGCAGGTGGCGATCGTCACCTCGGTCACGCCGAAGGTCAGCGGCAGCGCATGGCGACGCTCGGCGTAGTTGATCGACATCACGTCGGCGACGCGGCCGACGTCGACGCGCAGCGGATCGATCCGCTGGTACGGCATCTTGCAATGCTTGGCCAGCCACTCGGTCAGCGTCTCGGTATCGAGAACCTTGCCGTCGCCCAGGCGCGTCAGGCCCGCGCTGCCGATCCGCACCAGCGGATGGAGCGCGCTGTTGCCGCCGGCGAAGCGGTGCGCGGTGCGGTCGACGTCTTCGGGGCTGAGGATCTTGTCGTCGCGCAACCAGGCCAGCACCGTCCGCCAGGTGAGCTTGCCGGTGGTGACGACACCGAGCGAGAGATCGGTGTTCGGGAAAGTGGTGGTCGACGAGCGCGAAGTCGAGATCGATCGCTCCATCGGCATCTCGACCACCCCGCTCCTGGTGGGCGGCGTGGCCGGCTCGGGACGCGCGATCTTGGTGGGAAGTTTCATGCAGGGGGAGGCTCGGACGGCAGGCGCATCATGCGCAGCCACTTGCGGGCCGGCAGCTTCCATCGAGTTTCGACGTTTTCGGCACGCCGGGCAAGCACGCTGCGCTCGGGGACCGTGACATGCTTCATCGCGAGGGCGACGGTGTTGCCCTCGCGAGTCGGTTTGAGGCTCAGAACCCGGTCCGCACCGAAAGCGTCGGCGATCCGCGCGAAGCTTTGCTCGAACGACGCGTCCCGGCCGAACAGGTTCACGGTCATGACGCCGCCCTCGGCCAGCGCATCGTGGCAATGGCGATAGAACTCGGCGCTGTCGAGCACCGGGCTGGCCGCTTCGTGGTCGTAGAGATCCACCGCCAGGACATCGATCGATGCGCGCCGGCCGGCATCGGCCACGTACTCGGCCGCGTTCATCTCGAGCACCGCGAGCTGCGCCGAATCGGCGGGCAGGCGAAACCAGAGGCGGCAGGCATCGATGACGTGCCGGTTCAGCTCGACCGCCGTGGTCCGCATCTTCAGGCGGCGCAGGCAAAAGCGCGTGATCGCCGCCGCGCCCAGGCCGAGCTGCACCGCGTGGCCGCTCGTGACTTCGTCTTCCGCGCGAAAGAGCATCCACGCCATCATCCGCTGCACGTAGTCGAGCTCGATCTCGAGCGGGTCATCGATCCGCATCGCACCCTGGATCCAGGGCGTGCCCAGATGCAGATAGCGGATGCCGCGCGCTTCCGAGATCGTGACCTCCGGCAGCTCTGCCGGCACGATGCGTGCGCTGCTCATGGCGCGAGGGAACCGGCGAGCGTGGCGAGCTTCGGCAATGCGTCGAGCGCATTCGCCGTGCTCGCGGTCTCGAGCTCGTCTGCCGTGATGCCGCGCAACGCCGCCAGCGCCGCGCCGATGCGCGGCAGCTCGGCCGAGTCGTTGCGCATGGTCGCGCCGGCGGCACGGGCCTCGGCGGTCTGGTAGAGCCACTGCGGAGGAATGTCCGGCGCGTCGGTTTCCATGACGATCGCCTCGATCGGCACGGCCGCCGCGACCCGCCGGATGCGCAGCGCCCGATCGAAGGTGAGCGCGCCGCCGCAGCCAAGCCGGAAGCCCAGCTCGACGAAAGCGCCGGCCTGCTGCGCGCTGCCGTTGAAGGCGTGCGCGATGCCGCCGCGCACGCGCGTCGTCCGCAGCTGCTTGAGCACGCTGTCGACCGCGCGCCGCACGTGCAGCAGCACCGGCAGGTCGAACTCGGCGGCGAGACGAAGCTGGGCGGCGAAGAACGCCGCCTGCCGCTCGCGATCGAGGCCCGGCACGAAATGATCGAGCCCGATCTCGCCCACCGCCACCAGACGCGGATCGCCTCGCTGCGCCTCGAGGGCGCGGCGCAGGGTGTCGAGATCGGCCTCGGCCGACCGGTCGGTGCACATCGGATGGATGCCCAGGGCATAGGCCAGGCCATGCCGATGCGCCAGCTCGCGCACCCGTTCGAAGTTGCGGGCATCGACCGCCGGAATCACGATCGTGCCGACGCCGGCGGCGCGCGCAGCGGCGACCACGGCGGCGCGGTCGGCCTCGAATTCCACGGCGTCGAGATGGCAATGCGTGTCGATCCACACAGGTGCCGATGATGCCTGCCGAACGCGCGGCTCAGCGCCATGACAGGTCATGGCCAGCGTGCTACCGTAGCGCGAAGAGGCGGCCCGCGTCTTGCGTGCGTCTCCTGCCGCGGCATCTGATCTGCCGCGGCACGCTCCTTCGCAGCGCGCTTGCCGGACGCCGACGATGAAGAAAGTGCCGCTCTACAGCCGTTCGCAGCGTGCCGCCGAGGCGCCGGCCGAAGCGAGCCCGGCCTTGCTCGAGGCCGGCCGGCCGCTGTCGCGCCGGTCGCGCTTGGCGGCTGCCCTCGGCCGCCACGAACGGCGCCTCTGGGCGAGCGCCCTGATCCTCCTGGCCGTCGCGTTCTGGTGGTTCAACCCGACGCTGGTGCCGAAGGCGCCGTTGACGATGGAGCAGATCGACGCCGCGATGCGCCAGTCGATCAGCGACAAGCCGTTGATCGCCGCCGAATCGCGCGCCTACGACGCGATCCTGCCTTCGGTGGTGCGCGTCGTCGGCCTGATGACCGAAGGCGACGACGGCAGCGACGACAAGGAGCACGGCACGGTCGAGCGCGGCATCGGCAGCGGCGTGGTCATCATCGACAACGGCACCATCCTGACCAACCTGCACGTCATCAACGGCGCGAAGAAGATCCGGGTCACCTTCTTCGACGGCTCGGATTCGGAAGCCGTCGTTCTCAACACCCAGCCGGAAAACGACCTCGCCGTGCTGCGCGCCCGCACCATCCCCGACGACCTCGAGGCCGCGACCATGCGCTCCACCGCCGACCTGTCGCCCGGCGACAAGGTCATCGCCGTCGGCTTTCCGTTCGGCATCGGCCCGTCGGTGTCGTCGGGCATCGTCTCCGGCCTGAAGCGGCAGTTCCGCTCGCCCGATGGCCAGCAGATGCTCACCAACCTGATCCAGTTCGACGCCGCCGCCAATCCCGGCAATTCCGGCGGCCCGCTGGTGACCATGGACGGCGAAGTGGTCGGCATCGTCACCGCCATCCTCAATCCGAGCCGGCAGCGGGTCTTCATCGGCATCGGCTTCGCGATGCCGATCGAGAACGCCGCGGCCGCCGCCGGCATGCCGCCGTTCTGACACGCGCCCCTTTCAATTCCTTCTGGCCGAACGAACCCCGATGACTGATACCACGAACGTTCCGGGCGATGCCGCCACCCTGATGGAGCGCGTGCTCTACGAGGTCAAGCGGGTGGTCGTGGGCCAGGACCGCTTCCTCGAGCGGGTGATGGTGGCCGTGCTCGCGCAGGGCCACCTGCTTGTCGAAGGCGTGCCCGGCCTGGCCAAGACGCTGACCGTGAAGACGCTGGCGCAGACGCTGCGCGGCACCTTCAAGCGGATCCAGTTCACGCCCGACCTGGTGCCCGCCGATCTGGTCGGCACCCGCATCTTCAATCCGCGCACCGGCGAGTTCTCGACCTCGCTCGGGCCGGTTTTCACGCACCTGCTGCTCGCCGACGAGATCAACCGCGCACCGGCCAAGGTGCAGAGCGCGCTGCTCGAGGTGATGCAGGAGCGCCAGGTGACGATCGCCGGCGAGACGCACAAGGTGCCCGAGCCTTTCCTGGTGATGGCGACGCAGAACCCGATCGAGACCGAGGGCACCTACCCGCTGCCCGAAGCCCAGGTCGACCGCTTCATGATGAAGGTGCTGGTCGACTATCCGAGCGAGGAAGAAGAGTTCGTGATCGCGCAGCGCGTCACCGGCGCGCCGGTGACGATGACGCCGATCGCCAGCATGGGCCAGCTCGCCGAGTTGCAGCAGGAGTGCCGCAAGGTCTACGTCGATCCGTCGCTGATGCAGTACGCCGTCAAGCTGGTCAGCGCCACGCGCCGGCCGGAGCGCTACGGCCTGGCCGACGCCGCGAAGTACCTCACCTTCGGCGCCAGCCCGCGCGCCACCATCGGCCTGATCGAAGGCGCCCGCGCGCTCGCCTTCATGCGCGGCCGCTCGTACGCCTTGCCCGAGGACATGACCGGCCTCGTCGGCGATGTGCTGCGGCACCGGCTCGTCCTCTCGTACGAAGCCCTCGCCGAAGGCCTGGACGCCGACGCCCTCATCGAGCGCATCATGAAGAAGATCGCCGTCCCCGAGAAGCCGCTCGCGCCCGAGACCCTCGGCCATGGCCGCCACTGAAGAAGAAGACTTCAGCGCCGAAGCGCTGCTGAAGCGCCTCGAGTGGACGGTCCTGCGCCGGCTCGACGGCCTGCTGCAGGGCGACCACCGCACGCTGATGCGCGGCGCCGGTCTCGACCTCGCCGACCTGCGCGAATACCAGCACCACGACGACGTGCGCCACATCGACTGGAACGTCACGGCGCGCCTGCAGCAGCCGTACGTGCGCGAGTTCACCGAAGACCGCGAGCTCTCGGCCTGGTTCCTCGTCGACCTCTCGGCGAGCGTCGATTTCGGCTCCGACCGCTTCACCAAGCGGCGGATCGCGCGCGAGTTCGTGGCCGTGCTGGCGCGCATGATGACGCGGCACGGCAACCGCGTCGGCGCCCTGCTCTACGGCACCGAGGTCGACACCGTGCTGCCGGCGCGCGGCGGCCGGCGCCACGTGCTCGAGCTGCTGCAGCGCATGGCGGCGCGCCCCGCCGAAGCGGCCTCGGGGGCCACCGACTTGCGCACCCTGCTGGCCTCGGCCCAGCGCAGCGTCAAGCGCCGCTCGACGATCTTCGTGATCTCCGACTTCATCAGTCCGCCCGGCTGGGAGAAGACGCTCGGCCAACTGGCGCAGCGCCACGAAGTCACGGCGGTGCGCCTGTTCGACCCGCTCGAGATGGACATGCCCGACATCGGCCTGGTGACGATGAAGGATGCCGAGACCGGCGAGCAGCTCGTCGTCGACACCCACGACGCCGGCTTTCGCAAGCGCTTCAAGGCGGCGGCGGAGCGGCGCGAGAGCGAGCTGCGCCAGAGCCTCGCGCGCGCCGGCGTCGACACCCTCGAGCTCGCCACCGACGACGATCTCGTCGAGTCCATCCTGCGTTTCGCCGACCTGAAGAAGCAGCGCAGCCGGCTCGCCAACTGGAACGGCGGCCGCTACGGCGTGCCTTCGCACGTGAGGCCGGCGGCATGAATGCCCCGCATCCCTTCATGACCTTTCTCTGGCCCAACATGCTGTGGGCCATGCTGGCCGTGCCGCTGCTGGTGGCGCTCTATGTGTTCCTGGTCACCCGGCGCAAGAAATCGACGCTGCGCTACGGCCATCTCGGCCTCGTCAGGGAAGCGCTCGGCCGCGGCGGTGCCTGGCGCCGCCATGTGCCGCCGGTGCTGATGCTGCTGGCGATCAGCGCCCTGCTCTTCGCCTCGTCGCGGCCGGCCGCCCTCATCACCTTGCCTTCGGCGCAGGAGACGATCGTGCTGGCGATGGATGTCTCGGGCAGCATGCGCGCCGCCGACGTGCTGCCGAGCCGGCTCGTCGCGTCGCAGGAGGCGGCGAAGAGCTTCGTCGCCGACCTGCCGAGAAACGTCAAGGTCGCGGTGGTCTCGTTCGCCGGCACGGCCGCGGTGGTACAGGCGCCGACGCTGTCGCGCGACGACGTCTATGCCGCCATCGACCGCTTCCAGCTGCAGCGCGGCACCGCCATCGGCAGCGGCATCGTCCTGTCGCTGGCGACGCTCTTTCCCGAGGCCGGCATCGACCTGTCGCAGATCACGGGCGAGCGGGCGATGCCGCCGGGCCCGAACGACAAGCCACCGGCCGACTTCCGCCCGGTGGCGCCCGGCTCCTATCCGTCGGCGGCGATCATCCTGCTCACCGACGGCCAGCGCACCACCGGCCCCGATTCGCTCGAGGCAGCGAAGATGGCGGCCGATCGCGGCGTGCGGATCTACACCGTCGGCATCGGCACCAAGGAAGGCGAGACGATCGGCTTCGAGGGCTGGTCGATGCGCGTGCGCCTCGACGAGGACACGCTCAAGGCCATCTCCAACATGACGCGCGCCGACTACTTCTACGCCGGCACGGCGCAGGACCTGAAGAAGGTCTACCAGGGCCTCAGCACGCGCCTCATCGTCGAGAAGAAGGAAACCGAGATGAGCGGCCTGCTCGCTGCCATCGGTGCCGTCCTCGTGGTGCTCGCAGCGGGCCTGTCGGTCTGGTGGTTCGGCCGCGTCGCCTGAGGGCTCGCAACATCTCGTCACATCGTTGACAGGGTCGACACGATCGCCGCCTTCAGGGCCTGCGATTTTTCGCCGATGCAGACTTAGTACCGGCGCTGACCTCGACAGTTCTCGTCGCTTGGCCAAAGCCGGTTACGTTGCGGACTTCCGTCGAAAAGCTTACGAGGCAGAGGCAAGTTTCAAGATGTGTACCTATCGTTTGTACAAGTCGCCCGAGGGCAAGATCGTCCGCGTCAAGATGGGCTTTTCCTGGCAGGCGTTTTTCGTCGGCTCGCTGAAGGCGATCGTTCGCCGCACCTGGCTGCTCGCCATCGTCGGCGGTTTCTTCTACGTCAGCTCGGCCTACTACAACGGGGCGCCGAGCGCGAGCTCGCGAACCGAGGCGCTGATCCTCGTGCTGCTCGGCTTCTATGCCGTCTACATGCTGTTCTGCGGCGTCAACGGCAATCGCTGGCTGACCGACTCGCTGCGCCGCCGCGGCTTCACGATGATCGGCGAAGAACGCGGCTGAGCCGGTCGGGCGTCGCCTGACCGGGCTATTCCTCGGCCGCTCATCCGAAGCGGCCCTGCAGGAACCAGCCGGCCTCGTCGACGGCCTCTGTGGATCGTGTCAGCGGCAAGCGCTCGCGATAGATCCAGATCAGGGCGCCGTCGGCAGCCTCGGCGATGAAGTAGTCGCGCCCGGCCAGGGCGTTGTCCCACCAGCCGGCTTCGATGCGCTCGGGGCCCGACAGCAGCTGCAGCGGCCGGCCCTCGAAAAAGGGGCGCGAGCTTTTCTCGACCAGGGGCTCGGGCGGCTGCAGCCAGACCGGCCGCGGCGCTGCCGCGCCATCGCTCGTGGCAGGCGGCGGAAGCCTCACGCGCTTCGGCGCAACCGGCTTCCTGCCCGTGCTCTTGCCTCGCCCGACAGCCACCGCTTCGGCAGGCCGCAGCGCGCTCGCCCGCTCCGGACGATGATCCTCGACGCCGACCAGGTGCTGCACCTGCTCGGCGCCGAGGCGCGCCTGCAGGCGCTCGATCAGGCGCGTCAGCCCTTCGTGCTCGCTGCCGGCGGTGGCGAAGAGCTCGACGTTGGGCGGCGGCCGCTTCGAGATGTCTTCGGCCTGCAGGCAGAGCTCGAGGGTGGGCGCCGGCAACTCCATGCGAGCCAGCCGCTCGCGCAGGAGCACGAGCAGGTGGGCGCTGTCGCGCGAAGGCTCGGCCAGCGCGATCTCGAGCGCCGTCGCCCGGGCACGGAGATCGCCGGTCTGCGAGCCCTCCGACCAGCGCGCTTCGTGATGCATCAGCAGCTTGAAGCGGCGCACGAACGCATGCTGTGCCGACAGCCAGGCGATCAGCCGCTCGAGCAGCACGAAGGCGCCGTGCAGCACCTGCTCGGTGGTGTCGGCGCGGCTGAAGAGCTCGAGCCGGCTCTCGAAGGCGGGCGGCAGGACGATGGGCTCGCGCGGATCGGGCCGATGCCCGAGCGCGGCATCGATCTCGACCAGCATCGCTTCGCTGAAGCGGCGGGCCAGGCCGGCGCGCGGCAGGCCGAGCAGATCGCCGAGCTTGCGCAGGCCCATGCCCTGCAGCGCCTCCCAGTGCTCGCGGCCCGGGCCGAGCAGCCACACCGGCACTTCCTGGAGGGCCTGGCGCGTGGCCGCGAGGTCGGTGCATTGCGGCGCCGGCGCCATGCGAGCGAGCAAGGCTGCGCCCTGCGCCGTCGCGGCGACGGCGATGCGAACGGCATGGCCGAGCGGGCTCAGCACGGCCTCGATGCGAGACAGCAAGCGCGCGAGGCCACCGAAATAACGCAGGCTGGCCTGCACTTCGAGAAGCACCGTGTCGGGCGCGGCGCCGTAGGCCGTGGCCGGCTGCAGCGAAACGCTGGGCGTGAAGGCCAGCGCGGCATGGGCCACCGGCCAGAGCGCAGCGGCATCGCGTGCGGCGTCGGCCTGGCCGAGAACGATCTTCGGCGCCAGGGCGAGCGCCGTCGCCCGCTTCAGGCCGGGCTTGACGCCCTGGGCCTCGGCCGCGGCGTTGACGCTGACGATGCGAAGCGCTTCGAGCAAGGCGATCGGCGGCCCGCTGGCGGCCGCGCCGGCCTTGGCAACGATCGTGGCCGCGAAGGCCTCGAGCGAAAGCATCGGAAGGTGCAGCGCGATCCAGAGCACGGGAAAATGCAATCCGCAGAAAGACGAAGGCCGGCTCGAGGATCGAGAGCGGAGAGGTTCAGAGCGACCTCAGGCGAAGTTGACGAAGACCGCTTCGTGCAGCCCGCGCCTGGACTCGCGCGCGCTTTGCGAGCGGCGCCGGGCCGCTTCGGAGAGCACCGTGGGCAAGGCGATCTGCAAGGGCGACTCGAGCGGCGGCCCGCGCCGCTTGAGGATGCGCACGCTGAGCCGATCGGCGCCGCCGGCCTGGAGGGAAAGCCGCAAAGGCGAGGCCGTGGGGCGAGCGGCCGCAGCGAGCTCGCGCAGCACGAAGGCCGCACCGTCGTGGTTGTGCGCCGCGAGCTGCAGGCGGCGCAGACGCTCGGCTCGCAGGCGCGGCGGCAGCCACGCCAGCACGGCACCGACATGGCCGCTCTTCAGCGCCTGCTCGAGCGCCCAGAGGCTGTCGCTGCCCGGGATCACGCGGGCGCGCGTGTTGACGACCAGCAATTGATCGACGTCGAAGCCGAGGCCGGCCAGGGCCGAGGCCGACAGGCCGGCCGGCGGATCGAAGACCATCACCAGGCGGCCGGCGCGCTGCGCGGCCACGAGCGGCGGCGCCAGCAGGCGGATCTCGCCCACGCCGGGATGCGGCAGCAAGAGCTCGCTCAGCACCCGGCGCGGCCAGCCTCCGCCCGGCAGCTCGGCATCGAGCGCGGCAAAGCCGCTGCCGATCGCCTGCACGCCGCTGCGCCCGAGCTGGTGCCCGAGCCAGAGGCCGGGATGCAGGGTTTCGGGCGCGCGTCGAACCTTCGTCGCCCGCTCCGCAGGCCGGGCCATGCGGTTCGGCACGGCCACCGGGGCAGAAACGAGAGCGGGCACGGCGTCCATCTGACAACTGTACGTTTATACAGTATCGGGCGCAAGTCGTGGCGACGAACGGTCGAGCCCCGAATTAAATGCCATCGGCAATCGATCAGTTGCTCATGGCAATCGTTTGGCCCAGAATGGATCGGATGAATACCGAGACCCGAACTGCCGCCGTTCGCCGCTTCAACCGCTTCTACACGCGCCGCATCGGCGTGCTGCACGAGCGCCTGGCCGACACCCGCTTCAGCCTCGCCGAATCGAGGCTGCTCTGGGAATTCGCGCATCGCGACCAGACCACGGCGGCCGAGCTGGCGCGCGACCTCGATCTCGACCCCGGCTACCTCAGCCGCCTGCTGCAGCGCCTGAAGACGGGCAAGCTGATCCGCGCCGAACGCTCGAGCGAAGACGCCCGTCACCTGCATCTGAGCCTGACCGTCGCCGGCAAGCGCGCCTTCGCGCCGCTCGACCGCAAGAGCGAGGCCGACGTGGCCGGCCTGCTCGCGCCGCTCGACGACACGCGCCAGCGCAACCTGCTCGCTGCCATGGCGACGATCGAAAGCCTGCTCGGCGAAACGCGAAGCGCCGCCTTCGGCCTGGCTGCTCCGGCCGCTCCAGCCCGGCGACATCGGCTGGGTCGTCGCCCGCCACGGTGCCCTCTATGCCCAGGAATACGGCTGGGACATGCGCTTCGAAGCGCTGGTCGCCCGCATCGCCGCCGATTTCGTCGACCGCTTCGAGCCGCGCCGCGAAGCCTGCTGGATCGCCGAGCGCGACGGCGGCAACGTCGGCTGCGTCTTTCTGGTCCAGGCGCGCGACGACGCGAGCGGCGCGCTCGTGCCGAAGACGGCGCAGCTGCGCATGCTGCTGGTCGAGCCCTCGGCGCGCGGCCTGGGCATCGGCGCCCGCCTGGTCGCGGAGTGCGAGCGCTTCGCGCGGGCCCAGGGCTATCGGCGCATCGTCCTGTGGACCAACAGCGTGCTGAGCGCGGCGCGCGCCATCTATGCCAAGTCCGGCTACGAGCTCACGAAAAGCGAGCCGCACCAGAGCTTCGGGCATCGGCTGATCGGCGAGACCTGGGAGCGCGCGCTTTCCTGATCGCGGCGACTCCGTGTCGCCCCGGAGCGACACCGCATGGGCAAGATGTCATCATCCGGGCCGCGCCCCGTCCGGGCGTGGCGGCACCCTGCCGCGCCGTCACCCGTCACGTCCAGGAGGCTCGAATGTTTCTCAGATCGTCCCGATCGATCGTCGCTGCCGCGCTGGCGGCAGGTGCCACCTTCGCCGCCCCTTTCGCCCAGGCGCAAACGCCGCCGATCAAGCCGGGGCTGTGGGAAGTGACGCGGCCGGGAGGCGACAACCGGAGCGCGCAGATGGCCGAACGCATGAAGAACATGCCGCCCGAGCAGCGGGCCCAGATGGAAGCGACGATGAAGGCGCACGGCGTCGACATCACCGCCGGCGGCGCCACCCGCGTCTGCTTCGACAAGGACAGCATGGACGTCGCCCAGCTCCAGAAGCAGACGACCTGCAAGACCGACTTCAGCTCGCGGACCAGCAGCTCATGGAAATGGCACTCCGTCTGCCCCGATTTCAAGTCGGTGAGCGACGGTGAGGCCATCTTCACCAACGCGGAAAACTACACCATCAACACCACCACGACATCGTCGATGAGCGGCCAGCCGAAGACGACGCAGCACACCATGCAGGCGAAGTGGCTGGGCAGCAATTGCGGCGACCTCAAGCCCTTCAGCATGAAGCACTGACCGGCTGCCTCGACAGGACGAAACGGAAGAACACGATGAACGGTCTGATGATGCAGCAGCCGCTGCTGATCTCGTCCCTGCTGGTCCACGCCGAGCGGCATCACGGCGAGCAGGAAGTGGTGTCGCGCCGGGTCGAGGGCGACCTGCATCGCACGACCTACCGCGAGCTGGCGGCGCGCTCGCGGCGCATGGCCAACGCCCTGGCGCGCCTGGGCGTGAAGAGCGGCGAGCGCGTGGCCACCCTGGCCTGGAACGGCTATCGCCACCTGGAGATCTACTACGCCGTCTCGGGCTCGGGCGCGGTGCTGCATACGCTCAATCCGCGCCTGCATCCGGACCAGGTGAGCTACATCGCCGGCCACGCCGAAGACGTGGCGTTGTTCTTCGACCTGACCTTCCTGCCGCTCGTCGAGGCGGTGGCCGAGCGGCTGACGACGGTGAAGCATTTCGTCGCCATGACCGACCGCGGGCACATGCCGGCCGCGAGCAAGATCGCCAACCTGCTCTGCTACGAAGAGCTCGTCGAGGCCGAAAGCGACCATTTCGCCTGGCCCGAGTTCGACGAGAACCAGGCCTCGTCGCTCTGCTACACCTCGGGCACCACGGGCAACCCGAAGGGCGCGCTCTACAGCCATCGCTCGACCCTGCTGCACACCTTCGGCATCGCCCTGCCCGATTCGCTCAACTGCTCGGCGCGCGATGCCATCCTGCCGGTGGTGCCGATGTTCCACGTCAATGCCTGGGGCCTGCCGTACGCGGCCTGCATGACAGGCGCCAAGCTCGTCTTCCCCGGGCCGGGCCTCGACGGCAAGTCGCTCTACGACCTGTTCGAAAGCGAAGGGGTCACGCTCTCGGCCGGCGTGCCGACGGTGTGGCAAGGCCTGCTCGGCTACGTCGATGCGCACAAGCTGAAGTTCTCGACGATGCGGCGCACCGTCATCGGCGGCTCGGCCTGCCCGCCGGCGATGATGAAGGCATTCCAGGAGCGCTTCGACGTGCAGGTGCTGCACGCCTGGGGCATGACCGAGATGAGCCCCGTCGGCACCGTCGCCGCCTTGAAGCACAAGCAGGTGGGCGAGACGGCCGAGGCCCGCTTCGCGATCCAGTCCAAGCAGGGTCGCGCGGTCTACGGCGTCGACATGAAGATCGTCGATCCCGAAGGCAAGGAATTGCCGTGGGACGGCGTCACGTCCGGCGAGCTGATGGTGCGCGGGCCGTGGGTCGTGTCGCAGTACTTCAAGAACGAAGGCGGCAATCCGCTGGTGCAGGACGCCGAAGGGCACGGCTGGTTTCCCACCGGCGACGTCGCGGCGATCGATGCCGACGGCTTCATGCAGATCACCGACCGCAGCAAGGACGTGATCAAGTCGGGCGGCGAATGGATCGGCTCGATCGACCTCGAGAACATCGCCATGGCGCATCCCTGCGTGGCGATGGCCGCCTGCATCGCCGCCGAGCACAGGAAATGGGACGAGCGCCCGCTCCTCATCGTCGTCAAGAAGCCCGATGCCGCGGTCACGCGCGAGGAGCTGCTCGCCTTCTACGAAGGCCGCATCGCCAAGTGGTGGACGCCCGACGACGTGGTCTTCGTCGAGTCGATCCCGCTCGGCGCCACCGGCAAGATGCTGAAGAACCGGTTGCGCGACCAGTTCGGCAAGCATCTGCTCGGCCAGTCCTGATCGTCGCCGCCTTTCAGGCCGCGCTGCCGGTGCCGTCCGGCAGCCTCGGATGAGCTCGCCCGTGCATTCGAGCGGACGCAACGGCGTGCTGGCCGGCGTGATCGCCTTCACCTGGTGGGGATTCTTTCCGCTCTACCTGCGACTCGTGCCCGGCATACGGTCGGTCGAGGTGCTGGCCAACCGCATCGTCTGGTCGCTCCTCCTCGTCGCTGCGTTCCTGCTCTGGCGCCGGCACTGGCGCTGGCTCGGCGAGGTGCTGAAGCGGCCGCGGGTGCTGGCCGCCTTCCTGGCCAGCGCCATGCTCCTCTCGGTGAACTGGATCACCTACATCTGGGCGGTGTCGAACGATCACGTCATCGAGTCCAGCCTCGGCTACTTCATGACGCCCCTGGTGAGCGTCGCCCTCGGCTACACCTTGCTCGGCGAACGGCCGCGCCGGGCGCAATGGACGGCCCTGGCCCTCGCTGCCGCGGGCGTGACCTGGCTGACGGTGAGCGCCGGTCGATTGCCGTGGCTCGGCCTGGCCCTCGCGCTCAGCTTCGGCGGCTACGGCCTGCTGCGAAAGATCGCCGTGCTCGGCGCCCTGGAAGGACTGGCGCTGGAGACCATCATCCTCGCGCCGGCCGCGCTGGCGGCGATGGCCTGGTGGTGGGGCGCGAGCAGCACCAGCTTTCCGGCGCCGCAGCTGAGCGTCGATCTCTGGCTCATCGGTCTCGGGCCGGCCACGACCATTCCGCTGCTGCTCTTCGCCGCCGCCGCCCGCCGCCTGCCGCTCACGAGCCTGGGCTTGCTCCAGTACCTGAGCCCGACCGTGCAGTTCCTGCTCGGCATCTGGTTCTTTCGCGAGCCCTTCAGCCCGGCGCGCCTCATCGGCTTTGCGTTGATATGGGCCGCGCTCGTCATCTACAGCGCCGACGGCTGGCGAACCAGCCGACGACTGGCCGCGGCCTAGGGCCTGCTCACCCCAGGTCCTGGTTCGCTGCGAGCACCTGTGCCGCCGCGTTGACCACGGCAGCGATGCGGCCGATGTCGCGCAATTGCTGGGTCGTCAGCCCTTCCTTCTTCAGCAGCGCGTAGTGCGAGGCGACGCAGAAGTGGCACTTGCCGACGATGGAGGCCGCGAGCGCATAGGCTTCGAACTTCTTTTTCTCCACGCCGCCCGATGACGCATAGGCGTTCATGCGCAGCTCGGCGCGTTGCGTCTTCAGCTCGTCGTCGCCCGCCATCTCGATGTAGGGATACCAGACGTTGTTCATGCCCATCAGCGCCGCCGCGGTGAGCGCGGCGTTCGCCTCGGCTGCCGGCGCGGCAGCCTTGAAGGCATCGACGAGCGGCTTGCTCCTGGCCGCGAAGGCCGCGGCCAGGGCCACGCCGAGCGCATCTTCCGGCGCCAGGCTCGAGCGCGCGATGACGCCATCGAGATTGAGGCGGATGTCCTTGGCGTAGTCGGGCATCCGTTCCTTGATCGTGTTCAGGAATTCCATCTTTCTCTCCGTTCGGAAAAAAGCCCGCCGAGGCGGGCTTGCCGGGTCGTTGCGCGCGCCCTCTTCAGAGCGTCTGGCCGCCGACCGTGCGATTGCACGGGCACAGCTCGTCGGTCTGCAGGCCGTCGAGGATGCGCAGCACCTCCTCCGGGTTGCGGCCGACGTTGAGGTTGTTCACGCTGACGTGCTGGATCGTGTTGTCGGGATCGACGATGAAGGTCGCCCGCAAGGCCACGCCTTCGTTCTTGTCGCGCACGCCGAGCTGGTCGACGAGCGAGCCCTTCGAGTCGCCGAAGCTCCAGTGGCCGAGCTTGGACAGATCCTTGTGGTCGCGCCGCCAGCCGAGCTTGGAGAACTCGTTGTCGGTCGAGCCGCCGAGAAGAACGGCATCGCGCTCCTCGAACTGCCGGGCCAGCTTGTCGAAGCCGACGATCTCGGTCGGGCAGACGAAGGTGAAGTCCTTCGGCCAGAAGTAGATGACCTTCCACTTGCCGGGAAAGCTCTTCTCGGTGAGGGTCTCGAAGGCCGAGACGCCGTTTTCCTCGTGATGGTTGAAGCCGGGCTTGACGCCCTGGACGCTGAAGCCTTCGAGCTTGTCGCCGATCGTTTTCATCGAGTGTTCCTGTTTCGGTAAGAGCGCCGGTGCGGCGCGACAGGAACTACTTTAGGCTATCGGCTTTGCATATCCAATCGTTATTTCCTAAAACGACGATGGCCTCAGCGCAAGTCGCCGGCAAGGCTGGCGAGCGTCTCGGCGGCGATCGGCACGTGCGCCGGATAGTGGGTGTGGTCGCAGCCCAGCTTGGCGTGCGCCCCTGCCCGCAAGGCGTCGCGCGAGGGCTTGCCGAACTCGAAGCGCAGGAAGTGCACGGCCGAGGTCTTCTCGTCGTTCTCGCGCTCGAGATCCTCGTCGGCGATGGCGTAGCTGCGGGCATGGCCTTCGACCTCGATGAAGATCCGGTCTTCCACGCCGATGAGCCGGCCGAGCTCGCGCTTGCGCTCGTTCGGATCGGGGTATTCGATCAGCAGCGTCGCCTTCCAGTTGCCGCCGTCGGGCACGAGCGCCTCGTAGGCCTCGATCTCGCCGCGGATGCCGGCCTCGTCGAAGATCTTCTCGATGTGCAGCATCTCCTGGATCTGCCGGCGGATCGTCGTCTCGTCCTCGAACTGGATGCTCAGGTGCTCGCCGAGGTGCACGGTGCGCAGGCGCCGATGCGCGATGAACGCGGGCCGGCTCGAGGCACGGATCTTCGAATAGGCCTCCAGGCTCAGCAGGCTGTCGGGGGTGATGCTGCTCATCGCGCTACCTCTGCTTGAGGCCGTAGGCCAGCGCCACCAGGCTCAGGGGATGGCGCAGCGGCACCTGCGCGCAAGGCGTTCTCGGCCATGCCCTGGGCGATGTGGTGACCCGCCAGGGCGCAATCGGAGGTGATGAAGTCGGGATTGCCATTGGCCATCGCCTTGAACACCGGCTTGCCGATCTTCATCGCCACCGGATGGGTCGCGGTCTTCACGCCGTAGGTGCCGGCGTGGCCCGAGCAGCGCTCCACGGTGTTGATCTCGACGGCCACGGTCTTGCCGATGAGCTTGAACACTTCTTCGGTCTTGCGCCCGATCTTCTGCACGCGGTCGTGGCAAGGCACGTGATAGCTGACCTTGCCGAGCGGCCGTCTTGAAATCGGTCTTCAGCAGGCCGTCGCGATGGCGCGCGACGAGGTATTCGAACGGGTCGAACATCGCCTCCTGCACCAGCTTGACATCGGCGTCATCGGGAAACAGCAGGGGCAGCTCCTGCTTGAACATCAAGGTGCACGAGGGGATCGCCGAGACGATCGCCCAGCCCTCCTTCGCATAGCGCGCGAGCACCGGGATGTTGACGTTCTTGAGCTTTTCCACGCCCTCGAGATCGCCGAGCTCGAGCTTGGGCATGCCGCAGCAGCTTTCCTTCTCGACGATCTCGTAGGGGATGCCGTTGTGGGCCAGCACGGCGAGCAGGTCGTCGCCGATGCCGGGCTCGTTGTAGTTGACGTAGCACGTGGCGAAGACCGCGACCTTGCCGGGACTGCGTTCGCCGTCGGTGACGGCCAACGCGCCGTCGCTCTTCGCCGCGCCGCTGCGAAAGCGCGTCGTCGCCAGCGATGGCAGCCACGCGTCGGGGTGGACGCCGAGCGCGGCATCGAGCACCTTGCGGATGGGCTTCGTGCGGTTGGCGGCATTGACCACCTGCACGACGATCGGGATGCCGGCGATCTGCCCGTGCACGTCGGTCGAAGCCAGCAGCTTCTCGCCGGTGCCGACGCCGCCATTCTTGTACTTGATCGCCTTGGCGCGCAGCATGAGGTGCGGGAAGTCGACGTTCCACGGGTGCGGCGGCACGTAGGGGCACTTGGTCATGTAGCAGAGGTCGCACAGGTAGCACTGGTCGACGACCTTGGCGTAGTCTTTCTTGTCGACGCCGTGCACCTCGCCGTCGGCGGTGGCGTCGATGAGATCGAAGAGGTTCGGAAACGACTGGCACAGGCTGACGCAGCGCCGGCAGCCGTGGCAGATGTCGAACACGCGCTCCATCTCGGCGAAGGTCTTGCCTTCGTCGTAGTAGTCGGCGCCCTTCCAGTCGATCGGATGGCGGGTCGGCGCTTCGAGGTTGCCTTCTCTGAGGGTCATCGTCGGTGTCCATCAACGAACAAGGGCCGCGACGGCCCTTGTTCTTCTTCCACGCAAACGAAGGTCAGTCGACCAGCGCGTCGAGTGCCTTCTGATAGCGATTGGCGTGCGAGCGCTCGGCCTTGGCCAGCGTCTCGAACCAGTCGGCGACTTCCTCGAAGCCCTCCTGGCGCGCCGTCTTGGCCATGCCCGGGTACATGTCGGTGTACTCGTGCGTCTCGCCGGCCACCGCCGCCATCAGGTTCTGCCGGCTCGTGCCGATGGGCAGGCCCGTGGCCGGATCGCCCACGCCGTGCTCGAGGAACTCGAGGTGGCCGTGCGCGTGCCCGGTCTCGCCTTCGGCGGTGGAGCGGAAGAGCGCCGCCACGTCGTTCTGGCCCTCGATGTCGGCCTTGTTTGCGAAGTAGAGGTAGCGGCGATTGGCCTGCGATTCGCCGGCGAACGCATCGCGCAGGCTCTGCTCGGTTTTCGATCCTTTCAAACCCATGACGGTCTCCTCAGTGGCAAAGTGAACGGCCCGGATCGGGCAAGCGAACTTGCGAACCGTAGCGCGTCGCGGCGCATCCGGCAATACAGGCCTTCAATCCGGTGCATTGTGCGGCCCTATCCCGCGCCCTCGATGCCCGGGCGACGAGGGTTTGCTAAACTTCGCGCCGCAGTGGGGGGGTAGCTCAGCTGGGAGAGCGTCGCGTTCGCAATGCGAAGGTCGGGAGTTCGATCCTCCTCCTCTCCACCACCCAGCAGGTTCAGCAAGGTCCCATAGGCGCGCCCCTCGGATCAGGCGCCCCGTGAGCCGATAGAGGCCGCCGGAGTCTGATCCTCGAGCAGCCAGAGCGCTCCGTCCGGCCCCTGCTCCACATCTCTCACCCGAAACCCATCGCCCAAGCTCCGCCGGTGTCGCGGTCGAACCGTCGACGACGATCCAGTTCAGGGACTTGCGCACCAGTCCGCCGGCGAACGCGGAGCCCTTCCATTTCGGAAACAACACGCCGCTGTAGAACATCAGATTTCCTGGCGCGATGACCGGCGTCCAATAGATCACGGGCTTGGCCAGATCGGCGCGAGTGTCCGGGCGCGGGATAGGTGTGCCGTCGTAGTTCACCGCATAGGACACGAGCGGCCAGCCATGGTTCTTGCCCGGTTCGATGAGCTTGAGCTCACCGCCTCCGCGCGAGCCGTGCTCGATCTCCCAGAGCCGCCCATCGGAGCGAATGCCAGGCCGTACGGCGTGCGATGCCCCGAGTCCATGTTTCCGAGGGCGTCATGTTGATGCTCGAGTTGAAAACGCCGCGAGCCGCCGCGCTTAGTCCGGCATACCCGCCTGTCTCAGGGCATCGGCATATCGCTCGTAGTCGACATCCCGCTTGAGCGGGACTTGCGCTCTCAGATGTCTGAGCGAGGCATTCGGTACTAGCCGCAGGTAATCGTCGATCGCCTTCCTGGCCTCGTCGGTGCGCCCCAACCGGCTCAAGCATGCCGCACGCACTTGATAAGGGCTCGGGAACCCTGTTCTTTCGCGAAGCGATCGCTCCGCGAGGTCCAGCCCTTCAGCGTAGTGCCCCAACAGGAAGTTGGCGAAGCTCAGGAGGGAGATCCATAGAACGCTGAACTTGTCGATCGGACTCAGTCGCACTGCTTCCTTGAGCGAACGCACAGCTTCGTCTGCGTTGCCCACACAGGCCAGGCCTGAGCCGAGGTTGCCGTGAGCCCACGAAAAGTTGGGGTTGAGCACCACGGCGTCGCGCAGATGAGCCAAGGCGCTGTCGTGTTGGCCAAGGAACAGTTCAGCACTTCCCAGGGCGGTCTGCGAAACCTCGTCGCGGGCGTCGAGCGTCACCGCGTGGCGCGCCGCCTTGTTCGCGGCCATGACCGACTCCGCCCCTGAATCGCTCCAGCCGAACATCGCGTCATAGATGTGCGCGAAAGCGGCGATATTGAGGCCCGCGGTATCGCCCGGATCCAGCTCGGTGGATAGGGTGGCCAGGCGCAAGGCCGCGGAATTGTCCTTGCGGTTGAGTTGTGCCAGGTGCCACTGCGCGCGCACGGCAGCTTCCCAGGCGTCCAGGCTTTGCGGATCCTTGCGCCGCGCGCGCCGGATCTCGGCGTCGAGCACCTGCGGCGCGACGACGCCCACAACGTCTCGCGTGATCTCGTCCTGAAGAACGAACAGGTCCGTCAGGTCACGGTCGTACTTTTCCGACCAGAGGTGCGTGCCGGAAACAGCTTCGACGAGCTGCACCGTGATGCGTACCCGGTTCGCGACGCGGCGGACACTGCCCTCGAGCACATATCGAACCCCGAGCTCGCGCCCCACCCTTCTTCTATCGATCGCCTTGCCTTCGTATGCATAGCTCGAATTTCGCGCGATGACGAACAAGGCGCGCACACGCGACAGCGCTGTCGTGATGTCTTCCACGACGCCGTCGGCGAAGAACTTCTGCTCCGGGTCGACGCTCATGCTTGCAAACGGCAGCACGGCGATCGAGGGCTTGTTCGGAAGCGACAGGTCGACCACGCCGGCACTATCTGGTGGCTTGGCGACGCCTTCGCCGTGGCCCGTCACGGCGAAGGCCCGCACGCGATGGCCAATGTTCTTGACCTGCTGCTCGCCCTGATCGACGAACTCCGCCATCACCTTGCCCTGGACCGCGCCGCGCACGGCGTCCGAGACCAAGACGCCGCCCGCTGCGGCGTGCTCCTCGAGCCGAGCGGCAATGTTCACGCCGTCGCCGTAAATCGTGCCGTCGTCCTTCTCGATCACATCTCCGAGGTGCACACCGATGCGAAACCTCATTCGCCTGTCTCGCGGCGTGCTCCGCGTCAGGGCATCCAGTTCTTGCTGTACCGCCAGGGCGGTCGAGACGGCGCCCACCGCCGTCTCGAACACCGCCAGCACCGAATCGCCCGCCATGTCGACGACGCGTCCCTGCTTGGATTCGACCTGTTCCCTGAATACGCCGCGCGCGGCATCCAGTGCGACCAGCGTGGCGCCTTCGTCGGCCGCCATCAGGCGCGAATACCCCACCACGTCGGCGGCCATGATTGCGACGAGGCGTTGTCGAGGCGATGAGCCGGCCTCGCGATCGCTTGCGAGCACTGCAGTGAACCGATAGCCGCGCCCGGGAACGGTGGCTATCGCCTGCGGGCCGAGCAGTTTGCGCAAGGCGCTGATCTGCACCTGCAGGTTGTTTTCCTCTACCACCAGGCCCGGCCAGACCAGGTCCAGGAGCTCCGCCTTGCCGACAACGCGGTCGCGCCGATTGGCCAGCACGAGCAGCACGTCGAGCGCCCGTGCTCCCACTGTCACCGCCTCGCCGCCTCGCAGCAACCGGCGGTGACGAGCCTGCAGTTCGAAGTCGCCGAATTTCAGAGCCGGAGAGTCATCCATGAGGGGCGAATTGAATACATCGATCATGCCCCGCCTGCTCATCCTGGCCCGCAGGATCCGTCGGGGCTCGCAAGCGTATACCTCCGCGCTCGCCACTTGCGTGCAAGACAGGGTCTGCCGCTGGAGACATCCGTCACTCGATGACGTCCGGGCCTCGCGAGCGCCGCGGTGCCGCGACGTTGGCCGCCCCGCGAGCTCCGGCAGGCGCTACCCTTGAAGGTCCCGTCCGCCGAGGAGTCGATACCGATGTTGCGCACCTTGTTGACCGTCCTGGCCCTCTGCACGGCCTTACCCGCCCTTGCACAGCAGACGCCCTGTCCCGTCGCCAACCTCACGTACTGGCAAGCCTTCCCGCCGGGAGGCGAGTCCGATACCGCCGCGCGTCACCAGCAGATCGTCCTGGCGAAGAAGTGCCCCGCCATCGCCGCCGTGATCCAGTACAAGGCCGGCGCCGGTGGCGCGCTGCTCTGGAACCAGATGAACTCGCTGCCTGCCGATGGCGCCAACATCATCGGCATCAACCTGCCGCACATGGTGCTGCAGCCGATGGAGGGCAATGTCACCTACAAGACCGAAGACGCGACGCCGGTGTTCTGGTTCCACTACACGCCCGATGTCCTGGTCGTCTCGGAGGCCAGCCCGATCAAGAACTTCGCCGATTTCCTGAAGGCGGCGAAGGCCGATCCGGACAAGATCAATCTCGGTGGCTCGGGCCTCAACTCGGCCAACCACGCGGCGCACGCGCGCCTCGACCGCGACTTCAACATCAAGACGACCTACGTGCCATACAAGGGCACCGGCGAGCTTGCCATCGCGGTGCTGGGCAACCACATCGACGGCGCCTTGACGTACACGCCGTTCGCGATCGCCAACAAAGGCAAGGTGCGCCCGCTCGCGGTCGCCATGGAAACGCGTCATCCGCTGTTGCCCGACGTACCGACCTTTCGGGAGCTGGGTGTCGATTGGGTGGACGGCGCCTATCGCGGCATCGGCGTGCCGAAGTCGACTTCGCTTGCGGAACGGCGCCGGCTCTCCGACCTGTTCGCTGCCCTCAACGCCGATCCCGAGATGAAGGAGCTCGCGGCGAAGTCCGGCTTCGAGCTGGTCAACGTCGGCCTCGACGGCATGGACGATTTCATGCGCAGCGCGCACCAAGGTCTACACCGAGGTCGGCAAGCGCATGGGGCTCGGCGCGGCGAAGTGATGCGGTCGGTGCCGCGCCCGGCTCGCAACGATCAAGCGGTCGGCAGCTTGTGGTCGGCGAATTGCTCGCGCAGCTTGTTCTTCTGCACCTTGCCCGTGGCACCGAGCGGGATCGCGTCGACGAAGGCGACGTCGTCGGGGGTCCACCATTTGGCGATCTTGCCGTCGTAGAACTGCAGCAGTTGCTCGCGCGTCAGCTCGGCGCCGGGCTTTCGCACCACCACCAGCAGCGGCCGCTCGTCCCACTTGGGGTGCCTGGCGGCGATGCACGCGGCCGTCGCCACCGACGGATGCGCCATCGCGATGTTCTCGAGGTCGATCGAGCCGATCCATTCGCCGCCCGACTTGATCACGTCCTTGCTGCGGTCGGTGATCTGCATGTAGCCGTCGGCGTCGATCGTGGCGACGTCGCCCGTCGGAAACCAGCCGTCGCGCAACGGGTCGCCGCCTTCGCTCTTGAAGTAGCGCGCGATCACCCAGGGTCCCTTGACCAGCAGCTCGCCGCTGGCCTTGCCGTCGTGCGCCAGCGCCTCGCCGTCGTCGCCGACGATCTTCATGTCGATGCCGAACACCGCGCGGCCCTGCTTGGCCTGCACCGCGAGGCGCTCTTCGGCGCTGGCAGCGAGGTGCTTGGGCTTGAACGTGCAGGCCGTGCCGAGCGGGCTCAGCTCGGTCATGCCCCAGGCGTGCAGCACCTGCACGTCATGGCGCTCCTGGAACGTGCGCATCATCGCCGGCGGGCACGCCGAGCCGCCGATGATCGTGCGGCGCATCGTGCCGAAGCCGAGGTTGTTCGCCTCGACGTGCGCGAGCAGTCCCTGCCATACGGTGGGCACGCCGGCCGAGACGGTGACGCCCTCGCCTTCGAACAGGTCGTGCAGGCTCTTGCCGTCGAGGAAGGGGCCCGGAAACACCAGCTTGGCGCCGACCATGCAGGCCACGTACGGCAGGCCCCAGGCGTTGACGTGGAACATCGGCACGACCGGCAGGATGGTGTCGCGCGCCGAGCAGTTCAGCGAATCGGGCAGCGCCGCGGCGTAGGTGTGCAGCATCGTCGAACGGTGGCTGTAGAGCGCGCCCTTCGGATTGCCGGTGGTGCCCGACGTGTAGCAGAGCGACGAGGGCTCGTTCTCGTCGAACGTCGGCCAGGTGAATTCCGCCGGCGCGTCGGCGATCAGCTCCTCGTAGCACAGGAGCCCGGGCACCTTGCCGGGGGCCGGCATGTGGGCGCGATCGGTCATCGCGACGAACGCCTTGATCGTCTTGACGCGGCCGGCGATGGCTTCGATGAGCGGCAGGAAGGTCAGGTCGAAGAACAGCACCTGGTCTTCGGCGTGGTCAGCGATCCACACCACCTGGTCGGGATGCAGGCGCGGATTCAGCGTGTGCAGCACGGCACCCGAGCCGCTGACCGCGTAGTACAGCTCCATGTGCCGGTAGCCGTTCCACGCCAGCGTGGCCACGCGCGTGCCGTGCGCGACGCCCAGCGCTGCCAGGGCGTTGGCCATGCGGCGCGAGCGTGTCGCCATCTCGCGATAAGTCGTGCGGTGCAGGTCGCCTTCGACCCGGCGCGACACCACTTCGCGCTCGCCATGGTGGCGCTCGGCATGGGTCAGCAGGGAAGAGATCAGCAGCGGCAGCTGCATCATCGATGCGTTCACGGTATCTCCGAAGGAGCGTTTCAGGCGAGGGCGTCGTGCGCCCTCGCGCTGGCCGGCGCCGCCACGGGATCCGCCGAACGGGCCGTGTCGAGCTGGTAGTTGGAGGCGGCACGCAGGAAGGCCGCGACGGCGATCAGGCCGAACAGCGGCGTGAACGTCAGCGCGGCTTCGAGGCCGATCGAGTCCGACAGCGCACCGGCGATGAAGGGGCCGAGGGCAAGACCGAACAGGTTCTGGAACAGCGACAGGATCGAGGCGCCGGTGGATCGCACGCCCGGGTGGGTGACGTCGATCGCGGCCGCCGACGCCGGTCCGACAGTGCAGGTCATCAGCAGTCCGCCGAGCAGGATGAACGCGAACTGGACGTTGCTCGAAAGAGCGATGCCGAGGCGCGGCGCGCCGAAGGCAAAGCAGATGACGACGATCGTGGCCAGGCACAGCACGGCAACGGTGCGCAGCTTGGCGCCCGGGCCGCGCCGTCCGGCGCGGTCGACCGCGGCACCCCAGACCACGCTGCCGACGGCGCCGGCCAGCACCACCAGCGATGCCTTGATGGCGGCGTCCTTCGGCGTCATGCCCTGGCTGCGAACGAGATAGCTCGGCAGCCAGGCCCAGACGGCCGAGACGACGATCAGCTGCGCCGGCGCGCCGATGCAGACCCACAGCATCGTGCGCGAGCGGGTCAGCACGCGCACGATGTGGCGCGCGACCGAGCCCGGCGACTGCCTCGCCTTCTCGAGGCGAGGCGTCAGCTCGACGGTCTTGTAGTCGCGGACGAACAGGTACAGCAAGGCGAGCACGAGCCCGGGAAATCCGACCACGCCGAACGCGGCCTTCCAGCCCCAGCGATCGGCGATCACCCCGCCGAGAATCACGCCGAGCACCGAACCGACCGAGGCCGACGCGAAGAAGCCGGCCATCAGGGTGCCGCGCACGCGAGCCGGAAAGTGGCTCGCGATCAAGCCGGCGCCGACCGAGCCGTAGCCGGCCTCGCCGAGCCCGACGACCGCGCGCGCAGCGAAGAGCGCGCCGTAGCCCGAAGCGAACATGCACGAGATCGTGGCCAGGCTCCAGGCGCCGGCCATCGCCACGATGCTCTTCACCCGGCTGACCCGGTCGGCAAAGAGCGCCACCGGAATGCCGCCGAGCGCGACCGTGATCGAGACGATCGACACCAGTCCGCCGAGCTGCTTGTCCGACAGGTTCCACTCGGCCTTCAGGTGCGGGAAGAGCGAGACGATGACCTGGCGGTCGACGTAGTCGAAGACCATCAGGCCGATGGTCATCGCAAAGGCGAACCAGGCGGCGCCGCGGCTGATGAGGTACTTGTCCTCGCTCGGCGTCTGTGCCGCTGCGTGCAGGTCCATGGCTGTCTCCGGCTAGGGGACCAGCACCGTGGCGCCGGTCGTGCGTCGTGACTCGAGCGCGCGGTGCGCTTCGGCGGCGTCGGCAAGGGCGAACTGCTGCCTCGGCTCGCCGGTGATCCGGCCGGCCAGGACGTGGGCGAACAGCTCATCGGCCATCGCCAGCATCTGTGAACGCGGCATGGCGTAGTGGATCATGGCCGGGCGGGTGACCCAGATCGAACCGTTGACCGCCAGCTGCATGCTATCGATCAGCACCGGGCCGGAGCTCGTGCCGTTGCTGACCAGCGAGCCGCGCAGCTTCAGGCTGCCGAGCGAGGCCCTCAAGGTGTCCTTGCCGACCGAGTCGTAGACCACCGGCACGCCCTGGCCGCCCGTGATCTCGCGCACCTGCTTCGGGATCTCGAGCGCCATCTCCTCGGCGCTCATGCCGCCGGTGACGATGGTGTGGGCGCAGCCGTTCGCCTTGGCCACCGCCGCCTTCTCGGCGGTGCTGACGGTGCCGATCATCGTCACCCCGAGGGCACGCGCCCACTGGCACGCCACCAGGCCGACGCCGCCGGCGGCCGCGTGATACAGGATCGTCTCGCCGCCTTGCAACGGAAACACCTGACGGAAGAGGTACTGCGCCGTCATGCCCTTCATCATCAGCGTCGCTGCGGTGCGGTCGGAAACGCCGTCGGGCAGCGGGATCAGCACCTCGGCCGGCATCACACGCACATCCGAGTACGCGCCCTGCGGACCGAGCAGGTAGCCGACACGCTGGCCGACCCGGATGTCGGTGACGTCGGCACCGACGGCCTCGACCACGCCGACGGCGTCGGAGCCCAGGCCGTTCGGCAGCGGCAGCGGATAGCGGCCGGTGCGAAAGTAGATGTCGATGAAGTTGACGGCAACGTAGGCGTGCCGCACGCGCGCCTGGCCGGGCCCCGGCTCGCCGACCTCGACCGTTTCGAGCTTCAGCACTTCCGGACCGCCGATCTCGTGCAGGCGAATGGCATGGGCCATGATGGATCTCCTCTTTCTCTTCAAGGCGCCGGTGCTGCGTTCAGCAGCCGGCGGAAATCTGTTCGATCAATGTCTCGGCGCGGCCCCAGCGGCCGTACCCGGAAGCCGGGTTCAGGTGTCCGACGAAGCCGAGGTCGACGAGCTTGCTGCCCCAGTCGCGCGCCAGTTGCGCGATGCGCTCGAAACGGCCCAGCGGGTCGTCGTGGCTGGCCGCGACGATGCTCGCAAACGGCAGCCGCTCGCGCGGCACCGGCAGCCAGCCGCTCGGTTGAAGCTCGTCGATCGTCGGGTAGCCCTCGGGCATCGGCTGCTCGAAGTCCGGTGGCGTCGCCAGCAACGCGCAGTGCACCGGGCGCTCGGTGTGGCGCGCCCAATGCGCGACCATCACGCAGCCGCCGCTGTGCGCGACGATCACGATCGGGCCGCTGATCGCTCGTGCCGCGCGCTCGATCGCACCGACGCGGGCGGCGCAGTCGAGGTCGGCACGGCCCATCGGCGGCACCGTCTTCACCTTGCGCCGCTGCGCTTCGAGATCGAGAGCGAGAAATGTCTGCCAGTGCACGTCGACATGCTCGCGCAGTCCGGGGACGATGAGCACCGTCGGCATGACGCGCTTGCCGGCCATCGTCACGCGGCCTTGCGCAGATAGCCCTGCTGACGCCCGACCGGGTTGGGCGCGAAGCCGTTCGCGGCGAGCGTCTCCTCGACGGTGTCGTAGAACACGCCGATCTTGCAGATCTCGCGCGCTTCCTTGCCCGAGGCGACGTCGCGGCCGAACTCGCGCGAGACGCGCACCAGCTGCTCGACCTGCTTGACCGTCGACATCTTCTCGGTGCGCGACTGGTTCCACAGGTTGTCCTCGATGCCGCAGCGCACGTGCAGGCCCATCGCGATGCCCATCATGTTGATCGGCAGGACGTTGCGCATGCTGCTCTCCACCGTCAGCATCGAGCCGTCGGGAATCGCGCGCAGGAAGTTGGACAGGCTGTAGATCGTCGGCTGGTCCATGCCGCCGCCGATCGCGACCCAGTTCATCACCAGCGGGCCCTTGTAGATGCCGCGCCGGATCAGCCGCTCGACCGTTTCGTAGCTGTTGATGTTGTAGAACTGGAAGGCGCTCTGGATGCCTCGGGCCGACAGGCGCTTGACGTGCTCCTCGAAGAAGCTCGGCGTCGACGGCACGATCATGTTGGAGTAGGCGCGGAAGGTCTCCGGCTCGGCCAGCGACGTGCCGGCGATGTCGGCGGGCTCCATCTGCTCGAGCACGTTCATCTGCGAGGTATTGACCGTCACCGTCACCTGGTCGGGCTTCGGGTCGAGCTCGGCCAGCATGTGGCGCGTGTCGTCCGACAGCCACTTGGCCGCCGCGCCGTCGCTTTCGGGCGCGAACGAGATCGAGCCGCCGACCTGGATCACCATCTCGGGCACGGCCTTGCGCACGCCGGCGATCAGCTCGTTGAACTTCGACAGCTTCTTGCTGCCCTTGCCGTCGAGCTCGCGCACGTGCAGGTGCAGCACGCTGGCGCCGGCGTTGTAGCAGTCGACCGCCTTCTGGATCTGCGCTTCCATCGTGACCGGGATGTCTTCCGGAAAGTCCGAAGGAATCCACTCGGGGCCGTAAGGCGCCGCGGTGATGACCAGCTTGTCCTGGTTCTCGGGGAACAGCGAGCCGTCGAGGAAGTTCATGTGAGGTCCTTGGAGAGGTAGGTCGGTCGGGGTCGTGATCGGTTGGTGATCTAGAAGGTGGCTTCGCCGACGATTCCGGCGCGTTCCATCTTGCGGTCGCACGGCGGGTAGTCCATCACCGCGTAGTGCTGCGTCGAGCGGTTGTCCCACATCGCGACGCTGTTCGGCTTCCAGCGGAAGCGCACCTGGTACTCGGGGATCGCCGCCTGGCTGATCAGGTACTGCAGCAGCTGCGAGCCGCCTTGCGTGAAGTCCTGGCCGACGCGCACGTGCTGTGGCGTGTGGAAGTTGGTGAAGTGCGTGGTGAAGGCGTTGACGAACAGGACCTTCTCGCCGGTCTCGGGATGCGTGCGCACCACCGGGTGCTCGGCGTCGGGGAACTGCGCCTTCAGCGCCAGGCGCTTGTCGGTCGGCATGGCGGCGCCGAAGCTGGCTTCGATGCTGTGGCGGGCGCGCAGGCCGGCGATCTGCGTCTTGACCTGTTCGGGCAAGCGCTCGTAGGCCAGCGCCATGTTCGCCCACATGGTGTCGCCGCCCACCGGCGGACATTCGACACAGCGCAGGACGCAGCCGAACGGCGGCTTCTCGCGCCAGGTGGCGTCGGTGTGCCAGGAGTTCTCGTAGCGGTCGTTCGGCTTGTCGGCCGACTTGTAGATGCGCACCAGGCCCGGGTTCTCCGGGTCGCTGCCGGCCACCGGGTGGTCTTCGAGCTCGCCGAAATGGCGCGCGAAGGCGATGTGCTCGGCCCGCGTGATGTCCTGGTCGCGCCAGAACAGCACCTTGTGCTTGAGGAGCAGCTGGCGGATCTCGGCCATCAGCCCGGGCGAACGCGAGGCGACGCCGAGGTTGACATTGCTCAGCTCCGCGCCGATCGCGCAAGTGAGCGGCTCGACACGGATCGAATCGCCCAGCGAGCTGTCGCGCAGGACCGCGGGTGCGTGTAGGGTCGACGTTTCCATGGGTGGTCTCTCTCTCCTGGTTTGACCGGCGGCGGGCGCCAGCTTGCTTGCAGGCAAGCGTAGCCACCCCTGTCGGCCGCCGTCCCCCCATCGTGGAGGGGGCTCGCCGGACAGCGGCTGCCGCGCCCGGCCGCCCGGACGCCCTCTCGCAGTGCAGAACCGGCGTCGCGCCCGCCTCAGCGGGTCTGCCGCCCCATCAGGCCTGCGCCTCCAGCAAGCCGAGGATCCGGGCACGCTGCACCACTTGCTTGCGGGTGCCGGCGTCGAGCTTGGCGAAGAGATTCTTCATGTGCCACTTGATGGTCTCTTCGCCGACCTGCATCGCCAGGCCGATCTCCTTGTTCGAGAGGCTGCGCGCGAGCAGCTCCAGCACCTCGCGCTCCTTGGGCGTCAGCGCCATCGTCGGCGTCGTTCGTGCGGCCGACGGTGCGGGAGCGGGCCGCACCATCGACGCAGCCAAGGGGCCGGGCGCCATGCCGGGCGGCGGCGGCGCAGCCAGCAGCGTCCGGCGAACCCAGTCGCCCAACTCCGGATGCGCGTCGTCGAACACACGCCTCAGGCCGTAGGTCGCCGCCAGGTCGACGGCCTCGCGCAGCAGCGGCAGCGATTTCTCGCCGCAACGATCCAGCACGTAGGCGCGCAAGCCGAGCAGCTCGAGGTGCAGCCGGCCCTGCTGGATGCCCTGCGCCTGGACGTCGGCCTGCGCCAGCACGTCGGTGGCCTTTCGCCATTCCTGCGCCGCGATGGCGGCATGCGCGATCGCCACCTCGCGCAGCACGGCGACGCTGCGCCGCCAGAGCGGCCCCTGTGGCGCAGACGGATCGGCGAGCAGCGCGTCGATGCGGGCGCACAGGTCGCGGCAGGTCTCGGCCCGGAAACGCCGGGCATGCAAGCGCACCTGCTCGACCAGGCTGACGATGCGCAGTCGCGGCAGGCGGCGTGCCACGCCTACGGCATCGAGCGCTCCGAGCAGCTCGAGCGCGCGATGTTCGGCGCCTTCCGCCGAAGCGATTCGCGCCATGGTCCGAAAGGCCAGCAGCACCGCTTCCGGCAGCGCACTGCGCTCGAGCACGTCGAGCCGGTTGGCGAGCAGCGCCGCGGCCTCGTCCGGTTCGTTGCACTCCCACCGCGCGGCGGCCAGCAGTGCGGCGAGCATGCAGGTGAACGGATTGCGCCGGCCGAGGAGGGCCTCGGCCTGCGCCAGCGTCGGGCGCAGCAGCTTGGCCGTCAGCAGGACCTGGCCCTCCCACAGATACGCCAGGCCGACGATGAAGTCGCCGCGCAGGTCGAGATAGGCACCGTCGGCGCTGCGCTCGCCGCGTGGCGCCTGCTGCTGGCGCAGTCGCGCCAGGGCCGGCTCGCCGTCGAGCAAGGTGCGAAACGCCGATCGGTTGGCGTGCACCTGCAGCAGCAGCGGGTCGGTGAGCGGTGGACGCTCGGCCCAGGGGTCGTGCAGCGCCGCGAATCGGTCGGGGTCGTCGGCGTAGACGGCGGCACCGCTCTGGATCAGCGCGCATTCACAGCGCAGCGCGTCGTCGGCGCCGGATTGCACCTGGATGCGCTCGACGTAGCGGTTCGCCTCTTCGTGGCGTTCGCTCAATGCGAGCGACCAGGCGGCGGCCAGGAGCAGGCGCGGCCGCTTGTCGACCTCGGCGGCGGGCAAGCGATCCAGCCATTCGAGCACCGCACCCTGGTGCCCGCGCGACATCAGCGAGTCGTACAGCGTGCGCTCGGCGAGGTCGTAGGCGACCTCGCGCTGGCCGGCATCGAGCGCGTGGCGCGCGGCGGCCTCGGCGTACCCGAGCCCGGCAAGCGCGCTCGCGGCGCGTGCATGCAGCGCGGCCTGTTCCTCGGCCGGCAGGCGCGCGAATCGCCGGCGCAGCTCGTCGCGCGCCAGCGAATGCATGCGCAGCCAGTCGCTCGCCTCGCCGGCGGCGAATACCGGGGTGTCCCGCGCCAGGCGGGTCAGCCGTTCGGCGGCATCGGGCTGCTGCACCAGCTCGCTGCACAGCTCGGCGTGCAGAGGGTCGAGGATCGCGATGCGAGTGAGGAAGGCGACGTCGGCAGGGTCGAGGTTGGCAAGCAGCAGCTGCACGAAGCGGTCGCGCAGCGCGCCGCCCTGCGCGGCCATCGAGGAGAGCTCGGCCTGCGGGTCGCTGCCGGCGGACATCACCGACAGCGCCAGCTGCAGTCCGAGCGGCCAGCCTTCGGCCAGCTCGTGCAGGCGCGCGGCGGCATCGCGGTCGACCCGGCTGCCGAAACGTGCGCGCACGAGCTCGATGGTCTCGTCGAGTCGGAAGCGCAGCTGCGCCGGCCCGACCACGATGCAGCTGCCGTAGGCGACGAGGTCGTCGATGTCGATCGGATGGTCGGCGCGCGCGGCGATCACGACACGCAGGTTCGACGGCGCGTTGCGCAGCAGATAGGCCAGCGCCTCGCGCGCCGCCGCCGGCAGGCGATCGGCCTCGTCGACGATCAGCACGATGTCGAGCGCCGTCTGCGCCACTTCGGCCAGCCAGGTGGTCACCCCTTCGAGCCCGGCGATCGGCGCCGTATCGACGAGTGTGTGCCCGAAGGTCGGGCGGCCGGCGCCGGCACGCACCGCCAGCGCCAGGCTTTGCACGAACCGCGGCACGTCGTCCTGCGGCTGCGCCGACAGCCACGCCACGACGCTGCCGCGCGCCAGATGCTCGCGCCGCCATTGCGCGAGCAGCGAGGTCTTGCCGAAGCCCGCCGATGCCTGAACGAGGATGACCGGATGGTCGCTCAGCTGCGCATCGTCGGAGCGCAGGCGCGGCCGCGCGACCTGGTGGCGCGGAACGCGTGGCGGCGTCACCCGCAGCTGCAGATCGTCGGCAGCGGCAGCGTTGTTGCGGGCGAGTTGCGTGGCCACGGACGTTCGGTCGAAGACGCTACATGCAAGCCGTGGACACTCGGGAAGCGGGCTGATCGTCTTATTCCGCATGGTAAGCCTGCACCAGCGCGACGAGAGTCCGGGTCATCCCCCCCACTGCGAGGAGGGCCTGCCACCGCGCCGCTGCCTAGGATGACGGCCATCGTCTTCGAGCCCGCATGTATCGCCATCTCCTGGTTCCACTCGACGACACCGACCTCTCGGTGCAAGTCGTGGGCAACGCCGTCGCCCTGGCGAGCACGCTGGCCGCGCGCATCACCTTCTTCCACGCCATCCCCGATGCGGCCGCCGACCTGTTGCGCGGCGACGCCGAGCTGCTGCGCGCCACCGCGCACGACGAATACGACTACGCATATCACGGCAAGGCCGGCGAGCTGCTCGCCAAGGCCAAGGCGGCGGCGCGCGCGCTCGGCGTGCCGTGCGATTCGCGCCATGCGGTGAGCGACCGGCCGGCGCAGGCGCTGAGCGCGGCGGCACGCGAGCTCGGCTGCGACCTGATCTTCATGGCTTCGCACGGTCACGGTGGCAAGCTCGGGATGGCGCTTTCGTCGGAGACCCTGTCGGTGCTGATGAAGAGCGGGCTGCCGGTGCTGGTGTCGTCGACCGGTGAGTTGCACCCGCGGGCACGCGCGATCGGCATCATCCGCGACGAACACCGCTCGCTGGCGGCGGTGATGCACGCGTGGCTGCAGACGCTCTGCGAAGCGCGACGTGCCGGCACGACCGTCGAGCCGGCATCGATGCGCTCGATCGTCGAATACCTGCAGCAGGTCCCGACGCGGATGCAGCACCCGAAGGAGCAGGCACAACTGTTCGCGCGGCTGCGCACGCGCACGACCCGCTGCCACGCCGAGCTCGACGAGCTCGAGAGCCAGCTCGAACGCAACGGGCGGCTCGTCGCTGATCTGGCGCAGCGAGTCGACGCGCTCGCGTTGGCCGATACGGTGGCGCGAACGGCCGCGACCGCAGCGCTGCACGACGAGGTGTCGCGCTACGCCGATTTCCTGTGGGATCACCTCGGCCGCAAGGAAGGCGTCATCCTGCCGGCCGCCGAGCGCCACCTGCTCGACGAAGATTGGCTGGCGATCGACGTGGCGTTCACGCGGCCACGCGAACCGTCGCCGATGGCCGACGCAGACACGCAGTTCCATCAACTGTTCTCGCGCATCGTCAGTCGATCGGCAACCTGAGTCGCCCGAGGGTTTGCCCGGCCGTGGCGCGCACGCCCAACGGCCCCCCTGCCAAGAGGGGGCGACTGCGGCTCGCGGATTCCCAGAATCCGCCGCACCGAATCTGCAGGAGGTGTGCCTGCAGGCCACGCTCCACAACACTACCCACGGGAGACACCTTGAGCCTTCATCTTCGACAACCCTTTGCTCGCGCCGGCCGCACCTTCGCCCGCACACCCGTTGCCGCGGCGGCGATCTGCGCCTTGCTTGCCGGCAGCGCACACGCCTTCGAGATCGACACCGGCAACCCCGACGTGTCGATCCGTTGGGACAACACCATTCGCACGAACCTCGCGATGCGCGTGCAGAGCCGCGATCCGAAGATCGGCAACTCGGTCCTCGCCGACGAAGGTGACTACAGCTTCGACAACGGCGATTTCGTCGCCAAGCGGATCGACCTGCTGTCCGAGTTCGACCTCGTCTACAAGAAGCGCTTCGGCGCGCGCGTGAGCGGCGCGGCCTGGTACGACGCTGCCTACAGCGGCCAGAGCCATTCGAATCCGAACCCGCCCCTGGTCAACCTGCCGAGCTACGTCGGCAACCAGTACAGCAGCACGACCAAGCGGCTGTACGAAGGCCCGAGCGGCGAAATCCTCGACGCCTTCGCGTTCGGCGGCGTCGACCTCGGCAACGTGCCGGTCAACTTCAAGCTCGGCCGCCACACCAACTACTGGGGCGAGTCGCTCTTCCTCGGCGGCAACCTGCACAGCATCTCGTATGCGCAGGCCCCGCTCGACCTGCAAAAGGGCTTCGCCACGCCGGGGACCGAAGCCAAGGAACTGTTCCGCCCCCTGAACCAGCTGTCGGCGCAAGCGCAGGTGACCGACACGCTGTCGCTCGCCGCGTACGCGATGCTCGAGTGGCAAGCCTCGCGCTACCCTGAAGGCGGCACCTATCTCGGCCCGGTCGACTTCGTCTTCAACGGCCCGGATCGCCAGTTCCTCTCGGCGGGCCTCGGCTTCGCGGCGCATGGCCCCGATTCCACGCCGGGCAACACCGGCGAATACGGCCTGTCGGCGCGCTGGAGCCCGGTCTGGCTCGACGGCACGGTCGGCGCGTACTACCGCAACTTCGCCGACAAGCTGCCGCAGGTGTTTCTCACCCACGCCGCGCCGAACGCCAGCGTCTACAACCTGATCTACGCCGACAGGATCGACCTGCTCGGCCTGAGCCTGGCCAAGAACATCGCCGGCATCAGCTATGGCGCCGAGCTCTCGACGCGGCACAACACGCCGCTGACCTCGCAGGTGCTCGGCGTCACGGCAGGCCTGCCCGACGCGGGCGACACCAAGGGCCCGCGCGGCGACACCTGGCACGCGCTGGTCAACGCGCTCGGCACCTTGCCGAAGACGCCGGTGTTCGACAGCGCCACCTGGGCCGCCGAGCTGCAGTGGTCGACCTGGACCAAGGTCACGAGCGGCGCCAACCTGTTCAACGCGGTCGGCTACACGCCCTGCAACGCCACCGCCACCGCGGCAGCCAAGAACAAGTGGGACGGCTGCGTGACCAAGGACTACGTCGGCACGAGCATCGCCTTCACGCCGAACTGGTACCAGGTGTTTCCGGGCGTCGACCTTTCGGCTCCGCTGACCTACGCCGTCGGCCTTTCCGGCAACGCGGCCACCACCTTCGGCGGCAACCAGAAACTCGGAAACTACACGATCGGCCTGTCGGCCGACGTGCGGCAGAAATATCGCTTCGACCTCAAATACATCGACTTCGTCGGCGCCTACAAGGACAACGGAACCACGGTGACGTCGGTCAACGGGCTGACCACCTACCTGAAGGATCGTGGCTTCCTGAGCCTGACCTTCAAGACCACCTTCTGATCGGAGACATCATGCATATTCGATACACGCGCCTCGCGGCCGCAGTCGTGACCGCGCTCGCTTGCACGGCACCGACGCTGGCCGCCATCACCGCCGACGAAGCGAAGGCACTCGGCAGCACGCTGACGCCGATCGGCGCCGAAGTCGCCGGCAACAAGGACGGCACCATTCCCGCGTACACCGGTGGCCTGACCAGCGCGCCCGCGGGCTTCAAGGCCGGCGACGGCATCCGCCCGAACCCGTTTGCCGGCGAGAAGCCGCGCCTGACGATCGACGCCAAGAACATGGCCCAGCACGCCGCCCAACTGACCGAGGGCACGAAGGCGCTGCTGCAGAAGTACCCGAGCTTTCGCGTCGACGTCTATCCGACGCACCGCAGCGTCGCGTTTCCGAAGTGGGTGACCGACGCCACGATGAAGGACGCGACCAAGGCCAAGACGCTCAACGACGGCCGTTCGATCGAGGGCGCGCACGCGGCCTTCCCGTTCCCGATCCCGAAGACCGGCAACGAGGCGATGTGGAACCACCTTCTGCGCTTCGACGGCCAGGCCTATGAAGCGAAGTACCGCAACCTCAACGTCGACGCCAGCGGCCACACCGCGCTGGCCACCGAGGGCCAGAGCAACCAGGAATATCCGTACTGGGATCCGAACAAGCCGTCCGACACCTACTGGCGCATCAAGCTCACCTACACCGGACCGGCGCGCCGCGCCGGCGAGGCGCTGATGATCGTCGACCCGCTGGACAGCGGCAGCAAGGACCGGCGCGCCTGGACCTACCTGCCCGGCCAGCGCCGGGTCCGGGTCGCGCCCGACCTCGCCTACGACACGCCGAACCCCGGCACCGGCGGCGCGACGACGTTCGACGACGCGTTCATCTTCAACGGTGCGATGGACCGCTTCGACTTCAAGCTCGTGGGCAAGAAGGAGATGATCGTTCCTTACAACGACTACACCGCGGTGTATCAGTCGAAGCAGGACGACCTGGTCAAGCCGCACCACCTGAACCCGGACCTCGTGCGCTGGGAGCTGCACCGTGTCTGGGTGGTCGAGGCGACGCTGCGCGAGGGCAAGCGCCACGTCTACAGCAAGCGCACCTTCTATCTCGACGAAGACTCGTGGGCGGCGCTCGGCAGCGACGAGTACGACGCGCGCGGCCAGCTCTATCGCGCCGGCTTCGCCTACATGGCCCCGAGCTACGACCTGCCGGCGCCGTACACCGACATGTTCGGCCACTACGACCTGGTCTCGGGGGTCTATTCGCTGACCGGCTTCATCGCCGAGACCGGCGGCATGAAGCACACCCAGCCGCAGTCGGACCGCGAGTGGACCGCCGACTCGCTCGCCGGCTCCGGCATCCGCTGACGAGCCAGACAGGGTCACCTCGGGGTGGAACCGGGCCGCACGAAACGTGCGGCCCTTTTTTTTGCCGGGCCGACGCCGTGCCCCACCCTCTCCCCCGGTGAGAGGGGGACGTCGCGCGGGTCTGCCGCCCAGAATGACGATCAAAGCAGAGGCGCGCTGCGCGCCCTTGACAGGAAGACTGGAGACGACATGCTGCAACGCGCTTTCGCTTCGACCCTGGCCGTCGTCCTCGCCGGCGCGGTGTGGGCCGCCACCGCACCCGAGCAGGCGGTGCGCGACGTGCTCGACACGCCGGCGCTGAAGAGCGCGCTCGCCGATCGCTCGCTGGTCAACGGCCTGGCGCTGGCCGGCGATCGCGTCGTCGCGGTCGGCCAGCGCGGCCAGGTCCTGCTCTCCGACGACCACGGCAAGAGCTGGCAACAGGCCGATGTGCCGGTCAGCTCCGACCTTTTGGCGGTGAGCTTTCCCAACGCGCAGGACGGCTGGGCGGTGGGCCACGACGGCGTCGTGCTCGCCAGCAGCGACGCCGGCCGCACGTGGACGCGCCAACTCGACGGCCGCACCATGGGCAACGTGCTGGTCAAGTACTACATTGCAAGGGGCGATGCCAAGTGGCTCGGCGAGGCGCAACGCTTCGCCGCGCAGGGCGCCGAGAACCCGTTCCTCGACGTCTGCTTCGACGATGCGAAGAACGGCTATGTCGTCGGCGCGTTCGGTCTCGTGCTGCGCACGGTCGACGGCGGCAAGACCTGGGAGCCGCTGCTGCACGCCACCGACAACCCGAAGGCACTGCACCTCTACGCGGTGCGCCGCGTCGGCGGCGACCTCTACATCGTCGGCGAGCAAGGGCTGCTGCTCAAGCTCGATCGCAGCAGCGGACGCTTCGTGGCGTCGAGCATTCCCTACCAGGGCACGCTCTTCGGCGTGCTCGGCAACGAACGCGTGGTCCTTGCGTACGGCCTGCGCGGCAATGTGGTGCGCAGCACCGACGGCGGGCGCAGCTGGCAGGCCGCATCGGCCGGCGTCACGGTGGGCCTGACCGCAGGCACGATCGACGAGCGCGGCCGCATCGTGCTGGTCAGCCAGGCGGGCCACGTCCTGGCCAGCAGCGACGACGGCGTGACCTTCGCTCCGCTGAAGACCGAACGCACGCAGCCCGCCGCTGCCGTGACGCGCGCTGGCGCAGGCACCCTGGTGCTCGGCGGCCCGCGCGGCCTGCAGACCCTCTCGGGAGTCTGAGATGGACATCTCCAGCCACAGCCCCATCGTCCCCACCGACGCGCCGGCAGCCGCGCGATCGCTCGTCGGCTTCGACCCGGCCAGCGGCTCGCTGCTCGAACGCGCGGTCTTCAACCACCGCCGCGTCGTCCTGATCATCTGCGCCCTGGTCACCCTCGTGCTGGCGGCGCTGGCCGTCACGAAGCTGAGCCTCGCGGCGAGCTTCGACAAGATGATCCCGCGCAGCCACCCGTACATCCAGAACTACCTCGAGAACCGCAACGAATTGCGCGGCCTCGGCAACGCGCTGCGCATCGTCGTCGAGAACCCGCAGGGCGACATCTTCGACCCGAAGTACGAGGCCGCGCTGCGCAAGATCCATGACGACGTGTTCCTGACCCCGGGCGTCGACCGGGCGTGGGTCAAGTCGCTGTGGGCGCCCGGCGTGCGCTGGACCGAGGTCACCGAAGAGGGCTTCCGCGGCGGCCCGGTGATGCCCGACAACTACGATGGCTCGCCGAAGGCGACCGAAGCGCTGCGCGCCAATATCGCGCGCGCCGGCATCGTCGGCAGCCTGGTCGGCAACGACTTCAAGTCGACCATGCTGGTCGTGCCCCTGCTCGACACCGACACGACGACCGGCAAGCAAATCGACGTGCGGGCGCTGTCTCATTCGCTCGACCAGATGCGCGCGCGCGTCGAGGCCGACGGCCACGTCAAGGTGCACGTGATCGGCTTCGCCAAGCTGGCGGGCGACCTGATGGACGGCCTGGTCCAGGTCGCGATGTACTTCGGCCTGGCGGCGCTGATCGCCGCCATGATCATCGGCCTGTACACCCGCTGCGCCCGCTCGACGACGCTGGTCCTGGCCTGCTCGCTGGTCGCCGTCGTCTGGCAGCTCGGCCTGGTGGCCGCACTCGGCTTCGAGCTCGACCCGTATTCGATCCTGGTGCCGTTCCTGGTGTTCGCCATCGGCATCAGCCACGGCGCGCAGAAGATGAACGGCATCATGCAGGACATCGGGCGCGGCGAGCACAAGCTGGTGGCCGCGCGCTATACCTTCCGCCGGCTGTTCCTCGCCGGCCTGACCGCGCTGCTCGCCGACGCCGTCGGCTTCGCCGTGCTGATGGCGATCGACATCGCGGTGATCAAGGACCTGGCGCTTGACCGCGAGCATCGGCGTCGCGGTGCTGATCTTCACCAACCTCATCCTGCTGCCGGTGCTGCTGAGCTACGTCGGCGTCAGCAAGAGCGCCGCGGCGCGCGCACTGAAGGCCGAGAGCGAGGAGCAGCGCGACCGCGGCTTCAACCGCCTGTTCGGCCTGCTCGCCCGCTTCGTCGAGCGCCGCTACGCGCTGGCCGCGATCGCCGGCGCGGCGCTGCTCGTGGCGGTCGGCTATGCGGTCAGCCTGCATCTGAAGATCGGCGACCTCGACGCCGGCGCCCCCGAGCTGCGCGCCGCCTCGCGCTACAACCGCGACAACGCCTACATCACCGGGCACTACAGCCTGTCGAGCGACGCCTTCGCGGTGATCGTGAAGACCGACAAGGAGGGCTGCCTGAAGTACCAGACGCTCGTCGAGGCCGATCGCCTGGCCTGGCAACTGCGCCAGCTGCCCGGCGTGCAGACGACGGTGGCGCTGCCCGACGCGGTGCGCCAGATCACCGCCGGCAGCAACGACGGCAGCCCGAAGTGGCTGACGATCGCGCGCAACCAGGACGTGCTGAACTACGGCGCGCAGCAGGCCAGCGTCAACAACCCCGACCTGTTCAACAACGACTGCTCGGTGATGCCGGTGATCGCCTACCTGTCGGACCATCGCGCCGAGACGCTCGATCGCGTCGTCAAGGCCAGCAGCAGCTTCGCCGACGCGCACAGCGTCGACGGGCGCCAGTTCAAGCTGGCCGCCGGCAGCGCCGGCATCGAGGCGGCGACGAACATCGTCGTCAAGAAGGCCTGGACGCAGATGCTGCTGCTCGTCTACGGCGCCGTGATCGTGCTGTGCTTCATCACCTTTCGCAGCTGGCGCGCGGTCGTCGTCGCGGTCGTGCCGCTGATCATCACCTCGGTGCTGTGCGAGGCGCTGATGGTGGCGCTGGGCATCGGCGTGAAGGTGGCGACGCTGCCGGTCATCGCGCTCGGTGTCGGCATCGGCGTCGACTACGCGCTCTACCTGCTCTCGGTGCAGCTCGCGCAGCAGCGCGCCGGCGTGCCGCTGGCGCAGGCGTATCGCCGTGCGCTGCAGTTCACCGGCAAGGTCGTGGTGCTGGTCGGCGTGACGCTGGCCGCCGGCGTCGCGACCTGGGCCCTCTCGCCGATCAAGTTCCAGGCCGACATGGGCCTGCTGCTGGCCTTCATGTTCCTGTGGAACATGGTCGGTGCGGTGGTGCTGACTCCGGCCCTGTCGCGGTTTCTGCTGCCGACGAAGGCATAGGGTCGGCAAAGCGGAGTGCGGATGCGGCGGTCGTCAGCGACCGGCCGGTTCGCACGGCGCGCTGTCGTCGCCTACAGGCAGACGAAGGCGGCAGCCGCGACTGCCGTTGGCAGGAGCGCTCCGAGCAACAGTCCGAGGGCGCCGATCGACTCGTCCGAAAAGCCCTTCTTGAGGAGTGCGACCCCGGCCGGATTCGGCGCGTTGGCGATGACGGTCAGGCCACCGCCAACGACGGCTCCGGAGAGCAGCGCGTATTTCGCGGCGTCGGAAGTGCCGGCGATGAGCGATCCGAGGTAGGTCAGCGCGGCGTTGTCGGTCACCGCCGTCAGGCCGACGGCGCCATAGAAAAGCGCCTCGGGCGACAAGCTCTCGACGGCAGGCTGGAGCCACCACTGCTGCATGCCGCCGAGCACGACGAGGCCGGCGAGAAAGAATCCGACCAGCAGCGCTTCGCGAATGATCAGCGGGTTCTGGTGACGCTCGTAGGCTTGCGTGAAGCCGAGGAACAGCAGGAACAGCCCGAGGAAGGCGACCGGATGATGGGCCAGCACGACGACGCCGGCAAGGAAGGCCACGTGCGCCGCGACGACCGTCGCCGGCACGCGCGCAACGGCTTGCCTGCCGACCTCGACCGGCGGCAGGTGCCTGCGCAGCGCCAGGGTGGCAACCGTGGCGTTGATGCAGGTCGCCACGGCAGCCTTCCATCCGAACGTTGCCAGGATGAATGCGGTGTCCCAGTGCCAGGTGGAGGCGACCATCAGGACGGGCGGCGCAGCGAACGAAGTCAGCGTGCCGCCGATCGACACGTTGACGAACAGCACACCGAGCGCCAGGTACTTGACCGACTCGCGCACGTCGGGTCTGAACACCTGCGGCGCCAGCAGCAGTGCTGCGACCGTCATCGCGGCCGGTTCGGTGATCAACGAGCCGAGCAGCGGAACCAGCGCCAGTCCGAGCCAGGCCATCGCGAGCTCCGTGCGCATCGGCAGCAGCCGGGCGAGCCCGGACACCATCGACATCACGACCTGCAGGATCGGCTTCGAGGCCGCGATGACCATCACGACGAACACGAAAAGAGGCTCCGTGTACCGACGCGACTCGGCGTAGTCCAGGGCCTGGCTCGCGCCCCTCAGGATGGCCAGCGAAGCAATCAGCACGATGGCCCAGAAGCCGAACACGACTTCGACTTCGCCGAGCAGGTGAAACAGCCCGGCGTGCCTCGGGTAGCGGCGCGCGACACGCTCGAACATCTTGGCCGCGAAGGTGTGGATCATCGCGATGGCGAAGATCCCTGCGGCGACCATCTCGATGGAGGAATCGGTCAACTGGATGTCCTGCCCCGCAGCGATTCCTGCATCTTGACCTCGTTCGAAGTGGTTGCGGCGATCCGGAAGGGTTGCGCGCGGCGTGAGTCGGTCTTCTGGAAGCCCGAGAAAGTCAGTCGGGCTTGATGCCGGCCTGTCGGATGAGCTTTTCGTAGCGCGCACGCTCGGCCAGGAGCAGCGCACCGAACTGCTCGGGCGATCCGGGCAGGACCTCGCCGCCCGCGTCGGACAGCAGCTGCTTGACCGCCGGCGCCGCGAGTGCCTGCTGCACCTGGGCATTGAGGTGCGCGACGATGGATGCCGGCGTCTTCGCCGGCGCCACCAGGCCGTACCAGACCGACGCCTCGAACTGCGGATAGCCCGATTCGGCCACCGTGGGCACGTCGGGCAATACCGGCGAGCGCGCCTTGCTCATCACCGCCAGCACCTTCAGCTTGCCCGCTCGAACGAGGGGCAGTACCTCCAATGCGTTCACCGCCACCAGCATGACGTGGCCACCGAGCGTGTCGGTGATGGCCGGAGCGCCGCCTTTGTAAGGCACGTGCTGGAGCGAGATGCCTGCGGTGCTCTCGAAGAGGCCCATCGCCAGGTGCGGCGTGGAGCCGTTGCCGGGCGTGGCGTAGGTGACGGTGTGCGGTTGCTTGTGCGCGGCATCGATGAGCTTGGCCAGCGTGTCCAGAGGAGAGTCGGCACGGGTCGCGATCACGACCGGCACGCGTCCGATCTGGGCGACCGGCACGACGTCGCGCGCCACGTCGAACGGCGGCGGATCGAACAGCGCACCATTCGCCGCCAGCGCGTTGGCGGCCATCAGCAGGGTCTTGCCGTCCGGCGCGCTGTCGATGAGCGTTCTGACCGCGATGTTGGTGCCCGCGCCGGGCTTGTTCTCCACGATGACCGGCTCCTTCAGCGTCAGAGCCAACTGCTGGCCGACACCGCGCGCCAGCACGTCGACGGCGCCACCGGCCGAATAGCCGACAAGGATGCGCAAGGGCTTGTCCGATTGGGCCGGCGCGTTCAGGCCGATGAAGAGGGACAGAGAGGCCACGAGCGTGGCGGCAAGGCGTGCAGGGTGCATGGGATCTCCGGAACGTCAGGGCATCAATGCGAACCGGCCGCTACCGAGCCGCGCAGCCCGGCACGGCTGGCGGCGCGCTCGACCTCGCCGTCGCCCTGCACCTGTTCGCTGAACTCGCGCAGCAGCGTTGCGCCCGCCGCGCGCCCCTTGGGCACGGCGATGGCCAGATGCTCCACGCCCCAACGACCGTCGAGCACGTGCGAGCCGGGCAGCGCATCGCTCATCTCGAACAGGATCGCCTTGTTGGTGGCAAAGGCGTCGACGCCGCCGGCGCGCAGCGCCGCCTGCGCCGCCGGCATCGACGGGGCGGTGATCACCGTGGCGTGCACGAGGCGCTTCGACAGGGCGCCTTGCGAGCTGCTCCCTTCGGTCACGCCGACGCGGATGCCATCGCGATCGAGCGTGTCGAGCGAGGTCACCGGCGATCCGGGCATCACCAGCACGCCCAGCTCCAGGTCGAGCAAGGGCGGCGTGAAATCGACCCGCTCGGCGCGCGCCGGCGAAGCGTTCGTGACGGTCATGTCGATGCTGGAAGCGGCCAATGCATCGACGACCTGGGCGACGCGATCGAAGACCACGATCTGCACCGGCACATCGAGGCGCTTTGCCAGGGCCCGGCCGATCTCGATCGTGATGCCATGCACCTCGCCCGCCGCGTTGCGCACCATCGACGTGGGGCTGCCGGAATAGACGCCGACCCGCAAGGTGCCGGTGGGCGCGAGCGCGGCGCGCGCGGTCGCGTCGTCCGGCGTTGCCGCCTGGACCGCGCCGGTCGTGAGGCCGGCGCAGAGCAGCGCGATCGAAATGAACACCGCTCTCGTGGTCGGCCAACGGGCGCGATGAAAGATAGTCACTGCGCCAATTGTAGTTTTGTGATTGCGGGTTGCGGCGGCCGCGCTTCAAAGGTCCATGCTGTCGGAGGTCGAGGTCGCCGCTAGGTCGCGTGGCGGCGTTCCAGAACGACCGATGCGGCCCGCTCGCCGCTCACCCTGGCGGAGATCGGCGGCGTCGGCAGCTTCGATTCGCCGGGCTCGATCACGAAGTGATGGTCGAGCGAATACCACGCACCCGACACGTCGCCGTCCGGAGCCGGCTCGTCGGCGTGCAGCACGTACTGGCCGATCAGCGCCCGGGTCACGCCGAACTGGACGTCCGATTCCAGGTTCGGGTCGTCGCTCGAATAGACCTGCGAGAACTGGGTCTTGAAGCCCGCCTTCGAGATCATGAAGTGGATGTGCGCCGGCCGCATGTTGTGGCGCCCTTGCCGGCGCAGCAGCGCGCCCACCGGTCCGCTCACCGGAATGGGATAGCCGGCCGGCTTCACGCTGCGAAAGAAGATGCGCCCCGCCCCGTCGGTCGTGAACTTGCCGCGCAGGTTCATGTCGGCCTGGGCCGGATCCTGGTTCTCGTAGAAGCCTTCGGTCGAAGCCTGCCAGACATCGACCTCGGCGCCCTCGACGACCCGGCCTTCGCGATCCCGGACCCAGGCATCGACGAACACCGGCAGACCCGGCGTCGGCGAGCGCACGATCGACTCGCCGTTGCGCGTGGCCGGCGAGTCCATGCGCCAGAACGGCCCGAGCAGATTGGCCGTCGTTTCGCTCTGCCCGCGATCGCCGTTGTTGAGCAGGCAGACCAGCGAAGAGATGCCCAGCGATCCGGCCATCAGCACCACTTCGTTGTGCGACGGCGGTCGACAGCTGGCCGAGCTTGGCGAGAACGGCGCAAGCCTGCTGGAACTCGGCTTCGGTCAGGCCGGCTTCGCGGACGAAGGCGTGCAGATGGCGAATCGCCGCGCCCATGATCTGCCGGAAGCGCCCGTCTTCGGCGCCTTCCAGCTCGGCGAGCACGGCCGCCGTGACGTCGCGCTCGCTTGCGATGATCATGGCCGCCCCGCGCCTCAGTCGAAGGCTTCCTTGACCTGCACTGCCAGCTCGGCGGTGAGCGACACCCCTTCCTTGGCGATCTCCAGCACCTCGCCTGCGGCATGCACGATGCCGACCCCGGCCGCGGCGGCGCCAAGGCCGACCGCGACAAGCGCGTTGAGCGCCTTCTCGATGTACGCCAGCGGCTTCGTCGTGTCGCCGATCTCCTCGAGCGCCTTCTTCACAGCCTTCAGCTGCGTCTCGGCGCGCTCGGCCTTGGCATTCATGTCGGCGGCCTTCTCGAACAGCTTGCTGAACTTCTTCTCGAGCTCTTCGATCTTGTCCTCGGCCTTCTTCTTGGCCTTTTCCTTCGCGCCGTCGAGCTTCATCTTGGCGAGATCGGCCGCCAGCTTCTTCTGGTCGTTGAGGCTTTCCGTCACCTCGCGCGACAGCTTCACGCCACCGACATAGGTACCGGCCACCTTGCCGCCAAGCGTCTCCGCCTTCTTCTCGACAGTGGCCACGGTGGTGAAGAAAGGCGCACCGAAGACCACGTTCACCGCCGTCTTGGCCAGATCCTTGCCCACGCCCCGGGCAGTCATGCCGGACTCGAAGTCGGACTGCAGCGACTTCAGGTCCTTGGCCAGCGCAGTGCCCTGCTTCTCGACATCGACGGCGATCGAATACACCACCTCCGAGATCTTGGCCACCGAGCGCACCATGCCGATGACGCCGAGCACCAGCGACGCGCCGCCGGTGTGGGCGGTGCCGCCGATCGCCGCAGCGCTCGCGACCACGCCGAGCGTGCCGACCGCGACGTCGACCGTGGCGTTGACCTTGTAGCTGCGGTACTCCTTCTTGCCCTCGGCGTACTTGGCCAGGAACTTCTTCCATTGGTCTTCGGGAAGAACCTTGAGCTCGCCCTTCAGGTCGTCGAGCTCCTTCACCACTTCGGCGCGGTAGGCCTTGACCAGCTTGGAGCGCTCGTCTTCGCTCTTGCCGCTGGACTTCATGGCCGCGTACTTCTCGTCCAGCTCCTTCAGCTTCTTCGACAGCTCGGCAGTCGTGGCGTCGCACAGCTTTTGCGCCTTCTCCACCATCTTGATCGCCGCGAGGTCGCGGTCCTTGCTGGCTTCCAGCGCATCCATCACCTTGTCGTCGATCACGAGCGACACCGTCGCCACGTCGATCTTCTTGAAGACCCGCGACGAGTATTTCGAATCGAGCTGCTTGCTGACGTCGTACTTGAAGACCACCGTGCCCATGGGACTCCTCGATGAAGGGGAAAGCGTTGTGGAACCGAAGCTCGGGCCTTCGAGCAGCGTCGCTGCGCGCGGGATGTCGACCGCGGGACTCGAGCCGCGGCATCCTAGCCGAACGCCGCTGAAGCGACAGCGGAGCGCCGCGAGAACGCCCGCCGTCAGCGTCCCGTCAGCGCCCGAGCCCGCTGGCGGCCGCGCCCCAGAGCGCGTTCATGCAATCGCCGAAGCGGCTGGCGATGCCGGCCTGGCCGATGCAGCGTCCTTCGGCCACCACCTGCCGGCCCGCCACGTAGACGTCACGAAAGACCTGCCCGTCGGTGGCGAAGACCAGGGCGTCGAGCGCATGCGAGGGCGGCACGCCGCGCAGGCCCGAAGCGCCGACGTCGAGCACCAGCGCGTCGGCTCGCGCACCGGCGACGAGGCCCCAGCGCGAGAACCCTGCGCTGCGGCCCTGGCTCGCCAGCATGCGCTCGAGCAAGCGCCCGGCCGTCGACGGCTCCTGCGCCGTGGCGCTGACGTTGCGCCGGCGTTGCAGCGAGACGCTGGCCGTACTCGAGCCATCGCATCTCCTCGACCCAATGGCGCGAGACCTGGCTGTCGGAGCCGAGGGAAAGCGGCACGCCGGCTTCGAGCCAGCGCGGCAGGTCGGCCAGGCCGTCGCCGAGGTTCGCTTCGGTCGTGGGGCAGAGCACGAGGCCGGCGCCGCGCGCGGCGACGGTGGCGATCTCGTCGGCATCGGCATGCGTGGCGTGCACCAGCTGCCAGCGTCGATCGACGGCGAACTCGCGGCACAGCCACTCGATCGGCCGGGCACCGCTGGCCGCGATCGAGTCCTCCACCTCGCGCACCTGCTCGGCGACGTGGATGTGGATCGGCAATTCTTCGGAGCCGACCTGTCGCAGCAGCTCGCCGATCGATGCCGCCGAGGCGGCCCGGATCGAGTGGATCGCGACGCCGGCATTGAGCAGCGGGCGACGCGCCGCGCGCACGGCTTCGTACAAGGCGTGCACGCCTTGCGGCGTCGAGCGGAAACGGCGCTGGTCGTGGCGCAGTGCCGGCGCGTCGAAGCCGGCGCGCTCGTAGAGAACGGGCAGCACCGTGAGTCCGATGCCGGCCTCGGCCGCGGCATCGGCGAGCGCCCACGACAGCGTGGCCGGATCGTCGTAGGCCTGGCCGTCCGGCGCGTGCTGGAGATAGTGGAACTCGCAGACCTGCGTGTAGCCGCCCTGCAGCAGCTCGGCATAGAGCTGCGCCGCCACGGCGCGCAGCTGTGGCGCGTCGATGCGCAGGGCCACGCCGTACATGCGGTCGCGCCAGGTCCAGAAATCGTCGACCCCGCTCGCCGTCTCGGCCCGCCGCTCGGACAGGCCGGCAAAGGCGCGCTGGAAGGCATGGCTGTGGGCATCGATCATTCCCGGCAGGACCGGACCGGCCAGCACGGTCGCGTCGCGGCGGCGGCGCGGCGACGCCGGGCCGGACCTCGCGCCAGTGGCCGCTGTCGTCGACGCGCAGCAGGACGCCGCTCTGCCAGGCGCCGTCGAGCCAGGCCTGCGCCGCCCAGAAGTCGCGCGCCGGGCTCGTTCGCTCAGGCATCCGGCTTCCAGTCGAGCAGGGCTTGCATCAGATCGCGCAGGACCGGCCGCAGCACGGCCGCACGCTCGCTGTCGATGGCATAGGGCGCACCTTCCTGCATGTAGCAGCGCCAGGCCATCTCGAGCTGCACCGCGTGGCGCCCGGCCGCCGGCCGGCCATGGTGGCGCGTGATGTGGCCGCCCTTGAAGCGGCCATCGACCACCTGCGTGTAGCTCGACTGCGACTCGAGCACCCGCGCCAGCGCGCTGCGCAGCGAGGCTGCGCAACTGGCGCCGTTCGCGGTGCCGAGATTGAGATCGGGCAGACGGCCCTCGAAGAGCCACGGCAGCTCCGACTTGATGCTGTGCGCATCGAACAGGAGCGCGTGCCCATGCGTCGCTTGCAGGCGCGCCAGCTCGTCTTCGAGCGCGCGATGGTAGGGATGCCAGTAGCGATCGAGCCGGTGCGCGATCTCCGCATCGTCCGGTCGGGCGCCCTCCCGATACAAGGCATCGCCGGTGAAGAAGCGGGTCGGACAGAGCTCGGTGTTGTTCACGCCCGGATACATCGGCGCATTCTCGGGCGGCCGGTTGAGATCGACCACGTAGCGCGAGTGACGCGGAACGATCAGGCCGGCGCCCATCTCGCGCACGAAGTCGTAGAGCGGCTCGAGATGCCAGTCGGTGTCCTCCACGGCCAGCGCCCGGTCGACCAGGCGCGACCGCAGGTCGGCCGGAAGCGCGGTGCCGACGTGCGGCATGCTGACCAGCAGGGGCGTGCGGCCGCGCGTGCAGCGTGAAGATCTCGTTGCGCTCGACGGCCGCTGGCGTCGGCGCGGCGCCGGGCGTGCCGGTCATGGCGAGCGGCCTTCGTTCGCGCCCGCACGGCCGACGCGCTCGCGCCCGCCGCGCACGACCCGCGTGCACGGGTTGCGCCCGAACCAGTAGGCGAGCTCGTTCGGATGCTCGAGATTCCAGACCGCGAAGTCGGCACGCATCCCGGCCGCCAGCACGCCGCGATCGCCGAGGCCGAGGGCCCGCGCCGCGTTCACGGTGACGGCACGCACGGCCTCTTCCGGCGTCAACCGGAACAGGGTGCAGGCCATGTTGATCATGAGCAGGAGCGAGAGCGTCGGCGACGAGCCGGGATTGTGGTCGGTGGCGATGGCGATGGGCACGCCCTGCGCGCGCAAGGCGGCGATCGGCGGGAGCCGCGTCTCGCGCAGGAAGTAGAAGGCGCCCGGCAGCAGCACCGCGGTCACGCCGGCGCCGGCCATCGCCTGCACGCCGGCCTCGCTCAGGTATTCGAGGTGGTCGCACGAGAGGGCACCGAACCCGGCCGCGAGCTCGGCGCCGCGCTGGTCGCTGAGCTGCTCGGCGTGCAGCTTGACCGGCAGGCCGAGCGCGCGCGCCGCCTCGAAGACGCGGCGCGTCTGCGCGTGGCTGAATCCGATGCGGTCGCAAAAGGCATCGACGGCATCGACCAGGCCTTCCTCCTTCAAGATCGGCAGCCAGGCGCAGGCGGCATCGATGTAGTCGTCGGCGCGGCCATCGAATTCGGGCGGCAGGGCATGCGCCGACAGGCAGGTGGTTCGCACGCCCAGGTCGAGCTCGGCGCCCAGCCGGCGGGCGACGGCGAGGCAGCGCCGCTCGTCGTGCAGGCTGAGGCCGTAGCCCGACTTGATCTCGACGGTGGTCACGCCCTCGGCCATCAGCGCGCGCGCCCGCGCCGCGGCCAGCGCGAAGAGCTCGTCGTCGCTGGCGGCCCGGGTCGCGGCCACGGTCGAGCGGATGCCGCCGCCCTGGCGCGCGATGTCTTCGTAGCTCGCGCCTTCCAGGCGCAGCTCGAACTCGCGCGCACGCTGGCCGGCGTAGACGAGATGGGTGTGGCAATCGATCAGGCCGGGCGTGACGAGCGCGCCGCCGAGGCCGTGCTCCGACGCGACGCGGCGGGCCAGCTCGTTCGGCAGGTCGGCTTCGGCGCCGACCCAGGCCAGCGATTCGCCTTCCACCAGCAGCGCGCCGCGCTCGATCGGCTCCCACGGCGAAGGGCCGGCCAGCGTGGCGACGCGCGCGTCGCGCCAGAGCGCCAGGCCGGTCATGGCGGGCTCGATGCCGGCGTGAAGCCGAGCCACCACGCCGCTGCCGATGCAGTCGGCGCCTGCGCCACGAAGCGCCACGGGCCAGGCGCCGTGTCCGGCGCGGCACACCAGAGCAAGGTTCCGGCCGCCAGGTCGCGCGACTCGCCTTCGGCCGACCAGCGGCCGGGCGCCGCGGCGTAGAGGCCGCGCATCGCGAAGGCATCGTTCCACGTCGCGTCCGGCTGCACGGCCTGCATCGTGCCTTCGCCGCCGCGGCACATGAGATTGAGGTCGCGCGTCGGTCCGGCGATCAGCCGGCAACCCGGCGCCTCGGCGCCGGCGAAGCGAAGCGGCGCGCTGCCTTTCGCCACGCGGTGCTCGAAGCTGCCGAACGACAGCATCACGCCGGCGCCCTCCACCACCGCGAACCAGCGCACCGTGCCGGGAAAGGCCGAGAACGGGCCGTCGGCATCGATGTCGGCCAGGCTGATGCGAAGCGACCAGGCGTTCGGCCGACGGCCAGGCCAGCAGCTCGCGCGTGCGCCCGCCGCCGTTGCGCCACGCCTGCACCGCCGCGTCGTCGGCGGCGATGCAGCGCAGCGGCGGCGCGTCAAGGCTTGAAGTGGCCATCGATCTGGTAGCGCGAGCCCGGGTGCACCAGGCGCGCGATCGTGATCGGCACGCCGCGGCTCATGGTGCGGCGAACGACGACCAGGCAGGCCTCCTGCGGATCGATGCCGAGCAGGCGCGCCTCCTCGCGCGCTCGGCGCGCTCGACTGGATCGAGTACTGCGCCTCCCAGAGCGGCGCCACCTGCAGGAGGTAGTGGGTGGGCGTCATCTTCGTGAAGTCGACCTCGAGATAGTGCGGCGCACAGGCCGGGTTGACGTAGCGGTCTTCGCTTTGCAGCGGCACGTCGTTCTCGAAGTGGACGATGAGCGTGTGGAACACCGGCGCGCCGGTGGCCACGCCGAGCTGGCCGGCCAGGCTCGCCGGGGCGCGCTCGCGCGCCGCGACGTGCACCTCGGCGTGGTGGCGGTGGCCGCGCGCCGCGATCTCCTCGTGCAGGTCGCGGATGGTGAGGGTCGACGAGACGCGGGAGAGATGCGCGGCGAAGGTGCCGACGCCCTGGATGCGCTCGACCAGGCCCTCGGCCTGCAGCTCGCGCAAGGCCCGCGTCACCGTCATGCGGCTGACGCCGAACTGCGCCACCAGCTCGGCATCCGAGGGCATCAGCGCGCCCGGCAGCCAGCGGCCGCCCGCCAGCTCGTCCTTCAGGAAGGCCTTGACCCGCGCGTACGGCGCGACCGGCCGGGGCTCGGCCAGCAGGGAAACGCCGTCGTCGAAAACCATCGGGTCAGTCTACTTGCCTAGACTTGTCTATGCAAGTAGAGTGCGGCATCGATCCACTGCTGTCCGAGATGTCATGACCGACCTGTCCGTTCTCCATCAAGTGGCCCGGCCGCGTCCGGTGCGGGCACCGCGCGGCACCGGCCTCAGCTGCCGGAACTGGCTGATCGAAGCCGCCTACCGGATGATCCAGAACAACCTCGACCCCGAGGTGGCCGAGAACCCCGATGCGCTCGTCGTCTACGGCGGCATCGGCAAGGCGGCGCGCAACTGGGATTGCTTCGAGGCGATCCTGAAGTCGCTGCGCGAGCTCGGCGAAGACGAGACGCTGCTGATCCAGTCGGGCAAGCCGGTCGGCGTCTTCCGCACCCACGCCGACGCGCCGCGCGTGCTGATCGCCAACTCCAACCTGGTGCCGAAGTGGGCGACCTGGGAGCACTTCCACGAGCTCGACCGCAAGGGCCTGATGATGTTCGGCCAGATGACGGCCGGCTCCTGGATCTACATCGGCAGCCAGGGCATCGTGCAGGGCACGTACGAGACCTTCGTCGAGGCCGCACGCCAGCATTTCGGCGGCAGCCTGGAAGGGCGCTGGATCCTCACCGCCGGCCTCGGCGGCATGGGCGGCGCGCAGCCGCTCGCCGCGAGCTTCGCCGGCGCCTCGTCGCTGGTCGTCGAGTGCCGGCAGTCGCGCATCGACTTTCGCCTGAAGACGCGCTACCTCGACGAGCAGGCCAGCGACATCGACGACGCGCTGGCCCGCCTCGCCCGCTACGCGAAGAGAAGAAGGCGATCTCGGTCGGCCTGCTCGGCAACGCCGCCGAGGTCTTGCCGGAGCTGGTGCGGCGCGCCCGCGCCGGCGGCCTGCGCCCCGACCTGGTCACCGACCAGACCTCGGCGCACGACCTGGTCAACGGCTACCTGCCCGCCGGCTGGACGCTCGAGCGCTGGCAGAACGCGCAAGCCGACGACACGCAGCACGCGGGCTTGCGCGACGCGGCCGCGGCGAGCTGCGCCGCGCACGTGCAGGCGATGCTCGACTTCCAGGCGATGGGCATCGCCACCGTCGACTACGGCAACAACATCCGCCAGGTCGCGTTCGATCACGGCGTCGCGAAGGCCTTCGACTTCCCCGGCTTCGTGCCGGCCTACATCCGCCCGCTCTTCTGCCGCGGCACCGGCCCGTTCCGCTGGGTCGCGCTGAGCGGCGATCCCGAGGACATCGCCAGGACCGACGCGAAGATGAAGGAGCTCTTCCCGGAGAACGCGCCCCTGCATCGCTGGCTCGACATGGCGGCCGAGCGCATCGCCTTCCAGGGCCTGCCGGCGCGCATCTGCTGGATCGGCCTGGGCGAGCGCCATCGCGCCGGCCTGGCCTTCAACGAGATGGTGCGCACGGGCGAGCTGAAGGCGCCGATCGTGATCGGCCGCGACCATCTCGACAGCGGCTCGGTGGCCTCGCCGAACCGCGAGACCGAGGCGATGCGCGACGGCTCCGATGCCGTCTCCGACTGGCCGATGCTGAACGCGCTGCTCAACACCGCCGGCGGCGCCACCTGGGTCTCGCTCCACCACGGCGGCGGCGTCGGCATGGGCTACTCGCAGCATGCCGGCGTGGTCATCGTCTGCGACGGCAGCGCGGCTGCCGACAAGCGCATCGAGCGCGTGCTCTGGAACGATCCGGCCACCGGCGTGATGCGCCATGCCGATGCCGGCTATGAAGAGGCCCGCGCCTGCGCGCACGAACAGGCCCTGAAGCTGCCGATGCTCGATCGCTGATGGCCGCGCTCCGCCTTGCGCCAGGCCGCCTCGGCCTCGACGACCTGCAGGCGATCCACGCCGGCGGCGTGACGCTGGCGCTCGACGCCCGGCGCGCTCGCCGCGATCCGGGCCAGCGCCGAGGTCGTGCAGCGCGCCGCCCTCGGCGACGCGCCGGTCTACGGCGTCAACACCGGCTTCGGCAAGCTGGCCTCGACGCGCATCGGCCGCGACCAGCTCGACGCCTTGCAGCTGCAACCTGATCCGCTCGCACAGCGTCGGCGTCGGCGCGCCGATGTCGGCGCCGGTGGTGCGCCTGATGCTGGCGCTGAAGGCGGCCAGTCTGGCGCGCGGCCACTCCGGCGTGCGCGAAGGCCTGATCGACACGCTCCTGCGCGCGCACAACGCCGGCCTCGTTCCCTACATTCCGGTGCAAGGCTCGGTCGGCGCCTCGGGCGACCTGGCACCGCTCGCGCATCTGGCGCTGGCCTTGATGGGCGAAGGCGAAATGCTGGTCGACGGTCAGCGCGTGCCGGCCGGCCCGCTGCTGCAGGCGGCCGGCATCGCGCCGCTCCAGCTCGCGGCCAAGGAAGGGCTGGCCCTCATCAACGGCACGCAGGCTTCGACCGCGTTGGCGCTGCATGCCCTGCTCACTTTCGAGCCGGTGCTCGAAGCCGCCCTCGTGATTGGCGCGCTCACCGTCGATGCCGCGCGCGGCAGCGATGCGCCGTTCGATCCGCGCGTCCACCTGCTGCGCGGCCAGCCCGGCCAGATCGACGTCGCCCAGTACTACCGCGCCCTGCTCGCCGGCAGCGAGATCCGGGCCTCGCATCTCACCGGCGACGATCGCGTCCAGGATCCCGTACAGCCTGCGCTGCCAGCCGCAGGTGGTGGGTGCCTGCCTCGACCAGCTTCGCCACGCCGCGCTGGTGCTGGTGCGCGAGGCCAACGCAGTCACCGACAACCCGCTCGTCTTCGCCGGCGCCCATGGCGAAACGGGCGAGATCGTCTCGGGCGGCAACTTCCACGCCGAGCCGGTGGCGCTCGCCTGCGACGCCTGCGCCATCGCCATCGCCGAGGTCGGCGCGATCGCCGAGCGCCGCATCGCGATGCTGATCGACTCCAACGTCTCGCGCCTGCCGCCCTTCCTCACTGCCGACGCGGGCCTGAACAGCGGCTTCATGATCGCGCACGTCACCGCCGCCGCGCTGGCCTCCGAGAACAAGTCGCTCGCGCATCCCGCCAGCGTCGACAGCCTGCCGACGTCGGCAAACCAGGAAGACCACGTGAGCATGGCCACCTTCGCAGCGCGCCGGTTGCAGGCGATGATCCTCAACACCGCGCACATCCTCGGCATCGAGGCGCTCGCCGCGGCGCAGGGCATCGAGTTCCAGCGCCCGCTGCGCAGCTCGCTCGCGCTCGAAGCGGCGCACGCGCTGCTGCGCGAGCACAGCGCGGCGCTGACCGAAGACCGCTATCTCGCGCCCGACATCGAACGTGCCACCGCACTCGTCAGCAACGGTGCGCTGGCGCGCATCCTGCGTACCTTGCCCGGCCTGCCGCCGCTCTGGACGCCGGCCTGAATTCACCCACTGACCAGCACCATGAACCAGACCCTTCGAATCGCCGCGCTCCTCACTGTCGCGATGACGAGCTTCGCAGCAGCGCCACGCACCGCCGGCGCGCAAGACGCCTATCCCGCCAAGCCGGTGCACATCATCGTGCCCTTCCCCGCTGGCGGCGTCGCCGACGCGCTGCCACGCATCGTCGGCGAAAAGCTGGCGCTGAAGTGGAAGCAGCCGGTGATCATCGACAACCGGGCCGGCGCCTCCGGCAACATCGGCATGGAAGACGGCGCGCGCTCGGCCGCCGACGGCTACACGCTGGTGCTCGCGCCCACCGGCAACCTGACCGTGAACCCGACGCTGTTCCCGAACCTGCGCTTCGACACCGCCCGGGACTTCACGCCGGTCACCCTGCTCGCCGACTTCGCCGAACGTGCTGGTCGTCAACCCGGCCGTGCCGGCGAAGACGCTGAAGCAGCTCATCGCCTATGCCAGGCAGAACCCCGACAAGCTCAACTTCGCTTCGCCCGGCGCCGGCAGCGGGGCCCACCTGGCCGGCGAGCTGCTCAACATCGACGCCGGCATCAAGACCGTGCACGTGCCCTACAAGGGCCTCGCGCCGGCGGTGAGCGACCTGCTCGCCGGCAACGTCCAGATGATGTTCGCCGGCGTGTCGACGGTGCTGGCGCAGGTCAGGTCCGGCAAGCTGGTCGCCCTCGCCATTGCCGGCCCGCGCCGCCTGCCGCAACTGCCCGACGTGCCGACCGTCGCCGAGGAAGGCCTGCCCGGTTTCGACGTGACCTCGTGGTACGGCATCGTCGTGCGTTCGGGCACGCCGGCGACCATCGTGCAAAAGCTCCAGCGCGACATCGCCGAGGCCCTGAAGATGGACGACGTCAGCGCCAAGCTCGACGCGCTCGGCCTCGAGCCGGTGGGCAACACGCCCGAGCAGTTCGACGCCACGATCAAGGCGGAGAGCCGCAAGTGGATCGAGATCATGAAGAAGGCCAACATCAAGCCGCTGGAATGAGCACGGCCATGCGCGAGATCCATCTCAGCTACCTCAACGGCCCCGACGTCGCGCGCCTGGCCCTCACCGACGACGAGATCCTCGCCGCGGTCGAGGCCGCGCTGCGGGCGCAGGGCGAAGGCCAGACCGTGATCGAGCCGCGCGTGCACCTGGTGCCGGAGTCGTCGACCAAGGGCCACTTCAACGTGCTGCGCGGCTTCGTCAAGCCGCTCGGCGTGGCCGGCGTCAAGGTGGTGAGCGACTTCGTCGACAACTACAAGCACGGCCTGCCCTCGGAGATGGCGCTGCTCAACCTGTTCGATCCGGACACCGGCGTGCCGCTCGCCGTGATCGACGCGACCGCGATCACCGACATGCGCACCGGCGCGGTCACCGCCCTGGGCGCGAAATACCTGGCGAAGAAAGGCAGCAAGGTGCTCGGCCACATCGGTGCCCGCGGCACGGCCTACTGGAACGTGCGCCTGCTCGATCATCTGTTCGATTTCGACGAGATCCGCGTTCATTCGCGCCGGCCGGAAAGCCGTGACGCTTTCGGCGAACGGTTGAGCCGCGACCTCGGCAAGACGGTGCGCGTCGTCGACAACTGGGAAGACTGCGTGCGCGGCGCCGACATCGTCGTCGAGGCCTCGCGCCTGCCCGAGCCGACGCCGATGCTGAAGACCGAATGGATCCGGCGCGGCGCGCTGGTGATGCCGTACGGGACGATGAGCGCGGTCGAGCTCTCGCTCACCGACATCATGGACAAGATGGTCGTCGACGATTGGGGCCAATGCCGAAAGGGCCTGCCGTTCGGGGCGCTGCGCCAGCACGTCGACAGCGACCGGTTGAGCGAGAGCAATCTGCACGCCGAGATCGGCCAGATCGTGGCCGGCCGCAAGACCGGCCGCGAGCGCGACGACGAGACGATCCTGTTCTGGCACCGTGGCCTGAGCACGACCGACATCGCGCTCGGCCATGCGCTGCTGCAAAAGGCCAAGCGCTCGGGGATCGGGCAAGCGTTGCGATTCGCCTAGGGCCTGCTCACGCCATGGCAGCCCTGAGCACGTCCTGGCGGATGTACAACGCCGGCCCGAAGGCGGCGGCGGCCTGGTCGAGACTCCTGACGCCGGTCTTCGCCGATCTCGGGCTCGACATCCGTCTCCTTGCGCATGGCTGGCCCGAGCCGATCGCCGAGCTCTGGGCGCGCGCCGACCTGTGCTGCGCCTTCATGTGCGGCTGGCCGTTCGCGCGTGCCATGCCGGCCATGCAGGCGATCGCCGCGCCGGTGCCGTCGCCGGCCCGCTACGAAGGACTGCCGCGCTACTGCAGCGAGTTCCTGGTGCGCGCGGACAGCGGCTGGACCCGCCTCGACCAGACCTTCGGTCATCGCTTCGGCTGGATGGCCGACGACTCGCAGTCCGGCTTCAACGCGCCGCGCTTCGCGCTCTCGCGCCATATCGACGCGCGCCGCCCGGCGCTCTATCGCGAGGTCGTCGGTCCGCTCGGCACGCCGGCGCGCACGCTCGAGGCGCTGCGCGCCGGACGGGCCGATGTCGTTGCGCTCGACAGCTACTACCTCGACCTGTCCCGTCGGCACCAGCCCGAAGCGCTCGAAGGCCTGCGCTGCATCGCGACCACGCCGTGGACGCCGATCCCGCTGCTCGTGGCCGCGCCCGGCATCGATCCGCAAATCGTCGCCCGCCTGCAAGCGCGGCTGCTGGCGCTGCACGAATCGCCGGCTCAGGCGGCCCGGCTCGCCGACGTACTGCTGGCGCGCTTCGTCGCGCCCGACGTCGCCGCCTATTCGTCGCTCGAGGCGATGGCGCGCGCTGCCATCGACACCGGCTACGACGCCATCCGCTAGCGGGCGTCACCGGCGCCCGCGCCTCAGCCGTGCAAAATCCCCGCTCCACCGAACCCTCGAGGCCGCCCCATGAATCTGCGTCGCACCGTCCTGCTCCTTGCCGCCTCCCTCCTTTTGCCGCTCGCGAGCCAGGCCCAGGAAGCCTTGCGCGTGGTGACCGATGCCACTTTCCCGCCGATGGAATTCGTGAAGGACGGCAAGCGCACCGGCTTCGACATCGAGCTCACCGAGGCGCTCGGTGCGGCGATGGGGCGCAAGATCGAATGGATAGACATCGACTTCAAGGGCCTCGTGCCGGCGCTGGTGTCCAAGCGCGCCGATCTGGCGATGTCGGCGATCTACATCACCGACGAGCGCAAGAAGGTCGTCGACTTCACCGATCCCTATTTCGCCGGCGGCCTCGTCGTCCTCACGACGAAGGCCGGCCCGATCAAGAGCCTGAAGGATCTCGACGGCAAGAAGGTCAGTGTTCAGGTCGGCACGAAGTCGGTGGGCTATCTGAAGGACAACTATCCGAAGGTCGAGCGCATCGAGGTCGAGAAGAACCAGGAGATGTTCAACCTGGTCGAGATCGGCCGCGCCGATGCCGCGGTGACCGGCAAGCCGGCGGCCAAGGTCTTCGCCCAGGTCAAGCCGGCGCTGGTCGTGCTGCCCGAGCAGCTGACGACCGAGGACTACGGCATCGCGGTGCGCAAGGACACGCCCGAGCTGCGCGACGCCCTCAACGCTGCGCTGAAGAAGATCAAGGCCGACGGCACCTACGACAAGCTCGTTCAGAAGTGGTTCGAAGCGGGCCGCTGAGCCTGCGCATGAAAAAGCGCTCGGCAGCCCGGGCACGCGTACGAGCGGGCGCGCGAGCGCCTGAGGCGCGCCGATGGAATTCGACTTCTCGCCGGTCGCCGCCGGCTGGCCCGACCTGGCGCGCGGTGCGCTCGCCACCATCGAGGTCACGGCCGCCTCGCTCGGCCTGGGCTGCGTGCTCGGCCTGGCCGCCGGCCTGGGCCGCCTGAATCCGAAGCGGCAACCGGTCTATGCGCTTTGCAGCGCGTATGTGCTGCTGATCCGCGGCACGCCGCTGCTGGTGCAGTTGTTCCTGCTGTTCTTCGGCCTGCCGCAGTTCGGCATCGTGCTGCCGGCGTTCGTCTGCGCGGTCCTGGGCCTGGGCCTGTACTCCGGCGCCTACGTCGCCGAGATCGTGCGCGGCGCCATTCAATCGATCGACCGCGACCAGACGCTGGCCGCGCAGTCGCTCGGCATGACGCCGCGCCAGGTCATGCGCCACGTCGTCCTGCCGCAGGCGCTGCTGCGCATGATCCCGCCGCTCGGCAACGAGTTCATCGCGCTGATCAAGAACTCCGCGCTGGTCTCGCTGTTGACGATTCCCGACCTGATGCACGAAGGCCAGAAGATCATCGCGGTGTCCTATCGTTCGCTCGAGGTCTACCTGGCGGTCGCGGCGATCTACCTGCTGCTGACCGGGTCGACCGCCTGGCTCCTGCGCCATCTCGAATACCGGCTCGGCGCCAGCCGACGACTCGCCTGACCACACGGAGACACCGATGAAGAAAACCTCATGGCTCGCCGCGCTGGCGCTCTTGGGCACGGCCCTGGCGCAGGCGCAACCCTTGCCGACCGCGGCGCCCGAAAGCGTGGGCATGTCGAGCGAGCGGCTGCAGAACATCGACGCCTTCTTCACCCGCGAGATCGAGCGCAACCGCGTGCCCGGCGCGGTGGTGGCGATCGCGCACCGCGGCAAGCTGGTCTACTTCAAGGCCTTCGGCTTCGCCGACAAGAGCAAGGGCCTGCCGGCCCGCACCGACACCCTCTTCCAGCTCGCCTCGATGACCAAGCCGATGGTCGCCGTCGGCGCCCTGGCGCTGACCGAGCAGGGTCGCCTGCCCTTGCAGGAAAAACTCTCCGACTACTTCCCGGGCTTCGACAGCATGCGCGTCGGCGTTCCGACGCCCGACGGCAAATTCAGCCTCGAAGCGCAGAAGCGGCCGATCCTGATCCACGACCTGTTCCGCCACACCTCGGGCCTCACCTACGGCGGGCGCGCCGATGGCAGCAGTCCGATCGCGGCCTTGTGGCCGAGCGGAGGCGCGGCGTCGTACATGGGCACAGCCGCCGAGATGACCGAGAGCCTGACCAAGCTGCCGCTCGTCCATCAGCCGGGCACGGTCTTCGAGTACAGCCTGTCGTTCGACGTGCTGGGCGCGGTGGTCGAGAAGATCACCGGCAAGAGCCTCGGCGGCTACCTCGCCGACGCCGTGTGGAAGCCGCTGAAGATGAGCGACACCACCTTTCGCCCGAGCGATGCGCAACGGGCCCGCGTCGCCCAGCCCTTCGCGCAGAACCCGCTCGACGGCAAGCCGCAAAAGATCGCCGCGATCGACAAGCCGCCGACCTACGACTGCGGCGGCGGCTGCGCGTTCGGCACGATGGGCGACTACGTTCGCTTCGGCCAGATGCTGCTCGACGGCGGCAGCCTCGACGGCCAGCAGATCCTCAGCCCGGCCTTCGTGCAGCTGATGACCAGCGATCATCTCGGTGCCGGCATCCAGAACCGGGTCGCGGCCGTGGAGCCGCATCGCGAAGGCTATGGCTTCGGCCTCGGCGTGGCGGTGCGACTGCAACCGGGCCTGGCCTCGGTGCCGGGCAATCCCGGCGAATTCACCTGGAACGGCGCCAACGGCACCGGATTTTTCGTCGACCCGAAAGAACAGCTCGTCGTCGTCTTCGGCACCGCCGCACCGGGCGAGCTGCGCAAGTACTACCGCGAGCAGGTGCAGGACCTGGTCTATGGCGCGCTGAGTCGGTAGAAGCGACGCTTGCCGGATCTCCGGGACGAATGGGCGACCCTCGCCCTTGCCGATCGTGCCGATCGTGCCGATGAGGGCCGGTGCCCGGGGGCGGTCCCTATATGCTCGCCGCTTTGATCATCGGAGACGAGCCGCATGATGTCGAGCGACTGGAAGCAACGCGCCAGACTGTTCGTGCAGCGCTTCTGGCAACCGACCAGTGCCTGCATGACGTGCATGCCCGGAAGCTGGGGCAACGTCTGGAGCTACGTGCACTGGACGACCGCGTTGCAGACGGGCCTGGCCACCGGCATCCTCGCCGTTCTGCTGACCTTCACGCCGGCCCGCAAGCTCTATTCGAATCGCTACGGCAACGCGCTCGTCGTCGGCTCGCTGACGGCCCTCGGCGACATGTTCGCGCACCCGAACCACTACGGCACATTCCACGCCGAGGCGCTGCTCACCGGCCTGGTCTCCGGTGTGATCACGCTCGTCGGCTCCTATCTCTTCGAAGATCGCGCGCGCCGGCTCCGGGCCGCATGGGCCCGGGTGGCAGGCTAGAACGTCGAGGCGCACGGGGCGTGTTTTCGAAACCTCCACTTCGAAAGACGTAGACCGGACGATGTCCACGCAGCCCGTCTCCGACGTGCCCGCTTCCGGCGTATCGCATCGGCGGCAATGGCACATCGTGACGCTGTTCGTGGCCATCGTCGTCTTCCAGCTGGCGCTCGGCGGAGTCAGCGTCGACGTGCTTTCAGCCGTGCGCGCCTACGTCGGCGGCGAGAGCCTGTGGTCAAAGGCGCAGAAGGACGCCTGGTTCTACTCCACGCGCTACGGCGAGACCCACGCCGAAGACGACTACCGGCGATTCCGCGCCGCGCTCACCGTGCCGCTCGGCGATCGCCGGGCGCGCGAGGCGCTCGCTCAGGCGACGCCCGACGCGGGCGCCGCCGCGGCCGGCTTTCTCGCCGGCGACAACCATCCGGACGACGTGCCCGGAATGATCCGGCTGTTCCGCTGGTTTCATCGGCTGCCGTTCATGGCCGACGCGATCGCCATCTGGTCGCAGGCCGACGCACGCCTGGCCGAGCTGGCCATGCTCGTCGAGGACGCGCACGCGCGCATCGCCGCGGGCGAATTCGAGGCGCCCGCCGTGCATGCGCTGGCGCTGCGCCTGCCGCTGCTCAACGACAGGCTGACGGTGCTCGAGCGCCAGTTCTCGGCCCGCCTCGGCGACGCCTCGCGCAAGACCTTGCAGTTGCTGCTGGTCCTGAACCTGGCGCTGGCGGCGCTCATGACGTTGGCCGGGCTGCGCTTTGCGCGCCGCACGATCCGCGAGCAGGCCGCCGCGGAGCGCGCCCTGCGCGAGAACCACGAGCGCTGGGAGGTGGCCGCGGCAACGGCATCGATCGGCCTGTTCGACTGGCAGCTCGCCAGCGGCAGCCTGACCCTCGATGCCCGCGCCTGCGCCCTGTACGGCCTGCCTTCGAACGGACCTTGCCGGATCGACGCGCGCGAGCTCGAGCAGATGGCGCACGCCGATGACCTGCCGCGCCTTCACGACGCGATCCGTCGGGCCATGACGGAAGCGCGGACCCAGGTCCTGCGCTATCGCATCGTGCGGCGCGACGGCGTGCTGCGCCACCTCGAGCTGACCGGGCTGGTGAGCGGCGCCGACGCGGTCGCGACGCGCCGGCTCACCGGCATCGTGCGCGACATCACCGACGACGTGCAGGCCGAGCAGCTGCGCCTTGAGAAGGTCGCGGCCGATCGGGCGAGCCGGGCCAAGAGCGAATTCCTGGCGCGCGTCAGCCATGAGCTGCGCACGCCCCTCAATGCGATCCTCGGCTTCGGCCAGCTGCTGCAGATCGACGGCAAGGAGCGCCTGTCGGCGATGCAGGCCGAGCGCGTCCAGCACATCCTGCGCGGCGGCCAGCACCTGCTGCGGCTCGTCGAAGACATCCTGAGCGTGACCTCGCTCGAGTCGAGTCAGGCCACGCTCGACGTGCACGACGTCCCGGTCGCCGCCGCCGTCGTCGCTGCTGCGCGTCAGGTTGCCTTCATGGCATCGAGCGCGGATATCCGCATCGAGATTGCCGCCGCAGAGGTCGAGCTCGTCGTGCGCGGCGATGCGATGCGGATCGAGCAGGTGCTGGTGAACCTGCTGACCAATGCGATCAAGTACAACCGTGCCGGCGGCTGGGTGAAGGTCGGCGGAGTGGCCGAAGGCGACCTGGCGCGCGTCAGCGTGCGCGACAGCGGGCCCGGCCTCACGCCGATGCAGATGGCGCAGCTCTTCCAGCCCTTCAACCGTCTCGGCGCCGAGTACACGCGCACCGACGGCACCGGCCTCGGCCTGGTCATCGTGCGCGAGCTCACCGAGCGCATGGGGGGCCGGGTCGAGGTGCAGAGCGAACCGGGCGTCGGCTCGTGCTTCACGCTTTGTCTGCCGCTGGCGGCGCCGGCGCCCGCAGCGGCTGCTCGGGCACCGCCGCAGACGAGCTGATCGATCAGGGCCGCGAATGGCTCGAGAAGAACTCGACGATCGCTGGCCCGGTATCGAGCTGCCGGCTCATCACGCCGCCCAGCCGGCGGCCGCTCGCGTAGGCCTCGCCGTCGGGCCAGTAGTGGCCGTTGCCGATGACCTCGAGGTGCTCGAGCTCGCCACCCGCGTCGCAGCTGGCGTAGCTGAAGCGGACGACGCTGGTGCCGTCGTGCACGCCGGGGCGCGGCGGCAAGGTCGTTGTGACCGGCGTCGCATCGCAACCATTGCGGGCGGCCCAGCCGGCCAGGGTCTCGGCCACCGACACATACAGGCCCGACGACAGGCAGCCGCTGTCGCCGCCGTCGTAAGGCCAGCATTTGTCGAGCGTGCCGTGGATGTCGAGCACGGCGACGCGCGCCGCCGGCGTACAGCCGGCGAGGGCGAACTGGTTCTCGCCGGAGACCGGCGCGATCGCGGCGAAGGTGTCGGCCGCCTCGCAGGCCAGCCGCTGCGTCATCGCCGCGCCGTTCGAGAAGCCGGTAGCGAAGACGCGGCGGCCGTCGATGTCGATGCGCCGGCCGAGGTCGGCGAGAAGGGCGCGGGTGTAGGCCATGTCGTCGACGCCATCGGCGCAGGCGCTGCCGCTGACACAGATATAGCCGTTCTGGCCGCCGCCGGCATTCCAGGTGCGCAGGCCGCCGCGATTGAGGAGCTTGGAGCCGCGCGCGTTCGTGCCGTTGGCGAAGACGACGGCCATGCCCGCCGACAGGGCTGCCCGATCGAGGCAGTGCGGGCTGCGCAGATCGCCGCCCGGGCAGGTCAGCGGGCGCATGTTGTCCTTGTTGCCGCCGCCGCCGTGGTAGACGAGCACGACGGCGATCGCCTGGCCGCAGACATAGGTCGCGGGCAGCTCGAGGTCGTAGCCGCGGTCGGGCCAGCCGGCAAGAACGAAGGTCTTGTCGGCTGCGCCGCTCGGCAGGCTGCCGACGGCGCAGAAAGCAGGCGCGGCCGAAGCCGCGAACGCGTCGGCGGCGCTCGCCGAATCGGCAACGCAGGCCAGTGCGAGAGAGAACACGGCTGTAGCAAGGGTTCGGCAATTCACGGCAGGCTCCTCGAATCTTTTGCGATGCGGCAACCTTAGCCACGAGCCATGACGCGGGCCGTGACACGCCGTAAAGAAAGGTGCGCGCAGGAGTGCATTCGATGACCGGGCATGACGCCTGCCGATGTCCGGCACGCCTTGTCATGGTATGGCGCGAAGGTCGCATCGACGTCCAGCGGGCGATACTGGCTCGAAACCAGCACGAGGAGACATCTCATGAGTCAGCTTGATGCCGCAACCGCGGCGGGCGTGCGCCGGCTGCTCGCCGCAGGTTCGCTCGCCACCCTTGCCGCCTGCACGACTGCCCCGCCGCCCGCGCCGACCGTCGATCCGGTCGTGGCCTGCGCGGCGCTCGCCGCGCCGATAGCCGCCGCCTCGATCGCGCTGCCCACGCGCGGCGCGACCATCGACACGGCGACCTACGTTGCGGCCAGCGCCGAGGCCGCGGCCTTTCCTCTGCCCTTCGTGCCACCGCCGCCCGAAGCGGTGATCGTGCCGGCGATGCCGGGGCACTGCAGCGTCGTCGGCCACATCGCGCCCGTCGACGCGGCGGCTCCGCCGATTCGCTTCCAGGTCAATCTGCCCGACACCTGGAGCGGGCGCTATCTGCAGCTCGGCGGCGGCGGCTTCAACGGCGTGCTCGTCAGCGGCCTGGCCTTGCCGCCTTCGGCGCGCATCGACAAGCCGGCGCCGCTGATGCGCGGCTTCGTCACCGCCGGCACCGACTCGGGCCACGCCAACGTGCCCGGCGTGGCACCGCAGGCCTTTGCCCTGAACGACGAGGCGCTCGAGAACTTCTCGAACGCCTCGTACAAGAAGGTGCACGACGTTGCCATGACGCTGATCCAGCGCCGCTACGGCAAGGCGCCCGACAAGCGCTACTACATGGGCTCGTCCGAAGGCGGCCGCGAAGCACTCACCATGGCCCAGCGCTATCCGGACGACTTCGACGGAATCTTCGCGCGCGCGCCGGTGATCAACTTCGTCGGCCTGCAATCGGCCGGCACGCGGATCGGCACGACGCAGATGGGCGCGGGCTGGCTCTCCCCGGCCGACGTGAAGCTGGTGAGCGAGGTCGTGCTGCGAGAGTGCGACGCCCTCGACGGCCTGGCCGACGGTGTCGTGAGCGACTACGAAGGCTGCCGGCGCGTCTTCGACGTCAACCTCCTGCGCTGCCCCGCCCCCGGCGGCGCGCCGTCGCATTGCCTTGTCGATGCGCAGATCGATGCGCTGCGCACCTTGCATGCGCCGTATGTCTTCGACATGCCGCTGGCCAATGGCGTTCTCGCCTATCCCGGCTGGGGCTACGGCGGCGAAGCGGCCGCCGGCACCGGCCCGGTCGGCGGCTATGTGAGCTGGATGACGGGGACCGCGCCGCAGCAGTTGCCGGCGAGCGCCGCCAGCAGTCGGGCCTGGCTCTACGGCAGCGGCACGCTGCAGTACCTGGTGCTGCGCGATCCGAATGGCGACCCGCGCAACTTCCGGCTGTCCGACCATGCCGACCGGGTCCGCCGCATCTCGGCGCTGATGGACTCGACCGACCCCGATCTCTCGGCCTTCGCGCGCCACGGCGGCAAGCTGGTGCTGAGTGAGCACATGGCCGACTACGCGCAGAGCCCGTACGCCGGCATCGAGTACTGGAAGAGCGTGGTCGCCCGGCTCGGTGCCGGTCCGACCGACGACTTCATGCGCCTGTACGTCACGCCCGGCGCCGACCATGTCGGCACCGGCGCACCGACGATGGTCGACATGCTCGACGTCCTCATGGCCTGGGTCGAGCGCGGCCAGGCGCCGGGCGACCTGGTGCAGGTGTCGCTGCAGGACGCGCCGCCGCATGCCGAGACCCTCAGTCGGCCGATGTGCCGCTATCCCACCTTCCCGGGCTTCGCGCGAAGAAGTGCCGACGACGACGCGAAGAGCGCGGCTTCGTTCAAGTGCGAGCCGCCAAGCGGAGGCTGACAGCGCCCCACCGGCCACGCCATTTCGCACTTCGTCGCCTGGCGGTTCCCAGGCCGGCCATCGGTCCCTAGGATGACCGACATGGAACTCGTCTCGCCGCAAGCTGCCGGACCGCGCCAGAGCGATCGTCGCCTCTGGCTCGGCTATGCCGGCCTGTGCGCGGTGTGCTGGCTGCTCTACGCGGTCGCCGGCACGGAGTGGCTGCGCGGCAGCCTGCGCCTGTGGGACGCGATGTACGAGGCGACCTGGAACCTGGCGCCGCCGATGCTGCTCGGCCTCCTGGCGTTGCCCTGGCTGCGCCTGCTGCAGCGAAGGTTCCCGCTCGGCTGGCCGAAGCTGCTCGCGCACACGCTGGCCGCCATCGTCTTCGCGATGCTCTGGCAAGCGATCGACTTCGCGCTCGCGCTCTGGCTGTTCGGCTCGGACCATGCCCGAGCCACGCTCGAGCAGCGTGTGCTCTGGCTGACGATCTGGGCCGTCGTGGTCTACACCGCGCTCGTGCTCGGCTTCGGCGGTGCGCTCAACGCTCGCCGGGCGCACGCCGCAGCGCTGACGGCGGCGCAGGCCGAAGCCGCGCTGGTACGGGCCGAGCTCGCGGCGATCAGCGGCAAGCTGAATCCGCACTTCCTCTTCAACACGCTCAACTCGCTCGTCTTTCTCGTGCGCAAGGATGCGGCGGTTGCCGAGCAGTCGCTGCTGCGCTTCTCGGCCATGATGCGTTACCTGCTCGACACGCAGCGCGACACTGGACGGCCTCGCCTGCGCGACGAGCTCGATTTCGTGCGCGACTATCTCGCGCTCGAATCGCTGCGCCTGGGCACGCGCCTGCGCATCGAGTGGCAGATCGATCCCGCGACGCTCGACGACGAGCTGCCGCCGTTGACCTTGCAACCGCTGGTGGAGAACTGCATCCTGCACGGCATCGCGCCGCGCCTGGCCGGCGGCACCGTGCGCATCGAAGCGGAACGCCGGCTGCAACCGTCCGCGCTCGTGCTGCGCGTGGCCGACGACGGCGCCGGCTGCATCTGGCCGGTGCCCGCAGCCGAAGGCCGCCGACAAGGCGTGGGCCTGTCGGCCTTGCGCCGCCGCTTCGAGCTCGACTACGCCGGCCAGGCGCGCATGAGCGTGCATTCGGCGCCCGGCGCCGGCTTCCGCGTCGAGATCACGATTCCGCAACCGCAGCCATCGCCATGAACCGATTCACGACCCTGATTGCGGAGGACGAGCCGCTGGCGCGCGAGGGCCTGGCCGACTGGGTGCGGCAGTCGCCCCGGCTCGAGCTGATCGGCACCTGCGGCGACGGGGCGAGCGCCTTGCGTGCGCTGCGCGAGCTGCGGCCGGCGCTGCTGCTGATCGACATCCAGATGCCCGAGTTGAGCGGCCTCGAGGTCGTGCGCCAGCTCGCGGGCGACGATGCGGCCGAGCTGCCGCGCGTCATCTTCACGACGGCCTACGACCAGCACGCGATCGAAGCCTTCGAGCTGCACGCCGCCGACTACCTGCTCAAGCCGTTCTCGCGCGAGCGCTTCGACGAGGCGGTGCAGCACGCGCTGCAGGCCGACGCGGCACGCGACCGCGCGGTGCCGGCGCTCGACGCCGCCGCACGGGCGCCGGGCGAGCCGCTGACCCGCGTCTTCGTGCGCGACCAGGGCAAGATTTTTCCGCTGCTCGTGCAGGACATCGAGTACCTGCGCTCCGACAACAAGTACACGGCGCTCGTCAGCAAAGGGCACAGCTATCTCGTGCGCCTGCCGATCGCGGCCTTCCTCGACCGGCTCGATCCCGGCCGCTTCATGAAGGTCAATCGCTCGTGTCTCGTCAATCTCGACTTCGTCGTTGCCATGACGCCGAACGAAGGCTCGCAGTTCGAAGTGCAGCTTCGCGACGGCACGCGCGTCACGGCGAGCCGCGACGTTTCCAAGCTCCTGAGGACCCACTCGCTATGAACAGGACTCGCTCCTTGCTTCTCGCCGCGCTGCTGCCGGCGCTCCTGGCCGTCCTGCCCGCCAGCGCTGCCGACGGCAAGACCTACAGCCCCGGGCATTTCGACGGCATCGAAGTCTCCGGCTCCGCGATCATCCGCTTCGTCCAGGGCGCCGAGGACTCGGTCTTCATCGAAGGGGCGGGCGACGCGCAGGATGCGATGCAGCCGGAGGTGCACCACGGCACTCTCGTCATCGAGCCGGCAGGCGCATGGAAGTTCTGGAACGGGCAGCGTCCGCGCGTCACCATCACGGCGCGCGAGCTGGCCCGGGTGTCGATCTCGGGCGCGGCCGATTTCATTGCCGAGTCGCCGGTCAACGCCGGCCACCTCGTCGTCAACATCTCCGGCTCCGGCCTGGTGCGCTTCGACCAGCTGAAGGTCGATCAGCTGAGCTTTCGGGTCGCAGGCTCCGGCGACGGACAGATGGCCGGCGCGGCGCGCGTCGTCGAGATCAAGATCTCCGGCCGCAGCGAGTTCCGCGGCGAGAAGCTGATGATCGAACGCGCCAAGGTCGCCATCAGCGGGCTCGGCGACGCCAAGCTCTGGGTGACGAAGGAGCTCAACGTGTCCGTGGCCGGCGTCGGCTCGGTCGACTACTGGGGCTCGCCTGCGGTGCAGCGATCCGTGTCGGGCCACGCGACGATCACCGACCGCGGCGCCAAGCCGCCGAACTGATCGAACGAAGCTCGCGGTCTGCCGGAGAGCGCGGGCGAAAAAACACGCCGCGAAAGAACTGCCGCAGCGAGGGTTTTTGTTCCTACAGCGACGCGGCGCGCACCCTGATCGCGTGGGCGCGGCCGACTTGCGATAAAGGCGTGTCGGCAACCCGCCGTCTTCTCAACAGGAGACCCAGATGACTCCCAGCACGACCAGCGACGTGATTTCCTCCGATCGGGTGGAAGGCACTTCCGTCTACAACAACGCCGGCGACAAGCTCGGCTCGATCGACGACCTGATGATCGACAAGCGCAGCGGCCAGGTGCGCTATGCCGTCATGGAGTTCGGCGGCTTCCTCGGCCTCGATACCGATCGCTATCCGATTCCGTGGAACATGCTGAAGTACGACACCGACAAGGACGGCTATGTCGTGCCGCTCGACAAGGGCCGCCTGCAGAAGGCGCCGAAGTACCAGTATGAAGATGTCCCGGCCTACGACCCGGCATACGGCAAGCGCGTCGACAGCTACTACGGCGTCAGCTGGTAGCAGCACTCGACGGCGATAGCGGGGCTTGCGAGCCCCGCTTTTCTTGGCGCGACCTTCGAAAGCGCCAAGTGCGAGCGCAAAATACCGGCTTCGCCATCACCGGTTCGATGCGCCGTGAAAGATCGAAGAAAAGAACTGCGCCCGACGACCCGCCTGCAATTGCTGAGCGTTTCCGGAGGACTGTCGGGCCTGCCTGCGGCAGAGCTCGAGCGCACGCTGACCAGCCTGTACGTCTCGCAGCCGCTGCGCTGGCAGACCTTCATGGACGAGGCCCAGGTGTTGATCGACGCGGCGGCCGAGAACCACAGCGGCTTTGCCGAAACGATCGCGCCGCGCGACGACTAGCTGCGCGCGCGACGCGACACGGCGTCGCGCCCGTCAGCGGCCCATGCGTCGGTTGTAGGCGCCGCTGAGGCGGTCGGCCAGGGTCGGATTCGTTTCGGTCGAACCCGGCGCGTTGAAGGCCACCTGGACCCGACCGTCGGGAAGCGACTGAATGTCGATCGTCACTGCCGCGGGTCCCTTCTGGCCGGTGATGCGGCCGGTCGCGCGATCGGCTGAAGTGACGCGCACGCCACTGTCCCCGGCGGCGGCGAGCGCGGCGTCCCAGGAGCGGTCGAAGGTGCTCGGACCGGGCGCCGGAACGGCCGTGTACGACACCGGGTAGGCGACGCAGGCGCCGAGGAGCGCGGCGCAGAGCAAGGGCAGAGCCCATCGGTTCAGCGAAAGAAAGTTCATGGCCGTCTCGTTGGCTCGACAAGCCCTCATGGTAAGCCTTGGCGCACGGGCGGGCCCCACGATCCAGGGTGTGCCGACCGGGTGCGCGAAGCCGGATTGCGCACCCTTGCGTCGAGGCGGACGTTCGGTCGCACAATCTGTTCCGATCAAGCAACGGGTGAGGGCCCATGCAGCGACGACGACTGTTTCTCTCGGAATTGTGTCGGGTGGGTTTCGCGGCGATCGGCTCGGCCGCATTGACCGTCGACGCGTGGGCGCAGCGACCGACGCAGCCGATCGCGCGCCCGCCGGGGCAGCCGCCGAATCGGCCGTGGTTGCCCGGCCGCTTCGGCGCGGACAGCGGTGGTGTGGCATCGGGTCAGTTGCCAGGTGTTTTCACCGTCGTGGCGGTCCATGCGAGCGCCCACAACATTCGGTTGCGCGACGAGGGTGGCCGTACCGCCGAGGTCCATGTGAAACCGCACTTGTTCGACCTCTCCTCGCTGCGGCCCGGTGATCAGGTCGAGGTCGATTTCCTCGTTCCCGCCCATGGCAGCACGAAGCTCGAAGCCGGCGGAATCTGGAAGGTGGAGCGCCCACCCGCCACTCGATAGGCCGTTGGGCCCTCGCGCGGCATCGGGGCGCATGCAACCCCTGACGAGTTCAGGGTTGCCGCTTGCTGCCTTTGATGTTGCCGGCGACGCCGCCGCAACCTGGCCGCTCGCCAGGTCCGGAATTTTTGTTGCGCCCCGGCGGCGTTGACAACTTTGTGCATAACCTGCGCAGAAGCTGCGGACGCAGCGTAGAGCGCGCGCGAACGAAGGGTCTGCCTCCTTTTTAAGCAGCGCACTCCACGCCTTGATTTCCCCCTTCGGCGGGCTGTTCGAACCCGACGCTCGCCGCTAAGCTCGCGCCGATGCATCCCTTGACCGAGCCCGAGACCCAACGCGGGCGCGTGCTCGCCGTCGACGACTCGGCGGTGATGCGGGTGCTGGTCACGGCTTCGCTCGAAGCGCTCGGCTACAGCGTGGAAGCTGTCGACAGCGGCTATGCCGCCCTCGAAGCATCGCGGCTCGAGAGCTTCGACGCCGTCATCCTCGATGTCGACATGCCCGGCATCGACGGCCTGGCGGTCGGTCGGGCCTTGCGCGGCGACCCGCGCACGAGCGCTTCGATGATCGCGATGCACACCAGCGTCGAGGAATCGGTGGTGCGCACCGGCTTCGACGCCTACGACGTGTTCCTGGCCAAGCCGTGCGACGCGCGCGTGCTCGGCGAGCGCATCGATCGGATGATCCGCGATCGCCGGCCCCGGCATCCGACGGCCTCCTAGAGCAGCGCTGCCTCCACGACCACGTCGACGCCCGCCGCAGGCGTGATCGAACGAGCCGGGATCGCCGCGCCGGCGCGCCAATGCTGGACGGCCTCGCGCTTGTCGGCCCCGGCCACCAGGAAGATCACCTCCCGCGCCAGGCTGAAGCGGCGCGCGCTCAGGCTCACGCGCTCGGGCGGCGGCTTCGGTGCGCCGAAGACCGGCAGCGCAGCCGGCGCGTCGGCATCGGCGCCGAGCTCGTGGCCGGGGAAAAGACTGCCGGTGTGGCCGTCTTCACCCAGGCCGAGAAGCACGAGATCGAACTCGCCGACCGGATCGAGCAAGGCCGCATAACGCGCTGCCGCCTCGCGCGGGCCGAGCTCGGCCGGCATCTCGTGTACCTGCGTCGAAGGAATGGCCACGTGATTCAGCCAGGCCGCTTCGGCCATGCGCGAGTTGCGCAGCACGTCGGCGCGCGCCGTGCAGCGCTCGTCGCCGAAGTAGACGTGCCAGGCCGACCATTCGGCAGACGCAGGGCGAAGAAGCTCGTAGGTGGCACGCGGCGTATTGCCGCCTGCCAGCACGATCAGGAATCGCCCGCGCGCCGTCAGAGCGCGTTCGGCCGCAGCGAGCACGCGAGCGGCCACCACCGAGCTCAGCGCGGCGACGTTGCCGACCGGATGCCAGCGGCAGATCTGCTCCTGAGCGGTGGGAGTCATGAGCGTTCCATTGTGTTCGCCTCTGGCGTCGGACACATCCTACGAGGCCGCACTCGTTCGGCTGCTGGCAAGGTGATGGCGGCCGCGGTTAGTGTCGAAGACTCTCGGTGCGATGATGGTCGCTCCCCTCCCCCTCCGCTCGAAGGCCCTGCAAAGCCCACCATGCCCGGCGTGAAGTTGCTCTCCAACGGCAAGTACCACGTGATGGTGACGGCCGAAGGCAGCGGCACCAGTCACTGGAACGGCCTGGCCGTGACGCGCTGGCGCGAAGACGCGGTCCTGGGCGACGGCGGCAGCTTCTTCTACCTGCGTGACGAGCAAAGCGGCGAGGTCTGGTCGGCAACGGCCAGCCCGGTGCGAACGGGCCAAGCCGCGACCGCCCGATTCGATGCCGGCAGCGCCACGTTCAGCAGCCGCACGCACGAGATCGACGTGACGACGACGGTCGCCGTCGCAACGTCGGGCGACGTCGAGTTGCGCAGGCTGCACATCACCAACCTGTCGTCGCGCTCACGCTCGCTCAGCGCAACCAGCTTCGCCGAGATGGTGCTGGCGCCGGCCGCCACCGACGCCTCGCATCCGGCATTCAGCAAGATGTTCGTCGAGACCGCGATCGATGCCGAGCTCGCCGCCATCATCGCCACGCGGCGCCCGAGCGGGCCCGACGACGTGCGCTCGTGGGCCTTCCACACGGCCGTCGCCGAGGGCACGGGTGCGGTGTCGTACGAGACCGACCGGCAGCGCTTCATCGGTCGTGGCCGCGGCAGCGACATGCCGGCGGCATTGCTCGACGGCAAGCCGCTTTCGGGCACGGCCGGGCCGGTGCTGGATGCGGTCGCCGCGATCCGCTTGCCCTTCGTGCTGGCCGCCGGGGCGTCGATCACCATCGACGCGTTCACCGGCGTCTGCGGATCGCGTGCCGAGAGCGCAGCACTGGCCCGCCGCTGCCGCGCACCCGGTGCCGGCGACCTCGTCCTCGAGCACGCCGGTGACCATCGCGAGGCGCTGCTGCGCCAGCTCGGGGCCGGCGCAGCTGATGCCGCGGTCTGGGAACGTCTGGCCGGCGCCATCTTCTACGCCGAGGCCGCGTTGCGCGGCGATCCGGCCGAGATCGCCAGGAACCGGCGCGGCCAGTCGGGCCTGTGGGGTTTCGGGATCTCGGGCGACGTGCCGGTGCTGCTGCTCGAAGGCGCGTCCGCCGGCCACGCCGAGCTCGTGCGCGACGCGACGCGAGCGCATGCCTTCTGGCGCGCGCACGACATCAAGACCGAGTGGATGATCGTCGTCGGATCCGCGGCGGGCGCAGCGCCGGAAGAGCTCGAGCAGGTGCAGCAGGTCGTGCGCGACAGCGGCGGCGCCGAGCTCCTGGGCAAGGCCGGCGGCCTCTTCGTTCGCGCCGCGTCGACGCTCGACGACGGCGACCGAAGCCTGCTGCGCAGCGTCGCGCGCATCGCCATCGACGCTGCCTCGACCGACAGCCTCGCCGCGTTCGTCGCCCAACGCGCGGCGATGCCGAGCAAGCCGCCCGGCCCCGTCCCCGGGCGCCCGCGCGAAGCGGGCGAAGGCACGCCTCGCCTGTCCGAGGACCTGCTCGATTTCAACGGCCATGGCGGCTTTTCGAAGGACCGGCGCGAATACGTGATCCTGCTTTCGGCGGAGCACATGACGCCGACGCCGTGGATCAACGTGATCGCCAATCCGGAATTCGGCACGCTGATCTCCGAGAGCGGCAGTGCCTCGAGCTGGAGCGAGAACGCGCAGCTGTTCCGGCTCACGCCCTGGTCGAACGATCCGGTGAGCGACCCGAACAGCGAGTCCTTCTACATTCGCGACGAGGAGAGCGGCCATTTCTGGTCGCCCACGCTGCTGCCGGTGCGCGGCGCCGGCACGTACGTGACCCGCCACGGCTTCGGCTACAGCCGCTTCGAGCACGCGCAGGACGGCATCGAGTCCAACCTCGTGGTCTGCGTCGCGATCGACGCGCCGGTCAAGTTCTCGACGCTCGCTCTGCGCAATCGCTCCGGCCGCCCGCGACGGGTCAGCGTCACCGGCTATCTCGACTGGGTGCTCGGAGACGAGCGGACGAAGACGCTGACGCAGGTCGTCACCGAGCTCGACGCCGAGACAGGCGCCCTCTTCGCGCACAACGGCTACAACACCGACTTCGACGGCCGGGTCGCCTTTTTCGACGTCGAAGGCGCAGGGCACAGCGCCTGCGGCGATCGCGGCGACTTCTTCGGCCGCAACGGATCGCTGCAAGGTCCGGCAGCGCTGGCAGAGCCGCACCTGAGCGGGCGGCTGGGCGCCGGCCTCGATCCTTGCGCGGCGCTGCGCGTCGTCGTCGAGCTTGCGCCGGACGAGGAGCGTCGCGTCGTCTTTCGGCTGGGTGCGGGCAAGAGCATCGAAGAGGCGCGCGATCTGGTGCGTCGCTGGCGCGGCGAGGCCGCCGCCGACGCCGCGCTCGCGGGATCGAAGGCGCACTGGGACACGGCGCTCGACGCGGTGCAGGTGCGCACGCCCGACCCCACGGTCGACACCCTGGCCAATGGCTGGCTGCTCTACCAGGTCGTCGCCTCGCGCCTGTGGGCGCGCACCGCCTTCTATCAAGCCAGCGGCGCCTTCGGCTTTCGCGACCAGCTGCAGGACGTCATGGCGCTCGTGCATGCCGAGCCCGCGCTCGTGCGCGAGCACCTGCTGCGCTCGGCGGCCCGCCAGTTCGTCGAAGGCGATGTCCAGCATTGGTGGCATCCGCCCTCGGGCAAGGGCATCCGCACGCGCTGCTCCGACGACTACCTCTGGTTGCCCTTCGTGGCCGCGCGCTATGTCGAAAGCACGGGGGACGCGGCCGTCTTCGACGAGACCTGTGCCTTCGTCGAGGCCCGCCCGCTCAAGGACGGCGAGCAGTCCGACTACGAGCAGCCGACCGTCTCGGCGCAGTCGGCGAGCCTCTACGAGCACTGCGTGCGCGCGATTCGCCACGGCCTTCGCTACGGTGCGCACGGCTTGCCGTTGATGGGTGCGGGCGACTGGAACGATGGCATGAACCTGGTCGGCGCCGGCGGCAAGGGCGAAAGCGTCTGGCTGGCCTTCTTCCTCATTGCGGTGCTGAAGCACTTCGCACCGCTGGCACGCGCTCGCGACGACGATGCCTTTGCCGATCTCTGCGAGGGCGAAGCGGCGCGCCTGCGCGAACGCATCGAAGCGACGGCCTGGGACGGCGCCTGGTACCAGCGCGCCTGGTTCGACGACGGCACGCCGCTCGGCACGGCAGGCAACGTCGAATGCCGCATCGACTCGATCGCGCAGAGCTGGTCGGTGCTTTCGCGCGCGGCTCCCGCCGACCGGGCACGCCTTGCGATGAGCTCGCTGCACGAGCATCTCGTGCATCGGGAAGGCCGCCTGGTGCAGCTGCTCGACCCGCCCTTCGACACCTCGACGCCCTCGCCCGGCTATATCCAGGGCTACGTGCCCGGCGTGCGCGAGAACGGCGGCCAGTACACGCACGCCGCGGTCTGGGCGACGCTGGCGTTCGCCGCGCTCGGCGATGCCGAACGGGCCTGGCAGCTCTTCGGCATGCTCGCGCCCCAGCATCACGGCGACAGCGCCGGCGCGATCGCGACCTACAAGGTCGAGCCCTACGTCGTCGCCGGCGACGTCTACGCCTTCGCGCCGCACCTCGGCCGCGGTGGCTGGACCTGGTACACCGGCTCGGCCGGCTGGATGTACCAGCTGATCGTCGAGTCGCTGCTCGGGCTCGAGCGGCGCGGGAACCAATTGCGCGTGCGGCCGCTCTTTCCGAAATCATGGCAAGGCTTCGAGATGCGCTACCGCTTCGGGACCGCGAGCTACGAGATCGCGGTGCGTGCGGTGGCGACCGAAGCGGCGGCGCGCGTCCTGGTCGATGGCATCGCGATGTCCGACGGCCGGATCGCCCTGCTCGATGATGGCAAGCGCCACGCCGTCGTCGTCGACGCCTGGCGCGAACGCGGGCCGCTCCCGGCCTGATCTGGGTACCCGACAAGGAGAAGAAGAATGCAGCTCGGAATGATCGGCTTGGGGCGCATGGGCGCGAGCATGGTGCGGCGCCTGATGAAGAACGGCCACGAATGCGTCGTCTTCGACATGCAGCCTGCCGCCGTCGACGCGATGAAGAAAGACGGCGCCGATCGGCGCCGTCGTCGCTCGCCGACATGGCCGCGAAGATGACCAAGCCGCGCGCGATCTGGCTGATGGTGCCGGCGGCCGTGGTCGACGCCGAGCTGGCGCAGCTGATGCCGCATCTCGAGCCCGGCGACATCGTCATCGACGGCGGCAATTCGTACTATCGCGACGACATCCGCCGCGCCAAGGATTTGACGGCCTCGGGCCATCACTACGTCGACGTCGGTACCAGCGGCGGCGTCGCCGGCCAGGAGCGCGGCTACTGCCTGATGATCGGCGGCGAAGCCGACGTGGTGCAGCGCCTCACGCCGATCTTCTCCGCACTCGCACCGGGCATCGGTACGGCGCCGCGCACGCGCGGCCGCACCGGCGAGGTGGCGAGCGCCGAGCAGGGCTTCCTGCACTGCGGCCCGAGCGGCGCCGGCCACTTCGTGAAGATGGTGCACAACGGCATCGAATACGGCGTGATGGCCGCCTATGCCGAAGGCTTGAACATCCTGAAGAACGCCAACGTCGGCAAGCGCGAGCACGCCAGCGACGCCGAGACCACGCCGCTGCGCAACCCGGAGTTCTATCAATACGAGATGAACCTGCCCGACATCGCCGAGGTCTGGCGGCGCGGCAGCGTCATCGGCTCGTGGCTGCTCGATCTGACGGCCAATGCGCTCACCCAGGATCCGCAGCTCGCCGCGTACGGTGGTCGTGTTTCCGATTCCGGCGAAGGCCGCTGGACGATCGAAGCGGCGATCGACGAAGCCGTGCCGACGCACGTGCTCAGCGCCGCGCTCTACGATCGGTTCAGCTCGCGTGGCGAAGCGAACTTCGCCAACCAGGTGCTCTCGGCCTTGCGCCACGAGTTCGGCGGCCACGCCGAAAAGCCCGCCGAAGGGAATGCGAAATGACCGACGAGCTGCCCGCCGGCCCTCGTGCGCGCGGCGCCAGCGCGCCGCATTCCGACGCCCTCGTGGTGTTCGGCTTCACCGGCGACCTCGCCAACAAGCAGATCTTTCCCGCGCTCTACGCGATGGTGAAGAAGGGAACGCTGACGGTGCCGGTGATCGGCGTCGCGTCATCGAGCCTGAGCACCGGGCAGATGCAGCAACGCGTGCGCGACAGCGTCGCGCGCGAGAGCAAGATCGACGACCCGGCGGCGTTCGACAAGCTGCTCTCGCTTGCTGAAATACGTCAGCGGCGACTACAAGGACCCGGCGACCTTCGAGGCGCTGAAAGCGGCGCTCGGCACGGCCCGGCGGCCGGCCCACTACCTCGCCATTCCGCCGGCCCTGTTCGAGACCGTGATCAAGAGCCTGGGCGCGGCCGGCCTGGCCAAGGATGCGCGCGTCATCGTCGAGAAGCCCTTCGGCCGCGACCTCGCGTCGGCGATCGAGCTCGACGCCGTGGCGCACGCCGTCTTCCCCGAGTCGTCGATCTTCAGGATCGACCACTACCTCGGCAAGGAGGCGATCATGAACATCCTCTACTTCCGCTTTGCCAATTCGTTTCTCGAGCCGATCTGGAACCGCCATCACGTCGCCAGCGTGCAGATCACGCTGGCCGAAGACTTCGGCATCGGCCAGCGCGGCACCTTCTACGAGAGCGCCGGCGCCCTGCGCGACGTGATCCAGAACCACCTGTTCCAGATCGTCGCGCTGCTCGCGATGGAGCCGCCTGCCTACCAGGGCTTCACGGCGGTGCAGAACGAGAAGGCCGGCGTGTTCCATGCGATGCGACCGCTGACCGCGGCCGACGTGGTGCGCGGCCAGTACGAGGGCTATCGGCAGGAGAAGGACGTCGCACCCGACTCCGACGTCGAGACCTTCTGCGCCGTGCGCCTCTTCATCGACTCGTGGCGCTGGGCGGGCGTGCCCTGGTACCTGCGCGCGGGCAAGCTGCTTGCCGACGACCGCGGCCGAAGTGCGTGGTGCAGCTGAAGCCGCCGCCGCAGCAGCTCTTCGACGATGCCGGGCCCGACCATGGCCCGGCCAACTACGTCCGCTTCAAGCTGCAGCCGACCTCGGCCGTGGCGCTGGCGGCGCGCATCAAGCGCCCGGGCAAGGGCTTTCGTCGGCGACCAGCGCGAGCTCTATCTGTGCGAGAACACGGCCGGCGGACGAGCTGACCTACGAGCGGCTGCTCGGCGACGCGATGGTCGGCGACGGCTCGCTCTTCACGGGCCAGGACGCGGTCGAGGCGGCCTGGGCGCGTCGTCGACCCGGTGCTCGTCGAGCAGCGCCGCAGCCTGCCGCTACGCGCCGGGCACCTGGGGGCCCGGCGGCGGCCGACGCGCTGATCGCCGCCGACGGCGGCTGGCACGACCCGACGCCCGAACCTGCGCCGGCTCCCTGCGCACCATGACGCAGCGACGTCGTCTTCCTGCTCGACGTGGACAACACGCTGCTCGACAACGACCACATCATCGCCGACCTGCGCATGCACATTGCCGACGAGTTCGGCGTCGCCAGCTCCGACCGCTTCTGGGTCATCTTCGAGGCCTTGCGCGAGGAGCTCGGCTACGCCGACTATCTCGGGGCGCTGCAGCGCTACCGCGCCGAAGTGGCGAGCAGCGACGACGCCGAGCACAAGCTGCTCTCGATGTCGAGCTTCCTCATCGACTATCCGTTCGCCGACCGGCTCTATCCGCATGCGCTCGAGGTCGTCGCGGAGCTCGGCAAGAGGGGACCGACGGTGATCCTCTCCGACGGCGACGTCGTGTTTCAGCCGCGCAAAGTTCAGCGCTCGGGCCTGTGGAATGCCGTCGACGGGCGGTACTGATCTACGTCCACAAGGAAAAAATGCTCGACGCCGTGCAGCGCCGCTATCCGGCGCGCCGCTATGTGATGGTCGACGACAAGCAGCGCATCCTGGCGGCGATGAAAGCCGTCTGGGGCGAGCGACTCGTCACCGTCTTCCCGCGCCAGGGTCACTACGCCAACGATCCGACGAACCTCGCCCGCTACCCCGCCGCCGACATCACCGTCGATCGCATCGGCGACCTGCTCGCCACCGATGTGGCCGCGTCGCTCGCCGCGGCCATCCAGGAGAAGACATGAACGCCAACACGCAGAAGCTGCACGCTCTCGGACAGAGCCTGTGGATCGACAACATCACGCGCACCATGCTCGACGACGGCACCCTGGCGCGCTACATCGCCGAGCTGTCGATCACCGGCCTGACCTCGAACCCGACGATCTTCGAGCACGCGATCGGCAGCCGGCAGCGCCTACGACGAGCAGATCGCCGACGCTGGCGCGCCAGGGCAAGAGCGGCGAAGAGCTGTTCTTCCAGCTCGCGCTGCGCGACCTGACGCGCGCTGCCGATCTGTTCAGGCCCGACGCACGCCGCCACCGAACGGGGTCGACGGCTGGGTCTCGCTCGAAGTCTCGCCGCTGCTCGTCGACGATGCCGACAAGACCATCGCCGCCGCCGCGCGCCTGCACGCCGCCGCCGCGCGACCGAACCTGTACATCAAGATTCCGGGAACGCGCGGCCGGCGTGCAAGGCGATCGAGGAATCGATCTTCGCCGGCGTGCCCATCAACGTCACCCTGCTCTTCTCGCGCGAGCACTACGTGGCGGCGGCCGAAGCCTATCTGCGCGGCATCGAGCGGCGCATCGCCGCCGGGCTCGATCCGAAGGTCGAGTCGGTGGCGTCGCTCTTCGTGAGCCGCTGGGACGTCGCGGTGAAGGACCAGGTGCCGGCCGATCATCGCAACCGCCTCGGCATCGCGATCGCGCAGCGCACCTACAAGGCCTATCGCGACCTGCTCGCCTCGCCGCGCTGGAAGAAGCTGGCCGCCGCCGGCGCGCACCCGCAGCGCATGCTGTGGGCGAGCACCGGCACCAAGGATCCGGCCGCCAAGGACACGCTGTATGTCGAAGCGCTCGCTGCACCCGACACGGTCGACACGATTCCCGACAAGACGCTGCAGGCCTTCGCCGAGCACGGCCAGGTCGGCGGCGTCGATGGCGCTCGACGGCGGCGACGCCGAAGCGGTGATCGCCGACTTCGCGCGCCAGGGCATCGACGCCGCTGCGCTGGCCGCCCGGCTGCAGCAGGAAGGCGCCGACGCGTTCGCCAAGTCGTGGAGCGAGCCTGCTCGGCGGCATCGCCGAGCAAGACCGCGCAACTCGCGGGAGCCGCCTCGAAGTGAGCACGACACCGAGCGGCGCGAACGCGCCGGCACTGACGACGCGCCCGGCCTGGAAGGCGCTGGTCGCCCACCACGCCGAAGTCGGCACGCGCCACCTGCGCGAGCTGTTCGCGAGCGACCCCGACCGCGGCGAGCGACTGGGGCTGGAAGCGGCCGGCTTCTACCTCGACTACTCGAAGAATCGCGTCACCGACGAGACGCTGAAGCTGCTCGTCGCGCTGGCCGCCGAATGCGGCCTGCGCGAGCGCACGGCGGCGATGTTTCGCGGCGACGTCATCAACACCACCGAGAAGCGCTCGGTGCTGCACGTGGCGCTGCGCGCGCCCAAGGGCACGCAGCTGATGGTCGATGGCGTCGACGTGGTGGCGCGAGGTGCACGCGGTGCTCGACCGCATGAACGCCTTCGCCGACGCGGTGCGCGGCGGCCGCTGGCTCGGCCATACCGGCAAGCGGATCAGGAACGTCATCAGCATCGGCATCGGCGGCTCCGACCTCGGCCCGGTCATGGCCTACGAGGCGCTTGCGCTTCTACAGCGACCGCGACATGACGCTTTCGCTTCGTCTCCAACGTCGACGGCACCGACATGGTCGAGGCGACGCGCGATCTCGACGCCGCCGAGACGCTCTTCATCATCTGCTCGAAGACCTTCACGACGCTGGAGACGCTGACCAACGCCCACGCGGCGCGCGCCTGGAGCGTCGGCCAGCTCGGCGACGAGAAGTCGGTGGCGAAGCACTTCGTCGCGGTCTCCACCAACGATCCCGGCGTGAAGCAGTTCGGCATCGCCCCGGAGAACATGTTCGGCTTCTGGGACTGGGTCGGCGGCCGCTACTCGATGGACTCGGCGATCGGCCTGTCGACGCTGATCGCCATCGGGCCCGAGCAGTTCGCCGAGATGCTGGCCGGCTTTCATGCCATGGACGAGCACTTCCGCAGCGCGCCGATCGAGCGAAGCATGCCCGCGCTGCTCGGCCTGCTGGCGATCTGGAACAACGACTTCCTCGGCGCCGCCACGCTCGCGGTGCTTGCCGTACGAGCAGTACCTGAAGCGCCTGCCCGCCTATCTGCAGCAGCTGACGATGGAGAGCAACGGCAAGCACACGCTGGCAGGACGGCAGCCATGTCGATGTCGAGACCGCGCCCATCCTCTGGGGCGAGCCCGGCACGAACGGGCAGCACTCGTTCTACCAGCTGATCCACCAGGGCACGCGCATCGTGCCCTGCGACTTCATCGGCTTCGGCCAGGCGCTCAATCCGCTCGGCCGCCAGCACGATCTGCTGATGTCGAACCTGTTCGCGCAGACCGAGGCGCTGGCCTTCGGCAAGACCGCGGCCGAGGTGGCCGCCGAAGGCACGGCGCCCGAGCTGGTGCCGCACCGCGTCTTCGAAGGCAACCGGCCCACCAACACGCTCCTCGCCCGGCGCCTCACGCCGGCCACGCTCGGCGCGCTCGTCGCCCTCTACGAGCACAGCACCTTCGTGCAGGGCGTGATCTGGAACATCGATTCCTTCGACCAGTGGGGCGTCGAGCTCGGCAAGGCGCTGGCGCTGCAAGACGATCCCCGAGCTCGAAAGCACGGGCGAGCCGAAGCTCGCGCACGACAGCTCCACCAATGCCCTGATCCGCCGCTACCGCGCGCTGCGCGACGCGCCTTCCACCTGACGGCCACGCCATGGCCACACGCATCAGCCCCCTCGCCGGCAAGCCGGCCCCCGCATCGTTGCTCGTCGACGTGCCGCGCCTCGTCACCGCCTACTACACGCTCGAGCCCGGACCCGACGGTGGCGGCGCAGCGCGTCGCCTTCGGCACCTCGGGGCATCGCGGCTCGTCCTTCGAGACGCTCGTTCAACGAGCGGCACGTGCTCGCGATCACGCAGGCGATCTGCGACTAGCGCAAGAAGAACGGCATCGACGGGCCGCTCTTTCTCGGCATCGACACGCACGCGCTGTCGGCACCGGCGGCGGCGAGCGCGCTCGAGGTGCTCGCCGCCAACGGCGTGACGCTGATGCTGGCCACGAACGACGAGTACACGCCGACGCCGGCCGTCTCGCACGCGATCCTCACCTACAACCGCGGCCGCAAGAGCGGCCTGGCCGACGGCATCGTCGTCACGCCCTCGCACAACCCGCCCGACAACGGCGGCTTCAAGTACAACCCGCCGAACGGCGGCCCGGCCGGCCCGGAGATCACCGATCTGCATCCAGGCCGCCGCCAACGCCTTCATCGAGAGGGCGATGGACGGCGTCAAGCGCTGGCCTCTCGCCAGGGCGCTGGGCGCGGCCACGACGCATCGGCACGACTTCGTCTCGGCCTACGTCGCCGACCTCGGCAACGTCGATCGACTTCGACGCGATCCGCGGCGCGAAGGTGCGCATGGGCGTCGACCCGCTCGGCGGCGCCGGCGTGCACTACTGGGCGCGCATCGCCGAGCACTACAAGCTCGACCTCACCGTGGTCAGCGAGGAAGTCGATCCGACCTTTCGCTTCATGACGGTCGACTGGGACGGCCAGATCCGCATGGACCCGTCGTCGACCTACGCGATGCAGCGCCTGCTCGCATTGAAGGACCGCTTCGACATCGCCTTCGCCTGCGACACCGACCACGACCGGCACGGCATCGTCACGCCAGGCCGGGCTGCTCGCCGCCGAACCACTACCTCGCGGTGACGATCGACTACCTGTTCCAGCACCGGCCGCAGTGGCCGGCGAAGGCCGGCGTCGGCAAGACCGTGGTCAGCACCAGCCTGATCGATCGCGTCGCCAAGCGGCTCGGCCGCACGCTCTACGAAGTGCCGGTCGGCTTCAAGTGGTTCGCCGACGGCCTGTTCGACGGCTCGCTCGGCTTCGGCGGCGAAGAGAGCGCCGGCGCCGCCGTTCCTGCGCCGCGACGGCAGCGTCTGGACGACCGACAAGGACGGCCTCGTGCCGGCCCTGCTCTCGGCCGAGATCACGGCCCGTACCGGCCGCGACCCGGGCGAGCGCTACGACGCGCTCGCCGACGAGCTCGGCCGGCCGGTCTCCGACCGCGTCGATGCGCCGGCGACGCCGGAGCAGAAGAAGCAGCTGGCCGCGCTCACGCCCGAGCAGCTGAAGACGAGCGAGCTGGCCGGCGAGAAGATCGAGACGGTGATGAGCAAGGCGCCGGGCAACGGCGCGCCGATCGGCGGCATCAAGGTGATCGCCAGGAGCGGCTGGTTCGCGGCGCGGCCTTCGGGCACCGAGGACATCTACAAGATCTACGCCGAGAGCTTTGCCGGCGCCGAGCACCTGCAGCAGATCCTGAAGGAAGCGCAGGCGGTGGTCGACCGCGCGATCGCCGCGCCCGGCGACAACAAGAAGGCGGCCTGACATGCACACGCAACGACTCGTCGCCACCGCCCAGGCGCTGGTTGCCGGCGACCGCGGCCTGCTCGCCATGGACGAGAGCACGCCCACCGCCAACCGCCGCTTCGCCAAGCTCGGCATCGCGCAGACCGAGGAGATGCGGCGCGCCTATCGCGACATGATCGTGACCACGCCGCGGCTCGGCGAGTGCATCAGCGGCGCCATCCTCTACGACGAGACGATTCGCCAGCAGACGCTCGCCGGCGTTCCCTTCGCGCAGGCGCTGGTGGCGGCGAACATCATTCCCGGCATCAAGGTCGACGCCGGCGCGAAGCCGCTGGCCGGCCATCCCGACGAGCAGGTCACCGAAGGCCTCGACGGCCTGCGCGATCGCCTGGCCGAATACGCGGCGATGGGCGCGCGCTTCGCGAAGTGGCGCGCCGTCATCACGATCGGCGACGCGATCCCCAGCCGGGCTTGCCTCGAAGCCAACGCGCACGCACTGGCGCGCTACGCAGCCTTGTGCCAGGAAGCCGACCTCGTGCCCATCGTCGAGCCCGAAGTGCTGATGGACGGCGAGCACACGCTGGAGCGCTGCCGCGAAGTGACCGAAGAGACGCTGCACGCCGTGTTCGACGAGCTGCACACGCAAGGCGTGCTGCTCGAAGGGATGCTGCTCAAGCCGAACATGATCCTGCCCGGCCTCGCCGCCGCCGACCAGAGCAACGCCGACGACATCGCCACCGCCACGATCGGCTGCTTCCTGCGGGCCGTGCCGGCAGCGGTGCCCGGCATCGTCTTCCTCTCCGGCGGCCAGTCGTCGGAGCTCGCGTCGGTTCGGCTCAACGCGATGAACCTGAAGTTCAAGGGCCGCATGCCGTGGGCCCTGTCGTTCTCGTTCGCGCGCGCCATCCAGCAGCCGGCGCTCGACATCTGGCACGGCCAGCCGGCCAACGTGAAGGCGGCGCAGGAGGCGCTCGTTCATCGTGCCGAATGCAACCGTGCCGCGCGCCGCGGCGCATACGACGCGGGCACCGACGCTCCTGCTCCAACGCTGAATCGAATCGAAGGTTTCACCATGTCCGACGCCACGCTCGACCAGCAATGCATCGACACGCTCCGCTTCCTCTCCGTCGACATGGTGCAGAAGGCGAACAGCGGCCACCCGGGCCTGCCGCTCGGTGCCGCGCCCATGGCCTACGTGCTGTGGACGCGCTTTCTCAAGCACCACCCGGCCAATCCGCAGTGGGCCGACCGCGACCGCTTCGTGCTCTCGGCCGGCCACGGCTCGGCGCTCCTCTACAGCCTGCTGCACGTCACCGGCTACGAGCTCTCGCTCGACGACATCAAGCAGTTCCGCCAATGGGGCAGCAAGGCGCCGGGCCATCCCGAGCGCGGGCACACGGCTGGCGTCGAGGTCACCACCGGCCCGCTCGGCCAGGGCCTGGCCAACGCCGTCGGCATGGCGATCGCCGAGGCGCATCTGGCGGCCCGCTACAACCGCGACGGGCAGAACGTGGTCGATCACCACACCTGGGCCATCGTCAGCGACGGCGACCTGATGGAAGGCGTGGCCTCCGAAGCCGCCTCGCTGGCCGGCCACCTGCAGCTCGGCAAGCTGATCTGCCTCTACGACAACAACTCGGTGACGCTCTCGGCCGGCACCGACATGACCTTCTCCGAGGATCGCGCCAGGCGCTTCGAGGCCTACGGCTGGCAGACGATCAGCGTCGACGACGGCAATGACCTCGCGGCCATCGATGCCGCATTGACGGCGGCACGCGCCGAGACCGGCAAGCCCTCGCTGATCCTCGTGCGCACGCACCTCGGCTACGGCTCGCCCGAGCAGGACAGCTTCAAGGCGCACGGCTCGCCGCTCGGCGTGGACGATGTGAAGAAGACCAAGGAAAAGCTCGGCTGGCCGGTCGAGCCCCCGTTTCTGGTGCCGGCGCCGGCGCTCGCGCATTTTCGCGAAGCCCTGGGCGAAGGCGCAAAGGCCGAAGCCGCGTGGAACGAGCGCATCGCTGCCTACGAACGGGCCTTCGCCGGACCGGCGCGCGAGCTTCAGCAGCGCCTGCGCGGCGAATTGCCGGATGGCTGGGATGCCGACGTCCCGGTCTTTCCCGCCGACGCGAAAGGCATGGCCACGCGCGTCGCCGGCGGCAAGGTGATGAACGCGATCGGGCCGAAGCTGCCGGCGCTCGTCGGCGGCTCGGCCGACCTCGATCCGTCGACGCACACCGAGCTGAAGGGCCAGGGCGACTTCAATCCACCGCTGGCGCCGGGGCAGGACAACGAAGGCTCGGATGCGAACGGCTGGAGCTACGCCGGCCGCAACGTCCACTTCGGCGTGCGCGAGCATGCGATGGGCGCGATCGTCAACGGCCTGGCGGCGCACGGAGGCTTCATCGGCTACGGCTCGACCTTCCTGATCTTCTGCGACTACATGCGGCCGCCGATCCGGCTGGCGGCGCTGATGGGCCTGCACGTCATCCACGTCTTCACGCACGACAGCCTGGCGCTCGGCGAGGACGGGCCGACGCATCAGCCGATCGAGCAGCTGGCGAACCTGCGCGCCATTCCGAAGCTCACGCTGCATCCGCCCGGCCGATGCCAACGAGACGGCGGTGGCCTGGAAGGTGGCGATCGAGACGCGCGAGCGCCCGGTGCTGCTGGCGTTGACGCGGCAAGACGTCGCCACGCTCGACCGCAGCAAGTTCGCGAGCGCCGAAGGCCTGCGCCGTGGCGCCTATGTGCTCAGCGATGCGAAGGACGGCAAGCCTTCGCTCATCCTGATGGCGAGCGGCTCGGAAGTGGGCCTCATCGTGGCCGCTGCGGAGCGCCTGCAGGCCGAGGGCATTGCCGTGCGCTGCGTCTCGATGCCGAGCTGGGATCTCTTCGAGGCGCAATCGCAAGGCTATCGCGACGAGGTGCTGCCGCCGCGGGTCACGGCGCGCCTGGCCGTCGAGCTCGGCGTGGAGCAGGGCTGGAGCCGCTACACGGGAGACCGTGGCGACATGCTCGGCATCGTCGACCGCTTCGGCGCCTCGGCGCCGGCCGAAACGCTGCTCGCGCAATACGGGTTCACGGTCGACAACGTCGTCGCCCGGGCCAGGAAGCTGCTCGCCTGAGCGCTCGTTTCGCCGGCTACGCCGAGACGAACGGACGCGATCGCATCCACTTCGTCGCCACCCATTTTTCACCGCCCTCGACGGCGCGGCTGGCGTGCAGCGAGGCCGGGTCGAGCTGCCCGAGGCTGTTGGCGTACTCGAAGTAGACGGCGTTGCCGCGCACCGGGGACACCGCCCAGCCGGTCGCCGGAAAGAGGGTCTCGCCACCGCCCGGCGGGTCGTTGAGGTAGCTCACCAGCGTGCTGACACGCTGGCCGCTGCGCGCGATCGAGGCGCGGTTGGCGTCGTGGATCGGCGCCAGGAAATCGAAGTGCGGCTCGCTGCCTGCGCCTTCGGGATAGTGCAGCACCTGCAGGCCTTCGCCGTGCTCGGGCGGCAGTTGCATCAGCCGCGCCAGGCGACGGTCGATGCGCTCGACGAGCGGGTTCTCGAAGAGACGGAAGAACATGCCCCAGCTCGCGCGCTTCTGCGAGACCCGGTCGCGCCCCGTCGCCGGATCGGTGAGTGTCGACGGCCGCAGCCGGCCGCGGGCCATGCCGATCAGCGCTTCGCATTCGGCGGCGTCGAGGACCCCGGCCAGCACGGCCAGCACCGGCTGCTCGGTGCGCGCCTGCACGCGGATGCGGCGGTCGCCGGCATCGATGGCGTGCGCCCGCGGCAGCCGCGGCCCTTCGTAGCGATAAGGCGATTGCAGGCCCCATGTCGCGGGCGCCGCAGCGATCGGAGCCGGCGTCGTCTGCTGCGTCATGCGCTCACGCGGGGCCGGCCACGGCGACCCAGCCCTTGTCGCCGAGCGCGAAGCCCTGGCGCATCTGCAGGCCGCCGTCGGCGCCTCGGATGACCTTGGCCACCATCGGCAGCACGCGGCGCGCGTCGGCATCCTGCAGCCAGGGCGCCGGCTCGATGCGGTAGGTGTAGCTGACGGTGGCCACCGAACGCTGCGGGTCGCGCGTGTCGAGCTGCCAGCTCTCGACCTTGGCCAGGCTGATGTGCGCGACGCAGAAATCGTTCTCGTGGGCGACGCCGTTGCGACTCGTGTACGCATGCGGCCGGTAGTACTTGCGGCCCTCGTCCGTCAGCTCGTAGCGCTTGATGGCGCCATCCGGGTTCTCGGCGCTCCGCGGCGCCGGCAGCACCGTGCTCTTCGCCAGGCCGAGCTTTTCGAACACCGGCAACTGCACGGCATGACGCGCGTTGGCGCCGGCCTCGGCCTCGCTCAGGTCGATCGGCCAGTCGTACATCGCCAGGCACAGCTGGTCATGTCCGTCGGCCAGGAAGGTGCGCAAGCCGGCCTCGAAGTTCTCGCGCGACGGCGCCTTGGCGTCGGGCTTGCTGCATCCGGCCAGTGCCAACAGGGCCGTGGCAACCATCAGTGCGGCGCGGTATCGCTGTATCTTCATGTCGAGGTCTCAGGCGTTTGGAGAGAGAGGGGCGGCTCGGGCACGGGCTCGTTGCGGCAATGGCCTCATGGCGACAACTCGTCGGCGACCCAGCCCTGCCGCGTCAGGTGGACGCCCAGGCGAAGCTGCAAGCTGCCGGCGTTGTCGATGGCGCGCATCAGCATCGGAAATGCGCGACGCACGTCGGGCGTCTGCAACCACGGTGCGGGGTCGGCGATCCGGTAGGAGAACAGCACCGAGCTCACCCTGCGGCCCACCGATCGTCTGCGGCGGCTCCCAGCCGAACACGCGATCGAGCGTCAGCCTCGCCACGCAGAAATCTGCCGGATGCGTCACGCGTTCCGTGGCGGTCGCGACGACCACCGGCACGTGCAAGTAGTACTTCTGTCCCTCCGCGGTCAGCGCGTATTCGCGCGCCGGTATCGGCGTTGCCGCAGCGTCGGGTGCCCCGCGCGGCGCGTTCGCGGCACGGCTCGCGACCAGGCCCAGCGTTTCCAGCACCGACAACTGCTGCGCTTCGAGCTTGGGCGCCGGGCGATCGTCTTCGATGACGGTGATCGGCCAGTCGTACTTGGCGATGCACAGGTGGCCGCGCTGCGCGAGATAGTCGTCGACCGCCGCCGTGAAGTTGACGCGATCGGGCAGGCGCGCTTCCTTGTTCTCGCAGGCCGCCAGCAGGGCGAGAACCATCAGGGCCGCGATCAGCCAGTGTCGAAGCGTCGGCATGCTCAGTCCACGCATGCGCCACTGCCCGGCAAGGTCGCCGGCGGCTGATAGCCATCGCTCAGCGTGCCGAGGAAGCAGATGAGGTCGGCGATCTGCTGCTCGGACATCGACGGAGCCGATCCCGGATCGCGTGGCAACACGCCGTCGCCGAGCGTGGTGGCGTTGACGTTGTCCGGCGGCGTGGTGCCGCTGCCGAGCGGCACCTCTTCGTCGATATTGCCCTGATGCGCCAGCGGCAGGTCGTTGAACTTCAGCACCGTCGCGCCGGGCACGTGGGCCGGTTGCAGGGCCCAGGCCGGGCTCGCCACCGGCGTGCCTGCACCGCCCGTCGCCGGATACCAGAACTCCGGGTTGGTATCGCGCGTGTTGTAGAAATGCACGACCTGGCTCAACGAGTGGAAAACGCCGTTGTGGAAGAAGACGCTGCGCGTCGCCGCATTGCGCAAGGTCGGGACCTTGAACTTGCCGCAATACGGGTCCGGCATGCCGATCTGTGCCGGCGAGTGGTCGGTGCGCAGGGGGCCGCACAGGCCCATGTCGAAGTACGTTGCGTCGGCGACGTCGGCCGGGACCGGATCGGGATTGCCCGGGATCGAGCTGTCGTCGCGCGGGGCACCGATGGCCTGGTAGGTGAAGTCCGTCATCAGGCCCTGGTTGCCGTCGAAGTTGACGCCGGCGTAGTGGCAGGCCGAGCAGTTGGCGATGTCGCCGCTATTGAAGATCCGCAGGCCCCGCTCCTCGGCCGCCGTCAGCGTGCCGCCGATCTTGTTGTGGACGTAGAGATCGAACTTGCTCGTGTACGGATGGAAGCTGACGTCTTCGCGTTCGTAGGCCTGGATCGCGGCGCCGAGATCGGCGAAGGCGATGTCCACGTTGCTGAACACGTCGGCGCCGAAGGCCTGCTTGAACAGGTCGGCATAGGTGCCGCTCTGCACCGCGGCCACGACGTCCGCCTTCGAAGCGGCGTTCATCTCGAGCGGGTTGAGAAGCGGCAATGCCGTCTGCTCGGCCAAGGTCGGCGCGCGGCCGTCCCACATGAAGCCACCGCCGGCCGCGGCCAGCGTGACACCGTCTGGATTGGCGGCGTTGTCGGCATAGGGTGGCGTCGCGTCCTTGTAGCGCAGCGACGGCACGGCCCGCGTGCCGCTCTTCGTCGGATCGGAGCCGAGTTGCACCGACAGGCTGTTCGGCGGACCATAGGCGTATTGCGGCGAATGGCAGCTGGCGCACGACATGTTCCTGGCGCCCGACAGGGTCTGATCGACGAATGCCTTCTGACCGACCTGGGCCATCAGACTCAGCGTCGTATCGCTCATGCCGGTGGGCGTGCCGCCACCTCTGCTGGCCTGGTCGCTGCCGCCGCCACCACAAGCCGTCAGCGTCGACAGCAGGGCGACCGCGGCGCCGAACAAGAACGTGCGCATCGTCAAGCAGAAAGCGTGTGGAGCGGCCGGCCGCTCCACACGCAGACCTCGCCTACTTCAGCGCCCAGACGCTGGCCTGGGTAGCGTCCGGGCCGGTCTGCACCGGCACCGCGCCAGCGGCCAGTGGAACGATGTCAGCCGGGTTCAGCTTCTGCACGTAGCCGGCCGGGATCGTGTAGGCATGGTTGATCGGACGCACCGAGTCGAAGTGCGTATCCGCGCTGCCCGCGAATTCCGGCAAGGCGGTGATGTTCGCCGCCACGAAGGCCTCGGTGTACTTGGCCCGGTTCAGGTATGAAGCGTCGACGGCCGGATCGGCGAGACCGAACATGTCCTGGAGCGTGCGCACGAACGAGAAGTGGCTGTACGCGTCGCTGTCCTTGACACCCTTGGCGGCGGTGCCGACGTCTTGCCGGTTCGTGACCACGCCGAAGATCGAGTTGCCGTGGCCGATGTTGCCGTTGCCGTAGCCCGAGGGCTGCGGCGTCGCCGTCGCCACGCCGGTTGCCGATACCGTGACCGGCGACGCGCCGGAGTTCCTGCCGGCCGCGTTCCAGCCACAGCACGAGGTGCTGGAGCCTTCGCCTTCGTCGAACATGATGACGATGGCGACGCGTTTCTGCGGGTTCTTCCACAGGGCCGAGTTCTGAATCGCAGTGACCACCTTGTTCAGGTAGATGTCGGCGCGCTTGATGCCGGGGGTCTGGCCGTTGTTGTTGTTGGCGCAGCTGGCATCGCTGCCGACGCCGTGCATGTCGTCGCACTGGTCGGGCACGATGAAGTTGATGTTGCCGACGTCGCCCGCGGCCAGGTCGGCCCCGAACTGGTCGTACATCCAGCCGGTCGGAATCGGGTAGGCGGTCGAGTGCGCCCAGTCGGCAGCGGTGTACTGGGTGCCGAAGATCGTCCGGTTGTCGGCGTAGAACTCCGGCAGGGAGCGCGCGGTCTGATAGTCGATCGACGGACCGTGCTTGACCTTGTACAGGCCGTTGACGACCGCGAAGTTGGGCGTACCAGTCACCGTCGTACCGTCGATGGCGGTGCCGCTGTACGTGTCGGCGACCGCAGCATCGGCCACGCTGTCGTTGCGCGGGTCCTGTCCCGGATTCATCGACTCGCTGTAGGTGCGCCCAGTAAGGCCCGCCTTCGACAGCAACGTGAAGAGGTTGTCGCCCGGATGGTTGTGGTTCGTGCCCGACGTCGGCGTCGTGCTGCACGCCGCGCCGGCGGTGCTGCTGAAGCCGGCCAGGTGCGTGCTGTCCTGCGGCGGCAGCGCGCCGGTGGCCGGCAACGGCTGGCCGTCCGAGGCCGTGCCGCCCGCGAAGGCGACGTCCTTCAACGCGTCGGCACCCATGGCGCCGCAACCCCACCAGTTGTCGTCAGTGACGCCGAAGTCGTCGCCACCGCCGAGAGCGGTGTAGTTCGGCTCGGAGGGGTTGCCCGTCGAGTAGTAGGTCGTCAGCTGGTTGTAAGTGGTCAGCAACTGGTTCATGTACGGCGCGTACGTCGTGTTGCCGAGGATTGCGTCCGTCGACTTGTTCTCTTCCATGATGATGAAGATGTTGTCGTACGCCGGTACGCCTTCGATGTTGAAGGCGGCCTGCTGGGACTGCGCGAACGTGATGGTCGTGCGCGTGTCGGCAGGGATCGACTCGCCCGCGGTGATGCCGGCTATGGCGGCGAGGCGCGGATCGCCGCCGGTGACCGCCAACGCGTCCGGATACTTGTCGGCGCGATCGAGTTTCGCCGTCGCATAGGCGTAGCGGTTGGCCAGCGCTTGGTCTTCGTACAGCACGGCGTACTGCTCGGCGCCGGTCAGCGCGCCGACGTCGGCGAGCAGGTCGGCGGTGCTGACGGTGGCCGTTCCCTTGTTGAAAGTCGGGCCGCTCAGGCGCGCGGCAAGATTGGCCTTCTCGGTCGCGTACGCAGTGCCGTTGGCTTCGACCAGGCGCTGGACTTCGCTCGACATCGGGCTGATGACGATGGCGCTCGCGCCCTGCTCCGCAACCTGAGCCGCCGAGGCGCGCAGGATCAGGTGCGCCGTAACCGCGGCGCCGCCGGCGGTATTGGTGGCGGAGGTGGCGATGTCGGCGACGAACTGGCCGGTGACGCTGGCGTCGGCGGTCAGCGTGAACTTGCCGCTCGCATCGGTGGTGGCCGATGGCTCGTTCGCGTCTTTCACGCCGTTGCCGTTCGCATCGATGAAGACGGTCGCGCCCGCGTAGTAGCCGGCGAGCAGCGTCGGGTTGCCCGTCGTGCTGGGCTGGAACGCGCTCGCGACGACCTTGCCGCTGTAAGTGGTAGTCGACGGGGTGCTCGAAGAATCGTTACCGCCGCCGCACGCAGCGAGGATCGAAGCGGCGAGAACGGTGAGCGACGTGTTGAAGGCGGATCTCTTGGAAGTGCGCATGGTGTCCCGGTTGAAGGTGCGAGCCTCGCAATCTAGGGACGACTCGTGACATGCACGTGTCAGTCGTTTTTCAACTCGTGGTCGTTCGACTCGATCGGGACTGCGGCCGCAACGATCTTCCGGTCCCACTCTCGAGGCCGCTGGCCTGACCTGCCCAACCGGCCGATCTCGCATTGAGACGACCGCTCGGCGACCTTGCGATCGCGGCGGCCGGCCGCAGTTGGCAGGTTTTGCGGAAGAGCCGCCGTGGGCGCCAACGATTCCTTTCTTCTCGATGCCTACTCGCAGACCGTGAGCGGTGTGGTCGACCGGGTCGCGCCCAGCGTCGCTGCCGTGCGGGTCGAAGGCGACGGCAAGGGCGGCAGCCACGCAGAGGCGCACGGCGGCGGCTCGGGCTTCGTCTTCACGCCCGACGGCTACTTGCTCACCAACTCGCACGTGGCGCGCGCCGGGCGGCCGCCCTCGGGCGCGCGCCCGTCGCTGCGCTACACGGTGGTGCTCGGCGACGGCACGGAATCACCGGCGGCCTGGGTCGGCGACGACCCCGACACCGATCTCGCCCTGCTCCACATCGGTGCGGCAGCGCGACTGTCGCTCGCGCCGGCCGTGCTCGGCCGCTCGCGCGAGCTCAAGCGCGGCGAGATCGCGATCGCCATCGGCAATCCGCTCGGCTTCGAGCACACCGTGACGGCCGGCATCGTCAGTGCCCTCGGGCGCAGCATGCGCACCAGCAATGGCCGCCTGATTCCCGACGTGATCCAGACCGATGCGGCGCTCAATCCCGGCAACTCCGGCGGGCCCTTGCTGAACTCGCGCGGCGAGGCGGTGGGCGTGAACACGGCGATCATCCGCGGCGCCCAGTCGATCTGCTTTGCCGTCGCCATCGACACCGCAGCCTGGGTCATTCCGCAGTTGTTGCGGCACGGCCGCGTCCGGCGCGGCCATCTCGGCGTCGGTGGCCAGTCGGTGAACCTCGACCGCCGCATCGTGGTGCACTACGGCCTCGAGCAGAGCGCCGGGGTGCGCGTGATTTCGGTCGAGCCCGGCAGCGCCGCCGCGCACGCCGGACTGCGCGAGGGCGATGTGCTGCTCGGCATCGACGGCGCGACTCTGGATTCGGTCGACGCACTGCATCAGTCACTGAGCGAGCAGCGCATTCACGAGGACTGCACGGTCAAGCTGCTGCGCGGCCAGGCTTCGCCACAGGTGCTGTTCCTGACGGTTCGGCCGGTCGGAACGACTCGGCTGAAGCGAGGTCGAAGACGCGCTTCGAACGCGCGTTTCCCACAGGGTCGATTGCGTGCCTTCGGTCCAGAATAGATGTCATCACAGCAAGGAGACGAGACATGAAGGGTTCAACCAATGGCGGCAAGGTGGTGCTCGTCACCGGCGGCATGGGTGGCCTCGGCGAGACGATCTCCACCAAGATGGCCGACGCCGGCTATCGGGTTGTCGTCACCTACTCGCCCGGCAACAACAAGCACGTCGACTGGGTGGCGAGCATGAAGGCGAACGGCTACGACATCGTCGCCGTCGCCTGCGACGTGGCCGACATGGATTCCTGCACGCGCGCCGTGGCGCAGGTGCAGGAAAAGGTCGGCGCCGTCGATGTGCTCGTCAACAACGCTGGCATCACGCGCGACATGACCTTCAAGAAGATGGACAAGGTCAACTGGGATGCCGTCATGCGCACCAATCTCGACAGCCTGTTCCACATGAGCAAGCAGGTGGTCGATGGCATGGTCGAGCGCGGCTGGGGCCGCGTCATCAACGTCTCTTCGGTGAACGGCTCGAAGGGCGCCTTCGGCCAGACCAACTATTCGGCGGCCAAGGCCGGCGTGCACGGCTTCACCAAGGCGCTGGCCCTCGAGGTGGCCAAGAAGGGCGTCACCGTGAACACGATCTCGCCCGGCTACATCGGCACGAAGATGGTGACGGCCATTCCGGAAGAGATCCTCAACAGCAAGATCCTGCCGCAGATCCCGGTCGGTCGGCTCGGCAAGCCCGAGGAAGTGGCCGGCCTCATCATCTACCTGGCTTCCGAGGAGGCGGCCTTCCTGACGGGCGCCAACATCGCCATCAACGGTGGCCAGCACATGCAATGAACGGAGCACCGACATGATCAAGGCCGGAATCGACCAGAACGCGCTCATCGAGATGTTCTCGCAGGCGAGCGCCAAGCAGGGCGAAGCGCTGCGCAAGGCCGTCTCGGCCGCCACCCTGAAGGCATTGCAGGGCCGCGAGCTCACGCTCGACAGCATCAAGAAGGTCGTCAAGACGGTGGCCGACGCCGCCTCGATGGGCGCCGCCAGGAATCCGGCCAGCGCGGTCGACGTGGAAGCGATGCTGGGCAAGGCGCTGGCCGGGATCGACGCCGCACTGCTGCAAGCCGTCGAGGCCAATCGCAAGGCGCTCGAGCAAATCATGAGCCACGGCGTCGGCCTGACCGAAAAGCCGATGAAGGAGGCGCTGGCAAACATCGAGAAGATGGAAGACGCCTTCTTCGGCGCCGTCGCCAAGGCCAGCAAAGGCGCCGGCTCGCTGCAGGCGCCTTGGGAACAGGCGCTCGCCGCTTTCAAGATGAAGGGCAGCGAGACCGGGTCGCAGGCGACGCAGACCGTGGAAGGACTCCTGGCACAGGCACAGACATCGTTGCGCGCGAACCGCGCCAGCGGCGTGCGGGCGGCGCAGGCCATGCTCGACAGCTACGCGGCGCTCGTGAGTGGCGTGCTGATCGGCATGTCGGAAGGCTTGAAGGGCGGCTCGGCGCCGGCGTCGTCGAGCTCTGGCTCGAACGCGTCTGCCCACCGGGCGCCGGGTCCCGCCCCGGTGGCCAAGGCGGCAAAGCGGCGAACGCCGACGTTGAAGGTCAGCGGCCGGCGCCGAGCGCGGCGATGACGCCGGCGATGCGCGCCTCGACGGCCGCATCCTGGCGGATCGGCCGCCCCCACTCGCGGTCAGTCTCGCCGGGCCACTTGTTCGTCGCGTCGAGGCCCATCTTGCCGCCGAGGCCGGAAACCGGCGAGGCGAAATCAAGCGAGTCGATCGGCGTGTGATCGACGAGCAGGGTGTCGCGTACCGGGTCGACCCGTGTCGTGATGGCCCAGACCACGTCTTTCCAGTCGCGGATGTTCACGTCGTCGTCGGTGACGACGATGAACTTCGTGTACATGAACTGGCGCAGGAAGCTCCAGATGCCGAACATCACCCGCTTGGCATGGCCCGGGTAGCGCTTGGCGATGCTGACGATCGCCATCCGGTAGCTGCAACCCTCGGGCGGCAGATAGAAATCGATGATCTCGGGAAATTGCTTTCTGAGGATGGGCACGAAGACCTCGTTCAGCGCGACGCCGAGGATGGCCGGCTCGTCCGGCGGCTTGCCGGTGTAGGTCGAGTGATAGATCGGATCTTGCCGGTGCGTCAGCCGGCTGATCTCGAAGACCGGGAACCACTCCTGCTCGTTGTAGTAGCCCGTGTGGTCACCGAACGGCCCTTCGAGGGCGTGCAGGTAGCCGCCGATCTCCTTGATCGCCACGCCATGTTCGCTGTTGGAGGCAAAGCCGATGGGCGCGGGCGGAATATGGCCCTCGAGAACGAACTCGGCCGTTGCCGGCGCCTGCAGCATGACACCGGCATCGCCGACCGAGCAGTCGCTCACTTCCGTCCGGCTGCCGCGCAGCAGGCCGGCAAACTGGTACTCGGACAGTGAATCGGGAACCGGCGTCACGGCGCCAAGGATGGTGGCCGGGTCGGCGCCGAGAGCCACGGCAATCGGAAAAGGCTGGCCAGGGCGCGTCGCCGCGAATTCACGAAAGTCGAGGGCGCCGCCGCGATGGGCCAACCAACGCATGACCACCTGGCGCCGACCGATGACCTGTTGTCTGTAGATGCCGAGGTTCTGGCGCGAGCGGGCCGACGCGCCGCCCTGCGGGCCGCGCGTGATGACCAGGCCCCAGGTGATAAGAGGCCCGGCGTCGCCCGGCCAACAGAGCTGAATGGGCAAACTTGTGACATCAATCGCATCAGATTCGACGACGATGTCGCGACATGGCGCTTCACGGACATGCACGGGACGCATCGTCCAAAGCGCCTTCGCAAGTTGTAACAGGCGACCGGCATCGCGCACGCCCTTGGGCGGCTCCGGTTCCTTGAGGTGGGCCAGGAGTTCGCCGATGTCTCGCAGCTCGCTCACGTCGCTGGCGCCCATCGCTTTGGCCACCCGCTGCGGCGTCCCGAAAAGATTGGTCAGCACGGGAATTTTGTAACCGGGCGACCGCTCGAACAGAAGGGCAGGGCCTGCCTGCTTGAGCACGAAGTCACTGACCGCTGTCATCTCCAGGCGCGTCGACACTGGCTCGCGGACCCGCGTCAGGTCGCCGGCAGCTTCCAGCGAAGCCATAAACGCCCGCAAGTCCCGATATTTCATACTCGTTGGTAATAAAGGATGGCGATTCCAGTGTTGACCGGGAATTAAACGGCTTTCTAGAATCCCGCCGTTTCGCGGACTCGCCCCTCAGGCAAGCCGTTCTGGGAAGCGAAGCACTTCGGCTTCGATCCCTGGCCTTCTCGACCGCCGTCCTTGGGCGGAAATTATCGCCGCCCCGCTTCGCGCGAACGAGCCATCGTCGGCTCAGACGAAGCCGGCCCGGCAGGGAGTTGTTAGATGATGAACCTCGAGCGTTTGCGATCGCTGTCGCGATCATGGCAAACCACGGTCTTCGGTTCCGGCGCGGTCTTCCTGCGGGACGTCGGCCACGGCCTGCTTGAGATCAGCCACAACACGCTGGCCCTCGTCGGTCTCGGCGTGGTCGGTCTGGTCTTGTTCGCCGCCAGCCGGGCCGATGTCCGCCATGCCCTCGAAGCGGAAACGCTGAGCTGGCTGCAGGCGCGCCAGGAGGCTCGCGTCCAGGTCGTCACGGCGGCCGATGAGCCCGATCTGGCAGAACCGGACGCCATTGCCCGCGCGACGGCGTCGGATCCCAAGGACCTCAGCCGCGCCCAGGCGGCCGTGGCGGTCTGGCTCGCCCGGCGCTATCACGTCGCCCCCGAGCCTGTGAGCCGCCTCGTCCAGGAGGCCTGGCGGGTGGGCGAGATGACGCAGCTCGACCCGACCCTGATCCTGGCCGTGATGGCGGTGGAGTCGAGCTTCAATCCATTTGCCCAGAGTCCGGTCGGCGCCCAGGGGCTGATGCAGGTGATGACCAAGGTTCACGACGACAAGTACGAGGCCTTCGGCGGCAGCCACGCGGCTTTCGATCCGGTCACGAACCTGCGCGTCGGCGTTCAGGTCCTGAAGGAGTGCATCGCGCGTGCCGGCAGCCTGGAAGCCGGCCTGCGCTTCTACGTCGGCGCCGCGAACAGCGACGACGGCGGCTATGCGATCAAGGTCCTGGTCGAGCAGAACATCCTGCGTCAGCTGGCGGGGCTGAAACCGTTGCCCCTGCCGCCCCGCCGCGCCGTCGCAGTGGCCGACGATGCGAGTGCCGAAACGGCCGCGACCTTGCCGGCAGCCGGTCTCGCCGCGCCGGCAGCCGTCGGCGCCGACCCGGCCGTGAAAGCCGCCGAGCCCGTCTCCTTGCCCGAGAAGATCGCCCTCCTGCGCTGAGCGAAAGCGGCTCGTCCGCTACACTTGGGACGCCGCGCAACTGGCGATTCAGCCCTGCCTTCGGGGCTCGAGGTGGACGACCACCGGGGAGCGCGGCCGGCACCTGTTGCCTCAGGTTCCGGTCGAGCCGTTCGCCTGGGCCAACTCGCATTCCGTTCGCGCGGAAGCGGGCGCCTCGCTGAAGGAGCCGACCTTGTTTCACCGCAGCCCCTCCGTTCTTGCCGATACCGACCCGGAGATCGCCTCGATCATCGAGCGCGAGAACCGTCGCCAGGAAGAGCACATCGAGCTGATCGCTTCCGAGAACTACGCCTCTCCGGCGGTCATGGCCGCGCAAGGCAGTCAGTTGACGAACAAGTACGCCGAAGGCTATCCGGGCAAGCGCTACTACGGCGGTTGCGAGTTCGTCGACATGGTCGAGCAGCTCGCCATCGACCGGCTGAAGGAGTTGTTCGGCGCGGCCTACGCCAACGTCCAACCGAATTCCGGCTCGCAAGCCAACCAGGCGGTGTTCTTTGCCCTGCTGCAGCCGGGCGACACGGTGATGGGCATGAGCCTGGCCGAAGGCGGCCACCTGACGCACGGCATGCCCCTGAACATGAGCGGCAAGTGGTTCAAGGTCGTGAGCTACGGGCTGACCGAAAAAGAAGAGATCGACTACGACGCGATGGAACGGCTGGCGCACGAGACCCGGCCCAAGCTCATCATCGCCGGTGCCTCGGCCTACAGCCTGCGGATCGACTTCGCCCGCTTCGCGAAGGTCGCCAAGGACGTCGGCGCCTGGTTCATGGTGGACATCGCGCACTATGCCGGCCTCGTCGTCGCGGGCGCCTATCCGAACCCCGTCCCGCACGCCGACGTCGTCACGTCGACGACGCACAAGAGCCTGCGCGGGCCGCGCGGCGGCGTCGTCGTGATGAACGACGAAGCGATCGCCAAGAAGATCAACAGCGCGGTGTTCCCCGGCCTGCAGGGCGGGCCGCTGATGCACGTGATCGCGGCCAAGGCCGTGGCGTTCAAGGAAGCCTTGGCGCCCGAGTTCAAGGTCTATCAGCGCCAGGTGGTGGAAAACGCCGACGTGCTCGCCCGGACGCTCACCGAGCGCGGCCTGCGCATCGTCAGCGGGCGCACCGAGAGCCACGTGATGCTCGTCGATCTGCGACCGAAGGGCCTGACCGGCAAGGAAGCCGAATCGGTGCTGCAGTCGGCACACATGACCTGCAACAAGAACGGCATCCCGAAGGACCCGCAAAAGCCGATGGTGACGAGCGGCATCCGCCTCGGCACACCGGCCATGACGACGCGCGGCTTCGGCGCGGCCGAGGCAAGGCAGACGGCCAACCTGATCGCCGATGTGCTCGACAACCCGCACGACGACGCGAACATTGCCGCCGTGCGCGCCAAGGTCGCGACGCTGACGCGCGACTTTCCCGTCTACCGCTGAGCCTCGATGCGCTGCCCGTTCTGCAGCCACGAAGATACGCAGGTCGTCGAGACGCGCGACTCCGACGAGGGCGATGTCGTGCGCCGGCGCCGGCGCTGCCAGAGCTGCGACAAGCGCTTCACGACCTACGAGCACGCCGAGATCGCGCTGCCCTCGGTGGTCAAGAAAGACGGCACGCGGGCCGAGTTCGTGCCGGCCAAGGTGCGCGCTTCGATGACGCTTGCCCTGCGCAAGCGCCCGGTCAGCGTCGAGCAGATCGACGCGGCGATGGAGCGCATCCAGGACAAGCTGCTCAACAGCGGCGCCAAGGAAGTTCTCTCGGCCAAGCTCGGCGAGCTGGTGATGCGTGAGCTCAAGCGCATCGACAAGGTCGCCTACGTGCGCTTCGCATCGGTGTACAGAAGCTTCGAGGATGTCGACGAATTCCGCCAGCTGATCCGCGACATCTGAGTTCGCCGGCGCGGCGTACGGCCAGGCACCCCCCGAGGGACGCCCTGCGCCCTCTCCCCCGCGGTTCCCCTCAATACGGGATCGCGCAATAGTTCGCGAATTTCTACAGTGCTTCGCATGGAAACGAAGCACGACAGCAGCTCCCGCCCGAGCCGGCAACGCGGCCTGACGCTGGTCGAAGCGATGATCGTCATCGTGGTGACGGTGATCGTCGCGGCCGCGGCCGCGCCGAGCCTGGCGAGCTTCATCGACGCGCGCCGGCTCGAGGCGGCGGCGAACCAGCTCGCTGCCGACATCCAGCTCGTTCGCACCGAAACGGTCGCGCGCAACAGGCCGATCCGTCTCAGCTTCCATGGCGACGCGGCCTCGACCTGCTGGATCGTGCACACCGGCGCCGCAGCGCAATGCACCTGCGGCGCCAGCGGACCTGGCACCTGCACCGGCGGTGCGACCGCAATCAAGACCGTCGTCCTCGACAACGCCGGCCGTGTCGGCGTCCAAGCCAACGTCGCCTCGATCCTCTTCGATCCGCTGCATGGCACCGCCACGCCCACGGGCACGCTTCGCCTCGTCGACGCGCGGGGCCGGGCCGTGCATCACATCGTCAACGTCATGGGCCGCGTCCGCTCCTGCACGCCGAACGGCGTCGCGGGCTGGCGCGCCTGCTGAACCAATTCACTGGAGTACTTCATGCAGCCAGGATTCCCGACCGCCGCCATCACGCCCCGTTCTCGCCGTCGGCGACAGCGCGGCTTCACTCTGATCGAGACGATGATCGCCGTGAGCATCGCCGGCGTGCTGTCCAGCATCGCCTATCCATCGCTGAGCGGACACGTGCTGCGCGCCCGCCGCACCGACGCGCTCGTGGCGCTGATGCAGGCGCAGCTCGCGCAGGAGCGGTTCCGTGCCAACCACTCGGCCTACGGCGACCTGGCCGAGATCGGCATGCGCGCAACTTCGACGGCGGGCTACTACACGTTGCAAGTGACGGCGCACGCGATCGACAGCTACGAAGTCGTGGCCACCGCGGCCGGCGCCCAGGGCCGCGACACCACGTGCCGGACGCTGCGCCTGGGCATCGGCAGCTCGGGTCTGGCCTATGCGTCGGGTCCCGACGCAGCGGCCTCGAACCCGGCCGACGTCAACCGCAAGTGCTGGAACCAATGATGGACGCAAGACGCAGTCGCGGCCTGTCCCTGGTCGAGCTCCTGGTCGGGACGGCGGTCGGCCTGCTCATCGTCGCCGCCGGGTCGACGCTGGTCTGCCAACAGGTGCGCGAGAACCGCGCCCTGGCGATCGAGACGCGTCTGATGCAGGATTTGCGCACGGCTGCCGACATCGTCTCGCGCGACCTGCGCCGCGCCGGCTACTGGGCGAATGCGGCGTCCGGCGTCGCCATGGACGGCGTCGCGGCCGGCGCGCCCAATCCGTACGCGGCGATGGCGCCGGACACAGGCGCCTCCGATGCGGTGCGCTTCCGCTATTCGCGCGACGTCGTCGAGAACGACAGCATCGACGACAACGAACAGTTCGGATTCCGCTTGCACAACGGTGCCCTCGAGCTGCAGCTCGGCGACGGGAACTGGCAGGCCCTGACCGATGCCACGACGCTGACCGTCACCGCGTTCGGCATCGAGCCGCGCATCGAGGAGTCGAGCCTCGAATCGTTCTGCGAACGAGACTGCGCGGCAGGCAGCACGGCCTGCCCGCCCCGCCAGCAGGTGAAGACCTTCGCCGTCTCGATCGCCGGTCGCTCCAACGTCGACACCAGCGTCACACGCTCGGTGTGGGGCCTGGCCCGCGTGCGCAACGTCGCCGTGGTCGGTGATTGCGAAAGCTGAGCATGGATGTCACCCTCGTTCCGAATCGGCAGCGCGGCGCCGCAGCGCTCGTCGTCACCGCCCTGCTCTTCTTCGCGATGCTGCTCGTGGTTGCAGCGGCCAATCGCAGCGTCCTCGTCGAGGCCCGGACGTCGGCGAATCAATTTCGTTCGACGCAGGCCTTCGAAGCAGCCGAGGCCGGCCTCGAATGGGCCGTCGCCAAGCTCAACGACGAGACACCCCTCGGCGACGATTGCCTGCCGAGCGACGCGGTGGGCGCCGCTTCTTTTCGTGATCGGCACCTCCACTTCAACAGCAGCCTCGCCAGCCTGGAGCCGGTGACGTGGGACGACGGCGGCACGGCGCGACCGCTGCAGGCCACCTGCGTTCGCGGTGACGCCGGTTGGAGCTGCCGCTGTCCGGCCACCGGCATAGCGACAGCTCCGTCGGTGACGGGCACGGCAACGGCCCCCATGTTCACGGTCGGGCTCTCCGCCGGAGCCCGACCCGGTTTGGTCGTTGCCGTGCGCCACCGGCTGCACCGGCAATGCCACGCCCTGCAGCGCCACGACCGACACATCGCATGAAGCGGCGGCACGCGTCGAGGTCTCGCTCGGATTGCTGCCCGGACTGCGCACGCTGCCGGCCGCCGCGCTCACCGCGAGTGGCGATGTCGACGCCGGCGCCGCCGCCCTTGGCCTGCACCATGCCGACGCCGCTTTCGGCAACGCCGTCGTCGATGCCGGCGGCCGCGTCACCGGCAATGCCCTGCGTCTGTACGGCGCTGCCGGCTCGGCCCTCGATGCGGCGATCGCCTCCGGCGACACGGCGCTCGCCGGCCTGGACGACGCGCACTTCTTCAGGCGCTGGTTCGGCATGGATGCCGCAAATGGACCGCGCAGCCGGCCGTGAAACGGATCGCCTGCACGAGCGGCTGCGCCGACGCCGTCGTCGCGGCGGTGGCACGAGGCCAGCGCCTGGTCAGCGTCGATGGCGCCCTCTCGATCGACGGCCCCGTCGCGCTCGGTACGGCCGAGCGTCCGATCGTCCTCGTCGTGTCGGGCTCGCTCCGGCTCACCGGCGCGGTTGCGCTGACCGGCCTCGTCTTCGCTGCCGGCGTCGAGTGGAACGACGCGCCGTCGGATGCGTCGGTTCGCGGCGCGCTGCTCAGTCGCGGCTCCTACTCCGGCAATGCCGCAGCCGACTTCATCCACGATCCGCAAGTACTGGCACGGCTGCACGGTGGCACCGGCACCTTCGTGCGCGTCGACGGCAGCTGGAAGGATTTCTGATGCAAACGCCCACGCTCGTTCACGTGCCGCGGCAGGCACGCGGCACCGCACTTCTCGAGTCGCTGCTGGCCTTTGTCTTCCTCGCCGTTGGAACGATCGCCGTCGGCCAGCTTCAGGGATCGCTTCGCCTCCATGCCGACGTGGCGCGCCAGCGCTCCGAAGCGGTTCGCCTGGGCGAGCGGGAGCTCGAAGGACTGCGCGCCTATTCGCAGATGGGTGCTGCTTCCGGTGCCCATGCCTATGCCGCGATCGTCGATGCCGAGACGGTGATCGACACGGGCTCGGGCTATGCGAGCAACACCGTCTACCGGATCGTTCGGCACATCGACGACACGGCCCTTCCCGGCGCGAAGGCAGCCTCGATCTCGGTCGAATGGCCCGATCGCACCGGCACGACGCAGCAGATCGTGCTCGACAGCGTCATCGCCGGCAGCGACCCGGCCTACTCCGGCGCCCTGGCGCTCGGTCGCAGCGGCGTCCTCGGACAGCGCCTTCGGTCGCTCGACCCTCGTTCCCGCCACGGCCCGCTCGCTCGGCCACGGACAGAGCGCCTGGAAGCCGAGCCCGTCGGGCTCGCTGGCCCTCGTCTTCGACGACGCGAGCGGCCGCATCGTGTCCCGCTGTTCCGGCGTCACGGCGGCCGCCCGCGATCTCGCCGCCAGCGACCTCACGACCTGCGAGACCGGCGCCTGGCTGCTCCTGTCCGGCATCGTTCGCTTCACCGACGCCGTACCTCCCGTGGCCCCGAGCGCGAACGCGCTGCCGCCCGTTTTCGCGGTGGTGCTTGCCCTGGCCGATGCCAGCGGCGAAGCGCCGGCGCAATGCAGCGTGGACGCGATGAAGACGGTTCGCTACCTGGCCGCCGGCAGTCTCCACATCGACGCCGTGCCCATCGACGCCACGCCGGCGTCGGCGGGGCTCTCGGCGTGGGACGACACCGGCGATCGCTTCGCGGCCTATCGCTGCATCGTCGCGCCACGCGCCGATGGCCGCTGGTCCGGCCGAACGACGCTGGCGCCGAGCGGCTGGACGATCGGAAGCGGCGCCGCCGATCGGCGCGTCTGTCGATTCGCTTCCGATCGCGACGGCAGCGGCGCAATCGATGCGAACATCGAGCACCCGGCCGACTATCGCGATGTCGCGATCGGCCTCACGGAGCAGAATTTCCTCGTCGTGCGCGGCGACCAGGCGTGTCCGGCGGCATCCGGCGACCTCAGCACGCTTGCCGCCAACCTCGCCACGGTCCAGCATCAACCTTGATTTCCACAGTCCCCGCATGAGCCACCTCGAGGCCGCCACCGAAGAAGCGTTCATGCGCGAGGCGCTCGCGCTCGCCCAGCATGCGGTCGGGCTCTCCGAGCCGAACCCGCGCGTGGGCTGCGTCATCGTCGCCGCCGACGGCACCGTTGTCGGCCGCGGCCACACGCAGGAAGCCGGCGGCGCGCACGCCGAAGTCATGGCGCTGCGCGACGCCGCCGCGCGCGGCGCCGAGGTGCGAGGCAGCACGGTCTACGTGACGCTCGAACCCTGCTCGCATCACGGCCGCACGCCGCCTTGTGCCGATGCGCTCGTCGCCGCAGGCGTCGGCCGCGTCGTGATGGCGATGCAGGATCCGAATCCGCGGGTCGCCGGCCAGGGTGCGGCGCGCCTGGCCGCCGCCGGGATCGAGGTCGCGACCGGTCCTTTCGCCGACGAGGCGCGCGAGCTCAACATCGGCTTCGTTTCGCGCATGGAGCGGGGCCGTCCCTGGCTGCGCATGAAGGTCGCGCTCTCGCTCGACGGCCGCACCGCCCTCGACAACGGTGCCAGCCAATGGATCACGGGCGAAGCGGCGCGCACCGACGGGCATGCCTGGCGCAAGCGTGCCGGTGCCGTGCTCACGGGCGTGGGCACCGTGCTCGAAGACGATCCGCGCCTCGACGTCCGGCTCGTGCCGACGGCGCTCCAGCCGCTGCGCGTCATCGTCGACTCGCGCCTGCAGACGCCCGACACGGCACGCATCCTCGAGCGACCGGGCTCGGTCCTCGTCTATGCCGCGACCGACGATGCGACGCGCAGCCAGGCGCTCGAAGCGCGCGGCATCGAGATCGCCTGTCTTCCGTCGGCCAGCGGGAAGGTCGACCTGGCAGCGATGCTGGCCGACCTCGGAACGCGCGGCGTCAACGAGCTGCACGTCGAGGCCGGCGAAAAGCTCAATGCCTCCTTCCTGCGCGAAGGCCTCGTCGACGAATTGCTGGTCTACCTGGCGCCGCGCCTTCTCGGCGCGGGCCGAGGCCTGGCGGCTCTCGGCCCGTTCGAGCGCCTTGAGCAAAGCCTCGGGTTTCGCTTCACCGACGTCACGGCCGTCGGCGACGACCTGCGCCTGCGCCTGCGCCCGGCCTGACGCCGTCGGCGACGCCCACGCCGGCCGGCGGCGACGACAATCGGCGCATGTTCACCGGCATCGTCAGCGGCGTCGGCCGCATCGTCGAAGCGCGTTCGCTCGGCGCGGGCGCACAGTACGGCAAGCGCCTTGCCGTCGAGGCACCGGCCGGCTTTCTCGATGATGTGCGGCTCGGCGACAGCATCGCACTCTCGGGCGCCTGCATGACCGTCGTCGCCCTCGACACCGCGCGGCAACGCTTCGAGGTCGAGATCTCGGCGGAAAGCCTGGACAAGACCGCCGGCCTCGACGGGCTCGGCGAGATCAATCTCGAAAAGGCGATGCGCGCCGACGCGCGCCTCGACGGCCATCTCGTGAGCGGCCACGTCGACGGCGTCGGTCGCGTCTCCCGTTTCGAGCGCTTCGGCGAATCGTGGGAGCTGCGCATCGAGGCGCCGCGCGGCCTGGCCCGCTTTCTCGCCGTCAAGGGTTCGGTCGCCGTCGATGGCGTGAGCCTCACTGTCAACCGAGTCACCGACTCGGCAACGACGTGCGAGATCAGCATCAACCTCATCCCGCATACGGTCGCGAACACCAGTTTGCGCGGCCTCCAGCCCGGGCGCCACGTCAATCTCGAGATCGATCTCATCGCCCGCTACGTCGAGCGCATGCTCGGCGCCAGCGCCCGTGGCGGCTGAATCCCTGCGGCCGCCGCTTTCAGTCCCGACGCCTACAATTTCATGATGCCGATCGCTCCCATTCCCGAGCTCGTCGCCGACCTCGCTGCCGGCCGCATGGTGATCCTCGTCGACGAGGAAGATCGCGAGAACGAAGGCGATCTCGTCATCGCCGCCGACCACATCACACCCGAGGCCATCAATTTCATGGCCCGCTTCGGCCGCGGCCTGATCTGCCTGACGCTCACCCGCGAGCGCTGCGAGCGCCTGCAGCTGCCGCCGATGGCGGCGAAGAATGGCGCCCAGCACGGCACGGCGTTCACCGTCTCCATCGAAGCCGCCACCGGCGTCACCACCGGCATCTCGGCCGCCGACCGGGCCCGCACGGTGCAGGCCGCGGTCCGGAGAGATGCGCGCGCCGGCGACCTCGTCCAACCCGGCCACATCTTTCCGTTGCAGGCACAGGACGGTGGCGTCCTCATGCGCGCCGGTCACACGGAAGCCGGCTGCGACCTCGCCGCCATGGCCGGCCTGAGCCCGGCCTCGGTCATCTGCGAAGTGATGAACGACGACGGCACGATGGCGCGCCTGCCCGACCTCGTCGCCTTCGCCGAGACGCACGGCCTGAAGATCGGCACGATCTCGAGCCTCATCGAGCATCGCAGCCGCAACGAGACCCTGATCGAGCGCGCCGGCACGCGCAAGATGCTGACGCAGCAAGGCGAGTTCGACTGCACGATCTATCGCGACCGCACCGGCGGCCTGCACCTGGCGCTGACGCACGGCCGCTGGTCGGCGACCGACGAAGTGCTGGTACGCGTGCACGAGCCGCTCTCGGTGCTCGACCTGCTCGATGCCGGCCCCAGCGATCACTCCTGGCCGCTGCCGCGCGCCCTTGCGGCGCTGCAAAAGAGCGAGCACGGCGCGGCCGTGCTGCTCAATTGCGGCGAAGACGCGGCCGCGCTGCTGCCGCAGGTTTTGGCACGCAGCCGCGGCGCACGCCCGGCCACGCCGATGGACCTGCGCAGCTACGGCATCGGCGCGCAGATCCTGCGCGATCTCGGCATCGCCAGGATGAAGCTGCTGGGCAACCCGCGCCGCATGCCGAGCATGACCGGCTACGGCCTCGAGGTCGTCGCCTTCGTCGCCGACGAGCCCGCCGTCGCGGCGCCGCTGGCCCTGCATGCGCCACGCTGACCAGGGCGAGGCCTTGCGCCTCGACGGTCGCGAGTTGCGCATCGGCATCGTCCAGGCGCGATTCAATCGCGGCCTCACCGATCGCATCCTCGAGGCCTGCCAGGCCGAGCTCGCAACGCTCGGTGTCGGCGCCGATGCGGTGACGCTGGTGCAGGTACCGGGCGCGCTCGAGATCGGCGTCGCGCTGGCGGCGCTGGCAGCCTCGGGCGACTTCGACGCGCTCGTCGCGATCGGCTGCGTCATCCGCGGCGCGACCTATCACTTCGAGCTCGTCGCCAACGAGAGCGGCGCCGCGGTGACCCGCGTCGCGCTCGATCACGACCTGCCCATCGCCAACGCCGTGCTGACCTGCGAGAACGAAACGCAAGCGGCAGAGCGGGCCGACGACAAGGGCCGCGACGCCGCCCAGGTGGCCGTCGAGATGGCCAACCTGCTGGACGACCTGGCGTGAGCGAGACCGACGAGGCAGCCCCGCCCGACGCCGCCTCGATCGCATCGGCGCCGGCCGCTCGCGCCGGCCAGCGCGGCGGCAGCGGACGCAAGCGCGCCGGCAATGTCTCGGCCCGGCGCAAGGCCCGTGAGTTCGCCTTGCAAGGCCTGTACGAATGGCTGCTCGGAGGCGCCGATGCCGGCGTCGTCGACGCGCATGTGCGCGAACAGGATGGCTTCGCGAAGTGCGATGCGGCGCACTTCGACCTGCTGCTGCATGGCTGCATCGCCGAGGCGAAAGAGCTCGACGCGTTGCTCGTCGTCCATCTCGATCGGCAGACAGCGCAGCTTTCGCCCGTGGAGCACGCAGTGCTGTTGATCGGCGCCTACGAGCTGAAGCATTGCATCGCCATTCCCTACAAGGTGGCGATCAACGAAGCGGTGGAGCTGGCCAAGAGCTTCGGCGGCACGGACGGCCACAAGTACGTCAACGGCGTGCTCGACAAGGCGGCAGCGGTGCTGCGCGCCACCGAAGTCGAAGCGGCACGAGCCCCGCGCGCCTGACAGCGCGCGCCCGCCGCCACGAGGCAGCAGCCGGCGCCTTCGGCGTGGTGCCGGCGCGGCAAATGACGCGTTCCCGGTCCACCGAATGGTGAGGTTGTGTTACGAACGTTCGCAGCGACGCCTTTTTCACACTTACCCCTCCTGCGCCTCACTTAAGCTGGCGGCGTGAACAGAAACGGTTCGCCCCCGCCCGTGCCCGGCGATTCGGAGCCGGCCTTGCCCAGCCTGCCAGGAGTCGCCCTGTGGAGCGACTCGGACGGCGCCGATCGGCCGCCCGTTGCCAACTTCGCCGGCCTGGTCGCATCGCCTGCCGATCAGGCCATGCCCACCATCGGCCACATCGGCCGCTATGCGCTCAAGCACCAGCTGGGCAGTGGTGGCCTGGGCACCGTCTTCGCCGCGCACGATCCGCTCCTGTCGCGCCTGATCGCGGTCAAGACGCTGAACGTCGAGATCAAGGAGGAAGAGCGCGCGGCGTTCAACACGCTCTTCATCAACGAAGCGCGCGCCGCCGGTGGCCTGAGCCATCCGCACATCGTCACGGTGTTCGACGCCGGCATCAGCGACAACCGCGCCTACATCGCGATGGAGCTGCTGAAGGGCCGCGACCTGCGCCAGCTTCGCCAGGAAGGCTGGCGTGCCACGCCGGCGCAGGCCGTCCTGATCGTTCGCCGTGTCGCCGATGCCCTGGCGTTCGCGCACTCGAAGGGCGTGATCCATCGCGACATCAAGCCGGCCAATATCTTCATGGTCGGGCGAACGCAACCGCGGGTGCTCGACTTCGGCATCGCCCGCGTCGCGCACCGGCACGAAAGCGGCGACACCATGCCGGGCGCCGGCTCCCCTTACTACATGGCGCCCGAGCAGGTGCGGCGCCAGCCCGCCGATCGGCGCGCCGACGTGTTCTCGCTCGGTGTCGTTCTCTACGAGCTGCTGACCGACGTCAAGCCGTTCCAGGGCAAGACGCTGAAGGAAATCACGACGGCGGTGCTCAACCACGAGCCGCCGCTCGCCTGCAAGGTGGAAAAGACGGTGCCCAAGGCGCTCGCCGACATCGTTGCCCGCGCCATGGCCAAGGATCCCGAGCAGCGCTTCCGTTCGGCCCGCTCGTTCGCGCGCGAGCTGCGCCAGTGGCTCGACGCGAACCCGGCCGCGCCCGATGCGGAAGTGACGACGCCGGCGCTGAAGCCGGCTGCCGCGCCGCGCCGTCGCGCTCCGCTTCTGGCCGGCGCCGGCATCGCCCTGGCTGCGCTTCTGGCAGGCGCCGGTTGGTGGTGGCAGCACAGCGCCGAGAGGGCGGGAGCGACCCTGGCCGCCCTGCCGGCACATCCAGAGCGCAGCGAAGCAGCAGCGGCGCCGGTGCGGCCGCAAGCCGTGCTGACCGCGCCAGCCGCGGTCGCCACACCCGCGGCGACACCGCCCGCGCCCGTATTAGCTCCCGCTCCGGCCCCCGTAGCTCTGGCCGCACCCGGCGTTGCCACGACCGGCATGGCCACGCCCGCGACGGCAAGCAACGCCGCCGATGCCCTGCTGCTGGCGACGATCGTGCCGACGGCAATGGCTCCGCTCGAGCCGGCGCCGCCCGCCGCGGCCGTGCATGACGCGGCGGCCGCGACCGTGCCGACCCGACGTGTCGAGCCTGTCGTGGGTACGACGACCCCAGTCGGCACGGCGACGCCGAGAGAATCGACGAAGGACCGGCGAGCCCGCGAAGCGCGCGAGCGCCAGGCCAGGGATCGCGACACTCAGATCGCCGCCGCCGCGGCGCTGGTGCCGCCGGCCGTCGGCACGGTGAAGATGGCGATCAGCCCGTGGGGCCAGGTCGAGGTCGACGGTGCGCCCTCGGGCGCATCGCCGCCGCTGACCGAGCTCAAGCTCACCGAAGGCCGACACCAGATCGTCGTTCGCAACGGCGACTTCGCGCCCTATTCCGCCTCGGTGAACGTCGTCGGCGGCCAGGTCGTCTCGCTGCGCTACAAGTTCGGCTCCTAGGAATGGCGCCATGAGGCGCCTGCGCGCCGCGATAGCATCGCTCGCCTGGCTTTTTCTCGCGGCGTGCGCCCAGACGCCACCCGCCCCGACCGGTCTGCTCGACGTGATCGGGCGGCCGCCGGAGAAAGCCTTGATGGACGGCATGCGGGCCTACGACGATGCGCAATACGACACCGCGGAACGGCAATTCAAGCAGGCGGTCGCGCTCGGTCTGGGCTCGCCCAGGGACCGGGCCGAGGCGCACAAGCGGCTGGCCTTCATCGACTGCGCGAGCGGCCGCCTGGCCGAATGCGAAAGCGAGTTCCGGCTTGCCCGGCAGGCCGATCGCAATTTCGTCCTCAGCCCGTCCGAGGCCGGCCATCCGGTCTGGGGTCCGGTCTATCGCAAGGTCGTTCCGAACTGAGCCGGCGCGATCTGCGGCGCCGGCATGACGCCCGCGCGCGCCCACGGAAAAGGAGACGGAGCGACGGCATTTCGCCTCGCCATCCGCATCTACTGGGAAGACACCGACGCCGCCGGCATCGTCTTCTATGCCAACTACCTGAAGTTCTTCGAGCGCGCCCGCACCGAGTGGCTGCGCAGCCTCGGCTTCGACCAGGAGCGGCTGCGCGCCGAGACCGGCATCGCCTTCGTCGTCGCCGAAACGACAGTGCGCTATCGTCTGCCGGCGCGGCTCGACGACATGCTCGACATCACGGTGCGGGTGGCTCACCTGGGCCAGGCCAGCCTGGAGGTCATGCAGGAAGCCTGGCGCGGCAGCGATCTGCTGGCCGAGGGCACGATTCGCGTCGGTTGCGTCGAGCTCGGAACTTTTCGGCCACGGCGGGTGCCTGACGACATTCTCTCGAAGATCCAGAACACAAAACAATGAACCAGGACTTCTCCATCGTCACCCTCGTGCTGCACGCGAGCTTCGTGGTGCAGCTCGTGATGGCCGGCTTGATGATCGCCTCGCTCGCCAGCTGGACGGTGATCTTCAGCAAGCTCTTCGGCTTGCGCAAGGTGCGCGCCGCCAACGACGAGTTCGAGCGCGAGTTCTGGGCCGGCCGCAACCTCAACGACCTCTACGACGAGGCGACGCGCAAGGCCGCCCGCTCGCCGATGGAGCGCATCTTCGCCTCCGGCATGCGCGAGTTCTTCAAGCTGCGTGAAAAGCGCGTCGTCGATGCCGGCGCCCTGCTCGACGGCGCGCGCCGGGCCATGCGCGCGAGCTTCCAGCGCGAGCTGGATGCGATCGAGTCCAACCTCTCGTTCCTCGCTTCGGTGGGCTCGGTCTCGCCCTATGTCGGCCTGTTCGGCACGGTCTGGGGAATCATGCATGCCTTCATCGGCCTGTCGAACCTGCAGCAGGTGACGCTCGCCACCGTCGCGCCGGGCATCGCCGAAGCGCTGGTGGCCACCGCGATCGGCCTGTTCGCCGCCATTCCGGCGGTGATCGCCTACAACCGGTTCGCCCGCGACATCGACCGCATCGCGATCCAGCTCGAGAGCTTCATCGAGGAGTTCTCGAACATCCTGCAACGAAACGCCGGGGCCATGCCGGCTCCGCGATAGAAACGACCATGCCCGCAGTCAGCATGCGCGGCGGCGTCCGCCGCCGCACGATCAGCGAGATCAACATGGTGCCGTTCATCGACGTCATGCTGGTGCTGCTGATCATCTTCATGGTCACCGCGCCGCTCATCACCACCGGCGTGATCGACCTGCCCAGCGTCGGCAAGAGCAAGCAGCGGCCCGAGCACTTCATCGAGCTGGTGATCGGCGCCGACGAGCAGCTGCGCATGCGCGTCGACGGCAAGGATTCGGCCACGCTCGCCCTCGCCGATCTCGCGCCGCGCGTGCTCGCGATGCAGGGCGGCAATGCCTCGACCCCGGTCGTGATCTCGGCCGACCGCGGCGTCAAGTACGAGGTCGTGGTGCGGACCATGGATGCCCTGCAGCGCGCCGGCGTGCAGCGGGTCGGGCTGTCGGTGAAGCCGGCCGGCAAATGAGCGCCGCCACTCTCTCCCACGACGCGTTCGCGCCGCAGCGGCCGCCCGGCATGCGCTCGGGGCTGGCGCTCGCCATCCTGGCCCACCTGCTGCTGGTCGCGGCGCTGGCCTGGAGCGTGAGCTGGAAGACGAGCGAGCCCGAAGGCGTGGTCGCCGAGCTGTGGTCGGCGACGCCGCAGATCGCGGCGCCGCGTCCGATCGCCGGTCGTGCCGCCGCCGCCCGTCGTGGTGACGCCGCCGCGACCCGCGCCCGCGCCGAAGCCCGAGGCCGTCGTGCAGCCGCGCGTCGATCCGCAGATCGCCATCGAGCAGGCGCGCGAGAAGGCCGAGGCGCGAAGAAGCCGATCGCATCGAAGCCGCGCGCCAGGCCGATCTCGCCAAGCGAGAGCAGGCGCGAGCGCGAGCAAGCCGATCGCGACCGCCAGCGTCTGGCCGACGAGCAGGCCGAGAAGAAGAAGCTTGCCGAGCAGACGCGCCAGCAGGAGGCGCAACAGGCGGCGATCCGTCAGGCGAATTTGCGCCGGATGATGAGCCAGGCGGGCACCAGCGATGACCCCACTTCCACTGGCACGGCGGCCCGCACCTCCGGGCCATCGGCTTCGTGGGCCGGCCGCGTGAAGGCCATCATCAAGCCGAAGATCGCGCTTGTCGGCGAGGTGTCGGGCAACCCGCTGGCCACGGTCGAGGTGCGCCTGGCGCCCGACGGCACCATCATCGCCCGCAAGCTCGTCAAGAGCAGTGGCTCGCCAGTCTGGGATGAAACGGTGCTGCGTGCCATCGACAAGACCGGTGTCCTGCCACGCGACACCGACGGCCGCGTGCCGCCCGTCTTCACCATCGATTTCCGGCCGCAGGAATAGCGGCCGGGACGGCTCGTCTCAGGGCTCGAGCACCAGGTCGCTCACGTACGAGATGCTGTGGCTCCTGGTGTTGTCGGCGTCGGCGCCGACGGCGATGCCGGTGATCGCCGGCACGGTGTCCATCTCGTCGCCGAAGAGCTTCAGGAAATCGGCGCCGAGATCGCGTCGCTCGGCCACCCATTGGTTGCAGGCGGCCCGTGCCCGATTCGACCACCATGTAGCGCAGTCGGCGCGTGAAGGCGCTGTCGAGCGTCGTGCCCTGCGCCAGCTTGGAATCCCAGACGTAGCAGATGGTCGCCACCGGCACCGGATCGGTGGTGCGGCCGCGCGCATAGCGCAGGATCTGGCGATCGGCGAAGCGATGCCTTCTCGATCGGCTCGTCGAAGAAGGCACAGACCTTGATCTCGGTGTCATCGCCCGACTTCTCGCGCAGATTGGCGGTCGTGAGCGGCTGCTCGACACGCCATTTCCATGCGAGATGCGCACCCGCCGATGCCTTGAGCGAATAGACGAGATTGCCGTACGACTGGTCAGCCTCGATCTTGAAGGCGCGCTGCCCTCGACGTCGACGACCGAGAAGCGGGTGAAAGGCTTCGTCTGCGGATTCTGGTCCGGCAGCCCGACCACCTTCCACGGCGCCGGTGGCGGCGAGCCGACGGCGGCTCATTCCATCAGCGGCTGCGCAGACCAGGCCGGTGCGGCGAACGAGGCCGCCAGCAACAACGATGAAACGAGTCGAATGGCGATCTTCATGGCAGAAGTCTAGCGGCGATGCCCCCCGCTGTCGTCCTTCGCGCAAATCCAGGTGGTGGAGCGCCTACGACGCCGGCCCGAAACCGCCGCCGCCCGGCGTCTCGATCACGAAGACGTCGCCCGGCGCCCATCTCGATCGAGGCGATGTGGTCGAGCGCGCACGACGCTGCCGTCGGCGCGCTCGACCCGGTTGATGCCCGGCTGCGCCCGGCTCGCCGCCGGCCATGCCGAAGGCGCCGTGATGGCGGCCGTTCGACAGGATCGACGCCGTCATCGGCTCGAGGAAGCGGACGCGGCGCACGCCGCCGTCGCCGCCGTGCCAGCGGCCCGCGCCGCCCGAGCCGGGGCGGATCGCGTAGCTGTCGAGCCGCACCGGGAAGCGGAACTCCAGCACCTCGGGATCGGTGAGGCGCGAGTTGGTCATGTGGGTCTGCACGACGCGAGGTGCCGTCGAAGCCCGGGCCCGGCGCCGGAGCCGCCCGAGATCGTCTCGTAGTACTGGTAGCGCTCGTTGCCGAAGGTGAAGTTGTTCATCGTGCACTGCGACGCCGCCATCACGCCCAGGGCGCCGTAGAGCGCGTCGGTGATGCAGGTCGAGGTCTCGACGTTGCCGGCCACCACCGACGCCGGCGGGCGCGGGTTGAGCATCGAGCCCTCGGGGATGATCACCTCGCAGCGGCTTCAGGCAGCCGGCGTTGAGCGGGATGTCGTCGTCGACCAGAGTGCGGAAGACGTAGAGCACCGCGGCCATGCAGACCGCCGTCGGGGCGTTGAAGTTGTTCGGCGAGCTGCGCCGACGTGCCGGTGAAATCGATCTCGGCGCTGCGCGCGGCGGCGTCGACGCGATCGCGACCTTGATCTCGGCGCCGTTGTCGAGCTGCAGCGCGAACGCGCCGTCCTTCAGGCGCGTGATGACGCGGCGCACCGACTCCTCGGCGTTGTCCTGCACGTGCCGCATGTAGCCTGCACCACGTCCAGGCCGTACTGCGCCACCATCGCGTGCAGCTCGCGCACGCCCTTCTCGTTGGCGGCGATCTGCGCCTTCAGGTCGGCGAGGTTCTGCTCCGGATTGCGCGACGGGTACGGGCCGCTTTGCAGCAGCGCGCGCATCTCGGCCTCGCGGAAGCGGCCGCGCTCGCAGCAGCTTGACGTTGTCGATCTGCACGCCCTCCTCCTCGATGCGGGTCGAGAACGGCGGCATCGAGCCGGGCGTCGATGCCGCCGATGTCGGCGTGGTGGCCGCGCGAGCCGACGTAGAACGCGGCTGGCCGCCGGCGTGGCCTTCGAGATACACCGGCGTCACCACCGTCACGTCGGGCAGGTGCGTGCCGCCGTGGTACGGGTCGTTCAGCACGTACACGTCGCCCGGCCGCATGCGTCCGGCGTTGCGCTGCGATCACCGTCTTGATCGACTCGCTCATCGAGCCCAGGTGCACCGGCATGTGCGGCGCGTTGGCGATCAGGTTGCCGTCGGCGTCGAACAGCGCGCAGGAGAAATCGAGCCGCTCCTTGATGTTCACCGAGTAGGCGGTGTTCTGCAGCTGCAGCCCCATCTGCTCGGCGATGTTCATGAACAGGTTGTTGAACACCTCCAGCATCACCGGATCGACCGTGCGTGCCGATCGCGCGCCGCGCCTCGCGCGCGCGACGACGCGCTCGAGCACCAGGTGGTCGAGCGCCGTGATCCGCGCCCGCCAGCCCGGCTCGACGACGGTCGTGGCGTTGCGCTCGGCGATGATCGCCGGGCCCGTCGATCACGTGCCCCGGCTGCGCTTCGTCGCGCTCGACCAGCGCCGCGTCGTGCCAGCGGCCCTCGCTGAACATGCGCACGCGGGCCGTGATCGGCGCCGCGCCGCTCGCGCGCGAGCGTCGTGCCGAGCGCTCCTGCGGCGCGTCGCCGGCGCCGACCGCCTCCACCGACACCGCCTCGACGATCAGCCGCCGCTCCGGCATCAGGAAGGCGAAGCGCTGCCGGTAGGCGGCCTCGAACGCGGCCTGCACCTCGGCCTGCGTCGCCGAAGGGAACGACCAGCGCGGAGTCGGTGCCCTCGTAGCGCACGTGCACGCGGCGATGCACGGCGATCTGCGCCGGCGGCGACGCCCTGGCCGCTCGAGCTCGGCCGCGGCCTCGGCGGCGAGCGCGTCGAGCCGCAGCGCCATGGCCGCGGCTGGCGTCCGACGAGCGGCTGCTCGACCGCCGCCTGGCGCATCGCCGTCTGGTCGGCCAGGCCCATGCCGTAGGCCGAGAGCACGCCGGCCAGCGGATGGACGAACACCCGCGACATGCCCAGCGCATCGGCGACGCGGCAGGCGTGCTGGCCGCCGGCACCGCCGAAGCACTGCAAGGTGTAGCGCGGTGACGTCGTAGCCGCGCGCGACCGAGATCTTCTTGATCGCGTTGGCCATGCTGCCGACGGCGATGTCGATGAAGCCCTCGGCGACCTGCTCCGGCGAGCGGGCGCTGCCGGTCGCCTGCTCGATCTCGCGCGGCGAGCGCCGCGAACTTCGCGCCCACGACGGCAGCGTCGAGCGCCTCGTCGCCCTGCGGCCCGAACACCTTGGGAAAGAACGCCGGCTGGATCTTGCCGACGGCGACGTTCGCATCGGTGACGGTGAGCGGCCCGCCGCGCCGGTAGGACGCCGGCCCCGGATTGGCGCCCGCGCTCTGCGGCCCGACGCGAAAGCGCGCGCCGTCGAAAGCGAGGATCGAGCCGCCGCCGGCGGCCACGGTGTGGATGCCATCATCGGCGCGCGCACGCGCACGCCGGCGACGTGGGTCTCGAAGGCGCGCTCGAACTCGCCGGCGTAGTGGCTCGACGTCGGTCGAGGTGCCGCCCATGTCGAAGCCGATGACGCGGATGCCTTCGACCGGGTCCTCGAGACCGAGCTGCGCGGTTCGCACCATGCCGACGATGCCGCCCGCCGGGCCCGACAGGATCGCGTCCTTGCCCTGAAAGCCGCCGCGCTTCGGCAAGGCCGCCGGACGACTGCATGAAGTACAGCCGCACGCCCGGCATCTCGGCCGCGACCTCGTCGACGTAGCGACGCAGGATCGGCGAGAGATAGGCGTCGACCACCGTCGTGTCGCCGCGCCCGACGAGCTTCATCAGCGGGCTGACCTCGTGCGACACGCTCACCTGCGTGAAGCCGGCCGCGCGCGCCAGCGCCTCGGCCGCGGCCTCGTGCTCGGTGAACCGCCAGCCGTGCATGAAGACGATGGCGACGCTGCGCAAGCCTGAGGCGTAGGCGGCGGCGAGATCGTCGCGCAGCTTGCCTTGGTCGAGCGCCTGCACCATCTCGCCGCTCGCGCCGACACGCTCGTCGGCCTCGATCACCTTCGAATACAGCAGCTCGGGCAGCACGATGTGACGCTCGAACAGGCGCGGCCGGTCCTGATAGGCGATGCGCAGCGCATCGCGAAAGCCCTTCGTGATGACCAGCAGCGTCGGCTCGCCCTTGCGCTCGAGCAGCGCGTTGGTGGCGACCGTCGTGCCCATCTTCACGCTCTCGACGCGGTCGGGCGTGATCGGCTCGCCGGCGCGCAGGCCGAGCAGCTCGCGGATGCCGGCCACGGCCGCGTCGCGATACTGCTCCGGGTTCTCGGACAGCAGCTTCAGCGTGGTGAGGGAGCCGTCCGGGCGCTTGCCGACGATGTCGGTGAAGGTGCCGCCGCGGTCGATCCAGAACTGCCAGCGGCTCGACCCTATCTCGCTCATCGACAGCTCTCCCGCGCACGCTTCGCCGCAGGCAGGCGCTCCGCGATCAGGGTGGTGATGTCGTGCACCGGCCGCCCGGTCGCCGCGCGCACCGCCGCAGCATAGGGCGGCATGTTCGTGCACTCGAGGACGATGGCGCCGACTTCGGGATGGCGCTCGACAAGGCGCAGCGCCGCCGCGACCGTCGCCCGGCGCGCCTCGTCGACATCGAGCTCGGCGCGGTTGTCGAGCAGCGTGCGTCGAAACGCGCGAAGCAGCTCGACAAGCCTTCGATCGGCGTGTCGGCTGGCGCGCCAGCGCCGGCCAGGTGGTCGGCGCCAAGCGACGCCGCGTCCGCCGTGACGATGCCGGCACGCTGGCCGGTAGCAGCGAGTCGGGCGTCGAGCGCCTTCACCAGCAGCAGGCTCGAGCTCCACACGGGCACGTCGACAGCAGCCTCCAGCTCGCGCTGGAACAGGGCGAGAAAGCCGCAACTCGTCGCGATCGCATCCGCACCCGCGGCCACCAGCGCGCGCGCCGCCTCGATGAAAGGCGCGAGCAAGGCGCGGTCGCGCTCGATCACCACGCGCTTCGGGAAGGCGCCTTCGACCACCCGATAGAGCACCGGTCCGGCAAACGTGGCGGCGTTGCCGATGTCGCCCGGCGGGCGCGGAAAGCCCGTGTCGAGCATGAGCACGCCGAGCACGTTGGCGGTCACAGCGAGGTCGCGGCGCGCGCCGCCTGGTCGTACAGGCCCGACATCGTGCGCAGCAGCCGCGCCGCCGCGCCGATGTCGGGATTGCGGTCGGCATCGAGGTTGGCGATCAGGCAAGCCTCGCGCACCTCGCGGTACTTCGCCACCGCTGCCTCGCCGGCCGGCGTCGGGCTGTAGAAGACCTCCTTGCCGACCTTGGCGCCTTGCGCCAGGCCGGCGGCCAGCAGCTTCTTCAACGAGTAGCCCACGACGTGAGTGTCCTCGACGTTGAGCACGAAGCAGATGTCACCCAGCTTCTTGTTGCGCGCGCGATGGCAGATGTGATGCAGCACCAGCACGTCGGTGATGGTCAGGTCGGGGCAGCCCGCCGCGGCCATGCAGCGCATCGCCCAGCGCGAGAACGCGTTCCACGCCACGATCAGGCCGAACTCGAGCTCCGACAGCTCCATGCTCTTGGGCGACACGAGATGCGACGACGAGACGATGCCGTGCGTGCGCGCCTTGCGTGCCGCAGCAGGTCGGCCGGCAGGAGCTGCCTGGACGGGATGCGCACCGCGTGACCCGGACGGCATCGGAGATTCCCTCGTTTCGTTGAAAAGTTATTGACAATTTATAGGAATGCTTTCTAGACTGCAAGTGGTCGGGGAACAACCGATGCGGCCGCCGCGAGGCACGCTCTATGCTTTTGGCCTTCTCATCCAACCGTCTGCCGGAGAGCTCATGAGATCGATCGCCCGTTCCTTCCCTGTCGTCGCCCGTGTGGCGGCCGGCCTCGCGCTGGCTGGCCTCGCACTCGGTGCCGCCGCGCAAACCAAGTGGGATCTGCCTTCCGCCTACCCGGCCGCGAACTTCCACACCGAGAACCTCGTCCAGTTCGCGAACGACGTGCAGAAGGACAGCGGCGGCAAGCTGGTCATCACCGTGCACGCCAATGCCGCATTGTTCAAGGCGCCCGAGATCAAGCGCGCGGTGCAAGGCGGACAGGCGCAGGCGGGCGAGATCCTGCTCGCCAACTTCCAGAACGAATGGCAGATCTACGGCGTCGACGGCCTGCCCTTCCTGGCCGACAGCTATGACGCGGCCTGGAAGCTCTACAAGGCCCAAAAGCCGGTGCTCGAGAAGAAGCTCGCCGAGCAGGGAATGATGCTGCTCTACACCGTGCCGTGGCCGCCGCAGGGCATCTACGTCAACAAACCGATCAACGCGGCGGCCGACCTGAAGGGCGTGAAGTGGCGCGCCTACAGTCCGGCCACGGCGCGAATCGCCGAGCTCGTCGGCGCCCAGCCGGTCACCGTGCAGGCCGCCGAGCTGAGCCAGGCCATGGCCACCGGCGTCGTCGAAAGCTACATGTCGTCGGGCTCGACCGGCTACGACACCAAGACCTACGAGCACATCAAGTACTGGTACGACACCCAGGCGTGGCTCCCGAAGAACGCGGTGATCATGAACAAGGCCGCCTTCGATGCGCTCGACAAGCCGACCCAGGCCGCCCTGCTCAAGGACGCCGCCGAGGCCGAGACGCGCGGCTGGGCGCTGTCGAAGCAGAAGAACGGCGAGTACATCGATCTGCTGAAGAAGAACGGCATGCACATCGAAACGCCTTCGCCGCAGCTCAAGGCCGACATGAAGAAGGTCGGCGACGTGATGCTGAAGGAGTGGCTCGAGAAGGCCGGTCCCGAAGGCCAGTCCATCGTCGACAACTACAAGAAGATGTGACCGCGGGCGCCGCATGCCCGCCGCTTCCCTTCCGGTGCGCGGCCCGCTCGGGCGCGCCCTAGACCGCCTGTACGACGCGACGGCGGCCCTCGGCGCCGTCGCCATGGTGCTGCTGCTCGTGGCGGTGCTGTCGTCGATCGTCTCGCGCGAGATCGGCTTCAACATCCCGGGCATCGACGCCTACGCCGGCTACATGATGGCCGCGGCCGGCTTCCTGGCCATGGCGCACACGCTGAAGCGGGGCGAGCACATCCGCGTCACGGTGCTGCTGAGCTCGCTGCACGGCAGCGCCCGGCGCGGTCTCGAGATCTGGGCGCTGTTCGCAGCGTCGCTGCTGGCGGTGCTGCTCGCCGTCTACAGCTGCAAGCTGGCCTGGCAGTCGCACACCTTCCACGACATCTCGACCAGCAACGACGCCACGCCGCTCTGGCTGCCCGAGCTGACCATGGCGTTCGGCGCCATCGTCCTGGCGATCGCCTTCATCGACGAGTTCGTGCTCGAGCTGCGTGGCCAGCGCGTGATCCCGCAGAGCGACGAAGCACTGCGCAACGAGTAGCCCATGAGCGATTTCGCGATCACGGCGCTGCTCATCGCCTCGCTGTTCCTGATCCTCGCCAGCGGCGTCTGGATCGGCCTGACGCTCTCTGGCGTCGCCTGGATCGGCATGCAGCTCTTCAGCACCCGGCCCGCCGGCGACGCGATGGCCGTCACGATCTGGGGCTCGGCCTCGAGCTGGACGCTGACGGCCCTGCCGCTCTTCGTCTGGATGGGCGAGATCCTTTTTCGCACCCGCCTCAGCCAGGACATGTTCAAGGGCCTGGCGCCGTGGATGCAGAGTCTGCCGGGTCGGCTGCTGCACACCAACGTCGTCGGCTGCGCCATCTTCGCCGCGGTCTCGGGCTCGAGCGCGGCCACCTGCGCCACGATCGGCAAGATGAGCCTGCCCGAGCTGGCCAAGCGCGGCTATTCCGATGCGATGGCGGTCGGCTCGCTGGCCGGCGCGGGCACGCTCGGCCTGCTCATCCCGCCCTCGATCATCATGATCGTCTACGGCGTCACGGCCGATGTCTCGATCTCGCAGCTCTTCATCGGCGGCGTCATTCCGGGCATCGTGCTCGCCGGCCTCTTCTCGCTCTACATCGCCGGCTGGTCGCTCGCCAATCCGGACAAGATTCCGCCGGCCGACGCGCCGATGACCTTCGCCGAGAAAGTGCGCGAGTCGAAGAGCCTGATCCCGGTCGTCGTGCTGATCATCGCCGTGCTCGGCTCGATCTACTCCGGCATCGCCACCGCCACCGAAGCGGCCGGCATCGGCGTGCTGGGCGCGCTCGTCATCTCGCTGGCGCAAGGCTCGATGAACTGGCCGACCTTCAAGGAATCGCTGATGGGCGGCACGCGCCTGTACTGCATGATCGCCCTGATCCTCGCCGGCGCCGCCTTCCTCACGCTGAGCATGGGCTACATCGGCCTGCCGCGCCACCTGGCCGAGTGGATCGCCACGCTGGGCCTGAGCAAGTTCCAGCTGATCATGGCGCTGACCGCGTTCTACGTCATCCTCGGCTGCTTCCTCGACGGCATCTCGATGGTGGTGCTGACCATGGGCGTGATCATGCCGACGGTGCAGAAGGCCGGCATCGACCCGCTCTGGTTCGGCATCTTCATCGTCATCGTCGTCGAGATGGCGCAGGTCACGCCGCCGGTCGGCTTCAACCTGTTCGTGCTCCAGGGCATGACCAAGCGCGAGATCGGCTGGATCGCACGCGCCGCCTTCCCGTTCTTCATGCTCATGGTGCTGATGGTCGTGCTGCTGTACGTCTTCCCGCAGCTCGTGAGCTTCCTGCCCGAGCAGATGAAGCGCTAGCGGCGCGAGCACGCCGCCGAGCCTGGCAACGCCGCGCGCGAAGCGGCCAACTGCGCGCATTCCACCCGTCATTTCGCGGCACCGGGCCGGCCGGTTCGGTCGGACCATGGAGGGGCTTGCTGGATCGGTGCGCCTTGCTTCGATGCGCGCGTCCAGCCGACCTCGAGGAATTGCCCATGGCCGACATGCACGCTCCCCTGGACTGGGACATGCCCCCGCGCTCGCCGCAACGGATGCGGGCCGACCCGGCCGCGGCCGAAAGGCCGGTGTCCGGCAATGGCAAGGAAAAGAGCAGCCGCGAAGCCTTTCGCTGGCCGACGCCGCCCTACGCCAGCTACCCCGCACCCACCGAGCAGACCGAGACGCTGCCCTGCCAGGTGCTTTCCGGCGCCGAGCTCAAGCTCGCCTCGGGCCGCCTCACCTTCTTCGTTCCCGAGACCGGCGTCGCGCACCTGCAGATGCCGCCCGCGCGAACCACCGTCGCGCTGCGCTTCGACCAGTTCAAGGTCCTCAACCTGACGACGCCGCTGCTGCCTCTGCCCTTGCCGCTCGCCGACCCGCATGCCGAGCTGCTCAGCCAGCGCCAGAGCAGCCCGTACGTGGTTCACCTCGTCGAGGGCGGCGAGCTCAAGGGCCAGACCATCGGCCACGTCGAGATGGCCGACGTCGGCCTCTTCCTCTTTCCGCCGCTGGAGAACGACGGCAGCGTGCAGCGCATGTTCGTGCCGACGAGCGCCTTCTCGAGCTTCGAGATCGGCAAGAAGATCGGCGAAGTGCTGATCGACGAGCAGCACGCGACGTGGGAGCAGGTTACCGACGCGATGGACCTGCAGGACGAGCTGCGGCACAAGAAGGTCGGCGACATCCTGGTGACCCAGCAGATCGTCTCGCCCGGCCAATTGCTCGAGGCGATCGAGCGCCAGCACAAGATGCCGATGGTGCGCATCGGCGAGGCGCTGCTGTCGCTCGGCATGGTCAGCAACGCGCAGCTGAACGACGCCCTGACGCAGCAGCAGATCGACCGCAGCGTTCCGCTCGGCGAAGTGCTGGTGCGCATGGGGGTGGTCTCGCGCGACGACCTGCAGACGGCCTTGGCGCGCAAGATGGGCTACCCGCTCGTCAACCTCGACGCCTTCCCGGCCGAGGCCGAAGCGCTGCGCTCGCTCAGCTACGCCATCGCCTCGCGCCTGCGCGTGATGCCGCTCCTGATCCGCGACGGCCGCCTGGTCGTGGCGCTCGACGATCCTTCGCGCCGCTCGGCGCTCGACGAGGTCGAGTTCAGCGCCGACATGAAGATCATCCCGGTGCTGGCCCGCGGCACCTCGATCGATGCCGCCATCCACGCCGCCTACGAGAAGCTGGGCTCGGCCGTCAACAAGAAGATGGAAGATCTCGCGGCGCCGATCCAGTACGACCTGACGCCGCTGCCCGCCTCGACGACCGACCAGTTGGTCGAGACGCTGGAGAAGGAAGGCCTGGCCCGCAGCGAGGCGAGCGACGACGAGAAGCCGGTCGAGCAGTCCGACAACTCGCTGGTGCGCCTGCTCAACAACATGATCATCGAAGCGCACGAAGACGGCGTCTCCGACATCCACATCGAGAGCTATCCGGGCAAGGAGAAGATCCGCGTGCGCTTTCGCAAGGACGGCATCCTGCGCACCTACCTCGAGCTGCCGGCGAGCTATCGCAACGCGATCATCGCCCGCGTCAAGATCATGTGCGATCTCGACATTTCCGAGCGGAGGAAGCCCCAGGACGGCAAGATCAACTTCGCCAAGTTCTCGGCCAGGCACAAGCTGGAGCTCCGCGTCGCGACCATTCCGACCAACAACGGCCTCGAGGACGTGGTGCTGCGCATCCTGGCTTCGGCGCGGCCGATCGCCATCGACATGCTGGGCTTTTCCGAGCAGATCGAAAAGGCGCTGCTGCAGGCCGTGGAGCGCCCCTACGGGCTCGTGCTCTGCGTCGGCCCGACCGGTTCGGGCAAGACGACGACACTGCATTCGGCGCTCAGCCACATCAACGTGCCCGAGCGCAAGATCTGGACGGCCGAGGAGCCGGTCGAAATCACCCAGCCCGGCCTGCGCCAGGTGCAGGTCAACCCGCGCATCGACTGGACCTTCGCCAAGGCGCTGCGCGCCTTCATGCGCGCCGACCCCGACGTGATCATGCTCGGCGAGATCCGCGACGCCGAGACGGCGCACATGGCGATCGAAGCGTCGCTGACCGGCCACCTCGTGCTCTCGACGCTGCACACCAACAGCGCCCCCGAAACCGTGACCCGGCTGCTCGACATGGGCATGGACCCGTTCAGCTTCGGCGATGCCCTGCTGGCCGTGCTGGCGCAACGCCTGGTGCGCCGCTCGTGCCAGAGCTGCAAGACCACCCGCACTCCGGCGCCCAGCGAAGTCGACGAGCTGCTGGGCGACTACATGAACGCCTTCGGCCCCGAGCCGCCGGTGACGCAGGACGAAGTGCTTGCCATCTGGACGAAGCGCCATGCGGTCGACGGGCGGATCGTCATGTCCAAGAGCATCGGCTGCGAGAAGTGCGACCACACCGGACTGAAGAGCCGTGCCGGCATCCACGAGATGATGGTCGTGTCGCGCAACATCCGCCGCATGGTCCAGAACGGCGCCCGGGCCGAGGCACTGCAGGCCGCGGCAATGAAAGAAGGCATGCGCACGCTCCGCCAGGACGGCATCCGCAAGGTGCTGGCCGGCGAGATGACGATCGAGGAAGTGCGGGCGACGAGCAACAACTAGCGGCGGCGAGGCCGCGACGTCCGCTCAGTCGCCGACCAGGCCGCTGCGGATGGCGTAGACCGTCATCTCCGAGTTGTTGGTGAGGCCGAGCTTCTCGAGCACGCGCGCGCGGTAGACGCTCACCGTCTTCGGGCTCAGCATCAGCTCTTCGGCGATGTCGGACAGGCGCTTGCCGGAAGCGATCATCACCAGCGTCTGCATCTCGCGGTCGGAGAGCTTGTCGTGCGCGTTCTCGACCGCCGGAGCGGTCAGGCTTTCGACCAGCATCTGGGCGATCTCCGGCGTCACGTACTTGCGGCCTTGCGACACCGTGCGCACGGCGCTCACGATGAGCGCCGGGTCGCCGCCCTTGTTGACGT
>CAVZUJ010000006.1:0-199942 GCA_963778525.1 uncultured beta proteobacterium | reverse complement strand
GTCACCTTGATCGTCCGATCGACCTCGCACGTATAGGTAGCCGTCTTGTACTTGAACTGGCTCTCCACGTGGATGGGCACGTAGTAGTCGCCGGCCTTCTTGTAGGTGGGTGAGGTCAGCGCAAACGGACCCGACGGCGCAGGGTCGAGCCGGGTGCCGCCGGCCCCGCAGGGCGCGCCTTCCTGGATGTAGATCTTCGGCAGCGCCTGCCCGGCCAGTGGAGTCCACTGCACCGAGCCCGCGCCGCTGAGGGCGCAATCGGCCGCCGTCGACATGCCGGGCACGGTGATCGACAGGGCCACCGATTCACCGACCTTGACGGTCGGCGCCTCGGGCGCCACGACCAGATGCGGTTCGCATTGGTCGCATCGGTCGCTGCCCGAATTCCTGGTGCAGGTTCGCGTGCTGGGAACGATCTGTCCCTGCGCGGCCGCGATCGCGATCAACGCGGTCGAGCCGATGACGATCTTGAGCAGCCTGGGCATCGCTTCTCCCTGGAGGACAGCCCGAAGGCGGATACCTGCAAAGACGCGAAGGACCGGCAAAAGAGATCATCGACGCGAAAGGCGGGCGCAGCCGCCGCGTCAGTCGAGCCTGCCCCCGCCCGCGCTCAGCTCGGCCCAGTCGAGCTCCTGCACCAGCACGCGATAGGCATCGTCGCCGATCACGTCATCGCGGCGCAGCTCGAATGCGCGCTGGCGCGCCACCGTGATCGCGCGCCGGCGCAGTGGGCCACCGGGCACCTCGTCGACCGGCGCGTCGTTCGCCTGGCCGGCGTTGAGCTCCACGACCGCGCCGTATTCCTTGCGCAGCAGCTTGCCCGCAAGGGTGTCGTCGTCCTTGATCGCATCGAGCAGGGCGCCATACGCGTGGGTGCGGCCGAGGCGAATCTCGCGGCCGACCGGATCGTCGTCGGTCAGGCCCATGCGCCGGATCAGCGGCTTCAGCGTCAGCCCTTGCAGCACCAGCGTGCCGAGCACGACCGCAAAGGCGCAGAGGAGGATCAGGTCGCGTTGCGGAAAGGGCGCGCCGCCCGGCAAGGTCTCGGGGATGGCGAAGGCGGCAGCCAGGGTGACGATGCCGCGCATGCCGGCCCACGACACCACGATGCCGTTGCCCACCTTGGGCGCCGGCGGCTGTTGCGCACTGGTGCCCGCGCCGTTGCGCGTGCGGCGATGGCGCCAGCGCATGAGAACGTTGTAGCTCATCACCCAGGCGAAGCGCGCCGCGATCGTCACCAGCAGCACGACCATCGCGGTGATCAGCGCATCGTTGCGCGCACCGCCGGCGTCGAGGCGCTGCCAGATCGGGCGCAGCTGCATGCCGATCAGCACGAACGCGAACGCGTTCAGCACGAAGACCACCGCTTCCCACACGGCGAAGACCGGCACGCGCATGCGCGCCGGCATCTGCACGCCGCTGCGCCGGGCCATCGTCATGGCATACGCCACGAGCGTGAGGATCCCCGACAGGCCGATGGCTTCGGCCCCGATCCACACGCCGAAGGTGCTGGCGAACTGCGCGATCAGCGAGATGGGCACCTCGCGCAGCATGCCGATCAGCGGCTGCAGCGCATAGGCCAGGAACACGCCGGCAGCGAGGCTGCCGAACAGGGTCAGCACGAACACCGGCGCCACGCTGCCGAAACCGAGGTGCCCGGCAAGCGCGGTCATGATCGCGAGCTTGTAGATGAGCAGCGCGGTTGCGTCGTTGAGCAGGCTCTCGCCTTCCAGGATCTTCAGCAGCCGGTGCGGCAGCTTCACCTGCCGCATCACGGCGGTGGCCGCGGCTGCATCGGGCGGCGCCACGATCGCGCCGAGGGCAATCGCCACCGGCCACGGCATGCCGGGCACCAGCCAGCGTGCCACCCAGGCCACGGCCAGCACCGTGGTGCCGACGGCGGCGATCGCCAGGCCGGCCACCGGCCGCCAATTGGCGCGCAGGTCGCGCAGCGAGGTGTCGTAGGCGGCATCGAGCAGCACCGGCGCCACGAAGAGCGCGAGTGCGAGCCGCGGGTCGAGCGTCCAGTTCGGGCTCGCCGGCACGAAGGCGAGCAACACGCCGCCGAGGGCGAGGAAGGTCGGATACGGCGCGCCGACCTTGCGCGCGAGCGCGGCCAGCAGTGCCGCGCCGAGGAGCAGCACGATGATCCATTCGAAAGTCGCCATTGCTCGCGCGGACGCCGGCGCCGGCGCTTCAGGCCCGCAACGCGTCGGCGAAGCGCCGCGTCACGGCCGGTGCGTAGGCAGAGTCGAGCCAGCGCAGCACGACCACGGCATCGAGCTCGGGCTCCATCCAGACGTAATGGCCGCCCGCGCCGACCATGAAGAACGCACGCGTGCGACGCACCGGGGAAGTTCGATCCGTTCCGGTTCAGCCAGAGCAGCCGGCCGCAGAACGGCGCAATGGCGCACGGCGCCACCATGCGCAGAATCCAGTCTTTCGGGACGAGCTGGCGGCCCTCGCTCGCGCCGCCGTCCAGCAGCAGCTGGCCGATGCGGGCCTGGTCGCGCGCGCCGATCGAGACGCCGCCGCCCCAGTGCGAGCCGCCCGGCACCGACTGCACGCGGCCCACGCCGGGCAGATCGATCCAGGCATCGTCGTAGCCTGCCCAGGCGAAGCCTTCGCCGCCGCCGAGCGGGCGCAACACGTGCTCGAGAAAGACTTGCGGCAGCGGCCGGCGGAACAGGTGCAGCAAGGCCAGCGCGAGCTGGTTGATGCGCACGTCGTTGTATTCCCAGTAGCTGCCGGGCGCGTGCAGCGGGCGCGCGCCGCCCTTCGGTCCGGCCGGCGGGCGCGGGTCGTGCGTGACCTTGCGCCAGCGGTCGACCGTGTCGGGCAGGCCGAAGCACGTGCCTTCCCATTCGCTCGTCTGCGTCAGCAGATGGGTCCAGGTGACGGCGCGGTTGTGCGCGCTGTCGTCGAAGCCGATGCCGGGCAGCATCGATGCGACCGTGGCGTCTTCGTCGGGCAGCAGGCCCTGCATCTGCGCCACGCCGGCAAGCAGCGCGAGATAGCTCTTGGCGACGCTGAAGGTGAGGTCGGCCCGATCCGGCTCGCCCCATGCCGCGATCTCGCGCCCGTGCTGCAGGATCACGCCCGACTGCGGGCCGCGCGCGTGCACCGGACCGCGCAGGCGATTGAAGGGGGGCGGATCGTCGTGATGCACGCCCCAGGGGCTCTGGCCCGCTGCGGGTGCCGACCGCGGATCGCGCGGCCACGGCACTTCGTGGCCCTGCGCGAAGGCCGCCGCTTCCTTCAGCGCAGCACCCATCGTCATGGCCTTCGCCGCGCTACTCGACCTTCGCGCCGGACGAGATCACGACCTTCTCCCACTTCGCGGTCTCGGCCGCGATGACCTTGCCGAAGTCGTCCGGCGTGCCCGGGATCGGCTTGCCGCCCAGCTCGGCCAGCCGGTCGCGAAACTTCGGATCCGCGAGCGCGCGGTTCACCTCGGCGTTGACCTTGTCGATGATCTCGCGCGGCGTGCCCTTGGGCATGCCGATTCCGAACCAGGCGGTGGCTTCGTAGCCCGGCACGGTCTCGCCGACCGCGGGCAGGTTGGGCAGCGAGGGCTCGCGCTCCTGCGAGGTCACGCCCAGTGCGCGGAGCTTGCCGGCCTTGATCTGGCCGATCGAAGAAGGCAGGTTGTCGAAGATCACGTCGACCTGTCCGCCCATGAGGTCGATCAGGGCCGGGCCGGCGCCCTTGTAGGGCACGTGCACCATGTCGCAGCCGGTCATCGCCTTGAAGAGCTCGCCCGACAGATGCACCGAGGTGCCGCTGCCCGACGAGGCCATGTTGACCTTGCCCGGATGGGCCTTGCAGTAGGCGATGAACTCGGCCACGGTCTTCACCGGCAGGCCGTTGGTCACCTCCATGACGTTGGGCGTGCGGACGATGCCGGCGACCGGCGCGATGTCGCGGATGAAGTTGAAGTTGAGGTTCTTGTAGAGGGTGGCGTTGATGCCGTTGGCGGGATTCACCAGCAGCATCGTGTAGCCGTCGGGCGGCGCGTTGACCACCATCTCGGTACCCATGTTGTTGCCGCCGCCGGGCCGGTTCTCGATGAAGAACTGCTGGCCCATCTTGTCGGTGAGCCATTGCGCCATCAGGCGCGCCAGCACGTCGGTGGTGCCGGCGGCCGTATACGGCACGATCCACTTCACCGGCCGGACCGGATAGTCGGCCGCCTGCGCCGGCGGGCCGGAAAAGGCGACGCCGAGCAGCGAGAGAAGGAACACGCGGGTGATTCGGGTCATGGGGTCTCCAAATTCTTGTCTCGCGATCTTATGACCTCGGCGGCGGCACGGCGATTGCCGCGGCGTGGCTCGGCAGGGCGATGCACCCATGCGTCGTGCCCTGTCGCGCCATGACCGATTCGCTCCAACCCTATCTGAAGAAGCGTGACTTCACCCGCACCAGCGAGCCGCGCGGGGGCACAGCCGCAAAGGCGGGCGGCCTCGCCTTCGTCATCCAGAAGCACGCCGCCAGCCACCTGCACTACGACTTCCGGCTCGAGCTCGATGGCACGCTGAAGAGCTGGGCCGTTCCCAAGGGGCCGAGCCTCGACCCGGCCGACAAGCGCATGGCCGTGCACGTGGAGGACCATCCGCTCGACTACGGCCGCTTCGAAGGCGAGATCCCGAAAGGCCAGTACGGCGGCGGCTCGGTGATCGTGTGGGACAACGGCACCTGGGAACCGGTCGGCGATCCGCGCGCCGGCTATCGCGCCGGCAAGCTGAAGTTCAGGTTGCACGGCAAGAAGCTCAGCGGCGGCTGGACGCTGGTGCGCATGCACGGCCGCGCCAGCGAGCGGCAGGAGCCCTGGTTGCTGATCAAGGAGCGCGACGACGCGGCGCGACCGGCAGCGGAATACAACGTCGTCGAAGCCGAACAGGGCAGCGTGCTGTCGAGCCGCACGATTCCCAATCCCCCGGCGAAGACGGCAAAGGCGGCGAAGACGGTTAAGGCGGCGAAGAAAGCCGCAAGTGCGCCGGTGAAGACGCGTGCCACGCCGATCACCGCGCCCGCCGGCGCAAAAGCGGCCGCGCTGCCGGCCACGCTCGTGCCGCAGCTGGCCACGCTGGTGGCGCAGGTCCCCGCCGGCGCGGGCTGGATCTACGAGATCAAGTTCGACGGCTATCGCCTGCTCGCCCGCATCGACGGCGCCGACGTGCGCCTCTTCACCCGCAACGGCAACGACTGGTCGGCGCGCCTGAAGAGCCTCGTCGATGCGGTGCGCGACCTCGGCATCGGCTCGGGCTGGCTCGACGGCGAGATCGTGGTCGCCGGCGCCAACGGCGCGCCCGATTTCAATCTCCTGCAAAACGCCTTCGACGCGGCCCGCACCGACTCGATCCAGTACTTCGTCTTCGACCTGCCCTATCACGCCGGCCACGACCTGCGCGCCGTACCGCTCGTCGAGCGCCGCGCCGCGCTGCGAACGCTGCTCGACGCGGCACCCGCACACGAGCGCATCCGCTTCAGCGAGGACTTCCAGACCGAGCCGAAGGAGCTGCTGCACAACGCCTGCCGCATGAAGCTCGAAGGCGTGATCGGCAAGCGCGCCGATGCGCCCTACGTGTCCCGGCGCAGCCCGACCTGGATCAAGCTCAAGTGCACGCAGCGACAGGAATTCGTGATCGGCGGCTACACCGACCCGAAGGGCTCGCGCACCGGCATCGGCTCGCTCCTGCTCGGCATCCACGACGAGGCCGGCGCCCTGCACTTCGCCGGTGGCGTCGGCAGCGGCTTCGACCAGGCCTCGCTCGCAGCGGTGAAGAAGGCGCTCGCCGCCGTCGAATCCGAGAAGCGCCCGTTCGTCGAGAAGCCGCCGGGCAAGGCGCACTGGGTCGCGCCGAAGCTGGTGGCAGAAGTCTCGTTCGGAGAGTGGACCCCCGACGGCCACATCCGGCACGCCGTCTTCCATGGCCTGCGCGCCGACAAGCCGGCGAAGAGCATCGTGCGCGAGCAGGCCTTGCCGACGAAGGCCGTGGCGGAGGCAGCGGCAGCAGAATCGGTGGTGGCCACGAAAAAGACAACCGCCAAGGGCAAGCCGGGCCGGACCACGCCCGCGCCGAAGGTCGCCGCCAAGCCTGTGCCCGCGCCGGCGAAGAAGGGGAAGACTTCCAGCGAGGCGATCGTCGAAGGCGTGCGCATCAGCCACCCGGAGCGCGTGATCGATGCGTCCACCGGCCTGACCAAGCTCGACGTCGTCAACTACTACCTCGAGGTGGCGCGCCTGATCCTGCCGCATCTCGCCGCGCGTCCGGTGTCGCTGGTGCGTGCGCCGGCCGGCATCGGCGGCCAGCTGTTTTTCCAGAAGCACGCGGCAGCGCTGAAGATCCCCGAGCTGAAGGAGCTCGACCGCTCGATCGCACCCGGGCTCGAGCCGATGGTGGAGGTGAACTCGTTCACCGCGCTCATCGGTGCGGCGCAGGCCAACGTCATCGAGTTCCACACCTGGAACGCCACCACGCGCGACACGACGCGGCCCGACCGCATGGTGTTCGACCTCGACCCGGGCGAAGGCGTGAGCTGGAAGCAGATCCAGGAAGGCACCGAGCTGACGCGCTCGCTGCTCGAGCAGCTCGGCCTCGCGAGCTTCCTGAAGACGAGCGGCGGCAAGGGCCTGCACGTGGTCGTGCCGATCACGCCGAAGGACGGCTGGGACGAGGTCAAGGCGCTGTCGAAGGCGGTGGTCGAGCACATGGCCACGGTGATCCCGGAGCGCTTCGCCGCCAAGAGCGGGCCGAAGAATCGCGTCGGCAGGATCTTCGTCGACTACCTGCGCAACGGCTTCGGCGCAACCACGGCCTGCGCCTGGTCGGCGCGAGCACGGCCCGGGCTCGGCATCTCGGTGCCGTGCGAATGGAGCGAGCTCGGCAGCCTCACCGGCGGCGCGCACTGGACGATCCGCAACGCGCACGAACGCATCGAAGCCAGGGGCGAGGCCTGGCGCGACTACGCCAAGACGAAGCAGACGACGCTGAAGGCGAAGAAGACGCTCGGCGTCGGTTGAGCGCCGCCCTGGCGGCGCGGGCTCAGATCGCGCCGACGCTGCCCGTCACCGGCAGCACGATGCCGGTGATGTAGCCCGAGCACACCGGTGCGGCCAGGAACACGTAGGCCGGCGACAGCTCTTCGGGTTGCGCCGGCGCGATGCATCTGCGTGTCGTGGCCGAACTTCGCCACCCGCCTGGCCGACGAGTCGGCCGGGTTGAGCGGCGTCCAGACCGGCCCGGGCGCGACGGCGTTGACGCGGATGCCCTTGTCGATCACGTTTTGCGCCAGCGCCTTGGTGAAGGCGTGGATCGCGCCCTTGGTCGCCGAGTAGTCGAGCAGGCGCGCCTCGCCTTCGAGGCCGGTCACCGAGCCGGTGTTGACGATGGACGCGCCCTGCTTCATGTGCGGCAGCGCCGCCCGGGCCATGTGGAAGTAGCCGAAGATGTTGGTCCGGAACGTCAGCTCGAGGCGCTCTTCGCTGATGTCGGCGATGGACGCGGCGTGCTCCTGGAAGGCGGCATTGTTGACGAGCACGTCGAGCTTGCCGAAGGCCTTGATCGTCTGCTGCACCACGCGCACGCAGAACTTCGGGTCCTTCACGTCGCCGGCGACGAGGAGGCAGCGCCGGCCTTCGGCCTCGATGCAGCGCTTCGTCTCTTCGGCGTCCTCGTGCGATTCGAGGTACGCGACCGTCACGTCGGCGCCTTCGCGCGCGAAGAGCACGGCGACGGCGCGGCCGATGCCGGAGTCGCCGCCGGTGATGATCGTGGCGAAGCCTTCGAGCTTGCCGCTGCCGCGATAGTCCGGCGCCATGAATTGCGGCGCCAGGCGCAGGGCGGCCTCGCGGCCCGACTTGCGCTGGTGCTGCGCCGGCGGCTTGTCAGGATGCTTGCGCGCGCCGGCCTGCACGCCGGGCTTCTTCTTCTCGTCGCTCGTCGAAGCGCCGGCCTTGCGATCGCGCCTGTCCTGCTGCTGCTGGATGCGGCGCATGGCCTCGCCCGTGGCACGCGGTCCGGTCGGACGGCGGCTGCTCTTTGCACTGACCACGGCTTACTCCTTCGGCTTGGACGCCGAAGAAGCCGGGGCAAGCGACGCGCCCGCCAGCACCGCCCTCATCACCTCGCGCAGATGGTCCATGTCGACCGGCTTGTCGACATGCGCATTGAAGCCGGCGGCCAGGGCACGCTGCACGTCCTGCGGCCGGCCGTAGCCGGTCAGCGCGATCGCCGGCAGGACCTTCGTGCGCGGCTCGCTTCGCATCCGCGTCATCATCTCGTAGCCGTCCATCTGCGGCATGCCGACGTCGGAGATGACGAGATCGAAGGGCTCGCTGTCGGCCAGGCGCAGCGCCTCGGCGCCGCTCGCGGCCGGCGTGACGAAGGCGCCTTCGTGCTCGAGCAGGAAGCCGAAGGTCTCGAGCGTATCGGCGTTGTCGTCGACCAGCAGCACGCGGATGCCGGCGATGGCGCGCTGCGGCTGGCGCTCGTCGTCGAGCAGCTCGGCGAAGCCGGTGCGCTCGCGGATCGGCAGCCAGACCCGGAAGGTCGAGCCCTGGCCCACGCCCGGCGACTCGACGGCGACGCGGCCGCCGTGCAGCTCGACCAGGGTCTTGACCATCGCCAGGCCGATGCCCAGGCCGCTTTCGCCGCGCGTCGTCGGCGCATCGGCTTGCTTGAACATCTCGAACACGTGCGGCAGGAAGGCCGGCGAGATGCCGCGGCCGGAGTCGGTGACCTCGAGCAGCGCGTCCTCGCCGTCGCGCGAGACGCGGACCAGGATCGAGCCGCCGCTGCGGCTGAACTTGACGGCATTGCTGAGCAGGTTCCAGGCGATCTGCTCGACCCGCACCGGGTCGCCATCGATCAGGATGGGATCGTCGAAGCCCTCGGCGTACAGGCGCACGCCCTTATCGCGCGACTCGGCCAGGGCCCAGGTCATGCACGGCTGGATCGCCTCCAGCAGCAGCAGGGGGACGCGATTGACGGCGAGCTTGCCGACGTTCGAGCGCGACATGTCGAGCAGGTCGTCGATGATGCGGGCCTGTCCCTGCACCGTGCGCTGGATGGTGCGCGCCGCACGCATCACCGCCGGCAGGCCTTGCGCTTCCGGCAAGGTCGTCAGCAATTGCGCGTTGACGTTGATGAGATTGAGCGGGTGCTTGAGCTCGTGCGACATGACGGCGAGGAACTCGCTCTTCAGCTCGCTCTCGGCCGCCGCCTCGGCGGCGCCGAGCCTGGCCGAGGCGAGCTCGCGCGCCTGCGACCTCGGCGGCGCTGCGGACATTGGTCATGTCGCGGCAGATCTTGGCGTAGCCCGCGACGCCGCCGGCCTGCAAGGGCACCGTCACGCCGCTGCCCCAGAACACGCTGCCGTCCTTGCGCAGCATCCAGCGCTCGTCGGGCGAGCGCCCCGTGTCGCGCGCAATGCGCAGCTTCTCGGCGGGCGCGCCGACGGCACGCTCCTCGGGCCGGAACAGGATGTCGAAGGGCTGCCCGATCGCTTCTTCGGGGCTGTAGCCGAAGAGGGCGATCGCGCCCGGATTCCAGCTCGTGAAGCGGCCTTCGAGATCGAGCGTGAGGATCGCGAAGTCCGTCATCGTGTCGGCGATGAGCTCCATCCGCTCCTTGCCGACGCTCAGGTCGGATTCGGCCTGGCGCAGGTGAGTGACGTCGACGAAGGTGAGCACGGCACCGCCGATCCGGTCTTCGGTCGTGCGGTACGGCAGCAAGCGCGCCAGCAGGCACTTGCCGTCGGTGCTGCGGACCTCGCGCTCGATCGTGCGCAGCGTCGCGAAGACGGCGCGGGCGTCCTCGGCCAGGCCCTTGTATTCGAGCTTGTGCGTGATGTCGAAGAGCGAGCGGCCGACGTCGCTGGCGATGATGTTGAAGAGCGACGCCGCGGCCGGCGTGAAGCGCTTGATGCGCATCGTCGGATCGACGAAGACGGTGGCGATGTCGGTCGAGCTGATGAGGTTCTTGAGGTCGTCGTTGATCTCGCTCGTCTCGTCGATCTTCGTCTTCAGCTCGTGATTGACGGTGGTGAGCTCCTCGTTCGTCGACTGCAGCTCTTCCTTGCTGGTCTCGAGCTCTTCGGTGGCCGAGCGCAGCTCCTCGTTGATCGCCTGCAGCTCCTCGTTCGAGGCCTTCAGCTCCTCGGCCGAGGTCTCGTACTGCTCGATCGTCGTCGCGCAACTGGTCGTTCTTGCGCCGCAGCTCGCCTTCGAGGCGAACGATCTGCGGGTCGAGCTCCGAGGCGCCGCCCGGCGCCGCCGGCTCGCCGCTGTCGTCGGACTGCTCGAAGATGACGATCAGCATCTCGCCCGGCCAGCCCTCGTGCCGCACCGGCTGCACCGCCAGCCGGACCCTGGACGGCCGCCCTTCCATCTGCAGCTGCACCAGCGGCGACTCGACGCGCACGCGCAGCTGCAGCGCCTGGAACAGCGCCGCACGCATCTCGTTGCGCAGCTCGGGCTGAACCGCGTACACCAGGTTGTGCGAAGGCTCGCCCTCGGCAAAGCGCAGGAAGCGCACGGCACTGCCGGCGATATGGACGATCTCGTACTCGTGCGTCACCAGCACGCTCGGTGGCGCGAACTGCTCGAGCAGCTCCTGATGCACCTGGGCCGGCGAATGGACGCGCGTCGCCGGCGCCGGCGGCCGGGCGTTCGGGGCTGCCGATGCCGCGGCTCGAAGGGCAGGGCCTGCAACGCGCGCAGCGGCCGCCCGGTCGGATTGGCGCGGTAGATGCGGTTCACCTTGTCGACCGTCGAGAACAGGCGCGTCGCCGCGTCGACCGTCTCCGACGTGCCGAGGAACAGATAGCCGCCGGGCTTGAGCGCGAAATGCAGCATCTCGAGCACCGCCTGTTGCGCGGCGCGGTCGAGGTAGATGAGGAGGTTGCGGCACGAGGCCAGGTCGATGCGCGAAAAGGGTGGGTCGCGCAAGCACGTTGTGCAGCGCGAAGATCACGCGTCTCGCGCAGCGACTTGTGCACGCGATAGCCGCCCGGCTCGGCCACGAAGTGGGCACGCAGGCGCGACGGCGGCACATCGGAGGCGATCGCCTCCGGATAGAAGCCGGCACGGCCGAGCGCGATCGCCGTCTCGTCGATGTCGGTGGCAAAGAGCGTGAATCGGCGCGCTGTCCGGCGCGCCTGCGCCTGACTCGTCGGAGAGCAGCATGGCGATCGAATAGGCCTCTTCGCCGCTCGAGCAGCCGGGCACCCAGACGCGCACCGGCCCATCCTCGGACACCATGTCGCACAGGCGCGGAATCACTTCGCGCTCGAGCGCCTCGAAGGCGCTGCGGTCGCGAAAGAACTGCGTCACGCCGATCAGCATGTCGTCGAGCAGCGCGCGTGCCTCGGCCGTATCGCCGGCCAGGAAGCGCCGATAGGACACCAGGTCGGGCAGCGCGTTGACCTGCAGCCGCCGTTCGATCCGGCGCAGCACGGTGGCGCGCTTGTAGTTCTTGAAGTCGTGCCCGGTGCGCTGATGCAGCGTCTTCATGATCTCGCGCAACGCCTCCTCGGCGCTTTCGGGCGAGGCCGGCTCGCGCGCGGCCACGCCGATCTTGCCGGCGTCGGGCAGCTCCATCCTGCGCTTGTTGCTCCAGATCTCGATCAGCCGGTTCGGCATGTCGGCGACGGGCAGCACGATGTCGACCTTGCCGGTGGCGATGGCGCTCTTCGGCATGCCGTCGTATTCGGCGTCGCCCGGCGCCTGCGAGATGACGATGCCGCCGGTCTCCTTCAGGCGCGCGATGCCGGCCGAGCCGTCGGCACCGGTACCCGACAGGACGATGCCGATCGCCTGTTCCCTGTGCGCATCGGCCAGCGTGCGAAAGAAGAGATCGATGACCACGTGGCGGCCGCGCGGCCGGTCGTGCTCGATCAGGCCGAGCGAGCCGTCGACCATGGCCAGGTCGTGCGTCGGCGGAATCACGTAGACGTGGTTGCGTTCGATGCCGACCTTGCCCTGCACCTGCGCCACCGGCATGCGGGTGGAAGCCTGCAGGATCGCGGCGGCATTGCTTTCATGCCGCGGCGACAGATGCAGGACGACGACGAAGGCCATGTCGGGTTGCGCCGGCAGGCCTTCGAGCAGGACCTTGATGGCCGCCAGGCCACCCGCCGACGCGCCGATGCCGACGACCGGAAAGTCGAGCCCGGTCGGCGCGGCGACGGGCTCGTCGCCGAGCGGTGCAGAGGGCGCGTCCACGCCGGACAGGATACGCGAGCGCCTCGCCGCCCGGCCGCTGCGCGGCGCTCAGCTCTTGCCGCCTGGCGGCACGCTGCGCGGCTGGTCGTTGTCGGGCGCCACGCTCGGCGCCTGATCGTCGGCCGGCGCGCTGGCGGGCAGGCCGATCGCGGCGGCGCCGGCACGGCTGGCCGCGATGGCCGGCGGCAGGGCCGAGGGGTCGAGCGGCGACGCGCGCGGCGCGATCGTCGACGCCGGCGCGACCGTCGATGCCGGCATGGCGGCCACAGGCGCCGGCGGACTCGCAATGACGCTGACGGTGCCCCCGGTCGGCGGGCCGCTGTTGCCCGCCGTGATGCCCGGCGGGATGTCGGCGTTCGTGCGGGCCACGGTGGCAGCAGAAGACGACGCAGCGTTGCTGTCGGACGGCGCCGGCCCGCTGGGCATGACGACCGTGGCGGCGCTGACGACCGGCTCTTCCTTGGCCTTGTCACAGCCGGCGGTGAGGGTCGCCATGAGCACGATCCCGGCGCTGGCCAGAAGAGAAGAAAAGGGCGCGGGCGCGCGTAGAACGGTGTGGGACACGATGATTCCTTGGCGCCTCGGGAACGCAAAGGGGCAAGCGGTATGCCCGCGGCACGTCGATTGCCTTGCGTGCATGGTCCTGGGCGCGCCGCGCTTTCGCAGTGCCTACGGCCCACAATCGCGATCCCATGAGCGGCCCGAGATGAGCGACCCTCTCCACGTCGTCGATGCGACGATGTTCTGGAGCGTCACCGGCGGCGGCGTCCGGCGCTATCTGCTCAGCAAGCACGACTGGCTGGCGCGCCGGCCCGGCTGGCGGCACACCATCGCCGTGCCGGGCGTCGACGCGCAGGGTGGCATCGTGCTGTTGCCTTCGTTGCCCTTGCCGGGCAGTGGCGGCTATCGCCTGCCGCTGCGGCGCGCTGCCATCGCGCGCGTGCTCGAAGGCCTGGCTCCCGACCTGATCGAAGCCGGCGATCCCTATCGCGTCGCCTGGGGCGCGCTCGATGCTTCACGCGCGCTCGACGTGCCCGCGGTCGCCTATTGCCACTCCAACCTCGAGCTGATGGCGCGCATGGCCGGCGGCCGACGCTTCGGCGCAGCCGCCGCCCGGCTGGCGCGGCGCTACATCCGGCACGTCTATGCCGGCTTCGATCTCGTGCTCGCGCCCAGCCTGGCGATGCGCAACCATCTTCTCGACTGGGGCGTCGCACGCGTCGCCTGCCAGCCGCTCGGTGTCGACACGACGACCTTCCAGCCTTCGCGCGCCTCGGCCGACTGGCGCCGAGACAACGGCCTGGCCGCGAACGCGCGCGTGCTGGTCTACGCCGGCCGCTTCGCCCCCGAGAAGAATCTCGACGTGCTTGCCGATGCGGTGGCCCGGCTCGGTCCGCCCTACGTCCTCGTCGCCATCGGCGCCGGGCCCTCGCCGCCACCGAGCGGCCCCCAGGTGCGCGTGCTGCCCTTCGTCGCCGGCGCACATTCGCTGGCTTCGGCGCTGGCCAGCGCCGATGCCTTCGTGCATGCCGGCGACCAGGAAACGTTCGGACTCTCGGCGCTCGAAGCGCTGGCCTGCGGCACGCCGCTCGTGTTGCGCGACGCCGAAGGCCTGGCGGAGATGGTCGATGCCGACACCGGTATCGCCGTCCGTCGCGGCGATGGCGCGGCCTTCGCGGAGGCGATCGCCGCGCTCTTCGAGCGCGATCGCGATGCCTGGCGGCGGGCGGCGCGAAAGCGCGCGCTGGCGCGCGACTGGGAGCAGCTCTGGCCGATGCTGCTCGATCACTATCGGCGCCTGCTCCGTCGCGATGCGGCGGCCGCGGCCGGCGTGCCTTTCGACGGCGCAGCGGTGCCGGCCGAACGATGAGCAGCAGCACGACGCCGGTCGAGCGCTTCGTCTGCGTCGTCCTGCACGACGTCGCGCCTTCGACGCGCTCGGCCTGCATCCGCACCCTGAAAGCGATCGCCGATGTCGCGGCGCTGCCGCTGACGCTGCTGGTCGTGCCGCGCTATCACGGCGACGCGCCGTCGAGCGATTTCGAGGCCTGGCTCGGGCAGCGCCGGCAGCGCGGCGACGAGCTGGCGCTGCACGGCTACACGCATCGCGACGACCTGCCACCGAACGGCGTCGTCGACCGCCTGCGGCGCAAGAGCTATACCCGTGGCGAGGGCGAGTTCTGGGCCTTGCCCGAAGGCGAAGCGAAGGAGCGGGTCGAGGCCGGCGTGGCCTGGTTTCGGCAGAACGGCTGGCCGCTGCACGGCTTCGTGGCGCCGGCCTGGCTGCTCGGGCCGCAAGCCTGGCCGGCGCTGGCCGGCTTCGAGTACACCGCCACGCTGCGCCACATCGTGCGCCTGCCGAGCCGCGAGAAAGTCACCAGCCAGAGCGTCGTCTACAGCACCTCGAGCGGCTGGCGCCGGCGCACCTCGGTGCTCTGGAACGCGCTGGTCGCGCGCAAGGAGCGCAGCAACACGCTGCTGCGCATCGAGCTGCATCCGCGCGACGCCGACTTCACAGCGGTACGGCGTTCCTGGCAAAGAATCCTCGAGCGCGCCCTGCGCGATCGCCGGCCCTGCACGGTGAACGAGTTCGTGCGCCAGACCGACGGCGCCGGCGCCTCGAGCACGACCTGGATGTCGACGCTAGAGCAGGTTGAAGCTGACCGCGGCGGTGGCAGCACCGATCAGCGCACCGACGATCACGTCGCTCGGGTAGTGCAACCCGAGGACGACGCGCGACATCGCGACCAGCACGGTGAACGGCCAGACGAATAGCGCGAACATCGGGTAGTAGGCGGTGAGGATGATGCTGCACGCCACCGAGTGCAGCGTGTGGCCGCTCGGAAAGCTGAACTCGTCGAGCGAGCGGGCGCATTCGCGAAAGCCCGCACAGCTGCGAAATGGCCGCGGCCGCGCGATCCAGCGCTTGACGATCTTGTAGATCACGATGTCGACGAGGCCGACGCCGATCATCCGCACCGAGACCGATGTGCCGACCGGGCCGCCGACCCACGGCAGGCAGACGACCATCCCGAACCAGAGCCAGCCGTCGCCGACGCGGCTGACCGCGGCCAGCACGCGCACGACCCAGGCACGCGTTGCCGCGCCATGCATCCAGAGCGCGACGAGACGCTCGCGCTCGATCCAGGCGAGGCGCCGTTCAGGCCACGACAGGAACGGCGGCGGGAGTCGCTTCGATCGCATCGACGGTGTCCTCGAGGCGGGCCTCGAAGCGTTGCAGCACCTCGTCCCAATCGGCACGGCGGGCGGCGGCGACGGCCGCCTCGCGCATCGGCGCCAGTGCCTGCGGGTCGGCCAGCGCCAGCTCGCGCACGGCGGCAAGGAAGGCCGGCTCGTCGCCAGGCAGGGCGATGCGCCCGCTCAGCCCGTCGACCACGTGCTCGGACGCGGCAGCGCAATCGAAGGCGACGACCGGCAGCGCCGAGGCGAGCGCCTCCATGACGACATTGCCGAAGGTGTCGGTGAGGCTGGGAAAGAGAAAGACGTCGGCCGAGGCGTAGTGCGCCGCCAGGTCGGCGCCGCGCCGCACGCCGACGAAGCGTGCCTCCGGAAACTGCTTTTCGAGCCGGGCCCGCGCCGGCCCGTCGCCGACGACGACCATGCGCGCGTCCGGCCGCTCGCGCCGCGCTGCCGCGAAGGCCCGCAAGGCGAGCTCGACGTTCTTCTCGGCGGCGACGCGGCCGACGACGAGAAAGACCGGCGCATCGTCGCGCGCGCTCCAGCGCAGGCGCAGCATGCGGCTGCGGCACGCTGGCGAGAACTGCGTCGTGTCGACGCCGCGGCCGACCAGCGTCAGGTTGCGAAAGCCCGCGCCGGCCAGCTCGCGCCGTGCCGACAAGGTCGGCACGAAGGTGCGGCGGGTCAGGTTGTGGAAATGGCGCAGCAGGGCGAGCGCCGCATCGGCCAGGAAGCCGAAGCCGTAGTAGCGGCTGTACTGATGGAAGTTGGTGCGGAATTCGGAGCTGGTGGCGATGCCGAGCTGGCGCGCCGCGGCGAGCGCGGCCCAGGCCAGCGGCCCCGGCGTGGCGAGATGAACGATCTCGGGCCGCGTCTGCTCGAAACGGCGAACGAGGCCAGCCTTGCCGGCCAGCCCGAATCGCAGCTCGCGATACATGGGAATGGCGCAACCGACGGTACGCAGCTCGTCGGCGGCGTCGAGCGCGCGCTTCGCCCGGCTGGCGCGGCCGGATCAGCTCGACGCGGTGGCCGCGCGAGCGCAGGTAGCGAACGGCGCGTTCGACCGTCAGCGAGACGCCGTTCAGCTCGGGCGGCCAGGTCTCGGTGACATAGGCGATGCGCATCGATCGGGCCGCGGTGTTCACGCGCTGGCCGGGGCAATCTGCATGCCCGAAGTCGGGCGAGCGATCGGGAGCTGCCATGCGCAGCATTCTTCATCGCCCGCCTGACACCACCGTGACACGGCGATGACGGCATGCGGCCAGTGGGGTCTTCGGCGGCGGTGGCTAGCGGCCCTCGAGGTAGACGCAGACCAGGCGCAGCCGGCGCACCCGTTTGCAAACGGCGCGCAAGGCGAGCAGCAGGGGCACGGCGATGAAGGCGCCGGCCAGGCCCCAGAGCCAGCCCCAGACCATCACCGACAGGAAGACGAAGACGGGGCTCAGGCGCAGGCGGTGGCCCATGATCATCGGGCTGAGGAAATTCGCCTCGATCCCGTGCAGCACGAGAAAGGCCGCGGGCGGCCCGAGCATGGCGAAGCCGGTGCCGAAGGCGACGCTGCCGGCGAGCAGCAGCAATACCGCAATGAGAAGCGGCCCGAGGTAGGGAATGAAGGCGAGCACCGCCGTCGTCGTGCCCCACAGCACCGGATTCGGCAGGCCGATCAGCCAGAGCGCCAGCCCGGTCGCGACGCCGAGCGCGAGGTTGACGAGGCTCATCGTACTGATGAACAGGCCGATGTCGCGCTGCGCCTGGCGAAAGCCCGAGAGCACCAGCGCCCGGGCGCGCGGCCGACGGATCGCCGCGATCGTGCGTGCCACCAGCCATTGTTCCGAGGCGAGCAGGAAGTAGAGCAGGATCACGGTGGCCGAGGCCGAGAGCGCAAACGCGATCGTCTCGCCGATGGCCAGGCGGGTGAAGGTCCAGCCCTCGCTCGCCAGGCGCTCGCCGAGGGCGTCTGGCGTGAGCGTGGCGGCACGCGCGAGCGAAGCCGGCGTCGAATACGGGAAGAGCGTGTCGCGCCAGCGCTCGATCGCCGCGACGAGCTCGTGCACGATGAGGGGCGCGCGCGACCACCAGGCCGCGGCCGGTGCCGCGACGAGCATCGCCAGAAGCGCGATCACCGCGAGCACGGCGGCGATGACGAGACCGGCGCCGATGTATTCGTGGATGCCGGCGCGGCGCAGCGCCCGCACCGGCGCGGCCAGCACGAAGGTGAAGACCAGCGCGATCGCCACCGGCAGCAGGAGCGGCCGCGCCTGCTCGAGCAGCAGGACGACGGCGACGAAAAGCAGGCCGCCGCCTAGCCACGTGGCCACGGGACTCAGGCGTTCGCTGCGAGGATCATCGAGCTGCAAGGTGGCGGCGATGATGGCACGCGGCGTGCCGGGCGTGAATGAAGAAGGCGCCGCAAGCGGCGGCCCGAGCGCCAGGGTCTCACGGCAAGGCCGAAGCCGGGGACGCGGCATCGCTACGCAGCCGGCTGAAAAGTGCATACCAGTCGATGCTGCGCGTCGCGATCATGAGCGCGGCGATGACCAGGAAGAGCAGGCCCGAGCCGAGCAGGAGGGCAGTCTGCTCGAGCTGGAGCAGGACGTAGAGAACGCCGTACAGCACGCCGATCGCGGCACCGAAGGCCAGGCCCGCGCGGCCGCTGCGCAACACGAAGCGGCCGTAGAACGCGAGCAGCGCCGTGCAGGCGGCGCTGGCCGCGAGATAGGCCAGGCCGAACGCGAGGTGCTCGCTCAGGCTGACGAGGAGCAGGAAGAACACGGCGAGCGCCGAGCCCACGAGCAGGTACTGGATCGGGTGCACGCGGACCCGGCGCAGGACCTCGACCGCAGCGACGCCGACGAAAGTGAGCGCGATGAAGAGCAGGCCGTACTTGGTCGCCCGATCGCTCAGCGTATAGGGGCTCACCGGATCGATGAAGGCGACGCCGAAGGTCTCGACGCAGCGGGCGCGCGCCCGGCCTGCGGGCGGGTCGGGCGGCGTGTCGCCGAAGACGCAGGCCGGCGCGCCGCCCGCCGCTTCCTGCGGCGCCGAGGTGGCCAGCGCGTTGAGCTTCCACTGCGCCCGAAAGCCGTCGTCGCGGACCTCGCTCTCGAGCGGCAGGAAGCGGCCGCTGAAGGAAGGATGCGGCCAGTTCGACGCCAGCGCGACGTGGGTCGCGTCGCCGACCGGGGCGAAGGAGAGATCGCCGGTGCCGACGATCTCGAGTGTCATCTGCACGTCGAGCGGATGGGAAGAGCCGGCATAGGCCTCGGTCACGTCGACATGAAAGCCGCGCGGATGCGCGTCGTGGTCGGTGCCGGGCAGCACCGCCGCTGCCGCGCCATCGATGCGCACGAGCGCGCTGCGCACGCCGCGCGAATCGCCGAGGGCGACGAAGACCTTGGGCGCATCGCATTGCATGCGCGAGCCCGGATGCTCGACGGCGGGCACCAGCGCCGCGCCGTCCTTCCATTGCGCGGCAAGCGTCGCCTGCATGACGTAGCCGTTGACCTTGAAGATGCCGCGATGGCGCGGCTCGATCGCGACCCGGGCGTCGATGTCGAGCGCGGCCGGCGTGGCGGCCAGCTTCTGCACGCGCCTCTCGGTCACCGTCTTGCGGTCCTTGCCTTCGCCCTGCACCGCTTCCCAGCTCTCGACGCAATCGCGCTCGAGGATCGGCCCGAGCAGGGTCTGGCTCGACGCCAGGCTGGCAGCGACGCTGGCCTCGGCCTCGCGCAGGCGCCCTGCGCGCTCGGCGACGATGCCGCTCACGGCACCGAGCGCCAGCATGAGCGCGAGCAGCACGGCGGCGAGAGCCGCGGCCTTGGCAAGGAGGGGAAAGCGCGGAAGGCGAGGCGGCGTCGACATGGCGGAGCTTCGAAGTGACGATGCCGAAGGATCGACGCCGGCCTCGAAGGCAATGCGAAGGCAGCGTGAAGGCGACCGCGATCGCTGCGACAATCCAGCGGACCCCCGAATCGCGACGAAGCGATGCAGCGATGATTCAAAAGGAAGTCGCCAGCGTGGCCGCCGCAGTGGCCGACGTGCCCGACGGCGCCACGATCATGATCGGCGGCTTCGGCACGGCCGGCCTGCCGAACGAGTTGATCGAGGCGCTGCTCGCGCCAGGGCGCGCGCGATCTCACGATCGTCAACAACAACGCCGGCAACGGCGACACCGGCCTGGCGGCGCTGCTCGCCGCCCGGCGGGTGAAGAAGATCATCTGCTCCTTCCCGCGCCAGGTCGACAGCCATCATTTCGACGCCCTCTATCGCGCCGGCCAGATCGAGCTCGAGCTGGTGCCGCAGGGCAACCTCGCCGAGCGCATCCGCGCCGCCGGCGCCGGCATCGGCGCCTTCTTCTCGCCCACCGGCTACGGCACCGAGCTGGCCAAGGGCAAGGAAACGCGCGAGATCGGCGGCCGCATGTACGTGCTCGAGGCGCCGATCCATGCCGACTACGCCTTCATCAAGGCCGAGCGCGGCGACCGCTGGGGCAACCTCACCTATCGCATGACGGCGCGCAACTTCGGGCCGGTGATGGCGATGGCGGCGCGCACCACCATCGCCACCGTGCACGAGATCGTCGCCCTCGGCGAGCTCGATCCGGAAGCGGTGGTGACGCCGGGGCATCTTCGTCCAGCGCATCGTCGAAGATCGCGCGCGTCGCCACGAACGCGGCGCGGCTTCAACGGCGCGGCGAAGGCGGCGGCATGAGCGCACGCAAATGGTCGCGGGCCGAGATGGCCACGCTCGTGGCGCGCGACATCCCCGACGGCGCCGTCGTCAACCTCGGCATCGGCTTGCCGACGCTGGTGGCCAACTACCTGCCCGCGGGCCGCGAGGTGATCCTGCACAGCGAGAACGGCGTCATCGGCATGGGCCCGGCGCCGGCGCGAGGGCGAGGAAGACTACGACCTGATCAACGCCGGCAAGCAGCCGGTGACGCTGCTGCCCGGCGGCTCGTTCTTCCACCACGCCGACAGCTTCGCGATGATGCGCGGCGGCCACCTCGACGTCTGCGTGCTCGGCGCCTTCCAGGTCTCGGCCAGCGGCGATCTCGCCAACTGGCACACCGGCGCAGCCGACGCGATCCCCGCCGTCGGCGGCGCCATGGACCTGGCCATCGGCGCCAAGAAGACCTACGTGATGATGGAGCACACGACGAAGGAGCGGCGAGAGGAAGATCGTCGAGCGCTGCACCTATCCGCTGACCGGCATCGGCTGCGTCGCGCGCATCTACACCGACCTGGCCGTGATCGACGTGACGGCGCAAGGCCTGGTCGTTCGCGACGATGTCGAGGGCCTGAGCCACGACGAGCTGCAGGCACGCACCGGCGCTCCGCTTGCAGCACGCCCCCTGACCCGAGGAACACGACATGAGCCATCCCATGCATCTGCAGGAGGCTTCATCTGCGACGCCATCCGCACGCCCTTCGGCCGCTACGGCGGCGCGCTCTCGTCGGTGCGCCCCGACGACCTCGGCGCCATCCCGATCAAGGCCCTGATGGCACGCAACCCGAAGGTCGACTGGGCCGCGGTCGCCGACGTGATCTACGGCTGCGCCAACCAGGCCGGCGAGGACAACCGCAACGTCGCCCGCATGTCGCTCGCTGCTGGCCGGCCTGCCGCTCGAGGTGCCCGGCGCCACCATCAATCGCCTGTGCGGCTCGGGCATGGACGCGGTCGGCACCGCCGCGCGCGCCATCAAGTGCGGCGAGGCCGGCCTGATGATCGCCGGCGGCGTCGAGAGCATGAGCCGCGCGCCCTTCGTGATGCCGAAGGCCGAGAGCGCGTTCTCGCGCAGCAACGCCGTCTACGACACGACCATCGGCTGGCGCTTCGTCAACAAGCTGATGAAGGAGCAGTACGGCGTCGACTCGATGCCGGAGACGGCCGAGAACGTCGCCGCCGACTTCAAGATCGAGCGCGAGGCGCAGGACCAGGATGGCGCTGGCCTCGCAGCAGAAGGCCGTGGCGGCGCAGAAGAGCGGCTTCTTCGACGCCGAGATCACGCCGGTGACGATCGCGCAGAAGAAGGGCGACGCCATCGTCGTCGCCAAGGACGAGCATCCGCGCGACACCAGCCTCGAAGCGCTGGCCAAGCTCAAGGGCATCGTCCGGCCCGACGGCACCGTCACCGCCGGCAACGCCTCGGGCGTCAACGACGGCGCCTGCGCCCTGCTGCTGGCCAGCGAAGCGGCCGCCGCGACGCACGGCCTGACGCCGCGCGCCCGCGTCGTCGGCATGGCCACGGCCGGCGTGCCGCCGCGCATCATGGGCATCGGCCCGGCGCCGGCGACGCAGAAGGTGCTGGCGCTGACCGGCCTGACGCTGGCGCAGATCGACGTCATCGAGCTCAACGAAGCCTTCGCCGCGCAAGGCCTGGCCGTGCTGCGCGAGCTCGGCGTGGCCGACGACGACGCGCGCGTCAACCCGAACGGCGGCGCCATCGCCTTGGGCCATCCGCTCGGCGCGAGCGGCGCGCGGCTGGTGACGACGGCGATCAACCAGCTGCACAAGACCGGCGGGCGCTACGCCCTGTGCACGATGTGCATCGGCGTGGGCCAGGGCATCGCGATCGTCGTCGAGCGGGTCTAAGACTCTTCCTCGCTCGGGATCGGGGCGACGGTGCGCTCTGTTGCGCTCATGTCCCCCGGCGAGAGCCAGGTATGGCTCTCGCCTCCTCCTTTACTTCGCTCCACAGAACGCCCCATCGCCCCGATCCCGCACCGAGCGTCTCGCTCTTTCTTTTTGTCTCGTCCGAACCGGCTCGGCCGGGAGCGTCGGGTGGGGGACGCAGCGAAGTAAAGGAGGAGACGAGCGCCTTCAGGCGGTCGTCGGGGGACATGAGCGGAGTCCCCCGCCCGATGCTCCCGGCCGCGTGCGCCACGAACGCATCACGTCGCCAAGTCATCGACCGGTCCTCTCTCCGACCCTGCAAGCCGCGGGGCGATCAGCGCAAGGGCACATCGATTGCCGCAAGATGCACGCATCGACACGTCGACAACGGGAGGAACGCATGTCGCAAAGCAGTTTCGTCGGGGGCGGTCGCGCTCCGCAACAGGCCAAGGGGCGAGGCTCCGATGTGCTCGGTCCTAGCGACACGTCCGACAGCGGCAGCGACATCCAGAGCGCATCGCGGCTGAAGACCGACACCGAGGAGGGCGAGCTCGGCGGCGCCACGCCGATCGACGCCGGCAGCGACAGCGATTCCATGGGCACCGGCGAGCGCCGCTCGGCCGTGCCGGGTGCCGGCCGCGACGGCGCCGACATCGGCCCCGATCGCATCGCCCGCTCCAAGGATGCGCTCGATTCCGCCGTGCGCATCGGCGACGACGATGACTCGATCGAAGCCCTCGCCGATGACGAAGAGGCGCAGGAAGACGAGGACGACGAGGACGCCTGAAGGCTCAGGCGGTCGCTTCGGGCAGCTTCGTCTGCTTCTGCAACCGCTCCACGTCGGCCGAGAGACGGGCCGCGATGAGGCCCACGATCTCGAAGCCGAACGACGGGTTCTGGTAGTAGAGCTGGCGCACCGTGCTCTGGTTGATGCTGAGCAAGGTGCAGTCTTCGCTGCAGCGCGCTGTCAGCGTTCGCATTCCGTGCGGTGCGAAGAAGGCGATCTCGCCGAACATCTTGCCGGGCCCGATGCTGGTGCCGATCTCGACGAACTCGACCCGCCCGCGCGCCAGCACGTAGAGGTGCTCGGCCGGCGCACCCTTGACGAACAGCACGTCGCCGGCGCGACGCTCGTGCGACTTCATGTACGGCCGAAGCCAGAGGCCCGAGGTGTCGTTGTTGCCGGTGGCGACGCGGACCTTGCGCGTCAGGCGCAGCATGTCGTTCAGGCGAAGCGTGTTGATCGGCAGGAGCACGCCGTGCATCAGGGCCATGACCCACGAAGGATGCAGCAGGCCGTAGGCGAGAAAGCCGCAGTTGCTGAACAACGCCAGCAGGCGCAGCGGCACCATCGTCTTGACGAAGGAGCTGGTGATCGTGAAGACGCCGGCGGCGGTGGCCGCGCACAGCGCCACGACCTCGATCGGCGAAGACGTCACGTTCGCCAGCGCGGCACTCAGGTCGGCGTAGATCTCCGCTGCGGACACTTCATTTCCCCCTCGACGCAGCCCGGGCTGCGAGGAGGGCATTCTCGTCGCAACTCGGCGCCGGGCGCGACGGAAAGGCGCAGCGCCTAGACGTCGACCAGTCCGGCGCGCAGCGCCTTGGCCACGGCATGGGCGCGCGATTGCGCCTCGAGCTTGGCGATGATCTGGGCGACATGGAACTTGGCGGTATGGGCCGAAATGCCGAGGGCGCCGCCGATCTCGCGATTGCCCAGCCCGTGGCTCATCTCGAGCAGCACCTGGCGCTCGCGCGGCGTCAGCAAGCCGGCCGCGCGCGCGGCGCCGCGGTGCTCGCCGGTGCGCTCGAAGCGCAGGGCATCGGCCGCGAACGACGGCGTCGTCGCGACCAGGCCGGTTGGCGCGGCCAGCAGCGCGCCGGCGATGGCCTCGATCGAGGCGCCCTTCGGCAGCACCGAGCAGCCGTCGATCAGCCATTCGCCGATGCGCTCGTCGCCGGCTTCGGCGAGGAGCACGACGCGCGGACCTTCGCCGGCGACGAGCTCGTCGATGCCGGACTCGGCGCCATCGCCGACGTCCACGACGGCCACCTCGGCGCCGCCGAAATCGGCGTCGCGCAGCGCTGCGGCCGAGGCGGCGGCAAGCACCACCTCGAGGCCGGCGCGGCCGCCGAGCCCGGTGACCAGGCCGGCCCGAACCAGAGGGGCCGGCGATGCGATGCTGACGCGGATCGAATTCGTGATCGATGCTCCCGGCGCGCTCAGCCGCAACGCCGCTCGGCCGGCCGCTCGCCGACCTGGATCTGCAGGTCGCGTGCCGCGCCGCCGCGCAGGATCGCGAGCGTGGCCTGCTGGCCGACCGAGGAAGCGAGCGCCGCCCGCAGCGCCGGCAGGTCGCTGGCCGGCTGGCCGGCGACCTTCACCACGATGTCGCCGATGAGGAGGCCTGCGCGCTCGGCCGGGCCGCCCGGCACCAGCGCGGAAATGAGGAGTCCCGTGCCGGCACCGCTGTCGGCCGGCAGTGGCACCGGCTGGGCGCCGATGCCCAGCCAGGGCCGGGCGACGTGTCCGCTCGCCAGCAGTGCATCGACCACGCGCGACACCGTCGAGGCCGGCACGACGATGCCGTAGTGACGCGAGAGCGCCGAGGTGGCGATGCCGATGACGGCGCCGGCGGCATCGGCCACGGGCGCGCCCGACAGGCCCTCGTAGACGCCGCCATCGAGGCGGATCAGGCGGTCGACGGCGCCGCCGAGCCAGGTCTGCCACGGACCGGAGGCCCGATTGACGAGGCCGGCGCTGGCGATGGCATCGCCCTCGCCGCTGCGCCCGACGGCGATCGCGAAATGGCCGGCGCGCACGCTGGCGGCATCGCCGATCGTCACGGCCGGCAATGCGCTCGCGCCCACCAGCCGGAACACCGCGAGATCGGTGGACGAGTCGATGCCGACGAGGGTCGCTTCGATGCTCTTGCCGTCGCCGCCGACCAGGGTCGCAGCGGCCGGCGTGCGCCGGAAGACGTGCGCTGCCGTCACGACGATGCCCTCGCGCCAGACCACCGCCGAAGCAACGGCGTGGCGGCGGCCGCGCACGGCCAGGGTGCTGGCGCCGATCCGGTCGACGATGGCGGCGAGCGCCTGCGAATGGCCCGCGAGGGCGCTGGCCGTGGCGGCGGAGCTCTCGCTGGTATGGCTGTTCATGCTGATCCGACCCCTTGCGTTCTACCGATGCCGAGAAGGTACGCCACGCGCACCGGCAGCGAACCGGCCGAACGGGCGGCTGCGCCTGTCTCCTGCCCAACTGGGGTGGGCGGGCGGCCTTTGCAAGGCCGTGCCGCTCAGCCGGGCCGCCGCGCCGCAGCCCGGCCAGCGTCAATACTCGACCGGATCGCGATGCCGCGGGTCGTCGTGCAGGGCCCAGTAGGCGTCCTGCAGGCGCCGGGTGATCGGCCCGGGCCAGGCACCGGCGACCGGCCGGCCGTCGATCTTCGCGATCGGCAGGACACCGCCGCCGCTCGAGGTGATGAAGACCTCGTCGGCGCTGCGCAAATCAGAGGCCGGCACCGGCTCGACGCGCAGCGGGATGCCGAGCGTGCCGCACAGCTCGATCGCGGTCTTGCGCGAGATGCCCTCGAGCACGCCGCGGTCGGGCGTGCGCACCACGCCGTCCTTGACCAGGAAGACGTTGAAGCCCGGACCCTCGGCGATATGGCCCTGGGCATCGACGACGCAGCTGGTGTCGGCGCCGCGGTCGTAGGCGTCGAAGAGCGACATCACGAGGTCGAGCCAGTGGTAGTTCTTCACCGTCGGATCGACCGAGTCCGGCGAGATCCGGATGCGCTGGCTGACGTGCAGGTCGATGCCCTGCGCCTGCTTCTCCGGGTTGGCGATCCAGACGTAGGGCAGCGCGTAGGCATAGAAGCGGTTCTGCGCCAGGCGCGGGTCGCGCACGCCGCGCGGCGGCACGCCGCGCGTGCACAGCATCGCGACGTAGCCGTCCTGCAGGCCGCCGGCCTTGACGCAGCCGTGCAGGATCTGCCGCACTTCGGCGCGGCTGTACGGGATCGTCATGCGCAGCTTGGCCAGGCTGTTGAAGAAGCGGTCGAGGTGGTCGTCGATGCGAAAGAACGCGCCTTTCCAGGTGCTGACCACGTCGTAGGCGACATCGGAGCGGGTGAAGCCCCAGTCGAACATCGAGATCTTGGCTTCCGAGAGCGCCTTCCAGTCGCCGTCGATGAAAACCGAGCCGCCTTCGAACTCGCCGGTGCTGACCTGTCGCATGGGGCCATCCTAGCGCCGCGGCGAGACGAGCGTCGGCACCGCTCGCGCCCTGGCCCGGCGATTGGCGCCGCGCCGCCGTCGCTTGGTCGCATCGCCGCGGCGCCAGCGCGGCTGCCTCGTCAAGAATGGCGGCCTCTCTTCAGGAAAGCCCATGCTCGAAGCCCAAGGCCTTTGCAAGTCGTACGGCAGCCGTGCCGTCGTCAGCGAGCTGTCGTTTGCGGTCGGCGCCGGCGAGATCGTCGGCCTGCTCGGACCGAACGGTGCCGGCAAGTCGACGACGGTGGCGATGCTCTGCGGCCTCGTCGCCGCCGATCGCGGCCAGGTCTTCGTCGGCGAAGGCGGCACGCGCCAGGAGCTGACCGAAGACAGCCAGGCACCGAAGCGCCGCATCGGCATCGTGCCGCAGGAGCTCTCGATCTACGACAACCTCGCCGCCGCCGCCAACCTCAAGCTCTTCGGTGCGCTCTATGGCCTCGACGGCCCGCTGCTGCAGCAACGCGTCGACGCCGCCCTGCAGCTCGTCGGCCTGGCCGACCGCGCCCGCGACAAGGCCTCGACCTTCAGCGGCGGCATGAAGCGGCGCCTGAACATCGCCGCCGCGCTGGTGCACGACCCCGACGTGCTGATCCTCGACGAGCCCACGGTCGGCGTCGACCCGCAAAGCCGCAACGCCATCTTCGACAACCTCGAGGAGCTGCGCCGGCGCGGCAAGGCGCTGCTCTACACGACGCACTACATGGAAGAGGCCGAGCGCCTGTGCGACCGCATCGTCATCATCGACCACGGCAAGGTCGTGGCCAGCGACACGCTGGCCGGCATCGCGCGCCTGCTGCCGGCCACGCTGAGCCTGGAGATCGAGGTCGATGGCCCCGTGAACCTCGGCGCTCTCGCCGGCTTGCCGGGCATCGAGCAGGCGGTGCAGGAAGGTGATGTGCTGCGCGCAGCGGTCGCTGATCTCGGCCGCGACGTGCCCGCGTTGCTCGTGGCACTGAGCGCTCAGGGGCGAACCGTGACACGCATCGGCTCGGCGCGCGCGGGGCTCGAGGATGTGTTCCTGTCGTTGACGGGCAGGGCCCTTCGGGACTGATTGATGAATGCTGCCACTGTGGTCGTCGAGGGATCGGGGCGACGGGGCGCTCTGTTGCGCTCATGTCCCCCGGCGAGAGCCAGGTATGGCTCTCGCCTCCTCCTTTACTTCGCTCCACAGAACGCCCCATCGCCCCGATCCCGCACCGAGCGTCTTGCTCTTTCTTTGTCTCGTGCGAACCGGCTCGGCCGGGAGCGTCGGGTGGGGGACGCAGCGAAGTAAAGGAGGAGACGAGCGCCTTCAGGCGGTCGTCGGGGGACATGAGCGGAGTCCCCCGCCCGATGCTCCCGGCCGCGAACAGCGAAGAACCAAAGTCATGAACAAAACGCACCACACCGTCGTCGCGCTCAAGGCGCTGATCCGCAAGGACCTCGTCCTCTACTTCTCGAACCGCCGCGCGTTGATCATGTCGATCGCCGCGCCGATCGTGATCGCCGCGTTCTTCGGCTCCCTGTTCGGACCCAGCAGCGACAAGCCGACGAAGATTCCGATCGCCTTGGCCGACCTCGACGCCAGCCCGCTCTCGAAAGCCGTCGCCGCCTCGCTGAAAGGCGACAGCGCCTTCGATGTGCGCGAGCGCGCACCCGATGACGCCGAAGCGCAGGCGCGCGCGGGCAAGGTGCGCGCCGCGATCGTGCTGCCCGCCGGCTTCGGCGCCGCCTTGTCGCAGGCCATGCTCGGCGGCGGTGCCAAGCCGAAGATCGCGGTGTACTACGACCCGTCGCAGGCAACGGCGCTGCCTCTCGTGCGCGGCCTGCTCGCGCAGCACGTGATGCAGGCCTTCGGCGACAGCCTCGGCCCACGCGGCGCGCCCGGCACGCCTTCGTTCGCGCTGCCCTTCAGCACCGACGCGATCGCCTCCACCTCGGCACCCGAGCATCCCTACAACGGCTACGCCCATGCCTTCGCGGGGATGGGCGTGCAGTTCATCCTCTTCATGGGCATCGAGCTCGGCGTCGGCGTGCTGCTGGCGCGGCGGCTCGGCCTGTGGAAGCGGCTGCGCGCCGCACCGCTGTCGCGCCGCGTGCTCTTCGGCAGCCACATCCTGAGCGGTGCGCTCACCGCGCTCATCCTCCTGGCCATCATCTACGCGGCGGCCATCCTGCTCTTTCACGTCCGGATCGAGGGCAGCGTCGCCGGCTTCATCGGCATAGGCATCGCCTTCGCGCTGCTCACCTCGAGCTTCGGCCTGCTCATCGCGGCGCTCGGCAAGACGCCGGAGGCCACGCGCGGCCTGGCCATCTTCGCGACGCTGGTGCTGGTGATGCTCGGCGGCGCCTGGGTGCCGTCGTTCCTCTTTCCCCAATGGCTGCAGACGGCCTCGCTTGCCGTGCCGACGCGCTGGGCCGTCGACGGGCTCGACGCCATGACCTGGCGTGGTCTCGGCTTTCAGGCGGCGCTCGCGCCGATCGGCGCGTTGCTCGCCTTCAGCGCCTTGTTCGCGGCGATCGCGATCTGGCGCTTCGACTGGGAAGAGCCGCGCTAGCGGACGGCGTCCGGCCCGGAGCCGCCGAGCGCGAGAAAGAGCTGTGCCGTGTCGCTGTAGCGCTGCGCATCGGCGCGCACGTAGCCGAGGCGCGCGCGCTGATAGAGCCGCTCGGCATCGAGCACCTGCAGGATGCCGACGTTGCCTTCGTGATAGCTCATGCGCGTGAGGTCGGCGTTGTCGCGCGCCGCGCTCTGCGCCCGCGCTTGCGCCTGCAGTTCCTCGGCGCCGTGATCGAGTGCCTCCAGCGAATCGGCGACCTGGCCGAACGCGACCAGCACCGTCTGCTCGTAGTTCGCCGCGCTGGCGCGCAGGGCGTCGGCCGAGGCGCGCTGTTCGGCGCGCAGCGTGCCGCCATCGAAGATCGGCGCCACCAGGCCGCCGGCCAGGCTCCAGACGTTGCTCGAAGCGTCGAACATGTGCGCCAGCGTCGCGCTCTGCTGCCCGGTGCTGGCGCTGAGCGTGATGTGCGGATAGAGATTGGCCTCGGCCACGCCGACCGCCGCCGTCGCCGCGTGCAGCTGCGCCTCGGCGGCGAGGATGTCGGGGCGGCGGCGCGCCAGCTCCGACGGCAGGCTCAGCGGCAGCTCGCGCGGCAACGCTCAGGCCGGTCAGGTCGAACTCGGGCAGCGCCGCGCGCGCGGGCGGCGCGCCCAGCACGATGGCCAGGGCGTGCTCGGCCACGCTCAGCTCCTGGCGCAGCGGCGGCAGCAGCGTCGTGTCGATCGCGAGCTGGCTTTCGGCGCTGACGATGTCGAGGCGCGAGACCGAGCCGGCGTCGAATGCCGACGTGCACGAGCTTGAGGTTCTCGCGATCCTGCTCGAGGATGGCGTTCACGGTGGCGATCTGCGCACGCAGCGAGGCGATCCGCAGCGCCTGCATCACGGCGTTGCCGGCCACGGCCAGCCGCGCCGCGTCGAGCTGCTGCTGCTGCACCTCGGCAAGCGCGCGCTGCTGCTCGACCGAGCGCGCCGCGCCGCCGGTGTAGTCGAGGGCGTAGCTCACCGTGGCACCGACCGAGAAATAGCCGAACGGCGGCGGCTTCGGCAAGGTGCCGAGAAACTCTGCGCCGTATTTCTGGCGCCCGATTCCAGCCGTCGCACCGACCTGCGGCGCCAGCGTGCCCGCTTGCGCGTCGGCCAGCTCCTGCGCCTGCGCCAGGGTCGCCGCCGCGGCCGCGACCGTGGGGTTGTGGGCGAGCGCGCGGGCGACGATGTCGTCGAGCGCGGGCGAGCCGAAGCGGCGCCACCATTCGGGTCCGAGCTCGGCACCCGGCTCGATGTGCTGCGAAGCGCCCGCCGTCGTCGACGCGCCCTCGATCTGCAAGGGCTGCGCGGTATAGCGATCGGCGGCCGGCGGCTCGGGCCGCGTGAAGTTCGGGCCGACGGCGCAGCCGGCCAGCGCGGCCGCGGCCGCGATGCAGAGCAGGCGGCGAGGCGTCTTCATTCCATCACCACCGGTGCGCTGTCCGCCGCCTTCACGCCGCGGCGCAGCAGCGCCACCAGCGGCACCGCGCACAGCGTCAGCACCATCATCAGCTTGAAGTCGTTGTTGTAGGCGATCATCGCCGCCTGGCCGCTGACCATGGCGTCGAGCGCGGCGAGCCCGCCGGTGCTGCCGAGCGCGCCGGGCGCCTGGGCGTGCAGCACGTCGCTGAACGGCGTCACCTGCTCGGCCAGGCGCGAATGCATGATCTGCGAGTTGCGCGTGAAGCAGCGTCGTCACCACCGAGATGCCGATGCTGCTGCCGATGTTGCGCACCAGGCTGAAGAGGGCCGTGCCCTCGTTGCGGTATTGCGGGGACAGCGTGGCGAAGGTGATGGCGGCGAGCGGCACGTAGACGAAGCCGGTGCCCAGGCCCTGCGTCAGGCCCGACCAGACCACCGACGCGGTGCCCATCTGCAGGTAGAAGTGCGTCATCTGCCAGAGCGAGAAGGCAGTCAGCGCAAAGCCGGCGGCGATGATGAGGCGGGTATCGACCTGGCCCATCAGGCGGCCGACGATGAACATCGCGACCAGCGTGCCGAGGCCGCGCGGCGCGGTCACCAGGCCGGTCAGCACCACGGGATAGTCCATCAGGTCCTGCAGCATGCGGCGGCAGCAACGCCAGGGTCGCGAACAGGACGACGCCGACGACGAAGATGAAGAGGTTGCCGGTGAGGAAATTGCGGTCCTTGAAGAGCGCCGGGCTGACGAACGGCGCCCGCTTGGTCGTCAGCATGTGGACGATGAACAGATAGAGCGCGAGGCCGGCGATCACCGCCTCGATCCAGATCTCGGTCGAGCTGAACCAGTCCTTGAGCTGGCCGCGGTCGAGCATCAGCTGGAACGCGCCGATGGCCAGGCTGAGCGCCGCGAAGCCGAAGAAATCGAAGCGCGACTTGCGCAGCTGCGTCTCCGGCATGAAGGTCAGGATGCCGAGGAAGGCCAGGATGCCGAACGGCACGTTGATGTAGAAGACCCAGCGCCAGTTGTAGTTCTCGGTCAGCCAGCCGCCGAGCGCCGGCCCGAGGATCGGGCCGATGGTGACCGCCGTGACCCAGATCGCCATCGCCTTGGCGTGCTCCTTGGGCGGATTGATGTCGAGCAGCACCGCCTGCGACATCGGGATCAGCGCCGCGCCGCACAGGCCCTGGACCAGGCGCGCGAGCACGATCTCGGGCAAGCGACTGGGCCAGGCCGCAGAGCGCCGAGGCGATGGTGAAGCCGACGATCGAGAACAGGAACACGCGCTTGCGGCCGATCTGCCCGGCCAGCCAGCCGGAGAGCGGCGTCATGATCGCGGCGGCGATGATGTACGAGGTCAGCACCCAGGTCATCTGGTCCTGCGTCGCCGACAGCGACCCCTGGATGCGCGGCAGGGCGACGTTGGCGATCGTGTTGTCGAGCGCCTGCATGATCGACGCCAGCATCACCGAGACGGTGATGAGGCCGCGATTGCGGCGCAGGCGCGGCCGGCGCGCCTGCTGCAGCCGCCGTGCTCACCGCTCGGCGACCGCCGTGCCGTCGCCGGGCACATCGGCGGCGCCGAAGAGATGGCGCCGATGCTGCGTGTCGACGCTGACGTCGGCGCTCAGGCCGGCATGCAGCGCAAAGGCCGGATCGGCGTTCTTCGAGGCGAAGCGCACCGGCAGCCGCTGCACGACCTTGACCCAGTTGCCGGTGGCGTTCTCCGGCGGCAGCACCGAGAACTGCGAGCCGGTGCCCGGGCTCAGGCTCACGACCTCGGCCTCGAAGCTCTTGCCGGGATAGCTGTCGACCTTCACGCTCGCCGCCTGGCCGACGCGCATGTGCGTGAGCTGGTCTTCCTTGAAGTTGGCCTCGATCCAGACGTCGCTCGTGGACACCAGCGCGAAGACCGGCGCCGAGGCGTTGATGTAGCTGCCGACCTGCAGCTGGTCGACCCGCGTGACGATGCCGTCGCTCGGCGCCGTCACCGTGGTGTAGGAGAGGTTGAGCTTGGCGCGGTCGAGGCGCGCCTGCGCCTGCTGCACCGTGGGATGCTTGTCGGCGGCGATGTTCGGATTGCCGCCGAGATTGGCGACGACGGCGCCGATCTGCTGCTGCACCGTGGCCACCTGCGTGCGTGCCTCGTCGCGCGAGTGCACGGCGCGATCGACCTGCGCCTGCGAGGCGATGCCCGAGCCGAGCAGCTTTTGCTGCCGGTCGGCCTCGCGCTGCTGGAAGCCGAGCGTGTCCTCGGCCGAGGCGAGCTCCGACTGGCGCTGCCGGTAGTTCGCCTTCAGCGACTCGATCTGCAGACGCGCGGCCGCGAGCTGCGCGCTCGCCTCGTCGACGGCGATGCGAAACGGCGCGTCGTCGAGACGGAACAGCACTTCGCCCTTGTGCACGATCTGGTTCTCGCGCACGTCGAGCTGCGAGACCCGGCCGGCGACGTTGGCGCTGATCGCCACGCGCGCCGCCTGCACGTAGGCGTCGTCGGTGGACTCGTAGCGACCGCCGGTGAGATAGACATAGCCGGCGACGAGCGCGACCACGATCGGCCCGAACAGCATCAGCGGCAGGCGCAGGCGCTTCTTCCAGTCGCGCTTGGGCAGTGCCTGTGCCGAAGGGATCGCCGGCCCCGGGACCGGGCCGACCGGGGCCGGCGCTGCGGCCTCGGCGGGCTCGGCGATGGCGGCTTGTTCGCTCGCGGTGGATGCGTTCATGATTCCTGCTTGGTGGGCGAGCGGCGAAGCCGGGCTGCGCCCGTGGCCGTGCTCGATCGGCTCGACGGCCGCGCCGGGGCGGGGCTCGCTTCGAGCGCCAGAAGATTGCCGTCGAGGCGCTCGAGCACGTCGATGAAGGCTTCGCGCTCGACGCGTGCGATGCCGGCGAAGGTCTCGGCACGTGTCAGCGCGGCCAGGCGCCAGATTTCCTCGAGCAGCGGCTTGGCCCGAGCGGTGAGATGCAGGCGGCGCGCCCGCCGGTCGTCAGGATCCGGCCGGCGCTCGATGACGCCATCGGCTTCCATCCGGTCGAGGATGCGCACCATCGCCATCGGCTCGACGTCGGTCAGCTCGGCCAGGCGCGCCTGGCTGATGCCTTCGTTCTTCTCGAGGTGGGCCAGCGCCTTGCACTGCACCAGCGTGAGCGAGATCTCGGCGGCGTGCTGCTCGAAGCGCAGCACGTAGCGGCGGCTCACGTCCTTGAGCAGGAATCCGAAACTCTTCAGTCGATCCACGAAGCGTCACTCGCCGGCGCGGGCTGCGCCAATATCGGTGCATATTATCACCGATGTGACTATATCGCCTGTGCCGAAAGTCCGCGTTCCGGCCGGGGCCGGCGGCCGGGCCTACTCGAAATCGACCAGCTCGGCGCCCTCGTCCACCTGGTCGCCGGCCGCGAACCGGAACGACTTGACCTTGCCGGCGCGCGGCGCGCTGATGGTGTGCTCCATCTTCATGGCCTCGAGCACGAGCAGCGGGGCGCCCTTGTCGACCGCCGCGCCGGCCTGCGCGAGCAGCGCGATCACCTTGCCCGGCATCGGCGCGCGCAGGCCGGTGCCTTCTTCCTCGTGCTCGGCGCCGGCCACGCCGAGCGGGTCGACGAAGACGAGCGCGTAGCCGTGGCCGCCGGTGAACACGTGGCGCCGATCGCCCTGCGCGACAACCGTCGCCGCGAGACGGCGTTCGCCGAGGGTGGCGACGATCGGCCCGTCGCCGTGCAGGCGGCCGGACGCGACGACGCTCGTCCCATCGAGATGCAAGCGCCACCGGCCTTGCGGCAAGGCAGCCGCATCGACCTCGCGCATCGTCTCGCCATGGCGAAAACCGAGACGGCGCAAGGCCTGGCCGTTCAGGCGCCAGCCATCGTGCAGGCGCCAGGGCGAATCGGCGTCGCGCTCGTGTCCGGCTGCCTGCCGCACGGCCGCGGCATCGCGCTCGACCTCGGCCAGCGCCGCGATCCGCCAGACGTCGTCGGGCGGCGCGCCCGCGGGCGCGAACAGGAGCGCGTGCTCGCGCTCGATGAGCGCGGTGTCGAGCTCGGCGTTCGCGAACGATGGCGTCGCCACCAGGCGGCCGAGAAACTCGACGTTGTTGGCGACGCCGACGATCCGGTATTGCGCCAGCGCGTCGCGCATGCGCGCCAGCGCCGCCGGCCGGTCGCTGTCGTGGACGATCAGCTTGGCGATCATCGGGTCGTAGAACGGCGTGATCGAGTCGCCCTCCTCGACCCCGGTGTCGATGCGGACGTGCGGCGACGCGTGGGGCGGCGCGAGATGGACGAGCTTGCCGGTCGACGGCAGGAAGCCGCGCTCGGGATCCTCGGCGTAGATGCGCGCCTCGATGGCATGGCCGTGGATGGCGAGCTCGTCCTGGCGCTTGGGCAGCCGCTCGCCGTAGGCCACGCGCAGTTGCCACTCGACCAGGTCGAGCCCGGTGATCATCTCGGTCACCGGATGCTCGACCTGCAGCCGCGTGTTCATCTCCATGAAGTAGAAGCGCGCCGTCCGGGTGGGCGATGAACTCGACCGTGCCGGCGCCGACGTAGCCCACCGCCTTGGCCGCCTCGACCGCGGCCCGGCCCATCGCCGCGCGGCGCTCTGCCGTCATGCCGGGCGCGGGCGCTTCCTCGAGCACCTTCTGGTGCCGGCGCTGCACCGAGCAGTCGCGCTCGAACAGGTAGACGCACTCGCCGAAGCTGTCGGCGAAGACCTGGATCTCGATGTGGCGCGGCTTCAGCACGTACTGCTCCACCAGCACGCGGTCGTCGCCGAAAGCGCTCTTCGCCTCGCGCTGGCAGGAGGCGAGCGCGGCCGCGAAGTCGGCCGCCGCGTCGACCCGCCGCATGCCCTTGCCGCCGCCGCCGGCGCTGGCCTTGATCAGCACCGGAAAGCCGATCCGCCCGGCCTCCCGCGCCAGCAGGGCCGGGTCCTGGTCGTTGCCGTGATAGCCGGGCGTGAGCGGCACGCCGGCCTTCTCCATCAGCGTCTTGGCCGCCGACTTCGAGCCCATCGCGCGGATCGACGCCGCCGGTGGCCCGATGAAGACGATGCCTTCCTTGGCGCACGCTTCCGCGAAGGCGTCGTTCTCCGACAGGAAGCCGTAGCCGGGATGGATCGCCTGCGCGCCGCTCGCCTTCGCCGCAGCGATGATCGCCGCGCCGACAAGATACGACTCGCGCGCCGCCGCCGGGCCGATCCGCACCGCCTCGTCGGCGAGGCGAACGTGGCGCGCCTGCGCGTCGGCGTCGGAATAGACGGCGACGGTGGCGATGCCCATCTTGCGCGCCGTCTTGATGACGCGGCAGGCGATCTCGCCGCGGTTGGCGATCAGGATCCTGGTGAACATGTTCTGTTTTCTCTCTTTTCGCTCACGCGGCATCGGCGCGGCGGCGCCCTGCTCCGCTCCATGTCCCCCGAGCCAAGGCTGAAGCCTTGGCTCTCCTCCTAATACTTGCGCTCCGCAGGGCGCCACCACGCCGATGCCGAAGCGCCGCGCGCGTTCCGATGAAACGCGCACCTCGACTCCGGCTCAGGCCGGCGGGCGGTGTGCGCAGCGCAAGTATTAGGAGGAGGCCAGAGCCTTCAGGCTCTGGCCGGGGGACATGGAGCGGAGCACACCGACCGCCGGCCTGAGCCGGCGTGCGCGAAGAAGCGGCGTCACGAGACTGCACGGGGTCACATCCGGAACACGCCGAACTTCGTCGCCGGAATCGGTGCATTCAAGGTCGCGGCGAGCGACAGGCCGAGGACGCGGCGCGTCTCGGCCGGATCGATCACGCCGTCGTCCCAGAGGCGCGCGCTGGCGTAGTACGGATGGCCCTGATGCTCGTATTGCTCGAGCAGCGGTGCCTTGAAGGCCTGCTCTTCCTCGGCCGACCAGGCGCCGCCGCGCGCCTCGATGCCGTCGCGCTTGACGGTGGCCAGCACCGCGGAGGCCTGCTCGCCGCCCATGACGCTGATGCGCGCGTTCGGCCACATCCAGAGGAAGCGCGGCGAGTAGGCGCGGCCGCACATGCCGTAGTTGCCGGCGCCGAACGAGCCGCCGATCAGGACCGTGAGCTTGGGCACCTGCGCCGTCGCGACGGCCGTCACCATCTTCGCGCCGTCGCGCGCGATGCCGGCGTTCTCGACCTTCTTGCCGACCATGAAGCCGGTGATGTTCTGCAGGAAGAGGAGCGGCACGCGCCGCTCGCAGCACAGCTCGATGAAGTGCGCGCCTTTTTGCGCGCTCTCGGAAAACAGGATGCCGTTGTTGGCGATGACGCCGACCGGCATGCCGTACAGGCGCGCGAAACCGGTGACCAGCGTGGCGCCGTAGCGCGCCTTGAATTCGTCGAGACGCGAGCCGTCGACGATGCGCGCGATCACCTCGCGCACGTCGTAGGGCTTCTTGGTGTCCTTCGGGATGACGCCGTAGATCTCCTTCGGATCGAAGAGCGGCTCTTCGTTGGCCTCGAAGGTCACGGTGTCGGGCTTCGTGCGATTGAGGCTGGCGACGATGCGCCGGGCGATCGCCAGCGCATGCCGGTCGTCGTCGGCCAGGTGGTCGGCCACGCCCGACAGGCGCGTATGCACGTCGCCGCCGCCGAGCTCCTCGGCGCTCACGATCTCGCCGATCGCCGCCTTCACCAGCGGCGGGCCGCCGAGGAAGATCGTGCCCTGGTTCTTGACGATGATGGTCTCGTCGCTCATCGCCGGCACGTAGGCGCCGCCGGCCGTGCACGAGCCCATCACGACCGCGATCTGGGCGATGCCCTGGGCGCTCATGTTGGCCTGGTTGAAGAAGATGCGGCCGAAGTGCTCGCGATCGGGAAAGACCTCGTCCTGGCGCGGCAGGAAGGCGCCGCCCGAGTCGACGAGATAGATGCACGGCAGCCGGTTCTGCATCGCGATCTCCTGCGCGCGCAGGTGCTTCTTCACCGTCATCGGATAGTAGGTGCCGCCCTTCACCGTCGCGTCGTTGGCGACGATCATCACTTCCTGCCCGTGCACCCGGCCGATGCCGGCGATCATGCCGGCCGCCGGCGCCTCGCCGCCGTACATGCCGTGCGCGGCGAGCTGGCCGATCTCGAGGAACGGCGTGCCCGGGTCGAGCAGGCCGTCGACGCGCTCGCGCGGCAGCAGCTTGCCGCGCGCCACGTGGCGCTCGCGCGAGCGGGTGTCGCTGCCGACGGCGATCGCCGCGGCCTGCGCCCGCAGGTCGTCGACCTGGGCCTGCAGGAACGCGGCGTTGGCCTTGAAATCGTCCGAGCGCGTGTCGATGCGCGACTGCAACGCGGGCATGGGTCTCCGGCTTGTCGTGGTGGCTCTGGACCCGGAGCTTAACGTCGCCCGCGATTCAGGCGACGAGCGACCGCTCGCCAGCTAGTCGAGCAGGCTGCGGTGCGCACGCACCGCGTTCGACACCATGCCCGAGAGGTCGCCATCGCGCTTGACAGCCATTCGTCTTGTAGGTTACCGTTCGGATACGTAACCGATGGGTTATATACATGTCCGACGATTCCTTGAGTCTCACCTTCTCGGCGCTCGCCGATCCCACGCGGCGCGCCATCCTGGCGCGGCTCGCTTCCGGGCACGCCGTGGTCAAGGACATCGCCCTTCCTTTTCAGATGAGCTCGCCCGCCGTCTCCAAGCACCTGCGCGTGCTCGAGCGCGCCGGCCTCGTCGAGCAGGGGCGGCACGCGCAATGGCGGCCGCGCCGCCTCCTCGCCGCGCCGATGCAGGAAGCGGCCGACTGGCTGCAAGCGTATCGGCCATTCTGGGAGGAGCGCTTCGACCGCATGGACGAAGTGCTCGCACAGGTCAAGAAAAAGGAGAAGAAACGATGAACCGCAGCAACGCTCAAGGCCACACGGTGGCGGCGGTCGACGATCGCACGCTCGTCCTGACGCGGCTCTTCGACGCGCCGCGCGAGCTCGTCTTTCGCCTCTGGTCGGACCTCGACCTGGTGAAACGCTGGTGGCATCCGCGCGACTTCACGACGCCGGTCTTCGAGATGGACTTCCGGGTCGGCGGCGCCTATCGCTATTGCATCCGCTCGCAGGGCCAAGACGGCTGGGCGCATGGCACCTACCGGGAGATCGTGGCCCCCGAGCGGCTGGTCTTCACGTTCCAGTGGGACAGCGGCGACGCGGTGCATGACACGCCAACGCTCATCACCCTCGACTTCGCCGCGCACGGCGACAAGACCCTGCTCACTTTCCGGCAGGCGCCTTTCGCTTCGGTCAAGGAGCGCGACGGGCACGCCGGTGGCTGGGGCCAGGTGCTCGACGCCTTCGAGCAGTGCCTCGCCGAGCAGGGAAAGCCGGCATGAGCACGATCCGTCTGAGCGCCTTCGGCTGGGTGCCGCCTTTCGCGCAGGGCCTGGTGCGCGACCTGCGCGTGCGCTGGGCGCTCGGCGAGGCCGGGCTCGACTACGAAGAGCGACTCATCGGCCCGGCTGACCAGAGCTCGCCGGGCTATCGTGCGCAGCAGCCTTTCGGGCAGGTGCCGGTCTACGAGGAAGACGGGCTGTCGATGTTCGAGTCGGGCGCCATCGTGATGCACATCGCCGAGCGCTGCGAAGCCTTGATGCCGAACGAGCCGGCTGCGCGGGCGAGAACGAAGACCTGGATGTTCGCGGCCCTCAACAGCATCGAGCCGCGCCTGCAGAACCTCGGCGAGCTCGATCTCTTCCACGCCCAGAAGCGTTGGGCCGAAGAGCGTCGACCGGCGGTGCTCGAAGCGGCGCAGCAACGGCTGGCGGCGCTCGCCGCCTGGCTCGAGGGCCGCGACTATCTCGAAGAGCGCTTCACCGCGGGCGACCTGCTGATGGCCACCGTGTTGCGCATTCCCAGGCACACCACGCTGGTCGCCGATGTGCCGGTGCTGGACGCCTACCTCTCGCGCTGCGAAGCCCGGCCGGCCTTCAAGACCGCGCTGGCCGCGCAGATGGCGGCGTTCGAGCGCAACGCGCCCGCTCTCAGTTAGCTGCAGAAGCGGGCGCGGATGCCGAGGCGCCTGCGCCTCGTGCCGCCGTCAGCAGGGCTTCGAAGTAGGGCTCCGGCTCGGCCACGGTCACCATCGCCTGGCCTTCCTCGGCGCCGACCTTGACCACGTCTGCACGACCCAGGCCTGGACGAAACCCAGGTCCTGGCGCTTGCCTTGGCGATATTTCAGGCCGGCGCGGTCGGCCACGCCGAAGGACAGCAGCACGCCCGCCCGGCCGAGGTTGTAGCCCTGCACCTGCACGCCGTTGATCTCGACCTGGAATTCGCGGCTGCGCGCGAGCGCTTCGGCCGGGTGCGCGCGCAAGGCTGCGAAGTAATCGGGGATGCTCGGCACGACGCCGGCCTGCGTGCCGAGGCGCGTGCGGTCGGCCACCGTGACCGAGTTGAGGACGACGAGCCAGAGCGGCGTGCCGCCGATGCTCAGGCGCTTGCCGCCGCGGTATTCGATGCCGAGGCGATCGGCTTCGCCAGCCGAGAGCAGCACGTCGTCGCCCTGCGCCACGAAGCGCGCGGGCTTGCCGTTGATCTGGCCATCGACCTCCGTCGGCGCCGATGCCGCTGCCGATGCCGGCGATGTGCCCTGGGCCGCCGCCGGCAACGCGAGCAGCCCGAGCGCCGTCGCCCCCAGCATCGAGACGAAGGCCAATGCCAGCCGCGTCGCGCCGGAGCCCGTTCGCATCACATGCTCTCCGCGTACAGCTCGCGCCCGATCAGCATGCGCCGGATCTCGCTCGTGCCGGCGCCGATCTCGTAGAGCTTGGCGTCGCGCCACAGGCGCCCCGCCGGATAGTCGTTGGTGTAGCCGACGCCGCCGAGCGCCTGGATCGCCTCGCCGGCCATCCATGTCGCCTTCTCGGCCGAGTACAGGATCGCGCCGGCGGCGTCCTTGCGCAGGCTGCGGGCGTGATCGCCGCGGTCGCACGCCTGCCCGACCGCATACACGTAGGCGCGCGAGGCCGACCACGTGGTGTACATGTCGGCGAGCTTGCCCTGCATCAGCTGGAACTCGCCGATCGACTGGCCGAACTGCTTGCGCTCGTGCACGAAGGGCAGCACCACGTCCATGCAGGCGGCCATGATGCCGAGCGGGCCGCCCGACAGCACGGCGCGCTCGTAGTCGAGCCCGCTCATCAGCACCTTGACGCCGCCGCCTTCCTGGCCGAGCACGTTCTCGGCCGGCACCTCGCAATCTTCGAAGAAGACCGGCCAGGTGTTCGAGCCGCGCATGCCGAGCTTGTCGAGCTTGGCTCCGAACGACAGGCCCTTGAAGCCTTTCTCGACGATGAAGGCGGTGATGCCCCTTCGGGCCGCCGCCGACGTCGGTCTTGGCGTAGACGATCATCGTGTCGGCGTCGCCGCCGTTGGTGATCCACATCTTCGAGCCGTTGAGCACGTAGCGGTCGCCCTTGACGCACTCGGCGCGCAGCTTCATGCTGACCACGTCGGAGCCGGCGTTCGGCTCGCTCATCGCCAGCGCGCCGACGTGCTCGCCCGAGACCAGCTTGGGCAGGTACTTCTTCTTCTGCGCCTCGCTGCCGTTGCGGTGCATCTGGTTGACGGCCAGGTTCGAGTGCGCGCCGTACGACAGGCCGACCGACGCCGAGGCGCGCGAGACCTCCTCCATCGCCACGATGTGCGCCAGGTAGCCGAGATCGCTGCCGCCGTATTCCTCTTTCACGGTCATGCCGTGCAGGCCGAGCGCGCCGAGCTTTTTCCAGAGATCGGCGGGAAAGAGATTGCTGGCGTCGATGTCGGCGGCGCGCGGCGCGATCTCGTCGTCGGCGAACTGCTGCACGCTGTCGCGCAGCATGGCGATCGTCTCGCCGAGATCGAAGGCGAGGCCGGGCAGGTGGGGCATGATGATCGTCTCCGCAAGTTGTTCTTGATGACGGACCTGAAGCCTAACGCCAGCGTGAACTGGCTGCCGATACGTCTTTCGCCAGGTCAGGATGCGCGCCGCGCGCTCGAAGACGCGCTGAAGGAGGCGCAGGCACGCGCTGCATTCGTGCTGTCGGGCATCGGCAGCCTGAGCGAAGCCCACCTGCGCGGCGCGCCGCAGATGCTCTAGCGACGCTGCAGCCGCCGATAGGCGCTGAGGTGGCGCACTGCCTTCTTGGCGTCGCCCAGCTGCTCGTGCAGCCGTGCCGCGTTGTAGTGGGCGTCGGCCAGGTCGGGGGCCAGGCCCAGGCTGATGTTGTAGCTGTGCAAGGCTTCCATGAGCCGGCCCTGGTCCTCGAGCGCGAGGGCGCGATTGAAGTGCAGCAGCGCTTCGTTCGGATGCCGGCGCAAGGCCTTGTCGTAGAGGGCCACCGCCTCGTCGAGGCGCTTGCCTTCCCAGAGCAGCGCACCGAGGTTGAGCGAGGCATCGGCGTGTCCGGGCTCGAGCGCCAGCGCGGTGCGATAGGCGGCCTCGGCGGCGGCGACGTCGCTCGCCTCGAGTGCTTCGCCGCGCTCGAACCAGCTCGCGGCTTCGTCGGTGCGTTCCGCTTCCTTCGGCACCGGCACCGGTGTGCGGCGCTTCAGAAAGCTGACGCTGCCCGCGGGAGCGGGCTCGACATCGAAGTCCATCACCAGCTGGCCCGACTCGGCCTGCCATTGCGAGCGGCCGTCGCGCACCGTCACGTCGTTGCCGACGGCGGTGATGCGCAGGCCTGCCAGTGGCATCTCGCCGGGCAGCTCGGCCTTCAGCTTGCGCAAGGCCGCCAGGATCTTGCGTGGCGCGATATGCGCCGCGCGCAACTCGACGGCACTGCGCAGGAGCACGACGTCGCGAAAGCTGAAGCGATATTCGTTGCGCGGGCCGCGCGCCGGTGTCACGAAGCCGGCAGCGACGAGACCCGTGATCACGCTGCGCGAAAGGCCCAGCATCTCCTGGATGCCGCGGACGGTATGGAACGCCTGCGCCGGAGCGCTCGTGGTCACGTCACTTCTTCGCCCGCACCCGCGCCGGGGCTTCGACGACGGCCGCGGCCTTCTGCGCCCGCTTGACGCCCTTGCGTTCCTTCGCCGGCTCGGCCGCCGCGACCGCCGGTGCCGCGGCCTTCGCCGCCGGCGCCGCCTTCGCCGCGCCGCGTGCGCCGAGGCTGGCGCGCAAGGCTTCGACCAGGTCGATCACCTGCGCGCCGCTGGCCGCGGTTTCATGCGGCTCGTTGGCGACGATGTGCTTGCCGGCGATCTTCTCGTCGATGGCGGCGAGGATGCGCTTCTTCTCCTCGTCCTCGAACATCGTCGGGTCGTAGGTGTCTTCGCTGATCTGGTCGATCAGCTGCATCGCCAGCTTCAGCTCGGCCGGCGAGGCCGCGACCTTCTCGATCTCGAGCTCCTTCATGGAGCGCACTTCGTCGGCGTAGAGCAGTTGCTGCAGCACCAGGCCGTCTTCGGCGGGGCGCACCTGGACCACGTACTGCTTGGCCTTCCAGGCCCATTTGGCGAGCGCGCAGCGGCCGCTCTGCTTCATCGCCTCCATGAGCAGACCATAGGGCTTGGCGCCGCGCTTGTCGGGCGCAAGAAAGTAGGCCTTGTCGTAGAAGATCGGATCGACCGCCTTCTCCGGGATGAAGGCGACGATGTCGATGGTGTGGCTCGGGCTTTCCTGCAGCGCCTTCAGCTCGTCGGGCTGGAAGATCACGAAGCGGTCCTTCTCGAACTCGTAGCCCTTGACCATCTCCGCGCGCTCGACCGGCTTGCCGTCCTTCTCGGCCACGTACTGCTGCTTCAGCCGCCCGCCGTCCTTGTCGAGCATGTTGAAGCGGACCGAGGCCGAGCTCTCGGTCGCCGAATAGAGCTTGACCGGGATCGACACGAGGCCGAACGAGAGCGAAAGCGATGCGATCGAACGAGCTGCCATGAAAAATCCTGGTTTCGCCGCTTCGGGGCGTGCCCTGCGCGGCGGGACGGGGAGCATACGGTCTGGCGCAAGCCCTTGTCACGCCGACCGTTGCGCCAAAGCTGCGGCCGGCGCGGCATTCAGGCCAACTTTTTCATGCCCGCGGCGAGCGTCTGTCGTTTCGTCCAGTAGCCGGCCCACGGGTCGACCTGCTCGAAGCTGAGGTACTCGCGCGCGGTCTGGATCGTCCACTGCGCGCCGCTCTTGAGCTGCGACAGCTGCTCCCAGGCCACCGGCATCGACACGCCCAGGCCTGGCCGCGAGCGCGCCGAAAACGCGGCGGCGGTCGTCTGGCCGTGGCCGTTGCGCAGGTAGTCGACGAAGATCTTGCCGACCCGATTGGTGCCGCCGCTCTTGGCGACGAAGCGCTGCGGAATCGTCTTGCGCGAGATGCTGGACGATCGCCTGCGAGAAGCGCTTGACGACGTCGTAGTCGAGCTTGGGCACGAGCGGCACGACGACGTGCAAGCCCTTGCCGCCGCTGGTCTTGAGCCAGCACTCGAGCCCGAGCTCGGTGAGGATGGTGCGGGTCAGGATCGCCGCCTCCTGCACCTGCGCCCAGCCGACGCCCTCGCCCGGATCGAGGTCGAAGATCATCCGGTCGGGCTGGTCGATGTGCCGGGTCGTCGAGTTCCAGGTGTGCAGCTCGACGGTGTTCATCTGCGCCGCGGCGAGCAGGGCCTCGCGCGTGTCGATGCCGAGCAGCGCGGCGTGGCCGGGCCAGAGCGCGGCATCGAGCTCGCGCAGGCCCGGCATCTTCGTCTCCGGATGCTTCTGGAAGAAGAGCTCGCCGGCGATGCCCTCGGGCGCGCGCACGAGCGAAACGGGCCGGTCCTTCAGATGCGGCAGGATGCGCTCGGCGATGCTGTCGTAGTAGCGAAAGAGCGCGAGCTTCGTGAGGCCGGTCGAAGCGTCGATGACACGGTCGGGATTCGTCACCTTGATGCCGGCCGTCTTCGCCACGCCGGCAGCATCGGAAGGCCGCGCCGCCGCCGCTGCGCGTTCGCGGCTCACCTCCCTGGCCGGCTTGTCGTTGCGCAGCGACTCGAACACCGCGTGCCGGATGTGGCCCTCGGGCGTCCACTCGCGAAACGAGACCTCCGCGACCAGGCGCGGCTCGACCCAGCGCTCGGCACCGGCCGTGCGCCGCGACCAGCGGCCGGGCTGGATCGAAGCCACCGCAAGCGTCGGTTGGTCGGTCTCGAGCGCGGCCAGTTTTGCGTGCAGATCGCGGCCGACCTTCGCGCCCCAGCCGGTGCCGACGTTGCCGCTGTATTCGAGCTTGCCCTGCTCGTAGGTGCCCAGGAGCAGGCTGCCCACTTCGGCAGCGGCGTTGGCGCGATCGGTGAAGCCGCAGATCACGAACTCCTGGCGCAGGGTGCACTTGAGCTTGAGCCAGGTCTCGCTGCGCCGCGACACGTAGGGCGCGTCGGGGCGCTTCAGGATGATCCCTTCGAGATGCATCTGGCGCGCCGCTTCGAGCATCTGCGCCGGCGTCGCGTCGAAGGTCTGGCTCAGGCGGACGCGATCGCTTGCCGTCTTCTCGAGCACGCCTTTCAGAAGCGCCCGCCGCGATTGCAGCGGCACCTGGCGCAAGTCGCGGCCATCGCAAAACGGCAGGTCGAAGACGAAATATTCGATGGCCTCGCCGCGCGCCGCGTCCATCGCGTTCTGCAGGGCGTTGAAATCGGGCACGCCGGCCTCGTTCATGACCACGATCTCGCCGTCGAGCCAGGCCGAGTCGATGCCGAGGCGCCTCGATCGCCGCGGCCAGCGCCGCCATCTTCTTCGTCCAGTCGTGGCCGCCGCGGGTGATGAGCTTCGCCGTCCCGTTCTCGATGCGGGCCATGATCCGGTAGCCATCGAACTTGGTCTCGACCAGCCAGGTGCCGGCGGGCGGCGCGGCAACGAGCGTCGCGAGCTGCGGCTCCAGCTTGGCGGGCAGCGCCGCCTGCACCGCCGCGCCGAGATCAGGCGTGGCGGCGCCTCGATCTGCGCTCGCGCCCCGACCGGACGCCGGCGCGCTGCGCGGCTCACGCGCTTCGACCGGGCCGAGCGGCTTGGCCACGACGCTGTCGGGCAGCGCCGCGATCACGTCGTATTCGGCGAGCGGGCGCGCCCATTCGTCGCGCTTCTTGAAAAGCATCCAGGGGTCCTGCCTGTCGCCGGGCTTGGCGATGCGCACCAGCTCCCACAGGCCGGCCAGCTTCTCCCCATGCAGACGGAAGACGAGCTTGCCCTTGGCCATGCCGTCTTCGGCGTCGCCCACCGGCTCCCAGCTGCCGTGATCCCAGACGATCACCTTGCCGGCGCCGTACTGCTTCGGCGGGATCGTGCCTTCGAACGACGCGTAGCCGAGCGGATGGTCCTCGACATGGATCGCCATCTGCATCTTCGACGGATCGAAGGAGGGTCCTTTCGGCACCGCCCAGCTCAGCAGCACGCCATTCCATTCGAGGCGAAAGTCGTAGTGCAGGCGACTCGCCCAGTGCTTCTGCACGACGAACGAGAGCGTCTTCTTGCCACGCCTGGCCGGCGCGCTTTCGACGCCGGCGGGCTCCGACGTGAGACCGAAGTTCCGCTTCTGGTTGTAGCGGGAGAGAGGCGCTGCGTCTGGCTTGCCCGAACCGGCCATGGGTCGCGCGGGCGTTCAGTGCAAGGCGTCGACGGCTTCGGCCAGCCGCTCGATATCGCCTTCGTCGTTGTAGACCTGGATCGACAGGCGCAGCCAGAGGCCGCCGGCCAGGGCGATGACCGGGATCTCGATGCCGTGCTCGAACAGCAGGGCGTCGCGCAGGCGCTGCGCCGTCGCCGCGTCGGCCGGGCCGAGCCGCTCGGGCAAGGGCACGCTGGCCATGCAGCCGACCATCGCTTCGGGCGTGGTCCACGGCCGGCCCCAGCGTGCCGCAAGGTGGCGCGCGCCGTCCCAAGCGAGACGATGGTTGTGCTCGCGCATGGCGGCGACGCCGAGCACCGTGTGCATGAAGTCGAGGCCGGCCGGTGCGGCGAGCCAGGGCGAAGGATCGCGGGTGCCGGTCCAGTCGAATTCCTGCAGCCAGTCGTCGTTCGTCACGCCCCAGGAGATCACGGCCGGATGCAGGCCGCGGCGCCGCTCCGGCGCCGCCCACAGCACGCCACAGCCGCGCGGCGCGAAGGCCCACTTGTGCAGGTTGGCGGCGTACCAGTCGACCCCCAGGCTCGCGATGTCGACGTCGATCGCGCCTGGCGCATGCGCGCCGTCGACCAGCACCGGCGACGCCGCGCGCGCGGCAGGCCGCCGCCATCGCCGCCAACGGCAGCACGAGCGCCGTCTCGGAAGCGATGTGATCGAGGATCGCCAGGCGGGTGCGCGGCCCGAGCGCGGCCTCGACGGCACGAACGTAGTCGCCGGTCGCGCGCGCCGGAAAAGGCAGCGCCACCGTGCGCACCGTGGCGCCGCGCTCGTGCGCGATGAAGGCAGCGGCGCGTGCCACGCCGCCGTAGGCGAGATCGGGAACCAGGATCTCGTCGCCCGGCCGCAGCGCGATCGAGCGCAACACCGCATTGACGCCGCTGCTCGCGTTGTCGACGAAGACCAGGCCGTCGCCGTGGACGCCGAGAAAGGCAGCCACCCGCGCCGCGGCTGCGCGCAGCCGAGCGGGCGGCGCCGCCGCGAGCTCGTCCGTGCGCATCAAGGTGCCGAGCCGCATCAACTCGCGAATCATGGTTCGCGCCGGATGCCGTTCGATCTCCTCGAGGATCCTGCTGCGCGCCTGCATCACCGCCAGCGGCGTCACGCCGACGGTGCCGTGGTTCAGGTACACGCCGCCCGGCTCGAGCGGAAAGTGGGCCAGCATGGCGCGGCCGAAAGCGACTGATTCAGCGGAAGGCGGCTCGCGAAGCATCCCCTATTGTCGCGGCTGCAGGCATGCGTTCATCGCTTCGAAGTCGCCGTCGCCATCATCTGGTTGTAGTCGTCGCGCGCATCGGACAGGCAGTTCTTCTGCTCGGCGCGGTCCTGATCCTTGCGACAGTCGTGCTCGGCCTGCGCCAGCGCGGCTGCGGCTTCCTTGCGGGCGATGGCCGGGCTTTCCGGCGTGGGCTCGGTGCTGCCGACGGTGACGGTGGGTTCGATGATGGTGGTGGTCTCGGCCGCGGCGGCGCCGGCAGCGCCCAGCCAAGCCAGTCCGATTGCCGCGACGATGATCGAGGCTTTCATGTTTCGCTCCTTGCGATGAGAGGCCCTCGCGGGCCGGCGCAGTTCGATCGCAATGACCTGCGCGAGTTCGGCGCGAAGCCGGTCCGCGCCTGAAACCGATGCAGGACTCGGCATCGTCCTACACGCGCCGCGCGCCGGCCTATCTCGCTCCCGATGTCGCGTTGTCGAACAGGTCCTTGAACTCGCGCGGCTGCGAGCGCCAGTACTGATGCGGCGCTTCGACCCGGGCCCCGAGCCGGGCGGCCGCGTGCCATGGCCAACGCGGGTCGTAGAGCATGGCGCGAGCGAGCGAGACGGCGTCGGCCTCGCCGCTGGCGATGATGGTCTCGGCCTGGACGGCATCGGTGATCAAGCCGACAGCGATCGTCGGCAGGCCGACCTCGGTCTTGACCCGCTGCGCGAAGGGCACCTGGTAGCCGGGCCCGACCTTGATCGCCTGTTGCGGCGAGACGCCGCCGCTCGAGACGTGAATGGCGGCGCAGCCACGGGCAGCGAGCGCCTTGGACAGCGCCACCGTGCCGTCGATGTCCCAGCCGTCGGGCACCCAGTCGGTGGCCGAGATGCGGGCCCAGACCGGCTTGCCGGCCGGGAAGGCCGCGCGCACGACCTCGAAGACTTCGAGCGGAAAACGCATCCGGTTGGCGAGGCTTCCGCCGTATTCGTCGGCGCGCTTGTTGGCGATCGGCGAGAGGAACTGGTGCAGCAGGTAGCCATGCGCGGCGTGGATCTCGACGCCGTCGAAGCCGAGCCGCGCCGCCCGTCGCGCGGTGGCCGCGAAATCGGCACGCACCTTGGCCAGGCCGGCAGCGTCGAGCGCGAGCGGTGCGTCCTCGCCCGGCGAATGCGGCACTGCCGAAGGCGCCACGGCCTGCCAGGCGCCAGGCTCGCCGCGCTTGATCTGGGCCCCGCCCAGCCACGGCACCCGGCTCGAAGCCTTGCGCCCGGCGTGCGCGAGTTGCAGGCCCAGGCGCATCGGGGAGTTCGCGCGCACCGCTTCGAGCACGCGCGCCAGCGCCGCTTCGTTCGCATCGTCGTAGAGGCCGAGATCGCCGGACGTGATCCGGCCTTCGGCCGAGACCGCGGTGGCCTCGACGATCAACAGGCCCGCGCCGGAGAGCGCGAGATGGCCGAGGTGGATGGTGTGCCAGTCGCCGGGCGAACCTTCGTTCGCGGAGTACTGGCACATCGGCGCGATGACGATGCGATTGGGCAGATGAAGATCGCCGATCTGCCAAGGCTCGAAAAGTCGACTCATGCGCCGATTCTGTCGGCAGCGGGAAATCGGCGCAGCGCGGGCAGCGTCGGCGCGTCAGGGCGCGCCCGCGCGCAACAGCCCGTGCACCGCCCGGGCCGCGACGTCTTCGACCCCGAGGTCGATGTCGACCCGCTGCACGTCGGCTTCGTCGGGGCCGGGCAGCTCGAGCGTGCGCAGCTGGCTGTCGAGAAGCGTGCCGGGCATGTAGTGGCCGCTGCGATCGGCCATGCGCGCGCTGATCAGGGCCTTCGTGCCGGCGAGGAAGACGAAGCGAGCTCCGGGCGCCGCGGCGCGGATGCGGTCGCGATAGCTGCGCCGCAACGCCGAGCAGGCGATCACCACGCCCGCGGGCCATCGTCCGGCATCGGCGAGGCTGGCGCCGATGCGGTCGAGCCAGGGCCAGCGGTCTTCGTCCTGCAGCGCCGTCCCGGCTCGCATCTTGGCGATGCTCTCGGGCGAGTGCAGGCTGTCGCCATCGATGAAAGGCAACCCGAGCGACGCCGCGATGGCCGCCCCGACCGTCGACTTGCCCGAGCCCGAGACGCCCATGACCACAACGGCGAGCCTCGTCATGCCCGGCCCTCGTGCCCGCGCCTCGTCGCCAGATGAGCAGCTGCGTGCTCGCCGTCGTGCCGGGCCTGCATGCGCAACCCTCCTGGCATCAGGATAGCGGCGGCCAGGCGCAATTGCTCGCCCGGGCCGACGCCGCGCATTGATCTTCTCCTACAGGTCACCCGCCGTCGAGGCTGAAGAATCGGCCATCTACACAGGAAAGACACGACCATGAAGACCCGAACGCTCTTTGCCGCCATCGCCGCCACTTCGCTGAGTTTCGCAGGTGCCGCCTTTGCCCAAGGCGATGGGGGCAACACCGAAAGAAGCGCGGCCCACCACGACACGCGTCCGGAAACGAATCTCGATCGCGGCGAGCCCGAGCGCGGCCAACCCCAGCACGGACAGCCCGAGCACGCTCAACCTCAACAGCACCAGGCCTACAACGACCGTGGCCATCAAGGGCACCCGGAGGGCCGCGGCGCCGGTCCGTCCCACAACTTCTACAAGGGCGGCCACCTTCCCGCCGAGTATCGCGACCATCGCTATGTCGTGAACGACTGGCGCGGCCATCACTTGAGCGCGCCGCCGCACGGCTACCAGTGGGTGCAGACCGGTGACGATTTCGTCCTGGCCGCCATTGCCACCGGTGTGATCGCCTCGGTGCTGCTGAGCAGCCACTGAGAAAAGGCCGGCTCGCACGGCGGCTGAGCCGTGCGACCATTGCGCTCGTCCATATTGATGGGAGCGCGCTTTTGATTTTCGAGCGATGGCCTCGCGTTTGCGCGGCTGGTGTGCTGATGCTGGCGGCTTGCGTTGCCGCCTGCGGCATGTTCAAGAACGACGAGGAAACGCAGGCCCTCGTCAGCCACCGCCTGGTCGGGATGCCGATCGGGCAATTCTTCGACACCTTCGGACCGGCGCGCACCCGCGCCGAGCAGCCCGACGGATCGGCGGCCTACTTCTGGGTGTCTCGGACAGGCGCCGTGCCCAGCGGCGCCGCCTTGCTCGACGACGCCGTCTGCACGTTGAAGATCTTCGCCGACAAGCAGGGAAGGATCGTCAGCACCGAAATCCTGCTCGACGATCCGGGCCAGTACACGACGTCGCGGTGCCGCGCCGTGTTCCAGTCGAAGTAGGCAGGCACGGCGACGCCAGCAAGCGGCGGGCCGGCACGCTTCAGGGTTTTACCCGGACGCTCGCGCTTGCCGCCAGCCACCGGCAACGCATACGATGCATGCAGCAGTCGCCCACAAAGACGGCCGCAAATGCGGTGGATCAAAAGTCGCCGCGTCACCAAAACGCACGAGGAGATCCCAGTGACCCAGTTGCTTCGAGCCTGTCGGCTCTTTCTTGTTTCGTCCGTCGCGGCTGTCTCCGCCCTGGCAGCGCAAGCGGCCGGTCCGTCGCCGCTGAGCGCGCCCGCCGCCACGCAGGCGGTGCAGTTCGAGCTGTTCCTGCCCTTGCGACACCAGGCCGAGCTCGACACGCTGCTGGCACAGCTGCACGACCAGAACTCGCCGCTGTATCGCCACTGGCTGACGCCGCAGGAGTTCAACGCGCGCTTCGGCGCCGATCCCGACAGCATCGAGCGCGTGCAGCGCGCCCTGCAGCGACGCGGCCTCGCGGTCGAAGAGACAGGTCCGCGCAGCCTGGTCGTCAGTGGCCCGGCGGCTGCCGTGCGCAGCGGGCTCGGCCTCGACTTGCGCAGCATGCAGACGGCCCGCGGCACGCGGATCATCGCGGCGCGTGGCGTGGCGCTGCCGGCCGAGCTGACGAACGAAGGCGCCGTCGTCGCTGCCTTCCGCAGCGTCGACGTGCACAAGCGGCACGGCCGTCGTGTCGCCCTCGACAAGGACCTGCCGCAGAACCGTTACGACGCAACCGGCCCGTACTGGTTCACCGACATCAAGCAGGCCTACGACTTTCCCTCGTACAAGGCCTTGACGGGCAAGGGGGTGACGATCGCCATCGTCATGGCCAACGACTTCCTCGACTCCGACATGGCCCTCTACTTCGGGCACGAGAAGCTGCCGGTGCCGAAGATCGTGCACGTGCCGGTCAAGGGCGGCGCACCCTTCGATCCGGACGGCTCGTTCGAAGTCTCGCTCGACATCCAGCAGTCGGGCGGCATGGCCCCGAAGGCGACGATCCGCGCCTACAACCTGCCTGACCTGTCCGACGACTCGATCATGCGCGCCTACAACCGGATCGTGCAGAACAACGCCGCCGACATCGTCAGCTCGTCGTTCGGCGGCGCCGAGCTCTTCTATACGGCGGCCTACAACGGCGGCACCGACTTCACCGACATCCTGCAGGTCTACGAATCGATCTTCAAGCAGGGCAACGCGCAGGGCATCACCTTCGTCGCCAGCTCGGGAGACAGCGGCGGCCTGGGCGCCATCACGCCCGACTACTTCGACGAGCTCGCCGACGGCGCACTTCATCCCGGGCGTCGAGCATCCGGCGGTCAGCCCGCACGTCACTGCCGTGGGCGGCACGAATCTGCTGACCACCAGCGTCACCGGTTCGCTGCAGTCGCGCTATGTCAGCGAGAACGCCTACGGCGATCCGGAGATGCCGTACGACCCGTACGGCTTCGGCAGCAACGTCTCGGGCGGCTACTGGGGCTCGGGCGGCGGCGAGAGCGTGCTCTTCGCGAAGCCGGCGTACCAGTACCTGGTGCCGACGCACTCGAACATGCGCACCGTGCCCGACGTGTCGCTGCAGATGGGCGGCTGCCCGGCGGCATCTCGCAGTTGCCTTGCGGCACGCCGCGCAGCGCTTCGGTGGTCGCGGTCGGCGGCGGCCTGTACGGCGTGATCGGCACCAGCGTCTCGGCGCCGGGCTTCGCCGGCCTGCTCGCGCTGTTCGAAGAAGCCCTCGGCGGCCGGCGGCTGGGCAACGTCAACGGCCTGCTGTACACCGAGGCCGCGCTGCAGACCATCGATCCCGGCCTGAACTTCTTCCACCGCAACATCGACGGCTTCAACGGCTACGACTACACCGCACGCATCTACGACCGCGTCGTCGGTGTCGGCACGCCGCGCGTGCGCAACATGATCCTGACGCCGCAGCTGCCCGCGGCCGGCGATCCGCAGACGCCGTCGAACCCCTGAGCAAGGGCATGCTCCGGGCCCGTCGCGAAGTGACGTCGCGACGGCCGGCATGAAGCGCGACGAGGTCATCATCGTCGGTGCCGGCATCGGCGGCCTGACGCTGGCCCTCGGCCTGCACGCGGCCGGCATCGCTTGCCGCGTTTTCGAATCGAGCCCCGAGATCCTGCCGCTCGGCGTCGGCATCAACGTGCTGCCGCATGCCACGGCCGAGCTGCAGGCGCTCGGCGTGCTCGACGCGCTCGAGCACGTGGCGGTCGTCACGCGCGAGGCGGCGTTCTACAACCGATTCGGTCAACGGGTCTATGCCGAGCCAGCCGGGCGCTGGGCCGGCTACGCCGCACCGCAACTGTCGATCCATCGCGGCGACCTGCAAGGCGTGCTGCTGGCGGCGGTGCGGGAGCGCCTGGGCGAGCAGAGCGTGCTGAGCGGACAGGCCTGCGCCGGCGTCGCTCACATCGGCGAGGACCGCGTGCGCGTGCGCCTGCGCAGCCCCGACGGCGTGGCGCTCGACGATGTCGAGGCGGCCATCGTCGTGGCCTGCGACGGCATCCACTCGAGCGTGCGGCGCCAGCTCTATCCCGATGAAGGTCCGCCCCGCTATTCCGGCGTGAACATGTGGCGCGGCGTCGCCCCGCACCCGCCTTTCCTGAGCGGCGCGACCATGGTTCGCGCCGGCTGGCTGACGGTCGGCAAGATGGTGATCTACCCGATCCGCAACGACATCGATGGCGCGGGCACGCAGCTCGTCAACTGGGTGGCCGAGCTCGAATGCGCCGAGCCGGTGCGGCGCGACTGGAACGCGAAGGGCCGGCTCGCCGATTTCTTCCCGGCCTTCGAGAACTGGCATTTCGACTGGCTCGACGCGGCCGCGCTGATCCGCGCCACCGAGACCGTGCTGGCCTACCCGATGGTCGACCAGGATCCGCTGCCGCGCTGGAGCTTCGGCCGCGTCACCCTGCTCGGCGACGCCGCGCACCCGATGTATCCGCGCGGATCCAACGGTGCCGGCCAGGCGATCCTCGACGCCCGTTGCCTCGCCGACCAGCTCGCTGCGCACGGCCCGGGCCCCGCGGCCCTGCGCGAATACGAGCGTGTGCGCAATGCGGCGACGGCCAAGGTGGTGCTGGCCAACCGCAGCCAGCCGCCCGATACCATCCTGCGGGAAGTGCACGAGCGCACGGGCGACAAGCCGTTCGATCGCATCGAAGACGTGGTCTCGCGCGAAGAGCTGGCCAAGATCGCCAACGACTACAAGCAACTGGCTGGCATGAACCTGCGCACGCCTTGACGGGAGAAACGACTTGAGCTCACTGTTTCGCTGGCAACGCCGCGCCTTCGTCGGTGCGATCTCGGCCGGCGCGCTCGCCGTGCTTTCGGCGCCCCGGGCGTTTGCGCAGGCGGTGTGGCCGAGCCGGGCGGTGCACATCGTCGTGCCTTTCACGCCCGGCACCGGCATGGACATCCTGGCACGCACGCTGGCGCCGTACCTGAATACCGACTGGGGTCAGCCGATCATCGTCGACAACCGCCCGGGCGCTTCGGGCAACCTCGGCACCGGTCAGGTGGCCAAGGCCGCGCCCGACGGGCACACGCTGCTGATGGGGGTCAACACGCTGGTCATCAATCCGGCGCTTTACACCAACATGAGCTACGACCCACTCAAGGACCTGGCGCCGATCGGCCTGTGCGCCACCGGCTCGTTCCTGCTCGTGGCGAGCGCGAAATCGAACATCCGGTCGGTCGAGCAACTGGTGAAGACGGCACGCGCCCGGCCCGGCTCGCTCGACTACGCCTCGCCCGGCATCGCAACGCCGCACCACATGGCGATGGAGCTGTTCAAGCTGCAAGCCAGGATCTCGATCACCCACATTCCGTTCTCCGGCACCGCCGGCGCCGTCACGGCCGTGCTCGCCGGCGACGTGCCGCTGATGTTCCTGCCGGTGCACGTGGCGCTGGCGCAGATGAAGAGCGGCCGGCTGGTCGTGCTCGCCGCCGCCGGTGCGCGGCGCTCGGCACTCGCGCCCGACGTGCCGACGCTCGACGAGCTCGGCTACAAAGGCGTCGAGGCCGACCTCTGGTATGGCATGCTGGCGCCGGCCGGCACCTCGCGCGACATCATCACCCGGATCAATGCCGACATGACCCATGCGCTCGAGATCCCCGAGGTCAGGAGCGCGCTCGCAGTGCAGGGCATGGAGGTGGCGCCGAGCTCGCCCGAGGAGATGGCGGCGCTGATGCAGCGCGACGCCGCGCGCTGGGCCGCGGTGGTCAAGCAGGCCGGCATCAAGGCGGAGTGAGCAAGAGCATGAGTCGCGACGTTCTCGACGAAGCAGAAGCGCTGCGTCCACCTGGCGTGGCTGCCGCCGAATGGCGGCTGCGCGTCGAACTCGCGGCCTGCTATCGGGTCTTCGACCAGCTCGGCTGGACCGAGCTCATCTTCAACCACATCACGCTGCGGGTGCCGGGCGAGCCGCCTTCATACTTGATCAATCCATTCGGCCTGAACTACGAAGAGGTGACGGCGGCGAACCTGATCCGGGTCGGTCTCGATGGCGCCCCGCTCGAGCCCGCGCCGCATCCCGTCAACCGGGCCGGCTTCATCATCCACAGCGCCGTGCACGGCGCGCGTGCCGACGCGCACTGCGTCATGCACACGCACACCACGGCGGGCATGGCGGTCGCCTGCAAGGCCGGCGGCCTGGAGCACGACGACTTCTATGGCGCCGAACTGTTCGGCGACGTCGCCTATCACGCCTTCGAAGGCATCACCGTGCACGACGCCGAAGGGCCGCGCCTGATCGCCAGCCTGGCCGACAAACGCGTGCTGATCCTGCGCAACCACGGCATGCTGGTGTGCGGCAGCAACGTGTTCAACGCCTTTCGCTGGATGTGGACGCTGCAGCGCGCCTGCGAGGTGCAGCTTGCCGCCGACAGCCTGCGCGGCGCCAACATCCCGCTCACCGATCCGATACGTCGCGCCTGTGCCGCCGATGCGCGGGCCTTCGAGCCGAAGGAGTCGCTCGAGCGGATGCTGTTTGTCAGCGTGCTGCGCCGTTGCCGCGTCGACGCCGCCTCGCTCGCGCATGGCGGCTGAGCCGATCGAGGCAAGCCGACTCCGCCACCGATGACCTTCGCATGGATCGCCCGGCGCGTACCGGGTTTCCCTTGGACCGGCCATTGCCGTTAAGCTGCAACGGCAAAGGAGAGCGCAATGGCTGCAGACGACGATGGCATCTTCCTGAAGAATTGCTGGTACGTGGCCGCATGGGACCACGAGCTGATCGACGGCACCAAGCTGGCCCGCACCATCCTCGAAAAGCCCGTTGTCGTCTACCAGGGCGAGAGCGGCCAGGTCGTGGCCCTCGAGGACCGCTGCTGCCATCGCGGCGCGCCGCTGTCGATGGGCCGCATCGAGGGCGACTGCATCCGCTGCATGTACCACGGCATGAAGTTCGAGCCGTCGGGCAAGTGCATCCAGATTCCCGGCCAGGACATGATCCCGCCCAAGCTCGGCGTGAAGAGCTATCCGGTGGTCCTGCGCGACCACCTCGTCTGGATCTGGATGGGCGACCCGGCCAAGGCCGACCCGGCGCTCATCATCGACTACGAGCCGCTGCACGACCCGGGCTGGAAGGGCATGCCGGCGTACATGCATTACGACGCCAACTGGCTGCTCATCGTCGACAACCTGAGCGACTTCGCCCACCTCGCCTTCGTCCACACCAAGACGCTCGGCGGCTCCGAGGAGTACGCGTACCAGACCAAGCCGCTCAACATCGAGCGCCTGGCGAACGGCTTTCGGGTCGAGCGCTGGCACATGAACAGCGACTCGCCGCCGTTTCACAAGAAGGTGATCGCCGACAAGACGGCCAAGGTCGACCGCCGCAACATCGGGCACATGCACGTGCCGGGCATCTTCTTTCTCGAATCGATGTTCGCGCCGGCGGGCACCGGCGCCGAGAAGGGCAACACGGCCGGCACGCGGCAGTACCGCAACTGCCAGTTCATGACCCCGGAAACGCGCCGCACGACGCACTTCTTCTGGAACTACCTGCACAACTTCGACCTCGACGATCCGAACATCGCGCTGTCGCTGTGCAACAGCCTGCGCGAGGGCTTCATGGAAGACAAGGCGATCATCGAGGCGCAGCAGAAGCTCTTCGATCGCGAACCCGACACCAAGCTGCTGGCGATCGCCGCCGATGCGCCGCTGTCGCATTTCCGCTGGACGCTGAACCAGAAGATCGCGGCCGAGCGCGGAGCCGCGATGCCCGCGGCGGCGTGAGCCGCCTGGCGCTCGAGGTCAGCGACGTCCGGGCCGAAGCGCTCGACGTCCTGCTGGTCGAGCTGCGCCGCGCCGGCGGCAGCACACTCGAGCCCTTCACGCCGGGCGCGCATCTCGAGATCGAGCTGCCGAACGGGCTGATCCGCCATTACTCGCTCACCAACGACTGGCGCGAGCGCGACCGCTATGTCGTCGGGGTCGGCCGCGCCGCCAACGGACGCGGCGGCTCCGACTTCATCCACCAGTCGCTGCGCCGCGGCGGCAAGCTCGTCGCGAGCGCGCCGCGCAACAACTTCGCCCTCGATCCCGGCGCCGTGAGCTACCTCTTCGTGGCCGGCGGCATCGGTATCACGCCGATCATGTCCATGATTCGCTGGTGCGAGGCCGAGGCTCGTCCCTGGCGCCTGATCTACGCGGCGCGCAACGCCCAGCGCGCGGCCTTCTACGAAACGCTGCGCCTGCTGGGTCCGAAGGTGCACTTCCATTTCGACGACCAGGCCGGTGCCGTGCTCGATGCGCGCCACTGGCTCTCCGAGCGGCCGGACGGGCAGCATGTCTACTGCTGCGGACCGCAACCGTTGATGCAGGCGGTCAAGGAAGGCGCCGCGCACCATCCGATCGACGCCGTGCACTTCGAATACTTCGTCGCTCCGCTCGCCGAGCCGCTCGCCGATGGCGCCGCAGCCCCCGGCGCCTTCCGGGTCGAGCTGAGGCAGAGCAAGCTCTCGCTCGTCGTGCCGGCCGATCGCAGCATCCTCGAGGTGCTCGAGGCGAACGGTGTGCAGGTGCCGTTTTCCTGTCGCGAGGGCCTGTGCCGGACCTGCGAGACCACGGTCTGCGAAGGCGAAGTCGAGCACCGCGACTACGTGCTGTCGGCCGAGGAGCGGCTGGAGAGCAAGACCATGATGGTCTGCGTCTCGCGCGCGAAATCGCCGGTGCTCGTCCTCGACCGCTGACGCGCTATTTTTTCTTCTTCGCGCTCCGGCGCGTGCGGGGCGCAGCAGCGCTGACATCGCGAAAGCTGGCGAGCGCGGGCTTGATGATCCGTGCGTCGGCGCCGGCGGCGTAGACGGCATAGGCCGGGTAGAGAAACTCCGGCGCGCCGCGCACCCGATACAGCTGCCGACGTTTCAGATGGTCGCGAACGACGTTGAGCCGAAAGTAGCCGGCGCCGCCGGCGGCAAGCACGTACTCGCGGCCGAGCGGCCCCAGACCGGCGGCCACCGCGGCATTCGAGAGACCGGGAAACGCCAGGCTGTGCTGGGCCGCGAACTCGCTGCCCCAGTCGACGTACACGTATTCGACAGGCTTGGGCATCTCGCCCTTCGGCGAAGTCGTGACCATGACCAGCTTCTCCTCGATCAGCAGCTCGATGTGCAGACCCGGGCGATGCTGGGGCGCGTAGACGATCGCGATGTCGAGGACGCCTTCGGCGACGCGGCCGAGCAGATTCTGCGAATCGCCGACCTCGGTTCGCAAGGCCAGGTGCGGCGCCGCCGTGCGCATGCGCAGCAACCAGTCGAGCAGAAGCGGATCCCACAGGCTCTGCTCGCTGCCCACCGTCAGCACGCCCTGCCGGCCGGTGGGCACCGCGACCTGATGGCGCGCCCGCTCCCAGACCTGCACCAGCGTCGAGGCATAGCGCGAGAACTGCTCGCCCGCCGGCGTCAGCGATGCGCCGGACTTGTTGCGCACGAAAAGCGGGCGCCCGAGCAACTCCTCGAGCGCGCGCACACGCGCGCTGACGGCCGTCTGCGTGACGTGCAGTCGCTCGGCAGCACGCTGGAATCGCCCGGTCGCGACGATCTCGAGAAAGGTTCGCGCCAGCGTGATGTCCATCGATGCGGCCCCGGTTGATCAGCAATCTTATTGCATTCAACCAGCAATCAATATCGCTTTACCAACGATCGCTCAGCACCGAACATTGCGGGCCGGCAACGATCCGGCAGCTCATGCACACCGCCGAACACCACTGGCTCGCCGTCGTTCTCATCGTCTGGGCATCGGTCTTCCTGATCGTGCTCGGCGCGATGCTCGGCTCGATCGTGAATCATCGCGCCGCGGCGCATACGGTTCCACCGGCTTGCCGGGCCAGCATCGTGGCCGAGGCAGCCTGGGCCTTGACGGCGATTGCGATGGTGATACTGATGGTGCTGTTGACGATCCGCTAGTGCAGGCCGGCCCGCAGGAGCGACGTCGCGAGCAGGAGCCTCAGGCGACGGGGGCAATGCCACGGCGCTCGCGCATTGCGCGGCCGACGCGCTCGAGCTCGTCGTCGCCGAGCAGGCGTGCGGCCATCGGCAGCAGCTCCGCATCCTCGCGCCGGACATGACTTTCGTACAGGCCGGTGAAGGCTTCGACCGCGGCGGAGTCCAGATATGGCCGCACGACCCGCCGCCACTTCCGCGAGCTCCCATCCGCACACCGCGCCAGAGCGCCTCGAGTCGACGATGTTCCGCCGTCAACGCGCCGGTCATCTCGCGGATGCAGACCGGATCGGAGCCGGCCATCGATTCGATGAGCGCCGGGAACAAGTCGGCTTCCTCGTCGGCATGATGATCGACGGCGGCGCTGTCGAAATAGCGAATGACGCCGCTCGCCGCCGCCTGCGCCTGCGCGTCGGCGCCATGGCGAGCCAGATGCGGCCCGAGGCGGCGCAACGTGGCGCACTGCTGCTCGATGCGGTGATGGCAGGCCGCCAGCATCTCGAGCGGTGCCTCGAATCCAGCCGCGGGCGCCCTATGCCCGAATGCGCTTTCGTCCATTTCATTCCCCTGTCTGCAAGCGAGGCCCTGCCATGATTTCGACGTCGCTGACGAAGATGTTCGACCTCTCCTTCCCCCTCGTCCTCGCGCCGATGGGTGGCGTATCTGGAGGACGGCTCGCCGCGGCGGTCTCCGAGGCCGGCGGCCTCGGCCTGGTCGGCGGCGGCTATGGCGACGCGGCCTGGCTGCGCACCGAGCTGGCGCTGGTTCGCGAGCTGACGGCGCGCCCGTGGGGCGTAGGCCTCATCACCTGGTCGGCGGACCCCGGCATCGTCGAGCTGGTGCTGGCCTCCGAGCCCTGGGCTGTGATGCTGTCGTTCGGCGACCCCGGCGCGTTCGCACCCGCGATCAAGTCGGCCGGCTGCAGGCTCATCTGCCAGGTGCAGGACATGGCAAGCGCACGGCGGGCGGCCGACGTCGGCGCCGACCTCATCGTCGCCCAGGGCAGCGAAGGCGGCGGCCATGGCGCGGGCCGCTCGGCAATGCCGCTGGTGCCGGCCGTCGTCGATGCTGTTGCGCCGGTCCCGGTCATCGCCGCCGGCGGCATCGCCGACGGACGCGGCCTGGCCGCGGCGCTGATGCTCGGCGCCGAAGGCGCGCTGCTCGGCACGCGCTTCTACGCGAGCAACGAAGCCCTGGGCCACGCTGCCGCGAAGCGGGCCATCGCCGCGGCGTGCGGCGACGACACGACGCGCACGACGATCTTCGACGCGGTGCGCGATCTCCACTGGCCGTCGCCCTACACCGGCCGCGCGCTGCGCAACGGCTTCGTGGCCCGGTGGCACGGGCGCGAGCGCGAGCTCGCCCAAGGCCTGGCGCACGAACGCCAGATCTACCGGACGGCGGCGCAGGAAGGCGACGTCGACACAGCGGTGGTCTGGGCCGGCGAGGCGGTCGACCTGATTCACGGGATCGAGAACGCCGGCGACCTCGTCCGGCAAATCGGGCAGGATGCCGAGGCGCAACTGCTGCGCGGCGCCTCGCGCCTGTCGAAGTGACTGCTGCGCCTCGCGGTCGACGAGCCGCGGTGCGTTCTTCCCACTCGCATCAGCGTCCCGCATTCAGCGCGGCTCCTTCGAGTCGAACTGCCCGAGGCGCTCGCGCAGCGCCTTGTCGGCCAGGAAGCGGGCGCTGCAGTCGCGGCCCATGGCCACCGAGCCGAGCACCGCGCCGCGCTCGTCCTTGACCAGCCCGAAGCTCAGATCCACGTAGAGCTTGCGCCCGTCCTTGTGGACCGCCCGGGTGGTACGCACGCTGTCGCCTTCCCGGGTGCGACCGCTCGCGACGGCACGTTGAAAGCCGGCCCAGTGCGCTGCCCGGAATCGCTCGGGAACGATGACGTCGAGGCTGCCGCCAAGGACCTCGGCGGCGCCGAATCCGAACAGCAGCTCCGCGCCGCGATTCCAGATCCGGATCACGCCATCGCGATCGGCAAAGACGAACGCGTCGGGCATCTGGGCCAAGATCGCGTCCGAGAGGCGCGGTTCGGCTTGAACCGTGCGATCTGCGCTCAAGGCGGGCCGCCCGTCTGTTGATCGTCTCCAGGCCTCGCCAATCCGGGCACCGAGAAGCCCGCCCGGATCGACTGCAGCTCATCGCGATGCAGGCGGGCGAGTTGCTCCAGGCACTCGTCGCCGCGCGCCGTCAGGTGCACTTCGACGCATCGCTTGTCGCGCCGGCTCGCCACCCGACGAACCCAGCCCGCCGCCTCGCACCGGGACACGAGCGAGACGACGCCGTGATGCTTGGCTTGCAGGCGTTCGGCAAGCTCGGCCACGGTCGCCCAGTCGCGCCGCGGAAATCCGCGGATCTGCAACATCAGCCCGTACTGCAGCGGCGTCACGCCATTGCGATGCGTCGCTTCTTCGCTGAAGCGCATGAAACGTCGCAGCGCGTAGCGAAAGGCTGCCAGTGTTTCGAAATCGTTCTTCGAGAGTTTGCGCAAGAGGGACCTGTGCCGAAAATATATCATGTCATGATGTATATGGCCTTCAGCCGATGAAGCTCAACATCCTTTCGGATCTCCATCTGAGCTCGGGCGGGTTCGAGCGGCCCGAGAACGACGCCGATGTCGTCATCCTTGCCGGCGACATCGCCCGCCCGCGCGAAGCCGTGGCCTGGGCCCGGCACTTCGACAAGCCCGTGCTCTACGTTGCAGGCAACCATGAGTTCTATGGTGGAAGCCTCGACGGCACCGCCGCGGAGCTGGCGCGGCTGTGCGTCGGCACCCGCATCCACGTGCTCGACAACGCGCCGGTCGTGATCGGCCCGGTGCGCTTTCTGGGCAGCACCCTGTGGACCGACTTCGAGGTATTCGGCGAAGGCCAGACGAAGGCGGCGGCCATGGCCGAAGGCCAGCACCTGATGCGCGACTTCAGCCGGATTCGCCTGGCCGAGGCGGGCGATGCGATCTTCTCACCGGACGACTCGGCCGCCCTTTTCGAGCGCGACGCGAGGTGGCTCGACACGACGCTCGACACGCCGCACGACGGGCCGACGGTCGTGATCACCCATCACGCACCGTCGCGCAAGAGCATCCACCCGCGCTTCGCGCATTCGCTGCTGAGCGCCTGCTTCGTCTCGGACGCGGAGCGCCTTCTTGGAAGCAGCCGGGTCCAGCTATGGATCCACGGCCACACCCACGACAGCTTCGACTATCGGGTCAACGGCACGCGGGTCGTCTGCAATCCGCGTGGCTACGCCAGGGACGGCATCAACGAGAACAGCCGCTTCGATCCGGATCTGACGATCGAGGTCGGCTAGCGAGAGGCGACTGCGCCCGAAGCGCAGTCGCCCGCTCGCGTCAGAGAGACTTCAGGTATTCGACCAGATCGGCCGACTGCTGTGCGCTCAGGCCCAGCGACCTGCGCGCGTTGTAGATCGCGACCACGTCGCCCAGGGTCGCGGCCGAGCCGTCATGGAAATACGGCGCGTGCTGCCAGATGCCGGCCAGCGGCGTGGTCCGGTATTGCTTGCTGGCCGAGCGCGACGCGTAGCTCGGTGTCTCCGGCTCGGCCATGGAATCGGCGGGCGGATGCAAGGTGCTGTTGGCGTCGGTGAAGAGCGCGCCGCTGTGGCAGGTCGCGCATTGCCCGTTGCCCTCGAAGACGACCTTGCCGCGCGCCGCCGCGGCCGCGTCGAAGCTGCCCGCCGGCGGCGTGGGCGCGCCGATCGACAGCTGATAGGCCTGCAGCGCCGGCAGCTTGCTCGAGACTAGGTCGACCGTGCCATGGGTGACGCTCAGGTTCAGGCGCGGCTCCGAGACCGAGCCCAGGCCGCCCATCTCGGCCACCGCGACGTAGCGGTTCCAGTAGGCAAGGTCGCTGCCGTCGCCGGTGAAGGTCACGCTGTGCACGCCGTTCAACCCGAAGGCCGGCGGAATGACGACGGGCTTGCTCAGGCCGTCGATGTTGTGGCGCGGGTCGAACTTGCCGGCGCCCCAGGTGTTGAGCGCGGTCTTCGTCGCGGCATCGACAGCCGGCGAGAGGGCGATGATCGCGCCCGGATTCAGATCGCGGTTCGGCCAGCCGTCGAGGCGCTTGCCGATGCCGGGCGCGAACGAGTTGTCGACCGTCGAATGGCACAACGCGCAGGTGATGCCGACATGCGTGAGGACATCCTGGCCGCCCACCGTCTCGACCGTGCCCTTCAGGCCCACGACCGCGTCGAGCTTGAGCAGGGCAATAGTGGTGACCGGGCTGTGCAGGTCGACGCTTCCGTTCTGGATGCCCTGCACCACTGCCGCGGGCAGCGCATCGGCGTCGACCTTCAGGCCGACCGAGAGCGCGGTGACAGGATCGACCGCGGCGCTGATGACCTCGTGCATGCGCAGCGTATCGGTCCATTGCGCCTCGTCGCCGAAAGTGTCGAAACGAAAGATCTGCCGGCCCTGGGCGACAAGGGCGGCCTGGTCGGCGCTGCTGTTGTCGTCGTTGCCACCGCAGGCGGCCAGCGCACAGACCGCGGCCGCGATGATGGCCGCCGAGGCCAACAGGCCGGGCGCGAGATGGGGCCGCGATGCCGAGGTCAGAAATCGGCGGGCGAAGCTGCGCCCGCGGGAGCAAGAGTCCTGCATGATCGTTTCCTTTCGGTGGAGGGGCCGGCACGCGGGATGGCGTGCCGCCCGGGGTCAGTGCTTCGCTTTGAGTGCGATGCACTCCGGCGTCTGATCGGCGCTCTTGAGATAGGCAATCAGGTCGGCGCGGTCCTTGGCATCGGGCACGCCGTCATACGTCATCGCCGTGCCTGGAACCACCTTCAGGGGATGGGTGAGAAAGCGGTCGAGCGTCTTGTCGTTCCAGACGATGTGCGAGTTCTTCATCGCCGGCGAATAGGCGAAACCGGGCACGGTGCCGGCAGTGCGGCCGAACAGGCCGCAGTGGCGCGGCCCGACGCGGTCGTACGAGAGAGCATGGCAAGCCTGGCAACGCCCATAGATCTGCTCGCCGCGCACGGCGTCCGGCGCCGCGGATGCGGCCCCCGTCAGGCAGATCCCGAGCGCGCCGGCTGCAAGCAGCCGGCGCAGCTTCACGCCATGAACGCCGAAGGAACCGGCGCCTCGCCGAGCGCGTTGCGCAGCACGGCCCAGTGCATCGCCTCGTCGCCCAGGATGCTCGCGGCAGCCTTCGACAGGTCGCGGTTCGCGAACAGCGGCACGGCGCCGAGGTAGGCGCTGACAGCACCCTGCTCGAGCTTGGCGGCGAAGCGCAGCACGTCGGCCTGCGACTTCAGCTGGTCGGCGGGGAAGTTGTAGTTGGCCTTGGCCGCGACCGGCGTGCCGCCGAGCTTTTCGATCGTCTTGCGCAAGACGTCGGCATGCTCCTTGTGGTGGCCCTGGAAGGTCACCGCGAGGTCGAGCACGGGCTTTTGCAGCAGCTTGCTTTCGGCGCCCAGCTGATAGGCGGCGATCGCCTCCAGCTCGGCACCGAGCGCGGTGTTGAGGATCTGCACGTCCTTCGGATCGGCGGCACCGGCCGCAGCCGCCAGCGCCTCGTTGCCGGCGAGCAGGGCCACGGCCGCGCCCGAGAGCACGAGGCCGGACTGGCCCAGGAACATTCGGCGCGCGATCAGCGGCGTCGTCATTTGCAGGAAGGACATGGAAATCTCCTCGGAGGGTTAGGAACGGGAAGGTTCCCGGTCATCGCAAACTCGGGCGAGCACGCTCGTCACGATGCGGTCGCAGCGCACGCCGGCGAACGAGAAGGCATCGCCGATGGCGAAGTCGACATCGCGCGACAGGCCTTCGCGGAGCAGGCTGCGGGCACGAAAGAAGCGCGTGCGAACGGTGGCTTCGGGAATCTCGAGGGCGGCGGCCGTCTCCTCGACGCTCAGCTCTTCGACGGCGCGCAGCATGAAGACGGTGCGAAAGACGTCGGGCAGCGTATCGATGCGCTTTTCCATCAGCACGCGCAGCTCGCCGCGCATCGCGATGCGCTCGGGCTCGCGATCGGCATCGTCCTCGGCGCCGGACTCGTCGTCCTGCGGCTCATCCAAATCGATCGCTGCGTCCATGGGAATCACCTGTGCGCCGCGCCGGCGCAGGCGCCCCAGCGCCTCGTTGACGACGATCCGCACCAGCCAGGTCGAGACCTTCGCTTCGGCGCGAAAGCCTGCGAACGACCGCCAGGCGCGCAGGTAGGCTTCCTGCAGCGCATCCTCGGTGTCGTCGTCGTTCTTCAGGATGCTGCGCGCGGTGCGAAAGAGCAGCCGGTTGTGCCGCCGCATGATCGTCTCGAAGGCGGCGACGTCGCCCGCCGCCGCGAGCGCTGCCAGCTCGGCGTCGCTGGCATCGGGCGGGGCGGAAGGTCGAGGGACGGGCTGCATGCGGTGCTCTCCTCCATTGGATGCGCCTGCGCTTCGCCGCGTTCCCGGCCGCGGCCAATGCCCGGCACAGAGTCCGGCGGCGCAGCGTGTGCGCGCGCTCGCCTGCCTGACCCGCCCTCAGGCCACGGCGGGAATCGCGCCGACGCGCTTGGGCCGGGCGATGGCCAGGATGGCCAGCGCTGCGACGAGGCAGGCCGCACCGGCGACGAAGAGTGCCGGGTTGTAGGTCAGCAGCAGGGTCCGGGTCAGGCCGGCACCGTAGGCGGCCGTCGCGGCGCCGAGCTGATGCGCGGCGAAGACCCAGCCGAAGACGAGGCCGGCGCGCTCCTTGCCGAACGTCTGTGCCGCCAGCTTCACCGTCGGCGGCACGGTCGCGATCCAGTCGAGGCCGTAGAAGAGCGCGAACATCGACAGGCCGTAGAGCGTGAAGGTGGAGTACGGCAGCCAGAACAGCGACAGGCCGCGCAGGCCGTAGTACCAGAAGAGCAGCTTGCGGTTGTCGAAGCGATCGGACAGATAGCCCGAAAGCGTGGTGCCGACGAGGTCGAACATCCCCATCATCGACAGCACCGAAGCCGCCGGCACGATGCCGAGGCCGTTGTCGCCGCAGAGCGAAATGAAGTGCGTCTGCACCAGCCCGTTGGTGCTGAGGCCGCAGATGAAGAAGGTGCCGGCGAGGATCCAGAAGGTGCGATTGCGCGCCGCCTCGAGGAGGACCGTGAACGGAGCCCAGAAGTGGGTCGGCACGGCCGGTCCGGGCGCCGGCGCCGCGCCTTCTGGCTCGCCGAACGAACGCAGGCCGACGTCCTTCGGACTGTTCTGCATGAAGAGCAGCACCAGCGCGGCGACGACCAGGCAGGCGATGAACACCGGGATGACGGCATAGCGCCAGCCGAGGTGCTCGATCAGCCAGGCCGCGATCGGCAGGAAGATGAGCTGGCCCGTCGCCGTGCTCGCAGCGAGCAGGCCGACGATCAGGCCGCGCCGCGCCGTGAACCAGCGGTTGGCGACGATCGCGCCGAGCACGAGCGCGGTCAGGCCGGTGCCGCAGCCGAGCAGCACGCCCCACAGCAGAAAGAGCTGCCAGAGCTCGGTGACGCCCGTGGCCAGCACCAGGGCAAGCGCGATGAAGGTCGACGCGGCGACCATGACGCGGCGCAGGCCGAAGCGCGTGATGAAGACGGCGGCGAACGGCCCGAGCAGGCCGAACAGCGCGAAGCGCACGGCGAAGACCGAGGAGAGCTGGTCGGTGGTCCAGCCGAACTCCTTGCTCAGCGCCTGCAGCATCGCGCCCGGCAGGCCGAGCGCCGCCGAAGTCGTGAGCATGGCGATGAAGGTCACCGCGGCGATGACCCAGCCGTAGTGGATGCCGCGACGGCCCAGGGCGTTGGAGATGGCTTGCGCGAACATGAAGACCTTTTGCGAAAAGGAGAAGAGTCGGCGAGGCGGCCGATGATGTGATCAGGCCGCGTCGAAGATGAAGCAGGTGGTGGAGGCGTGCGCGTAGAGCTTGCCGTCCGGGCCGGTGAGCCGACCGTCGGCCGTGGCCATGCGCGCGCCGACGTGGATCACCTTGCCCTCGGCGCGCAGCAACGCCGTGCGCGTCGTCACCGGCCGGACGAAATTGACCTTGAGCTCGGCGGTGGTGTAGGCCTTGCCGGCGGCCAGCGTCGAATGCACCGCGCAGCCGACGCAGGAATCGAGCAGCGTGGCGATCCAGCCGCCATGCACCGAGCCGATCGGGTTGTAGTGCTCGAGCTTGGGCCGACCCTGGAAAACCGCGCGGCCGGGCTCGATGATCACGGGCAGGAAATCGAGCGTCCTGCCGATCGCTGGTGCAGGCACGGAGCCCGCGAACATCGCCTCGAAGAACTGCATGCCGCTCAGGCCGGCAACCTGGCCGGGCGCGGCGACGCCCGGCTCGGCGAGACGCGACCGGATGGCGTCCTCGTCGGCTTGCCAGCGCGCCAGAATCTCTTCCGTATCGACCCGCTCCGCCATCGCTGATCCCTTGTAGTTGCAAAGATTGTAGCTACAATCTTTCAGATGCGCAGAAGCTCCGCCACGATCGCCGAACAGAAAGACGCGCCGGCGTTGTCGCCGCAAGGCTGCAGCAGCCAGAAGGTGCGCGTGCTGTCGCGCCGGATCAGCCAGCATTTCGATCACATCGTGGCCAGCTCGGGGCTGAAGACGACGCAGTATTCGCTGCTCACGGCGATCGTGCGTTTCGGCCCGCTGCGCCCGGGCGACCTGGCCCGCACCATGCGCCTCGACGCGTCGACGCTGACGCGCAATCTGCAGCCGCTGATCGCCGCCGGCTGGGCCGTGCTCGGCCCCGGCGACGACGAGCGCAGCCGCCTCGTGGCCGCCACCGATGCCGGTCGCGAGAAGCGCGCCGAAGCGCAGCGCGCCTGGAAGCGCGCCCAGCTCGCGTTCAACGAGCGCGTCGGCGCCGCGGCGGTGGCGCGCCTGCACGCCGCGGTCGAGGAATGCATGGCCCAGCTCGATGCCATGCCCGAACCGGCGCTCGACACGGCGTCGTAGGGCGGCTTCGGCGCCGCTCGAACGAGACGGGCTTCAGAGGCCGAGCAGAAGAGAAGCTGGCCATCAAGTCGTGGCAGACTGGCCCATGCGCTCCGCCGACCTGAAGGCGCCCGAATGGCCACTGCTCGACTACGCCGCCTGGCGCGACACGGCGGCGACCCTGCAGCTCTGGACGCAGATCGTCGGCAAGGTTCGTCTGGCGCTGTCGCCCTGGCTCAATCACGGCTGGCAGGTTCCGCTCTACGTCAACGCGCATGGGCTCGGCAGCTCGCCGATCCACGCCAACGGCGAGTTGCTGGAGATCGATTTCGATTTCGTCGCGCAACGCCTGGCCGTGCGCACCTCGAACGCGCCCGACGCCGGCTTCGCGCTCGAGCCGATGTCGGTGGCGACGTTCTACGAGCGGCTGATGGCGGTGCTGGAGAGCGTCGGCGTCAGCGTCGCGATCGACGTGTTGCCCAACGAGGTGCCGAATCCGATCCGTTTCCCCGACGACCATGGCCATGCTGCCTATGACGGCGCGTCTGCGCAGGCGTTCTGGCGGGCGCTGCTGCCCATCGATCGGGTCTTTCGATTGTTCCGCACGGCCTTTCTCGGCAAGGCGAGTCCGGTGCATCTGTTCTGGGGCAGCTTCGATCTGGCCGTGACGCGCTTTTCCGGCCGGCCGGCGCCGCTGCATCCGGGCGGGGTGCCCGGCCTGCCCGACGCGGTGACGCGCGAGGCCTATTCGCACGAGGTCAGCAGCGCCGGCTTCTGGCCGGGCAGCGACGCCTCGCCGCATGCCGCCTTCTACTCCTACGCCTATCCGACGCCGGCAGGTTTCTCGGCGGCCAGGATCGACCCGCCCGAAGCGGCCTGGGCCGAGACGATGGGCGAATGGCTGCTGCCCTACGACACCGTGCGCAGCGCCGCCGACCCCGAGGCGATGCTGATGCGCTTCCTGCAATCGACCTATCGCGCCGCCGCCGATCTCGGCCACTGGAGCGCCGATCTCGATTGCGAGCTCGGCGTGCCCGGGCAGCCGCGCTCGGTCCAGGCCTAGGGCGGCAGCGCGCTCAGCCAGAAGCGCAGCTGCGCGGCCTTGACGTTGCCCTGGTTCGTCGAACTATGAGCGTCTAGCGCCAGGATCGCACGGCCGGCGCGCTCGGACAGGAGCCGCCGCGGCCTAACGCCTGTAGCGGCTCGCGCGCACGCCTTCTCGCCCCGCTCGATGCATCACCGCGAGCGGCCGAACAGCATGCGACGCAGCACCTCATCGTCCCGGACGAAGTGGTGATATAGCGCGGCGGCCGCGTGCAGGCCCACCAAGGCGAACAACGTCCACATCGCGTAACCGTGGATATCTCCGGCCTCGAGTCCCCAGGGCGCCTTCCGCGACGTTCGAGTCGGTCTCAGCATCACGTCGGCCTGGCGCTTCTGGCGCTGCGTCTGCGACGATCCAGCGCCACCAGAAATGGCCGATCGCAGATGTCGAGCACCGTGCGTCGCGTTCGCGGCGGTGCGCTCCACCCGGGCGCGCTGGCGCCTTGCGGACCGGGTGCCGCCATCGGTGCAACAGGCGTGCGGCACGACGATGAGGTTCTCCAAGTCGATTGGTCTTGATCGTCGCCTCGGTGCCGTACGAGCTTGTGCCGGCTGCAGCAGCGCTGTGACGACTGGACGCAACCAAGGCCACCACCGTCCAGTGAAACGCCTTGCCCACGCTGTCGTAAGCCTCGGCGTCGGCGGGACGGGTGAGCGCTGCATTCATGTTCGTGGTCAGAAAACGTGGATCGATGACCACGATCTTGTCGTTGCCCCCGTGCGGCGAAGCGCCCATGGATTCGCCCGTCAGCCGGACCTGACCGCTCTCGGGCTCGACGTCCAGTTGGCGCGATTGCCGCTCGGGCCGACTGCCGTTCTCTCCTATTCCATTCGCTTCGCCGCAATCTCGTCGAGCCGGCAGCCACGTAGTTGACGGTCGTGCGCAACCGGACCCGCCGAATTCCTGCCGTCCGCGACTGGCTGCTTTCCGGCTTCTTCATCGTTTCAGGCATCTATGCCGACGGCTTCGGGAAGCTGGAGCTGCTGCCACTTCTGATCTGATCGTCTCGCCGCTGACGTTTCCCCGTGGCACGCTCTATTCGATCGACGTGCTGCCGCCGACCGGGCGCAAGCACGCTGCTCAATCAGGTGGTCTCCTGGTGAGCAGCTTTCGCTGCTTCTACGAGCTGGCCGTTGTCAATGGCGCCTTGCTCTCCGCGCGAGCCTGGAGTTAAACAGGCGCTCTGCCTGCTGCTGATGCGGTGAATCTCGACAATCCCTATCGATTGAAAAACTGCGCCGCACCTACCCGTCCACTATTTCTCGATGACGCTGATTCCCGTCTTCGATACTTGCGCGTCTATCGGAATGCCGACGCCTCTCCTTGGCGAGCGCTGTAGAAGACCGAATTCCAGCGCGCTTCGGCCTGCGGCTTGAGCGCCACTCGTCGCCCGACCGTTCGCGGCGACGGCATACCCGCCAGCGAAGGTCTTGCCGGTCACCGCCCCGTCCAAACGTCCCAGAGCAACGCCCCACTCGCCGCATGCGTGAGCGAGCCGGAATAGAAGCCGGGCCACGGCAGGCCAATGAACCACTGCATGGGCGCCGGCAACGTTTGCAGAATATTGACCTGACACCGACGTGGTGGTGAAGGGGCCACTCCGGTTTGCGGTTCGATCGCTCCGGCGCGCGCGCTGCTATCCATGACGAAGGCCTCGCCGGGGCTGACCAGATAGAACGCGTACTTTTGCGGATCGGCCGCGACGCCGCCTGGTGTCCTTCCCCAAGCCAGCTGCTTCCACGGGATAGCCGCCAGCGGCGATGGCGTTGTCCGGTGACGATGCCGTTGTTGTTCTCATCCAGTGTGCCGCTGAAACCGCCGTTGCCGTCAAACGTCTGTTGCGCCACGACAAGATCCGTGCGCGCCACCAGATTGAGCACCGTGGGCCCGTTCAACGAGAGAGGGGAGAACGGCGGTCCGGACTGCTGCAAAACCGCGCCGCCGATAGCGGGACTGGAGCTATTGCCTCGCGGATCGGTCTGCATGAAGAGCATCTCACCGGCAGATACTACGTAGAAAACAAAGCTCGACAGCTTCGGCTGGCCCGCGACGTTGAGAGATGCCGCGCCTCGCCCGTTCGCGTCCACCTGATGGTGCCGGCGAAGGCTGCCTGGTGTGCCTCGGCCATCGTCGTTGACGTCGATGCGACCGGCACTGAGGGTGCCGTCGCTCGCGGTGAATCGGCCGTTGGCCGCCAGCAGGTAGCTGCCGCCGGTGCCCATGCCGGAGAAGCCGAAGGCGTAGTTACCATCTATCGCCGTCGTGGAAAAGGCAGAGCGGGTCCTGTTTGCGCAGAACGCCGGTGGCAACGTTGTCGTCACTGTAGTACGTGATACGTCCTCCGGACGCCGTCGCACCGGCGACATCGCCCAGGGCGACCGTGACGGCGCTTACCAAACACGCCGGGCAGACCGAGGTGCGACAGGACAGATTGATGCTGCCGCGATTGCCCGCATCGATCGAATACGCTCCCAGCTGCCCCTGAACGTCCCCGTGCCATATCCCCAATACCCGACTCGCGTCCTCCGTCGCCGCGGAGATGTGGCCGTTGCCATCGGCCGTGAAACTGCCGGACACAGTGACGTAACCGTCGAGGTCGTATCCGCTCAGCAGAAAGGCATACCTGCCCTGCAGCTTGGCATTGTTCGGGTTGCCGCCCGCCGCGTTGGCCGAGCCGTCCTTCGAAGCATCCGCCGTTGCGGTGGCGAGCATTGTCACGCCGGCGGATTGGGAGCCACAGCCGGGGCGGTGTATTCACCCGTCGAGCTGATGGTGCCGCAGCTGGCGTCCCTACAGCCCTCGCCGGAAACGCTCCATTGCACGGCCGGCAGTTTCCCAAGTGGAGATTCCGTGTCGCTGAATGCGGTGAAATCCAGCACGCCGCTGATCGGAACGGTGGCACTGGTCGGGGAAACACCGATGCCGATGGGTGTCGCGACCACGAATACCACCACCGTCGCCGACCGACCTCCTGCCGAGGTGGCCGTGATCAAGAGGCCCGGTACGGCGCTAACGCTCATCGGTGCAGTAAATTTTCCGGTCGAGTCAATCGTGCCGCACACTGCGGGGGTGCAGGTGGTGCCGCCCAGCGACACGCCCCAGGTCACATTGCCGGCGAAGTTCGCGGTGAATTGCAACGACTCCCCGGTCTGTATCACGCTATAGACTCCAGTGGCTTCATTGGCGACGACTTCTCCGACCGAATCCGTGGCGCCGTCTACCTTGACAAGCGCATTGGTCGCGAGAATCCTGTCCCGCTTCGTCAAGACCGGCAGGCCATCGACATGAATTACGGTGCCGTCGGTTTGACCGATGTCCGTTACGTAGCCCTCGATCTTCGCGCTCGCGTCGACACCCCCGGGAACGCGCATGCGCATGATTTGGACACTGGTCGCAGCGACGACCTGCCCGGCAGCAACTTCTCCGGCCTTGACCTCGACAAAAACCCCGCGCTCGATCGTGTTCTCTGCGTCGGCGGGAAGCAACTGGGCGCCGCTGTAGTCGACTACCAGGCCGTTGATCTGCAGCCGCTTGTTCGAGACGTCGAAGGCGGTCACCGCACCCGTCGTCTTGAAGGCCACCGCGCCCGCCTTCTGACGCTCGACGCGAGTTGCAACGATGTCACCAGTAGCAGTGCGAAAGCCGGAAACGCTGATGGCATCGTTGGCCGACAGCGCGGACAGACCCCCCGATAACTCTGCGCTGTAGATCGTTCCATCGTCGACCCTGACGGTCTGCCCGAGGGTCACGAGCGACAGACCGTCAGAAGAAACGGATGCCACCGTGCCCATCAACACGTGATCGGAAATCACTTGCTGGGCGACAGCTCGGGTTGCGCCAGGCTCGATCTGGCCCACGACGGCCGCGACGTTGCCCAGGGCCAGGTCGGTCTGGCCGCTCGCAGCACCGTCGATGATGAACGTGGCACCGGTCGTGTCGTACTGAACGCCATTGACCCCGATGCCGCCGAAGCTGGTCACGCGCCCGTAAGAGAGAAGTGGCAGCTGGGTAGGCAACTGGGTACCGGTCCCGTCGATTCCGTCCGACGAGGCACCACCGCCGCAGCCACCAATCATCGACGCGGCAATTGCAAGAGCCCAAGCGAGGCGAAAACGGTTGGCATTCATGACCGGCTGCCCTTTCGTAGTTCGTGGATCTCGTACATCCCTACGCCGACGCGAACCGTTCGTTCGTCGTCAGCCGTAGCGGCGGCACGCGCCGCGAGCCAGCTATCGGCTCTCTCGAGGAATGACTGGCCCTCGGTCTCGAGGAACGCCTCAAATGAGCGCAAGTGCCGGCGTGGCAGCGCTCCGTTCGTGGCCATGCGCTCGAAGCGCGCCGGACCGGCGCGCTTCGAGTCGAGGTTGTGCGCAAGGGTGCTGGCGTGATCGTGCAGTGCGACACCTGCCTGTCGGATGAGATCGGGGTCGGAGCCGCGCGTATGTACTCGCGTGCAAGCGCGCGGAAACCCTGCGGAGTGCGTTCGACCAGACCAAGCTCCGTCATTTCCTTGATGACGGCGCCGTGCGGCGTGTCGCCGGCGTAGTTCTTCAGAAGCGCCGTCATGTCCGCCCCGCGCGCAGTGGCTGGAAGCGTGGCGGGCTTCCCGTCGGAAGTCGTGAACCGCGGGTCCACGTGCCAGGCCGTCAAGATCTGCGAAATCCGGCTCGGAACCCCGGGCTCGCTCGCTCGCTCGCCGAGCAGGACGTGCTTGACGCGCGTGACTTCACGCCGACTGAGACCCGTCATCAGCGCGACGCGCGAGGTATTCGTCGGCCGGCCTTGAACGCCGTAGTCCTCCCGCGCGATCTGCACGAACGCCTCCTTGGCAACCTCGGTGAAGTCGCCCCAGGAGATCCCGTTTCTCAGCAAGACCCGGACGACCGGAATCAGCACGTGGTGGAGTGCCTTCAGCACTTGGTTCCTGATCACACGTCGCAGTCTGGATTTATCATATGTGGTTCAATATGGCACACATACGTTGCTTCTGTCAATCTGCTTCGGCAGATCGGTCGTAGCCGCCAAGCCTTGCGCAACAGGAGAGCGAACGCCACTGGCGACTCGGCTGTCGGTGTCAAGCGAGAGGCAAAAAAGGAACTCCGAATGCGAGGGAGGTACGCTTCGAGGGGGCGACCGGCTCGAGCACACTTGCCCGCCGATCTACACGTGCTGCTGGCCCAGCCTGAGTAGGCGGGCCTGCCGTGGCTGCCTCGCCCGAAGGTGCGAAGGTGCGCTAACTCTTCAGGCACTCGAGGAAGCGCGGATCTCGCTAGGCCCAAGGCCGCCGGCGGACGTCGGCTTTCAGATGTTCCAATTCAGCAATCGGAATACTGCGTTGGGTCGATAGCCGCAATCGAAACTCACATCGTTGCTGCCGCGAAGCCGACGTACGAAGCCCAGTTACGGGTCCGGTCTCATGGTGCGACCGAAGTCCAACGGACTTAATTTGTCGCGATCACGCGAAGCGTCAGCCGAGGCCGCGGCGCGCGCGGGCGCGCCGAACGAGCAAGGTGACGAGCAGCGCGGCCGCCGATCCGGTGATGAGAGGCGAGGCCGCCAGCAGTTGCGCCAGGCCGTCGACCGCTTCGACGCTGACCTGCTGCACGTAGTCGACGAGCGCGGTCACGTCGGTCCCGTGCACCGCCTGCAGATCATCCGGCCGGACGCTGAAGTTTTCCCAACCGCCGCGCAATCGCACGCGCGCAAAGAGGCCGCCGGCGACACCGAACAAGGACAGGACGCCGAGCGGCTGCAACAGCTGGTCGAGGAGGCGGCCGCGCTGCTCGAGCGGCGCCGATTCGTAGACCTCGCCGACGAGCTGGGCAATCACTTCGTCGGACGCCGGGAGGGCCGCGTCTTCGACGGAGCCGGGATCGTTGGAGCGGTGCGGAAGGTTCATGACGTCGGTCCCCGAAGCGGTCTCGTCGAAACCATAGACCCACTGTGTTTCGCGAACCTGACCAGCACGTGACAAGCTGCAAAGACCCTACTCGACTGTCACGCTCTTGGCCAGGTTTCTCGGCTTGTCGACATCGGTGCCGCGCGCCACGGCCGTGTGATACGCGAGGAGCTGCAGCGGCACCACGTGCAGGATCGGCGACAGCGCGCCGTAGTGCTCGGGCATGCGGATCACGTGGATGCCTTCGCCCGATTCGATCCGCGTATCGGCATCGGCAAAGACAAAGAGCTCGCCGCCGCGCGCCCGCACCTCGTGCAGGTTGCTCTCGAGCTTCTCGAGCAAGGCGTCGTTCGGCGCGATCGCGACGACCGGCATCGAGCTCGTGACGAGCGCCAGCGGTCCGTGCTTGAGCTCGCCCGCCGGATAGGCCTCGGCATGGATGTAGCTGATCTCCTTCAGCTTCAGCGCGCCTTCGAGGGCGACCGGATAGTGCGCGCCGCGGCCGAGGAACAAGGCGTTCTCCTTGCGCGCGAACTCGTCGCTCCAGGCGATCACCTGCGGCTCGAGCGCGAGCACCGATTGCACCGCGACCGGCAGATGGCGCAGCGCCTTCAGGTGCGTGGCCTCGGTGGCGTCGTCGAGATGGCCACGCACCTGGGCCAGGGCCAGCGAGAGCAGGAACAGCCCGACCAGCTGGGTCGTGAACGCCTTCGTCGATGCGACGCCGATCTCGACGCCGGCGCGCGTCACGTAGGCCATCGCGCATTCGCGCACCATCGCGCTGGTGGCGACGTTGCAGATCGTCAGCGTGTGCTCCATGCCGAGCGCGCGCGCGTGCTTGAGCGCGGCGATCGTGTCGGCCGTCTCGCCGCTCTGCGAGATCGTGACGACGAGCGTCTTCGGGTTCGGCACGCTGTCGCGGTAGCGGTACTCGCTCGCGACCTCGACCGCGGTCGGAATCCTGGCGATGCCTTCGAGCCAGTACTTGGCCACCGAGCCGCTGTAGTAGCTGGTGCCGCAGGCCAGGATCAGCACCTGCTCGACATTCTTGAAGACCCGAAAGGCGCCGTCGCCGAAGAGCTCCGGCGAGATGCCGGGCACCGCGTCGAGCGTGTCGGCGATGGCCTTCGGCTGCTCGAAGATCTCCTTCTGCATGTAGTGGCGGTAAGGGCCGAGCTCGGCCGCGCCGGTATGCGCGACGACCGTGCGCACCGTGCGCTCGACGCGCTTGAACGCGCCCTTCGCGTCGGCATGCACGATCCAGTACTTGCCGAGCTGCAGGTCGACGACGTCGCCCTCCTCGAGGTACACGATCTGGTCGGTGACGCCGGCCAGCGCCATCGCGTCGGAAGCGACGAAGTTCTCGTTCGCGCCGGCCACGCCGCCGGCGCCCAGCACCAGCGGCGAACCGTGCCGGGCGCAGACGACGCGATGCGGCTCGTCGCGGCAGAACACGGCGATGGCGTAGGCGCCGCGCAAACGCGGCAAGGTCCGCTCCACCGCTTCGAGCAGGTCGCCCTCGTAGTAGTGGTCGACGAGATGGGCGATGACCTCGGTGTCGGTCTGCGTCACGAACGAGTAGCCCTTGGCCTTCAGCTCGGCGCGCAGGTCGTCGTGGTTCTCGATGATGCCGTTGTGCACGAGGCCGACACGCCCGGACGCCGCCATGCCCGAAGCCTCGCCGGCGTCGACCGCGCTGATGCCCGGGCCATGCGAGAAGTGCGGATGCGCGTTGTGCACGACCGGTGCGCCATGGGTGGCCCAGCGCGTGTGCGCGATGCCGGTGCCGCCTTCGAGATGCTCGGCGGCGACGTTGGCGCTCAGCTCGGCCACCCGGGCCGTGCTGCGGGCGCGGCGCAGGCGCCCGTTCTGATGCAGGGCGACGCCGCAGGAGTCATAGCCGCGGTACTCGAGGCGGCGCAGCCCTTCGACGAGCACGGGAACGATGTTGCGGGAGCTGACGGCGGCGACGATTCCACACATGGCGAGAGCCTCAGGGTTGGGCAGGGCATCGACTCTAGGACCAACGCTCTGATTTATTCATGCAAAGTACTTTGTCACATGGTTGATAATTTCTCTGTCTCATCAGAATGCAATAATCTGTCCTTATGAGACAGCAATCGAATAATCCTGCCACCACAAGCGAGATCGACGCCATCGATCTGAAGATCCTCGATGCGCTGCAGCACGACGCCTCGCTCACCAACCACGCCCTCGCCGACCCGCGTCCATACGTCGGCCGCTACCTGCCTTCGCCGGGTCAAGCGCCTGGTCGATGCCGGCATCATCGAGCGCCAGGTGGCCATCGTCTCGCCGCAAAAACTGGGGCATGGCCTGACCGCGATCGTCGAGGTGACGCTCGACCGGCAATCCGCGGAATCGCTGCAGGCGTTCGAAGCGCGCGCCGTGCATGAGGCGTCGGTGCAGCAGTGCCATCGTGTCTCGCCGGGTCCCGACTTCGTGCTCACCGTGCAGGTGGCCGACATGGCCGCGTTCCATGCGCTCGTCCAGCGCCTCTTCACCGACGACGCCAACGTGCGCAACGTCAAGACCTTCTTCAGCGTGCATCGCGCCAAGTTCGAGACGCGGGTCGCGTTGCCCACCGCCGCACAGCGCTAGCGTTTGAGCAGGACCAGGCCCTTCAGGTATTCGCCCTCGGGGAAGTTCACCGTCATCGGATGGTCGGGCGCGGCGCCGAGGCGGGCGTAGATGAAGGCATCGACATTCGCGTCGAGGCCGGCGCCGGCGACGATCTTGTGGAACAGGTCGACCGGGATCCCGCCCGAGCACGAGAAGGTGAAGAGCGCGCCGCCCGGTCGCAGGAGCAGAAGCGCCAGCCGATTGATGTCCTTGTAGGCCCGGGCGGCGCGCTCGGCGTGGGCCGCGGTGGGCGCCAGCTTCGGCGGATCGAGCACGATCGCGTCGAAGCTCTGGCGCGCCTCGAGCAAGGCGCGCAGCGTCTGGTTGACGTCGGCATCCCTGCCCTCGTGGCGGCCGGCGGCGAAGCCGTTGAGCTCGACATTGGCGGCCGCCTGCGCCAGGGCCGGACCCGACGAATCGACGCCGATCACCTGGGCCGCGCCGCCGGCGAGCGCCGCCACGCTGAAGCCGCCGGTGTAGCAATAGCAGTTGAGAACGCGCTCGAAGCCGAAGTGGCGAACGGTGTCGGCGAAGAGCTTGCGGTTGTCGCGCTGATCGAGATAGAAGCCGGTCTTGTGCCCGCTGGCGACGTCGAGGCCGAAGCGCCAGCCGTGCTCGCGGATGACCAGCGTCGACGATCCCGCTTCGGCGTCGCCGGCAGGGGTTCGCAGCCAGCCGGTGGCGGACGCCAGTCCCTCGCGCTGGCGCGCCGAGGTGTCGCTGCGCTCGTAGAGGCGTGCCGCGCCGGTCGACCGCAGCAAGGCGTCGGCGATGACATCCTTCCAGCGCTCCGCACCGGCCGAGAGAAACTGCGCCGAGAGCGTGTCGGCATAGCGATCGACGACGAGTCCCGGCACGCCGTCCGATTCGCCGTGCACCAGGCGCAGGCCGTTACTGTCGATCGGCAGGCGGGCGCGGAACGCGATCGCCGCGCCGATGCGGCGCGCGAAGAACGCCGCATCGATGCGCTCGGCCTCGTCGAAGCTCCAGGCGCGCAGGCGGATCAGCGACTGCGGGCTGTAGGCCGCCCAGGCGAGAAATTGCCCCTCGCTGCTCTCGACACGAACCGTCTCGCCGGCATCGGCCTTGCCACCGGCGACGCTGCCCTCGAACACCCAGGGATGGCGGCGCAGCAGCGAGCGCTCGCGGCCGGGCCGGATGCGAATGGTCTTCACGAGTCGGGCGCTGCGCTCAGTCGCGTTTGCGGGCGCGCGGATGGGCAGCGTCGTAGACCTTCGAGAGATGGCCGAAGTCGAGCTTGGTGTAGACCTGCGTCGTCGTGATGTTGGCGTGGCCGAGCAGCTCCTGCACGGCGCGCAGATCGCCGCTCGACTGCAGCACGTGCGAGGCGAACGAGTGCCGCAGCATGTGCGGATGCACGTGCGCCGGCACGCCCGCCGCGATCGCGCGCGCCTTCAGGCCGCGCGCGCACCTGGCTGGCCGTCAGGCGCGCGCCGCGGCGGCCGACGAAAAGCGCAGCTTCGCCCGGGCGCGCCATCTCGCCGCGCAGCGCCAGCCAGGCCGCGAGCGACACCAGGGCGGCGCGGCCCACCGGCACGCTGCGCCGCTTGCTGCCCTTGCCGAGGACATGGGCGCTGGCATCGGCGGCGTCGATCCAGCCGGCAGAAACCGAGCTCGCCACCACGTCCAGGCCGACGAGCTCGCCGACACGCAAGCCGCAGCCATAGAGGAGCTCGGCGATGCAGGCATCGCGCGCCGCCAGCGCCGGCTCGGCGGCCACGTCGCGATGCTCGACAAGCGCGACCGCGTGATCCACCGACAGCGCCTTCGGCAAAGGCTTGGGCGCACGCGGCGCGCGCACGCCGTCGACCGGATTGGCAGCGACGAGCCCGTCGCGCGCGAGCCAGCGATAAAAGCCGCGCCAGGCCGAGAGCGCGAGCGCGATGCTGCGCGGCGCCAGGCCGCCAGCGTGCAGCTGCGCCGCCCACCTGCGGATGTGATGCAACCGGGCCGAGCGCATGGGCACGGGCGCGGCGGCGGCGAAGCCCTGCAATCGCGCCAGCGCTTCGCCGTAGATCGCCAGCGTGCGGGCAGCGAGCCGCCGTTCGACCTTGAGGTATTCGAGATGCCGCGCCACGTCGGCATCGACAGCGACGGTGCCGGCAGCTTCGGTCATCGTCGCAGCGCGATGCGCCCGCTCAGGCGGCCGGCAGCAGCCGGGTCAGCGCCGCGCTCGCGATCTCGCCGATGCGGGCGAGGAACTCGGTGCCCATGTCGGCGGTGTAGCGCGTCGGGTCGGGCGAGGCCAGCACGAGCAGGCCGAAGGCCGCGCCGAGGCTCTCGTGGCGCAGCGGGATCATGGCGATCGACAGCAGCGTGCGCCGGCATCGTCGAGCCACTGCACGGCCGCGAAGCCGGTGTTGGCGCCGCAGTACGGCGCGCCCAGGCTGCTGGCGAACGCCTTGATGTCGTCGTCGACCTGGCGCGCGAACGCCAGCCCGGCAAAGGCTTCGGCGCCGCCCCAGACGCGCACCGCCGCCTGCGGAATCATGAACTGGTGGCGCAGCTCGCGCACCAGCACGTCGGGCAGATCGGCGGCATTGGCGGTGAGCATCAGCGCGCGCGTCCAGCGATGCAGCTTGTCGGCGATGAGCGACGTTGTCCTGGCCGTTGCGGATCATCTCGATGATCTGGCGCTCGAGGCCCTTGATCTTCTCGCGCAGCATTTCCATCTGCCGCTCCTGCAGCGAGACGGCGCGCTGGCCGTGCGGGCTGGTGAGCTGCACCGAGCCGAGCAGCTCGGCGTGGCGCTCGAAGAAGCCGGGGCTGGTCGCGAGGTAGTTCGCGATGTCGGCTTCGGTGATGCCTTGCACGCCGGTCGGCGTTCCCACGGGCGTGATGGTCCACAGTTCGATCTCTCCTTCGAAAACGGTTTCGGCAGGGCCGGTCATCAGCACCGGCGACGACGCCGCCGTGCCATTCGATCGTGAGCAGGCCGCCGCGCGTCTCGACGTCGACCTGCGCATCGAGCCGGCCGAGGCGGATGCCCACCGCGACCGCGGCGCAGGCGCCGGTGCCGCAGGCCAGCGTCTCGCCGGCGCCGCGCTCCCAGACGCGCAGGCGGATGCGCGAGCGCGAGACGATCTGCATGAAGCCGGCGTTGACGCCCTGCGCAAAGCGCACGTGCTTCTCGATGCGCGGGCCGTGCTGCGCCACCGGCGCGGCGTCGACGTCGGCGACGATCTGCACCGCATGCGGATTGCCCATCGAGACCACGCCGAGATCGACGCTGCGCCCTTCGCCGAGCTCGAGCGGCCAGAGCTGCAGGCCGGCATCGGAGGCGCGCGGTGCCAGCCAGGTGATGTCGAAGTGCGAATGCGGCCGGATCGAAATCGGGCGCGCCCATGTCGACGGTGACGCGGCCGTCGGCCTGCAGGCGCAGCTCGAGGCGGCGGTTCATGGTCTCGACGACAAGCCGGCTCTTGTCGCTCAGGCCCTTGTCGCGCACGTAGCGGACGAAGCAGCGCGCGCCGTTGCCGCAGTGCTCGACCTCGTCGCCGCTGCCGCCATTGAAGATGCGATAGCCGAAGTCGACCTCGGGCCGCGCCGCCTTTTCGACGACCAGGATCTGGTCGGCGCCGACGCCGAAGCGCCGGTCGGCGAGCGTCTTCAGTTGCGCGGGGTCGAGCGCCAGCGGCTCGCGCGTGGCGTCGAGGACGACGAAGTCGTTGCCGGCGCCCTGCATCTTGGTGAAGTGAACACGCATGACCGCGATTATCGCGTCCGCACCCCTGCTTTCAATACAAGGAAGGCTCGCCCGGCGGCCGTGTCTTGAAACGGCGGTGGACCCAGAGATATTGCGCCGGGTTGCGCCGGATCTCGCTCTCGATCCAGCGATTCATGCGCGCGCTGTCGGCCACCGGGTCGTCGGTCGGGAAGTCGCTCCACGGCGCCTCGTAGCGAACGCGATAGCCCTGCCCGCCGGGCAGGATCTCGGCGACCACCGGCTGGACGATCATGTCGAGCGCCCTGGCCATGCGCGACGGCGCGAGCAGCGTCACCGCCAAGACGCCGAAGAACGGCACGAAGGCGGCGTCGCGCGTGCCGAAGTCCATGTCGGGCAGATTGAAGAAGCCGTCGCCCTTGCGGATGGCGCGAAAGAGAGCGCGGCCGGCCTCGTCGCGCGAGAAGATCTCGGCGTTGCCCAGGCGCAGGCGCCCGCGCCGCAAGGCCGCGTCCATCACCTTGTTGCTCTGCGCCTGGTAGATCGAGATGCCCTTGCGCTTCTGGAACAGCAGCACCGAAGCGCCTGCCACGTCGAGGCCCATGAAGTGCGGCGCCAGCCACATCACCGGCCGGTCGCTGCGCTCGGCGAGCTGCACGTCGCCCTCGACATGGATCAGACGGCGCAAGCGCTCGGGCGAGGCATACCAGAGCAGGCCGCGCTCGAGCAGGCTGCGGCCGAGCCAGCGGAAATGCTCGCGCGCCAGCCGCTCGCGCTCGCCGGCGCTCATCTCCGGAAAGCACAGCTCGAGGTTGCGCAGCGCCACCTTGCGACGCGACGACACCAGGTGCCGTAGGCCGCCGCGGCCGAGGCCGTTGCCGCAGGCCGCCTGAAGCGGCAACGGCAGCAAATGGAACAGCCACAGGAAAGCCAGTAGAAGGCGCGTTGCCATTGCAGAAGTATCGACCGCAACTTCCTATAATCGATGCGTCGCCGAGTTATTGGACAACTTGCGGGGCGACGCGAAACAAATCCGCTAAAGCGTTCGCCGCTCCTCCAGAGCCCAGGCCGGCAACGCGATCTCCATTGCGGGCCTGACGAATTTTCAGCACTGGAGCCACAGCGTGTCGAACGACTTTCTCTTCACCTCCGAATCGGTCTCCGAAGGCCACCCCGACAAGGTCGCCGACCAGATCTCCGACGCGATCCTCGACGCGATCTTCGCGCAGGACCCGCGCAGCCGCGTCGCCGCCGAGACCCTGTGCAACACCGGCCTGGTGGTGCTCGCCGGCGAGATCACGACCAACGCCCACGTCGACTACATCCAGGTCGCGCGCGACACGATCAAGCGCATCGGCTACGACAACACCGAGTACGGCATCGACTACAAGGGCTGCGCGGTGCTGGTGGCCTACGACAAGCAGAGCAACGACATCGCCCAGGGCGTGGACCACGCCAGCGACGACCACCTCAACACCGGCGCCGGCGACCAGGGCCTGATGTTCGGCTACGCCTGCGACGAGACGCCCGACCTGATGCCGGCGCCGATCTACTACGCGCACCGCCTGGTCGAGCGCCAGGCGCAGATGCGCAAGGACGGCCGCCTGCCGTTCCTGCGCCCCGACGCGAAGAGCCAGGTGACGATGCGCTACGTCGACGGCAAGCCGCACTCGATCGACACCGTGGTGCTGTCCAGCCAGCACGCACCCGAGCCAGAGCGAGACGCCGACGAAGATGAAGGCCTCGTTCATCGAGGCGGTGATCGAGGAGATCATCAAGCCGGTGCTGCCGAAGGAGTGGCTGAAGGAAACGCGCTACCTGGTCAACCCGACCGGCCGCTTCGTCATCGGCGGCCCGCAAGGCGACTGCGGCCTGACCGGCCGCAAGATCATCGTCGACACCTACGGCGGCGCCTGCCCGCACGGCGGCGGCGCGTTCTCCGGGCAAGGACCCGTCGAAGGTCGACCGCTCGGCCGCCTACGCGGCGCGCTACGTCGCCAAGAACATCGTCGCCGCCGGCATCGCCCGCCAGTGCCAGATCCAGGTGGCCTACGCCATCGGCGTCGCCAAGCCGATGAACGTGACCATCTACACCGAGGGCACGGGCAAGATCACCGACGACCAGATCGCCGAGCTGGTGCACGAGTTCTTCGACCTGCGCCCGAAGGGCATCATCCAGATGCTCGACCTGCTGCGGCCGATCTACGAGAAGACCGCGGCCTACGGCCACTTCGGCCGCGACGAGCCGGAGTTCACCTGGGAGCGGACGGACAAGGCCGCAGCGCTGCGCGCGGCCGCCGGACTCTAGGCGCATCGGCGGGCGGTGAGCAGGGAGGGAACATGAAAACACCTCGACTCGTTCGCCGCCTGGCTTGCGCGACGAGCGCGTGCATCCTCGCGTTCGCGGCAGGGTCGGCACTGGCCGCCGCGACCGACCCGCACGTGCTCTCGGCCGAGCATCTCGTCGACCAGCTGGACCTCGCCAACACCAACTACGAGCACGGCCAGGGCAGCGTCACCTGGACCGGCACGGTCGCCTCGCACACCGACTGCTCCGGCTTCATCGACCATCTGCTGATGCACGACGACGGCCTCGCCGCCGACGACTTCAAGCGCTGGTTCGGATCGAAGCGGCCGACCGCGGAGCGCTATCACGATGCCATCGTCGACGGCCGCGGCTTCACCCGGCTGGGCTCGGTGACCGAGCTGCGCCCGGGCGACCTGATCGCCATCAAGTACCTGACCCGGCACGACAACACCGGCCACATCATGCTGGTGATCGAGGCGCCGCAGCGCATGAGCGCGTCGCCGCCGTACGTCGAGGGCACGGCGCAGTGGTCGGTGGCAGTCATCGACAGCTCGGAGTCGGGCCATGGCAACACCGACACGCGACACAAGCGCGGCGCGGGCGGCCACGACCACGACGGCCTCGGCCGCGGCGTCTTTCGCCTCTACGCGAATGCACAGGGCCAGGTCACCGGCTTTGCGTGGAGCACGCTGAAGGCCTCGAAATTCGTCGCGCCCGAAGACGAGCATCTGGTGCTCGGCCGGTTGACCCCCGGCTTTCATCCCTAGGGACGATCGCGCGGCATGATCGCCGCATGACGAAGCCGCCGACCCTCGACGACCTGCGCCGCTACGCGGTGGCGCGCACGCTGTTCAAGCCAACCACGCTGGCGCGCGCCATCGACAAGCTCGGCTTCGTCCAGGCCGACCCGATCCGCGCGCCGGCACGGGCCCAGGACCTGATCCTGCGTCATCGCGTCGTCGGCTATCACGCCGGCGATCTCGAGCGGCGCTATTCAAGACTGCCGATCGAGGAAGACGCGCTCGTCAACTACGGCTTCCTGCCGCGCCGGCATCTGGCGCTGATGCATCCGCGCGTCGCGGCGCGCGTCTGGGCACCGTCGATGAAGAAGAAGGCAACCGAGGTGCTGGCCTTCATCCGCGAGCGCGGGCCGACCCATCCGCGCCTCGTCGAGGCGCAGTTCGCGCACGGCCGCAGCACCAACGCCTGGGGCGGTACCGGCCACGCCACGACGCAGCTGCTCGACGGCATGCACTACCGCGGCATGCTGCGCATCAGGAAGCGCGACAACGGCACACGCATCTACGAAGCGGTCGAGCATGGGCCGATCGACGACAGCGCCGCCGCGCGTGCCGCACGCGCAGCGGCGCTGCTCGAGCTCGTGATCCGCAAGTACGCGCCCTTGCCGTCGGCGAGCCTGGGCTACCTCGTGAGCCTTCTCGGCTACGGCGCGCCGCACCTGGGCAGCGAGCTGCGGCAAGCGCTTGCCGCAGCTCGCGCGGCGCTCGCGAACGTGCGCATCGATGCCACGACCTGGTACTGGCCCGCCGACGAGAACCCGCGCGCCAGGCGCTACGTGCCCGACGAGCGCGTGCGCCTGCTCGCGCCGTTCGACCCCGTCGTCTGGGATCGCCGGCGCTTTGCCCTGCTCTGGGGCTGGACCTATCGCTTCGAGGCCTACACGCCGGCACCCAAGCGCAAGCTCGGCTACTACGCCCTGCCGCTGCTCTGGCAGGACCGCGTCGTCGGCTGGGGCAACGCGGCAGCGCGCGACGGCAAGCTTGGCTTGACGCTCGGCTACGCCGAACGGGCGCCGCGCGACCCGGTCTTTCGGCGCGAGCTTTCCGACGAGCGCGCGCGCCTCGAAGAGTTTCTCGGCCTCTGAAGCGGCGTGCTCAGGCCACGGCCTCGCGCGCCAACGGCCTTTGCCCCAGGGCGACGAGCGCAGCGAGGGCGAGCACGGCGGCCGAGCAGGCGAAGCCGGCGCGCAAGCCGCCGAAGTGATCGGCGATCAGGCCGACCAGGCTCGGTCCGACGATCTGCCCGGCCGCAAAGACGATCGTGAACGCGGCGATGGCCGTCGGCCATGCCGGTGCCGGCAGGTTGTGCCGGATCAGCGATGTCGTCGAGGCAACGAGCGACAGGAAGACCGCACCGAAGAGGAGGCCGGATCCGAAGACGGCGACCTTGCCCGCGCTCAGCACCGGAAGCAGCGTCGCCAGGGCGACCAGAGCGCTCAGGATGGACAGGGCCCCGCCGCCGCGAAAGCGCTGCAGCATGCCGGCCCACAGCCACGGCGAGACCACGACGGCGAGGCCGAGCAGCGCGAAGAACGCGGTCGCCGCCGCATCGCTGAAATGCTCCTCGCGCAAGAGCGAGATCACGAACGTCATGTAGCCGATGTAGCCGAGGCCGAAGAGCAGGTAGGCGAGGAGCGCCGGCAGGAACGAAGGCCACGCGAAGCGCCGATGCGCGGCGACGGCGGCGGCCGTGGCGGGTTGCCGCATCGCCCCGGTCGCGCCGGCTGCGACGGCCGTCGCGGCCAGGGCCAGCGCTGCGAGGGCGATCCATGCACCCTGCCAGGCGTGCCCGACCGCGCGTCCGGCCAGGGGTGGCACCAGCAGCGCGGCGGCGAATATGCCGAGCCCGGTGCCGCCGTAGTAGATCCCGAGGACAAGCCCGCCGCGCGGATTGCGAACACCTGCGTCCGGGCCGGCAGCGAGCCGGGTCGCGAGCAGGCCGCCGGCGATGAAGGACAAGGCGCTTGCCATGCCTGCGAGAAGGCGCATCGCGAAGAGACTGAGGTCGCTCGTGACGAGGCCGTGCCCGAGCAGGGCCAGCGCAGTCGCGAGGTTGGCGCCGATGAAGAGCGTGCGGGCGTCGGCCCGCCTCAACCAGGCCGGCGCCACCAGGGCGCCGCAGAGATATCCGCCGGCGTTGACCGTGTTCATCGCGCCAGCGGTCAGATAGCTCCAGTGCAGGTCGGCGCGCATCGGCGGCAGCAGCAGCGCGTAGGCGAAGCGCGCCAGGCCGAGCGACACCGCGGCGCCGAGAGCCAGTGCCGCGGCGACGACCAGCGTCGGCAGCGGGCGTGCGCTCGTCATCCGGCGCGCGCCGCCAGCACCGCCTCGGCCACCTCGATGAATCCGCGCCCGCGCTCATGGCAGGTGATGAACGCCGGCCACTGGCGCAGCTGCTCCGTGAAGTCGACGAGGTTGGCCACGCCGACCGAGAGCGCGAAGCTCGCGAACATCAGCTCGTCGTTGCTGGAGTCGCCGACGTAGAGCCAGCGCTCGCGCTCGGCGTCGAGGTCACGGCCGAACAGCCGGCGCACGATCCACGCCGCGCCGCTCAACTTCGTGTGCGCGCCGAACCAGCCGTTGATGTGGATCGAGCTGATGGTGGCGCTCATGCCCTCGCTGCGCATCAGCGCGGCCACGGCGGCGATGCGCGCCGGGTCGAGCCGCACGAACTCCGAATGATCGACGGCGATATCGGTGACGCGGCCGGCGCTGTCGCGCGCCAGCGTCGCTCCGGGCACTTCGGCAACGACGCGCGCCGCGACCGCACGCAGGCGCACCGCGTTCGCCGCGCGTATCGGCTCCGGATCGACGTACTCGATCTGCAGGCCGGCGGCATCGCGAAACAGGGCAACCGCGCCGTTCTCCGCCATCACCGCTGCCACCGGCATCTCGTCGGCGATCGGCCGGCTCCATCCCATCGGCCGGCCGGTGACGGCAATCACCGGCACGCCGGCCTCGCGCAGGGCTGCCAGCGCCGCGACGACACCCAAGGGGATCGATCCTTCGGTGCTGAGCGTGTCGTCGATGTCGGTCAGGATGCCGCGCACTTCGCGCAAGCGGCGCGGCTCGCAGCGCGCCCATTCCAGAACGGTTGCCGGGATCACGCGGACGATGATAGGGGCCGGCTCGTTCGCGGCCGTTGCGCCGCGCCAGTGCGGCAGATCCGCGGCGCCGCTACAATTACGGCTTCCGAGGAGCGTTGCAAGGCCCGCCCGATCGCGGCTGGCCCCAGGCTCGGAAGGCTTGCAAAAGCGGCTCGAAGTTCCGGCCGCGCCACTTGCAACCGCGCTCACCCGCACGATGGCTTCGTGGGTGAGCTCCAAACTCCCTTCAGCGGCGCCGACGTGCGGGTCTCGCTGACCGCCATTGGAGTCTGGAATGAATGCAGTGTTGAAGGCCGCCGCGGCCGCCCCGTACATCGTCGCCGACCTCGCGCTTGCCGCCTGGGGACGCAAGGAAATCAGGATCGCCGAGACCGAGATGCCGGGTCTGATGGCCATCCGCCAGGAGTTCTCGAAGACGCAGCCGCTGAAGGGCGCGCGCATCACGGGCAGCCTGCACATGACGATCCAGACCGCCGTGCTGGTGGAGACGCTGCAAGCGCTCGGCGCCGACGTGCGCTGGGCCTCGTGCAACATCTTCTCGACGCAGGACCACGCCGCGGCCGCGCTGGCCGAAAAGGGCACGCCGGTGTTCGCCTACAAGGGCGAGTCGCTGAACGACTACTGGGACTACACGCACCGCATCTTCGAGTTCGCGGCCAAGGGACACGACGAGCGAAGGCCCGAACATGATCCTCGACGACGGCGGCGACGCCACGCTGCTGATGCACCTCGGCAAGCGCGCCGAGAAGGACGCCAGCGTCATCGCCAAGCCGACGAGCGAGGAAGAGACCTGCCTCTACGCCAGCATCAAGGCCAAGCTCGCCGAGGACCCGACCTGGTACTCGAGGAAGAGCGCCGAGATCATCGGCGTGACCGAAGAGACGACGACGGGCGTGCATCGGCTGAAGGAAATGAGCGCCAAGGGCACGCTGCTGTTTCGCGCCATCAACGTCAACGATTCGGTCACCAAGAGCAAGTTCGACAACCTCTACGGCTGCCGCGAATCGCTGGTCGACGGCATCAAGCGCGCCACCGACGTGATGATCGCCGGCAAGGTGGCCTGCGTGGCCGGCTACGGCGACGTCGGCAAGGGCTCGGCGCAGGCCCTGCGCGCGCTCTCGGCGCAGGTCTGGGTGACCGAGATCGACCCGATCAACGCCCTGCAGGCGGCGATGGAAGGCTACAAGGTCGTGACGATGGAATACGCCGCCGACAAGGCCGACATCTTCGTCACCACCACCGGCAACAAGGGCGTGATCCGCTTCGAGCACATGAAGGCGATGAAGGACGAGGCCATCGTCTGCAACATCGGCCACTTCGACAACGAGATCGACATCGCCGCGCTCGAGAAGAACTGCACCTGGGAAGAGATCAAGCCGCAGGTCGACCACGTGATCTTCCCGGACGGCAAGAAGATCATCCTGCTCGCCAAGGGCCGGCTGGTGAACCTCGGCTGCGGCACCGGCCATCCGAGCTTCGTGATGAGCTCGAGCTTCGCCAACCAGACGATCGCGCAGATCGAGCTCTTCACGCGCAGCGACGCACTACCAGGTCGGCCAGGTCTACGTGCTGCCCAAGCATCTCGACGAGAAGGTCGCGCGCCTGCACCTGAAGAAGGTCGGCGCGATGCTGACCGAGCTCACCGACGAGCAGGCCGCCTACATCGGCGTGAAGAAGGAAGGGCCGTACAAGCCCGACACCTATCGCTACTGAGCGTGCTCGTGAGCCCTGACCCGAGGAAGCCGCGATGCGTGCCGACCAGCTCGTGACGCAACGTGGCCTGGCGCCCACGCGCTCGGCTGCGCAACGCATGATCGCGAGCGGCGCCGTGCGCTGGCGGCTCGAGCCCGCGGCCTGGGCAGTGACCCGAAAGGCGGGCGAGGACCTGCCCGACGATTGCCAGGTCGAGGTCACCGACGATTCGGAGCTGCGCTTCGTCTCGCGCGGCGGCTTGAAGCTCGACGCGGCGATCGCGCGCTGCGGCATCGCCGTCGCCGGCATGAGCTGCCTCGACATCGGCCAGGGCACGGGCGGCTTCACCGACGTGCTGCTGCAGCGCGGCGCGGCCCGCGTCGTCGGCGTCGAGGTCGGGCACGGCCAGCTGAATGCGCGCATCGCGGCCGACGAGCGGGTCACCGTGCTCGAGAACGTCAATGCCCGCCACCTCGAAGCGTCGCAGCTGCCGATGGCGAAGTTCGACCTGATCGTCGGCGACCTGTCGTTCATCTCGCTGGCGCTCGTGCTGCCGGCGCTGCTGCCGCTGATGGCCGGCGATCTGCTGCTGCTCGTCAAGCCGCAATTCGAATTGCAGCGGGTCGACATCGGCAAGGGCGGCCTCGTGAAATCACCCGCCGCCTACGGCCACGTCGAGGCGAAGCTGCGCAAGGCCTGCGCGAATCACGGCCTCGTCGTGCGCGACTGGTTCACGAGCGCCATCGACGGCGGCGACGGCAACAGCGAGTTCTTCCTGCGCGCCGCGCGCGCCCACGAAGAAGGAGCAAAGGCATGAGCGAGCTGCGATCTTCCGGTGCCCGTGAGCTTCGAGTTCTTCCCGCCGAACACGCCGGTCGGCAGCGAGAAGCTGAAAACGGTCGTGCGCGACCTGTCCGAAGCGCGGCCTGAATTCTTCAGCGTCACCTACGGCGCCGGCGGCGCGACGCGCGACAAGACGCTCGCCACCGTCGCCGACATCGCCGCGCTCGGGCACGAAGCCGCGCCGCATCTGTCGTGCGTGGGCTCCACGCGCGCCGGCATCTCGCAAATCCTCGGGACCTATCGCGAAGAGAAGATCCGCCGGCTGGTGGCGCTGCGCGGCGACCTGCCGAGCGGCACCGCGACCGCAGGGGAATTCCGCTACGCGAGCGAGCTGATCGCCTTCATCCGCGAGCAGGAAGGGAGCGACTGGCACATCGAAGTCGCCGCCTATCCCGAATACCACCCGCAGCAGCGCTACGCGAAGCGCGATCTCCAGCACTTCGCCGACAAGATCAAGGCCGGCGCCGATTCGGCGATCACGCAGTTCTTCTTCAATCCCGATGCCTACTTCCATTTCGTCGACGAAGTGCGCGCGCTCGGCGTCACGGTGCCCATCGTCGCCGGCGTGATGCCGTTCCACAACTACGCCAAGATCGCCCAGTTCGCCCAGCGCGACGGGATCGAGATCCCGCGTTGGGTGGCGCTGAAGATGGAAGGCTTCATGGACGACACGGCCTCGATCCGCGCCTTCGGTCTCGACGTCGTCGAGCGCCTCTGTCGCCGCCTCGTCGAAGGCGGCGCGCCCGGCATTCACTTCTACACGCTCAACCAGTCGGCGCTCGCGCTCGAGCTCTGCCGACGCCTGGCCGCGGGCTGAAGGCGACGCCTCAGGGGCGCTGCCACATCACGCCGTCTTCGGTGATGAGCGCGTCGAGCGGCAGGTCGTCGGGCTCGGAACGCAGGAACGGCAGGAAGCCGTGCGTGAAGCTCACCCCTACCGTCACCGGCCTCGGGCTGAGCGCGTTCAGCGTGCGGTCGAAGAAGCCGCCGCCGTAGCCCAATCGCACACCGCCCGGACCGAAGCCGAGGCAGGGCACGATCAGCATCTGCGGCACGAACTCGTCGGTGTCCTTGGGCTTGGGGATGTCGTAGGCATCCAGCTCCGTCTCGCAGCCCGGATACCAGACGCGAAATCGCAGCGACTGCGTCGCCCGGTCGGCGACCGGCAGGCCGATGCGCCGCATGTCACCGGCGTCGTCGCCCTCGGTCCAGCGGTACAGCGCCGGCAGTGGATCGAACTCGCCCTTGATCGGCCAGTAGGCGCCGATCGATTTTTCCTTGCGGCCAACCAGCCAGACGCGCAGCGCGCTCTGCAGCGCCACCGCGCGCTCAAGCCGGTCAGGCAGCGCCTGGCGTGCTGCGACGAGCTTCTTGCGCAGCGCGGCTCGCTCGGTCTCGGGGTTCGCTGCCATCGGCCAGGCTTCCTTGCGTTTCGGGGACGCCCGCGAGAGCGCGATCCGCATTGTGCAAGACCGTGGCCGCCGACGCGGGTTGGCTCAGCTGGCGCACGCGCGCCTGCGAGAGCGGCCCGAACAGCAGTCCGGCCGCCAGCAAACCCGCAATGGCCGCCGCCGTTCCGATGCCGAGCCGAGTGACCGGATTCACCAGATCCCAGCAGCGACCCCAAGCGCCAAAGATCAGATCGTGGGCGCGCTCGGCCAGCGTTCTTCCCCGCCAGGCGATCAGCGCGGGAGCGCGCGGATCCCAGGCCTCGACGAGCGTCGGCCCGGAGCCGGCCACGGCCACCGATTCGCCGGCCTCCAGAACGTGATCGCTGAGGTCGCCCGGACTGGTCAACCAGACCCGTCCCGAGAGAATCCGGACTTCGCCGCCATGGCTTCCCAGGGTGATGACCGGCCCGACCATCAAGGCCTTCTCGGCCTCCATGGGGGCGTTGGAGCTAAACTTGGATTCTTGCGCATTGCTCATGATCAATCTCCTGATTGCCGAACGCAATGATCGTCCTGCCAGCGGTATAAATCCAATGAAACCCAAGGCATCGATTGATGCCTAATTCGCATGAATGTTCGCTCCCGACGCGCCCTCTCGCTGGGTAACCTGCGCGCCTTCGAGGCGGTTGCACGGCTGCTCAGCTTCGGTGCGGCGGCCGAGGAACTGCACGTGACGCAATCGGCGATCAGCCGACAGATCAAGAGCCTCGAGGACGAGCTCGGCGCGCCTCTGTTCCTGCGCGGCACCCGCCACGTCCAGATGGCGCCCGACGGCCTGGTGCTGCTGCGCGCCGTCGAGCCCTGGCTGGGCAAGCTCGACGCCAGCGTGCAGCAGATTCGTCGCTCGCGCAGCCGGCACCGCGTCAGCGTCGCCACCTTCGCTTCCTTCGGCTCGCTCTGGCTCCTGCCACGCATCGAGGCCTTCCAGCGCCTGCATCCCGACATCGACATTCGCGTCTCGGCCCATGACGCGCTCGCCGATCTCGACGACCCCGAGCTCGACCTCGCGCTTCGCTACTGCAGCCCCGACCAGGTGCCGCCGAGCGGCGTTCATCTTTTCGACGAGACCTTGACGCCGGTCGTGAGCCGGGGCCTCTGGGAGCAGATCCGCCTCGGCCATGCGCCGCCGCTGGCCAAGCCCGCCGACGTGGCCTTGCACACGCTGGCTGAAGAAGACGACGATCGGCCGAGCACCGAATACCTGAGCTGGCGGCACTGGCTGGCCGGCATGGGCGAACCGGGCCTGCAGCCGCGCCGCTGGCTCTATCTCAACTTCACCTATCAGCAGGTCCAGGCCGCGCTGGCCGGGCACGGCATCGCGCTGGCGCGCGTGCCACTGGTCTTCGAGGCGCTGCAGCGTGGCGAGCTGGTCGAGCCCTTCGGCCTGGCCGGGCGCGTCGGCAGCCCGTTCTCATACTGGATGCTGGTGGCGCCGGAGAGTCGCGGCCGGCCCGAGGTGATTCAGTTCTCGGCCTGGGTCGAGGCCGAAGGGGCGGCGACGCGTGCCGCCATCGGCGACGTGTGTCGCGCAGCCTGAGGATTCAGCGCGGCCCGCGCTCGGTGACGATGAGCGACAGGGCGATGTCGTGCGGCTGCACGGCGAAAGCGGTGGCCGGAACTTCAGTGAACGACCAGGCGACGCCCACCGACGTGACTTCCGGATGCTGGGCGAGCCAGCGGTCGAAGTAGCCGCCGCCATAGCCGAGCCGGTGGCTGTCTTCGGTGAAGCCGACGCAGGGCACCACGACGACGTCGGGAACGACAAGGGCGCCCGCCGAGGCCGCGATGCCGCATTCGTCGACGAGGCCGGGCGCAGCACCGTCCCAGCGGCGAAAGTCCATGGTCCGGGGCGTGCGCCGTGCAAAAGGCAGAGCGAGCGGCAAATCGTTGAACCGCCCGTCGGCAGCGAGCGCCCCGGCTGCGTTAAATTCCGATCGAAGGGCGTGGTAGAGGCCGAGACAGCCGGGTTCCAGATCGGCGATCACCGCGCACAAGGCCTTGGCCAACGCGGCCTCGGCCATCGGAGCAGCATTCGATGAAGCGAAGATCTCGCGCTCGCCCAGCAGGCGCCGGCGCAGAGTCAGTCGGGCGGCCTGGCGAGTAGCGGCGGCGGCGTCGTCGGGCGCTTCGGTCACGATGAGAAAAGGGCGATGCGAGCGACGCTGAAAGCACGGTTCGATCCAGTATATGTGCCGGCTTCGGGCTGGCGATGCATCGCTGTCGGCGTCCTCTTCGCTGCGGCCTGCTTCACGGCTCCCGCCGTCGCGACACCGCGGATCGAGGTCTCGCAAGGGCCCGAGGGCACCGTGCTCGACGCTCGCGATGCCCTGCGCAAGAAGGATCGCAATCGCCTTGCCGCCCTGCGCGCACAGGCTGCGGCCGAGCGCAACCCGCTGGCGATGTGGGTCGAGTACTGGGAGCTGACGAACCGGATCGGCGAGGCCGACCAGTCCGAGCTGAACGCGTTCGCTCAGCGCTGGAGCGGCACCTACGTCGAAGACCGCCTGCGCAACGACTGGCTGCTCGAGCTCGGCCGGCGCCGCGACTGGGCCAACTTCGCCGGCGAATATCCGCGCTTTCGCATGAACGACGACCGCGAAGTCACGTGCTACGCCCTCGTTGCCGATCAGCTTGCCGGCAAGGACGTGAAGGACGCCGCGTTTGCCGCGTGGCTGGCCCAGAAGGACGCCGACGACGGCTGCGCCCTGCTCGCTTCCACCCTCTTCGATGCCAGGCAGCTGAGCGTCGCCAATGTCTGGAAGAAGACGCGCCTGGCGATGGAAAGCGGGCGCATCCGTGCCGCCCGCCAAGCTGGCGCCCTGCTCGGGCCCGACATCGACAAGAAGATCGGCCTGGTCCTCGATTCGCCGGCGCGCTACTTGTCGAAGAAGGCCTCGTCGGCAACGCGCGACGAGGCCGAGCTGACATCGCTCGCGCTGGTGCGCTTGGCCACGACCGACAACGACTCGGCCGCCTACCTCCTCAACCAGCGCTGGGAGAAGTCCCTGCCCGGCGACCTGGCGGCCTGGACCTGGGCGAGCGTGGCCCGGCAAACCGCGCTCAAGCTGCAACCGGAAGCGGCCGAGCAGTTCCTGCGGGCCGAGCGTGCCGATCGCAAGGGCACGCACGAGATCGAGCTGCCCGATGAGACCCTGGCCTGGAAGGCTCGCTCCGCCTTGCGCGGCGACAGCGGCCAGCCGCGCTGGCAACAGGTGGTACAGGCCATCAACGCGATGCCGGCGACGCTGCAGAACGACGCCGCCTGGATCTACTGGAAGGCGAGAGCCTTGCAGGTGGTGGCGAAGACTTCGGAAGGCGGCGAGGCGCTGCGTGCCGCCAGCCGCGAGCTGCTGGCCGGCATCGCCGGGCAGATGAGCTACTACGGCGAGCTCGCCGCCGAGGAGCTGGGCCAGCCCTTCGCGCTGCCGCCGCGGCCGGCGCCGTTGACATCGGTCGAGCGCGGCACCGCATCGGCCCAGCCCGGCCTGCAGCGCGCCCTGCAGCTCATCGCCATCGGCTTGCGCAGCGAGGGCGTGCGCGAGTGGAATTATTCGATTCGGGGCTTGAGCGACCGCGAGCTGCTGGCCGCGGCCCAGCTTGCCTGCGACCACGGGGTCTGGGACCGCTGCATCAACACCAGCGACAAGACGCAGGTCGAGATCGATCTGGAGCAGCGCTTTCCGATGCCGCTGCAAAGGGAAGTGGCCGCGGCGGCGCGCGATGCCGGCCTGGACCCGGCCTTCGTCTACGGCCTGATCCGGCAGGAGTCGCGCTTCATCATGGACGCCCGCTCCGGCGTCGGCGCTTCCGGGCTGATGCAGCTGATGCCGGGCACGGCGAAATGGACGGCCAGGAAGATCGGCCTTCCCTACAGCCCCGACCTGCTGACCGATCGCGAGACCAACCTGAAGCTCGGCAACGCCTATCTGCGCCTCGTGCTCGACGACGTCGGCGGCTCGCAGCCGATGGCCGCAGCGGCCTACAACGCCGGACCCGGCCGGCCGCGCCAGTGGCGCAACGGGCCGCTGCTCGACGCTGCGATCTGGGCCGAGAGCATTCCTTTTGCGGAGACGCGCGACTACGTGAAGAAGGTCCTGAGCAACGCCACCTATTACTCGGCGCGCCTCGGCGGCAAGGGAACGGGGATCCGGGCGCGTCTCGGGCGTCCCGTCGGGCCGCCAGATCCGAATGCGCCTGCGCCCGACAAGGAACTGCCCTGATCGCGATTGCGGTCGCTCGGCGAGAATCGACGCTCCCAGCACCGGCTCGGCACACCCCCTCCACATGCTTCGAAAATTCCTGATCCTCGGCGGCACCGGCTTCGTCGGCCGCAGCATCTGCGAGAAACTGGTCGAGCGCTCCGGCGGCGCCGACGGCCGCCTGCGCATCGCCACGCGCCGCTTCCCGCGCGCCCGCCACCTGCAATTGCTGCCCACGGTCGAGATCGCCTGCGGCGACATGCACGACGAGGCGGTGCTGGCGCGCATGCTGCGCGACACCGATGCGGTGATCAACCTGACGGGCATCCTGCACGGCAGCGAAGCCGAGTTCGAACGCGTGCATGTCCGCCTGCCGGCCCGGCTCGGCGCCGCCTGCAAGGCCGCGGGTGTGCGCCGCATCGTGCACATCAGCGCGCTGGGCGCGGCGCCCGACGCCCCGAGTCGCTATCAGCGTTCGAAAGCACGCGGCGAAGAGGCGCTGAAAGCCGCTGGCCTCGACCTGACGATCCTGCGCCCCTCGGTGATCTTCGGCGAGCGCGACCGCTTCCTCAATCTCTTCGCGACGCTGCAATCGATCTTCCCGGTCATGCCCCTGGCCAGCGCCGCCACCCGCTTCCAGCCGGTGTGGGTCGACGACGTCGCCAGCGCCGTTGTGCGCAGCCTCGACGACCCGACGACGATCGGCACCACCATCGAGTGCTGCGGGCCGCGCATCTATTCGCTCGAAGAGCTGGTGCGTGCGGCCGGCGAATGGTCCGGTGCGCGCCGGCCGGTACTGCCCTTGCCCGCCGCCATCGGCCGCCTGCAAGCCCTTTTCATGGAGCTGCTGCCCGGCAAGCCCTTGATGTCGCGCGACAACATCGACTCGATGCGCGTCGCCAATGTCGCCAGCGGCAAGCTGCCCGGCCTCGAACGCCTGGGCATCGAGCCGTCGCCGCTCGAGGCGATCGCACCTCGCTATCTCGGGCACGTTTCCGGTGAAAAGCGCCTCGAAGCCTGGCGCGCCCGAGCCCGACGCAGCTGACGATCCGCGCCGGCCGGCGCCGAATCGGCGATGCGCGGCAAGCATCGCCGCGATGCGAAAGCATCACCTCATGGCGCTGGAGCCAAAGCTAGCATCGCGTTTTCGCGACGGAGACGCACATGCTGCTCTATATCGGCAACAAGAACTACTCGTCCTGGTCGTTGCGCCCCTGGCTGCTGATGAAGCATGCCGGCATCGCCTTCGAGGAAAGGCGCCTGCGCCTCGACTCTGACGACGCCTCGGCTTTCAAGAAGACGCTGCTCGCGCTCGCGCCGTCCGGCCGGGTGCCGCTCCTCGTCGATGACGGCTTCGCGGTGTGGGACAGCCTGGCCATCGCCGAGTACCTGGCCGAGCGCTTGCCTGCCAAGCAGCTCTGGCCGGCCGATGTCAAGGCACGCGCCCGGGCACGCAGCCTGTGCGCCGAGATGCATTCCGGCTTCGGTGATCTGCGCAGCACCTTCGGGATGAATCTCGAGGCCTCGCTGCCCGAGGTCGGCGCCCGCATGCTTCGTGAAAACGCCGGCGCGGCGCGCGACCTCAAGCGCATCGACGCGATGTGGAGCGAAGCGCTGCAGGCCAGCGGCGGCCCTTTCCTGTTCGGCGACTTCAGCATCGTCGACGCCTACTTCGCGCCCGTCTGCACGCGCGCGCGCACGTTCGCGCTGCCGCTCGGAGCGCCGGCGCAGGACTATGCAAGGCGCATCCTCGCCCTGCCGGCCTTTCGCGAGTGGGAAGCCGAAGCCCTGGCCGAGCACGACTTCCTGCTCGAAGACGAGCCCTACCGCAAGCATCGCTGAATCGCGGCGGCAGCGCGCCGCTGCGGTACGCTTGCCCATGCACTCGTACATCGTCGGCGGTGCCGTGCGCGACCGCCTGCTCGGCCTGCCCGTCCGCGATCGCGACTGGGTCGTCGTCGGCGCCACACCGGAGGCGATGCGCGCGCTCGGATACGTCGCCGTCGGCGCCGACTTTCCGGTCTTCCTGCATCCGCAGACGAAAGAGGAATACGCACTCGCGCGCACCGAGCGCAAGACCGCACCCGGCTACCACGGCTTCGCGTTCCACGCCGCACCCGAAGTCACGCTCGAGCAGGACCTGCAGCGCCGCGACCTGACGATCAACGCCATGGCCGAAGACGCCGAAGGCGTGCTGATCGATCCGTGGGGCGGTTCCCGCGATCTCGAGGCGAAGGTGCTGCGCCACGTGTCGCCGGCTTTCGCCGAGGATCCGGTGCGCATCCTGCGCCTTGCCCGCTTCGCGGCGCGCTTCGATGGCTTTGCCGTCGCGCCCGAGACCGAGGCGCTGATGCGGGCCATGGTCGACAGCGGCGAGGTCGACGCGCTGGTGCCGGAACGGGTCTGGCGCGAGCTTTCGCGCGGCCTGATGGAGCACCGGCCCTCGCGCATGCTCGAGGTCCTGCGCCAGTGCGGCGCCCTCGAGCGCCTGCTGCCCGAGGTCGCGCGTCTTTTCGGCGTGCCGCAGCGGGCCGACTATCACCCCGAGGTCGACACCGGCGTGCATCTCATGATGGTGCTCGACATGGCCGCGCACCTGGACACCTCGCTGCCGATCCGCTATGCCTGCCTGACCCACGACCTCGGCAAGGGCACGACGCCAGCCGAGGTGCTGCCGCGTCACCTCGGCCACGAAGAGCGCAGCGTGGCGCTGGCGCGGCGCATGAGCGAGCGCCTGCGCGTCGACAACGCCTGCCGCGCCCTCGCCGAAGTGACTGCCCGCGAGCACGGCAACATCCACCGCAGCGCGGAATTCGGCGCCGCCGCCCTGCTCCGCCTGCTCGAGCGCTGCGACGCGCTGCGCCGACCGGATCGCTTCGGCGACCTGCTGCTGGCCTGCGAATGCGATGCGCGCGGCCGGCTCGGCCTCGAGGCGTCCGCCTATCCGCAGCGGCCTCGCCTGCTCGAAGTGCTGCGACGCGTGCAGGCCGTCGACGCGACCGCGGTCGCTGCCGATGCCGCGGCCCGCGGTCTCGCCGGACCGGCGATCGGCGAGGCGATCCATCGCGCTCGGGTCGATGCGCTGCGCGACCTGCCGCCCGGCTGACGACCCTTACAGGCGATGCCGGCGGTCGCCGCTGGCGAACCCGAGCGGCGTGAAGTCGAGGCCCTTGGCGAAGGCGATGACCTTGAACAGCTCGCCCATCTCGTGCTCGTTGAGAAGCTTCTGCGCATCGGCGCGCTCGCGCAGGGTGGCGTCTGCCAGCAAGTCGCCGATGCCGGCATTGAGCAGAAACCGCGCCTGCGAGGTGTAGCCGACGACGTCGAGCCCCGCGCCCTGTCCGGCCAGCGCGATGCCGGTGAAGTCGACATGCGCGGTGATGTCCTTCTCGCCGACCTCGACGAGCGGCTCGCTGTCGGCCCGGTGCGCGCGATGGCACATCAGGGTGCCGCCGGAGCGTTGCGGGTGGTAGTACTCGGCCTCGGGAAAGCCGTAGTCGAAGAACAGCGCCATGCCGCGCTGCAGGCGCTCGGCCAGGCTGGCGATGAAGGCCTCGGCCTCGGCGTGGATCTCGGTCGTCGTGCCGGCCGGAAAACCGGCATCGAACGGCGGTCGCTTGTCGCTCGGCCGATCGGCCCATGTGAAGGCCGTGCCCGTGTCGGCCGCGGCGCGCGCGACGCCACGCTCCAGCCAGCGCGTGCCGTCGAAGTGCAGCAGGTCGACCGGCATCGCGTCGAGCACCTCGTTGCCGACGACGATGCCGGCGAGCGCGTCCGGCCACGCGTCGAGCCAGCGCATGCGTTCGCCGAAGGCTTGCGTCGCCTGACGCTGGCGCTCGCGCAGCGGCGCCGAGAGCTCGACGATCGAGTAGCGGCGAACCCGGCTGCCGAGCGTGCGCAACAGCTCGGCGGCCAGCGCTCCCGAGCCGGCGCCGAACTCGAAGATCTCGTCGCTGCCGCTCGCCTCCAGCGCTTCGCCGATCTGGCGCGCGAGCGCCCGGGCGAAGAAGGGCGAGAGCTCGGGCGCGGTGACGAAATCGCTGCCGCCCTCGGGCATGCGCCCGACGATGCGCCGGCCGCTCGCGTAGTAGCCCAGGCCTGGCTCGTAGAGCGCCATCGCCATGAAGCGGCTGAAGGGCAGCCAGCCGCCGGCGCCATCGATGGCCGCGCCGATCCGCGCGACGAGAGCCGCCGATACACTGCGCGCGTCGACATCGGCATGCATCCGCCCATTGTAGAAATCGTGTCCGCCCCGCCCCTCGCCTCCGAAACCGAAGCCGCGCCGCGCAAGCCTTCGGTCGACATCGCCAAGCTCGGCAAGCGGCTGCATCGCCAGGTCGGACAGGCGATCGCCGACTTCGCGATGATCGAAGCGGGCGATCGCGTCATGGTCTGCGTCTCCGGCGGCAAGGACAGCTACTCGCTGCTCGACATCCTGGGCGAGCTGCAGAAGCGCGCGCCGGTGCCCTTCGAGCTCATCGCCGTCAACCTCGACCAGAAGCAGCCGGGCTTTCCCGCCGACGTGCTGCCGGCCTACCTGGCTTCGCGCGGCGTCGACTTCCGCATCGTCGAGCAGGACACCTATTCGATCGTCAAGCGCCTGGTGCCCGAAGGCAAGACGATGTGCAGCCTTTGCTCGCGCCTGCGCCGCGGCGCGCTCTACAAGGTGGCGAGCGAGCTCGGCGCAACCCGGATCGCGCTCGGCCACCACCGCGACGACATGGTGCAGACGCTGTTCATGAACATGTTCTTCGGCGGCCGCATGAAGGGCATGCCGCCGAAGCTGGTGAGCGACGATGGCCGGCACGTCGTCATCCGCCCGCTCGCCTATGTGGCCGAGGCCGACCTGGCGCGCTGGGCCGCGCACCGCGCCTTTCCGATCATTCCCTGCAACCTCTGCGGCAGCCAGGCCAACCTGCAACGCGTCAAGGTCGGCCAAATGCTGCGCGACTGGGAGCGCGAGCATCCCGGGCGGATCGACCGCATCTTCCGGGCGATGGCCCACGTCGATGCCTCGCACCTGATGGACAAGCAGCTGTTCCCGTTCACTTCCCTGCAGGCCGACGGCACGCCGGATGCGAACGGCGACCGCGCCTTCGACGAAGACGAGCTCGAGGCCTGCAGCGCGATCGATGGCGCGGCGGTGCCGCTCGATCGCATCGGCGTCGCGCTCGCGCCCCGGCCAGCTCCGGATCAGTCGGCCGACGCCGCGCCGGCGAGATCGCGCAGCTCGCGTTCGTAGCCGCGCAGCTTCTTCGCTGCGAAGCGGCGCTGCTCGACCGAAGTGCTGTTGTGCAGTGCCGCGGCGAAGGCACAGTTGTGGGCGATCAGGCGCAGCGTCCGGCGACGATAGTCTTCGTTCGGCGAGTGGTCGAGCCGCTGCCTGTAGCCGCCGATCTCGACATCCGCCTGCGTGCGGCCGAGCGGCGATTCGCTGATGCGCCGCAGCATCGACAGCATGTCCTTGTGCCTGCGCACGCGTTCCGCATAGGCGAGCTCGCCGTCGAACGGAGACTCGGCCACGCTTTTTTCCAGCATCGCCCGCTGGGCATCGCTGAGCGACCCGTAGAGATCCTCGGCGCGGCTGGCCTCGCGTTCGACCGCGGCTTCGCGCCGGTCCTCAGGGTCAGGCTGCAGATAGTCGTCGCGAAAGCTCGCGCTGCGCTCGTCGAGCTTCTTCTGGATGTGAAGCAGCTGCGGCGGCGTCAGCGTCGCCGCCACGTCGATGACAGCCGGCCGCGCGTGCTCGAAGCCGGTGTCGATGCGCGCCCGCACCTCGTCGGCCAGGGCACAGACGCGCTCCGGCGTGGTGTTGGCCTGCAGCTCGACGGCGGTGCGCGCCAGCAGGTCGGCGTAGTCGGGCAACTGCGTGCGCCGGTTCCAGGCGAACCACTCGTCGAGGGCGCCGCGCACGCGCAGCGCCTGGGCGTCGTTGAAGTCGACATAGCCGTCGAGCCAGCGGAAGGCGAGCGCGCTGCCCTGACCGTAACCGATCTTGAACGCCACGCCGCAGCCGGCCAGCGCGGCCGCGACGACGAGCAGGGCCGCGATAATCGGCCAGCGCTGCGCAGGGCGGCGCGAAACGGGTGACGGCATGAGGTTGAACGTGGTGGTCATGGCAGCGGGGAAGGGAACGCGGATGCGTTCAGCGCGGCCGAAGGTGTTGCACAAGCTTGCCGGTCGTCCTCTGTTGCAGCATGTTCTCGACGCCGCTGCCGGCCTCGGGTCTTCACGAACCATTGTCATCACCGGGCATGGCGCGGCCGAGGTGGAACAGGCAAGTGCCGCGCCAGGCCTGGCCTTCGTTCGCCAGGAACCGCAGCTCGGCACCGGCCACGCCGTGCAGCAGGCCGTGCCGCTGCTCGATGGCGCCGGCACGACGCTGATTCTCAACGGCGACGTGCCGCTGATCGAGGCGGAAACCCTGAGCGCGCTCGTTGCCGCCAGTGCCGCCGACAAGCTGGCGCTGCTGACGGTGACGCTGGCCGATCCGGCGGGCTACGGGCGCGTCGTGCGGCGCTCCGCCGGCACCGGACAAGGCACCGGCATCGAGCGCATCGTCGAAGAGAAGGACGCGAGCGCCGAGCAGCGCCGCATCACCGAGATCTATACCGGCGTCATGGCCGCGCCCACCGTCGCCCTCAAGCGCTGGCTCGCCGCGCTGCGCAACGACAACGCGGCGGGCGAGTACTACCTGACCGATGTCGTCGGCCTCGCGGCCGCCGAGGGCATGTCCGTGGTCGGCGTCGCCGCGGCCGGCGACACCGAGGTGCTGGGCGTCAACAGCCCGGCCCAGCTCGCCGATCTCGAGCGCCGCTACCAGCAGCGCGCCGCGGCCTTGCTGATGAGCCAGGGCGTGCGCCTCGCCGATCCGGCTCGCTTCGACCTGCGCGGCACGCTGCGCTGCGAAGGCGACGTCGAGATCGACGTCGGCTGCATCTTCGAAGGCCAGGTGACGCTCGGCGAGGGCGTGCGCATCGGCGCCTACTGCATGCTTCGCAATGCCACGATCGCCGCCGGCGCGAGCATCCGCCCGTATTCGCACATCGACGGCGAGGCGCTCGGCGCGAGCGTCGGCACCAACGCCATCGTCGGCCCGTTCGCGCGCCTGCGCGGCGGCGCCGAGCTCGCGGCCGACGTGCACATCGGCAACTTCGTCGAGGTGAAGAACGCCACCCTCGGGCGCGGCGCCAAGGCCAACCACCTCGCCTACCTCGGCGACGCCAGCGTCGGCGAGCGCGCCAACATCGGCGCCGGCAGCATCACCGCCAACTATGACGGCGCGCACAAGCACCACACCGCGATCGGCGCCGACGCGCATATCGGCAGCAACAGCGTGCTGGTGGCGCCGGTGAGCGTCGGTGCCGGCGCGACGATCGGTGCCGGCTCGACGATCACGCGCGATGCGCCGGCCGGCGAGCTCACGGTGGCACGGGCGCGCACGGCGAGCTACCCGAACTGGAAGCGGCCGAAGAAGGAAGAACGCTAGGCCGGTTCCGCTTCGAGAGTGCGAACCGCCAGGCAGAGGTCGGCCCATGCCTTGGCCTTCTCGGCCGGATGGCGCAGCAGATAGGCGAGCGCGAAGGTCACGACGATCTTGACGCCGGCACGCTCGTGCACGACGCCGCGCAGGCGCCCGAGCGGCTCGTCGACGCCGAGCCACGCCTCCGCCGCGGCGCGGCCCAGCAGCAAGACCACGCGCGGCGCCACGCGTTCGAGCGCGCGCGCTATCTGCAGCGCCGGCTCGTCACCGAGGACGACATGGCAGGCCCGGCCCGCGCGTGCGGGTGCGTCGCGCGACACGCGCACCGCATGCAGCATGTTGGCCAGCAAGCGTTCCTGCTCGCCGGCGAGCGGCGCCGGCGCGACCGCCGCCGCGTCGAACGCCTCGCCGAACACCAGCCAGTCGGCGGGCACCACGGCGTCTGGTTTGTCGGGCCGCGAAGCGTCGACGAGCGACGCCGGCGCAACGCGCGCCGGCCTGGCGCTCGGCGGCTCGGGTGACGGCACCGGCTCGGCGACGACGCCGGCGCCGCGCGCCGCCTCCACGGCGACCGCCGAGTCGACCGGCGCCCAGATCCGAACGCCCATCTCGAGCAGCATCGCGCGCTGCCGCTCAGTCCAGCGCATCGTCTGCCTTCCTGGCGCCATCGAGCAGCAGGCTCATCACCACGGCGTCTTCACGCCGACCCTCGGGTGCCGGGTAGTAGCCCTTGCGGATGCCGACCTGCTCGAAGCCCAGGTGCAGGTACATCGCATGCGCGTCGGCATTGCTTTCGCGGACCTCGAGCCAGAGCCGATGCGCGCCTTCGTCGCGGCCCAGGCGCATCAGCTCGGCCAGCATGCGGCGGGCGTGGCCGCGCCGGCGCGCCGGTGCGGCTACCGTGATGTTGAGCAGGTGCATCTCTTCGACGCCGCGCATGGCGATGCAGTAGCCGATGAGCTCGCCGCCCGCACCGTGCAGCGTCCAGGCGGCGTAGCCGGCGGCCAGCGCGTCGATGAAGTTGCCGCGGCTCCAGGGAAAAGGGTAGACCTGCAGCTCGAGCTCGACGACGCCGTCGAGCGCCGCCAGCGTCATCGGCCGCAGCCGTTCGGCGCTCACCGGATCGAGGCGATGGGCAAACTCGGCGCTCATCGTTTCGCCTCGCGCTCGCGCGTCGTCTCGGCCACCTTGTCGCGCACGTAGAGCGGCAGCGCATCGGCCGGAGCCACGCCAGTGCCGGCCTGCCAGGCACTCTCGGCCAACGCCATCAGGGCGGCGGGCTGGATGCGCGCTCCGGGCCGCAGCAACGCGCTCCCGGTGTGCAATCGCGCGGCGAAGGCGCCGAGCGCGTCGCCGGCCACGCAGTCGGGTGGGGCGCTGGCCCAACGTTCGGACAGGGCTTCGGCGTCGGTCAGCATCGGCGCCTGGAGCACGTGCCAGGCGCCGTCCTCGAACATGTATTCGGCGGCGTAGATCTGGTCCATGCGCGCATCGATCGCGGACCAGACGCGCATCTCGCTGGCCCCGGCGCGCGCATCTTCGGCGACGATCAGGAGGCTGTCGATCGGCAGCACCGGCTTGCCGGCGCCGAAGGCCAGCCCTTGTGCCACCGAGCAGGCCGTGCGCAAGCCCGTGAACGCGCCCGGGCCGCGGCCGAAACCGATGGCGTCGAGGTCGCGCAGGGCGAGGCCGGCCTCGCCGAGCAGGCGCAGGATCGTGCCGATCAGCGTCGTCGAGGCCTTCGCGCCGCCGTCGCCGCAATGCGAGTGCAGGCGGGTGCCGTTCTGCACCGCGACGATCATGCGTTCGGTGGCGGTGTCGAAGGTGAGCAGGGCCGTCATGCGTCGCCCGAATCGGGCCAGGAGGCGCTGCTGCAGAGCCGGGCGGCTCGCTGCCGTGACAGCGCCATCGGTCGAGTTTAGCGGCGCCCGATCGCCGGTTCGTGCGTGCGATCATCCTGCGTCATGAGGCCCTCTCCGCTTCGTTGCGCCTCGGCCGCCGCGCTGGCCCTGGCCGGCGCGCTCGCTGCGGGTGCAGCAACGGCAGCACCGCCGCGCGCCGCCACGGCAACCCCGCAACACGCCGGCACGGCCGGGTCGCCATCGCGAGGCCTGCCCGTGGCGGTCGAGTCCGCCCTCGCTCGCGCCGGCGTCAAGGGCAATTCGGTCGTGGCCTGGGTCGAGAGCGTCGACGGCGGCGAGCCGCGCCTGGCGTGGCAGGCCGAGCGGCCGGTCAACCCGGCTTCGCTGATGAAGCTGGTGACGACCTTCGCCGGTCTCGATCTGCTCGGCCCGGCCTTCACCTGGTCGACACCGGTCTGGCTGCAAGGTCCTATCGCCGAGGGCGTGCTCAACGGCGACCTCGTGATCAAGGGCAACGGCGATCCCAAGCTCGTGCTCGAGCGCATCTGGCTGCTGCTGCGCCGCGTTCGGCAGGCGGGCGTGAACGAGATCCGCGGCGACATCGTCGTCGATCGCAGCGCCTTTGCGCCAGGCGAGATCAACCCGGCCGACTTCGACGGCGAGCCGCTGCGGCCCTACAACGCCAACGCCGATGCCCTGCTCCTCAACTATCGCTCGGTGCTGCTGACGTTCACCCCCGATGCTGCGCGCGGCATCGCCACGATCGGCGTCGAGCCGCCGCTCGCCGGCGTCAGCGTCGACTCGACAGTGCCACTCGCGATGGGCCCGTGCGACGACTGGCGCTCGGCCTTGCAGGGCGACTTCACCGATCCGGCCCGCCTCGGCCTGCACGGGTCGTTTCCGGCGGCATGCGGCGAGAAGGTGTGGCCCGTCGCCTATGCCGACCCGGGCACCTACAACGGCCGGGCGCTCGTCGGCATGTGGCTGGAGATGGGCGGCAAGCTCGGCCACGGCTTTCGCAACGGCAGCGCACCGTCGACGCCGCCGAGCTTCGAGCTGCGCTCGCCGCCGCTGGCCGACGTGGTGCGCGACATCAACAAGCTGAGCAACAACGTCATGGCCCAGCAGCTCTTCCTGACCCTGGGCGCGACGCAGCGCGGCAAGGGCACGCCGGAGGCCGGCCGCGATGTCGTTCGCCAGTGGCTGAACGGGCGCATCGGCAGCGCCGCCGCCGGCAGCGTCGTCGTCAACGGCTCCGGCCTGTCGCGCGATTCGCGGCTCAGTGCCCTGGCTCTCGGTCGCCTGCTGCAAGTGGCGTGGGCCAGCCCGGTGATGCCCGAGCTGATGAGCTCGCTGCCGGTTCCCGGCATCGACGGAACGCTGCTCAGGGCCAAGGGCGCACCGGGCCGCGCCCACCTGAAGACCGGCTCGCTGCGCGACGTGGCCGGCATCGCCGGCTACGTGCTGGCCGACTCCGGCCGCCGCTACATCGTCGTGGCCATCGTCAACGATGCCAATGCCAACGCCGCGCGCCCGGCGCTCGACGCGCTGGTCGACTGGGTTGCCGACGACGCGGCCGCGCCAGCCGTTCATCGCCCTTGACGGCATGCGTCCAGCCGCCGCTAGCGGCGGGCCGCTCGCGCGTCAGAACGGGTTGTTGTGGGCACGCGTAAGCGCCAGATTGCCGAGCGCGGTCTGGCCGCTGAGAGAAAGATGGCGATCGTCGGCCCACAGATAGGTCGACGCATTGCCGTTCGGAATCAGGGTCAGATCGGTGCAGTCGAGGATCGATGGTGGCGTGAGCAGGGACCGGCCGAGATCGCAGACCGCATCGGTGACATTGGTCAGGCCATCGGTGCCGACGAACTGCACGCTGGTGTCCACCTGCTGGTCCATCGTGACCAGACCGACATGATGCCCGTCGTTGACGATCGTGGTGCGCAGCGCGGTATTGAAGACCGCGACGAGATTCTTGATGAGCGCTTGCCGGTCGGTGTCGATGTGCGAGGCCTTCTCGTTCAGCGCAAAGGGCGAGAAGCCGATGTCGGGAATGGTCGACACGATGACCTTCGCGCCGGTGGCGGCGATCCGGTTCACCTGCTCGGCAACCTGCGTTCCGGCGATCTGCAGGTTCTGGTTCAGCGTCGTCTCGGGCACTCCGGGATATTGCGAGTACTGCGCGATGACGTCGTTCACGCCAACCAGCACGGTCACGAGGTCGTTGCTCTGGAAGCCGCTCTCCTGGGCCTGGGCGTCGACCTGCGCCGACAGGTCGGCGGCCATTGCGCCGAAGGCGGCGCGGATCCGGCTTTGCGGATCCAGAAACTGCGACGGCCCGGGGTTGCACTGCGGAAAGACCATGTTCGGATACGAGTTGGCCAGGACTTGGATCCAGATCGGATTGCCCTGGCAGACGACTGTCGGATCCGAAACCGAGACGACGGCATTGATGCCGTACTTGTTTCCGTTGCCGTTGCCGAGCGTGTCGACGATGACGCTCGTCTCGTCGCCGAAAGCGATGATCCGCGCCGGGCAGGAAGTTGTTCACCTGCTCGCCGCCGCCGCACGATGCCATGAGCAGCATCGCAGCCAGCATTCCGCAAGCGGCCGCGGCGCGGCCCACTTCACTCGCATTCAATCTCATTCATCACTCCAGGGAATCGGGCAGGTCGATCGCAGTCGGGCTCAGGCGGCCGCGGCGCGAACGAGTCGGTCGCGCACGCCCTCCCACTCGGGGCCGGGCGGCGGTTCCTCGACCCAGATGAGATGCACGCCCTCGCGATCGAGTTCGCGCAGGACCGAAAACAATTCGTGGGCCGCTTGTTCCGGCCGTGCCGGCATGCGCCGGTGCCGAACACCGGTGGCGACCCCGGACGGCACCGAACGGGAATATACCGCCAGCTCGATCGCCTCCGATCCGAGCACCTCCAGGGCGGCGCGCAGCACTCGGCGTCGTCATGAGGCGCAGCTTGGCGCGCGGGGCGTAGTGCGCCGCGAGCGTGCCCGGGGCGCGCGGCGCGGCCTCGCCCGGCGCGCGCAACGACTGCCCGGCAGCGGCCTCGATGCGCTGGCGCGTCAGCACGCCCGGGCGCAGCAACACCGGCTGCTCGGCCGAGCAGTCGACGATCGCCGATTCGATGCCGAGCTGTGCGGCGCCGCCGTCGAGGACCGTCAGCTCGGCGCCGAACTCGTCGAGGACATGCGCGGCCAGGGTCGCACTGACGCGGCCGAATCGATTGGCGCTCGGCGCCGCCACGCCGGGAACGCCGCGTTCGCGCGCCGCCACGAGCAAGGCGTGGGCGATGGCGTGGGCCGGGCAGCGCAGGGCGATCGTCGGCTGCTGCGCCGCCGCCGCCGCCGCACAGCCCGCCTTGCGCTGCACGATGATGGTCAGCGGCCCCGGCCAGAGCGCCTCGGTCAGCCGCTCGGCCAGCGGCGTCATGGTGGCCGCGAACCGTACAGCGTCCTGCGCGTCGGCCACGTGAACGATCAAGGGATGACCGGAGGGTCGCCCTTTCAGCGCGAAGATGCGCGCCACCGCGGTGTCGTCGTCGGCGCGGGCGCCGAGGCCGTACACGGTCTCGGTCGGGAATGCGACGAGCTCGCCGGCGGCCAGCCGATCGGCGGCCAGCCCGACCGCGGCCGCGTCGAGACCGTCGAGCAGCATCGCTAGAACCCCTCGATGCCGAGCACGGCAGCGGCAGCCAGGGCCTGGGTCCGCGCTGTGGCCGGCTCGGCCGAGGTGAAGGTCAGGTGGCCCATCTTGCGGCCCGGTCGTGCCTCGGCCTTGCCGTAGAGATGCAGATGCGTGCCCGCCAATGCGAGCACCTGCTTCCAGTCGGGCTCCCGTGCCACATCGCCGGCACGGAACCAGAGGTCGCCGAGCAGGTTGAGCATCACGGCCGCCGAGTGCAGGCGCGGCACGGGCAGCGGCGCACCGGTGAGCGTGCGCACCTGCAGATCGAACTGCGAGACATCGCAGGCATCGATGCTGTAGTGGCCCGAGTTGTGCGGCCGCGGCGCCATTTCGTTGGCGACGAGCGAGCCATCGGCGAGGACGAAGAGCTCGACGCAGAGCACGCCGACGTAGCCGAGCGACTCGGCGACGCGCCGAGCCAGCACGATCGCCTGAGCCTGCGCCGCGGCGGCCGCACCCTGCGCCGGAACCCGCGTCACGGCCAGGATGCCGTCGCGATGCAGGTTCTCCTGCACCGGCAGCTCGACCATCGCGCCGCCCGCGTCGCGGGCGACGATGACGCTGATCTCGGCGGCCAGCGGCAGCCGCTTCTCGAGCACGCAGGCAGTGCGGCCAAGCGCAACGAAGCCGGCCGCCAGCTCGGCCCGATCCGCGACGCTGCGCTGGCCCTTGCCGTCGTAGCCGAGCCGCGCCGTCTTCAGGATCGCCGGGAAGAGCGCGCCGTCGACCTGGTCGACAGTGCCCTCGTCTTCGATCACGGCATAGGGCGCGCACGGCACGCCGCACGCCGCGAAGGCCGCCTTCTCGAGGCGGCGATCCTGGCAGATCGCCACCGTGCGCGCCGCCGGCGACACCGGTCGCCGCGCGGCCAGGGTCTCGAGCGCCGCGGCCGGCACGTTCTCGAATTCGGTGGTGATGGCGCGCGCTGAGCTCGGCCAGGCGGGCGAGGCCGGCGCCATCGAGGTAGGCGGTGGCGACGTGCTCTTCGGCGATGCGTCCGGCCGGGCTGCCCCGGTCGGGATCGAGCACCGCCACGGCGATAGCCGCTTCGCTGCGCGGCGTGCGCGAACATCCGGCCGAGCTGGCCGCCGCCCATGACGCCAAGCGTCGCGCCCGGCGCGATGAAGGCCGGCGCCGCTCCTGGCGCGCCGTGCTCACTTCAGGTCGGCCGACATCGCGCGCGCCGCATCGGTCTGGCGGGCGCGAAACGCATCGAGCTTCGAGCGCAGCGACGCATCGGCCGTGGCCAGCATCGCCACCGCGAACAGCGCGGCGTTGACCGCGCCGGCGCTGCCGATGGCGAAGGTCGCCACCGGAATGCCACGCGGCATCTGGACGATGGAATAGAGCGAATCGACGCCTTGCAGCTGCCGGCTCGAGACCGGAACGCCGAGAACAGGCACGGTCGTCTTGGCGGCCAGCATGCCGGGCAGGTGCGCGGCGCCGCCGGCGCCGGCGATGATCGCCTTCAGGCCGCGCGCGGCCGCGCCCTCGGCGTAGGCGAACATCTCGTCCGGCATGCGGTGCGCCGAGACGACGCGTGCCTCATGGGCAATGCCGAACTCGGCGAGAATCTCGGTTGCGGCGCGCAGGGTTTCCCAGTCGCTGCTGGAGCCCATGACCACGCCGACGACCGCGCTGGCGCTGGTGGTCACAGGCTACGCTTTCCGGTTGCTCGAGGAGCCTTGAATTGTAGGCGGCACGGCTTCACCTCGAGTTTTCCGGGCTGCGACTCCCTTCGCCCATTGCCACGCTCATACCCATGCTCGACATCACGCATCAGAACTTCGAAGCCGAGCTCGTCGAGGCCTCCCTTGCGCAGCCGGTGCTGCTCGACATGTGGGCGCCCTGGTGCGGCCCCTGCAAGACGCTCGGCCCGACGCTCGAAAAGCTCGAGACGGCCTACGCCGGCCGCTTCAAGCTGGTCAAGCTGAACTCCGACGACGAGCCGGAGATCGCCCAGCAGCTGTCGCAGATGTTCGGCGTGCGCAGCATTCCTTTCTGCGTCCTCTTCAAGGGCGGCCAGCCGGTCGACGGCTTCGTCGGCGCGCTGCCCGAAGCCGAGGTCCGCAAGTTCCTCGACAAGCACGTGCCGAGCGCCGAGGAGCAGGCCGCCGCCGAGGACGTGCAGGAAGCCGAAGAGCTGCTCGCCGAGGGCGACAGCGAAACGGCCATCGACAAGCTGCAGGCCGCGGTGGCCACCAACCCGGCGAACGATGCGGCGCGCTACGACTATCTGCGCGCCCTGCTCGGCGCCGGCCGGGTGGCCGAAGCGCGCAAGGCCTTCGACCCGGTGGCCGGCAGCGTCGTTCCCGATGCCGCGGCTGAGCGCCGCGGGCCACTGGCTGGCGGCGATGGAAGCGGCGCCGAAGGCACGCTCGCGCGAGGCGCTCGACGCTGCGCTCGCCGCCAACAAGCGCGACTTCGAAGCCCGCTTCGAGCTGGCGCAGGGCCACTTCGCGCGCAGCGAATTCACCGAGGCGATGGACGAGCTGCTCGAGATCGTGATGCGCGACAAGGCCTGGAGCGACGAGCAAGGCGAGGAAGACCTATGTCGCCATCCTCGAGATCATGGCCAAGCCGCAGAGCGCGGCCGCCAAGGCCGAGGCCGCGGCGCCGAAGAAGGGCGCCCTCGAGATCGCCGGCAAGATCGCCACGACGCCGAGCGATCCGGTGATCGACTCCTATCGGCGCAAGCTGAGCATGGCCCTGTTCTGAGCGCGGCGCGGCGGGCGCCGACGCTCACGCCGTGAGGATCGCCCGGACCTCGTCGTAGGTCGCCGGCGGTCTTGCGCGATCACCTCTGCCGGCAGCGCCGGCGCCGGCGCCTTCTTGTTCCAGGGCTGGCCGTCGATGCGCACCGCCTCGAGCCAGTCGCGCACGAACTGCTTGTCGAAGCTCGGCGGGTTGGTGCCTCTCGCGTAGCGATCGGCAGGCCAGAAGCGCGACGAGTCGGGCGTGAGCACTTCGTCCATCAAGGTCAGCGTGCCGGCATCGTCGAGGCCGAACTCGAACTTGGTGTCGGCGATGATGATGCCCTTGGCCAGCGCGATCTGCGCCGCCTCGCTGTAGAGGCGGATCGCGATGTCGCGGATGCGCGCCGCGAGGTCGGCGCCGACGATCTCGCCGGCGCGCTCGAAGTCGATGTTCTCGTCGTGGTCGCCCATCTCGGCCTTGGTCGCCGGCGTGAAGATCGGCGCCGGCAGCTTCGAGGCGTTCTTCAGTCCCGGCGGCAGCGGCACGCCGCAGACCGGCACCGTTCTCCTGGTATTCCTTCCAGCCGCTGCCGGCGAGATAGCCGCGCACCACGGCCTCGATCGGCATCGGCTTCAGGCGCTTGACCAGCATCGCGCGGCCGCGCACCTGCTCGCGCTCGTCGGCGGCAACCGCGCTCGAGCGGATCCTCGCCGGTGAGGTGATTGGGAACGACGTGGCCGAGCTTGCCGAACCAGAACAGCGCCATCTGCGTCAGGATCCGGCCCTTGCCCGGAATCGGCTCGCCCATCACGACGTCGAAGGCGCTCAGCCGGTCGCTCGCGACCATCAGCATGCGGTCGCTGCCGACCGCGTAGTTCTCGCGCACCTTGCCGCGCGCCGAGCAGCGGCAGCGAATGAAGATGGCTCTCGAAGAGCGGCGGTCGCCGCTCGCGGCCGCCATCAGACGACCGTCTGCGCCAGCTCGCCCTGCGCATAGCGCTTGGCGACCTGGGCCAGCGACTGCGCCGCGATCTTCGCGGCCTGGCCTTCGCAGCCGAACTGCAGGTAGCGCTCGCGGCAGATCTTCTTGGCCGCCTCGCGCGCCGGCTTCAGGAAGTCGCGCGGGTCGAACTTCTCCGGGTTCTCGGCCAGGTACTTGCGCACCGCCGCGGTCATCGCCAGGCGGATGTCGGTGTCGATGTTGATCTTGCGCACGCCGTGCTTGATCGCTTCCTGGATCTCCTCGACCGGCACGCCGTAGGTTTCCTTCAGGCTGCCGCCGTACTTGCGGATCTCGGCCAGCAGGTCCTGCGGCACGCTGGAGGAGCCGTGCATCACCAGGTGCGTGTTGGGGATGCGGCGATGGATTTCCTTGATGCGGTCGATCGCCAGGATGTCGCCGGTGGGCTTGCGGGTGAACTTGTAGGCGCCGTGGCTGGTGCCGATGGCGATGGCCAGCGCGTCGAGCTGGGTCGTCTTGACGAAATCGGCGGCCTGCTCCGGGTCGGTGAGGAGCTGCTCGCGCGTCATCGTCGATTCGGTGCCGTGGCCGTCTTCCTTGTCGCCCCTCATCGTCTCGAGCGAGCCGAGGCAGCCGAGCTCGCCTTCGACGGTGACGCCTCGGCGCGTGCGCCATGTCGACCACCTTGCGCGTGACGTCGATGTTGTAGTCGTAGCTGGCGATCGACTTGCCGTCGGCCTCGAGCGAGCCGTCCATCATCACCGAGGAAAAGCCGAGGTCGATGGCGCTCTTGCAGACCGTCGGGCTCTGGCCGTGGTCCTGGTGCATCACCAGCGGCACCTTGCGGCCAGCCTCGATCGCTGCCTCGATCAGGTGCTTGATGAAAGCCTCGCCCGCGTACTTGCGGGCGCCGGCGCTGGCCTGCAGGATCACCGGCGCGCCGACCTCGTCGGCGGCGGTCATGACCGCCTGCACCTGCTCGAGGTTGTTGACGTTGAAGGCCGGGATGCCGTAGCCGTTCTCGGCGGCATGGTCGAGCAGCTGGCGCATGGAGACCAAGAGGCATGGCGAAATCCTCTGAAAGTCGGGGCGGCGAAAGGCGCCAGCGCGTCCGAAACCATTCACTGTAGCAAGCCTGCGCCGGGCGCCGAAGCGCGGGTCGCGGGAAGCGACCTGTGCGAATCCCCACGCGACATGAGGCCAATCGCGACGCGCTGCTAGAGTGACCCGCTCGCGCGATTGCGAACGTTCCCTCGAGGTGCCCGCTGCCATGAAAACCTGGCTGAGACAAAACCGCGGCTTCATTTTTTTCCTGATCGGATTCGCTTTCTTCCGCACCGCGATGGCCGACTGGAATCCGATCCCGTCGGGATCGATGCGGCCAACGATCCTCGAGGGCGACGTCGTCCTCGTCAATCGCCTCGCCTACGACGTGAAGATCCCGTTGACCGACATCTCGCTGATGCGCCTGGGCACGCCCGAACGCGGCGATGTCGTCACGTTCACCTCGCCCGCCAACGGCATGCGCCTGATCAAGCGCCTCGTCGCCGTCCCGGGCGACACCGTGGCGATGCGCAACGACCGGCTCTTCATCAATGGCAGGGCGGCCGTCTATTCCGATCGGGCCGAGGGCCGGGAACAGATCGCCAGCGACGTCGCCGTGCGCCGCGTGCGCGCCACCGAAGCGGTGGCGGGCAGCGAGCGCAGCGTGCAGTTCCTCCCCGACGCCCCGGCGATGCGCAACTTCGGGCCGATCGTCGTGCCGAAGGACAGCTACTTCTTCCTCGGCGACAACCGCGACGACAGCGCCGACTCGCGCTTCATCGGCGCCGTCACCCGCGACCACCTGATCGGCCGCGCCCACCACGTGCTGGTGTCGGCAGATATCGAAGGCCACTGGTGGCCGCGCTTCGAGAGATTCGGCGAACCGATCCGTTAGCCTGCGGGAGCACGAGAACGCGCGCGTGCCGAAGCTTGCGAGCGCGCTGACGCAGGCGCGGGCACGACTCGACTGCAAACGCAAGACCCGCGCGGTTAGCATCAGCCGCACCTGGCGCACGCCGCGCCAGCGCAGGACCGGGAGATTCCAAGCGATGCTGACGCCCGACGACGTGCGCGCCGTGCCGCTGTTCGCAAGCCTCTCCGGCGCCGATGTCGATCGGCTGGTGCGCACCTCCGCCGACATCCAGTTGCGCGCCGGCGAGTACGCGGTGCACGAAGGCGGCGAGCGCGCGCTCTACGCCGTGCTGTCGGGCAAGGTCGAGGTCGTCAAGCATTTCGACGGCGTCGAGCGCACGCTGGGCTGGCGGCTGCCCGGAACGATCTTCGGCGAGGTGCCGCTCGCCTTTGCCACGCCCTTTCCCGGCGGCTACCGCGCGGCCGAGCCGTCGCGCGTGATGCGGGTCGAGCCGCAGCAGTACTTCGCCATCGCCTCGTCGGCGCCCGAGGTGGCCGAGAAGCTCGGCGCGCTGGCGCGCGAGCGCATCGGCGGGCTGCAGGGCATCGCGATGCAGCCGCCGAAGGCACAGGTCACCGTCTACGGCGACCGCTGGGACTCGGCCTGCAGCGAGATGCGCCGCTTTCTCTCGCGCAACCAGATCGTCCACGACTGGTTGCAGCCGGACACGCCTGGGCTCGCACGCGCCTGGCCCGGCGCCCCGCCGGAGGCGGCGCAATCGCCGGTGGTGCAATTGCCCGACGGGACCCGCCTGCAGCGACCGACCTTGCGCGAGCTGGCGGTCCGCCTCGGCCTGCAGACACGCGCGCGGCATGCCGAGTACGACACGCTGATCATCGGCGGCGGACCCGCCGGCCTGGCAGCGGCCGTGTACGGCGCCAGCGAAGGACTGCGCACGCTGGTGATCGAGCGCGACGCGCCCGGCGGGCAGGCCGGCACCTCCTCGCGCATCGAGAACTATCTCGGCTTTCCGAACGGCGTCTCCGGCGACGAGCTCGGCAACCGCGCGCTGCAGCAGGCGCGCCGGCTGGGCGCGGAGATCGTGGTGACGCGCCACGTCGAAGCGATGGACCCGGCGACGCGCGAGGTCACCCTCGACGGCGGCGAGCGCGTGCGCGCGCACAGCGTCATCCTGGCCACCGGGGTGTCGTGGCGGCAGCTCGTGATCGAAGGCTTCGAGCCGCTGATCGGCAAGGGCATCTACTACGGCGCGTCGCGCAGCGAGGCCGCGGCGACGCACGGGCAGGACGTCCATCTCATCGGTGCCGGCAACTCGGCCGGGCAGGCGGCGCTGCACTTCGCCAACCACGCGCGCCAGGTGACGCTGCTGGTGCGCGGCGACTCGCTCGAAAAAAGCATGTCCCGCTATCTGATCGAGCAGCTCGCAGGCAAGTCGAACATCGCCGTGCGCCTGAATTGCGAGGTGCGCGCGGCGCACGGTTCCGGCCACCTGGAGGCCATCGACATCGCCGACCGCCGGCAGAAGACGACGACGCGCCACGCCTGCGGTGGCCTCTTCGTGTTCATCGGCGCCGATGCCGACACCGCCTGGCTGCCGGAGCAGGTGGCGCGCGACAAGAACGGCTATGTCCTGACCGGCGACGAGGTGCAGAAGGCGGGCCGCTGGCAGCAGGAGCGCGATCCGTTCCTGCTCGAGAGCAGCGTGCCCGGCGTGTTCGCCTGCGGCGACGTGCGGCTCGGGCCGATCAAGCGCGTGGCCGCCGCGGTCGGCGAAGGCAGCATGGCCATCGCCTTCGTGCACCAGTACATGATGCGCGAAGGTCTGGCCAGGCACTGAGCACCGCGCCAACGTCGCTAAACTGAATACCCAACGAACGACAGAGGGAGACATCGATGTCAATCAAGCACTTGAGCCTGGCGGCCCTGGCCACGGCCAGCCTGGCACTCGCGACGAGCGCCCATGCCGGCAAGACACTGGACGCGGTGAAGGCGCGCGGGCAGCTCGTCTGCGGCGTCAACACCTCGGGGCCGGGCTTCTCGAACGCCGACAGCCAGGGCAAATGGACCGGCCTCGACGTCGACTTCTGCCGCGCCATCGCCGCCGCCGTGCTGAAGGACGCCGACAAGGTGAAGTACGTGCCGCTCAACTCGCAGCAGCGCTTCGCCTCGCTGCAGGCCGGCGAGATCGACGTGCTCTCGCGCAACAGCACCTGGACGCTGACCCGCGACGCGTCGCTGGGCGTCGTCTTCACCGGCATCAACTACTTCGACGGCCAGGGCTTCATGGTGCCGAAGAAGCTGAAGATCGACAGCGCCAAGAAGATGAACGGCGTGACGATGTGCGTGCAGGCCGGCACCACGAGCGAGAAGAACGTGGCCGACTATTTCGCGGCCAACGGCATGAAGTACAAGTCGGTCGTGTTCGACACCGCCGAGGCGATCACCAGCGCCTTCTTCGCCGGCCGCTGCCAGGCCTACACCACCGACATGAGCGATCTCGCAGGTGCCCGCACCAAGGCGCCGAAGCCCGACGACTACGTCATCCTGCCGCAGGTGATCTCGAAGGAGCCGCTCGGCGCCTCGGTCCGGCGTGGCGACGACGAGTGGTTCCAGATCGTGCGCTGGACCCAGTTCGCGCTGCTCGAAGCCGAAGAAGACGGCCTGACGCAGGCCAACGTCGACCAGCAGAAGACGGGCAACAAGGATCCCGGCGTGCAACGCTTCCTCGGCGTGTCCGAAGACACCGGCAAGCTGCTCGGCCTCGATGCCGAGTGGGCCTACCGGATCGTCAAGCAGGTGGGCAACTACGGTGAGAGCTTCGAGCGCAACCTCGGGCCCGAAGTCGGCCGTCGGCCTGCCGCGCGGCGTCAACAACCTGTGGACCAAGGGCGGCCTGATGTACGCGCCGCCGATCCGCTAGAGCCCTCGGCCCCGTCGCGTCGCACGGCGATCCCGGTGGCTGCCACCGCCACCGGCGATGCGGCCTGGCGCGCCCGCCAGCGCTCGCGCCGCTGGCGCGAATGGCTGCTGCAGGCGGCGGTCGCGCTCGTCGTCCTCGCCCTGCTCGCGGGGCTGGCGCAGAACATCGCCGCCAACCTCGAAGCGCGCCAGATCAAGTCGGGCTTCGGCTTCCTGCGGGATCCGGCCGGCTTCAACATCGGCGAGCTGCTGTTCGACTACGACGCGCGCGACAGCTACCTGCGCGCCTTCGCCGTCGGCATGGCCAACACGCTGCGCGTCTCGCTCGCCGGCATCGTGCTCGCCAGCCTGCTGGGCGTCGCGGTCGGCCTGATGCGCCTGTCGCGGCACGCGCTCGTGTCGTGGCTGGGCAGCGCCTGGGTCGAGCTCTTTCGCAACACGCCGCTCCTGATCCAGCTGCTCGCGATCTACCTGCTCGCCACCGAGCTGCTGCCTGATTCCTCATCGGCCATCGCCATCGAAGGCGTGGCGCTGCTGTCGAAGCAGGGACTGCAGATCGCGGTGCCGGAAGCGGGCGCGCGCGCCCTGCTCGTCGCGCTCGCCGGCGGCGTGCTCGTCGGCGCGCTCGCGCTGCGAGCGGCCCGGCGCTGGCTGCCGGTCGGCGCCGGCCTCGTCGGCACGGGCGCGGGACTCGTGGGCGCGCTGCTCGCCTGGCTCATCTTCGGCGCCGTCACCGGTTGGTCGCGCCCCGTGCTCGACGGCTTCCTCATCAGTGGTGGCGCTTCGCTCACGCCCGAGTTCCTCGCCCTCTGGCTCGGCTTGTCGCTGTTCACCTCGGCATCCATCGCCGAGCTGGTGCGCGCCGGTGCGCTGGCGGTGCCCATCGGCCAGTCGAACGCCGCGCTCGCGCTCGGCCTGACGCGCCGCCAGGCCATGGCCGGCGTCATCTTTCCGCAGGCGCTGCGCCTGGCGATACCGCCGCTGGCGAGCCAGTACATGAACCTGATCAAGAACTCGTCGCTCGCGGTCGTGATCGGCTATCCCGACCTGGTTTCCATCGCCAACACGTCGATCAACCAGAACGGCCAGGCGCTCGAGGTGATCGTCATCATCATGGCCGTCTACCTGTCGCTGAACCTGGTGGTGGCGCTGGTCATGAGCGCCGTCAACGCGCGCGTCACGCGGGCGCCGCGCTGAGCCCATGAATGCGCTCGCCGCTCCTGCGCGCAGCCGCTTCGACAGGCTGCGCGCACGCTTCTTCTACAGCCCCGGCGCGAGCCTCGTCACCGTCGCCGTGCTGGCCTTGCTCGCCTGGCTCGTCGGCGACGCGCTCGACTGGGGCGTGCTGCGCGCCGTCACCGTGCCGGACTACGCCGCCTGCAAGCTGCCGGGGCGCGGCGCGTGCTGGGGCTTCGTCGTCGAGAAGTGGCGGCTGATCCTGTTCGGCCGCTATCCCTACGAGGCGCAGTGGCGGCCGGCGCTCGCCACCGGCCTCGTGCTGGCGATGCTCGTCGCCTCGGCGCTGCCCGCCGGCTGGACGCGGCGCGGCGCGCGCTGGCTCGTCGCCGGCTGGCTCGCTGCGCTCGCGCTCTTCTTCTGGCTGATGTCGGGCGGCGCCTTCGGCCTGGCCGTCGTCGGCACCGACCGCTGGGGCGGCTTGCCGCTGACGGTGATCCTCACCCTGATCGGCATCGGCGCGTCGGCACCGATCGGCGTCCTGCTTGCGCTCGCACGACGCTCGCATCTGCCCTTGCTGCGCTCTTTCGCCACGGCATACATCGAGCTGGTGCGCGGCGTGCCGCTCCTGACCGTGCTCTTCGTGGCGACCTTCGTCTTCCCGCTGGTGCTGCCGCCCGGCTGGGGCATCGATCCGTTCTGGCGCGTCGCGATCGGGCTGGTGCTGTTCCAGGCCGCCTACATGGCCGAGACCGTGCGGGGCGGCCTGCAGACCCTGCCGCGCGGCCAGCTCGAAGCCGGCACCTCGCTCGGCTTGCGCTACTGGCAGCTGCAGGCGGCGGTGGTCATGCCGCAGGCGCTGGTCGCGGTGATCCCGGCCTTCGTCAACAACCTGCTGTCGACGTTCATGGACACCTCGCTGGTGACCGTGGTCTCGATGTTCGACCTGACCGGATCGCTCCGCCTGGCCCTCGGCGATCCGAAGTGGCGCGACTTCTTCATCGAGGGCTATCTCTTCATCGCCGCGATCTACTTCTTCGCCAGCTTCGCGATGTCGCGCTACAGCCAGTGGCTGGAGCGGCGGCTGAAGATCGACTCCGCGCGCTAGCGATTACGCCCGCGCGCGAGCGGTGGTTCAGGTCCGGCGACGGCGGCGGCCGACGAAGCCGAGCGCGGCCAGGCCGGCAAGCATCAGTGCATACGTCTCGGGCTCGGGCACCGGCGGGACGCCGAACTGGGTCCCGGACGTGACGCTGAAGTTGGCGACTTCGAAGGCGTCGGTGGCAGGCACGTTCGTGAGGGTCAGCCCCGTGATGAGAGCCCCTCCGGTGGCCTGGAACTGGACGTACTGGGAGAAGCTCTGGTCGCCGTTCGTGACGGTGAAGCCGAGGCCGGCCGCCGAGAACGCGACGTCGCCGGCGGTGGTGGAAATCGTCAGGTCGTTGTACAGGTCGGGCGAGCCCCAGAGGAAGCTGAGGTAATCGACGCCGGTGGAGAAGGTCACCACCGACGGCTGCGTGGTGGTCGGGCCGGCCGAGAGGAACTCGCCGCCCGCGATCGCGCCCTTGGGAATATCGGCGAAGGGCTGGTCCGAATTCAGCACGGTGCCGCCGACGATCGTGGCGTCGACCGAGCCGGTGAGGGTGCAAGGCACGGCCAGCGTGCAAAGCGCCGGAGACGACAGGAGCAGGAAGGTGCCACCACCGCCGCCGAGGGAGCCGGTGACGCCTGCTTGCGCGCCCAGGGAGGCGGCCAGGGCCGCGGAAGCGAAAACTGTCTTCACGAATTTCATGGGAATGAGCTTGGGGAGAAGCTTGGTCGAAGCCGATTTGGCGATGGCGCAGTTATACGTTCCGACCCTCCCTCGGCGGTCCCCGCGTTCGCGGGGGATGAGTGCAGAAATCCGTAACCAAAGGCGCACTCGGCGTGCTTGTTTCGATCTGCTTCGACAATGCGCAAACACCGGAGCCCTCATGACCTTGCGCACCTTCGTCTGCACGCTCGCCCTGCTGGCCAGCTCCACCGCCTTCGCCGCGCTGAAGGTTGGCGACACCGCACCCGCATTCAGCGCCACCGCCTCGCTGGCGGGCAAGCCTTTCACGTACTCGCTGAAAGACAGCCTCACCAAGGGCCCCGTCGTCGTCTACTTCTATCCATCGGCCTACACCGAGGGATGCAACATCCAGGCACACGAGTTCTCCAGCAAGGCCGCGCAGTTCGCCGCCGCCGGAGCGACGGTGATCGGCGTCTCGCTCGACAGCATCGAGCGGCTGAACACCTTCTCGGCCGACCCCGACTACTGCGCCGACAAGCTCGCGGTGGCATCCGACGGCGACGGCCGGATCGCGCGCTCGTTCGGCCTCCGGGTGAGCGGCGTGCAGCGCGGCGCCACCGACACGCGCGGCAAGGAGATCGACCACGGCTTCACCGAGCGCACCACCTTCGTGGTCAAGCGCGACGGCACCGTGTTCGAGGCCGTCGGCGGCGTCTCGCCGGAAGAAAACGTCGCGCGCGCCCTGGCGCTGGTGCGCAAGCTCGCGACGGCGCCCTAGCCATCATCCCGAGAGAGGCCCGCGCGTCGCCGTGCGAACGGCCGGTCCGGACGGTGAGCGGTTCATCCGGAGGAGCGCGCACTTCATCGCAACACGCTGGGCATGGCGGCCGGCAGTTCCTAGAGTGCAGACATCGCTCATCCTGGAGACATGCCATGGGTATCGCCAACGACCTCGAACGCCTCGCCGAACTGCATCGCAGCGGCGCACTCTCCGATGCGGAGTTCGCGAGTGCGAAAGCGCAAGCACTCGCCGGCGCGCCGCACACCGGTACCGACACCGTTGTGCACTGGCTCCATGCGCTGCGCCGCAGCCGGACCGATCGCTGGCTGGGCGGCGTCTGCGGTGGCCTGGCCCCGGCCACCGGGCTGCCCTCATGGATCTGGCGCCTGATCTTCGCCTCGCTGGTGTTCTGCGGTGGCACCGGACTGATGGTCTATCTGCTGCTGTGGATCCTGGTGCCGAAGGAAGACAAGGGTCTCGACCTCGGCACCGGTTCATTCAGCTCGACCTGAGTCCGGCCATGAAGACGCTCTTCACGCTCGTGCTGTGGTGCCTGCTGTTCGTGCTGTGCTGGCCGATCGCAATCGCGGCGCTGGTGCTGTGGCCGCTGGTCTGGCTGGTCACCCTGCCGTTCCGTTTTCTCGGCATCGCGTTCGATGCGCTGTTCGCAACGCTGCGCGCGCTGCTCCTTCTGCCGGCGCGCCTCCTCGGCGGCGGGCGCTAGCCCATGGCTTGAGGCGGTCGAACCCGGCGGCCCTGTCAGGCGATCACATCGTGCGTGGGGCGCGATTCGGCCCGATATGATCAGTCGACAAGAACGGGGAGGCTCCATGGGAACCTTGCTGGCCGCACTGAAATTGCCTCCGCCAGGGACGGGACTGAAACCTCCTGCCGGTAGACCTTCGAGCGCCAACGAGGACGACAAGGCGGCGCGTGACACCGCAGCGGCGGCAAGGAAGTACGTGCCGTCTCCCGAGGCCGTGAAGTTCACGAAGCACGTCAAGGAAACCCTGGCGCGCATCGCAACGCTGGAGAAGGCCCACCCCGACGACGCGCTCCGGATGAAGAAGGCTGCCGTCGCCGCGGCTCGGCTCGGGGAGAGCTCGAAGGCACGCGCCAAGGCAACGGCCGATCTCGAGATCGTCGACCGGGAGCTCATCAAGCTGCAGGGCGAATCTGCAGCGTCGAAGGCCGCCGCGCCCAAAGAAGAGCTCTACACGATGAAGATCGGGGCCAAGCAGCTGGTCAATGTAGGCAAGGCGCAGGTTCACGGCGAGCTGCAAAAGGTGGTCGATGACCTGGATCGACGTCTCAAGAGTGGCTTCGAAGCCCACTGCGACGCGCTCAAGATCCAGCGGGAAGAGCCGTTCGCCGCCTGGGTTTCAGGTGGCATCAGCTCGTTCACCGCGAAGATTCACGGTGAGGAGAAGGTCGACATCTTCGACCTCGATATCTGGGACAAGCCGCAAAACCTTCTGTTCGAATGCAAGCAAGCCCTCAAGCGCAACGACTTCGACGCCGTGCAGAGCGCCATCGGGCCGATACAGGACGCCACGCGACTGTGCAACGCGAAGATCAAGCGGCACACGAACGACAGCATCGAGGCCGCCGGCACGGCCGTCGAGATCGCGCGCAAGGTCGAAGACACGGCCGCCGACGTGATCGAGAAGGGCACCGAGAAACTCACGCACAGCAAGGCCGCCGGCGCCGCCGCCAAGGCGGGCGCGAAGTCGGTGTTCCAGCTCTTCGAGCAGCTGAGCGGGACCTACATCGCCAAGACCCAGAAGGAGGTCAACTGGGCCGATGTGGGCAAGGAGGGGGCCGCGAGCCTGGCCGAAAGCATCGTCGGCCATCTGCTCGAAGGAGCGATGGCCGAGCGCTTCTCGAATCTGTTCGGGCCTTACCTGAGCAAGGCGAAGTTCAGCGAGAAGGAGCTGGCGGAGCTGGCCGTGGCGCTCAAGCTGCCGGCGCCCTTGAACCGCGACTTCCTGATGACGCGGCTGCAGCGCATGGTGAAGGACTTCCTGCTTGCCAAGGCGAAGGGCTTCATCACCGACCTGGTGGTGGACAAGATCAAGGGCAAGAAGGCAAGCGAGCCCGACATGAGCTTCGACGAGCTGATGAAGAGCATCGCCCTCAAGGCCACAACCGGCAAGGGCCTCGAGATGTTCGTCGAGTTCGCGGTCGAGCACGCGAAACCCTGAGGCGAGCCGTGTCAAACAGAATCGGCCTTCCTTTCAGACCCGAGGCGAGCTTCACATGAGCAGCGACCACACCCAGGCCAAGTGCCCGTTCAGCCAGGCCACCGGCACAGGCACGACGAATCAGGACTGGTGGCCGCAGCGCTTGCGCGTGGACCTGCTGCATCAGCACGGACCGAAGGCAGACCCGCTCGGCGCCGGCTTCGACTACGCCGCCGCCTTCAAGAGCCTCGACCTCGCCGCCTTGAAGAAAGACCTCGCGGCCCTGATGACCGACTCGCAGGACTGGTGGCCGGCCGACTTCGGCCACTACGGCCCGCTTTTCATCCGCATGGCCTGGCACAGCGCCGGCACGTACCGCATCGGCGATGGCCGCGGCGGCGCCGGCCGCGGCCAGCAGCGCTTCGCGCCGCTCAACAGCTGGCCCGACAACGTCAGTCTCGACAAGGCGCGCCGGCTGCTCTGGCCCATCAAGCAGAAGTACGGCCAGAAGGTCTCGTGGGCCGACCTGATGATCCTCGCCGGCAACGTCGCCCTCGAGACGATGGGCTTCAAGACCTTCGGTTTCGGCGGCGGACGCGAAGACGTGTGGGAGCCCGACCAGGACGTGTACTGGGGCCGCGAAACGAAGTGGCTCGGCGGCGACGTCCGTTACGCGCAAGGCTCGCCGGGCGTCGAAGAAGACCACGCGGTGCTCGTCAAAGACGACGAGAGCCAGGTGCCGCACTCGCGCGACCTCGAGAACCCGCTGGCCGCCGTGCAGATGGGTTTGATCTACGTCAACCCCGAAGGCCCCGACGGCAAGCCCGATCCGCTCGCCGCCGCCATCGACATCCGCGAAACCTTCGCCCGCATGGCGATGGACGACGAGGAAACCGTGGCGCTGATTGCCGGCGGCCACAGCTTCGGCAAGACGCACGGCGCAGCACCGGCGTCGAACGTGGCCGAGGAGCCCGAGGCGGCCGGGCTCGAAGCCCAGGGCTTCGGCTGGAAGAACCGCTTCGCCAGCGGCAAGGGCGGCGACACGATCACCAGCGGCCTCGAAGTCACCTGGACCCGCACGCCCACGAAGTGGAGCAACAACTTCTTCGAGAACCTGTTCGGCTTCGAGTGGGAGCTGACGAAGAGCCCGGCCGGTGCGCAGCAATGGATTGCCAAGGGCGGAGCGGGTGCCGGCACCATTCCGCATGCGCACGACGCGAGCAAGCGCCTCGCGCCGACGATGCTCACCACCGATCTCTCGCTGCGCTTGGATCCGGCCTACGAGAAGATCTCGCGCCGCTTCCTCGCGAATCCCGACCAGTTCGCCGATGCGTTCGCGCGGGCCTGGTTCAAGCTCACGCACCGCGACATGGGCCCGCGCGCCCGCTACCTCGGAGCCGAGGTGCCGGCCGAAGTGCTCCTCTGGCAAGACCCGATTCCGAAGGTCGATCACGCGCTGGTGGATACGCAAGACATCGCGGCGCTGAAGAAGAAGGTGCTGGCTTCGGGCCTCACGGTGGCGCAGCTCGTCTCGACGGCATGGGCCTCGGCCTCGACGTTCCGCGGCTCCGACAAGCGCGGCGGCGCCAACGGCGCGCGCATTCGCCTGGCGCCGCAGAAGGACTGGGCCGTCAACGAGCCGCAGCAACTGGCCAAGGTGCTGCAGGTGCTCGAAGGCATTCGCAGCGGGTTCAACGGTGCCTCGACCGGCGGCAAAAGGATCTCGCTCGCCGACCTGATCGTGCTGGCCGGCAGCGCTGCCCTCGAGCAGGCCGCGCGCGACGGCGGCCACGAAGTGCCGTTCCCGTTCATGCCCGGGCGCACGGACGCGTCGCAGGAACAGACCGACGTGCATTCGTTCGCGCCGCTCGAGCCGTACGCCGATGGCTTTCGCAATTTCCAGAAGGCGAGCTACAGCGTGCCCGCCGAAGCGCTGTTGATCGACCGCGCGCAACTGCTCACGCTCACGGCGCCGGAGATGACCGTGCTCGTCGGCGGCCTGCGCGTGCTCGGCGCGAGCGTGGGCCAAGTAACCCACGGGGCATTCACGAAGAAGCCCGGCACGCTGAGCAACGACTACTTCGTGAACCTGCTCGACATGGCCACCGAGTGGGGGGCCACGTCCGACACGAAGGAGCAGTTCGAAGGGCGCGACCGCAAGACAGGCGCGCTCAAGTGGACGGGCACGCGCGTCGACCTGGTGTTCGGCTCGAACGCGCAGCTGCGCGCCATTGCCGAGGTGTACGCCAGCGCCGACTCGCAGAAGAAGTTCGCCACCGACTTCGCAGCGGCGTGGACCAAGGTGATGAACCTCGACCGGTTCGACATCGCCTGACCGGCGGAGCGCTGAGCATCGGCACGCGAAGCACCGGGCGAAGGAAGCCGCGACAGGCCGGATCGGTGCCTGCTGCACGGGATCCGGATCGCTCAGGATGAACGAGAGCCAGCCGAACTGAGGCGAGCCCAGCACCGAGGCTCACGCGCCATGCACATCGAAGCTTTCCGCCACCGCCTGCGCGCCCTCGGGGCGCGGCCACCGCACGAAGAGCGCGTGCTGCGCCAGTGGTCGCGCGCCGAGCCGCAGACCGAAGGCAGGCGCCGGCCTGAAGACTTCTTGCCGCTCTCGCTTCGCAACGCACTGCCCGCGCTCGAAGCCGATCTGCGCGCCCTGGCAGTTCTGAAGGCCGACCACGCCGGCGCCGACGGCTCGCGTCGCCTCCTCGTCGGCCTGGCCGACGGCCGCACCGTCGAGGCCGTGCTGTTGCCGCGCGGTGGCCTGTGCGTATCGAGCCAGGTGGGCTGCGCCGTCGGTTGCGTCTTCTGCATGACCGGCATCGGCGGACTCGAGCGCCAGCTCGGCAGCGCCGAGATCGTCGCCCAGGTCGCGCTCGCGCGCAGCCTGCGCGCAGTGACCAAGGTGGTATTCATGGGCATGGGCGAGCCGGCGCACAACCTCGACGCGGTGCTCGAAGCGATCGACCTGCTCGGCACCGGCGGCGGCATCGGTCACAAGCAACTCGTGTTCTCGACGGTAGGCGATCGCCGCGCGTTCGAACGCCTGCCGCGCGGCCGCGTGAAGCCGGCGCTGGCGCTCTCGCTGCACAGCACCGACGCGGCCTTGCGCGCGCGCCTGCTGCCGCGCGCGCCGGACCTCGCGCCCGACGAGCTGGTGGCACTCGGCGACGCTTACGCGCGCGCCACCGGCTATCCGATGCAGGTGCAATGGACGCTGCTCGACGGCATCAACGACACGGCTGGCGAGGTCGAGGGCCTGGTGCGCCTGCTCGCCGGCAAGCACGCGGTGCTGAACCTCATTCCGTACAACGCCGTCGAGGGCCTGACGCTGGCGCGGCCGCTGGCCGAACGTTCGCGCGCCATGGCGCGCGAGCTGCAAGGCCGCGGCATCCTCACCAAGCTGCGCCAGTCGGCCGGGCAGGACGTGCAGGCCGGCTGCGGGCAGCTGCGTGCTCGGCACGAGCGCGGTGGCACGCGGCACATCGAGATCGTGGCGGCCTGAGCCGGTTCGCGTTCCGGGCCTGGTCGAACTCGGTCGGGCCCTGGCGCGCCTAGGCGCGCGCTTTCGCGCGCTGCCGCTTCGGCGGCGTTTCGCAGCCCGCCGCGGCGAGCCATGGATCGCGATCCTCGCCGCCGAAGGTCGCCACCAGGAAGTCGACGAAGACGCGGGTGCGCGTCGGCACGTGCTTGCGCGTGGGCATGCCGGCATAGAGCGTCGCGCTCTGCAGATGCCACTGCGGCAGCACGCGCTCCAGGGCGCGCTCGAGCAGCGCGTCGGCGGCAACGAACGAAGGCAGCCCGGTGATGCCCATGCCGGCCAGCGCCGCCGCATAGAAGATGTCGGTGTGCGTGGTGGTCAGGCCGGTCGTCGGCCGTTCGATGCTGAAGCTCTCGCCCGGGCGCGCAGCGGTGCCGCGCGTCTGCAGGGTCAGCTCGCGCAGGTAGCTGGGCATCATCAGCTCATGGCCGGCGAGCTCTCTCGGGTGCGCCGGCCGGCCGCGCTGGTCGAGATACTCGGGGGCGGCGCAGATGATCACCTCCGAGCGCGCCAGGCGCCGCGCGATGAATGCGCCGTCGAGCTTGCGCTTGCCTTCGATGAGGATCGTGACGTCGAAGTCGTCGTCGACGGTGCCCATCGGGCCACCCACCGACAGGTCGATCGACACCAGCGGATAGCGATCGCGAAACGACTTCAGGTGCCGGGCGAGCTGGTGCACGGCAAGGGACGGCGGGCAAAGAATGCGCACGTGGCCGCGCGGCTCGGTGTTCGACGCAGTGGCCAGCGACTCGGCTTCGTCGAGCTCGGTCAGGACGTGGCGGATGCGCCCGAGATAGGCCTCGCCGACCTCGGTGAGAGAAAGATGCCGCGTGGTGCGATTCATGAGCCTGGCCCCCAGATGCTCTTCGAGATCGGCGATGAGGCGTGTGACGACTGCGGCCGAGAGATCGAGCTTGCGGGCCGCCGCGGCAAAGCTCCCTTCGTCGACGACGCGGGCGAAGACACGCATTGAGTGCAGTCGATCCATTGAATCTCCATTCTTGCGTTTTTGACAATTCAGGATTGAAGATTAAGCCATTTGTTTAATCATCAGCAATGACTAGATTTCGCTTGCCGGCGAGTGCTGTTGGATCTCGCCGATGAAAGCCCGGGTCGTCCGGGATCAGCATTGGAGCTAGTCGTGAACATCAAGCAAGTCATCACCCTGAGCGCGATCGCTCTTGCCGCCGGTGCGGCTCTCGCAGACGAAGGCCCACTGACGCGCGCCGAAGTCAAGAATGAAGTGCTCGCCGCACGCGCGGCAGGCACGTTGCAGCCGGCGGGCGAAGGCAACGCCGTTGTCAACGTCACGGCGGGGCCGTCGAGCATCGAGCGCACGCAGGTCAAGGCGCAAGCGCGTCAGGTCTATGCCACGAAGGCGCATGCGATCCACGAGTTCGAAGTGGCCGGCAACAACTCGCAGGCGCTCGACTACGCGCGGGCCATGGCCGCGCCGTCGACGACCACGCGAACCGAGGTGAAGGCGGTGACGGTCGCGGCCCGCTCCCAAGGCGAGCTGATGGGCGCCGGCGAACAAGGCTTCCCCGCCAACAAGCCGGAGCTGCATGCGGCCCGGTCGACGAAGGTGCACGACTTCTTCGCTTCGCTGCGCAGCAAGGTCTGACGCGCCTGCGCTGATGCCGCTCTGCCTGGGCAGCGTTTCGGCCGGCCCGATCACTGCTACCGGCTCCTTGCTCCGGGCCATCACCGCCGTCGGCGTGCACCGTGCGGCGATGCTTGCCGTCACCGGCGGCGTCGCCACCGGCGTCTGCCGCAGCGTCTCAGCCTTCAGGTCATCAGCTCGATGAGAAACGGCCCGGGCCGCCGAAGCTGTGCGCCATCAACTCTGCGCACTGCTCCATCGTCTGTGCGCGCGCGCCTTCCACGCCCATGCCGTTGGCCAGCTTGATCCAGTCGAGAAGCGGGTCGCCGAGATCGAGCATGCTCATCGCCGTCGGCCCCGGCGTGGCACCGACGCCGGCGTACTCGCCGACGAGGATCGCGTAGCGGCGGTTGTTGAGCAGGACGGTGGTGACCGGCAGGCGCTCGCGCGCCTGCGTCCAGAGCGATTGCAGCGAATACATCGCCGAGCCGTCGGCCTGCAGGCTGATGACGCGGCGCTCGCCGCGCGCCCCGATCGCCGCGCCGGTGGCCACCGGCATGCCGTCGCCGATCGCGCCGCCGGCCAGGTGCAACCAGTCGTGCGCCGGCGCGGCGTGGCTGTGCTTGTAGAAGCCGCGGCCGTACGACACGCTTTCGTCGGACACGATCGCGTTCTCCGGCATCAGTGCCGCCAGCGTGCGGGCGAGCTTGTCGGAAGTCGGCGGGCCTTCGGCAACGCTCGGCCGAGGACCGGGATCGGGGATCGCCGCCGGCGGTGCCCGCAGTGCTTCGACGAGCCGATGCAATGCCTGCAACGGATCCTGCTCGGGCCGGGTCAGCACGTGCAGTTGCGCGTCGGCGCGATAGTGCGTCGAGGGCTTGTTCGGATATGCGAAGAAGCCCACCGGCGGCTTGGCGTTGACCAGGATGATGTGGTCGAAGGGCCGCAGCGCCTCCACTGCGGCGTCGGTGGTGTACGGCACGCGCTCCAGCTGCAGGCGGCCTCGTCCCCGGGCGACGTGCGCGTTGACGAAGTCGGCCATGAGGCTGGCGCCGGTGGCCTGCGAGATCCTCCAGGCCGCGGCCTGGGCCTCGCCGAGCACGGCCCGGCCCGCCAGCAGCAAAAGCACTTTCTTGCCCTCGCGCAGCACGCGCGCCGCCACCTCGATCGCATGCGGGTCGGCCGCGGCCGGCTCGGGCGGAGCCAGCGGGCCGGCGACGACACCGCCCTCGTCCCAGGAGGCATCGGAAGGCAGGATCAGCGTCGCAACCTGGCCGGGCGCGGTGCGCGCCGCCTGCACGGCGGCGGCGGCATCGCGGCCCACGTCCGCGGCCTTCGTGCTGGTGCGCACCCAGGCCGACACGGTGCGGGCCAAGGCGTCGGTGTCGGCGGTCAACGGCGCGTCGAGCGGCCGGTGGTAGGTGGCCTGGTCGCCGACGATGTTGACGATGCCGCTGCGCGCCCGCCGCGCGTTGTGCAGGTTGGCCAGGCCATTGGCCAGGCCCGGCCCGCAATGGAGCAAGGTGCAGGCCGGCTTGCCGGCGATGCGGTAGTAGCCGTCGGCCATGCCGGTGACGACGTTCTCCTGCAGCCCGAGGACGCAGCGCATGCCGGCGCTCTGGTCCAGTGCCGCCACGAAGTGCATCTCGCTCGTGCCGGGATTGGCGAAGCAGGTGTCGACCCCGCCGCGCAACAACGTTTCGACCAGACTCCTTGCGCCATTCATTCTCTTGCTCTCCTTGCAGCCGCATTGGAACCGACGTCGGGCACCTCCGGAGCGGCCTGCGCACGCGGCGACTTAAAGTGCCCCTGTCCCTAACCCACGCCCGCGTCGCCACTTGACTCCTCTTCGCATCGCCCTCGCCGGCCTGGCCGCGCTCGCCGTCGCCATGGGCATCGGCCGCTTCGCCTTCACGCCGATCCTGCCGATGATGTTGCACGACGGCGTCGTCGACCTGCCGGGCGCAAGCTGGCTGGCGAGCTCGAACTACGTCGGCTACCTCATCGGCGCGCTGCTGTGCACCTTCGATCCCTGGCTGCGCCGCCGCTTCGCCTTGCACACGACCGCCAACGCGCCCGCCTTCGTACGGCGCGGCCTGGCCGCCACGGTGCTGCTCACGCTGGCCATGGCGCTGCCCTGGCCGGCGGCATGGCCGGCGTTGCGCTTCGCCGCCGGCGTGGCCAGCGCCTACTGCTTCGTGTACACGTCGGGCTGGTGCCTGGCGCAGCTCGCGGCGCGCGGCGCGCCCGCCCTCGGCGGCGTGATGTTCGTCGGGCCGGGCGCGGGCATCGTCGCCAGCGGCCTGCTGGCAAGCGTGATGGTCTCGTGGCAGTGGCGCGCGAGCACCGGCTGGATCGTCTTCGCGCTGCTCGCGGCGGTGCTGAGCGCGGCGGCGTGGCACGTTTTCCGGCGCGAAAACGATGTCGTGCCCGCGCGCCCGGCTGCAACCGTCATCGAGGCCGCGCCGGCAGCCGCATCCGGTGCCGTGCCTGCACCGGCAGCGGCCGCCCTGGGCGTGCCGCCGCAAGAGCACGGCACGGGCGAAGTCGCCACCCTCGCCTTCGCCTACGGCATCTCCGGCTTCGGCTACATCGTCACCGCCACCTTCTTGCCGGTGATCGCGCGCGCGGCGATCGCCGGCTCGCCGCTCATCGACCTGTTCTGGCCGATCTTCGGCGCCGGCGTGATGGCCGGCGCGCTGCTCTCCTCGCGCCTGCCGGCGCGACCCGACCAGCGCCATCGCCTCGCTGCCGGCTACGTGATGCAGGCGATCGGCATCGCCATCGGCGTCGCCTGGCCGACGGAAGCCGGCTTCGCGGCGGGCAGCCTGCTGCTCGGCCTGCCCTTCACCACGCTCACCTTCTTCATGCTGCAGGAGGTGCGGCGCATCCGGCCGCTCACGGCCGCCAGCACCATCGGCATGGTGACCGCGGTCTGGGCGATCGGCCAGGCCCTGGGGCCGCCGATGGTCGCGGCCCTGCTGCGGCAAAGCGGCGGCGATGCGCATGCAGCGTTCCAGCGCTCGCTCGTGGTCGCCGCGGCGGCGCTGCTGGTGGGCGCGGCGATCTACGTGGCCTCGGCACGAACCTGGCCGGCGGCTGATCCCCTTCTGGAACCTGGAGCTCCACGATGACCACGGACGCCGATCGCAAAGACTTCGAGTCGGAGGCGGTGCATCGCCTGCGCGACGACCTCGCCCTGGCGTTGCGGGCCGCGGCCTACCATGGCCTCGCCGAGGGCGTCTGCAACCACTTCAGCGTCGAACTGCCGGATCGCTCCGGGCGATTCCTTCTCAACCCGCGCGGCCTGCTCTGGAGCGAGATGCAAGCCGACGACATCGTGATGGTCGACGGCGATGGCCGCGCGCTGGCAGGCCGCCACGCCGTCGAGCCGACGGCGATGTTCATCCACGCCGCCATCCATCGCCTGTGCGCGAAGGCCTGCGTCCTGCACACGCACATGCCCTATGCGACGGCGCTGACGCTGACCGCCGACCGCGGCCTCGACACCGCGCTGTCGCAGAACGCGATGCGCTTTCACGGCCGCATCGCCGTCGATGCGCATTACAACGGCCTGGCCCTCGATGCGTCGGAGGGCGAGCGCATCGCGGCGGCGATGGCCCGTGCCGACGTCGCCTTTCTCGGCAATCACGGCGTCGTGATGTGCGGCGAGCGCATGGCGCATGCCTACGACGATCTCTACTTCCTGGAGCGCGCCTGCATGGCGCAGGTGCTGGCGCAGTCGACCGGCCGGCCGCTCGTTCCCGTCGCTGCGTCGATCGCCGAACGCGTGCGCGACCAGACGCTCGGCGAACGCCTGCAGTCGGAGCTCTTCTTCGAAGCCCTTCGGCGCACGCTTCGCACGCCCTGAGCTTGCCCGCCTGTGGCTGGCGTCAGTCGCAGGCAGCCGCCTGTTCCTCGATGAGAGTGGCGGGCGTGAAGCCGAACATGCGCCTGCAGGTCCGGCTCAGATGCGCCGAATCGGCGAAGCCGGCGTCGTGGGCGGCGGCCGTCCACGACCGTCCGTTCATGGCGGCGCCCACCGCTGTTTCGACCCGCGCCCACAACAGATAGGCGCGAAAGGAGACGCCGGTCTGCGCCACGAACAGGTGCCGGAAGCGGCTGGGCGACAGGTGCGCGACCTCGGCCGCGTCTTTCAGCAAAAGCCGTGAATCGAGCCGAGTCCGCACCCACGCGATGGCGCGGTCGATGCGCGGATCGACGCCGCTGGCGCAAGGCACAGGCCCCGCCAGTGCGGCGACGGCGTCGTGGCTCAGCGCGATCAGCGTCTCGCGAGTCGCCGCGGCCAGATATCCGGCTCGCAACGGGGCGACCAGCGCCTCCGCCCTCTCGTCTCCGAGATCGGTGAGCTCGCTCGCGCCGTAGCGCTCGAGAAGCACCCTGCCCTGCGCCGTCTCGGGCTCGACGAAGATCATGGCGACGCGTCCACCGCAGCCGTCGAACCGATGCGGACGATGCGGCATGACGATGGCGCCGCGATGCTCGCGCCAGTCGGCGTTGCCTGCGGCCATGCGCAGGCGCGAGTCGATCGAGAGCGCGATCTGGATTGCGTGGTGCGCGTGGCTCTCGACGCGGCCGGCGTCGCGGCCGATCCAGAGGCTTCCGCCCGGCCAGAGCAGCACGCGGCCGACGCCGGCAATCCGGCGCTGTCGCGCCGTCGTTGGCTTGGGGGCGATCTGGCTGCGATCGGTCAATGGGTTCCGCCTTGCTCGGGCAGGTCTGCCCTCGTGCGACGTGGGCCAAGGTTAGCCGCTTCGTTCAAGTCGAAACACCGGCGCCTGAACAGAATTCGTTTCACGGATCCGCCGGGTCCGATCACCAGGAGATTTCCATGAACGCTACTTCGACCCCTTCGTGCCTCTGCACCGACTGCCCGGGCACCGACTGCCGTTGCGGCTGCAACGATCGCACGCCGCCGGTTGCGCTCGGCGCGAGCGCGACATGCGCATGCGGTCCCCGCTGCGGCTGCGACGCCGCCGAGCAAGGCTGCCTGTGCGGCATCCTGCCGTCCTGATCGTTGCCCGCAGATGCCCTACCCTCGCGGTGCCGGGCCGTTCCGGTGACCTGGCTCCCCCATGAACGAATCGCAGATCCGCTTCGACGACGGCGCCGCCTACGAGGGCTACATGGGCATCTGGAGCCGGCTCGCCGGCGAGGAGTTCCTGCGCTGGCTGGCGCCGCAGGCCGGCGGACGCTGGGCCGACGTCGGCTGCGGCAACGGCGCCTTCACCGAGCTGCTGCTCGAGCGCGGCGCTGCGGCGCAGGTCGAAGGCATCGATCCTTCGGAAGAACAGCTTGCCTTCGCCCGCCAGCGCCTGGCGAAGCAGCCCGTCCGCTTCCAGGCGGGCGATGCTCTTGCCCTGCCCTTCGACGACGGTACGTTCGACGCGGCCGTGATGGCGCTGGTGATCTTCTTCGTGCCCGACCCGGCCAAGGGCGTGGCCGAGATGACGCGCGTGGTGAAGGCCGGCGGCAGCGTCTCGGCCTATGCCTGGGACATGCTGGGCGGCGGCTTTCCCTATGCCGCGGTGCGCGAGGAAATGAGCGCGCTCGGCGCACCGATGCTCGCCGCGCCGAGCCCCGAAGCCTCGCGCATCGACGCGCTGCGTGACCTGTGGACCGGTGCCGGCCTGGTCGACGTCGAGACGCGCGAGATCACGGTGCAGCGCAGCTTCGACGACTTCGAGACGTTCTGGCGAACCGCGCAGACCGGGCCGCGGATGGCGCCGCGGATCGCCGCGATGGACAAGGGCGATGTAGCGCGCCTCGAGCAGCGCCTGCGTGCGCGCCTGCGGCCGGATGCCGGCGGCCGCATCACCTACGGCGCGATTGCCAACGCGGTCAAGGGGCGCGTCGCGCGTTGAGCACCAGCGTGCCGCAACCTCGCGTCGTCGACCCGGCGCTGATCGTCATCGCCGCCGGCGTCTGCGCCGCCTTGCATGTCGGCAAGCTGCCGCCCGCCATCGTCACGCTGCGCGAGGCCCTGGGCATGACGCTGCTGCAGGCCGGCTTCCTGCTGTCGCTGGTGCAGGTGGCAGGGATGAGCTGCGGCGTCGCCTTCGGCGCGCTGGCCGACAGCCTCGGGCTGCGACGCAGCATGGCCATCGGTCTGGTCGTGCTGGCCGTGGCGAGTGCGCTCGGCGGTCTTTCGCAGGGCGTCGTGATGCTGATGGTGCTGCGGGCGAGCGAAGGCTTCGGCTTCCTGCTCGTCGTGCTGCCGGCGCCCGGCCTGGTGCGGCGCCTCGTGGCGCCGCAACGCATGAGCGTCACGATGGGTCTGTGGGGCGCCTACATGCCGCTCGCGACCACGCTGGCGCTGCTGCTCGGGCCGCTCTGCATCGGCGCCTGGGGCTGGCGCGCGTGGTGGTGGGCGCTGGCCGCCGTGTCGCTGGTGATGGCTGTCGTGCTGCTGCGCTTCGTGCCAGGCACTCCGGCCACGCCGGCCACTCCGCAAGTCGCGGCAGCGGCGCCGTGGCTGCAGCGCCTTCGCAAGACGCTGGTGCTGCCGGGCCCCTGGCTGCTGGCCCTGACCTTCGCCACTTATTCCGGCCAGTGGCTCGCCGTGATCGGCTTCCTGCCCGCCATCTACACCCAAGCCGGCGTCTCGGGTGCGGCCACCGGCGTGCTCACCGCGCTCGCCGCAGCGGCCAACATGGTCGGCAACGTCGGCGCCGGGCGCCTTTTGCATCGTGGCCTGGCGCCGGCCCGCCTGCTGGGCATCGGCTTCGTGACGATGGCGCTCGCCTCTGCGGCCACCTTTGCCGGCGCCACCGGCGAAGGGCTGCCGGCCTGGGCACGCTTCATCGCGGTCCTGCTGTTCTCGGGTGTCGGCGGCTTGATCCCGGCAACGCTCTTTGCCCTGGCGGTGCGCATGGCACCGAGCGAAGGCACGCTGTCCACCACCATCGGCTGGATGCAGCAGTGGTCCGCCCTGGGCCAGTTCTTCGGGCCGCCGCTGGTGGCCTGGGTGGCGAGCCGCACCGGCGGCTGGCAGTTCACCTGGCTGGCCACGGGCGCCTGCTCGGCGGCAGGGCTGGTGCTGGCCGCCGCCCTCGCGCGCGTTGCGATCAAGGTGCCCGTGGCGCGTTGAACGACGGCTTCTTCAGGGCGATGGCGGCGGCGCCGAACATGAGCACGGCGCCTGCGCCTTCGGCCCAGCCGAAACGCTCGTGCAAGGCCACGACACCCACCGCGACCGCGATCACCGGGCTCACGAACGCGTAGAGCCCGGCGCGAAAAGCGCCCCAGTCGCGCAGCAGACGCAGGTAGATGGTGAAGCCGGCGAGCGAGCCGGCGAGCACGAGAAACGTGAGCGCCGGCCAGGTGGGCCAGGTCGCGAGCTCGCGCAAGTACCTCGGCTCGACCGGCTCGAGCGTCAGCGACAGCGCGCTCAAGCCGACGCCGCCGATCAGCGTCTGCCAGCCCGCGAGCGTGACGACCGGCATCGTCGAAGCAATCGGCCGCGACAGCACGGCGCCGACGCAGTAGAGCAAGGTACCGAGGGCGATGGCGGCCAGCCCCCACAGCTCGGCATGACCGGCGGGCACGCTGCCGGCCGCAGCGCCCAGCGCGCGCGTGGCGAACAGCAGCGCAAGCCCCAGGGTGCCGAGCGCGATCGCGGCGACCTGGCGCCGCGCGATCGGCTCGCCTTCGAGCCAGTGGCTGGCCAGAAGCGAGAAGACGGGAATCGTCGCGAAGTTGACGATGGCGGCGAGCCCCGTCGGCGCACGCGCGATGCCCCAGAACAGCAGCGCGTAGTTGCCGGTGTTGACAAGCAGCGCGGTCGCGAGGAGGCGCGGCCAAGCCGATCGCGGAACGGCTGCGGCAGCGCGGCCGGCCCAGGCCAGCATCAGCACGCCGGCCAGCAGGAAGCGCGCGGCCGCGAGAAAGATCGGCGGCACATGGGCGGCGCCGATCTTGACCGGCAGCCAGGTCAGGCCCCAGACCAGGCACATCACCAGGAAGAGCGCCGCGCTCCTGTTCATCGACGGCATCGAATCCTCAGGCGCTGCGCGACAGCCCCAGCGCGATCTTCAGCCCGTAGATGAGGATGGGCGCGACGAGCGACGCGACGAGCTCCTTGACGATCTTCGGGTTGAACGGCCAGGTCGACGCCGCGAGGATCTGGCGCTCGTAGGCGCCCAGCACGACGATCGGCTCGTAGAGCCCCGCGGCCTCGCCCGTCGCGCCTTCGGCGAGCTTTCGCTTCAGCTCGCCGCGGGCTTCGCTCCAGTGTCGATGAACGACGGCCAGCTCGCGCTCCTGCGCTGCCACCAGCGCCTCGTGGATGCTCCAGATCGACATGAAGAACAGCGTCAGCGACACGGCGACCATGATCGAATAGATCACCAGCGATTGCACCGTGTAGAGCGTCTCGTAGGACTGGAAGAGCAGGCTCAGGCAGGTGCCGCCGACGAAGGTCAGCGACACGCTCTGGCCCCAGCGCGCCAGCGGCGTGAACGACCGCCGGTCGAACAGGTCGAGCTGCAGACCGGCGCGAACGATGCGCGCGAGTCGGCGCGTGCGCACCAGGCCGTCGTGGATCGCCAGCGCCATCAGGCTGAACATGATGATGTTGGAAACCAGGACGTAGAGCAGCAGCCATCGGCCGTTGAATTGCCCCGGGTCGGTGACCCAGACCGAGAACGCGGCGCCGAGCAGCAGCGCCATCCACTCGCGGCGCCTGTGCGCCGCGTGGGCCTGCTCGACGAGCTCGGGCCGCTCGGCGAGGGGCCGGACCGCATCGATGGCCAACGTCCAGCGTCGGTGCAGCCAGGGATAGATCGCCAGGATGTAGACGATGACCGTGGGCGCAAGGCCGAGCTGCCAGATGCCGCGGTGGCCAGTCACCGGCAGGCCGCCGTGCACGAAGACGGCCGCGAACAGCAGCAGCACGAGCACGCCGGCCACGACGAGTGCGAAGACGAGCCGGGGCAGGCCGACGTAGCCCACCCACTGGTCGACGAGCGACCGGGGTCTCGTGCTCATCCGGCGGGAGTCGATGCGGGCATGCGCGCGATCATCGCTCGAATGAAAGCCGCATGGCGGGTTCGCCAGCCGATTCCGGTTCTAGCCAAGGAGCCCCGCGCGACGTGCAGCGGGCGGCAGCGCACCGTGCAGGGCGCGACGCTGCCGGCCGCGAACGTTCAACCATGGCGGCCCTTGCGCCTCTCTATCATGGGCGACCCCCTGAAGGAGCATCGCCGCCATGTCCGTCCAATTCCATCGCCGCTCCGTGCTGGCTCTCGCCGCGGCCGCCGTCGCACCGGCCGCCTGGTCGCAGGCCGCGGCCGACAGCACCCTGGCGCAGATCAAGCAGCGCGGCGCGCTGCGCGTCGGCGTCACGCAGGCGCCGCCGTGGTTCTCGAAAGACCCGAAGTCCGGCGAGTGGGCCAGCGGCGTCGGCGTCTCGCTCGGCAAGGCGATGGCCGCCGACCTCGGCGTGAAGTTCGAGCCGGTCGAGGTGACCTGGGGCACGGCGATCGCCGCGCTGCAAGGCAACAAGATCGACATGATGTCGATGATGGACGCCACGCCCGAGCGCGCCGAGGCCGTCGACTTCCCGAAGACGCCGCTGCTCTGGTACTCGCTCGCCGTGCTGGCGCGCGACGACCTGCCGGTGAAGGCCTGGGCCGATCTCGACAAGCCGACCGTCCGCATCGCCGTGCCGCAGGCCAGCAGCATGGACAAGTTCCTGAGCGAGCACGTGGCCAAGGCCGCGATCTCGCGCTTCCCCGGCAACGCCGAAGCGATCGCCGCGTTCCAGGCCGGCCGTGCCGACGCGGTCTGCCTGTTCCACCCGCCGCTGCTGGCGGCGCGGCAAAAGCTCGGCGCCGGCAAGATCGTGGTGCCGACGCCGCCGGAATCGCAGGCCTCGAGCGTCGCCGTCCGCAAGGAGGCCGACAAGTCCTTCGTCAACTGGGTCGACAAGGAGATCGGCAAGTTCTATGCGAGCGGCCAGACCGAGAAGTGGTACGAGGACTTCCTGGTCGGCTTCGGCCTCGACCCCAAAGCTTCTCCGCCGGTGATGAAGGAAATGCTCGGCAAGTCGTAGCCCGCGCACGCGCTCTCCTCTCCACGCGGCCACGCCGATGCACGTCTGGAACTTCGCCCCGGTGTGGGCGAACGCCGACCTGCTGGCGCTCGGCCTTCTCAACACGCTGAAGGTCACGGGCGCGGCGCTCGCCTTCGGCGTGCCGCTCGGCCTGGTGCTGGCGCTGCTGCGGCTCTCGCCCTCGCGCTGGCTGCGCTGGCCGGCGAGCACGGTGATCGAGGTCTTTCGCACCACGCCGCCGCTGGTGCAGCTGTTCTGGTTCTTCTTCGCGCTGCCGATCCTGATCCACGTCGAGATGACGCCCTACGTCGCCGCCGTGCTCACGTTCTCGATCCAGTCGGCCGCCTTCTTCGCCGAGGTGTTCCGCGGCGGCATCGTCTCGGTCGAGCGCGGGCAGTGGGAGGCCGGGCGCGCGATCGGCATGAGCCCGCGCCAGGTGATGCGCCGCATCGTGCTGCCGCAAGCCGTGAAGCGGATGATCCCGGCCTTTCTCGAGCGCTCGATCGAGCTGATGAAGACGACCACGCTGGTCGCCATCGTCTCGTACGCCGACCTGCTGTTCGAGACCAACGAGGTGGCGCAGAAGACGTTTCGGCCGCTCGAGGTGTTCACGGTCACGGCGCTGATCTATTTCGTCGTCATCTTCGTCGCGAGCCAGCTCGTGCACGGGCTCGAGCGGCACCTGGCCACCAGCGGCGAAGGGATGGCGCGCTGATGGATGCGCACTGATGGGCTCGCGTTGATGGGCTCCGCCTACCACTGGAACTTCGCGCCGGTCTTCGAGAACGCCGACGTGCTCTGGGCCGGCGCCATCGGCACGCTGCGCCTCTTCGTGATCTGCGTCGTGCTCGGCTTCGGCTTCGGCCTCGTCGTGGGCCTCGGCCGGCATGCGCGCTCGCGCTGGATCTACCTGCCGGCCACCGCCTTCGTCGAGTTCTTCCGCAACACGCCGGTGCTGGTGCAGATCCTCTGGTTCTACTACGCGCTGCCCATCCTGCTGCCGTTCGAGATCAGCCCGCTCGCGGCGGCGGCGCTCGGCATCTCGCTCAACTCGGCGGCGTTCTCGGCCGAGATCTACCGCGGCGGCATCGAGTCGATCGAGCGCGGCCAGGCCGAGGCGGCGCGCGCCATCGGCATGTCGCGGGCGCAGGCGATGCGGCGCATCATCCTGCCGCAGGCGCTGCGCCGCATGCTGCCCGCGCTCACCAACCGCGGCATCGAGATCTTCAAGATGACGACGCTGGCCTCGGCCATCGCCTACGTCGAGCTGCTGCAGCAGGGCAAGCTCCTCGCCTCGCTGAACTTCAACCCGATCGAGACCTACACCGTGATCGCCGCCGTCTTCTTCCTCTGCCTCTTTCCGCTGGTGCAGGCGACCTACGCGCTCGAGCGGCACCTCGGCCGATCGGACGCATGACGATGTCCGACGCTTCAGCCACATCGCCAGCGTCCACGGCCGGCACCACGCCCGCAAGCGCGGCGCAGCCGCTGCTGCGCGTGCGCGGCCTGCGCAAGCACTTCGGCGAGCACGCCGTGCTGCGCGGCATCGACCTCGACGTGATGCCGGGCGACCGCATCGCCATCCTCGGCGCCTCGGGCTCGGGCAAGAGCACGCTGCTGCGCTGCCTCAACCTCATGGAGCTGCCGAGCGCCGGCACCGTTGAGCTGGCCGGCCAGGCGCTGGGCCGTGCCGCGCCGGGCAGCAAGGCCGAGCCCGACGCGCGCCTCTACAGCGAAGCCGAGCTCACGCGGGTGTGCCAGCGCGTGGGCATGGTGTTCCAGCAGTTCAACCTCTTCCCGCACATGACGGCCGTGGGCAACGTGATGGAGGGCCTGTGCATCGTGCGCGGCCTGGGCAAGGCCGAGGCGCGCAAGCGCGCGGAGGTCGAGCTCGCGCGCGTCGGCCTCGCCGACAAGGCCGAGGCCTATCCGGCGCGCCTCTCGGGCGGCCAGAAGCAGCGCGTGGCGATCGCCCGCGCCCTGGCAATGGACCCCGAGGTGCTGCTCTTCGACGAGCCGACGTCGGCGCTCGACCCCGAGCTGGTGGGCGAGGTGCTGCGGGTGATCCGCTCGCTCGCCGAAGAAGGGCGCACCATGCTGCTGGTGACGCACGAGATCGGCTTCGCCTACCACTTCGCCAACCGCGTGCTCTTCATCGCCGAGGGCGTGATCCACGAGCAGGGCACGCCCGACCAGGTGCTCAAGCACCCGAGCGAGCCGCGCACGCGCGCCTTCGTCGACCGGCACCGCGAATTCGACTTCTGACTTCCGACTTCTTCGACAGAGACCGAACGCCATGACCGCAGCCGCCAACCCCCTCAGCCAGGGCGAGAGCTCGCAAGGCTACGTCGCCGATCCGCGCAACGACGGCGTGCTCGTCTACGTCAACGGCGCCTTCGTGCTGCGCAACGAGGCGAGGGTGTCGATCTTCGACAGCGGCTTCGTCCTCGGCGACGGCATCTGGGAAGGTCTGCGCCTGGTGCGCGGCCGCATCATCAGCCTCGACGCGCATCTCGACCGCCTCTTCGAAGGCGCGACCTCGATCGCGCTCGACATCGGCCTGACCCGCACCGAGCTGACGCAAGCCCTGCTCGACACGCTGGCGATGAATGCGATGACCGACGGCGTGCACGTCCGGCTGATGATCACGCGCGGCGTCAAGCGCACGCCGAACCAGGACCCGCGCTTCGTCATCGGCAAGGCGACCATCGTCATCGTCGCCGAATGGAAGACGCCCAAGCCCGAGTCGAAGGTGCGCGGCCTCTCGCTCTTCACCTCGACCTTTCGCACCAGCGGGCCCGACGTCTTCGACCTGCGCCTGAACTCGCACAGCCGCCTGAACCTGATCCAGGCCCTGATCCAGGCCATCCACGCCGGCGCCGACGAAGCGCTGATGCTCGACCCGCGCGGCTTCGTCGCGAGCTGCAACTCCACCAACTTCTTCATCGTGAGGAAGGGCGAGCTGTGGACCTCGACGGGAGCCTATTCGTTCAAGGGGATCACGCAGGCAAACGTGATCCGGGCGTGGACTGCGGCCGGCGGGGTGGCGCGCGAATGCGATTTCACGCTGGCGCAGGTGTACTCGGCCGACGAGGCGTTCGTGACCGGCACGCTCGGGGGCGTGACGCCGGTGACGAAGGTGGACGGGCGGGTGATCGGGGATGGGCGGCCAGGGGCGCACACGAGTCGGGCTGGCGACCTGTACCTGCAGCAGGCGACCGCGTCCGTCCGGGCCTGAAGGCACATTGACCAGGTCACTTGCTGGCGCTGGCGACGACGGCAGGTGCGTAGACTGACGCAACGGATTCAGGAGAATTTCTTCCATGCGTTTCCCCATTTGCCGCCGCACCGTCACGGTCGGCCTCGTATTGATTTCGGGCATCGGCGCCAGCGCCTTGGCGTTCGGGCAAGACCCACCTGTTGCGCCGGTGCGCCCGGTGACGACCGACTATTTTGGAACGAAGGTCGTCGACAACTACCGCTACATGGAGGACCTCGCCAACCCCGATGTCAAGGCGTGGATGAAGGCGCAGGCCGACTACACGCGCGCAAAGCTCGACGCGATCCCCGCGCGCAAGCCGCTGCTCGATCGCATTCATGCGCTCCTCAACGCCGACGTACGCCGAGGCGGCTTTGTCCGCCGCGGCGACCGCTATTTCTACGAGGTGTTCGAGCCCGGTGCGCAACTGCCCAAGCTCTTCTACCGCGACGGCTTGAAGGGCGAGGAGCACCTGTTGCTCGACCCCGGCGCGATGGGCAAGGGCACCGACACTCACTACGCGCTCGACTACTTCGCGCCCTCGTGGGACGGCAAGCTGCTGGCCTACGGCCTCTCGGTCGGCGGCTCGGAGAAGAGCGTGCTGCATGTGATGGATGTGAAGACCGGGGCCGTGCAGGCCGAGTCCATCGACCGCACGTCCGACAGCTTGGTGTCGTGGCGACCGGACAACCGCTCGTTCTTCTATCTGCGCTACGTCAAGCCGGTGCCCGGCATGCCGGCCGACCAGACCATGTACAACGCACGAACCTACCTGCACAGGATCGGCACAAAGACGGACGGCGAAGGCGACGCTGTCGTGTTCGGCCGCGGCGTGTCCAGGAAGCTCGACGTCCCGGAGGGCCAGGGAACTTTCGTCATCGCGTCGCCCGACTCGCAGTACGCGATCGCGATCGCCAACCACAACATGGACGACAACCCGTCGACGGTCTACGTCGCGCCGCTGTCGCAGGTCACGGACGGCAGCACGCCGTGGAAGAAGGTCGCCGATGTCACTGACGGCGTGACCCAATTCCACCTGCGCGGCCAGACGCTGTACCTGTTGTCGCAGAAGGACGCTCCGCGTTTCCGCCTGCTTGCGCTGTCGCTCGCCCAGCCCGAGTTGAAGCACGCGACGATCGTCATCCCCGAAGCCTCGGGCGTGCTGACGGACGTCCGGCTCGCGCAGGACGGCCTCTACACGCGCGTGCGCGACGGCGCCGTCTCGCACATCCATCGAGTGTCATTCGACGGCAAGCAGAGCCGCTCCGTGCCAACGCCGTTCGAAGGCAACGTCGGCGTGCCCGTGACTGACCCGGACCAAGCTGGCGCGCTATTCGGCATCCGCGGCTGGCTGCAATCGACCCGCATCATGGCCTACGACCCCGCCAAGGATCGCTCGGGCGACACCGGACTGAATCTGCCGTCGTCGATCGACACCTCGCAGTTCGAAGCACAGGAGGTCTTTGCGACAAGCTACGACGGCACGCGAATCCCGTTGTCCATCCTTCATCGCAAAGGCATCGCGCTCGACGGCAGCCACCCGACGATTCTCGAGGGCTACGGCAGCTACGGCGTTTCGCTCGAGCCGGGCTTCAACCCGACCAACCTGGCCTGGATGGAGCGCGGCGGCATCGTCGCGATCGCCCACGTGCGCGGCGGCGGCGAATACGGCGAGGCCTGGCACATGGCCGGCTTCAAGCAGAGCAAGCCCAATACCGTGCTGGACTTCATCGCCTGTGGCCAGTACCTCGTCGACGAGCACTACACCTCGTCCGCCCGCCTGGCCGGCGAAGGCGGCAGCGCCGGCGGCATCACTGTCGGCGGCGCGCTCACGTGGCGGCCCGACTTGTTTGGCGTGATTCTCGACCTCGTCGGAATGTCCGATGCGCTGCGCTTCGAGACCGAGCCCAACGGCCCACCCAACACCGTCGAATTTGGCTCGACGAAGACCGAAAGCGACTTCCACGGCCTCTACGCGATGAGCACCTACGTGCACGTGCGCGACGGCGTGGCCTATCCGGCGGTGATGTTCAGCACTGGCGCGAACGACCCGCGCGTGGCCCCGTGGCAGATGGCAAAGATGGCCGCCCGGGTGCAGGCCGCGACATCCAGCAAGCGCCCGGTGCTGCTGCGCGTCGACTACGACGCCGGGCACGGTATCGGTTCGAGCAACTCGCAGTATGAGAACGAGCTTGCCGACCTGTGGTCGTTCTCGCTTTGGCAGATGGGCGATCCGGAGTTCCAGCCGGCGGCGAAAGGGAGGTAGAGGCCGCCAGCGTGCAGTCAGGCTCAAGCCTCTCGAACGGGTTGCCCGATAATCAATGTCCATACACCCTCTTCCAGCCAATGACCGAAACCGAGCAGCAAGCCGTTCCCCATGGATTCACGCAGATCACAGAAGGTCGCATCCGGACTACAGACATCATCTGCGACAAGTCTGGCGGGTGGGCCGTCGCTCATGTCTTCCTTGTGGGTAGCGACATCGCCGATGACGGTCGGTCGATTGCTCGACCGCACGTCAAGAAGCCGGGCGGCCGTAGCTGAGTGGGTCTGGCCGCTTCAATGCGGGAGAGGACTGCGATGAACCTGAAAGTACCCATCGCGATACTGGACGAGCTGGCGGAGACCGTGATCCGCTCGACCGGTTCCCTCGACCTGGCGAGCGGCGAGATCTTCGACGTCCGCTATGAGGTCGATCGGCCCGGACTGATGGGCATGCCGGCGGTCGACGAGCAATACGAATTCACCAGCGGCGTGCTGTCCAACGACGGCAAGGACGTTGAATTCCGCATAGACGTTGACGTGATGCGTGGCCTGTACTTCGTCAACCCGACCGAACTGCTGGAACTCAAGGTCCGGGCCGCCAAGCTCTTCGCCGGCATCGAAGGCAAGACACTGCTCGCCGCGTCCGAGCGCGCCGCGGCGGCGTCCTCGGACATCCACGTCGGCGACGCGGATCGGCGCCTTCATTGAGCCGACAATTGCATCCGTGAAGCTAGGGTTGACCTCGCCTTGCGGTGAGGGGGAATGCGCCGATCGTCTCAAGCAACGCGCGGAACGGAACGGAGCGTTCCAAAGCAGCCGGTCGCGGCCGTCCGCTTCTGTTTAGGTTTGTCCGACATCTGCCCGCCGCGCGAGACCGAAGCCGCGCGTGACGCCGGCCTGAGGGCAGGTGTTGGATAAACCTCAAGGGAGGAAACCGCGACATGTGCCCCGGTGGTCCGATGGTGCTACGACGCTATGGCGAATTGGGCGGTCGCGTTTGCGATGACGGCATCGATCCGCCTCGCGCATCGATCGGCGGCGGACGTGTAGCGCCTGGCACCGCGGCCTTCTCGGCGTGCAGGTTGGCGACATCTCGAGCAGCGGAACACAGAGAATGCCGCGTGAGGCGAAGGCACGCCGTGCCGGCTCTGGGTGATGAAGAGCCAGCGCGTGGCTGGAGCTTGACAGACGATTGCGCTCATGATGCGCGTGGTTCTCGAGGTGGCGCGCGGATCGACTGCCCACGCACAAAGGTCTCAACGACGAGCATCGCAGCGCCGCAGTGCAAGCAGACGAAGCATGGCTTGGCGCGTTCGATCTCGGCGGTGCTGTCCTGAGCTCGTGACGCCGCGGGCACGGCGTGGAGCAGCTCACGCACGCGCGCCAGGTTCGCCTTGCGGCTGCCGTTGGCCAGCAGTCCGTAGTGGCGAATTCGATGGAACCCGCCGGGCAAGACGTGCAGCAGGAAGCGGCGCATGAACTCGTCGGCACCGAGCGTCATCGTCTTGTGCCGCGTCCTGCCCTTGGCCCGGTAGTCCTTCCAGCGGAAGGTCACGCCGCGCTCGTCCATCGCGACGAGGCGGCTGTTGGCGATGGCGACGCGGTGGGTATAGCGCGACAGATACGCCAGCACGGCTTCGGGTCCAGCGAACGGTCGCTTCGCATAGACAACCCACTCGCACTGGCGAAGCGGTGCGAGCCACTCGGCGAAGACCCGTGGGTCGACGAGCGCAGCGTGCTCGCCGAAGAATTGCAGCCGGCCAGCGCGATGCGCGAGCGCGAGCTCTTCGAGGAAGCGCCGTCGGAACAGCCGCGACAACACTCGCACGGAGAGAAAGAAGCCTGGCTTGCACGAGACCCAGTGCTCGCCATCGGGCGACAGCCCGCCACCGGGAACGATCCCGTGCACGTGCGGGTGATGTGTCAGCGCCGAGCCCCAGGTGTGCAGCACCAGCGTTGCGCCGATGCTCGCACCCAAGTGCTTCGGGTCGCCAGCGATGGCCAGCAGCACTTCAGCGGCTACGTCGAACAGCAGCCCGTAGACCACGGCCTTGTTCTGATACGCGATGTCGGCGATCGGCGCCGGCAGCGTGAAGACCACGTGGTAGTACTCCACTGGCAGCAGATCGGCTTGGCGCGCCTGAAGCCAGCGTCGTGCGGCGCCGGCCTGGCACTTCGGGCAGTGCCGGTTGCGGCACGAGTTGTAGGCGATCCGGTCGGTGCCGCAGCCGTCGCAACGCAGCAGGTGTCCACCCAGCGCCGCGCTGCGGCACTGTTCGATAGCCGACATGACCTTGAGCTGGCCCAGGCTCAGGTGGCCGCGCTGCGCCTGGCGCCAGGCGCGCCCGTGCGTTCGGAAGATGTCGGCGACCTCCAGGGCGACGTGCCCCACGGAGGTGGCCTATGCGGGGTGAAGGGTCTCCAATGGACTGACCACCTCGCGCAAGATCTCGGTGGCGACGTGCGTGTAGATCGACGTGGTCTCCAGCTTCTTGTGGCCGAGCAGGACCTGGATCACGCGGATGTCGACCTTCTGCTCCAGCAGATGGGTCGCAAAGCTGTGCCTGAGCGTGTGCATCGAGACGCGCTTGTCGATCTGCGCGGCCTCGGCAGCGGCATGGATCGCCCGGTTGAGCTGGCGCGTGCTCAATGAATCCATGGGATTGAGGCCCGGGAACAGCCATCCGTTGGGCAACATCTTGCCTTGAGCGTGGGCCACGCGCCACCACGAGCGAAGCCGCTCGAGCAGCACCGGCGAGAGCATGGCGTAGCGGTCCTTGTCGCCCTTGCCTTGCTCGACGCGCAGCGTCATGCGCTGGCTGTCGATGTCGCTGACCTTGAGCGCGATCACCTCGCTGACGCGCAGCCCGGTGCCATAGGCAATGGACAGCGCCGTCTGGTACTTCAGGTTCGGCGCCGCGGAGATCAGGCGGGCGACTTCGTCACGGCTCAAGACCACCGGCAGCGTTTGCGGCACATGCACCGGCTGCATCTTGGTCATCAGCTCGGGCCGATCGAGCGTGACGCCGAAGAAGAACTTCAGACCGGTGATGGTCGCGTTGAGCGTGATCGGCGAACTCCCTCGGTCGACCATGTGCAGCTGAAAGCGACGCAGGTCCTCTACCGTGGCAGTGTCGGGCGAGCGCCCGAGGTAGCCCGTCAGGTTGCGCACCGCGCGGATGTAGCCTGCCCGCGTCTTGGCCTCGAGCTTCCTCATGCGCATGTCGTCGAGCATGCGTTGGCGCAGCGGCGTGACGCCGGGTGTCGATGGGATCATGGTCCTGCTCCTGTCGATGAACGAGGCGGATTGCCTCGATCGTCAACATCGCAGAACTTCCACTGCCACGAACAACCACGGCCGGGTCGGAGCGGCTACCGCGCGAGCGGTTTAGTCCTCTGGCCGGGTCCGGGCGCACGCGAACGTCGGCTGTGCGGCGTATCAACGCGAACGACCGGTACCAGGCAAGGCGATCGGAAGCCGCCAGAGCCTGCAGCCGACCCGAAGCAGAAGGCGAGACTAGCCACTTGACGATCCCAAGAGCAGACGTCCATAAGAGCTTCTTGAACTGGCGAATCTCAACCGGAGACACGCCATACCGCTTTGGCAGCCTGGTAGCGAATTGCGCGAGCGCTCCGGCGACGATCACTGCAAGCTTGCGGGCTATGGCAAGCCTGCCTTCTTCCACTCCGGCAGAAAGCGATCGTAGTAGTACTTCAAGAATGCCGGCGGACTCTCCGGTGACGGAGCATTGCTTTCGATCCCCTTGAAGCCTTGGGACGGCGCTCGTTTCTGATACTCGGCAACGTAGCGTGACGCGCTTTGCCGGTCGCCCTTGTTGGAGTACGCCATGGCGAGCCCCGAGTAGACGTCCAGGATCTCTGTGTTCAGGTCGACCGCCTTGAGCAGCCATTCGATCGCGGCATCGTTGCTCCCCAATGCCAGGTACGCAAGGCCAAGGTTGTCAAAAATGAACTCGTTGCCCTTGGGATACAGGGACAAGGCTTGCTTGAGCAGCGGGACTGCACGCTCCGGCTCGCCCATGTTGATATAGAAGAGCGCGAAGTTCCCGTAGGCCGATGGATCCTTCGGGTCCTTGGCAAGCGCAGCCTCGAGGGCACGTCGCGCACCCTCGAAATCGTTGTGTTCCTGGGCGTAGATGTATAGCGGAAGCTCGATCCCTCGCAGACCCGGGTCGATCGCCTTGACCCTGAGCGCCAGGTCTCTTGCATCGGTGAGCTGCTTGTCCCTGGCCAGGTCCGAGCTGTCCATCCATTGAGGATGAATCGCGAGCGTGCTCGCCAAATCGACCATCGCGTTGACGTTGGTCGGCTCCTGAGACAGCGCTTCGCGATACAGCCGCTCCCGTTCCCGGTAGTTCTCGACCGAAGACGGCCGGAAATTCAACGCACGAGCACGCAGCATCAGATCGACGACCTGGGGTGTGCTCTTCGTGTCTCGCTCTCCCGCGCAGCGACGATCACCATGCGCTCGCCGATGCTGTTGCCGACGAGCGCCGTGACCTGGTCCTGAAGCGCGAAGAGGTTCGACAGACTCGCCTCTGAAACTTCGTTCCACAACTGTGCGCGGTCTTCGAGTCCACCAGTTGGGCCGTGATACGCACATCCTGGCCGCTCGCCAGCACGCTTCCATCGAGCACGAACCGCACCGCGGCATCCTTTGCGACCTGCTGCACCGTCAGCCCTTTCGCCCTGTACGTAAAGGCGGTCGTCGCCGGACGACGAAGGCATCTCGAATGCGTGACAAGTCCGCGGTGATGCTTGTGGTCAAGGCGTCGGCGATGTAAGCCTTTTTCTCCTCGCCGGTCTGGTTGGCGAACGGCAAAACCAGGATGGAAAGCGGTGCGGCGGTGGCAAACTGGCCGCTCCGTCCGGTGTGACGTGACGTGCCAGGCCCGTATTCAGGCCGAAATAAGCGGCGTCTAGTACGCCATCGCCGACGCCACCATTAGAAAGCCGCCGACATGAACAGGGCTGCGGTCTTTCGGAGGGCCGCTGAGCCACCATCCAGTTGGATGCTTGCAGCATGCGGCCGCGGGCCGTCCTGGCCAGGTCCGCCCGCGACGGTGAGCGCGAACAGGCTCCGCGATGTTCTTGAGCGTGTGATCCCCGAGGTCCTCGAAACACGCCGCCAGCTTGCCTCGGACCGCAAGCCGAATCGATTCGGATGCGACGATCCCGCCCGGGGGGGCGGCGCTCTGAAGCCTGGCGGCCACATTGACGCCGTCGCCATACACTGAGCCGTCAGCCTTTTGCACCACGTCGCCCAGATGAAGGCCGAGGCGAAAGCGGAGGCGGCGGTCTTCTGCAATGGCATCCGCGCGTGTCTCCAGCTCGTGCTGAATGGCAAGCGCAGCTGAAGTCGCCCCCGCGGCGGTCTTGAAGATCGCCAGCACCGAATCGCCCGCGGTGTCGACGACTCGGCCGCCATTAGCGATGCTGATCGTCTGGAACGTTCTCCTTGCGGTCTCGAGCGCTTCGATCGTTCCGCGAGCGTCGACCGACATCAGTCGCGAGTACGCGACGGCATCCGCGGCGAGGATGGCGGCGAGCCGAAGACGAAGCTCTGGAGGCCTCATGGCCCGATTCTGAACGAGTCCAGCGTCCTGGCCAAACCTTGGGCTGCAACGCGTCCACCGCTCGGATGGTGCAAGAATGAGCTGATACAGCATCAAGCGAGATGTCGATGCCTCGGATTGCGATCTCGCCGCCGTGCTGCGGAGTGCTGAAATGTGCATGGTCCAGCCGGGGGCGCAGTTGAGTCGGGCCGACGCCAGTGGCTGACGCCTCCATCAAGCACAAGCTCACCGCCATCCTCGCGGCCGACGCGGCCGGTTTCTCGCGACTGATGGCTGCCGACGAGCGCGCCACGTTGATGCAACTGGACGCCGCCCGCGCCGTCTTCCGTGCGCAGATCGAATCGCATCAGGGCCGGGTCATCGACATGGCGGGCGATTCGGTGCTCGCGGTCTTCGAAACCGCCACCGGCGCGGTGAGCGCTGCGCTGGAAATCCAGCAGACGCTGACCCTGACTGGCGCCGCCATAGCGGCTGACTCGCGCATGCACTTTCGCATTGGCGTGCATCTCGGCGACGTCATCGAAAAGCAAGATGGCACGGTCTATGGCGACGGCGTGAACGTCGCGGCTCGACTCGAAGGCCTGGCCGAGCCGGGCGGAATCGTCGTCTCTGACGCCGTTCGTGGTGTGGTCAACGGCCGCGTCAGCGCAAGCTTTGCCGACAAGGGCCTGCAGGACCTGAAGAACATCGCTCGGCCCATTCGCGCCTTTGCCCTCGTCCCGGGCGGTGACCCTGCCGTCGAGCTGCCAGCCGCAGCGGCGCCTGGCGCGGCCGAGCCGCCGCCAACGGTCGTGCCGCCCGCCAGGCCCGAAAGCGACGCGCCACCTCCGCGCGCCACGCCACGACCGGCCGGCCATTTCGTCGGGCGCAAGCCGGAGTTGGCGCAGCTGACAAAGGCGCTGCAAGGCGCGCGAAAGGGTTTCGGGCGGGTCGTGCTGCTGGCGGGCTCGGGCGGCATGGGCAAGACACGGCTGACGCAGCAGCTCGCGCTGCAAGCGGAACAAGCCGGAACACAAGTGCTGTGGGGCCGCTGCCTCGAAGAAGCGGGCGCTCCGGCCTACTGGCCGTGGCGGCAGTTGATCCGCAGCTACTTGCGCAGCGGCGCCGACCCCGATCCGGCGAAGACCTTCGGCTCCGGGCTGGCCGATATTGCCGGCATCGTGCCGGAGGTGGCCGAGCATTTCAGGCTGCGTCTGGCCGCGGCCGCACCCGCCGGCGATTCAGCGGAGTCGCGCTTTCGCCTGTTCGACGCGATCGCCGCGTTCTGGCGCCGGGCGGCGCAGCGTGCACCGCTGCTGCTCATCTTCGAAGACTTGCACTGGGCCGACGCGACCTCGTTGCGGCTCTTCAGCTTCCTGGCGGCCGAGCTGGAAGACAGCGCGCTGCTGGTCGTGGGCACCTACCGCGACACCGAGCTGTCGCGCCAGCACCCGCTCTTCGAAACCTTGTCCGATCTGGCCCGTTCCCCGGTGTGCCAGCGCATCGAACTGGCCGGCTTGAGCATGCGCGAAACCGAGGAGCTGATGGTCGCGGCCAGCGGCAGCGTCGGCAGCGCCCACTTCGTCAGCGCGCTGCACGCCCGGACCGAAGGTCACCCGCTGTTTCTCGAAGAAACCCTGCGCTACATCATCGATGCGCGCACGCCGCAGGCCTTCGATGCGGGCCGTGACTGGGCGCAGTTGCTGACGAGAATCCCGACCGGCGTGCGCGAGGTCATCGGCAAACGCCTGAATCGGCTGTCGGCGCCAGCCGCGAGGTACCTGTCGATCGCGGCGTGCATCGGCCGCACTTTCGATCTGCACCTGTTGGTGCAGCTGGAGGCCGACAAGACGGAGGACGAATTGCTGGAGGCGCTGGAAGAGGCGCTGAACGAACACCTGATCGAGGTGGTGCCGGAGACGCAACAGTTCCGCTTCGGCCACGCGCTGATCCGGGAGACCCTGTACGACGAGATGCTTGGCATGCGCCGCTCTCGACTGCACCTGCGCATCGGCGAGATGATCGAGCAGCAGCATGGCGCCGACGACTCCGCCAACTGGCCGCAATTGGCCTACCACTTCAGTGAGGCCGGGTCGGGCGCCGCCGCGGGCAAGGCCCTGGACTACGCGAAGCGCGCTGCCGCACATGCCGGGCAGTTGCTGGCGTTCGAGGAATCGGCCCGGCTGTACCAGTTGGTGTTGCAGCTGCTGCAGCGCCACTTTCCCGCCGAGTTGAGCCAGCGATGCGCTGTGCTGCTGGCGCTTGCCGAGGCGCAAACCTGGGCCGGCGGGCCGGAGACGGCGCAGGCCTTGAATCAGCAGGCCGCCGACCTGGCGCGCCAAGGCGGCATGACAGCGCAGTTCGCCAAGGCAGCCATCGGCTTTTCCACCAGCAGCATGCAGGCGGGCATGTCGGGCAACGCCGCGGTGGCGATGTTGCTGGAGGCCATCGCGCTGCATCAGGGCGATGACGCGGTCCGGGTGGAGTTGATGAGTCGGCTGTGCGTGGCCTACGTCTATTGCGATCGTGTCGATGAAGCCATGGAGGCTCACCGACGCGCGGTGACGCTGGCCCGACAGCTCGGTGACATGCGCAGCCTTTTCGCGGCGCTTGCCTCAATTGCCCCGGCCGGCTATTGGCCGGAGTTGCTGCAGCAGCGCATCGCCGCCGCCAACGAGGCCTGGGCGATCGCCGACGATCTGGATCTGCCGGAGCGCATCGTCAATCTCCTGCCTTTCTATCTTTGCGACCTGCTGCGCGCCGGGGACACGGCCGGTCTGAGACGAATACTGCAGCAGGGCATGCGCTTGACCGAGCGGCGGCGCGCGTACCACTGGGTGTCGATCTGCTGGCAGTTCGAGGCGTTGATCGCCATCGGCGAAGGTCGTTTCGAGGGCGCCGAGGCCTCGGCAGTGCGCGCGCTGGAAGCCGGCCGCCGGGTCGGCGAGGCCCAGGCCATCGGCGCCTACGGCATGCTGATGTTCTGTGTGCGCCGCGAGCAGGGCCGGCTGCCGGAAGCACTGCCGATGCTCGAGCAGTTCGTTCGCGAGGCGCCGCCCGCGAATCATTGGCGACCCGGGCTTGCGCTGCTGTACGCCGAGCTGGACATGCGCGAGCCATGCCAAGCCGAATTCGACGGACTGGCCTGGCATCGGGCTTCCCTGCCGCCGACCGACGGCGCGACGATGACCATCGTCACGCTGGTGGCGGAGGTGTGCGTCTATCTCGGCGATACAAAGCGCGCTGCCCTGCTATACGACCTGCTGCAAGGTCACGCCGGCGCCAACCTGCTGGCCGACTCCAGCGGGCCCAGTCTGGGCGCGACCGACCGGTTGCTGGGCAGCCTGGCCACCCTGCTGCAACAGTGGGACGTCGCGCAGCGCCACTTCGAGGCGGCTCTGGCGATCGACTCGAGGACGGGCTGGCGCGTGTGGCTGGCGCACACCCGCTACCGCTACGCCCTGATGCTGCAACGTCGCGCTGCCACCGGCGACGCCAACCGGGCCCGCGCGCTGCTGGCCGACGCGCTCGCGGACAGCAGCGCGCTGGGCATGAAGGCGCTGACGCCGCGTATCGAGGCGCTGGCTGCGGCCATCGTCGCGCCGCCGCCGAGCTACCCGTGCGGCCTGACCGAGCGCGAGGTGGGCGTATTGCAACTGATCGCGATGGGCCGCAACAACCGCGAGATCGCCCAGGTGTTGGAAATCAGCCCGAACACCGTCGCCAATCACGTGCGAAGCATCCTGGAGAAGACGTATACCGCCAACCGCACCGAGGCGGCGGCTTTCGCCAATCGCGAAGGTCTGCTGAGAAAGTGAGGGCGCGCGGGCAGCTGCCCGCGCGGACCTGGCGATGCCTACTGCGGCCGAATGTTCTGGTTCACGCGGAACAGGTTGCTCGGGTCGTAGCGCTTCTTCGCCGCTGCCAGCCGGGGGTAGTTGTCGCGGTACGAGGCACGGATGCGGTCTTCGCCTTCGTCGTCCATCATCATGTTGACGTAGGCGCCGCCGGACGAGTGCGGGTGCAACGCGTTCCAGTAGTTCTTCGACCAGGCCGAGATGGCCGGCACGTCGGCCGGGCCGCTCCCGACGCCGGCAAAGACCGAGCCCCAGTTCGCTTCTCGATACGAGAAGGCCGTGTCACCCGATTTGGCACGGTGTGCCGCGCCGTCGATCGGGTACATGTGCATCGTCGACTGCGGCGTCGGCATCTGCGGGCCGAATTTCTCGTGCTCGGCGATGGCCGCGTCACTCAGCTCGGTGACGAAGTCGGCCCGCCAGTACCACTGATCACCCTTCGGGTACAGCCCGTCGAAGGCGCCTTGCAGCGCCGGATACGGCATCGGCTGCACCCCGTGCATCAGCGGCGGCCCGAAAGCGGCGACCGGCTTGAACACCGCGTCGGCCTGGTCGAGCGGGCCGGTGTAGCACCAGACCACGCCACAGACCTTCTTGCCTTGCAGCTCCTTCGGGAACGGATCGACCGGCGGCACGGTCATGTAGGCGAAGAACCCGTTCAGGTCTTCCGGCGCCGAGCGGATGAAATCGCGATACCAGCGCATGACCGAGCCGGCTTGCTCCAACGACCAGAAGGTGGGCCCGGCCACGACCGTGCTGATCGGATGCAGGCGGAACAGGAACGAAGTGACGACGCCGAAGTTGCCGCCACCGCCGCGCAGCGCCCAGTACAGCTCGGGGTGCTGCTGGGCGTTGGCGGTGACGAGCGTGCCATCGGCCAGCACCACATCGGCTTCGAGCAGGTTGTCCACCGCCAGGCCGCACTTGCGCGTCAGATGGCCGAGGCCGCCGCCCAGGGTCAGGCCGCCGACACCGGTGGTGCCGATGATGCCGCTGGGCGTGGCCAGGCCGAAGGCGTGCGTGGCATGGTCCACATCGCCCCAGGTGCAGCCGCCTTCGACGCGCACCGTCCTGGCGTTGACGTCGACGCGAATGCCCTTCAGGCCCGACAGGTCGATCACCAGGCCCTCGTCGCAGACGCCCAGACCGCCGCCGTTGTGGCCGCCGCCGCGCACCGCCAGCAGCAGCGACTGCTCGCGGGCGAAATTGACGCACTGCATCACGTCGGCCACGTCGCGGCAATAGACGATCAGCCGCGGGTGGCGGTCGATCATCGCGTTGTAGACCTTGCGCGAGGCGTCGTAGTCGGCATCGCCTGGCTGCACGATGCGACCACGAAGCGAGGCGGAAAACGCGGGGATCTTGTCCTTGTTCAGCATGTCGACTCTCCGGTGATGGATACGTCCGGATGGAACGTGCTGCAGTTGTAGGCGGCGCCGGGCCGCAGCGGAATAGTCCGTTCTGACCATCGGCGACGCACGGATATGACTATGCCGCGTCGCACCCCGGGGATTTGCTTGCCTGGCGGGACATTCGTCCCGCCGACGCTCGAGTCAGGCTGCAGCTCGCGCCAGCGTTGGCGGCGCACCGATCGCCGTGCCGAAGGCCTGCGAGACCTCCACGATCTTGTCGGCGGGCACATTCGCCCGGCGCGCAGCTTCGCGAATCGCTTCCGGATCCTTGGCTTCGTACAGGCAATAGGTCTTGCGCTTGTCGGCGCTCAGGAACGAAAACACCCAGTTGACGCCCACCTCGCCGTTGATCTTCGACACCGCGACGACGTCGTCGTCGGTCAGATCCAGTTGTTCGGCGAAGTTGCGTTCGATGATGAACAGTGGCACGGGACTCTCCGCAAGGCTGCAGGGCTTCGCATGTCGAGCCCTCGATGCGGGCCATTCTGCACCACCGACCCTCCGATGGCCAATAACTTTGCGTGGTCAACGAGTCGTCGGCGAAACCGGGAACAGGCTCGCGATCTAAGATGAACTCATGGCTGCAGAGAACTCCACCCCCGCCCGCTCACCCCGTCGCGCCGGGTCGTTGCTCGCAGCCGGCGCAGCCTGCATCGCGCTCCTTGCGAGCTGCGGCGGCGGCGGGGGCAGCGCCGGTGCGCCCATCGCCAGCGGCCCGCAGGTGCCGCCGGGGCCGCCCGTCGACGGGCCCGCCTGGCGGGCCTTCGCGGGCGATGCGCAGCACACGGCGATGGCCGCGATCGCCACGCAGGACCTGAACCGCATCACCTGGTCGGCGCCGCTCGATCTGGCGCCGCCCTACACCGGCAACGGCGAGCTCCTGATCCACTACGGCTCGCCGGTGGTCACCTCGCACAACGCCGTGCTGCTGCCCCTGAAGACCGGCGCTCCCGGCGGCTTTCGCATCGAGGCGCGGGCCGGCAGCAACGGCGGCCTGATCTGGTCGGCCGACAGCGACTACCGGCTGCCGCCGCACAACTGGGTGCCGAGCTACAACCTCGCGCTCACGGTGGCCAACCGCCTCTACGCGCCCGGGGCCGGTGGCAAGCTGCTCGTCATGGACGATGCCGACGCGGCCGGCGGCACGCTGCAGTCGGCCGTCTTCTACGGCGCCACCGTCTACGCCGGCGCGCAGGCAACCTTCGATGCCAACGTCTTCATCAACACGCCGCTGACCGTCGACCCCGCGGGCAACGTCTTCTTCGGCTTCATGGTCCTCGGCGCCAACCCGGCCGGGCTCGTCAGCGGCATCGCCCGCATCGGCGCCGACGGATCGAGCGGCTGGATCTCGGCCGCGGCGGCGGCCGGCGACGCCGGCATCGACAAGGTGGCCATGAACAGCGCGCCCGCGCTCTCGCCCGACCTGCAGACCCTGTACGTGGCCGTGAACAGCGCCGCCGGCGCCGGCGCCACGCAGCGCGGCTATCTGCTGGCGCTCGACAGCGCCACGCTGGCCGTCAAGGGCGAGGCGGCGTTGCTCGATCCGGGCACCGGCACGCCCGCCCGCGTCAGCGACGACGGCACGTCCTCACCCACCGTCGGTCCCGACGGCGAGGTCTTCTTCGGCGTGCTGGAGACTGTCTTCGGCTCGCACAACGGCCGCGGCTGGCTGCTCCACTTCGACGCCACGCTGGCGACCCGCCTGCTGCCCGGCGGCTTCGGCTGGGACGACACGGCGTCGATCGTGCCGGCATCGATGGTGCCTTCGTACGCGGGCGGCTCGAGCTACCTGCTGATGACCAAGTACAACAACTACGCGGGCATCGGCAGCGGCGACGGCGCCAACCGCGTGGCGGTGATCGATCCGCAGGCCAGCGAGGTCGATCCGATCTCGGGCCGGCCGATCATGAACGAGGTGCTGACCCTGCTCGGCGCGACCTTCGAATCCGGCACATCGGGGCCGGTCAAGGAGTGGTGCATCAACACCGCGGCCGTCGACCCACTGACCAAGTCGATCCTGGTCAACAGCGAAGACGGATTCCTCTACCGCTGGGACATGGTCACCGGCACGGCGACCCAGCGCATCCGGCTCACGAGCGGCATCGGCGAGTCGTACACGCCCACCGCCGTCGGCGCCGACGGTGCCGTCTACGCGGTCAACAACGCGGTGCTGTTCTCGATCGGCAAGTAGCGGCGCCGCGCCGCCGGCGCGCCGCCATGGGCGCGGCTACCAGAGCGCCTTCTTCAGGTCCCCGTCGGCGAACACCACGGCGCTGACCTTGTCGTAGGCGAACAGGGCCGACACCGGCGCGACGTTGGCGGCGATGCTCTGCGCGCCCTGCACCAGCCCGTTGCCGCTGAGCGCGCCGGCCAGCACGTTGTTGGCGATGGACAGCGAGTTGTCGAGCACCTTGTAGAGGTTCTCCGTGAGCTTGCTCGAGGTGCGGATCTTGTAGATCTCGTCCACCTCCTTGCTCAGCTTGGCCATCTCGGCCCTGCAGGCGTCGACGCGACGGATGTTCTTGTCGATCTCGAGCATCAGCGCCTTGATCGCGTCGTTGCCCGGCTTGATCGCCTTCTGCAGGTTGCCGATCAGCTTGGGGCCGTACTTCTGCAGGGCTTGCGGGTCGGGGTGCTTCTTCAGCTTGGTGTTGGCCTTCTCCACGAAGTCCTTCGCCATGTTGCTCGACTCGAGCATCAGCTTGGTGACCTTCTTGGCCATGTCGTGGGTGTTCACCTCCAGGCCGCCGAGCTTGTCGAGCGCGGTGTCGCAATTGCTCTTGCACTGCTTGGCCGAAGGCAGCGGCAGGCCCAGGAACTCCTTGAACACCGCCGCCATCACCTCGTTCGCGGCGCCTCGAACGGCCTTGCCCTTGCTCTTGGCCTCGCCCCAGATCTTGTTGATGGCGGCGATCTGCACCTTGAGCGTGGCGATCGACTGCTCCACCGTCTGCGCCGCCGAGACCACCTCGGTGGCGATGACGGCCACCGACTTGGTCATGGCGATGATGCCGAGCACCCCGCTCGCGCCGCCGGAAAAGCCGGTGGCCGCGAGCAGCGCGATGCTGGTGGCCAGGCCCACCGCCGCGCCGGTGATGGTGGTGACGATCTTGATCTTGTACTTGGTGTAGTCCTTGCGCTTGGCCTTGAGCTTGTCGAAGTTGGTTTGCACCGACTTGACGGCCGCTTCCTCGGCGATCTTCACCGCGCCCTGGATGCCGCGGTTCACCACGTCGACCAGCTTCTTGAGCTTTTCCGCTTCCTTGGCATTGCGCAGGATGACGGCGCCGCGATCGGTGTTCTTCAGGTTCTCGGCGATCCGGCTGACGAGATCCTTGTAGACCGCGCCCACGCCCAGCCACAGCTCCTGCGCCAGGAGCTTGTCGGATTCGACTTCCTTGGGCAGCTCGACCTCGATGCTGAACTTCATGCCCTTCGGATAGGTCATGACCTGAAGGGTGCCGGCGGCCTTGGCCACGTCGGCATCGAGATCTCCAGGCTTGTAGGCTATCGTGGGCATGCGGACCTTTCAGAAGGCGGGTGGATGTGCCTTCCGATTGTGTCCATCGACCCGGCGCGCGGCCTCAGCGAAAGTGCCGATGCGCAACGCGGCGCCGGCACCTCGCGGTTACGCCGCCTGCGCCGGATACGGCTCGCGCATCGCGGCCGTGCCGGTCTCGAGCACCGACTTGAGGTTGGAGAGCACCTTCGGCCAGCCGCCCGACACCGCCTCGATCACCTTCGCGTGCTCGCGCTCGCAGGTGTGCGTGACGGTGAGCTTGACGGTGCCGTCTTCGGTGGGCGCGAGCTCCATCGTGCAGAGCGTGTCGCCCTCGGCCTTCAGCTCGGGCTTCATCTGGTGCTGCCAGCGGATGACGAGGCGGCGCGGCGGATCGGCCTCGACGACGCTGCCGGCGTCCCACACCGCGCCGTCCTTGGCCACCAGGTTCCACGGCGCGCCGGCGCGCCACTCGCTCTCGGAGCGCATGCCGAACCAGTACTGGGTGGTGAACTCGGCATCGGTGAGCGCGTGCCAGAGCTTTTGCGGCGTGGTGCGGATGTAGGTCACGTAGACGAAGGTCGATCTAGCCATGGTGTTTCTCCAGACGGGTTTTGAGATCCGAGAGCGCCTTCAGACGCGGCTTCTCGAACTTGGCGATCCAGCGCTCGTACATGTCCTGCAGAGGCACCGGGTTGAGGAAATGCAGCTTCTCGCGGCCCTGGCGCACGGTGGCGACGAGGTTGGCCGCCTCCAGCACGCCGAGGTGCTGGGTCACGCCCTGGCGCGTCATGTCGAGGTGCTCGCACAGCTCGTTCAGGGTGCGGCCGTCGCTCGCGTGCAGCAGGTCGAGGAGCTTGCGGCGACTCGGGTCGGCAAGCGCCTTGAACAGCGCGTCGTGATCGCGGCGGGGCGGCATGGATTCAATAGGCAAGAAATGACTTGCCTGAATGATAGGCAAGTTTCTGCTTGCCTGTCAAGCGTGCGAAAGCGGCATGCGCCGCGAAGGGCTTTTCAGCTCGGTGCAGCCGCGTCGGAAGCCGACGACGACGAGCTCGATTCCAGCTCGGCCACCAGGCGCGCGAAGGCGCTGTCGGAGGTGGCCTCCCAGTCGGCGCCGGTCTCGGACCCGAACGAGGTGTCTTCGTCGCCCGCGCGCGCACGGTGCGCGTCGCGGCCGGCGCGCGGCGTGCAGCGCGGCGCGGTTGGCGATGAGTCGATTGGATTCGGCGATCACGGCCTGGCGCGTCTCCGGGGTCATGTAGTAGCGGTGCATCGGCGTGGAGCGAGTGGCGATGCCGCCAAGGTAGCGAAGCGCGCGAACGCGGTGCGTCCGCCTGAGCCGCCGTGCGCTGTCGGACAAGCTCCCGTGACCGCCAGGCGTGCGTATCGACGAAGCCGCGTGGCGGTTTTCGGCGCTGGTTCCTGTTCCATCTATCGATCCTCATGCAGGAGGACCGACCAGGAGAATTCAATGACGCACCGCATCCACCGCCCCGCCGCCCCAGGAGCCGCCGCCACGCTCGCCATCGCCGCCTTTCTTGCCTGCGCCCTGGCGTCGCAAGCGGCGGCGACGACCTGCCCGCCCGGCTATCGCCCGAAGGGCAACCAATGCATGCCCGGCCCGGTCACCCCGCACGGCCCCTACACGGCGCACAGCAACGTGCCCTCGTCCGTGCCGGTCACGCACCTGGCCCAGCCGCCGAGCACGATCACGAAGGAGGTCGACCACAGCAAGGTGAAGCCGCAGCCGGGCGCGCCCGTCGAGCTGAACCCGCAACCGATTCCTCCGGGTCATGCGCTCGCCGTGTCGCCGCACCCGGGCGCGCCGCTGCAACGAACCGGCCACTGATCTCGTCACGCCGCACCTTCGCTTCGAGGCCGGCAGCGTCGAACCTGCTCGCAGAGTCATCCTAGCGAGACGAAGTGCTGGCGCACGAAGTCGAAGGCGCGGGCGGCGGCCGGCACGAGCGTGCGCCCGGCGCGTTGCACGACGCCGAGCACCAACTCGGCATCCAGCCTCGGTAGCACGTCGAGCGCGACGATGCTGCCGGCGCGCAATTCCTCGAGCATCGTCAGCTCGATCGCGGGCATGACGGCGTCGGTGGCGGCGAGCACATCGCGTACCGTGCCGCCATCGGCGCATTGCAGCGCAAAGCGGTCGAGCATCGCACCCTTCAATCCGTAGTGGCGCATGAACTGCCGCTGCGCGACCGGCTCGATGAAACCCGGCGCGATGAGCGGGTAGCGCAGCACCGTTCTGAATGGTCAGCGCAGCCTGCCCCCGCAGCGGGTGACCGTGGCGCGCGAACCAGCCGAAGCGGCATGCATGCAGCGGCTCGACCTGGAGCTGGTCGTCGGTGTCCGCAAGGCGCACGTCACCGATGAAGAAGTCCAGTTCCTCCTCGCGCAGCGCGTCGAGCAGGCGATCGGCAGTATCGATATGCGTGCGCAGCTTCAGTCCCGGCGCCGCCGCCATCAGTTCGATCAGCAGGCGCAGCGAGCAGGCTTTGCGCGAGCGCCGATCCCATGCCAAAGGCCAGTGAGCCGGCGCGGCCGGAATGCATCAGCGCCAGTTCGCGCGCGCCGTCAGTCTCCTCGCGAACGATACGGCGCGCTCGCGCCAGATAGGCTTGCGCAAACGGCGTCGGCACGAGGCGCCGCTCGCGGCGGTCGAACAGCGGAGCGCGCAACTCGTCCTCGAGCGCGCGCAGGCTGCGCGACAGCGCCGGTTGGCTGAGATGCACGTGGTCCGCGGCAGCGCTGATCGAACCGTGTTCGACGACCGCAAGCAAGTGGCGCAGTTGGCGAGTGTTCATGCGGGTGCGCTCAAGGCCACTATGTATGCAGTACTTCGCATGCTAATCAAATCGATAAATGCACTTTACGCATTTTTCCTTCCTTTCTACATTGCCGCATCGCGCCCACCCGGATACCAAGGCAACCGAGGAGCTTGACCGATGAACCCGTCTCGACACCTTGCTGCTGCGCGCCCGGTCGTGGCGATCACTGCCGACCGTGGCGAGCAGGACGGGCACGCCACGCACCAGGCCTTCGATGGCTATGTGCGTGCGGTGTACGAGGTCAGTGGCGCGCTGCCGCTGGTGCTACCTGCCGCCGGCGCGGCCATTGATGCGACGTCGCTGATCGCTGCCGTCGACGGCGTGGTGCTGACCGGCGGGCCCTCGAACGTGCGGGCCGAGCGCTACGGCGCCGAGCCGCTGCCGCCGACCACGCTGACCGACCCCGATCGAGACGCCACCGTGCTGGCGCTGCTGCCGGCGCTGGTGGCCGCCGGCGTGCCGGTGCTCGCGGTGTGCCGCGGCTTCCAGGAATTCAACGTCGCCTTCGGCGGCACGCTCGAACGCGCGGTGCATGCGCAGCCGGGTCGGCTCGACCATCGCGAAGGCGACCACGCTCGCCCGATCGCGCGCTGGTACGACGATGCGCACGAGGTGGCGCTCGTGCCTGGCGGCCTGCTCGCGCGCCTGGCCGGACTGACGAAGGTCGCGGTGAATTCGCTGCACAACCAGGGCATCGAGCGGCTGGGCCCGGGCCTGCGCGTCGAGGCGACCGCGCCGGACGGCCTGATCGAGGCCTTCACGGCTGCCGACGCCCCGGCCTTCACGCTCGCGGTGCAGTGGCATCCGGAGATGCGCGTCGGCGACAGCGTTTTCGCACGCGCCATCTTTACCGCCTTCGGCGATGCCTGCCGTGACCGCAAGGCACGGCGTCGAGCTGAATGAGGCCGGCGCCGGCTCCAACTCCGGTCAACCACCCTTCAACCCTTGCGCGACACCATGAACGCATCCGCCACGCTCACGCCCTCAGGACGGACCCAGGCAACCTCCTCGGCGCCCGACATCGCCGACCCCGGCGCCGTGTTCTCGACCAGCTATGAGCAGGCGCGACGCCGTTTCCGTGACGCCGCGGCGCGGCGCGACCTGGTCGTCGAGTCGTCCGTGCTCGACCTGCCGGGCGTCGATGGCGAGGAGCTGGCGATCGACGTCGTGCGTGATGGTCCCGCCGACGCGGCGCGGCTGCTGATCGTGCTCAGCGGCGTGCATGGCGTCGAAGGCTACTGCGGCTCCGCGCTGCAGACCGGGCTGCTCGACCTCGGAGGTCTCGACCCGATTCCTTGGCGCGAAGGCGCGCGATACGGCGGCGCTGTACATCCACGCGCTCAACCCCTACGGCTTCTCGCACTCACGCCGCGTGACGCAGGAGAACGTCGACCTCAACCGCAACTGCATCGACTTCGACAGCCCGCTGCCGGTCAACGCGGGCTACGCCGAGATCCACGACCTGCTGCTGCCGGTGACCTGGCCGCCGGGCCGGGCCGACGACGCGGCGTTGGCGGCCTACGCCAGCCGGGTCGGCACCAAGGGCCTGCAGCGCGCGATGTCGCTCGGCCAGTACGCCTATGCGGACGGCATGTTCTTCGGCGGCCACCGGCCGACCTGGAGCAACCGCGCGCTGCGCGCGATACTTGCGCCGCCACGGCCGGCAGTGCCGGCAGATCGCGTCCATCGACATCCATACGGGCCTCGGGCCCTACGGCCACGGCGAACGCATCTTCGCGTCTCCCGACCAAGGCCCGCAGATCCTCGAACGCGCGCAGCGCTGGTGGGGCGAAGTGACCTCGGTGCACACGGGCACCTCGTCGAGCGTGCCGATGACCGGTCCGGTGCAGTTCGCGCAGTTCGAGGAGTGCCCGCAGGCCGAGCACACCAACATCTGCCTCGAATTCGGCACCTGGCCGTCCGAGCACGTGCAAACGGCGCTGCGTGCCGAACACTGGACCTGGCGGCGCGACGCCGATGCGGCCCGCACCGCTGCCGCGCGTGCCCAGTTGAAGGCCGCGTTCTATCCCGACGACGCCGAATGGAAGGCCGAGATCTGGCGCCAGGGCCGCGAGGCCTTCCTGCAGGCTTTCGCCGGCCTGCAGCGCGTGCCGCTCTGATGCCGCCCAGTTCCCAGTCAGTCCCTCCGATCCCTCAAACCACAGGAGCTCCCGTCATGAGCACCCCGATCGCCGTCACACCCGGCACCCTCGTCAGCGCGGCGCATTCGAGCGCTGCAGCCCGGCCGACCGCGAGCACGCGGCCGGAGATTTCACGCAAGGCGGTCGCCGCCGCGATCGCCGGCAATGCGCTCGAGTTCTACGACTTCGTGCTCTATGCCTATTTCGCGATCTACATCGGCCGGGCCTTCTTCCCGATGGCCGGCGAATTCGGCTCGCTGCTGGCTTCGGCGGCGACCTTCGGCGTCGGCTTCTTCACCCGCCCGCTGGGCGGCGTGCTGATCGGCGCCTTCGCCGACCGCGCGGGCCGCAAGCCGGCGCTGATCCTGACGGTGGCGCTGATCACGGTCGGCACCCTCGGCATCGCGGCCACGCCGACCTATGCGGCGATCGGCATCGCCGCGCCGATCATCGTCGTCGTCTGCCGCCTGCTGCAGGGGCTGGCGCTCGGCGGCGAGGTCGGCCCGGCAACCGCGCTGCTGCTCGAGCTGGCGCCGCGTGGCAAGCGCGGCTCTATACCAGCTGGCAGATCGCGAGCCAGGGCCTGGCGGTGGCCGTCGGCGGGCTGTTCGGCGTGATCGCGTCGGCCACGCTGTCGCCGCAGGATCTCGCGTCCTGGGGCTGGCGCCTGCCGTTCATGTTCAGCCTGGTGCTGGTGCCGATCGCGATCCACATCCGTCGCAGCCTGCCCGAGACGCTCGAACAGCACAGCAGCGCATCGACGACGCAAATCGTCGGCACCGTCTTCAAGCAGCAACGGCGCTGGGTGGTGCTGGGCATCCTGGTGATGATGTCGGGCGTGGTGTCCTCGCAGTTCGGCAACTTCATGGCCACCTATGCCATCAAGGCGCTGAAGCTGCCGCCGGCGGTCGCCCAGGGCTCCGTGCTGCTGGCCGGATTGCTGACCTTTGCCGGTGCCCTCTTCGCCGGTTGGCTTTGCGACCGCTACGGCCGCAAGGCGCTGATGGTCGTGCCGCGCGCAGCCCTGATGATCGCGATCGTGCCGATGCTCATCTGGCTGCATGGCGCGCCGACCGCCGGTACGCTGTTCGTCGTCGTCGCCGTTCTGGCCACGCTGACCGCGATGAGCGGCGCGGCCAGCCTGGTCGCGATTCCGGAGCTGATCCCCACTGCGATCCGCAGCACGACGCTGTCACTGGTCTACGCCATCGCGGCGACGGTGTTCGGCGGCACGACCAGCTCGTCGTCACGTGGCTGATGGCCGCCACCGGCGATCCCGTGTCGCCGGCCTGGTACATCGCCGCCACGAGCGCGATCAGCCTCGTCGCGATGGCACTGCTGCCGGAGACGCGAGACGTCGACGTCTCCAAGTAGCGCAACCCGGCGGGCGTTCGTGGCATCAGGTTGAAGCGAGCACCGCCTCGACGTTCACTTCGTCGATGTACTCCGGCGCCATGAAGCGTTCGGCGTAGGCGCGGTAGACGCCCGAGCGCAGGAACAGATCGAACAGGTCCGGGTCGATGTGCTGGTCCTTCTTCATGAACGCCATGATGCGGATCGCTTCGGAGAGCGTCTTGCCCTTCTTGTACGGGCGGTCGGCGGCGGTGAGAGCCTCGAAGATGTCGGCGATCGCCATCATGCGGGCGACCGGGCTCATCTCTGCGCGGGTCAGCCGCTTCGGATAGCCGCTGCCGTCCATCTTCTCGTGGTGCCCGCCGGCGATCTCGGGTACCTGTTGCAGGTGCTTCGGGAACGGCAACTGGGACAGCATCACGATGGTCTGCACGATGTGGTCGTTGATCTTGTAGCGCTCCTCTTCGGTCAGCGTGCCGCGGCCGATCGCCAGGTTGCTCAGCTCGCCACGGTCATACAGCAGCGGGGGTGCCTGCGTGCGAATGCCCCACGGGTTCTCGGCCTGCATGCGATCGCCGGGGCCGCGCGCAATCCGGTGCTCGGGCTTGTCGGCCAGCAGGTGTTCGACGGCGGGCAGGGCTGCCGGCGGCTCCGCGGCCCTGCGCCGCGCTTCTTCGTGCGAGATGCCCAGGCGGTCGTCCAGCGTGCGCATCCAGGTGCGCTCGGCGATCTGCCTCAAGCGCTCGATCCTGTCCGGCGCCATGAATTCGCCGCCCAGGTTGCAGGCGGCGACGAAAGCGAAGTCCTCGTCCAGCGCGCGCCATTCAGCTTGCAGGCCGGCCTGGGCGGCCGTCGCTTCGGCGCCGTCACGCACGGCACGCAGCATGCGAATTTCCGCGTCGCGCTTGAGCACCTCGAAGCGCATCCGCACCTCGTGGATGCGGTCGTAGATCGTTTCGAGCTTGGTCGCCTTGTCGACGACGAATTCCGGCGTCGTGATCTTGCCGCAATCGTGCAGCCACGAGGCCACGTGCACCGCCTCCCATTCGCCTTCGTCGAGGTCGAAGTCGCGAAACGGCCCGTCCACGGCATCGCAGGCGGCGCGCGCCAGCATCTTGGTGAGCTCCGGCACGCGGGCGCAGTGGCCGCCGGTGTAGGGGCTCTTGGCATCGATGGCCGATGCGATCAGCCGGATGAAAGCCTCGAACAGCGCCTTCTGCATCTTGATCAGCTCTCGGGTTTCGAGCGAGATCGCGGCCGTGCCGGAGAGCGCGCCGATGAAGCTCAGCTTGGCCGGGTCGATGGCGCTGGCGCCGAAGAGCAGGACGGCACCGACGAGCTTGTGCGCGCGGCTGGACAGCGGCACCGCCACTGCCACGCCGGCAGCGGCGAGCGGTGCGAGCGCGGCCGCGTCGGCGCCGAACACCTCGATCTCGGCGCCTCCGATTGCACCCGCCCGGGCGCCGCCGTCGACACGCCCGATCGTGTCGCGCAGCAGCACCGGCAAGGCAGCCAGCTCGACCGGCGCGACGCCGGTGATCGCTCGCGTCGCACCGCCGGCGCTCACCGTGACCGGCTCCAGCGCGCCGCCGGTCGCGTCGGCGAGCAGCAGCAGCCCGCCTTCGGCTTGCGAGCTGGCGATGGTTTCGTCGAGCAGGCGGGGCAGCAGGCGATCGAAATCTTCCTCTTCCGCAACGACCTTGCTGATGTCGAGGAAGCGCTGGATGGTCCGCTTCATGTGTTGCATGGTGGCGGCGAGCTCATCCACCTCCTGGACCATGGAGCGGACCTGGATCGGACTCGCGAAATCGAAGCGGCGGATCGCATCTGCCTCGGCGACGAGACGGCGCAACGGATCGGCAACTGCGCGCGCGACGACGAACGTGACCGGGATCGCCAGCAGCATCACCAGCACCGTGGCCAGCAGCATTTCGCGGCGCAGCGAGCGGGCGTGTTCGAGCAACTCGTCGTCGGGGACGGCGAGCCCCAGATACATCGGCCGCGCGTCGCGCGCCGAAAGCCTCACCGAGGCCGTGCGCCAATCCCGCCCGCCGGCGCGGATCGAATTCGGGCGCTGCGCCGTGTCCTGGCTGTCGGTTGCGCGCAGTTGCGCCAGGGCCGGGCTGCCGAACTCGTCCAACGTCACCAGGCGCGGGCGCTCGCCCTGGGCATCGGTGTGTACCAGGCGCTCGACCTGGTCGGCCGCGAGAACCTGGCGCGACTCGTCGAAGATCGCCAGCTGCGTGCCCGGTGTGATCTTCTGCGCCCTGAGCAATTCGGCCAGGCGGTCGAGACCGATGTCGATGCCCACGATCGCGTGCGGGTTCATGGAGCGCCGCGCCAACGTGATGCCGACCTTGCCGGTGGTGAAGAACACGTAGGGCTCGGTGCGGATCACATCGGCCGACTTGAAGGCCTGGGCGTACCAGGGGCGCTGCCTGGGATCGTAGGCGGCGTAGACATTGCGGGTGTCGCGGCCCAGAAGCTTGAGATCACGGTCGAAGAAGAGGAATTCCCCGACCGACGCGCCGGCCTGGCGCTCCACGCTCTGCACCGCATACAGGGTGTTCGGCGGCGAGCCCAGCACCTTGGCGGTCAGCGGGTCCTCGACCTTGCGGACCAGGAAGAAGTCGCCATCGTCGTAGCCGACATAGAGGGCGGTGGCCGCCGGCGTGCTTTCGAGTGCGCGCGCGAAGTAGCCGAGGCTGTCGAGGCGTTCGGCCTGGTTGCGGGCGCGCACGACGCGCTGCTCGGCCTGCAGCGTGATCGCGGCGCGCGCCGGTGCAATGATCCCTTCCAGCTCGCTGCTGGTTTCGCGGACGATGCGACCGAGAACGTCCTGCACCGCGTCTTCGATGATCTGTGCGCTGCGGTGGTAGGAGAGCCACGCCAGCGTGCTGCCGACCACCAGCAGCAAGAGCATGAACAAGGTCGAAATATGGAGGTAAAGCGGAAAGCGCCTGCGAAAGGGCTGTTCCATGTCATCCCCTCTGGCCGCCTGTGTTCGCCGAGTGTAGGAGCGCGCGGACTTGCACATGCCGCGGCTGCGACCGGGCCACTGATCTCGTCGCGCCGCGCCTAGCCGGGGCCGGCCGCCCCGCCGATCTTCAGCTCCTGGCGCAGATCGGGAAACACCTTGCCCACCTTGCCCATCACGTAGTCGCCATACGTGCCCTCGAAGGCGTGCACGCTCGCGCCGTCCCAGCGGGTGGCGTGGTCGTCGGTGGCGGCGCTGCGGATGGGCTCGATGCGGGCATCGAAGTCGGGGTCGAAGAAGAGCGGGAACGAGAGCCGGTCGCGGCCGCTGGTGTTGAGGCGCACGCGATGCGGCGTGCTGCGGTACAGGCCGCCGGTCATGCGGTCGAGCATGTCGCCGATGTTGCAGACGAACGATTCGGGCACGGGCGGCGCCTCGATCCAGCCCTCTTTCGTGTGCACCTGCAGGCCGCCGATGTCATCCTGGCGCAGCAGCGTGAGCAGGCCGTAGTCGGTGTGCTCGCCGACGCCATGGCGCACGTCGAGCCCTGCCGGGATCGGCCGGCTCGGGTAGTTGAAGATGCGAAAGAGGATGAGCGGGTCGGCGGTGTAGCGGCGCGCGAAGTAGTCGGCCGGCAGGTCGAGCGAGCGGGCGATGCCGGCCATGACGCGGTGCCCGAGCGCGGTGACCTGCGCCATCCACTCGAAGATGGTCTGCGCGCAATCCCGGCAGCACGTCGTCGCCGGGAATGAGGTTCTTGCCGTGCATCGGCACGCCCGCCGCCACGCGCGGGTGCGCGTCGCCCAGCTCGGTGCCGAGGTACAGACCTTCCTTCCAGTCGGGCCGGCCCGAGGTGAGCTCGCCGCCGAGCGGAAACCAGCCGCGCCAGGCGCGGCCGCCGAGCGGCATGGCGTATTGCGCCTTGATCGATTCGGGGAGCGCGAAGAAGCGGTGGCTCAGGGATTCGAGGCGCTGGCCGAGGGATTCGTCGATGCCGTGGCCGACGATGTAGAAGAAGCCGTGGGCGCGGCAGGCTTCACCGATGGCATGCGCGACGTCGTCGGGCGAGGCGCGCAGGTCGATCAGTGGCAGATGGTCCATTGTGCGCCGATGGTAGATCGTCGAATGCAGCGCCTGATCAGGTGCATTCGACCGGTCCGGACGTTGGTGTCCTGTGCAAGCAGCGGCTATGCAGCGGTTGCTGTCCCTCGTTCCCGTGTCGCCAACGACAGCTGTTGGCGGTTCGCCGTCACTGACGATGCTTGTTGTTGCCGTCTCGCGCGATCGCGCGATCGCAGTTTGCCTATAGATCGACCGTGCAGGAAACACGACGGACGCCGTCTGACCGCACTCGCAGTACCCACTGGGTGGCGGCGCTTGCCTTCGCGGCTTCGCGGCGTTGGTCTTTGTCGCGGCGCCAGCGCACGCTTAGCCGCGCACTACGCGAGCCGTACAACCGCGAGATCGGATTCGACGGGGGTGCCATCGCGATCTTCCCGAGAAGCTCGAAGTCTTGAGAGCGCTTCAGTCGAAGATTTAGGATTCAGCCTTTATTGTTGTCTTCGAGCCGGTGACCTTCTTCGATCCGTGCGCTGCCAAGACGTTGCGGACCATTCGGACACCACTGTTCTGCCCGTTGATGGCACAGACGACGAACTGCACCAAGAAGAACAGCGCGACGTACCACCTGACGCGCGGTGCAGCCGCCGTGAAGGCCAATCCAATGGGCACGACGAGCATGCAAACGAACGAAATTGCAACCATATCGCGGTACATCAAGTAGTTCTTGTGCGCCTCGACAACGGTCGTGTCAGTGATGACCAGCTTGTACAACTTGTACCAGCGTGAATTCTGCTCGGCGGGCTCGGTTGGGAACATGCCGACGTTCTTCTTGAGGGCATCTACGTCGATGCGCGGATCGACCGCGTACTTGCTGAATGCTCGTGTCCCAGGCAGAGCATTCTTGAGCCTCCAGTACACGAGCGTTGCCTTGGCATTTGGCGGCAACAGCTCGACCAAAAGAAGTACCACGACGGGCAGCACGGACGTGCCCAGTGATCGAGCGATTGCGACATTGCTCATCAACTTGATGTCGATCAGTTCCGGTGCGACGCACAGCAGCACGATGATGGTGTCAAGCGCGGCCAACATCACAAGCCACTTCAGGTTTTGTGACTTAAGAGACGTGCTCATCGCGCGTACTCCGTCTCGATGATGTAGTTCTTGTCATCCACGTCAATCTGAATCCAGCCGTCTGCGCGTGTGGTGAGAACGTGACGCGGATTCCGCGTGTTCGGTTTGCTGCCGCTCGTTTTGACCCTTACTCCCGCTTGGGGCACGAACTTGCGGTAGTCCGGCACCGTCTTTTGCGTCTCGTGTTCGATCGGCTTGTCAGAGATCACCACGCAGTCCGGAGTGAAGTACTTGAAGATGTCTTCGCAGAAGCCGCTCTCACGACCGTGATGCGAAGCGACTAGGACGTTGGTGCCCGCCAGTTCAGCCCGGAACTCTGCACTCTTCAGCAGTTCAAGCCACCCGGCTTTCTCAAGATCGCCCGGGAACAGCATCTTGAACTCGCCGTACTTGATGAACACCACCAGACTCAGGTTGTTCGTGTCCTTGAACTGAGGGTACGGGTTCCGGAAGGTCGTTTGGGTAATCCCGCCCATATACAGATCGAATGGCTCCGAGACCGTCATGTTGCTGAACGCGTTGCACATCGCTACGTACTGCTTGGCGTCAGCACCCAGCGGCCCGCTCTTGAGCTTGATCTCTTCAATCTGTTCTGCCGTGTAGGTTCGATTGCGGAAGAGGATCGTGATGTCGATGCCGGCGTCCTCTAGCCCTTGCAGTCCACTCATGTGGTCGCGATCCGCATTCGTGATGAACAGGTAGTCGAGCTTCGAGCGCTTGAGCGTGTTTTTGATGTAGTCGGCCGGGTTCCAGTCGTCAGTCCGACCGGAGTCGATCATCGCGAGGCGGCCATAGCTTGTTCCGTTCTGATACTGGAGCATTGCGCAGGCCCCATGCGCGACATCCCATACGACCACCCTCATGTGCGCCATGCTCTTTGCCTCCTGCGTTGTTACATTTTCTCACGATGGAGTCACGCGTCGATGGCCATCGTTCGGTGGGACGACTGGCCTCACAGCTGAGGACGGAAGTCGTCGATGAACTTGGTGCGACCGTCAGGCTTTTTGAACTGCCAGAATTTCCAGCCGTTCGTAGACGCCTGCGTATCGTTCGCCCCGTGATCTTTTTTGGCGGCTGCAGCGGAAGGACTGACCTCGTACGGTTTCCCCTTGTATTCGATGCCGAACGGGGTGACCTTCGCTTTTAGCTTGTGGCCATTCCAATCTGCGAAAAGCTCCAGCCCGATCGGCAATTCGAACCCGCGCTGCGATTTCCAGTGTGTCGGTGCCTGATGGGGCGGTGCGGTCAGGACACTCGGCGGCTTTGGGTTCGTTTTGTCGTACGCGTCGAAGATCCGGTTTAGTGCAGTGTCCGCCGTATCAATGAGCGGCACGACGTACCCCTGAAGCCGCTTGAAGGTCGCCGCGCTGACATCGAGCTTGAAGGTCAGAGACATTTCGTTCTCCAGAGTTTCTATGTAGGTAACTGTACAGTCACTTCGGAGTAAACGCAAGCAAGGTCGGATCGCCGGGATGCGATCCGTTGTGCAACGACCGCAATCCGTCCCACCAGTGCATCACCAGGTACGTCCCGGTTGGTCAGCGACAGCTCTCGCCGAGAGCCGGCATTCAGGCGCAACGCATGACCGGCCGCAATTAGTCTGAAGCTGCCGATTTCTTGAAATGTGGCCAACCCGATAGGCGCCCATCGACAGGGCGCCATCCGTGCAGAAATGCGCCGGCTGAAGGTTGCAAGAGACGTGAGCCCCTCCTCAAGTGGAGGGTGGCGCGTCGTGCGCTGCCGACAATGGCGGCCCATGAAACGCATCAACAGCATCGCCGCCGCGCTCGTCGCGTCTTTCGCTGCGCAAGCAGCGCCGCACGCGTCTGAGCCCATCGACGGCATCACTCCTGTGCCCGGCACCGTCCACGCCACGACGTGGAACGGCTCTTCGGCGACCGAGATGCTCTGGAACAAGAGGGTCGGCAACGACCAGACCGAACGCGTGCGCGCCACCGTGACCGGCTGCAACGAAGGATTCGGCACCGTCGTCCTGAGATCGAGCGTCTCTTACGACACGCTCGACTGGGCGCTCAAGGGCGGCACCCGTGGCGACGCCGTTGCGGCCGAGACGTGCAGGTATGGGTTCGACTTGACCGAAGGCAGCGCGAAGCTGAACGGAGAGATCACCTCGTCGAAAACGCCAGCGGTCATCCCCGACATCAACGGCTACGGCGGCGAAACGAGGCAATCAATGGAACTCGCTTGCATCTCGGAGAAAGTGCGGGGACCTGCCGCCTACGGTGCATGCCTCAACGGACAGATCGCTTCGTTGAAAACCTCGCCAGGCATCCCCGACCTCAATGGTTACGGCAGGGAAACACGGCAATCAATGGAACTCGCTTGCATTTCGGAGAAAGTGCGAGGACCCGCCGCCTACGGTGCATGCCTCAACGGACAGATCGCCTCTTTGAAAACCTCGCCAGGCATCCCTGACCTCAGCGGTTACGGCGGCGAAACAAGGCAATCAATGGAACTCGCTTGCATCTCGGAGAAAGTGCGGGGACCTGCCGCCTACGGTGCATGCCTCAACGGACAGATCGCTTCGTTGAAAATCTCACCGGGCATCCCTGACCTCAGTGGCTACGGTGGCGAAACGCGGCAATCAATGCAACTCGCTTGCATTTCGGAGAAAGTGCAAGGACCCGCCGCCTACGGCGCGTGTTTGCGAAAGCAAGCAGCAAACCTCGGTACTCCCGCGAGATCAGAGTGAACCGAAGGACCTTGCGCGTGTTGGTAGTGGCCGAAAGCTGACGGAGTCTCCGCCCTACCCCCGCAACCGAAACCTCTGCAACTTCCCCGTCTCCGTCCTCGGCAGCGCCTCCCGGAACTCCACCGCCCTCGGATACTTGTACGGCGCCACGCTCGCCTTCACGTAGTCCTGCAGCGCCTTCACCATCGCCGCGTCGCCGCGGTGCGATGCGCGCAGCACGACGAAGGCCTTGACGATCTGGCCGCGCTCTTCGTCGGGGTGGCCGATGACGGCGCATTCGGCCACCGCCTCGTGGCGCAGCAGCACGTCTTCCACTTCCACGGCGGCGATGTTGTAGCCGGCCGAGATGATCATGTCGTCGGTGCGGCTCTGGTAGTGGAAGTAGCCGTCGGCGTCCATCAGGTAGGCGTCGCCGGTGTAGTTCCAGCCGCCCTTCACGTAGTTGGCCTGGCGCTCGTCGTCGAGGTAGCGGCAGCCGGTGGCGCCTTGCACCGCCAGCTTGCCGATGGTGCCGGGCGGCAGCTCGCGGCCTTCGTCGTCCACCACCTTGGCGCGATAGCCGGGCACCGCCTTGCCGGTGGCGCCGGGCCGCGCGTGCGCCTCGTCGGCGGAGATGAAGATGTGGAACATCTCGGTGGCGCCGATGCCGTCGATGATCTCGATGCCGGTGGCCTCTTTCCAGAGCGCGCGCGTGGCGGCGGGCAGCGCCTCGCCGGCGGCCACGCATTTGCGCAAGCTGCCGCCGTCGCGCACGCTGATCTTCTTTTCCTTCGCGCCGGCGGCCATCGCCCGATACGACGTGGGCGCGGTGAAGCAGACGGTGGCGCGCTGCGCCACGATCGCCGCCAGCAGGTCGGGCGGGCCGGCCTTTTCGAGCAGCACCGTCGAGGCGCCGATGTGCATCGGAAACACCGTGAGGCCGCCGAGGCCGAAGGTGAAGGCGAGCGGCGGGCTGCCGATGAACACGTCGTCGGCCGTGGCGCGCAGCACGTGCGGCGGGAAGCACAGGCAGCTCGCGATCACGTCGCGGTGGAAGTGCATCGTCGCCTTGGGCTGGCCGGTGGTGCCCGAGGTGAAGGCGAACATGCAGGTGTCGTCGGCGGCGGTGTCCACGTTCGTGAACGGCGCGTCGTGGCGCGCCATCAGCGCCTCGAGCCCGTCGCGCGAAGGGTCGCCGAAGCAGACGACGCGCTCGAGCATCGGCGCCACCCGCGCCACGTCGTCGAGCTCGGCGCGCAGGGCCTGGTCGCAGAGGGCAAAGCCCACCTCGCCCTTGTCGACGATCTGCTTCAGCTCCTTGGCGCGCAGCATCGGCATGGTGGCCACGGCCACGGCGCCGACCTTCATCACCGCGAACCAGCAGGCCACCAGCATCGGCTTGTTGGCGGCGCGCAGCAGCACGCGGTTGCCGGGCACCACGCCCATGTCCTTCACCAGCACGTGGGCGATGGCGTCGGCCTGGCGCTGCAGCTCGGCGTAGGTCCACTTCGGGCCGGCCGGCGCGCTCACGCAGGGCCGGTCGCCGCGGCCTTCCTTCACATGGCGGTCGAGCAGCTCGGTGGCGCAGTTCATGCGCTCCGGAAACTTCAGCTCCGGCAGGTCGAACAGGTACTCCGGTTGCGCCTCGGGCGGCGGCAGGTGGTCGCGCGCGAAGGTGTCGATGTGGGCGGTGTAGGCCATCGTCGTCGTGTCTCGAATGTCAGAAGGCCGAGATCCCGGTGATCGCGCGGCCGAGGATCAGGGCATGCACGTCGTGCGTGCCTTCGTAGGTGTTCACCACCTCGAGGTTCACCAGGTGGCGGGCCACGCCGAACTCGTCGCTGATGCCGTTGCCGCCCATCATGTCGCGCGCCGTGCGGGCGATGTCGAGCGCCTTGCCGCAGGAGTTGCGCTTCAGGATCGAGGTGATCTCCACCGAGGCCGTGCCTTCGTCCTTCATGCGGCCCAGGCGCAGGCACCCTTGCAGGCCGAGCGTGATCTCGGTTTCCATGTCGGCGAGCTTTTTCTGCACCAGCTGGTTGGCGGCCAGGGGCTTGCCGAACTGCTTGCGGTCGAGCGTGTATTGCCGCGCCCGATGAAAGCAGTCTTCGGCCGCGCCGAGCGCGCCCCAGGCGATGCCGTAGCGGGCCGAGTTGAGGCAGGTGAACGGGCCCTTCAGGCCGCGCACTTCGGGAAAGGCGTGCTCTTCCGGGCAGAACACGTTGTCCATCACGATCTCGCCGGTGATCGAGGCGCGCAGGCCCACCTTGCCGTGGATCGGCGGCGTGCTCAGGCCCTTGGCGCCCTTCTCCAGGATGAAGCCGCGGATCGCGCCTTCGTCGTCCTTCGCCCAGACCACGAACACGTCGGCGATCGGCGAGTTGGTGATCCACATCTTGGCGCCGCTCAGCGCATAGCCGCCGGCCACCTTCTTCGCCCGCGTGACCATGCTGCCGGGGTCGGAGCCGTGGTCGGGCTCGGTCAGGCCGAAGCAGCCGATCCATTCGCCGGTGGCGAGCTTGGGCAGGAACTTCTGCTTCTGCGCCTCGGTGCCGAACTCGTTGATCGGCACCATCACCAGCGACGACTGCACGCTCATCATCGAGCGGTAGCCGGAGTCGATGCGCTCCACCTCGCGCGCCACCAGGCCGTAGCAGACGTAGTTCATGCCGCCGCCGCCGTAGGCCTCGGGGATGGTCGAGCCGAGCAGGCCGAGCTCGCCCATCTCGCGAAAGATCGCCGGGTCGGTGGTGCCGTTGCGGAACGCGTCGAGCACGCGCGGCAGCAGGCGGTCCTGGCAGTAGGCCTGCGCGGCGTCGCGCACGGCGCGCTCGTCGCCGGTGAGCTGCTGGTCGAGCAGGAGCGGATCGTCCCAGTGGAATGCGGCTTTGGAGCTGGCCATGGCGTGCTTTCGAAAGAGGTTCAGTCCGGAATGACGGCGGTGACTTCGATCTCGACCTTGGCGCGATCCTCGATCAGCGCCGTCACTTCCACGGCCGTCATCGCGATGTCGTAGAAGCCGATGATCTCGCGATAGGCCTTGCCGATCTCGCGCCCGGCCGCCAGGTATTCGCGCTTGCTGGTGATGTACCAGGTCATGCGCACGATGTGCTCGGGCTTGGCGCCGGCCGCGTGCAGCACGGCGACGACGTTGACGAAGGCCTGGCGCGCCTGCGCCGCGAAGTCGTCGGTGGTGAACACGCCCGACGGGTCCCAGCCCACCTGGCCGGCCACGTAGACCTGCCGGCCGCGCGCGGCCACGCCGTTGGCATAGCCCTTCGGGCGCGGCCAGCCTTCGGGCAGAAGCGCCTCGTTCATCGCTGCGTTCATTTCGTTGTCTCCCTGGCCGCGTGCGCCTTCAGCAGGTCGCGGCCGATGATCAGTTGCTGCACTTCGCTCGCGCCTTCGTAGATGCGCAGGGCGCGAATCTCGCGGTAGAGCCGCTCGACCGGCTCGCCGCTGACGACGCCGCGGCCGCCCCAGATCTGCACCGCCGCGTCGATCACCTGCTGCGCGCCTTCGGTGGCGGCGAGCTTGGCCATCGCCGCCTCGCGCGTCACGTTGCGGCCCTGGTCGCGCTGCCAGGCGGCGCGGTAGGTGAGGAGCGCCGCGCTGTCGATGGTGAGGGCCATCTGCGCCAGCTTGGCCTGCGTGAGCTGGAAGTCGGCGAGCACGCCGTCCTGCATGCGCCGCGTGGCGGCGCGGGCCAGCGCTTCTTCGAGGGCGCGGCGGGCGAAGCCGAGCGCGGCGGCGGCCACCGAGGTGCGAAAGACGTCGAGCGTGCGCATCGCGATCTTGAAGCCTTCGCCCTCGGCGCCGATGCGGCGCGCGGCCGGCACGCGGCAGCCCGTGAACTGCAGGCGCGCGAGCGGGTGCGGCGCGATCACGTCGATGCGCTCGGCGATCGAGAAGCCCGGCAGGCCGGCGTCGACGATGAAGGCGGAGATGCCTTTCGAGCCGCGCTTGGTGGCGGGGGCGCCGGGCTCGCCGGTGCGTGCGAAGACGACGTAGAAATCGGCGATGCCGCCGTTGCTGATCCAGGTCTTCTCGCCGTCGAGCACGTAGTCGTTGCCGTCGGCGCGCGCCGCGCATTGCATCGCGGCGACGTCGGAGCCGGCGTCGGGCTCCGAGAGCGCGAAGGCGGCGATCTTCTCGCCGCGCGCCACGCGCGGCAGGTAGGCGGCCTTCTGCTCGTCGCTGCCGGCCAGGCTGATCGCACCCGAGCCGAGGCCCTGCATCGCGAACGCGAAGTCGGCGAGGCCGTCGTGGCGCGCCAGCGTCTCGCGGGCGAGGCAGATGGCGCGCGTGTCGATCGCCTCGGCGGCGCCGCCGTGGGCGCGGCCGGCGATCGCATGGGCCAGCCAGCCGCCCTGGCCGAGCGCGCGCACGTGGGCGCGGCAGGCTTCGTCGACGGCGGCGCGGTCCTGCCCGTGCGCGTGGCCGACGGCGTGCGCCGCCCACGCGTCGAGCTCGCCCGCGAGCGCGCGGTGGCGCGGCTCGAAGAACGGCCAGTCGAGGTAGTCCGGCGCGGCGGGCGCGGCGGCCACGGCAGGCTTGGCGGCCATCACCATTTCGGCGCGATGCGCTCGCCCGGAAGCACCTCGTACGGATCGCCCCAGCCCGGCTGCGTCTTCAGGCGGTCGCGCCAGGCGGCGAGGTTCGGGAAGCGCTCCTCGAGCACGTAGCCGCTCTCGTCGGCCGGAAAGAAGAGATAGCCGGAGAGCGAGATGTCGGCGATGGAGAACGCGTCGCCCACCATCCATTGCCGGCCGGCGAGGTGCTTGTCGACGAGGAAGAAGGCGCTGTCGATGCGGCTCTTCATGAAGGCGGCAACGGCCGGGTCGGGCGCCTTCGCGGCGAACGACTTCATGAAGCGCCAGGTGGCGAAGTAGCTGGTGAACTTGTGGTTGTCGAAGAAGAGCCAGCGCAGCACCTCGCGCTTCTCGTCGGCATCCTTGCCGCCGAGCTTGCCGTGCTGCTCGGCGAGCATCGTGAGGATGACGCCCGATTGCGTGATCTTCCTGCCCTGCTCGTCTTCGAGCACCGGCACCTCGCCCATCTCGTTGACGCTCTCGCGCCAGGCGGCGTCGCGTGTCTTGCCGCCGGCGAACTCGGCGAACGACATCGGCACCGCCTGCCACGGCACGCCGAGCGCGCGCAGCAGGAAGGCGACCTTGAAGGTGTTGCCCGATTGGGCGAAGCCGTGCAGCTTGAGCATGTCAGTTCCCCTCGAATTTCGGCTTCTGCTTGGCCGCGAAGGCTTCGTAGGCGCGCGTGAAATCCTGCGTCAGCATGCACAGGGCCTGGGCCTGCGCCTCGGCCTCGATCGCCTGCTCGATCGTCATCGCCCATTCCTGATGCAGCATGGTCTTGGTGATGCCGTTGGCGAAGGTCGGGCCGGCGCAGAGATCGCGCGCCAGGGCCAGCGCTTCTTCCTCGAGCTTCGCCGGCTCGACGAGGCGATTGAGAAAGCCCCAGCGCTCGGCCTCTTCGCCGCCGAGCGAGCGGCCGGTGAAGAGCAGCTCGCTGGCGCGGCCCTGGCCGACGATGCGCGGCAGCATGGCGCAGGCGCCCATGTCGCAGCCGGCGAGGCCGACGCGGTTGAAGAGGAAGGCGGTCTTGCTGCGCGCGGTGCCGACGCGCAGGTCGGAGGCCATCGCCATGATCGCGCCGGCGCCGGCGCACACGCCGTCGATCGCCGCGACGATGGGCTGCGGGCAGGCCCGCATCGCCTTGACGAGGTCGCCGGTCATGCGCGTGAACATCAGGAGCTCGGGCGCCTTCAGGCGCACCAGCGGGCCGATGATCTCGTGCACGTCGCCGCCCGAGCAGAAGTTGTCGCCCGCGCCGCGCACCACCACCGCCTTCACGTCGTCGGCGTACTTGAGCTGGCCGAAGAGATCGCGCAGCTCGGCGTACGACTCGAAGGTGAGCGGGTTCTTGCGCTCGGGGCGATTCAGCACGATGCGGCCCACGCCGCCATCGACGCTCCAGCCGAAATGGGTTGCCGCGTAGCCGGCCGCCGGCCGGTGGTTGCCGGCGACGAGCGCCGGATCGACCCGCGCCACGTTCTTGTTGTTCTCGCTCATCTCAATCTCCTGCGGCCGCCGCCTGTTCGCCCTTCACCAGGTGCACGCGCAACTGGCCGAGCTGGGTATGAAGTTGCTGCACGGTCTGCGGATCGAGCCCGGCGAAGAGCTCGAGGATCCAGCCTTCGTGCACGCGCGCCATGGTCTCGAAGTGGCGCCGGCCCTTCGGCGTGAGGCGCACGATCCAGGCGCGCCGGTCCTGCGGGCTGCTCTCGCGCACCACCATGCCTTCCTGCGCCAGGTCGTCGGTGAGGCCGGTGACGTTGCCGCCGGTCACCATCAGGTAGCGCGAGAGCTCGCGCATCTTCAGGCCGTCGCGATAGCGGTAGAGCTGCGAGAGGTAGTCGAAGCGGGCGAGCGAGATGTCGAAGTGCTCGCGCAGCCGGCGGCGGATCTCGGCCTCGATCTGCGTCGTGCTGGCGAGCATGCGCAGCCACAGGCGCAGCGCCGCGTGGTCGGCGTGGCCGGCGCGCGCTTCGTGGCCGAGCTCCTGCGCGTCTTCGAGCAGGGCGTGGGAGGGGTCGTTCTGCTTCATGGTTCTCAGACGCCCAGGGCGCGGTTGGCTTGCTCGATGGCCGAGAGGCCCGCGCCCTGCGCCGCCATCTGGCGCTCGCGCTCGAGGTTGCGCTCGAGCTGCTGCTTGCCCGATCGATATTGCTTGGGCCACCCCACCGCGGTCACGCCGATCTTCGCCGCCTCCAGCAGCGTCCACGACGGGCTGGCCAGGTGCGGGCGCGCCACCGCGCACAGGTCGGCGCGGCCGGCGGCGATGATGCTGTTGACGTGATCGGCCTCGCTGATCGCGCCCACCGCCATCGTCGGAATGCCGGCTTCGTTCCTGATGCGATCGGCGAACGGCGTCTGGTACATGCGGCCGTAGACCGGCTGCTGCCGCTTGCTCACCTGGCCCGACGAGCAGTCGATGAGGTCGGCGCCGGCGGCCTTGAAGACGCGCGCGATCTCCACCGCGTCGTCGGGCGTGATGCCGCCCTCGACCCAGTCGTGCGCCGAGATGCGGATGGAAATGGGCAGCTCCTTCGGCCAGACCGCGCGCATCGCGTGAAAGACCTCGAGCGGATAGCGCAGCCGATTGGCCAGCGTGCCGCCGTACTCGTCGGTGCGCTGGTTGGTGAGCGGCGAGATGAACGACGAGAGCAGGTAGCCGTGCGCGCAGTGCAGCTCGAGCCAGTCGAAGCCGGCCTCGGCGGCATAGCGCGTGGAGCGCACGAAGTCGTCGCGCACGCGGTCCATGTCGGCGCGCGTCATGGCGCGCGACCAGTCGCTGATGCCGTCGAGATACTGCTGCGGCGAGGCCGAGATGAGCGGCCAGTTGTCGCTCTCGAGCGGCTGGTCTTCGCCCTCCCAGGGCACGCGGGTCGAGCCCTTGGCGCCGGCGTGGCCGAGCTGCATCGCGATCTTGGCGTCGCTGTTGCCGTGCACGAAATCGACGATGCGCTTGAACGCGTCGCGCTGCGCCGTGTTCCACAGGCCCGGGCAGCCGGGCGTGATGCGGGCATCGGCGGTGGGGCAGGTCATCTCCACCATCACCATCGCCGCGCCGCCCATGGCGCGGGCGCCGAGGTGCACGAGGTGATAGTCGCCGGCGATGCCGTCGACGGCAGAGTACTGCGCCATCGGCGAGACGACGATGCGGTTCTTCAGGGTGACGCCGCGCAGCGTGAACGGCGTGAGCATCGGCGGCACCGAAGGCTGCAGCGCGCCGCCGGCCGCCGCCGATCCGCTGCCCGCGCCCGCGAGCGCCGGGATGCGCGCCGGCAGGCCCGCGCGCTCGGCGATCCAGTCTTCGTACTCCTCGACGTAGCCCTTGTCGCGCAGGCGCAGGTTCTCGTGGCTGATGCGCTGGCTGCGCGTGAGCAGCGAATAGGCGAACTGCTCGGGCGGCAGGTTGACGTAGCGGTCGACGTGCTCGAACCACTCGGTGGAATTGCGCGCCGCGTTCTGGATCTTCAGCACCTCGATGCTGCGCACGTCTTCGTAGTGCTGCAGCGCGCCGGCCAGATCGCCCGGATGCTTGCCGATGGAGCGTGCCAGCTCGATCGAATCTTCCAGTGCGAGCTTGGTGCCCGAGCCGATGGAGAAGTGCGCGGTGTGCGCCGCATCGCCCATCAGCACCACCGGCACCTGGCGCGCCTCGCCCATCCAGTGCACCCAGTGCGCGCAGACGACGCGCGGAAACTTGATCCACTGCGCCGAGCCGCGCAGGTGGCTGGAATTCGAGATGAGCGGATGGCCGTCGAGGTATTTCGCGAAGAGCTTCTCGCAGAAGGCGATCGCGTCTTCCTTTTCCATCGTGTCGAGGCCGGCGCGCAGCCACACCGGCTCGGGCGTCTCGACGATGAAGGTGGAGTGCGTGTCGTCGAAGCGATAGGCATGGGCCTGGAACCAGCCGTGCTCGGTCTTCTCGAAGGCGAAGGTGAAGGCCTCGAACAGCTTGGTCGTGCCGAGCCAGACGAAGCGGCACAGCCGCATGTCGATGTCGGGTTCGTAGGTCTCGGCGAACTCGGTGCGGATGCGGCTGTTCAGGCCGTCGCTGGCGATGACGAGGTCGGCATCGGCATAGGTCTCGGCCGCCTTCACGTCGGTCTCGAAGACGAGCTGCACGCCCACTTCCTCGCAGCGCTGCTGCAGGATGTTGAGCAGCCTCTTGCGGCCGATGCCGCAAAAGCCATGGCCGCCCGAGACGATCTTCGAGCCGCGGATGTTGATCTCGATGTCGTCCCAGTGCGAGAAGCTGTCGAGGATCTTGGCCGCGCTCGGCGCATCGGCCACCTGCAGGTTGCCGAGCGTCTGGTCGGAGAACACCACGCCCCAGCCGAAGGTGTCGTAAGGCTTGTTGCGCTCGACGACGATGACCTCGTGCGTCGCGTCCTGCTTCTTCATGAGCAACGCGAAGTACAACCCCGCGGGGCCGCCACCGAGACAGACGATCTTCATGTGCGGTGCTCCTTTGTGCGGCCGCTGTCCGTGGCACTCGCGGCCGGGAGCATCGGGCGGGGGACTCCGCTGTTCTGTGGAGCGAAGTAAAGGAGGAGGCGAGAGCCTTCAGGCTCTCGCCGGGGGACATGAGCGCAACAGAGCACCCCGTCTCCCCGATCCTGTGCCCGAAGGACAATCTTCATGAGGTGTGAATATTTCAGTGGTAAAGCAGTCTAGTCCATGGCGTCGGGCTCGGCAAGGGCCGCCGGCGCCACGCCGTCAATCGGGCTCGTCGGTGCCGCCGCCGAGGTAGGTGGCCTGCACCCGCGGGTCGCGAGCGAGCGCGGCGGAGGCGCCGCTGAGCGCGATCTCGCCGGTTTCGAGGACATAGCCGAAGTCGGAGATCTCGAGCGCGGCGCGCGCGTTCTGCTCGACCAGGAGAACGGCGACGCCTTCGTCGCGCAGCGAGCGCACGATGGCCAGGATGTCGCGCACGATCAGCGGCGCCAGGCCGAGGCTGGGCTCGTCGAGCATCAGGAGGCGCGGCGCCGACATCAGCGCGCGGCCGAGCGCGAGCATCTGGCGCTCGCCGCCCGAGAGCGTGCTGGCGCGCTGCGCGCGGCGCTCGGCCAGGCGCGGGAAGCGCGCGAACACCGCGTCGACGCGCTGGCGCAGCGCCGCCCGGCCGAGCCGCTTCGCGTAGGCGCCCAGGCGCAGGTTGTCGAGCACGCTGAGCGCGCCGAACAGCTCGCGCTGCTCCGGCACGAGGACGAGGCCGCGCTCGACGCGCGCCTCGACGTCGAGCTCGCGCAGCGCCTCGCCTTCGAAGCGCAGCGTGCCGCGCGACGGCAGCAGGCCCATCGCGGCGGCGAGCAGCGTCGTCTTGCCGGCGCCGTTCGGGCCGATCACCGACACGATCTGGCCCGGCAGCAGCGCCAGCGAGACGCCGCGCACCGCCTCGACCTGCCCGTACGACACGTGCAGGTCGCCGATCTCGAGCATCGGCGTCATGGCGCGGCTCCAGCGCTGCCGGCCAGCGGCTCGATGCTGCCGCCGAGATAGGCCGCCTGCACGCGCGCGTCGGCGCGCACCGCGGCCGGCGCGCCCTCGACGAGCTTGGCGCCGAAGTCCATGACGATGAGCCGGTCGACGAGCTTCATCACGAAGTCCATGTCGTGCTCGACGATCAGGATGGTCACGCCCTCGCCGCGCAGGCGGCGCAGCATCGCGGCCAGGGCCTGCTTCTCGGCGCGGCGCAGGCCCGCCGCCGGCTCGTCGAGCACGAGCAAGCACCGGATCGGCGGCGAGCGCGCGGCCGATCTCGAGGATGCGCTGCGTGCCGAGCGGCAGGCTGCCGGCGAGCTCGCGCTCGCGCCCGGCCAGGCCGATGCGCGCGAGCTGGTGGCGCGCCTCGGCCGCGATCCGCCGCTCTTCGCTGCGCTCCAGGCGCAGGCCGGCGCGCAGCACGCCGGCCCGGCCGCGCGCGTGCGCACCGAGGGCGACGTTGTCGACCAGGCTCATGCGCGGCCGCAGCTTGACGTGCTGGAAGGTGCGCGCGATGCCGAGGCGGGCGATCTTCTGCTGCGTCTTGCCGGCGAGGTCGTGGCCGGCGAAGCGAACCTGGCCCGAGCTCATGCGCAGCGTGCCGGTCAGGAGGTTGAACATCGTCGACTTGCCGGCGCCGTTCGGCCCGATCAGGCCGACGATCTCGCCGGCGCGAACCTCGAAGCTGACATCGTCGACCGCGACCAGGCCGCCGAAGCGCTTGACCGCGTGCATGACCTGGAGCAGCTCGCTGCCGGCCTGCGGCATCGGCCGCTTCGGCAGCGGCTCGGCTGGCGCGCCGTCGTCGGCGGCGGCAGCGCGCAGGGTCGCCGAAGCGCCGCCCGAACCGGCGCGCCACGAAGCCGGCCAGGCCGGCGCGGGCGTGATGCAGCAGGAGGATGAAGATGACGCTGAAGGCGACGATCTCGAGCCGGGCGCCGACCTGCGAGACGAGCGGCAGCAAGTCCTGCAGCGAGTTCTTCAGCAGCAGCACGAGGCCGGCGCCGACCACCGCGCCGGCGATCTGGCCGAGGCCGCCGGCCACCACCATCAGCAGATACTCGATCGACGCGCGCACGTCGAAGGGCGTCGGGCTGACGAAGCGGTTCATGTGCGCGTAGAGCCAGCCGGCCAGGCCGGCGAACAGGGCGGCCGTGACGAAGAGCGTTAGGCGGACCCGGAACGCGTCGGCACCGACGCTGGCCAGGAGCGTGGCACCACCGCGCAGGCTGCGGATGGCGCGCCCGGCACGCGAGTGCAGCAGGTTGTGGCTGAACCAGCAGGCGGCCCCCACCAGCGCCCAGATCAGGTAGTAGATGGCGCGCGGCTCGAGCAGCCGCCACGGCCCGACCTGCAGCGGCGGAATGCTCGCCAGGCCGCTGTGGCTGCCGAGCGCTTCGAGGTTGCCGAACAGGAGCGGAATCGACAGGCCCCAGGCGATGGTGCTGAGCGGCAGGTAGTGGCCGCCCAGGCGCAAGGTCAGGAGGCCGATCACGAGCGCCGCCAGGCCCGTGAGCGCCAGCGCGAAGACGAGGCCGAGCCACGGCGACGCGCCGTGCACGGTGGTGAGCCAGGCCGTTGCATACGCCGCCACGCCGACGAACGCGGCCTGCCCGAACGAGGTGGCGCCGCCGATGCCGGTGAGCAGCACCAGGCCGAGGGCGACCAGCGCGCCGATGCCGATGTCGTTGAGGAGCGAGACCGCGAACGAGCCGAGCGCGAACGGCGCGAGCGCGAGCAGGACGACGGCGAGGGCGAGCGCGGCCCGGCGCAAGGTTCGACCGTCGATGCGACCCGCGCCCGAGCGACCGTCCACGCGATCGTTCACTCGTCGATCTCCTCGTCGTCCTCGTCGGCGTTCGCCACCAGCCAGGAGCGCAGCAGCAGCACCGGAATGAGCAGGCTGAAGACCAGCACGTCCTTCATCTCGCCGCTCCAGAACGAGGCGAAGCTCTCGAAGATGCCGACCGCCAGCGCCCCGAGCGCGGTCAGCGGAAAGCTGACGAGGCCGCCGATGATCGCGGCGATGAAGGCCTTCAGGCCGAGGATGAAGCCGGAGTCGTAGTACATCGTCGTCACCGGCGCGATCAGCACGCCGATCATTCCGGCGAGCAGTGAAGCGGCGACGTAGGCGAGCGAGGCGGTCTTCGCCGGCCGGATGCCGACCAGGCGCGCGCCGACCCGGTTGACCGAGGTCGCGCGCAACGCCTTGCCGGTCACCGTGTGCTCGAAGAAGAGATAGAAGAGGCCGCTCAGCACCAGGGCCGAGGCCACCATCAGGAGCGTCTGGCCGCCGATCGCATAGCCGTCGGCGATCGTCCAGGTGGCGTCCGTGAGCGGATGGGTGCGCGAGCCTTCCGGGCCGAAGAAGAGCAGGCCGAGGCCGGAGAGCAGGAAGTGCAGCGCCAGCGACACGATCAGCAGCACCAGCACCGAGGCGTCGGCGATCGGCTGCAGCGTCAGGCGCGCCAGCAGCGGCGCGATCGGCACCACCAGGAGCACCGCGGCGATCAGCTGCAGCCACGCCGGCCCATGCAGCGCGAAGACGGCCCAGGCGAGCGCGCAGGGCAGCGCCGGCAGGAGGCCCCAGGTGGCGATCGCCCGCGGGATCCGGGCCAGGCTGTGCCGGCGGACATGGCCGACGATCTCGGCGAGCAGGGCAAACGCCGCCAGCACGAGCACCAGGCCGATGGTCGGCGGCAGGCGGTTCGCCTCGAACGCCGCCAGGCTCAGCGCCGCGAACGCGGCGATGTCGCCGAAGGGCACGAAGACGACGCGCGTGACCGAGAAGATCAGCACCAGGCCGATGCCGGCCAGCAGATAGATCGCGCCGGTGGCGAGGCCGTCGGTCGTGAGGATGAAAGCGATGTCCCAGCTCATGGCTCGGCCGCGCCGCGAGTCGGGACCGTGCCGGAGGTCAGTTCACCAGCATCCACTTGCCGTGGTCGAGGCGAACCACTTCGCGGGCGCGATCATCGACGCCGTAGCGGCTGTCGGCGCGGAAGTTGTAGACGCCGTGCGTGCCGACGACTTCCTTGGTGCTGACGATCGCATCGTGCAGTGCCGAGCGGAATGCCGGCGTTCCGGGCTCGATCGACTTGGGGACACGCGCCGCCGCGTCGGCGAAGACGAGCCAGGCGTCGAACGCGTAGGCCGAGAACGCGTCGGTGCTCGGCACGCCGTTCACCTTCAGGTAGGCGGCGCGGAAGTCTTCGGCCATCTTGCGGATCGGGCTGCCCGCGGGCAGCTGGTCGGCCACCACGACCGGGCCGGTCGAGGCGATCATGCCCTGTGCCGAGTCGCCGGCGACGCGCACGAAGTCGGGGTTGATGAGGCCATGGTTGCCGTAGAGGTGGCCCTTGTAGCCGCGCTTGGCGAGCTCGAGGTAGGGCAGCGCACCCGGCGTGCCGGAGCCGCCCGTCATCACCGCGTCGGGATGGGCGGCGATGATCTTCAGGACCTGGCCGCTCACCGATGTGTCCGGTCGGGCATAGCGCTCGTTGGTCACTATCTTGATGTCGGTGCCCTGCGTTCCCTTGACGAGCGCGTTGTAGACGAGGTCGCCCCAGGCGTCGGAAAAGCCGATGAAGGCCACGGTCTTGTCGCCGGCCTTCTTCATCTGCGCGATGACGGCGTTGACCATGATGTCGGTCGGCTGCGGAATCGCGACGATCCACGAGCCCTCGGGGCCGGCCAGGCCGATCGGCGTCAGCGCGATCATCGGCACATGGCTTTCCTGGGCGACGGCGCCGATCGCCATCGACGAGGGCACGCCGGCCGAGCCGATCAGGATGTCGACCTTGTCTTCCTCGATCAGCTTCCTGGCGTTGCGCCCGGCGGTGGCCGGATCGGACGCATCGTCGAGCACGATCAGCTGGACCTTGTGTCCGGCGATCTCCGGCTTGTAGGCGAGCGCCGCCTTCATGCCCTTGTCGTAGGGCAGGCCGATCGAGGAGGTCGGGCCCGACAGCGCCGTGATCAATCCGACCTTGAGGTCGGCCGCGGCGGCCGCGGCAGCGACGCCGAGGGCGAGCGCGATGCCGGTGCCGATTCGAAGGGCGTGTTTCATGCGTTGATCTCCTTGAGGTGAGCGAAAGCCGGCCGATCGGCCGGCGAAGAGGAAGCGATGCGGGCCGAGAAGCGGCAACGGCCGTCGCCGGTGTCACAGGCGCAGGCGATTTCGCGCGCGCTCGCCGCGCCGCCGAGGACGATGCCGGCAAGCCCTTGCAGCATGCCGACGATGGCGTGGCAGGCCGGCCCCGACGCCGGCGCGGCGGCCGCGGCGAAGGGGCTGTTGCGCACCTCGAGCTCGAGCGAGCTGCCATCGCAGGCCAGGCGCCAGCGGCCCCAGCCGAGCGAGGCCGCCGCCGATTCGACGACGCGTTGCAGCGCGTCGTTGTCGACGCCGGGCTCGGCGGCATAGGCCCGCAGGCTGTCGACGCCGTGCGTCGCAACCGAGCGCCCGAAGGCGCGCAAGCGCCTCGTCGCGCGCCGCTGCCGGCAGCGCCGCGAACAGGCCCATCAGCACGTCGGCGCGCAGCAGCACGTAGCGGCGCGTGCCGTCGAGCACCTGGCCGTCGGCGGTATCGAAGCGCAATCGCTGGTGCAGCTCGGGCATCGCGGGCTCAGATGAAAAGCTGGATCGCCGGCAAGGGCCGCTCCGCCTGCAGCAGGTCGACGCGCTTTTGCCGGATCTTCCAGGCCTCGCCGATGCGCGCGAGCACGTGGCGGTAGCTGCCGGAGAGCGTCACTTCCTCGTCGCCGCGCGCCTCGACGTAGATGAAGGGCGTGCGCAGGCTGTACGTTCCAGGCCCCGCGGCCGTGCCATCGGCCGGCTCGACGACCGAGCGCTGCAGCACGTGCTGGCACGCGCTGCGCGGATGCTGCGAATGGGCGCGCGGATTCTTCAGGCGCTCGACGCGCAGCGTCAGCAGCATCCGGTCTTCATAGGCGATCGACTGATGGCTGAACGGATCGGCCTGCCGCGCGCCCTGCAGCGGCACCCAGTAGCGGCCGTCTTCGGCGAAGAGGGCCAGCCAGTCGTCGAAGCGGCCGGCGTCGAGCAGCGCCGCCTCGGCGGCCACGACATCGGCGAGCTCTCGTTCGAGGGCAGGGTCGGTGCTCACGACGTCATGTCCAGGGTCATGAAACGGGACCAGGCCCGGTACTGGTTGCGCAGCAGCAGCTCGTTGGTGCCGTTCGTCTCGATCGCGTCTTCTTCCAGCTCGCGCGGATCGAAGCCGCGATGCAGGCTGACCCACGGATTGCCTTCGGCGCGCAGGCCGCGCTGGATGCTCTCGAAGAGATGGACGTCGTCGTGCGCGACGACCGACATCGGCGAGAAGACCAGCCGGTTGTAGGCGAGCGAGCGTTCGAACAACAGCTCCGGCGCGCCGGCGACGCGAAAGCTCCAGGCCTCGATCAGGGTGCGGTCGGCGGCGAGCGGCCGGATGACGCGGATCGTCTGCGGCGAGCCCTTCAGCGCCAGGCTCGGAAAGAGCACCGCGTTCTGCGGCGAGCGCTCGAGGATTTCGGCGGCGCGCTCGGCGCCGTGCGCGGCCCGCATCGCCGCTTCGTATTCCGGCAGCTGGGCGTAGCCGGAGTGGATGCTGAAGCGGGTGCCGAGGACGCTGTGGCCGTTGGCCATGACGCGCCCGCCCATGCGGTCGAAGAAATCGTAGCCGGCGCCGAACGGCAGGATCTGCTCCATCGCCATCGGCTTGGGCTCGTCGGCGGCGTGCCCTTGCCAGAGGCCGTTCGCCGCATCGACCGCCGACTGGTGCGTCGACATCGGATGCACCGTGTCGTTGATGTTCTCGAGGTACATCTTCCAGTTGCAGCGGATGACGTTGCGCAGGCACCCGCCGGCGATCTCGAGGCGGCCGAGCGGCGAGCGGTCGACGAGATTGTCGATCGAGGCCAGCGCCGCGCCGAAGTAGGTCTCGAAGTCGGGACCGGCATCGCCCGGCTTGACGAAGACGAAGTCGCGGTGCACGGCGACGTGGGCCAGCGCCGTCAGGCCGCGTCCCGATTCGCACTGGTGCAGGCGCGTGCCGTCGTAGCCGGCCTTCAGCGGCACGCCCATCGGCGCACCGTCGAGCCGATAGGTCCAGGCGTGATACGGGCAGCGGAAATGCCGGCCGACGTTGCCGCTCGCGTCGGTGACGAGCTGCGTGCCCTTGTGGGCGCAGCGGTTGTAGAGCACGCGCAGGCCGCCGTCGGCCTGCCGCACCAGCACGAGCGGCCGGCCGGCGATCTCGCGCGTGACGTAGTCGCCGGCCTCGGGCACCTCGCTGGCGTGGCCGAGATAGCTCCAGGTGTTGGCGAAGAAGTGGCGCTGCTCGAGCGCGAAGATTTCTTCGCTCAGGTAGAGGTCGCGATGGACGCGGTCGTCCTCGACGAGCGCGCGGATCGCCTCGGCGCGATCGCGGTGCGCCGGCAGCGGCGCGTCGTGCGCCGGCGGCGCGGCCCTCAGGGCACCAGCTTCCACTGGCCCTTGTCGAGCCGGATCACGACGGCCGAACGCTTGTCGAGGCCGTAGGCGTCGCCGGCCTTGAAGGTGTAGATGCCGTGCGTGCCCGCCAGCTCGTGGGTCGAGGCGATCGCCTCCTTCAGCGCCGCCCGGAACTGCGGCGTGCCTGGCTCGCCGCCGGCCTTGAGCGCGCGCGTGGCCGCGTCGGCGAAGAGCAGGTAGGCGTCGTAGGTGTAGGCCGAGAAGGCATCGCTCGGCAGCGCGCCTTCGCTCTTCTTGTAGGCGTCGCGGTACTCGAGCGCGACCTTGCGCACCGGGCTCGCGGCCGGCAGCTGGTCGGCCACCATCACCGGGCCGCTCGGCACCTGCAGGCCATCGGCCGAGCTGCCGGCGACGCGCACGAAGTCGGCGTTGATCAGGCCGTGCGTGCCGTAGATCTGGCCCTTGTAGCCGCGCTCGGCGAGAGCGAGGTAGGGCAGCGCGCCGGGCGAGCCGGAGTTGCCGGCGAACACCGCATCGGGATGCGCCGCGACGATCTTCAGGATCTGCCCGGCCACCGATGTGTCGCTGCGGGCATAACGCTCGTTGGCGACGATGGCGATGCCGGCCGGCCCGGCGGCCTGCTGGAGCGAGGAATAGGCGAGGTCGCCGAGCGCATCGGAAAAGCCGATGTAGGCCACCGTCTTCACGCCCGAGGCCTTCATCTTCTCGACCACCGCCGCCACCATCAGCGGAAACGGCTGCGAGACGGTGACCGTCCAGCCGCCATCGCCCGGCGGCACGTTCACCGGCGTGGGCGAGATCAGCGGCGTCATCGATTCGCGCGCCACCGCGGCGATCGCCATCGCGCCCGGCACGCCGGAGGTGCCGATCAGCACGTCGACCTTGTCGTCGGCGACGAGCTTGCGCGCGTCGCGGGCGGCGGCGGCCGGATCGGACGCGTCGTCGAGCTCGATCAGCTGGACCTTGCGGCCGGCGATCGTCGGGTGCTCGGCCACGGCGGCGCGGATGCCCTTGGCGTAAGGGATGCCGAGGCCGGAGATCGGGCCCGAGAGCGAGCTGATGAAGCCGATCTTGAAGTCGGCGGCGGCGGCGGGGCCGGCCAGCGCCAGCGCGGCGGCGAGCGCGGCCGAGAGGTGAGCGAGAGATTTCATGGAGGGCAAGCGATCGATCCGTTCTGAATCATTTAGGGGTAAAGCATGCTAATCCCCGCCCCGGGCTTTTTCAAGCCGTGCCACCCGCAAGGCGGCTCGATCGAAAACCCTTGCGCTTGCCTCAGAGGGTCAGGCTACCGACGCTGGTGCCGCCGCAGACGTAGAGCACCTGGCCGGTCACGAAGCTCGCCGCGGGGTCGGTGAAGAAGGCGACCGCGCGCGCGACGTCGGCCGATTCGCCGAGGCGCTTGACCGGGATCGCCGCGGCAAGCGCGCGCTCCTTCTCGCTGCCGTCGGGCACGACCTCGAAGAACATGTCGGTGCGGATCGGGCCCGGCGCCACGACGTTGACGGTGATGCCCTCGCCCGCCAGCTCGAGGGCCCAGGTGCGGGCCATGCCGAGCATGCCGGCCTTGGTGGCCGAATAGGCGGTGCGCGTCTGCAGGCCCACCGCGGCGCGCGACGACATCAGCACGACGCGGCCGAAGCGCTGCGCGCGCATCGCCGGCAGCGCCGCCTGCAGGAGCTGGATGGCGCAGCCGAGATGCAGGTCGACGAGCGCGTCGAGGTCGTCGAGCTTGACGTCGGCCACGAGCGCCGGCCGGATGACGCCGGCGTTGTGCACCAGCGTCGTCACCTCGAAGCGGCGCGCCAGCTCGGCGGCGGCTTCGGCAGTGGCGGCGCGATCCATCAGGTCGACCTCGATGCTGTGCAGCTTCGGGTGCGCGAGCGGGCAGGCGCGGCGCGCCAGCGACACGACTTCGTAGCCGTCGGCGAGCAGGCGCTCGCAGATTGCCAGGCCGATGCCGGCGCTGCCGCCGGTGACGGCGGCGACGCGCGCGCCACCGCTCATGCGGACTCTTCCACGAGCGCGAGCACGCGCAAGGGGCTGCCGCTGCCCTTCTCGATCTTCAACGGCGGGCAGATCAGGACCGCGCCGGTCGGCGGCAAGAGGTCGAGGTTGCTCAGGCACTGCAGGCCGTAGCGGCCGGCACCGTGCATGTAGTAGTGGCACGGATACGGCGGCCGCAGGTGATAGCCCTGGCCGGCGTCGGTGCCGATGGCCTCCGAGCCGAAGCCGAGCACGCCGCGCTGGTCGACCAGGAACTGCACCGCCTCCGAGCTCGGCCCCGGCGTGTGCTGGCCGGTCTCGTCGAAGTTCTGGTAGGCCTCGGGATCGTGGCGCTTCGACCAGTCGGTGCGCATCAGGAACCAGGCGCCCTCGGGCACGCGGCCGTGCGCCGCCTCGAAGCGCTCGATGTCGTCGACGGTGAGGAGATAGTCGGGATCGGCCTTCGTCTGCTCCGAGCAGTCGATGACGCAGGCCGGCGCCACGAAGTGCTGCGCCGGAATCGTGTCGACCGAGTTGTTCGGCAGGTCGCGTCCGGAGATCCAGTGGATGGGCGCGTCGAAGTGCGTGCCGGTGTGCTCGCCGCAGGAGAAGTTGTTCCAGTACCAGCCGGGGCCGCGCGCGTCGTAGTTCGACACCTCCTCGATGCGGAAGGGCCAGCACTGCCCCATCTCGGGCGGCAGCGCGATCTGCGGGAACTCGGGCGTGAGCGTCTGCGTCAGGTCGACGACGCGGATGCGCTTCGTCGCCAGCGCCGAGACGAGCTGGCCGAGGAGCGAAGGCCGGGCGGCGGCGACGACCTTCGGCTTCTTCGTCGCGGTGGGAGTGGCTGAGGTCATGGCGGAATCGTCGCATGACCGCGGCCCCCTCAGCGGCCCAGGGTCGCGAACGAGGACAGGTCGACCCGCGGCACCCGGCCGAGGAGCCCATCGGCGACGGCCTCGCCCACCGCCGCCGAATGCTTGAAGCCGTGCCCCGAGCAGGCCGAGACGACGGTGACGGCGGCAAGCTGCGGATGACGGTCGATGACGAAGCGCCCGTCGGCGGTGCTGGTATAGAGGCACGTCGTGTCGTGCACGCTGCGCGCCGACACGCCGCGCAGCCGGCTCGCGGATGTGCGCCTCGTAGCGTCAGCGCGGTCTCCGCGGCGCTCACGGTGCGCTCGATCGCGTCGGGCGTGGTCGCGTCCTCGAATTGCTCGGCCGCGACCTTGACGCCGTCGTAACCATCGGCCTTCGGAAAGCCGTAGAACGACGCGCCGTCGTTGCCGTGCATCCAGATGAAGACCGGGCAACGCCCCGGCGCGTAGAGGTCGGGCGCGTCGGTGGCGAACCAGTGCAGCACCTGGCGCTGCACCGCGAAGCGCGCGCCTTGCCGCGCCGGCAGCAGCGCCGGCAGCCAGGCACCGGCAGCGATCACGACATGCGCGGCCGCGAGCGTGCCGGCATCGGTGACGACGCTGGCGCCCTGCCCGCCCGGCGCATCGGCGATGCGCAGCACCGACACGCCGTAGCGCAGCTCGGCGCCGCGCGCCGAGGCGACCTGCAGCTGCGCCGCGACGCAGCGCTCGGGGAACAGGATGCCGGCGTCGCGCTCCCAGTAGCCGCGCTCGTCGTCGGCCGGCATGAAGGCGGGAAAGCGCTGGCGGATCTCGGTCGCATCGAGCCGCTCGTGGACGATGCCGAAGCGCTCGGCCGCGCTCACGGTCTGCTCGAAGAAGCCGGCCTGGCCGTGATACGGGCGCCGCGCCGAAGCCTGCGAGGCGATGACGAGGCCGCCGGTCGTGAGCATCAGGCTTTCGCCGGTCTCGGCCTCGAGCTCGCGCCAGAGGGTGTGCGAGCGCTGCACGATGGGCACGTACTCGTGGCCTTCGCCGATGGCCAGCCGGGTGATGCGCGTCGCGCCGTGGCTCGAACCATGCGCGTGCGGCGGCGTGAAGCGGTCGATGCCGATCACCTTCGCGCCGCCCGCGGCCAGGTGATGGGCGACGGCGCTGCCGACGGCACCCAGGCCGACCACGACCACGTCGGCGCTGCGCATCGTCACGTTGCCGTCTCCGCTCACAGCGACAGCGGAAGCTCCAGATGGCGCGCGTACATCATCTCGCGATGGGCGAGCAGCACCGGGTCGAGCGCGGCGGCGGTGGGCGCATCGAGGGTCTCCAGCGCGGCGCGCGGGCCGGCGTCCATGGCGCACAGCGCGTGCGGCAAGGGGCGAAAGAGCGCGATGGCGGTGGCCGCGTAGATGTCGGCGGCCGTCAACGCGTCGCCGACGAAGTAGTCGCTGCCCGCGGCCTGCTGCGCCTTCAGGCGCGCAGTGAGCCGGCCGAGCTGCTCGACGACGCGCGCGCCCGCCGCGGCGCCGGCCTCGGGGTTGTGTCCGTACTTCTTCGCCAGGTAGGCCGCGACCCGCGGCGCGAAGCCGCCCGTGCCGTCGAGGCCGGCCTGCACCAGCTGAATGCGGCGCGTCCAGCACAGGCCGCCTTCGCCGCAGATCTCGTGCGCCAGCTCGAGCACCTGCGCGCGCCCGGCCGCATCGGCGGGCAGCAGGAGCGGCGGCGTTGGCGCGAGCCGTTCGGCAAGCAGCAGGATGTCGCGCCAGCCGCTGAGCGGGGCCTCGTTGGCGTAGACCGCGACCGGGCCGCTGCGCTGTCCGGCCCACGCCTTCTGCGCTTCGCTGTCGTAGGCCAGGCGCACCGCCCGCCAGTCGAGGCCCTTGAGATGGAGGATGCCCTTGGCCGCTTCGCCCCACGGGCTGGGCACGCCGCCGACGACCATCATGCGCAGCCCGTCGGCGGCGATCGCCTCTTCCACGCTCACGTATTCGAACGCCACGAGCTGCCTCCCGGTTGCGTACGATGATTGTCGAACAAGGAGAACCCATGCAGACACCAGGCACCGCCAGCGCAGGCCGCGTGGCCGTCGTCACCGGAGGCGCGAAGGGCTGACTGAGCGCTATGCTGGCAGCCATCGTCACCCGACGAGCAGGGAGGTCCGCATGCGAGACGAATCCACCCTTCAGCTGACGTTCCGCGCAAGCGACGAGCTCAGCGTCTTCGATCTCGGCGAATACCTGACGAGGTTCGCCTGGCTCTACGAAGCGGCGCTCGTTGTCGTCGAGTCGAAGCCGGTCGAGGAAGTCCTGTTTCGGCAAGCTCACTTCGTCAAGGAAGCGCGGGCCGAGCTGAAACGCCTGGCCGCGCGCCCTTCGCTGCTGCGGCCGCTCGACGGCGACCGGCCTGCGCTCCTCTGCACCCGGATCGAGTACGCGAGCCCACCGAAGTTCTTCCTGAAGGGTCAGGTGGCCGCGCTCGCCTTGGCCGTGATCCTTGCGGGCGGAAAGATCGACGTCTTCGGCGTGCACGTCCAGATCGACAAGCCCCTGGGCGAAGCCGTGAAGGAACTGCGAATCGCCTTCGATCCGGCGGCGCCTGTCGCTTCGCCGCAAGCGCCTCCGCCAACTGCGGCGGCCAAGAGCCGCTCGACCACGGACCGGCACGCCGACATCACCACCAAGCGCCCGGTGAATAAGCTGAAGACGATCCGGTTCAAGAAGTAAGCCCAGCCGGTGAACGGCGACTATCTCGCGCGGTAGACGCCGGTCGCGTCAGCGCGCCGACCCGGCGAACGGCGCGGGCGGCTTTTGCAGCAGGGCGAAGGCGGAGGCCCGGCCGCGGCGGCTCAAAGCCTTCGCCGCAATCGTCGTCGACGCTGGTCGAGGCGACCTGCGTCACCGCGTCGAGCGTGCGGCCGACTGGCTCCTAGGGCTTCAGCCTGGCAAGTGCAACCAGCAGAGGAGCCCTAAAGAATCAATAGGTGATCGTCAACGTGATCGAGTCCTTGTAGCTCCCGGGTCGCGGCACCGGCGCCTGCGCGGGCATGCGTGCATACACGGTGTAGGTCTGGTTGCTGCCGTTGCCCGAGCCGCTGACGGTGGCGGTTCCCGCGCTGCCGTCGCCCCAGACGCTGGTTCGACCGGTGTTGGAATACAGGTTGTAGCGAAGCGTCTCCGTGCCTCCGCTTCGAGTCATGACGCGATTGGCCAGCGTCGCGCCCACGCCGGTACCGGCATTCATCGAAAGACTGTAGGCGATGCCGCCGCCGCAACTGGCGGTGACCGTGCCGGTCGCATCGGTGTCCGTGTTCAAGGCTCCGCGCTGGCCGAAATCGATGAGCGTGGCCGACACGGTGCAATCGGCCGCCAGGTTCGCATTGATGTAGAGCTGCGATTGACTGATGCTGGGGTTCGGCAGAATGCTCGCGCAACTGCTCGGGGTTACCGAGTAGTCCCGGATGCCGACCAGCACGTCCGTGGGGGCGTAGCTGGCCGAATAGCTCCCCCCGGGCAACGTCCCTTGCCCGGAAGCCACGCGACCGTACAAGGGAATGCTGGCGTGCACCTTGCCGCCCGAGATCGGATAGTCGAGGGGAGGCGGAGGCAGCGCCCCGAGGATCGAACCCCATATCTGCGTGCGCGCCGAATCGCTGTACAGGTTGTAGGCCAGTTGCGCCGAGGCAGGCCCTGACATCTTGCGATCGCGCACGTCCCCAAAACCCGGCGCCCCGATGCTGATGCACACGCGAAGCAATGGATTGCCGGTGGCAACGTTGCAGTCCAAGACGAAGCTCGACGTGGCATCGGCACCCGCCGCCCCGGACAGCGTGCCAAACGACATGTTGCCGATGTTGAGCACGCAATTCTGGGCGTGCGCCTCGTGCGCCCATGTCATGGCCATGCACAAGCACAACAACCACTTCAGCAGCATGCGACTCACGGCGATGTCTCCTTGACGATGCACGTGAACGGGCCCAGGGTGGTCATGCTTGCGCCGGCATCGAAAGTCGCCTCGGCGACGCAGGTCTTTTCGTCGAGCTCGGCCACCAGGTGGTTAAGGGGCGCAAGCGCCTCGAAGAATACCAGTCCGTCATAGCCGACCAGCCCGGACACACCGCTTTCCTGCAGAGTCACGCGCGTGCCCACCGGCAGCACCTTGCCCTGCGCATCCACCAGGATCAGGCTGGCGCCGTGATAGCGCGCGACCGGGAAATGCGCCAGCACGCCGGCGCCGTCGCGTGGCACCGCCACCAGGTTGTCGACGGTGATGCGTGCATCGGCCGGCAGCCCCTGCGTGTCGATGGCGAGACGGTTGCTCTGGAAGGAGTGCAGATCCGGAATGACGAAGTGGCCGGTGTCGTTGGTCGTTCCGACCAACCTGTTTTCGCGCAGCACCGGAATGCCGGCGACGCCGTCGGTCGACACCATGGCGAATGCGTCGTCGACGGCGCGCGAGGCCAAGAGGGTGCCGTCCATCACGACCAGCGAACCGCGCACGTCGAGCGAGCCCATGGTCGCGTGGCTGAACTTCTCCGCGGTCGCCGCCGCTTCGCCGTAGGCGCCGAGGTAGCCACCGCGCACAAGGGCGTGGCGATAGTCGCCGGCGCTTGCGCCGTCGCCCTCGACCGCCCAACCGAAGCCGCCCGCGTCGTAGTCCACCGGCTTGTTCGCGCCGGCGCTCACGATGGTCTGGTCGCTGACCCTTGCGACATTCGAATAGGCGGTGACCTGGCCGTCCAGGTTCATCGACAGCCCGAGATAGAAGCCATGTGCGCCGGGATGTTCCAGATCCCTGAACGCCTGGCCGAACACGCTGAACCGGGAGCCCAGGCTTGCGGTGTAGCCGAGCGCCGCGATGCGCGAATTGCCTGCCAACCGGGTATCGATTCGGACATAGGAGAAGCTGAGGTTCTGGTTGCCGGCGAACGGCAAGCCGAACAGGAAACGCTGCTGACGAAGCGGAACCGGCACGCCCTTGGTGCTGCCGAGATCGCGGTATTGGTCGCGTGTCCCCGCGGCGAACATGGCAAGGCTCCACGCCGACGACACATACCGGTACATGAGGGCGGCTTGCTCGCCGCGCGAGTCGCCGCCGCTGCCGTCCAGCCACGCCCCGACCACTCCGTACTGGCCCAGCCGCGCCAGGGCGCCCGCGCCCACGTTGACCAGGCCGTCGGTCGCCTCGCTGCGCACTTCGACCGTCAGCGCGTCATTGACTCCGTACCGGAACGCGCCGTTGGCCGCGAGATTGGATGAATAGTCGAAGGAGTCGAGCCCGTAGTTGTTGCGGAAATGGCCGGCTTCGATCGCGTAGTCGCTGAGGCCCCGCTGCAGCATCTGCGCGTCGACATAGATGGGCAAGGTGGTGGTGGTGCGGCGCCCGAGCGGGTCCTCGACCACGATGGTCGCCTTGCCGGCACCGGTGAGCGCCGGCGGCGTGTCGATCACGAAGGGGCCACCCGATGCGCCACCGGAAAACTGGCGGATGTTGTTGACGTACAGATCGACCGCCGAGGGCACCACTGCGCTGCCGCCGAGCACCGGTACGGGAAAGGTGACGAGGTCGGGACGCAGGGCGAAGTTGCTGTGCAGCTGGAGACCTCCGAGGCGAACCGCCCGCACTCCGGTCAGCGCCGTCGAAATGAAATCGCCGGCCACGAAGGTGCGCAGGGCCTGCGGATCGGAGTAGACCCACTGCGTGTCCATGCGGGTCCATTTGCGGTCGGGTCCGCTCACCGCGTCGGTCAACGAGAAGAACCCGCCGTTGTAGAGGGTGCCGAACGGCGTGAAGAATCGCGAGTCCGTATACAGGCCGAGCGCCCGGGTGAAGGTGTCGCCGGCGCTCTGCCCGAGATCGAAGGGTTGCACCACGACGTCGGTCAGCGTCGTCGGTGGAGCGAACACGCTGCGCTGACCGTACACGCTCGCCGGCGTGCTGCTTTGGACGCGGCTGGGCAACGAAGTGGATTGGGCCTGCAGATGGGCGCTGTAGTTCACCACCAGTCCGTACCCCGCCTGCGGAGGCGGCGTGGGCGGAGGCTTGTTGCCAAGCTGCTCGGCGATCAGTCGCGCGGCGTCGACTTGCAGCTCGAGTTGCTGCGTTTCCCTTCGGTAGACGTATCTCAGCCCGGGAATGTCGTCGAGTGCCAAGGTGCCGCGAGCGTCCAACGGCAGCTTGCCGGCTTCGACTCCGATGTCGCGCAGGTCGGCCGGCGTAACGAGGAACCTGCCGTTTTCGACGAGGAGCCCGATGACCAGCCCCTTCGGCAGGCCGTTGACGCTCACTTCCAGCTGCAGTCTTTCGGCCGGTTCGGCCGATACGAAGTTGGCAGCCGCCGCCTGCGCGTGCGCCGCCTTCGGCCACCACGCACCGCACCCGGCTATGCAGGCCCAGAACAGAAGCGCGGACAAGCCTTCTTCGACGGTCCTCGCCGTGGCCACTCCGTCAGAGGGCGCACCGGCGTGGCTCATCGCGCCGCGTGGCGGCAGCTGGCTGCTACAGCTTGGTCGAGAAGGCTTCTCCGTTGAAGCGGCAATGCAGCGTCACGAAGGGGCCTTTCACCGCGCTCGTCGCTGGCACTTGCAGGCTCCACTCCATGGTCTGTCCGACGAGCACGTAGCCGACCAGGCCGGCCTCGACCACCACCGACTCGCCACCTGCATTTTCGAGCGTCACCGCAGAGACGCTGGCGTGCTGGCCACCGCCGTTTTGCGCCTTGAACGTCAGGGTCTGATTCTTGAGGCCAGGCGTCACGGTCATCCGCGGCGGCTTCATTCCGGCGTTCGAGAGGAAGACCGGCACGGAGTAGCGCAGTTGCACGCTCACGCCGTTGTCGGACACTGCCGTGCGATCGACGATCTCGTCGATCAGCACGCGAAAGCTCTCCTCGCGCGCGGGGCGCGGCCCGGCGGCGCGCACGAGCCGGATGGTCTGGGTGGCCTGCGGCGCGACCTCGATCATCGGCGGGCTCGCGCTCAGCAACTGGGTAGCCGTGAGGTTGTCCTTGTTCTGCTCCTGGCTCCAGCCGAACACGCGCACCTGCGCGTGCAGAGGCTTGTCGCCATCGTTTCTCAAGGTCAGAACCGCAGCCGACTGCCCCGGCGTCATCTGGATGGACACCGGCGCGATGTGCAGGGACGCTCCGAAGGCCACCGGAAGATGAGCCGCCGCCAGTAGGTAGCCCGCTAACTTTGCTTTTGCGCTCATCGTTGGCCCGTCAGAAGGTGACTGTCACGGTGATGGTCGATGTGTACGTGCCCGGAGCGGGCGTCGACGCCTGGATCGGTACCCGGCCGTAGACCGTGATCGTTTGCGCCAACCCGTTGCCGGTGCCGGATGCGGTATCCGTTCCAACGGTCTCGCCCCAGTTCTGCGTTCGGCCGCTGTCCCGGTACAAGGCGAAGGGCAAGGTTGCAGCCCCGGTGCCGCCTAGGAGCCGCCCCGTGGTCGTCGATCCGGCCACCGTGCCCTTGTCCATGGCCAAGGAGTAGGGCGTGGTGTTGGTGCAGGTCGCGGTCAGCGTCGAGGTTGAATCGGCGTTGGCAGCCAGCAGCCCCAGCGTGCCGAAATTGAGGTTGGTCGCGGCGATCGTGCAGTCGGCAGAAATCTGCGCCTGCACGACGAAGGTCGTGGTCTTCGTCGTCGCTGCCCACGCAGGCATGAACAACGACAAGGCAACAAACGCCTGGAGAAGCAGAGCTCGCAGTGCCTTCGACATGTCTCCCCCCGTCTGAAAGTGGGCCGCTCCCGCTTCGGGAAGCCAGGCTCTTCGCTGTTCGGTGACTCTACCCCGAGTGGCGCCGAAATCAAAACATGATCGTGACGATGACAGCAGAAGTTGCGGCGTCGCGCGCCTGCGGTCGCTCGGGCTGCGCGGCGTCGGCGGGGGAAGGCCCTTCGATGCGACGCGTCTCCACCTTGCAAGGGGCGGCGTTGCTGCACGTGGTGGCGACCGCGGTGCCCGCGTTCGCGAAATTCGCGCCCGCCGCACGGACCACCCCATCGAGAGCGATCCCGCACTCGGCAGAAACCGTCGCCTGCACGCCGAATGTCGTCGTTCGGGTGGTTGCCAACGCGCCTGTCTCGAGGGCCAGCGCGACAAGCAAGACGAGGAGATGGCGACCGGCTGGGATGAACATATGGAAGGTCCGCCCTCTTTTCGGCACGCCGCTGCCGAAATGTAGCGCCGGCGTTCCCATCCGAATGATCCGACGTCTTGAAGCCGGCGGCTAGGCGAGCGCCTCGATCCCAGTCGTCATCAGCGCCTGCAACAAACGCTCGCAGGCCAGCGAGCTGCTCGAGCGCCACGTACTCGTCGGCCTGATGGGCCTGGGCGATGTGCCCGGGGCCGCAGACCACGGTAGGAATGCCGGCCTTCTGGAACAG
>CAVZUJ010000005.1:0-257535 GCA_963778525.1 uncultured beta proteobacterium | reverse complement strand
AGCCGAAGGCACCGGCGCGCAACGCCCGGATCGCGTACTGGTCTTCCGGATACATCGAGACCACGAGCACGGGCATCGGCGATGCGCTCTCCTTCAGCGCATGCAGCACGTCGAGGCGGCTGCGGCCGGGCAGGTTGATGTCGAGCACCAGCACGTCGGCCGTCTTCTCGCGCATCAAGGCGCGCAGCTCGCCGTAGTCGCCGGCTTCACCGACGCCTCGATGTCGGGCGCATCGGAGAGCGTGTCGCGAATACCGCGCCGGATGAGGGCGTGGTCGTCGCAAAGGAAGACTTTGATCATCGGCTGTTCCAGAGGGTTCGACCGCGCGGGCCACGGGCGACGGTGTCCGCGGTGCGCGCGCTGTCGATCAGGGCGGTGAGGCGTTCTGCGGAGCGAAGTAAAGGAGGAGAGACGGCGCGCAGCGGCGACTCGGGGGACATGAGCGCAGCAGAGCGCCTCGCTGGCCTGATCGCGCTCGAGACCGCAAGCGCAGCATCTCATACGTCCGCCCACTGACTCGGATCGTACGAACGATCCGGCTCGACATCCGGCACATACGCGCTGTCGGCCACGTCGAGCGGCACCGAGAGGATCAACGTCGTCCCATGCGGCCCGCTCGACAGATCGATCCAGCCACCGACCGTCGTTGCACGCTCGTGCAAGCCACGGATGCCGAACGAGCGGGCCTTCGCCAGATCTTCCTGGCTCAGCCCCGTCCGTTGTCGCTGATCTCAGCGAACAGGCCGCCGGCCATCACAGGTCGATCTGCACGCGCGACGCACGCGCGTGCTTGCTGATGTTGGTGTGCGCCTCTTGCGCGGTGCGATAGGCCACCAGTGGCACGCCGGGCGGCAGCTCAAGCGCCTTCTTCGGCTAGTGCGGATGGTGCAGACGACGCCCGCTGCGCCGCTCGAAGCGCAGAGTGATCCAGTGCAGCGCCGCCGCCAGGCCCTGCTCGAGGATGGCCGGGTGCAGGTTGCGCATGATGCGCTGGCTCGACTCGATCGCGTGCGTCACCGTCTCCAGAGCGACTGCACGCGCGTGACTGACTTCGGCGCGCTCGAGTGGCGTGCGATCCAGGCGAGGTCGAACTTCAGGCCGTGAGCGAGCCGCCGACGTCGTCGTGGATCTCGCGCGCGATGGCGGCGCGCTCGGCTCGATGCTGGTTTGCAGGTGCTGGCAGCTCGTGCAGGCGTTGCTCCGATTCGAGCAGGTCGCGATCGGCCTTGTCGCGCGCGCGCTCGGTCTCGGCGCATCGACGGCGTGCAGCAGCGCCGGCACCAGGCGCGCGAGATGGCTCTTCTGCAGATAGTCGCTGCGCCGCCACGCATCGCCTCCACCGCCGTGTCTTCGCCGATCTCGCCGGACACGAGGATGGAGGGCACGTCGCTGGCGTTTGCCTTGAGAGCCCGACGGCCAGCAGGCCGCTGAAGCCCGGCACTTGTAGTCGGAGATGACGACGTCCCAGGCCTCGTCGAGCGCCTCCAGAAACGCTGCCTTGGATCGACCCGCCGCGTCTCGCGTGGATGCCGCGGCGGATCAGGTGGGCCAGCGTCAGCTCGTGATCGAGCTCGGAATCTCAGATGAAGAACGCGAAAGATGGGATCCTTGGGCTCAACGGCATGTGGCGCAGTATGCCGCGAGAAGCCGGGCCAGTTTGCGCACTGCGTCTTGTTTGGCGGCCGGCGGGGAGCCTAGGCTGGCGGCACGAGCTTGCGGAATTCGGCCAGCCGGGCCTTCATCGACGCCCGTTGACCGGGCCCATGCGCAACAAGCTTTTGCCCGGCGGGTCGGGCGGCCATCTCCGGATCGGCGAACTCGTAGAGCAGCCAGGGACGCGCCGGCGCCGATGCGCCTTCGGTGTTCGGCAAGCGCAGCTCCAGCGGTGCCGCCGGATCCGGCGTGGCCAGCATCGAGTCGATCACCTCGACCAGGCGGTCGTTGAAGTAGAGGTCGGGATAGCCCAGGTTCTCGTATTCCTTCTGCAACTGCGGATACAGCCGCTTGTAGGCCTGGGCCACCCGTCGCAGGTCGGCCGATTCGAAGGCGATGAGCAAGGGGTCGTAGCGCAGGCCGTTGTCGGCGCCGATGACCGTGGCGCCGGCCCGCGTCTCGACGGTGAAGCGGCCGCCCGTGGGTCGCACCGGCCACAAGCGCGGCGAGGCCGTCGGCCGCCCGAGATTGTCGACCGTCGCCGCGAGGTGCAGGGCAAAGTCGTCGGTGAGGAACAGCGCGTCGACCGCTTTCTTGCCGAACAGGTCGGCCAGCATCGCGGCCGCATCGGGCGGACCTCCAACGCCTTGCACCGCCTCGATCGGATGCAGCACCGCCGGCGCCGATGGCGCCGCGGCGACGACAGGTGGCGCCGCCGGCGCGGAAGCGGCGGCAACGGCCGGCGCGGCGCTCTCGGGCGCGGCGCTCCTGCCACGCAACCACCAGAACGAAAGTGCACCGACGGCAACGACGATGAGCACCACGATCGAGGCCAGATGTTGTCGTTTCATGTCACGCCTTTGAACGCGGCCTGAATTGCTAGAGATCGGCCGCCTGTCGCAAGGTCTGCACGACCGGCCGTGTCAGCACCTCGCGCAATCCCCACCAGCCGGCAGCCAGCGCCAGCAAGGCGCCGGCGATGCCGCCTATGAGCGGCACGAAGGGCGAAGGGTTCCAGCTGAATTCGAAAACATAGCGCGCCAGGGCCCAGCTGACGGCGATCGCCGCAAGCGATGCCAGCACGCCGGCCAACGCCCCGACGCCGAGCAGCTCGGCGCGCTGCACCTGCGCCAGCAGCTTGCCGCCGCGCACCGAGCGCTCGCATCACCGCGAACTCGCGGGCGCGCGCTTCGCGCGTGGCGCTGACCGCCGCGAAGAGAACGACGAGGCCGGCCGCGAGCGTGAAGCCGAACAGGAATTCGACGGCGCGCACCACCTGGTCGAGAACGCGCTGGATCTCGGCGATCGAAGCCGACACGTCGATCGAGGTGATGTTCGGGAAATCGCGCGACAGCGCGTTGTCGAAGCCGGGTGTGGCCGGCGCGCGATAGGCGGCGATGAAGCTCACCGGCGCATCGGGCACCTGAGCGGTCGGAAAGAGGACGAAGAAATTGACCCGCATCGACGACCAGTCGACCTTGCGCAGGCTGGTGATGCGGCCCTCGACGTTGATGCCGCCGAGATCGAAGCGCAGCGTGTCGCCGAGCTTGAGCCCGAGCGTCTCCGCCAGGCCTTGCTCGACGCTCAGGCCGCCGGCTTCGTTGTCCTGCCAGCGGCCAGCGGCGACCGTGTTGTGCGCCGGCAGCGTGGCGCTGTCGCTCAGGTTGAACTCGCGCTCGACGAGACGCTTGGCGCGCTCGTCGGCATAGGCCTCGGGCGAAACCGGCTTGCCGTCGATGGCGACCAGGCGACCTCGGATCATCGGGAACCAGTCGTAGCGCGTCACGCCGGAGTCTTCAAGCCTTTTGCGAAAGGCCTCGGCCTGCGGCGGCTGGACGTTGATGACAAAACGATTGGGCGCGTCCTTCGGCGTGGCCTGGCGCCAGCTCGAGATGAGGTCGGTGCGCAGCAGAAAGAGCAGCACCAGCGCGAGCAAGCCGACCGCCAGCGCCGAAACCTGCAGCACGGCGAAGGCCGGCCGCGCCGCGATCTGACGCGTCGCGAGGATCAGCCAGCGCGGCGCGCCGGTCTCCGGCACGGAGCGGCGCAAGACCACCAGCGCCAGCCAGGAAAGCAGCGCGAAGACGCAGACGGCCGCGGCGAAGCCGCCGACGGCGATCAGGCCGAGCTTGGGATCGCGCGCCACCGCCAGCAACAGCGCGGAAAAGCCGAGCACGCCGGCGCCGAGGACGGCGATCGAAGCCGGCTTCAAGGTGCCGACATCGCGCCGGATGACGCGCAGCGGCGGTACCCGCGCAAGCTGCAGCACCGGCGGCAGGCCGAAGCCGAAGAGCAGGGTGAAGCCGACGCCGACACCGAAGAGCGCCGGCCAGGCACTCGGCGGCGGCAGCACGCTGCCCTCGACGAAGCCGGCGAGCAGCCAGAGGAAAACGTAGTGCACGGCGAAGCCGAGCAGCAGGCCGACAACGCTCGCGAACAGGCCGACGAGACCGAACTCGACGATGTACTGGGCCGCGATCGTGCGCTGCGCGACGCCGAGCACCCGCAACATGGCGCAGTCGTCGAGATGCCGGCTGGCGAAGTCGCGCGAGGCAATGCCCACGGCCACCGCCGCGAGGAGCGCGGCAAGCAGGGCGACCAGGTTGAGAAACTTCTCGGCCCGATCGAGCGTCTGGCGCATCTCCGGCCGCCCCGTGGCGAGCGACTCGATGCGCACGCCGCGCAGGCTCTTGGCCTTGACCTCGGCTTCGCTCCAGTCGACGAAGGCCTTCACCTTGTCGTCACCGACGCGATTGGCCGCGACCGCGAAGCGATAGGTGACGCGGCTCGCCGGCTGCACCAGGCCGGTCGCGGCGAGATCGGCGTCGTTCAGCATGACGCGCGGCGCGAAGCTCGCGAAGCCGGTGCCGCGGTCGGGCTCGATGACGATGACCGCGGCGACCTTCAGGCTGGCATCGCCGAGCAGCAGCGTATCGCCGATCTTCAGGCCGAGCGCATCGAGCACCGCCGCGTCGACCCAGGTCGAGCCCGCGGCCGGTCCGCGGGCCACGTCTTCCTCCTTGCCGGCATCGGCGCTGCGGATGCGCAGCTTGCCGCGCAGCGGGTAGCTGCCGCTCACCGCCTTGACGCTGACCAGGCGCGTCGCGCCGCCCTTGTCGTCGGGCGCCCGACCCATGCTGGGAAAGTTGGCCGTGCTGGCGGTGGCCAGGCCGAGCGAGCGCGCCTCGGCCTCGAACGCGGGCGGCGCCGGCTGGTCGCTCGCCACGATGGCGTCGCCACCGAGGAGCTGGCGCGCGTCGCGGGCGAGGCCGCCGTTGATGCGGTCGGCGAAGAAGCCGACTGCCGTGAGCGCCGCGACGGCGAGCGTCACGGCGACGATCAGCAAGCGGAGCTCGCCGGCGCGAAAGTCGCGCAGCAGCTGCCGGCCGCCGAGTTGCCAGGCCGAAGGCGGCCGGTTCGCCGCAGGCGAGACGGGAGGGGTGGCAGGCGGCGTCATTCGGAAGCGAACTTACACGAGTCGTGAATGCTGTGTACAGCAGGGCTGAATCCGCGCCGTGCCGCCAGGTGCTCCAATGACGACATGAGCACTTCCCTGCCTCCCGTCTTCGTCTCGCACGGCTCGCCGATGATCGCCCTCGAGCCGGGCGAAGGAGGTGCCTTCATGCAGCGGCTCGGGCCGGCCATCGACGCGCGCTTCGGCCGGCCGAGGGCGATCGTCAGCGTCTCGGCGCATACCTCGGCACGCATGCCGGTGGTCCTCGCCGCGGCCAGGCATGAGGCGGTCTACGACTTCGGCGGCTTCGATCCCAAGCTCTTCACCCTGCGCTACGACGCGCCGGGCGACCCTGCGCTCGCCGCCCGCATCCTCTCGCTGCTGCAGTCGGCCGGCATCACGGCGCAATCGGTACCCGAAGGCGGCCTCGACCACGGCGCCTGGACGGCGCTGCGCTACATCTATCCGCGATCCGACATTCCGATCGTGCCGCTCGCCTTCGTGCCGAGCGACTCGCCGGCGCAGCAGTTCGCGCTCGGTGCGGCGCTGGCGCCGCTCGCCCAGGACGGCGTGCTCGTGCTCGGCAGCGGCAGCATCACGCACAACCTGCGGCGCGTCTTTCGCGCCGGTGGCCTGCATCCCGACCAGCGCCAGCCGGAAATTCCCGAAAGCGCCGCCTTCAGGCGGTGGATCGCCGAGCGCTCGGCGGCACGCGACTGGGACGCGCTCTTCGCCTATCGCAGCCAAGCGCCCTTCGCGGTCGACATGCATCCCACCGACGAGCACCTGCTGCCCTGGTACGTGGCGGCGGGCGCCGGCGGGCGCGGCGATGCACCGGTCCGCCTGCACGACAGCGCGACGATGGGCAGCCTGGGCATGGACGCCTACGCGTTCGGGCCGAGCGCCGAGGCGCTGGCCGAGACCCTGGGCTCGCTCAGCCCTGCGTAGATACGCTAGATCGAGCGGGCCGGGCGGCGAACGATAATTGAGGGCTTCGCCCTCGAAGGCGATCCGTCACCTGGAGCCTATCTACCGATGAATACCCGTTCACGTCTTTCTCCTCGCGTCCTCGTTGTGGCGCTGGCCGCCGCCGGCGCCTTCTCTTCGGCGCTCGCCGCCGACATCAAGCTCGGCGCCGCCGAAGCGCTCTCCGGCGCGGCCGGCCAGTACGGCCAGTCGATCAAGAACGGCCTGCAGCTCGCGGTCGAGGAGATCAACGCCGAGGGCGGCGTCAAGGGCAACAAGCTGGCCCTGCAGATCGAAGACGAGCAGACCAAGAAAGAACAGGCGATCGACGTCTTCAAGAAGCTGATCTTCCAGGACAAGGTGCTGATGCTCTTCGGCCCCACGCTCTCGAGCTCGGCGCAGGCCGCCGACCCGGTGGCGCAGGCCGCCAAGATCGTCGTCTTCGGCACCTCGAACACGGCCGACGGCATCACCTCGATCGGCGACTACGTCTTTCGCAACTCGGTGACCGAGGCCGACGTGCTGCCCGAGACGCTGCGCGTGGCCATCAAGCATGCCAACGTCAAGAAGGTGGCGGTCCTCTACGGCAACAACGACATCTTCACCAAGAGCGGCTACGACGCCTTCAAGAAGGCGCTCGAAGACCTGAAGGTGCCGGTCACCACGACCGAGACCTTCTCCACCGGCGACGTCGACTTCAAGGCCCAGCTCACCAAGATCAAGGCCACCAACCCCGACGCCATCGTGCTCTCGGCCCTGATCGCCGAAGGTGCGCCGATCATGGTGCAAGCACGCCAGCTCGGCATCGACGTGCCCTTCATCGGCGGCAACGGCATGAACACCGTGAAGATCTTCGATCTGGCCAAGGAAAAGAGCGACAACCTCTGGGTCGGCAGCCCTTGGGCGATCGGCAGCCAGACCAAGGAGAACCAGCACTTCGTGGTCTCGTACACCCAGAAGTACAAGTCGGCGCCGGATCAGTTCGCAGCACAGGCCTTCGACGCGGTGCACGTCACGGCGCAGGCGCTGGGCAAGATCAAGCTGACCGGCAATCTCGAGGCCGACCGCAAGGCCCTGCGCGACGCCCTGCCGAGCGTGACCTGGACCGGCGCCACCGGCGCCTTCAAGTTCAAGCAGGCGACCGACAAGGCCGGCAAGCCGGCGGGTTATGACGCCAAGCAGGCGGCAATCGTCAGCGTCACCAAGGGCGGCAAGTACTCGATCGAGCAGTAAGAAGAAGAGCGGTTCTCGCCCGCCGTGCTCGAACAGCAACTCGTCAACGCCCTCTCGCTGGGCTGCGTCTACGCGCTGTTCGCGCTCGGCTTCACGCTGGTCTTCGGCGTGCTGGGCGTCATCAATCTCTCGCATGGTGCCGTGTTCATGGTCGGCGCCTATTCAGCGCTGGCCGTCGTCACGCACCTCGCGGCGCCGCTCTGGGTCGCGCTGCTCGTGGCTCTTTTCGCCAGCGGCCTGCTCGGGCTGGCGATCGACTACCTCGTGCTGCGGCCGCTGCGCCATCGCGGCGCGCCGCACCTGATCCCGATGATCGCGACCATCGGCATCGCGATCTTCTTCAACAGCGGCGTGCAGGGCGTGTTCGGCGCCGAGAACCTGCGCTTCCCGTCGGAGACCGTGCCCGACCGCCAGCTGCAGTTCTGGGGCGTCCAGATCAGCGTCCTCGAGGTCGCCATCATCGTGCTCTCGTTCGCGTTGATGGCCGGCCTCATGCTCGTGATGCGCAGGACGCAGCTCGGCCGCGCCCTGCGCGCCATCGCCGAATCGCCGAAGGCGGCGGCCCTGCTCGGCATCAACGTCGAAGGCCTGTTCTACCTGACCTCGTTCACCGCGGCGGCGCTCGGCGGCATCGGCGGCGTGCTGATCGCGCTCTACTCGAACGCCGTGTTCCCGTTGATGGGCCAGCCGATGCTGCACAAGGGCGTGGCGGTGATCATCCTGGGCGGCATGGGCGACATCCGCGGCGCCCTCTTCGGCGGCCTCTTCCTCGGCTTCGCCGAGGTGCTCTCGGTCGCCTACGTCGGCTCGACCATGCGCGATGCCGTCGCCTTCGGCCTGCTGTTCCTCGTGCTGCTGGTCCGCCCGCAAGGCCTGTTCGGCAAGGTGCTGGAGCGCAAAGCCTGACCATGGGCGAATGGTTCGGCACCTTCTGGGCCGTCTACAGCAACCTGGTGCTGACGATCGGCATCAACGCCCTGCTCGCGCTCTCGATCTGGCTGACGCTGTCGTGCGGCCTGCTGGCCATGGCCAACGCCGCGTTCATGGGCCTCGGTGCCTACACCGCGTCGCTCCTGACGATGAACTTCGGCGCGCCGTTTCCGCTGGCCGTGCTCGGCGGCATCGCCGTGCCCACCGTGATCGCCCTGCTCGTCGGCCTGCCGACGCTGCGTCTTTCCGGCGTCTACCTGGCGATGGCCACGCTCGGCTTCGGCGAGGTGGTGCGCGTCTTCCTGCTCAACGCCGATTCGATCACCGGCGGCGCCCTGGGCCTCAGCGGCATTCCGCAGCTCACGCAGTGGTGGCACGTGCTGCTCGCGCTCGTCGTCGTCCTCCTCGTCCTCTGGCGGATGCGGCGCTCGCGCATCGGCCGCGCCTTCGAGGCGATCAAGGAAGACGAGATCGCCGCTTCGCTGATGGGCATCGGCGTGATGGCGCACAAGATGCTCGCCTTCGCGCTCGGCGGTGCCATCGCCGGCCTGGCCGGCGCGCTCAGCGCGCACCTCACCTTCTTCATCGGCCCGAACGAATTCGGCTTCGACCGCGGCGTCGACATCCTGACGATGACGATCTTCGGCGGCATCGGCGGCCTGACCGGGCCGGTGCTCGGCGCGACCGTGATCACGCTGCTGCCCGAGCTGCTGCGCGTCCTTCCGCGACTACCGCACGATGATCAACGGCGCCATCCTCGTGCTGGTCGTGCTCTTCCTGCCGAAGGGCCTGTGGGATCCGGCGCGCATGCGCTCGTGGTTCGGCAAGAAGGCCTCGCGCGCGCTGAGCACGGCGGCCGATTCGCCTCCGGCCGAAGGACCGCGTTGATGCTGGTGCTCGACAAGGTCTCGAAGCACTTCGGCGGCCTCTCGGTCCTCGAGGACGTGAACCTGCGCGTGCCGGCGGGCAGCGTCTTCGGCCTGATCGGCCCGAACGGCGCCGGCAAGACCACGGTCTTCAACCTCGTCACCGGCCTGCTGGCGCCGAGCGGCGGCGCGATCGCGCTCGGCGGGCAGTCGCTGGTCGGCCAGAGACCGCATCGCATCACCCGCCTGGGCATCGCCCGCACCTTCCAGAACATCCGCGTCTTCAAGGAGATGACGCTGCGCGAGAACGTCATCGTCGGCATGCACGCGCATCTCGGCTACGGCCCGGCCGAGTGGCTGCTCTCGCTGCCCGGCTTTCGTGCCGCCGAGAAGCGCGCGATCGCGCGCGCCGACGAGCTGCTCTCCTGGGTCGGCCTGGCCGGCAAGGCCGGCGACATTGCCGACTCGCTGTCGTACGGCGAGCAGCGCAAGCTCGAGCTGGCGCGCGCGCTCGCCACCGAGCCCAGGCTGCTGCTGCTCGACGAGCCGGTGGCCGGCATGAACAGCGGCGAGAAGAGCGAGCTGATGGCCGAGATCGAGCGCATCGCGGCGCGCGGCTACACCGTCTTCCTGATCGAGCACGACATGCGCTTCGTCATGGGCCTGTGCAGCCGCATCGCGGTGCTCAACTTCGGCCGGGTCATCGCCGAAGGTCCGCCCGAGCAGATCCGCAACGACCCGGCGGTGATCGAGGCCTACCTGGGCCGCGACGAATGAGCGCGGTGCCGGGCCGCCGCAAGCCGCGCTCCGCCCCCTCGGGGGGCAGTGCCGCGGCGCAAGCCGCAAGCGTGGGGGCTCGATGAGCCCGGCGTTGCTCGAGGTCTCGGGGCTGGCCGTCGCGTATGGCCATGTCGAGGCCCTGCGCGGCATCGACTTCAGGATCGATGCCGGCGAGATCCGCACACTCGTCGGTGCGAACGGCGCCGGCAAGTCGACGACGCTGCTTGCGCTCTCGGGCCTCGTCGCGCCGCGCGCCGGCACGATCCGCTTCGACGGCGAGGACATCACGAGGATGGCGCCGCACAGGATCGTCGAGCGCGGCCTCGTGCACGTCGCCGAAGGCCGCGCCATCCTGACCACGCTGACGGTGCGCGAGAACCTCGAGCTCGGCGCCTACCGGCGCCACGACAAGTCCGCCGTGGCCTCCGACCTCGAACGGGTGCTCACCCTTTTCCCGCGTCTGCACGAGCGCATCGACGGCCTGGCCGGCAACCTCTCCGGTGGCGAGCAGCAGATGCTCGCCATCGCCCGGGCCCTGCTCGCCAAGCCGCGCCTGCTGCTGCTCGACGAGCCTTCGATGGGCCTGGCGCCCATCGTCGTGCAGGACATCTTCCGCACGCTGCGCACCATCCACGCCGAAGGCCTGACGATCTTTCTCGTCGAGCAGAACGTGCGCCAGGCGCTCAAGGTGGCGAGCCATGGCTACGTCATCGAGACCGGCCGCATCGTCGTCGAAGGCTCGAGCGCGCAGCTCCTCGACGACCCGAAGGTCGTGGCCGCCTATCTCGGTGGCTGAACCGCGCTAGCGCGCCGCCGTCACGATCAGCCAGGCGCCCACGACCGCCACCGCGTCTTCGAGCAACGCCGCCGGCAGATCGCGGCCGAAGGCCTGGGCCAGGCGCGCGCGCGCCGCTGCGCCCCCGAGCGTGCCGATGACGGCGCCGACGATGCCGGCCACCGCGCCGATCCAGAGCTGCCCGCTCGGCGTCGCGATCGCCGCCCCCGAGATGGCGCCCATCAGGATGCGCGTGCCGAACTGCAGCGGGACCTTGCGGCTCGGTGTCTTCGGCAGCTGATCGCCGACCAGCTCGGCGAGCGCGAGCACGGTCAGCACGCAGGGCGCCGCGAGGTGACCGAGAAAGCCGAGCGGCGTGCCGGCAAGCGGCAACACGCCGAGATAGGCGGCCCAGGCGACGGCCGCCGGTGCCGTGATCGCTCGCAGGCCGGCGACGACGCCGATGAGCAGGGACAAGACCAGGATCGTCGTCATGGAAGGCTTCCTTCGGCGGCTGAAGAACCCCGACGTTACTGCAGCGCGAAGGGGGGATGCGCGACGGCTCGCTCACGACTCGGCGGCTATATTCAGCGCTTCCAGAGACACTGAAATTCCGGAGTTCCGCGCGATGAGCACACGTCGACAGTTCGCCCTCGGCCTGGCATCGGGCGCGCTGCTCGGCCCGCTCGGCGACGCGCTGGCGCAGGACGACAAGGCGCCAATCCGCCTGCTCGTGGGCCTGGCGGCGGGCGACTCGAACGACGTCGCGGCGCGCATCCTCGCCGACAAGCTGCAGACCCTGCTCGGCCGGCCGGTCATCGTCGAGAACCGGCTCGGCGCCGGCCAGCGCCTGGCGCTCGGCGAGCTGCGCCGTTCGCCACCCGATGGTCGCACGCTGATCCTGGCCACGAACGGCCCGTTCACCATCTACCCTCACATCTACAGCAAGCTCGACTACGACCCGGTCAGGGATTTCACGCCGATCGCCGGCGTGACCCGCCTCGACATCGGCTTCGCCACCGGCCCGGCCACCGGCGCAGCCGACCTGCGTCACTGGGTCGGCTGGGCGAAAGAGAACCCGGCGCAAACCTCGTACGCAACGCCGGGCGTGGGGACCTTGCCGCACTTTCTGGGCATCGCGTTCGCGCAGGCCTTCGGCTTCAACATGCCGATGATTCCGTACAAGGGCGGCGCGCCGGCCCTCGCCGACCTGGTCGGCGGTCGCCTGCCGCTGCTCATCGATGGCCTGAGCGACATGATCGAGCTGCATCGCGCCGGCAAGATCCGCGTCCTGGCTACGGCCGGCGACGAGCGCTCGCCCTTGCTGCCCGACGTGCCGACGCTGACGGAGCGCGGGCTCGACATCACCGGCGTCATCACCGCCGGCGTGTTCGGGCCGGCCGGCATGCCGGCCGAGATCGTGCGCACGCTCAATGCGGCGATCACCACGGCGGTGAAGTCGCCGGAGGTGATCGAGCGCTTTTCGCACGACGGCCTCATTTCGGCACCGGCCTCGCCGCAGGAGATGGCGGCCACCCTCGCCGCCGAGTCCGCGCGCATCGCCGTGCTTGTCAAGGCGAGCGGCTACGTTGTCGAATAGCGGCCTCTTCGATCGCGCCGGGCGAGCCGCTTCGCGTCGAGTGCCATGAAGATCACGAAGATCGCGACGCTGAACGTGGACAGCGGCTATGAGCGCAACCGCCCGCACTGAACTCCGAAAGGCAAACCCCTCCCATGCGTGTCGTCTACTGGGCCCGCTTCGCCCTCGCCAAGACTGAACTCCTCGAGCGCCTCGGCCACGCCGACGGCTGCGATCTCGTCGTCACCGATACCCTCGCGCAGACGCTGGCCGCCCTGCCCGGCGCCGAGGCGCTGGTGCTCTTCGACGCGCCCGCAGCCGAGGCGCGGCAGATCGTGCAGGCCCTGCAGGCGCCCGGCAACACGGTGCGCTGGATGCACTTCATCTCGGCCGGTCGCGAAGGCTTCGAGGCCGCCGGCCTGCCCCGAGGCGTCGTCATCAGCTATGCCGCCGGCGCGGTGGCAGCGACGGTGGCCGAACACGCGCTGGCGCTGATGCTGGCCCTCGGGCGGCGCGTGCCCGAGTTCGCGGCGCAGGCACGCGAGCGGCGATGGGACCGTGCGGTCGCGGCCCGTGCCACGTCGCTCGAAGGCCAGACGCTGGCGATCGTCGGCTACGGCAGCATCGGCGCAGAGCTGGCGCGGCGGGCCCGGCCCTTCGGCATGCGCGTCGTTGCCGTGACGCGGTCGGCAAAGGCGAGCAGCGACGTCGATGCGGCCTTCGGCCTCGACGCCTTGCACCGCGTGCTCGGCGAGGCCGACGTCGTGGCCATCGCCATCGCGCTCAACAGCGAGACGCACCATCTGATCGGCAGCGCCGCGCTCGCCGCGTGCAAGCGCGGCGCCATGCTCATCAACGTGGCGCGCGGCGGCGTCGTCGACCAGATCGCGTTGGCCGAGGCGCTGCGTTCCGGCCAGCTCGGCAGTGCCGGCCTCGACGTCACCGACCCCGAACCGTTGCCCGCCAGCGACCCGCTCTGGGACTGCCCCAACCTGCTGATCTCGCCGCATTTCGGCGGCGGCGGCGGCAAGGCGAGCGTCGAGCGCATCGTCGCTGGCGTGCTCGGCAACCTGAAGAAACTGATCGCCGGCCAGCCCCTGGACAACGTCATCAAAGCCTGAACCCTCCATGCGCCTCGTCACCTTCACCTTTTCCGACAGCAACGAACCGAAGGTCGGCGTTCGTATCGACCGGCGCGTGCTGGACATCGGCGCCGCAGCCCGAGCAGCCGGACTCGACGCCCTGCCGGCGAGCATGAAGAGCTTGCTTGCTGCCGGCCCCGATGCCATGGCCCGCCTGCACCATCTGGCCGCGGCGGCGCAAAAAGGCGAGGCCCGCTTCGATGCTGCCTGGCGCGACGCAGCGGCCATCCGCTACCTGCCGCCGGTGCCCGACGCCGACAAGTTCCTCTGCGTCGGCAAGAACTACCGCAGCCACCTCGAAGAGCTCAAGCGCACCAACCTGATCAAGGAAATTCCGAACGAGCCGACGAGCTTCGTCAAGCTGAACTCCTGCCTCGTCGGGCATGGCGCGAAGGTGGCGCGGCCGGCCGGCATCGTGCGCCTCGACTACGAGCCCGAGCTGGTGTTCGTGATCGGCAAGCGCGCGCTCGGCGTGAAGAAGGAATACGCCATGAGCCACGTCGCCGGCGTGACCATCCTCAACGACCTCACCGACCGCGATTCGCAAGAGCGCGAGGTGGCCTCGGGCTCGCGCTTCTGGACCGGCAAGAACATCCCCGGCTTCGGTCCGCTCGGGCCGGAGCTGATCACGCTCGACGAGATCGCCGATCCGTACGACCTGTGGATGACCTGCGCAGTGAACGGCGAGCAGCGCATGCGCGTGAACACGCGCGACCAGATCTGGAAGCTGCCCGACATCCTCGAGCACTTCTCGCGCTACATCCCGATCGAGCCGGGCGACATGTTCTCCACCGGCGCGCCGGGCGGCGTGGCTGTCGGCAAGCCGAACGCGGCGGCGCTGTTCCTCAAGCCCGGCGACGTGGTGGAGTGCGGCATCGAAGGCATCGCGACGCTGCGCACCACGATCACCAAGCCCGAGCATCCGAAAGGCTGAAGGATGAACTTCATGCAAAGCTGCCTTCTGCGAGTCCTGGCGCGCGCGCTGCTGTGCGCACTCTTGCCGTTCGCTTGCGCGCCGGTCTTCGGGCAGGCGTTCCCGTCGAGGAACGTCACCATCATCGTGCCATTCGCGCCGGCCGGCGGCGCCGATACGCTGGCACGCGTGCTTGCGCCGCGCCTCGCCGCGATGTGGGGCCAGAGCGTGATCGTCGAGAACCACCCAGGCGCCAGCGGCCACATCGGCACCGAGCAGGTGGCCAACGCCGCGCCCGACGGCTACACGCTGGTGATGGCTTCCACCGCGGCCATCACCGAGAAGAACATCGTCAAGCTGGCGCCGGTGGCCCTGGTCTCGGCCGAGGCCTACACGGTGGTCGTGAACGCCAGCGTGCCCGTCGCCAACGTGCGCGAGCTCATCGCCTACGCCAAGGCCAACCCGGGCAAGCTGCACTTCGGTTCGTCAGGCATCGGCGCCGCCTCGCACCTGTCGGGCGAGCTCTTCAAGGCACAGGCCGGCATCGACATGGTTCATGTGCCGTACAAGGGCACCGGCCAGGCGCTCACCGACCTGCTCGGCGGCCAGATCGAGCTGATGTTCGCGCCGACGCAGACGGTGATCCCGCAGATCAAGTCGGGCCGCCTGCGCGCCATCGCGGTCACCGGCGACCGGCCGCTCGAGGCGCTGCCGAGCCTGCCGACCGTGGCCAGCTCCGGCCTGCCCGGCTACACCGCGCAGGGCTGGTTCGGCCTGCTCGCGCCGAAGGGCACGCCGCCGGCCGTGATTGCCAGGCTGCACGACGACGTCAACAAGGTGCTGGCGCTGCCGGAGGTGCGCAACGACCTGATCGCCAAGGGCGCCGAGCCAGGCAGCGGCAGTTCGGCCGAGTTCGGCAGCTTCATCCGGGCAGAGCAGGACAAGTGGGCCAGGCTCGTCAAGGATGCCGGGATCGTGCTCGAGTAGCGAGCCGCGTCGGCTAGCCGGCGTGCGCCTTCTGCAACGCCGCGATGTCGATCTTGACCATCTTCATCATCGCGTCCGCGGTCCGCTTTGCCTTCCCCTTGTCGGGGTCGGCCATGAGCTTGGGCAGGAGCGTGGGCACGATCTGCCACGACAGGCCGTAGCGGTCCTTCAACCAACCGCATTGTTCGGCCGAGCCGCCCTCGAGCAGCTTGTCCCAGTAGCGGTCGAGCTCGTCCTGTGTTTCGCAGTCCACCACGAACGAGACTGCATGGTTGAAGGGATCGAGCGGCCCGGCGGTCATGGCGGTGAAGCGCTGGCCGAAGAGGACGAAGTCGACGATCTTCACCGAGCCCGCCGGACCGCTCGGTGATTCGGTGGGCATGGCCACGACTTTTTCGATGCGCGAATCGGGAAAGATCGAGACGTAGAACCTGGCCGCTTCTTCGGCCTCCTTGGCGTACCAGAGAAAGGGGGTGATCTTCTGCATGGAGGTGCTCCTGTCGACGACTCTCGAAGCTACCTCATTGCCGCACCCCGCGTTCCCTGCAATACCCCGCCCGCAGGTCGGGGATCGTCTTGCTTCAGGCCGCCTTGCGCTCCGGTTCGACAGCGACGAGCCCGTGCTTGCACGAGCTGCGCAGCAGCCAGCCGGCGGCCTTCACCTTCGGCTCGATGCGCAGCTTGTGCAGCAAGGCCCAGACGCTGGCACTTGCCGCGCTCACGACCGGCAGGCCGAGCAGTTGCTCGACCGAATCGAGGACCTCGAGCGACGGCATCTGCACGCCAGCCGAGAGCACCAGCGCGTCGGAGTTCGCGAGATCCATTTCGCAGGCCATCGACAGCAGCATCTGCTGATCGAGCCGGCCGACGGCGACGTCGTCGGCGATATCGAGCGAGAGCGCCTCACGCACCGCGATGCCGTGCTCCTCGAAGGTCGAGGCGACCTTGCCAGTCAGCTCCTTGCGGTACGGCGCGATCATCGAGACGCTCCGGGCGCCGAGCGAGTGCAAGGCGCGGATCAGCGCATCGGCGCTGGTGACCATCGAGACCGGCAACGAGCGCATGTGATTGGCACGCCGCGCCAGGCGCTGGCCGATCTCGGTCACCGAAGTCTTGCCGCCGGACATTGCAGCCACCATGCAGCCATAGAGCACGATGTCCATCTGCGCGTCGCACAGCGCATCGACGGCATCGCCCGCCGCATCGTTCATTGCCTGCAACGCGTCGGCCCCGGAGTGGCGCATCCGAAGACGCGTGGCATGGAACGTGAAGCGGCTGCCGTCGGCGGCGCTCTGCCGCTCCAGGAGCGCCGGGATCTCGGCCTCCATCGTCGTGTTCGAGCTCGGAACGATCAGGCCGATGCGCCAGGGCCGGGACTTCGGATGGATGGAATTCATGATGCTCTCCACGCCGCAGAGGACGACGCGCAGCGCACTGTAGGCAGCGCGAGCCGCTGCGTCTTTCCCCTTGAATGGGGACAGCCGCGAGCGCGTTCAGCAGCGCGCCACGATCCACTCGGCGATGCGGTCGAGCATCGCCTCGCGCACCTGCACGTCGTTGCGTCCGCTGCGAGCGCGCACGTGGAAGGCGTGATCGGCGTCGTCGAAGAGGGCAAGCGTGGCGCGCTCGCCGAGGCCTCTCACCACGCCGTCGATCAAGGCGAGATCGGCCAACTCGTCACGCGTGCCTTGCAGGAAGAGCATCGGCAGCGCAACCTCCGAAAGATGTTCGGCCCGGTCGAGCCCGGGCTTGCCGGCCGGATGCAAGGGAAAGCCGACGAAAACGAGGCCGCGCACGCCAGGCAGCGGCAGCCGGGCCTGAGCTTGCGACGTCATGCGTCCGCCGAACGACTTGCCGCCGGCAAAGAGCGGCAGACCTTCGCACAGCGCGTTCGCTTCGGTGACCGCGGCGCGCACGGCGGCATGCGCCACTGCCGGCGGATCGGGCCGCTTCGAGCCCTTCTCCATGAACGGAAAGTCGTAGCGCAGGGTCGCGATGCGGCGCTCGGCCAGGCCTTCGGCAAAGGCGGCCATGAAGGCGTGCCGCATGCCGGCGCCGGCGCCGTGCGCGAAGACGTAGCAGGCGAGCGCATCGTCCGGACGCAGCAGGATCGACATCACGGCGATCCGGGAATCTCGACGACCTGCATCTTCGTATTCTCGCGATTTACACTCGCCCGACTCAAGCCAAAGGAAGGCATGACGTACCGACTCCTGCTCGCCATCGTCGGCGCAACCTGGCTCCTGTCCGCGTGCGCCGTCGCCATTCCCGCCGGTAGTGATGACATCTGTCACCCGCCGGCCTACTGCGGCTCGGGCAAGAACTACGACAGGCGCGGCCAGGGCTAGTCTGCTGCGCCCTTGCGCCAGACGCTCGCCAGCCAAGGCTGCTGCTCGCGCGCCAGGCCCTCGGGCCGGTAGTAGTGCTCCAGCTCGGTGAAGCCGGCCGCGCCGAGGTAGGCGCGCCAGCCCGGCAGGTCGTGCCAGGTGCCGTAGCGGCCGCTGCGCCAGCCCTCCTGGCCCTCGCCGCGTGGGTTCGAGCTGAAGAGCACACCCCCTTCCCTCAGCGTCGCGTGCAGCTGCTGCAGGATCCGCGGCAGCACCGACGAGGGCACGTGGAAGAGCACGGCATTGGCGAACACGCCGTCGAACTTCGCCGGCGGCAGATGCATGTCGAACAGGTTCTGCGTCCAGACCTCGCAGCCGCTGTGGCTGCGCGCCATGTCGGCGAAGCGCGGCTCGCCCTCGAGGCCGATGGCGGCGTGGCCGAGCTCGGCAAATGTCTTCAGGTCGCGGCCCGGGCCGCAGCCGAGGTCGAGAAGCGAGAAGGGCGGATTCGCACGAATGTGCCGCAGCAGCGCGGCGATGTTCTGGCTGACGTCGTGGTCGCGCGTGCCGGCCCAGAAGTCGTCGACCCGCGCACTGTAGTGAGCCAGCGTCTGCGCCGCGATGCGGGCGAGCTCCTCGGGGGTCGAAGTCATCCCGTATCGTGCCTCATCCGGGCAGGCGTGCGGCTTGCCGATGCGCGGACGAGCGGTCGGCCGCTGCGGCTGAATGCTATTGCGCCGGCGCGACGAGTCGGGCATGCTTTTCGCCGTCCGATACCGTCGCCTTTTACCGTCTCCGAAGGAGCCAGGATGCAGAAAGAAGCGGGAGCGCTCGAGTGGGACGCCTGGTGCGAGCGTTGCGCCCGGCGCCTGGCCGAGCTCGACGATGCGATCACCACGGCCGAAGCCCGGCGGCTGGCCAAGGATGTCTACGCCTTCGAGCGCACCCGCGCCATGGGCCCCGACGACGCGGCCGAGTTCATCGCCCACGAAATGACACGCCCCGATCGCGGCCCCTTCGAGCGCCGCGCCGCGCCGCGCTGAGGCGGCCTCAGCCGCTCTGCGCCGCCGTCATCGGCATCGGCGGCTGTTGCCGGCGCGGCGACGGCCAGGGCCCAGGTCCAGGCGAACGCGGCCAGCAGATGGCGCCCTCGGACGAGTTCGCGCCGCCGCACGGAAGCTACTTGCCGCGTGCCGCCAGGATGTCGGCGTCGATCCTCGCAGCGCGCTGGGCGGCCGGGCGCGCGCCCATGCGCGCGACGTAGGCATTGACCGCGGGCGTCTCGGCCACGAGCTTGAACATCGTCATCCAGCGCAATGCCGTGCCCCACAGCACGTCGACCGCGGTGAAGCGTTCGCCGAGCAGGTACGGGCCGTCGCCAAGCTGGTCGAGCAGCGTCTTGATGGTGGTGTCGAAGTCGCCGTAAGGCGAGGTCGACGGCGGCGCGGGCTCGCGCTTCATCGAGCGATCGACCACCGCCGGCTCGAACGACGAGCCATAGAAGAACAACCAGCGCAGGTACGGTCCGCGCAGCGGATCGCCGATGGCGGGCGTGATGCCCGCCTCCGGATACAGGTCGGCGGCGTAGGCATAGACCGCACCTTGCTCGGTGACGACCGCGCCGTCGTGCACGATGGCCGGCACCTTGCCCATCGGGTTGACGGCGAGGTAGGCCGCCTGGCGCTGCTCGCCCTTGCCGAGGTCGATCGCGCGCAGCTCGTAGTCGGCGCCCAGCTCCTCGAGCAGGATCAGGGCGCCGACCGAGCGCGACTGCGGCGAGTGATAGAGGATCAGCTTGCGATCGTTGGCCATCGGGTTCTCCGTTCAGGGCGTCGAGCCGCCGTGCCCACCGAGGTCGGCGGATGTCGAATTCGGGCGCGCCGCCTTCTTCGCGCGCTTGCGCGACCAGATGTTGAGCGACTCGACGCCGAGCGCGAAGGCCATCGAGAAGTAGATGTAGCCCTTGGGCACATGCAGCCCGAAGCCCTCGGCGATCAGGACCACGCCGATGACGACGAGAAAGGCGAGCGCCAGCATCTTGATCGTCGGGTGGTGGCTGACGAAGCGGCCGATCGCGCCCGAGAACAGCATCATCATGGCCACCGACGCGATGACCGCCGCGATCATCACCGCGACGTGGTCGACCATGCCGACGGCGGTGATGATCGAGTCGAGCGAGAACACCATGTCGATGATGATGATCTGCACGATCACGGCCGCGAAGTTCGCCTTCGTCGCCGCCCGCTCGTGCCGGGAGTCGCCTTCGATCGCCTCGTGGATCTCGCCGGTGCTCTTCCAGATCAGGAACAGGCCACCGCCGATCAGGATCAGGTCGCGGCCCGAGACGTCCCTGCCGATGTTGAAGAGCGGCGCCGTCAGGCCGATGATCCACGAGATCACGAGCAGCAGGCCGACGCGCATGAACATCGCCAGGAACAGGCCGATCAGGCGCGCCCGCTTCTGCTGCTCTGGCGGCAGCCTGTCGACGAGGATCGAGATGAAGACGATGTTGTCGATGCCGAGCACGAGCTCGAGCGCCGTCAGCGTCGCCAGGGCGATCCACGTCTGCGGATCGAAGAGAAGGTGTTCCAGTCCGGCCATGCGCTGGAGGATTGTCGCCTTGCCGGTGCTTCGTCCCCGCTGTCAGGCGGAGGCGAAGACGCCGTCGAGCCGGGCCCGCCAGGCGCGTTTCGAGTCCGCGTCGCAAAAGCTCGCATCGAAGCTGTTGCCCGCCAGGGCGTGGGCCTCGGCCGCGCCGAGCTGCGGCAGGGCCTCGAAAGTGGCGATGAAGTTGGCGTTGATGTAGCCGCCGAAATACGCCGGGTCGTCGGAATTGATGGTCGCCTTGATGCCGGCGGCGAGGAGGTCGGCGAGGTTGTGCTTGTCGAGCGTGTCGAAGACGCGCAGCTTCAGGTTCGACAGCGGGCAGACCGTGAGCGCCACGCCTTCTTCGGCGAGCCGCTTCATCAGCGCCGGGCTCTCGACGCAGCGCACGCCGTGATCGATGCGCTCGGCATGCAGCACGTCGAGCGCGCTCTCGATGTAGGCCGGCGGCCCTTCCTCGCCGGCGTGGGCGACGCGATGCAGGCCGAGCCGGCCGGCCTCGTCGAAGACACGCGCGAACTTCTCGGGCGGATGGCCGCGCTCGCTGCTGTCGAGGCCGACGCCGATGAAGTGCTCGCGATACGGCAGCGCATCGCGCAAGGTGGCGATGGCTTCGTCTTCGCTCAGGTGGCGCAGGAAGCAGAGGATGAGCGCGCTCGTGATGCCGAGCTCGCGCTCGGCGCGCTCGCAGGCGCGGGCCAGGCCGCGGATCACCGTGCCCATCGCCACGCCGCGCGCGGTATGCGTCTGCGGATCGAAGAAGATCTCGGCGTGGACGACGTTGTCGGCGAGCGGCGCGCTCGAAATACGCCATCGCCATCGCCTCGAAATCGCTCTCGTGCAGCAGGACGCTGGCGCCGGCGTAGTAGATGTCGAGAAAGCTCTGCAGGTCGCTGAAGGCGTAGGCCGCGCGCAGGGCCTCGACGCTGGGATAAGCCAGCGCCACGCCGTTCTTCTTCGCCAGCGCGAAGATCAGCTCGGGCTCGAGCGAGCCCTCGATATGGATATGCAGCTCGGCCTTCGGCATCGTGCGCAGCAGCTCCAGCAGCCGCGGCCGCGCGACGACGCCGAATTCCATCGTGCGCGCCCTACTTCTTGTCGCCGCCCGGAACCGAGCCTTCCACGCCCTTGACGAAGAAGTTGATGCCGCCGAGGAACTTGTCGTCGGCCGTCGTGCCGGCCGCGACCTCGACCTTGCCGGTGTTGCTGGTGATCGGGCCTTTCCAGATCGCGAAGCTGCCGTCCTTCAGGCCGGCCTTGACGGTATCGAGCTTGGCCTTCAGTTCGGCGGGCACCTTGTCGGAAATCGAGACGATGTCGATCGCGCCTTCCTTGACGCCCCACCAGGAGCGTTGGTCGCCCTTCCACGTGCCGTCGAGCACGTCCTGCGTGGCATTGATGTAGTACGGCGCCCAGTTCACGACGGCCGACGCCAGATGCGCTTCGGGCGCGTAGGCGTGCATGTCGGAATCCCAGCCGAAGGCGTACTTGCCGGCCTTGCCCGCGGTCTGCAGCACGGCCGAGGAGTCGGTGTTCTGCATCAGCACGTCGGCGCCGCCGTTGATGAGCGACTGCGCCGCGTCGGTTTCCTTCGGCGGGTTGAACCACTCGTTGACCCAGACGACCTTGGTCTTGATCTTCGGGTTGACCGAGAGCGCGCCCATCGTGAAGCTGTCGATGTTGCGGATCACCTCGGGAATCGGCACCGAGCCGACGACGCCGAGGACGTTGGTCTTGGTCATGCCGCCGGCGATCACGCCGGCCATGTAGGCGCCTTCGTAGGTGCGGCTGTCGTAGGTGCGCATGTTGGGCGCGGTCTTGTAGCCGGTCGCGTGCTCGAACTTGACGTCGGGCAGGTCGGCGGCGGCCTTCTGCATCGGCTCCATGTAGCCGAAGGTCGTGCCGAAGATGAGCTTGTTGCCCTGGCTGGCCATGTCGCGGAACACGCGCTCGGCGTCGGCCCCTTCGGGCACCTTCTCGACGAAGCTGGTGACGATCTTGTCGCCGAAATGCTCCTGCAGCGCCTTGCGCGCGTTGTCGTGTGCGAACGTCCAGCCGCCGTCGCCGACCGGGCCGACGTAGGCGAAGGCGACCTTGAGCGGGGCGCTGGCGGCGCCGGCCACCGGCGCCGCGGACGCCGGGGCGGACGCCGACATCGTGGTGCTCGACGTGGTGGTGGTCGTGGTCGTCGTGGAGCCTGCCGGCGTCGTGTTCGTGGTCGTCGTCGTTTCTTCCTTCTTGCTGCAGCCGGCCAGCGCGGTCAGCAACGCGAGCGAGCTCCAGCCGGCGAGTTGGACGAAGGACCGTTTCGAGAGTCTAGTCATGGTGGCTCCAGTGAAGGGGTCGATTGAGGAGTGCTCGCCGAGGCGAAGCGGCGATTATCGAGCCAAGCTCAGCCCGGGAAGAACGGCTTGCCGATCGACGCCGGCATGTTGACGCGGATGAACGACGCGTTCCTGGAAATGAGGACGAGCACGAGGATGGTCGACAGGTACGGAAGCATGGTCAGGAACTGGCTCGAGATCTGCACGCCCTCGCCCTGCAGCTGGAACTGCAGCATCGTCACCCCGCCGAACAGATAGGCGCCGAGCAGCACGCGCGCCGGCCGCCAGGTGGCGAAGGTGGTGAGCGCCAGCGCGATCCAGCCCTTGCCGGCGATCATGCCCTCGACCCAGAGGTGGGTGTAGACGACCGAGACATACGCACCGGCGACCCCGCAAAGCGCCCCGCCCACGATCACCGCCAGCAGGCGGATCCGGCGCACCGGATAGCCGAGCGCGTGCGCCGATTCCGGCGACTCGCCGACCGCGCGCAACACCAGCCCGGCGCGCGAGCGATAGAGGAACCAGGCGATGGCGACAGTGAGCGCGATGGCGATGTAGACCATCGGATGCTGGCGAAAGAACGCCGGGCCGACGAAAGGCAGGTCGGCGAGGTAGGGGATGTGAAAGCTCGCCCGCTCGCCGAGCTTTTCCTGCGCGTAGCGAATGCCCGCAAAGGCCGAGAAGCCGGTGCCGAAGAGGCTGAGGGCGAGGCCGGTGGCGTACTGGTTGGTATTGAGCCAGATCACCAGCACGCCGAAGGCAGCCGCGAGCAGCGCGCCGGCCAGGGCACCGGCACCGAAGGCTGCCCACTCGTTGCCCGTGTGCACGGCCGTCGCGAAGCCGGCGACGGCGGCCACCAGCATCATTCCTTCGGCGCCGAGGTTGACGATGCCGGCGCGCTCGTTGATGAGCAGGCCGAGCGCCGCGAAGGCGAGCACGGTGCCCGAGTTGAGCGTGGCGGCGATGAGGAGGGCGGCCTGGTCCATCACGCACCTTCCCGCGCCGGCAACGCCGTGGCCGCGACGACCGGGCTGAGCGGCGCGTCGTCGAGCGCCGGCGCCGGAATCGGCGAACCCGCTGCGGCGCCGCCCGCACGCGCCGGCTTCCAGCGCACGCGGTAGGCGATCAGCGTGTCGCAGGCGAGCAGCGCGAAGAGCAGCAGGCCCTGGAACACGCCGGTCAGCGATTGCGGCAGGCCGAGGCGCGACTGCGCCAGCTCGCCGCCGATGTAGAACATGCTCATCAGGATCGCCGAGAAGACGATGCCCACCGGATGCAGGCGCCCGACGAAGGCGACGATGATCGCCGCGAAGCCGTAGCCCACCGGCACATGCGGCGTGAGCTGGCCGAGCGGCCCGGAGACTTCGAGGCCGCCGGCCAGGCCGGCCATGCCGCCCGACAGCAGCAGCGCCGTCCACAAGGCCTTGCGCGACGAGAAGCCGGCGTAGCGGGCCGCGGCGGGCGCGAGGCCGCCGACCTGCAGCTGAAAACCGGCGTAGGTGCGAAACAGCAGGATCCAGAACGCGGCGGCGGCGAGGAGCCCGCCGATCGTGCCGATGTTGACGCGATAGCTGCCGATCAGGCGCGGCACCTGGGTCGCCTTCAGGAAGGTGATCGTCTGCGGAAAGTTGTAGCCGTGCGGGTCCTTCCACGGTCCGTAGACGAAGTAGTTCAGGACCTGCTCGGCGACGTAGACGAGCATCAGGCTCACCAGGATCTCGCTGGCGTTGAAGCGGTCGCGCAGCAGCGCGACGATGGCCGCCCAGGCCATGCCTCCGAAAACGCCGGCGACGAGCACCGGCACGAAGATCCAGTGGCCGGTGTCTTTCCCCGCGAGCATGGCGACGCCGCTCGCGGCGATCGCGCCGATCACGTACTGGCCTTCGGCGCCGATGTTCCAGACGTTGGAGCGAAAGCACACCGCCAGGCCGAGGGCGATGAGCAGCAGGGGCGTCGCCTTGATCGCCAGCTCGCTCCAGGCATAGCCGCTGCGGATCGGCTCGACGAAGAAGACCTCCAGGCCGCGCAGCGGGTCCTTGCCGAGGAGCACGAACAGCAGGGTGCCGATGACGACGGTGACGGCGAGCGAGATCAGCGGCGAGGCGATCGACATCGCCCGCGACGGCTCGGGCCGCGGCTCAAGCCGCAGCATGCGGTGCCGCCTTCTCGCCCGATTGCCACAGGCCGCTCATCCACTCGCCGATCATCAGGGCCGAGGCCTCGCTCTTCTTCACGCTCGGCGAGACGCGCCCCTGCGCGATCACGACGAGCCGGTCGCAGATCTCGAACAGCTCGTCGAGCTCCTCGCTGACCACGAGCACGGCGCAGCCGTTGTCGCGCAAGGCCAGCAGCTCGCCGCGGATCTGCGCCGCGGCGCCGACGTCGACGCCCCAGGTCGGCTGCGAGACGATGAGCAGCTTCGGGTCGGCATCGATCTCGCGCCCGACGATGAACTTCTGCAGGTTGCCGCCCGACAGGCTCTTCGCCGCCGAGCCCGGGCCGCCGGCCCTGACGTTGAAGCGGCGGATCAGTGCGTCGGCCAGGGCGGCGACGTCGCCGACGCGGATCCAGCCCGAGCGCCCGACCGCACGCGTGCGCGTCAGCAGCGTGTTCTGCGCCAGGGACAAGGTCGGCACCGCGCCGCGGCCGAGGCGCTCTTCGGGAACGAAGTGCAGGCCCTGGCGCCGGCGCGCGCTCGGGCGAGCCCGCGCGATGTCGCTCTCGAACAGGCGGATCGAGCCCTTGGGCGCCCGCACGTCCTCGCCGGAAAGCGCCCGCATCAGCTCCTGCTGGCCATTGCCCGAGACCCCGGCGATGCCGAGCACCTCGCCGGCGCGCACCTCGAAGGAGATCGACTCGAGCGTCGTGCCGAACGGATCGTCCTTGGCCAGGGAGAGGTCGCGGACCTCGAGCACGACGGCGCCGGCGCGCGCCTCGTGGTGCTGCAGCTGCGGCGGCTCGGCACCGATCATCAGGCGCGACAGGCTCGCGTTCGTCTCCCCGGCCGGATCGACCTCGCCGGTGACCTTGCCGCCCCGCAACACCGTGCAGTGGTGGCAAAGGGCGCGGATCTCGTCGAGCTTGTGCGAGATGTAGAGGATGGCGCAACCTTCGGCGGCGAGCTTGCGCAGCGTCACGAAAAGCGTCTGCACGGCCTGCGGCGTGAGCACCGAGGTCGGCTCGTCGAGGATCAGCAACTTCGGGCTCGTCATCAGCGCGCGCACGATCTCGACGCGCTGGCGCTCGCCGACCGAAAGCGTATGCACCGGCCGCAGCGGATCGACCTCGAGGCCGTAGACGCCCGCCACTTCGGTGATGCGCGCCGTGACCCGGGCGAGCGAGAGCGACTTGTCGAGGCCGAGCCAGACGTTCTCGGCCGCGGTCAGCGTGTCGAACAGGCTGAAGTGCTGGTAGACCATGCTGATGCCGAGCGCGCGTGCCGCCGCCGGCGACGCGATCTGCACGGCCTGGCCGTTCCAGCGGATCTCGCCCTCGTCGGGCCGGACCGCGCCGTAGATGATCTTCATCAAGGTCGACTTGCCGGCGCCGTTCTCCCCGAGCACGGCATGGATCTCGCCCGGCTTGACGCGCAGGTTCACCCGGTCGTTGGCCTTGACCGCCGGGTATTGCTTGCTGATGTCGACGAGCTCGAGGCGCAGGGGAGTCAAACGAGATCCTTCGCTTTGCCCGGGTGAGGAGGTCCGGCAATCATTCTGGGCGCAGCGCGGAGTCTCGCGCATGCAGGCGACGGCCGGCAACGAACGTCTCGACGAGGTTGCGCTCGTCGCCGAGCATCATCCAGGCGAAGGCGCGCTCATGCAATGTGCGCGCCACCTCGGCGCGCCGACGCGCGACCGGCCCGAGCGCTTCGTCCCAGATGCAGACATCGGCGACGGCCCCGGGCTCGAACGAGCCGATCTCGGCGCCCAGGCCGAGCGCCTGCGCCGCGCCGCGGGTGGCCGCGTGCAGCGCCTTCCAGGCCGTCAGGCGCTCGCCCTGGAGGGCCTGGATCTTGTAGGCATCGGCCATGTTGCGCAGCATCGACAGGCTGGTGCCGCCGCCGACGTCGCTGGCCAGGCTGACATGCACGCCGCCCGCTTCTGCCGCGCGCCAGCCGAACAGGCCGCTGCCGAGAAAGAGATTCGACGACGGCGAGTGCGCGATCTGCGCGCCGGCAGCGGCGAGCGCGGCGCGGTCGGCGTCGTCGAGCCAGATGCCGTGCGCGAAGACGCTCTTCGCGTGCAGCAGGCCGGCGCGGGCGTAGACATCGAGATAGCTGCGCGCCTCGGGAAAGAGCTCGCGCACCCACTGCACCTCGGCCCGGCTCTCGGCCAGGTGGGTCTGCATGTAGAGACTGGCGTCGTCGCGGCAGAAGCGCCCCGCGAGGGCGAGCTGCGCCGGCGTGCTGGTCGGCGCGAAGCGCACCGTCAAGGCATAGGCCAGGCGGGCGCGGCCATGCCAACGCGCGATCAGCGCACGCGTGTCGCGCCCGGCGCCGGCCACGTCGTCGCAGAGCTCGGGCGGGGCGTTGCGATCCATCAGCACCTTGCCGGCAAGCAGGCGCATGCCGCGCTGCTCGGCAGCGGCGAAGAGCGCGTCGGCCGAGACCTTGTGCACCGTGGGAAAGACGACCGCCGCGGTCGTGCCGTGCGCCAGCAGGGCATCGAGAAAGAGCGCTGCCGTGGCTTCGGCGTGCGCTTCGTCGGCATGGCGCGTCTCGGCGGGAAAGGTGTGCGTGGTCAGCCAGTCGAGAAGCTCGCTGCCGTAGCTGGCGATGACATCGAGCTGCGGGCTGTGCACGTGGGTGTCGATGAAGCCGGGCAGGATCCATCGGCCGGCGTGCTCGTGGCGCTGCCAGCCCTCGCCGGGCGCTTCGGCCTGCACGCCGGCGATCCGCCCGCCTTCGACGAGCAGCCAGTGGCCGGGACGAAAACGCACCGCCGAAGGTTCGGTCTCGCCCCAGGCCGGCTCGGCACTGAAATCGAGCAGATCGCCATGGAGCGCGAGCCGGGCCGGAGCGCTCATGGCGCGCGCCTCGGCATGCCGTGCCCGGCGAGGTTGCGCGCCACCTCGCGCACCTGCTCGCGCAGCCACCTCGACGAGGGCGAGGCGTGCGTCACCTCGTGCCAGAGCTGGTAGTAGGTGAGCGCCGGAAAGGCGACCGGGCAGCGCACGATCTTCACCGGCAGCGCGTCGACGAAGCGCGAGCAGAACAGGCGCCCGGTCGTCAGCACCAGGCGGCTTTGCGACACCATCAGCGGGATCAGGCTGAAGTGCGCGCTCTTCACCGCCACGCTGCGCACGAGGCCGAGCGAGGCCAGGTGGTCGTCGACGACGCCGGCGGCGTTGGCATGGAAGGGCATCGGCGCGATGTGCTCGGCGGCCAGGTAGCGCTCGCTCGACCACGACCGCGCGCCGGCCGGATGATCGGCGGCGACCAGGCAGACGATCTCGTCGCTGATCAGCCGGCCGAGATGCAGCTCGCCGGGCGGGCGCAGCCAGTTGCCGACCACCAGATCGACCTCGCCGGCGGCCAGGCTGCGACGGTAGTCGTACTCGCCGGTCAGCGGCAGGAGCTCGAGCCGCGCCCCCGGCGAGAGCTTCTGGACGTGGGCCACGATCTCGGGCAGGAACAGCGGGTCGAGGTAGTCGCTGGCGGCGATGCGAAACGTCGTCTCGCTCGCGGCCGGATCGAAACCGCGCTCGCGTGCGCGCGAGCCGAACAGCCGGTCGGCCTCGCGCAGCACCGTGCTGGCCGGGCCCAACAATTGCAGCGCCACCGCGGTGGGCGTCATGCCGCTACCGGCGCGAACCAGAAGCGCGTCGCCGGTGAGCGAACGCAGCCGGCGCAACTGGGCGCTGACGGCGGGCTGGCTGCTGCCCAGGCGCATGGCGGCGCGCGAGACGCTTCGTTCGCTGATCAAGGTCTGCAACACCCGGATGAGATGAAGCTCGATCTTCCCGAAAGCGGCCTCAGGCATCATATGAATATCATGATATGCATCATCGCTTTGGTTGTATACCGATATCCTGCCGAAGCGTTACCTTGCACGCGTGCCCGGAGCATCTGAGCCCATGTCGAGCCGCCCGATCCGCTTCTTCCATCGCGGCGCCGTCGTCGCGGTCGACGCGGCCGCACCGACGCGCACCGTGCTCGACTGGCTGCGCGAGGACGCGCGCTGCACCGGCAGCAAGGAAGGCTGCAACGAGGGCGACTGCGGCGCCTGCACGATCGTGCTCGGCGAGCTGCCGGGCGCAGCGACCGCCGGCAGCGCGGAGATCGTCGGCGGCCTGCTTCTCACCACCGCCAATGCCTGCATCCAGTTCCTGCCCGCGCTCGACGGCAAGGCGCTCTTCACCGTCGAAGACCTGCAAGGCCCCGGTGGCAGCCTGCATCCTGCGCAACAGGCGATGGTCGACTGCCACGCCTCGCAGTGCGGCTTCTGCACGCCGGGCTTCGTGATGTCGCTGTGGGCCGCCTACCAGCACCACGGCGCCATGGGCACGCGGCCGACGCGCCAGGAGCTGGCCGACGAGCTCTCGGGCAACCTCTGCCGATGCACCGGCTACCGGCCGATCCTCGACGCCGGCGAACGGATGTTCGAGCTGCCGGTCGCACGCCTCGATACCGCGCCGGCGCTGGCCGCGCTCGAAGCGATGGCGTCGAGCGCCACCTTTCGCTATGCGCCGCCACGCGGCGGCGAGTTCGTCGCGCCACGCACGCTCGAGGCGTTCGCCGCCGAGCGGCTCGCCCGCCCCGAAGCCCGCGTCCTCGCCGGCTCGACCGATATCGGCCTGTGGGTCAACAAGATGTTCCGCGACCTGCCGTCGCTGCTCTACATCGGCGGCGTCGATGCCCTGAAGCGCATCGAGGAACGCGACGGCACGCTGTCGATCGGCGCCGCCGCCTCGCTCGAAGCCGGCTGGCGGGCGCTGGTGGCACGCTGGCCGACGCTCACCGACGTCTGGCTGCGCTTTGCCGGCGTGCCGCTGCGCCACGCCGGCACGATGGGCGGCAACGTTGCCAACGGCTCGCCGATCGGCGACTCGGCCCCGGTGCTGATGGCGCTCGACGCCAGCCTGCTGCTGCGTTGCGGCGAGCGCGTGCGCACCGTGCCGCTCGCCGACTTCTACACCGGCTACATGCAGAACCGCCTCGAGCCCGGCGAGTTCGTGCAGGCGATCGAGGTGCCGCTGGCCCGCGCCGCCACGGTGCGCGCGTACAAGATCTCGAAGCGCTTCGATTGCGACATCTCCGCGCTTTGCGCCGGCCTGGCCATCGAGCTCGACGACGCCGGCCGCGTAGGCGTCGCGCGCCTGGCCTTCGGCGGCATGGCCGCGACCGTGAAGCGCGCCGTGGCGACCGAAGCGGCGATCGTCGGCAAGCCCTGGGATGCGGCCGCCGTCGCCGCCGCGCAAGCCGCGCTCGAGCGCGACTTCGCGCCCCTGACCGACATGCGCGCCAGCGCCGCCTATCGCCTGCAGGCCGCGAAGAACCTGCTGCGCCGCTTCTGGCTCGAGACCCGGCGCGAGGCGCCGCTCGCAGCGCACGAGACCAGCGTCTGGCACTCGATGGTGCACGTCGCGCCGCGTCTCGCGAAGGCGGCGTCCGAGCCATGAATCGCGCCCTCGACCCGACCTGGCTGCGGCCGCACCCGGCCGACGAAGACAAGGCGCTGCAGGCGGGCGCCCGCGTCGGCATCTCGCGCCCGCACGAGTCGGCGCACCTGCACGTGGCCGGCAGCGCGCCCTACATCGACGACCTGCCCGAGCTCGCCGGCACGCTGCATGCGGCGCTCGGCCTGTCGCCGGTGGCGCACGGCCGCATCGCCGCCATCGACCTGGCGCGCATCCAGGCGATGCCCGGCGTGGTGGCCGTGCTCACCGCGCACGACATCCCCGGCGTCAACGACTGCGGCCCGGTCATCCACGACGACCCGATCCTCGCCGACGGCGTCGTGCACTACGTCGGCCAGCCGGTCTTCGCCGTCATCGCCGAAACGCGCAACGCGGCCCGCCTCGCCGCGGCCGGCGCGAAGGCGGCCTTGCGCATCGAGCCCTTGCCGGCCCTGCTCACGCCGGTCGAAGCGCACGCGGCCAAGAGCTACGTGCTGCCGCCGATGCACCTGGCGCGCGGCGACGCGCGCGCCGCCATCGACGCCGCACCGCATCGGCTGAAGGACACGCTCGAGGTCGGCGGCCAGGAGCAGTTCTATCTCGAAGGCCAGATCTCGTATGCCGTGCCGCGCGAAGACAGCGGCATGCTCGTGCACTGCTCGACCCAGCATCCGAGCGAGATGCAGCACCTGGTGGCGCATTGCCTCGGCCTGCACTCGCATCACGTCCAGGTGGAATGCCGGCGCATGGGCGGCGGCTTCGGCGGCAAGGAGTCGCAGTCGGGCCTGTTCGCCTGCGTCGCCGCGGTCGCCGCGCACAAGCTCGGCCGGCCGGTGAAGCTGCGCCTCGACCGCGACGACGACTTCATGATCACCGGCCGGCGCCACTGCTTCCACTACGAGTACGAAGTGGGCTTCGACGACGACGGCCGGGTCCTCGGCGCCGAGCTGACGATGGTCTCGCGCGCCGGCTTCTCGGCCGACCTGTCGGGTCCGGTGATGACGCGCGCCGTCTGCCATTTCGACAACGCCTACTGGCTGCCCGACGTCGCGATCCACGGCTACTCGGGGCGCACCAACACCCAGAGCAACACCGCGTTTCGCGGCTTCGGCGGACCGCAGGGCGCGATCGCCATCGAGAACATCCTCGACTCGATCGCGCGCCGGCTCGGCAAGGATGCGCTCGACGTGCGCCGGCTCAACTTCTACGGCAGCGCGCAGAAGAACGTCACGCCCGTACGGCCAGCCGGTCGAAGACAACATCGTGCACGAGCTCGTCGCCGAGCTCGAGGCGAGCAGCGGCTATCGCGAGCGGCGCGAAGCGATCGCCGCGTTCAACGCGAAGAGCGAGGTCCTCAAGCGCGGCCTGGCGCTGACGCCGGTCAAGTTCGGCATCTCCTTCAACCTCGTCCATCTGAACCAGGCCGGCGCCCTGGTGCACGTCTATGGCGACGGCTCGGTGCTCGTCAACCACGGCGGCACGGAGATGGGCCAGGGCCTGAACACCAAGGTCGCGCAGGTGGTGGCGCACGAGCTCGGGATCGACTTCGACGCCGTCCGCGTCACCGCCACCGACACGCAGAAGGTGGCCAATACCTCGGCCACCGCGGCCTCGACCGGCAGCGACCTGAACGGCAAGGCGGCGCAGGACGCGGCACGGCAGATCAAGGCGCGGCTCGTCGCGTTTGCGGTCGAGCACTTCGGCGTCGACGCGGCGACGTGCGCTTCGCCAACGGCTCGGTCGAGATCGGATCGAAGGCGACGCTGAGCCTTTCGCGAGCTCGTCGTCCTGGCCTACATGGCGCGCGTCCAGCTCTGGTCCGACGGCTTCTATGCCACGCCCGGCCTGTCGTGGGACATGGCCACCATGCAGGGCCGGCCCTTCTTCTATTTCGCCTACGGCGCGGCGGTGAGCGAGGTGGTCGTGGATACGCTGACCGGCGAATGGAAGCTGCTCGCCGCGCACGTGCTGCACGATGCCGGCCGGTCGCTCAATCCGGCGATCGACATCGGCCAGGTCGAGGGCGGCTTCATCCAGGGCATGGGTTGGCTGACGACCGAAGAGCTGGTCTGGCAGCCGAACGACGGCACGCCCAAGGCCGGCCTGCTGCTCACGCACGCGCCCAGCACCTACAAGATCCCGACCGCCAACGATTGCCCGCCGGTCTTCGACGTGCGCCTCTGGCAAGACGGCATGGGCACGGCCAGCGACAACGTCTCGGACACCATCCACCGCAGCAAGGCCACCGGCGAGCCGCCGCTCCTGCTGCCGTTCTCGGTCTTCTTCGCGATTCGTGATGCGGTCTCGGCGGCCGGCGGCCATCGGGTCGATCCTGCCGCTCTCGGCGCCGGCGACGAGCGAAGCCATTCTTCGCGCGATCACGGCGCTGCAATCGGCCGAGGCGGCGGCGTGATCGCGTCGCAGCTGCGCGAGCTTGCCGCGGATTGGCTGCGTGCCGGCCGCGCCGCCGTCGTGGTCGAGGTCGTCGCGGCGCGCGGATCGGTGCCGCGCGGCGCGGGCACGCGCATGCTGGTCGGCGCCGACGCGACGCTGGGCACGATCGGCGGCGGCCACCTCGAGCTGAAGGCGATCGTGGCCGCGCGCGCGATGCTGGCCCGCGGCGACGCGCGCCGACGCGAGGAACGCTACGCGCTCGGGCCGGCGCTCGGCCAATGTTGCGGCGGCGCCGTGACGATCGCGTTTGTCGCGCTCGACGCCGAGGCGCTCGCCGCCTGGCCGGCGAGCGAGCCGCTCTTTCACCTGCAGCTGCATGGCGCCGGCCACGTCGGCCGCGCCATCGCCACCTTGCTCGCCACGCTCGACTGCCGGGTCGACTGGTTCGACGAGCGCGACGAGGAATTCCCGGCCAGCACCAACCTCGGCTCGCCCTGGCCTGCGCACATCCGGCGCATCTCGGGCGACGTCATCGAGAACGAAGTGCGGCGGGCGCCCGCCGGCGCGCTCTATCTCGTGCTCACGCACGAGCACGCGCTCGACCAGCGCATCACCGAGGCGATCCTGCGGCGCGGCGACTTCGCGTTCCTCGGGCTCATCGGCTCGCGGACGAAGCGCGCGAAGTTCGTGCGTCGCCTCGAAGCGCGCGGCATCCCGGCAGCGGCGATCGAGCGCATGACCTGCCCGATCGGCGTGCCGGGCATCGAAGGCAAGGCGCCCGAGGTCATTGCCGCGGCGGTGCTGGCGCAGTTGCTGCAGGTCTCGGCACAGCCGCAGCTGGCGACGGCACCTCTCGGCGCCGCACACGGCGCGGCCTGAGCGTTTCGTCAGAAGCTGCCGCGCCCGCCGTCGACGAGCAGGTCGACGCCGGTGATGTACGAAGCTTCGTCGCAAGCGAGGAAGAGCACCGTCGCCGCCACTTCGTCGGGCGTGCCGAAACGCTTCATCGGATTGCGCTCGGTCCAGGCGCTCTTCAGGTTCGCCGTGGCTTCGACGCTCATGCCGGTGCGGGTGAAGATCGGCGTCTCGATCGGGCCCGGGCTCACGACGTTGACGCGAATGCCGCGCCCGACCAGCTCGGCGGCGAGGCTGCGACCGAGCGAGCGCACGCCGGCCTTGCTCGCGGCGTAGAGAGAGCCTCCGGGGTCGCCCTTGCCAGCCGCCACCGAGGCATTGAGGACGATCGCGCCACCCTTGCTCATCATCGGCAGCGCTTTCTGCAACGTGAAGTAGAGGCCCTTCAGATTCACGCCCATCAGCTCGTCCCACTTCGCCTCGCTGATCGTCTCGATCAGTCCGTAGCTGGCGATGCCGGCGTTGGCGAACACGATGTCGAGACGGCCGCCGCCGAACTCGCGTGTGGCAGCGATGGCCCGCTCGATGCCCTCGAGCCGCCCGGTGTCGGCGACGACGCCGTGCGCCGCCGAACCGAGACCGGCCGCGGCCGCGGCCACCGTCTGCGCATTGCGTCCGACGATGACCACGCGCCCGCCTTCGGCCACCAGGCCCTTGGCAACGGCCAGGCCGATGCCGCTGTTGCCGCCGGTGACGAGTGCGACCTTGCCTGCGAATCTTGGGTTGTTCATGCCGGCCTTGTCGCGATCGAAATGAAGGAGCGGGCGATTGTGCGCCGCTGCCCTCGCCGCGTCTCGCGCACGCGCAGAATCACGGCTTTCGAGCCCGCACGACGATGAGCCTGACCCCTACCCTCGCTTCGCAGCTAGAGCGCGTCCGCAGCCAGGTGCTGTCGGGCCGTCTCGAATGGCAGGAGACGGGCGCCGAGGTGGCTCGCATCCCGGTCGAGAACTACGCCAGTCCGGCCGTGCGCGACGCCGAGATCGAGCGCCTGTTCCGGCCGCTGCCGCTGATCGCCGGGCACGCCAGCGAACTGAAGCCGGGCCAGGTGCTCGCGAACGACGAGTACGAGGTGCCGCTGCTGCTCACGCGCGACACCGACGGCCGCTTTCGCACCTTCCTCAACGTCTGCCGGCATCGCGGCATGCGCCTCGTGGAGAACACCGGTGCGGCCGCAGCGCGCGGCAGCGTCGTCTGCCCGTATCACGGCTGGACCTACAAGCTCGACGGTGCCCTGCGGCATCGCCTGCATGCCGAAGCCTTCGACCGCGATTGCGGCGCCGCGGGCGAAAGCCTGGTGCCCTTGCCTTGCGAGGAGCGGCACGGCCTGCTCTGGGTCGTGCCGACGCCGGGCGCGACGATCGACGTGGCCGCGCATCTCGGCGAGCTCGATGCGCAGATGCCGTTCTTCGCCATCGAAGGGCTTTCGCACTTTCGCAGCGTCTCGGCCGAGTACCCGGCGAACTGGAAGCTGATCGTCGATGCCTTTCTCGAGGCCTATCACATCCGCGTCCTGCACAAGGACACGATCTATCCCTTCTTCGCCGACGGCAATACCGCGACGATTCGTTTCGGCCCGCACATCCAGTCGCTGGTGGCGCGCCGCGCCGGCGAAGCCTGGGCCAGGGAGCACGAGGCCGGCGGCACGGCGCTGCCCGAAGGCATGCCGGACCTGTGCGAGCTGGTCACGCCCAGCCACGTGATCTTTCCGAACACGATCACCATCTTTCATCCCGACTACCTGAGCCTCGTGACCCTCTATCCGGTGGCCGCGGGCACCTTGCGCTGGACGCACCGGATGCTGATCCCGGCCGACCGGGCGACGCCCGACTGGGCTGCGCATTGGGAGAAGACATTCCGCCTGATCGAAGAAGGCGTGTTCCAGAAGGAGGACATCGCCTGCGCCATCGGCATCCAGAAGGGCCTGGCGAGCGGCGCCAACCGCTTTCTCACCGCCGGGCGCGCCGAGCAGGGAATCGGCTGGTTCCACGCCGACGTGGCGGCGCACCTTGGCGAGCGCTAGGCCGTCGCTTCAGGCCGCTTCGGCTACCGGCTTGGCGAACTGGCCGGCGTGCCGGCCGAGCTTGGCGGCCACGCGCTGCAGCTCGAGGCGGTGCTGTGTCGCCAGCCGGCCGACGATGCGCTTGCCGCGCGGCGTGAGCTCGACGACGACGCTGCGCCGGTCGCTCTCCGGGTGGCGGCGGGTCACCAGGCCGAGCTGCTCGATGCGGTCGATCAGGCCGACCGCGCTGTTGTGCTTGATGATCAGGACCTGCGCCAGGCCGGTCACGGTGACGGGGCCGGCTTCCTCGTGCGCCTTGATGGCAAGCAAGGTCTGGTATTGCAGCGAGGTGAGGCCGAGCGCCTGCGCCGCCTGCTCGCTGAAGAACTGGAACTGCCGCAGCAACACCCTGAAGGCCGCCAGCCTGCGAAATTCCTCGTCGTGCACCTGACCCTCCCCGGCAAGCCGCCGCTGCAGAGGGGCCGGCTTCGAAGAATCGTTCCGCGTTTTCACGGTTGACGTTATATCGCATGGCGATGTAAATTCAAGCGAATGTCGTGTCGCGATACAAATTCATCGCAACTGACCCGGCATCTCTTTCGCCAGCGGCCCGCCGGCGACCCCTGTTCGTGCCCCAGCTTGCGACTACCCAAGGAGAGTCCGTGATGAACGAGTTCGATGATGCCAGCGGCAAAGAGATTGCCCGCCGGGATTTCCTCAAGACGGGGATGGGAGTGGCTGGCGGCCTGGTGCTGCCGAGCCTGGCGTTCGCCGCCGACCAGCCGCCCATCGGCACCTGGCCGGCCGGCGCGTCCGGCAGTTCGGTGTTCATCGGCATCAGCGTGCCGCGCACCGGCACCTACGCGGTGCAGGGCGAGGACGAGCTCAAGGGCTACCAGCTGGCCATCGAGCACATCAACGCCGGCCATCCGCTGATCAAGCAGATCTCGCCCAAGACCACCAAGGGCGTGCTCGGCAAGGAGCTGAAGTACGGCGTCGCCGACTCGGCCGCCAAGCCGAATGACGCGGTGCAGGCGCAGCAGCGCTTCATCACCGAGAACAAGGCGATCATGATCACCGGCGGCACGTCGAGCGCGGTGGCGGTGGCGCTGAACAAGCTGGCGCAGCGCGAGAAGGTGCTCTTCGTGTGCGGCATCTCCGGCTCGAACGACACCACCGGCAAGGACTGCGTGCGCTACGGCGTGCGCCAGAACTTCTACGGCGAGACGGCTGCCAACGCGATCGGCCCGGCCCTGCTCAAGGCCTACGGCAAGAACAAGAAGGCGGCGTTCATGACGCCCGACTACACCTACGGCCACACTGTCACGAAGTCGGTCAACGACTACCTGACCAAGAACGGTGGCTGGACGATGGTCACCAACCAGGTCTCGCCGCTGGGCGCGCCCGACTTCAGCTCCTACCTCACCAACATCGCCAACTCCGGCGCCGAGTTCCTGATCAACGTGAACTGGGGCCACGACGCGGTGCTGTCCACGCAGCAGGCCAAGCAGTTCGGCCTCTTGCCGAAGATGAAGCTGGTGATTCCCTACCAGATCCCGTTCCTGGCCCGCGAGGTCGGCCCGGAAATTACCGAAGGCGTCTACGCCGCCACCGATTTCTGGTGGACATTGGAAGACAGGTACCCGCTGGCCAAGATGTTCGTCGACGAGTTCGAGAAGAAGTTCGGCTATAAGCCCGAGTGGGGCGCCGAGAACGCCTACATGGAGTTCGCGCTATGGGCCGAAGCCGTCGAGAACGCCGGGTCCTTCTATCCGCCCGACGTGATCAAGTCCTACGAGTCGCCGCGCAAGCTCAACTCGGTGGTGGGCGAGGTGCAATGGCGCTCCGCCGACCACCAGCTGGTCCGCCCGGTGATCATCGTCAAGGGCAAGGCGCCCAAGGACATGAAGAACAAGGAAGACTACTGGGAAGTGGTCGAAGTCGTGCCCGGCGCAGGCCTGATGCAGGCGCCCGACGCCTTCGGCTGCAGCCTCGGCTCGTACACCTGATCGATCTCCGTCGAGAATCGGCGCGGCAAGTCGCAGCATCCGCTGCCTGCCGCGCCCTTTTTTGCCCGCCATGATCACCTGGTCCAACTTCCTTTCGCAACTGTTCAACGGCCTGGCGCAGGGCGCGTTGCTTGCGCTCATCAGCTCGGGCCTGACGATCATCTACGGCACGCTCGGGGTACTGAACCTCGCGCACGGCGCGATGTTCATGATGGGCGGCTATGCCGGCTACGTCGCCTACCAGGCCACCGGCTCCTTCGTCATTGCCGTGATCGCCGGCACGCTCTTCATGCTGGTGGTGGGCGTGGTGATGGAGCGGGTCATCATCCGGCATTTCTACGGCCGCCCGAACGAGGACCAGCTGCTGGTGACGTTCGGCCTGTCCATCGTCTTCATGGAGATCGTTCGGTTCTTCTTCTCGAGCGACTCCAAGACCGTGCCCGCGCCGGCCGCGCTCTCGGGCATCACGTCGCTGGGCGTGATGTTCTATCCCACCTACCGACTGGCGGTCGTCGGCATCGTCGCGGTCGCACTGCTGGCGCTGTTCATCGTGCTCTACCGGACCCGCCTGGGCATGATCGTGCGCGCCGGCATCGAAGACGCGGTGATGGTCGATTCGCTCGGCATCGACGTCTATCGGGTGTTCATGGTGGTGTTCGGGATCGGTGCAATGGCGGCCGGCTTCGCGGGCATCGTCAACGCCCCCGTGGTGTCGCTCTCGCCCGACATGGGCGAAGCGATCCTGGTGCAGACCTTCGTCGTCGTGGTCATCGGCGGCGTCGGCTCGTTCGTCGGGGCGGTGGTCGGCGGCCTGATCGCCGGCGAGATCATCAGCCTCACCTCGATGGTCAACCCCGGCTACGCCTACATCATGCTCTTTGCGGCCATGACGCTGGTGTTGCTGGTGCGCCCGCGCGGCCTGTTCGGCGCGCGCGGCCGCGATTGAAGGCTTCCTCCTGATGTTCAGCAAGCGACCGGTTCTGGTCGAGATCGTGACGGCAGCCGTCCTGATCGCGGTGCCCTTCGTGCTGCCCCATCTCAACGCGGCGCCCAACACCGTCAACCGCATCCTGGTCTGGGGCCTCTTCGGCATCGGCTTCGACATCCTGTTCGGCTACACCGGCCTGCTCTCGTTCGGCCAATCGGCGTTCTACGGCACCGGCGGCTTCGTCGCCGCCTACCTGCTCACCCGCACCGGCTTCACGCACGTGGTGCCGGCGCTCTTCATCGGCATGGTGGCCGCCGCACTGGTGGGCTACCTGATCGGCCTGCTTGCGCTCAGGCGCACCGGGATCTACTTCGCCATGATCACGGTGGCCATCGCCGAGATCTTCTTCTTCGTCGAGTTCAATCCACTCTCGGCGTGGACGGGCGGCGAGAACGGCCTGCCCGGCGTGCCCACCCCGAGCTTCGACCTCGGCTTCACGACGCTGAATTTCACGTCCGGCTGGGCGCTCTATCCGTTTCTCGCGTTCTGCTATTTCGTCGGCATCGTGATCGCGCTGCGCATCGTGCGCTCGCCGGTGGGCGTCATCTTCACCGCCATCCGCGAGAACCCACTGCGCGCCGCGGCGGTCGGCCACAACGTGCAAGGCTACAAGCTCACCGCCTTCGTGATCGCCGCCGCCTACGCCGGCTTCGCCGGCGGCCTGCTCGGCGTGCTGCAGGCCTTCATGCCGCCGGACGCCTTCATGTTCGACACCTCGGGCCAGCTGATCATGCAGACCGCCATCGGTGGCCGCGGCACGCTGTTCGGCCCGCTCGTCGGCGCCGGCGTCTGGCTCTTCCTGCAGGACTTCCTGCAGGCCACCCTGAAGCTCGGCGCGGCCTGGAAGCTGGTGCTCGGGCTGGTGTTCGTGCTGCTGGTGTGCTTCCTGCGGCAGGGCATCATCGGCGGCATCAAGGACCTGTTCGCGCTCGCGAGCGGCAAGGGCGCCGCCGCCCCCGAGCCGGCGCAGGAAGCCGCTCCGGCCGCTCCCGCCGCGCCGATCGCGCCGGTCGCGCCGATGGCAGCACGCCATCCGGTTCCCGCCAGCTACCAGGGGCCGCTCCTGCAGGCCCGGGGCCTGACCAAGCGCTATGGCGGCGTCGTCGCCAACGAGGGCATCGACTTCACGGTACAGCAGGGCGAGCTGCGCGGCATCATCGGCCCGAACGGCGCCGGCAAGACGACCTTCTTCAAGATGCTCACCTGCGAGGTCCCGCCGACGTCCGGCTCGATCGTCTTCGAGGGCCGCGACATCACGGGCAAGAGCGTCACCGACGTCTGCCAGCTCGGCCTGACCAAGAGCTACCAGGTGAACCAGCTCTTCAACAAGCTGACGGTGCGCGAGAACGTCACCATCGCCGCGCTGGCGGAGCTGCGCGGCAAGTTCAAGCTCGATCTGTTCCGGCGCCTGTCGAAGATCCCCGGCCTCGACGAACAGGTGGAGCACACGCTGCAGCTCGTCAACCTCACGGCGCGCCGCGATACGCCGGTGTCGCAGCTGGCCTACGGCGAGAAGCGCCGGCTCGAAATCGGCCTGGCCCTCGCCTCGTCGCCCAGCTTGCTGCTGCTCGACGAGCCGCTCGCGGGCATGAGCCCGCGCGAGCGCGTCGAGACCGTGCGGCTGCTCAATTCGATCGCGCAGGGGCGCACGATGATCATCATCGACCACGACATGGACGCGCTGTTCGAACTGGCCGGCCGCATCACGGTGCTGCAGGAAGGCCGCGTCCTGGTCGAGGGCACGCCCGACGAGATCAAGGGCAACGCCCTGGTCCAGGACGCGTACCTCGGCGGCATCCACGAAGACGAGCTGGTATGAGCCTCCTCGAAGTCACAGGGCTCAACAGCTACTACGGCGATTCGCACATCCTGTTCGACGTCGGCCTGCGCGTCGACAAGAACGAGGTGGTGGCGCTGCTCGGGCGCAACGGCGCCGGCAAGAGCACGACCCTGAAGAGCCTGATGGGCGTGGTGACGCCGCGCGCCGGCTCGGTGACGCTCGAAGGCGTGGAGCTGGCCGGCAAGAAGAGCCACGCCATCGCGCGCGCGGGCATGCAGCTCGTGCACGAGGAACGGCGCGTGTTCGGCAGCCTGGACGTCGAGGAGAACCTGATCCTGGCCGGCCTCACGGCACCGGGCAAATGGCCGCTCGATCGCATCTACGAGATGTTCCCGCGCCTCAAGCAGCGGCGCACCAGCCGCGGCACCGACCTGTCGGGCGGCGAGCAACAGATGCTGGCCATCGCGCGCGCCCTCATCCGCGACCCGAAGATCATCCTGCTGGACGAGCCTTTCGAGGGGCTCGCGCCGCTGATCGTGAAGGAGCTGATGAAGGTCTGCCGCAACCTGGCGGCGGCCGGCCTGACCATCGTGCTGGTCGAGCAGAACCTCGCTGCCACGCTGGCGCTGGCGCAGCGCGTCTACATCATCAACAACGGGCACATCGTGCACGAGGGCCGCGCCGACGAGATCAAGGCGCAGCCGCAGATCCTGCAGCGCTATCTCGGCTTGTGAGTCGCGGCAGCGAGACGACGTCGATGAGTGGTGCCTGCGTCATCGGCCATATCAGCATCAAGGATGCGCAGAAGTGGGCGCAGTATTGCGCCCAGGTACCGGCGACGATCGCGCCGTGGAACGCCGAGCTGGTCTTTCGCGGCCGACGCGCCGCAGTGCTCGGCGGCGATCATGCGCGAACCGACACCGTGGTGCTGCGCTTTCCCGACCTCGCGTCGGCCGATGCCTGGTTCAGCTCCGCCGCCTACCAGGCGCTGATTCCGCTGCGCATGCAAGCCGCCGATGTCGACCTGATCAGCTTCGAAGCCTGAGCGGAGCGAGCTCCGGCAGCAGCCGACAGAGCCACGGGCCGGCAAGGATAGTCCCGCTCGACACCGAGGCGCCCTCAAGTATTCTCCGCATCCATGTACATGCGGTTCTTCGGCCTGAACCAGGAGCCGTTCTCGCTCGCGCCCGACCCGCGCTATCTCTACATGAGCAAGCGCCACCGCGAGGCGCTCGCGCACCTGCTCTATGGCGTCGGCGGCGGCGGTGGCTTCGTGCTGCTCTCGGGCGAGATCGGCGCCGGCAAGACCACCGTCTGCCGCTGCTTTCTCGAGCAGATCCCGAAGCGCTGCAACGTCGCCTACATCTTCAATCCCAAGCTCACGCAGATCGAGCTGGTGAAGTCGATCTGCGACGAGTTCCGCATCCCCTACCTCGTCGACCCGCACGCGCCGGCGACGGTGAAGACCTATGTCGACGCGCTCAACGAGTTCCTGCTGAAGACGCACGCGGTCGGCCAGAACAACGTCCTCATCATCGACGAGGCCCAGCTCCTCGCGGTCGACGTGCTGGAGCAGTTGCGCCTGCTCACCAACCTCGAGACGAACGAGAAGAAGCTGCTGCAGATCGTGCTCATCGGCCAGCCCGAGCTGCGCACGATGCTCGAGAAGCCCGAGCTCGAGCAGCTGGCCCAGCGCGTCGTGGCGCGCTTCCACCTGAGGGCGCTCTCGGAGAAGGAAACCGAGCACTACATCCGGCACCGGCTCTCGGTCGCCGGCATGACGCGTGCGATCCCCTTCGACCGCAAGGCCCTGCAACGGGTCTTCGCGATCGCGCGCGGTGTGCCGCGCCGCATCAACCTGCTCTGCGACCGCGCCATGCTCGGCGCCTACGCGCATGGTCGGCACCAGATCGACACCGAGATGGTGGAGAAGTCGGCGCGCGAGGTCTTCGGCAGCTCCGAGTCTTCGGCACCCGACCGGTCGCTGCTCGGCACGACCGCAGGCATCGCCTTTCTCGGCGCGGCCGGGCTGGCCCTGTTCGCCTTGATCGGCTTTGCCATCTATGGCGGCTATCGCTATTTCACGCCGCCGCCGATGGCTGCCTCGGCACCGACGATGGCCGGGGCGGCGCCGTCGAGCCCGGCCGCGAGCGCGGGTGCGGCAGCGACGGCGGCGTCGATGGTGAGCGGCGCCTTCGCGCCGGCGTCGGGGTCGGCCTCTTCGTCGGCATCGTCCGCAACCGCGGCGCCGCCGTTGCCCGCGTCGGCCGCGCCCTCGGGCGCAAGTCCGGCTTCAGGCGCGGCCAGTGCGGCGACCAAGGCCGCATCGGCAGCAACGCCCGCATCGTCGCCCGCAGCCATCGGCGCCCGAGCGGCAAGCGTACCCGCCAGCGCCGTCGCGACGACGCCATCGATGCAGGCGGCACCGATCGACAACTTCGCCGAGCTCCGCTCGCAGCTGAACACGCTCGGCCGCGACGAGAAGGCAGCCTGGCGCGAGCTGGCGCCGATGTGGAAGGTCGGCAACGACGTCGGCGATCCGTGCGCCGCGGCGGCCCGCCAGCAGATCCGCTGCTTCAAGTTCACGAGCACGCCCGCGATGCTGAGAAGCCTCGACCGGCCCGGCTTCATGACCTTGCACGACGAGGCCGGCAAGAACGTCGCCGTGGTCCTGGCCCGGCTCGACGGCGACGATGCCGTGGTCCGCGTCGACGGCCAGACGCGCCGCGTTTCGTTCGCCGCCCTGCTCAAGCTCTGGCACGGCGAATTCGGCACGCTCTGGCGTCTGCCAGCCGGCTACACGAGCGCGCTCGGCGAGGGCGATTCCGGTCCGCTCGTCGATCGCCTGGCGGCTGACCTCGCGACCCTCGCCGGTGAAGCGCCGCCCGAAGGCAAGCAGACGATGGACGCCGCCCTGCGCGCCAAGGTCGTGCGCTTCCAGACCAGCCATGGCCTGAGCGGCGTCGGCAAGGCCGGGCCCACCACCTTCATGCAGCTCAATCGCGCCACCCACGTCGACGAGCCGACCCTGCTCGCCAACGCGGCGCCGCACTGAGCGCCTGCGTCAACCGGTCGTCCGCATGTCGTACATCCTCGATGCCCTGCGCCGCGCCGATGCCGAGCGCGACCGTGGCGAAGTGCCGAGCCTGCACACGCAGCAATACGGCGCCTTGCCCGGCGACGACGAAGGCCGCGACCGGCCGCTGCTGCTGATCGGCGCGATCGTCTTCCTGGTGCTTGCGCTCGGCAGCGCATTGGCCTGGCATTTCTGGGGCAGCGCGGACACGGCACGCCCCGCTGCGCAAGGCGCGGTGCAGCCTGCGCCGATACCGCCGCCGGCGCTTCCGGTCTCGCCACCGATGCCGCTGCCCGCGCCCCTTGCCGCTTCGGCTCCGACATCCGGCGGCGCATCGCAACCCGTGGCCGGTGCCACGGCCGCACCGATGGCCGCGGCCAGGCACGAGATCAAACGCTCGCCCCATGCAGCCGCGGCGAGCGTGCCGGACACGCGGCGCGCGAACCGCAGCGCACCGCCCGCAGCCTCTGCCGCGGCGAGCGGCGGCGGCCTCGGTGCCCTGCCCGACGCGATGCGCCGCGAGCTGCCGCCGCTGAGCTTCGGCGGCGCCAGCTTCAGCAAGGATGCCGCGAGCCGCATGGTGATCTTCAACGGCCGCGTCTTCCACGAAGGCGACACGCTCGCGCCGCAGCTCGTGCTCGAGCAGATCAAGCCGAAATCGGCGGTGTTGAGCTACAAGGGCTATCGCTACGAGCTGCCCTTCTGAGGGGCACCGGCCGCCTCGGCTCTGAAGCGGCGGCTCAGTACTGCGTGTCGGGCAGCTCGGCGCTCAGGCCGTCGAGGGCATCGCCGAGGATGATCTGGCAACTCAGGCGGCTCGTTGGCCGGCGTGCTGCGGCTGTCATCTCGAGCATCGCGTCCTCATCGGAGGACGGTGGCGGCAGGCGTTGCGCCCACTCCGGATCGACGAAGACGTGGCAGGTGGCGCAGGTCATCATGCCGCCGCAATCGGCCTTGATGGCATCGATGCCGGCATCGGTGGCCGCGCCCATCAGGCTGTCGCCGACGCGCCCGGTGACGCGATGCCGGACTCCGGCGGCATCGGTCAGGAAGACCTCGATCACGCGCCGGTCCATGGCCTCAGATCCGGCCGAAATATTCGCGCGCCTGCCACACGCCGCTGTCGGCGGCGCTGTCGTGGCGGGCGATCTCGAATCGCTTGACCTGTGTCAGCCAGTCGACGACAGGCGGCCCGAAGCCGGCGACCAGCGCCGGATCGCCGGCCAGCGCATCGAGCGCTTCGGCGAGGCGGGTCGGCAGCAGCTCGGGGCTGCCGGCGTAAGGCGCACCGGTGGCCGGCGGCGCTCGCAGTCCGCGCTCGATGCCGTCGAGGCCGGCGTGGATCTGCGCGGCCATGTAGAGGTAGGGATTGGCCGCAGGCTCGCCGATCCGGTTCTCGATGCGCGTCGCGCCGTCGCCGCAGCGGCCGAGCACGCGCAGCATCGCGCCGCGATGGTCGCGGCCCCAGATCACCGCGTTCGGCGCCATGGCATTGGGGCGAAAGCGGCCGTAGGCGTTGAGCGTGGGGGCGCAGAAGGGCGTCATCGCCCGGCCGTGCGCGAGCAGGCCGGCGAGCCAGCTCTCGCCGACGGCCGACAGCGTGTGCCCGGCCTCGGCAGCATTGCTGCCGACCTGCGGCGACTCGCGCCGAAACGCATTGGCACCCGACGCCGCATCGACGAGCGACTGGTGCAGATGCCAGCCGCTGGCCATCGCCTCCGGAAACGGCGGCAGGCAGACGAAGCTGGCATGAAAGCCTTCGCGCCGAAGCGCCTGGCGCACGCCGTTGCGAAACGCCACCATCTGATCGGCCGCGCTCAGCGCGTCGGTGGCATCGAACACCGCTTCGACCTGGCTCGGCCCGAGCTCGATCTCGAGCGAGGCGAGCGGCAAACCGAGTCCTTCGGCCGTGCGCTGGACGATCCGCAATGCATCGTCGGACATGTCGGCCCAGCCTTCGGCGAGCAGGTTGTAGCCGGGATGGATCATGCGCACGCCGGGCACCGGCCCGGGCCACGCGGCATGCTGCGGATCGAGCGCCGCGTCGGCGTCGCGCGCGACGAGGCGGTAGATGTGGAACTCGACCTCGAGCCCGCACTTCAGGCCGAAGCCGGCGGCGGCAAGCCGCTCGAGCGCGCTGCGCAGGATGCGGCGGGTGTCGATGGGCACCGGCGTTGCGTCCTCGAACCATGCTTCGGCCCGCATCCAGCCGGTGTGCGGCGCCCATGGCAAGGTGCGAAAGCTGGCCGGATCGGGCAACAGCAACACGTTGTTGGCAAAGCCGAAGCCGGGCAGCGCCTGCTCGAGACCGGGCTCGAAGACGCGGTAGGCGGTGCGGTCCGAGGTGTCCTTGAGCAGGATCGTGCTGACCATGCCGACACCGGCGTCGAGGGCGCGCATCACCGATGACGCGCTCAGCGTCTTGCCGCGCAGCACGCCGTGCAGGTCGCACCAGCCGATGCGCACGAGGTCGATGCCTTCGTCGCGCATCCGCTGCGCGACGCGCTCGCAGGCCTGCGCGCGCAGCGCGTCGGCCGCGCCGCAAGCCTCGGCGAACGTCGTCAAGCCGACGATCCTTCGGTGGCCGCGGCGACAGGAGCGGCCTGCAGCCAGGCCGCGCCGCGGCGCTTGCTCGCGGCTGCGCTCGACCAGAACTCGGCCCAGCTGCCGGCCGGCGCGATGCAATCGATGGTGTCGGGGCCGCAGAGCGCCGCCGCTTCGCCGGCCGCAAGCGCCATCGGCGGCCGGCCGCCCTCCTGCACCGTCGCGATCGCCTTCAGCAGCGTGCGGCGGTTGGCCATGATCACCTTGTCGGTCGTGCCCAGATGCTCCTTCGTGCGGTCCTGGATCGCGCCCATGCTCTCGACCGCCCACTGGTCGTGCAGGTTGATGTCTTCCTCGCCCATGCCGAGATAGGTGCGCATCGCCTGCTCCGCGGGATCGAAGCCCCACTGGTTGTGCCGGCCCTTGAGCGGCGCGTAGTCGGGCAGCGTCAGGCAGGCCAGACGCTGCGCCCGCATCGTCTCCTTGTCGAGCGGCGCGTCGAAGCTGGTGAAGAAGCTGTACCAGTAGGTGTGCGTGTCGTCGACCGGCACGTGCATCTGCGTGATCGTGATCGTCTCCGACAGCGGGATCACGAAGGTGGCCGGAAAGGCCGCGTGCGTGACGCGCACGTGCGTCAGTGCTTCGGTCATCGGCCGCAGCGTCGTCAGCCGGAGCAGGCCTTCGGCGACGCTCTCGAAGCGGATGTCGGGCTGGCAGAACTCGCGCATCACGCGCGTCATCGGCCAGCGCTCGCCATCGACCGCGCCGACGCTGGCGGCACGGAACTGGCGGCCGTAGGCAGCCGCTTCGGTCGACTCGTCCTGCAGGTAGCGATGCAGGAACGACGGATGGGCCGGATCGATGCCGACCTCGAAGGCCTGCAGCCAGTTGCAATGCCACAGGCCCTTGAACGCGAAGCTGTGGCTCGCCGGCGCGACGAATGCGTCGAAGGCCGGCAACGCCGGCGGCGTCGAGCCCTGCGGTCCGAGCCACGCGAAGAGCACGCCGTTGCGTTCCATGACCGGATAGCTGCGCTGGCGCACGCGCTGGCAAAGCTGCGAGCCGGCCGGCTCGGCCGGCGTCTCGAGGCAGGTACCGTCGACCGCGAACTTCCAACCGTGGAACGGACAGCGCAGGCCTTCGGGCTCATGCCGCCCGAAGGCGAGGTCGGCGCCGCGATGCGGGCAGTGCCGCTCGATCAGGCCGAAGCGGCCGCTGCCATCGCGAAACAGCACCAGGTCCTCGCCGAGCAGGCGCACCGCCTTGACCGGGCGGCTGGCCATGCGCGGGTCGAGGCGCGGATCGAATTCGTCGACGAGCGCCGCCGGTTGCCAATAGCTGCGCAGGAGCGCGCCGCAGGGCGTGCCGGGGCCGATGCGGGTGATCAGTTCGTTCTGCTCGGCTTGCATGCGCGAAGACTTCAGGGGCGGCGTCGCGCAGTCTACAGGCGGGCCGACGACCGGCTATTGCGGTCGGGCAACCTTGCCGGCGAGCTGGGTCCGGTTCTCGACGCCGAGCTTGCGAAAGGCGTGCGCGAGGTGGGTGCGCACGGTCGTGAAACCGATGCCCAGGCGCTGCGCGATCGCCTTGTCGCGCAGGCCGATCGAGGCGAGCTGGACAACGGCGCGCTCGCGCTCGCTCAGGCTTGCGTCCTTCGCGGCGGACGCGCTCGCGATCCGCCTGGAAGACGGCACCGCCGATGCGCCGCGCGACCGCTTGAGCGCCGCCACGAAGGCCGGCTTGACCAGCTCCAGCAGCGCCAGCGCATCGGGGCCGAAGCGCTCGCGCTTCCTGCTGCGCCAGATGCGCATGTCGCCGATGTTGTCGTCGCCGTCCCAGGCATACAGGTTGACGCCCCAGTACAGGCCGTCGCGGTACAGGAAGTCGTTGAAGAACTCGGTCCTCACCAGCTCCGATTGCGGCATCACCTGCTCCACCAGCGTGGCATCGCGCTGCTTCTGCATCTTCGAGGTGATCGGGTCGTGGTACTGGTAGTAGGCCTCGTAGCTGCTCAGGTTGCGATCGGACATGTTGAGCGCGACGCGGCTGTCGAAGACGCCGCGCTCGGGATTCCAGACGTACGAGGCGTAGTAGTCGGCGCCCAGGAGGTCGAGCAGGCGCAGCCCGATCTGCTCGCGAACCTCGGCCTCGCCGTGCGGCTCGGCCAGCGTCACCATGAGTCGCGACAGGCTTCTGGACTGGGATGCCGAGAGGAACATGGGGCCTCCGCAAAGAAGAGAATCATCCTCTATCTTGAGGATAGCGGCGGCCTGCGCAGGGCCGCAACATGAAACGGTTCGAGGAGCAACGATGGATGCAACGCGCTTGACGATCACGGCTGCCGCCGCGGCGATGGAACGCGGCGAGATGACCGCCGTCGCCTATGCCGAGGCCCTGCTGGCGCAGGCCGCGAAGGCGGCCGGGCTGAATGCCTTCATCCACTTCGATGCCGAGCAGGTGCGCGCCGCGGCGCGTGCCGCCGACGCGCGCCGGGCCGCCGGCGCAGGCGCGCTCGGGCCGCTGCACGGCGTGCCGCTGGCCCTGAAGGACAACCTCGACACCGCCGACATGCCGACCACCGGCGGCACGCCGGGCCTGAAGGGCAGCCGCCCGAAACGCAACGCCGCCGTCGTGCAGAAGCTCTTCGACGCCGGCGCGATCGCCTTCGGCAAGACGAACCTGCACGAGCTCGCGTACGGCATCACCAACAACAACGCCGGCTTCGGCGCGGCGCGCAATCCGTACGACCCGAGCCGCATTCCCGGCGGCTCGAGCGGCGGTGTCGGCGTTGCCGTCGGTGCCCGCATCGTGCCGGGCGGCATCGGCTCCGACACCGGCGGCTCGGTGCGCGTGCCGGCCGCCCTGTGCGGCATCGTCGGCTTTCGACCGACGACCGGGCGCTGGTCGCAGGCCGGCGTCGTGCCCATCTCGCACACCCGCGACACGCCCGGGCCGATGACGCGCAGCGTCGCCGATTGCGTGCTGCTCGACCACGTCGTCACCGGCAGCCCGCGCAGCGCCGGCGCTGGCCGACCTGAAAGGCCTGCGCCTGGGCGTGCCGCGCGGCCACTTCTGGTCGCCGCTCGACGCCGAGACCGGCCGCCTGATGGAAGAAGTGCTGGTGCGCCTGAAGGACGCCGGCGCGGTGCTGGTCGAGGCCGACATTGCCGACGTCGGCAGGCTCGACGCCGAGGCCGGCTTTCCGATCGCGCTCTACGAAACCGTCACCGACCTCAACGCCTACCTGAGCGGGCACGGCCTGGCGATGCGCTATCCCGAGCTCGTGGCGCAATGCGCCAGCCCCGACGTGAAGGGCATGCTGCAGAGCCTGCACGGCGAAGGCGCGATCCCCGAAGCCGCCTATCGCCATGCCCTCGACGTGCTGCGGCCGCAGCTGCAGGCGGCCTATCGCGACCACTTCCGCCGCCACGACGTGGCCGCCGTCGTCTTCCCGAGCACGCCGCTGCCGGCCGCGCCGATCGGCCAGGACGAGACGGTGATGCTGAACGGCGAACAGGTGCCGACCTTCATCACCTTCATCCGCAATTCGAGCCCGGGCAGCGTCGCCGGCATTCCGGGCATCAGCCTGCCGGCAGCGCTCACGGCCTCGGGTTTGCCGCTCGGCATCGAGCTCGATGGCAGCGAGAATGGCGACGCGCGCCTGCTCGCCATCGCAGCCGCCGTCGAGCGGATCCTGCCGAAGATCGCCGAACCGAAGCTTTGAGTCGAGACAGCAACAAAATCCACTGGAGGTCACCCATGAGCCACGAATTCATTCCCGCCCGCCGTCGCATCATTTCAGCCGCTGCCGGCACCGCGGTGCTGGGCACCGGCTGGGTCGGCTCGGCCTTCGGGCAAGCGAAGGATTTCAAGATCGGCCTCTTCATCGCGCTCAGCGGCCCGGCGTCGCTGTTCGGGCCGACGCAGAAGGCCTGCGCCGATCTCGCGGCCGAGAAGATCAACGCGGCCGGCGGCATCATGGGCCGCAAGGTCGTGCTGTTCCCCACCGACGCCGGCGGCCCGCCGGCCGAGACCGCGAAGTCGGCGGTGCGCCTGATGCTCGAGGAGAAGGTCGACCTCTTCATCGGCTCGCACGACAGCGCCACGCGCGAGGCCAACATCGCCACGATCAAGGGCAAGACGGCCTACATCTACTCGCCGGTCTACGAAGGCGGCGAGTGCTCGCCCAACGTCTACTGCCTCGGCGAGACGCCGCCGCAGCAGGCGCAGCCGGCGATCGAGTTCCTGTCGAAGGAGAAGAAGGCCAAGACCTTCCACCTGATCGGCGACGACTACGTCTGGCCGCACAAGGTCAACGACCAGGTGAAGAAGTTCGTCGCCGCCAACGGCGGCAAGGTGATCGGCGAGGAGTACGTGCCGTTCGGCGCGCCGAACAAGTTCGAGGAGGCGGTGACGCGGATCAAGTCGGCCAAGCCCGACGCCGTGATCTGCACCCTGGTCGGCGCCGACAACGTCAACTTCAACCGCACCTTCGCCGGCTTCGGCCTCGACAAGAGCATCGCCCGCCTCTCGCTCCTGCTCGAGGAGAACACGCTGATGGGCGTGGGCGCCGAGAACAGCGGCAACCTCTATTCGTGCATGGGCTACTTCGCCAACGGCACGTCCGAAGGCGCGAAGAAGTTCAAGGCCGAGTACATGGCCAAGTACGGCGCCAAGGCACCGCAGCTGGCCACCATCGGCGCCGATTGCTATTCGGCCCTGATGCTGGCCAAGGCGATGTTCGACAAGGCCGGCGCGGTCGACGAGAAGAAGCTCATGGCCGCCTCCGAAGGGCTCACCTTCACCGGCGCCTCGGGCCCGGTGACGATGCGCGGCCGCCAGGTCGACAAGGACATGTACCTGGCGCAATGCAAGGGCACCGAGTTCGAGGTCATCAAGACCATCAAGGCGATCAAGAGCGGCACCGCCTGCAAGGTCTGATGCGCGGCGGCGCGCTGAGCTTCGCCTGAGGCACCGGCGATGGAGCCGGTGCTCGTCACGCAGGCGCTGAACGCGCTCTACGGCATCGCCTCGCTGGCGATCATCGCCCTCGGCCTGGCGGTGGTGCTGGGCCTGCTGGGCGTGCTCAACATCGCGCACGGCGAGCTGGTGATGATCGGCGCCTACTGCGCCTACGTCGTGCAGGCGAGCGGCTGGCCCTATGTCGCGGCGATCCCGCTCGCGCTCGCGATCTGCGCCGTGCTCGGCTTCGCGGTCGAGCGCTGGCTGATCCGGCCGCTCTACGACCGGCCGTTCGACACGCTCGTCGTCACCTGGGGCCTGAGCCTGCTGCTGCGCAAATGCGCGGAGGCGATGTTCGGCCTCGGCTACAAGAGCCTGAAGGAGCCGATCGGCGGGACCGTCGACGTGCTCGGGGCCACCTACCCGACGTATCGGCTGGTGCTCATCGCCGTCAGCGCGGCGGTCCTCGGCGGCCTCGTGCTCTGGTACGGCAGGAGCCGCACCGGCACGCGCATCAAGGCGATGGTGGGCAACCCCGATCTCGCGCGCGCGCTCGGCATCCCGGTGCGCCACTATGCCGCCGCGACCTTCGTCGTCGGCACCTGCCTGGCCGGCCTCGCAGGCGTCCTGATCGCGCCCCTCACGCCGGTGCAGCCGTTCATGGGGCTCGACCACATCCTGATGTCGTTCTTCGTGCTCGTGGTCGGCGGCCTCGGCAGCGTCGGCGGACTGCTCACCGGCGCGACCGTCATCGGCGGCACCAACAGCGTCGTCTCGGCCGTCATCGACAGCACCGGCGGCTACTTCTCGGTGCTGGCCCTGGCCATCCTCTTCCTCTGGCTGCGGCCGCGTGGCATCCATGCTCAGGGCTAGCGCCGGGGTCGCGGCGCTGTTGCTGCTGCCGTTCGCCGTCGGGGAGTTCTGGGCCTACCAGCTCGGCCTGCTCTACCTCTACGCCATCGCCGCCCTCGGCCTCGGCCTGTGCTGGGGCCGCGCCGGCTTCCTTCCCCTGGGGCAGGGCCTCTTCTTCGGCCTCTCGGCCTACCTGTCGGGGCTGGCCCTGATCGCCTTCGAGCAAAGCCCGTGGCTGCTCGTGCTGCTGTTGCCGCTCGCGGCGATCGCCTCGGGCCTGCTCGCCTTCCTGATCGGCACCCTGGTGTTTCGCCGGCGCGGCGAAAGCGGCCCGTACTTCTCGATGATCACGCTGGCGCTCTCGCTGCTCGCCTTCCAGCTCGCCAACAACTGGGAGTCGGTGACCGGCGGCTTCAACGGCTTGAAAGGCATTCCGGGCCTGCCGGGTCTCGACAGCTACACGGCGGCCTACTACGTCGCCGCGGTCGCGCTCGTGCTCTCGACGACGATGGTCGCGTGGCTCTATCGCTCGCCGCTCGGCGTGCTGTGGGCGGCCCTGTCGCACAACGAGCGCCGGGTCGTCATGTTCGGCTTCGACACGAATCGATTGAAGGCCATCGCCTTCGGCGTCAGCGGCTTGCTTGCCGGCATCGGCGGCGCGATCTACGCGCCGCAGCAAGGCCTGGTGACGCCGCAGCTCTGCGGCTTCCTGCTCTCGGCCGACCTCGTGATCTGGGCGGCGGTCGGCGGGCGCGGGCGCCTGCTCGGTCCGGTGCTGGGCGCCATCCTCATCGGCGCGCTCACGAGCAGCCTGCGCGACCGCTTCCAGTTCTGGGAGATCTCGATCGCGATCGTCTTCATCGTCGTCGTCCTGCTCTTTCCGCAGGGACTGATCGGCATCTTCGCGCCGCTCGAGCGGCGCCTGGGCCGCCGCGCCAGGCCGGCCGCGCGCATCGCCGCGCCGCCGCGCGCCGGCGCCAGCAGCGTGGCGCAGCTGGCGATCGAGGGTGTCGATGTCAGGATCGGCGAGGTCACCATCCTCGACCGCTTGTCGCTGCGCTTCGACCGGCCCGGCATCTTCTGCGTGATCGGCCCGAACGGCGCCGGCAAGACCTCGACCTTCAACATGCTCACCGGCGAGCTGCCGGCGCAAAACGGCAGCGTCGTCTTCGACGGCCAGTCCCTGCGCCGCCTGCCGACGCATCGCGTCATGCGCCTGGGCGTGGGCCGCAAGTTCCAGATCCCTTCCGTCTTCCCGGCCCTGACGATCGCCGACAACATCGCCATCGCTCTGTGGAGCGGACGCGCCGGCGCGCTCGACCAGCTCCGGCCGCGCTCGCGCCGCTGGACGAGCCCCATCCTCGAAGCGCTCGAGGAACGCTATCCGTTTCTGGCCGACGCGGGCCGCACGGCCTCGCAGCTTTCGCATGGCGAGCGGCAGATCCTGGAGCTCTCGATGGCGCTGCTGGGCGAGCCGCGCCTGCTGCTGCTCGACGAGCCCTGCGCCGGCCTCTCGCCGCAGGAGACGGCCCAGGTGATCGCCGTCATCCGCTGGGCGAGCGAGCGGCGTGGCGCCACGATCGTCGTCATCGAGCACGACATGAGCCTGGTGCGCGAGCTTGCCGAGCACGTGTTCGTGCTGCACAACGGCAGCCTCCTGGCCGAAGGCAGCGTTGCCGAGGTGCAGGCCAGCGCGGCGGTGCGCGCCGTCTACGTCGGGGCCGAAAAATGAGCGCCCCGCCCCGCCTCGACTTCGAGGGCCTGGCCGGCGGCTACGGCGGCGTCGACGTCGTGCGCGGTGTCGCCGGCGCGGTTGCCGCAGGCCAGGTGCTGGGCGTGATCGGCCGCAACGGCGTCGGCAAGAGCACGCTGCTGAAGATGCTGTTCGGCGAAGTGGCGTGCCGCGCCGGCACGATCCGCTTCGACGGCAACGCCATCGAGCAGGCCGACCCGCTGCGCCGACGCGCCCTCGGCATCAGCTATTGCCCGCAGGAGCGGCCGGTCTTCGACAACCTGAGCGTGCGCGACAACCTCACGCTGATGCGCCGGGACCGCAGCCTGGCACCGTTCGAAGCGCTCTTCACGCGCTTCCCGATCCTGCCGCGCCGCCTCGGCCAGCACGCCGGCACGCTCTCGGGCGGCGAGAAGAAGATCCTCTCCCTGGTGCGCGGCCTGGCCGAAGCGCAGCCGCTGCTCCTGCTCGACGAGCCGAGCGAAGGCGTGCAGTGGGAGAACATCCTGCACATGGCCGAGCTCATCAACGCCGCCAAGGCTGCCGGCACGGCGGTGATCGTGGTCGAGCAGAACCTCGCGTTCGCCGAGCTGATCGCCGACCGCTACCTCGTCATCGAGCAAGGCCGGGTCGTGCTTGCCGGGCAGCGCGGCGAGGTCGGGCGCGAGCAGCTGCTCGCCCACCTGCACGTGTAGCGCGCGCAGCGTCGCAAGAGGCCGAGCATCGCCGGGCTTGCCGACGCCCGTTCCGCGAGAAGTCGAGAAGCGGTTCACGCTTTGCGGCGGCCGGGGCATGAGCGGTGCATCCGGAACAAGCGCGCCGAATACGATTTGTTTCGATGTGACTTGTCTGGGTCTCTTCCATGTCGGATGTACGGATCATCGCCGTCTCGCTCGATGGCGGCAACGAGCTGCAACACATCACGCACGTCTGGACCGTGGGCGGCGCCATGCCCAAGCAGCACGCCGTCGAAGACCTCTGGGCCCGCCGCTGCAAGTACTACACGGTCGCGCCGACGGGGCGCATCGACATCGTGCCGGTGCCCGAGCGCGGACCGAACATCGTCGCAGCGCTGCTCGGCCGGCGCGTGCGCGGCCATCTCGAATCGGCCCGGGTCGCCACGACACACGACAGCTTGCTCACCCTGCCTCGCCTGCCCAGCCCGACGCGGCCCCGGCGCAGCGTCGCGGCGGCGATCGGCGGCTCGAAGTAGATCGCGCGCGGGACGCGGCGCGAAGCTCGATCCGGTGGCCGCGCCGTCGCGTGCCCCATGACGACTAGAGGCTCAGCACGCTGGCATTGCTGATCTGGTAGTTCGTGCCGCTGGCGGCCGGCCCGGTCTTCACCGTCGGCGTCGGGTAGTGCCCGTTCGCATCGGCACCCTGCACGTTCGGGTTCCAGGTGTTGCCCGCCGCATGGACGGTGCCCAGGCTGCTCAGGCTCATCTGCAAGCTCGTCGACGTGTTGCCCGTCAGCGTGTTCCCGCCCGGATCGGCCGCCGTGCCGAGGTCGACGACGGGATTGGTGAAGAGCACCATGCCCTGGCCGCTGTTGCTCGACACCGTGCTGTTGCGCAGCTTCAGCGAGCCGAAGCCCTCGTAGTCGATGCCGGTGACCGTGTTGCCGGTGAAGGTCGATCCCGAGATGTCGAAGCTGCCGGCGGCAAAGCCGTTCCACCAGATGCCGCGCGCGTTGTTCGTGAAGCTCGAGCCGCTGATCGTCACCACCGCCGTCGAGCCGGTGCCGATCTCGGAGGTGATGCCGTTGACCATGTGCGTAATCGTCGACTGCGTGACCGTGATGGTCGACGCAGTGGTGCTGTTGCGCACGTAGATGGCCGCGCCTGCGCCATTCGAGATCTGCGAGTGATCGACGGTCACATGGCCGGTGCCGGCGACGACGATGGCGCTGGCGGTCGGGCAGTTGCCGGCAACGCCGACCGCGTCGATCAGCGAGTTGTTGTTGACGACAACGCTGGCCGTTCCCGACAGGCCGATCCCGGTGCCGGTGCGATTGCGCAGCGTCACGCCCGACAAGCGTCAGCGTGCTGCTTCCGGCCGCACCGATGAAGCCGCCGCCGAATGCCGGCGCGCCGAGGCCGTTGCCGTCGATGATGCCGCCCTGGATCGTCAGCTGCGCAGCGCCGGCCAACGAGACGATGGCGCTCGAAGCTGCTCGGGCAGCGCCGCCGTGTAGCTGGCGTTGGCCAGCGCACCCGGCGTCATCACCGCGCTCACGTTGCCGGCGATGTTGATCGCGCCCGGCACACTTGATCAGCACGCCGGTCAAGGCCAGCGTCGGCGTGCCGGTCGTGCCGTTGGCGGTGATGACACCGCAGGCGAAGTTGCTGGTGTCGAGGACGATGCCGTTGATGGCCGACGAGCCGGCCACCAACATCGTGACGCCGTCGGCGAGCGTGGCCGCACCGGCGGTGCTGGCCTTGAGCGCGACGCCGTCCGGGATGGTGGCACCGTTGCCCTGGGTCGCCGGCGCGTAGAGCCCCGGGGCGAGCCAGACCGTCGCGCCGCTGGACGCGCCGGTCATTGCCTTGGCGATGGACTTGCACGGCGCGGTCTGGCTGCAGTTGTTCGTGTCCAGGCCGGCCGCGGGATCGACGAAGCGGTCACCATTCGCCGCGACAGCCGACCGTGACGGTGCTCGCCGCCGAGCCGCCCGCGTTGCTCGCAGTGAGCGTGAACGGCGTGCTGGCCGTGACGTTGGCGACGACGCTGCCGCTGTCGCCGCTGACCGCGCCGACACCGTGATCGATGGCGAGCGTGCTCGCCCCGCTCGTCGTCCAGGCCAGCGTGACGTTGCCGCCGCCCGCGGGCAGCGCCGTCGGCGTTGCCGAGAAGCTCGTGATCGTCGGCGCCGGCGGTGGCGCGACCGTGACGGTGACCGACGCGCTGCCGGTGCCCGACGGGTTGGTGCCGGTGATCGTGAAGGTCGTGGTCGAGGTGATGTGCGCGGTGGCGCCGGCCGAGCCGGTCACGTTGCCGATGCCCTGGTCGATGGCGAGCGTGTCGGAGAAATTGGCGGCCGTGTCGGCCGGCGTCGTCCAGGTGAGATGCACGTCGCCGCCGCCCGCAGGCAGCGTTGCCGGAGTCGCGACGAAGCTGGTGATTGCCGGCGTCTGGGCATTGAACTGCTGCCCCACCGACGCCTTGTTGCCGGCCGCGTCGTAGGCGGTCGCGGCATAGGAATGATGGTCGGCGTAGAGCTGGTCGGGCGGCATGGGCGCCGAGTCCCACGCATAGGGCGGCGCGCTGAAGGTCGCCACCTTGTTCGTCACATAGGCGAAGGTGTTCGTGGTCGCGAGCCTGACGCTGACCACGGACTGCTCGGACAAGTCGACCTTGACGACGCCGGTGTTGTCCGTGGCCGTGACCTGGAAGTGCACCTTGACCATGCCGTTGCCGGCATCGACCACCGTGCTGCTCAGCTGCACCGCCGGCGGCGTGCTGTCCATGAAGAGCGCGAGGACCTGCGGACCCATGGTCAGGATCGGCGTCGGCGTCGTGGCCGGCCCGAGGATGGCGTTCAAGGCGCCGAGCGAGATGAAGTTGACGGCCGGATCGGGCGCGGGGTCGCAGATCCTCACGAATCCCGATCCGGAGTTCGGCGGGAACGTGAACTCGTAGTCGTCCGTGAAGTAGCTTGGAATCGTCCAGTGGTCGTCGAATTGAAAGGTCCAGCCGGCCGGACAGGTGTCGTTGGCAAAGCCTTGCGAGTAGTACTCCTGGTCGAAGGCACAGACGAAGTTGGCCTGCGGCGTGAACGGGACATCGTTGCCCGGCCCGTAGGCGATGTACGAGTAGTTGCTGGGCTGGGTCGCATCGTAGGTTTGTATGTAGCAGGCGATGAAGCCCGCTGCAGGAACGATCGCCTGTGCGTGAGCCCGATGCGCGTTGCCCGTCGCGGCAGCGCTCGCCGGCTGGGCAATGCTGAGGGCCGCTGGCGCGGCGAGCGCCATCTCGGGTGCGTCGAGCTTGTAGGCCGTGCCGGGAATGATCTGCGGATCGGCGGCATAGCCGTCGGCGGGCGTGGCCGGCGTCAGGGTCACCGTGATCGTGCTGCTCAGCGCGCCCGGCGGGATGACGAGCGTCGCGTTGCCGTCGGCCGAAGTGATGGTCGCCCCGGCCGGGCCGGCGTTGCCTGCCGGGGGCGTCGTCGTCGTGACGCTGTCGTCGCCGCCTCCGCCGCAGGCACCCAACAGAGCAACGATCAAGGCTGCGGCGCCGAACAGGGCGCCGCGCTTCATGATGGGGTTGGGCATGCAAGCTCTCCTCGCGCCGCGTCGACAGCACAGCGCATGAAGGCAAAGACGCAAGCCGCGAGGAAAAGGGATCATCCGTGCGATAAATCGCCGGACAATTCGATCGTCGACGTATCGATCAGGAGCCCGCCATGCCACGCCACGACCCCTTTCGCGGCTTTCGCTTCCGCCTGGAGATCGACGGCCTCACCTCCGCCGCCTTCAGCGACGTGGTGATCGGCGCGACCGCCACGGATGTGGTCGACTATCGCGACGGCAGCGAGCCGGCGCACGTCAGGAAGCTCTCGGGCCTGACCCGCTTCGGCAACGTCACCTTGCGGCGCGGCATGACCAGCTCGCTCGATCTCGTGCAGTGGCACCAGCAGATCGTGACCGGTGGGCTGAGCGCGGCGCGCAAGCAGATCGCCATCGTGATCGAAGCCGAAACCGGCGCCGACGTCGCGCGCTTCGTCGTCCACGAGGCCTGGCCCGTGAAGTTCGGCGCCGTCGAGCTCAACGCCACCTCGAGCGAGGTGCTGATCGAAACGCTCGAGCTGGCCAACGAAGGCATCGAGAGAACGACGTGATCCGTCAAGCGCCCTTCACGAACCATCGATTCAAGGTCGAGGTCGAGGGCCTCGAAGCGAGCGGCGCGCTCGCCGTGACGCTTCCGGAAGCGCGGATCGTCGCCGGCTCGCGATCGACGCCGAAGCTCGAATGCGGATCGCTCACGCTCACGCGCGCCCAGACCTTGGCGAGCGGCTGGTACGACTGGTGGAACGAGTGCCGCGGCTCGACGTCGAGCCCGGATCGCACCGTTGTCGTCGTTCTCCTCGACGCCGACGGCGCCGACGCGCTGCGCTGGAGCTACACCGGCGCCCGGCCCGTCGCCTATCGCGTCTCGGCGCTCGATGCGCTGCAGAGCGGCGTGCTGGCCGAGACGCTGGAGATCGCGGTGAAGACCTTCGATGCGTCGTTCGGCCCGACCCCGGTCGTCCCGAAGCAGCGCCGGCGGCGAGCGGCTCGCTGAGCCGGCCGGCGCGACAGCGCGCTAGCGATAGAACGCTTCCACCCTGCCCTTCAGGGTGATCAGCAGCGGATTGCCGTGCCGGTCGCGCGTCTTGCCGGCGGCCACCTTGACCCAGCCTTCGCTGATGCAGTACTCCTCGACGTCGAAGCGCTCCTTGTCGTTGAGCCGGATGCCGATGCCGTGCTCGAACACCGCGGCCACATGATGCGGGCTGCGCGGGTCGACCGACAGCCGGTCCGGCAGCGGCGGGGCTTGCTCGGCGTCCACGGCTCTACTTGCCGGTTTCGGCGTAGGCCAGGCGGGCGGCGTTGTGGGCCTTCAGCCGCGCCGCAGCGCCCGGAACTTTCAGCTTCACGGCGCGCTTGGCGCGGTGCACGTTGTCGCGCAGGACGTGCAATCGGGTTCGCTTTCTCTGGGCTTGGGTAGTCATCGGTTCTCCATGTCGTGGGCAGGCAGGGTACACGAGTCGCCGATCGCCTACATCCACGAGAATCAGGCGCCATGCGTATCGCCGTCATCGGAACGGGCATTGTCGGCGTCTGCTCGGCCGCCTGGCTGCAGCGCGACGGGCACCAGATCACCTTCATCGATCCGCTCGAGCCTGGCGAGGCCTGCTCGTTCGGCAATGCCGGATCGCTCTCGCCCAGCGCCTGCCTGCCGGTGGGCATGCCGGGGATGTGGAAGCGGGTGCCGCGCTGGCTGCTCGATCCGCTCGGGCCGCTGACAGTGCGCTGGCGCTACGCACCGCAGGTGCTGCCCTGGCTGGTGCAGATGCTGCGTCATTCCAGCCGCAGCGAGGTGACCCGCATTGCCACCGCGCTGCGCTCGCTGCTGGCGCCGATCTTCGAGTGCTACGACCCGCTCGTCGCACACGCCGGCGCCGCTGCGCTGGTCCAGCGCGCCGGCTGCCTCTACGTCTTTTCCTCACGCCAGACGGCGGCGCAGTGGCAGTGGGGCATGAACCTGCGCCGCTCGCTCGGCGTGAAGCTGCTCGACGTCGAGAGCAGCGAGCTCGATCGCCTCGAGCCCGACCTGCGCGGGCGCTTCCGCTTCGGCATCCTGGCGCCGGAGAATGGCGCGACCAACGACCCCTCGGCGCTGGTCAAGGCGATCCACGCACGCTGCATCGCCGATGGCGCGCAGTCGGTGAGGCAGCAGGCGATCGGCTTCGAGCAGAGCGGCGGCCGCGTCAGCGCAGTTCGACTCGCGCAAGGCGAGCCGGTCGCCGTCGATGGCGTCGTGATCGCGGCCGGTGCCTGGTCGGCCCCGCTCGCGCGTCGGCTCGGCACCCGCGTGCCGCTCGAGACGCAGCGCGGCTATCACGTGACCGTGCGCAGCGCGAATCTGGACCTGCGCCACACCGTCATGGCCGTCGAGCACAACCTGATGGTCAATTCGATGACCATGGGGCTGCGCCTGGCCGGCACCGTCGAGTTCGCCGGCCTGCAGGCAAGGCCGAACTACGCACGCGCCGACGCGTTGCTCGCCCAAGGAAGGCAGCTCTTCCCGCAGCTCGACACCTCCGAGGTCACGCGCTGGATGGGGCACCGTCCTTGCTTGCCTGACAGCCTGCCCGTGATCGGCCGGACGCGCCATGCCGGGAACGCCTGGCTCGCTTTCGGCCACGGCCACATGGGCATGTGCATGGGCGCGGCCACGGGCCGCGAGATCGCCCATCTCGTGGCCGGCCGACCGACGCAAGTGGACCTCGCACCTTTTCGACCCGATCGCTTCTGACCTTCTTTTCACCTGTTCCCTTCAGCCCTGGAGTCGTTCTTCCATGTTCTTCGCGATGCGACAGCGCCACCTCTTGTTCAACGCCGCGGCCGCTGCCCTGGCCCTGCTGCTGCCCGCGCTCGGCGCGGCCGAGACCTACCCCGCCAAGGCGATCCACATCGTCGTGCCCTTCCCGCCCGGCGGCAGCACCGACCTCCTGGCGCGCAAGATCGGCGAGCAGCTTTCGCTCGCCTGGCACCAGCCGGTGATCGTCGACAACAAGGGCGGTGCCGGCGGCACGATCGGCTCCGACTTCGTGGCCAAGGCCGCGCCTGATGGCTACACGCTGCTGATGGGCGTGACCGGCACCAATGCGATCAGTGGCGCGCTCTATCCGGCCCTGCCCTATGACGTGAGCAAGGATTTCGCGCCTGTCTCCCTGGTGGTATCCGCACCGCTCGTGCTCGTGCGCAACCCGTCGTTCCCGGCCGCAACCGTGCAGCAGCTCGTCGCCCTGCTCAAGGCCAGGCCGGGCTCGGTCAGCTTCGGCTCGGCCGGCAACGGCACGTCGATGCACCTCACGGGAGAGATGTTCAAGCTCGGCGCCAACGTGCACATGGTGCACATCCCGTATCGCGGCAGCGCCGGCGCCTTGCAGGACCTGATGGCGGGCCAGCTGCAGGTCATGTTCGGCGACTTCCTCGTCGTCTATCCGCAAGTGCAGGCCGGCAAGATCGACGCGATGGCGGTGACCTCGAAGGAGCGCAATCCCTTGTTGCCGAACGTGCCGACCATTGCCGAGAGCGGCTACCCCGGCTTCGAGGCGCTGTCGTGGCAGGGCGTGTTCGCGCCTGCCGGCACGCCGCAGCCGGTGATCGACCAGCTCAACCGCGAGATCAACCGGATCCTGGCCAGCCCGGACATGCACGAGTACTTCGCCTCGCGCGGCTTTGCCCTCGGCGGCAGCACGCCGGCCGAGTTCCGCAACTTCGTGCAGGCGGAGACGGTGAAGTGGGCGAAGATCGTCAAGGCCTCGGGTGCCAAGCCGGATTAGCGATATTGACGGAAGTGGGCTCTCGGCACGTTGCCGCTCTTTGCCAGCCCATCGCGATGGTCGGTCATGCAGCGGTTGCGGTCCTTGGCTCGCGTAAGGCGAAGTCTCCCGGTGACTTTCCTCGGGGCGAAAGAGTCTTCTCGCGGTATCTATCCAGCCTGCAGGCGGTCGGGCACTGTGTACCGGGTTTTGCCCGAAACCGTGCAGTCGTGGGATGGACGTTGGTGAATAGCCAGTCCGCTCTCAAGAACAGAGCTGACCGGTCGATAGAGGCGAGTGGACCGATTCCAGATGCGTGCTCCCGAGCCTGCGCCGCCGCGTTCGCCTGTGGTTCTCGGGATGAAGTTCTCGGAACTGATGGGCGCTCTGAGTCATGCCCTCGACCTCACCGAAGGTCAGCCGAGAGGACATTGCATCCGCGTCTGCTGGATCGGCACGCACATCGGCAAGAAGATCGGCCTTCGCGTTCCGGCACTGCGTGACCTCTACTACACGCTGTTGCTGAAGGACCTCGGCTGCAGTAGCAACGCTGCTCGAATCTGCGAGCTCTACCTCACCGACGACCTGAAGTTCAAGCGCGACTTCAAGACCGTTGGTGACGGCCTGCCCGATGTCTTGCGCTTCGTCTTCCGTCACACCGGGTTGAAGGCTGGGCTGGCGGGACGGCTCCGAAGCGTCGCCCACATCTTGCGCAACGGCGTACAAATCGCCGACGAACTGATCAAGACTCGTTGCACGCGCGGTGCCGACATCGCCCGGCAGCTCCGCTTTGGCGACGCCGTGGCGACGGGAATCGGCAGCCTCGACGAACACTGGAACGGGCACGGTCGACCGGAGGGCCTCGCCGGTCAGGTGATTCCGCTCTACGCGCGCATTGCGCTTCTCTCCCAGATCGTGGACGTGTTTCACACCCTCGGGGGTCGCGCTGCCGCTATGCGAGAGCTGAACAACCGTGCGGGCAGCTGGCTCGACCCGGAGCTGGTCCGCACGATGGAAGAAGTCGCGAACGACGCGGGGTTCTGGTCGATGCTGGCGTCCCCGGAGATTGAGCTATCGGTCTTCGCCATGGAACCCGGTGCAGGCGCGGTGACGCTCGACGACGACTACCTGGACGACATCGCCGCGGCGTTCGGCCAGATCGTTGACAGCAAGAGCCCCTTCACCAGTGGCCACAGCGCCCGTGTGGCAGTCATCGTCGATGCGATCGCGGCGCATCTCGGGCTAGTGCCGGCGCGCCGTCGTTGGCTCAAGCGTGGGGCGCTGCTGCACGACGTGGGCAAGCTCGGCGTGAGCAATTCGATCCTCGACAAGCCAGGCCCGCTCGACGCCGGTGAGTGGGTGTCCGTGCGACAGCATCCCGTGCACACCGAAGCGATCCTGTCCCGCATCGGCGCCTTCTCGGAGCTCGCGCGAGTGGCCGGAGCCCATCACGAACGGCTGGACGGTGCCGGCTACCCGCGGGGGCTCAAGGCCGAGCAGATCTCCCTCGAGACCCGGATCATCACCACGGCCGACATCTTCGACGCCATCTCCGCCGAGCGACCCTATCGTGGTGCGGTGCCGGTTCCCGAAACCCTCGTGATCATGGCAAAGACCGTCGGCACGGCGATCGATCCGCTCTGCTTCGATGCACTCCAGCAGACGGTCGGGGTGGGCTGAACAGCGACCGGACGGAACACCGAGAAGTACGGGCCCATAGAACGAAGGCGGCCGGCGGCCGCACAATTCTTACTTGACGATGCGGATTCGTCCGACAAACGCTGCCGCCAGACCTCGCAGAATCTATCGTCGAGTAAGGGCGCGCATGAACGAAGGCTTCCTATGCGAGGCGACGGCATCGTTTGTGAACGTGCGTCTGACCCAAACGCTGACCGAGCGCGTCCTCGAGGAATGCCAGCTCTGTGTGCTCGAAACCATGCAGCGAACGGGCCTCACGGCCGTTCTCTACGACTTGACCGAAATGCAGCCGACGCCGATCGGCGCGCTGTTGTACCAACGCCTCCTGAACGAGCACGTGGCACATCTGGATATCACGCGGGCGATCGTCGCACCAAATGCGCAGATCGCGCACATGGCGCGTCTGGCGTTTGGTGGCGTCACGTGCCGGCTCTTCTACGGCGACATCGAGGCGGCCGAAAGCTTTCTCCGGGACGCGAGCGCGAGCGCTGATTGGGACATCCGCGTCATCCAGGAAAGGCGCTTGCGGGAACGCAGGTTCATGCGCCGAGAGCCGAATGGACGACGAAGACAAGACCTCGCGGCACACTGAACCCGTCCGAAACAGCGGATCGGCGCTTCCTCGCGGGCCACTGGATGGGGAAAGCCCTGGCGACTGCGTCGGCGCCGCGTCGAAGACGCTGCAGTTGCTCAACGCGCAGGCCGACGCCGTTCGCTCCGACCTGGCGAGTCTTCGACGCGAACTGGTGAAGGCCCGCGAAGAGCTGAACGGCTTGCGTTCTGCTCGCCTGAAAGAGGCCGACGAGCAGCTCGTGCTCGCGGCGGTCCACGCCGACAGCGTTGCCCAAACCGCGGTCAGCAGTCTCGGCGAGCTGGCGCGCTACAACCAGCACGACGAGCTGACCGGTGCACCCAACCGTGCCTTGCTGCTTGACCGTCTGGAAAGCGCCATCGCGCTGGCGCAGCGGCGAACGACGCGTGTCGGGGTGCTGTTCGTCGATCTCGATCGCTTCAAGCAGATCAACGACAACTTCGGCCACGCGGTGGGCGACGAGGTGCTCCGTGTCGTAACCCGTCGCCTGGAGTCGTCGGTGCGCGATTCGGACACGGTGGGCCGGCACAGCGGCGACGAATTCCTGATACTGCTGGCGGAGATCACGACGGTGGCCGACGCCGCGCAGGTTGCGGAAAAGATCCAGGCCTCGCTGGCGGCTCCGGCGCAGATCGGGCCGCATACCTTGGCTCTATCCGCGAGCGTCGGCATTGCTGTCTATCCGGAGGACGGCGCGGACGCGGCTCGCCTGATCAGGCGTGCCGATGCATCGATGTATCGCTCGAAGCGATCCGGCCCGGGCACGCACGCCTCCTATGTCGACGAGCGCGACGAAAACGAGCCCGACGCGTTCGCCGGTGATTCGGAGCCTCGCCCGACGCGCCCGGATTCGTTGCTGGCGCGGCACGAGACGCAACTCCTGGAACTGTCCAACGCGAACCACGAATTGCTGCAGGCGGCGCAGACGGCCCAGCAGTTGAAGACCCACGCCGAAGAGGCTCACCGTCGCCAGATCGCCTTCGTGGCAAAGGCCGCTCATGCCATGCGAACGCCCCTGGCGACGATCGCGACATCGGTCTCGCTTCTTTCAAGCCCCGCGACGGATGGGTCGGCCATGACGCGCCGCCAGGAAGTCCTCGGCCGCCAGGTCAAGCAGCTCGCCCGGCTCATCGACGATCTCCTCGACGGATCGTTGGTGGGCGGCGGCGAGTTCAAGCTCGAGTACAGCAGCCTCGACGTCGATGCCGTCGTCGGCGTCGCCGTCGAGGCCTGCCGGCACGCGATAAGCGCCAGACGTCAGCTTTTGCACTTCCGGCCGGCCGGCTGTGCGGCAACGATCCGGGGCGACCCGGTTCGACTCACCCAGGTCTTCAGCAACCTCTTGAACCATGCCTCGAGGCGGGCGCCCGAGGCCGGTGATGTCTGGCTGACGATCGCAACAGCCGGCGACGAAGTCGCCATCTCCGCCTCGGACAACGGTGCCGCGATATCTTCGGAAGCGCTGCCGAAGGTCTTCGATCTCTTCGTCGTCGATGACCATATCGCGGCGGCGGATCCCGGGCTGGGAATTGGACTCGCCGTAGTCAGGGAGCTGGTCATAGCCCACGGCGGCAGCGTCGCGGCGACGAGTCGAGCGGGGCAGCCAGGCGCCGAATTCACGATCCGTCTTCCCTTCGAGCGGAGGACACCATAGGACTGCTGACCTTCAGTATCAACGTCACTCTGGACGGCTGCCTCGACCATCAAGAGGGAATCGCCGACGACGAGACACACGCCTTCTTTACCCGCCTCATGGACGAGGGCGGGGCGATGCTGTGGGGCCGCGTCACCTACGAGATGATGGAGAGCTACTGGCCGGTGGTCGCCCGCGGCGAGGCGGAAGCGCCGCGAGCGATGCGCGAGTGGGCGGTCAAGCTGGAGGCCAAGCAGAAGTACGTGGTGTCTTCGACACGAAAGGACTTCCCGTGGACCAATAGCCACCACGTCGCCGGTGACCTTCGCACGGGCGTGCAGAAGCTCAAGGACGCGACCCCGGACGGCGTGCTCCTCGGTAGCGGCAAGCTTGCGACCGAGTTGGACCGACTAGATCTGATCGACGAGTACAAGTTGCTCGTCCATCCCAGAATCGCCGGCCACGGCCCGACCCTGTACGAGAGCGGGTTGCCCAGCACGCGACGGCTCGAGTTGGTCTCGGCGAAACCGCTGCGCAGCGGTGCGGTCGCCATGCACTACCGGCGCGCGCGCTGACTCGGAGATCGATCATGTCGCCGTGACACGCGCTGCACTCGGACGTGGAGCTTGCGCAGCTTTGATTGACACTCTGACCTAAAGGTGGACGCCGAATCCGCTTCGTCTGGGACGGCACGTATTTCCGTAAGCGCGTTAGCCCAATCGGCGAGCGATGAGGTAGCCGCTTAGGCTCTCCTTCCGGTCGCCGCGGTGGCTGCTAAAGGGTCGAATGCGGAGTTGCCACGCCGGATCGACGCCCCTGGTCTCAGGCGAGCATCAGGCCCGCGAGGTCCATGCGAGTCCGCAGCGGCAGCGGCCACTGGCAGCCACGCACTCAGCGATCGGTTTCGATTGCATCCGGACATTGAGAGAGTTCTCGGACCGCGGCGACTGCTCCCAATTTCACTGGACGGGTGGCACGGACGCCGCCTTCCGAGCGGCGAGTTCTACGCCTCCAAGGCACGCACCAGCCACAAGGTGAAGTCTCGATGTCCAGCGGCGGCGGAAGCTGTCATTCGACATCTCACATCGAATGACTGCAGGTAGTCTGAAGTCGAATTTCGCCTTCGGGGGCCGACAGGCTTGCTGGAGAAGTGTCGTCCTCACGCTCACGGGCCAGAAGCGGTCTGTCGACAAGGGCTGGTTCAGATGCCTCGGTCTTCGAGGCGCCGGCGACAGTCCGCACCGGCCCGCGACGCCGACAGCGGCCCGTGAAGGGGAACGCCAGCGAGGAGGTTCCGGTCGCGACAAACGATCGATCGGTGCGCATGATTCCTCGCAGAGGCGACCGAGACGCGACGATGCGTGCGATCTCGCGCCTGGAGCAAAGCGATTGCCCGAGTGACGGGCTGTCAGCGAGGTTCTTCAATCGTCGCGCTAGCATCGCCGGTAGAGCAGGGGCATCGGTCAAGGTCGAGTGACCGTCCATAGGGAGGTGGATTCGATGAATAATGCGTCTAGTCGTGGCCCGTTGTGCCGCGTGGGTCTCGTCTGGCTTGCCTGGTGGGTGACCGCGCTCGCGGGTTGCGGGGGCGGCGGCGGAGGCGGGGGCGGAGGAACTACACCACCACCTACGGTCACGTTGACGGTCGCAGCGTCAGCCTCGTCGGTTGCAGCCGGCGGCCAACCCGTTTCAGTCACCGCAAGCGTTTCCAATTCCACGGGTCCCGTGGCTTGGACGCTCACTGGCCCCGGGGCGTTGAGCGCTGCCCAAGGCACCTCCACCACGTATGCGCCGCCCCTTCCCGATGACCTCGAAGCAGACGGAACAGCCACCATCACGGCGACCCTCGGGACGCTGGCTCAGAGTGTTTCGGTGTCCTTGGCGACCTCGCCTGGGCACACATGGCAGGTGTCCTTGTATCCCAAGCCGGACTGGGCAGCTGCCATCTATGCCAATGGACTCTATGTCGTCGGCGGAGGCGTCGGAACGATCCTGCGAAGCACCGATGCCGTCCAGTGGAACGCGTCCTACATCGGCCTTGGCAACCAAGTTCGAGCAATCACATGGGGTGCCAATGGTTTCGTGGCCGCCGGGTTTGGCGGCCTGCTGGCCAGGAGCGACGACGGTGCAACGTGGACCCTGTCCACTCCAGTGGGCACGCAGTTCAGCACCCCCTGACTTGCTGAGCGCCGCGTTCGGCGCCGGGCGTTATGTGGTTGCTGCCAACGGCAATGGTGGCGGCCTCTATTCGAGCGTCGATGGCGTCAACTGGACACTTGCGGATACCGGGAGCGCCGCAGACTTTTCCAACGTCGTTTTTGGAGGTGGCCGTTTCGTCGCGGGCTCTGGCCAGGGGCTCATGTATAGCGACTACGGCATCACCTGGACCGATACGAATTGCGGTTGCGCCGCAGCGGCCGTCGCCTGGGGCAATGGGCTCTTCGTCGCATTTCCCGGTACAGGTAGCTCGCTCACGAGTTCCGACGGGAAGGTGTGGACCCCGAATGCCGGCGCCGGAGTGTTCGGAGCGTCTTTGACATTCGCGCGAGGGCAGTTCTTTGCCGTGACCGGGACGAGCCTGTATTCGTCCACTGACGGAACCCACTGGACGCTCGATTACACCCGGCCGGGCAATTCGCCGTCGCCTCTTCTTGCTCTCGCGGCTGCCCCGGCGTCGTACGTGCTTGCCGGCTATGGGGGTCAGCTCCTTCGAAGCACGGATCTGAGCAGCTGGACCCCCGTATCGAGCGATACGCGCGCGCAGTTCGCGAGCGTCGACTACATGAACGGCGTGTACGTCGCCGTCAGCAGCGGCGGTGGCGTGTTTCGGAGCACGGACGCCGTCCAGTGGTCGGCGGCTACGACCTTCCTGCCGGACAGGATCAGCGCGGTGACTCACGACAGCAACCAGTTCCTCGCAGTCAGCTCCGATACGGTCTTCAGAAGTTCTGATGGCAATACCTGGTCGGCAACGCCACTGGACCTGCTTGGTCTGGGTGGCATCAGCTCGATCGCCTATGGGGGTGGTCGATACGTTGCGGTGGGCGGCCCGGGGCTCATCTTGACGAGCACCGACGCTGTGAATTGGGATGTCGTTCCCTCCCACCTGGCTTCAACGTTCCAGGGCGTGCCGGGACTGAGCAGCGTGACCTACGGCGGGGGCAAGTTTGTCGCGGTCGGCTATCACGGCTCGATCGTCTCCAGCACCGACGGTCAGACGTGGACGGTCGTCAGCAACGTTGATGCATCAGTGATATTTCTTGGCGTGACCTACGGGGCCAGCGGTGGCTTCGTCGCTGTGGGCGAGGGAGCCATCTGGAGGAGTGCAGACGCAACGACCTGGACCGAGGTGACATCTCCGACCATGGCCGATATCGAAGCCGTGGCCTACTCCAACAGCGAATACGTCGCGGTAGGCGCAGCCGGGACGGTCTTGACTAGCCAGGATGGCATCCAGTGGCACGCACGGAGCTCGAACGTTGGCGAGTATCTTTACGGCGTATGTGCTGGTGGCGGTCGCTTCGTGGCAGTGGGAAACGATGGGACCTTCCTCTACGTCCGACCGCTGACCTGCAAGGCCCCGCTCAGACGAACATCCTTCAAAGCGCCGTCGAGACGAAAGCGGCGCATGGAGACGATGTCGGCCAAGTCAAGTCCCTAAGCGGACCAGACGTTCGCCTTCGAAGAGGGTCGAGGGCTGCTTTCGGCGGAAGCTGTCATTCGGCGTCCTGACGTCGAACGACTGCAGCTAGTCGAGGCTGTGTGAAATCGCTAGCATCGCGTGAGCTCCGTTAGCAATCCAAGCAACGCGACTGAGCAAGCTGCCTCATGAAGCGATTCATCGAAGGACAAACCGAAGCCAGGTCACCTTGCTCCCCGAGTGTCTCGACGACTACCTCGCCGACGACAACCCCGTACGCGTCGTCGACGCCTTCGTCGATGAACTGGCATCTGCAGACCCTAAGCTTCGACAGCGTCGAAGCAGCAGCACCGAAAGCCGTCTTACCACCCGTCAGTCCTTCTCAAGATCTACATCTACGCTACCTCAACCACATCCAGTCGAGCCAGCGCCTAGAGCGCGAAGCACAGCGCAACGTCGAGCTGATGTGGCGACCAGTCGCCTAACCCCAAACTTCAAGACCATCGCCGACTTCCGCCACACCATAGCACAGCCATACGCAACGTCTGCCGCCAGTTCGTAATGCTGTGTCAGCGAGTTGAACCTCTTCTCGCCGACAGCATAGCCCATCGACAGCAGCAAGTTCAAAGCCGTCAACAACCGCGATCACAACTTCACTCCCGCCAAGATCGAGAAGCGCAAAACAACAGATCTAACAAGCATCTAGCGCTACCTCTCCGCGCTCTACACGCGCTGACCGCACTATACCCCAGCTCTAGTTCTATCCCATATTGCGCATCTCAAGCACAAGCTCAACAACCTACACAAACAGATGCGCGCGCTCGGACGAGATGAAGCAGCGACTCTAGACCGAGCCCGACAAGCAGCTCTCGCTCAGCGATCCCACGCACGCTCCATGATATCGCAGGCTAAAGGAACAAACTCGTCGGCTACAACGTGCAGACCGCGTCTACGCCAAGCACCATATCTATCGTTGCACACGAGATCACCAACATCGTCACCTACCAAGCTCAGCTGCACACGATTGCCCTAGCTGCGCTAAGGTGATCGCAGAAACCGCTGCAGGCCTACACCGATCGCGGCTACTTCAGTGACTCGCACATCCACGCATGTGATGACGCTGACATCGACGCCTTCGTGCCCAAGCCCCTGACCTCTAACACCAAGGCCGAGAGACGGTTCTACAAACGCGACTTCATCTACTAACCGGGATACCAAATAACACATACCCAACCAAACTATATTACCATCCATCAATTCACCACCATCTAAAAAGAGTTAAAATCTACTGCACTGCATGTTAAGCGTATCCAATACTACCACCTCAAACCCCAGTAACACACTCTTACTACATCGAAGCATCTCACGTTAAGAGCACTAAAACATACTCGAGATATTTCAAAACGACTGGATAATCAAGCCGGAAACCATCTCTACTACAACAACGAAACATCTAACACATCTACAACACACTGAAAACCTGCATGTGATCTACACACTTCCTCACTATAGCACACTTACTCTTCTTCTGAGCCGCGGCCTAGCCGAGGTTGATCTCGCCGTCGAATTTCACGTCGAGTTTGAGGCCGGGGATCTCGAGCCTCATCGTGGCTGGGAAGGATGTCCCCGTCTCACCCGCAGCGACCGCCCTGGCGACCGACTGCTCGATGTCACGCTGGGAGCTGATGCCCACCATCTTCAGGAATTTGCGAATGCTGAGATTGAAGGTCTCTTCGTTCATGGCGCTCTCGGCAAGTGGGTCGAGGAGCCGGTAGTCTGGCCTAAAGGCGGCCCACCGCGGCGAGCGACGCATCGGTGCAGCGCGATCGTGTGTGGGCCTCGGCTGGCGCCGCAGCGCCGGCCGAGCAGGCCGCCCGGCGGCGCGAGCGCGGCGGCTGCAACACCATGTACAGAAAGCGAGCGTGCGAAAGTACGTCAAGACGCCACCGCGGCCGTGAACGAGGTATGCGCGTCCGCTGCCTTCGATCTACATTGACCGCATCGGGCTCGGTGCTCGAGGAGGCTTGCATGATTGCTCCCATCATCGTCGCCGGCACGCTCTTCAGCCTTACGGATCTGGGCGACAGGATCATCGTTCCGGCAGGCGCCACGACGATGAGCCTGACCCTCATGGGTCTCGACACGTTGAACACCTGCAAGACGCAGAAGCGCACCAGCCCCGGCGGCATCTACGTCGATCAGGTGACCTACAAGGCCAACCAGTTCGGCACCGCGGTGGCAGTCGCCAGCGGCGAGGAATGGCGCGTCGCGCCCATCAAGTTGCAGACGTTCAACGAAATCCGCTACACGATGCACATCGCGCCGGTGGCGGCCGCGCCGGCCGACGGCACGGGATCGGCGGCGCCGGTCTGACCGGCCGGCGCTCCCTCAGCCAGTGGCGCGATATTTACGAACGATAGCGGCGAAGTTCAGATCAAGGACTTTCCTCGAATCCTGGACGGACGCGCCCTGTCGAGCCGCCTCGTCGCGCGTCGCGAGGCAGCGGCTAGGTCGACAGGCACGCAGTTCACGCCTACGCTCATTGGCGCGCTCTTATATTCGCTGGCGGACGTCGCCTCGCAGACCGTGTCCGTCTTCGGCGAGGTGCACCACCGTCACCCGCGCGCCACGCCATGCGTCAACCTCCTGCGAGGCCAGACCGAAGCTCGCCGCTTGCTCGTGCGGCGGCAATGGCTGCGGCAGGGCGGGCGGCTTCGCGCCGCCGACACGCATCGCGCGACCGCGGATCAGCGCCCAGCACAGCAGCCATACCAGCAGCACGGCGATGAAGTCGAAGAACGGCCACAACCGGTGCGCCAGTTCGTTCCAGTCCGGCGGCTCCATGCTGGTGAACTCGAACGTCGGCGGACGCAGGTAGTCGGCCACCAGCGCCAGGCCATGACGTATCGCCCAGAGCAGCAGCATCCAGGCCAGCAAGGTCATCACGAAGTCGCGCAAGCGCACACCGGTCGGCACGCTGGCGCCGACGACCAGCGGCGGCCATTCGAGCTGCGGCAACTCGGTCACCCGCGAACGCCCCGGTCCGGACTGACCCAGGTGCCGCGCGTCGATTTCCTGCGCAGCATCGCGCGCGGGGCGCCGGCCGCAGCCGTGACGGCATGCAGCAGCCAGAACCCCAGCGGGTACCAGATGACCCAGAACAACGAGCGCAGCAGACCGCGCTCGAAGCGGTAATCGAGCGCGACGCTGACCACGCATTGCAGGATGTAGGTCAGCGCGAGCACGATGCCCCACCAGCGCGGCCCGGGGCCGAAGCCGAGCGGTCCGCCGGTCAGATCGGGAAACAGGCTCGACACCGCCCAAGCGGTGAGTCCGATCAACATGGCGTACGACCACGCCACGCTGACCATGAAGTTGGTCCAGATCGGCAGCAGCCGCCAGACGCGGCGGCGCAGCATCGGCCCGGTCGCCGCCAGCACCGACTGCATGCCGCCTTCGGCCCAGCGCAGCCGCTGGCGCCACAGGCCCCGCAGCGTCTCGGGCATCAGGATCCAGCACAGCGCCTTGGGCTCGAAGTCGACCCGCCAGCCGGCGACCTGTATGCGCCAGGTGATCTCGACGTCATCGGTCAACGCCGCCGGCGACCACCAGCCCGCGTCGGCCAGCGCGCGCTTGCGGAAGGCGCAGATCACGCCCGAGACGGTGAAGAGGGTGCCGTACACCGCCTGCGCGCGCTTGATCAAGCCGATGATCGACGAGAACTCGCCCACCTGCAGTCGGCCGAACAGCGTTGAGCGGTTGCGGATGCGCGGGTTGCCGGTCATCGCGCCGAGCTTCGGGTCGGCCAGGAAGCGGCGCACGAACCAGGTCAGCGCATGGCGGTCGAGCAACGCGTCGCCGTCGATGCCGACCAGCAGCTCGCCGCGCGCGGCCAGCGCGCCGACGTTCAGCGCGGTGCTCTTGCCCAGGTTGCGCGCCAGGTGGACGACGCGCAGCTGCGGGATGCGCTGCGCCAGTTCGTCGAGGATCTCGGGCGTGCGGTCGCTCGAGCCGTCGTTGATCGCGATGACCTCCCAGTTCGGATAGTCGATGCCGACCAGTGCGCCGAACGTCTCGGCGGCTTGGCCCTGCTCGTTGAAGCAGGGCAGGAGAATCGACACCAGCGGGTATTCGCGCAGCGCCGGCGGGTCGTCATACCGAGGCTCGTGGCGCTCCCGCAGCAACTGGTACAGCAGGCCACCGGCCATCCAGTACCACGCCGCGACAAACGGGTAGCCGAAGCAGAACGTCGACAGCGCGAGCGAGACCCGATGCAGCGTGTCCATCAGAACTTGATCGGAAAGCTGGACGCCGACACGTCTGGCGCCAGCTGGGCCGCCGGCGGCGCGTCGGCGCGTGCGTCGTCGGGGCACCAGCCGAACGCGTTGCCGCCACTGGACCGGAAGCGCCTGGCGGCGGCGACCAGGGCGGCAGCGGAGGGCGGTTCGCTGTCGACGAACCACAGCCCGATGCGGCGGCCGGCGTTGATCCCGGGCGGCCGCTGGGCGACGAAGCGCTCGATGACCTGGGGCGCGGACTCGACCGTGGCCGGGAACAGCGTCAGGTCGGCCACCGCGCTGGGCTTGTAGGGCGCGTCCGCGGAGGCCAGCAATACCAGCTTGAATTTCGATCTCCAACGCGAGACCTCTTGGTAGGCCTGCAGCACCAGGGCATCGGTCGGCGCCAGCGCCGTGCCGGCCGACTGCGCGCGAAGCTGGCGCACCTGCCAGGGCATGGCGCCCTCTTCGTCCACCTCGACGCGCAGGCCGACGAGGCCGGGCGCGCCCTCCACGAACAGGCCGCTGGCTGGCACCTGGACGCCCAGCTCACCGAACAACCTGCGCACGCGCGCGGCGTCGCCGAGCGCGGCCAGCGCTTCGGCGGGCGAAAGGCGCAGCCAGACCTCGACGCCGGCGCGCGACTGCAGCTGCCACGCCAGCCGCGACAGCAGGTCTGCACGCAGCGGCAGCTCGCCGCTTGGAAACCAGCTTGCGTCGACGCGGCCGCGGGCATCGCGTGCGAGCGCATCGATCACCACCGCCGTGCTGCCCAACTGGCGCACGCGCTCGATCAGCCGGCCCAGGCGCACGTCGGTGGTGCCGGCATCGCCGGTCCACAGCGTTGCCGGATCGACGCAGACCATGCGCTGCATCGACGGCAGGCGGGGCCGGAAGCGCAGGTTGGCATCGATCTCGGCCAGCACCGGGTTCGCGGTCGGCAGGTAGCGCGCCAGCGCCATCGGCACGGCGGCATCGGCCGGCTCGGGATCGAGCGTCAGTGCGAAGCGGAATCCGAGCGACTGCGCGATCTCGGTAGTGACGGCCGAATAGCGACCGAAAGGCCAGGCCAGCGCGCGCGGTGGTTGGCCCAGGACGCTTGCGAGGACGTCCCGCGACCGTTGCAGGTCGTCGAGCACCCGGGCCCGGTAGGCGGCTTCGCCTTCATAGGCGCCGTCCACATGCAGGCGGTTCACTGCCGCGGGCATCACGTTGCCCTGCGGGTTGGCCGGCACGGCGCGGTGCAGGTCGTAACTATGCGACGCGAACTCGACCAGCCCGGAGCGCGCCATTTCGCGCACCTGCTCCCAGCTCAAGAACGTCTCGCGCGGCACGCTGCCGTCGCCATACGGCACCTGGCTGCCCGGTGGCGGCGCCAGCCAGGAGACCTCCAGCGCGGCGACGATCGGCATCCGATAGGCCAGCAGCAGCGGGTACACGCGCGTGTAGAGGCTCGCGAAGCCATCGTCGAAGGTGAGGAGGATCGCCTTGTCGGGCAGCGCACGCTCGCCGCGGCGCGCGGCGTCGACGTCGTCGAGCGTGATCGCTGTCCAGCCGGCGCCGCGCAGGTAGTCGAAGAATGCCACCAGTCGAGCGGTGGTGACGGCGTCGCCGTCCAGCCCGGCGGGGTCGTCGACGACGTCGTGGAACGCGACCGAGACGAATCGCTTGCCGGGTTCGATCGCATGCGCACCGGTCGGACTGCCGAACAACGTCAGCACGGCGAGAGTCCAGGCCAGCCAGATGCGGCGCATCGTCAGAACCGATGGTTGAGGTCGAGGAACAACTGCAGGCTGCGCTCGGGCGTGCCATCGTAGATGGAGCGCCCCACGGCGAGGCCCCAGTTCAGCGAGCTGAGCGGATCGTCGCGCCAGGTCTGCTGGTAGCGCAAGCTGCCGATGCCGCCGCTGCCGTGGTCCTGCTGCCAGTAGCTGCCGCCGGTGAGCGTGAGCTCGTGGCTGAAGCTGCGCTCGTACCTGCGCCAGAGCAGCTGTTCGCCACGCAACGTCAGCGCCAGCGAACGATCGCGCGCCGGGTTGAAATAGGGCACGCCCTGCAGCGAATTGGTGGAGGTATAGAAATCGGGCAGCAAGTCGAGCTTCAGGTGCGGTTGCGCCAGTAGCCGCAGCGCGCCTCCGAGCCCAAAGGCCTGGCGCCGGTTGTCGTCGCTGAAGTCCATGCCGAGCCATCTCGCCGAGACCGATGCGGATTCGCTCCAGGTGTAGCTGGCCGATGCATCGGCGCCGCGGGCCGTGATGCCGTACAGCAGCGCGCGCAGCGGCGTGGCCGCCGAAAACGATTCGGCGCCGACGTCGAACCGAAGGCGATCGCCGGGGAGCCACGCGAGGCGCGCGCTGGCGCCAGTCTTGTCGAGCGTGCCCTGGTTGCTCCAGGCCATGACGTCGCCCCGCAGGTCGGCGCCGCGGTACTGCACGCCGGCGCCATAGCGGATCCGCAGCGACTGGCCCTCCGGCGGTGAAGCGGTTTGCCGCTCGGTGGCAGCCACGCCGCGCCAGAGGTCGGCGACGGGCGGCGTGTACAGGCGGAGATAGGCGTCACTGCCGTTGCCGGGTGCGTTGAGCGCGTTACCGCTCTCCTTGCGCGGCGTGATGCCGAATTCGACTTCGGCCATGTCGTGCGCGGCGAGGTCCCGCGTCGAGCGCCGCACCGCGACGTCCTGCGAGAAGTCTGCCTGCTGCGAATCCAGGAATCGGCGCGCGTCGTCCCAGCGTGCGCGGCGCATTGCCGAATCGGCGAGGTCGAGTTGCACGCCGCGGTCCTCCGGAGCCCGGGTGGCGGCCATGCGGAGCTCTTCCTCGGCCCAGCGCGGCCAGCCGCGCGCCGCGCCGAGGGACGCCCGCGACGCCCGCACCCACGCGAGCGCAGGCGCGCCTTCGACCAGCGGGCTCATCATCCGCCAGGCCTCGGCATGCATGTCGGCCCAGGCGCGCGCATTGGCCGCCAGCATGCGGGCATCGAGCCAGTCGGGGTTCGGGCGCGGCACCGGATCGAGCGGCGTACGGAGCGCCTCGGGCTCCTTCGCGATCATGGCGTCGGCGGTGGCGAAGGCAGCTGCGAAATCCTCCGTCTCGATCTCGGCATAGAAGCGACCGATGGCGGCTTCGCGGTTGGCGGGCTCGGCCGCCAGCACCTCGCGGTATGCGACCAGCGCGTCCTCGGGCCGGCGCAAGGCCAGCAAGGCATCCGCCTCGGCGAGCCGTGCGAAGGGCAGCAAGGTCACGCCTTCTGCGCGCAGCCTGTCGGCGCCGGCCACGGTCTCGGCCCAGCGCTTGCGAAGTCTCAGGGCGACCATGCGGTCCATCAGCAGCGCAGGACGCAGCGCCGGGTCGGCGCCGGCCGTGACCTTTAGCTCACCCAGCAGGCCGTCGATCTCGGCCAGGGCAGCATCGGCCGCCTCGAAGCGCTGAGCCAGACTCGTCGGCTCGATCTGGCTGGCCCAGCGCACCCGGCGCCCCGCCTGCGCCACGCGCAGTGCGAGTGGCACTGGTGCGGGAGGCTGCGCAGCGCCGAACGGCGCGTCGAGGTCGCGCAGTACGGCCGCAATCGCCGCGGCGGCTTCAGCGTTATCGGGCTCGAGGAGCCGTGCCTGGCCGTAGGCGCGGAGTGCGCTGAACGGATCGAGGAGTGCGCGCGCGGCGTTGCCCAGCGCGATCCAGTGCTGCACGTCATCGCCCTGGCGTTGGACGTGGCGATCCATCAGCGCTTTCGCCTCGGCCGCGCGGCCGCTGTCGGTCAGCACGCCGGCCAGCAGCCGCGTTGCCTCGGCGTCGTCGGGATTCGCGAGCAGCAGCGCGCGCGCGAGTGCCTCGGCCTCGACAAAGCGGCGCTCGCCCCGGTACGCCGACGCCGCGGCGAGCCGAACGTAATCGGGCGCGGTGCCAGGAGGGGCGATGCGTTCGTAGGTGGCGATCGCCTCGCGGCGGCGGCCGGCCCAGCCGTAGACCACGACGAGGTCCTGTCGTGCGAGCGGATCGCCGGCTGCCTCGAGCGCCACCAACGCGGCGATCGCCTCGTCGAGCCGGCCGACGCGCGCCGCCTGCACCGCCTGCTCGCGGTCGAGCGCGGCGAGCGCCGGCGGCGGTGCGAGCGCGGCGAGGACGACGCAGCACAAGCCGATGCAGGCCGCGGGCGGGGATCTGGGGCGCTGCTTCATCCGGGGGTCGCTGGTGGATTGTGGCGCGCGGCGGCCCGCGACCCGTGGCACAGCCTGGAGCTGACCGTCAAAGCGTGCCGCGCTGCCCGTCGCTGCCTTCGTTCAGGCCGAGATGCGGGCTGGATTCAATCGAAAGACCGACACCACCGCTCTGTGCATCGCTGGCGCAGGCGCGGATCAATTGACTGACTCGGCGGCCCGCGCCACTGACCCCGAGTCGCCGCGCGCTTCAGGGCATTCTTGCAACTCACCGTCCCTGCCAGAAGGTAGTCGCCAGCGAACGACGCATGGCGATTGCCGCCGTCGCCCCGCACAAGGCTCGTCCAAGGGGCCGGCCCAACATGGAGCCTGAATATTGGCGCAGTAGGATCGCAGCCGAGTTGCGCCAAGGAGCGACCGTGATTCGACTCGTTCGTCTGGTAGGGGTAGTGCTTTTCGTTTCCGCGATGAGCTCTTGCGGTGGTGGAGGCGACGGAGGGCAATTGCTGCAGCTCACGCCGGCGACGGGCGGAACGACGCTCACTTCATCCATCAGCTCGGCCCAAACCGGAATCGCCTACACCTACGATGTCTGGCTGCCGCCCGGATACGCCGAAGGAACGGCAAGCTATCCGGTCGTCTACGCGACGGATTGCGAATACCGATGGGCACCGCTGCTGCAGGATGTCCAGCAGTTCGCAGCCCACGGCGGAACGCCGGTCATCCAGAACCTGTACGCCTTGATATCGAGCAGAAACTACCTGGGGCTGCGTTCGATCCAGCCGAACTACTCGCCGCAGAGTCATGTCGGAATGGATGGTCCGGCGTTCTACGACGCTCTCTCTTTCATCTTCGGCAGTCCGTGATCTTCGAGTCAACCGCTACCGCATGCGCACGCTGCTCACTCACGCGACGCTGATCGATTGCGTCACGCCGACGCCGATATCGAACGCCTGGCTCCTGATCGACGACGGCCGCATCCGCGAGATTGGGACTGCGCAAACGGCTCCGCCGGAGGTCTCCGACGCGACGACGATCGACCTCGCCGGCGCCTACCTCCTGCCCGGCCTGTGGGACGTCCACGCCCATCCCGATTTCCTCTCGCTCGCCGACGTGCCGCTGCCCGAGCAGGTGACGCGCTTCGGCCAGCAGATGATGGCGGCGCTGACCGAGTCCGGCATCGTCGGCCTGCGCTCGGCCGGCTCGCACAGCTACATGGACGTGGCCTGGAAGAAGGCTTTCGACAGCGGCCAGTACATCGGCCCGAACCTGTTCGCCGCCGGCCATTTCCTCACCACCACCGGCGGCCACTTCCTGAATTCGGGCCACGCGCTCGAATGCGACGGCCCCTACGGCTTCGTCCAGGCGATCCGCGCGCAGATCAAGAACGGTGTCGACCACATCAAGCTCAATCTCTCGGGCGGCATCATGGGTCCGGCCTGGGACAAGCCGGAAGATTCGTTCTTCCTGCAGGACGAGCTGAAGGCGGCGTTCGAGATCTGCCACCTGCGCGGCTTCAAGGTGATGGCACACGCCACCAATCCCGAGGCCGTGAAGCACGCCATCCGCCTGGGCGCGCACAGCGTCGAGCACGGCTACGTTCTCGACGACGAATGCATCGAGCTCTTCCTGAAGCACGACACCTGGTACGTGCCCACGCTCTCGATCAGCCACCTCACGCCCGAGCAGGCAACGAACGACTGGGAGCAGCGCTGGGTCAAGCAGCGCAACCTCGCGCACGCGCTCTGCTGCCGCGCCGACGCTGCGTCGGACGCGCATCGCGGCTGGTTCGCCAAGGCCTTGCAGGCCGGCGTGAAGATGGCGCTCGGCTCCGACATCCGCCCGCTCAAGGATGCGGCCTTGCTCGAGATGGGCCTGTGGGTGCGCGACGGCGCCACGCCGTGGCAGACGCTGCAGGCCGCGACGCGGCAAGGTGCCGCGATCTGCGGCGTCGGCAGCGAGCTCGGCACGATCGAGGTCGGCAAGCGCGCCGACCTCATCGTCGTCGCCGGCAATCCGCTCGACGATATCCAGAACGTCCGGCGGCTGCGTCTGGTGCTCAAGGGCGGCCGCGTCGTGGCCGACAAGCGCCGCTAGGGCCGCTAGGGCCGCTTCACTTCGCCGGCTGGAAGCGCGGGTCGCCGAACTGCCAGAGCATGAAGGTCCACAGGTCGGCGTACTGCTCCTGGCGTTGCAGCTTCGTGCTGCCGACGCCGTGGCCGCTGGCGTAATCGACGCGCAGCAGCACCGGCTTGCCCGACGCGCTCGCTGCCTGCAGGCGCGCCGCCATCTTGAACGACTCCCAGGGCGGCACGCGCGGGTCGTTGATGCCGTGGATGAGCATCGTCGCCGGGTACTTCACGCCGTCCTTGACGTGGCTGAGCGCATCCATCTCGAGGAGGGCCGCGAACTGCTTCTCGTCCTTCACCGTACCGAACTCCGGAATGTTCGGAACGCCGTTGGCCGAGGTCTCGGAACGCAAGGCGTTGAGCACGCCGACCTCGGGCACGGCGACGGCGAACAGGTCGGGCCGCTCGGTCATCGCCCGGCCGATCAGGATGCCGCCGGCGCTGCCGCCGTGGATCGCGAGCTTCGCGCTCGAGGTGTAGCCCTCCTTGATCAAGTACTCGGCACAGGCGATGAAGTCCTTCCAGGTGTTGGGCTTCTTCTCGAGCTTGCCGGCGAGATGCCATTCCTCGCCATAGGCGCCGCCGCCGCGCACATGGCAGGTGGCGCGAATGCCGCCGAGCTCGTACCAGGCGAGAAAGCGCGGGATGTAGACCGGGTCGTCGGTGACACCATAGGAGCCGTAGCCGTAAAGCAGGGTCGGGTTGCTGCCGTCGAGCTTGGCGTTCTTCGGCATCACGATCGAGAGCGGCACCTCGACGCCGTCGCTCGCCTTCACCCGCACTTCCCTGGCGACGATGCTGTCGGGCGCGCCGAACGGGCCGGCCTTCTGCAGGCCGGTGTCGACGAATCGATTCGCCTTCCTGTCGTACGCGTAGAAGCCGAAGTCGTGCGTCCACGAGCCGATCGAGAGCACGACGCCGGGCACGCGCAGGTCGCTCGATGCGATCTCGAGCGAGCCTTCGCGCGGCAAGGCGACGAGCTCGGGCTTCGCGCCGGTCGTGTAGGCCAGCCGGTAGAGCTTGCCGAGCGTCCCGTCGCGGCTGACGATGTAGAGCGCGTCCTGCGCCGCCTCGATGTCGACCACGACCTCCTGGCCGGGTGCGACCACGACCTCGGCGTGCGCCAGGTCGGGATGCGCGAGGCTGGTCTTGAGCACCTTGAAGCGCAGCGCGTTTTCGTGCGACAGCAGGTACAGATCCTGGCCGTGAATGGCGAAGTTGGTGACGTTCTGCGAGCGGTCGAAGAGCTTTCGCCATTGCGGCGCCGAGGCCGCCATCTGCGCCTGCGGCGCGATGTAGGCGGTGACCTCGTTCTGGACGCCGTTGCCTGGGATGGCAATGACATAGGGCGTTCCGATCATGGGCGAGATGTTCGGGAACTCGGCCGGCCCGATCTGAATGCTCGTCGACGTGCCGGCTTCGATCATCTGCCGATCGGGTCCGCTTCCCTTCATGCTGTGGAAGAACGCGCTCTGGCGCTGGTACTTCTCCGTCTCCGGCGTCCCCTTGTCGAGAAGACGCTGGCGAAAGTAGAAGAAGCCGCTGTCGTCGGGCATCCAGTTGGCGCCGCTGTAATGAGCCCGGCTGATCGGCTCGATGAGCTCTTTCAGGCTCGCGACATCGAGGACGTGGATCGACGCTTCCTCGGAGCCGCCCTCCGACATGCCGTAGGCCAGGTACCGGCCGCTCGGCGACGGCGCGTAGAAGGTCACCGCGTGCGGCGAGCCGGTGGTCTTGGCCAGGGCCTCGGGATCGATCAGCAGCCTGCCTGCGCCTTGCAGGCCATGGCGCACGTAGACCTTGTACTGGTTGTCGGTGGCGCCGCGCTCTTCGTAGAAGTAGACGTCGTTCGGCAGCCGCCGGACGGTGCCGACCCGCGACGCCACCGAAGCCTCGAGCTCGGCGATGCGCGCCAGCAGCGTGGCGCGAGCCGGGATGGCATCGAGCACCGAGCGCGTGTAGTCGCTCTGCGCCTTCACCCACTCCTGCACTTCGGGCGACGAGAGATCCTCCATGTAGCGGTAGGGATCCGTCACCGTCTTGCCGAAGTAGCTATCCGTGACCGGCCGAACCGGAGCGACCGGAGGCGCCGCCTCGGCCGCGCTTGTGGCGAACGCGGCGACGAGCAGCGCCGCCAACGAAGACGAAAGAGCGTCCGCATGCTCCTAGATCCCGGCCTGCGTGACGAACTTCGGATTGAGATACGGCTCGATCGCTTCGCTGCCGCCCTCGGATCCGTAGCCGGAGTCCTTGACCCCGCCGAACGGCACTTCGGGAATGCCGAGGCCGACGTGGTTGATCGAGATCATGCCGGTCTCCACCGATGCGGCGATCGCGTTCGCGGTCTTCGCCGATTTCGTCCAGGCATAGGCGGCGAGGCCGAAGGGCAGGCGGTTGGCTTCCTTCACCGCGTCGTCGAAGGTCTTGAACGGATTGATGATCGCCATCGGCCCGAACGGCTCCTCGTTCATCGCCCTGGCATCGTTCGGCAACTCGGTGACCACCGTAGGCTCGAAGAAGTTGCCCTTGCTGCCGATGCGATGGCCGCCGGTCTTGACCTGCCCGCCATGCTTGCCGACGTCTTCGAGGTTGGCCTCCATCGCCTTCGAGCGGCGCGGGTTCGCGAGGGCGCCCATGTTCACGCCCTGCTCGAGGCCATCGCCGACCTTGAGCTTCCTGGCGTTGGCCACGAACTGCTCGACGAACGAGTCGTAGATGCCTTCCTGCACCAGGAAGCGCGTCGGCGAGATGCAGACCTGGCCGGCGTTGCGGAACTTGCTCGAGGCCATGACCTTGGCGGCGACCGCGGCATCGGCATCGTCGAAGATGATCACCGGTGCGTGGCCGCCGAGCTCCATCGTCGCGCGCTTCATGTGCGCGCCGGCCATCGCCGCGAGCTGCTTGCCGACCACGGTGGAGCCGGTGAACGAGATCTTGCGGATCACGGGGTGCGGGATCAGGTAGCTCGAGATCGTGGCCGGGTCGCCGTAGACCAGGCCGATGGTGCCGGGCGGCACGCCGGCATCGGCGAAGGCGCGGATCAGCTCGGCCGGCGATGCCGGCGTTTCCTCGGGTGCCTTGACGATGATCGAGCAGCCGGCGGCGAGCGCGGCCGAGAGCTTGCGCACGATCTGGTTGATCGGAAAGTTCCACGGCGTGAAGGCTGCAACCGGTCCGACCGGCTCCTTGATGACGAGCTGGTAGATGCCCTCGCCGCGCGCCGGAATCACCCGGCCGTAGGTGCGCCGCGCTTCCTCGGCGAACCAGTCGATGGTGTCGGCGCCGTTGATGATCTCGGCCTTCGCCTCGGCGATGGTCTTGCCCTGCTCCATCGTCATCAGCATCGCGACGTGGTCGATGCGATCGCGCAGGAGGTTGGCGGCCTTTCGCATCATCTTCGAGCGCTCGAAGGCGCTGATCTTCTTCCAGGTCGCGAATCCCCTGGCCGTGGCCTCGAGGGCGTGGTCGAGATCGGCCTGCTCGGCGTAGGCGAGCGTGCCGATGACATCACCCGTGGCCGGATTGACGATGGGCATCGTCCGGCCGGATGCGGCATCGATCCACTGGCCGTCGATGTAGAGCTGGGTATTGGGGTAGACGCGTGTGTCCATGGTCTCTCGCAGAAGCTTCGAAAGGTAAGTTCGCAACGATAACGGGTTCGTTCGGTCGTCGCGCTGACGCGGTCATGCGTTGCTGTCCGACAGGCCGCCGATCCGAGGCGCCGCCTAATGGAGAAATGATGAAAAATCGATACGCGTTTCTGCTCGTCCTGTCTTGCTTTGCCGCTGGCGAAGCCTCGGCGCAGGTCACCTTCTACGAAGGCGAGGGCTTTCGCGGCCACGCCGTCACGGCCAAGGAGGCGATCGGCGACCTGAGCCACTTCGGCTTCAACGACCGCGCCTCCTCGGCCGTGGTCGACCACGGCCGCTGGGAAGTCTGCGAGGACGCGGGCTTCCGGGGCCACTGTGTCGTGCTGCGCCACGGCAGCTACGACTCGCTGCGCGGCATGGGCCTCGACAACCGGATCTCGTCGGTGCGCCCGGTGCACGGGGACGACCATCGCGTGCAGGCGCCGCCCCCGCTGCCCGCCCCGACCTATGCCTACCGGCAGCGCCCGAGCGAGCATGTGTACGAGGCGCCGGTGCGCGATGTGCGCGCCGTGATGGGTCCGCCCGAGCAACGCTGCTGGGTCGAGCGCGAGCAGGTGGCGCAGGCGCCGCAGCAAGTCAACGTGCCGGGCGCGATCATCGGCGGCGTGCTCGGCGGCGTGCTCGGCCACCAGATCGGCGGCGGCACAGGCAAGTCGGTCGCGACGATCGGTGGCGCCGTCGGCGGCGCGGCCCTCGGCGCCAACGTCAACCGGCTCGCCCCGCCGACGCACGACGTTCGGCGTTGCGAGACGGTTGCCGCCAGCGGCCCGCCGGCCTACTGGGACGTGACCTACGACTTCCACGGCGTCGTCCACCACGCTCAGCTGAGCGCGCAGCCCGGCCCGACCATCATCGTCAACAGCGCCGGCGAGCCGAGGCAGTAGCGAGCGGATGGCCTCCGCCTGAGCCGCACGGCTCAGGCCTTCAGGTCGAACTCGACATGCACGAAGTCGCCGCGATAGGTGACTTCGCCGAGGTAGATCACGCGTCGCTTCGGCCCGGTGAAGACACGCCGCACGTCGGCCACCGGCGCGTTGACGCTGATGCCGAGATGGCGAGCCACCTCGAGGTCGGCGGTGGAGATCGTGAGCACCTGGTGGGCGGCGACGATCTTCACCGACGGCATCGCCAGCAGCAGCGGAATCACGGTCGCCTTGCGAAAGCGCGCCGGATGCCGGGAGAAGATCTCGGCATCGAGATAGATGTCGATGACGCAGTACGGCCGCCCGTCGCGCTCGTGCACGCGTCGCATGTACACGTACCTCGGCGCCGGCACGCCATCTTCGGCGCTGAGCAGCGGGCTGCGCGTCGACTCGTCGATGTTGAGGATGGTGGGATGGGTGTCGCGATAGACGTCGGCAAGGTTCTGCAGCGTCGTCTCGACACGCAGCCAGCGATTGGCCCGCGGCGCACCGGTGACGAACGTGCCGCGCCCGCGTTGCGGCAAGACAAGGCCGTCGCGCGCCAGGCGCTCGACGGCCTGGCGCACGGTGACGCGCGCGACCTCGAATTCCTGCACCAGCTTCTCGAGCGAAGGCAGCTTTTCGCCCTCACGCCACACGCCCTTCAGGATGCGCTGGCGAAAGAGCTCCGCCAGCTGGACATAGAGAGGGACCTCGGCGTTGTCGAGGATCACGCCGGCACCGCCTGGGCATCGGCGCGGGCAGAGGTGCCGGCGCGCGCATCCTCGAGAACGAGCGCGGCGCCCTTTTCGCCGATCATGATCGCCGCGGCATTGGTGTTGGTCGAGACCAGGCGCGGCATCACCGACGCATCGATGACGCGCAGCCGCGCGACCCCGCGCACGCGCAGGCGCTCGTCGACCACCGAGCCCGCGTCGCCGCCCATGCGGCAGGTGCCCACAGGATGGAACACCGTGCCGCCGTTGTTGCGGGCGAAGGTCTCGAGCGCCGCGGCCGTGTCGACGCTGTTGCCGGGCAGATATTCCTCGCCCGTCACCAGCTCCCGGAACGCGGGCTGGGCATAGATCTCGCGCAGGACGCGCAGGCCGGCGACCAGCGTCTTCGCGTCACGCGGCTCGGTGAGGTAGTTCGAGACGATGCGCGGCGGCGCCAGCGGATCGGCCGAGCGGATCTGCACCGTGCCCTTCGAGTCGGGCCGGCACTGTGTCGCCGAGGCCGAGAAGCCCGAGAAGCGGTGCAGCGGATCGCCCGGCTTGTCGACCGAGAGCGGCATGACGTTGAAGAGCACATCGGGACGGCCGCCGTCGGCGTGCTCGGTGGCGACCAGCCCGCCGACCTGACCGGCGCCGACCGTCAAGGGGCCGCGTGCCGAAAACAACCACTGCGCGCCCATCTGCGCCAGACGCAGCGGATTGCGCACGTCGTCGTTGAGCGAGCGTCGCTCCCGCAGCTTGACGATGACGCGGGCCTGGTAGTGGTCTTGCAGATTGGCGCCGACCTCGGGCGCATCGGCGACGACCTCGATGCCGTGCGCGCGCAACAGCGCGGCCGGGCCGATGCCGGAGAGCTGCAGCAGCTGCGGCGATTGCAGCGCGCCCGCGGCGACGATCACTTCGCCCTCGGCACGCGCGCTCTTCTTCTGCCCTCCCTGCAGCCACTCGACACCGACGGCGCGGCCATGCTCGACGACGACCCGCGTCACCAGCGCCCCGGTCGCGACGACGAGGTTGGCACGTTCTCTCGCCGGCGCGAGAAACGCGGTTGCCGCATCGCAGCGCCAATGGCCGCGCAAGGTCAGCTGATAGCGGCCGACGCCGGCCGACTGCGCGCCGTTGAAGTCAGCGTTGCGCGGATGGCCGGCTTCGGCAGCGGCGGCGAGCCAGGCCTCGCAATAGGGATGGTCGTTGCGCAGGTCGGAAACGCCGAGCTCGCCCGCAGCGCCGTGGTATTCGCTTTCGCCGCCCTCGTAGCGCTCCGAGCGCTTGAAGAAGGGCAACACCTCGCGATAGGTCCAGCCGCGCGCGCCATGCACGCTCGCCCAATCGTCGAAGTCCTCGTGCTGGCCGCGGATGTAGAGCAGGCCGTTGATGATGCTCGAGCCGCCGAGTGCCTTGCCGCGCGGCCAGGACAGCGCGCGGCCACCGGTCTCGGCCTGCGGCTCGAGACCGAACTGCCAGGTGAAGCGCGGGTCGTAGATGGTTCTGAAATAGCCGACCGGCAAGCGCAGCCAGAAGTTCTTCGCCTCGCCGCCCGCTTCGAGCAGCAGGACGCGCCGGCCGGGCTCGGCGCTCAGGCGGTTGGCGAGCACGCAGCCCGCCGATCCCGCGCCGACGACGATGAAGTCGAAGGCCGCGGGCAGCGCCTCGGTCATGCCTTGATCACCTGCATGTAGATCTGCGGATCGAAATAGGTCGAGGCCGGCACCGGGCTGGCGATGTTGCCGACCTTGACGAAGAAGTCGGTCACCTGCTGCAGCCACTTCGTCACCGTGCCGTCGGCGAAGCGGGCGCGCCATTCGGCCGAGGTGTAGTACTTCGAAAAACTCATCGCCTCCTTGAAGTCGGCGAGCGGGATCTCCTTGTAGTGCGTTTCCTGCAGCGTCTTCGCGGCGGCGTCGAAATTGGCGAGCATGGCGTCGTTGATCTCGGCCCAGGCGGCGATGATCTTCTCGAGCACCGGCTTGTGGCCGTCGAAGTAGTCGTTGCGCGCCGCCCAGCCATCGACGATCGCGGCTTGCGGAAAGAACTTCGAGGCGTCGATGATCTTGCGCGCACCGGGCACCTGCTTCCTCACCGTCTGGTCGAACGGGACCCAGAGGGCAACGGCAGGGACGGCGCCGGAGACGAAGGAGGTCACCGCCTCGGCCATGCGCTGATTGACGAGCTGCACGTCCTTGGCCGGATCGAGCCCCGCGCCGCGCAGCGCCAGGTCGAGAAAGACATGCGCGGTCGTGCCCGTCGTCGTCGAGATCTGCTTGCCTCGCAGGTCCGCGACGGTCTTGATCGCCGGATCGCGGACCCAGAGTTGCGCCGTCGCGTACTCGATGTCGTTGATGAGGAAGACCTTGCCCTGGCCGCGCGCCGGAAAGTTGGAGACGACGGCGCCGGTCGAGAGGACGTCGAGGCTGCCGCCGATCATTGCCTGGAACAGCTCGAGGCCGGTCGTGAACTGGATCATCTCGAGATCGAGGCCGTGTTTGGCCCAGGTGCCCGCCTGCTCGCCGAGCCAGATCTGGCCGTCGACGGCGGGCGTGTGCAGGTAGCCGACCCGTACCTTCGTCTTTGCCTGCGCGAACGAGGCGAGCGAGCTGGCGGCGAGCGATGCGGCGGCACCGGCCTGGAGAAGGGTTCTGCGGCGAAGGGTCATGGTGGTCTCCTTTTCTGGGTGAATGAATGGCATTGCAGATCGATTGACGGGATCATTCGACCACGGGCACGGCCTGCTTGGCCTGCGCCTCGTATTCCTCCATCACGAGCGCGCGGATCTCGGCGCGCAGGGCCGCGAAGCGCGGATCGGCCTGGACTGCCGCGGAGCGCGGATAGCCGAAGGGCACCTCGACGATGGTGCGCACGCGCGCCGGCCGCGCCGTCACGACGACGATGCGCGACGAGAGATAGATCGCCTCGTCGACCGAGTGCGTGATCAGCAGCACCGTCTTGCCCTCGGCGTCGAGCACGTGCAGCAGCAGGTCCTGCATCGCCGTGCGGGTCTGCGCGTCGAGAGCGCCGAAGGGCTCGTCCATGAGCAGGAACTGCGGCTTGACGGCGTAGGCGCGGGCCAGCGCCAGGCGCTGGCGCATGCCGCCCGAGAGATGCTTCGGATGGTGGTCGGCGAAATCCGCCAGGCCCATCAGCGCCATGTAGCGCCGGCAGATCTCGTCACGCTCGGCGGCCGGCGTCCTGCTGGCCGCCAGCTTCAGCCCGAACTCGATGTTGCCGCGCACCGTGAGCCACGGAAAGACGCCGTACTCCTGGAAGATGACGCCGCGATCCGGACCCGGGCCCCGCACCGCGCTGCCGTCGAGCAGCACCTGGCCACGGGTCGGCTCGACGAAGCCGCCGACGATGTTCATCAGCGTCGTCTTGCCGCAGCCCGACGGGCCGATGATGGACACGAACTCACCGTTCGCGATGTCGAGGCTGACATCGTCGACGACACGCATCGGCCCGGCCGCGGTGTCGAAATCGACGCCGACGTGCTCGAAGCGGATGCGCACCGGCGCGCCTGCGGCCTCGCTCATGCGATGCGGTCCTGCCAGGCCACCAGCCTTCGGCTCGCGGCCCGCAGCAGCAGGTCCATCGTCAGGGCGACGAGGCCGATGCAGATGATGCCGACGTAGACGATGTCGAGCTGGAAGAACGACGACGCGTTCTGGATCAGCGCGCCCAGGCCCTGCTGCGCCGCGATCAGCTCGGAGGCGACCAGCGTCGCCCAGGCGACGCCGAGCGCAACGCGGATCGCGGTCAGGATGTGCGGCACCGTCAGCGGCACGATCACCTTGGCGAAGATCTCGAAGTCGTTGGCGCCGAGCGTGCGCGAGACGCGGACGTAGATCGGGCTGATCTGGGCGATGCCTTCGTACATCACGATCACCGCCGCGAAGAAGGAGGCGTAGAACAGGATCACCGTCTTGGCCAGCTCGCCGATGCCGAAGTAGACGATGACCAGCGGGATCAGCGCGATCGGCGGCAGGGCGCGAAAGAAGTTGATCACCGGATCGATGAAGGCGCGCAGGCCGCGATACCAGCCGAGGCAAAAGCCCACCGGCACTGCGGCGACGACGCCCAGCGCGACGCCGACCAGCACCCGCCGCGTCGACATCCAGACATCGAGCGGCAGGCGGTCCTGCGCCAGCGCCAGGAAGCGCTCGAGCACGGCATGCGGCGCCGGCACCAGCGCCGGGTTGACGAGGCCGCTGGCACGCACCGCATACCAGAGCGCGACGATCGCGACCCAGGGCGCGACCACGAGCAGCGCGCGGGCCGCGAACGAGCTTCGCTTCATGTGCGGGAAGAGCGCCACGGGGCTGCCTTGTGGCGCCATCGGGTTAAACGTACCATAGACCATACGTTTATAACTCAGGCCGATGCCCCTCGTCGATCCGCTGCCACCCTTGCCCGCGATTCCGGTTCGCCTGGCGCGGCTCGAGGCATTCGTGTTCCGCTGCCCGATCGATGCGCCGGTCCGTACTTCGTTCGGCACCATGCACGAGCGGCCGGCCGTTTTCGTCCGCGCCGAAGACGAGGACGGCGCCGTCGGCTGGGGCGAGGCCTGGTGCAATTTTCCGTCGTGCGCGGCCGAGCATCGCGCGCGGCTGATCGAGACGCTGATCGCGCCGCTCGTGCTCGGCCGCAGGTATGCCTCGGCCATGGCCGCATTCGCCGAGCTCGGCGAGAAGACCGCGGTGCTCGCCATCCAGTCGGGCGAGCCGGGGCCGATCGCGCAGGCGATCGCCGGCGTCGACCTCGCTCTCTGGGACCTGGCGGCCCGGCGCGCCGGCCAGCCGCTCTGGCGCCTGCTCGGCGGCACGAGCGATCGGGTCGAGGTCTACGCCAGCGGCATCAATCCGGAACGGCCCGAAGACGTGGCGGCCGCGCAATTCGCGAAAGGGCATCGCGCCTTCAAGCTCAAGGTCGGCTTCGGCGTTGCGCGCGATCTCGAGAACGTCGCGGCCATCCGGGCCAGGCTCGGCGCCGGCGTTCGCCTCATGCTCGACGCCAACCAGGCCTGGTCGCTCGACGAGGCCAGGCGCGTCGCACCGCGGCTCGAAGACTTCGACATCGGCTGGCTCGAGGAGCCGTTGCGGGCCGACCGACCGCTCGCCGAATGGCGGGCGTTGCAAGGCGCCACCGCCATCCCGTTGGCAGCCGGCGAGAACCTGATCGGCGAGGCCGCCTTCGACGCCGCGATCGGTAGCCGCGCGCTCGCCGTCGTGCAGCCCGATGCCGCCAAGTGGGGCGGCATTTCTGGCCTCTGGCCGGTCCTGGAGAAGATCCGCGCGGCCGGCCTGCGCTACGCACCGCACTACCTCGGCGCCGGCGTCGGCCTGCTCGCTTCGGCGCACCTCCTGGCCGCCAGCGGCAGCGACGGCCTGCTCGAGATCGACGCGAACGCCAACCCGCTGCGCGAGTTGCTTTGCGCCGGCCTGGCCGACATCGATGCCGGCTCGGCCCGGCTCGGCGAGGCGGCGGGCATCGGCATCGACATCCAGCAGGCGATGCCCGACCTGTCGGCCTGGCTGACGACAGCCTGACCTGATCGTGGCCCCCGGGGCGGCCCGCCCTCAGGAAGGCAGGCGAGCCGTGACTTTGGGCAGATGCAAGGCGCTCCGTTCCCGGCCCGCGGCGCCGATACTTTCAGTACAGAAACGGGGCCCTCGACCCAGTCTCCCTTTTTCACCCCTTTCGATCAGGCCGCGATGAGCTCGGGCGATCCACACATCCAGTCGGCGCTCGAAGCCGCGCAAAAGCCCGTTCGCGACGCCGCCGCCGCCGCCATCGACCCGGCCGCGAGCGCGCTCAAGTCGCTGGCCAAGTCGGCACCGCAACACGAGCGCGCGGCCGTGAACCAGGCGCTGACGCAACTGGTGCAATCGCGCCAGCCCCTGCTCGCCGCTTTCGACAAGGCACTGCGCGAAGCCATCAGCGAAGAGACCGCGCCGAAGGGCGAAGACGCGGCCTTTCGCGATCCGACCGACTGGAAGGCCGTCGGCCTCGTCGACGAGGACCAGTTCGAGGATCGACTCGCCTTCGAACGGGTCGGCCAGGTCATCTCGCACGAATGCGAGGCCGAGCTGCGCGAAGTCTCGGCCTATATCGGCGAGATGCTCGACCTCGGCTGGAACGACCCGTCGCGCAACCCGCTGCGCGGCAACGTCATCGGGGCGGCGCTGAACCAGGCCATCGAGGCCGTCGTCGAGGGCGGCGAGAGCCGGCGCATTCTCGTCAAGGAGCTCGGCCAGGCCCTGGCCAAGGCCTTGCCCGCGGCATACCGCCGGATCAGCGAAGACTTCTCGGCGCGTGGCTTTCGCCAGGTCGACCTGACCGTGCGGGCCACGCCGTCGCCGGGCGGCTCGGGCGGCGGTGGCGGCGCGGGCGCCGGCGCCGCTGCCGGCGGTGCGGGTCTCAACGCCGGCGCAGCGCCCGGCTTCGAGGCGATGCGCGACCTCTGGGAAAAATCGATGATGGGGCGCATGCCCGCAGGCATGAGCGCCGACGTCGCGCGCGCCTGGGAAGCGTCGATCCGCAGCCCGCAAGGCATGCGCTTCGATGCCGGCGCAAGCGCCGGCACGCTCGAAGGATCTTCGGTGCTGCTCGAGCGCCTGATGCAAGGCGTCATGGCCGGCCCGGGCTGGGCGGCAGGCGCTTCGTCGCCGATGGCCGCCGGCACCGGCGCTTCCGATGCCGACCTGATGCGCCTGCTGCGCCGCCTCAACGGCGGCGGGCCGGGCGACGCCGCCGATCTCTCGCTGCGCCTGCCACGTGCCGACCTGGCACCGACCTTTGCCGCGGGCCCCGCAGACGTAGACCCCGGCAACGCAGCCAGCCTGTTCGGCGGCCTCGCCGCCACCAACCTGATCCGCGCCCATCACGACGAGCTGGTGCAGGCCTCGCCCGGCCAGGTCGATCACATGGTGATCGAGGTCGTGGCCAGCCTGTTCGACCAGATCCTCGCCGACGCCCGCGTGCCGCCGCAGATCGCACGCGAGATCGCGCGCCTGCAGCTGCCCGTGCTGCGCGTGGCCCTGCGCGACACCAGCTTCTTCTCGTCGCGCAAGCACGCGGTGCGCCGCTTCATCAACCGCGTCTCGACCCTGGCCACCGGCTTCGGCGACCTCGGGCAAGGGCCCGGCAAGGAGCTGGTCGGCCGGGTCAACGCGCTCGTCACCGAAATCATCGAAGGCGACTTCGATCAGGTGCCGCTCTACGTGAAGAAGCTCGGCGAGCTCGAGCAGTTCGTCGCCGCGACGGCAAAGGCCGAGTTCGAGCGCAGCCCGGCGGCGGCCGCATTGCAGGCCAAGGAAGCCGAGTGGCAGCTGGCGCAGAGCTTCGGCGGTCGCCTGCAGGAGGCCTACGAGGCCCTGCCCATGCCCGACTACCTGAAGGAGTTCCTGACGCAGGTCTGGAGCCAGGCCATCGTCGTCGCGGCGCACGGCGAGCACGCCGACCCGGCGCGCGAGAAGCGCTATCGGCGCGCCGCCTTCCATCTGGTGGCCAGCATCCAGCCCAAACGCACCACCGAGCAGCGCCAGGAATTCCTCACCGGCCTGCGCGGCCTGACCGCAACGCTCGACGAAGGCCTGGCCCTGATCGGATTCCCGAAGAGCGAGCACGACCTCTTCTTCGGCAAGCTGATCGCCGATCACTCGGGCTCGCTGAAGGCTACGCCGGGCAGCGAGCTCGATCACAACATGCTGATGCGCCAGCTCGACGTCGCGGCGCGCACGCCGCTGCCCGACGCCGACGAAGCGAACGCGGCGCCGACCCTGCCTGCCGGCATGGAGTTCGAGCCTCGCTTCAGCCACGCCGAAGCGCAGCGACTCGGCCTCGTCGAAGAAGATGCGGTGGATTGGTCAAGCTCGCAGACCGGCGACGAAGCCACGCCGGCAGGCGGCGAAAGCCTGGTCGAGCTCGATCTCGACCTCGCGACGCGACCGGCGCCGATGGACGAGCTGCCGCTGCCGACACCCGAACCCGCCGCTTTTGCGACGATATCGCTGTCGTCCGATACGCCCGTGGCGCCGGCGGCCGTCGCCGGCACCGAACCCGAAGAACCGACCGAAGGCCCGCGCCTGCGCGATCACCTGCAACTCGGCGCCTCGTACCAGCTCAGGCTCAAGGAGCAATGGGAAAAGGTCCGCCTCACGCACATGAACTCGAGTCGCACGTTCTTCCTCTTCACCCATGGCGCCGCCGATCGCGGCACGATCTCGATGACGGCCCGCATGCTCGGGCGGCTCTGCGAGACGAGCCGCCTGAAGGCCTTCGAGGACAAGCCGCTCGTCGATCGCGCCACCGAGCGCGTGCGCACACAGGCAGCCGTGCCGCCTCGGCCGGCGGCGCCGACCCGGGAGCTCTCGACCGCCTGAAGCCGGCGCGCTGGCGCGACGGACTCCCGCACAATGGCCCGCTGATCCATCACCGGGAGAGCGCGGACATGAGCACTATCGGATTCATCGGCGCCTCGGGCCTGATGGGCCACGGCATGGCCAAGAACCTGCTGGCCAAGGGACACGCACTGCACCTGACGGTGCACCGCAACCGCGAGCGCGTCGCCGACCTGATCGCCGCCGGCGCAGTCGAGCGCGCCACGCCGGCAGCGCTGGCCGCGGATTGCGAGATCGTCTTTCTCTGCGTCACCGGATCGCCCCAGGTCGAGACCGCGATCGCGGGCCAGGACGGCCTGCTGGCCGGCGCCAAGGGCAAGACCGGTCTGCTCATCGTCGACTGCTCCACGAGCGAGCCCGACTCCACGGCCCGGCTGCGCGCCGCTTGCGCTGCCGCCGGCACGATGCTGGTCGACGCGCCGCTGGCGCGCACGCCGGTCGAGGCCGAGCTCGGCAAGCTCAACGTCATGGTCGGCGCCGACGACGCGACCTTCGCCCGACTCGAGCCGGTGCTGAAGAGCTTCGCGGAGAACGTCATCCACGTCGGCGGGCCGGGCGCGGGGCACACCATCAAGCTGCTCAACAACTTCATCGCCCAGGCCATCTGCACGGCGACGGCCGAAGCCTTCGCGGTCGGCGCCCGCGCCGGCATCGACCTGAACAAGCTGGTCGAGCTGATTTCGGCCGGCATCGTCAATTCCGGCATCTTCCAGGCGATGGCCAAGACCCTGAAGGGCGACTTGGGCGGCATCAAGTTCGAGCTCGACAACGCCCGCAAGGACGTTCGCTACTACACGCATCTCGCCGAGAGCCTGGCGATTCCGAGCGTCGTCGGCGAGGCCGTGCACCAGTCGCTCGTCTTCGCGAGCGCGCTCGGCTACGGCAAGAAGTTCGTGCCCTCGCTGGTCGAGGCGCAGGAGCAACTCACCGGAGCGAAGCTGGTGCCGCGCTGAGCTTGCCGCCGGCGCGAACCGCCGCTTTCTAGCCGGAGTGCGGCGCGCTGCTCCAGCGCAACGCGGCTGCGCTCTCGCCGAGAGCGCTGTGCACGAGCAGGCGGCTCGGCGCACCGGCACCGGCATCGAGCGGGCCGGTCGCGGCGGCATCGTGCAGGCGGCTCAGCGCGAGCGCCATCGCCTCGCCGATGGGCTTGTCGAGCAGCTTGCGCAACGCCGCTCGATTGGCCTCGAACTCGCGCCTGCCGACGTAAGGGTCGCCCTTGGCCTCTTTTTCCTGCACCAGCAGGCGCACCGCGAGCCCGCGATCCTGCTCGATGCCGGCCTGCAGCGCCGCTGCGGCCGATGCGAGCGGATCGACGCCGGTACCGGACACCGCGTCGCCGAGCGCCTGGCGCAGGGTGTGCATGCCGGCAAGGACACGCGCGGCAATCTCCTGCAGGCGCTCCTGCTCCTGCAGCTCACGCCACAGCGCCAGCGACCGCTCCACCTGCACCTCGCCGAAGCGCGGCAATCCGGCGATGCCGTCGAGTTGCTGGCGCAGCGCATCGGTGCTGGCGACGAGCTCGTGCCAGACCGCGGCGGCGCGCTCGCAGCCCTCGCCCACGCGCTCGCGAAACGCGAACTTGCCGATCACCGAGACGTAGTTGTCGCGCGCCTCGCGCGCGAAGCGCGCCAGGTCCTGCAGGAGCGCCTTCAGGCGGCCCTCGCCCTGCACAGCCAGCTTCGGCGGCAGGGCCGCGACGCTGGCCTTGAGATCGCGCATCTCGTCGCCGAGCGCATCGAGCCAGCGTTCGCTCGCCAACGCGGCGAGCGCCGTCGCCGCCAACGCAGTGGCGGCAGCCGAATCGAGCCAGGGCGCCTTGGTGCGGCCCGACGTGGCGCACGCCGCGGCGACAGCGCGCAGCGTCTCGATGTCGCCGCGCGCGATCCGGATCGCCGAGCCGGCATCGAAGCGCACCGCATGCACGGTGCTTTCGCCCGGCCGCGGCTGCGTTGCCGCGGTCATGGCGCTGGCGACAGCGGCGCCCTGCACCGCCGAGAGCATCAAGGGCCGCGCGGCATTCCACTCCGCTTCGTCGACCTTCTCCAGGACCAGCACCCGTTCGACCACCGGCACGGGCGGACGCGGCTTGGCCAGGATGACGGTGACCGATTCCGGCGGCGGCGGCGGGGGTGCCTTCACGGCAACCACGGGCGAGGGTTTCGGGGCCGGCGGCGGTTTGACAGCCACCGGTGGCAAGGGCTCGATCACCCGAGCGGGTGGCATTGCCGGCGCGGGCGTCACCGGCGCTGGCGCGACCTCCGGCACGGGTTCGACAGTCGCTTCGCTCGGCGGCGGCGCGAGCTCGGGCAAGTCGGCATCGCGCTTGCGACCCTTCAGGAACAGCCAGGCCAGCCCGGCAACGACAAGCACGACGACGATGGCGACGAGAGTTCCGGTATTCATGTGCGACTCGATGGGTTCGACTCGAGGCTGAGCTCAAGGTGCGTAGCGGATGCGATAGATCGCGCCCGCCAGATCATCGCTCACCAGCAGCGACCCGTCGGGCAGGACCTGCACGTCGGCAGGCCGGCCCCAGACCGACTCGTTGCCGCTCGCATCGACCTGCAGCCAGCCGGTAACGAAGGGCTCGGGCTTGCCGGCGTTGCCTTGCGCGTCGACGGCCACGCGCACGACCGCATAGCCGCTCTTCCTGCTGCGATTCCACGAGCCGTGCTCGGCGATGAAGACATTGCCGCGGTAGGCCTCGGGAAACTGCGTGCCGGCATAGAAACGCATGCCGAGCGACGCGACGTGGGCGCCGAGCTTGGCCGCCGGCGGCGTGAACTCGCTGCAGGCGTGCCGGGCGCCGAACTCGGGATCGGCGACGTCGCCTTCGTGGCAATACGGAAAGCCGAAATGCTCGGCCGGGCGCGTCAGGTGATCGAGCTCGTCGCTCGGCACGTCGTCACCGAGCATGTCGCGGCCGTTGTCGGTGAACCAGAGCGTCTTGTCGGCGCCGCGCCAGTCGAAGCCGACCGAATTGCGCACGCCGCGGGCGACGGTCTCGATGCCGCTGCCGTCGCTGTTCATGCGCGTGATGATGCCGTGGCGCGGGTCGGGCTCGCAGATGTTGCACGGCGCGCCCACCGGCACGTAAAGCTTGCCGTCGGGACCGAAGGCGATGAACTTGCCGCCATGATGCGTCTCGCCCGGCAGCTTGTCGGTCACCACGACCGGCGCCGGCGGATGCTCGAGATGGTTGTCGATGTCGTCGAAGCGCAGCAGCCGCGACACGGCCGTGACATAGAGGTTGCCGTCGCGCCAGGCCACGCCGATAGGCAACTGCAGGCGCGACGCGATGACGTGCACAGCCACGGCCTTGCCGGCGTCGATCTCGACGGCGTAGACCTTGCCTTCGCTCATGCTGCCGACGTAGAGCACGCCTTTGCCACCGGCGAAGCGGCCGAGCGCCATCTCGCGCGCGTTCGGCACGGCGCCGGTCAGCAGCTCGACCTGGAAGCCCGGCGGCACGTGCAGCTTGTCGAGCTGGACCGCGGCGGCAGCGACTGCCGGCAGCACCCCGCAGGCACTCGCCAGCACCAGCAGCCGCGCGACCAGGAAACGCGAGAGCCTCATCGGGAAAGCGTAGCAGCGTCAGCGCACCAGCGCTTCGACCCCGTTCGCAGCAAGGCCGACCTTGACAGCCGACGCGACGATCTCGCGCCAGGTGACGGCATCGACGGGAACACCTCGGGCCAGGCGCTCGGCGCGCATCGAGCGCTCCGGCTCGCCCGGTGTCTTGACACGATCGACCCCGGCCATCGGTGGCGACGCCGTCGACCAGGCGACGAACGATTCCATCTCGCGCGCCAGGTTTTCGGCCGTGCCGAGGCGCCCCGGATCGACCAGGATCGAGAACATGCTGTTGAGGACACGCCGGCGCCCGTCGGTCACCGGGCCGGCGGTCTGGCCACCGGCCAGCGCGCCGCCCAGCAGCTCGCAGATCAGCGCCAGCCCGGCCCCTTGTGCTCGCCGAACGGCAGCAGTGCGCCGGTCGGCTCGACGACCGTGAAGCGCGGGTCGGTGGTCGGCTCGCCATGGTTGTCGATGATCGTTCCGGGCTCGACCGGCAGGCCCTTGTTGTAGGCGACGCGGGTCTTGCCCTGGGCGATCTTGCTGGTGGCGAAATCGAGCACGATGGGCTCGCCGCCCGGCCGCGGAATGCCGACGCAGAAGGGATTGGTGCCCAGGCGCGCATCGCGGCCGCCGAAGGGCGCCACGATCGGGCGCGACAGGACGTTGACGAAGTGGATCGACACGAGGCCGGCGGCGATGCACTGCTCGGCCCAGTGCCCGATGCGGCCGAGGTGATGCGAATGCGCCAGGCCGACGATGCATACGCCATGCGCCTTCGCGCGCTCGATGCCGAGCGCCATCGCCTCGGCGCCGATCACCTGGCCGTAGCCGCTCTGGCCGTCGAGCGTGAGCAGCGCCCCCTGGTCGGTGCGCACGGCGACGTGGCTGTTGACGGCCAGGCCGCCTTCCAGAACCGCATCGATGTAGCGCGGCACCATGCCCACGCCGTGCGAATCGTGGCCGCGCAGGTTGGCCTCGACGAGGTTGTCGGCCACGCTCCTGGCTTCGGCATCGGACGAGCCGGCGGCGCCGATGATGCGGCGCACTGCCGCGCCGAGCGCGTCGGCCCGAAAGACGTGGGTTTCGATCATCGCCAAAGACCCTGAGGAGAGTGGGCCGACAGGCTACCAAGCTTCGCGCCAACCCTGCAGGCCGGCGCCACCGATGCGCGCCGACGCGAACAGTGGCACAGTCGAGGCGTCGTTCGTGTCGTCGTCCCCGTCGGGAGAGATCATGCAACTGCTGCGCCGCTACAACCTGATGCTCATCGCCCTCCTCGCGGGGGCGGCCTCGGTCCCGGCATTCGGCGACTCGACGGCCACTTCCCAGATCTACCAGCAACGCGACGCCGACGGTCACATCGTCTTCACCGACCGACCGGCGGCGAAGTCGGTCACCGAGCGCACCTGGCAGATGAGCCGCGAAGATCCGGCCGCAGCGCAGCAACGCGCGCTCGAGGTCAAGCGCGAGGCCGACGCCGTGAGCGAGCGCGTGCAGCGCAGCATCGAGGCGCAGCTGCGCCGGTCGAGCGAAGAAGACCTGATGCGCATGCGCCTGGCCATGCTCGAGCGCCAGAACGAAGCCTCGTACGACGATGGCGCCACCTACGGATACGGCTATGGCTATGGCTATCCGCTGGCCAATCGTCGTCTGCTGGATAACCGTCGCCTGAATCATCGCCCCGGGCAGCTGCCGATGCAGCCGCCGAGCCGGCCGCCGATGCGTGGTGGCATGCAGCCCTTCTGACGCGAGCCACGCCGGCCGCCGCCTTCGCGGCGGCGCTCAGCTGATCAGCATCGCCCGGAAGTCGTTGACGTTGGTAAACGTCGGGCCGGTGACCAGCAGGTCGCCGAGCGCTTCGAAGAAACCGTAGGCATCGTTGCGCTCCAGGAAGGCGCGCGGCTTCAGCCCGAGGGCAGCGGCACGCGACAAGGTATCGGCGTCGACGAACGCGCCGGCGTTCTCTTCGCTGCCGTCGATGCCGTCGGTATCGGCGGCCAGCACGTGCACGCCGGGCTCGCCCTGCAGCGCGACGGCGCAGCCGAGCAGGAATTCGCTCGCCCGGCCGCCGCGGCCCGGCGCGCCCGACGAAGGGCGCACCGTCACCGTCGTCTCGCCGCCCGAGAGCAGCACGCAAGGCGGCGCGAAGGGCTGGGCGCGGCGCGCGATCTGCCGGGCCAGGGCCGCGTGCACCTTGCCGACCTCGCGCGATTCGCCCTCGATCTCGTCGCTCAGGATATGCGCCTCGATGCCGGCGGCATGCGCTGCCGCCGCCGCGGCTTCGAGCGACTGCTGCGGCGTGGCGACAAGGTGCACGAGGTTGCCGGCGAAGGCCGGGTCGCCGGGCTTGGGCGTTTCGTAGTCGCCACGCTCGAGGTGGGCGCGGATCGTCTTCGGCACGTCGATGGCGTAGCGATCGAGGATGGCGAGCGCATCGGCGCAGGTGGTCGGGTCGGGCACCGTCGGACCGCTGCCGATGGTGGCCGGCGAATCGCCCGGCACGTCGCTCACGAGCAGCGTGACGACGCGGGCCGGTGCGCTCATCGCGGCCAGGCGTCCGCCCTTGATCGCCGACAGGTGCTTGCGCACGCAGTTCATCTCGTCGATCGCCGCGCCACTCTTCAGCAAGGCGCGATTGAAGGCGCGCTTCTCGTCGAGCGTGACGCCTTCGGCCGGCAAGGCGAGCAGCGAAGATGCGCCGCCCGACATCAGGCAGATGACGAGATCGTCGGCCGTCAAGCCGTGCGCCAGCGCCGCGATCCGCTCGGCAGCGCGCCGGCCGGCCGCATCGGGCACCGGGTGCGCCGCCTCGACGACCTCGATGCGCGCTACGCGGCGAGCCTGCAGCGCCGCGAAGGCCGGCGGCACGTAGTCGTAGCGCGTCACGACGAGGCCGCTCATCGCCGCATCGGCGGGCCAGGCGGCCTCGAGCGCGGCCGCCATCGCGCCGCCGGCCTTGCCGGCGCCCAGCACGAGGGTTCGGCCTTTCGGCGGCGGCGGCAGGAAGGCAGCGATCGACGCGGCGCTCGGCAGCGCCGCTGCCACGGCGGCATCGAAGAGCGAGCGCAGGAAGACGCGCGCTTCGGCCGGCGAACGCGAGGGCTTCATGTCCGCCCGACCTGCATCGCGGCACGGAACCAGCCGAGGCCTTCTTCGGTCCGGCCGAGCGGCCGGTACTCGCAGCCGATGTGGCCGCCGTAGCCGAGACGATCGACGAGGGCGAAGAGGAACGGAAAATTGATCTCGCCGCTGCCCGGCTCGTGTCGGCCGGGGTTGTCGGCGATCTGCATGTGGCCGATCTTCGGCAGCAGCCGCTCGATGTTCGCCGCCAGCTCGCCCTCGCTGCGCTGGGCGTGATAGAGGTCGTGCTGGAGCAGGAGGTTCGGCGCGCCGACCTCGTCGATGATCGATAGCGCATCGGCGGCGCGATGCAGGAAATACGTCGGCATGTCGAAGCGGTTGATCGGCTCGATCAGGGCGCGAACGCCGATGCCGGCGAACTGCGCAGCGGCGAAGCGGAGATTCTCGACATAGGTGCGGCGCACGACCTCCTCTGCAACGCCGGTCGGCTTCAGCCCCGCCATCACGTGGATGTTGCCGACACCGAGGACCTGCGCGTACTCGGCGGCGCGCAGCACACCTGCGCGGAACTCGGCCTCGCGGCCCGGCAGGCAGGCGGTGCCGCGCTCGCCTGCTTCCGTGTCGCCGGGTGGCGCGTTGAAGAGCACCGCCCGCAGCCCGTTCGAAGCGAGGCGATCGGCGATCTCGGCCGCGTCGTGGGCATAGGGAAAGAGGAACTCGACGGCGTCGAAGCCGGCCTTCGCGGCCTGCTCGAAGCGGTCGAGGAACGGCTGCTCGGCAAAGAGCATCGAGCAGTTGGCGGCGAAGCGCGGCATGGCCGGCCATTGTGCCGGCGCGGAACGCCAATTGCGGCACGATCGCGCCGCTGTTCCCGGCATCGCCGCTCGCCGGATACGGCAGCATCGCGGGCGCGGCAATCGAGCCGCAACCCCGGACCGTTTTCGTCTTGTCCCTGGCCCTGCGCAAGATCCCTTTTCGCTTCGGTATCCGGTCGCGCCTGCTGCTGGTGGCGCTCGCGATCGGGTTGCTGTTCATTCTCTACATCGCCTTCAGCACGGTGCGCCAGGCGCGCCACGACCGCGACCATGTGCGAGAAGAGATGCGCCTGGTCGCCGCCCTCGCCGGCTCTCGCCTCGACGATCACCTTGGCGACGTCACGCAGCTCCTGAACACGCTCGCCAGCACCCTGCCGGTCGACCGCGACGATCCTGCGCACAACGATGCGGTGCTGCGGGCGCTGGTGCCGCAGCTGCCGCCCAACGTGCAGGACGTGTCGCTCTGGGCGGTCGACGGCAGCAACATCGGTGCCTCCGACCCGCTCACCGCCAGCCCGCGGCCGAGCGCGTCCGACCGCGCCTTCTTCCTCGCTGCAATGGGCGGGCCCGGTCTCGCGGACGAGGCACCGGTGCGCTGGCAAAAGGGCGGCGAATGGACTGCCGTGTTCGCCCGGCGCGTGATCCGCCAGGGACAGAACGTCGGCGTCGTTTCGGTGGCCACGCGCCTGACCACCTTGCCCGCGCTGCTCGACCCCGACAGCAGCCTGCCCAAGGGCGCGGTCATCACGCTCGTCGATTCGCGCGGCAGCATCGTCGGCCGTTCGATCGAGGGCGAGCGCTGGATCGGCCAGCCTGCGCCGCTCGACCGTGCCGACCTGCTGCGCCGCATGGGCGAGAACCGCGGCAGCTCGGAGAACACCGGCTTCGACGGCATTCGCCGCATCTTCGGCTTCGCCCGTTCACGTTCGCTTCCCTGGCTCGTCTATGTCGGCATTCCGGTCGACTCGGCCCTGGCGCAGGCCAACGACAACACGCGCGAGAGCCTGCTTCTCGGCTTGGCCATGCTCGCTGCCGGGCTGCTCATCGCGGCCTGGGTGGCGAGCCGCATCACGCGCCCGCTCAGGCAACTGAGTGCCGATGCACGGCTGCTCGGTGAAGGCCGCTTCGAGCATCGCAGCCAGGTGCGCTCGGGCTCGGAGATCGGCCTGCTCGCGCATACCTTGAACCGCATGGCCGAGGCATTGCAGGAACGGATCAGCGCGGCCCGGCACAGCAGCGAGCGCCTGAGCCTGGCGCTTGAAGGCTCGGGCCAGGCACTCTTCGACTGGGACATCGCCAACAACCGCATCCACTACAGCGGGCGCGCCTCGACCCTGCGTGGCGGCCCGGGCGAAGAGACCGACGTGAGCCCGGAAGAGCTCCAGCACTTCGTCCATCCCGAAGACCTCGCGCCGCTGCTGACGCGGCTGCAGGACGCGGTGCGCGGCCGCACGCCCGTCTACGTCGCCGAGTTCCGGATCCGGCATCGCGACGGCCACTGGGTCTGGATCCGCAGCCGGGGCCGGGTCGTCGAGCGCGATTCGTCGGGCCGAGCGGTGCGCCTGGTCGGCACCGACATCGACATCTCGACCGACAAGGCGACCGAAGAGCGCCTGCGTCGGCGGGCCGAGTTCGACGGGCTCACCGGCTTGCCCAACCGCGCCTTGTTCAACGACCGGCTGGCCGGCGCGATCGAGCGGGCGCGCCGCAACGGCAAGGCCCTTGCGCTCCTGTTCGTCGACGTCGATCACTTCAAGGCCATCAACGACTCGCAAGGGCACGAGGCCGGCGACGAGCTGCTGAAGATCACGGCCGAGCGGCTGTTCGGCGCGGTCCGCAGCGTCGACACCGTCGCGCGCCTGGCCGGCGACGAGTTCACGGTGATTCTGGAAGGCGTGGCCGATCCGGCCGATGCGGAAGCGGTGGCCACCAAGCTGCTCGAAGCCCTGCGCGCCCCCATGCGCCTGGGCGAGATGCTGGTGCGCGTCTCGATCAGCATCGGCATCGCCTTTCTCGAAGCGGGCGAGAGCGATCCCGCCAGCCTGCTGCGGCGCGCCGACGAGGCGCTCTACGAAGCCAAGCGCAACGGGCGCGACCGCTACGCGCTCAGCCCGGTGACCTTCGCCGAGGACTAGGGCCCGTTCGCGCTGCGGCGGCTCTCAGGCCGTGTTCGGCATTGACCATCCAGGGCGAATCAAGAAGGTTGCTTGACCGTGCGCAGATAAGGCTTGTGGGTCTTGAAGCCGGCCGGATATTTCTTCTTCGCGTCGTCGTCCGACACCGAGGTCGGGATGATGACGTCGTCGCCGTGCTTCCAGTTCACCGGCGTCGCGACGGTGTGCTTGGCCGTGATCTGGAGGGCGTCGAGCGCGCGCAGGATCTCGTCGAAGTTGCGCCCGACCGACATCGGATAGGTCAGCGTCAGCTTGACCTTCTTGTCGGGGCCGATGATGAAGACCGAGCGCACCGTGGCGTTGTTGACCGCGGTCCGGCCGTCGGCGGCGACCTCGTCGGCCGGCAGCATGTCGTAGAGCTTGGCGACCTTCAGGTCATGGTCGGCGATCATCGGATAGTTGACCTTGGCGCCCTGCGTCTCCTCGATGTCCTTGGCCCACGACGAATGCCTGTCGACCGGGTCGGCCGACAGCCCGATCAGCTTCGTGTTGCGCTTGGTGAACTCCGGCTCGATCCTGGCCATGTAGCCGAGCTCGGTCGTGCACACCGGAGTGAAGTCCTTCGGGTGGGAAAAGAGAATCGCCCACTTGTCGCCGATCCAGTCGTGGAAATGGATCTTCCCTTGCGTGGTGTCGGCTTCGAAATCGGGCGCAGTGGCGTTGATGCGCAGGGACATGGGGACTCCTTGATCTTGGTGGGGGCGACAAGTATGCCGCGCACCGAATGCGCCCGTGGCATCGGCAAAGACATGCCGCCCACAGGGTTACGCGGCCGGCTCGCCACGCAGCGCGGGCGTGTTTTTCCAGACGACGACAGCGAACATCACGATCGCCACGCCGACCAGCATCGATACGGCGCCCAACGCCGGCTCCACCGCCGCGAAGCCGGCGAAGAACATGGCCAGCAGCACCATCTGCAGGAAGTGCGCCGGCACGTAGAGCCAGAACTGCAGCTTGGCGAGCGTCGTTCCCGCTGCCGCAGGCACGAGGCGATAGAACAGGCCGAACAGGGCGAGCGTGACCCAGCCGAGCAGGTTCAGGTGCGCATGCACCGGGAACATCGCGTGGTTGTTGCTGGCCGCCATGTACAGCCCCAGGCCGACACCGGCAATCAGGTACAGAACCGCCAGACGCAGAAACCAATTGCTCAGGTTGACCACGGGAACCTCCTTGTTGTTGATGGGAAGTCGCTGTTCGCGACGTCGTCCGCCGGGCTTCGCGACGGTGGCGCACTGTCGGGCCATGTCGTGAGAGAGTCAAGATGGTCGCGACAGGCCGCGTTGCCGAACCCGACGGAGAACGGCGGCCCCTGAGCGCGCTCGCCACGTCGAGCGTCCGCTTCCCCTGGCGCTCCGGCAAAATGCGGCCTCGGGCGCTATCCTCGTCCGCCCCAGCCGCACGATCGCCATGCTGATCAACTTCTTCTTCACCCTGCGCGCGGCCAAGCTGAAGGTCTCGGTCAAGGAGTACCTGACGCTGCTCGAGGCGATCAAGGCCGGCGTCATCGACGACGAGGACGGCGGCCCGACCGTCGACAGCTTCTACTACCTCGCCCGCACTTCGCTGGTGAAGGACGAAGCCCAGTTCGACAAGTTCGACCGTGCCTTCGCCGCCTACTTCAAGGGCGTCGAGCTGCTCACCGACTTCACCCAGGAAATCCCGCTCGAGTGGCTGCAGAAGAAGTTCGAGCTCGAGCTCTCCGCCGAAGAGAAGGCGGCGATCGAGAAGATGGGCTGGGACGAGCTGATGGAGACGCTGAAGAAGCGCTTCGAGGAACAGAAGAAGCGCCACGAAGGCGGCAACAAGATGATCGGCACCGGCGGCACCTCGCCGTTCGGCGCCTACGGCTACAACCCGCAGGGCATCCGCATCGGCCAGGACAAGAGCCGCAACAAGAGCGCGGTGAAGGTCTGGGACCAGCGCCAGTTCAAGGACTACGACGACAACCTCGAGCTCGGCACGCGCAACATCAAGGTCGCGCTGCGACGGCTTCGCCGCTTCGCCCGCGAAGGCTCCGAAGAGGAGCTCGACCTCGACGACACCATCCGCGCCACGGCCTCGAACGCCGGGTGGCTCGACATCAAGATGGTGCCCGAGCGGCACAACAAGGTGAAGGTGCTGCTGCTGATGGACGTCGGCGGCACGATGGACGAGCACATCCACCGCGTCGAGGAGCTCTTCAGCGCTGCCAAGAGCGAGTTCAAGCACCTCGAGTTCTACTACTTCCACAACTGCGTCTACGACTTCATGTGGCGCAACAACCGTCGCCGCTACAGCGAGAAGTTCAGCACCTGGGACATCATTCGCAAGTACAACAAGGACTACAAGCTGATCTTCGTCGGCGACGCGACGATGAGCCCTTACGAGATCCTGCAGCCGGGCGGCAGCGTCGAATACAACAACGAGGAGCCCGGCGCCGAATGGCTGCAACGGCTCACCAACGCCTTCCCGAAGTTCGCCTGGATCAACCCCGAGCCGCAAGGCGTCTGGGGCTACCGGCAAAGCATCTCGGTGATCCAGCAGCTCATGAACCAGCGCATGTTCCCGCTCACCCTGCCCGGGCTCGAAGGAGCCATGCGACTGCTCGTTAAATGACCGTCGCCGCAGCGCCGCTCCGGGCGCTGGCGGCGGTGAGCGCGGCACTGCTGCTCTCGGCCTGCTCGAGCCTGCCCTTTTTCTCGGACAAGGGCGACGCCGATGCCGACGCGAAGCCGCGCGAGCCCGAGGTCAAGCTGTACGACCTGGAGGTCGAAGCCCCTGCGCCCCTGCGCACGCTGCTGCTCGCGTACCTCGATCTGGCCCGCTTCCAGAACGCGCCGAAGTCGGAAGCCATCTCCGGACCCGAGCTCGACCGCCTTGCCGCGGCCACGCCGGCGCAGGCACGCACGCTGCTCGAGACGGAGGGCTACTTCGATGCCGACGTCAAGATCGCGCAGAGCAGCGGCGTGAACGGCCTGCCAAGCCTGGTGCTGACGGTCGTCCCCGGGCCGCGCATCGCGGTCAAGAGCGTGAGCATCGCGGCGAGCACGCCGCTCGCGCCGCGCCTCGCGACGCGCGACGAGCCCTGGACCGATCGCCTCGAGAAGCTGCGCCAGACCTGGACCCTCAAGCCGGGCCAGCCCTTTCGCCAGCCGGCCTGGGCGAGCGCCAAGAACAACGCTCTCGGCGAGCTGCGTGCCGACGGCTATCCGACCGCCACCTGGACCGAAACGCACGCCACGATCGACGCCGGCGCCGGCACCGCCGCGCTCGACCTGACGGTCGAAGGCGGCCCGCTCTATCGCCTCGGGCCGATCCGCGTCGAAGGCACCAGCCGCTACGACGAAGCGGTGGTGCGCCGGCTCGCCACCTTCTTCGGCGGCGAGGCCTACACCGAGAAGACGCTGCTCGACTACCAGGAGCGGCTGACCAAGGTCGGCCTCTTCGAAGGCGCATCGGTCGAGCTCGATGCCAGCGGCCCGCCCGAAGCCGCTCCGGTGGTCGTCAAGGTCAAGGAGATGAGCCATCACCAGGCGACCTTCGGCATCGGCTACAGCGCCGACACCGGGCCGCGGGTCTCGCTCGAGCACTACGACCGGCAGCTGTTCGGCCAGGAATGGACCTCGCACAGCACCATCACCTATGGCCCCGAGCTGAAGTCGATCGGCAGCGAGCTGAACTCGTATCCGCGCGAGAACATGTGGCGCAACCTCATGGCCGGCAACCTCGAGAAGCTCCTCGCCGCCGACGAGACGCGCGACAGCTGGACCGCGCGCATCGGCCGCTCGCAAGACACGAACGCCTTCGATCGGCTCTACTACCTCGAGGCTTCGCATGCCAAGGTCTCGAGCGCCCCGCTCGTCAACGATGCCGATGCGGTCTCGCTCAACTACAACTGGCTGCGCCGCGATCTCGACAACATCCTGGCACCGACCGAGGGCACGGCGCTGACGCTGCAGGGCGGCGCCGGCTACGGCCACGGCACCGAGACACGCTCCGACCTGCCCGGGCAGACGGCGAGCAGCCGCGGCCCTTTCGTGCGCGCCTACGCGCGCCTGAGCGGGTATCAGCCGGTGGGCAGCTGGTTTGCGAACGCCCGCGTCGAGGCCGGCCAGGTGTTCGTGAAGAGCGCCATCGGCGTGCCCGACCCGGTGCTCTTTCGCGCCGGCGGCGGCGACTCCGTGCGCGGCTACGACTACCGCACGCTCGGGCCGCTGGTGAACGGCGCGGTCACCAGCGGGCGCGTCCTGCTCACCGGCAGCGTCGAGATGGAGCATTCGCTGACCGAGCGCCTGCCGCCCCTGCTCGGCGCGGTGTTCGTGGATGCCGGCAATGCCGCCGATCGCTGGCAGGAGATCCGTCCGGTGTTCGGCTACGGCGTCGGCCTGCACTACCGCAGCCCCGTCGGGCCCTTGCGCGTCGACCTCGCGTACGGGCAGAAGGTGCAGCAGGTGAAGCTTCACGTCAGCATCGGCGTGACCTTCTGACGCCAGCGTGATGAGCGACGAGCCTCGCCTTCCAGACAGCGCCGACGCTGCCCCGGCCGCCGCGCCGCCGGTGCGGCCGCGCCGGATTCACCGCGTCGTCGGCGGCGGTCTCGCGGCCGTCGTACTGGTCTGCGCCGTGGCGCTGGCGCTCGTCTTCTGGGCGCTGCACAGCGCCAGCGGCAGCGCCTGGCTGCTGACGCTGGTGCCGCGAATCGAGGTGACGCGGCCGCAAGGCTCGCTGCTGGGCGACTTCGCGGCCGAGCGGGTCGACATCACGCTGCCCGGCAGCAGCGGCGTGCTGCGCCTGGAGGCGCCGCACTGGAAGACGCTCGAGGTGACGCGCGGCGATCATGGCCGCTGGCTGCGCGTGAAGATCGCCAGGCTGCATGCCGATCGCATCGTCCTGCTGCGCGACGACAAGGCGGCGCCGCCTTCGGACGAGCCGGCGTCGCCGCCGGCGACGCTGCGGCTGCCGCTCGAGATCGAGATCGGCGAGGCGAGCGTCGACGAGCTGCGCTTCGGCGCCCGGGCCGATGCACCGGCCCTGCATGGGCTGCGCGCTCGCGTCCATCTCGGCGACGACGGCGGCGCGCTGCATCGCTTCGACGCGCTCGCCGCGAGCTACGACAGGGCGAGCGCGACCGGCAGCGCAACGATCGCCGCCGACGCGCCGTTCGTGGTCGCTGCGAAGGCCGCGCTCTCGTCGACAGACGCGGTCGTGCCGTGGCAGGCCACGCTCGCTGCCGGCGGCAACCTCGATGCGCTGAAGGTCGACGCGACGGCGCGCGTCACCGCCTCGCCCGACCATCCGGCCCAGGCGCTCGATGCGCACGCCGTGGTCAAGCCCTTCGCCCCGTGGCCGCTGGGCGAGCTCGAGGCCGCGACCAGCGCCCTCGATCTCTCGGCGTTCGCCAGCGCCGCGCCGGCGACGTCGCTCAGCGGCAAGGCCACGCTGGCGACGAGCGGCCTCGACAAGCCGGCGGTCGTGTCGATCGATCTGCGCAACGATCGGGCCGGCCGCTGGAACGAAGGCCTGCTGCCGGTGCGGCAGTTGCGCGCCGAGCTGCACGCGCAACCGAACGATCCGGGCAAGCTCGAGGTGCAGACGCTCTTCGCCGAGCTCGGCTCGGCTGCGCTCGGCGCTGGCCGCGTGACGGCACGCGGCCGCTGGACCGCCGATCGATGGACGGTCGAGCTCGCACTCGACAAGGTCCGCCCTTCGGCCCTCGACGCACGCGCGCCGGCGACCGCGCTCGACGGCAAGGCATCGATCGTCGGCAGCGGCTTCGCGGCGGCCGAGGCCGACGCGCGCCTGCTCGAGATCGCCGCCGACGTATCCGGGCTCATCGTCGATCCCCGGCTGCCGCACGCCGCGCCCCGGCTCGCGCACGCCAGGCTCGAGGTCCGCGCCAGCGAGCGCGACGTCGACCTGCGCTCGGCCGAAGCCAGTCTCGGCAGCGGCCGGGCGACGCTCGCCGGACACCTCACGCGCACGAGCACGCGCGCACCGTGGCGCGCCAGCGGGCGCGCGACGCTCGCCGATTTCGACCCGGCGCCCTGGTGGCCGGGCAGCCCCGGCTCGCTGCTCGCACGCGGCACGAACCGGCTCAACGCCCAGGCCAGCTTCGACTTCGTGCTGCCCGCCTCGAGCTCGGGCGATGTGCTGGCACTGCTCGTGGCAACGCGCGGCAAGGCGACGCTCTCCATCACCGAAAGCGCGCTCGCCGGCGTGCCGCTCGAAGGCGAAGCGAGCTTCGCGAACAGCGACGGCACGGCACGGCCGACGTTCGAGGTCGTGGCGGCCGGCAACCATCTGCACGCACAAGGCAGCATCGCCGGCGCCGGCAGCCACGACCACTGGCAAGCGACGATCGATGCGCCGCACCTGGCCAGCCTGTCGGTGCTGGTGCGGCCACCCGGCCCGAGCGCGTCGATGCCGGCGCTGGCCGGAACGCTGACGGCCACGGCCCGCATCGACGGCCGCTGGCCGGATGTGACGAGCGAAGGCGACATGCACGGCGCGACACTTCGCTACGACACGATCAGCGTCGGCCGCGCCGAAGGCCGCTGGCGCCTCGGCAGCAACGCCGATGCCGCTCTCGAAGGCACGCTGGCGCTCGACGAGGTCGGCCAGGCCGGCCAGCGCATCGAGCGCGTGCGCGCGCAGGTCACGGGCACGGCGCGCGCGCATCGCGCCCAGCTGCGGGTCGAGTCGGAGGCCTTGCCGCCGGCGTGGACCGATGCCTTCGCCGCGCCGGTCGGCGGTGCGGCATCGGGCGTCGGCCGCAGCGCCAGCGCGAGCGCCTCCGCGCCCACGGCGAAAGCCGGTGAGCCGGTCGGCCGCAGCGCCGTCGTCGTCGACATCGAGGGCGGCCTCGTCGATGCCGGCGGCGCGCGCGCTTCCGGCTGGAAGGGTACGGTGCACGAGCTGCTGGCGCAGGGCACCGCGGCCTCGAGCCCGACCTGGCTGCACGCGCGCGAGCTGCACGGCAATGTCTTCTGGGCCGGCGGCCCGCTGCGCGCCAGCGTCGAGCCCGGCAGCGCCGAGGTGCTGGGCGCCGCGCTGCGCTGGAGCCGTTTCTCGTGGCAGGGCGCGGAGAGCGAGGGCGGGCACGGCAAGCTCGACGTGCAGGCGAGCATCGACCCGACGCCGCTGGCACCGGTGCTGCAGCGCTTGCAGCCCGGCTTCGGATGGGGCGGCGATCTCGCGGTGGGCGCGCGCATCGACGTGCGCAGCGCGCCGGATGTGCAGGTGGCCATGGCGCTCGAGCGCACCGGCGGCGACCTCACCGTGAGCGACGAGTACGGCACGCAGAAGCTCGGCGTCGAGGAGCTGCGCCTCGGCGTCACCGCCAAGGGCGGGATCTGGCAATTCAATGCGGCGCTGGCGAGCAGCGCTTCGGGCACGGCCTCGGGCACGGCGACGGCGCGCACGCACGACAGCGCCACCTGGCCCGATGCGGCGACCCCGATCGAAGGCGAGCTCGAGCTGCGCGTGACCGATCTCGCCGGCTGGGGGCGCTGGCTGCCCACCGGCTGGCGCCTGGGCGGCGCGGTGCACGCCGACGCCCGCATCGGCGGCCGCCTCGGCGCGCCCGAATACACCGGCCGCGTCGAAGGCTCGAGCATCGTCGTGCGCAATTTCCTGCAGGGCGTCAACGTGACCGACGGCGCGATCGTGATCGCCCTGCAAGGCAGCACCGCGCGTGTCGAGAGCTTCAGCGCCAAGGGCGGCAGCGGCAGCATCCGGGGTGAAGGCAGCGCCACGTTCGACAGCGCGCCCACGGCGCATCTCGAGCTCACGGCCGACAAGTTCGAGCTGCTCGGCCGGGTCGACCGCCGACTCGTCGCGAGCGGCAAGGCCGCGCTGCGCCTCGACGCGAAATCGCTGGCCCTCGACGGCGCGTTCGGCATCGACGAAGGGCTGTTCGATTTCACGCGCTCGGATGCGCCCTCCCTCGGTGACGACGTGGAAGTGATTCGCCGCCCGGTGGCCGCCGCCGCGCCGGGCAGCCCCACGCCGGTGTCGACCCCGGCGGCGCCCGCCGCAACGCACCGTGTGACGCTCGACCTGCGCGTGGCCATGGGCGACAAGCTGCGCATTCGCGGCCGCGGCCTCGACGCCGGCTTGCGCGGCGACCTGCACCTGACCTCGGCGGGCGGCCCGCTCTCCCTGAACGGCACGCTGCGCGCGGTCGACGGCACCTATCGCGCCTACGCGCAAAAGCTCAGCATCGATCGCGGCGTGATCACGTTCGTCGGGCCGTTCGAAAATCCGCGCCTCGACATCGAAGCGACCCGCCCGAACCTCGACGTGCGCGTCGGTGTGCAGGTGAGCGGCACGGCGCTGAACCCGCGCGTGCGCCTGTTCTCCGAGCCCGACATGGCCGACATCGACAAGCTGAGCTGGCTGCTGCTCGGGCGCGAGAGCGAGGGCGCCGGCAGCAACGACACGGCGCTGCTGCAGAGCGCGGCGCTGGCCCTGCTTTCGGGCGAAGGGCCCGGCATGACCGACCAGCTCTCGAACGCCATCGGGCTCGACACGATCTCGGTGCGCCAGCAAAGCGAAGGCGACACCAAGGCAACGATCGTCAGCCTCGGCAAGCAGCTCTCGAAACGCTGGTACATCGGCTACGAGCGCGGCCTGAACGCCACCACGGGCAGCTGGCAGCTGATCTATCGCATCGCCCGACGCTTCACCGTGCGCGCGCAGGCGGGCGGCGACAACTCGCTGGATCTGATCTGGACGGTGCGCTGGAAGTGAGGTCGCCGAAGTGCGCCGTCGTCACGGCGGCAAGCGCAAGCCCGCGCTTCAGGGCGCGATGTCGCGGTCGGCCTTCTCGATGTGGTCGTGCATGAAGGCGTCGACCGCGGCCGCGGGCTCGATCTTCGACGGATCGAAATCGAACTGGCCTTCGTGGCGAGTACCGTTGTCGAAGCGCGCCTGGAAGTGAATGGTGTTGGCGACGACTTCGTAGTCGACCCGATAGCCCACGCGCCGCCCGCCTCCGGCCCGGACATGCGATCCCTCGACAGTTGCCATGGCGTGCCTACTCCGGTGGTCTCCAAGCAGGCGCCAAGTATGAAGGAGGCGCGAGCCGGCAAGCCGAGGTCTTAAACTGCCTGCCCTCGGCGTGCCCGCCGAGCGACGCTCGCCGTAGTTCAATGGATAGAACGGCCGCCTCCTAAGCGGCAAATACAGGTTCGATTCCTGTCGGCGGGACCAGTGATGGGATCATGGAAGCCGGACTTCGTCGCGAACGCACAGTCCATGGAATGGACAATGCGCCTTGGGGCGGCAGTGTGACTGACCGACCGCGGACGCCCGCGGCCCGCGCTCCGCGATCTCAACCGCAATCTGCACCACCACGAACTTACCGTACTCGCTGCTGCCCAGCGACAGCGATCTCACTCTGGCGCGCAAGCGCTGACCACGCTGAAGGACTTGTCCATGAACGCCCCTTTTCGTGCCGACCAGGTCGGCAGCCTGCTGCGTCCCGCCGAACTGAGCCGGGCGCGGCGCCAATTCAAGGCCGGTGAACTCGAGGCCGACGAGCTGGCGGCCATCGAGGATCGCGCGATCACGCAAGCCGTGCGCCGGCAGCAGGACATCGGCTTGCAAGGCATCACCGACGGCGAGTTCCGGCGCGACTGGTGGCACCTGGACTTCCTGGCCCAACTCGACGGTGTCGCGCTGCAGGACAACCTCGGGCCGAAGTTCAACGCCGAGGGGCACGAACAGCCGCCGATTGCCACCGTCACAGGCAAGGTCGCCTGCAGCAAACCCATCATGGTCGGCGACTTTGCATTCTTGAAGTCAGTCACCACGGGCACGCCGAAGATGACGATTCCTTCGCCATCGATGCTGCATCTGCGCGGCGGCCGCGCCGCGATCTCGACACAGGCCTACCCCGATCTCGCCGAGTTCTGGTCCGACGTTGCCGCGGCCTACCGCGACGCCATCGGCCATCTGTACGACGCCGGCTGCCGCTACCTGCAGCTCGACGACATTACCTTCGCCTACCTGTGCGACGCGAAGATCCAGTCCAATTGCCGCGCCAACGGCGACGATCCAGCCCTGCTGCCGCGCATCTACGCCGACACCATCAACGCGGCACTGGCCGGCAAGCCCGACGACCTGCGCGTGACCATCCACACCTGCCGCGGCAACTTCAAGAGTGCGTGGGTCGCCCAAGGCGGCTACGCCCCGGTAGTCGAGGCCATGTTCTCGACCAACGTCGATGGCTACTTCATGGAGTTCGACAGCGAGCGCGCGGGCGGCTTCGAGCCGCTGCACGTACTGCAAGACAGTGGCGACAAGGCCAAGAAAGTGGTGCTGGGACTGGTTACCACCAAAGTCGGCGCGCTGGAGTCCAAGGACGAACTGAAACGACGCATCGATGAAGCCGCCCAGGCGCTGCCGCTCGAACGCCTATGCCTGTCGCCGCAATGCGGCTTCTCCAGTACCCATCACGGCAATGCCCTGTCGCTCGACGAACAGTGGCACAAGCTCGAACGCGTGATCGAGGTCGCACACGACGTTTGGGGATGACCAGGCTGGGAGCGACGCTGCGAACCCTGGGCGCCAATCGCAGGGCTTGCGCACGCGGATCGCTCGCCGTCCGAGGAAGGGGCCGGCCGCTCGCAGGCAGTTCGCACGACAGGTTTCAACAGTAGCGCGAACGGTGAGCTACGAATTGTGGGCGGCGACGTCAAACCAGCCCGGCGGATGGTGGCTGCGGTGCGTTTGCTGTGTCACGGGCATTGCGAGCGCGCCAATCGCTACTGCAACGACGCGGGCGGCGCAAGAGCAGGGCCACCCCGAGTGCGATCAACAACAGCGGGCCGATGAGGTGGAACATGCCGATGGGGATGAGGCCAAGGTGCTTGGCGACGCCTAGCGAGCCAATGACGATGAGTGCGATGGGGAAGATTCTCACGGTGAGTCTCCGGGCTGATTTGAGAGGGACGGTGAAACGGTTGAAGCCAGCAAGCATCAGCGTTGCTCGCCGGGCGCCGGCGGTTGAGCGGATGACTTTGGGTAGGCGCCGTCACTTGCAGGTGTCGGTGCGGACGAAGCGCCCCCACCGCCACGATGCAAGTTCCCTTGCCCCATGCCTGCGCGAAAACGCTCGCGCTCTTCTTCGCTCAGGTTGGCCCAGCCGGGGCCGAAGCGGCGGTGCATGCGGCGCTCCCAGCGGTCTTGCATACGCTCACGCATGTCCGCACGCCAACGCGGGCCGCGCGCAAGCATGGCCACGCCGATGCCGATGAGAAGCAAAGGCCAGAACAAATGCACAAACGCGGGGTCGATGAGGCCCAAGTGCTCAAGTACCCCAAACACGCCAATGGCGATAAGGGCGAGCGGAAAGATGCGCATGGTTTTCTCCGAAAAATGGCGGACGCGGACGCCCTAGACAATGAGGTCGCCGTACTCGGCTTGCAGCCGCGAGCGCAGCGCGAGAACGGCGTAGCGCTTGCGCGCGAGCAAGGTGTTCTGCGGCACGCGCCATTGCGCTGACATATCGGCGAACGAAACGCCCTCGATCTCGTGCGCCACAAACACGTCGCGCTGCTCTGGCGGTAGCGTTTGCAGCGCGGCTTGTATGGAGCCGAGCAACACCGAGCGGGCATAAACAGCATCAGGGCCCGCGGAGGGGTCGGGCAGGTTCGCCTCGAGCCAGCTGTGGCCGTCTTCATCACTGGACTCCGGCAGTGACTCTTCCTTCCTCTTGCGCGCGCGGTCGATGATTCGGTTCTTGGCCACTCGAAACAGCCACGCGCCGGCTTGCTCAATGGCATAGGTAGCGGCGTAGAACTCGAGCAAGACGTCTTGCAGGATGTCTTCGGCCTCGGCCGCATCGCGCACTTGCCCGCGGATGAAGTTGCCCAACCGCGAGCGCTCGCGCGCAACGATTTCGGTGAAGTGCCGGGCGTTGGCGGGCATGGTGAAGGGGGCTGGCGGGAGCAGGCCGGCTAGGGCGTCCATGCTGGGTAGACGAATGGACGGGAGGAATATTGTGGGTGGCCAGTACGTGTGTCTACGAACCATTGGAAGACGTCACGTAGGCGTCAGCTTCCGCGGTGGACCTCGGACGAGCCGCCCTCGGTCCTGCCCCGCGGGTGAAGGTACATGGCAGACGCCGGGGATCGTCGCCTGGAACGAGCCGCAGTCACACGAAAGAGATCGAGGGGCAACTCCCCGACGCTTCCTCAGGGCGAAAGAAGCACGTTTGCCCGAGCGCCCTCGCTCACATCAATGCGCTGCATGAGCGCGCCGCCCTGCGGGGCTCCCTCGCCGGCGCCGCGGAAGATGACGTTGGAAAAGACGTACCAGCGGCCGGCAGGCACGCCGTCAAATCGAAAGTGCCCGGCGGCGTCGCAGCCAATGCGGCGGACGGTGCCCTTGAACTCGGCCGCGATGTTGCTGGGATAGTGTGCCGAGGCCACCGGCGCGAAGCCGCGAACGTCGCTGCCGAAGACGATCCGCATCATCTCGGCCGCGTAGGCGTCGGCGGGGAACAACTGGGCCTCGCGGCCAGCGCACGTATGGGGCATTTCGCCGGTGGTGGGCAGCGAGGCGCGACCTTCGACGGTAGCCGTGCCCGGGTGCAGGCTCCACGCCACGTCACCGGCGTTGAAGGGCAAGGTCATCTGCGTTGGCGGTGGCGAGGTCGCACAGCTGGCAATCAACACGGCAGTGACGGCAATACATGCACAGCGAAAGGAGAATTTCATCCTGGCGATTTCTGGAGTGAGGCTTATCCATCCTACGCTGTGCGACTTCAACCAATGAACGGCAGCAAGGCGAACGACCTCGCCGACGAGCTGACCGCGGACTGACCCGCACAGATAAACTTCCGCCAGCGCGGCCCTGCCGCAGATCGGCGAGAGCATGTCCGAGTCAACATTGCGCGAGATCCAGGACGGCACCGCCCGCCAGGTCGCGGCATGGGCCTCGCTCCATGCCGACCTTCGCCATGTCATCGGGGCGGTTCGGGCGCTCGAGATCCAGCAGCGACAGTCCACGAGCGACCCGACGCTCAAGCGAAGCCTCTGGGCCTCGGCCCTGGTCACCTACATGCGCTGCTTCGCTGCCGGTTCTGCCGTGAAGCTGGACTCCGCGATGTTCGACTCGGCCCCAGGCGGCCTTGCACAAGCACACCGGTTCCTGCTCGACAAGGCGAACAGGCAGCTGGCCCAGCCGCTCAATCCATTCCTCCATGTCCAGGTGGGAGTCGAGCTGAACGCGCAGGGCCGGCCGAGCGGGATCGGCCGGATTCCGCTCGTGCCGGACGTCGCCACGCAGGACATGAAGAACCTCGCATCGTTTGCCGCCGAGGCGCTCAAGGTCGTCGAGAAGAAAGAGGAAGAGCTGATCGCGCTTCTGCAAGGGCAGCTGCAGGCGATGTCGACCGAGGCCCTGGGCGCGCTGCCGCGGATGTCGACGAGGTCCGGGGGCGGCCCGGCGTAACACCGGGGCCGCTGCTTCTCCGGACCGGCCACGACGGCCGGGACCCGAGGCGCGCGTAGCATGCCCGCCATGGTCACGTCCCTTCCGTTCTGGCACATCGTGACCCGGCTCGGCGAAGCGGAGATCCTGTTGCCCGCAACGCTTGCGCTGTGCTGGTGGCTCGCGCGCCGCGCCGAGTTCCGGCCCCTGGTGCACCGCTGGCTGGCCTGGATCGCGCTCGGCGCCATCGTCACCACCGCGAGCAAGGTCGCGTTCATGGGCTGGGGCGTCGGCAGCGCGACCCTGAACTTCACCGGCATCTCGGGCCATGCGATGTTCGCCGCGGCCGTCTACCCGCCATTCCTGTACAGCATGGCGGCGACCCGTTCAGCGGCCTGGCGGCGCCTGGCCTGGCTTGCAGGATGCGCCCTGGCCGTGGTGATTGCCGTGTCGCGAGTCATGGTTGGCGCTCATTCGTGGTCGGAAGTGATCGCCGGCCTGCTGCTTGGAGGCATGGTCAGCGCGTCGGTGTCGTGGATGGCGGGGCGGCAGCAGGCGGCCCCGCCGATATGGCTGCCGGTCGGGCTCGCATGCTGGCTCGCCATCACGCCGGCGCAGGCACCCCCCTCCGCAACGCACGGCATGGTCACGCGTCTTGCCTTGTCGCTTTCAGGCCGCAGCCAGCCGCACACCCGCGCCGAGCTGCATCGCGAACAGCAGACGCAGCTCACGGACGTCGGCCATCGCGCCGGGTTGCAGCAGACCGCGGTCGGCGATGCGGAAGTTGCGCGCGGCAGGTGCATAACTGAGGGTGATTTCGTCGATACCTAGAATCATCGCCATGGATGTTCGAGGCATGGATCTCAACCTGCTCGTGGCCTTCGACGCGATGATCGAGCACCGAAGCGTCACGCGTGCGGCCGAGGCCCTCGGCCTCAGCCAACCCGCCATGAGCGCGGCCGTGGCGCGCCTGCGAAATCGGTTCGGCGACCCCCTCTTCGTCAAGACCGGCGCCGAGATGCGGGCGACTGCCCGCGCCAACGAGCTCGCCCCGCCGGTGCGGCTCGTGATGGAGACGGTGAAGTCGAAGATCCTGCAGCTGTCCGCCTTCGATCCCGCGCAATCGGTGCGGACGTTCACCATCATCACGCCGGACATCGGCGAGATCAATTTCCTTCCGAGCGTGCTCGCACGCATGGCGAAGGACGCGCCGAACGCCAATCTCAGAACCCTGTCGATGCCGCGCCATGCCACGCGCGAGGCGCTCGAATCGGGAGCGGCCGATCTCGCCGTGGGCTACTTCCCGGATCTGCACAAGGCAGGCTTCTATCAGCAGCGACTTTTTCGAAACGAGCTGGTGTGCATCGTCCGCAAGGATCACCCGAGCATCGGCAAGACGATCACGCTCAAGGCCTATCTGGCTGCGAGCCATGCCGTGGTGCGGCCCGAGGGCCGCGAGCACGTCTTCGAGCAGTTCCTGCACGGGCGCCATCTGCAACGGCGCGTCGTCGTGGAGATCGCCCACTTCATGAGCCTGCTGCCGATCCTCACGACCACCGATCTCATCGCCACGGTTCCCAAGGACCTGGCGGATGTCTGCGCCCGGCACGCGCCGATCAGGATCCTCGCTTGTCCGATCAAGGCGCCTCCGATCGACGTTCACCAGTTCTGGCACCGGCGATTCAACAAGGAAGCCGCCAATGTCTGGTTCCGCGGGATGATCCACGAGTTGTTTCGCAGCTAATCGCCGCGCCATTGGAGTTGGCGGGAAGCGTCGATTTCGTATTCCAGAAGCTGGAATTAGTGGTTGGTAGGCAGCAAGCAGGGACTTCGAGCGGGCGCGCCGGTCCCCTCATAGAATGCGTGCGCCATTGTCCAATTCAATTCAATCCTGTTACCGGTAAATTCATGAGCCAATCCTATTCACAGATCGTGCGGCAAATCGAATCGCTGCAACGCCAGGCCGACCACGCGCGAAAGAAGGAAGTGGCCGGCGTCGTCAGCCGGATCAAGGAAGCGATCTCCTTCTACAAGCTCACTGCGGTCGAGCTCGGGCTTTCTTCGAAGGCGCCGATGGCTGGCGCCGGATCGCGCGCCGTCCCCGGGCGCAAGAAGGGCGCGCCCAAGTCGAAGAGCAAATTCGGCGATGCCGCCAAGTTCCGCGATGCCTCGGGCAATGAATGGGTAGGCCGCGGGCCGCGCCCGATCTGGTTGCGCGAAGCCATTGCCAGCGGCAAGTCGCTTGCCGATTTTGCGATCGCCGGCGGCGCAACGCCGGTCGTCGGCGCGAAGAAGGTCAGCGCGCAAGGCGAAGGCTCGCCGCGCGAAAAAGGCGATCGTCGCCAAATACAAGGACGCCAGCTCCGGCAAGACCTGGTCGGGCCGCGGCCGCAAGCCCGGCTGGTTCGTCAGCGCGCTGGCCGAAGGCAAGTCGCTGGAGTCGATGGCCGCCTGAGGCTCGCTGCCCGCGGGCAGCGCCTCGCTCTCAAGGCGCCACGGCGGCGCCCTCGATGCCGTGGCGCGCCAACGCGCTCGCCACGAAGCCGCTGGCCTTCATGCGCGCCACGAAGTCGTCGAGAAGTTGCGCCGCCTCGCTGCTCCGGCCCTTGGGCATGGCCATGGCCTGGTGGATGACCATGAAGCGGCCGGCGAGCAGGCGCACGCCGGCGACACGGCGCGCATCGGCCTGCAGTTGCTGCTTCACCCCGGCGGCCACCTGCACGCTGTGCTCGAGCATCGCATCGACGACGCCTTCCGAGGTGGGCACGCGCACGATCTCGGCTTGCTTGAGTGTGCGCGTGAGGTAGAGGTCGTAGGCGCTGCCGGCGCCGACCATGACGCGAACGCCGGCGCGGTCGACGTCGTCGTTGCCGAGAATCGGCGAATCGTCGACGACCAGATAGCAGCCTTCGATCTGCACATAGGCGGGCGTGAAATGAATGCCGGCCGCGCGCAGCGGATCGATGGCCATGAAGCCGACGTCGGCCAGCTCGCGCGTCAACGCATCGACCGACTTGGCCGCGGTGTCGAATTCCATGAAGCTGACGCCGACGCCGAGCTCCTTCGCGAATTCGCGGGCCAAGTCGATCGTCACGCCGGCCGGCTTTTCTTTCGCGGTGCGGCTGTGCGCCAGCACCGGATTGCCGAGATTGAGCGAGGCGCGCAGGCTGCCGGTCGGTGCGAACTCCGCGACGAGCGATGCGTTCATCGGATCTTCTCGAAAAAGGTCAATGCCGGCATTCCACTCGTGCGCCGGCGAATCGGACGAGCGGACTCACTCAAGCTTCCACGCAAACGAAAATCGCCCCGGAGGGCGATCATGCGCAACTTTTCTTGATTTGGTTGGTGCGGCTGGCAGGATTCGAACCCACGACCCCTTGGTTCGTAGCCAAGTACTCTATCCAACTGAGCTACAGCCGCGCCAACCGAAAATTATAGCAGCCGACCCTTGTCAGACGAGGCGCGCGGCCGTCTCGAAGCAACGGGCCGCGCGCGCCGAATCGCCTTCGCGCGCTGCCAGCTCGGCCAGCGCGATCCAGGCCTTGCGGCGCGCGCCGCTGGCCAGCGTCGGATCGTCGCCGGCCTGCTCGAGCAGCAGCCTGGCCTTGCCCCACAGGCCGCGCTCGGCGAGCGCCCGGCCGGCCGCATAGGCGACGGCGCCATCGCGCGGCCAGGCGTGTGCCGCCGACTCCAGACGCGGCAGCCACTCGACGCCGATGCCGGCCACCGCGTCGGCCAGGGCCTGGGCGACGGCGGCGCGCTCTTCGGCGCCGAGCTCGCTCATCCGGTCCCAGAACGGGCGCAACCAGACGCGCGCCTCCTCGGCCGCGCCCAGGCGCCCGGCCCGGCTCGCGGCGCGTGCAGCGATGAACGGATCGCGACGCTCGGCCGGATCGAAGGCGTTCCAGAGGCGGCGCAGCTGGTCGAGGTCGTGCACCGTATCGAGCGACTCGAAGGCGAGCGAGCGCAGGAGGCCGTCGGCGGCGACGCGCGAGAAGCCCTGGTGCTTGACGAGCAGGCGCGCCGTCTTCAGCGCCTCGTGCGGTTGCCGGCCGAGGCGCGCGGCCTGCAGTTTCAGGCGCAGCGCATGGGTGCGGCGCGCGACGCCGAGCGGCAGCTCGGCGAGCAGCTGGGTCGCCCGCGGCGCGTCGCGATCGTCGAGCGCCCATTCGGCGGCGAGCAGGCGCGCGCCTTCTTCGGCCGAGCGCGCCGCCGGGCTCTGCGCCGCGATCTGCAAGGCCTGGCGCAACTCTTCGTCGCGCGCGGCGCGGTTCTGCAGGCGATGCGCGCTGCCGGCGGCAAGGAGGTGGCCGAGGACCGTGAACTCGTTGTCCTGCGTCAGCTCCGGCGTCTCGGCCTGGATGGCGAGGGCGCGCTCGGCCGACTTCTGCGCGCGCGTGTAGCGGCCGCCGAAATATTGCGCCAGCGCATCGCGCAGTGCCGCCTGGCCGGTGCGGTCGCGCCGCGCCGTGCGCCACTCGCGCGCGCGCCTGCGGCAGGCCGATCAGCGCGCTCACGCCCTGGATCACGCCGACGATCAGGAAGCAGCTGCCGATGAGCAGGAGAAGGAACAGGTTGAGCGACATGTCGAGCCGCCACGTGCCCCAATAGACCGAGGCCAGCCCGTCGTTGGTGCCCAGCGTCGATGCGGCGACGACGGCGACGCCGAACAGCAGCACGAACCAGATCGTCAGGCGCATCGCGGTGGCAGTGCGGCGTCGCGAGCCGTCAGCGCGCCGTGCCGGCGGCCGCCAGCGCGGCCAGCGTGTCGTCGGGCCGGGCCACGCCGGCCTGATGCGATTGCTGGATGACCTGGCGAAGCTGCTCGCTGGCGATCTGCGTCCGCTTCGAGCTGCGGTCGAAGTAGCGAACGATCGCCGCATCGGACCAGCGCAGGTCGCTCTGCGCCGCGTCGAACTGGCGCGCCAGCAAGGCCAGGCGCGCATTGAGCAGATGCAGCTTGAGGTTCTCGCGCAGGAACAGCGCCTGCTCGGGCGCCAGCAGCATGGCCTCGGGCTGCTCGATGCGCGTGATGCGAACGAGCGAACGGATCTCCGTCCAGATGTTGTCGGCCACGAACCGGGTGGCCTGGTTCCAGCCGCGCGTCAGCCATTCGTCGACGGCATCGACGCTCGAGGCCGCGGCGCCCGGCGGCGCGGGTCGCGCGGCAGGGGCCGGCTTGCCGAGCGTGTTCGCTTCGCCGGCCAGGTCGTGGCGCGGCTCGGCCGCGGCGAGGAGCGGCAGCTCGTCGACCATGCGCACCACTTCGTCGACCTTGACCGAGAGCGACGCGACATCGGCAACGCTCGAGGCCTTGATGCGCACCAGGTCGCGCGCGATGGCCCGGCGCACGGGCTCGAGCCGGACCTGGTTGGCACGCGCCAGGCGATCGTCGCTCTGCTTCAACATCGCCACCAGCGGCTCGGCGCTGCCGGTGAGCGCGGCCTGCTGCATCGCCGCGCGCACGGCGGATTCGACGTCGGCCACGAGGTTCTCGTCGCGCGAGCGCGCCACCGACTGGATCAGGTCTTCGAGCTGGTCGCGCTGGACCGCGACCTCGGTCAGGCGAGCTTCGAGCAGGGCGACCTTGGCCATCGCATCGCGCATCGAGTCCTGCGCCTGGCGCGACAGCATCACGGCTTCGGCGACGTGGTTGGCGCTGTCCTGCTGGCGCTGCACGAGCTCGCGCTCGGTGCTGCGCACGCGCTGGTCGGCACGCCAGGCGAACACCAGCGCGACGACGGCGACGAGCGCAACGACCACCAGCGCCGCGCTCATCCAGCGCATTGCGAGGTTCCGGCGCGGCGGCGCCAGCACCGTCGCGAGGGCGACGCTCGGCACCTCGGCGGCGGCTGGAAGATCGTCGTTCACGGTCGCATCGATTGTATGCAGGCGATCACGTCGTCGAGGCCCGGTCTGGCCTCCCGCACGGCGGCAAAGCCAGCCTGGCGGGCCCGCGCCGCGATGCGCGGATGGGTGGCCACGGCGAGGGCCTCGGCCCAGCGGCCGGTGCCGGCCATGGCTTCGAGATGGCCGATCGCCTCGGAGCTGCTGAAGAGCCAGACGTGCGCGCGCGGCGCGGCCAGGGCTGCATCGACGAGGGCGCGGGCCGCGGCGTCGAAGCTCGCGGCCCGGCGGGCGTAGGCGGTGACGGCGTCGACACGCGCACCGGCCGCCACCAGTTGCTCGGCCAGCCAGTCGCGCCCGCCGTCGCCACGCACCACGAGCACCCGTGCGCCGCGCCAGTCGCGCCCGGCCAGGCGTTGCCACAACGCCTCGGAGTCGAGCTGCGCCGCGTCGTCGGCCGGCTCGACGACCGACGCCGGGTCGACGCCCGCGCCGTGCAAGGCTGCGGCCGTACCCGGGCCGGGCGCCGCGGCGAGCACGCCGGCGGGCCAGAGCACGCCGGCCGGTTGCGCGGCGAAGAAATGGAGCACGGCGTTGATGCTGACGAAGACGACCAGCCGGTACGAGGCCAGGCCGTGCCACGCCGCCACGAGCGGCGCGACGTCGTCGACGCCGGTGATCTCGATCAGTGGCAAGGCAACGGCGTCGAGGCCGCGCGCCTCGAGCTGGCGAACCGCGGCCGCCGCCTGGGCCACCGGCCGCGTGACGATGACGCGCAGCCGCTGCGCCGCGTTCACGCCGGGCCCGGCGGCGTCGGGGCCATGGCGTCGAGGTAGCCGGCGGCGCCGTGCGCAAGCAGCGCCTCGGCGGCGCGGCGGCCGAGCCCGAGCGCGGCGGCCTCGTCGCTCACCTCTGCATCGACGCGGGTGCGCAGCAGCGGCGCATCGTGGCGCTCCGGATGGCCGACGACGGCGCGCAGCTCGAGCACCGCTCCCTGCCAGGTGGCGTGCGCGGCGAGCGGCATGCTGCAGCTGCCTCCGAGCACACGCGAGACGGCGCGCTCGGCGGCGACGGCGAGATGCGTCGGGCGATCGGTCAGGCGCGCGAGCCTTCCGATCAAAGCCGCGGAATCGGCGCGTGTCTCGATCCCGAGCGCGCCCTGGCTGGCGCAGGGAAGCATCTCGTCCGGATCGAAGTGGCGGCGGATGCGCGCGGCCAAGCCGAGGCGCACCAGCCCGGCGGCGGCAAGCACGATCGCGTCGTAGCCGCCTTCGTCGAGCTTGCGCAGGCGCGTGTCGAGGTTGCCGCGCAAGGGCTCGACCCGCAGATCGGGCCGCATCGCCATGAGCTGGACGACGCGGCGCAGGCTCGAGGTGCCGACGACCGCGCCCTGGGGCAACTCGGCCAGCGCGGCGAAGCGATTCGAGACGAACGCATCGCGCGCGTCCTCGCGCTCGAGCACCGCCGCGAGCGCGAAGCCGGCGGGCAGGTCCATCGGCACGTCCTTGAGCGAATGGACGGCGAGGTCGGCGCGCCCGTCTTCGAGCGCGGTCTCGAGCTCCTTCACGAAGAGCCCCTTGCCGCCGACCTTCGACAACGAACGATCGAGGATCTGGTCGCCGCGCGTGGTCATCGCGAGAAGCGAGACACGGTCGCCGAAGCGCTCCTGGAGCAGGTCGCGCACGTGCTCGGCCTGCCACATCGCCAGGCGGCTTTCACGAGTGGCGATCACGACGTCGCTGGCCATCGTGGCATGCTAGCAGGCGCATCTCTTGCATGATGGCGGCCAATGGCCACCAAAAAATCAGCGTCCAGGGAAATCGCGGCGAAGAACGCGCCGCTCGTCGAAGACATTCGCCTGCTCGGACGGATCCTCGGCGACGTCATCCGCGAGCAGGAGGGCCAGGCGGCCTTCGACCTGGTCGAGCGGGTGCGCCAGCTCTCGGTCGCCTACCGGCTGAAGCGCGATGCACGTGCCGGCCATGCGCTCGACCGGCTGCTGATGGGCTTGTCGGGCGACCGCACGGTCAGCGTCATCCGCGCCTTCAGCTATTTCTCGCACCTCGCCAACATCGCCGAGGACCGGCACCACCTGCGCCGGCGCGCCGTGCACGAGCGGCAAGGACATCTGCAGCGCGGCTCGCTGGCCACCGCCTTCGAGCGCCTGGCCCGGCGCGGCGTCCATGCCGATGCCATTGCCGAGACGCTGGCGCACGCCTTCATCTCGCCGGTGCTGACCGCCCATCCCACCGAGGTGCAGCGCAAGAGCATCCTCGACGCCGAGCGCGCCATCGCCGAGCTGCTCGCCGCGCGCACGCCCGACGCGAGCGCGCGCGAGCTGGCGCGCAACGAGGCGCTGCTGCGTGGCCGGGTGACGCAGCTCTGGCAGACGCGGATGTTGCGCAACGCCAAGCTGACCGTCGACGACGAGATCGAGAACGCCCTCAGCTACTACCGCTCGACCTTCCTGGAGCAGATTCCCGTGCTCTATCGCGAGATCGAGGAGGTCTTGCCCGGCCATCGCGATCGCGCCGTTCTTTCGCATGGGCAACTGGATCGGCGGCGACCGCGACGGCAACCCCAACGTCTCCGCCGCCACCCTTGCCACGGCGCTGGCGCGGCAGAGCGAAACGGCGCTGCGCTGGTACCTGACGCAGGTGCACGAGCTGGGCGCGGAGCTGTCGAACTCGGCGACGCTGACGGAAGTCACGCCGGCGCTGCAGGCCCTTGCCGACGGCTCCGGCGACAACAGCCCGCACCGCGAAGACGAGCCCTACCGGCGCGCCCTGATCGGCATGTACGCGCGCCTGGCGGCGACCCTGCAGCGCGCTGACCGGCACCGAGGCGCTGCGCCACGCGGTGACGCCGAGCACGGCCTACGAATCCCCGTCGGAGCTCCTCGGCGATCTGCGCACGATCGAGCTGTCGCTGCGCCAGCACCATGCCGAAGCACTGGTGGCGCCGCGCCTGGCGCCGCTGATGCGTGCCGTCCAGGTCTTCGGCTTTCACCTCGCCACCGTCGACCTGCGCCAGAGCTCGGACAAGCACGAAGCGGTGATCGCCGAGCTGCTGAAGGTGGCCCGCATCGAAGCCGACTACGCCGCCCTCGACGAAGCGGCCCGGCGGACGCTGCTGTGCCGCCTGCTGAACGACACCCGGAGCCTGCGCGTCGTCGAGAGCGAGCGCAGCAGCACCTACTCGGAAGCCTCGCGCCAGGAGCTGGCCATCTTCGAAGCCGCGGCGACGATGCTCGCGCGCTACGGCCGCGAGGCGCTGCGCCACTACATCGTCTCGCACACCGAAAGCGTCAGCGACCTGCTCGAGGTGCTGGTGCTGCTGAAGGAAGCCGGCCTGGTGCGCGGCTGCCTGGCCGAAGACGCCAGCACCGCGCTCATCGTCTCGCCGCTGTTCGAGACCATCGCCGACCTGCGCAGCGCCGCGACCATCATGCGCGAGCTCTACGCCCTGCCCGGCATCGCCGCGATGATGCAGCGCTCGGGCGCCGAGCAGGACGTGATGATCGGCTACAGCGACAGCAACAAGGACGGCGGCGCCTTCACGAGCAGCTGGGAGCTCTACTGCGCCGAGATCGCCCTGGTCGATGTGTTCGCGGCGCTGCGTCGCTCGCACGGCATGACGCTGCGCCTGTTCCACGGCCGCGGCGGCACCGTCGGGCGCGGCGGCGGCCCGAGCTACGAAGCGATCCTGGCCCAGCCGCCCGGCACGGTGAACGGGCAGATCCGGCTGACCGAGCAGGGCGAGGTCATCGCCTCGAAATATGCCCAGCCCGAGATCGGCCGGCGCAACCTCGAGACGCTGGTGGCGGCCACGCTCGAAGCCACCCTGCTGCAGCCGACCAAGAACGCGCCGAAGAGCTTTCACGAGGCCGCCGCGCGACTGAGCGAGGCGAGCATGGCCGCCTATCGAGGACTGGTCTACGAGACGCCGGGCTTCGCCGACTACTTCTTCAGCGCCACGCCGATCCGCGAGATCGCCGAGCTCAACATCGGCTCGCGGCCGGCATCGCGCAAGGCCACCGGCGCGATCGAGGACCTGCGCGCCATTCCCTGGAGCTTCAGCTGGGGCCAGTGCCGTGTCGCCCTGCCCGGCTGGTACGGCTTCGGCTCGGCGATCGAGTCCTTCCTGGCCGCGGGCAAGAGCAAGGCCACGCAGGCCGCGCTGCTGCAGCGCATGGCACGCGAGTGGCCGTTCTTCGCGACGCTGGTCTCCAACCTCGACATGGTGATCGCCAAGAGCGACCTCGCGATCGCCGCGCGCTACGTCGACCTCGTCGAGGACAAGCGGCTCGGTCGCCGCATCTTCGCGCGCATCGAGGCCGAGTGGCAGCGCACGAACGCAGCGCTCACGCTGATCACCGGCAGCAGGGACCGCCTCGCCTCGAACCCGGCCCTGGCGCGCTCGATCGAGCACCGCTTCCCGTACATCGACCCGCTCAACCACCTGCAGGTGGAGCTGATGCGGCGCTACCGGCACCGGCGCGCCGACGATCCCGGCATCGAGCGGGTGCAGCGTGGCATCCACATCTCGATCAACGGCCTGGCCGCCGGCTTGCGCAACACGGGCTGAGCAGGCACGGGCCGGCCGCGACAGTGGCACCATGCCGCATGTCCCGATGCCGCCGGCCCCGGATCGCCGTGCCCCTCGCCCTGGCCTTCATCGCTGGCGCAGCGCTGGCTCGCGATGAGGCCCGGCCCCTCGCCGCCGCCATCGCCAGTGCCATCGAAAGCTGTGTCGACAGCTCGGCGATCCGCTTCGCCGAGCAGGACAAGCGCGTCCTTCTCGAAGCCGCCGACGCGAGTGCGGTGGGAGCGGCGATCGTGCGTCGCTACCCGATGGTCGAGCACGACGACCTGACGCCGCAAGGCATCGTCCTCTGGCGCCAGCCGAAGTTCGGCTGGGTCTACGTCACCCTGCTCGTGAACCCGGCCAAGGCCGGCGAAGTCTGCTTCACCGGCTCGTTCGGTGCCGACAAGTTCGAGATGACGCCGGCGCTGCTCGACAAGTACTTCGGGCCGGCGAGCCAAAAGCACTAGTTCGCGGGACGATCGATGCTCGCCGATGAAGCTGCGGACGCAGGCGACGAGGCGGAGGCGGCGGACGCCGCCACGTCTTCCCGACGTCCCGGGTCCTCTTCCTGCGGCTCGGCCGGTGCGCGCTCGGGGACGACGAGCAGAAGCGGCACCGATCGTCTGCGCACGCGGCGACGGCGCGGCGTGTCGAGGCCACGTCGCCGCTGCCTGCGATGTCGCGAATGCGATCGAGCTGGACGTGCAGGCTCTGGCAGTCTGCCCAGGGGATCGACGAGCGCGATCTCGCGCGCCGAAAGTCCTTCCAGCGTCCTGCGCTCCCCTTCGATCGCGTCGAGTCGCTCCTGGGGCCAACCCAGCCGTCTGGCCATGCCAAGACCGATGTCGCGTTCCGACGGCGTCACCGAACGGGTCACAAACAGCTCGGCGATGCGCTCGCAGGTCTCGCGTCGGTTGGCATCGCCCAGGTTCCTGGCTCCGCAGTAGCGCGTCGCCGTCGTGTAAGGCACGCTGGCCGAAGCGTCGATGGCGAGCCCTTCGATCGCCATGGCAACGGTGCCCGCCAGATAGGCGTCGCCGGGGGGTGCGTGCTCGATCAGAACCTTCGGCAAGCACGCCGAGGCCCTGCTCCTGCCGTGCCGCGCTGGCGACATGGAACATCGCGTCATCCACCGCGCCGGCGTCGCCCTGCTTCTCGGCCTCGGCCGCCATCGCCAGCCACGGCGCGGCATTCGACGAATCGAGCCGAGCCCATTGCCGCGAAGTCACGAGCTGGCAGGCGCTCTCGCTGGCGGCGCCAGGGACATGGCAGGCGCGGTAGGCCCAGCCATAGGTCTGCGCGTCGGTCGAATCCTGCGCCAGGTGGGCGAGGGTCGCTCGATGCGCCGTCGCCGCTTGCCGACCGAGCTCGGCGGCGCGCGCGCAGGCCTCGTACGAATCGCAGGCCGAAGGCGCCTGGGCATCGACGATGCGCACGAGCTCGGCCGCCGCCTGCGCCCGCACGTCGGTTCCCGCTTCCATCGTCGCCAGCGCGGGAGCCTTGGCCGCTGCAAGCATGCTGAGCCGGAACGCTTCGGCATCCACGGCGCTGACCTGGCCGTCGGCACCGGCCTTGAGCCACGCGCCACCGCAAACCTGCACCTCGTCTGCGGCGCTCGACGCCGAGACCGGCTCCGACGTCGCGGGCGTCATCCCGTCCTGCGCGCTCGAGGCCGGCAGGCTCGCGACTTCGACCGCTTCGGGTGATGCAGTCACCGGCGCGGGCGGCGCATCGCCCTTGACCATCGCCCAGCCGATCAGGCCCGCGATCGCGACTGCGGCGAGGCCCATCGCCACGCGGGCGCGTTTCGTTCCGAATGGGCGACGAATCGAGCTCGATTCCACCGCCCGATTGTCCGGCGCGGCCGGCTGCAGCGTGTTGCTGCTTGTTGCGGGGAGGCCGTGCTTCAGCCGCCTGCGGCGACGAGCGCTTCCCGCACCGCCGCGACCTGCCGGCGCGACACCGCCAGCCACTCGCCGACCGGCGCCATGCAGACGGCCCAGCCTTCGCTGCCTTCTTCCTCGGTGTCGCCCGGCAGCGCGCGGCGCTCGAGCGCGCGCACGGCGCGCCGGGCCACCAGCGCATTGCGGTGAACGCGCAGGAAGCGATTGCCCAGGCGCTCCTCGAGCTCGGCGAGCGAGTCGTCGAGCACGTGCGTGTGCTCGGCCGTGCGCAGGGTCACGTACTTCAGCTCGGCCTTCAGGTAGAGCACGTCGGCGACCGGCACGCGGATGATCCGGCCCCGATCGCTGACGACGATCACCGGGCCTTCGTCCTGCGCCTCCTCCGGCACCGGCGGCACCGCCGGCACCCCGAGGGCCAGGCGTTGCGCGACCCGCCGCAGCGCCATCTGCAGGCGCTCGCGCTTGACCGGCTTGGTCAGGTAGTCGATGGCCTCGAGGTCGAAGGCCTTGAGCGCGTGCTCGGCATGGGCCGTGACGAAGACGACCGCCGGCTGCGGGTTGCGAAAACGCAGCTCGGCGGCGAGCTGGGTGCCGTCGCGGCCGGGCATCTGCACGTCGAGCAGCAGCAGGTCGCAGTCGTGCTGCGTCAGCCAGACCATGGCCTGGGCCCCGTTCGAGGCCTCGCCGACGACGGCGCAACGCGGATCGCTGCATTCGGCGACCAGGCTCTTCAGGCGCAGCCGCGCCAGCTCTTCGTCGTCGACGACGAGCACGCGCAGGGGCTGGCGCGAGCCGGGAAACTCGGGGGACGAAGGAACAGCGCTCATCGGTAGATCACTCACAGCGGGACAACGATCTGGACACGAAACACGTCGGCTTCCAGCCGCGTGTCGAACTGGGCGGCGACGTCGTGCATCAGGCGCAGACGTTCGCGGACATTCTTCAGCGCCATGCCGTTGCCGGGGCGCGAGGGCGCGGGCGGCACGCTGTTGGCGATGGACAGCACGGCACGGCCGAGCTTGACCTTGGTGCGGATGCGGATCACGCCGCCTTCGGCCGAAGGCTCGACGCCGTGGTGCACGGCGTTCTCCACCAGCGGCTGCAGGATCAGCGGCGGCACGCGCGCGCTGCCGGCTTCCGGATCGAGCTCCCAGCTCACGTGCAGCCGGCTGCCGAAGCGGGCCTGCTCGATGTCGAGATAGCGCTGCGCCAGCTCCACCTCTTCGCTCAGCGACACCGACTCGGCGCTCTCGCTGATGGCGACGCGAAAGAGCTCGGCCAGGTCTTCGAGCACGCCCTCGGCCCGGGCCGGGTCGAGGCGCACCAGCGTCAGGGCGGTGTTGAGCGTGTTGAAGAGAAAGTGCGGCCGGATGCGCGACTGCAGCTCGGCCAGGCGGGCCGTCGTCTCGGCCGGCAGCGTGGCCTGGGCGCGCAGGCGCAGCCAGAGAAAGATCGCGGCCGTGATGGCAGCGCCGGCCAGCGGTGGGCCGTAGCCGACGAGCGCGCCGAGGCCGGCGGAGACCGCGTCGCCGAGCAATGCGGCGACGAAGCGCGCGGCGGCCCAGGTGACCACGGCACCGATGGCGATGGCGGCTGCCCATTGCGCCGTCGCCGGCGCATCGGCGAGCGGCTTCTTCAGCGCGCACAGGGCGAGCAGCCAGGCCAGCACGCCGGGCAGCGCAACGCTCGAGCCGGCCGCGACGAGGCCGAGCCAGGTCGAGAAGCTGCCGGCCGAAAACACCATGCCGATGGCCATCACGCCATGCACGAAGAGGAGCGCGCGCAGCACGACGCCGACATGGCAGACGTCGAACGCCGACTCGGGTCCGGCGCGCCGTGGCCGCTCGGGCGCGGCGGCGATGTCGAACGAGGTCGCGCCGAAGCCCGTGGAACGCGATTCGGGCCGGACCACGGCGGTCATGGGGCCACCTTCGCGCTTCGCGCCGGGGCATCCGCCTCGGGAACGGCCCGGCGGCTCATGGCCGCCCCATGCTCGCGCCGGCGAGAGGGGCCGCCGATAGAATCGCGACAATCCTTGCGGGGCGCATAGGCGGGATTGTCGCCAACGCTGCAGTGCCGTGCGCGTGAGTTGCGCCGGCGTCGGCCCCGATGTGTGACGTGCGCACGCTTCACCGACACTCCCGCCCAGCCATGAGCAACCAGTTCGACAAGAAATCCGAGGCCTGGTCGGCCCTCTTCTCGGAGCCGACCAGCGAGCTCGTGAAGCGCTACACGGCGAGCGTGACATTCGACCAGCGCCTCTGGCGCGCCGACATCGCCGGCAGCCGCGCCCATGCCGAGATGCTGGCCACGCAAGGCGTCATCAGCGCCAGCGACCTGGCCGCGATCGAAAGCGGCCTGACGACGATCGCCGGCGAGATCGAAGCCGGCTCGTTCAAATGGCAGGTCGATCTCGAGGACGTGCACCTCAACATCGAGGCCCGCCTGATCGAGCTGGCCGGCGATGCCGGCAAGCGCCTGCACACCGGCCGTTCGCGCAACGACCAGATCGCCACCGACGTGCGCCTGTGGCTGCGCGACGAGATCCGCGCCATCGCCACGCTGCTCGGCGATTTGCAGGTGGCGCTCGTCGACCTCGCCGAGCTGCACACCGAGACGATCCTGCCCGGCTTCACCCACCTGCAGGTGGCCCAGCCGGTGTCGTTCGCGCACCACCTGCTGGCCTACGTGGAAATGTTCGCGCGCGACGCCGAGCGCATGAACGAGGTGTATGCCCGCACCAACCGCCTGCCGCTCGGCGCCGCGGCCCTGGCCGGCACCAGCTATCCGCTCGATCGCGGGGCGGTGGCCAAGGCCTTGGGCATGGACGGCATCTGCCGCAACAGCATCGACGCGGTGAGCGACCGCGACTTCGCGATCGAGTTCACCGCCGCCGCGGCCCTGTGCATGGTGCACGTCTCGCGCTTCGGCGAGGAGCTGGTGCTGTGGATGAGCCAGAGCTTCGGCTTCATCGCCCTGGCCGACCGCTTCACCACCGGCTCGTCGATCATGCCGCAGAAGAAGAACCCCGACGTGGCCGAGCTGGCGCGCGGCAAGAGCGGGCGCGTCATCGGCCACCTGATGGGCCTGCTGGTGCTGATGAAGGGCCAGCCGCTGGCCTACAACAAGGACAACCAGGAAGACAAGGAGCCGCTCTTCGACAGCGTCGACACCCTGAAGGACACGCTGCGCATCTTCTGCGAGCTGGTTCCGGGCATCGAAGTCAAGGCCGAAGCCATGGAGGCCGCCGCCGCCAGGGGCTACGCCACGGCCACCGACCTGGCCGACTACCTGGTCAAGAAGGGCGTGCCCTTTCGCGACGCGCACGAAGCCGTGGCGCGTGCCGTCAAGCACGCGCTGCAGCAGGGCGCCGCGCTCGGCGACCTGTCGCTGGCGACCCTGCAGGGCTTTCATCCGGCGATCGGCTCCGACGTGCACGGCGTGTTGACGCTGCGCGGCTCGATCGGCTCGCGCACATCGGAGGGCGGCACCGCGCCGGCGCGGGTCAAAGGCGAGATCGCCCGGCATCGCGCCCGGCTCGGTCGCTAGACCGATTCCCATCCTGATTGGAGAGACCACGATGCAACGTCGAGACGCCCTCCTCGTCCTGGCCGCCGGCGCACTCTCGTCGACCGCGTTCGGCCAGGCTGCCACCGATCCGGCCAAGCGCAAGCCCGACCTCGGCGACGTCGCCGAAGGCCGCTATGCCGGCGACGTGATCTCCGACTCGAAAGGCTCCTCGCACGAAGGCGTCACCCTCACGCTCACGCGGACCGGCGTGAACCGGGTCCGCATCACCTCCGACTATCCCCGCCTGCCGGTGGTCGAGGTGACGCTGACGCGGGCCCTCGACAAGATCGTGCAGGCGCACGGCAATACCGCCTTCGTCTACGACTGGGCGAAGAAGCCGGTCAAGCTCGACGTCAGCTTCAACAACGAAGTGAGCTGGAGCGGTACCAAGCAGTGACGGCCGGCACGCGTTGCGCATCCGCGGCGCCGCCGGCTTCGTATCGCTCTCGATGACCGAACCCCGGCGTCTGCTTCTCTTCACCCTCCTTGCCGGCGCCTTCGTGCTCGCGCTGTCGGCCTGCTCGGCCACCGACGCGCTCAACGCCCTGGCCCGCAGCGACACCTACCGGCCGAGCCTCGGCCTCGCCTACGGTCCGCTGCCGCGCCACCGACTCGACGTCTACACGCCGACTTCGCCGCTGCCCGCGGCGGGCTGGCCGACGGTCGTCTTCTTCTACGGCGGCAACTGGGTCAGCGGCGAACGCGGCGACTACAAGTTCATGGGCGAAGCGCTGGCCGCGCGCGGCGTGCTCACGCTGATCGCCGACTACCGCCTCTATCCCGAAGTCACCTACCCCGACTTCCTCGAAGACTGTGCCCTGGCGATGGCTTACGGCTTCGAGCACGCGAAGGCGCTCGGCGGCGACCCGAAGCGGATCTTCGTCATGGGCCACAGCGCCGGCGGCTACAACGCCGCGATGCTGGCGCTCGATCCGCGCTGGCTCGCCGCGGTGAACCATTCTCCGAAGGAGCTCGATGGCTGGATCGGCCTGGCCGGAGCCTACGAGTTCTATCCGCTCGAGCCGGGCCAGCCGGCGCGGCCGGTGTTCCATCACCCCGACTACCCGCCGCACTCGCAGCCGATCGAGGACGTGACGCCGGCCTCGCCCAAGGCGTTTCTCGCCGCGCCGACGGTCGACAAGGTCGTGAGCCCGCAACGCAGCACGCTGGCGATGGCGGCCAAGCTGCGCGCCGCCGGCGTGCCCGTCGAGCTGCACATGTACGACGGCATCAGCCACGCCCTGCTCGCCGGCGTCTTCGCGCGGCCGCTGCGCGGCCTCGCGCCGGCGCTCGACGACCTGAGCGCCTGGATCAACGCAAACTGACTTCGCTCGCTTCGTAGACGTTCAAGGTCGGCCGATGCGCGACCAGCGTCGCTGCCTTGGCGGCAAAGGCGCGCGAGGCCGGCACCTTGAAGTGCGCATCGAGCGCGGCCCGATCGGCCCAGCGCTCGAAGAAGACCAGGCGCAAGCCGTCGTTCGCATCCACGGCCACGCCGTGCTCGAGACATCCCGGCTCGGCGAGCGAACGGGCGACGTGCTCGAGGCTCAGGCTGCGCAGCTCGTCGAGCGTATCGGCGCGAGCCGCAAGGGTGCCGGTGACGATCAGCATGGCTGCCTCCTGGAGTCGGGGCGGCCATCTTAGCGACGGCTAGGTCTTCTTCTTCTTGAAATGCTCGTAGATCGCGGTGCCCAGCTCCTTGGTGGTGGACAGCCCGTCGTTGGCCAGCGCCAACGCGGCGCCGAGCGCATGCGAGCTCTTCAGGCCGGCGATGGTGCTCGTCGCGTTGCTCCAGTTGCCGCCGTAGAAGGCCAGGCCGAGGGTCACGAACTGGGTCAGCAACTTGACCGACTTGACCGCGCCCTCGCTGAACTTCTTCTTCATGTCCTCGACTTCGCCGGCCTTGCCGTCGACCCAATCCTTCAGGGCGTTGACGCGTGCCATCAGGTCGGAGGCTTGCGAGACCGCCTCGTTGATGCTCTTTTCGACCTTCTTCAGCTCGGCGGTGAACTTCTTGTAGTCGTCGGTCTTCATGCCGGTGAGCTTGACGAGGTCTGCGAGGATCTCCTGGTTGGGAGCGATCTTCTCGTGCGCGTCGAGCAGCTTGGGCAGGTCGGAGACCAGCGACACGGCCTCCTTGTGCATGCCCTTGACCTTGTCGCCGAGCAGCTTGAAATCCTTCTCCAGGCCCTCGACGGTGGGCAGCACCTTCTCGATCTCGATCGCCAGCGCGGCGTTGATGGCCGCCGACAGGCCCTGCTTCACCGTGTTGCTGATGGTGCTGCTCGACAACTGCTTGGTGAGCTTTTCGGCGTTGCTTTCGATCTGCCCCTTGATCGTCTCGGCGTCGGCGAGCAGGTTGCCGAACTGCTGCACGATCGAGCCGGCCGAGCGCGCCATGCCGACCGCACCCACGATGGAGCCGATGCCGCTCCAGCTCGTCGCTGCGGTGAGCGCCGCGGCAGCGGCGAAGGACGCGCCGTCGATCAGCAGGCGCACGCCCGACTTGGTCAGATAGAGGCGGTAGTCGCCCTTGTCCTTGACGTAGACGTCGAACACGTCCATCGCGCAGCTCTGCAGCTTGGCGCCGGTGTCCTTGCGGTATTCGGCCAGCGCCTTGTCGGCCAGCGCCTCGCGCTTGCTCTTGTCGACGATCGAATCGGCCTTCTTCAGATCCTTGATCAGGCTCTCGGCTTCCTTCTTGACGATCGGCCAGCACTTGTCCTGCACCTCGGCCACCAGCACCGGGTTGGTCTGCGAGACCGACGACACCTTGTCGAGCTCGACCGACACCATCTCTTCCGCGGTCTTCCACTTCAGGTTGGTGAAGTCGCCGGTCTTGTTGAGGTAGAGGCCGAGGTCGGTTTCGTAGACGAGCACGGTCATGGCAAGAGCGCCGGGCGCGAAGCGGGGGGAGCAAAAGGCTAGAGCGCGGCGCCGCAAATGTCCATCGGCCCGGGCGGCATCGGCGCATCGAATGTGCGGCACCTCACGCTCGCGCGCCGGCGCGGCGTCGACCGGCCTCAGCGCGCGCTGCGCGGCGGGACGCGGTAGAGCAGGACCCGGCGTTCGCCGTGGTCGAGGCGGCGATCCGGCGGGCGCTGGGGCACCGCGAATTCCAGGCTCACCAACCAGCTGCCGGGTGCCATCTCGCGCGCCGCCTTGTCCCAGGCGCGGGCCATGCTCTCGGGGCGCTGGAACAGATAGACCATGGCATAGGCCGACCAGTCGGCGGCCCACATGTCGCGCCGCCGGACCCGGGCGAATCGACAGCGCAGGCCGGCGACCAGGCGCAGCGGCCAGCTCCACTCGATCCCTTCGATGCGGGCGTGCGGATAGCGCCGGCGCAGCTCGAGCAGGCCGTCGCCGAGGCCGCAGCCGGCATCGACGATGCGCTCACCGGCGACGAGCGGCGCATGCCGCTCGAGATCGGTGAGCACGCCGGGCGGCGTCGGGAAGAGCGGCGCGTCGCGCCAGGCCCGCACCGGATAGGCGAAAGCGAGAACGAGCAACGGCGCCAGCCAGGCCCAGGCCGGAACGCTGGTGGCAAGACCCGAGGCCAGGAGCGACAGCGGAAAGCCGGCGGCGACGAAGACGCGCCGCCAGGGCGTCGACGCCGAGCCGGCCAGCGCCGCTCCGAGCGCAGCGGCCAGGGCCAGCGAAAGCGGCAGCGACGCGTCGAGGATGCGCAGCACGGCGAAGACGACCCAGCAGGCGGACCAGGCCAGCAGCGCGGGCAATGGCCACAGCGCCGTCATCCTGAGCAAGGGGAAGGATCGTCCCGGCACGACAGGTTCCTCGCTGCGCGGGACGACAGGGCGCGAACGAGCCGCCGCCTCAGTAGTCGCGCAGCTTGACGCGCAGGCGCGCGATCGACTGGCTGTGCAACTGGCAGACGCGCGATTCGGTGACCTTCAGCACCGCCGCGATCTCCTTCAGGTTCATGTCGTGCTCGTAGTACATGCTCATCACGTACTGCTCGCGCTCCGGCAGGACCTTGATCGCCTCGATCAGGGCCGAGCGCATGCGGTGGTCCTGCAGCTGCGCCAGCGGATTGGCCTCCTCGTCGACGACGTGGCGGTCGAGGAAGTCGCTGTCGCCGTCGGCGCCGGCCATGTCCTCGAGATAGACCAGCTGGGTGCCGCGCACCTTGCCGAGCAGCTCCTGGTATTCGTTCAGCGTGACGCCCATTTCCTTGGCGATCTCGCTCTCCGACGGTGCCCGGCCGAGCTGCTGCTCGAGCTTGGCCACCGCCCCTTCGATCGAGCGCTGGTGCTTGCGGGTGCCGCGCGAGAGGTAGTCGTTGCCGCGCAGCTCGTCGAGCATGGCGCCGCGGATGCGTTGCGTCGCGAAGGTCTCGAACTGCACGCCCTGCGCCGCGTCGAAGCGCGAGAGCGCGTCGGTGAGTCCGATCATGCCGACCTGGATCAGGTCGTCGATCTCGACGTTCGCCGGCAGCTTGGCGATCATCTGGTGCGCAAGGCGCCTGACCAGGCCGCTGTATTGCTTCAGCGTCGAGTTCAGGTCCAGCTTGCCTTTGGCGGTGTACATGGCAGCTCCGGAGATCATGAGAACGCGACCGTGGACCGCAGGGTTGCGGTCGTTGTTGATGAAGAGGACGTGGCGTCGCGACGTGCGCCGCGCAGCCGCCCGGCCACGAGCCGGCGCAGGTCGGCGCCGGGCGGCTCGGCCGCGTCGCCGGCCGGGTCGATGCGCACGCTCTCGCGCAGCACGCCACCGAAATACATGTCCATGCACGACGCGAACTTGGCGGCGATGCGCTCGGCCCGTGGCGATTGCGTTGCCGCCCCGAGCAGGAGATCGAAGACGACCAGGCCGGCGCGCTGGGCCAGCAGCTTGGTCGCGGCGTAGGCGTGGGTGACGCTGTCCGGATGGTCTTCGGCCAGCACGATCGGGCACGGCGCCTCGCTCCAGGCCGAGCCGTCGCGCTTTTGCGAGAACAGCCGGCAGAGCTCGGGCGCGCTCGCGTGCAGCAGCACCACGTCGCAGGCCGGGGCCGCTTCGACCAGGCGTTGCAGGAAGGCGCGCGTCGAGCCGCTGGCGTCGACGAAGCGGATCGGCAAGCCGCGCGCCGTCAGGTACGAGACGCGATCGGAAAGCCGCTCGATGCACTGCGAGAGATCGACCAGCGCCATCTCGCCGGCCTCGCCGGCGCGCTCGGCGGCATCGACGACGAGCGTCGTCGCCCGATGCTCGGCAAAGGCCGTGCACAGCCGCTCGAGCAGCACGCCGCCGAAGGCGATGTGCGGATTCGAGACGACCGGGATGAAACGCACACGGGTGTGCGCGAACATCTGGCGCAGGCCTTCGGCCTGGTCGTTGCGTGGGTCGGTCGGCAAGGTCATGGTGGTGGCGATGGCTCTGGAAGTGATGCCGCTCAGGCGGCAGCGTGCACGGCAGCGGCGCGTGCCGACATGCCTTGCGGCGCCGCGAAGACGAGGTTCATCTCGCTGGCATCGAGACGCCAGGCCGAGCTGCCGCCGCCGCGCAGCGCGCGCTGCACGAGGGCGCTGGCCGAAAGGTGATGCCAGTCTTCCGGCACGCGCTGGCCGTTGGCGATGCCGAGGATCTTCAGCTTGTGGCGGATCGCGGCGTCGAGCGCCGGCCCGAGCTTGACGGCCTCGTCGAGCTTGCTGAGGACGATGCCGGCGCAGGTGGCCGCGCCGTAGGCGACGAGCACGTCCTCGATGGTCTCGCCCTGCGACGCGGCGTTGACCACGAGCAGGCGCTTGATCGAGCGATGCGACAGCATTTCGAGCAGCTCGCGGGTGCGGGTGTCGCGCTGTGCCATGCCGGCGGTGTCGATCAGCACCATCTTCTTGGCGCCGAGCAATTCGAGCAGGTCTTCGAGCGAGGCGCGGTCGTGCGCGGTGTGCACCGGCACGCCGAGGATGCGGCCGTAGGCGCGCAGCTGCTCGTGCGCGCCGACGCGGTAGGCGTCGAGCGTCACCAGGCCGAGCTGGCCGGCGCCGTGGCGGGCGGCGAAGGCGGCGGCGATCTTCGCCGTCGTCGTCGTCTTGCCGACGCCGGTGGCACCGATCAATGCGAAGACACCGCCCTGCTCCTCGAGCGCACCGCCGTTGCCTTGCGATTGCAGATTGCGCTCCAGCACCTGCGCTGCCCAGGCGGCTTCGTCGGCGATGTCGGGGCCGAGGCCCTCGACGATGCGGCGGATCAGGGCCGGCGAGAAGCCGCAGTCGAGCAGCTTTTGCGACAGCCGCGCTTCGGCGGGCCGGCGCTGCAGCTTCTCCATGAACGCGAGGGCGCCGAAGCGCTCCTCGATCAGGCCTTTCATCGAGCGCAGCTCGGCCATCATCTCGTGCCGTTCGCGCTGCGCGTCGACGGCGTCGAACGCGGCCGTGGCGGCAGCCGACGGCACGCGGATCGGATCGGCGGCCGGCGGCGGCTCGCGCAGGGCGTCGCCGGGGCGCGAAGGTGCGCTCCGTTCGGCCATCCGCTGCTCGAGAACGCCGGCCGCCTCGGGGCTGCGCGCCTCGTCGCGGGCCGCGGCCGCGGCGGCGGCGTAGATCTCGCTCGCGCTCGGCGAGCGCTCGAACGGGAACTCGGTTTCGTCCTCGACGCGCACGTCGAGGCGCACACCCGTCTCGGCGCGAACGGGAGCAGCGCTCGTGCGCCCGGCCTCCTTGTCGATGGCCGCCTGCCGGCGCTTCAGCATGCGCGTGCGCACATAGTCCTGGAACGAGAGCGTGCTCATCGCCAGGCGGGTCGCGTCCTGCTCGACCGTGGTCGTGGCCAGCTCGGGCTCGACGCGCGGCGCAGGCGCCGCCGACGTGTCGCCGGCCATCGCCTCGACCTGGCGCATGCCTTCGGGCGCCATCGCCAGCACCTCGACACCGGCACCGCCGGGCTTGGTGGACAGCACCACGGCGTCGACGCCGAGCTCCTCGCGGACCTGGCGAAGCGCTTCGCGCGAGGTGCGTGCGGAAAATCGTTTGACGTTCATGCTCATGTGGCTGCTCCGATGATCGAGCCGATGCGGATGGAATGCGTTTCAGGAATCTCGCTGTGCGACAGCACCTTCAGGCGCGGCGCGGCGCGCTTGAGCAGGCGCGCCATCGGCGCGCGGATCATGTCGGGCACCAGCAGACAGGCCGGGTGGCCGAGGTCTTCCTGGCGCTTGGCCGACTGCGCGGCGCTCTTGCTCAGCGTGTCGGCCACGCCCGGGTCGAGGGCGGCGCCGTGCGGCGAATTGAGGGCCTGCGTGACCATGCGCTCGAGCTCGGGTTCCATGGCGATGACCTCGAGCTCCTTGGTCGGGCCGTAGATCTGCTGCACGATCGAGGGCGCCAGGTGAACCCGGATGCGCTTGGCCAGCTCGGCCGGATCGGTGATGGTGGCGGCGTACTCGGCCAGGCACTCGACGATCGAGCGCATGTCGCGGATGTGCACGCCTTCTTCGAGCAGGAGCTGCAGCACCTTCTGCAGGGCTGCGATGCCGACCATCTTCGGAATGACGTCTTCCATCAGTTTGGGCGCCAGCTTGGTGACGTGCTCCACGAGCTGCTGCGTCTCGACGCGGCCGAGCAGGCGCGCGGCGTGCAGCTGCATCAAGTGTGAAAGGTGGGTGGCGATGACGGTGGGGCAATCAACGACCGTAAAGCCGGCCATCTGGGCCGTCTCGCGCTGGCGCTCCTCGATCCAGATCGCGGGCAGGCCGAAGGCCGGATCGGTGGTCGCGGTGCCGAGCAGCGGCGTCGTCGCGCCGCCCGGGTTGATGGCCAGCCACATGCCGGGGAAGGCCTCGCCTTCGCCGACGATCGCGCCGCGCAGCGTCAGGCGGTAGGCGCTCGGCTTGAGCTCGAGGTTGTCGCGGATGTGCACCGGCGGCGGCAGGAAGCCGACGTCCTGCGCGAACTTGCGCCGCACCCCCTTGATGCGGCCGAGCAGGTCGCCCTGGCGGTTCTTGTCGACGAGCGCGATCAGGCGATAGCCGACTTCGAGGCCGAGCGTGTCGACCGGCTGCAGGTCGTCCCAGGTCGCCTCGGCGTTGGCCTCGGGCGGCGCCGGCGCCGGCTTGGGCGCGTTCTTGGCGCGCTGCTGGCGCTCGTGCAGCAGCCACGAGCCGTAGCCGAGGCCGGCGGCGAGCAGCAGGAACACGAGGTGCGGCATGCCGGGAATGGCGCCGAGCACGGCGAGCACGCAGCCGACGACGGCGAGCGAGCGCGGCGAGGAGAACACCTGCTTGGTGATCTGGCTGCCGACGTCGAGGTCCTTGCCGACGCGCGAGACCACCATCGCCGCCGCCACCGAGATGAGGAGGGCCGGAATCTGCGCCACCAGCGCGTCGCCGACGGCGAGCAGGATGTAGCTGTCGGCGGCCTGCGAGGCGGTGAGGTCGTGCTGGAACACGCCGATGACGAAGCCGCCGACGATGTTGATGAAGAGGATCAGGAGGCCGGCCATCGCGTCGCCGCGCACGTACTTCGAGGCGCCGTCCATGGAGCCGAAGAACTCGGCTTCGTCGCCGACCTCGGCGCGCCGGCGCTTGGCCTCGTGCTGGTCGATCAGGCCGGCATTCATGTCGGCGTCGATCGCCATCTGCTTGCCCGGCATCGCATCGAGCGTGAAGCGCGCACCGACCTCGGCGATCCGCTCGGCGCCCTTGGTGACGACGACGAAGTTGATGACCACCAGGATGGCGAAGACGATCAGGCCGACCGCGAAGTTGCCGCCGATCAGGAAATGCCCGAACGATTCGATCACGTGGCCGGCGGCGGCCGCGCCGGTGTGGCCTTGCAGCAGCACGACGCGCGTGGACGCCACGTTGAGCGAGAGGCGCAGCAACGTCGTCAGCAGGATCACCGCCGGGAAGGCGGCGAAATCGAGCGGCCGGATCATGTAGGCCGCGACCATCATCACCATGAGGGCCATGGCGATGTTGAAGGTGAAGAGCAGGTCGAGCGCGAAAGGCGGCAGCGGCAGCACCATCATCGCCAGGATCATCACGACGACGAGCGGCGCCATGAGCGCGCGAATCGCCTTGGCGTTGCCGCCCAGGCGCGCCTGCAGCTGTTGCATGAGGTCGTTCATCGGAGGGTGTCCATGGCATCAGGCCGCGTGAGGGTCGAGCTCGGCTGGCACGTCGAGCGTGGGCAACGCGCCGGGCATCGGCACCTTGCCGGCCAGCGCCGCCCGCAGCTGGTAGACGTAGGCCAGCACCTGCGCCACGGCGGCAAACAGGCGGGCCGGAATTTCGCGATCGAGCTCGGCGTGGGCATAGAGGGCCCGCGCCAGCACCGGCGCCTCGAGCACCGGCACCTGGCTCGACTTGGCCAGATCGCGGATGTGCAGCGCGATCAGGTCGGCGCCCTTGGCCACCACGCGCGGCGCGTTCATCGTCTTGTCGTCGTACTTCAGCGCGACCGCGTAGTGGGTCGGGTTCATCACCACGAGATCGGCCTTCGGCACCGCGGCCATCATCCGGCGCTTGGTCATCTCGCGCATGCGCGCCCGGACCTTGCCCTTGATCTCGGCGTTGCCCTCGAGCTCCTTGTGCTCCTGCTTCAATTCCTGGTGGCTCATCTTCAGGCGCGAGGCGTGCAGGCGCAGCTGCAGCGGCACGTCGACGGCGGCGAACAGCGCCAGGGCGATGAGCAGCAGCACCAGGCCGCCGACCATGACGGTGCTGGCGGCCGAGATCGCCGCCGGCAATGGCAAGGCCAGGATGCCGGCGAACTCCATCACGTGGCCCTTCAGCCAGAGCGCGCCGATGCTGCCGAGCACGAGGGCCAGGCTGCTGCCCTTCGCGGCGTCGATCAGCTGCTGCTTGGAGAAGAGGCGGCCGACGCCGGCGAACACGTTGAGGAATTCGAACTTCGGGCCGAGCGGCTTCAGCGTCCAGGTCCAGCCGCTCATGGCGAAGCCGCCGGCAACGGCGATGGCAATCATCACCAGGCCGAACGGCAGCACCGACCAGGCCCAGGTCGCGGTCAGGTCGCCGAGGCGCTGGCCCATGGCGTCGGCAGCAAGCGCGTGAACGCCGTCGAAGCGAAGCGAGCTGGCGACCGCCTCTGTCAGCGTCGAAGCGACGTGCGGCGCGCCGGTGGCCACCAGGGCGCTGCCGGCGGCGATCGCGGCGAAGTGCCCGAGGTCGCGCGAGCGTGCCACCTGGCCGTCTTCGCGCGCCTTGTCGAGCCGGCGTTGCGAAGCGGGAAGGTTCTTGTCTTGTGCGGAGGGATCGGCCATGGCAAAGGTCGCTGTTGCCATCGATTGTTCCGGCGCCCTTCGAAAACTTGAGGCGGATAAGGCACTGGAAGGCCGCGCAATTCAGGGCGTTGCGGCGCCCCGGCGAGGGAAGGGCTGCGTCTGCATCCGCGCTGCCGGCCGTCGCGTAGATGCCAGCACCCGGGATCGCCATTCATCCATTCACATTCCAAGGACAAGCATGAAACGCATCCTCAAGCTCGTTGCCGTCGCGCTCGCCGCGACGCTGTCGGCCGTCGCCCTCACCGCCTCGGCCCAGGTCACCGTCGGCGGCGCGCCGATGTACGCCAACAAGGACATCATCGACAACGCCGTCAACTCCAAGGACCACACCACGCTCGTCGCGGCGGTGAAGGCGGCCGGCCTGGTGCAGACGCTGAAGGGCCCGGGCCCGTTCACCGTCTTCGCGCCCACCAACGCCGCCTTCGCGGCCCTGCCGGCCGGCACGGTCGACACCCTGCTCAAGCCCGAGAACAAGGCCACGCTGACGAAGGTGCTGACCTATCACGTCGTCGCCGGCAAGATGGACGCGGCGGCCCTGACGAAGGCGATCGACGCAGGCGGCGGCAAGGCCACCCTCACCGCCGTCTCCGGCGGTACGCTCACCGCGACGAAGAGCGCCGGCGCGATCATGATCGGCGACGAGTCGGGCGGCACGGCGAAGGTCACGATCGCCGACGTGATCCAGTCGAACGGCGTGATTCACGTCGTCGACAAGGTGCTCCTGCCGAAGTAGGGCCCCCACGCTTGGGCCTGCGGCCCGGCGCTGCCCCCCGAGGGGGCGCGGCCGGGCTTGGGAGCGGCCCGGCGCCCGGCCGGGCGGCGCTCCGATCGAAACGCGGCCTCTCAGGCCGCGTCTTCCTTGATCTCGGCCGGAAAGAGCCGTGGCGCCGCGCGACGCAGCTTCTCTTCGAGCGTGGCCCGGCTGAAAGGCTTGACGATGTAGCCGGCGGCGCCCTCCTGGGCGCAGCGCACGATGTCGTCCTTCTTCGCCTCGGCCGTCACCATCAGGACCGGCAAATGGCGCAGCCGCTCGTCCTTCTTGATGGTGCGCAGCAGCTCGAAGCCGTTCATCGTCGGCATGCCGATGTCGGTGATGACGAAGTCGAACTCCGAGCCGCGCAGCTTCTCGAGCGCGGCCACGCCGTCGCCGGCCTCGTCGACGGCGTCGATCTTCATCTCGCGCAACACGCCGCGCAGGACGCGGCGCATGGTCGCGAAGTCGTCGACGATGAGAAAACGCATGGCGCGGCTCGTCTCCGGCAGGCTTCAGCGTTCCGGCACGACCGGCAGCGCTGCGCCGGGCGCGCCGAGCGCTTCCTCGGTGGCGGCGCTCAGGTCGGCATCGGTCTGCCCCGGCGCGATCTTGAGCAGGCGCTCTTCGGCCTCGCGGTTCATCACGATGATGCTGATGCGCCGGTTGAGCGGACTCTGCGGCTCCTCGGGCACGAACAGCTTGCTCGAGGCCATGCCCTCGACCAGCAGCATGCGATCGTCGGGCAGGCCGCCGGCGACGATCTCGCGTCGCGAGGCATTCGCCCGGTCACTCGAAAGCTCCCAGTTGCTGTAGCCACGATCGCCGCCGCCATAGGGCTGGGCGTCGGTATGGCCCTCGAGCGTGATGTGATTGGGCACATCGGACAACACGTGCCCGATCTCCTGCAGCAGCTCGCGCATGTACGGCTTCACGACCGCGCTGCCGCTGTCGAACATCGGCCGGTTCTGCTCGTCGGTGATCTGGATGCGCAGGCCGTCGCGCGTCATGTCGAGGCGGATCTGCGAGCGCATCGCGGCCAGCTTCGGGCTCGCCGCCAACGCCTGCTCGACCTTCTGCTTGAGCGCTTCGAGGCGCGCCAGCTCGGCCCGCTTCTGCTCGGCCTGCAAGGCCTTCAGATTGAGCAGTCGCCGCTTGGCCGGCACGTCGCCGTCCTTCACCTGGCCGGTCGAGCGGGTGAGATCGGCGCCGCCGCCGCGTACGACGGAAGAAGAATCGCCCGAGCCGCTGCCGCCCATCAACGAGACCTTGAGCGGCGAGTTGAAGAAATCGGCAATGCCCTTCTTGTCGCCTTCGGTCGTCGAGCCGAGCAGCCACATCAGCAGGAAGAACGCCATCATCGCCGTCACGAAGTCGGCATAGGCGATCTTCCAGGCGCCGCCATGCTTGCCATGGCCGCCCTTCTTGATCCTCTTGATGATGATCGGCTGGAGTTTCTTGGAGTCGCCGGCCATGTCAGGCTCCGGAAGCGGACAGGCTCACACGCGGACGCGGGCGGCGGGAGGCCGATTTCCTCCATGTCCCCCGGCGACCGCCAGGGTACTGGCGCTCGCCTCCTCCTTTACTTACGGAAATCGACCTCCCGCCACCCGCGCCCGAACCGAGGCGCTCGCGCGAAGCTCGCGCGCACGCTGGGTGCAGGATCGGGGCGGCAGGGTGCCCTGTTTTGCGCAAGTAAAGGAGGAGGCGAGCAGCAGTACGCTGCTGCTCGCCGGGGGACATGGAGCAAAACAGGGCGCCCTGCCGCCCCGATCCCGCGTGAAGGGAGTGCGACATCACGCCTTCTTCCCCTTCACGTGCCCTTCGAGCTCCGAGAAGGTCGGCCTGTCCTTCGAGTACAGCACCTTGCGCCCGAACTCCACCGCCACCTGCGGCGCGTAGCCCTGCATGCTGGCGAGCAGGGTCGTCTTGATGCACTGCAGCTCCTTCGAGCCTTCGTCGACCTTCTGCTCGATCAGGCCGCCGAGCGGCTCGACGACCGCATAGGCCAGAAGAATGCCGAGGAAGGTGCCGACCAGGGCCGAGCCGATCATGCCGCCGAGAATCGCCGGCGGCTGGCCGACCGAGCCCATGGTGTTGACCACGCCGAGCACCGCCGCGACGATGCCGAAGGCCGGCAAGGCGCCGGCCAGGCGGGCGAGCGCGTTGACCGGGCCGTGCGCTTCGTTGTGGTGGGTCTCGATCTCGCTGTCCATCAGGCTTTCGATCTCGTGCGAGTTGAGGTTGCCCGAGACCATCATGCGCAGGTAGTCGGTGATGAACTCGACGACGTGATGGTCGGAGCCGACGACCGTGTACTTCTGGAAGATGGTCGAGGCGGACGGGTCTTCCACGTCTTTCTCGATCGCCATCAGGCCTTCCTTGCGCGCCTTCTGCAGGATGTCGTAGAGCAGCGCCATCAGCTCCATGTAGCGCGCCTTCGAATACTTGGAGCCCTTCAGCACGCCCGGGATGGCGGCGAGCGTGGCCTTCAGCACCTTCGGCTGGTTGTTCACCGCGAAGGCACCGAGCGATCCGCCCAGGATGGCCATCAGCTCGGTCGGCAGGGCGTGGATGATCACGCCGATGTTGCCGCCATGCAGGATGAAGGCTCCGAAGATGCAGCCGAGTGCGACGCCGTAGCCGATCAGGACAACCATGTGATTTGAATCCGATGCGCGCCCGCTGTCGTTGCTCTTGGGGCCGTGCCATATATCGGCGGCGCTCCTCGTCACTTGAGTGTGGGCCGTGCCGCGCGCCGCCGATCGCCGCAACAGGGGCCGAATGGCAGCGCACAAAAAAAGGCGGGTCCCGAAGGACCCGCATTCAAAGCACTGATGTGCTGGAGGAGACAAGCAAGAAAACCAGAGAACCCTTTGTTTCGGCAGGGTTCGGAAAAACTTGAGGGCTAGTGCATCCGGATCGATCCGAGCGCCTTGCCCTTGCCGGCACGTGCCGGCGGGCTGCACAGGCCGCACTCGTAGTGTTTGGCAATCTCGTGCGGATGGGTCACGAAGTGGCCACCGCATTTCGAGCATTTCGTCATGGTCAGCATGCCGTTGTCGACGAACTTGACCAGGCGCCAGGCCCGCGTCACCGACAGCAGCGCCTCCAGGCCCTGGGCGGTCGTCTGCTCCTGGTAGAGCTGGTAGGCCTTGATGACCGCGTCGATCTCGTCCATCTCGTTGACCTTGTTCAGGTACTCGTGGATGTTGAGAAAGAGGGAGGCGTGGATGTTCGGCTGCCAGGTCATGAACCAGTCGGTCGAGAAAGGGAGCTGGCCCTTGCTCGGCGACTTGCCGGCCACTTCCTTGTACAGGCGCAGCAGGCGCTCGTAGGAGAGATCGGTTTCCGATTCGAGAACCTGCAGCCGGGCGCCGAGCTGGATCAGCGCGACGGCGCGGCCGATCTGCTTGGCTTCGGTCAGGATGCTTTTCTGGCGCATGGCGGGGCTCTCGCTTACGCCGCTTCCTGATGGCGGCCGGCCATCAGGATGGAAGCATGCAGGCGATTCGTGCTGTCGTTGGCGGCGCTCTTGCCATGGTTGGTGAGCAGGCCCCAGACCATGTCGTCGTCCATCCGGAAGCGGCACAGCAGCGTGTTGCCGGCCGAGATCTTCATCATCTGCGCCGGCGTCAGCAGGGCGATGAGCGATGCGCTCTCCTCGCTGATGCCCAGGCGGTAGAGGGCTTGCTCGCGGTCGCTGCGGATGAGGCTCTGGGCCAGCATCAGGTACGACAGGTTGGCTTCGCGAATCTCGTTCAGGATCTGGTCTGCATTCATGTTCTTACTCCGGTGATCTTCAGGTTGCTTGAGGCGGTGGGTCTCTGCCCTTCGATGGATTGAATTCTGATGAGTGGAGAAGCCGGGGACCATCAGGTCATCTCGGTCGCTTGAGTCCAGCTTCTTCCAAGCGGGCTGTCAGGCAAGTTCCTACGCCTTCGGTCCAGTCGTGATGGAAGTCATGCGGCACGCCGCCGCAGCCGCGATCCGGGGCTTGGTTGCAACGAAACGAAGCGCGCTACAGGCGAGCGCGCGGCGGCCGATATGGCGGAGTTCGGTCGGACACGTGCGAACGCAAAGACGCAATTTTTTGAGGCGTCGGCACTCAAGTTGCGAAAAGTGTTCACCGATAAGCCTAGCAACGGAAAGGAGCAATCCGATCCGGGGTCCGGAGTCAGAGGCCGAAGGTCCCGCAGGAGCGCGAGCTGCGCTCGCCGCGGGAACAGAGGAAGACGAACGCCGGGCGCAGCAGGCCGGTGGCTTCACCGCCGCCGGCTGCTCGAAGCGGAGACGAATGCCGAAAGGCAGTTGCTTTCGCTCTGGCAATGACGGCGCTTGTGCCGGGTTTCTTCAACCTCAGGAGTTTGTTTCATCATCTTGTCGATCAACACCAACATTTCTTCGCTGACCGCGCAGAACAACGTCTCGACAAGACGGCCAATGCGCTGACTTCGGCGATCACCCGCCTGTCTTCGGGCCTGCGCATCAACAGCGCCTCCGACGACGCCGCCGGCCTCGCCATCTCCGACCGCATGACCGCGCAGGTCAACGGCCTCAACCAGGCCGCCCGCAATGCCAACGACGGCATCTCGCTGGCGCAAACCGCCGACGGCGCGCTCTCTTCCGTCAGCGACAACCTGCAGCGCATCCGCCAGCTGGCGGTGCAGTCGGCCAACGCGACCAACTCGGCCTCCGACCGCGCTTCGCTGCAACTGGAAGTGTCGCAGCTGCAGTCTGAAATCGACCGCGTCGCGACGCAGACCCAGTTCAACGGCACCAACCTGCTCGACGGCTCGTTCACGGCGCAAGCCTTCCAGGTCGGCGCCAACGCCGGCCAGACCATCACGGTCGCGTCGATCGCCAGCGCCCGCTCGAGCGCCCTCGGCCAGTACCAGGGCTACAGCAACCTCAACGCGTCGATCGGCGTGGCGAGCAACGCGCACGACGGCGACGACAGTGACCATCGGCGGCGTCGGCCACCTCCGCTCGGCACCGATCGCGACCGACGCCAAGGCCATCGCCTCGGCGATCACTGCCTCGGGCGTCGCGGGCCTGACCGCATCGGCGAACGCCACGTCCGTGGCCGCCGGCGTGCAAGCGCTGACGGGTACCGCGAACGGCACCTCGATCATCACCATCAACGGCTTGGCGATCAACGTCACCAACGCGGTCGGCAACGCCGCCACCAACCGCGCCAACGCCGTGGCCGCGCTCAATGCGCAGTCGGCTGCAACCGGCGTGGTCGCCACCGACACCGGCTCGGGCGTCAGCCTGGCCGCTGCCGACGGCCGCAACATCACCGTGGCCTTTGCCGTCGGTACCGCGACCGCCGCGACGATCGCCGACTACGGTCTGGCTGCTGCCGCCACGACCGGTGCGAAGATCAACGTCAACTACTCGGCGCCGAGCGGCGTGACCGGCAACGTCGTCTTCGCTGGCGCCTACGCCAATACGACGGCGATCGCCGCCACCGGCACGGCGGTCTCGGGCCTCGACATCTCGTCGGTGGCCGGCGCGAACGCGGCCCTGGCCTCGATCGACGCGGCCCTGCAGACGATCGACTCCAGCCGTGCTTCGCTCGGCGCCGTGCAGAACCGCTTCACCTCGACGGTGGCGAACCTGCAGAACTCGAGCCAGAACGTCTCGGCCGCGCGCAGCCGCATCCAGGACACCGACTTCGCCGCGGAAACGGCGAACCTGTCGCGGGCCCAGGTGCTGCAGCAAGCCGGCACGGCGATGGTGGCGCAAGCCAACCAGATGCCGCAAGAAGTGCTCAAGCTCCTGCAGTAAGAGCAACGGCAAACGCGGCGGAGCGACAACCTCCGCCGGACTCTCCTGACAAGGGCCGAACCGGCAGCACCGGTTCGGCCCTTCGTCGTTTCGCGGCATCGAATTGCGCCGCGATTCACGCGCTTATCGAAGTCTCGGATCGACGCGAGGCTCTTCAGAATTGCCGCACCGGGCCCCTGGGTTCGAATCGCACGGCTAACGGAGAGCTTCCATGCAGACGATCAACACCAACATCGCCTCGCTGACGGCGCAGTACAACACCGACAAGACGCAGAACGATCTGGCGACGGCGATCCAGCGTCTGTCCTCGGGTCTGCGCATCAACAGCGCCAAGGACGACGCGGCCGGCCTGGCCATCTCCGACCGCATGACGGCGCAGATCAACGGCCTGAACCAGGCGGCGCGCAACGCCAACGACGGCATCTCGCTGGCCCAGGTGGCCGACGGCGCCCTCGCCTCGGTGAGCGACAACCTGCAGCGCATGCGCGAGCTGGCGGTGCAGTCGGCCAACGCGACCAACAGCGCCTCCGACCGGGCCGCGCTGCAGCAGGAAGTCTCGCAGCTCGAGACCGAAATCGACCGCGTCTCGACGCAGACCCAGTTCAACGGCATCAACCTGCTCGACGGCAGCTTCACGGCGCAGCAGTTCCAGGTCGGCGCCAATGCCGGCCAGACGATCGCCATCTCCTCGATCGCGAGCGCCCGCGCCAGCGCGCTCGGCGTCTATCAGGGCTTCAACCTGACCGCGCAGTCGATCGGCACCGCGAGCAACACGCCGCAGGCCTTCAGCGTCACCGTCGGCGGCGGCGCTGCGATCGCGCTCGGCTCGGTGGCCGTCGACGCCAAGGCGCAGGCCGCGGCGATCACGCAGCGCGAACATTCCGGGCATGGTCGTGTCGACGAACGCGACGACGGTGCCGGCCGGCACGTCGACCGCCGCGAGCCACCGTGGCCGGCACGGCGACCTACACGGTCAACGGCATCGCCATCGCGATCTCCGGCGCGACCGGCGGCGGCGCGCTCTCCAGCAACCGCGCCAATGCGGTGGCGGCGATCAACGCTCAATCCGCCGCCACCGGCGTGGTCGCCAGCGACACCGGCTCGGGCATCAGCCTGACGGCAGCCGACGGCCGCAACGTCGCCGTCTCGTATGCAGCCGGCGGCTTCACCACCTCGGCCGCGGCCGACTTCGGCCTGCCCGCGGCGTCGACCACCGGCGGCACGCTCAACATCAGCTACTCGGCGCCCACCGGCGTCAGCGGCAGCGTCGCCTTCACCCAGGCCGGCGGCCTCAACAGCTCGACGGCGATCGCCAGCACCGGCACCGCCGTCGCGGCGCATGGACATCTCGACCGTCGGCGGCGCGAACGCGGCACTGACCGCGATCGACGCCGCCCTGGCAGACGGTGAACTCGAGCCGGGCCACGCTCGGCGCGGTGCAGAACCGCTTCTCGGCGACGATCCAGAACCTGCAGACCGGCAGCGAGAACACGACGGCCTCGCGCAGCCGCATCCAGGACGCCGACTTCGCCGCGGAAACGGCGAACCTGTCGCGCGCCCAGGTGCTGCAGCAGGCCGGCACGGCGATGGTGGCGCAGGCCAACCAGCTGCCGCAACAGGTGCTGCAGCTGCTCAAGTGACGATCGACGCCGTCGCGCCGAGGTCACCTGCGACGTCGCCCGGCGGCCGGCCCACCTCAAGCTTCGCGAGGATCCGTCGATAACCCACCCATGGCGACGCAGCCGCTCGCCGCCGCACCGCAGCGCCCGACATGACCACCATCACCTCCGACGACCGGCACGATCACTTCGGCAGGCATCGGCAGCGGACTCGACGTCAACTCGATCATCAGCTCGCTGATGGCGGTCGAAGCCCAGCCGCTGACCGCCCTGCAGTCGAAGGCGACCAACCTGCAGACCGACCTGTCCGCGTTCGGCCAGGTGCAGTCGCTCGTGTCCGTCGTTGCAGGACGCGGCCAAGCCGCTGTTCGACCCGACCCAGTTCAAGCTCACCAACACCAGCTCGACCGACCCGACGAGCGTCAGCGCGGCCACCACCAGCGGCGCCGTCGCCGGCGTCTACGCGGTCTCGGTCTCGGCCCTTTCGGCCGGCCAGTCGATCGTCAGCCCGACCGGCCAGTACACCGACGGCACCAGCGTCGTCGGCACCGGCAGCATGACGATCCAGCTCGGCAGCTGGAACACCGGCAATACCGTCTTCACGCCGGGCCGGCCGCGGCCGTGACGATTCCGATCGGCGCCTCGTCAGGACACCCTGGCCGGAATCGCCGCGGCGATCAATTCCGCCAACGCCGGCGTCACCGCATCGGTCGTCACCGATGCGAGCGGCGCCCGCCTGGCGCTGCAGTCGACCTCGACCGGCGTCGGCCAACGGCTTTCAAGGTCACGGTCGCCGACGACGACGGCAACAACACCGACGCCAGCGGCCTGTCGCGCCTGGCCTACGACCCGCAGAACGGCGTCGGCCAGATGACGCTGGCGCAGGCCGCAGCCAACACGCAGGCGACGATCAACGGCATCTCCGTCACCTCGGCCAGCAACACGCTCTCGGGCGTGATCAGCGGCATCACCTTCAGCCTCGGCAAGATCACGACGCAGCCGGTGACGGTCAACGTGACGCAGAACACCGCCGCGATCCAGAGCAACGTCATCGGCCTTCGTCTCGGCCTTCAACGCCCTCAACACCTTCCTCGCGACCGAGACGAAATACGACCCGACGAGCGGCATCGCGGCGCCCTTGCAGGGCGACAGCACGGCCGTCAGCATCCAGAACCAGATGCACAACCTGATCTCGAAGGTGACGGGTGCGTCCTCGACGTTCTCGACCCTCAGCTCGCTCGGCATCCAGCTGCAGACCGACGGCTCGCTGCAGCTCGACAGCACGACCTTCACCGCGGCCTGGGCAACCTGCCGCAGCTGACCAAGGCGCTGTCGAACGTCGATGCGACGAACCCGTCGAACAACGGCTTCGGCGCGATCTTCTCGAACTGGACCGCATCGATGCTGCAGACCGGCGGCACGCTGCCCGGCAAGACGGCGTCGATCCAGTCGAGCATCGCCTCGAACCAGAAGGACCAGGACAACATGAACGCGCAGCTGGCCGCGACCCAGGCCCGGCTGCAGGCGCAATACACCGCGCTCGACTCGACGATGTCGCAGGCCAACGCCCTGGCGGCCTACGTGCAGCAGCAGTTCTACGCCAAGTCGAGCTTCGGCTCGAGCAGCTCGAACTCGAACTAGCGCCGCAAGCCCGGCGTCATGACGCGCCCCTGCGAAAGCAGCCCGGGCGCGAACCTGAGCGATTCCAGCTGTTTCCGATCCACACGTTTGCCCTGCCAAAACGCCGCATCGACGGCGTAAAGATTCGACGGCCGGCGTCGATAAACATGGCAGAGCCAAGAGGTGATCGCAAATGTTCAGCAATATGCACCAGCCCGGAAAGCGCCCCACGGTGCTCGGCCTGTACCGCAACGTCAGCGCCAGCAGCGGGGTCGAGGATGCGAGCCCGCACAAGCTGGTGGCGATGCTGTACGAGGCCGTCAGCGGCGAGATCGCGGCAGCCCGCGGCGCGTTGCAGCGCCGCGACGTTGCCGAGAAGGGACGTGCGATCGGTCACGCCGTGCGGATCGTCGAAGAAGGCCTGCTCGCGCCGCTCGATCTGAGCGCGGGCGGTGCCATCGCCGGCAACCTGCACGACCTCTACCAGTACCTGGTCTTTCGTCTGACCATGGGCAATCTCCATTCCGACGACGCCGCCCTCGCCGAATGCGCCGGGCTGGCCCGTTCGCTGGCCGAGTCCTGGGACGCGATCGGGCCGCAGGTCGAACTGCCGGCGCGAGTCGCAGCATGACGCGGCCCGAGACCTTTTCACCGGAACAGACCATCATGAATTCCGTGTTGCTGAACTACTACGAGGCGATCGAGAAGGCGAGCCAGGACATGCTCGAGGCCGCGCGCGTCGGCAACTGGGACCATGTCGTCAAGCTCGAGGGCGCCTGCGCCCTGCTGATCGCGCAGCTGAAGAACACCGCCGCCGAAAAGCCGCTCAAGCCCGACGAGGCGCAGCTGAAGTCGCGGATCATGCAACGCATCCTGATCAACGATGCCGAGATCCGCCAGCTTGCCGAACCCTGGCTCGATGACCTCGACGAGATCCTGGCCGGACGGCCCAAGACCCTGCACTGAAGAACCTTCTGCCACGAGGCACGCGATGCTAACGAGACCGGCCCCGCTCGAAGGGATGGACGACGACGATGGACTCGACGAGTTCCGCGTCACCTCGCCGCGCGAGATCCAGACGATGCTCAAGCAGCTGCTCGACGGCTCGGTTCTTCTGAACCTGAACGCCAGCGACGGCAGTGTCTTCACGAGCGCCCTGTGGACCATCGACAGCGCGCGCGGCACCATCGGCTTCAACGCCGACCCGAGCGACCCGGCGCTGCAGGCCCTGCTCGAATGCGAAGAGGTCGTCGCCGTCGGCTACCTCGACAGCGTGAAACTGCAGTTCGACCTCCACGATCTCGTGCTGGTGCACGGCAACAAGGCCAGCGTGCTGAGCTGCCCGGCGCCGCGCGAGATGTTTCGCTTCCAGCGTCGAAACGCCTTTCGTGTCCGCCCGCTGATGCGCGCCGCACCGATGGCGCGCCTGCGCCATCCCGACATGCCGGAGATGGAGTTCTCGCTGCGCGTGATCGACATCTCGATCGGCGGCTGCGGCCTGTTCCTGCCCGAGGACGTGCCGACCGATGAGCGCCGGCGTGCTGCTGCAGGACGTGCGCGTCGAGCTCGACACCGACACCAAGCTCGAGGTCAGCATGCGGCTGCAGCACGTCACCGCGATCAACGCCGAAGCGCGTGGCGTGCGGCTGGGCTTCGAGTTCAAGCGCGTCGGCGGCGATTCGCTGCGCGCCTTGCAGCGCTTCATCGACCTGACGCAAAAGCGCGGCAAGCTGATGGCGCTGAGCTAGAAACGTCCCAGACGCCTGGCTCGGACCGAACAGGCGCGTGCGTCGGCCCGGCTCAGGCGGCCGGCGGCAACAGATAGAGGGTCATGGCGAAGACCGCATAGACCATGAGGAGCAGCGCACCGACGAACCACGCAGAACGTCCGCCGTTGGTGACGAGCGCCGCCGTCATCGTGGCGATGAGCACCATCGCCACCGCCCCGGGCCAGAAGTGCAGGTCCATCGGCGCCGGCCCGATCACGTAGCTGAGCAGCACCAGCACCGGCGCCACGAACAGCGCGATCTGCGACGCGCTGCCGAGCGCGATGCCCACGCTCAGGTCGAGGCGGTTCTTGCGTGCGCCGGAAAAGGCCGATGCCATCTCGGCAGCGCCGCTGACCAGCGAGACGACGATGAAGCCGACGAAGGCCGGCGTCATGCCGAAGACCTTGGCAGCCTCCTGCACGGACTCGACGAACACCTCGCTCACCAGCGCCACCAGCACGGTCACGCCGGCCAGCGTCGCCAGCGCGAGCGGCATGGGCCACGGCGTCTCTGCCTCCTCGCCGTGCTCGGCACTGCCGAAGAACTCGCGATGCGTCTTCAGCGAGAACAGCATCCCGAGCCCGTAGGTCACGATGAGCAGCACCGACAGGCCGAGGCTGAGCTTGGCCGACAGCCCTGCGGATGCGCCGGCGTCGACCCCCGAGATCGCCGACGGCATCAGCAGGGCGACCGTGGCCAGAAAAAGCAAGGCCGCCTGCATGCGGGCGCTGATGCGGTTGTATTCCTGCGTGTGGTGCTTCAGGCCGCCGAGCAGCAGCGACGCGCCGAGCATGAACAGGGTGTTGGTGACGATCGCGCCGGCGATCGACGCCTTGACGAGCAAATATTGGCCGGCGTGCAGTGCCGTCAGGGCGATGACGAGCTCCGTCAGGTTGCCGAGCGTCGCGTTGAGCAGCCCGCCGATCGCGTCGCCGGTCTTGGCGGCCACCGACTCGGTGGCGTGGCTCAGGAGCGCTGCCAGCGGAACGATGGCCAGCACGGACAGCACGAACAGCAGCGTGTGGCTGTCGGGACTGAGTCGCTGCGCCACAAACACGACCGGGACGAACACCAGCAGCCAGAGCAGCGGGGTGTGGCGGATCTCCTTGAGCAGGGTGTTCACGCGCTCCTTTCGCGGTGAGTCGAGGCCGAAAGCTCGAAGGTCCCGAGCAGGACCGGCGCTATGGTACGGCGGCAGACGCGAACTCGAACGCCGCGGTCTCGAAGGCGTTGAGTGGCGCGGCCAGGCCTCTGGACTTTCGCGACTGGGCCTCGGCGGTCTGATCGAGGTCGATGTCCTTGCAGATCGCGATGAGGATCTGCTCGGCATGGTCCCGAAGCGCCAGCGCATCGAGCGACGATGCGATGGGCATCGTTCGCGCGAACGCTTCCCATTGCACCAGGATCGCCTCCATGTCATGGAGGATGAATTCAGACAGCTTCATCGGCCCTCCCCGCAGACACTCGACTGAATGCTCAGGCCAGGCTGGTGGCACGCCGGGGAGAAGCAGGAATGATTATCGTCGCTCGTGGCAGCGCTCCGCGGCGTGACGCGATCGGTACTCCCGCACGCTCCTTGTGCGGAACGCCTTGCCATGGAGCGAGCCGTGCGGCATGGTTGCGCCCGCAGCGGGTACGGGACATCGGCCCTGCCATCCCGATGCACAGGAGCCGGCATGACGATCATCGACAACCGACCTCAGACCTCGCGCCGGCGCCAGTCGGGCGGCATGCGGACGCTGGCCGTGGTCGCGGTGGCGCTGCTGGTCGGAGGCGCGCTGCTCCTGCAGGGCCGCTTCCGTTCGCGCCTGGTTGCCGATGAACCGTCGTTGCCGCCGACGATCGCGACGGTGGCCGGCGACAAGGATCGCAAGTCCGTCACTCTCGCCTGCAACCGCGGCGACATGATGGCTTGCCGCGCGATCTTCGCCGAGCGGTTCGATGCCGGGCGCCGGAAGGAGGCATTGACGCTGCTCGCGGCGATGGTCCCGCGCCTGAAAGGCGTGACCGCCGGGCGCCGCGACGAGCAGGCAGAGCTCGTCTACCTGCGCGAGGCGGCACAGGCGCTCCTCAGCACCAACGAAGACGGCTCGGAGCTGTCGCCGGCGCAGCGAGCCGAGCTCGGCCTCGACGTCGCGGCGCGCCGCGCCACCTATGCCGCGCAGGCCGAGCAACGCAAGACCGAGAGGGCCGGCCTGAACGTGCTCGTGCGCTCGCCGCCGGGAACAATTCCGCCCGAGCTGCGCGTCGAGGCCTACGGCAACCGCCTCGTCGTCACCAGCCTGAGCGAGCACCAGCTGATGGTCTCGGTCTCTTCGTTCTTCCCGGTGAAGAACAGCACGGGCCAGGTCGTTGCGCAGCAAGGATGCTTCTGGGGTGTTCCCGACAGCAAGAAGCGCGGGGCCGAGGAATACATCGTCTTCGCGCCGCGCGAGACGCGCTCGCTCGACTTCTTCACCGAGTGCGGCACGGCGCGCGGCCTCGACCCCGGCAGCGTGCCGCTGCACTTCGCGGTCTACGACTACGCAACCAAGCTCTGGATCTTCAAGTCGCAGTGAGGTCTCGATGAGCGATGGAATCGGCAAGTGGGTGATGCGCGTCGGGCTGGCGCTCCTGGTCCTCGGCATCGGGGTCGGCATCTGGAAGCTGACGCATCGTCCGCGTGCAGGTGCCCTGCCCGAGTCGCTCACGACCGAGTTCCGGGCGCTCGCCGCCGAGACCGTCCAGGCCGTGCCCGATGCCCGCGCGCTGACCCAGAACCAGCTCGACGCGATGTTGTATGCCGCCGTGGGCAACGCCAGCCCGGCGATGGTCGGATGGCTGCTGCAACGCGGCGCAGACCCGCGCGTCAATCAGAAGATCCACGGCGAGGCCTATGTCGACCGCAGCGCGTTGCAGGTCGCCGCGAGCCGCGCCCGCTGCGAGCAGGAGAAGCTTCTCATCGCCAGGATCGGGGAAACGGCGACGGTGTCGGCGACCGGCTCGAAGGAGCAGAAGCAGGCGGCTGCCACGGCCGCGATCGCACTCTTCGTGAACGAGCGCGACTCGAAGCAGGGCACGCCGCTGCACTATGCGGTGCTCGGCGGCGAACGGGCCTGCGTGGCGGCGCTCCTCGACGCCGGCGCCCGCGTCGACGCGCGCGACGACACGGGCGCGACCCCGCTCGATGTCGCGCGCGACAAGTTCATCTATCTCGCGCCGCTCCTGCAGACCGCCCTCGCCAGACAGGGCGCCGTCGATGCCGGTGTGCCGGTCGAGACCGCGAGCGCGCGCGTGCCGAACGCAGCGAAGCCGACCTCGAACCTGCCGGGCGCGCTGGCGCAGGCCGAGACGCAGGCGCGCGAGTGGGGTCCGGGGGGCGGCCCGCCGGTCGTCATCCCGACCGACTCGTCGAGGATCCAGCTCGTGCGCCCGCGCGGGACGCTGCCAGCCCGCGACCCGCCCGCGGCGCCGGCGAGCGCGGCCGGCGCCGAGATGGTCGCCTTCTCGGCGCCCGCGGTGGACACGATGACGCCGTGCGGCAACGCGATGACGCAGACCGCACTGCGCTACCGGCCGAGCATGGTGAACGAGTCCGCGCGCAACGTCATGACCTGGGAATGCCGCTATCTGCCGACGGGAACGAGCGCCGAGTCGAAGGTGGACATCGATTGCGACAAGCACACGCTTGCCGCATGGTCGACGGTCTTCTTCCGCGGCGGGACGCGGCTCAACGAAACGCGGTGGGGAGAGGAGATGCACGCGCCGAACCCGGCGACGCTCGAACCCACGCTGCTGTCGCTCGCCTGTGCGCTGCCGCAGCCATCGGCAGTCGAGCTCGGCAGGGCGTCGGCCAGCCCCGAAGCCATCGCGGCGGCGCTCGACGCGTGCTTTGCCGCGGGTGCGAAGGAGCTGCCGGCGTCGCCGCGCAGCGAACTCCAGGAGAGCGCAGTCCACCAGATCGGCAGCCTCCTGGTGCAGCGCTGCGCCAATTTGTCGGTCGCCTGGCTGTACATGTGCATCTCGGCCGGCTCGCCGCGCGACCAATGCACCGAGCAGCTCACCCGGCGCGGCGGCGACGCGTATCGCAAGTCGCGCTCCTGAATCGCGTGCCGAACGAGGTTGCCCCGTGCTCTGGATCCTGATCGCGACCGGGCTGATCGTCGGCGCGCTGTTCGCTGGCTCCAGGATGCTGAACCGTCCGCGCATCGAGCTCACCCTGCCGGAGCGAAGGGCGGCGCTGCCGCGCTGCACGGTCCGCGCGCTTGCCGGCGCCGACGACGTCGAGGCCTGCGAATCGATCTACGAGCGCAACGCGCCGGGGCGCTTTCCGGAAGCAGCGCGCAGCGACTTCCTCGCCCACATCCGCTCCCGCGACAAGGCGCTGTTCCTGGTGGCCGAGATCGATGGCCGGGTCGTCGGCTTCGGCGGCATCACCATGGATCGCAAGGGCAAGCTCGAGATCGCGCACCTCGTCTACGGCATGGTCGATCCTGCGCACCAGCGCCGCGGCATCGGCAGCGCACTCCTCTTCGCCCGCCTCGCCATGCTGCCCGCGCCGCGGCGCTGGTGGACGGTGCTCTTCGTCCCGGTCGCAGGCTCGCAATCGTTCTACCAGCGCTTCGGCTTCCAGTACGGCCTGACGACGGCGACCGCAGCCGGAGCTGTGGGCGATCTGTACCGCGCCGCGCTGACGAAAGAGCGCCAGGCGGAATGCATCGCGCTCCTGGGCGACCGGCTTCGCGCCGCGCCCCTCGGCAACACCTACATCCCCGGCCTGGGCGCGACCCGCCGGTAACGCTCGGCGCCGCCGCTTCATCCGATCGCTCACGGCCAACAGCGGTCGTTGACTAACGACCGCTATCGGCGTCGCTACAGCCGGAAATGGAACACCAGCGACGCCTAGGCGCGATTGAAGCCACGAGCGACGACAACTGCCACTAGGCCCCCGACAACCTCCGAGATCACGAACCCGGGTGCGCTCGAGGGCGCAATTCCCGCGAATGTGTCTGAGACCATTCGTCCAAGTACCGCGGCAGGATTGGCGAACGATGTCGACGCGGTGAACCAGTACGCGGCGCCGATGTAGGCGGCGACGGTTCCCGCGATGCGTTCAGGCCGCACGCGAAGGATCACGAGGACGAGGCCGAACGCGGCGACTGCCTCGGCAAGGCATTGTCCAGCGCCCGAGCGTGCCTTTGAAGAGACTTGAAGGATGTCGACGCCGAACATGGCGTGTGCCAGCCAGGCGCCGAGCACCGCACCAACCAGCTGCACTGCGACGTAAGGAGCAAGCAGCGATCCCGGCAGTTGGCCACGTAGCGTCATCACCAGCGAGACGACCGGGTTGAAGTGCGCTCCGCTGATGGGCGCGAACACCTCGATCAGCACGTACAGCCCGGCCACGGTAGCGGCGGTATTCGCGAGAAGGGCGATGGCCACGTTCCCTCCGGCCAGGCGCTCGCCCATGATCCCCGAGCCGACCACCACCGCCAGCAAGAGAAGCGTGCCCAGCGCCTCGGCCATGACACGCTGCAGGGCCGTAGCTGGCGACACTTGGTCCACCGGCTCAGCGCTCGCCGATGTCACGAACCTGGCGCTGGATCGCCATCGAGTCGAGGGAGGCCAGCGGCAGCGCCAACATGAGATCGATGCGCCGCTTCATCGTGACCGCGGCGTCGCGGAAGGCGAGCTGTACCTCGCCCTCCGAGCCCTGCGCCGTCGCCGGGTCCGGCAACCCCCAATGGGCGGTCATCGGCTGGCCGGGCCAAAGCGGGCACACTTCGCCGGCCGCGTTGTCGCAGACGGTGAAGACGAAGTCCATTTGCGGTGCGTCTGCGGTGGCGAACTCGTCCCAGCTCTTGCTTCTTGCGCCGGCTGCCGACACGCCCATGTCGCGAAGCGCATGCAGCGCGTGCGGGTTCACGATGCCAGTCGGGTGGCTCCCGGCCGAGTACGCATTGAAGCGCCCCTTGCCAGCGTCGTTCAGCAAGGCCTCGGCCAGGATCGAGCGGGCCGAGTTGCCGGTGCAGATGAAGAGCACGTTCTTTGTCGTCATCTGTGCTCCGCCCACTACAAGGTCTTGCTGAGGCATTCGGCCGACGTCGGGCACACCGACTCGAACTCGCGGGTCGCACGGATCGAAGCTGGCGCCGCGGACCGCTCGCATGGGCTGTACCCGTGGGCGCCGAAGAACCCGGCAGCGGTGGTCGTGAGGAGGTACAGACGCTGAACGCCGGCAGCACCAGCTCGTTGCTCAATCGAGCGCAGGGCTTTACTTGCGAAGCCTTTCGATCGGTCTTCCCTCCTGACCGCCAGCGAGCGCAGCAGGGCGACGTCGCCGAGGCGCTCCATCCCGACACAGGCTCGCAGCGTCGCTGAACTTCTGGCGACGAGGAAGTCGCTCATGTGCTGCGAATCGAGGTCGTCATCGGGCAAGCCAGCCGTTCGCAGCAGCTCGCGAACGGCCTGCAGCTCGTCGGGCCGGGCAGGTTCGAACTCCACTGGGAACTCAGCAACAGGAGGCCTGCTTCACCGGGATGTCGATGGCCTTGCCACGCGTCGCGGGCGTCGCGCAGCATGCCGACTCGGCGCTTTCGGTGGGCTTTGCCTTCTCGCTGAAGACCGGGATGTCGGCCAGAGTGTGAAAGTGCTCCCAGGCAATGCCCTGGGGGTCCGTGACCCAGTGCTTTTTGCTGCGCGCGTAGCAGCAGCTGACGCTGCCTTCATCGAGCAGTGTCATGTCCGCCGCCGCGGCACGAGCCTTCAGCTCGGCGAGCTCGTCCTCGCTGTCGGTCTGCAGGCCCAGGTGGTCCACTCCCGGCCTGCTGCCGCGCGTCGAGATGGCGAAGTTGACGCGTGGATCCTCGAGCATCCACTTGGCGTAGTCCGCCTCGAGCCTCGCGGGTTCTGCGGCGAACATCTTCGAATAGAAGGCGATGCTGGCCTGCAGGTCTTCGACATGGGCGTGGACGTGGAATCGCTTCATGATCTTTCCTCGGTTTGCTCAGCAGCAGGACGCCGCCGACTCGTGGACCGAGCACTCCGCCCCCTGGCAGCAGTTCTCGGTGAGATAGCCCAGCACGGCGTTCATACGCTCGTACGCGGCGCGGTAGACGATGTTTCGGCTGATTCGCTCCTGGCTGACGAGCCCGGCGTGTCCCAGCTCCTTCAGGTGGAAGGACAGGGTGTTGGCCGGAATCGCCAGGCCTTCGGCCATCGTCCCGGGCGTCATTCCGCTCTTTCCAGCGACCACCAGGGCGCGAAACACCTGCAGGCGGATGGGATGAGCCAGTGCGGCCAGCGAACGAATGACTTCTTGCTGTTCCATGATTCGAGAATACTCGAACCGTAGAAGGAACGCAACTCCTGGATCTCGTGGGGTGGCTAGATGGCTCCCAAATCGAGGGGCGCCGACGGAACCGCCGCCGGTCGAAGGCGCTGCTGCCACCAGCCGACGTCGTGCCAGGCGCCGTGCTTGAAGCCCACTTGCCGATAGGTGCCGAGGTGCTGAAAGCCAACGGACTCGTGCAGCGCCACGCTGGCGTCATTCGGCAGCGCGATACCAGCGAAAGCCTGAAAGTACCCGAGAGCAGCGAGCTTTTCGAGCAGCGCCCGGTAGAGCGCCTTGCCGACGCCGCTGCCGCGCGCGTCCTGCCTGACATAGGCGGATGTGTTGACGGACCATTGATAGGCCGGCCGCTCCCGGTGCTTGCTCGCGTGGGCGTAGCCGGCAATGGCGCCCGACCGGTCCTCGGCGACCAGCCACGGCAACCGTTCCAGGGTGGACTCGATGCGCGAGCGCATCTCTTCGACGGAGGGAGGCTCGAGCTCGAACGAAATGCATGTGTCGCGGACGATCGGTGCGTAGATCGCTGCAATTGCGGGCGCATCGAGGGTCGTCGCCATGCGCACCGGAGCTGAGGCAGAGGTTTCCATGTCGCCAGCTTAGCCAAACGGCACTGTATTCAGCAGCCTTCCGCCGGGAAGCCGTCCGCGGCGAGCGGGAACGCCCGGTTCGCTCTATGCGCTTGGAACCTATTGGCCGCCTTGGGTCACCGAATCCTTGACTCCAAATATCGGCTCAGGGTGGCGGAACGTGGTCTGCGGCCCGGCGCGTCCTCAGGCGGGACTCAGACCTGCATCCCCATGATGTCGCTGTACGCCTGCACGAGCTTGTTGCGCACCTGCAGGGTGGCCGAGAAGCCGATCTGCGCCTTCTGCATCGCCACCATCGTCTGCTCGAGGCTGACGGTCGGGTTGTCGAGCTGAACCTCGCGCTGCAGGCTGGTCGCCTCGTTCTGCGAGCGGCTCACGGCGTCGAGCGCCTGGCCGAGCGCCTTCTGGAAGCCCGCGCCTTGCACCGGGTTCGATTTGGCCAGCGGCACGCCATCGGTGCCGAGGCCGGCACGGGCGACGGCCTGGGCGAAATCGAAGGGCTTCAGGGTGACGTTCATGGCGCTGATCCTTGGCCGCCATCGTAGGCAGCAAGCCGGCCGGCGGTGGCGCGAACTGAGGCCCCAATGCCCGGCTGTTCCGGCCATCCGGCGCGAGGGCCTTCCGAATAATCGCCCATCAACCCCAGGCCTTTCGCCGGCCCCTGCGACCCGCCCTCACGAACACCCATGGACAACGCCGTCGCCCTCCAGCCCAAGATGCAGAACGCCCTGTCCGACACCTTTGCCGGCCGCATCCGGGCGATGCCGGCGCGCAGCAAGCTCAGCTTCGCGGTCGGCCTCGCGGCGCTCGCCGGTGTCATCTTCGCGATGACGATGTGGGCCTCGCAAGGCGACTACAAGGTGCTCTACGCCAACCTGTCCGACAAGGACGGCGGCGCGGTCATCGCCCAGCTCTCGCAGATGAACGTGCCCTATCGGATGGCCGAAGGCGGCGGCGCCATCCTCGTGCCGGCAGCGCAGGTGCACGACCTGCGCCTGAAGCTGGCCACGGCCGGCCTGCCGAAGGGCACCATTTCCGGCTTCGAGCTGATGGACAACGCCCGCTTCGGGCAGACGCAGTTCCAGGAACGGCTCACCTTCCAGCGCGGCCTCGAAGGCGAGCTCACGCGCTCCATCACCTCGCTCGCCGCGGTGGAAAGCGCCCGCGTTCACCTGGCGCTGCCGAACCAGAACGGCTTCTTTCGCGAGCAGCAAAAGCCGAGCGCCTCGGTGCTGTTGACGCTGCACGCCGGCCGCACGCTCGACCGGGCCCAGATCGCCGGCATCGTGCACCTGGTGTCGTCGAGCGTGCCCGAGATGAGCCCGAAGGCGGTGAGCGTGCTCGACCAGAGCGGCGCGCTGCTGACCGGCGCCGGCGAAGGCCCGCAGACCGGCCTCGACGCGCAGCAGCTGCAATACGTGGCCCAGGTCGAAGGCGGCTACACCAAGCGCATCCGCGAGCTGCTCGAGCCGATCGTCGGTGCCGACAACCTGCGCGCCACCGTCGCCGCCGACATCGACTTCTCGCAGACCGAGGCGACCTCGGAGGAATTCAAGCCGAACCAGGGCAGCGACGCCAGCGTCGCGATCCGCAGCCAGCAGACCAGCGACCAGGGCGGCAACGCCGGCGGCGGCCTGCCGAGCGGTGTGCCAGGCGCGGCGTCGAACCAGCCTCCCCTCGCGCGACGGCGCCGCTCACTGGCGCCTCGCAGCCCCTGCAGGGCGCGCCGACCGCGGGCGCCACGTCGGGCTCGGGCGGCCGGCGCGAGGCGGTGACGAATTACGAAGTCGACAAGACCGTGCGCGTGACGAAGAACGCCAGCGGCAACATCAAGCGGCTCAATGCCGCGGTGGTCGTCAACAACCGCACGGTGGTCGATGCCAAGGGCAAGTCGACCCAGGTGCCGCTGTCGTCGGAAGAGGTCGGCAAGCTGACCGCGCTGGTGCAGGAGTCGATCGGCTTCAGCAAGGAGCGCGGCGACTCGGTCAAGGTGATCAACACGCCGTTCAAGATCGACACCGTCACGAACGTCGACACGCCGTTCTGGAAGAGCCCGGAGCTGATCGACCTGATCCGCGCCGCGGCGCTGCCGGCCGGACTCGCGGTCGTCGCCATCCTGGTCTTCTTCGGCCTGCTGCGCCCGGCCGCCAAGGTCGCCTTCGCGCCGCCGCGCCTGAGCTCGCGGGGCAGCCGCATCGACGCGGTCGTCGACGACGAGCAGACCCTCGATGCCGTGCCCGCCCTGCCTCCGCCTGCCTACCTGAAGCAGATCGAAGGCGCCAAGGTGCTGGCCAAGGAGAACCCGGCGGCGGTGGCCGGGATCGTCCGCGGCTGGGTCGGCGGCCAGGCGGCCTAGAACCCCCATCTTTCCTGGAGCACAGCGCGCATGGACGAAGCCGGTCTGGAAGACTCAGCCATCCTCCTCATGTCATTGGGCGAGGAAGAGGCGGCGAACGTCTTTCGCCATCTCACGCCACGCGAGGTGCAAAGCCTGGGCGAGACGATCGCGCGCATGACCTCGGTGCCGAAGGAGCGCCTCGACGGCGTGCTGGCGAAGTTCACCACCACCGCCGGCGCGCAGAGCTCGCTCGTGGCCGACACCGGCGGCTACGTGCGCAACGTGCTGAGAAAGGCGCTCGACGAAGACAAGGCCAACCTGCTGATCGACCGCATCCTGCAGAGCGGCGACATCTCCGGCATCGAGGGCCTGAAGTGGATGGACGCGGCCTCGATCGGCGAGATGCTGCGCCACGAGCACCCGCAGATCGTGGCCGCGGTGCTGGTGCACCTCGACTCCGACCAGGCCGCCGCGGTGCTGAAGACTTTCAACGAGCGCCAGCGCAACGAGGTGCTGGTGCGCATCGCCACGCTCGACGGCATCCAGCCGTCGGCGCTCAAGGACCTCAACGAGGTGATGAGCAAGATGCTGGCCGGCGGCGAGCAGTCGAAGAAGGCGCCGCTCGGCGGCGTCAAGACCGCGGCCGACATGATCAACCTGATGGGCACGAGCATCGAGACCGCCGCTCTCGACTACATCCGCGAGGCCGACAACGACCTGGCGCAGGCGATCATGGACAACCTCTTCACCTTCGACGATCTCGACCGCGTCGACGACAAGGGCCTGCAGGCGCTGCTGAAGGAAGTGCAGAGCGAGTCGCTGGTGATTGCGCTGAAGGGCGCCAAGCCCGAGTTGCGCGAGCGCATCTTCAAGAACATGTCGACGCGCGCCGCCGAGACCCTGCGCGAAGAGCTCGATTCGCGCGGCCCGGTGCGGGTGGCCGAGGTCGAGGCCGAGCAGAAGGAGCTCCTCAAGACGGTGCGCCGGCTCGCCGAAGAAGGCCAGCTCACGCTCGGCGGCGGTGGTAGCGGCGAAGACTTCCTGTGACCACGTCCTCGTCGAAGCCGCGCAACGTGCCGCCGCCGGCGGAAGGCACGCGCAGCCATCCTTATGCCCGCTTCATTCCGCGTGAAGAGCTGAGCTCGTTCGCGGCCTGGGCCCTCGGCGACATCACGGCCGCGCCCGGCGCCGCCAATGCACCGCACGCCCGGCGCGCCGCCGACAAGGCGCCGCCCGTCGATCCCGTGGAGCTCGCGAAGCAGCAATTGCGGGCAGCGCGGCAGGCCGGTTACCAGGACGGCTATCGCGACGGCCTGGTCGCCCTCGAAGGCTTCAAGCAAAGCTTCGCGGCCCAGACGACGACGCAGATCGGCGCCCTGGTGGTGGCGATCGGCGAGCAGCTCGACAGCCTGCAACAGGACATGGCGAAGTGCCTGGCCGCCACCGCCACGCAACTGGCCCGCCGCATCGTGCGCAGCGAGCTGACGGCGCGGCCCGAATGCGTCGCCCTGGTCGCCGAGCAGGCGATCGAGACCCTCCTGCAGAGCGCGCGCCACATCGTCGTGCGCCTGCATCCCGACGATCACGCGCTGGTCGAGTCCGGCGCCGCCGAGGCGATCTCGGCGCGCGGCGCGCGCCTGATCGCCGATGCCACGATCTCGCGCGGCGGCTGCCGCGTCGAATCCGACATCGGTGGCGTCGATGCCACCATCGACGAACGCTGGCGCCGCGCCGCCGCCGCCCTCGGCTGCGACGACGAGTGGCGGGGCGACGCGCCGGCCGCAGGCGCGCCCGCGGACACGCCATGAACCTCGGCGCCGAAGCCGCCGCCACGGCCGCCGCCGACAAGTGGCGCCGCTATCTCGCCGATCTCGAAAGCTTCGCCGCCGATCCGCTGCCGCTCGAAACGCATGGCCGCCTGGTCCGCGTCACCGGCCTCGTCCTCGAGGCTGCGGGCATCCGCGTGCCGGTGGGCTCGGTCTGCGAAGTGCGCATGGACGAGCAGCTGCCGGTGATCGCCGAAGTGGTGGGCTTCTCGGGCGACCGCGCCTATCTGATGCCGACCGGCGACGTGCATGGCCTGGCCAGCGGCGCTGTCGTGGCGCCGCGGCCGATACCGCCCGTGCCGCTCAAGCTCGGCACCGTGCGCCACCCGTGGCGGCGCACCGTCGACCGCACCCTGCACCTGCCGGTGGGCGATGGCCTGCTCGGCCGCGTCGTCGACTCGCAGGGCCAGCCGATGGACCGCAAGGGTCCGTTGGCGCAAGTGCACAACGAGCCGCTGACGCGCCGTCCGATCAATGCCATGGACCGCGACCCGGTGCGGCGCCCGCTCGACACCGGCATCCGCGCCATCAACGCCATGCTCACCGTCGGCCGCGGCCAGCGCATCGGCCTGTTCTCCGGCACCGGCGTGGGCAAGAGCGTGCTGCTCGGGATGATGGCGCGCTACACCGCCGCCGACGTCATCGTCGTCGGCCTGATCGGCGAGCGCGGCCGCGAGGTCAAGGAATTCATCGAGGACATCCTCGGCGACGAGGGCCTGCGCCGCTCGGTCGTCGTCGCCGCGCCCGCCGATGCGCCGCCGCTGGTGCGGATGCAGGGCGCGAACTACGCCACCGTGATCGCCGAGCACTTCCGCGATCGCGGCAAGAACGTGCTGCTGCTGATGGACTCGCTGACCCGCTACGCGATGGCGCAGCGCGAGATCGCGCTGGCCATCGGCGAGCCGCCCGCGACGCGCGGCTATCCGCCGAGCTGCTTCGCCAAGCTGCCGCAGCTGGTCGAGCGCAGCGGCAACGGCGTCGCCGGAGGCGGCTCGATCACTGCGTTCTATACCGTGCTCTCGGAAGGCGACGACCCGCAGGATCCGATCGCCGACGCGGCGCGCGGCATCCTCGACGGCCACATCGTGCTGTCGCGCGACCTCGCCGAGGCCGGTCACTATCCGGCGATCGACGTCGAGCGCTCGGTGTCGCGCGTGATGACCAACGTCGCCACGCCCGACCACCTCGAATCGGCACGGCGCTTTCGCCAGCTCCACGCGCGCTACCAGAAGGCGCGCGACCTGATCCAGCTCGGCGCCTACACGCCGGGCCATGACGCCGACCTCGACCTGGCGGTGCGCCTGCACGAGCCGATGGACCGGCTGCTGCAGCAGAACATGCACGAGCCCTCCCGCCTCGACGACAGCCTGGCGATGCTGCACGCCGTGCTGGCCGTCTGATGCCGCCGCTTTTTTCCACGCCTACTTCCGACCGATCCCTGCCGACATGACCGACGACCTGCACTCCCTCCAAGTCCTGCTTGCCCAGGCCGAGCGCCAGCGCGACGAAGCCCTGGCCGAACAGTTCAAGCTCGACGCCGCGCGCCGTGCCGCCGAAGCGCAAGCGGAGCAGCTCGTCGTCTACCGGCGCGAGTACGAGCAGCGCTGGAGCGCCGAGTTCTGCCGCGAAGGCAAGATCGAGCTGGTGCGCTGCTATCAGGGCTTCATGGTCCGCCTGACGCAGGCCGTGGAGCAGCAGCAACGCGTGGCGCGCCATGCCGCTATGCAGGTCGAGCGCGCCGCCGCGATCGTGCGCGGCCACGATGTCCGTGCCGCGGCGCTGAAGAAGCTGCTCGAGCGGCGCGTCCAGGAGGGCCATCGCGTCGCCGTTCGCTTCGAGCAGAAGCAAAGCGACGAGCAAGCCGCGCGCGTCGCCTGGCTGCGGCAGGCCGCGAGCCACGCGCAAAGCTCGTTCTGAGGCCACGCCGATGACAGCCGCCGCGCTCCGTACGCTGGCCGTGGCGCCCGCGCCCGCGCCTGCGCCTGCGCAGATGTCGAATCCCACGCCACAGGGCAAGGCGACGGCGGCCCATCCGTTTGCCGAATTGCTGCGCCAGAACCGAGCCACGGCGACGACGCCGGCCGCGCGCGAGCCGGCACGCACGCAGCCGCAGAAGAGCGACGATGCACGCGCGCAGGCTGAAGCGCCGGCGCAGCCCGAATCGACAGGCCAGAACGAATCGACAGGCACCCGCCCGGCGACGCCGCCACGCGACGCCAGGCAGGCGAAAGCGCGCGGTGCGGGAGCCACGCGCGAAGCCGCATCGGATGCGAAGGGCGAAACGCCCAAGTCCGACGCGACCACGGACGAAGCCGCTGGACACGCGAGCGACGACAAGAACCCGGCCTCTTCGGCCGACACGAGCCTGATCGCCGGCGCAGCGGTGAACGCCGGGCCGGCCGTGGCACCCGGCACGCAGGCCGCAAGCGCCGATGCCGACGGCGCCGCCGCCGCCTCACGTGGCAAAGGCTCAGCGGCCAGCGACATGGGCCGCCTCGGCGCGCAGTCCCCAGGAGGCACGAGCCCGGCGCCGCTCGGCGACGGAACACCACCGGGCAACAGCGCACATCCTGCAGTCGGCGATCTCGCCGACGATCGCGGCGTGGCAGCGAACGACAAGAACGACGTCGCCGCCACGAGCGACGCGCGCGACGCGGCGGCGCTCGCAGCGCCGGCCAGTGCCTCGTTCGCGGGAATGCTCGCCGAGTCGAAGTCCTCGCACGGCCCGACGCCGCTAGTGCACGCGAACAACGATGCCGCAACGGCGGTCCCGCAGAACACCGGTCTGGTCACCGGCGCGATGCCGGCCAGCGCCGGCGTGGCCTCGGCCAGTCTGCCCGTCGCGGTGCATGCGCCCGAGTTCGCGGCGGCCTTCGGGGTCCAGGTCAGCGTCCTGGCCAAGGATGGCGTGCAGCGCGCCGAGCTGCACCTGAACCCGGCCGAGATGGGCCCGGTCTCGATCCAGATCACGCTCGACGGCACGCAGGCGCGCGTCGATTTCGGCGCCGATGCGGCGGCCACGCGGCACGCCATCGAAGCCGGCCTGCCGGAGCTGGCAAGCGCCCTGCGCGACGCCGGCTTCACGCTCGCCGGTGGCGGCGTGGCCCAGCATTCGGCATCGAACGGCGGCGGCAGCGGCAGCGAGACCGAAGCCGGCCGCGCCGCAGCGGCGCGCACCGGCGCGGCGCGCAGCGCCGAGCTCGACGCGACTGCAACGCGTCTGACCCGACGCGTTGCGGACGGCGGCGTCGACCTCTACGCCTAGGCATTTCGACGGCGCAAGGGTCGCTTCTGCGCGGCAAAAGCCCGCCTTATCGCCGGTTCTCCGGCGCCGTCTCTTTCCATAATTTCCTCAAGGTTTCGACCCGGCAGCCGACTTCGGCCGCGGGCTCCAACCACCACGAGGAGAAGCACCCATGTCCGCTGTGATCGCCGACCCCGCCGCCGCCGGTGGCGCCGTTCCCGTCAAGCGAGGCAAGAAGAAGCTCCTGATCATGGTCGCGGCCGTTCTGGTCGTCGTGCTCGGCCTGGGCGCCGGCACCGTGGTGTACCTGAAGAAGAAGGCGCACGCCGCGGCCGAAGCGGCCACCGCCGAGGACGACGGCGGCACGACGAACAGCACCGCGGCCAACGCCGAGGCGGCCTCGCACGACGCACTCTCGCCGCCCACCTACCTGCCGCTCGACCCCTTCGTGGTCAACCTCGCCGACAAGGACGCCGACCGCTATGCCCAGGTCGGCATCACGCTCGAGGTCGACAGCACGCCGGTGGCCGAGCAGATGCGCGCCTACATGCCCTCGATCCGCAACGCCATCCTGATGGTGATCACGCGCAAGACTTCGCGCGAGCTGCTCGACACGATGGGCAAGGAACAACTCGCCGACGAGATCGCGCGCGAGGCGGTGCGGCCGATGGGCATCGAGATCGCCGCGCCCCAGCCGGTGGCCGCCGCGCCCGAGGCGACGGCCAGCAGCGTCGACAAGCCGATGGCCGTCACGGTATTTGTCGCGAAGAAGAAGGGTGTCGTCGCCAAGAACCCCATCCGGCACGTCCACTTCTCCAGCTTCATCATCCAGTAGCGGCTGCCGAATGAACGAGCAGATCCTCACCCAGGACGAAGTCGACGCGCTGCTGCAAGGCATCGCCGGCGAGAGCGATTCGCTCGCGCCCGAAGCGCCGCAGGCCGATGGCGTGCGCAGCTTCGACCTCGCCAACCAGGAGCGGATGGTTCGCGAGCGCATGCCGACGCTCGAGATCGTCGGCGAGCGCTTCGCCAAGAACATCCGCTCCGGCATCTTCGCCTTCATCAGGAAGAGCCCCGAGGTCTCGATCGGCACGGTGCGCGTGCACAAGTACAGCGCCTTCCTGCGCGAGATCGCGGTGCCGACCAACTTCAACATCGTCAGCATCAAGCCGCTGCGCGGCCTGGGCCTCATCGTCTGCGAGCCGGCGCTGGTGTTCGCGGTGATCGATGCCCTCTTCGGCGGCGCCGGCAAGTACCCGACCCGCATCGAGGGCCGCGACTTCTCGGCCACCGAGCAACGCATCATCCGCCGCCTGCTCGACGTGGTGATGGCCGACTACAAGAAGGCCTGGGCCAGCATCTACCCGCTCGAGCTCGAGTTCCAGCGCTCGGAGATGCAGCCGCAGTTCGCCAACATCGCCACGCCGGGCGAGATCGTGGTCTCGACCTCGTTCACGCTCGAGATCGGCGAGACCAGCGGCACCATCCACTTCTGCATTCCGTACGCCACCTTCGAGCCGATCCGCGACGTTCTCTACTCGACGATGCAGGGCGACGCCAACGCCCCCGACCGGCGCTGGATCAACCTGATGACGCAGCAGATCCAGGCCGCCGAAGTGGAGCTGGTGGCCGAGCTGGCGCAAGCGCCGGCGACGGTGGAGCAACTGCTCGCCTTGAAGTCGGGCGACTTCATCGAGCTCGATCTGAAGCCCGGCATCCAGGCCAAGGTGGCCGGCGTGCCGGTGCTCGACTGTCACTACGGCACCTCGAACGGCAAATACGCATTGAAGGTCGATCAACTGCTGGCGGGGTCGAAAGACGGCTGGCTCGGAGAAACGCATGGCCACTGACAACACCCAGAACGCGGCACCTGCCGACGCCGCCGCAGCCGACTGGGCCTCGGTCGACGGCCGCAACGAGATGGCTTCCGAGGTTCATGCCGCGGCCGACCAGGTCTCGCCGGCGTCGTTCGCGACCTTCGCGCCGACCACCGGCTCGACCGCCGGCAACGACATCAACATGATCCTCGACATCCCGGTGCAGCTCACGGTCGAGCTGGGCCGGACAAGGATCCCGATCAAGAACATCCTGCAGCTGGCGCAAGGCTCGGTCGTCGAGCTCGAAGCGATGGCCGGCGAGCCGATGGACGTGCTCGTCAACGGCTACCTGATCGCGCAGGGCGAGGTGGTGGTGGTCAACGAGAAGTTCGGCATCCGCCTGACCGACATCGTGACCCCGAGCGAGCGCATGCGAAGGCTCAGCCGGGGATGATCTCGAACGGCATCGGCTCGTTCCTCTGGTTTCTCGCGATCGTCGCGCTGATTCCGGCGAGCCTCTGGTTTCTCAAGCGCACGCCGCTCGGCGGCGGTGGCGGCAACGGCGTGCTGAAGAGCATCGCGGCGATGCCCTTGTCGACCTCGCAGCGCATCGTCACCGTCGAGGTCGGCACCGGCGCCGACAAGCAGTGGCTGATCCTCGGCGTGACGCCGGGCTCGATCACGACGCTGCACACGATGGCGGCGCAAGAGATCGCGCCGGCCGGCGTTCCCGTGCAAGCTCATCCCGCGTTCGCGCAGATCCTCGGCCGCTTTCGCCGCCCCGAAATGAAAGACGGCGATGGCCGCTGAGCTGCCTCTCCTCATCGGCCAGAGCGCCGGCAGCACCAGCTATTCGGTGCCGGTGCAGACGCTGCTCTTCTTCACCGCGCTCAGCTTCCTGCCGGCGGTGCTGCTGCTGATGACGAGCTTCACCCGCATCGTCATCGTCCTGAGCCTCTTCGCCAAGCGCTCGGCACGCAGGCCGCGCCACCGAACCAGGTGGTCATCGGACTCAGCCTCTTTCTCACCTTCTTCGTGATGGGGCCGACGATCGACAAGGTCTACGCCGACGCCTACCAGCCCTACGCCGCCAACCAGATCGCCTTCGAGGAGGCGCTCAAGCGCGGCGAAAGCCCGGTTCGCGATTTCATGATGAAGCAGACCCGCCAGGCCGACGTGATGCTGTTCGCCAAGCTGGCCAAGATCGACCCGTCGGTGAAGACCGCCGACGTGCCCTTCAAGGTGATCGTGCCGGCCTTCGTGACGAGCGAGCTGAAGAGCGCGTTCCAGATCGGCTTTCTCGTCTTCCTGCCCTTTCTCATCATCGACATGATCGTGGCGAGCGTGCTGATGTCGCTCGGCATGATGATGCTGTCGCCGGTGCTCATTTCGCTGCCGTTCAAGCTGATGCTGTTCGTGCTGGCGGATGGCTGGAACCTCCTGCTCGGTTCCTTGGCCTCGAGCTTCGTGACCTAGGATGAATTCCTTGGTCGGCTTCGACGAGGGATCGGGGCGACGGGGCGCTCTGTTGCGCTCATGTCCCCCGGCGAGAGCCAGGTATGGCTCTCACCTCCTCCTTTACTTCGCTCCACAGAACGCCCCATCGCCCCGATCCTGCGCCGGGCGTCTCGCTCTTTCTTTCGTTCGAACCGGCTCGCGCTCGAATCACTGACATGGACTCGCAACAGGTATTCACCTTCGGCCAGCAAAGCCTCTGGATGCTGCTGATGGTGTCGGCGCCGGTGCTGCTCACGGTGCTCGCCGTCGGTCTGGTCGTCAGCATCTTCCAGGCGGCAACGCAGATCCACGAGTCGACCTTGTCGTTCGTGCCGAAGATCGTCGCCGCGGTCGCCGTGCTCGCCATCGCCGGGCCGTGGATGCTGACCTCGCTGGTCGAGTTCATCCAGCGCACCTTGCAGGCCATCCCCACGGTCGTCGGTTAGGGCCTTCGCCGCTCGTCGCGCGCCCTCGATGCTCACCTTCACCGAAGCCCAGGTGCTCGGCTGGATCACGCCGATCCTGTGGCCCTTCATCCGCGTCCTCGCGCTTTTCAGCGCGTTGCCCGTGATCGCCCAGAACGGCGTGCCGGCGCGGGTGCGCATCGGCCTGGCGTTCCTCGTCGCCTTCTGCGCGCAGGCGTCGATTCCCGACACCGCGCCGATAGAGCTCGCGTCGTCGGCCGGCGCGCTCGCCGTGATCCAGCAGGTGCTGATCGGCCTGTCGCTCGGCTTCGCGGCGCGCCTGGTGGTGACGGCAGTGGAATACGCCGGCGAGGTCGTCGGCCTGCAGATGGGACTGAACTTCGGCGCCTTCTTCAACCCGATGACGGGCGGTGAAGAGACGGCCGTGAGCCGCTTCTACGGCGTCGCCGTGGCCTGGCTCTTCATCGTCAGCGGCGGCCACCTGATGCTGATCGCGGCCGTGGTGCAGAGCTTCAGCGCATTCCCCGTCTCGAGCGAGCCGTTCGAGTTCCTGCGCACCGTGCAGCCGCAACGCTGGGGCGCCGAGATCTTCAGCACCGGCCTGTGGATCGCCCTGCCGCTGGTGGCGATGCTGCTCTTCACCAACCTCGTCCTCGGCGTCATCTCGCGCGTGGCGCAGCAGATGAACATCTTCGCGATCGGATTTCCGATCACGCTCGGCGTCGGCCTCGTTGGTGTCCTGCTGACGCTGCCGATGATGCAGGCGCCGTTCACGATGGCGCTCGAAAGAATGCTCTCGCACTTTCAATAGCGCTCGAAGAATAGCGCTCGCAGGCAGCCGCCGACGCGAGGCATCCGTGCTCGCGCCACTGCCCGTGCTTTCGCCCGCGGCGACGCTCGCTGGCGAACCCTTCTTTTCGCTGGCCCGCGGCACGGGTTTTACCGCAGTGCGAGGCCTAGCCCCCGTCCTATAGTGAATTGCAAAGGCGAACGACCGTTCGCATCGTCTCGCGCGAGGTCTGCATGAGAGCATTTCGATCCCTGAGCCCCTGGATTGTTTCGGCACTGTTGCTGGCTGCATGCGGCGGTGGCGATCCCGACGTTCCCGGCAGCGGCTCGCCTTCGGGCGCACCGACGACCAAAGGCGCATTTACAGCGGTCGTCTCCTTCGGCGACAGCCTGAGCGATGTCGGCACCTATATGCCGGTCACCTCGCTTGCACGGCGAACGGCCAGCCGCCGTTCTTCGGCGGCAAGTTCACGACCAACGAGACCGTCCGCAACGGGCCTGCCCGGCGCCAATGCCCTCGGCAAGATCTGGGTCGAAAACGTCGCCTCCTCGCTCGGCGTCACGGTGACGGCGGCCGAGGTCGGCTTCAACGGCCAGTCGGTGAAGTGCCCTGCCGCCGCCGTGCCCGCGCTGGCCACCACCTGCACGGCCTACGGCCAGGGCGGCTCGCGCGTCACCGACCCGACGGGCATCGGCCACAACGCCGATGGCTCGGGCGCGCTGACCGTCCCCGTCGTCACGCAGATCGCCAATCACCTGGCCGCTTCAGAGCTTCAAGTACGAGCGATCTCATCCTCGTCTATGCCGGCAGCAATGACGTCTTCACGCAGTTCGGCATCTTCGGCGCCGCCGCGGCACAGATCCAGGCCAACGCCGCGGCCGGAACGATCACCTCCGACCAGGCCAACCAGCAGCTCTTCGCGGCACAGACGGCGGCCATGCAGGGCATGAAGCAGGCGGCGCAGGACCTCGTCAACGACATCAAGACGCAGATCCTCGCCAACGGTGGCAAGTACGTTGCCGTGATGACGCTGAGCGACATCGGCGACACGCCGTTCGGCAACTCGGCGCAGGTTCCGGCCAGCGCCAAGCCGGTGCTCACCGGCCTTTCGCAGAACTTCAATCTCTGGCTGCGCGACGGCCTGGCCGGTCAGCCGGTGCAGATCATCGACACCTTCACGCTCTTCAAGGACGCGTACCAGAACCCGGCGAAGTTCGGCTTCACGAACAACACCACGCCGGCCTGCGACCCGACAGAAGATCGCCGCCGTCACGGGTGGCGCCGACACCGACGGCTCCTCGCTCTTTTGCAACGCGACACCCGGCGCACCGTACAACACCTTGCTCACCGGTGCCGACGTGACGACCTGGCAGTTCGCCGACAGCGTGCACCCGACGACCGGCGGACACAAGGTCATCAGCGACGCATTCACGGCGCAGCTCCAGGCCTTCGGCTGGATCTGATCCATCGCAAACGAAGCGAAGGAAATTCCATGAAAAGAGTCTCATCGCTCGCCGTCGCCGCCCTGGCGCTCGCCTGCAACGCCGCGTGGGCCGACGGCTGGGCCGACGGGCAGAACGTCGCCAAGGTCGGCATCACCTACTACCAGACCCATTCGCAGACCGACGGCATCAGCGGCGTCGGCGTGCCGCCCGGCGCCGACGCCGAGGTCGGCAACGCCACGACGGTGATCTTCGTCTACGAGCGGCTGTTCACGCCGAACGTCGGCCTCGAGTTCGTGCTCGGCATCCCGCCGCGCCTGACGGCCAAGGCCACCGGCAGCGTCGCCTTCCTCGGCGACGTGCTCTCGGCGAAGAACGTCGCGCCGACCTTGCTCCTGAACTATCACTTCTTCGGCCCGGACACGGCGCTGCGGCCCTACGTGGGCGCGGGCATCAACTACACCAAGTTCACCGACGTGCAGTCGAGCCTCGCGTCCAACGTGCAGATGGGCAGCTCGACCGGCCTGGCCCTGCAGGCCGGCATCAACTACGCGCTCACCAAGGACGTCGGGCTTTTCGCGAGCATCGCGAAGATCAACGTCAAGAGCAAGGTGGTGGCCAGCGGAGCCACCGTGCTGCAGACCACCGTCGACTTCCGGCCGATCGTGTACTCGGCCGGCGTGTCGTTCCAGTTCTGAGGCAAGCGCCTCAGCGGAACTCGGGCATCTGCACCGTCTTGATCTCGCCGGGGAGCGACGAGAGATAGGCGGCGATGTTCTTGATCTCCGTGCGCGTGAACGGCCGGGCCATGCCCATCATGATCGCGTTGTTGCGGCCGATGTGCGGATTGCCGTCGGTCTGGTAGGCCTTCAGCGCCGCGTAGAGATAGTCGGCGTACTGCCCGGCCAGCTTCGGGTAGCTCGGGTCGATGGGCTTGGAGAAGTTGGTGCCATGGCATGACACGCAGTTCGCCTGCGCCAGCAGCTTGGCGACATTGGCGGGCGGCGCCGGCGGCGTCTCGGGCACCGGATCGCCCTTGCCGAGTTGCTCGTAGAACGCGGCCACGTCGGCCATGTCCTGGTCCGACAGGGTCAGCGCGATGTTGCGCATGCTGGGGAACTTGCGATCGCCCTTCTTGTACTCGACGAGCGCGGCGACGATGTACTTGGCGTTCTGCCCGGCGATCTTGGGCACCTTGTAGATCTCGGGAAAGCTGCTCTGATAGCCCGGGATGTTGTGGCAGCCGAGGCACATGTCGACCTTCTTCGAGCCGGCCGTCGCGTCCTGGGCGCCGGCGGGAGCGCTGACGCTCGTCAAGGCCGCAGCCGTCAGCGACGCGATCGCGAGAAAGGGCGTTTTCTTCATCATGGCCTGGGGCTTGGGCTCGGTGGACGCAAACCCAGAATTATAGGGGTGGGCCCTTATACTGAAACGCCCTCTGCCCGCCACTCCCGATGAAGTTCCAAGGCTCGGAAAACTACGTCGCCACGCCCGACCTGATGCTGGCGGTGAACGCCGCCGCCACCTTGAAGCGCCCTCTCCTCGTCAAGGGCGAGCCCGGCACCGGCAAGACGATGCTGGCCGAGGAAGTGGCGCAGGCCCTCGGCATGCCGCTGCTGCAGTGGCACATCAAGTCGACCACGAAGGCGCAGCAGGGCCTGTACGAATACGACGCGGTGAGCCGCCTGCGCGACAGCCAGCTCGGCGACGCGCGCGTCAAGGACATCCACAACTACATCGTCAAGGGCGTGCTGTGGCAGGCGTTCACGGCACCAGCGCCGGTGGTGCTGCTGATCGACGAGATCGACAAGGCCGACATCGAGTTTCCGAACGACCTGCTGCGCGAGATCGACCGGATGGAGTTCTACGTCTACGAGACGCACGAGCTGGTCAAGGCCACGCACCGGCCGCTCGTCTTCATCACCTCGAACAACGAGAAGGAGCTGCCCGACGCGTTCCTGCGCCGCTGCTTCTTCCACTACATCAAGTTCCCCGACGCCGACACGATGAAGCGCATCGTCGACGTCCACTTTCCCGACCTCAAGAAAGAGCTGCTCGGCGCGGCCCTGAAGAACTTCTACGACGTGCGCAATCTGCCGGGGCTGAAGAAGAAGCCCAGCACCAGCGAGCTGCTCGACTGGCTGAAGCTGCTCGTCGCCGAAGACATTCCGCTCGAGGCCCTGCAGAGCAAGGACGAGAAGGTCTCGGTGCCGCCGCTGGTCGGTGCGCTGCTGAAGAACGAGCAGGACGTGTCGCTGTTCGAGAAGCTCGTCTTCATGCAGCGGCACAACCGCTGAGCGCCGTGCGGCCCGTCGCCCATGTCACCCTGGCGAACGAGCACGTTCGCCTCGCGCCTCTCGGCCTGCAGCACGTCGATGGGCTCAAGCGCGCGGCCGCCGACGGCGAGCTGTGGAAGCTGCGCGTCACCAGCGTTCCCGAGCCCGACGACACGCGCGGCTACGTCGAGCGCGCCCTGCAAGGCTTCGCCGAAGGCCACCGCCTCGCCTTCGTCGTGCTCGATGCGAAGAGCGGCGAGGTGATCGGCTCGTCGAGCTATCACGACATCGTGCCGGCCGTCGAGCGCCTCGAGATCGGCTACACCTGGTACGCGAAGAGCCGGCAACGCAGCCACGTCAACGCCAGCGCCAAGCTGCTGCTCATGACGCACGCCTTCGAGAGCCTCGGCGCGCAGCTCGTGGGCTGGCGCACCGACAACTTCAACTTCGCCAGCCAGCGCGCGATCGAGCGCCTCGGCGCGCGCCGCGACGGCGTCATCCGCCATCACGCCCTGCGCCGCGACGGCACGGTGCGCGACACCGTCATGTACAGCATGCTTGCCGGCGAATGGCCGGAGGCGAAGGCGCAGCTGCTGTGGAGGCTGGCGCACCGGGAATGAACAAGAAGAGCTTCGACGTCGAAGCGCTGTGGAAGATCGATCGCGTCGGTGCCGTGTCGCTCGCTCCCGACGGCGCGCAGGCGGTCTGCTCGCTGAGCAGCTTCTCGATGGCCGAGAACAAGAGCGCCACGAGCCTGTGGCTGCTCTCGACCTTCGGCGGGAAGGCGCGCCGCCTGACCTCGTGCGGAGAGAAAGACGGCCAGGCCGCGTGGTCGCCGAAGGGCGATGCGATCGCCTTCGTCTCCAAGCGCGAGCAGGAGGGCGGCAAGGATTCGACGCCGCAGCTCTACGTCGTCGCGCCCGACGGCGGCGAGGCCCGCCGCGTCAGCGACTTCGCGCCCGGCATCGAAGCCTTCAAGTGGTTCCCCGACGGCAAGCGCATCGCCTTCGTCGGCTGGGTCTGGCCCGAGCTCAAAGGCACGAAGGCGCAGGCCAAACGCTGGAAGGAATGGAGCGAGCGCAAGGAGTCGGGCTACGCCACCTCCGAGACGCAGTACCGCTTCTGGGACCGCAACCTGCCGATGGGTCGCTGCGCGCATCTGCACGTGCTCGACATCGACAGCGGCCGCATCGTCGACCTCTTCGAGGCCACGCCCTTCGAGCTGCAGCGGGCCGACCCCGACGCCCACGTCTTCGACATCGCGCCCGACGGCCGGCACATCGCGTTCGTCTTCGATCCGGCCGCCGACAAGCGCATCGACAACTGCAAGGCGCTGGCCGAGATCCACCTGAAGACCGGCCGCGCCACGACGATCGCGCAGGATGCGGCCTGGGACTTCGAGGCCCCGCGCTACAGCCCCGACGGCAGCCGGATCGCCTTCGTCGCCTCGAACCTCGGCCGCAATCACAACGCGCCGGCGCATGCGGCCGTGCTCGAGCGCGGCGGCGCCTGGCAGCCGCTCACCGCCGCCTGGGACCGATCCGTGAACGGGCCGCTGCGCTGGTCGGCCGATGCCGCCGCCTTGTACTTCAGCGCCGAAGACCGCGGCCGCTGCCACCTCTGGCGCTACGCCATCGAAAGCGGCAGCGCGGGCATCGCGGCCGAGGGCGGCTGGGTCCAGTTCTTCGACGTCGCGGCCGACACCGTGGTCACGGTCGCCGACTCGATGCAGCACCCGGCGCGCGTGCATGCCCGCCGCATCGGCGGCCCGGCGCTGCGCCTCGAGGCCTTCAACGATGCGCTGCTCGCCGGCTATCGCTTCGGTGCGCACGAGGAAAAGACCTTCACCGGCGCGAACGGCGAGCCGGTGCAGATGTGGCTGGTCTATCCGCCCGGATTCGACGCCAGGAAGGCGAAGAAATATCCGGTCCTGCACAGCATCCACGGCGGCCCGCACGCGGCCTCGGGCGACACCTTCCACTACCGCTGGAACAACCAGCTCTTCGCGGCGCACGGCTACATCGTCGCGGGTGTGAACTTCCACGGCTCGAGCGGCTTCGGCGAGGCCTTCCTCGACAGCATCACGCAGCGCTGGGGCGCGCTCGAGCTGCAGGACATCGAAGCCGCGACCGACTGGCTGCGCAAGCAGGCCTGGGTCGACAGGAAGCGGATCTTCGCCAGCGGCGGCAGCTTCGGCGGCTACATGGTGGCGTGGATGAACGGGCACGTGAAGCCCGGGCGCTATCAGGCCTACGTCTGCCATGCCGGCTGCTTCGACCGGCGCGCGCTGTTCTCGAGCGACGTCTGGAGCTGGAACGCGAAGGAGCTGGGCGCCACCTACTGGAGCGATCCGGCCAAGGTGCAGTCGCAAAGCCCCGAGACCTTCGCCGCGCACATGAAGACGCCGACGCTCGTGATCCACGGCGCCCTCGACTACCGCGTGCCCGACCAGCAGGGGCTGGCGTACTACAACACCTTGAAGGGCCTCGGCGTCGAGGCCCGGCTGCTCTGGTTCCCGGACGAGAACCACTGGATCCTGAAGCCGCGCAACTCGCGCCTCTGGTACGCCGAGTTCTTCGCCTGGCTGAAGGCGCACGACACGGTCGGAAAATGACGACGCCTGACGACGAGAGCCTTGCCTACCTGCGTCATCCGACGATCCACGGCGAGACGATCGTCTTCGTCGCCGACGACGACCTCTGGTCGGTGAACGCCGGCGGCGGCGTGGCCCGACGCCTCACCGCCGGCCTGTCCGAGCCTTCGACGCCGTGTCTCTCGCCCGATGGCCGCTGGGTCGCCTTCGTCGGCCGCGACGAGCAGCATCCGGAGGTCTATCTCATGCCGGCCGAGGGCGGCAACGCCAGGCGCATGACCTGGCTCGGCACCGACACCCTGGTGCGCGGCTGGACCCCGCAGGGCGAGATCGTCTACGTGACGACGCAGGGCCAGCCCTTCTTTCGCAATCACCACGGCTTCGTCATCGGCACCGCCGGCGGCGCGCCGCGGCCGCTGCCCTACGGCCAGGTCAATCACCTCGCGTTCGGGCCCGGCGAGCGGAAGGTGATCGGCCGCAACACGGCCGACCCGGCGCGCTGGAAGCGCTACCGCGGCGGCACCGCCGGCGCCCTGTGGGTCGATGCCGAAGGCTCGGCCAATTCCGCCGCATGAGCGAGATGCCGGCAACGTCACCAGCCCGATGTGGCTGGGCGAGCGCATCTGGTTCCTCGCCGACGGCGAAGGCGTGGCAACCTCTATTCGTGCCGGCCCGACGGCAGCGAGCTGCGCCGCCACACCGATCACGACGACTTCTACGCCCGCCACGCGCAGAGCGACGGCAAGCGCATCGTCTACCAGTGCGGCGCCGAGATCTGGCTCTTCGATCCGGCCAGCGACACAGACCCGCCGCCTCGACATCCGCACGCCTGCACACCGCGTCCAGGCGGCGCGCCGCTTCGTGGCCGCCGGCGAACACCTCGAATCGTTTCACCTGCATCCGGCCGGCCACTCGCTGCCGTCGTGGCGCGTGGCCAGCTCTTCGCGATGGCCTTGTGGGAAGGCGCGGCACGCCGCTTCGCAGAGACCGGGCGCCTGCGCCACGGCCAGTGGCTCGCCGACGGCGCCAGCCTCGTCGCGGTCAGCGATGCCTCGGGCGAGGAGCGCGTCGTCGTCTTCGCCGCCAACGAGACGCGCGTGCTGCCCTGGGATGCCGGGCACATCGCTCGCTTGCGCGCGCACCGCGCGGCACGCTCGTCGCGATGGCCAACCATCGCAACGAAGTGCTGGTGGGCGACGTTGCCAGCGGCGAGCTGGTGAAGGTCGATGCCAGCGACCTTCGGGCGCAGCGACGATCTCGCCTGGTCGCCCGACGCGGCCTGGCTGGCCTACAGCTTCGCCACCGAGCACGCGCCACGTCGCCATCAAGCTGCACGAGATCGCGGCGCGGCAAAGCGTGCTGGTGACGCAGCCGGAATTTCGCGACTACTCGCCGTCGTTCGACCCCGAAGGCAAGTACCTCTATTTCCTGTCCCTGCGCACCTACGACCCGGTCTACGACAGCGTCCAGTTCGAGCTCAGCTTCCCGCGCGCAGCGCGGCCTTACCTGATCGCGCTGCAGGCCGAAGGCCGGCCACCGTTCGAGCCCGAGCCGAAGGGGCTGGCTGCCGACACGCCGCGCGGGGATGCGGCGCCCAAGCCGGCCACGCCGGCGCCGCTGCGCATCGACCTCGACGGCATCGCGGCGCGCATCGCTGCCTTCCCGGTCAGCGAAGGCCGCTTCGAGCGCATCGCCGGCGCCGCCGGCAAGAAGGTGGTGTGGAGCGTGCAGAACATCGTCGGCGCACATGGGCGCGGCGGCCACAAGGAGGCGGCGGGCAAGCTCGAGGTCTTCGACTTCGCGACCTCGCGCACCGAGACCCTGGCCGAGAAGGCCGAGGCCTTCGAGCTGGCGGCGACGGCGCGACGCTGGTCTTTCGCGACGGCAAGCGCCTGCGCGCCATCGCCGCCGAGAAAAAGCCGGGGCCGAAGAGTGAAGCCGCGGAGGCGAAGGGCCGCCCTCGCGCAAGAACGGCTGGATCGATCTCGAGCGCCTGCGCGTCTCGATCGAGCCGCGCCGCGAATGGCGGCAGATGCTGCGCGACGTCTGGCGCCTGCAACGCGACCAGTTCTGTCGGCCGACATGTCGGGCGTCGACTGGGCGGCGGCGTACCGCCGCTACGCGCCGCTCGTCGAGCGCTCGCGACGCGGGCCGATCTCTCCGACCTGGTCTGGGAGATGCAAGGCGAGCTCGGCACCTCGCATGCCTACGAGATGGGCGGCGACCATCGCAAGCCCCCGGCCGTGGCCCTCGGCTACCTCGCCTGCGACACCCGCTTCGATGCCGGCGACGACAGCTACGAGATCACCCGCATCGTCCGCGGCGACCCCTGGGACGCGAGCGCCGATTCGCCGCTCAACGCCATCGGCGTCGAGGCACGCGTCGGCGATCGCATCGTTGCCATCGGCGGCCAGCGCCTGTCGCGCGACACACCGCCGGCGGCGCTGCTCGTGCATCAGGCCGGCGCCAAGGTGCGTCGACGCTCAGGCGCCGCCGGCAGCGATGCCCACGCTGCGCGAAGTGACGGCGACGACGCTCGCCGACGAAGTGCCCGCACGCTACCGCGCCTGGGTCGAGGGCAATCGAGCCTGGGTGCACGAGCGCTCGCAGGGCCGCGTCGGCTACTTCCATCTGCCCGACATGATGGCCGCCGGCTTCGCCGAGTTCCATCGCTACTTCGGCGCCGAGTGCGAGCGCGAAGCGCTCGTCGTCGACGTGCGCTACAACCGCGGCGGCCACGTCTCGCAGCTGCTGCTCGAGAAGATCGCGCGCAAGCGCATCGGCTATGCCTTCTCGCGCTGGACCCAGCCGGGCAGCTATCCCGACGAAGCCGTCGCGCGGGCCGGTGGTGACGCTGACCAACGAGCACGCCGGCTCCGACGGCGACATCTTCTCGCATGGCTTCAAGCTCATGAAGCTCGGGCCGCTCGTGGGCACCCGCACCTGGGGCGGCGTCGTCGGCATCTGGCCGCGCCACGTGCTTGTCGACGGCACGCAGACGACGCAGCCCGAGTTCGCGTTCTGGTTCGACGACGTCGGCTGGGGCATCGAGAACTACGGCACCGATCCCGACATCGAGGTCGACAACGCGCCGCAGGATCACGTTGCCGGATTCGACCGGCAACTCGACATCGCCGTGGCGTCGGCGCTGGCGCGCATCGCGCCGGCGAGCGGCCCCGGCCGATTCGCGCCGCGCCCGCTCGCGCCGGGCCTCGTTGCCGCCCCGCTGAGCCGGGCCGCGGCGCCCCTCAACGCGGCGCGCCGGCCTCGTACCAGCGGCCGAGCAGCGCCCGCTCGGCGTCGGTGATCTGGGTCGCGTTGTTCATCGGCATGAGCTTGAGCACGACCGCCTGCTGGTAGATCTGCTGCGCGTGCTGCGCGATCAGCTCGGGGCTGTCGAGACGCACGCCCTTGTTGTTGACGGTGGCGTTGTGGCAGAGCTGGCAGCGCTGGCCGACCACCGCCTGCACCTGGGAAAAAGTCGGCGCCGGCGCCGCGCTGGCCAGCGCGGATTGCGGCGCGGGCATCAGCGCTGCGACCGTGCCGAGCACGAGGAGCGTGCCGGCGACGGCCCAGCGCCATGGCACCGGTCGCGCTTCGACGAGCGCCTTGTGGCGCAGCACGAAGGAGACGCGGATCAAGGCCGCCGCCAGCATGACCAGCACCAGCACCAGCCAGTTGTTCTTCGCGCCGTAGACGAAGCCGTAGTGGTTGCTGATCATCGTGAAGACGACCGGCAGCGTGAAGTAGGTGTTGTGGACGCTGCGCTGCTTGCCGCGCAGCCCGTGCACCGGGTCGACCGGCGTGCCCGCCCTCAGCGACGCCACCACCTTGCGCTGGCCGGGAATGATGACCATCGCCACGTTGGCGGTCATGGTCGTGGCCATCATCGCGCCAACCAGCAGGAACGCGGCGCGGCCGGCGAAGAGATGGCACGACAGCCAGGATGCGAAGACGATGAAGGCGAACACCAGCGCGCCGACGACCAGGTCGCCGTTCCTGCGCTCGCCGAAGAAGCGGCAGATGCCGTCGTAGATCAGCCAGAAGGCGACGAAGAAGGCGAGTGCCGTGCTCACCGCGGCGGCCGGCGACCAGTCGAACACCGTCCTGTCGATCAGGAAGGTGCCGGCGTTGAAGAGGTAGAGCACGGTGAAGAGCGCGAAGCCGGTGAGCCACGTCGAGTACGCCTCCCACATCGACCAGTGCAGATGCTCGGGCAGGCGCGCCGGCGAGACCGGGTACTTCTGGTGGTGATAGAAGCCGCCGCCATGCACCGCCCACAACTCGCCGCCGATGCCCTTGGCGCGATCGGCCGGATCGGGCGGCGACCTGAGGCTGCTGTCCAGGGCGACGAAGTAGAACGAGGCACCGATCCAGGCGATGCCGGTGATGACGTGCGCGCCCCTCAGCAGGAGGTTGACCCAATCGAGCCAGTAGGCTTCCATTTCTTGTATACAGAATTGGCGGCTGCCGCCTGTCAGCTGCCGCGGTAGGTGGAATAGGCCCAGGGGCTGGCGAGCAAGGGCACGTGATAGTGCTGGTCGGCCGCGGCGATGCCGAAATCGATCGGCACCTCGTCGAGAAACGGCGGCTGCGCGAGCACCGTGCCGCGGCCGGCGAAGTACGCCGCCACAGCGAAGACCAGGCGATAGCGGCCGGGCCGGTGCTCGGCGCCTTCGAGCAGGGCCGCCTCGGCGCGGCCGTCGGCGTTGAGCACGACCGCCTTCAGCAAGGAGGCCACGCCCTCGTCGAGCCGAAAGAGCGAGACGCGCATGCCTGCGGCGGGGCAGCCGTTGGCCAGATCGAGCACATGCGTCGTCAGCTTTCCCATGGCGTTCGCTCTTCCTTCGCGCAGGCTTGCAGGCCAGGCAAAAGTGTATACACTTTGCCGGGCAACGCAAGACTATCGTCCGTGCCCACCGCCACCGCCCCGCTTCGAGTCATCCGCGCCAGCGCGGCGCCGCGGGCGCGCCGACGGCGCGCCGAGGCGCCGCCCGGCGACACCACGCGGCGCATCGCCGACTCCATCGTCGCGGCCATCGTCGAGCGCCGGCTGATGCCTGGCACCAAGCTGGCGGAGCAGAAGATCGCCGACGTCTTCAAGGTCTCGCGCACGCTCGTGCGCCAGGCCCTGAACCAGCTGAGCCGCGACCGACTCGTCACCCTCGAGCCCGGCCGTGGCGCCCGCGTCGCCCGCCCGAGCGTCGATGAAGCGCGCCAGGTGTTCGAGGTCCGGCGGATGCTCGAGGTGGCGATGATCAGGCGCGCCGCCATCGAGCTCTCGGGCGAGCAGCTGCGCGAGCTGCGCGCGCACCTCAAGGCCGAGCAGGCCGCGATCCGGCGCACCGACGTATCGGGCCGCACCCACCTGCTTGCCGACTTCCACGTCGCCGTCGCGCGCATGCTGGGCAACAGCGTGCTCGCCGAGATGCTCGACGAGCTGGTCTCGCGCTCCTCGCTCATTGCGCTCGTGTACCAGTCGGCGCACTCCGCCGAGCATTCGTTCGACGAGCATGTGGCCATCGTCGAAGCGATCGAGCGGCGCGACCCACGCGCGGCGGTGCGCCTGATGGAGAGCCACCTGCACAACGTCGAGCAGAACCTTCGCCTCGAGCCGCGCCTGCCCGACCTCGCAGCCGCCTTGCGGCCGGCCGCATGAGCCGCCGGGCCGTTCCCGAGGCGAATGCCGCAGCGCGAAGCGCGCGCCTCGCCCGATGACCCTGGACGCCTACCCGAGGGATCTCGTCGGCTACGGCGCCGACGTCCGCATGCGCGCTGGCCGAACGGCGCCCGCATCGCCGTCCAGTTCGTCCTCAACTACGAAGAGGGCGGCGAGAACAACGTGCTGCATGGCGACGCCGCGTCCGAGACCTTCCTCTCCGAGCTGGGCACGGCGCAGGCCTACGAGAGCCGGCACATGACGATGGAGTCGATGTACGAATACGGCTCGCGCGTCGGTGTCTGGCGGCTGCTGCGCGAGTTCGATGCGAGGAAGCTTCCGCTCACCGTCTTCGGCATCGGCATGGCGCTCGAGCGCTACCCGCAGCTCGTCGCCGCCTTCATGGCACGCGGCCACGAGATCGCCAATCACGGCCTGCGCTGGATCCATTACCAGAACCTGCCCGAGGCCGCCGAGCGCCGCCACATCGACGTCGGCACCGCGACCTTGAAGGAGCTCACCGGCGGGCAGTGGCCGCTCGGCTGGTACACCGGGCGCGACAGCCCGAACACGCGCCGGCTCGTCGTCGAGCACGGCGGCTACGAGTACGACAGCGACTACTACGGCGACGACCTGCCGTTCTGGATGGCGGTGCAAAAGGGCGACGGCACGACCGCGCCGCATCTGGTCGTGCCCTATTCGCTCGACACCAACGACATGCGCTTCGTGCAGGCGCAGGGCTTCAACACCGGCGACCATTTCTTCACCTACCTGCGCGATGCCTTCGATGCGCTCTACGCCGAGGGCGACCCGGGCGGCCTCGACCGGCCGAAGATGATGTCGATCGGCATGCATTGCCGCCTGCTCGGCAAGCCCGGACGCATCGGCGCGCTGCGTCGCTTCCTCGACCACGTGGCCGCGCACGAGCACGTCTGGGTCGCCCGTCGCATCGACATCGCCCGGCACTGGAAGGCCATGCATCCCTACACGTCGCCCGCATCGACGGCAACGCCCGACCCCGCATGAATCGACAGCTCACCCTCGACGAGCTCAACAGCGCATCGCCCGCGGTGTTCGGCGTGCTGCTCAAGGGCATCTACGAAGACTCGCCCTGGGTCGCCGATTGGGCCGAACCGCGCCGGCCGTTCGCGAGCCTGGCCCAGCTCAAGCGCGTGCTCGTCGAAACCGTGGCCGGTGCCAGCCTGGAGCGAAAGCAGGCCCTCCTGCGCGCCCATCCGGAGCTGGCCGGCCAGGCGATGGCGGCCAAGTCGCTGACCGCCGAGTCGACGCATGAACAGGGCAAGGCCGGCCTCACCCACTGCAGCGCCGACGAGCTGGCCGCGCTGCAGCACCTCAATGCCGCCTACAACGAGAAGTTCGGCTTCCCGTTCATCCTCGCCGTGCGTGGCCCGCGCGGCAACGGCCTGAGCAAGGCGCAGATCATCGCCACGTTCGAGCGGCGCCTCGAGAACCACCCCGATTTCGAATTCGGCGAAGCGCTGCGCAACGTCCACCGCATCGCCGAGCTTCGCCTCGACGATCGTTTCGGCTACGTGCCGCAGCTCGGCCAGCAAGCCTGGGACTGCGCCGAGCTGCTGGCAGCGCACTCCGATCCGGGCTACGCCGAGAACGGCCAGCTCACCGTCACCTACCTCACCGATGCGCATCGCGCCTGCGCCGCCCAGCTGCTGCACTGGATGCGCGAGTGCGGCTTCGACAATGTGTCGATCGACGCGGTCGGCAACGTCGTCGGCGTGTATGCATCGCAGAGCGAAGCGGGCGCCTTCGGGCCCTCCCCTGCGAAGGGGAGGGGGAGGACGGGAGGGGTCGGGCCCATCGCACCGGGAACCGGTCAGGAGCCAAAGGCTCTTGACCGGCTCGCACTTCGACACCGTGCGCAACGGCGGCAAGTACGACGGCCGCCTGGGCATCTTCGTGCCGATGATCTGCGTGCGCGAGCTGCATCGCGCGAAGCGTCGACTGCCCTTCGCGATCGAGGTCGTGGCCTTCGCCGAAGAAGAAGGGCAGCGCTACAAGGCCACCTTCCTCGGCTCGGGCGCCCTCCTCGGCCAGTTCGACCGCCGCTGGCTGGCCCAGCGCGACGCCGACGGCACGACGATGGAAGAAGCCATGCGCCACGCCGGCTTGCCGGCCTCGGCCGAGGCCATCGCGGCGCTGAAGCGCGACCCCTCGAAGTACCTGGGCTTCGTCGAGGTGCACATCGAGCAGGGTCCGGTGCTCGCCGAGCTCGGCTTGCCGCTCGGCGTCGTCACGTCGATCAACGGCGGCGTGCGCTACGCCGGGGAAGTGCGCGGCATGGCCAGCCACGCCGGCACGACGCCGATGGCGAGCCGGCGCGACGCCGCCGCCGCCGTCGCCGAGCTCGCCGTCTACCTGGAGAAGCGCGCCGGCTCGGTGCCCGACCTGGTCGGCACGATGGGCATGCTCGACGTGCCGAACGGCTCGACCAACGTCGTGCCGGGCCGCTGCCGCTTCACGCTCGACATGCGCGCCACCACCAACGCCGTGCGCGACGACTGCACCGCCGACGTGCTGGCCGAGCTGCATGCGATCTGCGAGCGGCGCGGCCTTTCCGTGACCATCGACGAGACGATGCGCGCGGCCGCCGCGCCCTGCGCACCCGAGTGGCAGGGGCGTTGGGAGCGCGCCGTCGCGGCGGCCGGACTGCCGGTGCACCGCATGCCGAGCGGCGCCGGCCACGACGCCATGAAGCTCGGCGAAGTCATGCCGCAGGCGATGCTGTTCGTGCGCGGCGAGAACGCCGGCATCAGCCACAACCCGCTCGAATCGAGCACCGCCGACGACATGCAGCTCGCCATCGAAGCCTTCCTGCGCGTGCTCGACGAGCTGGCCGAGGCCGCACCATGACCATGACGCCCTACGCCAAGCTCGACGACTGGGTCGACGCCCATTTCGCAGAGGAAACCGAATTCCTGCAGGAGCTGGTGCGCGTGCCCACCGACACGCCGCCGGGCAACAACGCGCCGCATGCGGAGCGCACCGCCGCGCTCCTGGCCGGGTTCGGCTTCGTCGCCGATCGCTACCCGGTGCCCGATGCGGTGGTGCGCGAATACGGGCTCGAGTCGATCACCAACCTCGTCGTTCGCCGCCGCTACGGCGAAGGCCGCACGATCGCCCTGAACGCGCATGGCGACGTCGTGCCGCCGGGCGAAGGCTGGGTCCACGATCCGTACGGCGGACAAGTCGAAGGCGGCAAGCTCTACGGCCGCGCCTCGGCGGTGAGCAAGAGCGATTTCGCCACCTACACCTTCGCCGTGCGCGCCCTCGAGGCGCTCGGCTTGCCGCTGGCCGGCAGCGTCGAGCTGCACTTCACCTACGACGAGGAATTCGGCGGCGAGCTCGGGCCCGGCTGGCTGCTGAAGATGGGGCTCGTCAAGCCCGACCTCTTGCTTGCCGCCGGCTTCAGCTACCAGGTGGTGACGGCGCACAACGGCTGCCTGCAGCTCGAGGTCACCGTGCACGGCAAGCAGGCGCACGCCGCGATTCCGTCGACCGGCATCGACGCGTTGCAGGGCGCGGTGGCGATCCTCAATGCGCTCTATGCGCAGAACAAGGTCTACGAAGACATCACCTCGAACGTCGCCGGCATCAGCCATCCGTACCTGAACGTCGGCCGCATCGAGGGCGGCACGAACACCAACGTCGTGCCGGGCAAGGTCGTGCTCAAGCTCGACCGGCGCATGATTCCCGAAGAAGACCCGGCGCACGTCGAAGCGCAGGTCCGCCAGGTCATCGACGATGCGGCGGCAGCGGTTCCCGGCATCCGGGTCGAGATCCGCCGCCTGCTGCTGGCCCAGGCATTGCAGCCTCTGGCCGGCAATGCGCCGCTGGTGGAAGCGCTGCAGCGCCACGGCGAGGCGATCTTCGGCGAGCCGATTCCCGTCTCGGGCACGCCGCTCTACACCGACGTTCGCCTCTACGGCGAGGCCGGCATTCCTGCAGCCATCTATGGCGCCGGCCCGCGCACGGTGTTCGAATCGAACGCCAAGCGCGCCGACGAGCATCTGCTGCTCGAGGACCTGCGGCGGGCGACGAAGGTCGTCGCCCGCACCTTGTTCGATCTGCTGGCGCCGGCAACACCAACAGACGGTGCGACACCATGAGCGAAAAGACGCCGGGCCTCGATGTGCCTTCGCCCGCGCCACGCAGCGAGCCGTCGTCCGGGCAGGTGGCGGCGATGCTGGATCGCGCCCATGCCCTGGCCCGGCGCGCGATGGACGCCGGCCATCATCCTTTCGGCGCCCTCCTGGTGGCGGCCGATCACGAGACGGTGCTCATGGAGCAAGGCAACGTCGACAGCGTCAACCACGCCGAAGCGGTGCTGGCGCGCGCGGCGGCGAAGCGCTGGCCACCGGCCGAGCTCTGGCCATGCACGCTGGTCAGCACCGTCGAGCCGTGCGCGATGTGCGCCGGCACGCAGTACTGGGCGAACATCGGCCGCACCGTGTTCGGCATCGAGGAGCATGCCTTGCTCGCCGAGACCGGCAACCACCCGGAGAACCCGACCCTCGATCTGCCCTGCCGACACGTCTTCGCGCGCGGCCAGAAGGACATCCGGGTGATCGGCCCGGTGGCGGCGATGGTGGAGCCGATCACGGCCTTGCATCGCCGCTACTGGCGCTCGCGCTGACGGCGCGCGGCGAAGCGACGATCAGGCCGCGAGCAGCCAGCTCGCGATCTGCCGGACCACCTCGGGCTCGATGCCGTTGTAGCCGTGATGGGCGAACGCCTCGCACGGGTCGCCGGTGCTCTGGCCGTCGCGAAACGAGAGCAATTGCTTGCGCGGCGCGTGCTCGAGCCCCGCCAGCAGCGACGGCACGCTGGCAAAGGGACAGAGCGGGCAAGCGTCCAGCTCGTGATGCACGACAAGCACCGGGACCCGGATCTTGTCGAGCGGCATCGCCAACACGGCACGGCTCTTCCGGTCGACGAGGATGGACGAGGTGAGGACGATGCCGTCCGGTCCGTCGCGCCCCGAAAGCTCGGTGGCGAGGTAGGCCACCGATTGCGTGCCGCGGCTGGTGCCCACCAGCCACACCGGCAGCTCGGAGCGGCTGCGCAGCCAGGCGATGACGGCCTTGATGTCGGCCGCGTGCTCGGGCCGCTGCCGAAAGCCGGCGAGAAAAGGCTCGCTCTGGCGATCGGAGGGCGCATCGACCAGAACCACCGTCAGGCCGGCATCGGCGAAGCGCTGGCGGCTGCGCACGAGGAAGTTGCCGGCGCCCGAGCCGAGGCTGCCATCGGGGCGCAGCTGCAGGGCGCCGTTGCCGCCGGTGAACAGCACGACCGTCGCCCGCGGCTGCGCCGGCGTGAGCACGAGCAGGCGTTGCGTCACGCCGGGCCGCGTCGCGATGTCGGCCACTTGCGCCGGCGTCTGCGCGCGTGCGAACTGCGACGCGGCCGCGAGGCAGAAGGCCGTCAGCCAGACGAGGACCGTTTGCATCCGCGGTCGTTCAGGGCTTCGGCGTCGTGTACTGCAAGGCCCAGTAGTGCGGCCAGGCCTGGTACGCGACGTTCGTTCCCACGCCTTCGGCCGTCGCGCGCAGCTCGGCCTCCGAGGGAAAGTTCTTCAGCACCCGGTGCACGCTGCCGTCGGCGAGCCCGCGCGCCTGGTAGCTGTTGCCTTCGCCATCGCGCTCGCTGATCGGCGAGCTGCTGCCTTCGACGAACAGGTTGTCGAGCAACACGACCCTGGCGCCCGGTGCGAGCACGGCACCCAGGCCGGTCAGGAACTCGCGCACGCGCGCTTTCGGGATGTGCGAGAACCAGAATCCGGCGAACGCGCCGTCGCACTTCGGCTCGCTCGCCGCCAGCGCATAGGCATCGCCGACCTCGAACCGCACGTTCGCCTCGACGCCCGCCTCGGCCATGCGCGCCTCGGCCATGCGCAGCGTCTCGGGCGCGGCATCGATACCGAGCACGCTGAGCGCGACCGGAGCGATGAAGCGCGTCCAGTAGCCGGTACCGCAGGCGACCTCGAGCACGCGCGCACGCTCGAAGCGCGCCGGCAGCCAGGCCTCGATGGCGCGCAGGTCGGCCTGCCGTTCGGGCTTGCGGTAGATCGCGTCGTACTCCGGGGCACGCGCGGCGTAGTACGTCTGCATGGATACGCTCATCGGCAGTCCTCCGTCGCCACCCTGGACAGGACGGCACGATGCGCCAGGGAGGCCGCAAGCCCGCTCTCCAGCAGGCGGCACGGCACGCTGCCGACGGCGCCGCCGGCAGCGGCAACGAAGGCCCGGCGCTCGACGGCCGGGCTCATCGGTTTGCCTACTTCGCCATCGCCTTGTCGGTGACGGCGTGGGTCCAGGCATCGGTGCCCGGGTCCTTCTTGATCACCGGATCGCTGCCACCGGCAAGCAGCACCTTCACCGTGCGCTGATAGGCAGCGGGGTCGAGCACGCCCATCTTCGGCGTGCCGGCATTGGTGATGAGCGTGGCCACGTTCTCGAGCTGGCGCTTCTGTACCTTCGCGTTCGAGCCGCCCGAGGTGTCGGCCGCGAGGACGATCTTGACGGCCTCGTCCTGATGCTTGATGGCGTAGTTCCAGCCTTCGATCGAGGCCTTCACGAACTTCGCCAGCTTGGCGACGTAGGCCGGATCGGCCAGGTCGGGGCCGCGCGCATAGAGACCGTCCTCGAGCGTGGCCGCGCCCTGGTCTTCATACGGGAAGGTGACCAGGTCGGCCGGCTTGACGCCGGCATCGATCACCTGCCAGTACTCGTTGTAGATCATGGTCGAGATGCAGGCCGCCTGGTTCTGCAGCAGCGGGTCGACGTTGAAGCCTTGCTTGAGCACCTTCACGTCGGGGGTCGCACCACTGGTCTTCAGGCCGAGCGTGCCCATCCAGCTGAGGAAGGGATATTCGTTGCCGCCGAACCAGACGCCCATCGTCTTGCCCTTGAAGTCCTTCGAGGTGTGGACACCGCTCGACTTCTTGCAGGTGAGCATCATTCCCGAGCGGTTGAAGATCTGCGCGATGTTGACCATCGGCACGCCGGCTTCGCGCGCGGCGAGCGCGCTCGGCATCCAGTCGACGGTGACGTCGGCGCCCTTGGCGGCGAGCACCTGCGCCGGGGCGATGTCCGGGCCGCCCGGCTTGATGGTGACATCGAGGCCGGCGTCCTTGTAGAAGCCCTTGGCCTGGGCCACGTAGTAGCCGGCGAACTGGGCCTGCGGCAACCACTTCAGCTGGACGGTGACCTTGTCGGCCGCGGCCGCGGCTCCGGCCGCGCCGGCCAGCAGCAACGAGATCAGGATTGTGCTTTTGCGCATCTGGGAACTCCGGAAGTTGTGCCTTGCGGCGTGGGGAAGGGAACTCGGGTGCAAGCCTGCATTTGAACTCATCCGGCGGTCCGAAACGAGGGGTGCCAGAACGTCGCTCGCCTTTCGATCCAGCCGAGCAGGCCGTAGAGCAGGGATCCTGCCAGCGCCGCCACGACGATCGCCGCCCAGACCAGGCCCATGTTGAGGCGCGCCGCCTCGGTGGAAATGCGAAAGCCCAGGCCGGAGATCGGCGAGCCGAAGAACTCGGCGACGATGGCGCCGATCATCGCCAGGGTCGAGTTCACCTTCAGCGCGTTGAAGACGAAGGGCAAGGCCACCGGAATGCGCAGCGCCAGGAGCGTGCGCCAGTAGCCGGCGCCGTACGAGCGCATCAGGTCGCGTTCCATGTGGCCCGATTCCTCGAGCCCGGCAAGGGTGTTCACGAGCATCGGAAAGAAGGTCATGACGACGACGACGGCGGCCTTCGAATGCCAGTCGAAGCCGAACCACATCACCATGATCGGCGCGATGCCGACAAGCGGCACGGTGCTGGCCAGCGCCGCCACCGGCAGCAGGCCGCGCTGCAGGAAGGGGCTGCGATCGATCAGCACGCCGGTGACGAAGCCGAGGCCCGAGCCCGCGACCAGGCCGATCAGGGCCGAGTGCAGGACCGTCTGCACGAAGTCTCCCGCCAGGACGCCGGCATTGCCGAGCAGGGCATGGCCGATGAGGCTGGGCGCGGGCAGCAGCACCTGCGGCACGCCGAGCGCCTGCGTCAGCAGCTGCCAGAAGACCAGGACCCAGATGCCGAAGAGGAGCGGCGCGGCGAAGCGGCCGATCGCGCCGTAGCCTTCGATCGCGGCAGCCCGGCGCACGCTGAAGACGGCGAGCACCAGCAGCACGATCAGCAGCGGCAGCAGCCAGGCCAGGCTCATGATGCCGCGCTCATCGCTTGCCGCCCGGGGTGAGCCAGCGCTCGGCCAGGGCGACGCAGGCCGTGAGGGCCAGCCCGAGCAAGAGCCGACATCACCAGCGCCGACCAGATCTGCACCGTGTTGCCGTAGTAGGAGCCGGTGAGCAAGCGCGCGCCGAGGCCCGCCTGCGCGCCGGTCGGCAGCTCGCCGACGATGGCGCCGACCAGGCCGGCGGCGATGCCGATGCGCAGGGCCGGGAAGAGGAACGGCAGCGACGCCGGCACGCGCAGCTTCCAGAACGTGTCCTGCCCGGACGCGGCATAGGTGTGGAGCAGCTCGAGCTCCATCACGCCGGGCGAGCGCAAGCCCTTGACCAGCGCCACTGCGACCGGAAAGAAGCACAGGTACATCGAGATCACGGCCTTCGGGAAGACGCCGGTCATCCCCATGCTGCCGAGGAGGACGATGACGATCGGCGCGATCGCCAGCACCGGCACCGTCTGCGAGGCGATGACCCAGGGAAAGAGGCTGCGCTCGAGGGTGCGCGAGTGGACGATGAGCACGGCGATGACAGCGCCGAGCAGGCTGCCCATGACGAAGCCGAGCAAGGTGGCCGAGCTGGTGACGCCGGCGTGATAGAGCAGGTTGCGCGGCGAGTCGAGCGGCCAGCCGAAGACGGAATCGAAGAGGTCGAGCGCGATCTGGTGCGGCGCCGGCAGCACCGGCCGATCCATCGAGAGCGTGAGCGGAACGAGATCAGTCACGCCCCAGCCGGGCTGATCGGAAAGCGTGCGCTCGATGACCTGCGGCGCATTGAAGCCGATCGCCGCCACGTACCAGACGACAAGCAGGACCACGAGCACGACGAGCACCGGTCCGGCCCGGAACCAGGCCTGCCCGAGCGCGCGCCGCAGTCGCCTAGTGGCTGCCGCCATGGCCTTCCTGCAAGGCGACCCGCACCCGATGCGCGATGGCGCTGAACTCGGGCGTGTCGCGGATGTCGAGCGTGCGATCGGCGGGCAAGCCGGATTCGATGACCTCGACGATCCGACCGGGCCGCGGTGACATCACGACGATGCGCGACGAGAGGAACACCGCCTCCGGAATCGAATGGGTGACGAAGACGACCGTGCGCTTCTCCCGCTCCCACAGGCGCAGCAGCTGCTCGTTCAGCCGGTCGCGCGTGATCTCGTCGAGCGCGCCGAAGGGCTCGTCCATCATCAGCAGCTTGGGCTCGAAGCCGAGCGCACGCGCGATCGAGACCCGCTGTTGCATGCCACCCGAGAGCTGCCACGGGTACTTGCCTTCGAAACCGGTGAGGCCGACCCGCTCGAGATGCTCGCGGGCGACCTTCTCGGCCTTCGCCTTGTCGAGGCCGTGGATCTCGAGCGGCAGGCAGACGTTGGCCAGCACCGTGCGCCAGGGAAACAGCGCCGGCGCCTGGAAAACGTAGCCATAGGCGCGCGCCAGGCGAGCGTCGCGCGCCGCCAGGCCGTTGACGCGCACGCTGCCCGAGGTCACCTGCTCGAGGTCGGCGATGACGCGCAAGAGCGTCGTCTTGCCGCAGCCCGACGGTCCGATCAGCGAGACGAACTCGCCCTCGCGAATCGACAGGCTCACGTCGGCGAGCGCCGTGACCGTGTGCTCCCTGGCCGGGTAGACGACCGAGACGTGTTCGACTTCGACAGTGGCAGGGGCGGCTGTCGGCAAGGGCAGGCTCGCCATCACGACGCGACGCGTGCCGGGTTGTTCGGATGCGTCGTCCAGTTGGCGTAGCCACCCTCGACGATCCGGCCCGTGCGCGTATCGATCGCGCCCGCCGGCAAGGCGTGCATCGTGATGCACTCCGGCACCGGGCAGACCGACACGCACAGGTTGCAGCCCACGCACTCGGCGTCGATCACCTCGAAGTGGCGCCTGCCGTCGTGCGTTGCCGTGATCGCCTGGTGCGAGGTGTCTTCGCAGACGACGTGGCAGCGCCCGCACTGGATGCAGAGGTCCTGGTCGATGCTCGCTTTCTCGATGCGATTGAGGTCGAGCGCGTTCCAGTCGACGATCGACGCCACCGCGCGGCCGCGGAAGGCATCGATGGTGGCGAAGCCTTTCTGGTCCATGTACTCGGCCAGGCCGCTGCACAGCTCGTCGATGATCTTGAAGCCGTAGGTCATCGCCGCCGTGCACACCTGGACATTACCGGAGCCGAGCGCGATGAACTCGGCAGCATCCTTCCACGTCGAGATGCCGCCGATGCCGGAGATCGGCAGCCCGGCCATCGCCGGCGTGCGCGCGATCTCGGCCACGAAGTTGAGCGCGATCGGCTTGACCGCCGGCCCGCAGTAGCCGCCGTGCGATCCGGTCGCGCCGGTGTGCGGATAGATGAGCAGCGCGTCGAGGTCGACGCCCATCACCGAGTTCACGGTGTTGATGAGCGAGACCGCATCGGCACCGCCGCGATGCGCGGCCAGCGCCGGCGGCTTGATGTCGGCGACGTTGGGCGTGAGCTTGACGATCACCGGCAGCCTCGTGTAGTGCTTGCACCAGCGCGTCACCATCTCGATGTACTCGGGCACCTGGCCCACGGCCGAGCCCATGCCGCGCTCGCTCATGCCGTGCGGGCAGCCGAAGTTGAGCTCCACGCCGTCGCAGCCGGTGTCTTCGACCATCGGCAGGATCGCTTTCCAGGCCTGCTCCTCGCACGGCACCATGATCGAGACGATGACCGCGCGGTCGGGCCAGTTGCGCTTGACGCGCGCGATCTCGGCCAGGTTGACCTCGAGCGGCCGGTCGGTGATGAGTTCGATGTTGTTGAAACCGATCAGCCGCCGGTCCTGCGAGTAGAGCGCGGCATAGCGTGGACCGTTGACGTTGACGATCGGCGGGCCGGCCTCGCCCAGCGTCTTCCAGACCACGCCGCCCCAGCCGGCCTCGAAGGCGCGCACGACGTTGTATTCCTTGTCGGTGGGCGGCGCCGAGGCGAGCCAGAAAGGGTTCGGGCTGGTGATGCCGGCGAAGGTGCTGCGAAGGTCGGCCATGGCGTGCGCTTGTCGTGTTTCGTAGTTCAGGCGGCGCGGCGAACGCGCGCGAAAGGCCGGCCCGGGCGCGCCATGCCGAGGGCGCGGTCGATCGAATGCGCCGCGATCTTGCCGTGCTCCACCGCTTCGACCGTCAGGTCCTGCCCGCCATAAGTGCAGTCGCCGCCGGCCCAGACCTTCGACAGCGACGTGTGGCCCTCGGGATCGACCTCGATGCGGCCGCCACGAAGCACCAGAGTCGCCAGGGTCGGGTCGGCGAGCACCAGGGTCTGGCCGATCGCCTTCAGCACCGTGTCGGCGGCGATGCGCCAGCGCTTGCCGGTGGCCTCGAGCTTGCCGCCGACCTCGTGCACGGCAGCGAAGGTCGCGCCTTCGACATGGCCGGCGTCGCTGTCGAGCGACTCCAGCACGCTCCAGGTCCGGATCGTGACGCCGCTCTTCTGCGCCCACTCGCGCTCGTAGCCGGAGGCCGGCATGCGCGTCTCGTCGCGTCGATAGACGATGGTCACCTCTTCGGCGCCGAGCAGGCGTGACTGCACGGCGGCGTCGATGGCCGTCATGCCGCCGCCGATGACGACGACGCGTCGCCCCACCGGCAGCGCGGCGTAGTCGCTGGCCTGGCGCAGGCCGGCGATGAACTGGACGGCGTTGTCGACGCCGCGCGTGCGCTCGGCCGCGAGGCCGAGGGCGTTGACGCCACCGAGGCCCAGGCCGAGGAAGACCGCGTCGTGGTCGGCCGTGAGCGAAGCGAGCGTGAAGTGCTCGCCGAGCGCCTGGCCGTAGCGCATCTCGATGCCGCCGATCGAGAGCAGCCAGTCGATCTCCTTCTGGGCGAAGCCGTCGACCGTCTTGTACGCGGCCAAGCCGTATTCGTTCAGGCCGCCCGCCTTCGGCCGGGCCTCGAAGACGGTCACGTCATGCCCGAGCAGCGCGGCGCGATGCGCGCACGAGAGGCCGCCCGGCCCCGCGCCCACCACGGCGATGCGCTTGCCCGTGGCGGCGGCGCGCGTGAAGATCGGCGCGCCGGGCGCAGCGAAGTAGGCGTCGGTGGCGCGCCGCTGCAGGAGACCGATCTCGACCGGCTTGTCCTCGTTGGTGTTGCGCACGCAGGCCTGCTCGCACAGCACCTCGGTCGGACAGACGCGAGCGCACATGCCGCCGAAGACGTTGGCCTCGAGGATCGCCTTGGCCGCGCCACGCAGGTTGTCTTCGCCGATGCGGCGGATGAACGAGGGGATGTCGATGCCGGTCGGGCAGGCGGCGACGCAGGGCGCGTCGAAGCAGTAGTAGCAGCGCTCGGCCTCGATCAGCGCCTGCACCGGCGTCAGCGGCGGATGCGCCTCGCCGAAATTTCGCTCGTAGTCATCGTTGCTGAGCCGGCCGGGCCGGATGTCGGGCAAGGGCATCTCGGGGCCTAGGCGGCGCGCGCCACGGCGTGCGGCGCATGCCGCTCGGCCTGCCGCTTCAGGGCATCGAACATCGGCGCGAAGGCCGGGCGATTCACGTAGCGCCCGGCGCCGCGCTGCGTGCGCAATTCGCCGTCCATCCAGACGATGTTGCCCTGCGAGAGCGTCACCTTCGCCAGGCCCGTCACCTTGCGGCCCTCGAAGACGTTGTAGCCGACCCGCGAGATGCTGCCCGCGGTCGTGATCGTCTTCGTCGCCTTCGGATCCCAGACCACGAGGTCGGCGTCGCTGCCGGCGGCGATCGCGCCCTTCCTCGGGTAGAGGTTGAAGATCTGCGCCGCGTTGGTGGAGGTGACGCGCACGAACTCGTTGGCCGTGAGCCGGCCCGAGTTCACGCCCGCATCCCAGAGCACCGACATGCGGTCTTCGACGCCGGCGCAGCCGTTCGGGATCTTGCTGAAGTCGTCCTTGCCGACGCCCTTCTGCTCCGAGCAGAAGGCACAGTGGTCGGTTGCCGTCGTCTGCAAGTGGCCGGCGGCGAGCGCGCCCCACAAGGCATCCTGGTGGCGCTTGGCGCGAAACGGCGGACTCATCACGTGCGCCGCGGCGATGTTCCAGTCGGGATTGAGGTAGACCGAATCGTCGATCGTCAGGTGGCCGGCAAGCACCTCGCCGTAGACGCGCTGCCCTTTCGTGCGGGCGCGGATGATCGCGGCGGCCGAGTCCTCGCTCGAGACGTGCACGATGTAGAGCGGCGTGCCCAGCACCTCGGCGATGCGGATGGCGCGCTCGGCCGCTTCGGCCTCCACCGCCGGCGGCCGCGACAGCGGATGCCCTTCCGGCCCGGTGATGCCGGCCGCCACGAGGCGCTTCTGCATCTGGAACACCAGCTCGCCGTTCTCGGCATGGACGGTGGGCAAGGCACCGAGCTCGAGGGCGCGGGTGAAGCTGTTCACCATGACCTCGTCGTTGGCCATGATCGCGCCCTTGTAGGCCATGAAGTGCTTGAAGCTGTTGACGCCGTGCTCGCGCACCAGCGTGCCCATGTCGGCATGCACGCTGTCGTCCCACCAGGTCACCGCGACGTGGAAGCTGTAGTCGGCGGCCGACTTCTCGGCCCAGCCGCGCCAGTTCTTCCAGGCGTCCATCAGCCGCTGCTGCGGATCGGGGATGACGAAGTCGATGATCATCGTCGTGCCGCCGGAGACGCCGGCCGAGGTGCCGGTGTAGAAATCGTCTTTCGTGACGGCGCCCATGAAGGGCAGCTCCATATGCGTGTGCGGGTCGATGCCGCCGGGCATCACCAGCGCGCCGCCGGCGTCGACGACGGTGGCGCCGGCCGGCGCCTGCAGGTCGGGGCCGACTGCGCGGATCAGGCCGCCTTCGCAAAGAACGTCGGCCCGGACACTGGCCTCGGCATTGACGACGGTACCGCCGCGAATCAAAACGCTGCTCATGGTGCTCTCTCCAGACTCAGTTCACGCGACCGCGATCGATTCCGCATTCTTGCCGACCGTCGGCAGCTCGTTGGCCTTGGCCAGCATCGCCTGGAACAGCACGTTGCCGCCGGCCGCTATCCACTCCGGCTTGGCGTCTTCGATCTCGTTGTGGCTGATGCCGCCGACGCAAGGCACGAAGACCATCGCCGTCGGCGTGACCTTGCTCATGTAGCAGGCGTCATGGCCGGCGCCGGAGACGATCTCGCGCGTCGAGTAGCCCAGGCGCTTCGCGCCCGAGCGAACCATCTCGACGCAGCTCTCGTCGAAGTGGACGCAGTCGTACTGGAAGATCTGCTTCAGGTCGTGCTCGAGACGGCCGGCGGCCGCGATCTTCGCCACGCCCTCCTTCAGCTCGGCGTCCATCTTCGCGAGCTCGTCGTTGACCGGACAGCGGAAGTCGACCGTGAGAAAGACCTTGCCCGGGATGACGTTGCGCGAGTTCGGAAAGACGTTGAGCATGCCGACGGTGGAGACGGCAAGCGGCGCGTGCTTCAGGCCGATCTCGTTGACGAGCTGGATCACCTTGGCCGCGCCGAGCAGCGCGTCGCGCCGCACCGGCATCGGCGTCGGGCCGGCGTGCGAGTCCTGCCCGGTGAGCACGAGCTCGTACCAGCGTTGCCCTTGGGCGTCGGTGACGACGCCGATCGTCTGCCCTTCGTGCTCGAGGATCGGGCCCTGCTCGATGTGCGTCTCGAAGAAGGCGTGCACCGGCCGGTTGCCCATCGGCTCGCTGCCGAGGTAGCCGATGCGGGCCAGCTCCTCGCCGATCGTCTTGCCCTGCTGGTCGGTGCGCGAGTGGCCGTAGTCGAGCGAGAACACGCCGGCGTAGACGCCGGAGCCGACCATCGCCGGTGCGAAGCGCGAGCCTTCCTCGTTGGTCCAGACCGAGGCCTCGACCGGACGCTCGGTCTCGATCTTCAGGTCGTTCAGCGTGCGGATCACCTCGAGGCCGGCGAGCACGCCGTAGACACCGTCGAAGCGGCCGCCGGTCGGCTGGCTGTCGAGGTGGCTGCCGGTGCCGACCGGCGCCAGGTTGTTGTTGCGGCCAGGCCGGCGCGCGAAGATGTTGCCCATCTGGTCGATCTTGATCGTGCAGCCGGCCTCCTTGCACCACTTGACGAACAGGTCGCGGCCCTGCTTGTCGAGGTCGGTGAGCGTCAGCCGGCAGACGCCGCCCTTGGCCGTGGCGCCGATCTTGGCCATTTCCATCAGGCTCGCCCAGAGGCGATCGCCGTTGATCCGCAAGTCGTTCATGACGCTCTCCAGTCGCATGTCGAGAATCTGACTTTATGCCCGCTTCGCCGGCGCCCGTCCATCGGGGCAAGACGAAAGCCGCGCGAGCAGGAAGGGTGCCAGCAAGTTCGCCGGTTCCGGCTCATGCCGCCGGCGAGCGCACGTGCTCGGGCCGCACGCCCATCCCGAGCAGGCGGGCCAGCAGTCGCTGCAGGGCGGGCAGCGCCGTGACCAGACGCAGCGGCAAGGGCAGGTGCAGCTCGGCGTTGCTGCCGCTCAATACCGGCACGAGGACGTTGTTCTGGATCGCCACCTGCATCGCCTGGGTCGCTTTCGTCGGCCAGGAGCGGCGCCGGCGCACGGCATCGAGATCGTCCTCGCTGACGCTGCCGGCACGCAGCTTTTCAGCGAGGAGATTGGCCGCGGCGACGGCGTCCTGGATCGCCAGGTTGATGCCGACGCCGCCGACCGGCGACATGGCATGCGCCGCATCGCCGATGCAGAGCAGGCCCGGCTTCGACCAATGCGTCAGCCGATCGACCATGACGGTGAGCAGCTTGACGTCGTCCCACGAGCGGATATCGGAGATATGCGGCGCGAGGATAGGCGCGGCCTCGATCGCCCGGGCCCGAAAGGTCTCGATCGGTCCGCGCTGCAGGGCTTCGGCACCGCCCTTCGGCACGACGAAGGCGCATTGCCAGTAGTCGCCCCGGTCGAGCGTGACGACCATCCGGCCGGGCGCGATGCGGGCCAGGCTGTTGTCGAGCGCAGCCGGATCGCGCGCCACCCGAAACCAGAGCACGTCGATGGGCGCGCCGACGTCCTCGACCTGCAGGCCGGCCGCGGCGCGCACCGTCGAGTGCCGGCCGTCGCAGCCGATCGTGCAGTCGGCCGCGATCTCGAACTCGCCGTCGGCGTCGCTGCCGCGCACACCGGCGACGCGACCCTCGGCCTCGACCAACGCAGTCGCGTTGGCGCGCATGCGCAGCGTGAACGCCGGCAGCTTCTTCGCCTCGCCGGCGAGGAAGTCGAGGAACTCCCACTGCGGCATCATGGCGATGAAGGCATAGCGCGCCGGCAGCCCGCGAAAGTCGCCGAGCTGGATGTGCTCCTTGCCGAACCAGCCGCCGATCAGCGGCAAGCGCTGGTGCGGCCGCTGCAAGAAGGCGTCGAGCAGGCCGAGCTCGTCCATGATCCGCAAGGTCGATGGATGGACGGTGTCGCCGCGAAAGTCGCGCAGGAAATCGGCGTGCTTCTCGAGCACCGTGGTCTGCACGCCGGCACGCGCCAGCAGGTAGCCGAGCATCATCCCGGCCGGCCCGCCGCCGACGATGCAGCACTGCGTGCGCGTCATGCCTTGCGCTGTCATGGCGAGATCGTCTCAGAGCTTTTGCGCCGCATCCCAGTGCTCGGCGATCTTGCCGGACTCGATCCGGAACATGTCGAACCAGGTCGTCGTGTACTTCTTCGACGGATCCTTCGGATCGCTGCCCTCGCGCACGAAGGCGAGCACCACGAGATCGCCCTCGGCCACGATCGCCACCATCGGCGTCCTCACCGTGGCCTCGATCGCCCGCGGCTTCACCCGCTTCGAGAACGCCTCGATGAACGCGGCGCGGCCGGTGGGCACGTTCGGGTTGTGCTGGATGTAGCCCTCGGCCATGTACTTGTCGGCCAGCTCCATGTGGCCGCCCTCGAAGACTTCGCGCCAGAAGTCGTAGACGAGACGCTTGTTGGCGGCCAGGTGCGGGTCGCTGCTGGCGAGCAGCAGCTCCTGGTTGGGTTGCCCGACGACGGCGAGCTGCGCCGAGGCCCAGAGCGGCGCTGCCAGGACGAAGGCGCAGGCGAGGCGTGCGAGAAGGTGGCTCATGCGATGGGACTCCCGGGAAGGCTGCCCTGAAAGGCGGGCATGAAAGGAATGTCGGTGCTGCCGACGTCGTGGCCGGCCTGCGCCAGCAAGGTCGTCACCTGGCCGCGATGGTGCGTCTGGTGATTGAAGACGTGGACCACCAGCGTCCAGCGCGGCACGGTGCGGACGCGGCCGTCGACCTTGCTCGTGTAGGTCTGCGGCGCGGCCAGCCATTCGGGCACTAGCGCCGAAGCCCAGGCCAGCAGGCGGCCATCGAGCCCTTCGCGTTGCCGGCGCAGCGCCGCGAAGCCGCCGAACAGATCGACGTCCAGCTCCGGCACCGCTTGCGGATCGCCGGTGAAGCGCGACAGGAACGCGAGGTCGGCGTAGGCGATGTGATTCAGGGTCGCGTAGATCGACTTGAAGAAGGCGCCGCGATCGGCGTGCAGCTCGCCCTCCGGCAGCGTGGCGCAAAGCGCGTACAGGCGCGAGTTCATCCACTCGTTGTACTGCGCCATCGTGCGGCAGTAGTCGGCGTCGATCATGGCTGTTGCTTCACGCGCTGGTCCTCGGGCCGGGCCTCGGCCGCCCATCGTTCGGCGGCGCTCTCGCCGCGGTGGCGGCCGATGTCGAAGCCCGCGTGCACGTCGAGCCCGGCGCGCTCGCGAAAGATCGCCGCGACCTTGCCCTCGTGCGGCGTGGCCAGCACGATCTCGCCCTCGGCCCAGACGAGATAGTCGTCGCTGCCCCGGTCGCCGAACTCGAAGCCGCTGACGTGGCCGATCAACGTTCGCCGCGATGCCGCCGCGGCCCAGGCATGGACCGCCGCGATCAGGTGCGGCGCGCCGGTGTGCGCCAGCAGCTCCTTCGCCAGCCGATCGGTGAGCGGCACCAGCCACAGCTCGCCGCTCAGGCGGCAGACGAGCGCCGAAGGCAGCTCTCGCTTCCAGGCACGCAGCTCGTCGGCCTCGGCCATGAACGCCTGCAGCTCATAGCCCACCGCTCAAGCCTCGGCGGTCGGCGCCGCTGCGCCCTGTGCCCGGGCCTTCCAGCGCAACAAGCCCGCGGCATAGCTCGTGTAGTAGCCGGCCAGCATGCCGAAGATCAGCAGGGTCAGCGGGCTCTGGCCGAGCGCGACCGGTGACGAGGCGGACGCCATGTCGGTACCGAAGAGCTGCAGGTAGCGCCAGCCGAGCCGCGCGATCAGCAACAGCGACAGCGAGACGCCGAGGTAGCGGTTCGGCGTGTAGAAGAGGCCTTGCGGCGTGGCCTCGAAGCGGGTCAGCCGCAAGCCCCAGACGCCGAGGCCGACGCCCACCGCGCAGCCGGCGAACAACGCCAGCGCCGCCTGCGGCCGGACGAGCGCGACGAGCGAAAGAAGGGCGACGAGGATCGGAAAGAAGACCACGGTGAACGTCGGCCGCCAGCGCGACAGCCGCTGGCGGCCGATCATGCGGCGCATGCGCGCGGCCATCCGCCAGGCGATGAACGCCGCCATGCCGAAGAGCACCGGCAACGAGGGATGGACCGGCGCGGCCATCAACGCTGCTCGGCCGGCACCTCGCCGACGGCTGCCACCAGGGCTTGCTGCGCCGCCGGATCGACCGGTCGATGGCGCCGCTGGGTGCTGGCCGGATGGCGGGCGAGAAAATTGCCGCCGTGTCGATCGGCAGCGGGCCGCACCGGCCGACGTTCGAAACCGCCGCCGCAGTTGGGGCAGACGTTGTGCAGCACCGACTCGACGCAGCCGGCGCAGAAGGTGCATTCGAAGCTGCAGATGCGCGCCTCGGTCGACGCCGGCGGCAGGGCCTTGTCGCAGTGTTCGCAGGTGGGCCGCAATTCCAGCATCGAGATCTCCTTCGGCGTTCCATCCGGCCGCGAGCTTCGCGTGAGGCCGCGCGAGCGCGGCGGCGAAAAGTCGAGGGTAACAGGCAGCGGCGGGCCCTTGTCGCCTCAACGCGGGCGCATCGGCTTGCTCAGGAAGGGCGAGCCGGCGAGCACGAACCGCCAGGGCAGCTCGCGCGCCTTGCTGATGCCGATGCGAACGCCGGCGGCAACCTCCACAGGCACGTGCGCAGCGGCCGGCACGACGCGAAAAGGCCGGCGATCGAGGCGCAGGCCGTTGGCGGCATGCGTCACGCCGAGGGCCTGGCCGAGCCGGCCGGGCCCGGAGCAAAGCAGCCGTTCGTCGTGCAGGCCGCGGCGCTCGCGCATGCGCTCGAGGCCGGCGGTCGGCTCGAGCGCGCGCAGCAGCACCCCGGCGCCATGGCCGGCCGGTGCGCAGACGAAGTTCAGGCACCAGTGAATGCCGTACGAGCGGTAGACGTAGGCCCGGCCAGGCGGTCCGAACATCACGGCATTGCGAAGCGTCTGGCCGCCGAAGGTATGCGACGCCGCGTCGCTCTCGTCGTAGGCCTCGGTCTCGACGATGCGGCCGCCGACGCCGTCGAGGAACACGCTCGCGCCGATGAGGGCGCGAGCAACCGCCAGCGACGGAGCGTGAAAGTCGATGCGCGGCATACGCAGAGGATAGTCAGCGCGCGCCGAAATCGTTGGCCGCCGGCGCGTCGATAATTCGCGCCTCCGTCTGCCTCCCCTCGTTCGTGTCCGATCGCCGCAAGGTTCTTCCCCAGTACGTGCTGCCCAAGCGTGGCCTCACCGCCTTCGCCGGCCGGGTCGCCTCGCGCGAGCGCGGCGCGACGACGACGCGGCTGGTGCGCTGGTTCGTGCGCAAGTACGGCGTCGACATGAGCGAGGCGCTGCAGCCGGACCCGGGCGCCTACGCCAGCTTCAACGACTTCTTCACGCGCGCCCTCAAGCCGGACGCGCGGCCGCTTGCCGATGCCGGCCTGATCTGCCCGGTCGACGGCACCATCAGCCAGTTCGGCGCCATCGAGCACGACCAGATCGTGCAGGCCAAGGGCCATCGCTATTCGACGACGGCCCTGGTGGGCGGCGACGCGGCCCTGGCCGCGGCCTTTCACGACGGCAGCTTCGCCACGCTGTACCTGAGCCCGAAGGACTACCACCGCGTCCACATGCCGTGCGACGGCCGGCTGACGCGGATGATCCACGTGCCGGGCGCCCTGTTCTCGGTCAACCCGGTGACGGCGCGCGGCGTACCGGGCCTGTTCGCGCGCAACGAACGCGTGGTCTGCGTTTTCGACTCGGCCGCCGTCGGCCCGTTCGTGCTCGTGCTCGTCGGGGCCACCATCGTCGGCAGCATGGCCACCGTCTGGCATGGCCCGGTCAATGCACCGCGCGTGCGCCGCGTTCGCGAGTGGCACTACACGGCCCATCAGTTTGCCTTGAAGCAAGGCGAGGAGATGGGCCGCTTCCTGCTCGGCTCGACCGTGGTGCTGCTGTTCGGCAAGGCGGCGGCGCTGCACTTCAATCCGGCCTGGCAACCGGGGCGGGCGATCCGCCTCGGCGAGGCGATGGCCGACACGCACTAGGAGCACGAATGCGCGCCGTCTTCGTCGATGCCAATCCGGTGCTGCGCGCCCTGGCCGAACGCATCGGCCGGCAGTCCGCGCCGACGCTGGCGCTCGGCTTCGGCGCACCGGGCATCGCACCGACGGCCTTGCCGGAGATGCTCGCCGGCGCGGCCATCGCCGTCATCGACCACACCGCCCTGCCGATCGATGTCGCCCGGCGCTGCCCGGGCCTGGCGCACGTCGTCTTCCTCGGCACCGGCGCGCGCAGCTACATGAATCCGGAGGCCCTCGCCGAGCTCGGCATCGAGGTGCACATCATCAAGGGCTATGGCGATACGGCGGTTGCCGAATGCACGATCGGCCTGCTCTGGGCGGCGGCGCGTGGCTTCGCGGCGATGGACCGGGCGATGCGCGCCGGGCAGTGGCTGCGCAGCGAGGGCATGCAGCTCGGCGGCAAGACGCTCGGCCTGGTCGGCTTCGGCGGCATCGCCGCCGAGGTTGCGCGCATCGCGCTCGGCTGCGGCATGAAGGTGCTGGCCTGGAACCGGACAGCGAAGACCTTCGACGGCGTCGAGTTCGTTTCGCTCGAGCGCCTGCTGGCCGAAAGCGATGCCGTCTCGATGCATCTCCTGCTCGACGACGAGACGCGCGGCTTCCTCTCGCGCGAGCGCATCGCCGCGATGCGGCCCGGGGCCTTGCTCGTCAACACCGCGCGCGGCGCGCTGGTCGACGAAGCGGCGATGGTCGAGGCCTTGCGCAGCGGCCACCTCGGGCACGCCGGCCTCGACGTGTTCGAGATCGAGCCCCTGCCCGCCGGACATGTGCTGACGACGCTGCCGAACGTGACCTTGTCGGCGCATTCGGGCTTTCGCACGCCGGAAGCGAACGAGCGGCTGATCGAGGCCGCGTTCGTGCACTGCCGGCGCATCCTCGGCCTCGCCTCGCGTTGAACCGAGGCCGGGCCCGGCTCAGCCGCGGGCCGGCGCTTCCATGTCGCGCAAATCGCGCCCGCGCAAGCGCTCTGTCAGTCGAGCTTCCACTTGCCGTCGACGACCTTGACGATCACGCGAGCCCGCTGGTCCAGGCCGAGGTGGTCGTTCTTCGACATGTTGACGACGCCGTTGCTCACGTGCAGGTCGTGGATGCCTTCGAGCGCATCGCGCAAGGCCTGGCGGAACTCGACGGTGCCCGGCTTGGCCTTCTTCAGCGCGATCGGAATCGCCTGGTTCAGCTCGAGCCACGCATCCCAGGTGTAGGAGCCGAAGGCCGAGACGCTGCCTTCGCCATACGCTGCTTCATAGCGCTTCTTGTAGTCGAGCGCGGCCGTCTTGGCCGGGTTGTCGGCCGGCAGCGCGGCGGCCACCACGACCGGGCTGGTCGGCACGTAGGCGCCTTCGATGTCCTTGCCGCCGACGCGCAGGAAATCGTTGTTCGCGACGCCGTGGTTGAAGTAGATGCTGCCCTTGTAGCCGCGCTCGGCCAGGGCCCTCGCCGGCAGCACCGCCGGTGTGCCGGAGGCGCCGATGACGACCATGTCGGGGTTGGCCGAGACGAGCTTGATGACCTGCCCCGTGACGCTGGTGTCGCGCGGTGCGAAACGCTCGCTCGCGACTATCTTGATGTGGCGCGCTTCGGCGAACTTCTCGAATTCGGCATAGAAGGCCTCGCCGAGCGCGTCGTTGAAGCCGATGTAGCCCATCGTCTTCATGCCGCGCTTGGCGGCGTGCTCGAGGATCGCCAGCACCATCATCGTGTCGGTCTGCGGCGTCTTGAACATCCACGCCTTCTTCGCGCTCATCGGCTCGATGATCCGGGCCGACGAGGCGAGCGAGATCACCGGCGTCTGGTTCTCGGCGACGACGTCGATCATCGCCAGCGTGTTCGGCGTCGTCGTCGAGCCGATGATCACGTCGACCTTGTTCTCGGCGATCAGCTTTCGGGTGTTGACCACCGCGGCGCTCGAGTCGCTGGCGTCGTCGAGCACGATGTACTCGATCGACTGCCCGGCCACCGTCTTCGGCAGCAGCGCGATGGTGTTCTTCTCGGGCAGGCCGAGCGAGACCGCCGGGCCGGTGGTGGACACCGTGACGCCGACCTTGACCTGCGCGGCAGCCGGCAGCGCGAAGCTCGCGGCGATGGCAAGGACGGGAACGAGCAGGACGCGATGGACAAGGGTCATGTTGTTGTCTCCTGGTTGGCTATTGTCGATCGGGACGGGCCCAGCACCGCCGGCAGCCGGACGTGGCCGCGAAAGCGGACACGACGGCTGCGCACCGGCGGGCCGGCCAGCGCGTAGTCCGGAAAGCGGGTCAGGAATCGACCGATCGCGATTTTCGCCTCGAGTCGGCCGAGGCCCATGCCCACGCACTGGTGGATGCCCGAGCCGAAGGCGACGTGCCGGTTCGGATGACGAGCGATGTCGAGCCGGTCGGGATCGGGAAAGGCTTGCGGATCGCGATTGGCGGCGCCTATGCATAGCGTCACCTGGGTGCGCGGCGCCAGCGCCACGCCGCCGATCTCGGCAGCTCGTGTCGTGATCCGGTTGCCGAGCTGGTTCGAGCTTTCGATCCGCAGGAACTCCTCGACCGCCGTCCGGATGAGCTCCGGCTCGGCCAGCAGGCGGGCCCGCTCGCCCGGCCATTCGCACAGGCAGCGCAGGCCGTTGCCGATCAGGTTGGTGGTGGTCTCGTGGCCGGCGTTGAGCAGGAAGATGCAGTTGTGCAGCAGCTCCTTGGCCTGCAGCTTCTCGCCGTCGGCTTCGCCCTCGATCAGCCGGGTCAGCACGTCGGTCGCCGGGTCGCCGGGCGCGCCGCGCCGGTGCTCGACCAGAGCTTCGAGGTAGGCCAGCATCTCGCGCACCGCAGCGTTGCCGAGGGCATGCTGCTCGCTCGTGAGCGCCGGCTCGAGCGCGCCGAGGATGGCGAGCGACCAGGCCCTGAGCGGCCCGCGCTCGTCGCGCGGCACACCGAGCAGGTTGCCGATGACCTCCACCGGAATCGCGCCGCAGAAGGCCTCGATGAGATCGATCTCGGCACGCTCGCCCTGTGCCGCCATCGCGTCGAGCAGGCCGTCGACGAGCGCGATCAGGTTCGCCTCCATCGCCGCGACGTGCTTCGGCGTCAGGGCGCCCGCGATCAGGCGACGCACCCGCGTGTGCAGCGGCGGGTCGTTGAAGACGAGGCTGGTCGTGTGGTGCTCGAACAGCGGCGAATCGCCGTACTTCGGAAAGAACTCCTCGTGCTTGTCGGAGCTGAAGGTGGCGACGTCCTTGTAGACGGCGACGATGTCCTCGTGCCGCGTGAGGAAGATGCCGCCGCCCGGCATGCGCTTGACCGGCTCGTGCTCGCGCAGGGCGCGGTAGGTCGCAAACGGGTCGTCGTAGAAGGAATCGGGCAAGCGCTGCAGATCGAATGCAGCGGCCACCGACGCGGCGTCGAAGCTCATGATTTCGCTTCGGATTTGCCGGCCGGCGCGGCCAGCTCGTGCCACGCGGCCACCATCACGGCGAGCAGGGTCGGGCCGAGAAAGAGGCCCAGGAGTCCGAAGGTCTCGAGGCCGCCGACGATGCCGAGCAGGGCCAGCACGAGCGGCAACTTCGAGGCGCCGGACAGGAAGTACGGGCGGATGAAATGATCGGCGATGAAGATGGCGGTGGCGCCGATGGCGGCGAGCCAGAGCGCCGTCGTCAGCGCCGCGTTGGCGATGAAATACAGCACCACGCCGGCCACCACCAGCATCGCGCCGAAAGGCACCATGCCGAGCAGTCCGGTCGCCAGACCCCAGGCGAACGGGTGCGGCACGCCGGCCACGGCATAAAGGGCGGTCATGAAGACCGCGACGCCGAAGCCGACGAACACCAGGCCGTTGACGGCGCCGCGCACCGAGCGCAGCGCGAGGACCCGAGCCCGCACGCCGGCCGGCCCGACGAAGCGCCAGATCACCATGTTGATCTGCGCCGCCAGCGCATCGCCGCCGAGATACAGGAAGAAGAGGACGATGACGCAGAAGAACAGCGCCATCGCGTGATGCGCGAAGAGAAGCACCAGGACGCGGCCGTGCTCGAAGTCGGCGCCGAGCAGCGAGTGCACATAGTCCTGCAGCGCACCCGGCCCGCCCACCGTCTCGTCCCATTGGTGCAAGGCCCAGGCGCCAACGCCCGGCAGCGAGCCGAGCCAGCCGGGCGCGCTCAAGCCCGCCTCTTCGCTCGAGGCCCAGAAGTGCAGCAGATGCGGCAGCTCGTGCAGGCCGCGATAGAGCCCGTAGACGAAGGGAACGAGCAGGAACAGGACGATGGCGCCGGTCAGCAGGACAGCGCTCAGGACCGCGCGCTGCGGCCCCAGACGCAGGCGCAAGCGGTCGTGCATGGGCCAGGTGGCGATGGCGATGAGGCCGGCCCAGACGATGGGCGCGAAGAGCGTGTGCAGCAGCCAGGCGCAGGCTGCGAAGAGCACGACGACAGCGACGGTGCGGACAGTTTGCGGCTTCAAGCGAATCGTTTCCCGGAGCGAAGCGTACGCGAAGGCCGCGCCAGGTCTGTAGGCCGACGCCCACAGCAAGTCCAGCGCAGCGACGATCGAATGCGCGCTCGGCAGCGTGCAGCATGCGCATGTCCATCTTGGAGAAGCCATGTCTCGAGCCATCTGGAAAGGTGCGATCAGCTTCGGCCTGGTCCACGTGCCTGTCGCGCTCTATCCGGCCTCGGAAGAGATCGGCATCGATTTCGACTGGCTCGACAAGCGCACCATGGACCCGGTCGGCTACAAGCGCGTCAACAAGCGCACCGGCAAGGAAGTGGCGAGCGAGAACATCGTCAAGGGCATCAAGCAGGCCGACGGCGACTACGTCGTGCTCGGCGAGGACGAGATCAAGGCGGCCTATCCGAAGGCGACGCAGACGATCGCGATCGAGACCTTCGTCAAGGCCGCGAGATCTCGTTCACCTACCTCGAGCGCCCGTACTACACCGCGCCGATCGGCAAGGGCGACCACGTCTACGCGCTCCTGCGCGAAGCGATGCGCGAGGCCGGCGTGATCGGCATCGCCCGCGTCGTCATGCACACCAAGGAAAACCTGGCGGCGCTCGTTCCCGACGGCGAAGCGCTCATGCTCAACACCATCCGCTGGGCGGCCGAGATCCGGCCGCGCGGCGACATCGCCTTGCCGCCGGCCGGCAAGGCCGCCGCCAAGCTGAAGGAAGGCGAGCTGAAGATGGCGCGCCAGCTCGTCGGCGACATGACCACGACCTGGAAGCCGGACGACTTCGCCGACGAGTTCACGGCCGCGATCCACAAGCTCGCGGCCCAGCGTGTCTCGGCCGGCAAGACCGAGAAGGTGACGGCAGTGGAGGACGAAGCGGCGCCCGCTGCGGCGAGCAACGTTGTCGATCTGACGGAGCTCCTGCGCCAGAGCCTCGCCTCGCGCCAGCCGAAGAAGTCGAAGGCCGAGGCCGCGCCGGCGCGCAAGAGCGTGACGAAAAAGACAGCGAGGCGGCGCGCCGCCTGAGCTCGCGGCGCTGCCGCTTCGCTCGGCAGACCGGACGTGATACACCGGCGCTTTAGCGAACCGGGGCTCGATTGGAAAAGACGTTCTCGTCACTTGCGCAGTGGCCGTCGCGAAGCCGCCGCCGCGCCTCGGTCGCCGCGCTGGCGATGCTCGCCTCGGCATCGGCGTTCGGCGCCGACGCCGACGACGAGCCATCGACGACACCGTATCGACCGAGCGTGTCGACACCGGCCGCGTTGTCGGCGCCCGGTTGGCTCGAGATCGAAGCCGGCCTGCTGCACATCCACCAAGGTGCGGGCGAATACCGCGACAGCCTGCCCGCGACGTTCAAGCTCGCCTTCAGCCCCGACTGGGGCGTTCGGGTCGGTGGCGAACCATGGGTCCGCCAAACCGATCCGGCCGGGCACCGCAACGGCTTCGGCGACACCGGCGTCGTCCTCAAGCGCCGCTTCGCCGTCGACGAGCAGCGTGCTTTCGGGCTCGAGGCCGGCGTCGCGATCCCGACCGCGAAACAGGGGCTCGGCATCGGCAGCGGCAAGCCCGACTATTCGCTGAACTCGATCTACAGCGCCGACTTCGCCGGGAGCTGGCACACCGATCTCAACCTCGCGGCAACCCGGCTGGGCCAGGAGGAAGCGGGGGCATCGCGAACGCAGTGGCTGTGGGCCGCGGCGCTGTCGCGCGCGTTCGGCGAACGCTGGGGCATGGTGGGCGAGCTTTCAGGAACCGACGAGCGCGGCGCCACCGACACCAGCCAGTTCCTTCTCGCCGTGACCTGCAACGTCTCGAAGCGACTGACGCTCGATGCGGGCATGGCCCGAAGCACGCGCTCCGGGGCACCGGCGTGGTCGGCCTTCACCGGGCTGACCTGGCTCGCTGCCCGCCTCTTCTGAGGACCGGCTTCAGGGCCGGGCGCTGCGCGCCTCAGCGCTCGTGGCCGTTGCCATTGCCGTGATGTTCGCCGCCATGCTGGCCGCCCTCGTGCGGACCACCCTCGTGCGGCGGGCCGCCGTGTCCGCCGTGCTCGGCCGCGGCGGCGTGCTCTTCGTGCATCGGCGGGCCGCCCGGCGCGTGGCCTGGACGCTCCGACGCCATCATGCCGGGCTGGCCGTGATTGAACGAGGCGCGCTGCTCGGGCGAACGCATCGCAACCTGCTCGTGCTGGTGCTGCATCGAGGTGGGCGCGTAGTGATGCTCTGAGTGCGCCGCGCGCTCCTCTGCCGACTCGCGCGCCGCCACGCCGCCCTGCCCGCCGTTGAAGCTGACCCGCGTGTTGTTCTCGACGACGCGCTCGTTGTAGGTGTTGTGCACGACGTTGACGTTGACGTTGTTGACGGTGCGGTTGTAGTTGAAGACGCCGCCGCGCCAGTAGCCGCCGTGATAGCCGGAGCCGCCATAGCCGTAGCCGTAGTTGACGCCGCCGTAGAAGCCGACGTGAGGCCCCCAGTAGCCGACGTGCCAGAAGTAGCCGCCGGCACCCCAGCCCCAATAGCCGGGCGTCCAGAGCAGGCCGACCGCGGGCGGCGCGACCCAGGTCCCCGGCACCCAGAAATACTCGGCCACGGCCGGATCCCAGCGCCAGTAGCCGGGCGTCCAGATGTAGCCGGGCGAGGGAATCGGCGGCTGCACGTAGACCGGCAGCGGCGGCGGCGCGATATTGACCGAGACCATGACGGCGGCGTGGGCCGCCATCGGCAGGGCGATGGCAAGCGCAAGGGTGCAGAGGAGGCGGTTTTTCATCGGTGCCTTTCGAGTGGGACGCGACTGCGGTCGCGCTACGCAAACAACGCCCGGCGGACGAGGCGGGCCGACCGCAGCCGCGACCGGATCTGTAAAGTAGCGTTGCCGCCGCGTCCAATCCAGAGGAAAGCATCATGGCCACTTACGTTCAAGTGAACAAGTTCGCGGTCAAGGACATCTTCGACGCCAAGTACAAGACCCGCGCCATCACCGCGATGCAAAAAGGCGTCGACAAGGCGATCAAGGGCAAGCTCACCACGGATGCGCCGAAGGACAAGAACGCCAAGGGTTACAGCCTCGACGGCAGCCTCGTCTCGCTGGCGCCCGACAAGGCCGGCAAGAAGCTCGAAGGCAAGGTGATGATGCAGATCTCGACCTGGCCGGGCAAGTCGATGAAGGCCATGCCCTCGGGCACGGCCGCGACCACGATCGCCGGGCCCGACAAGATCGACGGCGGCGACGTCGACGCCATCGTCGCGGCGGCCGTCGAGTCGGCGATGAAGACGGCGACGAGCTACATGGAATCGCACGCGCCGTAGCGCGCGCGAGCCTCAGCCGGCGACGAGCCGGTAGCCGACACCGGTCTCGGTGACCAGCATCTTCGGCTGTGCCGGGTCGTCCTCGAGCTTGTGCCGCAGGCTGCCCATGAAGACGCGCAGATAGTGGTTCTGCTCGACGTGCGACGGCCCCCAGACCTCGCGCAGCAGATGGCGATGCGTGAGCACGCGGCCGCTGTTGGCGAGCAGGACGCCGAGCAACCGGTACTCGATCGGCGTGAGATGGACTTCGGCGCCGGCCTTCTTCACGACGCGCGCGCCGAGATCGATCTCGACATCGCCGATCGTCAGCGTCGAGGCACCTTCGCCGGCGCGGCCGCCTTGCTGCCGCCTGCGGTTGGCGCGCACGCGCGCCAGCAGCTCGGAGACGCCGAAGGGCTTCTCGATGTAGTCGTCGGCGCCGGCGTCGAGGGCCCGCACCTTGTCGACTTCGTCGGAGCGCGCCGACAGCACGATCACCGGCACGCCCGACCAGGTGCGCAGGTCGCGAATGAGGTCGACGCCATCGCCATCGGGCAGGCCGAGATCGGCGATGACGAGATCGGGCTTGCGCGTCGCCGCATCGACCAGGCCCTGGCGCACCGTCTCGGCCTCGAAGACGCGCCAGCCCTCGGCTTCGAGCGAGGTGCGAAGAAAGCGCCGGATGTGGCGTTCGTCTTCGACGAGCAGGACGACCGGCGCGGCTTCGGCCATCACGCCTTCGCGGCCTCGGCCGCGCCCTCCGATGTTGCGGCCGTGGCCGCGCCCTCCGTCATCGCCGCTGCCGGGCCGTCGACGTCCGCCGCATCGAGCGCGGGCGAGGTGCCCAGCGGCAGCGTGAAGGTGAACTCGGCGCCGCCGCTCTCGCCGTTGCGGACCTCGATGGTGCCGCCGTGGGCCTCGACGATCGCCTTGCAGATCGCCAGCCCGAGACCGACACCGGCGACCGCCGACTCGCGCGTGCCACGCGCGAACTTCTCGAAGATCGCCTCCTCCTGGCCGGCGCGAACGCCGGGCCCATCGTCGGTCACAGCGATGCGCATCGTCGGCGGGTCGGCCCGCGCCGAGATGCGAACGCGGGCCGTCGGCGGGGTGTACTTGGCGGCGTTCTCGAGCAGGTTGACGAAGACGCGCTCGATCAGCACCGCGTCGCATTCCACCAGCGGCAGGTCGGCCGGCAGATCGGTGCTCACCTGGCGCGGCGCCAGGACGCGCGCCGTCGCCCGCACCGCGCTGCCCACCATCTCCTCGACCGAATGCCATTCCCGACGCAGGCGCACTTCGCCGCTTTCGATGCGCGCCATGTCGAGCAGGTTGTTGACCTGCGTGCTCATCCGCATCGCCTCGGTCTGCAGCTCCTCGGCAATCTCGCGTTGCTCGCCGCTCAGCGTGCGGCCGGGTCAGGCGCAGGCTCTCGGCCAGGCCGACGAGGCCCGCGAGCGGCGTGCGCAGGTCGTGCGACAAGGCTGCCAGCAAGGAGTTGCGGAGGCGCTCCGATTCGATCTGCACCGTCGCCGCCTGCGCCACCTCGACGTAGTGCACGCGCTCGAGCGCGATCGCGGTCAGCGCGGCGAAGGTCTCGAGCTGGCGGCGCTGCTCGGGCACGAGCAGCAGGCGCGGCTCCTCGGGCGCCAGCGCGAGCACGCCGCGCGCCCGCATCGGCGCCTTCAGGGGCAGGTAGAGCCAGGCGCTGCCGGGCAGCGTGTCGGTGCCGAGGCCGGCAGCCTGGGCGTGGTCGAAGGCCCAGCGCGCGGTGCCGGCATCGAGGCCGGCGCCGGCCGGCGCGCTGGCGATCGACTGCAGGCGATCGTTCGCATCGAGGACGTAGATGTGGACGCGGGCGCGGAACTCGCGGGCCACGCGCCTGCTCCGCCGCTTCCACCACCTGCTCGGTGGCGAGCACGCTCGACAGGTCGCGCGCCACCTCGAACAGCGAGTGCGAGCGCCGCTCGCGATGCGTGGCGATGCGCGCCTGGAAGCGCAGGCCGGCGGTGAGCTGGCCGACGATGAGGCCGACCGCGAGCATGACGCCGAAGGTCAGCACGTACTGGATGTCGGCCACGCCGAACGACAGGCGTGGCGGCACGAAGAAGTAGTCGAAGGCGCCGACGTTGAGCACCGACGCCAGCGCCGCCGGACCGCGCCCGTAGCGCAGCGCGACGCCGAGCACCGCGAGCAGAAAGAGCATGACGATGTTCGGCAGGTCGAGCACCACTTCGAGCGGCAAGGCCAGGGCCGTCAACAGTGCGCAGGCGGTGATGGCGACGATGTAGCCGGTCGCCCGGCCGCTCGCCTCGGGCTGGCTGCTCGCGCTTGCAGTCTGCGCCGCCGAACGCGACGCGCGGGCGGGCGCGCCGATTTCGATCAGGTCGACGTCGGGAGCCATGCGGCCGAGCTGCTGCGCCAGCGTTCCGGCCGGCCGCCAGACGCTTGCCTGGTTGTGGCCCATGACGATCTTCGACAGGTTGTGCTGGCGCGCATGCGCCGACCACGGCCGCGGCCACGCCGGCGCTCGGCACCACCGCCGTGATCGCACCCAGGTCTTCGGCCAGCTTGACGGCGCGCAGGATCCGTTCGCGGCGCTCGTTCGGCAGGCGCTGCAGCGCCGGCGTCTCGACATAGATCGCGTGCCACGACACCGCCAGCTGCTGGGCCAGCAAGGCGGCGCCGCGCACCACATGCTCGCTGCCCTCGCCCGAACCGATGCAGCAGAGCACCGCGCTCTCGGTCTTCCAGACACGGCCGATGGCCCGGTCGACGCGGTAGGCCTGGACGTCGTTCTCGACCCGGTCGGCGGTACGCCGCAAGGCGAGCTCGCGCAGGGCCATCAGGTTGCCGCGCCGAAAGAAGTTCGCCGCCGCGCGCTCGGCCTGCGCTTCGCCGTAGACCTTGCCGGCCTGCAGGCGGGCGATCAGCTCTTCGGCCGGCACGTCGACGAGCACCACCTCGTCGGCGCGATCGAAGAAGGTATCGGGCAGCGTTTCGGCGACGCGGATTCCGGTGATGCCGCCAACGACATCGTTGAGGCTCTCGAGATGCTGGACGTTGAGCGTCGTCCAGACGTCGATGCCGGCCGCCAGCAGCTCGCCGACGTCCTGCCAGCGCTTCGGGTGGCGCGAGCCCGCGACGTTCGAATGGGCCAGCTCGTCGACGAGCAGGAGCGCCGGCCGGCGCGCCAGTGCCGCGTCGAGGTCGAACTCGGCGAGGGTGCCGCCCTTGCCGACCGGCAGCTCGCGCCGCGGCAGCAGCTCGAGCCCCTGCAGCTGCGCCGCCGTGTCGGCGCGGCCGTGCGTCTCCACGACCCCGGCAACGACGTCGAGGCCGGCGGCCTTCGCAGCCCGCGCCGAGGCGAGCATCGCGAAGGTCTTGCCGACCCCCGCCGACGAGCCGAAGTAGATCCGCAGCCGGCCGCGCCCGGCCTTCGCCTCCTCGGCACGGATGCGCTCGACGAGCGCGTCGGGATCGGGACGCGCTTGTTCGCTCATCGGATGATCAAAGCCACTTGGCCTTGCGGAAGCGCCACCACGTGAAGACGCAGGCGAGGACGATGACGGCGAGCGCGATCGGATAGCCGTAGTCGAGCTTGAGCTCGGGCATGTTCTGGAAGTTCATGCCCCAGATGCCGGCGAAGGCCGTGGCCACGGCGAAGATGCCGGCCCAGGCGGCCAGGCGCTTGGTGATCTCGGTCTCCTCGATCGTCACGCTCGCCAGGTTGACCTGGATCGCGGTGCTGATCGTGTCGCGCAAGGTGTCGAGCAAGGCGTTCATGCGCGCGAGGTGGTCGAAGACGTCGCGGAAGTACTCGCGGTTGTTGCTGCAGATCTGGTGCACCCGACCGCTCACCAGCTTGCCCACCGACTCCTGCAGCGGCGCCACGGCGTGCTTGACGACGCCGATCTTGCCCTTGAGCGCGTAGAGCCGCTCGATGTTGGTGCGGCCAAGGCGCGGCTCGAAGATCTGGTCCTCGATCGACTCGAGGTCGGTCTCGAGCGCGTCGATGATCGGAAAGTAGCGATCGACCACCGCATCCATCAGCGCGTAGAAGACGAAGGCCGGGCCGTGCTGCAGCAGATGCGGTTCGCGCTCGGCGCGCGCCCGCACGCCCAGGAAGTCGGCCGAGCTGCGGTTGCGCACCGACAGCACGAAGTTGGTGCCGACGAAGATGTCGACCTCGCCCACGCTCAGCTCGCCATCGGCAGCCAGGGCCACGGTGTGCAGCACGGCGAACAGCGAGTCGTCGTATTCCTCGATCTTCGGGCGCTGGTGGCCCTGCTGGGCGTCCTCGACAGCCAGGTCGTGCAGGCCGAACTCTTCCTGCATCTTCTTCAGCTCGGCGGGCGAGGCATCGAGCAGCGCCACCCAGACGAAGCAGCCGGGGCGCTTCAGGTATTCGCTGATGTCGTCGATGGCGCAATCGGCGAGCTTGCGCCCGTTCTCGTAGGCCACGCAATTGATGAGCATGTTGCCGCACCTCCCCGAAGCCCGAGATCGGGGCGATTCTAGGAGCGCCGCGCGGCGCCTCAGGTCTTGCCGAGCGCATCGAGGGCCAGGTTCAGCGCGAGCACGTTGACCCGCGCCTCGCCGAGAAAGCCGAACATCTGCCCTTGCGCGCGTTCGCGCAGCAGCGCACGCACCCGCTCGACCGGCAGGCCACGCGTGCGCGCCACGCGACCGGCCTGGTACTCGGCGGCAGCGACGCTGATCTCCGGGTCGAGCCCGCTCGCCGAAGCCGTGACCAGATCGATAGGCAACGGCGCGACATTGCCCGGGTCGGCGGCACGCAGCGCCGCGACGCGGCCCTTCACGGCGTCGACAAGCGCCGGATTCGACGGCCCGAGGTTGGAGCCGCCCGAGCTGGTGGCGTTGTTCGGCATCGGCGAGGTGGCCGAGGGCCGGCTCCAGAAGTACTTCGGATCGCTGAAGCTCTGGCCGATGAGCAGAGAGCCCACGACCTTGCCGTCGCGCTCGACCAGGCTGCCGGCCGCCTGCTTCGGGAAGGCCGCCCGGGCGATGCCCGTGACCGCGAACGGATAGACGATGCCGGTCAGCAGCGACAGCAGGACGAAGAGAACGAGCGTCGGGCGAAGAATGGCTTTCATGGGCGTGGGACTCAGGCGAGGTGGGCCGCGGACAGCAAGAGGTCGATCAGCTTGATGCCGATGAAGGGAACGACGAGGCCGCCCAGGCCGTAGATCAGGACGTTGCGGCGAAGCAGCTCGGCGGCTGGCGCGGCCCGGTACTTCACGCCCTTCAGCGCCAGCGGAATGAGAAAGACGATGACGACGGCGTTGAAGATGACGGCCGAGAGAATGGCCGACGCCGGGCTCGCGAGGTGCATCACATCGAGCGCGGCGAGCTGCGGATAGGTCGTGGCGAACGCGGCTGGAATGATCGCGAAGTACTTCGCCACGTCGTTGGCGATCGAGAAGGTGGTGAGCGACCCGCGCGTCATCAGCAGCTGCTTGCCGGTCTCCACCACCTCGAGCAGCTTGGTCGGATTGGAGTCGAGGTCGACCATGTTGCCGGCCTCCTTGGCGGCCTGCGTGCCGGTGTTCATGGCCACCGCGACGTCGGCCTGGGCCAGCGCCGGCGCGTCGTTGGTGCCGTCGCCGGTCATCGCCACCAGGCGACCTTCGGCCTGGTACTCGCGGATCATCTTCAGCTTCGCCTCGGGCGTCGCTTCGGCGAGGAAGTCGTCGACGCCGGCCTCGGCGGCGATCGCCGCCGCGGTGAGGCGGTTGTCGCCCGTGATCATCACCGTCTTGATGCCCATCCGGCGCAGCTCGGCGAAGCGCTCCTTGATGCCGCCTTTGACGATGTCCTTCAGCTCGACGACACCGAGCGGCTTCGCGCCTTCGGCGACGACCAGCGGCGTGCTGCCGCGCCGCGCCACGTCTTCGACCTGCGCCGTCAGGGCTGGCGGGAAGCTGCCACCGAGCGACTCGACATGGCGGCGGATCGCGTCGCCCGCGCCCTTGCGGATCTGCCGCGCCGGGCCGCTGCCGCCGGCGAGGTCGACGCCGCTCATCCGCGTCTGCGCGGTGAAGGGAATGAAGGTCGCGGCGAGCGAGGCCATCTCGCGCTCGCGCAGGTTGAACTTCTGCTTGGCCAGCACGACGATGCTGCGCCCTTCCGGCGTCTCGTCGGCGAGCGAGGCCAGCTGGGCCACGTCGGCGAGCTGCTGCTCGGAAACGCCTGGCGCCGGCAACAGGCTTGTCGCCTGCCGATTCCCGAGCGTGATCGTGCCGGTCTTGTCCATCAGCAGCACGTCGACGTCGCCGGCCGCCTCGACGGCGCGACCCGAGGTGGCGATGACGTTGGCCTGCATCATCCGGCTCATGCCGGCAACGCCGATGGCCGAGAGCAGCGCGCCGATCGTCGTCGGTATCAGGCAGACGAGGAGCGCGACCAGCGTCGTCACGGTGACGGCCGAGCCGGCCTTGGCGGTCTCGACGCTGAAGATCGACATCGGCAACAGGGTCACGACGACGACGAGGAAGACGATCGTCAGCGCCACGAGCAGGATGTTCAGGGCGATCTCGTTCGGCGTCTTCTGCCGGCGCGCGCCTTCCACCATCGAGATCATGCGGTCGAGAAACGACTCGCCCGGATTGACGCTGACGCGCACGACCAGCCAGTCGGAGAGCACGCGGGTGCCGCCGGTCACCGACGCGAAGTCGCCGCCGGCTTCGCGGATCACCGGTGCCGATTCGCCGGTGATGGCGCTCTCGTCGACCGAGGCCAGACCTTCGATCACCTCGCCGTCGAGCGGGATCGTGTCGCCGGCCTCGACCAGCACGACGGCGCCTTTCTTCAGCTCGTCCGCCTCCTGCGGATGCCACGCCGCGCCATGACGTGGCGCTTCGGTGCCGGCGCCCTGCTTGGGCGTCTGCAGCACCTTGGCGATGACCTTGCGCTTCATGCCGCGCAGGCTCGCGGTCTGTGCCTTGCTGCGCCCTTCGGCGAGCGCTTCGGCGAAGTTGGCGAACAGGACCGTGAACCAGAGCCAGATCGCGACGGCGATGGTGAAGCCGGCCGGGGCCTCGCCGTGGCCGGCGAGCGCCTGTACGCCGAGCAGCGTCGTCAGGATGCTGCCGACGTAGACGACGAACATCACCGGGTTGCGCCACTGCACGCGCGGGTCGAGCTTGACGAAGGCGTCGCGAACGGCCGGCCCGGCAAGGACGGGATCGAACAGGGAGAACGAAGTGCGGGTGGAGACCATGGCGATCACCTGGCGGAAAAAAGCATGAAGTGCTCGGCGACCGGCCCGAGCGCCAGGGCCGGCACATAGTTGAGCAGGCCGACGAGGACGACCGAACCGATCAGCAGCAGCACGAACAGGGGGCCGTGCGTCGGCAAGGTGCCGGCGGTGACCGGCAGGCGCTTCTTCGCCGCCAGCGAGCCGGCGATGGCGAGCACGGGCACGATCACGCCGAAGCGGCCGAACCACATCGCCACCGCCAGCAGCACGTTGTAGAACGGCGTGTTGGCCGAGATCCCGGCGAAGGCGCTGCCGTTGTTGTTGGCGGCCGAGCTGAACGCGTACAGGATCTCGGAGAAGCCGTGCGCGCCCGGGTTGGCGATGCCGGCGCGGCCGGCCTCGGCGCCGACGCCGATCGCGGTGCCGGCAAGCACGAGAATGGGCGTCACCAGGATGGCGATCGAGACCATCTTCATGTCGTAGGCCTCGATCTTCTTGCCGAGGTACTCGGGCGTGCGGCCGATCATCAGGCCGGCGATGAAGACGGTGAGGATGGCGAAGACCAGCATGCCGTACAGGCCCGAGCCGACGCCGCCGAAGACGACCTCGCCGAGCTGGATCAGCACCAGCGGCATGGCGCCGCCGAGCGGCATGAAGGAATCGTGCATGGCATTGACGGCGCCGCACGACGCCGCCGTGGTGATGGCGGCGAACAGCGTCGAGGCGGCGATGCCGAAGCGCGTTTCCTTGCCTTCCATGTTGCCGCCGGCCTGCCAGAGACTGTGCGCCTGGTCGACGCCGAGCCCGGCGAGCGCCGGATTGCCGCCCTGCTCCTGGGGCGAGCCGAGCGCAACCATCGCGACGAACAGCAGCGTCATCGCCGCAAGCAGCGCCCAGCCTTGCCGCATGTCGCCCGCCATGCGCCCGAACGCGAAGACGAGCGCCGCGGGAATGAGAAAGATCGACAGCATCTGCACGAAGTTCGAGAGCGGCGTCGGGTTCTCGAAGGGGTGCGCAGAGTTGGCGTTGAACGGGCCGCCGCCATTCGTGCCGAGGATCTTGATCGCCTCCTGCGAAGCGATCGGGCCCATGGCGATCGACTGCGTCGCCGTCCTGGCGTCTTCCATGACCGGGTTGCCCTTGGCATCCTTCAGCGCCTGGCCGTCCGGTCCGTTCTTCGGTTGCTGATACGCGTTGACCTCCAGCGTCGTCGCGTCCTTGTAGGCGTCGAAGTTCTGGATCGCGCCCTGGCCGACAAGAAAGACCGCGAACACGACCGACAGCGGCAGCAGCACGTACAGCGTGGAGCGCGTCGCGTCGACCCAGAAGTTGCCGACGGTGCCGGTCGAACGGGCGACGAAGCCGCGGATGAAGGCCCAGACGACGGCGATGCCGGTGGCGGCGGACAGGAAGTTCTGCACCGTCAGGGCCAGCATCTGGGTCAGGTAGCTCATCGTCGACTCGCCGCTGTAGCCCTGCCAGTTGGTGTTGGTGACGAAGCTGACGGCGGTGTCGAACGAAGAATCGGCACTGACCGCCGCCATGCTCTGCGGGTTGAGCGGCAGCACGCCCTGCAGGCGCTGCAAGGCATAGACGGCGACGACACCGAGCACGTTGAAGGCGATCACGGCAACGGCATAGCGCTTCCACGTCATGCTCTCGGCGGCGTCGATGCCGGCGAGCCGATACGCCGCGCCTTCGAGGCGCGCGAGCGGCGCCAGCCATCTCGGCAGTCGGCCCTCGGCAACCGCGCCGAGCCAGATGCCCAGGGGCCAGGCGAGCGCCAGCAGGACCGCGAGGTACGCGGCGAGCTGAAGCCCGGATTGGAGCGTCGGCATCACAGGTTCTCCGCGTTGAACAAGGCGACGACGAGATAGGCGAAGAGCGCCACCGCGACGACGCCACAGATCAGATAGAGACCGCTCATGGCCGCGCTCCTGCTGCGGCGCAGCCGGCCACCAGGCCGGCCAGGGCGACGGCGAAGACCGCGATGAGGGTGAGATAGAGCAGATCGGCCATGTCCGGCTTTCGTGGATGAATCCGAGCGAAAGCGTAGGACCGATCGAGTCAACGCCGCATAGAAAGTCGGCCGAGGCGCGTCAAGAAAGTGTCAAGGACAGGCGCAGGCACGTCGCCTGCTGGTGAGCTCGACCACGTTCAACAACGAAACGAGGATTCGAGATGGCGACGTATGGCAAGAAGGCGTCCGAGAAGGTCGAAAAAGCGATGCACGAGCGCAAGGCCGGCACGCTGAAGAGCGGCGGCTCCGGCAAGAAGGTCACGAGCCGGAAGCAGGCGATCGCGATCGGCCTGTCGGAAGCGCGCGAAGCCGGCGGCAAGGTGCCGGCGAAAAAGTCCGCGGCGAAGAAGTCTGCGGCGAAAAAGACCGGCGCGAAGAAGACAGTCGCCAAGAAGGCAGCAGCGAAGAAGAATTCGTAGCGATGCTGCGGCGGCTTCGCGCTATCGTCGAAAGCCCGATTGCCGCCAGGAACCGATTCATGAAAACCCGCCAGCTTGGAAAGCACGGCCCGACCGTTTCCGCCATTGGCCTCGGCTGCATGGGCATGAGCGACTTCTATTCCAATCGCGATGAGTCCGAATCGATCGCGACGATCCATCGCGCCCTCGACCTCGGCATCAATTTTCTCGACACCTCCGACATCTACGGCCCGCACACCAACGAGGAGCTGATCGGCCGCACGATCAAGGGCCGGCGTCAGGACGTCTTCCTGGCGACCAAGTTCGGCATCTTGCGCGACCCGGCCAATCCGCTGGTGCGCGGCTTCGACGGCAGCCCGGCCTATGTGCAGCGTGCGGTGGAGGCGAGCCTGAAACGGCTCGGCATCGAGACAATCGACCTGTACTACCAGCACCGGGTCGATCCGAACACGCCGATCGAGGAGACGGTGGGCGCGATGGCCGATCTGGTGAAGGCGGGCAAGGTGCGCTACCTCGGCCTGTCGGAGGCATCCGCTGCAACGCTGGAACGAGCCTGCAAGGTCCATCCGATCACCGCCCTGCAAAGCGAATATTCGCTCTGGACGCGCGATCCCGAAGACGGCGTGCTCGCGGCCTGCCGCAGGCTCGGCGTCGGCTTCGTGCCATACAGCCCGCTCGGCCGCGGCTTTCTCACCGGCGCCATCGGCAAACCGGAAGATCTCGCCGAGGACGACTATCGCCGGCACAGCCCGCGCTTTCAGGGTGACAACTTCGCCAAAAATCTGGAGCTGGCGAAGAAGGTGCAGGAGCTCGCCGCGAAGCGCGGCTGCACGGCCGGACAGCTGGCCCTCGCCTGGGTCCTGGCGCAGGGCGACGACATCGTGCCGATCCCCGGCACCAAGCGGCGCACCTACCTCGAGGAAAACGCCGGCGCGGTCGAGCTCGCGCTGGCACCGGCCGAGCTCGACGCGCTGGCGGCGGTCTTTCCCGCAGGTGCGGCGGCCGGGTTGCGCTACCCCGAGAACATGATGAAGGTGCTGAACGGCTGAGGCGCGCTCTTCGCCGGATCGATTTCAGTAGCCGAGCGCCAGGCCGGTGTTGCGGCGCGGGTCGTTGGCGCCGTAGAAGCGATTCCTGCCGACCGGCTTGCCGTCGAGCCTGGGCGCGCCCACGAGGATGGCCGCGACATGGTTGGCCGGTTGCACGCCCGCGAAGACGTGGCCCATGCCTTCGAGGATCTTCTTCGTGTCCGGACTCAACGCGAAAGGCTCGACATAGGTCGAATTCGGCAGCCATTGCTGATGAAATCGCGGCGCGTCGACGGCTTCCTGGATCGTCATGCCGTAGTCGATGACGTTGAGGATGGTCAGGACCACGGCCGTGATGATGCGGCTGCCGCCCGGCGTGCCGAGCACCAGCAGCGGCTTGCCGTCCTTCGTGACGATGGTCGGGCTCATCGAGCTCAGCGGCGCCTTGCCCGGCGCGATCGCGTTCGCGGCGCCTTGCACCAGTCCGTAGATGTTGGGCACGCCGGGCTTGACCGTGAAGTCGTCCATCTCGTTGTTGAGGAGCACGCCGGTCTTCGCCGCAGTGACCTTGGCCCCGAACCAGTCGTTCAGCGTGTAGGTCATCGCGACGGCGTTGCCCTTGTCGTCGACGATCGAGTAGTGCGTGGTGTTCGTGCCCTCGTGCGGTTCGACGCCGGGCCCGAGGTCTCTCGAATTGGCCGCCCGGGCAGGATCGATGGCGGCACGGATTCGCGCGGCGTAGGCCTTGTCGAGAAGATGCGTGAGCGGGTTCTTCACGAAGTCAGGATCGCCGAGGTAGTGGTTGCGATCGACGTAGGCATGACGCATCGCCTCGATCTGCACGTGCACGCCGTGCGCCGAATGGAAGCCCCAGTCCTTCAGCGGATAGCCCTCCAGGATGTCGAGGATCTCGCAGACGATGACGCCGCCCGCGCTCGGCGGCGGCGCCGACACGACGTGGTAGCCGCGGTAGTCGCATTCGACAGGCGCCATCTCGCGCGTGCGGTAGCGCGCGAGGTCGGCTTCGGTCAGCAGGCCGCCACCGGCCTGGCTCGATGCCGCGATCGCTCGTGCCACCGGCCCCTGGTAGAACCCGGCGGCGCCGGCAGCGCTGATCTGCCTGAGGGTTCGCGCCAGATCGGCCTGCACCAGGCGATCGCCCGCGCCGTAGGCCTGGCCGTTGCGCAGGAAGATCGCGGCGGTGGCCGGATCGGCCTTGAACGCGCGCGCCACGCTGGCGAACATGTCGGCGTCGCCCTGGTCGAGCACGAAGCCCTGCTCGGCATAGCGGATCGCCGGCGCCATCAACTCATTGCGAGGCAGGCTGCCGTATTTCGCGAGCGCAGCCTCGAGACCCGAGACCGTGCCGGGAACAGCCACCGCGAGGTGGCCCGTCGTCGCCGATCCCTGGACGACGTTGCCGGCGGCGTCGAGGTACATGTCGGCGGTGGCCGCGAGCGGCGCCTTCTCGCGAAAATCGAAGAAGGTCTTGCGGCCGTCGGCAAGCTGGATCGTCATGAAGCCGCCGCCGCCGAGATTGCCGGCGGCCGGGTAGACGACGGCAAGCGCATAGCCCACCGCAACCGCGGCGTCGATCGCGTTGCCGCCTCTCTTCAATACGTCGACGCCGATCTCGGTGGCCAGGTGCTGGGCCGTCACGACCATGCCGTGCTCGGCCGCGACCGGAGCCGCCGACGCAGCCGCAGCGTCGCGTGCGCCGGGCAGGAGTGCCGCGGCAAGAAGCCACGCCAGGGCGAATGGAGGAACTCTCGAACGGCGAATCAAGGTCACGGCGCGGGTCGCAAGGGCGGCGGAGTGCGGCTGCTTGTGTGTGACTGACTGTATCGCGACGTTCGGCAGAGTGATCGAATGCTCGTTCGCGGCGGCAGCCGACCAGCGGTACACGGTGTTACCGACATGCGGTTCCAACGGGCCTTTCTTCACGAACGAAATGCGGAGCCACCGCTAAGATCACTTTCCGTTGTCGTTCCCCGAGTGCCTGTCGCACTGCGCGGTTCGGACCGGCGGAGGTTCATCTTGCCCACGCGTCGCGCCCACCGCCTGCTTCGACTGCTCGGCCTCGCCGCCGTCGCCGGGCTGTTCCTGTCGGCGTGCACACCGGTCGGCCTGGCCCTGTCGGCCACCGGCATGGCCACCGACACCAGCATGACGTGGGACATCGTCAAGCACATCCACGGCAAGCTCACCGAAGACGACGCGACCCCCTGCATCCTGCTCAACAGCGTGGAGCGGGTTCTGAACGCCCGCTGCGACTATGTGCCCGGCAGCATCCGTACCGCCGACGTCGCCAAGTCGGGCCTGCCGGAGTGTCCGCTGGCACTGGCCACGCGGGATCCTCGTCTGTGGCGTGCGCTGCCGGAGCTCCTGGAAAAGGGCGCCCAGGTGAACGCCTGCGCCGGCTCGCCGCTCGTCGCCCTCGCCGACAGCGATCCCTGCCCGATATTCCAGGCCGCTTCGCCGGCGGTATTGCAATCGATCACCACGCTTGCCGAAGGCGACCCGCGCGCCGTCCGCCACGATGTCTTTCGCATGCTCGGTTGCAGCAATGCACGCGCCGCCGGCCTCGACAAGGTCCTGACCACCTGGCTCGACCGCGGCGAGCTGGAGCCGGGGAAGATTTCGTTCAGCCCGCTCGACGCGGCCGACCCCGACCTGCTCGTCACGCGCTTCGGCCATGAGCTCGAGGTGGCCGGCAACCGGCCCGAAGCCGCCCTCGATGGCTACGACGGCAAGTTGCCGAGCGGCTTCGAGGAGGCCCTGCGCCGCAGCAACTGGGCCGCCCTCGACTGGTGGCTGTTTCGCTTGCCGCAGCTGGCCAACCTGGCGCCGCCGCAAGGCGGCGGGCAACTGGCCTGGGTGCCGCTGCAGCGGGTGATCGTGCCGGGCTACCTGCAGTTTCCTTCGACGCAGCGCGACATGGTCTCGTTCCTGATGTCGCGCGGCGCCAGTCCGCGCCAGAAGCTGCCCTTCGACCAGGGCAAGACGGTCGTGTCCTACGCCCTGCAGATGCACAGCCCGCTCCTTGCCCTTCTCGATCCACCGACGCCGGCCGCGCCCGCTGCGCCCACGCTCGCCAAGGCCGAGAGCGGCTCGCTGAGCAAGACCGGGCACACCGAAGGCCTGCCCGTGCGTGCGGCCCGGGCGCCCACGCAGGCCAGCGCCGACGTGGCGACGCCGCGCTAGAGGCGTCGGCTCAATCGTTGGCGAAGCTGTAGGGACCCCCGCGCTCGAGCGCCTTGCGATAGGCCGGGCGGGCGTGAATCTTCTTCAGATAGGCCATCAGCTTCGGCCGGCTCGCATCCAGGCCGGCGCGCATCGCGGCCGCCTCGACCGGAAAGCTCATCTGGATATCGGCAGCGCTGAAATCGTTGCCGGCGAACCATTCGCTCTTGCCCAGCTCGGCCTCCATGAAGTCGAGCTGGCGCTTCAGGTTGGGATCGATCATGAGGCCCTTCACCTTGCCGGCGATGCCCTTGGCGATGGGCTTGACGAAGAAGGGCATGCCCTGCCCGGAACCGATCCGGTCGAAGATGAGCTTGAGCAGCAGCGGCGGCATCGCCGAGCCTTCGGCGAAATGCAGCCAGTAGGTGAAGCGCCGGTGTTCGTCGCTGCCGGCCGGCGGCACCAGGCGACCCTGGCCGTGATGCTCGAGCAGGTACTCGATGATGGCGCCCGACTCGGCGACGGTGACGCCGTCCTCGGTGATCACCGGCGACTTGCCGAGCGGATGCACCTGGCGCAGCGTTTCGGGCGCCAGCATCGTCTTCGCGTCGCGCTCGTACTTCTTGATCTCGTACGGAACGCCCAGCTCCTCGAGCAGCCAGAGAACGCGCTGCGAGCGCGAGTTGTTGAGATGGTGGACGGTGATCATCGCGGCTCGTGGTGAATGTCGGTCGGGGCGATTGTGCGTCGTTCGCCGAGGCCGGCCGCGATCGCCGCGGCGGCGCGTGGCGCCTCGATGGCGATCTCCCGCAGTGCGCCGGTCGAAGGATTCCTGAAGCCGACGAAGAAAAGGCCGGGAATGGCCGTTTCCTCGGCGAAGCGATGCGGCCGGCCGCGCCGGTCGGCGATCGCCTCGAACCCGTCGATCATCGCCCCGAGCCCCGGCGAATAGCCGGTGGCCAGCACGATCGCCTCGAACGGATGGGTTGCGCCGTCGGCGAATCGAACGCCGTCGGCAAGCACGCTATCGACTCCCGGAACGACCCGGATGCGTCCGGCCTTGACCATCGCGATGGTGCCGATGTCGAGCATCGGTATGCGCCCCGAGTCCTCGATCATCCGGTTCGGGCCGACACGCGGCCGCATGATCCCCCAGCGCGAGAGATCGCCCACGGCCAAGCCCATCACGGTGGTCGCGATCGCATCGCGCAGCCCGATCGGCAAGGGCGAGAGCAGGATCCCGGTCTGTTGCGTCGAGCGGCCGAAAAGGTCGCGCGGCACCACGTGCACCGGTCCGCGCACGACCATCGCCACCTCGACGCCCTGCTCGGCCAGGTCGAGCGCGATCTCGGCGCCGGAATTGCCGCAGCCGACGACGAGCGTGCGCTTGCCGGCGTACGGACCGGGATCGAGATAGTCGCGGGCATGGACGACGCTGCCGGCGAAGGCGTCGAGGCCAGGCAGCGCCGGCCGGTTCGGGCTGCCGTTGTAGCCGGTCGCCACGACGACGAAGCGTGGCGACAACGGGCCTGCCGTGGTGTCGAGCGCGAAGCGCTCGCCGTCGCGTCGGACTCGCCCGACGGTGACGCCCAAGCGCGGCGCGATGGCGTGCTCGGCCGCGTAGCGTTCCAGGTACTCCACGACCTGGGCCCGCGACGGATAGACCGGCGCCGATTTCGGCCAGGGTGTCAATGGCAGGCCGGAATAGCGCTTCGGTGTATGCAGGTGCAGGCGCCGGTAGTGGCGTCGCCAGGCGGATGCCACCGACGCCTCGCGCTCGAGCACGGTATGGGCGAGGCCGCGCTGGCGCAGGCAGGCCGAGACGGCCAGGCCCGCAGGCCCGGCGCCGATCACCACGATATCGTTTTCGCTCACGTCGCTCGCCTTGTGTGGCGGCGATCGTAAGCGAGCGCGCAGCCGCGTCGAAGGTGCTGCGTGCGCCGCCGGCTAGATCGACATCTTCGCGCGCACGCCGTCGGCCGCCATGTCGGCGCCGCGTCCTTGCATCACGACCTCGCCGCGTTCCATCACCAGGTAGCGGTCGGCCAGCTCCTCGGCGAAGTCGTAGTACTGCTCGACGAGCACGATCGCCATCCGCTGGCGCTGGCCGCCGACCGGCAGCCCGGTATCGGCGAGCATGCGGATGACGCGGCCGATGTCCTTGATGATCGAAGGCTGGATGCCCTCGGTGGGCTCGTCGAGCACGAGCAGGCGCGGCCCGGCGGCGAGAGCGCGCGCGATCGCGAGCTGCTGTTGCTGGCCGCCGGAAAGATCGCCACCGCGCCGATGCAGCATCGCCTTGAGGACCGGAAAGAGCTCGAACAGCTCGTCGGGCAGCGCTGCCGAACCGGGCTTGTAGGCCAGGCCCATCGACAGGTTCTCCCGCACCGTGAGACGGCTGAAGATCTCGCGTCCTTGCGGCACATAGCCGATGCCGCGACGAACCCGCTGATAGGGCGTCTCGCGCGTGATGTCGGCGCCGCCGAACACGATCCGGCCGGAACGGACCGGCACGACCCCCATCAGGCTCTTCAGCAGCGTTGTCTTGCCGACACCGTTTCGGCCGAGCACCACTGTCACCTCGCCGACCGCGGCCTCGATCGAGACCCCGCGCAGGATGTGCGAGCCGCCGTAGTACTGGTTGATGGCCTCGACCGCGAGGATCGGCGCACCCGGTTGCGCGCCCGGGCGCGCCGACGCCGGGGGTCCGTCCTCGGCAGTCGACGCCGTCGCCACGACCGCAGCGCCGTCGCTAGCGGCCAAGGTAGACCTCGACGACCTTCTCGTCGGCCTGCACATCCGCAAGCGAGCCTTCGGCCAGCACGCTGCCCTCGTGCAGCACGGTCACTTTCTTGGCCGCATTACCGTGCGTCAGCGCGTGGATGAACTTCATGTCGTGCTCGACGACGACGAGTGAATGGCCGCCTTCGAGCGACAGGAACAACTCCGCGGTGCGTTCGGTCTCCTCGTCGGTCATGCCCGCCACGGGCTCGTCGAGGAGGAGGAGCTTCGGGTTCTGCATCAGGAGCATGCCGATCTCGAGCCACTGCTTCTGGCCATGCGACAACAGGCCGGCGGTGCGCTGCGCCTGCTCCTTCAGGTGGATGAGCATCAGCATCTCGCCGATCCGGTCGAGCTGCGCGCCCGAGAGGCGAAAGAAGAGCGAGGCGCGCACGCCGCGGTCGGCCTTCAACGCCAGCTCCAGGTTCTCGAACACCGACAGGTGCTCGAACACCGTGGGCTTTTGAAATTTGCGGCCGATGCCGGCCGAGGCGATCTCGTTCTCGCGCATGCGCAGCAGGTCGATCGTCGAGCCGAAGAAGCAGCGGCCGGCGTCGGGCCGGGTCTTGCCGGTGATGACATCCATCATCGTCGTCTTGCCGGCCCCGTTCGGGCCGATGATGCAGCGCAGCTCGCCGGCGCTGATGCTCATCGACAGTGCGTTCAGCGCCTTGAAGCCATCGAAGCTGACGGTGATGTCGTCGAGGTAGAGGATGGCGCCGTGCGCGAGGTCGACCTGGCCCGGCTGCACCACCCGCGAATAGCTCGCCATGCGGCCACCCGACGTGCTGTCCTGAAGCGCCAGGGCCCGCTGCTCGGCGTAGCGCCGCGCTTCAGCGCCGGCGCGCATCAGATCGGGCGTCATGACGAGGCTCCCTCTTCCTTGCGCGCGCCGCGCTTGAGCAAGGCCAGCACCTTCGGATGCTTGAACAGGCCGACGATGCCGCCCGGCAGAAACAGCGTCACGGCGATGAACAGCGCACCGAGGAAGTACAGCCAGATCTCGGGAAACACCTGCGTGAACCAGCTCTTCGCCAGGTTCACGAAGAAGGCGCCGATGATCGGACCGATCAAGGTCGCGCGGCCGCCGACGGCCGTCCAGATGGCAATCTCGATCGAGGCCGCCGGCGTCATCTCGCTCGGGTTGATGATGCCCACCTGCGGCACGTAGAGCGCGCCGGCGATGCCGCACATCACGGCCGAGAGTGTCCAGATCGCGAGCTTGTACCTGAGCGGGTCGTAGCCGGTGAACATGACCCGGCTTTCGGCGTCGCGGATGGCCTGCAGGACGCGCCCGAACTTGCTGCCGACGATCGCGCGCGCCATCAGGAAGAAGGCGATCAGCGTGCAGCCGGTGATGACGAACAGCAGCATGCGCATCTGTGGCGTGGCGATGGGCACGCCCAGGATGCGCTTGAAGTCGGTGAAGCCGTTGTTGCCGCCGAAGCCGGTCTCGTTGCGAAAGAAGAGCAGCATCATCGCGAAGGTCATCGCCTGCGTGATGATCGAGAAGTACACGCCCTTGATGCGCGAGCGAAAGGCGAAGAAGCCGAACACGAAGGCGAGCAGGCCGGGCGCGAGGACGACGAAGAGCATCTGCAGCACGAACGAGTTCGAGAACGTCCAGGTCCAGGGAAATTCCTTCCAGTTGAGGAAGACCATGAAGTCGGGCATGTCCATCCGGTACTGGCCGTCGCGCCCGATCTGGCGCATCAGGTACATGCCCATCGCGTAGCCGCCGAGCGCGAAGAACACGCCGTGGCCGAGCGAAAGGATGCCGGTGTAGCCCCAGATCAGGTCCATCGCCAGCGCCGCCATCGCGTAGCACATGATCTTGGCGACCAGCTGCACCGCGAAGTCGCTGACGTGAAAGATGCTGTCGGCTGGCACGAGCAGGTTGCCGATCGGCACGAGCACCGCGACGACGGCGAGCGCGACCGTCACGCCGGTCCAGCCACGGATGCCGAGCAGCAGGCCGCGCGGCTGCGCCGCCATCGCTGCCGGCAGCACTGCGCTCATCGACGCTGCCTCACGCTTCGGCGCTCCGGCCCTTCATCGCGAACAGGCCCGAGGGCTTGCGCTGGATGAAGACGACGATGATGACCAGCACGAAGATCTTCGCCAGCACCGCGCCGGCGATGCCTTCGAGGAACTTGTTCAGCACGCCCAGGCCGAGGGCGGCCAGAACCGTGCCTGCGAGCTGGCCGACGCCGCCGACCACGACGACCAGGAACGAGTCGACGATGTAGCTCTGGCCGAGGTCGGGGCCGACGTTGCCGATCTGCGAGAGCGCGCAGCCGGCCAGCCCGGCGATGCCGGCGCCGAAGGCGAAGGCCATCATGTCGACCCGGGCCGTGTCGACGCCGACGCACGAGGCCATGCGGCGGTTCTGCGTCACGCCGCGCACGAACAGGCCGAGCCGCGTTTTGGCGATGAGAAAGCCGACAGCGCCGAGCACCAGCATGGCGAAGACGATGATGCAGATGCGGTTGTAGGGCAGCACGAGGTTGCTCATCGCCTGCACACCACCGGAAAGCCACGACGGATTTTCGACCGGCACGTTCTGCGCCCCGAAGATCGAGCGCACCGCCTGCTGCAGCATCAGGCTGATGCCCCAGGTGGCGAGCAGCGTCTCGAGCGGCCGGCCGTAGAGGAAGCGGATCACGCCACGTTCGAGCACCGCACCGACCAGGGCCGAGACGAGAAAGGCAGCGGGAATCGCCGCAATGACGTACGCGTCGAACGCACCCGGCAGATAGCTGCGGAACAGGTTCTGCACGACGTAGGTCGTGTAGGCGCCGATCATCATCAGCTCGCCGTGCGCCATGTTGATGACGCCCATCAGGCCGTACGTGATCGCCAGGCCGAGCGCGACCAGCAGCAGGATCGAGCCCAGGCTGAGGCCGGTGAAGATCACGCCCAGGCGCTCGCCCCAGGCCAGGCGCCCTTCGATCTGGCCAAGCGAGACGCCGATGGCGGAACGCACGTCGGGGTCGGTCTCGATCTTCTGGCGGTCGAGCAGCAGCGTCTTGGTCGCCGGCGTTCCGCTCAGGCCGAGCGCCTTCGTCGCCTCGAGCCGCCGGCCCTTGTCCGTGCTGGCCAGGAGCATCGCCGAACGCAGTTGTCCGATCTGTTCCCTGATCGCCGGCACGGTCTCGGCGGCGAACGCCTTCTCGATCAGCGGCAACTTGGAATCGTCGAGATCGCTCGACATGGTCTTCACCGCATCGGCGCGGACCTTGTCGTCCTTCGAGAACAGCTTGATCGAGGCCAGCGCGGCGTCGAGCTGGCTGCGCATCTCGTTGTTGTTGACGACGTCGTCGGCCGTCTCGGGCACGGCCGCTTCGGCGCCGGTGACCGGGTCGTAGCCCTTGCCGTCCTTCATGACGAAGACGGCCTTGTCGGTGAACTTCACCGAGTCGTCGGAGAGGGCCTGGATGAGCGCGACGGTTTTCTCGTCGGCGCCGTCGATCACCTTGTTCAGCGCAGTGATGCGTTCCTCGATCTCGCCGGCCACCAACGAACGCGCCTGCGCCTGCGTCAATGCCTGGGCCGGGCCGCAGAGCAGCAGGCAGGCGGCGAGCAGCGCGAGCCAGCGCAACACGAGCATGCGGACGGACATGGTGGTCTCGGGGCTCAGGAAAATCTGCTTCGCGAACATGCCTGCGGCGGCCGGGCAGACCGCCGCAGAACCGATCGCAGCGCCGCCGCGATCGGTGCTCATGCCCGGGTCAAGCCGACCCGATCACTTCTTCTCGGGCTCGTCTTTCTTGCCCTTGTCTTCCGGGATGTACTGGCTCCACGGATTGGCCTTGACCGGCCCTGGTGTCTTCCAGACGACGTTGAACTGACCGTCCGGGCGAACTTCGCCGATGAACACCGACTTGTGCAGGTGGTGGTTCTTCGGATCCATCTCCGAGGTGATGCCGCTGGGCGCCGTGAAGGTCTGGCCGGCCATCGCCGCGATGACCTTGTCGGTGTCGGTGCTGCCCGCCTTCTTCACCGCCTGCGCCCACATGTGGATGCCGATGTAGGTGGCTTCCATCGGGTCATTGGTCAACGGCTTGTCCTTGTCGCCCGGGATGTTCTTGGCCTTGGCGTAGTCGCTCCACTCCTTGATGAACGCGGTGTTGGCCGGGCTCTTGATGGTCATGAAGTAGTTCCATGCCGCGAGCTGGCCGACCAGCGGCTTCGGATCGAGGCCGCGCAGCTCCTGCTCGCCGACCGAGAAGGCGACGACCGGAACGTCCTTGGCCTTCAGGCCGGCGTTGCCGAGCTCCTTGTAGAACGGAATGTTGGAGTCGCCGTTGATGGTGGACACCACCGCCGTCTTGCCGCCGGCCGAGAACTTCTTGATGTTGGCGACGATGGTCTGGTAGTCGCTGTGGCCGAAGGGTGTGTACTCCTCCATGATGTCTTCGTCCTTCACGCCCTTGGAGTGCAGGAAGTAGCGAAGGATCTTGTTGGTCGTGCGCGGGTAGACGTAGTCGGTGCCCAGGAGCACCCAGCGCTTGGCGCCGCCGCCGGCCTTGCTCATCAGGTACTCGACCGCAGGAATGGCCTGCTGGTTCGGCGCCGCACCGGTGTAGAACACGTTCTTGCTGAGCTCTTCACCTTCGTACTGCACGGGGTAGAAGAGGAGCGCGTTCTTCTCCTCGAAGACCGGCAGCACCGACTTGCGCGAGACCGAGGTCCAGCAGCCGAAGACGACGGCGACCTTGTCCTGGTCGATCAGCTGCTTGGCCTTCTCGGCGAAGAGCGGCCAGTTCGACGCCGGGTCGACGACGACGGCCTCGAGCTGCTTGCCGAGCACGCCGCCCTTGGCGTTGATTTCGTCGATGGTCATCAGCACGGTGTCTTTCAACACCGATTCGGAGATGGCCATCGTGCCTGACAGCGAATGCAGCACACCGACCTTGATCGTGTCGGCTGCGAATGCAGGCATGCTGACGAGGCCCGACACAGCCAAGGCTGCGCAGGCGGCTTGGAGCGCGAAGCGACGTTTCATGAGCAGATCTCCCGGAGGTTTTCGAATGGATGAGAGCAGACGACGATTCGTCAGCGAACAGTCCAGTCAGCAAGGGCTATGCCACGCACCGGCGAACGGCGGAACATCTCGCGTTCGAGACGCAAGCCAGGGCATGGCACCACGGAAGCGCAGCCGGTCGCACCAAGTTGGCGACCCCTGAGTCGCTTCCGTGCGCTTTGCGCCGGCGACGCTCGCGGCTGTGGCGGGCGCGACTTCTCGGGTCTCGTGCAAGCGCGTCGTCCCTTAGAGTCCGATGCCCGTGACGTGCTGCCCAGTTCCTCGACCATGAAGCGAGCTCGACCTCATCGTGGCAACGCCTGAACCCGGTGCGCAGCCGCCCCTCCCTGCGGCAGCGACATCCGGCCGCACCTTTTGGTGGGCCGTTGCCGGCGCCGCCCCTTGCGTCGCGCTCGCGACGGCGGTGCTCGGCTTCGGCATTGCGCCGCACAACGTGGCTCGCGACGTCGCGTCGCTCGTGCTCTGGTCGGTTGCCGAGGAGATCGTCTTTCGCGGCGTCGTTCAGCCGGCGTTGCTTCGCTTGCGAGCGCTGCGCCAGGAGAAGTTCTTCATCACGGGCGCCAATGGACTGACCAGCCTGCTCTTCGCCGCCCTGCACGCCTGGCACCATCCGATCGCCGTCGCGCTTGCCATCTTCCCGGTCTCGCTGGTCCTCGGACGCGCGCGGGAAAAGAGCGGCCGGGTCTGGCCGGCCGCCCTCCTCCACATCTACTTCAATCTGCTGCTCTACGGCGCGACGCTGCTGGTCTTCGTCGTGCGATGACGAAGGCACCGGCGGCCATGAGGACGAGCAGCGGCAGGCTCATGTCGCGTTGCCCGTCGCCACCGATCGTGCAGCCGCCTCCGCCCGAGTCGCTGCTCGAGCCCACGGTCGGGTCGGCGAATGCGCCGCTCACGGTGATCGAGGCTTCGGCCGCCGTCTTCGCTGCTTCGCCGTTGCCGGCACCGTCATCCGCGCGCACGTAGAACGCGTAGCTGTGTCCCGAGACGCCCGTGTACAGGGCCGTGGTGGCAGTGACGTTCGACTGCCACGGCACGAAGGCCGAGCCGCTGTCCGACACGTAGACGGTGTAGTTGGCGATGCCCGAGCCGGTGTCGCTGCCCGACCAGCTGACGTCGAAATTCATCGTCCCCGGCCGGCCGATGGCAGACTGCACTTGGCTTGTCGGCACGGTCGTGTCGAGCGTGTTGCTCCAGGTCGGCGTGAGGATCGCTGCGTTCGTGTCGAAAACCACCGAGGCCTGGTTCGAGATCGTCGTGCCGTTGGCCGCGCTGGCGTTCGGCGTGATGGTGAAGGTGACGTAGCCCTGCCCGACCACGCCGTCGGTGTCGGGCGGCAGGAAGCCGAGCGTCGGATCGCTCGGCGGCAGGTGCGTGGCCGGGTCGATCGTGTCGAACGTCCATTTGACGAGGCCCGTCGTCGTGTCGATGCTGCCCTGCACCCGCGCCGAGATCGACGCATCGATGGGAACGACGGTCGCATAACTCTTCAGCCCGGCGGGAACCGGCACGACGATGTTGCCGAAGGCCACCGTGCCGAGCCTGAAGGTCGAGACGTCGACGAGCGTCGGATCGAGCTGGTCGCTCACCACCACGCGCGCTGCCGGCAGGCTCGCCGTTGCCTCGTTCTCGAACGAGACCTGATAGGTGAAGGGCGTTGCGCCGCGCACATAGTGCCGGGCCGAGCCGTCGCCTGCCGGTCCGCTCTTGTCGTTCGGGTCGATCGCACCGCCCGAGCCCGAGCTGGCGCCGCCCGTCGGCTGGATCGGCGGTGGCGGCGTGGGCAGCGGATCGGGCGGGCAACCGGCCAGCGCATGCGAGCGCGGCGCCGAGGTGCCGCCGCTGACTGGCGGCGCCGAGCTCGCCGCCCAGCCGGCGGCGTAGCCTGCCTGCCAGCCGAGCCAGCCGCTGTTGTTGCCGGTGCCGTCGTACGGGTTCGGCGTGTGCCCGGTCGGCGTCGTGCCGTGGTCGTGCGAACCGGCGGTGACGCCTTCGAGGAATCCCGGGCCAGGGGGCTGTGGGCATGGCTCGCCGTCGTCGATATGCGCCCGCAAGGCCGACGGTCGCCCGTTGCTCAGCGGTGCGACCACCGAATTGGCAAACGGCGTCTGGCCGGCGGCGAGGTACGCGAAATAGAGGCCGCTGCAATCGCTGTACGCCGGATGGTCGGCATCGCTGACGCACGATGCGCTGAGCGTCGTGGCCGTGGAGAATGCCTGCGCATCGGCGACAGCATGGAACCACGGCGCCTGCAACGCCGCGGCAATGTCGAGCGCGGCAATGTCGGTCGGCGCGGTGACCTGCAGGGTCACTGTCTGGCTGCTGCCCGCACCCACTTCGGGAATCATCATCGGCAGCTGATTGACGCTGCCGTTCGCGAACCACTGGCTGCCGGCGGCGACGGTGAGGCCGTCGAGCTTCACGGTCACCGAATTCGGCACGGTGATCCACAGCGGCACGACGAACGCGTCCTGGTTGCCGGTGTTGCTGACGACGATCTGGAACGTCGACGCGCTGCCGGTCCTGATCTTCGAGCGGCCGATCACCTCGACGCTCAGCACCGGCGCGCCACCCGACTGCACCGTGAAGGCGTTGCTGCGCCGGACCTGCGTGCCATCCGGATTGGTCACGACGAGGTCGTAGAGGCCGGCGGCGACACCGTCGAGCGCGAAGCTGTACTCGGCACTGGTGCCGTCGGCAGCGACCGAGCCTGTCGTTGCGGCCACGGCGGTGCCGCTGGAGGAGACGAGGCTCGCCGTCGCTCCTGAAGCGAAACCGGCGCCGCGGATCGTCAGCGTGGCGCTGCCGGCATTGCCGCCGCTCGCCGGGCTCAGGGTACCGATCGTGCCGGAGCCCAGGATGCTGAAGAACCAGTCGCTGCCGTCGTATGCATTGGGCGTGAGCGTGGGCTGCAAGGCGTCGCTCGTGACCGGGAAGTTGCCGGAACTGGTGGAGCCGGCAACGTAGACATTGCCGGACGCGTCGACGGCAAAACCGTTGATGCCGTCGTTGCCCGAGCCGCCGAGGAACGATGAATACTGCAGCGCGCCGCTGCCGCCGTCGAAGCGCGCGAAGGCAGCGTCGAACTGGCTGCCGCCATGCGTCTTCTGCAGCGCGTCGGCCGTGATCGGATAGCTGGTGCCGCCCGAGGTCGTGAGCGAAGCCCACACCGCGCCGGTACCGTCGACGGTCAGCCCGCCCATGTAGGTGCGGCCGCCGTCGCCGCCGAAATACGTGCTCCAGAGGATGGCGCTGCCGTCGGCCTTCAGCTGGGTGATGAAGGCGGCATAGCCATCGGGGCCGCTGTTGGCCGGTGACGTTGCCTGCACCGCGCCGGTCGTGGTCGGATAGGCCAGCGACGATGTGCTGCCGCCGACATAGACGTTGCCCGACGCGTCGAAGGCCAGGGCATGTCCATACTCGGCGCAGGTGTCGATGCCGCCCTTGCCGCCGGTGAGATAGCTTGCGTAGAGCAGCGTCTTCAGATCGGCGCTGAGATGGGCGACGATCGCGAAGGAGTTCAGCGGCGCCTGGCCCGCGTTGCAACCCGGCGTCATCGCCGTCGGCGAAGCCATCGCGGCGTTCGCCGTCACCGGCAGGTTGGTGGTGTAGGCCTGCCCCGTGATCCAGGGTGCGCCGCCCGCATCGAGCGCCATCGCATACCCGAGAACGCCGGTGGCGAGGAAGTTGGTGAGCGGTGCGTCGGTGCCGTAATAGGTGGCGGCAACGAGCTGCGCATTGCCGCTGGCGCTCAGATCGAAGCGCGCCACGTAGGCGCCGTTGCCGGTCGCGAGCGTCGTCTTGTAGGCGCCGGCGGTCGTCGCCAGGCCGGGGCCGGCGCTGCCGCCGAGCACGACGAGGCCGCTGCTGTCGAGCGCCACCGCGCTGCCGCTCGAGCCGCCGCTGCCGCCATAGAACGTCGAGTAGCGGAGCGCCGATCCGTCCGACGAGAGCACCGACAGGAACGTGCTCTGGCTGCCGGCGAAGGCTGGCTGCAATGCGTTGGCCGTGACCGGAAAGTCGGAGGAATTGGTGTAGCCGGTGAAGTAGGCACGACCTGCCGTGTCGACGGCGATCGACGTTCCGTAGTCGTTGACCGAGCCGCCGACGAAGGTCGAATAGATCAACGTGCCGGATGCGTCGAACTTGGTGACGACGATGTTGCGCACGTAGGTGCCGATGGCCTTGCGCCGCGGCTGGTAGGCATTGCCGGAGACCGGCCAGTCCTCCGAGCCGGAGTTGCCGACGACGTAGGCGTTGCCTTGCGCGTCGATGGTCATGCCGCCGACCTGGTCGTCGTGCACGCCGCCGAGATAGGTCGAATAGAGCAGCTTGAAGGTCGGGTCGATGACCAGCGGATGCGCGTGGTCGTAGGCGGGCAGGCGAAAGCCGACATCGTGGCCGTTGCGCACGACGTAGGCGCCGGCCAGCATCCTCTTTTGGCCATCGATGTTCTGGTAGAGAACCGGCGGATGCAGGCGCAAGGCGCCCTTCGCGCCGTCGAGCAGGAGCTCGCCGTTGTCGGCCACCACCGGCGCGTTCGCGCCGTCGACGTGCAGCCTGATGTGCGACGGATCGGCGCCGGGCTTGACGACGAAGTCGAACTCCAGCTCGCCGTGCCGGCTGTAGTAGACGAGATCGATGCCGGGGTAGAGGTCGGCGCGGCGCAGTTGCCGGTAGCGAGGCACGTCGCGGACCCATGTCGACTCGTCGGCGCCGACGAGATAGTTGGCGCGGCCGGGCGCTGGCTCGCGCGCTTCGTAGCTGCCGCCGGCGCTGGCGCCGACGAAATGCAGCCGGGCGCTCGCGATGCCGGCTTCGGCATGCGGCGCGGCGTCGGAACGAGTCGCCGATGACGACAGTGCCATTCCGTCGTCGAAGACCTCGAGGCTGTGCTCGGGGCCGCGCGACAGGAAGCGCACCGACTTCATCGCCTGGCCGCGGTTCGGCTCGAACTGCAGATACTGGATCGCAGCTTCGCGCGCATCGAAGCGACGCGCTTGCGGAGCAGGCGTGGGTGCAGAGAGCCCGCGACCTTGCGACACGACGGCGACGGCGGAATCGACGGCGTGCCCACTGCCGTCGTGCCGCCACCATGTCGCGAAGACGAGCGCCGGAATCACCGCGGCCGCAGCCACGAAGGCCGCCGTCCTCGCCCAATCCTTCTTCGCGCCCTCGTCGGGCGATGCGTCGAACATGTTCATCGGATGCTCCTCGTCCTGCGGCCAAACTGCCTGGACGCGATGTTCGAAGTCCGTCGGGTCTGCTGTAAATCGGACCGAAGTCCCGGGACCGGTCTCGGGACTTTGGTCGGCCTTGCCGCCCAGCCCGGCGGGCACCGACAATTCGCCGATGAAGCTGCTGATCGTCGACGACCACGCGATCCTTCGCGAAGGCCTGGCCGCGATGCTCAGACAGATCGGCCCGGACACCCGGGTGCTGCAGGCCAGCGACGGCGCCGAAGGCTTGCGCCTGGCCGAGGCCGAGCTCGATCTCGACGCCGTCTTCCTCGATCTCGAAATGCCCGGCGGCGGCGGCATGTCGGCGATTCCGGAGTTCGGGCGGCGGCGTCCGGAGTTGCCGGTGATCGTGCTGTCGTCGTCCGAGGACCCGCGCGATGTCCGGCGCGCCCTGGCTCTCGGCGCGCTCGGCTATGTGCCGAAGTCGTCGCCACCGAAGACCTTGCTGTCGGCGCTGCAGCTGGTGCTGTCGGGCGACATCTACGTGCCGCCCTTGATGCTCGAGCCCGGCGCCGCGGCGCCGCGCGCCTCAGGCTCGGGTGCGGCGAACGGCTGCGAGGACCTGACGGAGCGGCAGCTCGAGGTCTTGCGGCAGATCGGCAAGGGCCTGTCCAACAAGGAGATCGCGCGCGAGCTCGGCCTCTCCGAGAAGACCGTCAAGGCTCATGTGACGGCGATCTTCAAGACGCTCAACGTCGTCAACCGGACCCAGGCGGCGAGCGCCGCCCGGCTCGCCGACCTGGCCTAGGCCTCGGCGGCATCGACCGGTGCCGTGCTCATCAGGTTGCGGATGGCAGCGCGCAGGCGGCCGCGCGGCACCGGCTTGTGCAGGAGCAGAAAGCCGCTCTCGAGCGCTTCGCGCAGGCGATCCGGCGCGGTGTCGCCGGTGACGAGCATGGCCGGAATCTCGGCGTTGAATTCCGACTGCAGACGCTGGATGGTGGCGATGCCGTTTTCGCCCGCCCGCAGCCGGTAGTCGCAGATGATGAGATCGGGGCGGCTCGGGCAATCGGCGACGCGCTCGAGCATCTGCGCGCACGACGCGGCGACGATCGTGTCGTAGCCCCAGCCGCCGAGCAGGCTGCGCATCGCCTCCTGGATGGCCGGCTCGTCGTCGACCACGAGGATCAATCCACCGGTGCTCGCGGCCGGACTCGCCGCCAACGGCGGCGGCTCGCTGGCGATCGACGCGGCATCGGACAGCGGTACGGCGATCCTGAATACCGAACCCTTGCCGGGCTCGGAATTCAATGTCACCGGGCAGTCGAGCAGAAGCGAAAGCCGGCGCACGATGGCCAGGCCGAGCCCCAGGCCTTTTTCGCGATCGCGCTCCGGGTTGTCGAGCTGGAAGAACTCCTCGAACACGCGGTCCTGCTGCTCTCGTGCGATGCCCGGGCCGGTGTCCCAGACGCAGGCGCTCGTCCACCTTCATGCCCCGCAGCTGCGCGCCCGCGCCCGGGAGCATCCCGATCAGGTTCCCGATCGGCCCCATGCGCCGGACCGTCTGCAGCTGGTCGAGGAAGTCGTCGAAGCTGAACTCGGCCTTGCGGAGCTTGCGCTCCATCTCGGCCGCCTGGTCCTGGTCGACCTCGCGCTGGGCCTTCTCGACGAAGGTCAGCACGTCGCCCATCCCGAGGATCCGCTGGGCCATGCGATCGGGGTGGAAGCGCTCGAACGCGTCGAGCTTCTCGCCCGTGGACGCGTACAGGATCGGCATGCCCGTGACCGCCTTGACCGACAGCGCGGCGCCGCCGCGGGCGTCACCGTCGAGCTTGCTCATGATCACGCCGTCGAAGCCGACCTGCTCGGCGAACTGCTCGGCCACGTTGACCGCGTCCTGGCCGGTCATGGCGTCGACGACCAGCAGCACGTCGTGGGGCTTGAGCTCCTTCTTGATGTTCGCCAGCTCCTGCATGAGCTCCTGTCCACGTGCAGGCGGCCGGAGGTGTCGACGATGAGCACGTCCGCCCGTCGGCCACGGCCTGGTCGCGGGCCCACTTGGCGATCTCGACCGGGTCCATGTCGGTGCCGCGCTCGTAGACGGTGGCGCCCGCCCGCTGGCCCACCGTCACGAGCTGCTCGACCGCGGCGGGCCGGTAGACGTCGCAGGCGGCCAGGGCCACGTCGAGCCCCTTCTCCTCGCGCAGCATGCGCGCGAGCTTGGCGGCGGCCGTCGTCTTGCCCGAGCCCTGCAGGCCGGCGAGCACGACGATCGTCGGCTTGCGCGGCGACAGCGCCAGGTCGGCCCCCGCGCCGCCCATGAGCTCGGTGAGCTCGTCGGGGACGATCTTGACCACCTGCTGGCCCGGGTCGACGCGCTCGAGCACCTCCTCGCCCAGCGCCTCCTCGCGCACGGCCGAGGTGAACTCCCGCACGACGGCGAAGTTCACGTCGGCCTCGAGCAGCGCGAGCCGGATCTCGCGCATGGTGGCCTTGACGTCGTCCTCGGTCAGCGCGCCGCGCTGGCGCACGTCGCCGAGGGTGGCCTGGAGCTTGTCGGAGAGGGCGTCGAACACGCTGGGCCTAGGGTAGGGCCCCGGGCCTTGGGTCCGTAGCGCCGGCGCGGGCGACACCCGGTGCGTCGGGGGCGGCCGGTGTCGCCTGCTCGGCCCTGCCGCCTCGCGCTCGCGGCCTTGGCTGCGCCCGCGCCTCCTCCAGCGCCGTGCTCGCCGCGCTGTCGCCGCCGTCGTCGCCGGCCGGCGCCGGCGGCGGCGACGGGCCGTTGCTCGAGGTCAGGCGCTCGCCGGCCGCAGGGCCTGCGAGAACTCGGAGGGGATGACGAAGATCTTGTTCGCGTCGCCCTGCGCGAGCTGCGGCAGCATCTGCAGGTACTGGTAGCTGAGCAGCTCGCGATCGGGCCGCCCCTCGTGGATCGCCGGAACACGGTCGTCGATCGCCTTGCCTCGCCCTCGGCGCGCAGGATCGCGGCCGTCTTGCGCCCTCGGCCCGCAGCACCGCCGACTGCTTCTCGCCCTCGGCGGTGAGGATCTGCGACTGCTTGACGCCCTCGGCGTTGAGGATCGCCGCGCGGCGGTCGCGCTCGGCGCGCATCTGCTTCTCCATCGCCTCCTGGATGTCCGGGCGGGTCGATCGACTTCAGCTCGACGCGGTTGACGCGGATCCCCCAGCTTGCCGGTGGCCTCGTCGAGCACCTTGCGCAGCTCGGCGTTGATGTTGTCGCGGCGAGGTCAGCGTCTGCTCGAGCGTCATCCCGCCGATGATGTTGCGCAGCGTGGTGACCGTGAGCTGCTCGATCGCCTGCAGCGGGTTCGCGACCTCGTAGGTCGACGCTCTTGGCGTCGGTGACCGTGAAGTACAGGACCGTGTCGATGCCGACCGACGACGTTGTCCTCGGTGATCACCGGCTGGGGCGGGAACGAGACCACCTGCTCGCGCAAGTCGATCAGCGGCTTCACGCGGTCCATGAACGGCACGATGATCGTCAGGCCCGGCGTCAGCGTGCGGCTGTAGCGGCCGAGGCGCTCGACGACGCCCGCGCGGGCCTGCGGAATGATGCGGATGGTCCGCGCCGCGACGATCAGGGAACAGCGCCGCGACGACGATGAGGACGATCAAGCCGACAGTCATGTTCTCAGCTCTCTCACTCAGCTGCCACGAGGGCAGTAGCTCCCCGGATCTCCACGATGTGCACCCGCGCACCCTCGTCGATCACGTCGTCCTCGTCGTACGCACGGGCGGTCCAGACCTCACCGTCGACGCGCACGCAGCCCGACGCCCTCGTCGTTCGCGATCCGCTCGAGCACGATCGCGCGCCGCCGACCAGCGCCGCGGTGCCGGTGCGCGATCGGCGGCGGCAGCCGCCGGTGCGAGCGCGCGATCGGGCGCGCGATCAGCAGCAGCAGCGACCGAGACGACCGAGGAACACGCGCCGAACGAGACGGCCGTGCCCGCGCCCAGGCGCGGCACGCCGGCCAGAGCCGCGCCGATGGCGAACGGCGCGAGGAAGAAGCTCAGCGTGAGCATCTCGCCCACCGCCAGCACGCAGGCGGCAATGATCCAGATGACCCAGCCAGTCATGCTTCGAGGGTATCCCTGCGCGCGCGACTGCAACCGACAGCGCTCGAGCGAACTCCGGCGGGTCGAACGGGCGCAGGTCCTCGAGCTGCTCGCCGATGCCGATGAGCTTGACCGGGATGCCGAGCTCGCCGGCGATCGCCAGCGCGATCCCGCCCTTGGCCGTCCCGTCGAGCTTGGTCAGCACGATCCCGGTGACGTCGACGGCCTCGGAGAACAGGCGCGCCTGGCGCACCCCGTTCTGCCCCGTCGTGGCGTCGACGGTCAGCAGCGTCTCGTGCGGCGCGCCCTCGAGCTGCCTGGCGATCACGCGCCGGACCTTGGCCAGCTCGGCCATCAGCTGGTCCTGCGTGTGCAGGCGCCCGGCGGTGTCGATGATGATCACGTCGACGCCGCGCGCGGCGCCCGCGGCGATCGCGTCGAAGGCGACCGAGCCCGGGTCGGCGCTCGCCGCGCCCGGTGACGATCTCGCACCCGGCGCGCTGCGCCCAGCGCTCGAGCTGCTCGACCGCGGCGGCGCGGTAGGTGTCGGCGGCGCCGAGCAGGACCGAGTGGCCGAGCTCGCTGGCGCAGGTGCCAGGCCAGCTTGCCGATCGTCGTCGTCTTGCCGGTGCCGTTGACCCCGACCACCAGGATCACCGTCGGGCTGGTGGCGCAGGTCGATGCGGTCCGTCGCCGGCGCGCGCCGCCTCGGCCAGCAGCTCGACGAGCCGGTTCGAGAGCTCGCCGCCGGCCAGGCCCCGCCGGTCGCCTCCTGCTCGAGCCGCTCGACGACCTCGGCGGTCGTGCGGGCGCCGACGTCGGCGGCGATCAGCGCCTCCTCCAGGCGCTCCCAGGTCTCCTCGTCGAGCTCGTCGAACAGCGTCGCCTGGACCTCGCTCGGAGCGCCTCGCGCGTCTTGGTCAGGTTCTCGCGCAGGCGGCGGAAGAAGCCGCCGCGGCGCTCGGCCGCCCGGGCTCGTCGGCGTCGGCGTCGCGCGGCCGGGCCGTCGGCGTGATGAAGAGCTCGGACCAGTCGCGCGCCATCGCGGTCGGCGACGATACCAGCGTGCTCGAGCCCCTCCATCGCCCTGCGCGCCGTGCGCGCCGATCGCCCCCGACGCGGCCCGTCTGCTCGCCGCCGACGGCGCCGAGCTGATGGCGCGCGGACGGCCCTGGTCGCCGCTCGACCCGCCGCCCGGTGCGGCCGGCGCGAGTTGGGTCGAGCTGCACGAGATGGAGGCGCCGGGCGGCGCGTTCCTGCTGCTCGACGAGGACGGCACGCCGGTCGCGTGCGGGGGCCTGCGGACGTTGGACGCCGGGGCCGCGCTCGGCGAGGTCAAGCGGATGTACGTGGTGCCGGCCGCGCGACGGCGCGGCCACGCACGGCGGCTGCTCGCGGCGTTGGAGGACGCCGCGCGCGCGGTCGGCCTGTTCGCCGCGGCTCGACACGAACGCCGTCCAGCCCGAGGCGGTGCGCTCTACCGCGCGTGCGGGTACGTGGAGATCGCGGACTACAACGGCAGTCCGACCGCGACGCCACTGGTTCGAGAAGTCCCTGACCGGCAGCTTGCGTGACGCGGTACCATGCATCGCATTACCAACGGCGGATCGTGCGCTCAGCCAGTGCGACGCGGCGTGCTCGAGTACCGCGTGCTCGCGTTGTTGCGCCGCAGGCTGACGGCGTCGAGCTGCTGCGCGAGCTGGCCAAGGTCGAGCTGATGGCGACGAGCGAGGGCACGATCTACCCGCTGCTGTCGCGGCTGCGGCGCGAAGGGCTCGTCGAGGCGACCTGGCAGGAGTCGAGCAGCGGACCACCGCGACGCTACTACGAGCTGACGGGCGCCGGAGCGCGAGCGCTTGACCAGTTCGCCCACGAGTGGCCGCGCTTCAACGAGGCCGTGTTGTAGTTCCTTTCCACGAAAGAGGCACCCGACCATGGCCCCCGACCTCCCCGTGAGCCCCATCCTCGACGAGTACCTGGCCGAGCTGGAGCGCGCCGCGGCTGACCTGCCGATCGCGCAGCGCGCCGAGCTGCTTGCCGACATCCGCGCGCACGTCGCCGAGGCGTGCGCCGAGGCGGACGATCCCGCCGGCGCGATGCCCGCGATCCTCGCGCAGCTCGGCGACCCGGCCGAGATCGCCGGAGCGTGCGCGCGCGGACCTGCCGTCAGCGCCCGCGAAGCCGCCCACGGGGCCGGGGGTGCTGGAGGCAGTCGCGCTCGTGCTGCTGGTCATGAGCGGGGTCGCGTTCTGGCTCCTGTGGCCGCTGCCGTGGATCGGCTGGCTCACCGGACTCGCGCTGCTGTGCCTTTCGCGCCACTGGAGCCTGAAGGACAAGCTGATCGGCTTCGCGGGCGCCGGGCTCGCTCCGGTGGCCCTGACGGCGATGCTGTTCGTTCTCGTCGGGACGAGCACGTGTAGCGAAACCGGCTCGGCCGCATCGGTCGCGATCGACGGCACGGTGACCTCCGGGCCGGTGCAGACGGCGATGCAGTGCCACCCAGGACCGGGCGATGCCCGCGGGCGTCGCGATCGCGATCGGGCTCGCGCTGATCGCCGGCCTCGCGCTCGCGCTGCGCCACCTGCTCGCGGACGCGGTCCGCGGGCCGGCCTGCCGGCCGCCTGCGGCGACGTCCGCCGCGACCTCCGCCTCGACGGCGGGCGGGAGGCGGCGCGAGACGACCTTCGAGACGCCGTCGCCGCCCATCGAGACGCCGTAGAGCGAGTCGGCGGCCTCCATCGTGCGCTTCTGGTGGGTGACGACGATGAACTGGGCGCGCTCGGAGTAGCGGCGCAGCAGCGTCAGGAAGCGGTCGATGTTGAGGTCGTCGAGCGCCGCCTCGACCTCGTCGAGGATGTAGAACGGGCACGGCCGGCGCCAGGAAGACCGAGAACAGGAAGGCGAGCGCGGTCATCGACTTCTCGCCGCCGGACAGCAGCGACAGGCGCTTCATCGACTTGCCGGCCGGCGTGATCTCGATCTCGACGCCGAGCAGGTCCTCCTCGGGCTCGTCGCCGTCGCTCGGCGCCTCGGCCTCCGGCTCCTGCGCGTCGGACTCGTCGGCCGCCTCGCCGGCGTCGGCTGCGCCGCCGAGCACCGGCCGCGGGCCGGCGTCCTCGCGCACCAGCCGCAGCCGGCCGCGGCCGCCGGGGAACAGCTGCGCCGACGAGCTCCTCGAAGTTCCGCGCCGCGGCCGCGAAGGTCTCCTCGAAGGTCTCGCGGATCTCGCGGTCGGTGTCGCGGATCAGCGCCCGCAGCTCGCGCAGCGCCGTCTCGAGGTCGGTGCGCTGGCGCTCGAGCTCCTCGACGTGCGCGAGCGCCTCGGCGTACTCCTCCTGGGCCAGCGGGTTGACCGGCCCGAGCTGCTCGCGGCGGCGCGCGAGCCGCTCGATGCGCTGCGCGAGCGCCTCGCGCTCCTCGTCGGGCAGCGGCTCCTCGGCGGGCTCGGGCTCGAGGCCGAGCGCTCGGCCAGGCCGCCCGAGCTCCGCGCTGCGGCCTCGGCGGCGCTGTCGCGCGCCTGCTGGGCGCGCGACCTCGGCGGCGGTCACCGCCTCGCCGTCGCTCGCGCAGGCGCGCCTGGAGCTCGGCCTCCTCGCTGCGCGCAGGCGCGCAGCTCGCCGGCGACTGCTCGCCGGCGGCGCGGTCGGCGGCCAGCTCGGCGTCGAGCGCCGCGACGCGCTCGGCGAGCGCCGGCGGCGCGCCTCGGCAGCGCGCCGGCCAGGCGCTCGGCCGCCGGCGCGCAGCGCCGCGGTCGCGCTCGAGCGCGCGCCTGCGCGCGAGCGATCCGGCGCGTCGCGCTCGGCGCGCTCGCGCGCGGCGCGCTCGGCCAGCCGGCGCTCGGCGGCCAGCTCGCCCTCGAGCTGGGCGCGGCGCACCGCGCCGCGGCCCTCGTCGGGCGCGCTGCGGCGCTGCTCGATCAGCCAGGCGGCGCGGCGCTCGCGCCTCGGCGGCCTCGTCGTGCGGCGCGCTCGGCGTCGCGCAGGCGCCCGGTCGGCCTCGTCGCGCGCCGCGTCGGCCTCGAGCGACGCGCGGCGACGGCGCGCTCGACGCGGCCGCCAGCGCGCGCTGCTCGGCCTGCGCGGCGCGCTCGCTGGCGGCGATCAGCTCGTCGCGGCGGTTGCGCTCGGCCAGCACGCGCTCCTCGCCGCCGGCCGGCGACCTGGCGCAGCTCGCGCGCAGCGCGCCGAACCAGACGCGGCCGCTCGCGGTGACCGGCGATGCCGGCGAAGCCGTCGGCGAGCGCGCGATGTCGTCGACCACCCAGGCGTCGGCCAGCAGCGCGGCGGCGAGCGCGAGCGCGGCGCCGGGGCCGCGCACGTGGCTCGAGCAGTCGCTCGCGCGCCGCCGGCACGGCGGCTGCGGCGCCGGCGCGCCGGGCTGTCGGCGCCGCCGGCCGACGAGCGCGCTGCCGCCGTCCCGCCCGGCGCGCGTCGAGCAGCGCCGCGCCGGCCGCGCGGTCGGCGACGACGGCCGCGCCGCAGGCGCGCGCCGAGCGCCGCCGCGAGCGCCAGCTCGTAGCCCGGCGTCGACGTCCAGCTCGTCGGCGAGCGCCGTCGGCGCCGCCGGGCGCGCCGGCGTGGCGGCGCAGGAACTGGTTGACGGCGGCCAGCTCGGCGCCGACGCGCGCCGCCTCGCGGCGCGCGGCCTCGACCGCGCGCTCGGCCTCGCGGCGCGCGGCGCGGGCGCGCCTCGGCGCGCTCGTCGGCCGCGGCGCGCGCGGCGCGCGCCGCTCGGCGCCGGCCGTCAGGCGCTCGGCCTCCGCGGCGGCCGCGGCGCGCGCGCTGCTCCAGCTCGACGCAGCTCGCGCTCGAGCGCCGGCTCGCGGTCCGCGCTCGAGCTCGCCCAGCTCGGCCTCGAGCGCCGCGATGCGCTCGCGCCGGCCTCGTCGTCGGGCACGTCGTCCGCGGCCTGGGCGCGCAGCGCGCCAGCTCGGCCTCGCGGCGCGCGCGACCGCTCGCCGCAGCGACGCTCGCGGTCGCGCGCGCCGCCTCCAGCCGCATCGCCGACCCGTTCGCGCGGCGGAGCGCGCGCGCGTAGACGCGCGCCGCGACAGCGCCTCGCGCTCGGCGCCGCGCTGCGGCCAGCGCCTCCTCGGCCGCCTCGCGGCGCGCGCGCGACGGCGGCGAGCTCGGCGCTCGGCCGCTCCGCGCGCGCTCGCGCGCGCCGGCGGCGGCCGCCTCGGCCTCGCGCCGAGCTCGGCGCGGCCGGCGCGCAGCGCCTCGCGCGCCAGCTCCCAGCGCGCCTCGAGCGTCTGGCGCTCGAGGCGCGCGTGCAGCTCGGCCGCCTCGGCCTGGCGCTTGAGCGGGCGCAGGCGCGAGCGCGCCTCGCGCTCGACGTCGAGCGCGCGGTCGAGGTTCTCCTGCGTGCGCTCGAGCTTGAGCTGCGCGCGGCGGCGGCGCTTGCGGTGCTTGCCGAGGCCCGCGGCCTCCTCGATCAGCAGCCGGCGGTCGCGCGGCTTGGAGGTCACGATCGCCTCGACGCGCCCCTGCGAGATGACCGAGTGCGCCTCCTTGCCCAGGCCGGTGTCGGAGAGCACCTCGATCACGTCGACGAGCCGGCAGCGGGCGCCGTTGAGCCGGTACTCGCCCTCGCCGGAGCGGTCGAGCCGGCGCACGATCGAGATCTCGGCGAGCCGCAGGCCGAGCGTCGCCGTCGCCGTTGTCGAGCACGAGCTCGACCTCGGCCGCGGTGCGCGCCTGCACGCCGTGGCCGCCGCCGAAGATCACGTCCTGCATCGACTGGCCGCGAACCGCGAGCGGCGACTGCTCGCCGATCGCCCACAGCACCGCGTCGGTGACGTTCGACTTGCCGGAGCCGTTCGGGCCGACGATCACGCTGACGCCCGGGCCGAACGTCCAGCCGCGTGCGGTCGGGGAACGACTTGAAGCCCTTGAGGGTGATCGACTTCAGGTGCATCTGCGCCGTCCGTCACGCGGCTCGGCTCGAGCGCGCTCGAGCGCGGCCGCGCGGCCTCCTGCTCGGCGTCCTTCTTGCTGCGCCCGCGCCCGCTGCCGACCTCGTCGCCGTCGACCGGCGCCGACGCACCGTCGAACGTGCGGTCGTGCGGCGGGCCCTCCTCCGCGCTGACCTCGTACGTCGACCACCGCGCCGCGGCGCGCCAGGCGCTCCTGCAGCGCCGACTTGAAGTCGACCGGGTGCTCCAGCGCCTCCTCGATCTCCGGCGCGAACGCCTCGACGACCGCCGGCGCGGTGCGCTCGTACCCGGCGTCAGGTAGCAGGCGCCGATCACCGCCTCGATCACCGACGCCAGCACGCGCTCGGTCCGCACGAGCGCGTCCGCGCTCTGCCGCCGCGGCCGCCGGCGCCGCCGCCCGCAGCCGCTCCGGCACCCCGAGCCGCTCGGCGACCGCGCGGCACGAGCGGCCCGAGACCGCCTGCGCGCGGATCTTCGTCAGCCGTCCGGCGCCGAAGCGCTCGGCCTCCAGCCGCGGGTACAGGTGCGTCGTGACCGCCAGCCCGAGCACGCTGTCGCCGAGGAACGCCAGCCGCTCGTAGGAGTCGGCGCGCCGCTCGGTCCACGAGGCGTGCGTGAACACCTGCCGGGCGAGGTCGTCCGGCAGCCGGTCGAGCAGGTCGGCGAGGGCCTGCAGCGGTCAGGGCCCCGGCTCGCGGTCGCGTCGCGGCGGCGCCGGAACCGTGCAAGGACGAAGTCGACGGCCTGGCCGACGGTCAGGATCCTGCGCCGCCTGCTCGTCGGACATCTGGACGCCGTAGGTGTCCTCGAGCTCCTGCACGAGCGTGTAGAGGTCGAGCGAGTCCGCCTCGAGGTCCTCGCTGAAGCGCGTCGCTCGCTCGATCGCGCGCGGGATCGATCGTCCAGCTCGTCGGCGAGGTGGTGCGGATCAGGGTCGAGGACCTGCTCGCGGGTCATGACGCGTCGCACGCTAGCCGGCGACGCTACGGACGACGGCGCCGCGCCGCAGCGCGCCCGCCGCCTCGAGCGCTCGCGTGCGTGCGCGCCGACCACGTCCTCGCGCACCGCCGCGCGCGGCGACGTCGATCGCGCTGGCGAAGCCGGTGCGGGTGAAGCGCCCGTGCGGCACCACGCCGAGCCGGCGCAGCCCGAGCAGGTAGGCGCCGCCCTGGCCCTCGGGGTCGATCTCGTCGCGCAGCGCCGCGCAGCGCCGGCCGCAGCAGCAGGCCGCCGAGCTTGCCCGCGCGGCGACGCCATCGCCGCGTCGCGGATCGCGCCGCATGAGCGCCTGCCGAGACGCCCTCCATCAGCTTCAGCGCGACGTTGCCGGTGAAGCCGTCGGTCACGACCACGTCGGCGACGCCCGCCATCACGCTCGCTGCCCTCGACGTTGCCGACGAAGTCGCATGCGCGCCGCGCCGCGCGGCGCAGGCGCTCGTGCGCCGCGACCACGTCCGGCGTGCCGCTTGCTCGGCTCCTCGCCGTTGGAGAGCAGCGCCGACGCGCGGCTGCTCGACGCCCAGCACCGCGCTGCGCGAACGCCGCGCCCATGAAGGCGAACTGGACGAGGTGCTCGGGCCGCACCTCGGCGTTGGCGCCGACGTCGAGCAGCATCACCGGCGCGCCCGGGATCGGCATCGGCAGCGCCAGCGCCGGGCGGTGGATGCCGCGGCGCGCGCCGATGTGGAACAGGCCGGCGGCGAGCGCCGCGCCGGTCGAGCCGCCGCGACACGAGCGCCTGCGCGGCCCGTCGGCGACGGCCCGCGCCGCCTGCACGATCGAGGCCTCGGGCTTCGAGCGGACGGCGCGCGCCGGGTCGGGCGTCCTTGGCGATCGAGACCGGCGCGTCGACGATCTCGACGCCGCGCGGGACGTCGCCGATCTCGGCGGCCGGGCCGAACAGCAGCACGCGCACGCCGCGCTGCGGCCGCGAGCGCCGCGCCGGCGGCGACCTCGGCGGGCCCGAGGTCGGCGCCGTTGGCGTCGACCGCGACGGTGATCGCGTCGGCAGCCGCGGAGCGGCTCAGTGCTCGTGGTCGTGCTCGGCGGGCGCGACGACCTCGCGCCCGGCGTAGGTGCCGCAGACCGGGCACACGCGGTGCGGCCGGCGCGGGCTGTGGCACTGCGGGCACGCGTTGATCGTCGGCGCGGCGATCTTGTGCTGCGCGCGGCGCTTGGCGGTGCGGCGTGCGACTGCTTTTGCTTGGGGACGGCCATGCGGCGCGGAAGGCTAGCAGCGCGCTGCGTGCGGGCCTCACGTCGCTACTCGAGCTGGAGCTCGCGCAGCTTCGCCCAGCGCGGGTCGGGCTCGCGCTCGTGGCCGTGGTCGGGCCCGGCGCCGTTGAGGTCGGCGCCGCAGACCGGGCACAGCCCGGCGCAGTCCGCGCGGCACAGGATCTGGCTCGGGAGCGCGAGCGCGAGCGCGTCGCGCGCCCAGGCGCGCGAGGTCGAGCTGCTCGCCGTCGACGTAGGGGCTGTCGAGCTCCTCGCCGCCGCCGGGCTGGTCGACCTCGCGCGCGTCGACCTCGAAGCGCGGGCGCGGCCGGCTCCAGGCAGCGCATGCACGGCCCCGTCAGCGCGGCCGCGAAGCGCAGCCGCAGCGCGTAGCCGTTGCCGGTCATGCGCGAGACGTCGAGCCGCGCCGGCGACGAGCGCCGGGCTCGACCGCGTAGCGCTCGCCGCCGAGCTCGAGCGGCTCGAGCGCGACGTCGAGGTCGAGCCGGCGCCCCTCGCCGGGGGTGAGCCGCAGCGCGCGCGAGATCGAAGATCGTCGGCTGCGGGGCCACAGCCCGAGGTTAGCGGCGAGGACGCCTCGCCGTCGACGGCCTCAGCGGCGTCCTCGCAGCTCGCGCTTGAGGACCTTGCCGGTCGCGTTGCGCGGCAGCTCGTCGACGAACACGACCTCGCGCGGGACCTTGTAGCGGCGCGAGGTTCTCCTTGACGTACGTCCTTGACCTCGTCCTCGCTCGAGCGCGGCCCCGCTCGCGCGGACGACGAACGCCCGCAGGCGCTGGCCGAACTCCTCGTCGGCGACGCCGATCGACCGCCACCTCGTCGATCGCCGGCGTGCTCGGCGAGCAGGTCCTCGACCTCGCGCGGGAACACGTTCTCGCCGCCGGAGACGATCATCTCGTCGTCGCGGCCGTCGACGAACAGCCGGCCGTGCGGCGTCGAAGTGCCCGACGTCGCCGGTGCGACATCAGCCCGCCGATCATCGTCCTTGCCGCCGCCGCCGGTGTAGCCCTCGAACGAGCATCTCGTTGCCGACGAAGATGCGCCCGGTCTCGCCCGGCGCGACCTCGCGGCCGTCGCTCGTCGAGCAGCTTCACGACCGTGCCGAGCGGCGGCCGCCCGGCGGTGCCGGGCGCCGCGCGCAGGTCCTGCCGGGCGTGGCGATCGTCGCCCAGGCGACCTCGGTCGAGCCGTAGAGGTTGTAGAGCGACGTCGCCGAAGCGCGTCCATCACGCGCGGTCGCCAGCGCGCCGGGCAGCGCCGAGCCGCTGACGGCGATCACCCGCAGCGCGCGAGGTTCGTAGCGCGTCGAGCACCTCGGGCGGCGAGCTCGAGGATCCGCTGCAGCATCACCGGCACGACGACGAGCGCGGTCGCGCGGTGCTGGGCGATCGCGCGCGAGCGTCGTCCTCGGGGTCGAAGCGGCGGCGCAGCACCAGCGTCGAGCGACAGCGCCATCGCCGAGCGTGAAGTGCGCGAAGCCCCAGGAGTGGAACAGCGGCGCGGCGATCATCGTCGTCTCGCGCGCGCGCAGCGGGATCTTCGAGAAGCAGCGCCGCGGCCGGGTCGAGCGAGCTCGGGCTGGCTGGCGCGAGCGCGCCCTTCGGCGTGCCGGTCGTGCCCGAGGTGAGGATCACGACGCGGCCCGGGCTCGTCGGCGGCGCCGGGTCGCGGCGGGATCGCCCGCGGCGATCAGGTCCTCGAGCAGTCGGATCGCGTCGCGGCGCCGTCGCCGCCGGCTCGCGCCAGGCGACGAAGCGCTTGCGGCCCTCGCGCCGCCGTCGGCCACGAGCTCGGCGAACTCCTCGTCGTAGACGATCGCGCTGGCGTCCTCGCGCTCGACCACGTCGGCGATCTGCGGCCCGGCGAACGTCGTGTTGAGGTACAGCGCGTGGGCGCCGAGCTTCGAGCAGGCGACGGTCGCCTCGACGAAGCCGCGGTGGTTGCGGCACATGATCGGCGACGCCGTCGCCCTCGCCGATGCCGTGCGTCGGCGCAGCGCGTGGCGAGCGCGTTCGTGCGCCGGTCGACCTCGCGCGAAGCGTGAGCGTGCCGAGCTCGTCGATGATCGCCGGCTGGTCCGGGTCGCGCGCGGCGGCGAGGCCGACGTAGCCGGCGGCCAGCGTCGGGCCCCAGCGCAGCAGCGCGCGGCCCATGCGCGGCACGCGATCCGGCCGCACCGGTCGCGATCAGGCCGGCGTCGTGCAGCGTCTTGAGCACGCGGCCCTCGAAGGCGAGGCGGTCGATCAGCGCAGGTGGCACGACGCGATATCCAAGCACGAACAGGATCGTCGGCGAGCCGCCCTGCTGCTTGAGCGCTCAGGGCAGTTCGAGCCCGCGGGGCAGCTCGCCGCGGTCGACGAGCGCGTGGATCTCCGCCGACGCGGCGCGGGTTGAGGCCGACGTGGCGCTGGTGGACGCTCGGCTTCTCGACCAGCAGGCCGGCGGCGACGAGCCGCTCGCCGATCGCCGAGCGCGAGCGCGCGGTCGTGGCCGGCGAAGCCGCGCGCGAGGTGGGCGACCTCGGTGTGGTAGCCGCCCCACTTCCCCATACCGTCGAGCCGCTGGACGATCCGGCGCGCCACGCGCAGCGACGGATCGGCCTCCTCGTGCGGGCGCGGCGACCTCCGGGGTCGGGTCGAGCACGGCCAGCACCCCCTCCTCGTGCTCGGTCACCGAGTCGTGCTCGGCCGGGCGCCCGCCGAAGCGCGCGACGGCCTCGGCGATCCGCAGCGGGTGCAGCTCCCCGATCGGCTCGCGCAGCTCGCCGACGTCGCCGAGCACGGCGCTCGGGACCGCGTAGGCGCGGGTGCGGAGTCGATCGAGGCCGTCGACCGCTTCGGCGAACGCCTCGGTCGCCAGCTCGATCGCGAGCGCGGCGTCGGGCGGCGCGACCGGGAAGGCGAGCGTGAGCCAGCCCTCCCACGCGCCGGCGCGCAGCCGAGGTCCTCGACCGCGGCCGCCTCCATCGCCGCGGAGCCCTCGACGAGCGCGCCGACGATCGCCGCGACGAGCGTCCAGCCGCGGTCGTCGACGGCGTTGGGGTCGGCGCGCACGTCCGGGTCGACCGGCGCGACCGCCACGAGCCCCTCCGCGCAGCCGGCGAACGCGACGGCACCGGCGTCTCGTAGCCCGAGCGCGGCCTGCGCGAGCTCCTGCGCACCCTCCTCGAGCGCCTCGACCAGCTCAGCGCGGATCTGCGCGGCCCGCTCGCGCGGCGCGGCCGGTCCCCCTGCATCCTCGAGCACGCTGGCGAGGCGCGTCATCCCGCGCGAACCCTACGAGATCAATCCAACGGGCCTGTAGAGGGCTACGAGACCTCGGCCGGCTCGTCTTTGCCCTGGAGCCGTTCGCGGCCGCGCTGCACGGCCGCGATGAACTTCGACAGGTTGACCTCGAGCGTGTTGAGGATCTCGTCGGCGTAGTCCTCGGCGCCGAGGCGGATCTCGCGTTCGCGGGCGCGCGCGTCCTCGATGATGTCCTCGGCGGCGCGCTCGGCCTGCTTGGTGACCTCCTCTTCGGAGACCAGCCGGTCCTGCCGCTCGCGCGCCTCCTTGACGATCCGCTCGGCCTCGCGCTTGGCCTCGGCCAGCATCTCCTGGCGCTCCTTGACGATCCAGCGCGCCTGCTTGATCTCCTCTGGGATCGTGGCGCGCATCTGGTCGAGGATGTCGTAGATCTCCTCCTTGTCGACGCGCACCTGATCGGTAAGCGGCACCGGCTTGGCGTTGTGGACGAGTCGTCGAGCTTGTCGATCAGGACCAGGACGTCCATCGAATTCTCTGTTTCGTCAGCGGCTTGATTCGTTCCTTCAAGGCCTGCGCGACCTGTCCGGCACCAGGTCGTCGATCTGCCCGCCGAAAGTGGCGAGCTCCTTGACGCCGCTCGACCGGAGAAACTGTACTAGCGCGAGGCCATCAGGTACACGGACTCGATCTCGGGCGCCTCGCGACGGTTCAGCTGGTTCATCTCGAACTCGTACTCGAAGTCGGAGATCGCGCGCAGCCCCTTCACGATCGCCTTGGCGCCAAGACGTCCTTGCGCGAACTCCACCACGAGATTGGAGAACGGCTCGCGCGCGGACGTTGCCGAGGGGCGCGGTCGCACGCTCGACGAAGCTGGATGCGCTCCTCGGTGG
>CAVZUJ010000004.1:0-283376 GCA_963778525.1 uncultured beta proteobacterium | reverse complement strand
GCCGGGCGGACGATCCGGCGCTGGCCCGGCTCGAGCGGGCGCTGGCGAGCAACTCGAAGGACGCCGCCGCACATCGGGCGATGGCACGCGCACGGGAAGAGCGTGGCGACGAGCTGGCCCGGCTGGCTCACCTGATCGCGGCGCAGACGCTCGAGGCGCATGCCGCACAGTCGCCGGGCGCCTCGACGGCCGAGCTGTGCAAGGTGGCGACGGGCTACTTCATGAAGGGCGATCACGCCGCCGCCGAAGGCTGGTATCGGCTCGTTCTGCAGCTCGATCCGAACGTCGCCAGTTGCGCTCAGAACCTCGCGGCGATCCACGCCGAACGCGGTGAGCTTCCGCAGGCCGAGCATGTCGCAGCAACGCGCCTACGCGATCCAGCGTGTCTTCGTCGAAGCCCGTCGAGGCGCACCGCGCGCCAACTCCTGATCCTTTGTGCCGGACGTACGGCCGGCAACGTGCCGTTCGAAACCTTGCTCTCGAGCGGTCGCAGCGGCCGCATCAAGTACGTGATCGACTTCGCCGGCGAAGAAGAAGACGGGCAACTGCCTCCTTTCGATCTCGTCTTCAACGCCATCGGCGAGCCCGACGTCGCGGCCTCGCTTGCCCGGCGGCTGGACGCTTCGCCGCCCGCTGCGGCCGGCCGGTCCTCAACGCCCTCCGCGGCCGTAGGCGCGACCCGCGGCATCGTCTGGCCCACCGGCTCGGCGATCTCGGCGATGTGCTGCTGGCGCCATGCCGTGCGCGGTGACTGCCGCCGGCCCTTCGTGCCGACTTGCTCGAACGCCTGCGCCAAGGCGGCTTGACGTTGCCGATACTGGCTCGACCGGCAGGCACGCACGGCGGCCACGGCCTGGTGCGCTGCACGACCCTCGAGGGGCTGGAACAGGCGCTGCGGAGATCGAGCGGCCCGCACTATCTGACAGGTTTCGCGACCTTCGCTCCGCGATGTCACTATCGAAAGTACCGCATCGATCTTCGTCGAATCGAACGCCGTATGCGTATCATCTCGCGATATCGGCGCACTGGATGGTTCACTACCACTCGGCCGACATGGCGGCGCGGCCCTGGAAGCTCGAGGAAGAACGGCGCTTCCTCGAAGATCCCGCCGGCGCGCTCGGCGACAAGGCGATGGCGGCGATTGCGGCCATCGGACGCCGGCTCGATCTCGACTACGCGGCGTCGACTTCGCGCTCCTGCCCGACGGCCAGGTGTTCGTCTTCGAGGCGAATGCCACCATGCTCGTGCACTTCGAACGTGGCAATGGCCCGCTCGCCTACCGCAATTCCCATGTGCAGCGCATCGTCGATGCGTTCGAGCAGCTTCTGGCCGACCGAGCCGGCCTCTGACCCAGGCCGCGGGTCTTTCGGGCTTTCCTAGGCCGGCCTGTCTCGGCCGGCCGTTCGAGCGAGCACCGCTTCGAATGCGTCGAGGATGCGCGCGACGTGCGGGATCTTGAAGGCGAGCGCGCCCTGTGCATCTTCGGGGTGGACGAACATCACCGGGTTGGCCTCGAACACCAGGATGCGACCGTCGCGAAGGACCGAGAAGTCCACGCCGGCATAGTCGAGGTCCATCCGCGCGCCGATGGCAGCGATCGCCGCCACGCCGGCTGCGCCCAGAACCGCTTCGGGATCCTCGAGGAAGCGCCGTTCTTCCTCGAGCTTCCAGGCATGCGCCTGCATGTCGGCGGTGGCGTAGTGGACGAGCCAATGCGCCGATGGCCAGGTGATAGGGATAGGGCTGCCGATCGATGAAGACGACCCGGTACTTCCAGGTACCAGCCGTCGGCGGAACGGAAGTCGCAGAACGCCGTCGCGTAGAGCGGCAGAGGGTCCGACCGCACGGCCTGGGCCAGGCTCGCCGCGTCGGCGACGAGTTGCAGACCTTCTCCGCCGTGCGAGTCGACGGGGCGCAGGAGCAGGGGCAGGTGATCGCTCATCTCGCTCGGCAGCGGACCCGCGCTGGCGACCCGCCACGCGTGTGGCACGAAGAGTCCGTCGATGTCGGCGAACAAGCTGCCGACCTTGTCGCGCGCCGTTGCGGCGACCGCCCCCGGGCGGTTGAGCACCGGCTTGCCGCAGGTCGCGATGAACGACGACGCCAGCGCCACCACGCTGCCCGCCATGTCGGGATCGCCCATCGCGTTGAAGACGAGGTCGAACGCCGGCAGTACGTCGGCCTGGCCGGGCGGGGCGAACTCGATCATCCAGTCGATGACGTCGTTGCGCACCGGAGAAAACAGGTGTCCGAGATTGATGTTGCCCCGGCCTGCGTCGAAGAGGATCAGCACCGCGCGCTCCGCCGTTCCGGCGGCTCGCGTGAACAGGCACTGCCGCCGATAGGCGAGTTCGCGATAGGCTCGTGCCTCGTCGGCGCGGCCCGTCTTGAGGAGGACGGCCGAGAGGTTGACATGGGCGTCCACATAGTCGGGACGGAGTCGCCAGTGCGCGCCGGAACCAGTCTTCGGCAACGTCGAGTCGATGCTGGCCCGTGGCGACGACGCCGAGGTTGTAGAGCGCCTCGGCGAACTCCGGCTTCAACACGATGGCCTCCTCGAAGCATCGAACCGCCGAGCGCTCGTCGCCTTGCTGGCTGGCGGCCACGCCCAGCCCGAACAGCGCATCGGTGAGGCTGGTCGCCGCCAGGGCTGAATCAGGGGCAACCTCGAGCGCGGTGCGGTAGCAGGCTGAGGCGCTCGCGAGGTCGCCCGTTCGCCGATAGACGTGACCCAGCGTGATCCGGTACGCCGCCGCTGCCGGGTCGAGCTCGATCGCTGCGCCGATCAGGCGCAACGCGTCGTCGATGTTGTCGCGCTGGTATTCGACGTTGCCGAGCATGTTCCAGGCCACCGCGCAGCGCGGCTCGACCTCCAGCACGGCCCGATACTGCGCCGCGGCCGACTCGAGCTGGCCGGCACGATGGTGCGCCATGGCGGAGTCGAGAAGGGTGGACATCGGGTCGCAGAGTCGCCTTGTGCAACCCGCGATCCTCCGCCGCAGCGCCTATGCCTGTCGCCCGAAAAGAAGCGCGATGGCCCGACAGTTGAGGTCCGGGAAACGTGCGCGAAACAATGCACCACGTGCCTTCACATTGGCGCGTGCGGCGCGGGCGGACGGACGTGCTTTGAGGTCGGCCGGCGTGCCTCGGCCGGCCTCTAGACCATTTCGGCGTTGATCGCGTCCAGCGCCTTGGCGCCGGGGCACAGCGCATCGGCACCGAGGCGATTGAGCGGCGTATCGACGGTATGCAGATGGGAATGCAGGTCTTCGGCGGCAACGTTCACGTAGAGCAGCCCGGTGAGGATTTCGCCGCGCGCTTCGTGTGCCGCGATGTGGCTCATCGCCGAGAGCCGATCGCCGGCGTCGTAGCCGGCGGCGAGCTTGCGAAGGCGCAGGACGCTGCCGTCGTGCTGCGTCACCTCGATGACCTCGCCCGGGGCGTACGCGGCGGTGACCGGATCGCGATGCGGAACGAAGTCGATCCGGTTCACCGCTTCGTTGTGCTCGCGCACGTAGTCGTAGCTCTTGGTGCTGCCGGCGTGGTTGTTGAACGCGACGCAGGGGCTGATGACGTCCAGCAAGGCCGCGCCACGATGGCGCAGCGCTCCCTTGATGAGCGGCACGAGCTGTTCCTTGTCGCCCGAGAAGCTGCGGCCGACGTAGCTTGCGCCGAGCTGCAGGGCCATGGCGACCAGGTCGATGGCGGTGTCGGTGTTGACGACGCCGCGCTTGCTCTTGCTGCCCTGGTCCGCCGTGGCCGAGAACTGGCCCTTGGTGAGGCCGTAGACGCCGTTGTTCTCCACGATATAGGTCATGTTGACGCCGCGCCGCATGGCATGCGCGAACTGACCGAGGCCGATCGAAGCCGAGTCGCCGTCGCCGCTGACGCCGAGGTAGAGCAGGTCGCGGTTGGCGAGGTTGGCGCCGGTGAGCACTGACGGCATGCGGCCATGCACGGTGTTGAAGCCGTGCGAGGCGCCGAGAAAATAGTCCGGTGTCTTCGACGAGCAGCCGATGCCCGAAAGCTTGGCCACGCGGTGCGGCTCGATGTCGAGCTCCCAGCACGCCTGCACCAGCGCGGCGGAGATCGAGTCGTGCCCGCAGCCCGCGCACAAGGTCGAGATCTTGCCTTCGTAATCGCGTCGGGTGAAGCCGAGCGCGTTGGCCGGCAGGGTGGGGTGGTGAAGCTTCGGCTTGACGAGATAGGTCATGGCGGCCGCCTTGCGATTCTTCTTGGTGATCGGCTCGACGTTGTCGGCCCGCACGTGGCTGGCGATGGCGTCGATGATGAAGCGCGCCGTGATGGGCGTGCCGTCGTAGTGCAGGATCGGCTCGAGCTTGGCCGGATTCACCGACTGCTCGTTGATCAGCATCATGCGCAGCTGGGCATCGCGGTTCTGCTCGATCACGAAGACGGTCTCGTGCTCGGCGATGAAGCGGTCGACCGCGGCGCTGAACGGGAACGCACGCACCCGCAGCGCGTCGATGTGCACGCCCTGCGCCTGCAGCGTGTCGCAGCGCCTCGCCCATCGCCGGGCTCGTGGATCCGAAGTAGATGGCACCGAAACGCGTTTCGTGGTCCGACTTGCGCAGCAGCGGCTGCGGCACCAGCTCCTTCGCGGTCTCGAACTTCGTCAGCAGCCGCGTCACGTTGTAGAGGTAGTCGGGGCCGGCCTCGGAGTAGCGCGCGTAGGCGTCGCGCGTGGTGCCGCGCGTGAAGTACGAGCCCTTGCTCGGGTGCGTGCCGGGGAGGGTGCGGTACGGGATGCCGTCGCCATCGACATCGAGATAGCGGCCGAAATCCTTGCCCGACTCGAGCTCGGCCTCGGTCATCACCTTGCCGCGGTCGTAGCTGCGCGAGTCGTCCCATTCGAGCGGCTCGCACAGGCGGTGGTTCATGCCGATATCGAGGTCGGTCATCACGAAGATCGGCGTCTGCAAGCGGTCGGCAAGGTCGAGCGACAGCGCGGCGAAGTCGAAGCACTCGCGTGGATCCTCGGGAAACAGCAGGACGTGCTTGGTGTCGCCGTGCGAGGCGTAGGCGCAGCTCAGGAGGTCGGCTTGCTGGGTCCGGGTGGGCATGCCGGTCGATGGCCCGCCGCGCTGGACGTTGATGATCGTCACCGGGATCTCGGCGAAATAGGCCAGGCCGATGAACTCCGTCATCAGCGAGACGCCCGGGCCCGATGTGGTGGTGAAGGCGCGCGCCCCGTTCCAGCCGGCGCCGACCACGATGCCGATCGACGCGATCTCGTCTTCGGCCTGGACGATCGCGAACTTGTTCTTGCCGCTGTCCTTGTCGACGCGCAGCTTGCTGCAGTACTTCTGGAACGCCTCTGCCAGCGAGGAGCTCGGGCGTGATCGGATACCAGGCGCAGACCGTCGCGCCGCCGTAGACGCAGCCGAGCGCCGCCGCGGCGTTGCCTTCGATGAAGATGCGCTTGCCGACCGCGTCGCGGCGCTCGATCTTCAGACCGAGAAAGTCGTCGAAATATTCGCGGCCGTGATGCAGGCCCATCATGAAGGCATCGAGATTGGGCTGCAGCAGCTTGGCCTTGCCCCGGTATTGCTCGCCGAGCAGCGTCGCCACCACTTCGGGGTCGACCCCGAGGGTGGCTGCCAGCACGCCCACGTAGACGATGTTCTTCAGCAGCTGGCGCTCACGAGGATCGCTGTAGCGGCTGGCGCACAGGTCGGCCAGCGGCACGCCGAGGACATGGATGTCGTCGCGGAATTTCGACGCCGGCAAGGGCTTGCGAGCTGTCGTAGAGCAGGTAGCCGCCCGGCTCGATCTCGGCCAGGTCCTTGTCCCAGGTCTGCGGGTTCATCGCCACCATCAGGTCGACGCCGCCGCGCCGCGCCAGGTAGCCGCGTCTCGCTCACCCGCACCTCGTACCAGGTGGGCAGGCCCTGGATGTTCGAGGGAAAGATGTTGCGCGGGCTGACCGGCACGCCCATGCGCAACAGGCTGCGTGCGAACAGCTCGTTCGCCGAGGCCGAGCCGGAGCCGTTGACGTTGGCGAACTTGACGACGAAATCGTTGACGGCCTCGAGGCGAGGCTTGGGGCTCGCGGTGGGATTCGAGCTCATCGCAGCGCCACCACCTTGTCCGTCGCGGCCGGCTTGCCGCTGCGGCAACCGGCGCCGGCGCGGGTCTGCTCGAGCATGAACTTCTGCATGTCCCAGGCCCCGGTCGGACAGCGCTCGGCGCACAGGCCGCAGTGCAGGCAGACGTCTTCGTCCTTGACCATGACCCTTCCCGTTTTCAGATCGCCGGAGATGTAGAGCGCCTGGTCGGCATGGCGCGCCGGGGCGCGCAGGCGAGTGCGCAGGTCGGCCTCGTCGCCGTTGACCGTAAACGAGATGCAGTCGGTCGGGCAGATGTCGACGCAGGCATCGCACTCGATGCATTGGCTGGTGTTGAAGACCGTCTGCACGTCGCAGTTGAGGCAGCGCTCGGCCTCCTTCCAGGCCGTGGCCACGTCGAAGCCCACTTCGACCTCGATCTTGATGTTGCGCAGCGACTTGTTGATGTCGCGCCAGGGCACCTTGCTGCGCAGATCGTTGGTGATGTCGTTGTCGTAGCTCCACTCGTGGATGCCCATCTTCTGCGAGATCAGGGTCACGCCGGGCTTCGGTCTGCGGGTGACGTCTTCGCCGTGAAGGAACTTGTCGATGGAGATTGCGGCCGCGTGCCCTTGGGCCACCGCCCAGATGATGTTCTTCGGCCCGAGTGCCGCGTCGCCGCCGAAGAAGACGCGCGGCAGGCTCGACTGCAGCGTCGTGGCGTCGAGCACCGGCATGCCCCATTCGTCGAAGGCGATGCCGGCGTCGCGCTCGATCCAGGGAAACGCGTTCTCCTGGCCGACGGCGACGAGCACGTCGTCGCATTCGAAGACCTGCTCGGGCTCGCCGGTGGAGACGAGCTGGCGGCGCCCCTTCGCATCGCGAACGGCGCGCACCTTGTCGAAGCTCATGCCGGTGAGGCGCCCGTTTTCGTGCAGGAAGGCCTTGGGCACGAGGCAATCGAGGATCGGAATGCCTTCGTGGACGGCGTCTTCCTTCTCCCAGGGCGACGCCTTCATTTCCTCGAAGGGCGACCGAACGATCACCTTCACCTCGTCGCCGCCGAGCCGCTTGCGAGCTGCGGCAGCAATCCATCGCGGTGTTGCCGCCGCCGAGGACGATGACGCGCTTGCCGATGGCAGTGACATGCCCGAAAGACACCGACGAGAGCCAGTCGATGCCGATGTGGATGTGCGCCGCAGCCTCGGTCCGGCCCGGGATCGAGAGGTCGCGTCCGCGCGGTGCGCCCGACCCGACGAAGACGGCGTCCCAGTCTTCGGCCAGCAATTTCTGCATCGACTGCACCGGCGCGCCGCCGCGGAAATCCACTCCGAGGTGCAGCACGTAGCCGACCTCTTCGTCGATCACCTCCTCAGGCAGGCGAAAGCGCGGAATCTGCGAGCGGATCATGCCGCCGGCGCGCGAGTCGCCGTCGAACACGACGACCTCGTAGCCGAGTGGCGCCAGGTCGCGCGCGACGGTCAGCGAAGCCGGGCCGGCGCCGACACAGGCGATGCGCTTGCCATTGCGGGCGGCGACAAGGCGCGGCAGATGCTGGGTGATGTCGTCCTTGAAGTCGGCGGCGACGCGCTTCAAGCGGCAGATCGCCACGGGCTCGGGCTTGGCAGCCTGCGCTTCCTCGACGCGGCCACGCCGGCAGGCGGGCTCGCACGGTCGGTCGCAGGTGCGTCCGAGGATGCCGGGAAACACGTTGGATTCCCAATTCACCATGTAGGCCGCGGTGTAGCGGCCCGCCGCGATCAGGCGGATGTATTCGGGGACCGGAGTGTGGGCCGGACAAGCCCACTGGCAATCAACGACTTTGTGGAAGTAATCGGGGTCACCGATATCGGTAGCCTGCAACGAACCCTTTCCGTGCGCACGGCCCGCTCTGAGCACCGGCGCGCGCCTATTTGCGCACCCTGGAGGTGCTGATGCTAGGTGCGGACAGCGGCCTTGTCAGCAGGAGTTTGCGAGGGCTGGGCGGTCGCTAGGGCGCAAAGCAACACCGGCCGGGTCTGCTTTGTTCGCGTCCTCTATTAGTTTACATAATATACATTGTAGGCAAATCAGTCGTTGAGAACTAGGCGGCGCTCGCTGCCGTTGCGGGATCGCTCACCGACTGAACCGCGCGACGAAACTCCAGCGGCCCCTGGATGTTCGAGAACGCTTCATGCGTGCCACCGCTGCCGGTGACGACGATGTTGCCGTAGCCGAACAGTCTGCCGATGAACGACTGGTCGACGCCGATCGCCTCGATCTTGTTGAGCAGCAACTCCACCGAATGGGTCGTGAAGACGCCGGACTTCATCATCACCCGCTTGTTGGTCACGGCGAAGTCGGAGCTGCGGCGTTTGATGATCGAAGGCAGCATGATCAGCACGGCGAGCAGCAACGGGATCCAGGCCAGGCTTCGGTTCTCGCCCTGGGCGAGATACCAGCACAGCGGCAGCAGCACGACCAAGATGATCAACAGAGGCGGCAGCAGCACCAGCCAATGCAGGCGCGTGCGGTAGACGATGCGTTCGCCGGCGATGAGATTGCGGTCGATGTAGCTCAAGATGGATTCGTGCCCGGTGGCGGAGATCGGGCGAGCATCATGCCTGTTCCGGGCGCGCCTCGGCCAGCGACGCGAGCGTCTTGCGATAGAAGATGCGGTCATACCCGCCATCGTGCTTGCGGTCGTACTCGACGTAGCCGATGCTCGGATAGAACACCTGGTTTTCGGTCATCTTCGAATTCGTGCACAGGTAGATCGATCGGAAGCCGCGGCGAACGGCCTCCCGTTCCGCAAACTCGAGCAGCGCCCGCCCGACACCGGTACCGCGAGCCTTCGGGCTGGAGGCGACCGTGTCGATGTAGAAGCCGTGCTCGGTCTCGTACTGGACCAGCACGCCTTCGACGCCCGCCTCGCGTTCCGCCACCCACACCCTGCCCTCGGCGATCAGTGCGGGATAGTCGAGAAGCATCGGCCCGGGAGGCCTGCCGATCCGTGCGACGTACGGGTCGAACGCCATCGCCACGCATTCGGTGGCAGCCACCGCATCGCCTGCCGACGCGAGGCGAACGAGGGGTGCCGGAGGCGTGGGCATGCGATTGCAGGAGGCCGGCGAGATGCCCGAGGATTATCCCGCTCGCCGGTTGGCCGCGGCAAAGACCGACGCCGGCGGCGATGATCGAGCCATGCTGCGCTGGCTTCGTCTTCGATTTGCGCGCTCGAACCTCGCCGGGCCGCGCCCGGATACGGCGCCGAGCGGCGCGTTCCGTTCGCTGCGCAACCGCAACTACCGTCTCTGGGCCGCGGGCGCGTTCGTCTCCAACATCGGCACCTGGATGCAGCGCACGGCACAGGACTGGCTGGTGCTCGCCGAGCTGACGCCGCACAACGCAACCTCGGTGGGCATCGTCATGGCCCTGCAGTTCGGCCCGTCGCTCGCGCTTCTGCCGCTGACCGGATGGGCGGCCGACCATTTCGATCGGCGAAAGGTCCTGCTCATCACCCAGGGCGCGATGGGCACGCTGGCGCTGGGGCTCGGGTCGCTGACGGTGTTCGGCGCCGTGCAGCTCTGGCACGTCTACGTCTTCGCCTTGCTGCAAGGCTGCGTCAGCGCCTTCGACGCGCCGGCCCGCCAGACTTTCGTCTCCGAGCTCGTCGGCGCGACGATCTGCCCAATGCGGTGGCCTTGAACTCCACGTCCTTCCAGGCCGCGCGACTGGTCGGCCCGGCGGCGGCGGGCCTGCTCATCGCGGCGTTCGGCACCGGATGGGCTTTCCTCTGCAATGCCCTCTCGTTCGCGGCCGTGCTCATCTCGCTCACCCGGCTGCGCGTCGACGAGCTGCATCGCACCGAGCGGCCGGCGCTCAAGCGCGGCAGCCTCGGCGACGGCCTGCGCTACGTGGCCGGTCGCGACGACCTGAAGACCGTGCTGGCGATGCTGTTCCTGATCGCCACCTTCGGGCTCAATTTTCCGATCTTCATCTCGACGATGGCGGTCAGCGTCTTTCATGTCGGCGCCCATGCCTATGGCCTCCTCACCTCGGCGATGGCGGTCGGCTCGGTGCTCGGGCGCCCTGCTTTCGGCACGGCGCGCCCGCCCGCGCATGTCGCTGCTGGTGGGCGGCGCGGCGCTGTTCGGCGTGGGCTGCGCGGCGGGTGCCGCGATGCCGGGCTATGGCCTCTTCGCCGCAAGCCTGGTGGTGATCGGCATCGCCTCGCAGACTTTCATGACCGGTGCCAACAGCACGGTGCAGCTGGCGAGCGACCCGCTCATGCGCGGCCGGGTGATGGCGATCTATCTCGCCATCGCCATCGGCAGCACGCCGCTCGGCGCACCGATCGTCGGCTGGATCGCAGACACGTTCGGGCCGCGCTGGGCGCTCGCGGTGGCGGCCGTCGCGGGCCTGGCGGCAGCGCTCGTCGGCGCGCGCTTTGTCGCCAAGGCCAGGCGAATGTCGACGTCGGGCGAAGGGACGCTCGCCTAGTCGCGCTCCGGCACCCGCGGCGCCTCAGGCCCTCAGCGCTCCGAGTGCTCCACGCCTTCGGTGAGCGGGTGCGCCTGCTCCATCGCCGCGACGATCTTGCGCACTTCGAGATGCATCTGCTGCGCGATCACTTCCCGCCGCTTGGGCGGCAAGCGGCCGGAGATCGCGGCGACACTGATCGCCGCCACCGGGTTGTGCGGCGGGAAGGCGACGCCCATCGATGCCGTGCCCGGCGTGACCGCGCCGTTGAGAAAGCAGTAGCCGCGCGACCTTCCCTCGGCGATCGCGCCATGCAGGAAATCGGCCGTGAACGAGGCGAACTTCTCGTAGCGATGGGCGTTCGCCTCGACGATGGCCTGGGCTTCCGAAGGCGGCAGCGAGCAGAGGATCGCCAAGCCGCCCGCGCCCACGCCCAGGGGCCTGCGAATGCCGATATCGAGCGACAGCGACTTGATCGGGAAGTCTCCCAGCGCGCGGTTCGCGCATACGGCTTCGAGTCCGCTGCGCTCGCTCAGGTAGACCGTGTCCTGCGTGAAGTCGGCGAGCCGATGCAGGGGCGCGTCGCACAGCTCGGCGAGCCGGTAGCGCGGCCGCGCCAGCAATCCGAGCTCGTACAAGAGCGGCCCGAGAAAGTACTTCCTGCTGTGCGGATCGCGGTCGACCATGCCTTCGAGCTCGAGGCGATGCAGCATGCGAAAGCAGGTGGCCTCGGCCAGGCCGGAGGTCGCGACGACCTCCCCGGCGCGCATGCCGCGCCGGCCGCGCGAGGCGATCACACGCAGCACGTCGACGACCCGTTCGATGCTTTGCGTGCCCGAGCGCGAAACTCCACCTTGTGGAGTAGAAGCCTCCGCGTCACTCTCGTCTTGGACTTTTTTGCTCATGGATAGATATCATCGAAGCCTCCACATTGTGGCGGAAATACATGCTAACCCTCTGGAGTTCGGGATTCCCGTTGCCTAACATCCCGGCATGACCGCGCCACGACGCAGAGGCGAATGAAGACCTTCAAGATTGGCGCGTATCACGTGACGCGGATCGAGGAAATGTTGACGCCGGGATTCAGGCCCGGCTTCCTGTTTCCCGACTACGCGCCCGACGTCTTCGATGAGCACCAGTTGCTTTCGGATGAGCGCTTCTGGGACGCGCCGAGCCAGAAAGTCATGTCGAGCATGCACTCGTGGATGATCCGCAACGATCGTCACACGATCCTGGTCGACACCGGCTGCGGCAACGACAAGACGCGCGCATTGCCATTGTTCGAGCGCTTCCACCAACTCCATCTGCCCTATCTCGAGCGCCTGGCGGAGGCCGGCGTGCAGCCCGAAGACGTGACGCTGGTGATCTGCACCCACCTGCACATCGACCACGTCGGCTGGAACACCAGGCTCGTCGACGGCCGCTGGGTACCGACCTTTCCCAATGCCAAGTACATCTTCTCGCGCCGCGAGTTCGAGCACTGGCAGTCGCCCACCGGCGGCCATATGACCCTGCCCGAGAACATCGCCGTCATCGAAGACAGCGTGCTGCCGGTGATCGAGGCCGGCCAGGTCGAGTTCATCGACGACGGCTCGAAGATCGTCGATGGCCTGTTCTTCCACGATGCCGTCGGTCACACGGCGGGCCACGGCCTGCTCAAGCTCGAGTCCGGCGACGACGCGGCGGTCTTTCCCGGCGATTCGCTGCACCAGCCGATGCAGGTGTTCCGGCCCGACTGGAACAGTCGCTTCTGCGAGCAGCCCGAGCAGGCCCGCGCCACGCGCCGCTCGATCCTCGACTACTGCCACGATCGCAACGCCTTGCTGCTGCCGGCGCACTTCGGCGCGCCGCACGGCGGCTACGTCAAGCGCCATGCCGCGGGCTACGGCTTCACGCCTGCCGACGATCTCGTCGTGGCCGGCTGAGCGGCCCTGGCGCTTTTCGATCAGACCCTCCGAGACGCAGGACGTGACGAACGAATCTTTTCTCTCCGCGCTGCGCGACGCCGTTGGCCACGCGCAAGTGCTGTCCGACCGAGCCACCTGCGAGTACTACGCCAACGACGTGTTCTGGCAGCCCGGCGTGATTCCGATGGCAGTGGTGCTACCGCAATCGCGCGACCAGGCCGTGGCGGCGGTCAAGGCCGCGGCGGCGCACGGCATCGCCATCGTGCCGCGCGGCGGCGGCATGTCGTACTCGAAGGGCTACCTGCCCGACAGCAGCAACAGCGTGGTGATCGACACGCGCAAGCTGAACAGCGTGCTCGAAGTGAACGTGGCCGACCGCTACGTCACCGTCGAGGCCGGCTGCACCTGGGCGCAGGTGCACGAAGCGCTGCAGCCCACCGGCATGAGCACCGGCTACTGGGGGCCGCTCTCGGGCATCAACGCCACGGTGGGCGGCGCGCTATCGCAGAACAGCGCCTTCTTCGGATCCACCTTGCACGGCACGGTGGCCGCGCACGTGCTGGGCGTGACCGTGCTGCTTTCCAGCGGCAGCGTCGTCACCACCGGCTCGGGCGGCCGCCTGGGCACGAAGCCGTTCACGCGCTATGCCGGGCCCGACATGACCGGGCTCTTCCTCGGCGACACCGGCGCCTTCGGCCTCAAGCTCGCGGCCACGCTCGCGCTCGAGCCGGCGGCGCAGCATCTCGACTACCTCGGCTTCGGCTTCGAAGACATGCGCTCGATGGCGCTGGCGCAAGTGGAAATGAGCGCCGTGCGCGCCATCTCCGAAGGCTTCGGCATCGATCGCGCCAAGGCCTTGAACTCGGCCAGCGTCAACAAGCTGGCCGATGGCGTGAAGATTCTCGGCAGCGTGGCGCGTTCGTCGAAGGGCCTGCTGCAAGGCATCAAGGATGCGGTCGGCGTGGCCACCACCGGCGCCAGCTACCTGGCCGATCACGAATGCTCGCTCCACCTCGTGGTCGAAGGCAGCAGTGCCACCGAGCTCGCTGCGAGCATGGCGGCGCTGCGCGCCATCGGCAAGAAGCACGGCATCGAGATCGAGAACGCCGCCGCCCGGGTGATGCGCTCGCGTCCGTTCAACCCCGTGCGCGGCATGCTTGGCGCCGACGGCCAGCGCTGGGTGCCGATCCACGCCGTGTTCCCGCTGAGCGAGGCCGAGCGCGTGGTCGCCGCGAACGCCGCCTACTTCAAGTCGCAGGAAGCGATGATGAAAGAGCACGGCATCATCGTCTCGCACCTGACCATGACCGTGGGCAACGAGTTCTTCCTGGAGCCGGCGTTCTACTGGCCCGACGAGATCACGCCGCTGCATCGCAAGAGCCTGGGTGACGAAGTCGTCGGCCCGTGGCTTTCGCGCCCCGCCAACGTGCCGGCGCGTGAGGCGGTGATCGCCTTGCGCAAAGGCACGCAGCAGCTCTACCTCAGCCTCGGCGGCGTGAACTGGCAGATCGGCCGCGACTACCCGCTGCAGCAGGTGATGCAGCCCGAGTCGTGGGAATTGCTCACCGCGCTCAAGCACGCGCTCGACCCGCAAGGCCTCATGAACCCGGGCTCGCTCGGCCTGCGCTCGGCCGGCTGAACCCTCTTCTTCGATACCTCTTCGGAACCAATCGCCATGGGCTTCACGATCACGGAAAAGATCCTCGCGCGCACGGCCGGCCTGCCGTTCGTGAACGCCGGCGACGAGATCATGGCCAAGCCCGACTTCGTGCTGGCCTACGACTTTCCCGGCTACACCGACGTGATCTTCAAGCAGCTGAAGAACGACTTCGGCATCACCAAGATGGCCGAGCCCGAGCGCTTCGGCATCTTCATCGACCACATGGTTCCGGCGATCACGCCGGCCGAAGAAGAGCTGCACAAGGGCACGCGTGAGTGGACCGCGATCAACGACGTGAAGCTCTACGAAAGGAAGGGCATCGGCCACCAGGTGTCGTCCGAAGTGGGCTACGCCACGCCGGGCGCCTTCGCCGTGCACTTCGACGGCCACGTCAGCCAGCTCGGCACCTTCGGCACGCTGGCCATGGGCCTGCGTCGCAACGTGCTCGAGGCCTTCGCGATGGAAAAGGTCTCGCTGCGCGTGCCGCAGACCACGCGCGTCGATCTCGTCGGCAAGCTGCAGCCCGGCGTGATGGCGCGCGACGTGTTCCACCACATCGTGCGCGTGCTCGGGCCGGCGTCGTGCCGATTCCAGGTCCTGGAGATCGGCGGGCCGGCCGTGGCCGACATGTCGAACGACGCGCTGCAAACCATCACCGGCCTGGCCATGTTCACCGGCGCGGTGACGGCGATCGTCAATCCCGACGCGAAGCGCCTGGCCTACGCGCTGCCGCGGGCGAAGAAGAAGCTCGAGCCGGTGAGCAGCGACGAAGATGCCACCTATGCGGCACGCCACACCATCGACTTGTCGACGCTCGAGCCGATCATCGTCATTCCGCCGAGCCCCGCGAACACGCGCGACCTGAAAGACTACCTCGGCCTGTCGGTGCAGACCGGCTACCTCGGCTCCTGCGCCTCCGGCCGGATCGAAGACATGCGCGCCGCGGCCGAGGTGTTGCGCGGTCGCCAGGTGGCCGAGGGCTTCCAGCTGCACGTGGTGCCCACCAGCCAGGAGATCATGGTCGCCGCCGCCAAGGAAGGGCTGATCGCGGTGCTCGCCGAGGCCGGCGCGTTCGTCTCGTCGCCGTCGTGCGACTACTGCTTCGGCCGCATCGCCACCATGGCACCCGGCCAGCGCGCCGTGTCCACCGGCACGCTCAACGTGCGTGGCCGCATGGGCAGCCCCGACTCCGAGATCTACCTGTGCAACGCGGCGGTGATCGCCGCCTCGGCGATCGAAGGCAAGATCGCCGATCCGCGACCCTACCTGCAAGGCCAGGGAGCGAGCCGGCAATGAAGAACCTGCGCGGCCGCGTGGCCTTCAAGTTCGACGAGATCGACTTCGACGTCGACCAGATCGTCGGCGTGAAGAACATCAAGACCACCAACATCGACGAGCTGAGCAAGGCCGCGATGCAGGAGTACGACCCGGCCTTCGCCAGCGCGGTGAAGCCCGGCGACCTGCTGGTGGGCAACCACAACTTCGGCTACGGCCACCCGCACTATCCGCCGATGAAGGCGATGCGCCACCTGGGCATCGCCGGGGTGATCGCCGAGTCGTTCTCGCCCGGCTACTGGCGCGGCGAGATCAGCATGGGCTTTCCGCAGGTCTCGTGCCCCGGCATCCTGGCCTTCGTGGAGCGCTGGGACGAGATCGAAGTCGACTGGGCAGCGCAGCAGATCCGCAACCTCACCCAGAAGACTTCCATCGCCTTCGAGCCGCTGCCGAAGGCCGACCTTGAAATGCTCGAGGCCGGTGGCCTCGAGATCTACCTGAAGAAGCGATTCCAGTCCGACACTGCCATGAGGAGCACCTCGCCATGACCGCCAACCTGAAGCAACTGATCCGCGACAAGAAAACCGTGTGGGCCGCCGGCGCCTTCGACGCGCTCAGCGCCCGCCTCATCCAGGAGGCCGGCTTCGACGCGCTGCTGACCTCGGGCTACGGCATCTCGTCGTCGTTCCTCGGCGAACCAGACACGGAGTTCTACACGATGACCGAGAACCTCGCGGTCACGCGCAACGTCTGCAACGCCGTGACCATTCCCGTCATCGCCGACATCGACACCGCCTACGGCAACGCCGTGAGCGCGATGCGCACGATGCGCGAGTTCGAGAACGCCGGCGCGGCAGCGGTGATCGTGGAAGACCAGGTCTCGCCGAAGCGCTGCCCGTGCTCGTCGAGCCAGATCGACGTGGTGCCGATGGAAGATCACGTCGGAAAGATCCGCGCCATGGTCGCGGCGCGCAAGAACCCCGACGTGCTGATCGTCGCCCGCACCGATGCGATAGACCCGGCCGAGGCGATCCGCCGCGGCAAGGCCTACGTGGCCGCCGGCGCCGACATCATTCAGCCGATCAGCAAGTGCTTCAAGAACTTCGAGGGCCTGCAGGCCATGCGCGAAGGCTGCGGCGTGCCGCTCTCGCTGCAGATCCTGGCCTGGCTGGAGACCGATCTCGACCGCAAGCAGATCGAGCAGGTGGCCTGCGTGGCCACCTATCCCCTGGTCGCGCTGATGAGCGCGACCCAGGCCATGCGCACCAATCTGCGCGCACTGGCCGAGGCCAAGTCGTCGAAGCAGCTGCCGCTGCCGGTGACCGGCCTGCATGAGTTCAACGACTTCATCGGCTTCACTCGTGTCGATGCGCTGCAGAAGAAGTACATGATGGGCGAGCCCGCCTGAAGATCGGCACGCGTGTCGAGACGAAAATACAAGCAACAACAGAGGAGCAAACGATGAAAAGCTGGAAGAGACAGATCGGCGTTCGAGCGTGCGCGAGCCTGGTCGCATTGGCGACGCAGGTCGCGCCCGTGGCCGCGCAAGGCCTGGCCGCGGGCGAGTACAAGGTCGGTTTCATCACCGAGAACACCGGCGCGATCGCTTCGGCCGGTCAGTCGTACTGGAACGGCGCGCAACTCGCGGCCGAAGAGGTCAAGGCCTCGAAGTACCTCGGCGGCGCCTCGATCGTCCTCGACCCGAAGGAGAGCGGCAGCGATGCGGCGCGCGCGATCCAGAATACCAACCAGTTCATCGCCGATCGCTCCGTGCTGGCGATCTCCTGCTGCATCCTCTCGGGCGTCGCCGGTTCGCTCAAGCCGATCGTGGTCGAGGCGAAGACGCCGCTCGTGATCTTCGGCGCCACCGCGGCCGGTCTGCCGGCGCCGCCATGGGTCTACAGCATGACCATCCTGCCGGGACCCAAGGACATGGCGACCGCGATCAAGGTCGTCGACGCGATGAAGCCGAAGACCGCCGCCTACATCCTGGCGGCCGACAACGACGCCTTCAAGGGCCGCATGAACGCAACGCGCGCGGCACTCGAGGCCAAGGGCGTGGCGACGGCCGGCGTCGTCAACGTGCTCACCAAGGACACCGACTTCACCGCTGCCGCCACCCAGGCGATGGGCCTCAAGCCCGACGTGATCCTGGTCTACGCGACGCAAGGCGCAGCAGCCGGAGCGATCACCGCCCTGCACGATCGCGGCTACAACAAGACCATCGTCGGCAACGACGTGCTGTCGCCGGCGCCGATGTTCAAGAAGATGGGCGACTCGGTGGTGGGCGTGCCCTTCCCGGTCGGCTTCTCGGACACCATCGCCGACTCGCCGGAGGCCAAGGCCTTCGTCGCCGCGTACCACGCGAAGTTCAATGCCGCGCCCGACATCTATTCGGCGCAGGGCTACGAGGTGGTCTGGTTCATCGCCCAGGGCCTGAAGTCGATCGCCGGGCAGCCCACGCGCGAATCGCTGGCGACGGCGCTCTCGAAGGTGACGAAGATCGATCATCAGGTCTACGGCGGCGAGCTCATGAAGGACGGCCAGGCCGAGACGACCGGCACGCTTGTCGTGGCCTGGACGGCCGACGGCAAGATCGTGCTCTGGACGCCGCCGAAATAAGCGGGCGATGGAGCTCTTCCTCGAGCAGCTGATCAACGGGATCGCGCTCGGCTCGCTCTACGCGCTGTTCGGCCTCGGCTTCGGCATCGTCTTTGCGACGCTGGGCATCCTCAATGCAGCGCATGGCAGCTATGCGAGCTGGGCGGCGATCGCCGCGCTGGCGGCGGTCGAGCAGCTGAAGCTGCCGTTCGTTCCGGCCCTGCTCGTCGGGGTCGTGGCCGGCGGCCTGCTGGCGGTGTTGGTCGACCAGATCGCTTTCCAGCCGCTGCGCCGGCGCGGCAGCGGCATGCTGGGCGCGCTCATCACCAGCATCGCGTTCTGGATCATTCTCGACAGCCTGGCCGGCACGGCCACCGGCCAGCAGAGCCTGAGCTTTCCGCGCGGCAGCTATCCGGGCACGATGTTCCACCTCGGCGACATCCCGCTGCCGGTGATGCAGCTCATCACGATCGCCGCCATGCTCGTCGTCACGGTCGGCCTGCACCTGCTGATTCGGCGCAGCCGCTTCGGTGCTGCGATGCGCGCCGTCGGCTGGAACCAGACCGCGGCGTCGCTCGGCGGCGTCAACCCGCGCTACGTGGTGATCATCACCGCCTTCATCGCCGGTGCGACCTCGGGCCTGGCCGGCGTGCTCGGCGGCATCACCACGCACAACGTCTCGTTCCTGCTGGGCGAGGGCTTGCTGCTCAAGGGCTTTGCCGCGGTGGTGGTGGGCGGCTACGACGACGTGCGCGGTACGGCAGTGGCAGGCGTCGGACTCGGCGTGCTCGAAGTGATGACCTCGCAATACCTCTCGTCGGGGCTGCGCGACGGCATCACCTACGCGCTGCTCCTGAGCTTCTTGCTGCTGCGGCCGCGTGGCCTCTTCGGCAGCGTCGGCTTCTCGAGGGCCTGAGATGGCCGGACGCAACTGACATGCAGGCGATCGGCGACTTCTGGCGCGCGTATCAGAGCACGGTCGCGTTCGCGATCGTCAACGCATTCTTCGCGCTCAGCACCTATGCGGTGCTGTCGGCCGGCATCCTCAGCTTCGCTACGGTCACCTACGCCGCCATGGGCGGCTTCGTCGGTGCGCGCCTGGTCCTGCAGAGCGGCCTCGATCCGATGCTTCTCCTGCCCGCCGCCGCGGGCGCGGGCGCGTTGCTCGCCTATGTCGTCGCGCTCATCTTCCTGCGCCTCGACAGCCACTGGATGGCACTGGCCAGCCTGGCCCTGATCCTGATCACCCGCGTGGTCGTCATCAACGTGCCGAGCGTCACCGGTGGCGTCAACGGCCTGAGCCTGCCGGTCAAGGCACCGTTCGCCGCGCTCGCCTCTCTTGCTGGCGCTGGCCATCGCCGTGTTCTACCGGCTCTCGGTATCGTGGTACGGCATCGCCGCGCGCGCCGTGCGCGAGGATCCGGCGGTGGCCTCCAGCCTGGGCATCGCGCCGCGCCGGATCCAGACCATCGCCTTCGTGATCTCGGGCGCCGTCGGCGGCCTCGGCGGCATGCTGCTTGCGCTGGTGCTGCAGTTCCTCTCGCCCGATACCTACTTCGTCAACATCGCCTTCACCATGATCGCGGCGGTGGTGCTGGGCGGCTCGTACCACTGGGTCGGCGCGATCATCGGCGCGGCCGTCTTCACTGCCCTGCCGGTGATCGCGCAGGCCATCGTTCCGAATCTCCAGGACGTGGCCAACGGGGTCGCCCTGCTGCTGATCATGATCTTCCTGCCGCGCGGCCTGGTCGATCCGCGCGCCATCCGCCTGCGCCGCGCCACGGCGCAGGCGCGCCCGCCACGACGCCGGGTTCGGCGGGAGGTACGCCTTGACGCTTGCGAGCGACGCCGCTGTCGACCGCGCCGCTGCTCGAGCTGGCCGCGGTCGGCAAGAATTTCGGCGGTGTGGCCGCGGTGGCCGACCTGTCGCTGATGGTTCGCACTGGCAGCGTCGCCGGCCTGATGGGCCCGAACGGCGCCGGCAAGACGACCCTGGTCAATCTCATCAGCGGCCTGCTGCCGTCCGACAGCGGCACGATCCGCTTCGCCGGTGCCGAGATCCAGCGCAGTCCGGCCTACGTGATCGCGGCCCAAGGCATTGCGCGAACGTACCAGAACGTGCGCCTCTTCAGCGGCATGACGGTGCTCGAGCAGGTGATGGCGGGCTGCTACGTCCGGCGTGGCGCATCGCTGTGGGCATCGTTCCTCGGCCTGCCGAAGGCGCGCGCGGCACGGCAGGCCGTCGAGCACCATGCGCTCGAGCTCCTCGAACGGGTTCAGCTGAGCGATCAGGCCCATGTGCTGGCTGAAACCTTGTCGTACGGCGAGCAGCGCCGCGTCGAGATCGCGCGCGCGCTCGGCACCAGCCCGCGCCTGCTGCTGCTTGACGAGCCCACCGCGGGCATGAACGTGCAGGAATCGAGCGAGATCGGCAACCTCGTGCACAGCCTGCGTGACGGCGGACTGACGGTGCTGATGGTCGAGCACAACGTGCGGCTGGTCAAAGAGTTCTGCGACCACGTCACGGTCATGAACTTCGGCCGCCTGCTGGCCCGCGGCACGCCCGCCGAGTGCATGGCTCACCCCGACGTGCAGGCTGCCTATTTCGGAAACACCGCCGATGCTGAGCGTATCCGGGCTCTGCGCTAGCTACGGCGCCATTCGCGCGGTCACCGACCTCAGCTTCGAGGTCGGCGCGAAGAGCATGGTCGCCATCCTCGGCGCCAATGGCGCCGGCAAGTCGACCACGCTGCGCAGCATCGCCGGCCTGCACCGGCCGGTGCGCGGCTCGATCAGGCTCGATGGCGAAGAGATCTCGACCCTGCCGGTCCATCGCGTCGTGCGTCGCGGCCTGGCCCTGGTGCCGGAGGGGCGCATGATCGTCGCGCCGCTCACGGTCGAAGAAAACCTGAAGCTGAGCACCTACGCCGGACGGGGCGCCCACGACGAGCTGATGGCGCGCGTCTACGACCTGTTCCCGCGCTTGAAGGAAAGGCGCGGCCAAGTGGCGGGCCTGATGAGCGGCGGCGAGCAGCAGATGCTGGCGATCGGCCGCGCGCTCATGACCGAGCCGCGGATGCTGGTGCTCGACGAGCCTTCGATGGGCCTGGCGCCGTCCATCGTCGACCTCGTGTTCCAGGCGATCGTGACCTTGCATCGGCAAGGCCAGTCGATCCTGCTGGTCGAGCAGAACGCCGAGATCGCGCTCTCTGTCTGCGACTATGCCTACCTGATGAAGCGTGGCGCCATCGTGATGCAGGGCACGGTGGATTCCCTGCGCACCGACGCCAGCGTGCTGGAAGCCTATCTGGCCTGAGGCGTTGCCTCGCCGGCAGGCGGCACCGGCTCGCCCAGGTTCTGCATCAGCCGGTTCGCCCAGCCGAAGATCGCCACGGCGTGGAGCAGGTCGATGATCTCCTCTTCGCCCATGCCGACCGCGCGCAAACCTGCGATGTCGTCGGCGCCGAGCTCGTGCGGGCGCTGGGTCACCGCAATCGCGAAGCGCGCAATCGCACGCTCGCGCTCGTTCGTGCCTGCCGCTGCCGGGTCATCGAACACCTGCTCGACGGTGTCGCTGCGCTTGGCCAGCTGCTCGAAGCGCTGCGCGTGCACCGATGTGCAGTAGACGCAGCCGTTCGTCACCGAGACCACCATGGCGCCCAGCTCGCGCTCGGCGCGCGGCAGGCCGCCGGGCGCGTACATGATCGCGTTGTAGGCCGCAGAGCGATGGCGCAGCATCAGCGGCTGGTGCGCGAGCGTCAGGTAGTAGGGCGAGACACGCGATTGCGGATGGCTTTCGTCGAGCACCTCGAGCTGCAACGGGCTGGCATCGGCAAGCTCGAGCGGCGCCAGCCACGAGCGCCACTCGAGCGTCTCGTCGGTGAACCCGCGGCGCCGGATCATGGCCTTGCTCCCGCGCTCGCGCGCATCGCCCGCAGGCCGGCGACGACGCGCAGCTGGTACGCCAGGAACGCGACCAGCTGCGCCAGCGCGACGATGGCGGCATCGTCGAGCCCGGCGCGCCGCAGCGGCTCGAGCGCGGCGCGGTCGCCGAGGCGCGGGTCGGTCGTCAGCGCGCCGGCGAACTGCAGCATTGCAGGCAAGGCTGTCGAGGACGGCGTGTCCCGGTCGGCGGCGTTCGCGAGCTCTTCAGCGTAGTGGCGCGCGAGATCGGCCGCGCGCGCCGTGGTGCAGACGTGCACGGCGACGCGCAGGCGATCCGCGACCGAGAGTCCAGGCACGGGTTCGCGCAGCAATGCATCGTGGCTGGCCTGGGTGGCCTCCACGACCTTGCCGCGGAAGCGCCGGGCCGCATGCAGGGGGTCGCCCGCGGCCAGACCGGCCGCACGGTCGATCACGTCGCTGGTGTCTGGGAGGGTCATTGCGGGAGCATCCTGGTGGGACAAATTCATTTCGAGGCAAGGGACGGCAGCGGCACGGCAACCCATTCGTCGCCGAAGATCTCGGGCTCGGCGTAGGCCTCCATGCGCGCATGCTGGAGCTCGATGTCCTCGACGTAGAGCAGAGCGCACAGCTTGTCGGCAAGCTGCTGTGCACCCTCGCTGATGGCCGGGATGTCGCCGGTGATCACGCCGAGCGAAAGCGTAGCCGGGTAGCTGAGGCAGTGCACGCGCTCGAGGCCCGGGCAATCGGCGCCGGCGCGCGGCTGGAATTCGAACGCCGGCCCGAGGTCGGGCGACTCGGCGAGCTCGCTGTCTTCATCGCCTGCAGGCGGCTGGTAGCGGTCTTTCCAGATCCGGATGCATGGTGCGATGTGGCGCAGCATCGGTCGCTGGCGCCAGTCGACCTTGAACCCGGTGGCGAAGATCAGGAAGTCGAGCTCGATCGGGCCGGCCGAGGTGCGCACCTGCAGCGCGCCGTCACGCTCCTCGACTCCTTCGATCGCAACGCCGAGATGGAACTGCGCGTTCGCATGTCGTGACACCCGCAGCGTGCTGTTGCGGGGTGGCGGCACCTGCTGGCGATTGATGTAGTGGCGGATGCGCCATTTCCAGTCGTCGGCAAGGGCGGCATAGCCCTGCACGAACCCGGGATGAGCAGCACCCTTGCCCTTGTTGATGCGCGGCAGATCGGCGCGGCGGACGAGCAGGTGGACTTGTGCGGCACCCTCCTCCAGTGCCGTGGCGGCGCTGTCCATCGCCGATGCGCCGGCACCGACCACGCCCACGCGCAGACCCGCGAGCCGGCGGTAGTCGTTGTCGTCGGACGAATGCGCCCAGCGGGCACGCGGCAAGGCCTGCGCGAATGCCGGCAGCGACGGGCCGCCCAGACCGGCGCGGCCGGTGGCAAGAACGACGCGGCGGGCCCAGACGCGCATCGACCTGCCCTCGGCCTGCAGCCTCAGCTCGACGAGGCCGTCGCCGCGCGGAAGCAGATCGGTGACGCGATGCCCGTTGTGCACCGGCAGCGCAAGCACCGCGCGATACCAGCGCAGGTAGTCCATCCACTGCAGGCGCGGGATCTTGTCGAGCGCGTCCCATTCGGCTCGGCCGAACTGTGCCTCGAACCAGGCGCGAAAGGTCAACGAAGGAATGCCGAGCGCGGGTCCGGCGAGCTGCTTGGGGCTGCGCAAGGTCTCCATGCGCGCGGTCGTCGCCCACGGCCCTTCCAGGCCGGCCGGAGCCTCGTCGTACACCGCCACCGAAAGGCCGCGCTGCACGAGCGCCGCGGACAGCTGCCAGCCCGGTCATGCCGGCACCGATGATCGCGACATCGATGACCGGCTGGCCCTCATGCTCGAGCTCCGGCGTCCAGCGCGGCGCCGGCAACTGCAGGAACGCGAGCTCGTCGGCGAGGCGCGCCTCGAGCCCCGCGAGTCCCGTCACGGTCGCACCGTCATTGCGCCGCGATATGCGCCTCGCGCACGACCTGGCCCCACTTCTCGGTTTCCGTGGCAAGGTGCTCGGCGAGCTGCTGCGGCGTGCCGCCGAGCGTGGCGGCGCCGATGTCGGCGAGACGCTTCTTGAATGCCGGGTCGGCGAGAACCTCGTTGGCGACGGTATTCATGCGCGCGACGATCGCGGGCGGCGTGCCCTTGGGCGCGAGCAGCGCGAACCAGGTCGACGAGAGCAGGCGCGGCTGCCCCAGCTCGGCCGTGGTCGGCACATCGGGCAGCGCCGGCGAGCGCTGCGGTGCCATCACCGCGATCGCCCGCACCTTGCCGCTCTTGACCTGCGTGGCGATACCGGGCACGAGCTGGAACATCAGCTGAATGTCGCCGGCGATGAGATTGCTGGTGGCGGTGCCGGGCGCGTTGTACGGCACGTGCGTCATCTGCGCGCCGGTCTCGCGCATGAAGAGCGCGCCGGCCAGATGCATGGAGCTGCCGATGCCGGTCGAGCCGAAGTTGAGCTTGCCCGGATTGGCCTTGGCGTAGCGCTCGAATTCGGCCAGGTCCTTTGCCGGGACGTCGTTGTTGACGACGAGGATATTGGGCACGTCGGCGACGAGCAGGATCGGCACGAAGTCTTTCTGCGCATCGAAGGGCAGGTTCTTGTAGAGCGAGCGATTGACTGCCAGCGTGCCAGCCCAACTGAAGAGGAAGTGATAGCCGTCGCCCGGTGCGCCGGCCGCCGCGATGGCGCCGATGTTGCCGTTGGCGCCAGCCTTGTTGTCGATGAAGAACGTGGCCTTCAGGCGCGGCTCCAGTTCCTGCACGAGCAGGCGGGCGATCGTGTCGCCGGTGCCGCTGCCGCCCGGCGCCGGAACGATGAGCTGAATCGGTCGGCCGGCCTGGGGCCACTCTTCGGCGAAGCTGGGGCCGCAGATCAGGCAAGAAAGCAGCGCGACCAGTGTCGCTGCGCGGGAGAGTCGTGGAAGCATCGATGAGCCTTGATGGTGAACGCGCCGGACGTAATATTGGCACGGAGTTCGGGAGCGGGCCGACGGCGAGGGCATCCCCGGACGGCGTCTCGCCCCCAAGGGCTGTCGATCGGCGGCCCGTTTGAGGATGGATCAGGTGCCCTGTCTTGCGGCGTGCAGGCGCTCAACTCACTGGAGATTCAAATGAAAACGCGATCGATTGGTGTGTGGCTGCTGGCCATGACGGCCTTGGCTGCACAGGCATCCGGCAAAGCGGCCCATTGGGGCTATGGCAGCGAGCACGGGCCGGCCCAATGGGGTGACATGGAGCGCGAATTCTCGGAGTGCAAGCTCGGCAAGGAGCAGTCGCCCATCGATATTCGACATGCGAGCGTCAAGAAATTGCCGACGCTCGATCTTCACTACGCGGCAAGCGGCGCCGAGATCGTCAACAACGGACACACGATTCAGGTCGACCTTGCCGACGGTGGCGTGCTGAACCTGGATGGCGTGCCGTACAAGCTCGTGCAATTCCATTTCCACGCGCCCAGCGAGGAAAAAGTGGACGGCAAGGCCTCGGCGATGGTCATCCACATGGTTCACAAGAGTGCCGATGGGAAACTGGCGGTCGTGGCCGTCTTGCTCAAGGAGGGCAAGGCCAATGTTCCGCTCACCCCGGTCTTCGAGAAGCTGCCTCAAACCGAGGGCAAGAAAACCGCGCTCGACACCCAATTCAGTCCTGCGGACCTTCTTCCGGTCGAGCGTGGCTATTTCAAGTTCACGGGATCGCTCACGACGCCGCCGTGCAGCGAAGGAGTTCAATGGCTGGTGCTGAAGCAGCCGGTTGAAGTTTCAAAGGCACAGATTGCGGCGTTCCGCAGGCTCTATCCCATGAATGCTCGTCCGGTCCAGCCGCTGAACGGTCGAAAGATCGAACAAACCGAATGACGCTCCCGAAGGCATCAAGCGCTGCCTCCGGGCCTTCGTAGCACCTCGAGCCGCAGCTCGAGGCTCGCGTCGCCTTGATGCGACGGTTGCGCTACGGTGCTCTGTTCACTCGCCGAAGAATGGCGGCTCTTCGACCTGAACGGCCTCGACCTCGTCGTCGAAAGCCTTGAGCCCTTCGGTCACCGGCTCGGGCCGGGGCTTGTCGAGCGGATGGCAAATCGTGCTCTTCAGGCGGGCCAGGCGGTCGGAACGCTCGATGGCCGCAAAGATGGCCTCCGGTTCGATCATCAAGGCAAAGGGATTGGCGACGACGGTCGTTGACTGCATGGAGCTTCCTTGGACGTCAGTGGGTCGGTCCACTCTACGAACAAGGTGCGGATGCAAAAAGACGGCGCCTGGAGATTTGTCGCGTCAGCGCGATTCCGACACGCGTGTCCCGCTTCGTCCAATCTGAAACCTGTGATTGGAATTAATTCCCTTATATGACAGTACTTTAAGATGTGAATTCTCAAGTGATTTCTAGAGTCTTGGAAAACAGGATTTCGAAGTTCCTGCTGGTCGCTTCCGCTACCGATTCGACGTCGATCCGCTTGATGTCGGCCAGTTGGCGCGCCACCCACGGCACGTACGCCGGCGAATTGATCTTCCCCCGATACGGCACCGGCGCAAGGTAAGGACTGTCGGTTTCGACCAGGCATCGGTCGAGCGGCACGAACGCGGCCACCTCCCGAAGCTCGGTCGCGGTCTTGAAGGTCAGGATTCCCGAGAAGGAAATGTAGAAGCCAAGATCCAGCGCAGCCCGGGCCACGCTCGGCGTCTCGGTAAAGCAATGGAAAACGCCGCCGGCGAGCTCGCCCCGCTCTTCGCGCAGGAGCCTCAGCGTGTCGTCCGAAGCGCTTCGGGTATGGATCACGAGCGGCAGCGCGCTTTGGCGCGCGGCATGGATATGAACGCGAAAGCGCTGGCGCTGCCACGCCATATCCTCGATCGCTCGGCCCGCCAAGCGGTAGTAGTCGAGGCCGGTTTCGCCGATCGCAACGACCTTGGGCTTGGCCGCCAGGGCCAGCAGATCCTCGACGCTCGGCTCACGAACGTCTTCGTTGTCCGGGTGCACGCCGGCGCTGCACCAGAAGTTGCTGAAGCCCGTGGCCAACGCATGGACGCGATCGAATTCCTCCAGCGTGGTGCAGATGCACAGAGCCCGATCCACGCTTGCCTCGGCCATCGCCGCTCGAATTTCGGGCAGGCGTTCTGCGAGCTCCGGAAAGCTCAGGTGACAGTGGGAATCGACGTACATGAAGCCGATTCTGACCGCGTACCGTGGCGAGTCGGTGGCACCGACCGGCGCGACGTCAGATCGTCTGTGTCGGCTTGGCGGACGAGAGCGAGGTGCCGAGGGTCTCTTCGATTCGCAGGCGCAGGGCCCGGCTCTTGTCGTCTTGCGGGAAACGCACGCCGACCCCCTGGGTGCGGCCGCCCGAGGCATTGGCGGGCGTGATCCAGCCGACCTTGCCTGCAACAGGGTAGCGCTGCGGATCGTCGGGCAGCGACAGCAGCAGGTAGATGTCTTCGCCGAGCTTGTAGTCGCGGGTGGTCGGAACGAAGATGCCGCCCTCGGAGAACATCGGCATGTAGGCGGCGTAGAGCGCGCCCTTCTCGCGAAAGACGAGCTGGATGACGCTGGGCCGGGCCGTTGCCGGTGCCGGCGCGACGGCACCGGGCGTCGCAGGTCGTGCAGCGGATTCGGCCATGCGCGGAAGTGTAGCCACTAGACCCGCACGTCGCGGTGCCGAGAGCGAGGCGTTTGCAACGCTTCGCGCCCCTGTGCCACGAGGCTTTCGACGCTGAGATCGGCGATCCAGGGATGCTCGGCGTGCTCCGCGAAGCGGCCGAGGCTGCGGGCGTACTGCAACAACTGCACGAGGCTGCCGGTGCCGGCGATCGAGTCGGCCGGAAAGAAGCGCGGTGCCGACCCTGCCGCGACCGAGGCGGCGTCGTGGCAAAGCTTCTGCAAAGCATCGACGACCCACGGCAACGGCCAGCCGCGAAGCGCCGACGCATCACCTTCGGCCACGCGGCGCGGCAAAGCGCGCCAGGCCGACGCATCGATTCCGAATTCGATACGCGCGAGCACCTCCTGCGGCTGGCCGCCGCAGGCCGCGAGCAAGACAGCGGGATCGGCGATTCCTTGCGCGGCCAGCCACGCCGTCGCCTCGTCGGGTGCCGGCAGCTTGATGGCCAGCGCCTGGCAGCGGCTGCGGATCGTCGGCAGCAAGGCATCGGGTGCGGCGCTGCACAGGATGAAGCGGGCAGCGCCCGCCGGTTCCTCGAGTGTCTTCAGGAAGGCATTCGCGGCGATCGCATTCATCCGCTCTGCCGGATGCACGACGACGACCTTGCCGCGGCCTCGGGCCGACGTGGTGAGGGCGAAGGCGATGGCGGTCCGGACCTCGTCGACGCGAATCTCCTTGCTTGGCTTCTTCTTGCCGGGCTTCTCGTCTGCGCCCTCCTCGCCTTCGATCGCCGATTCGCCGAGCGCCTCGCGCATGGCTTCAGGAACGAGCCGGAGCAGATCGGGATGCGAGCGCGCGCGCACGAGCCTGCAGCTGGCACAGGTGCCGCACGGCCGCGCGCCGAGGGGCACGATCGCCGACTCGCAAAGCCAGCCCTCGGCCAGCGCCATGGCGAGTTCGAACTGGCCGACGCCGCTCGGGCCGTGCAGAAGAAGCGCATGCGCGGTCTGCGTCTCGAGGGCCAGGCGCAGAGGCTCGGCGAGCCATGGCAGGAGAGCGGCGGCCGCGTCAGCCATCGATGCGGGCCTGCAAGGCTTGCTCGACGACGCGCGCGACCTGCTCGCGCTCGAGCGAGGCATCGACCCGCACGAAGCGCGCGCGATCCGATGCCATCGCGCGCAACGTAGCCGGCGCGGACGCGCTCGAAGAACGCCAGGTCCTCCGCTTCGAAGCGGTCGGCAGCCCGGGCCTCGGCCCGGCGCTGTGCGGCGATGGCCGGGTCGAGATCGAACCAGAGCGTGAGATCGGGCTGCAAGCCCTCCTGCACTGCAACCTCCAGTTGCTCGAGCAGGGCGAGCGCCTGGCCACGACCGAAGCCCTGGTACGCGAAGGTGGCATCGGTGAAGCGATCGCAGAGCACGATGTCGCCGCGCGCCAGCGCCGGCGCGATGACGCGGCCGATGTGGTCGCGGCGCGCGGCAAAGACCAGCAGTGTCTCCGTGACGGCGTCCATCGGCGTGTGCAGCACCATCTGCCGCAAGGCCTCGGCGAGCTCGGTGCCGCCGGGCTCGCGCGTCACCACCACGTGGCGACCAGCCTGGCGCAAGCGTGCCGCCGCCGGCTCGATGTGCGTCGACTTGCCGGCCCCGTCGATGCCTTCGAAGGTGATGAATCTGCCGCTCACTGCGTCGCCGGCTTTCTCTGGTAACGGTTGACGGCACGATTGTGATCGGTGAGGGTGGCGCTGAATTCGCTGCTGCCGTCGCCGCGGGCCACGAAATAGAGCGCCTTGGTCGTTTCCGGTCTGACCGCGGCGAGGAGTGCCGCCTGGCCCGGAATCGCGATCGGCGTGGGCGGCAAGCCGGTCCGCAGGTAGGTGTTGTAGGGCGAGTCGGTCTGCAGATCGCGCTTGCGCAGGTTGCCGTCGAAGGCCGTGCCGAGGCCGAAGATGATCGTGGGGTCGGTCTGCAACGGCATGCCGAGCCGCAGGCGATTGACGAACACGCCCGCGACCAGGCCCCGATCCGCCTCGATGCCGGTTTCCTTCTCGATGATCGAAGCCAGCGTCAAGGCCTCGTCGGCACTGTGCAGCGGCGTGTCAGGGGCGCGCTCCTGCCAGGCCGCCGAGAGCCGTTGCGCCATGGCGCGGTAGGCGCGCTTGAGAACCGCCAGGTCGCTCGAGCCCTTGCTGAAGGCGTAGGTGTCGGGGTGAAAACGGCCTTCGGGAGAAACGCCGGGCGCGCCCAGCGCGCGCATCACGTCGTCGTCGCTGAGCCCTGCGGTGGTCTGCTTGAGCGCGTCGGCATGCGCCAGCTCGGCGCGGATCTGGCGAAAGGTCCAGCCCTCGTTGAAACGAACCGTGGCCTGCGTCTCGTCGCCCAGCACCATTTTCTCGAGCAGGCGAATCGGCGTCGTGCCGGCAGATATCTCATAGCTGCCGGCCCGGATGCGGCGAGCCTGGCCGGACCAGCGGAACCATTCGTAAAGCGCGAGCGGTTGCGTCAGCACGCCGGCGCGAACCCAGGATTCGGCGATCGCTCTCGGCGAGCTGCCAGGGTCGATCGACAGCTCGACCGGATCGGTCGCAAGAGGCAGTGGGCGGTGCAGCCACCACCAGGCGCCGGACGCGGCCGCCGCCGTCGCGATCAGGAGGAGCGCGAGCCAGAAACGCCAGACCTTCATCGACTCGCCGCGACCTCGCGAGTGCACGACCCCACAGCGGTACGACCCATGGCGGCTGATGATAATGGCGCATGAACAGTCGACTGCCGATCAGTGGTGCCTGCCGCCTCGACGATTGGGGCGTCCTTCGGGCACGTGGCGCCGACGCCGCAACCTTCCTGCAGGGGCAGCTCACCAACGACGTGCTGGCGCTCGGCGCGACCCGGGCCTGTCTCGCCGGATTCTGCTCGGCCAAGGGCCGCCTGCAGGCCAGCCTGGTGGTCTGGAAGGCGGGCGAAGACGAATTCCTCCTCGCTTGCCCGACCAGCGTTCTGGCGGCAACGCTCAAGCGCTTGTCGATGTTCGTCCTGCGCGCGAAATGCAAGCTCACGGACGCCAGTGCCGAAATCCCGCTTCGGGGTGTGGCGGGAGCGGCTGCATCGGCCTGGCTCGCAGGCGCAGCGGTCTGGGAGACGCGGCAGGTGCAGGGCGCAACCGTCATCCGCCTGCCCGACGGTGCCGGCGAAGCGCGCGCATTCGTGGTGCCTCCCGTCGGCGGTGAGGCGGATTTTTCCGATGCCGGCCTCATGAGCCTCGACGATTGGCACTGGCTGTCGGTGCAGAGCGGCGTGGTCACGATCGAAGCGGCGACGGTCGATCGCTTCGTGCCGCAGATGGTGAACTTCGAGCGCGTCGGTGGCGTCGACTTTCAAAAGGGTTGCTATCCGGGACAGGAAGTCGTGGCCCGTAGCCAATATCGCGGTACGACCAAACGGCGCAGCTTTCTCTTCGACTGCGACGTGCTGCCCGTGGCCGGACAAGACGTGTACGCACCCGATTCTCCGAACGAGCCGGCCGGGACGGTCGCCAATGCGGCGCCGCATCCGACGCAGGCAGGAGGCAGTGCGTTGATCGAAGTCCGGCTGGCCGTGCTGGGCGATGGCGAGTTGCGCCTCGGAGCTGCCGACGGTGCCCGCTTGCGGCGCACGGAAATGCCCTACATCGTTCCACTCGAGGCCGAGGCTGCTGCCTGAGGCTGCGTCTCGGCCCGCTGTCCATCGGTGCGCGAACTCTTCGTCTACTACCGGGTCCGGGACAACGCCTTGCCGGCAGCGCGCGAAGCGGTGTTGCGAATGCAGCGGGAGTTGCGCATCGCCCATCCCGACCTGGTTGCGCGACTGCTGAGGCGACGCGACGGCAGCCCGGGCGTCGAAACCTGGATGGAGACCTACGCTCTGCCCGGTGCACGAAACGTCGGCGTCGACGCTTCGATCGAGCGCGCGATCGCGAGCGCGTCGGCCGCGCTCGCACCGTTCATCGATGGATCGCGCCACGTCGAGGCCTTCCAGGCCGACTGAGAGCGCCGAGCCACCCTCACAGGCTGCGCAACATCTCCACGTGCGCGATGCCGGTTTCGTCGAACACCGGCCCGCGCCGCACGAACCCGGCCCGTTCGTAGAAAGGCGCCGCCGAGATCTGCGCATGCAGGACAGCCTCGCGATCGCCGCGGGCACGCGCAGCCGCCAGAAGCGCTTCGAGAACGGATCTTCCGACGCCGCTGTGCCGCGAGCCCGCGGTCACCGCCATCCGCCCGATCTTCGCCACGCCCGGAACGTGCTCGAGCATGCGGCCGGTTGCCAGGGCGCGGCCGAGGTGATTGAAGGCGACGGCATGCACGGCGCTCTCGTCGGCATCGTCCCATTCCATCTCGGCCGGGATCTTCTGTTCACCGATGAAGACGGCGGTGCGGATGGCGCGCGCCGGTTCGGCCAGCTCCGACCAGCGGCCGACACGGACGTCGACCATCGCCTGGCCGGACTCGAAGCGGTCGAAGAGCCGGCGCAGCTCGCCCGGCACCGACTTCGACGCGGTGCCTTCGGCATCGGCGAAGACATAGGTCAAGGCACAGGACACCAGGAGGTGCTCGTCACGGAAGACGCCGCCACTGAATGCGATCGAGGAGTTGCCGACCCGGTCGCAACGGATGCCGATGTCGAGCACGTCGTCGTAGCGGGCCGAGGCCAGGTAGTCGACCTCGGCCTTGCGCACGAAGAGGTCGCCACCCAGCGAGTGCATCGACTCGGCATAGGGCAGCGCGAGGGCACGCCAGTAGCCTGCCACGGCCGTGTCGAAGTACATCAGGTAGTGGCCGTTGAAGACGACCTTCTGGGCGTCGATCTCCGCCCAGCGGACGCGCAAACGCTCGAAGAAACGGAAGTCGGATCGCAGCATGGTGGGCCGGCGGCGAGTGTGCCAGACTCGCGCGATGGCCCTCATCAACTACATCACGCAGGTGCAGATCGACTTCGGTGCGCTCGCCTTGCTGCGCCAGGAATGCGAGCGCGCGGGCATCGGCCGGCCGCTGCTCGTCAGCGACGCGGGCGTGCGCGCCGCCGGCCTGCTCGATCGCGCGATCGCCGCGCTCGGCGGCTTGCCGCACGCGGTCTTCGACGGCACGCCTTCGAATCCGAACGAGGCCGCCGTGCGCGCCGCCACGAAGGTCTATCTCGAGAACCGCTGCGATGGCCTCGTGGCGGTGGGCGGCGGCTCGAGCATCGATCTCGGCAAGGGCGTCGCAATCGCCGCCACGCACGAGGGCCCGCTGAAGACTTACGCGACGATCGAGGGCGGCAGCCCGCGCATCACCGAACGGGTCGCGCCGCTGATCGCGGTGCCGACGACAGCCGGCACCGGCAGCGAGGTGGCGCGCGGCGCCATCGTGATCGTCGACGACGGCCGCAAGCTCGGCTTTCACAGCTGGCATCTGGTGCCGAAGACCGCCCTCCTCGACCCGGAGCTGACGCTCGGCTTGCCGCCCTTCCTGACCGCCGCCACCGGCATGGACGCCATCGCCCACTGCATGGAGACGTTCATGGCGCCGGCGGTGAATCCGCCTGCCGACGGCATCGGCCTCGACGGCCTGGAGCGCGCCTGGAAGCATATCGAGCGGGCGACGCGCGACGGCAGCGATCGCGAGGCGCGCTGGAACATGATGAGCGCCAGCATGCAGGGCGCGATGGCGTTCCAGAAAGGCCTCGGCTGCGTGCACAGCCTGAGCCACAGCCTGGGCGGCGCCAATCCGAAGCTGCACCACGGCACGCTCAACGCGATGTTCCTGCCGGCGGTGGTGATGTTCAATGCCAGCGCGCCGTCGATGCAGAAGGATCGACGCCTCGCTCGCATGGCGCACGCCATGGGCCTGCCCGAGCGCGACGACGACGGCAGCAACGTCGCCGGGGCCATTCGTTCGATGAATGCCCGCCTCGGCTTGCCGAGCGGGCTCGCGGCGCTGGGCGTGAAGCCCGAGCTGTTCGAGCGTGTCGTCGACGGCGCCATGGCCGACCATTGCCACAAGACGAACCCGCGTCTTGCAACGCGCGACGACTACGTGCGAATGCTCGAAGCCTCGATGTAGATCGACGTGCTCACCTGCTCGACCACCGTCGTGGCAGGTGCAGCCTCGGGAACGGCCGGCTCGGCAACGGCCGGCGCAGCGGGCCACGCCGCGAGGTATTCGCGCCAGTGCGGCTCATCGATCGCGCCGAGCGTCTCGCGCACGAGCGCCATCTCGCTCTCGTATTCGCTTTCCGTGAAGCCGCCGCGCATCTTCTGGAACCGGCAATACAAGAGGTAGGTGTTCATCACGTCGGTCTCGCAGTAGCGCCGGATCTCGTCGCGGCGACCCTCGAGATAGGCCGGGTAGACCTGCGAGCCGTCCATGCCGAGCTTGCCCGGAAAGCCGCAGAGCTTGGCCATCGCATCGAGCGGCGCGTTGCCGCGCGGCTGGTACATCGCCAGCAGGTCCATCAAGTCGAGATGGCGCAGGTGATAGCGGCCGATGTAGTTGTTGAAGCGGAACTCCCTGTCGTCGTCGCCCATGTCCCAGTACTTGCTGGCGACGACGCCGTGGCGCATGGCGCGGTAGTGCAGCACCGGCAGGTCGAAGCCGCCGCCGTTCCAGCTGACGAGCTGCGGGACATGCCGCTCGACGAGGTTGAAGAATGACTGGACGACACGTCCTTCCTGGCTGCTGCCATCGACCTCGCGATCGACGATCGAATGCACGCGCAGGCCTTCGGCGTTGCGAAAGACGCAGCTGATGACGAGGACGCGCTGCAGATGCAGCGGCATGAAATCGCTCTTGCCGCGCGATTGCCGCTCCGCCATCTCCGCCGCGTAGACGCCGGCATCGTCGACGCTCTCGTCCATCTGGCGCAGTGCGCGCAGGCCGGCGATGTCCGGGAATGGTCTCGATATCGAAGACGAGGACGGGCCAGGAGGACACGATGTTGGCCCGGAGATTCTACGCGCCGAGCCGCCTCAGCGCGGCGGCAGGAGCTTGGCCGGATCGATCGGCTTGCCCTGCTTGCGGATCTCGAAATGGAGTTGCACGCTGTCCGCGTCGGTCGATCCCATCTCGGCGATCTTCTGGCCGCGCCGCACTGTCTGGTCGTCCTTGACGAGCAGCGTCTGGTTGTTGGCGTAGGCGGTGAGATAGGTTGCGTTGTGCTTGAGGATCACGAGATTGCCGTAGCCGCGCAGGCCGGAGCCGGCGTAGACGACGCGGCCATCGGCGGCTGCCAGCACCGGATCGCCGGCCTTGCCGCGAAAGACCAGCCCCTTGTTTTTCGCGTCGTCGAAAGGCAGTGCAACCGGACCGGCTGCCGGCCAGCCCCAGGCGACATCGTCGTCGGCGTCGCGGGGAGCGGGAGGCACTGGCGCCGGTGCGGGCGGCGCGGGTGTCGCGCCCGCGCCAGGCGACGCCGCCGCCACCGGCGCCGAGGCCGCCGGGCGAGCGTCGAGCGGTCGCGGCTCGACGCGTGCCGTCGTGATCGGTCGGCTCGTTGCCGCCGCGGGATCGACACCTGGCGCCACGACGCGAAGGACCTGGCCGACCTCGATCAGGTTCGGGTTGTCCAGGTTGTTCCAGCGAACGAGGTCCTTCCAGTTCTGGCCGTTGTCGAGGCCGATCCGGATCAGCGTGTCGCCGGACTTCACCGTGTAGTAACCCGGGCGCGGACCGGTGTCGACGACGACCGGCTTGCCTGCCTCCGGCGAAGAGGCCTCCGGCATCGCCGGGCTCGCCGCGGCGACGGTCGCCCGCGGCGTCGCCGAGCGTTCTTCGACCGGTGCCCGGTGCGGTGGGTTCGCACAGCCGAAAAGTCCGATGACCGCGACGATGACTGCCGCGGCCTTCAGGGGCCGCCAGGCCGAGGCTTCGATCACGGGCATGAACTGTTTGCGCTCTTCATCCTGCAAGGCCCGATTTTAAGGGGACGAAGCGGACGGTCTCGAGCACCTGCCGCGCATAACCTTCCTCGCTCCGATCGATGACGACGAGCGCCTGGCCACGCTCGCCCTGCTCGATCGGAGAAACCAGCCGACCACCGACGGCGAGTTGATCGAGCCAGGCCTGCGGCACGTCCCGCCCGCTGGCGGCGGCAATGATGCTGTCGTATGGCGCACCGGGCACGTGGCCGATCATTCCGTCGCCGTGCACCAGGCGCAATCGATTCGAACGAAAGGGTGCAAGCAACGACCGGGCCTTGTCATGCAGGGGTTTGAGACGTTCCATGGACAGGACGCGAACGGCAAGCTCGCTCAGCAACGCGGCTTGATAGCCGCATCCTGTACCGATCTCGAGAACGGCGCCGAGGTTCCCGCTGCGACGCGCATTGTTGCTGTCGAAAAGCATCTCGAGCATGCGGGCGACGACCGAGGGCTTCGAGATGGTCTGGCCGTGTCCGATGGGCAGGCTCGTGTCTTCATAGGCCTGGGTCGCCAGTGCCGGGTCGACGAACGCGTGACGAGGCACGGTTGCAAAGGCACGAAGAACGAGCGGCTGGCCGATCCCGCCGGCACGCAGGCGATCGACCATGCGCCGACGAACGTCCGAGGAGTCGAGGCCGAGGCCGGCCGGTGCGTGCTGCCGGCCCGCGTCGGCATGGGCGGCCGCCACATCGCGTTGTGGCCGCAGCAGCGTCTTCTTCGAGGCGGCGGCTCCGCTCGCGAGGCGATCGAGCCGCAAAGGAAATCTCGGCCGCGGCCCGGCCGTCATCCAGCGGCCTTGCCCGACCATTCTCGCCACGCCGGGAGCGTGCCGTGATCGGTGAGATCGACATGCAAGGGCGTGATCGAGACTTCGCCGTTGCTCGTGGCATGGAAGTCGGTTCCGGGGCCGGCTTCGCGGGCATCGCCGGCAGGGCCGATCCAGTACAAGGTGTCGCCGCGCGGGCTGACCTGGCGGATCACCGGCTCGCTCGAATGCCGGCGCCCGAGACGCGTGACGCGGCGCGGCAGCCGGTCGGCATCGGCCCGGTTCGGAATGTTGACGTTGAGCAGAAAGTGGGGCGCAGCCGGCGGATCACGCAAGAGCTGCTGGATCACGCTGCGCGCGACACGTCCGGCCGCATCGAGGTGGTCCCAGCCCTTCTGCACCTGCGAAAAAGCGACCGCGGGAATGCCGAAGAGAAAGCCTTCCATGGCGGCGGCGACCGTGCCCGAATAGAGCGTGTCGTCGCCCATGTTCGCGCCCTGGTTGATGCCGGCCACGACCAGATCGGGTCGATGCTCGAGCAGGCCCGACAGCGCGAGATGGACGCAATCGGAAGGCGTGCCGTTGATGTATCGGTAGCCGTTGGCGGCGGTGTAGACCGACAACCCGCGGTTGAGCGTCAACGAGTTCGACGTGCCGCTGGCGTTCTGCTCCGGCGCGACGATATCGAGCTCGCCGAGCCCCTCGCACGCCTGCACCAGCGCGGCGAGGCCGGGGGCGAGGTAGCCGTCGTCGTTGGCGATCAGGATGCGCATGCCTCGATTGTAGGGAGTCGTCTCCGACGCGACGCAGGCTTCGGCATCGGCTGCGTATGATCGATCGGATGCCGGCCCGCACGAGTGCCGGCACTTCGAGAGAGAGGCATTCGATGCATGCATGGCTTTGCGAGAACCCGATCGGCGTCGAGGCACTGACGTGGAAGGAGCTGCCGACGCCGGAGCCGAAGGCGGGCGAGGTTCGCGTTGCGATCCGTGCCGCCAGCCTCAACTTCCCGGACCTGCTGATCGTCCAGAACAAGTACCAGATGAAGCCTGCGCTGCCGTTCGTGCCGGGATCGGAATATGCCGGCGTCGTCGACGCGGTGGGCGAAGGCGTCAAGCATCTCAAGGTCGGCGACGCGGTGGCCGCGTTTGCCGGCACCGGTGGCTTCGGCAGCCATGCCGTCGTCGATGCAGCCCTCGTCATGCCTTTGCCAAAGGGCTTTGCATTCGACGATGCAGCGGCCTTCATCCTCACCTACGGCACCACGCACCACGCCTTGCTCGACCGGGCACAGCTGAAGGCCGGGGAGACGCTGCTCGTGCTGGGCGCGGCCGGCGGTGTCGGCACGGCGGCGATCCAGATCGGCAAGGTGGCCGGTGCCCGCGTCATCGCGGCGGCGTCGAGCGACGAGAAGTGCGAGTTCTGCCGCTCGATCGGTGCCGACGCCACGATCAACTATTCGAGCGGCAACATCCGCGACGAGCTGAAGAAGCTGACCGACGGCAAAGGCCCCGACGTCGTCTATGACCCGGTGGGCGGCGACCTCGCCGAGCCGGTGTTCCGCTCGATCGCCTGGCGTGGCCGCTACCTCGTCGTCGGCTTCGCGCAAGGTGGCATTCCGGCGCTGCCGCTCAATCTCGCGCTCCTGAAGGGCGCCTCCCTGGTCGGCGTCTTCTGGGGCGACTTCGCGCGCCGCGAGCCCAAGGCCAATGCCCAGGCGCTCGGCGAGCTGGCGCGCTGGTACGCGGAGGGAAAGATCAAGCCGGTGATCGACCAACGCCTGCCGATGCACGAGCTGCCCGCCGCCTACGCGCGAATGGGCAGCCGAAAAGTGCACGGCAAGCTGGTGATGACGAACGGCTGAGCCGGGCCTCGCTGCCGCGTCGGTGCCTCCTCCACTTTGGGGATGTGCCTGGCGCAGGCTATTTCCTATAGTGGACCGATGAAGCTCTCACGAGGGGCTTCTCCGGTACGGAGGCCACGATGGGAAGCAAGTTCGAGATCAGCGGGAACAGTCTGCACGGCGACGACGACCGGCCTCTGGAGCCGTCGCGTTGGAGCCCGCTGGTCTTCACGGCGTTGATGATCACGCTGGCGGCCTGCTCAGCCGCTTTTCTGATGCAGTGAGCTTGAACGAGGGCGGCGCACCCCGGCGTCGCGAGCTACGGTCAGGCTTGCTGGGCGGGAGGCCCGAGCCTGCAGAGGATGTCGATGGGGTGGCTGATGGGGCTCGAACCCACGACAACAGGAATCACAATCCTGGACTCTACCAACTGAGCTACAGCCACCACCGAAGCGCAAATTATAGCGAGCGCTCGTCTCGCCTCAGTCGCGAGTGGCTCAGCGCGTTGCGGCCGCAGGGTCGGCGGGCGCAGACAGCGCCGAGCTGTTGACCGACACCTTGTAGCGCGCCTTCAGCGACGCGTAGTAAGCCTGAGCGACGGCGTCGCCCCAGATCTGCCCGTACTGCTGCCGCGCCTGCACGACATTGCCGAAGCTCGGGTCTCGACCCCAGAGCTTGGTGATCTTCGCGACGGCGTAGCCTTGCTCGCCGAGATCGACACCGATAAAGCTCGGCAGCGTCGTTGCCGGCGCCTTCAGGATCGCATCGAGCACGTTCGGCGTCAGCCCCCTGGCCTGTGCCCGCGAGACGAGCTGGGTGTTGTCCGACAGCGTCGCCGCAGGCGCGGCGCGGGCGGCGGCCAGGCGCTCGGTGCCGGCCTTGCGCGCCAGTGCCGCGGCCTGCGTCGAAGCCAGTTGCGCGCGAATCTTTTCCTTGACGTCGGCCAGCGGCAACTGATGCGAAGGCGTGTACTGCAGAACGCGCCCCGACGCGAGCTGATTCGAGCCGATATCGATTGCCTTGGTGTTGTGCTTGTTCTTGGTGACGTCGCTCGAGAACAGCGCCTCCAGGAATTTCGCGTTGGCCAACAGCCCGGTCGTTCCGGGCGCCGGCTCGCGCATCACGTGCTCGGCCTTCTTGATGTCGAGCTTCCACTTGTCGGCGGCAGGCTTGAGGCTGTCCGATTGCTCGTACACGGTGTCGCCGAATTCGACCGCTGCATCCGAGTAGCGCTTCTGCGCCAGTTGAGTCCGGATCTCGGCTTCCATCTCCGGGCGCACCTCCTCGAAGGTCTTCTTCTGGCCGCCGCGGACTGCATTGAGCTGGATGATGTGAAAGCCGAAATCGCTCTCGACGATGCCGCTGATTTCGCCGGGCTTCAGGCCATAGGCTGCATCCTCGAACGGCTTGACCATCGCGCCGCGGCCGAAGAAGTCGAGATCGCCGCCCTTCGGTGCCGAGCCTTCGTCGTCGGAATTCTTCTTGGCCACCTCTGCAAACGACGCCGGGTTCTTGCGCACTTCCGCGAGCAGGGCCTCGGCCTTGGCCCTGGCCTTGTCGCGCTCGGCCTTGGGCGCATCCTTGTCGGCCTTGATCAGGATGTGGCTGGCACGGCGTTCTTCCGGCGTGGTGTAGCGCTTCTCGTTCTCGGCGTAGTACTTGCGCAGATCGTCCTCGGAGACCGTGATGCCCTTCTTCAGCGCGTCCGGGTCGAGCACGACATACTCGATCGACTCCTGCTCGGGTGCCTGGAACTGGGCGGCATGTGCGGGGTCCTTGTAGAAGGCCTCGATCTCGGCGTCGGTGGGCGCGACCTTGGCCAGATAGTCCTTGGCATCGAAGCGCTGCACCTGCACCTCGCGCTGCTGGTACATCGCGTCGAGCGCGGCGCCGGCGGCGCTGGCCGGCGCGATGACCGAATCGCTCAATCCCTGCAGCACCTGGCGCCGCGAGATGTCTTCTCGCAGGCGCTCGGCGAAACCTTCGGACGACATGCCGAGCGCGCCGATCATGTCGCGGTTCAGGCTGCCGTCGGGATTGCGCAGCTGGGCGAACTGCGGATCGGCCTTGAAGAGCGTGTCGAGCCGCTCGTCGGACGGCATCAGATGCTGTTTGTCGGCGGCGATCAGCAGCACGCGCTCGCGGATGAGCTGATCGAGCGCGAGCTGGCGCATCTCGGGCGTGTCGAAGATCTTCGGGTCGAGGCTCGGCATCTGCCGGCGCGCCCGCTCGAGGCGCTCGCGCAGGGCATTGTCGAATTCACCCTGGGTGATCGGCTGCCCGGCCACGTGCGCAACCGTCTGCTGGTCGTTGCCCGAGAAGCGGCTGTAGCCCTGGATGCCGAAGAAGATGAACGACGGGAAGACGAGCAGGACGAGAACGAACTGCAGGACGCGGGTGTGACGGCGGAAGAAGTCGAACATCGGATGGCAGATGCGAGAAAGGCGAACCGAGGTTCGCCTTTCGTTGGAGGACGGCGCTGATTCTAGCCGAGCGCGCCGACGCGATGAAACCGGGCCGCAGGCTGCGGATGGTGGGTGCTGAGGGGCTCGAACCCCCGACCTACGCCGTGTAAAGGCGCCGCTCTACCAGCTGAGCTAAGCACCCGGCAAGCCCGGGCCGCGCCAGCGGCCGATCTTCAGTTGAGCGCGTCTTTCAACGCCTTGCCGGGCCGGAATTTCGGAACCTTGGCGGCCTTGATCTTGATCGCCGCGCCGGTGCGCGGATTGCGCCCGCTGCGGGCGGCGCGCTTGCCGACACTGAACGTACCGAAGCCGACGAGCGAGACCGTGGTGTTCTTCTTCAGGCTCGTCTTCACGCCGCCGATCATGGCTTCGAGTGCGCGCGACGCCGCCGCTTTCGAGATGTCGGCCTGCTTGGCGATGTGCTCGATCAGTTCAGTTTTGTTCACGAATGGTTCCCCCTCAGGAATGCTCAGGTCTCAGTGGAATTCGATGTGGCGTCGCGAGGCGGCAAATGCGGCTCGGGCAAAACGATTACATCGTCGGCATGGGTCAGTGTCAAGCAGGGTTGGCGATTCTATGGGGCCTCGCGGCGCGGAAAATCTTTCGCCGCTTGTGCGGTTCTTGCTTGACTTCCGCGGCCAAGGCGCTACGCATTGCGCAGCGCCTCGGCCACGGCGCGGCCGAGATCGGCGGTTGTCGCGCTGCCGCCGAGATCGCGCGTCTTCGGACCGCCGGCGGCGGGGTCGAGCACCGCCTCGATGGCCGCGATGAGCGCGTCGTGCGCGTCGCGATGGCCGAGGAAGTCGAGCATCAGCGCGCCCGACCAGATCTGCCCGATCGGATTGGCCACGCCCTGGCCGGCGATGTCGGGGGCCGAGCCGTGCACCGGCTCGAACAGCGACGGATGCCGGCGTGTCGGGTCGATGTTGGCAGAGGGCGCGATGCCGATCGTGCCGGTGCAGGCCGGCCCGAGGTCGCTCAGGATGTCGCCGAAAAGGTTGCTCGCGACGACGGTGTCGAAGATCTGCGGCCGCTGCACGAAATGGGCGGCGAGGATATCGATGTGATACCGGTCGACGCGCACCTCGGGGAACCGGGTGGCCATCGCCTCGACCCGCTCGTCCCAGTACGGCATGGTGATGGCGATGCCGTTCGACTTGGTCGCCGAGGTCAGATGCTTCTTCGGGCGCGAGGCCGCGAGCTTGAATGCGTACTCGAGCACCCGGTCGACGCCGAAGCGCGACATCACCGTCTGCTGCATGACGATCTCGCGCTCGCTGCCCTCGTACATCCGGCCGCCGATGCTCGAGTATTCGCCTTCGGTGTTCTCGCGCACGATCATCATGTCGATGTCGCCGGGCGCCAGGCCGGCGAGCGGCGAGCGCACGCCAGGCATCAGGCGCGCCGGCCGCAGGTTGACGAAAAGATCGAACTCGCGCCGGAACTTCAGCAGCGACCCCCAGAGCGAGACGTGATCCGGAATCTTCTCCGGCCAGCCGACGGCGCCGAAGAAGATGGCGTCGTGCCCGCCGATCTTGTCCTTCCAGTCGTCCGGCATCATGCTGCCGTGCTTCTCGTACCAGGCCCAGGAGGCGAAGTCGAAGTGATCCAGCACGAGGTCGATGTCGAAGCGACTCGCCGCCGCCTCCAGCGCGCGTACGCCCTCCGGCATGACCTCGGTGCCGATGCCGTCGCCGGCGATGACCGCGATCCGATGCGTGGTTTTCTTCATCCCGCAGCTTCCTCTCTTGGTACGGCACCGGCAGGCGTCTCGCGCGCACGGCGAACGACGAGGGCGACGCCCGCCACCGTCAGCATCATGCCCAGCATCATCGGCGGGGTGAATGCCTCGCCGAACAATGCCCATGCCATCAGCGCGGTGCACGGCGGCACCAGATAGAGCAGGCTCGATACCGCGGTGGCCTCGCCGCGCTGGATGAGCAGGTAGAGCAGCGAGCTTCCGCCGAGCGTGAGTACGACGACCGACCAGGCCATCGCCGCCACCAGGTTGACATGCCAGTCCATCGCTCCCGGCTCGAGCCAGGCGAGAGGAGCGCAGACGACCAGCGCGGCCAGCATCTGGATCGCGCTGGCGGTGCGCACGTCGCAGGGTTCGACGAATCGCTTCTGATACAGCGTTCCGATCGTGATGCCGAGAAGCCCGAGCATGCGCGAAGCCGAGATTGAGCGGCGTCACCTCGCCGGTGCCCGCCTTCGGCCAGACAACGAAGACCAGGCCGGCGAAGCCGAGGAGGAGCCCCAGCCATTGGCGCATCGGCACGCGCCCGGGCGTGGCGCCACGAGAACCGTAGGCCGTGACCCAGAGGGCAGTCAGCACTGGTTGCAGGCCGACCAGCAATGCCACCGTTCCGGCGCCGAGGCCGATCTTGATGGCCGACCACACGCCGCCGAGATAGCCCGCCTGCATGAGCACGCCGGTGACGACGAGGTGACCCCACTGCGTCGCGCCGCGTGGCCAGGCCGCACGGGCGAGCGCGATCCAGACCGCGAAGCACAGGGTCGACAAGGCAAAGCGCACGGCCAGGAACGAGAACGGCGGCGAGTGCGGCATGGCCAGCCGAGCGACCACGAATCCGGTGCTCCAGATGAGCACGAAGACCCAGGGCATGGCGCGCAGCAGCGCGTCGCTGCCGCCGGCTCTTGCGGCGCCGCCTGCAGCCTCAACGGACACGGGCACGAATCTCGGGGAGGGCTTTCTGCAGGTAGTAGACCATCGACCAGATCGTCAGCACCGCGGCGATCCAGATCAGTCCGGTGCCCCAGAACGCGGTGTCGATCAGGCCGAACAGCTTGCCGTTGTAGAGCAGAAAGGGAATCGCCACCATCTGCACGACCGTCTTCAGCTTGCCCAGCATGTGCACGGCCACGCTGCGCGACGCACCGATCTGCGCCATCCATTCGCGCAGCGCCGAGATCGCGATCTCGCGGCCGATGATGATCAGCGCGATGAGCGAGTTCAGGCGACCCAGGTGCACGAGGACCAGCAGCGCCGCGGTGACCAGGATCTTGTCGGCGACCGGGTCGAGAAAGGCACCGAAGGCCGAGGTCATGTTGAGCTTGCGGGCCAGATAGCCATCGGCCCAGTCGGTCAGCGCGAAGAGGATGAAGAGCGCGGTGCCGACGATGTTCTGCAGCTCGGGCGTAGCCGTCGTGTAGTAGATGCCGACGACCAGCGGGATCGCCAGGATGCGAGCCCATGTGAAGAGCGTCGGGAGATTGAAGAACATCGCCCGGATTGTGACGCGCCGGCGCAAGCTGCGTTCGACGTCGGCCACCCGCGAGATTCATTCGTCGAGGGTGCGGGGCTTGAACTTGCGGCTGTCGTCGAAGAGAAAGGTCTCGACGAACTTCCAGGGCTTCGGCAGCTTCGAGACGTTGCCGAACGGGCCGGCCCGGCGCACCGCCTCGGCAGCGATCTGCACGGTGTCCTTGGCCTGGCGCGGTGGCCGAAGGACCTCGATGTTGCGGATGCTGCCATCGGCGTTCAACTCGATTTCGAGCACGGGAATGGCGAGCAGCGTTTCCGGCACCTTGCCCATGTAGGTGATGTCGGGGTTCGCGGCCACCAGCCGCTGCGCCGCCTGGCGCCGGACCTCCACCCATGAGCGAACCGCCGCGGGCGCGGGCAGCGCCGCACGCGAACGACCGGTACTGCTCGAGGGCGGGACCACGGGCAGGGGTGCGGGTGCCGCCGGCGCGATGGTTCTCGGCACACCGCTGCCGCGCGTCTCGCCGGGGGCTTCTCCCGTGGAGCTGGAGCAGGCGGCAAGGACGCAAGCCGCTGCACCAAGCAGTGCGAGCCGGACGCGAGGCGGCCGGCGAAGAGGGGTCAATGCAGGGCACGATAGATTTCCTCGGCAAGCTCGCGTGAGATGCCCTCGACGGTGACGAGATCTTCCACGCTGGCGTGGCCGACGCCACGCGCACCGCCGAAGCGCTGCAGCAGTTTGGCGCGTTTTCTGGGGCCGATGCCGGCGATGTCCTCGAGCCGGCTCGCTCCGGTGCGCACACTGGCACGGCGGGCCCGCATTCCGGTGATGGCGAAGCGATGCGCCTCGTCGCGGATCTGCGCCACCAGCATCAAGGCGGCCGACTCGCGACCGAGACCGACCTTGGGCCGGCCGTCGGCGAAGACCAGCTCCTCGAGACCGACCTTTCGCCCTTCCCCTTTCTCGACGCCGACGATGCGCGAGAGCTCGATGCCGAGCTCTTCGAACACCTCCCGGGCAACGCTGACCTGGCCCTTGCCGCCGTCGACCAGCACGATGTCGGGCAAGCGCGCCGTTCCGAGGCTCGCAGCCTCGACCAGCTTGGCATAGCGGCGGGTCAGCACCTGGCGCATGGCCGCGTAGTCGTCGCCCGGCGTGATGCCGGCGATGTTGTAGCGCCGGTATTGCGCACTTTGCATCTTGTGCGCTTCGAAGACGACGCAGGAAGCCTGCGTCGCCTCGCCGGCGGTATGGCTGACGTCGAAGCACTCGACGCGAAACGCCTGCAGGTCTTCGACGGCGATGTCGAGCGCTTCAACCAGCGCGCGCGTGCGCGCCTGCTGCGAGCCCTCCTCGGCCAGCAACTGCGCCAGGCGGAGCGCCGCGCCCTTGATGCACATGTCGAGCCAGGCCCGGCGCTGCTCGCGCGGCTGATGCTGCACCGTCGTCTTCGTGCCCGCCTGTGCACCGAGGGTCTCGACCAGGGTCTTGTCGACCGCATGGCTGACGATCAGCAGGGGCGGCAAGCCACCCTCCAGGTAGTGCTGGGCGATGAATGCTTCGAGCACGCGCACTTCGACGGGCTTGTCGGCAGCGCCTTCGGCGTCGTCCTCTCCCTGCAGGCCCGCCGGGATCGCCGCCTCGACGTGCTTCGGGAAGTAGGGCCGGTCGCCAAGATGGCGGCCGCCGCGCACCATCGCCAGGTTGACGCAGGCGCGCCCGCCGTCGACCTTGACGGCCAGGATGTCGGCATCCTTGGTGCGCGCCCCGGTGTTGTCTTCCACCGACTGCTGGTGCAGCACGCGCGAGAGCGAGCCGATCTGGTTGCGGATCTCGGCCGCCTGCTCGAATTGCAGGGCTTCGGCGCGAGCCATCATCTGCGCCTGCAGCGAATCCAGCAGCTCCTGCTGGTCGCCCTGCAGGAAGCGCTCGGCGTTGGCAACGTCGCGGGCGTAGTCGGCTGGTTCGATGTAGCCGACGCACGGACCGGAGCAGCGCTTGATCTGATAGAGCAGGCACGGCCGCGACCGGTTCGCGAACACCGTGTCCTCGCAGGTGCGCAGGTGAAAGACCTTCTGCAGCAGCTGGATCGAGTCCTTGACCGCCCAGGCGCTCGGAAACGGCCCGAAGTAGCGATGCTTCTGGTCGACCGCGCCGCGGTAGTACGCCACGCGCGGGAAGCGATGCGACGCGATCTTCAGATACGGATAGCTCTTGTCGTCGACGAAGCGGATGTTGAAGCGCGGCGCCAGTGCCTTGATGAGGTTGTTCTCGAGCAGCAGCGCTTCGGCCTCCGAGCGCACCACCGTGGTCTCCATGCGGGCGATCCGCGCGACCATGTGGCCGACCCAGATCGCATGCTCGCTGCCGGCGTGGCGCTTGTTGAAGTAGCTCGAGACCCGCTTCTTCAGGTCGCGCGCCTTGCCGACGTAGAGCAGCGCGCCGCCGGCGTCGAAGTAGCGGTAGACGCCAGGCAGGTTCGGCAGCGCCGCCACTTCGGCGAGCAGCCGCTCGCGCCGGACGGTGCTGGCCTCGCTGGCGGATTCGGTGGGCGGCTCGACGGCCTCTTCGCTCATCGCGAACGATTGTGCCGCGCGGCCCGGCGCCGGGTCCCGCTTCGATAATCGGCCGGATGCGATGGACAGTCTTTTGCCGCGTCGTCGACAACTTCGGCGACGTCGGCTTCGCCTGGCGGCTGGCCGCCGACCTCGGCCGGCGCGGCATCGACGTGCGGCTCGCCATCGATGACGCGCGCGCGCTGGCCTGGATGGCGCCGCGCGGCGCGCCACGCGTCGAGGTGACGACGTGGCAGGCCGGTGCCCGGGCACCCGCCGATGTCTGGATCGAGACCTTCGGCTGCGGCCTGCCGGAAGAAGAGCCTGCCGTGCCGGCGCGCGTGCGAGTGAACGTCGAGCACCTCAGCGCCGAGGCCTATGTCGAGCGATCGCACGGCCACCCGTCGCCGCGCTTCGACGCGCGCGGCGAGCCGAGCCCGCTCTGGTTCTTCTATCCCGGCTTCAGCGAGCAGAGCGGCGGACTCCTGCTCGAGCCGGACCTCCTCCGGCAGCGCGAGCGCTTCGGCGACGGGCGGGAGTGGCTGCGCGGTCTGGGCATCGAACGCCTCGCAGGCGAGCGCTGCGTGAGCCTCTTCTGCTATCGCAATCCGGCGCTCGCCGGCTGGCTCGAGGTCCTGGCCACAGCGCCGACCTTGCTGCTCCTGACACCCGGCGCGGCCGCCGAGCAATGCGAAGCGCTGCTCGGGCCGGCCTTGCGCCGCGACCGCCTTCGCGCGGTTCGGTTGCCTGCGCTCGCTCAGCCGGATTTCGACCGCCTGCTGTGGTCCACGGATCTCAACTTCGTTCGCGGCGAGGACTCCCTGGTGCGAGCCCTCTGGTCGGGCGCACCTTTCGTCTGGCAGCTCTATCCTCAGGACGACGGTGCTCACGAACTCAAGCTCGACGCCTTTCTCGATCGCTTTCTCGAGGGTGCGCCCGGCTCACTCGCGTGCCTGCGTACGCTCTTCGCGAGCTGGAACGGTCTGGACACGCCGGAGCGGGTGTCTGCGGCCTTCGCAGGCGTCGACGCCGAGCGTTTGGGCGGGCGCACTGCCGGCGGTTTCGCGAGCGCTGCATCGCCCGTGGCGACCTGAGCTCTGCGCTCCTCGATTTCGTCGCCTCGAAAGGCTAGAATCGAAGGCTTTGCGCCGGCCTTTTGGCCGTCACGCGCTCCCCCTCAGAAGATCAGATCATGAAACTCGCCCAGGAAATCCGCGCCGGCAACGTCATCATGCATGGCAAAGACCCGATGGTCGTCCTCAAGACCGAATACAGCCGCGGTGGCCGCAACTCGGCCACCGTGCGCATGAAGCTGAAGAGCCTGCTCAGCAACTCCGGCACCGAAGTGGTCTTCAAGGCCGACGACAAGATGGACCAGGTCATCCTCGACAAGAAGGAGTGCACCTATTCCTACTTCGCCGACCCGATGTACGCCTTCATGGACGCCGAATACAACCAGTTCGAGGTCGAGTCCGAGAACATGGGCGATGCGATCCAGTATCTGGAAGACGCGATGCCCGTCGAGGTCGTGTTCTACGACGGCAAGGCCATCTCGGTCGAGCTGCCGACGACCGTGGTGCGCGAGATCGTCGACACCGAGCCGGCCGTCAAGGGCGACACCTCGGGCAAGGTCCTGAAGAACGCCAAGCTCGCGACCGGCCTCGAGATCTCGGTGCCGCTGTTCGTGCAGACGGGCGACAAGGTCGAGATCGACACGCGCACGAACGAATACAAGAAGCGCGTCTAGGCTTTCTCGCGACGGCGCGCGACCCGGACCGACCGGGTTTGTGCGCAGCGCTCGAGACACGGCATCATTCATCGGTGCCTTTCGATTTCACCCAGGTCGTCGCGCCTTTTCGCATGCAGCCGGGCCTGCGCCGGGTTGTGCCCGGAGCACCGCAGCTGACGCCTGCACTCCCAGGCGGCGTTCATCTTCGCGAAAAGATCGCTGTGCTCGGCCGCAATCCGAACCGGGCGCTGGTGGCAACGGCTGGATTCGATTCGTTGCCTGTGCTGAACGCGATTGCAGACGAGGCAGCGACAAGCAAGACGCCGACCTTCACGCGCAACGGCGCCGAGAAGTTTCGTTGCGCCCGCGCTCGGCTGGGCCGTCCGGGATGGACAGCCCGAAGGCGATGGCGACTCCGCGATCGGAGCGCTGCTGCACGGCCTGCCGCCGGCGCAGCGCGCCACCGCCCTGCTCTGTCTTGCCTTCGAGGAAGACTTCGCCGTCATCGACGGCGACGACGCCACCATCCCCTGGCTGGCGGTCTGCCTGCCTTCGCGCTGGGCGCCCGAAGACAAGGTCGGCCGTCACTTCGCCGAGGTACACGCGCCGGTGGCCGACAACGCCTTGCTCGTCGCCGCCAGCGACCAGCTGGCGCGGCTGGTGACCGGCAGCGATCGCTGGGAGCGGTCGGTCTGGACAATTTCGGCCGACCCGCGCCTGCACCAGCACCCGGCGCGAGAGCCGAAGGTCTGGCCCCAGGCGGGCAGCGCCGAGGCCATCGCGGCGATCGCCAGCTTTCGCCATGAGTATCAGACCTTCATTCCGCTCGCTGCCGCCCGCCAGGCGGTGTTCACGATCCGCGTGCGCAGCGCGCCGCTGACCGACGCGATCGATTCCGCCGACGCTGCGCTGCGCGTGCATGCGGCCTTGTCGAGCATGAGTCCGGCGGTGCTCGCGTACCGCGGCCTTGTGGAGGTTCGCGACCGACTGCTGCAGTGGCTTGCGGTGCGCGCATCAGCCGCACCGTGAGGACGACGCCGATCGCACCGGCGCGCCTCGGCCGCGACGTCGACGGTGTGCCGATCGCACCCGAGTTCGGCGATGTCTACCACCCGAGACACGGTGCGCTCGAGCAGGCACGGCATGTCTTTCTCGCCGGCAACGAGCTGCCTGCGCGCTGGCAGGATCGCGAACGCTTCGTCATCCTCGAGACAGGCTTCGGCCTGGGCAACAACTTTCTTGCGAGCTGGTCGGCCTGGCGCGACGACCCGAAGCGCTGCCAGCATCTTCACTTCATCTCGATCGAATCGCGGCCGCTGCTGGGCGCCGACATGGCGGCGCTGCAACGCGATCCGACGCTGGCACCGCTCGCCGCCCAGCTCCTGGCGGCGTGGCCGCCGTTGACCTGCAACCTGCATCGCCTGGGCTTCGAAGGCGGCCGCATCCAGCTGCTGCTCGCCTTCGGTGAGGTTGCCGCGTGGTTGCCGCAGATCGAGGCTGCCGTCGATGCCTTCTTCCTCGACGGCTTCGCACCGGCGAAGAATCCGCAGATGTGGGAGCCGCGCCTCTTCAAGGCGATTGCGCGGATTGCCGCGCCGAAGGCGACGGCAGCCACCTGGACGGTGGCTCGCCCGGTGCGTGACGGTTTGAGCGCGGCTGGCTTCCTCTGCCGTCGTGCTCCCGGCATCGGCGGCAAGCGCGAGATCACGCTCGCACAATTTTCGCCACGGTTCGCGCCGCGCGCCAGTCCACGGCGGCATGCCATCGCCCCAACGGCCGAAGGCGACGCGGTCATCATCATCGGCGCCGGCCTCGCCGGTTGTGCGCTGGCCTGCGCGCTCGCCGAACAGGGGCGCTCATCGATCATCCTCGAGCGCGGTCGGGCCATCGCCAGCGAGGGCTCGGGCAACGCCGCCGGTTTGTTCCATGGCGTCGTCCATCGCGACGACGGCCGCCATGCGCGCTTCAATCGGGCCGCCGCTTTCGCGGCGAGCGGCCAGATCGGAATCGCGCTCGCGAGCCACGGCGTCGACGGTCGAATCGACGGGCTGCTCCGCCTCGAAGACGACGCGAAGCGTGGCGCACAAATGCAGGCCACGTTGGACCGGCTCGGCCTGCCCGGCAACTACGTGCGCGCGGTGGCCGCCGACGAGGCGAGCGATCTGGCCGGCACGGCGATCGCCGCACCCGCGTGGTTCTATCCCGGTGGCGGCTGGGTCGATCCGCGCGGCCTCGCGCGGTCGTACGTCGAGCGCGCCGGAAGCCGCGTCGATCTGCGACTGCAATCCGACGCGGCAGCCTTGCGGCGCGGCGCCGACGGACGATGGCTCGTGCTCGACACGTCCGGCGCCGAGCTCGCCTCATCGGCGACGGTCGTTCTCGCCAACGCCGGCGGCGCGGCGGCCCTGCTCGGCGCGGCCGACTGGCCGATCGAGCGCCAGCGCGGACAGATCAGCGCCACACCGGCCGCGCTCTGGCCCGCGGCGAGCCGGCCGCGCCTGCCGATCGCCGGTGCCGGCTATGTGCTGCCGGCGATCGCCGGCCGGATCTGGTTCGGCGCCACGTCGCAAGCGGGTGACGAGCGTCCGGAGCCCAGCCTCGAGGATCACGCAGCGAACCTCGCGCGCCTGGGCACCCTTCTCGCCGATCGACCCGACCTCGATCCCGGCCAGCTGCTCGGCCGAGTTTCGTTTCGTTACGTTGCGCACGATCGCTTGCCGCTCGTCGGGGCACTGCCGTTCGCGATGCTGGGCTCCGGATTGAAACAAGGCTTCGCACAGGCCAGATCGACGCGACCCGACCAACCCCGTTTTGCGCCGCGAGTTCCGGGTCTGTTCCTGCTCACGGCACTGGGCTCGCGCGGCATTGCCTGGTCGGCGCTGGGCGCGCAGGTGCTGGCAGCGATGGTGTGCGCAGCACCGGTTCCGCTGGAGGCCGACCTGCTCGATGCGATCGACCCGGCGCGTTTCGAGAGCCGTTCGTTCCGGCGCTCGGGGAACGCTTTCGCAGAGGGAGATCAGGAGCCCGAAGGGCCCATCGTCACGGGATCGGCCGGCGCCTGATTGCCGTCGTCCGCCGCGGGGGCTGCGGCATCGCTCCCTTGCTCGCCGGCGAGTTTGCGGCCGGCCTTTTCCTTTTCCTTTTCTTCCTTCTTCTTCTTCTTGGCTAGTTCTCTTTGACGTTTCTCAAATGAATAGTTGGGTTTGGCCACGGGCCGTCCTTCCTGTGTGCTGCACAAAGCGCGCGGGCCCGAGGTTACGCGCTTTTCCCTCTGGAACAGTCACCACTTGTCAGAACTTCAGGGTCCGCACGCCGCCCGGCGTGCCGAGCAGACAGACGCGGGCCCGGTGGCGAGCAAAAATACCGCAGCAGACGACGCCGGCCCACTGGTCGATCTCGGCTTCGAGCGCGCCCGGGTCGTCGATGACGAGGCCATGCACGTCGATGATCGCGCCGCCATTGTCGGTGACCACGCCTGCGCGCAAGCGCGGCGAGCCGCCGCGCGCGACGAACCGGCGCGAGACCTGCGCCACCGCCATCGGAATCACTTCCACCGGCAGCGGGAAGCGGCCGAGCCTGTCCACGAGCTTCGATTCGTCGGCGATGCAGACAAACCGATCGGCCAGGTCGGCCACGATCTTTTCTCGCGTCAGCGCGCCCCCGCCGCCCTTGATCATGCAACCGGCATGGTCGATCTCGTCGGCACCGTCGATGTAGACGCCCAGCCGCTCGACCTCGCCCGCGCCGAGCACCCGGATGCCGAGCGCACTGCAGCCGCGCGGTGCTGGCTTCACTGCTCGATACCGCGCCCGCGACATGCCCGGGCATCCGACCCAGGGCATCGATGAAGCAGTTGACCGTGGTGCCGGTCCCGACGCCGACGATGCTTCCGGCTTCGACATACGCCACCGCGGCTTCGCCGACGAGTCGCTTGAGATCGTCTTGCGTCGTCATGGCCGGCCGGTCATCTGCTCGGGCACGACCCAGGCATCGAACTGCTCCCCGGTCAGCCAGCCCGAGCCGACCGCCGCCTCGCGCAAGGTCGAGCCGCTGCGATGCGCTTCCTTGGCGATCTTGGCCGCCTTGTCGTAGCCGATGTGCGGATTGAGCGCCGTCACCAGCATCAGCGAGCGCTGCACCAGCTCGGCGATGCGCTCGCGGTCGGGCTCGATGCCCCGGGCGCAGTGCTCGTCGAAGCTGCGGGCACCGTCGCCGAGCAGGCGGGCGCTCTGCAGGAAGTTGTGGATCAGCACCGGCTTGAAGACGTTGAGCTCGAAGTTGCCGGAAGCACCGGCGACATTGATGGCGACATCGTTGCCGAGCACTTGCGCCGAGAGCATGGTCAGCGCCTCGCACTGCGTCGGGTTCACCTTGCCCGGCATGATCGAGCTGCCCGGCTCGTTTTCCGGAATGCGGATCTCGCCGAGGCCCGAGCGCGGCCCCGAGGCGAGCCAGCGCACGTCGTTGGCGATCTTGGTGAACGACACGGCCAGCGTCTTCAATGCGCCGTGCGCGTGGACGATGGCATCGTGTGCCGCCAGCGCTTCGAACTTGTTGGCCGCCGAGACGAAGGGCAGGCCGGTTCTGGCGGCCAGTTCGTCGGCCACCTTTTCGCCGAAGTCCGCAGGCGCGTTCAGGCCGGTTCCCACCGCCGTGCCGCCGAGCGCGAGCTCGCACAGATGCGGCAAGGCTGCGCAGGACATGGACCAGGCCGTGCTCGAGTTGCGCGACCCAGCCGGAGATCTCCTGGCCAAGCGTCAGCGGCGTTGCATCCTGCAGATGCGTGCGGCCGATCTTGACGATCTCCGCGAAGCTGTCGGCCTTCTGCTGCAAGGTCGTTCGCAGTGCCTCCACCGGCGGAATGAGCCGGCGCATCGACCGCCTCGACCGCGGCGACGCTCATCGCCGTGGGGAACACGTCGTTCGACGACTGGCTGCGATTGACGTCGTCGTTCGGATGCACGAGCCGGCCCTCGCCGACCGGACCGCCGAGCAACTGCGAGGCGCGGTTGGCCAGCACCTCGTTCATGTTCATGTTGCTCTGCGTGCCGGAGCCGGTTTGCCAGACCGCGAGCGGGAATTCGCCATCGTGCTTGCCTGCCAGCACTTCGTCGGCGGCAGCCACGATGGCGTCGGCCTTCTTCGAGTCGAGCGTGCCGAGCTGGACATTGACAATGGCGGCGCTCCGCTTGACCAGCGCCAGTGCCCGGATCAGCTCGATCGGCATCTTCTCGGTCGAGATGTCGAAGTGATGCAGCGAGCGTTCGGTCTGCGCGCCCCACAGCCGATCTGCGGGAACGGCGATCTCGCCGAAGGTGTCCTTTTCGATGCGGTGCTCGGTCATGTTCGGGCCTCTCCGGGAGTATGCAACGCTGGTGCCAAAATCGGCGCGGCCCATGCCTTTCGTCCCTTATCCGCTGGCGCGTCCTTTCCTGTTCGGCCTCGATCCCGAGCACGCGCACGAGTTGACGCTCGCCGCGCTCGCCGCCATCCAGCGCACGCCACTCGAATGCCTCGTCGCGGCGCCGCGCATCGACGACCCGGTGATCCTGGCCGGACTGCGCTTCCCGAACCGCATCGGCCTGGCTGCCGGGCTCGACAAGAACGGGCGCTGCATCGACGCCTTCGGCGCCATGGGCTTCGGCAGTGTCGAGGTGGGCACGGTGACGCCGCTGGCGCAGCCGGGCAATCCGAAGCCGCGCCTGTTTCGCCTGCCGGAGGCCAATGCGCTCATCAATCGCCTGGGCTTCAACAACGACGGCCTGGCGGCGTTCGTGCGCAACGTGCGGCAGGCCCGATTTCGCGAAGGCGGCGGCATCCTCGGCCTCAACATCGGCAAGAACGCGGCCACGCCCATCGAGCGCGCCGCCGATGACTACCTGGCCTGCCTGGCCGGCGTCTACGCCCACGCCGACTACGTCACCGTCAACATCTCGAGCCCGAACACCAAGAACCTGCGTGATCTGCAGAGCGACGCCTTGCTCGATGGCCTGCTCGCCGCCATTCGCGAGCGCCGGGCCGAATTGGCCGAAGAGCATCGGCGCGCCGTGCCGATCTTTCTGAAGATTGCACCCGATCTCGAGCCGGCCCAGATCGAATCGGTGGCGGCGACGCTCCAGAGGCACGCGATCGACGGCGTGATCGCCACCAACACGACGCTGGCGCGCGATGCCGTCGCCAGGCTTGCGGCACGGCCAGGAATCGGGCGGGCTTTCCGGCGCGCCGCTGCTCGCGGCATCGAACGCCGTCGTGGCCAGGCTGCGCGCCGCCCTCGGGCCGGGCTATCCGATCATCGGCGTCGGTGGCGTGGGCAGCGCCGCCGATGCGCTGGCCAAACGCGCTGCCGGCGCGGACGTCGTCCAGATCTATAGCGGCTTCATCTATCGCGGACCGGCCCTGGTGGCCGAGGCCGCGCGTGCCCTTCGAGGGCGAATGGCGGCGGCGTGAGGACAGGAATCCGTGTTGTGGGAGGATCGGGCTGATGCGACTGCCTATTCTTTTCGCGCGCGGCCTTCGGCTCGGCGCCCTGCTTCTCGCCAGCCTGCTCGCCGCCGCGCCCACGCTCGCCCAGGACGCAGCGGCGCTGCGCACCAAACAGGCGAGCCTGCGCGACAAGTTCGCCAACAACCAGTTCGGCCAGCCGCTCGTGCTCGAATCGACGGAGACCTCCACCGGCCTGCGCGGCGACGTCTACGCGATCGTCGATCATCCGTTCGCCACGGTCCGGCAGGCGCTGCAATCGCTCGACCATTGGTGCGACATCCTGATCCTTCATCTCAACGTCAAGCAGTGCAAGGCCGACGCGGCGGGCAAGGTGATCGACCTGCGCGTGGGACGCAAGTTCGACCAGCCGGTCGACGACACCTACCCGCTCGCTTTCAAGTACCGCCTCGTCGCGAGCTCTACCGACTATCTGCAGATTGAACTCAGCGCCGACGAAGGGCCGCTCAGCACCAAGGACTACCGCATCCAGGTCGAGGTGATCGCGCTCGACGACAAGAAGAGCGTCATCCACATGTCGTACGCCTACGGTTACGGCTTCACCGCGCGGATGGCGATGCAGACCTATCTCGCTACCCTGGGGCGCGACAAGGTGGGCTTTTCGATCGTCGACCACAAGGACGGCAAGCCGGTGTTCCTCGGCGGCGTGCTCGGTTTGCTGGAGCGCAACACGATGCGCTACTACCTGGCCATCGACGCCTATCTCGGTGCCTATTCCCTACCGCCGGCCGAGCAGCCGGAAAAGCGGATCCGCGACTGGTACGCCAGCACCGAGCGCTATGCCCGACAGTTGCACGAGATGGACCAGTCGGACTACCTCGACATGAAGCGCAAGGAACTGCGCGCCCAGGCGGCCCGCTAGCCGGGCGTCGCCTGCCGGCCGCCGCAGCCGGCTCAATGCAGCGGCACCCCGGTCTTGGACTGCAGCTCTTCGCGCGACACGCCTTCGGCCAGGTCGACCACCTTCAAGCCTCGCGGCGTCACGTCGAGCACGGCGAGGTCGGTGATGATGCGGTTGACCACGCCCACGCCCGTGAGCGGCAGCGTGCAAGCGGGCAGGATCTTCAGGTCGATCGATGCCGTCCTTCTTCTTTGCCACGTGCTCCATCAGCACGATCACGCGCGCGACGCCGGCCACGAGGTCCATCGCGCCGCCCATGCCCTTGACCATCTTGCCGGGGATCATCCAGTTGGCAAGGTCGCCCTTTTCGCTGACCTGCATCGCGCCGAGGATCGAGAGGTTGATCTTGCCGCCGCGGATCATCGCGAAGCGAGTCGTGCGAGCCGAAGATCGACGAGCCGGGGATGGTGGTCACCGTCTGCTTGCCGGCGTTGATGAGGTCGGCATCGACCTCGCTCTCGGTCGGGAACGGGCCGATGCCGAGCATGCCGTTCTCGCTCTGCAGCCAGACTTCGATGTCGGGGTTGACGAAGTTGGCCACCAGCGTCGGAAAGCCGATGCCGAGGTTGACGTAGTAGCCGTCCTTCAGCTCTTCGGCGGCGCGGGCGGCCATCTGGTCGTGGGTCCAGGCCATGTCAGACCCCCGCCTTTTCTGCGGCCTTGGCGATCACCTGGATCGCCTCCTGCACGGCGATGTCGGCGGGCACGGCGGCGCGCACGGTGCGCTTCTCGATCCGCTTTTCCGGGCTTGGCGTTGAGGACGATGCGGTGCACGTAGATGCCGGGCAGGTGGACGGCGTCCGGATCGATGCGAACCGGTCTCGACGATCTCCTCCACTTCGACGATCGTGATCTTGCCGGCCATCGCCACCGCCGGATTGAAGTTGCGCGCCGTCACGCCGGAACACGCAGGTTGCCGCTCTTGTCGGCCTTCTGCGCCTTGACCAGCGCGATGTCGGGCACGAGCGAGCGCTCCATCACGTAGGTATGGCCGTCGAACTCGCGCGTCTCCTTGCCCTCGGCGACCAGCGTGCCGACACCGGTGCGCGTGAAGAAGGCCGGGATGCCCGCGCCGCCGGCACGCAGCTTCTCGGCCAGCGTGCCCTTGCGGCGTGAATTCGAGCTCGAGCTCGCCGGCCAGGTACTGGCGTTCGAACTCCTTGTTCTCGCCGACGTAGCTGGAGATCATGCGTCTTGATCTGGCGGGTCTCGAGCAGCATGCCGAGGCCGAAGCCGTCGACGCCGGCGTTGTTCGAGATCACGGTGAGGTTCTTGCACGCGCGAGTCGCGCAAGGCCTCGATCAGCGCCTCGGGAATGCCGCACAGGCCGAAGCCGCCGACGGCGAGCAGCTGGCCGTCGTGGACGATGCCGGTCAGCGCCGCGGCGGCGTTCGGGAAGATCTTGTTCATGAGGTTCCTTCGGGCGAGGCGATCGATTATCTATCGCGCATCGCGCTGCCTAGAATCGCCGATGCATGACCGCCGCCGACCTGCAATCGACCCTCGACGAGAATCGGCGCCGACTATGTGAAGCGGCTGGGCCTGCGCGTCGACTCGGTGACGAAGAGAGCGTCACGCTCGTCCTGCCGGTCACGCGCGGACCTCGTCCACGGCGGCGGCGTGCTTGTGCGGGCAAGCCATCATGTCGGCAGCCGACACGGCGATGCTGCTGGCGATGATCGCCCGGCTCGGCGAGTTCAAGCCGATGACGACAGTGCAGTTGCAGACGAGCTTCCTGCGGCCGGTGCCGAAGGAGACGACGAACGTGCAGCCGTCGTGGCGCGGGTGCTGCGGCTTCGGAAAGACGCTGAGCTACGGAGAGGTGGATTTCACGACGCCGGACGGGAAGCTTGCGGCGCATGCGACGACAACTTATGCGTTGCTTTAGCTGACGGCGCGCGAGACCGCGCGCTACGCTGCTCGGGCCTCGGGCGTCGCCATGTGCTCGCGTCGGCGTTGCTCGGCGCATTCGCCGCAGGCGGTCGCCACCCAGCCATCTTGGCGACGAGCACCGCCAGTTGGCGAAGTTCGATCGGCTTGCTGAGGTAGTCGTCCATGCCTTGCTGGAGGCAGTGCTCCCGGTCCCCCGTTAGAGCATTGGCGGTTAGGGCGATGATCGGAGTTCGCGGCTTCCCGGAGCTTAGCTTCGAACTCCCGGATCAGCCGGGTTGCGGCGAAGCCGTCCATCACCGGCATCTCGCAGTCCATGAGGACCGCATCGAAACGTCGCTCGCCGATAGAGGTCGACAGCCTCATTGCCGTCGCGGCATGAATCGAAGCCACGCCCATGCTCTCGAGCGACGCGGCGGAGATGAAGGCGTTCACCGCGTTGTCTTCGACCAGAAGTACGGTTTTTCCTGCGAGCCCCAGCACGTTTGCCAGGGACTGAGCGATCGCGCTGGAACTGATCGAGCGCTCAAAGCTCTCAGGAAGCAGCAACGTGACGTGAAGATGCTGCCACGCGCGATCGCACTCTTTACCCGGACGTTTCCACCCATCGCCTCGGCAGTTGCCGCGAAATTGCAAGGCCAAGTCCTGTTCCGCCGTAGCTTCTCGACATCCCGGACTCGACCTGGAAGAACGGCTCGAACAGGAGCGGAATCTTGTCGGCTGGTATGCCGATGCCGGTATCCGCGATGCGGATGGACAAGCCTGACCCCGTCCGGAGTCCGCTTCCCGCGCAAGCGTAGAGTGACGCCTCCTATCGACGTGAACTTGATCGCGTTGCTGACCAAGTTCATCACGACCCGACGCAGCTTCTCCTCGTCTGCCACAGACCAGACCAAAGATCCGTTGGATAGCCGTGAGGCGTCGAAACGAAGGCTGATGCCCTTTGCGGTCGCATTGGCCTGGAATGTCTGGACCGCCACTTGGCACACACGACGTACGTCCATCGGCGCTAAGTGAGCGATCCACCCTTTGCATCGAGCTTTGCGTAGTCCAGATCTCGTTCAGCGTCTGGAGTAGGCCGTCCGCCGCCTGACGCGCGACATCGACAAGAGTTCGACGTCGCTCCTCGGAGTCGGTCCTGTCGAGCAGAGCGAGCGATCCGATGATCCCGTTCATCGGCGTACGGATCTCGTGGCTCATGTTGGCCAGGAAGGCCGACTTGGCGCGGCTGGCTTCTTCTGCTTTGTCTCGGGCGCGCTTGAGCTCGACGATGCTGCGCTGTCGTCTTCCTCGCAAGAACAGCTTTCGTTCACGAAGGTTGATCAGACGATAGAGCGAGAAAGACATGAAGTTGATGCAGGCCAGGTGAACGACCAAGCGCTGCATGACCTTCGCATCAGCGCCGTAGTCTTTGGCGAACCAGAGCGCGACACCGGCATTGAACTCGCCAGGAGACGGTCGACGAGCGGACAGCCGGGTGAATCCGTAAATGACCATGGTACCGAAAACGGCGGCCGAATAAACGCCCCAGTATCGCGAAGTACGGGGACTCGTCGACGTGACTAAGATTGGCGATGACGGAGGTGACAGATGATCCCGATCACGATCACGACGCAGATCGACTTCGTAGTGACGAACAAAGAAGGGCTTCGCGAATGGCACGAGGGCCGCGCAGTCGCGACAGACGACCATCATCCGCAAAGCGTAGCGGCTGCGGCTGCGTCGCGATGCTGCCCTGGTCATGCAGATAGATCAGAAAGAAGGCGAGGTATGCCAAGCCCGCTCACGGCCGGTGCCAATTTCGAAAAACCTAACGCCGGCCGAGCGAAAGACTTGCCGAAATTCGTGCTCTAGTTCACGATCGCGGAAGGCACGAAGACCGAATTTGTCGCCAGACCGAAGTGGAAAGACGCTCGTGCCCATGCATCCTTGCGTCGACAGCAATGTCCGACGCATGCCTGCTATCGACGCTTTTGCGGGAAAAGTGAAGCTCGGCATCCCCCCTCCGCGGTTAGAGCGACCCTATTCATCTGCCGGTCGAACGCCAGCGAACGTCTTCCTTTTCGCGTTCGCCTCGCCGACGGTCCTCAAGATCTTCGAAGAGCGGTCGAAATCACGGTCAGTCGGCGTACGCGCAGGCACATGCCCGGTCTGGGGATGTTCTACGCGAGCCGGAAGCCGACGATCTCCGCCCGGACGTCCTGCTGCTCATCGCCGAGAGCAAGCTCGATCGACGGGTCATCGGATCGGTGCGGCTCGCAACCAAACTTCGGCTCACTTGCACATCGAATGCGAACTATCGCTTCCGAGTAGTTCACAGACGCGCGAGGTTGTCGAAGGTATGCGGCTTGGGTGTCGAAAATGGCATTGCCAGGACGAATGGTCATGGTGGCGCTGTGTCAAAGCAGCTTACGAGATCTGCTACGCCCTGCGTCGACTACTCATCTTGGCGGGCGGCCGATCGGTCGCCGCAGATCTATCGTTCGATGCTCTTCGACGACGTCTTTGAGGGCGGCACCATCCGGCTCTCGTACGCTGGACGATTCGCCACATGGTGTCTTCGCGATGCCGATCGCGACGCGGACCGCCGCTGGCGCATCGCGGGCCATGCCTTCTACGACTTCATGGCGCAGACACGAGCATCCTGACATTCGAATCGACTACGAACGCGTTTTCGACGCCTTCGGAGTGGCCTAGTGGCCAAGTGTGGGACGGGGTCGTTCGTGGCATACCTGAAAGCACAAACGACTCGTTGGCAGTCCACGAGCGACCCACGAAGTGTCCGGATTGGAGTGGAATGACCCGCTTCGGCTCCCCCGACGCCTTGAACCTCGCGCTGATCGGCTCTGTAGCGTGGCGCAAAAGCTGGAACCCGCCTTTGTGCTTGCCAGCCTCTCGTCGACTGACGCAGAACCTTCGAACTCGCTTATAGCCTCGATCTGAGTACTCGGCCTCGAATGCGCGTATGTCTTGCGATTGGCCGCCACACTCTGGCCTTGGTCGATTCCGGCCAAATCGTAGGCTGAGCGGGTGGCTTGCTGCTTGACGACGTCGATTCCGAAACGCCGCCTGCTCATATCGCACACGATGCCATCGAGGCGATCCGATTCAAGTCGGATTTCGTCACCCAGGCGGGACGCCACATGAAGACACGTTGCGTGCTTGGCTCGACCTTGGCTCTGGCTCGCGACCTCGGCTTGGCTGCCCTCGGGCCGAGCCTCGGCACCGCCGAATCGTGCGTCTGCGGTCGACCTCGTCAATTCGACTGGTTCCGTCGATCGTCTACCCGTAAACGAGAGACCACCCTTGCTGCGATCGTCGGCGCGAAACGTCACTTCGCCCAGCAAGCGATCAGGGATCGTCTGAGTCTGCAGCGATCGGAGGATCTAACTGGCTCCTCCTGGAGAGTCGGGGACCGGCGACAGGATTTGCGCGCAAGAACCCTAAGCTGTCCGGCCCGGACGCACGACCTAGGCGATCCCCATGGGAGGAGCGCTGATTTCAGATCAGCGCCCGCGACCGCCTCCGGCAACGCCACGCTCCGCCCCTCCCGATAGTTCATCCAAACCGTCTTCGCCCCGCCCGTCGCATACAGCACCTCCGGCTCGTCCGTCCGCTCCAGCGTCACCCATGCCATGAAGCTCGAGCGCCCGGGTGACGAGACATAGTGCTTGGCCAGCACGTCGCCCGGATACTTCAGCTGGCGCAGGAAATTGCAGAAGGTGTTGACGATCACGGGCCCCTCGCCATCCGGGTCGGGCGGGCCGGCGATCTGGTGCAGCCATTCGATGCGAATGATCTCCAGGTAGCGCAGGTAGATCGTGTTGTTGACGTGACCCATCGCGTCCATGTCGCCCCAGCGGATGGGGATCACCATCTCGAGGGTCAGCTTCTTGTCGTCCGGCAGGTCGAATCGCATGATCTCCGCGCGCAATCAGTTTCTGGACACGCCGAGCTCGGCATAGAGCCGCTCGACGAGCGAGCGCAGTGCCGCGATCTCGCCTTCCGCATTCGACAAGCGCAGCCTCATGGTGGCCAGCTCGCCGGCGGCGACGAATGTCTCCGCGTCGCTCGCCACCGGCAGCGCCGAGGTATCGATCGGCGCCTGACAGCAGCTGCGCCCAGCGCGCCTCGCGCGAGCCCGGCGCCCGCGGCAGCTTCACGACCAGCGGGCCGCCCTTTTCTTCGGCCCGTGCGCCGAGCTCGTCGAGGAAGCCTTCCACCGCCGAGAGATCGGCAAAGCGGTGCAGCCTCTCGCTGTTGGTGCGCAGCTCCGACGTCGTCTGCGGTCCGCGCAGCATCAGCACCGCCAGCAGCGCCACCGATTGCGACGGCAGCGCCAGCACCCGGCCGGCGTTGTGCTCGTAGCGCGTCACCCGCGAGCCGCTCGCCTCGAAGGCCAGCGACAGCAGCTTCAATGCATCGACCGCCGCCTGGACATCGCCTTCGCTCGCCATCAGCACCGGCTCGCGCGCCGTCTTCTGGTTGCAGCCGAGCGTCAGCGAGTTGAGCGAGAGCGGATAGCTGTCGGGTACGGTGTGCGCCTTCTCGATCAGCACGCCGAGCACGCGCGTCTCGAGCGGCGAGAGCGGCCTCACCCGCGGCCTTGAGTCGCATCAGAGCCCGAAGCCGTCGTCGGCCTGGATCACCGCGCCGTTGACGAAGTGGCTCTCGTTGGCGCACAGCATCATCAGCACGGCATCGAGATCTTCCGGGTCGCCGATGCGCTTGCGCGGCATGCATGTCGATGAACTTCTTGCCCGATTCGGTCTGCCACTGGTGATGGTTGATCTCGGTGTCGATGTAGCCCGGGCACAGCGCGTTGACGTTGATGCCGTAGCGGCCCCACTCGAGCGCCATCGCCTTGGTCATGTGGATGACCGCGGCCTTGCTCATCGCGTAGGCGCCGATCCGGCCCAGCACCCGCAGCCCCGCCACCGAGGCGACGTTGACGATGCGCCCGCCCGTGAAGGTGCCGGGCGCCGAGCCCTGGGCGCGCGCGATCATCCGCTTGCCCACCTCCTGGGCCACGAAGAAGGCGCCGCGCACGTTGACGTCGAAGATGTAGTCGAAGTCTTCCGGCGTCACGTCGACGAGCTTTTGCGTCGTCGCCACGCCCGAGTTGTTGATCAGGATGTCGATCGTGCCGACCTCGGTCTCGGTATGCGCGATGGCCGCCTTGATGCCGTCGTGATCGGTCACGTCGAGCGGCACGATGTGGGCGTCGCCGCCTTCGGCCTCGATCTCGGCGCGCAGGCTCTTCAGCCGCTCGACGCGTCGCCCGGCCAGCGCCACGCCGGCGCCGGCGCGCGCCAGCACGCGCGCAAACTGCGCGCCGAGCCCGCTCGACGCGCCCGTGACGAGCGCGACGCGGCCCGACAGATCGATGGTGTAGCTCATGAGGTCCGGGCGCTTCCGTAGAATCGACGACGAGTGTAGCCAAGAGAACAACCAATGACCGCCGACGAGATCCTCGCCCAGTACGGCCCGCGCGAAGCGATGGAGTACGACGTGGCCATCGTCGGCGCCGGCCCGGCCGGCCTGGCCACCGCGATCCGCCTGAAGCAGCTCGCCGCCGAGCAATCGAAGGAAGTCTCGGTCGTCGTTCTCGAGAAGGGCTCCGAGCCCGGCGCGCACATCCTTTCCGGCGCGATCATGGACCCGCGCGCCCTCACCGAGCTGCTGCCGAACTGGAAGGAAGACGGCGCGCCGCTGAACCAGCCGGTCACCGCCGACCGCTTCCTCTTCCTCAGCGAAACCGGCGCTCGCGCCACGCCCGCGTTCTTCCTGCCCGACTGCTTCAAGAACCACGGCAACTACGTCGTCAGCCTCGGCAACGTCGTGAAGTGGCTGGCCACGCAGGCCGAAGCGCTCGGCGTCGAGATCTTTCCGGGCTTCCCCGCCGCCGAAGTGCTCTACGACGAAAGCGGCGCCGTGAAGGGCGTGGCCACCGGCAACCTCGGCATCGGCAAGGACGGCGAGCCGACCGCCGATTTCCAGCTCGGCATGGAGCTGCACGCCAAGTACACGATCTTCGCCGAAGGCTCGCGCGGCAGCCTGGGCAGGCAGCTGATCGAGCGCTTCAAGCTCGATGCCGGCAAGGATCCGCAGAGCTACGGCATCGGCCTGAAGGAGCTTTGGGAAGTGACGCCGGCGCAGGCCAAGCCGGGCCTCGTGATGCACACCGCCGGCTGGCCGCTCGATGCCGACACCTACGGCGGCTCGTTCCTCTATCACCTCGACCACAACCAGGTCGAGCTCGGCTTCGTCGTCGGTCTCGACTACAGCAACCCGTATCTGAGCCCGTTCGAGGAATTCCAGCGCTGGAAGCTGCATCCGGAGATTCGAAAGACGCTCGAAGGCGGCAAGCGCCTGGGCTACGGCGCGCGTGCGCTCACCGCGGGCGGCCTGCTCAGCCTGCCGAAGACGGTGTTTCCCGGCGGCGCCTTCGTCGGCTGCGAAGCGGGCTATCTCAACGCCAGCCGCATCAAGGGCAGCCACGCCGCGATCAAGACCGGCATGCTCGCCGCCGAAGCGGCCTTTGCGGCGCTCGCCGCCGGTCGCCACCAGGACGAGCTCGCCGACTATCCGGCCGCGTTCGAGAAGAGCTGGCTGCACGCCGAGCTGAACCAGTCGCGCAACTTCAAGCAGTGGTTCAAGAAGGGCCGCACGATCGCCACGCTGATGACCGGCATCGAGCAGTGGCTGCTGCCCAAGCTCGGTTTCAAGTCGCCGCCCTGGACGCTGCACCACTCGACGCCCGATCACCTCAACCTGAAGCCGGCGGCCGAGTGCACGCAGATCGTCTATCCCAAGCCCGACGGCAAGCTGACCTTCGATCGGCTGTCGAGCGTTTTCATCAGCAACACCAATCACGCCGAGAACCAGCCGGCGCACCTGACGCTGAAGGATGCGAGCGTTCCGGTCCGCATCAACCTGGCGAAGTTCGCCGGTCCGGAGAGTCGCTACTGCCCGGCGGCCGTCTACGAGTTCGTGAACGACGGCGGCACCGAGAGGCTGCAGATCAACGCCCAGAATTGCGTGCACTGCAAGACCTGCGACATCAAGGACCCGACGCAGAACATCGTCTGGGTCACGCCCGAGGGCGGCGGCGGGCCGAACTACGTCGGCATGTGATGGGCACGGCGCCCGTGCTGCTGTTGCACGGCGCGATCGGTGCGGCCACGGCTTGCGGCTGGCTCGAGAGAATCGAGGCGCATCCGGCATGGCGACGCCGCGGCCACGAAGACCGCGAATCGTTCAACGTCCAGAGTTCGTCGTTGCGTCTTGCGGCGGTGTCCGGACTCGACGCAGTGGCCATCGCGGACCTGCTGCTGCGCGGCGAAGCGGGCGCGTTTTGCGCCGCCCGGCTCGGCGACGCGTTGGCCTGCAACGTCGACCAATGCTGGATTCGCCGCCAGTACGCGCCGGCGCGCTATCCGCCGGGCCACGCGCCGCACGCCTGGCATCAGGACGGCGCCCTTGCCTTCGACTTTCTTCGTGAGCCTGCGCACCAACGCGCGGGCGGCCTGCTGAACATGGTCACCTGCTGGATCGCGCTGACGCCGTGCGGAGACGATGCCCCTGGCCTCGAGTTGGCGCGCGTCGAAACGAGCGATCTGCTGGCGCCGCAGGCCCTGCAGGACGTTGCCGGCACGCATCGCGCTCGAGCGGCCGGTGATGGCTGCCGGCGACTGCCTCGTCTTCGGCGGCGGGGTGCTGCACCATACGCATGTGGCGCCGACGATGCGATCCGATCGAACCAGCCTCGAGATTCGTCTCTTCGACGCGAAACACCTGCCCGCGCGCCTGCGCGGCGATCGTTTCGTGACCGTGCACTGATTCTTCCAAAGGATTTTCATGACCTCCACTCCTGCCGGCGCGGCCGCGCCCGAACGCGCTCACGTCCTCACCGCGGCACGCCTGTGGGCGCCGATGATGGAAGCGCTGCGCGGCGCGTTCGAGGTGCACGACCGCACCCACCTGGGCGACGATCCGGACGCATTCGCGAGGATCGCACCGCGCATCCGCGCCATCGCCGCCAGCGGCGAATCGAAGGTATCGCGCGAGCTGATCGCGCAGCTGCCGGCGCTCGAGATGATTTCGGTCTTCGGTGTCGGCTATGACGGCATCGACGTCGCAGCCGCGAAAGAGCGCGGCGTCGCCGTCACGCACACCCCGAACGTGCTCAACGACGAGGTCGCCGATCTCGCCCTCGGTCTGGTGCTCGCCGTCGCCCGTCGCATCCCCGAGGCCGATCGCTACGTGCGCGACGGCAAGTGGACCGGCGGTCCGATGCCCTTGGCGCGCAAGGTCAGCGGCGCCCGGCTCGGCATCGTCGGCCTCGGCCGGATCGGCATGGCCATCGCCAAGCGCGCCGAGGCCTTCGGGATGTCGATCGCCTACACCGCCCGAAGCGCGAAGGCCGCCCTGCCGTATCCGTATTTCCCGAGTGCCGCGGCCCTCGCCGCAGAGGTCGATTTCCTCGTCGTCATCACACCGGGTGGCGCCGGCACGCGCAAGCTGATCGATGCCGAGGTGCTGCGCGCGCTCGGCAAGGACGGCTACTTGATCAACGTCGCGCGCGGCTCGGTCGTCGATGAAGCGGCGCTGATCGACGCGCTGCAACGCGGCAGCATCGCCGGCGCAGCGCTCGACGTCTTCGAGAGCGAGCCGAACGTGCCACCGGCCCTGCGCGCGCTCGACAACGTCGTGCTGACGCCGCACGTCGGCAGCGCCACGTGGCAGACGCGGCGGGCCATGTCCGATCTGGCCTTCGGCAACCTCGAGGCCCACTTCGCCGGCCGGCCGCTGCTCTCGCCGGTGCCGTCGCCGTGAGCGCGCCTTTCGATCTCGCCGGCCGGACCGCGCTCGTCACGGGCGGCGGCTCCGGCCTCGGCCTGGCGATGGCACGCGGCCTGGCAGCGGCCGGCGCCCGGGTGGTGCTCAACGGGCGCGATGGCAGCAAGCTCGACGCCGCCGCGGCCACGCTGAAGGCCGACGGGCTGCTGGCTGAAGCCAGTGTCTTCGACGTCACCGACTCGGCCGCTGTCAACCAGGGCATCGCGAGGATCATCGAGCGTTTCGGCGGGATCGACGTCCTCGTCAACAACGCAGGCGTCCAGCATCGGGCGCCGATCGAGCAGTTCAGCGATGCCGACTGGCGCCGCGTCCTCGCCACCAACCTCGACGCGCCCTTCTTTCTCGCCCGCGCCGTCATCCCGTCGATGAAGGCCAGGCGCGCCGGCAAGATCATCAATATCGCCTCGCTGATGTCGAGCCTGGCGCGGCCGACGACCATCCCCTATCAAGCCAGCAAGGGCGGCCTGGCCATGCTGACGCGTGGCCTCGCCGTGGAATTGGCGCCGCACGACATCCAGGTGAACGCGATCGCACCGGGTTTTTTCCGCACCGAGATGAACGCTGCGCTGACTGGAAATGTCGACTTCACCGCCTGGGTCGAGAAGCGCACGCCGGCCGGGCGCTGGGCCGTGCCTGAAGAGCTAGCCGGCGCCGCGGTGTTTCTGGCGTCGGCCGCATCCAACTTCGTGACCGGGCAGATCCTCTACGTCGACGGCGGCTTCACGGCCGGCATGTAGCGCCGACTCCGGCGACCTGGTGGTCGTACCGCGCCGACCGTCGCAGCGTTCACGGTGACTTCGGCAAGCGGGCTTTGCTTTCAGCGGCCGAGCGTCGCGCCGGTCGCCGGATCGAAGAGGTGAACGCTGGCCGTGTCGACCTGCAGCGCCAGCGTTTCTCCCGGCAGCGCGTTCGTGCGGCCGTGCACCACGACGACGATCTGTGCCTGTCCGACGCGTACGAGCAACTCGGTCTCGGCACCGGTCGGCTCGACGACGATCACCTCGCCCGGTACCGACTGCGCGCCGGCATTCAGCGACAAGTTGCCTGGCCGGACGCCGTAGGCCACGCCCTGGCCGTCCGCGCCCGGCGACGAGGCGGCCAGTGGCCAGCGAATTCCGCCTTCGGCCTCGACCCAAGCCGCGTCAGCGTCACGGTGCAAGATACCCTGGACCACGTTCATCGACGGCGAGCCGATGAACTGGGCGACGAACAGGTTCGACGGATGATCGTAGAGCTCGAGCGGCGTGCCGATCTGCTCGATGCGGCCATCCTGCATGACGACGATCCGGTCGGCCATCGTCATGGCTTCGACCTGATCGTGCGTGACGTAGACCGTGGTCGTCTTCAGGCGCTGGTGCAGCGCCTTGATCTCGGCCCGCATCGCGACGCGCAGCTTGGCGTCGAGATTCGAGAGCGGCTCGTCGAAGAGAAAGACCTTCGGGTCGCGCACGATGGCGCGCCCCATCGCGACCCGCTGGCGCTGCCCGCCCGAGAGCTCGCGCGGAAAGCGTTGCAGGTAGGGTCCGAGATTGAGGATCGTCGCGGCATGGTCGACCCGTTCCGACGGTGAGCTTCGGGTCGGCCTTGCGCAGCTTCAGGCTGAAGCCCATGTTGTCGGCCACCGTCATGTGCGGATAGAGCGCGTAGCTCTGGAACACCATCGCGATGTCGCGGTCCTTCGACTCGATCTCGTTGACGACCTGGCCGTCGATGGCGATCGTGCCGCCGCTGATTTCCTCGAGTCCGGCGAGCATGCGCAGCAAGGTCGACTTGCCGCAGCCCGACGGGCCGACCAGCACCGTGAACTCGCCGTCGGCGATGTCGAAGCCGATGCCGTGAATGACGCGGATGCTGCCGAAGCGCTTCTCGACGTTGCGAAACGAGACCGATGCCATGCGCGTCCTGACGCGACTCAGCTCTTCACGGCGCCGGCGGTCAGGCCCGCCACCATGTAGCGCTTGAAGACGTAGTAGATCGCCGCCGGCGGCAACGCATAGATCGAGCCCGGTGGCCATCAGCAGCTCCCAGGGCGAGTCGTCGGCGGAGAGAAAGCTGCCGAGGCCGACCCCGACCGTCGTGCTCTTGTCGTCGGACAGGAGCAGGAAGGCGTAGAGATACTCGTTCCAGGCCAGCAGCAGCGCATAGGTTCCCACCGCCACCAGCGAGGGCACCATCAAAGGCAGGTAGACGAGGCGAAAGAGCTGCAGCGGCGAGGCGCCGTCGATGCGGGCGGCCTCGTCGAGCTCGAGGGGCAACTTGTCGGAGGCCTGCTTGAGGACCCAGATCGAGTACGGCGTGGCGATCGTCACCATCGCCAGGATCAGCGACCACTGGCTGTTCAGCAGGCCATAGCTGCTCATGGTCTTGTACATCGGCACGGCGAGGAAGGCCGCAGGAATGAAGTAGGTGAGCAGCGCCAGGTTCATGATCGTGCGGCCGCCGGCGACGCGCAGCCGGCTGATCGCGAAGGCCGCGGCGGTGGCGATGAAGAGCGTGATCGCGCCGACCGCGACGGCGATGATCAGCGAGTTCCACATCTGCAGCCAGAAGTCGCGCAGGTAGTGATGCTCCTCGCGAAACACCATGCCGAAGTTCTGCAGCGTCGGATGCGTCGGGCCAGAGCTTGCCGGAGACGGCGGCACCGCGCGGCGAGAGCGCGAAGAGCACGAGGTGATAGATCGGCAGCAGCGTCCAGATCGCCACGGGAATGCCGATCAGCAGCAGCTTGGCCTCGGTCGGTGACCTTGCGCAGCGTGATCGCAGCTCATCGCGACAGGCGCTTCATCATGAACCAGACCAGAGGCAGGACCAACGGCAGCGCGCAGACGACCGACGCCATCGAGAGATCGACCTGATCGAGACGCAGGTAGCGCATGCCGAGCGTCGCCAGCACGTGGGTCTGGTCGGCCGGGCCGCCGCCGGTGAGCAGGTAGACGCTGTTGAAGTCGCCCAGCGTCCAGATCATCGACAGGATCGTCGAGGTGAGATAGAGCGTTCGCATCGACGGCCAGGTGATGAACTTGAACTTCTGCCAGCGCGTCGCTCCGTCGACCGAAGCCGCCTCGTACATCTCGGCCGGGATGGCCAGGCGCGCGGCCACCAGGATCAGCGTCCAGAACGGCAGCGACTTCCAGATGTGCACCAGGATCGCCAAACGACAGCGCCAGGTACGGATCGTTGAGCCAGTTCGGGCCGTCGGCGCCGGTCAGGCGAAAGATGGTCGCGTTGATGATCCCCCACTCCGGATTCAGCATGAAGCGAAGCGACAGGATGGTGGGAATCGACGGCACCGCCCAGGGCAGGATGAAGAGCAGCGACAGGCCCTTGATCCACCAGCGCGTCTGCACGAAGAAGCCCGACAGGAACAGCGCCACGGCCATCTTCAGGTTGATGCCGACGATCAGGAAGAAGAGCGTGTTGACGACCGTCCGGGCGAAGATCGGATCGGCGAAGAGCTGGCTGTAGCTCGCCGGGATGGCGCGCCAGCCAGAGCCCGTAGCCGATCGGGTAGAGAACGAAGACCGCGAAGACGAGCAGGTAGGGCGCGACCAGAAGCATCGCCCATACCTGCCAGGGCGACAGGCGCTTCCTTGCCGGCCCGACGGGCTGCGTCGTGCCGGCGCCGTGCAGCGCCAGCGTCGACATGCGCTCTAGCCCGCGACCGCCTTGATGCGCGCGATCATCTCCGTGACCGCCTTGTCGACAGAAACCTGGTCGTTGACGACCCGATTCATCGCCTTGGCCCAGACGTTCTCGTTGTTGAGGATGGTGAACTTGTAGTTCTTCGTGAATTCGAAGGTCACCGTGCCGGCGCCGAACTGGTTGTAGACCGAACGGCGATGCGGGTCGGCCTGCCAGAACGCGCTCTTCGTGCCCGACGTCGTCACCGGAAACCAGCGGCCGAGCGAGCCCTCGACATAGGGCTGCAGGTTCTCGTCCTGCAGCAGGAAGGCGACGAATTCCTTGGCTCGCGCCTTGTTCTTCGCGCCTTCGAAGACCACGCCGGTCTTCACTGCGGCGCGATAGACCATCTTCGAGCCATCGGGCTTGTTCGGGAATCCCGCGGTGCGGATCAGCTCGTAGTAGTCCTTCTTGCCCTCAGCGCGTTGCGCCGGCGTGAGCGCCTCGTTGTTGGCGTCGTCGAGCCACTTGGCGGCGATGGAGATGGTGGCGTTGTGCGTCATCACCGTCGTCTTGTTGTGGAAGGCGACGTTGTTGTCCGGGTCCTTCCAGCTCGTCGACGACGGCGGCGTGCAGCCCTTGAGGTACGGCATCGATGTAGTCCTTCAGCGCAGCCGACCAGGCCCGGCGTGAACCTTCGGGTCGTCGACCAGCAGCTTGCCGCTGTCGTCGACCAGCTTGACGTTGTACGCGTCCATGAAGGTCAGGAACGAATAGAACGAGTCGCTCGAATCGACGCCCATCGGCAGGCCGATGCCGAAGATGCGCTGGCCGGTCTTCCTTGCGCGAAGCGGGCTGCACCTTGTCGCACCAGAACGACCAGTAGTCCTTCCATTTGGTCGGGATGTCGCTTTCCTTGAAGCCGGCCTGGTTCAGCATGTCCAGCCAGATCTCGATGTGCATGGTCTGCTGCTTCAGCGGGAAGGCGTAGTAGGCGCGCTTCTTCGTCTTGTCGTCCCAGAGATAGGTCGTCTCGATCGTGTTCGGCAGGAAGCGGCCCTTCATCGGCGTCAGCACGTCGCTGATGTCTGCGAGCTTGCCGTCGAAGGCCCACTTGCCGGTGACCTGGAAGTCGTAGACGTCGGCGTAGGCCACGTCGGGCGGCGAGCCGGCGTCGAGCGCGGCCACCGTCTTCGGGATCATGTCCTGGATCGGGTACTGCGAGAGCTCGACCTTGACTCCGCTCTTGGCCTCGTATTTCTTGATGGCCTCGAACAGCGCGTCGTCTTCCGACTTGTAGAAGCCCTTGACCCACCAGACGGTGAGCTTTTCCTGGGCCATCGCGTGGCCGGCGAACGCCAGCGCGCAGGCGGCGATCACGCCGGCAATTGTCTTTCTCATCGAATCTCCTCGGGTGGGTCAAGCCGCAGTCTGGGCCGCGGCAAAACCATACCGGAAGGCGATGGAAGTCTCAATCCGTGGTTAGCGAGGGTTGTCCGGACAACCACGTGGGCGGGTTCACCCTGCCCAGCTCGGCTTGCGCTTGTCGATGAAGGCCTGCACGCCTTCGAGGGCGGACTCGTCCATCATGTTGCAGGCCATGGTGTGGCCGGCGTCTTCGTAGGCCGCCTCGACGCCGCGCTCGAGCTGGCGATAGAAGAGCTGCTTGCCCATCGCGATGGCCACGCGCGGCTTGGCGACGATGGCGGCGACGAGCGATTCCACCTCGGCGTCGACGCCTTCGGGCGCAGCGACGCGATTGACCAAGCCCTTGGCCCTGGCCTCCTCGGCCGAAATGAATTCGCCGGTGACCAGCATCTCGAACGCCGGCTTCCTCAACAGGTTGCGCGACAAGGCGACGCTCGGCGACGAGCAGAAAAGGCCGAGGTTGACGCCGCTGACCGCGAAACGCGAGTTGCTCGCGGCAACCGCCAGATCGCAGGCCGCGACCAGCTGGCAGCCGGCGGCGGTGGCGATGCCCTGGACCTTGGCGATCACCGGCACGGGCAGACGCTGCAGAGCGAGCATCAGCCGAGCGCACCGCGCGAACAAGCCCTCGTAGTAAGCCTGCGACGGCTCGGCCCGCATCTCCTTCAGGTCGTGGCCGGCCGAAAAGGCCCGGCCCGAGGCGGCGATGACGACGACCCGAATGCCTTCGTCGGCGGCGATCGCGATCGATCTCGTCCTGCAGGGCCGTCAGCATGGCGATGCTCAGGGCGTTGAACGAATCGGGACGATCGAGCGTGAGCGTGACGACGCCGCGTTCATCGCGATCGTGGCGCAGCAGGGGCTTGGCGAGGGAACGCGTTTCGTCTTTCATGGCTTCTCCTGGTCGATCGCCGCGGCCGAGCGTGCCTTCTCGCGCAGCTGGAACTTCTGGATCTTGCCTGTCGATGTCTTGGGAATCGCCTCGAAGCGAATCTCGCGCGGCACCTTGTAGCCGGCAAGGAGTTGCTTGCAGTGCGCGATCAGCGTCGCCCGCCGAGACCTGTCCACCCGCCTTGAGCTCGACGAAGGCCACAGGCGTCTCGCCCCACTTCGGGTCGGGCCGCGCCACGACCGCGCAAGCCAGCACCGCGGCATGCCGATAGAGCGCATCCTCGACCTCGAGCGAGCTGATGTTTTCGCCGCCGGAGATGATGATGTCCTTGCTGCGGTCCTTGATCTTGACGTAACGGTCGGGCTCCAGCACGGCCAGGTCGCCGGTGTGGAACCAGCCGCCCGAGAAGGCCTCGGCGCTGGCCTTGGCATTCTTCAGGTAGCCCTTCATCACGATGTTGCCGCGGAACATGATCTCGCCCATCGTCTGGCCGTCGGCAGGCACCTCCTGCATGTTCGCGGCGTCCATCACCGTCATGCCCTCCTCGAGCGCGTAGCGCACGCCCTGGCGGCCGTTCAGGCGGGTCTGCTCCGAGAGCGATTCCCCGGCCCAGGATTCGCGCTTCACGCTCACCGATGCCGGGCCGTAGACCTCGGTCAGGCCGTAGACGTGCGTGATGTCGAAGCCGATGCGGGCCATGCCCTCGATCATGGCCGCGGGCGGCGCCGCGCCGGCCACCATCGCCCTCACCTTCTGGTCGATGCCGGCACGCAGCGCCTCCGGTGCCGCGATGAGCAGGTTGTGGACGATGGGCGCAGCGCAATAGTGATCGACCCGTTCGGCTCGCATCGCCGCGAAGATCGCCGGCGCCTCGACCTTGCGCAGGCAGACGTGCGTGCCGCCGAGCAAGGCCACGGTCCAGGGAAAGCACCAGCCGTTGCAATGGAACATCGGCAAGGTCCAGAGATAGCGCGGGAAGTGCGGCATCGTCCAGGTGGCGGCGTTGCAGACGGCGTTCAGGTAGGCGCCGCGGTGATGCGTGACGACGCCTTTCGGATCGCCGGTCGTGCCCGAGGTGTAGGAGATGGCGATCGCGTCCCACTCGTCGCGCGGGCCGTCGAGCCGCGGCAGCGGGTCGTGCGCGGCGAGCAGCGCTTCGTACTCGAAGGCACCGAGCCGATCGCCCGGGCCCGTGAACTCGCTGTCGCAGACGTCGACGACCACCGGCGCGCGGCCGTATTCGTCGCGCAGGATTCGCAGCGCCTCGCTCATCGTCGGCGCGAGCTCGCGGTCGCTGAGCAGCACCGCGGCTTCGCAGTGGTTCATTTGCCAGGCGATCAGCGCCGCGTCGAGTCGCGTGTTGAGGGTGTTGAGCACCGCGTTCAGCGCCGGCACCGCGTAGTGCGCCTCCACCATCTCCGGCGTGTTGTGCAGCATCGCGCTGACCGTCGTGCCGCGGCCGACGCCGAGCGATGCGAGCGCAGCCGCCAGGCGGGCCGAACGATCGCGCGTCTGCCGCCAGCTGTAGCGGCGCTGGCCATGGACGACCGCTTCGAGATCGCCGAAGACCTCGGCGCTGCGCTCGACGAAGCTCACCGGCGAGAGGGCGACGAAATTCGCGGCGTTGCGGTCGAGGTCCTGGTCGTAGATGGTCATGGAAGTTCGCTGACCGGATGGTCGTGCCTCACGCGGCGGCCGCCTCGAGGGCCTGGTCGATGTCCCAGAGGATGTCGTCGATGTGCTCGAGACCGACCGAGATGCGGATCATGTCGGGCTTGACCCCGGCGGCCAGTTGCTGCGCCTCGTCGAGCTGGCGATGCGTGGTCGAGGCCGGATGGATGATGAGCGTGCGCGTGTCGCCGATGTTGGCGAGATGGCTCATGAACTGCGCGGCCTCGATGAACTTCACGCCGGCGGGCAGGCCGCCTTCGACGCCGAAGGCCAGCAGGCCGGAACCGCCGGCGACGCCGTCGATGCTGCGCATCTGCTTCGTCACGAGCGCATGCTGCGGATGATCGGCGAGGCCCGGATAGTTGACCCAGCTCACCCCCTTGTGCGCGCGCAGGAAGCGGGCCACGGCCAACGCGTTGGCACAGTGCCGCTCCATGCGAAGGTGCAGCGTCTCGACGCCTTGCAGGATCTGCCAGGCGCTCATCGGCGACAGCGCCGAGCCGTAGACGCGCAGGGTCTCCATGCGCGCGCGCATGGTGAAGCCGAAGTCGCCGAAGGTCTCGAAGAACTTCACGCCGTGGTAGCCGCGCGAGGGCTCGGTCATCCCCGGGAACTTGCCGTTGTCCCAGGGGAAACGCCCGCTCTCCACCATCACGCCGCCGAGCGTCGTGCCGTGTCCGGCGAGGTACTTGGTGGCCGAGTGGACGACGATGTCGGCGCCGAACCGGATCGGGTTGCACAGGAACGGCGAAGGCACGGTGTTGTCGACGACGAGCGGCACGCCATGCGCGTGCGCGACTTCGGCAACGGCCTCGATGTCGAGAACCGCCAGGCTCGGATTGCCGATGCTCTCGGCGAAGACGGCGCGGGTGTTCGGCCGCATGGCCGCCGCGAACGCCTCGGGCGATGCGGCGTCGACGAAGCTTGTCTGGATGCCGAGGCGCTCCAGGTTGACGGCCAGCATGCTCACCGTGCCCCCGTAGAGCGCGCCGGCGGCAACGATGTGGTCACCCTGATTGAGCAGGGTCAGGAGCGCGATCGCCTCGGCGGCCATGCCGCTGGCCGAGGCCAGTGCGGCGCGACCGCCTTCGAGGGCGGAAACGCGCTCCTCGAGTGCCGCGACCGTGGGATTCGACAGGCGCGAGTAGACGTTGCCGAAGGTGGCGAGGTTGAAGAGGCTGGCGGCATGCTCGGCGCTGTCGAAGACGAAGCTCGTCGTCTGGTAGATCGGCAAGGCCCGGGCGCCGGTCGCGGCGTCGGGTATCTGGCCGGCATGGATGGCCAGGGTCTCGGGACGATAGGCGTGGTCGGCCATTCGATCAGGCCAGGCGGCGCGCCGAAATGACGCCGGTATTGACGCCGGCCCAGTGCAGTCCGCCGAAGAGGCGGGCGTGCTCGATCTTGACGCAACGGTCCATCACCGAATCGAGCCCGGCCGCTTCGACGAGCCGGGCCGCTTCGAGGTTCTTCACGCCGATCTGCTGCCACAGGCACTTCGCGCCGATGGCGATGGCCTGCCTGGCGATCGGCAGCACGTCTTCGGTGCGGCGGAAGACGTCGACGATGTCGATGGGCACGTCGATCGTCTCGAGGCTCGCGTGACAACGCTCGCCCAGGACCTCGGTGTAGCGCGGATTCACCGGCACGATCCGATAGCCGTGCTCCTGCATGTACTTGGCGGCGAAGTAGCTCGGCCGATGCCATTCGGCCGAGAGGCCGACGACGGCGATGGTCCTCGCCGAAGCGAGGATGCGGCGAAGCGAAACGATGTCGTCGGCCATGTCGTGGGGCCGGCTCGCCGCGAGAGACGCGTACCGGCGTCTGCGACCTTACCCGAAACGCAAAGCGCGGGTCAAAGGCCGCTCGTGTCGCCTACTGACCTGCGCTCGGAGCGACCGCCACGGCGGGCCGCATCGACGGCGCCACGTCCACTGCAGCGCGCGGTGCCGAAGGGAGCTTCCTCCTCCAGCCACCAACCAGGATGCGCGTGGTGCGCCTGCACCTCGACGCGCAAGCGTGCCAGTGCGCCGCGACTCGAAAGCATGCGCAAGCGATCGTCGCGGGTCAGCGCCTGCGGCCCGTCGCGCAAGGCACGCTCGACGAGAAGAGCCTCGGCCATTGCCTTCGCTCCCGAAGGCGATCGTGCCGGCATCGCGCGCAGACAACGATCGCCCTGACCTTCATGGACGATCGTGCCCTTGAACGACGCCAGCCGGGCGGAGACCTCCCGGCTGGCGCGCGCGGCAGCTTCGAGAACGGCGGGGATGCGAACTTCCTCGGGCGTGAGCAGAAGGCCGCGCCGGCGCAAGGCACGACCGACATCGGCGCGGCTACCCCAGGCCGACAGCAGCGTCGCTCCGAGCAGGCCGAGCAGGATCGGCGAAAGCCACCAGGGAATCGCGTCGCTGCCGACCACGATCGCCGCGATCCAGAGCAGCGCCAGCACGGTGTGCAGGCCATGACGGCGCCAGGCCTCGCGCCACGACGTGGCCGCGTCGTCACGAGGCGGCGACTTCCAGTCGAGCCGCCAGCCCGTGACGGCCGCGAAGACGAATTGCGAATGGAACAGCATGCGAACCGGTGCAAGCAAGGTCGAGTGCAGGAACTCGATCGCAGCGCTCGCCAGCAGGCGACGCGCGCCGCCGAATTGGTGAGCCTCGCCGCGCCAGAGGATCAGCAGCAGCGACAAGGCCTTGGGTGCCAGCAGGAGGATGCCGGTAAGGCCGAACAGCGTCAGCATCAGCTTCAGGTTGGCGGTGGGCCAGATTGGAAACAGCTGGTAGGGCTCGACGAAATAGGTCGGCTCGCTGCCCGCGTGCTGGGCAAAGAGCAGCGACGAGAGCGCGAGAAACGCGAGCCAGAGCGGCGAAGAGGCGTAGGCGAGCGCGCCGGTCAGCAAGCCGGTGCGGTGCACGACATGCAGGCCCGGCTCGAACATCAGGCGCGAGTTCTGCAGGTTGCCCTGGCACCAGCGCCGGTCGCGCTGCAGCTCGGCGAGCAGATTGGGCGGCACCTGCTCGAAGCTGCCCTCGAGGCCGTCGACGACCCACACCTTCCAGCCGGCTCGGCGCATCAATGCGGCCTCGACGAAGTCGTGCGAAAGGATCTCGCCGGCCAGCGACCCGTCGCCTTCGATCGACGCCAGGCCGCAATGCCGCATGAAAGGCTCGCTGCGCAGGATCGCGTTGTGGCCCCAGTAGTTCGACTCGCCGCGCTGCCAGAAGCGCATGCCGGCCGTGAAGAGCGGGCCGTAGGCGCGGGCGCAGAACTGCTGCACGCGGGCGTGAAAGGTGTCGTGACCGACGGCCTGCGGCGCGGTCTGGATGATGCCGGCGTCGGGATGCGCTTCCATCAGGCGAACGAGGCTCGTCAGGCACTCGCCGGTCATGATGCTGTCGGCATCGAGGACGATGAAGTAGCGGTAGCCTCGGCCCCAGCGCCGGCAGAAATCGGCCACGTTGCCAGCCTTGCGCTTGGTCCGGAGCTGACGCCAGCGGTAATGGACGCGAAGCGCCGAGGCATCGCCATCACCGGCCGCCCGGGTGCTCGCGGCAAGGTCGCTCCAGGCCGCCTGCTCGGCGGCGCGGATGTCGGGATCGTTGCTATCGCTGAGCACGTAGACGTCGAAGTTGGAAGCTTCGCCGGTGCGGCGCAGGGAGTCGATCGTGGCCGAAAGACCGCCGAATACGGTCGGCACGTGCTCGTTGCAGATCGGCATGACGATGGCCGTGCGTGCCTGTGCGTCGAGGGGTCGCAGGCCTTCGCGGCCGGCGCCGCGGACGAGCGGATTGGCACGTCGGCGCAGGCGCACGAACGCCCCCATCACGCCGGTCCAGAAGCCGGCAGAGATCCAGCCGAAGAGCACGGCGAAGAGGGCGAGCAGCCCGATCTCTTCCATTGTTCCGCCGTGCGAGGGCAGTACTTCGGCCATGGCACGCGTGCCGACCCAGGCACCAAACAGCACCAGCGCGAGGAAGACGAGCCTGCGCATCAGGACTGGACGGCGATCGGCGGCGGTGCGCAAGGGCGCCTTCGGGCCGCGCCCGAGCAGGCGACGCCAGGGGCGCGTCAGCGGCGCTCCGGCCCAGGGCTGACTCGGCATCGAGCTTCGACGCAGAGGCGGGTGCGCGATCGGAGAATCTGTCATGGCTTGGGCGGCTCGGCCGGCACGGCGTAGCTCCAGGTTTCGGTCAGCGTGGTTTGCTGTTGCTTGAGGTAGGCCCGCAGCTCGACGACCTTGGCCGGGTCGAGTCGCTTGAATCGAACCGTCATCCGCCAGGTGCCGTTGACGCGGTTGCGAAACAGGTTGTGCTCGTGGATCTCGGCGTTGGCGTCGGCCCAGATCACCGGCTCGAGGCCGGCATCGGCCGGCAGGTTGCGCAAGGGCGGGCCATCGAAATCGACGACGAAGTTGATGTCGCCATCGGCGCTCTTGGTGAAGCCCCGACCGCGTCGCGTCTGCACGACCCAGCCCTTGCCCGCGGGCAGCGTGCCGGCCATCTGCCAGCGGATGCGATAGGCGAAGTCGAAGGCATGCGCGGGAGCGGGGGCGGTCGCTGGAACCCAGTAGGCCACGACGTTGTCGTTGGTCTCGTCCGGCGTCGGGATCTGCACCAGCTCGACGCGACCGGCGCCCCAGGGACCCGTGGGCTCGATCCAGGCGCTCGGCCGGCGCTCGTATTGCGCTTCCGGATCTTCGTAGCTCGAAGGCGAGCGATCGCGCTGCATCAGGCCGAAGCCGTGCGGATTCGTCATGGCGAACGAGGTGACCAGCAAGCGCTTCGGATTGACGAGCGGCCGCCAGATCCACTCGCCGTCAGCACCTTCGATCGACAACCCGTCCGAGTCGTGCACCTCGGGCCGGTAGTCGTCGCGCCCGGGCTGGTTCTCGCCGAACGCGAACATGCTGGTCAGCGGCGCAAGGCCGATCTTGGCGATGCGGTCGCGAAGATAAAGACGGGCGTTGACCTGCATCGTCGTTTCTGCGCCCGGCGTCAATACGAAGCGGTAGGCCCCTGCGACGCGCCTGGAGTCGAGCAGGCCGTAGATGACGAGCGAGGTCGCGGCCGCCTTCGGCCGCTCGATCCAGAACTCGACGAAACGCGGAAACTCCTCGCCTTCGGCCGTTGCGGTGTCGACCGCGAGCCCGCGCGCCGACAGGCCGTAGCCCTGCCCTTTGCCAACCGCACGAAAGTAGCTGGCGCCCTGAAACACGAGAACCTCGTCCTTGTAGGTCGGGTGATTGACCGCGAAATGAACGCGAAAGCCGTTGTAGCCGACGTCTCTCAGGCTCGCCGGGTCGATCTTGTTGTGGCCGTAGTCGAAGAGGGCCGGATCGAAAGGCACGGTGTGCTCGCCGTGCGGCTCGATGATGTTGATCCGCACCGGCTCGGGAACCGAGCGGCCTTGATGGAAGAACATCACTTCGAAAGGCAGCTTCTCGGCGCGCCAGAGCGCCTTCTCGGGCCGATACCGGATGTCGCGATACTGGTCGTAGTCGAGGTCGCGCAAGGCGGCCGGCATGCGGATCTCCGGTGCCTTGTAGGCGCGTGCGGCGAGGTCGCGGGCCCGGTTGCCCACGTCGTCGAGGTCGAAGGCCAGCGCCGCTGGCACGGCACAAGCCCAGAGCACCATCGCTGCCACGACGCGTGCGGGGAGGAAACGGAACGGCAAGGCTGACATCGACCGGTCGAATCAAAAGGCAATATGAGCTAACGCGCCACCCCGCTTCTCGCCGACCGCGCGAGAACGAGTGGAGGAAGCTCTCCAAAAAGACAAAGCCCGACGGAGCGCCGTCGGGCTCTGGCAAGTCAGGGGCCCGGCCCCTGGCACGCTTGTCGGCAGCGTCGCGTCAGGCGTGCGCTGGCTCGAAGAACTGCTCGTCCTCGGTCGAGCCCTTGAGGGCCGCCGTCGACGCGTCGCGCTCGATGGTCGTGGTGACCGCATCGAAGTAGCCGGTGCCGACCTCGCGCTGGTGCTTGACCGCCGTGAAGCCCTTGGACGCGGCCGCGAACTCCGCTTCCTGAAGCTCCACGAAGGCAGTCATGCTGTTTCGCGCATAGCCATGCGCGAGATGGAACATCGAGTAGTTCAGGCTGTGGAATCCGGCCAGCGTGATGAACTGGAACTTGTAGCCCATGGCGCCGAGCTCGCGCTGGAACTTGGCGATCGTCGCGTCGTCGAGATTCTTCTTCCAGTTGAAGCTGGGCGAGCAGTTGTAGGCCAGCAGCTTGCCGGGGAACTTGCGGTGGATCGCCTCGGCGAACGCCTTGGCGTAGGCCAGGTCGGGCTTGCCGGTCTCGCACCAGACCATGTCGGCCACTTCGCTATAGGCCAGTCCGCGCGACACGGCCTGATCGAGTCCTGGCCTGGTGCGGTAGAAGCCCTCGATCGTGCGCTCGCCGGTGAGAAAGGGCTTGTCGTTGTCGTCGACATCGCTCGTGACCAGATCGGCGGCCTCGGCGTCGGTGCGGGCGATGACCAGCGTGGGCACGCCCATCACGTCGGCCGCCAGACGAGCCGCGGTGAGCTTGGCGGTGGCTTCGCGCGTCGGCACGAGCACCTTGCCGCCCATGTGGCCGCATTTCTTCACCGAGGCGAGTTGGTCTTCGAAGTGGACGCCTGCCGCGCCGGCCTCGATCATCGATTTCATCAGCTCGAAGGCGTTGAGAACGCCACCGAAGCCGGCCTCTGCGTCAGCCACGATGGGCGCGAAGTAGTCGATCTCGCTCTTGCCTTCGGACCACTGGATCTGGTCGGCCCGCATGAACGTGTTGTTGATGCGCTTGACGACCATCGGGACCGAGTTCGCCGGGTAGAGCGACTGATCCGGGTACATCTCGCCCGCCACGTTGGCGTCGCCCGCGACCTGCCAGCCCGAGAGGTAGATGGCCTTCAGTCCGGCCTTGACCTGCTGCATCGCCTGGTTGCCGGTGAGCGCGCCGAGGGTGTTGACGAAAGGCTCGGTATTGACGAGATGCCAGAGCTTTTCCGCACCGCGGCGCGCCAGCGTGTGCTCGATGGCCACCGATCCGCGCAGTCGCACGACGTCCGCCGCGCTGTAGCTGCGTCGAACGCCCTTCCAGCGAGGGTTGGCGGCCCACTCCGTGGCGAGGGCGTCGGCTTGCTTTTCGCGGCTCGGGCTTTGCATCGAATTTCTCCTTGATTGCAGGAAATACTGAGGACGGCGACTGCATTCAGCGTAACGGCAGACGCGCCAATACCTGGGCTTCCGGCTGCCATTTGTGGAACGAATAAACAACATTAAAACAATAACCTATGGCATTTATCCCGTATTGTGGGATTAGCCTCCTCACGATGAGAAATTTTGCGGCGTCGCAGCAAGTCGTAATTTCGCATTACGGTATCGAGATTTTCTGATGCGAAAGCACGGCGGCGCGGGCTTTCTTCTAGACTCGTTGATTCGCCGCGCATGACTCGCGCTCACCAGGAGACTCTCGATGCACAAGGACCCGAACCCGGCAGCTGCACCCTCGGCAGCGCCGACGTCTGCGGCCGGCCCTCTCGATCTCGACGCGTTCTGGATGCCCTTCACCGCCAGCCGCCAGTTCAAGAGCGCACCGCGCATGCTGGCCAAGGCGAAGGGCATGCACTACTGGACACCGGAAGGGCGCCAGGTCCTCGACGCTGTTGCCGGCCTGTGGTGCGTCAACGCCGGCCATGCCCGGCCGAAGATCGTTCGCGCCATCGCCGAGCAGGCCGAGGAGATGGATTTCGCGCCCGGCTTCAACATGGCGCACCCGAAGTCGTTCGAGCTCGCGACCAAGCTCGTCGCGCTGGCGCCCAAAGGTCTCGACAAGGTCTTCTATACCAACTCCGGATCCGAAGCGGTCGAGACGGCGCTGAAGATGGCCATCGCCTATCACCGCGCCCGCGGCGAAGGCCAGCGCACGCGCCTGATCGGACGCGAGCGCGGCTATCACGGCGTCAACTTCGGCGGCATTTCGGTCGGCGGCATCGCCGGCAACCGCAAGACCTTCGGGCCGATGCTGAACGGCACCGATCACTTGCGTCATACCCACGACCTGAAGAAGAACGCCTTCACGCACGGCGTTCCGGAGCATGGCGCGGAGCTGGCCGACGACCTCGAGCGCATCGTCACCCTGCACGACGCATCGACCATCGCCGCCGTCATCGTCGAGCCGGTCGCCGGATCGACGGGCGTGCTGATTCCGCCGAAGGGCTACCTCGAGCGCCTGCGCGCCATCTGCGACAAGCACGGCATCCTGTTGATCTTCGACGAGGTCATCACCGGCTTCGGACGGCTCGGCACGCCCTTCGCCGCCGACTACTTCGGCGTCACGCCGGACATGATGACGGTGGCCAAGGGCATCACCAACGGCTGCGTGCCGATGGGTGCGGTGTTCGCAAAGCGCGCCCTGCACGACATCTTCATGCAGGGACCCGAGCACGTCGTCGAGTTCCCGCACGGCTATACCTATTCGGCCCATCCGCTGGCCTGTGCCGCCTCGCTCGGCACGCTCGAGACCTATGCCGACGAGGGATTGCTCACGCGCGGCGCCAAGATGGCGTCGAGCTTCGAGCACGCCGTGCACTCGCTCGACGAGTCGCCGCACGTGATCGACGTGCGCAACATCGGCCTGGTCGGGGCGATCGAGCTGGAGTCGATTCCGGGCGCGCCGGGCAAGCGCGCCTTCGATGTCTTTCGTACCTGCTTCGAGCGCGGCGTGCTGATCCGCACCACCGGCGACATCATCGCCCTCTCGCCGCCGCTCATCGTCGAAGAGACGCACATCGACCAGGCGATCAGCACGATCGCCGATGTGCTGAAGACCGTCGCCTGATCGACGGTCCGGGCCGGAGCGCCGGGCGCTTCGGTCTTTGCCGGCGCGCTTCGCCGCGCCGGCCGAAGGTGTTGGAGAATCGTCGGTTTGCCCGACGCCGCCGGCGTCATCCAGCCGCCCGATGAGCGCTCCCGCCTTCCTGCAGATCCGCAACATCGTCAAGGACTTCGACGGCCACCGCGCCGTCGATGACGTGTCGATCGACATCGCCAAGGGCGAGGTCTTCGCCCTGCTCGGCTCTTCGGGCTGCGGCAAGACGACGCTCTTGCGCATGCTGGCCGGCTTCGAGACGCCGACCTCGGGCACGATCACGCTCGACGGCCACGACCTCGCCGGGCTGCCGCCCTACGAGCGGCCGATGAACATGATGTTCCAGAGCTACGCGCTCTTCCCGCATCTCTCGGTCTTCGACAACATCGCCTTCGGCCTGAAGCGCGATGGCCTGCCCGCTGCGGAGATCGCCGCGCGGGTCGAGGCGATGCTGAAGCTGGTGCAGCTCGGCGGCTATGCCAAGCGCAAGCCGCACCAGCTTTCCGGCGGACAGCAGCAGCGCGTCGCCCTGGCGCGCAGCCTGGCGAAGAAGCCGCAGCTCCTGCTGCTCGACGAGCCGCTCGGCGCGCTCGACCGCAAGCTCCGCGAAGAGACGCAGATCGAGCTCGCCAACATCATCCACGACGTCGGCGTCACCTGCGTCATGGTCACGCACGACCAGGAAGAGGCGATGACCATGGCCTCGCGCATCGCGGTGATGAGCGCCGGGCCGCTTCCTGCAGGTCGGCGCGCCCGCGGAAATCTACGAGACGCCGTCGAGCCGGTTCGTTGCCGACTTCATCGGCAACGTCAACCTGATGGAAGGCACGGTGATCGAGGACGAGGCCGGCCACGTCGTCGTCGATTGCGGCGACTGCCGGCACTGGATCGGCCACGGCATCACCGGCACGCTCGGGATGAAGGTATCGGTCGCCCTGCGCCCGGAAAAGATCCGCATCCATCGCGAAGCGCCCGGCGACGAACCCGATGCACCGCCGGCGCCCTTCAATCGCGCGCACGGCAAGATCAAGGACCTGGCCTACTTCGGCAGCTTCACGGTCTACAGGCTGCAGCTCGACAGCGGCCGCATCGTCAAGGTGAGCCAGAGCAATACCGAGCGGCAGACCGGCGGCACGCTCGACTGGGACGACGAGGCCTGGGCCAGCTGGGCGCCGCTGTCGCCGGTGGTCCTGACGCAATGAAGCGCCTGCCCGGCTTCGGCTGGTTGCGCGGGCGCAGTGCCGTCATCGGCATTCCCTACGTCTGGCTGCTCGTCTTCTTCCTGCTGCCTTTCCTGGTGGTCGCGAAGATCAGCGTCTCGGAGATGGAGACGACGACGATCAGCGACATCGTCACCTGGAAAGACGGCGCCATCGCCTTCAGCCTGAAGTTCGGCAACTACGTGTCGCTGCTGCAGGACGATCTCTACTTCTCGACCTATGTCTCGAGCCTGAAATACGCGGCGGTGACGACCGCTGCTCTGCCTCGCCATCGGCTATCCCTTCGCCTATTTCATGGCCCGCGCCCGGCGCACGCTGCAGCCAGCGCTGCTGATGCTCGTGATGCTGCCGTTCTGGACTTCGTTCCTGCTGCGCGTCTACGCCTGGAAGGCCTTGCTGACCGAAAACGGCCTGGCCGCCGACGCCATCGAAGGGCTCGGCCTCGACAAGCTGCTGGCCGCCGGCGGCCTGATCCCCGGCCCGGGTCAGCTGATGAACACGCCCTTCTCGCTCGTGCTCGGGATGACCTACACCTACCTGCCGTTCATGATCCTGCCGCTCTACTCGAACCTGGCGAAGATGGACCTGCGCCTGCTCGAAGCCGCCTCCGACCTCGGCGCCACGGCCTGGACCGCGTTCTGGACGGTGACGGTTCCGCTGTCGCGCGCCGGCATCATCGCCGGCGCGATGCTCGTCTTCATTCCGTGCGTCGGCGAATACGTCATCCCCGAGCTGCTCGGCGGCCCGCAGACGCAGATGATCGGCCGCACCCTCTGGGACGAGTTCTTCAGCAACAACGACTGGCCGATGGCCTGCGCCGTCGCGGTCGCCATGATCCTGCTCGTGATCGTGCCGGTGGCGATCTTCAGCCGCTACCAGGCCGAAGCGACCGAGCGGCGAACCGCATGAACGCGGCCTCCTTCAATCGCGCTTTCGCGCGCGCGTGGCTGGCCTTGGGCTATGCCTTCCTCTACGTGCCGATCGTCGCGCTGGTCGTCTATTCGTTCAACGATTCGCCGGTGGCCAATCTCTGGCGCGGCTTCACCCTCAAGTGGTACGCCGCCCTTGCGACCGATCAGGAGTTGCTTGCCGGCCTGGCCTTGTCGTTGAAGGTCGCGCTTTCGACGGCCTGCGCCGCCATCGTGCTCGGCACCCTCGCCGCCTTCGCGATGACACGCTATCGGCGCTTCTTCGGCAGCACCCTGTTCGCCGGCATGGTGGCGGCACCGCTGGTCATGCCCGAGGTCATCATCGGCCTCTCGCTGCTGCTCATGCTGGTGTCGCTGCAGCGCGCCACCGAGGCCATCTTCGGCGTCGGCTTTCCCGAGCGCGGCATGCTCACGATCTGGCTCGGCCACCTGCTGCTCGGCATGGCCTACGCGACCGTCGTCGTGCGGGCGCGACTGCAGACCCTCAATCCGCAGCTCGAGGAAGCGGCCATGGATCTGGGTGCGCGACCATGGCAGGTCTTCTGGCTGGTGACCTTGCCGATGATCGGCCAGGCCCTGCTCTCGGCCTTTCTGCTCACCTTCACGCTGTCGCTCGACGATGTCGTGCTGTCGGCCTTCCTGTCCGGACCTGGCGCGACGACGATGCCGCTGGTCATCTTCTCGCGCGCCCGCCTCGGCCTGAACCCGAGCGTCAATGCGGTGGCGACGATCATCATTGCAGTGGTCGCGGTCGGCGTCGCGGTCGCCAGCTTCGTCATCGCCCGCGGCGAGCGGCGGCGTGCCGAGGACGTCGCGGCGGCGAACCGGGTCCTGGCGACGTGAAGTCGGTGCCCTGGCTGTCCTATCTGGCTCTGGCCGGGGCGATGGCGGTCGTCGGCGCCTACGTCGGTTTCTCCAAGGCGCTGGTCATCGTCTTCCCGGTCTTCGTGCTGGCCTGGCTTCGCTTCGCGATCGCCGCCGTTGCGATGGCGCCCTGGCTGCGCCGGCCGGCCGACGAGGCTCGCCTCGACCGGCGCACGCGCGGCCTGCTCTTCCTCGAGTCGTTCTTCGGCAATTTCCTGTTCTCGATCTGCATGCTGTTCGGCATGACGCACAGCTCGGCGCTCGCCGCCGGCGTGATCATGGCCGCGATTCCCGCGGTCGTGGCCCTGCTTTCCTGGCTGCTCCTGGGCGAGCGCGTGCAGTGGCGCGTGGCTGCCGGGATCGGCTTCGCCATCGCCGGCATCGCCCTGGTGGCGCTGGCGCGCGACGAGGATGGCGAGCTGGCGAGTGGGTCGCTCATCGGCAGCCTGCTGCTTTTCGGCGCCGTCACCTGCGAGGCGCTCTATGTCGTCCTCGGCAAGAAGCTCTCGGCCTCGATCGGACCGAAGCGCATCAGTGCCCTCATCAACCTCTGGGGCCTGGTGCTGGTGACGCCGCTCGCAATCTGGCAGCTGCCGGGCTTCGGCTACGCCTTCATTCCGCCATCGTCGTGGCTGCTGCTCGCGGCCTATGCGATTGCGGCGAGTGTCGTCACCGTCTGGCTGTGGATGACCGGCCTCAAGCACGTTGCCGCCGCGGCGGCCGGCATCTTCACGGTGTTTCTGCCGATCAGCGCCGCCGCCGTCGGCGTGCTCGTCTATGGCGAGCGCTTTACGCACGTGCAAGTCGGCGCCTTCGCGTTGGCGCTCGTCGGCGTCGTCCTGGCAACGTTTCCCGGCCGAGGCCGCAGCGGATCCGGCGACTGGCCGGCCCCTCCGACCTGAAGGATCGGGCGACTAGCGCTTGCGCGCGAGCGTGACGCCGTCCCCGATCGGCACGATGGCCACGTCGATGCGCTCGTCGCCGTGCAGCTTGGTGTTGAGCGCCTGCAGCGCGATCGTGTCGGCATCGCTCGCCGGCCGCGCCACGCTGCCGCCCCAGAGCACGTTGTCGATGGCGATCAGGCCACCCGCCCGCAACAGCTTCAGGCAACGCTCGTAGTAGGCGTCGTAGCTGCTCTTGTCGGCGTCGATGAAGGCGAAGTCGAAGCGACCCGCCTGTCCCTGCGCCAGCTGGAGATCGAGCGTCTCGACGGCAGGCGCGAGGCGCAGGTCGATCTTGTGCGCGATGCCCGCCTGCTGCCAGAACGGCAGGCCGACGCGGGTGTAGGCATCGCTGACGTCACAGGCCAGCAGGTAGCCGTCGTCGGGCAGCGCCAGCGCCACCGAGAGCGCGCTGTAGCCGGTGAAGACGCCCACCTCGATCGCCCGCTTCGCACCCATCAGGCGTACCAGCAAAGCCATGAACTGGGCCTGCTCGGGGCCGATCTGCATGCCGGCATGCGGGACCGTCAACGTGGCCGCGCGCAGCGCCGCCTGCGCCGGCTTTTCGCGCACCGAGTGAGCGACGAGATAGTCGTGCAAGGCGTCGTCGACGATCGTTCTGCGGTTGGCCATGTGCATTCCCTCGTGTTGTGAAGTCAGATCGTCTCGGCAGGATCGAAGTCGAGCTCGACGCGCGCGCCGCTCGGATCGAAGCAGAACAACTGCCAGGTGCCCGCACCTGCCTGGCGGCGCAGGGTGTATTCGACGCCGCCGGCGTCGAATCGCTTCTTGACGTCGGCGAGCCCGCGCGCCGAAAACGCCATGTGGTCGATCACGCCGCTGCGCGACTCGGGCAGCGGCCGGCCGGCGACGACATGCAGCACTGCCTTTCCGGACGCATAGAGCCAGGCACCCGGAAAACCGAGGTCCGGGCGCGGCCCTGCCTCCAGTCCGAGCATGCGGACGTAGAAATCAAGCGTGCGATCGAGGTCGTCGCTCAACACCGTGAAATGGTTCATCGCGTGGATCATGGTTCCTCCGTCAGGCTTCAGTGGCATCGAGCTGGATCGCGATCGTCAATGCGGCGCGGGCGCGGCGCGAGACCTCGGATGGAGATTGTCCGTGCAGTCGATGATCGGACCACACCTGGCGCCAGCGCCGCGCGCCCGGCGTGCCGTTGCGCAGCCCGAGCATGTGGCGCGAGACGTGCGTCCACGGCTCGCCGCGCGCGGCCACGGCCTCCATGTAGCGAACCATCGCCGCCTCGATCTCGTCGCGATCGAGATCGGGTGTATCGAGAGCGAAGAAGCGCCGATCCCACGACCGCATGGCGAACGGGTCGTGATAGGCCGCCCGGCCGATCATCACACCGTCGACGCGCTCGAGCTCGGCCGCGATGTCCAGGTCGCTCGAGAGACCCCCGTTGCTGACAAATTCGAGGTCGGGAAAGTCGCGCTTCAGGTCGTGGACGGTTTCACGGCGCAGGGGCGGCACCTCGCGGTTTTCCTTCGGGCTCAGCCCGTGCAGCCACGCATTGCGGGCGTGCACGATGAAGGCCTGGCAGCCGCCGCGCTCGCTGACCGTGCCGACAAAATCTCGGACAAAGCCGTAGTTCTCGATCCGGTCGATGCCGATCCGGTGCTTGACCGTCACCGGAATGCTGACCGCGTCGCGCATCGCGCTGACGCCTTCGGCGACCAGCTCGGGTTCGGCCATCAGGCAGGCACCGAAGGCGCCGCGCTGCACGCGCTCGCTCGGACAGCCGCAGTTCAGGTTGATCTCGTCATAGCCCCAACGCATGCCGAGGCGGGCGCAATCGGCCAGTGCAGCCGGCTCGCTGCCGCCGAGCTGCAGGGCGAGCGGATGCTCCTCGGCATCGAAGTCGAGGTGGCGCGGCACGTCGCCGTGCAACAGCGCACCGGTCGTCACCATCTCCGTATACAGGCGCGTGCGGCGCGTCAGCAGGCGATGGAAGTACCGGCAATGGCGGTCGGTCCAGTCCATCATCGGAGCGACGCATAAACGCCACGCGCTGTGTTGCGAGTCCGGTCTCATCGACCGCCATTTTCGACGATGCGGGACGCCGCCGTCCGTTTCGCAAACGGTGCGGCGCTATTCGGCGCGGGCGGCGATGGTCTGCAGGATGGTGTCGAGTTGCGCGCTCATCGGCAGATCGAGACTGACGCCGGAAGGAAGCTTGCGCAGGAACCAGCGGTTGTAGCGACGCTCGATCTCGCGATCCTCTGCCAACTGATGGAAGGTGCTGTTGACGAGTGCGGCGAGCGGCGCGTCGCCTTTGCGAAACATCACGCCATAGGGGTCGTAGGAGAGGAAGTCTCCTATCACCTCGTAGTCAGCCTGCGCCTTGTTCTGGGCCAGCAGGCCGAAGAGGAGCACGTCGTCGGTGGCGAATGCGTCGACCTCGCCCCGGGTGAGCAACGCGAACGACGCTGCGTGATCGGGCGCCACGCTCAGGCTCATGTCGAGCTTGAACTTGGTCGCCAGCTCGCGCATCGTCTTTTCGTTGGTCGTCCCGGCCGTGACCACCACCTTCTTGCCCCCGAGGTCGCGGAACGAGCGGATGCTCGAGCCCTTCCTGACCATCAGCTTGGTGCCCGAGACGAAGAACGTCGGAGAAAAGCTCACCTGCTTCTGTCTCTCGAGATTGCTGGTGGTCGACCCGCACTCCAGATCGACCTGGCCGGAAACGACGGCAGCGATGCGTGACTCCGAGGTCACCGGCTGCCAGCGGATCGCGATCGATCGGCCGACCTCCTCGCTGATGGCGTCGACGAGCAGCTTGCACAGGTCGATCGAGTAGCCGATCGGCTCGCCGCGCGCCGACAGGTACGAAAACGGGATCGACGATTCGCGATGCCCGATCGTGATCGTGCCCGTTTCGCGGGCCTTGGCGAGCGTCCCGGTCAGCTGCGCCGGGTCGCCCTGCGCATGCGCTATGGCCATGCCCGCCATCAGCACAAGCGCTGCCAGCGGCGCCTGCCAGCGGCGCATCAGTTGCCCGAGGCTCATCGGCGTCGCCTCAGGCGTGGCCAAGTTGCGGGGCGAGGTTGGCGTCGAGCGTGCGCGCATGGGCCTCTGCTTCGGCTTCCGGCACGAGAGCGCCCTCCCACTTCGCCACCACGGCCGAGGCGATCGAGTTGCCCACCGCATTGGTGGCCGAGCGACCCATGTCGAGGAAGGTGTCGACGCCGAGGATGAGCAGCAGGCCGGCTTCCGGAATGCTGAACTGGTTGAGCGTCGCGGCGATCACGACGAGCGAGGCACGCGGAACTCCGGCCATGCCTTTGGACGTCAGCATCAGGATCAGCAGCATCGTGATCTGCGTGCCGATCGGCAGCACGATGTTGTAGGCCTGGGCGATGAACAGCACCGCAAAAGTGCAGTACATCATCGAGCCGTCGAGATTGAAGGAATAGCCCATCGGCATGACGAAGCTGGAGATCTTGCGCTTGACGCCGAAGCGGTCGAGCGCGTCGAGGATCTTCGGATACGCCGCCTCCGAGCTCGCCGTGGCGAACGACAGCAGGAACGCCTCCCTGATCAGGGCCAGCAACTTGAAGACCCGCGGGCCCAGGAAGATGAATCCGGCCGCCGTCAGCACGCCCCAGAGCAGGATCAAGCCGATGTAGAAGTCGCCCATGAAGACGGCGAACTTGAGCAGGATCGCCAGGCCGTTGACGGCGACCGTTGCCGCCATCGCCGCCATCACCGCGAGCGGCGCCAGCTTCATCACGTAGCCGGTGATCTTGAGCATCGCGTGCGAGAGCTCCTCGATCGCCAGGATCAGGGTCCGGGCCTTGTCGCCGAGCGACGCGAGGGCGACGCCGAAGAACATCGAGAACACCACGATCTGCAGGATCTCGTTGTTGGCCATCGCCTCGGCGAAGGAGCGCGGCACCATGTGGCTGATGAAATCCTTCAGCGTGAACTTCGACGTCGCCAGGTTGGCCGAGCTGCCGATGTCGGGCAACGGCAGGCCCAGGTTCTTGCCCGGCTCGAGCAGGTTGGCCATGATGAGGCCGAGGATCAGCGAGATCAGCGATGCGGTGACGAACCAGCCGATCGCCTTGCCGAAGACGCGGCCCACCGATCTGGCGTCGCCCATGTGCGCAATGCCGACCACCAGCGTCGAGAACACCAGCGGCCCGATCAGCATCTTGATCAGGCGCAGGAAGACGTCGGACATGATCGAGACGTAGCCGGCGATCTCGGTCGCAGACTTGTGATCCGGAAAGCTCGTGAAGATCATGTACCCGAGGAGGATCCCGACCACCATCGCGACCAGGATCCAGGCGGCAGGCGGCAATTTCCTCTTCATGCGGATCTCCCTCGTGTGTTTCTTTGTCGTTCGCAACGCGGGGCATGCCGCGGTTGCACCGGCATGGCCGGCCAGGCACTTTAGTGCCGCCGGCAGCCAGTGGCAATGCGAATCGAGCGAGCGCCGCTCGGGGTCGGGGCGAGGTCGGCGTGGCGAGCGCTCGACCGATGGAAGACTCAGGCGCGGCCGGCCGCGGCGGCGATGCCGGCCACGAAACGCGGCCAGAGCTCCTTGGGCAGGTCGTGGCCCATGCCATCGATGAGATCGAGCGCGGCAGCCGGGATGCGCTGTGCCAGGTCGCGACCGGCGGCCACCGGCACCAGGGCGTCGGCCAGGCCGTGGATGACCTGGGTCGGCGCACGGATGGCGCCGAGCAGCCTGGAGCGGTCGCCATCGGCGGCGATCGCCACCATCTGGCGAGCCGTTCCCGCCGGACGATAGGAGCGCTTCACCGAGCGCGTGAAACGCTCGCGAAGCTCTGCCCTGGGCGCCGGAAACGCCGGGCTGCCGATGAGGCCGTACAGGTCGACGTAGTGCTCGACGATGCTGCTCAGCTCGCGCGGGTTCTTCGGTCGCGAAATGAGCGAAGCGCGCACCTTGAGCGACGGCCCCGGCAGACGCCGGGCGCCGCTGCTCGTCATCATCAGCGTCAGGCTCTTCAGTCGATCCGGATACGCGGCGGCCATGTGCTGGGCGATCATGCCGCCCATCGATGCACCGCAGACGTGGGCTCGCGCGATGCCGAGCGCGTCGAGCACGCCGATGCTGTCGGCGGCCATGTCGGCGAGCGAATAGGGGCTTTTCACCTTCATGCCGATCGTGTAGCGGATCGAATCGAAGGCCAGGTTCGGCACACCCATCGATTCGAAGCTGGTGCTGAGGCCGATGTCGCGATTGTCGAAGCGGATGACACGAAAGCCGCGCTCGACGAGCCCGGCGACGAAGCCATCCGGCCAGGCCAGCAATTGCATGCCGAGGCCCATGACAAGCAGCAGCGGCTCGCCGGCAGGCGAGCCATGATCTTCCACTTCGAGGGCAATGCCGTTGGCGGCGATCTGCATCCTAGGTGGCTAGCTCGCTGACGCCGGTGCGATAGAACCAGCGTCGTGCGCCGCTCGCGTCGAAGGGCTGCCAGTGCCCGATCGGCTGGGCCAGCCGGTCGGCGATGGCATACAGGGCCAGCGGGTTCATGCCCATCCCGACGTGGCTGCCATGGACCTCGATGTTCTCGGCCAGCGGACCCGGCTCGTTGAGGCTGCAGCGCCAGGAGACCACGCCATCGGTGCGCGAATAGATCGAGGTCGTCGGTACCGGCGGCGGCCGGCGCACCTGGGCCATCAGCGCTGCGTCGCCAACGCTCGTTCCGCTCAGCCATTCGTAGATGCGCCACGCGTTGGTGGCCTTCGGATGGCCGGTGAAGGGCGTGCCGAGGGTGATGACGCAGCGGGCGACGCTCGGCAGCTCCTTGGCCATTTCACGGGCGTAGATGCCGCCCAGGCTCCAGCCGATCAGGCTGACCGGATGGCCGGTGCGTTGCGAGAGGGCACGAATGTCATTGGCGCAGCGCTCGAGCACGCCCCGCTTCGGACCGAAGTTGAGGCCTTGACCCCAGGCCTGCGTGACGTAGCCGAGGCTCTGCAGGAAGCCGCGCAACGGCCATGTCGTCATGTCGTTGGCGCCCATGCCGGGGAACACCATGACGCCGTGACCGTCGCCGCGCGGCAGGCTGCGCAGCCAAGGATAGGCCGCGAACATCGAGAAGTACTCGAGGGGTGCGCGACCCTCGAGAAGCATCAGCAGGGGCCCGGGTGGTCGCGGGTCGGCGTGGGATGCCGGCTCGGTGGCGGAGCGGAAACGCGGTCTCGGCATGCGTGCGTGGGCGATTGCAGTCGAACCGATGGTAGCGGGTCTGCCGCCTCTCGAATGGGGCAGCCGCCCTAGGCCGCGAGTCGCGGAAGCGCCAGATCAGTAGTCGCTGCCCGCGCTTCCGGGCGCCAGGTTGTCGAACTTGGTGAGCGGCTTCAGGAAGGTGAGCCTGAAGGTATCCGTCGGACCGTTCCGCTGCTTGGCGATGATGACCTCGGCCACGCCCGGCTCCTTGCTGGGGCTGGGACCTTCGAGCTTGTTGTAGTAGTCGTCGCGGTAGATGAACATGATCACATCGGCGTCCTGCTCGATCGCACCGGACTCGCGCAGGTCGCTCATCATCGGCCGCTTGTCGGTACGCGACTCGACGCCCCGGTTGAGCTGCGAGACGGCGATCAGGGGGCACTTCAGCTCCTTGGCCAGCGACTTCAGGGCACGCGAGATCTCGCCGACAACGGTTGCGCGGTTTTCCTCGCTCGTCTCCGAGCTGCCGCTCATGAGCTGCAGGTAGTCGACGACGATCAGGCCGAGCTGGCCGCACTGGCGCGCTTGCCGGCGCGCTCGCGCGCGCAGCTCGCTCGGGCTGAGCGAGCCGCTCTCGTCGATGAACAAGCTCACCTTGCCGAGCTTTTCGACGGCCTCGGAGAGGCGGCCCCATTCGTCGTCGCGCAGCGCACCGGTGCGCAGGCGCTGCTGGTCGATGCGGCCGAGCGATCCGACCATGCGCAAGGCCAGTTGCGACGCGCCCATTTCCATCGAGAAGACCACCACGGGCAGGCCTTCCTTGACCGCGACGTGCTCGGCGATGTTGAGCGCCAGCGCGGTCTTGCCCATCGACGGCCGCGCCGCCAGCACGATCAGGTCGCCCGCCTGCAGGCCGGCGGTGAGGCGGTCGAGATCGTAGAAGCCGGTGCGCACGCCGGTCACTTCCTCGGCGCCGTTCTCGTGCAGCTCGTTGACCCGGTCGATCAGCTGCACCACCAGCGTGTCCATGCTCTGGAAACCCTGGCGCGATTTCGAGCCTTCTTCGCCGATGCGAAAGATGCGGCCTTCGGCTTCGTCGAGGATCTGCGCCACCGGCCGGCCCTGCGGATTGAAGGCACTGGTGGCGATCTCGTCGCTGGCCGCGACGAGCTTTCTCAGCACCGAGCGTTCGCGCACGATCTCGGCGTAGCGCCGGATGTTGGCCGCGCTCGGCACGCTCTGCGCCAGGGCGTTCAGGTACGCGAGTCCGCCGCACTCCTCGGCCTTGCCGAGGCTTTGCAGTTGCTCGAAGACGGTGATGACGTCGGCCGGCTTCGTCGCGTTGACGAGCGCCGAGATGCCAAGGTAGATCAGCCGGTGCTCGTAGCGATAGAAATCGGAGTCGCCGAGCAGGTCGCCGACCCGGTCCCAAGCCCCGTTGTCGAGCAGAAGGCCACCGAGCACGCTTTGCTCGGCCTCGACCGAATGGGGTGGAACGCGCAGCCGGGCAACGTCGTCGTCGCCGCGGGGGTCGGTTGCGGGAGGCGAAGACGAGAAGATCGCGGTCATCGAGAAATCATAGAGCCGCGCCTGCGTTCACCGGTGGACAAGGCTGGGGATAGCCATTGCACCGACGGTGGAAACGCAAAAAAATGGGCTCCGGAGGAGCCCGCCCCTTCCTCTCGGAGGAAGGGGAGCGAAGCAGGGAAGGAGCGATCCTTTGCCGACGGCCTGAGCCGAAGGCCCAGGCCACTCAGGTCGTTTCGCCGAGAACCACGACCTTGACGTCGACCACGACGTCGGTATGCGGCGCCACCGTCACGGTGTGCTCGCCCACGGTCTTCAGCGGACCGTTCGGCATGCGCACCTGCGCCTTGGCGACCTTGAAGTCGATGCGGGTCAGCGCATCGGCGATGTCGGCGTTGGTGACCGAGCCGAACAGGCGACCGTCGACGCCGGCCTTCTGCGTGATGTGCACGGTCCGGCCGCTCATCTTCTCGCCCAGTGCTTGCGCGGTGGCGAGTCGATCGGCGGCGATTTTCTCGAGCTCGGCGCGCTTGGTCTCGAATTCCTTGATCGCCGTTTCCGTGGCCCGGCGCGCCGCGCGCGTCGGGATGAGGAAATTGCGGGCAAAGCCGTCCTTGACCTTGACGACGTCGCCGAGGTTGCCGAGGTTGGCGACCTTTTCCAGAAGAATGACTTGCATGGCGGCCGTTCCTTAGCTCTTGTGCTGGTCGGTGTACGGCATCATCGCCAGGAAACGGGCGCGCTTGATGCACGTCGTCAGCTGGCGCTGGAAGAAGGCGCGCGTGCCCGTCAGACGGGCTGGCGTGATCTTGCCGTTCTCGCCGATGAAATCGCGCAAGGTGTCGATGTCCTTGTAGTCGATCTCCTTGACGCCTGTGACGGTGAAACGACAGAAGCGTTTGCGGCGAAACAGAAGTGACTGAGTGTTGCGCTTGGGCTTGCGGTCCTTGGAGAACCGACCTTTACCGCGGGGCGGGGGCATGTGATGACCTCTCTACTTCAATTCGATGGTTTGGATGTGAAAGACGATTCCACGACCGTTGCGTTGCGAGCCGACGAAGCCTTCGAAACCGTGCTCGACGCCCAGCGGGGCTGCGAGCAATGCTTCGGTGACCGTGGCGCCGACAGCCTTGGCGCGGAGTTCGATCGAGACCTTGCGCTTCTCGCCGAGTTGGAGGATCTCCGACTCGTGCTTGAGGCTCACGTCGAGCGCCGGCAGACCAGCGGGAGTGAACCTGAGAGCGCCTCGCTCGACGATCGCCGCCGTCAAGGCCAGCCGGTTCGTCAGGCCGAAGCCTCCTGCGGCGCGCGGCGCGACTCTTCGCGATCGACCGCCTTCATCATCACCGAGGGCGTGGTCTCGGCGTGGCTCTTGACGACCGTCAGGTGGCGAAGCACGGCATCGTTGAAGCGAAAGCCCGTCTCGAGCTCGTTCAGCACCTTGCTGTCGCACTCGATGTTGATGCACAGGTAGTGCGCCTTGGCCAGCTTCTGGATCATGTAGGCCAGCTGTCGCCGACCCCAGTCCTCGACCCGGTGCACCTTGCCGCCGCCAGCGGTGACAAGTGCCTTGTAGCGTTCCAGCATGGCCGGAACCTGTTCGCTCTGGTCCGGATGGATCAAGAGCACGATCTCGTAGTGACGCATCGAATCTCCTTGTGGATTCCGCCGGAATCCGGCGAAGAAGCCGCCTCGAATTCGAGGGGTCGAAGCGGCAAGGGAAAAGCCCACGAGTATACCGCGAAGACGGGTCCGCTGCGCGCGGCGCGGCGCCTCCGACAGCCTTGGGCCGGCAGCGACGCCGCGGCAACGTGGGCCGAAACGGGGTTTCGGCAATCCTCGGCACTCGCCGGTTACCGTCTACCCGTCCGGGCCATTGCCGACGCCGGCATGGCGATTACACTGCAAACGCAAGGGCGAGTGGCCGCTTGGCCCACGACGCTCGTTTCGCGCCGACGGCACTTTCGTGGCCGCGGGTTTCGAACGGAACCGATTCGATGAGCAATTCCAGCGGCAGCAAGTTTGCCTGGGAGTCTTCGAAAACCGGAGCGGCCGCTGCCGCACCGGACGAATGGCCCGCGACCCGCGCCGAGACGGCGACCCAGGAAGAGATCGACGAATGGCAGGCGACCCGGGCCTTGACGCATCGCTCCGTTCCCGGTGAGTGGCCGGCGACGCGCGCGCAGACGAGCCCGACGCGCACCGAAGAGGAATGGCAGCCGACGCGGGCAACCCGTTCGGGCAGCGCGAGCAGCGCGTCCGAGTCGCCCGATGCCTGGGCCTCGACCCGCGCGCATACGGCCCTGGCCACGCAGATCCTGCCCGACGAGAACGACTACCTGGCCGGCGAGAAGGACGAGATCGGCAGGCAGATCGGTGGCAACGAGCGCGAGCTTTTCGTCTCTTGCGCGCCGGCCGAGGCCTTGCAGCAGCAGTTCGAGCATTCGCATCCGGAGTTCATCGCCGTCCACGACATCGCGACCGCGTCCTCGCGCAAGTTGCTCGCCGGCATTGCCGCGGCCAGCGGCCGGGCGGTGCAAAAGCTCGTCATCCGCCGGCAGGGCTACGGCACGGCCCTGGCGACCCTCGAGTTCGTCGAGCTGCCCACGACCGACCAGCAGTCGCTGCGGCTCTACACGACCGAAGCCGACGCCGACACCGCGTCGCGCCACGCGCTGGCCAAGACGCTCCTGGCCTATAGCCGCCTCGGTGTCGTCATGGTCGGCGAGCTACCGGGCCACGCGATCGCAGCGGCCCTGAAGCCGCTGCACGACGACATCCTCGCTGGCCCCTGGCCGAGCCGCAACCTGCTCCTGCTGCCGCTGGCATCGGCGAGCACCCTGGTCACCCACGGCCTCGACCTCGGCCGCGGCACCGGTGTCGCCGTGAGAACCACGCCTCAGGTCGCGCGTCCGGCCGACGCCTGGGCCTTCATCACCGGCACCTGGAGCCGGCTGCGCGAGCAGGCCCCCACCGATGGCCGTGCCGTGCCCGAGCTCGGGGCCTTCCGGCCCGCGCCGTACCAGCCGCGCAAGACGGCGCTGGCTCCGGTCATGGGCGGCATCCCTTCCGGGGACACGCTGCCGATGGAGGATCCGCCGTCGGCGCCGCTGACCCTGAAGATGCAGCCGATGCCGTCGATCTCCACGGCCGGCTTCGGCGCCGCCACGCCGCCCTCGACCCTGATCGAGCGCTACGTCAAGCAGGTGAGCGAGCTCAACGGCGTCGTCAGCTGCTGCGTCTTCGAGACGCAGGGCGGCCATGCCATCGCCCACGCCGGAGCCAGCCCGGGGTCGATGGCGCTGGCCTCCTACGGCAGCGAGCTGCTCACGTCGATGATGAACGTCAGCCGTGGCCTCGGCTTCGGCCACAGCCTGCCGGAGGCGGCGGTCACCCTGGGCTCGCACCACCTGCTCCTGCGCGGGGTTCCGAAAAACCCGGGCCTGGCCATGCATGCGGTGCTCGACAAGACGAGCGCCAACCTCACGCTCGCGCGCCTGCAGCTGATGCGCATGGATGCGATGTTCGACGACCCGCCGCAAGCGGCCTGACTCGCCACGCACAGGGAAAAGGCCGCGATGACGCGGCCTTTTTTTCGCTCGCGGTCGTCTAGTGGACGACGCGCTCGAAGACGAACCGGCCGCCTTCGAAATCCACCGGGATCACGTCCTTCGGGCCGAAGCGGCCTTCGAGAATCAGCTTCGACACCGGGTTCTCGATCTCGCGCTGGATCGCCCGCTTGAGCGGCCGGGCCCCGAAGACCGGATCGAATCCGGACTTCGCCAGCTCGGCGAGTGCCCGGCTCGAGACCTCGAGCTTCATGTCCATCTTCTCGAGGCGACCCTCGAGCACCTTCAGCTGGATCTTCGCGATCGCGGCGATGTTCTTCGCGTCGAGCGCATGGAAGACGACGGCCTCGTCGATGCGGTTCAGGAACTCCGGGCGGAAGTGCTTCTTGACCTCGGCCCACACTGCATCGCTGATCGCCTCCGACTTCTGCCCCGCCATCTGCATGATCTGCTGCGAGCCCAGGTTCGACGTCATCACGATGACCGTGTTCTTGAAGTCGACGGTGCGGCCCTGGCCATCGGTGAGGCGGCCATCGTCGAGCACCTGCAGCAGGACATTGAAGACGTCCGGGTGGGCCTTCTCGACTTCGTCGAGCAGGAGCACGCTGTAGGGCTTGCGGCGGACCGCCTCGGTCAGGTAGCCGCCCTCGTCGTAGCCGACGTAGCCGGGCGGCGCGCCGATCATGCGGGCCACCGAGTGCTTCTCCATGAACTCGCTCATGTCGAGGCGAATGAGATGATCCTCGCTGTCGAAAAGGAACGACGCGAGCGCCTTGCACAGCTCGGTCTTGCCGACGCCGGTGGGGCCGAGGAAGAGGAACGAGCCGGTCGGGCGGTTCGGGTCCGACAGGCCCGAGCGTGAGCGCCGGATCGCGTTGGCCACGGCGGCGATCGCCTCGTCCTGCCCGACGACGCGCTCGTGCAGCCTGGCTTCCATCTGCAGCAGCTTGTCGCGCTCGCCCTGCATCAGCTTCGACACCGGGATGCCGGTGGCGCGCGCCACGACCTCGGCGATCTCCTCGGCGCCGACCATCGTGCGCAGCAGCTGCGGCCGACCCTTGTCGGCGCTCTTCTTCTGCTCCTTGGCCTGCGCTTCCTTGAGCTTGCGCTCGAGCTCGGGCAAGGTGCCGTACTGGAGCTCGGCCACCTTGTCGTAGTTGCCCTTGCGCTTGAGCTCCTCGATCTGGAAGCGTGTCTTGTCGATGTCCTCGAGCAGCTGCGCCGAGCCTTGCGCTGCCGCCTTCTCCGATTTCCAGACCTCGTCGAGGTCGGCAAGCTCGCGCTGCACGCGCTTGATCTCCTCTTCGATCAGGTCGCGCCGGCGCTTGCTGGCTTCGTCCTTTTCCTTCAGCACCGAGGCACGCTCGATCTGCAGCTGGATCAGGCGCCGATCGAGCTTGTCGATCGCTTCCGGCTTGGAGTCGATCTCGATCTTCACCTTCGAGGCCGCCTCGTCGATCAGGTCGATCGCCTTGTCGGGAAGGAAGCGGTCGGTGATGTAGCGGTGCGAGAGCTCGGCCGCGGCGACGATCGCCGGGTCGGTGATCTCGACGCCGTGGTGAACCTCGTACTTTTCCTGCAGGCCGCGCAGGATCGCGATCGTCGCCTCCACGCTCGGCTCGCCGACCAGGATCTTCTGGAAGCGCCGTTCGAGCGCTGCGTCCTTCTCGATGTACTTGCGGTATTCGTTGAGCGTGGTCGCGCCGATGCAGTGCAATTCGCCGCGCGCGAGCGCCGGCTTGAGCATGTTGCCCGCGTCGATCGCGCCTTCGGCCTTGCCGGCGCCGACCATGGTGTGGATCTCGTCGATGAAGACGATGGTCTGGCCTTCGTCCTGCGCCACTTCCTTCAGGACGCTCTTCAGGCGCTCCTCGAACTCGCCGCGGAACTTCGCGCCCGCCAGCAGCAGCGCCATGTCGAGCACGAGGACGCGCTTTTGCTTGAGCGAATCGGGCACCTCGCCGGCGACGATGCGCTGCGCCAGGCCTTCGACGATCGCGGTCTTGCCGACGCCCGGCTCGCCGATCAGCACCGGGTTGTTCTTGGTGCGCCGCTGCAGCACCTGGATGGCACGGCGGATCTCGTCGTCGCGGCCGATCACCGGGTCGAGCTTGCCGAGGCGAGCCCGCTCGGTCAGGTCCATCGTGTACTTCTTCAGGGCCTCGCGCTGGCCTTCCGACTCGGCGCTGTCGACCTTCTGGCCGCCGCGCACCGCGTCGATCGCGGCTTCCAGCGACTTGCGGGTCACCTGATGCTCCTTCATCAGGGCGCCGAATGCGCCCTTGGCCTCGGCCGAGGCAAGAAGGAACATCTCGCTGGCGATGAACTGGTCGCCGCGCTTGTTGGCCTCTTTCTCGGCCCCCTGCAGCAGGTTCGTCAGCTCGCGCCCGGGCTGCACCGCCTCGCCACCCTGCACCTGCGGCAGCTTGGCGATCTCGGCGTCGAGCGCAGCCTGCAGCTTGCCGACATTGACTCCGGCACGTGCCAGCAATGCCTTCGGGCCGTCGGCCTGGGCCAGCATCGCGGCGAGCAGGTGCGCCGGCTCGATGTACGGGTTGTCCTTGGCCACGGCAAGGCTCTGCGCGTCGGCGAGCGCCTGCTGGAACGTGGTCGTGAGCTTGTCGATTCGCATGGGAGAACTCCTCCGGATCGGAGTCAATTGAGGCGAAACGGGCCCGATTTCAAGGCGCGGGTGGCCTCGCCCGCTCAGGCTGCGAGGAGAAGACCGGTCAGGCGAAAGCCGATTGCCGTGCACGCCAGCGCGCCCAGGACGTGCGCCAGCGTATGCGCCAGGGCCAGGCTCAGCTCGCCTCGCTGCAGCATGATCAACGATTCGACCGAGTACGACGAGAACGTGGTGAAGCCGCCGAGGAAGCCGGTGACGAGGAGGAGGCGCAGCGTCTCGTCCGGCGTTCGCTCGAACCAGTAGAGCGCGATGCCGATGAGGAAGCCGCCCACGCAGTTGACGAGCAGAGTTCCGAGCGGAAAGCCGCTCCAGCGGGCATTGAGCCAGACGCCGGCGAGCCAGCGCAGAACCGCTCCAAGCGATGCGCCGACCGAAACGATCAGGACATTGAGCCAGGTCAGCGTCGAGATCATGGCACCGGCTTGGGCGCAACCGCTGCCGTGCCCGCGGGCGCATTCGAGGCTTCGATGCCCCAGCGGGCGAGCGCGGCGTCGTCGGCAACACGAGCGTCGACCCAGTGGCCGCCGCTGGCACTCGATTCCTTCTTCCAGAACGGCGCCTGCGTCTTCAGGTAGTCCATCAGGAACTCGCAAGCCTTGAAGGCTTCGCCCCGGTGAGCCGAGGCCACGGCAACCAGCACGATCTGCTCCCTGGCCGCCAGCATGCCGATGCGATGCACGACGCGTGCAGCGCGAATGTCGAAGCGGGCGAAGGCCGCGTCGATCATCGCTTCGATCGACGCCTCGGTCATGCCTGGATAGTGCTCGAGCTCCATCGACGCGACGTCGGCACCCTCGCTGCGATCGCGGACCGTGCCAACGAACGCGGCCACCGCGCCGACGCCGCCGTCGCCGCAGCGCAGGGCCGAGATCTCGGCGCCGGCATCGAAATCGTCAGCCCGGATGGAGACGCGAGCGTCCATCTCAGCCCCCCGTCACCGGCGGAAAGAATCCGATCTCGTCGCCATCGGCGAGGGGCGCACTTTCGGCGCAGAGAACGCGGTTGCGGGCGGTGCGCAGCACGCGCTGCCGGCCAAGCGCTTCGGCGTAGCGCCCACCGCGCGACGCCAGCGCGTCGCGCAGCTGGCCGATGGAAGCGGCCGCTTCGACGTCGACCGTCTCGGCCGGGCCCAGGGCCTCGCGCACCGCTGCGAAGTAACGCACGCCCACTTTCATCCGAGCAGTTCCGAGAAAGGCAGGTAGCGAACGACATCGCCTGGCGCAATCGTTGCGCCGCCGGGGTTGTCGACCAGGCCGTCGCCCCAGACCGTCGACGTCAGGACGCCCGAGCCCTGGTTCGCGAAGAGGTCGAGGCCGCCGCCCTCATTGCGCCGCACGCGCAGGAACTCGCGCCGCCTGTCGGCACGAGGCCAGGCGAAGTCGGCACGCATCGGGATCGGCCTTGGCGCCAGATCGGTGGCGCCCTGGAGCTTCAGCAGGACCGGACGCACGACCAGGACGAAGGTGATCAAGGCCGAGACCGGATTGCCCGGCAGGCCGATGAACCAGGCCGAGGAACCGTCGCCGCGAAAGACCTCGCCGAAAGCCAGAGGCTTGCCCGGCTTCATGGCGATCTGCCAGAGGTCGAGCCGGCCTTCCTTCTCGACGGCCGGCTTCATGTGATCTTCCTCGCCCACCGACATGCCGCCGCAACTGACGATCAGGTCATTGCCCGCGGCGGCTTCCTTCAGCGTGTCGCGGGTGGCGTCGAGCCGGTCGGGAACGATGCCAAGGTCCTCGCAGACGCCGCCGACCGCCTCGATGAGGGCGCGCAAGGTGTAGCGATTCGAGTTGTAGATCGCGCCGGGCTTGAGCGTTTCGCCCGGCATCGCGAGCTCGTCTCCCGTGGAAAAAAGCGCGACGCGCGGTCGCGGCCCGACCCGGATCGAAGCGGCACCGACCGACGCCGCCATCCCGAGCGCCTGTGGCGAGAGACGCAGGCCGGCCGCGAGCACGGTCGAGCCGCGCTCGACGTCTTCGCCACGGCGCCGGACCGACAGTCCCGGCTCCGGCACGATATCGATCCGCACCCCTGCCTCGACGACGCCGCATTGCTCCTGCATGACCACGGCATCGGCGCCCGCCGGTATCTGCGCGCCGGTGAAGATGCGTGCCGCCGTGCCCGGCCGCAGCGGTTCGCCGACGACGCCGGCGGGGATGCGCTGGCTGATCGGCAGCACCGTGCCCGCGCGGGCGATGTCGGCGCTGCGAACGGCATAGCCGTCCATGCTGCTGTTGTCGGCCGGCGGCACGTCGAGCAGCGACCGAACGTCGCCCGCCAATACCCGATGCAGCGCGTCGAAGGTCGAGATCTCTTCGGCACGCTCCGGCTTCAGCGCCGCGATCGGCGCCAGGATGCGGGCAATGGCATCGTCGAGCGTCAGGAACGCCGGCTTGGACGAAGGACCCGGGGCGCTGTTCATCGTTCAGCCATTTTCGGCGATGAAGGCCTTCAGGCGCGGCAGGTCGGGCGGCATCGCCGTGAAGCGGCGCGGCAGCGCCTCGATGCCTGCGAAGCGCTCGGGCCGCGGTGCGTCGACGCCGATGGCCTCGCGCACCGTCGCGTTGAACTTGGCGGCCAGGGCCGTTTCGAGCACGACCATCGGCGTGCCCTTCTCGGCGCGCTCGCGACCGACCTTGAGCGCATCGGCGGTGTGCGGGTCGATGACCTGGCCGAAGCGACGATGCACGTCGCGGATCGTCGCCAGGCGATCGGCACCGGTGCTGCGGCCGCTGACCAGGCCGTAGGCGTCGACGCGCCGGCGCTCGGCGGCGCTGAGCGAGAAGACCCGCTGCGACTCGACCTCGGCGAAGAGCGTGCGGGTTCGCCCGGCATCGCGGCCGAGCGCATCGAAGACGAAGCGCTCGAAGTTCGATGCCTTCGAGATGTCCATCGACGGGCTCGAAGTCTCGTGCGTCTCGGCGGCGCTGCGGACGCGGTAGGTGCCGGTGCGAAAGAACTCGTCGAGCACGTCGTTCTCGTTCGTCGCGAGCACGAGTCGGCGGATCGGCAGTCCCATCTGCCGTGCCACGTGGCCGGCGCAGATGTTGCCGAAGTTGCCGGTCGGAACGGCGAAGTCCACCTCGCCGCCCTGCGCCGACGTCGCCTGGAAGTAGCCGGCGAAGTAGTACACGACCTGGGCCAGCAAGCGCGCCCAGTTGATCGAATTGACGGTGCCGATCGAATGCCGCGCCTTGAAGGCCAGGTCCGCCGACACCGCTTTCACGAGGTCCTGGCAGTCGTCGAACACGCCTTCGATGGCGATGTTGTGGATGTTGCTGTCCTGCAGGCTGAACATCTGCGCCTGCTGGAACTCGCTCATGCGGCCGAGCGGAGAGAGCATGAAGACCTGGATGCCGCGCTTGCCCTTGAGCGCATGCTCGGCGGCGCTGCCGGTGTCGCCCGAGGTGGCGCCCAGCACGTCGAGCGTGCGTCCGCGCCGCGCCAGCTCGTACTCGAAGGCGTTGCCGAGGAACTGCATCGCCATGTCCTTGAAGGCGAGCGTCGGCCCGTTCGAGAGACCCAGCACGAAGACCCCGGGGTCGAGTGGCCGCAGCGGCACGATGCGCGCATCGCCGAAGGTCGCCGGCGTATAGGTCTTGTCGACCAGCGCGCGCAGATCCTGTGCCGGCACGTCGTGCACGTAGAGCGAGAAGATCTCGAACGCCAACGCGGCATAGGACAGGCCGCGCCAGCGCGCCAGCGTGGCCGCATCGATGCGCGGATAGCGCTCCGGCAGGTACAGGCCGCCGTCGGGCGCCAGGCCCTCGAGCAGGATGTCGCTGAAGCCCCGCCCGCTCGTCTCGCCGCGCGTGCTGAGATAGTTCAACCGAGGTCTTCCTTGCGAATGCGGACGATCTTGTCGAGCACCGTCGGCAGGGCCTGCATCGCCGCGATCGCCTGGGTCATCCGCCCTTCGACGGTGTCGTGGCTGAGGATGATGACGTCGGTGCGCGCCGCGCCTTCATGCGTGCCGATCTCGGCCGGCCGCTGCAGCAGGGCGTCGATGGAAATGCCGTGCTCGGCCAGGATGCCGGTGACGCGGGCCAGCACCCCGGCCACGTCGGCCACCTGCAGGCGGAGATAGAACGAGGTGACGACCTCGTCGATGCCCAGCACCGACAGATCCTGCATCGCCGCCGGCTGGAAGGCGAGATGCGGGACCCGGTGATCGGGGTCGGCGCTGGCCAGGCGTGCCAGATCGACCAGATCGGCGATCACGGCCGAGGCGGTCGGCTCGGCGCCCGCGCCCTTGCCGTAATAGAGGGTCGTGCCCACGGCGTCGCCTTGCACCAGCACCGCGTTCATCGCGCCTTCGACATTGGCGATGAGCCGCTTGGCCGGCACCAGCGTCGGATGCACACGCAGCTCGATGCCGGCGGCACGTCCTTCGAAGGCATCGCGCCGCTTGGTGATTGCCAGCAGCTTGATGCGGTAGCCGAGCTGCTCGGCGTAGGCGATGTCGGCGGCCTTCAATTGCGTGATGCCCTCGACGTAGGCCTTGGCGAACTGCACCGGCACGCCGAAGGCAATCGCCGACACCAGGGTCGCCTTGTGCGCCGCGTCGATGCCCTCGATGTCGAACTTCGGATCCGCCTCGGCATAGCCGAGCCGTTGCGCCTCGGCCAGCGCCTGGGCGAAGTCGATGCCGCGCGCACGCATTTCCGAGAGGATGAAATTGGTCGTGCCGTTGATGATCCCGGCGATCCACTCGATGCGGTTGGCGGTGAGCCCTTCGCGCAGCGCCTTGATGATCGGAATGCCGCCGGCAACCGCCGCCTCGAAGGCGACGACGACACCCTTCCTGCGCGCCGCCTCGAAGATCTCCGTGCCGTGGATCGCCAGCAGGGCCTTGTTGGCCGTGACCACGTGCTTGCCGGCAGCGATCGCCTCGAGCACGAGCGCTTTCGCGATGCCCGTGCCGCCGATCAGCTCGACGATCACGTCGATATCCCGCCGTGCGATCACCGCCCGCGCGTCGTTCGTCACTTCGGCCGCGCCCGCAGCCAGCGCACTGGCCCGCGCCATGTCGACGTCGGCGATATGGGTGATGCGAATCTCGCGCCCGGCCCGGCGCCGGATCTCTTCCTGGTTGCGCTGCAGAACGACGAAGGTGCCGGTGCCGACGATGCCGGCGCCGAGGAGTCCGACCCGGATGGGGTTCATGGCGATGAGGCTCGCGGCTGGCTCATCGCGCGTGCCGGGTCCGGTAGTGATCGAGGAAGGTGGCGATGCGACCGATCGCGTCGGTGAGGTCGTCGGAGTTCGGCAGGAAGACGACGCGGATGTGATCGGGCCGGGGCCAGTTGAAGCCGGTGCCCTGCACGATCAGCACCTTCTGCTCGGCCAGGAGCTCGTAGGCGAATTGCTGGTCGTCCTCGATCGGATAGAGCTTCGGATCGAGCTTCGGAAACATGTACAGCGCGGCCTTGGGCTTGACGCAGCTGACGCCCGGGATCGCGGTCAGCAGCTCGTGTGCGAGATCGCGCTGCCGGCGCAGCCTGCCGCCCGGGCAGACCAGGTCGTCGATGCTCTGGTAGCCGCCCAGCGCCGTCTGGATCGCGAGCTGGCCCGGCGTGTTCGAGCACAGCCGCATCGAGGCCAGCATGCCGAGGCCCTCGATGTAGTCGCCGGCATGGCGCTTGTCGCCGGAGACGACCATCCAGCCGGCGCGATAGCCGCACGAGCGGTAGTTCTTCGACAGGCCGTTGAAGGTCAGGAAGAGCACGTCGTCGGCCAGCGATGCGATCGAGGTATGCGTGCAGCCGTCGTACAGCGTCTTGTCGTAGATCTCGTCGGCGAAGACGATGAGGTCGTGGCGGCGCGCCAGGTCGACGATCTTCTCGAGCACTTCGTCCGGATAGAGCGCGCCGGTGGGGTTGTTCGGATTGATCACGACGAGGGCACGCGTGCGTGGCGTGATCCGGGCCGCATGTCGTCGAGGTCGGGCAGCCAGTCGGAGGCTTCGTCGCACATGTAGTGCACCGGCGTGCCGCCGGAGAGCGCCACCGAGGCCGTCCAGAGCGGATAGTCCGGGGCCGGAATGAGCACCTCGTCGCCGTCGTTGAGCAGCGCGTTCATGCTCATGGTGATCAGCTCGGAGGCGCCGTTGCCGAGGAAGACGTCGTCGACAGTCACGCCCCGGACATGCTTTTGCTGCGTGTAGTGAACCACCGCGCGGCGCGGCGCGAACAAGCCCTTCGAGTCGGTATAGCCGGCCGAGTTCGGCAGGTTGCGGATCATGTCCTGCACGATCTCGTCGGGCGGCTCGAGGCCGAACACGGCGAGGTTGCCGATGTTCAGCTTGATGATGTGCTGGCCCTCTTCCTCCATCTGCCGCGCCTTCTCGAGCACCGGCCCGCGGATGTCGTAGCAGACGTTGGCGAGCTTGCTCGACTTGAGAAGAGGCTGCACGAAAAGGGCTCCTGCGAGGCGCGACGGAAGGGGCGGATATTTGACCACAGGGGTTGCAGGCCGGCCCCTGCGACTCCACCGGCATGCCGCGCTGCTCTCCGATAATCGGCGCATGAAAATGCGCGCCGACCGGATGGAGGGCCAGAACGCGATCGCCCGGCACGGCCCGGACGGGGTCGTCGTCAACGGGGTCACCTGGACCGAAAGCGTCGTCGTGCCGTGGACCGCCCCGCCCTTCGCCTGGCGGGCAGCGTCGTTCGACGCGCTGACCGCCGCCCATTTCGACCGCCTCGCGGCACTGGCGCCCGAGCTCGTGATCTTCGGCAGCGGTCCGCGCCTGCGCTTTCCGGCACCCGCCCTGTGGCGGCCGCTGATCGAGGCCGGGATCGGATTCGAGACGATGGACACGGCGGCGGCTTGCCGCACCTACAACGTCCTGCTTGCGGAAAGCCGCTCGGTGGTCGCCGCGCTGCTTTTCGACAGCAGCGCTTCCGCCGGCTGACGCCGCAGGCAGCCTCGGGCGGGGAGATGCCAAGCCCTATAATCGATGGTTACGCCCCGCGCCGTGGGCAGTGACAATCAGCGACAAGAGCTTCATGACGCCTGCCCTCAATAAACCTGTACCGGAATTTGAAGCGCTTGCAACGGGGGGAGTGAAGTTCACGCCGCAGGCCTACGCCGGCAAGATCGTCGTCCTCTATTTCTACCCCAAGGACAACACGCCCGGCTGCACCACCGAGGCGATGCAGTTCCGCGATCACTACAAGGACTTCGTCAAGGCCGGCGCCGTGCTGTTCGGCGTGTCGCGCGACAACATGGCTTCGCACGACCGCTTCAAGGCCAACCTCGAGCTGCCCTTCGAGCTGATTGCCGATACCGAAGAAAAGCTCTGCCACATGTTCGGCGTGGTCAAGAACAAGATCATGTACGGCAAGAAGGTCAAGGGCATCGAGCGCAGCACCTTCCTGATCGACGCCAACGGCGTGCTGCGCAACGAGTGGCGCGGCCTCACGGTCACCGGCCACGTCGAGGAAGTGCTCAAGGCCGTCAAGGCCATCAAGAAGGCCGGCTGAGCACCTCGCCCCGCCTTCCATTTCGGCACGGCACATGTCCGTCCCTCGCGCCGGCCTCCGCCCGTTCGGCGCCCACTGATCGAGAGTCTCCATGCCCCTGCCCAAGCCGCCGGCCAAGCGCGCCGATTTCCTGAGCCCGGACGCGTTCGACGCTCCTGGCGCCGCCGGCAAGCGAGCCCGTCGCGAGCGGCCCGCGGCCGAGCCCGTGGCGCCGGCCCTGCTCGAGCTTTCCAACCAGGGTCAAGCGCAGGTCGCGGCCTTGCCGCCGGCGGTGCTCCAGGCCCCGCCGCCGCCAGCATCGATGCCGCCGCGCCCGGAACGCGAGAAGAAGCGGCCGCGCAGCAACGGCCCGACGACGCTGTTCGTCCTCGACACCAACGTGCTGATGCACGATCCGACGTCGCTGTTCCGCTTCGAGGAGCACGACATCTATCTGCCGATGATCACGCTCGAGGAGCTCGACGGGCACAAGCGCGGCATGACCGAGGTGGCGCGCAACGCGCGCCAGGTGAGTCGCGACCTCGACGGCCTCGCCGCCGACATGCCGACGCGCGATGCCAGCGGCCGCGCCGAAGGGCTGGCCTTGAATCGAACCGGCCACCGCGAAGCCGGCGGCAAGCTGTTCTTCCAGACCGACCTGATCCACGTCAGCCTGCCGCAGGGCTTGCCGCAGGGCAAGGCCGACAACCAGATCCTCGGGGTCGTGAAAGCGCTGCGCGAGCAGCAACCCGGACGCGACGTGGTGCTGGTGTCGAAGGACATCAACATGCGCATCAAGGCGCGTGCGCTCGGCCTGCCGGCGGAAGACTACTTCAACGACAAGACGCTCGAAGACGGCGACCTGCTCTACACCGGCGTTCTCCAGCTCCCTGCCGACTTCTGGGACAAGCACGGCAAGACGATGGAGAGCTGGCAGCAGAGCGGCCTCACCTACTACCGCGTCAGCGGCCCGATCCTGCCGCAGCTGCTCATCAACCAGTTCGTCTATCTCGAAGCACCCGGCGCGGCGTCGCTCTACGCCAAGGTGATCGAGATCACCGGCAAGACCGCGGTGCTGCGCACGCTCAAGGACTACACCCACCAGAAGAACTCGATCTGGGGCGTGACCGCGCGCAACCGCGACCAGAACTTCGCCTTCAACCTGCTGATGGATCCGGAGTGCGACTTCATCACCCTGACCGGCACGGCCGGCTCGGGCAAGACGCTGATGTCGCTGGCCTCCGGCCTGGCGCAGGTGATGGATGACCGGCGCTACACCGAGATCATCGTCACCCGCGTCACCGTGCCGGTCGGCGAAGACATCGGCTTCCTGCCGGGCACCGAAGAAGAAAAGATGGGCCCGTGGATGGGCGCGCTCGACGACAACCTCGAAGTGCTCTCGCGCACCGACAGCGGCGCCGGCGAATGGGGTCGCGCCGCCACCAACGACCTGGTCCGCTCGAAGATCAAGATCAAGAGCCTGAACTTCATGCGCGGGCGCACCTTCCTGAACAAGTTCGTGATCATCGACGAGGCGCAGAACCTGACGCCCAAGCAGATGAAGACGCTGATCACGCGCGCCGGCCCGGGCACCAAGATCGTCTGCCTCGGCAACCTGGCGCAGATCGACACGCCCTACCTCACCGAGGGCAGTTCGGGCCTCACCTACGCCGTCGACCGCTTCAAGGGCTGGGCCCATTCGGGCCACGTCACGCTTGCCCGCGGCGAGCGCTCGCGCCTCGCCGACTTCGCCTCCGAAGTGCTCTGATCAGGCGGCCAGCGCCGCGGCAAGGGCCTTTTTCGGATCGACGAGGTTGCGCCGGCCGTCGGCTGAACGATCGGCCGTTTCGGTGATGATGCGGATCAGCTCCGTCGGCGTCAGCTTCGGGTTCACCGCAAGCAGCTTGCCGGCGAGGTTGGTGACCTCCGGCGACGCCATCGAGGTGCCCGAAAGCGCCACCTTCGCGCCGCCTGGCAGGTAGCTCTCGACCTGGTAGCCGTCGGCGTGGACCTTGACCGTCGGCCCGTAGCTCGTGAACGAGGCCTCCTCGCCGGCGCTGTCGACCGCACCCACCGTCAGCAGATTGGGCAGGACGATGCCGCTCGGCACGCTCTCGATGAAGCTGGCGTCGTCGTTGCTGTTGCCGGCCGCCGTGACGAAGAGGATTTCCGGCGCGCTCGCGAATGCCTTGGTCAACGAGTCCTTCTGGATGTCGAAGTACTTGCGGGCCAGCGCCTTGCGCTCGTCGGCGGTCTTGCCGATGCCGCACTTCTCGAGGTCCGACTCGAAGTCGCCGACGCTGCCGCCCCAACTCATGTTGACGACGCGGGCGTGCTGCGCCTTGAAGAAATCGACGTAGGCCTGGGAGGCGCGCGCGTCGCGCTCCGCGAGCTCGCTGCTCGGGCACGGGTCGGGCTTGAGCGTGTAGCCGAACTCGATGCGGCCCACCACCAGGCGCGCCGCCGGGTTGCCCGCGAGCGCGATGCCGGCCACGTGCGTGCCGTGCGAGAAATCGCCGGCCATGCTGAGCTCTTCGATCGCCGGCTTGTACTGATCGGGCGTCAGGCCGGAGAGGTAGGCCTTGACGGCGCCGGCCTCCTTGCTGTCGATGTTCGACTGCAGGTCGGAAAATCCCTTGATGCGGCCGGTCATCTCCGCGATCCGGCCTTGCGCCGAAGGCGGCAGAGGCATCAATTCACCGGTCGACGGCCGGCTGTACTTGTCGAAGGCGATCACCGCCGGCCGGTCGCCGTTGCGCACGATCTGGCCGGGATAGAGCGCGGTATCGACGCCGCTGTCCCAGATGCCGAGCACGACGTCGCCGCGCGTCTGCGCCGGCGTCAGCGCGACGTCGCGCGCCGCCCAGATGTCGGCCTTGGCGACCTGGTGCGCGTCGAGGTAGCCGGAATAGACGCTGACGAGCGTCTGCTTGAGCGGCAGCACGTCCAGGAGCGCGAAGCGCGCCGAGACGATGCCGGGCGCGAAGTCGGAGCTGAGCGCGCCGTTCTGGTCGACGATCGGCTGCACCACTTCGCGGATGCGCCCGAGGATCAACGCTTCGCCCATCAGCTCGGCGCCCTCCTTGCCTTCCTTCACGTTGTTCTCGACCAGCGCGTAGGGCAGCGGCTCGAGCTCGCGCCGCATCGTCGCGGCCAGGTCGCGCTGATAGGCGTCGCCGGTCGGCCCATGGGCCTTCGCGGCAAGCGCCATCGCCCTCAGGCGCAGGCCGGCGATCAGCTTGTCGGCCGGTTTGTCCTGCAGGGCGCGAAGCTCGGCCACGCGCGCCAGCGTGCTGTCGTAGCGGCCATCGAGGTAGTCGAGGGTCGCGAGCAAGCCCACCAGGCTGCTGCGACTCGCCTTGTCGGCGATGTCGTAGGTGGCCAGGACCGATTCCGTGTCGCGCCGAACGGCGGCGGCAAAGGGCGCGAATTTTTCCTTCGAACGAACCACGTCTTCGACCTTGCCATCGATCCTGTAGGTGAACTTCGGCAGGTCGGCAGCCTTGTCGATGCGCGGCTTGCTCTGGGCCGCGGCGGCTCCCGCGACGAGGGCAAAGAGCACGACAAGGAGGGACCGCAGGGGCGAGGTGTTGACGATCATGAACGCTCGGAATGGGCTGAGAAAAGTCTCTGCGGCGATGCTACGCGCGGCTGCGCGCGGGCGCGGCCCGGATTGCGACAGACGACCGATTTGCGGGGTCAGGCCGCGCCAAGCACGTCGCGCATCGCCTGCAGCGCCGCCGGATCCTCGATCGTGGTCAGGTCGCCCGGGTCGCGGTTTTCGCAGATCGCCTGGATGGCGCGGCGCAGGAGCTTGCCGGAACGCGTCTTCGGCAGGCCGTTCACGAAGTGCACGCGTGCCGGCCGCGCCAGCGCGCCGAGCTGGCCATGGACGGTCTGCATGATGTCGCCTTCGAGGCTCATTCGCCCGGCCAGCTCCACGAGGGCAGCGCCGTCGCGGGCGACCACGAAGGCCATCGCCACCTGGCCCTTCAACGCATCGGCGACGCCGACGACGGCCACTTCGGCGACGTTCGGATGGCTCGAGATGCTTTCCTCGATCTCGCGCGTGCCGAGGCGGTGGCCGGCGACATTGATCACGTCGTCGGTGCGGCCGAGGATGAAGTAGTAGCCGTCGGCATCACGGATGCCCCAGTCGAAGGTGTTGTAGACCTCGCGCCCGGCGATGCTGTGCCAGTAGGTCTCGACGAAACGCTCGTCGTCGTTCCAGACGGTCTGCATGAATCCGGGCGGAGTCGGCCCTTCGATGACGACCACGCCCTTGCGATTCGCCTCGGTGATCGGCTGGCCGGTCGCCTCGTCGATGATCTTCACGTCGAAGCCGTACATCGGCACGCCCGGGCTGCCGAGCTTGCTGGGCGCCGGGGCGACGCCGTTGGCGATCGTCAGGATCGGCCAGCCGCTCTCGGTCTGCCAGTAGTTGTCGATGATCGGCTTGTCGATCGCATCGCCGATCCACGCTGCCGTCGGCTCGTCGAGCGGCTCGCCGGCGAGGAAGAGCGCGCGCAGGCTCGACAGGTCGTATTGGCGCAGGTATTTCGGATCCTGCTTCTTCAGGACGCGGATCGCAGTCGGCGCGGTGAACATCACCGTCACCTTGTATTTCTCGACGAGCTGCCACCAGATACCCGGGTCGGGCCGGATCGGCAGGCCCTCGTACATGATCGTCGCCATGCCGGCGATGAGCGGGCCGTAGACGATGTAGCTGTGGCCGACGACCCAGCCGATGTCGCTGGTGGAGAAATACGTTTCGCCCGCGTGGCCGCAGAAGATGTATTTCATGCTCGCGGCGAGCGCCACGGCGTAGCCGCCGGTATCGCGCTGCACGCCCTTGGGACGGCCGGTCGTGCCGCTGGTGTAGAGCGTGTAGCTCGGATGCGTCGAATCGACCCAGACGCAGGGCACGCGTGCCTCGAAATGGCGCTGGCGCAGCGCCGCGTAGCGGTGGTCGCGACCAGGGGTGATCGGCAATGGCGCAAGGCCCCGGTCGACGAGCAGCACCTGCGGCGGCTTGTGGCGGGCCAGGGCGATCGCCTCGTCGAGCAGCGGCTTGTAGGCCATGACCTTGCCGGCCCGGCTGCCGGCATCAGCGCTGACCACGACCTTCGGCTCGGCATCGTCGATGCGATTGGCCAGGCTGCTGCTGGCAAAGCCGCCGAAGACGACGCAATGGATGGCGCCGATACGGGCGCAGGCCAGCATCGCAAAGGTCGCCTCCGCAATCATCGGCATGTAGATGAGCACGCGATCGCCCTGGCTCACGCCGAGGCTCAGCAGGATCGCGGCCATGCGCTGCACTTCGGCGTGCAGCTCGGCGAAGGTGTAGACGGTTTCGCTGCCGGTTTCGGTGGAGACGTGAATGAGCGCCGGCTGGTCCGCGCGCTCCGCGAGATGGCGGTCGACCGCGTTGTGGCAAAGGTTCGTGGTGCCGCCGGCAAACCATCGCACGAACGGCGGCTGGCTCGCATCGCAGACCGTGTCGAACGGCCGTTGCCATTCGATGAGCTTTGCCTGCTCGGCCCAGAAACCGTCCGGGTCCTCGATGGAGCGGCGATGAAAGTCGGCGTAGGGACCTTCGATGCCCGGCTTCATGACTGCGCCCTCCGGAGCGTCCCGGGCAGGGCCACCATCGTCGTCGCGGTCGGCGCAGCGCAGCCGTTGTCGCAGCATCGGCCGGGCTGGCGGTTGGCGGTGATCGGGCGCGACGCGTCGGCAAGGAGGCCGCGGTCGAGCAGGCGCTCGACGAGCTCGACCTTGTTGCCGACCGGATAGTTGCGCCAGATCTCCTGCTTCATCGCCGCCGGCGAGCCGCCGCCGTGCAGGCTGATGACCGAGTACCAGCCCCCCTGATAGGACGCCGTCAGGTCCTCGATGAAACGCGCGGCCTGGATTCGCTTGTCGTAGGGCACGTCCGGATTGGCGCGCAGCACGTCGGCGAGGTTCGCGGCGGTTTCCGGGTTGTGGTCTTCGTCGGGACCGGGCAGCGTGACGACGAGTCCGCCCGAGACATAGTGCGCGATCCGCTGCATCTCGTAGATCTGGTTGGCGAGCAGCAGTTTTCCGATGTTCGAGAACACCGGGTCCGGCATGACGACGCCCGAGGCAGGATCTTCACTGGCATACACGCTCGCTGCGACGCCGCAGGCGTAGAAGCCTTCGACGATGCTGATGAGCTGCACCATCTGCTCGCGCAGGTGCGACTCGGCACCCGGGTCGAAGCCGTTGGCCTCGCACATCAGCGCCCCGGCGCCGATCAGCAGGTCGCCGAAGCCGGCGCGAGCCGCGATGCAGGTGTGCCGATGATGGGTGGCGTAGGCGTAGGTCAGCTGCGAGGAATGCTCCCATTCGCCGGCGAGAAAGACGCGCTCCCAGGGCACGAAGACGCGGTCGAAGACGAGCACGCCGGTCGACTGCCCGTACTTGTTCGAGAACAGCGCCGCCTTTTCACCCGGCCGGCCCGCGGGGCGGGCGACGATGGTCAGGCCGTCGACATCGCATGGCACGGCGCAGCAGACCGCGAACTCGGCGTCGGCCTGGCTCATGTTGCGGCACGGCATGACCAGAAACTCGTGCACGTACGGCGCGCCGGTGACGATCGCCTTGGTGCCGGAAATGACGATGCCTTTGCTGCTGCGCTCGACGATGTGCACGTAGCTGTCGACATTGGCCTGCTCGTGCGGCCGCTTGCTGCGGTCGCCCTTGGCGTCGGTCATCGCGATGCCGACGCTCAGGTCGCGATCCTGGAAGTCGTGCAGGTAGGCGGTGAAGCGCTCGCCGTAGTGCGTGCCCTTGTCGGCGTCGATGCGCAGCGTCGTCTGGGCGAGCGCGCTGAACGCGTCGTGCGCCAGGTAGCGCTGGGCGCAACCGGTCTCCTGGCAAAGGATGCGAACCGCCTCGAGCTTGTTCAGCAGATCGCCGCTGCTGGTGTCGACATGCAGCATGCGGTTGACGCTCTTGCCGCTCGATTTCTGCAGCGCAAGCAGCACCGGCCGCAGCTCCTCGCGCAGCGCCATGTCGTACGTCACGCCGAGGGCGTTGATGCCAGGCGCGAGCTGCGGCGCATCGACGACCGACGCGATGGACTGCCCGTCGACCCAGACGCGCGGCTTGTAGCGGCGCAGCGACTCGCGGTAGTCGGTGCTGGTCATCTGCATGGCATGTTTCCTCGATTCGGCCCGGAAGCGAATTGTCGCGAACTGTCGCCCAGCCCTGCCCGCCTGAAGGAAAATCGCCCCCAAGCGCGATCAGGAGAGATTCGATGAGCACGCTCTGCGACCCGGCCGATTGCACCTTGCTGATCATCGACACGCAGACGCGGTTGATGCCGGCGATCCACGACGCCGAGAACGTCGTGCGCCGCTGCGTGCAACTCGCCACGGCCGCGCGCGAGCTCGGCATCCACGTCATCGGCACCGAGGAAAACCCCGACGGCCTGGGCCCGCTCGTGCCCGAGATCGCCGCCCTCTGCGACACCACGCTGTCGAAGTTCCATTTCGCCGCCACCGCCGAGCCCGGGTTCCTGAACCGGCTGCCGGCAGGCCGCAAGACCTTCGTCGTTGCCGGTTGCGAAGCGCACGTCTGCGTCATGCAGACGAGCGCCGGCCTGCTGAAGGCCGGTCACGCCGTGAAATGGGTCGCCGACGCCGTCGGCTCGCGGCACCCGCACAGCCGGCTCACGGCGACCGAGCGGGTGCGCGGGTTCGGCGCCGACGTGGTGACCGCCGAGATGGTCATCTTCGAATGGCTCGGCAGCAGCGAGCACCCGAAGTTCAGGCGCCTGCTGCCGCTGCTGCGTTGATCGCCACGACGATCCGGCCGCGCACCTTGCCGGCCATCAGGGCCTGGGCCTTGTCGATCGCGCGCTCGAGCGGAACCTCTTCGGTGATGAGCGCCAGCAGCGCCGGATCGAGATCGCGCGCCAGGCGCTGCCAGGCCTGCCGGCGCAGCGCGATCGGCGCCATCACGCTGTCGATGCCGGCGAGCGTGACGCCGCGCAGGATGAAAGGCATGACGGTGCCCGGCAGGTCGTGGCCCTGGGCCAGGCCGCAGGCCGCGACGACGCCGCCGTAGCGGGTCTGCGCCAGGGCGTTGACCAGGGTGTGGCTGCCGACCGCATCGACCGCCGCGCTCCAGCGCTCCTTCTGCAGCGGCTTGCCCGGCGCGGCGAGCTCGGCACGATCGATGACATCGGTCGCGCCGAGGCGCCTCAGGTAGTCGGCCTGGTCGCCCTTGCCGGTCGAAGCCGTGACCGAATGGCCGAGGCGAGCCAGGATGGCGACGGCGACGCTGCCGACCCCGCCGCTGGCGCCGGTCACCAGAACGCTGCCGTCGCCGGCTCGCACGCCCTGCCTTTCGAGGGCCAGCACGCACAGCATCGCGGTGTATCCAGCGGTGCCGATCGCCATCGCCTGGCGTGTCGTGAACGCCGGCCGGCAGCGGGACCAGCCAGTCGCCCTTCAGGCGCGCTCTTTCGGCCAGGCAGCCCCAGCGCGTCTCGCCGACGCCCCAGCCGTTGTGAACGAAGCGGTCGCCCGGCTTCCACGCGTCGTGGCTCGACGCCAGCACCGTGCCGGCGCCGTCGATGCCGGCCACCATCGGCCAGCTGCGCACGACCGGACTGCGGTTGGTGATCGCCAGGCCGTCCTTGAAATTCAGGGTGGAATGGGCGACGGCGACCTCGACGTCGCCCTCGGGCAGGCCGGACTCGTCGACCTCCCGGACGCCGGCACGAAATCCCGTGTCGTCCTTCTCCAGCAGCAGGGCCTTGAACATCGAAAGTCCTTCGCTCTTTTGTGAGCAGCCAACGATAGCAGCGGCAACATTTGGGCACGTTTACTTGCATCAGAGCCTCGCCGCGGGTTGACTCGAGCGCCTCGTCTCGCCTATCCTGCGCGCCGATGCGAATCGCCGCCCCCCTGCCCGGTCGCCGGGCCCGCTCGTCGGCGGCCGCCTTCCTGCTCCTCGTCCTGGCTGCCGCAGCGTGTGCCGGTCCGCTTGAAGAGAGCACGGATCCGGTGCAGACCCTGCTCGCCGAAAAGGGCATCCTCGCCGCGGCGCCGGCTTCGTCGGCGCCTTCGACCCAGGCCGAGTTGCCGGTCGCGCCGAGCGGCCTGCTGAACCAGGTGCACGACCGGGCCGCCGAGGCGGTGCTGTCGGCGATGAACTACATCGGGGTTCGTTATCAGCGCGGCGGCAACTCCGCCGACACCGGGTTCGACTGCAGCGGCTTCACCCGCTACGTGTTCGAGAACAGCCTGGGGCTGATGCTGCCGCGGCAGGCCGATCAGCAGGCGAAGGCTCCGGGCCTGGTCAGCATCAGGCGCGAAGACCTGAAACCCGGCGATCTGGTCTTCTTCAACACCATGCGCCGCACCTTCTCGCACGTCGGCATCTACATCGGCGACAACCGCTTCATCCATGCGCCCAGCCGCGGCAAGGACGTGCGCACCGACGACCTGAGCTTTGCCTACTGGGCCAAGCGCTTCACCGGTGCCCGCCGCGCCGACCTGCCGGCCGAGCCGGCGGCGGCTGTCGCCGTCAACACGTCCGGGCCGCCGACGCCCTGAGGCATACCCGCGCCCCGGCTGCGGGCGCGAGGCTGAGGGCACAATCGCGAGATGACCGCCCGAGTCATTCCTGTCGCCGACCTGCGCTACCTGGCGTCCTTGCCCGCCATCCCGGCCGAGCCCCTGGCTCCGACCGGGGAGGTCCTCGATCGCCTGCAGCGCCCGCTGCACGACCTGCGCATCTCGGTCACCGATCGCTGCAATTTCCGCTGCAGCTACTGCATGCCGAAGGATGTCTTCGACAAGCACTACGCCTTCCTGCCGCAGTCGTCGCTGCTCAGCTTCGAGGAGATGACGCGCCTGGCGCGGCTCTTCGTGGCCCACGGCGTACGCAAGATCCGCCTTACCGGTGGCGAGCCTTTGCTGCGCCGCGATCTCGATCGCCTCGTCGCCATGCTGGCCGAGCTGCGCACGGTCGAAGGCGAGCCGCTCGACCTGACGCTGACGACCAACGGCTCGCTGCTGGCGAAGAAGGCGCAGGCCTTGAAGAACGCCGGGCTCAAGCGCGTGACCGTCAGCCTCGACGCGCTCGACGACGCGATCTTTCGCCAGCTCAACGACGCCGACTTTCCGGTTGCCGACGTGCTCGAGGGCATCGATGCCGCCGAGCGCGCGGGCCTGGGCCCGATCAAGGTCAACATGGTCGTCAAGCGCGGCACCAACGACCACGAGATCGTGCCGATGGCGCGCCACTTTCGCGGCCGCAACGTCGCCCTGCGCTTCATCGAATACATGGACGTCGGCAGCACCAACGGCTGGCGCATGGACGACGTGCTGCCTTCGGCCGAGGTCATCGCGCGGGTCGGCGATGTCTTCGCGCTCGAGCGGCTCGCCGTCTCGACGGTGGGCGAAACGGCCGAGCGCTGGCGCTATGCCGAGCCGGGCGTGGCCGGCGAGATCGGCACGATCTCGAGCGTCACCAAGGCCTTCTGCCGGGATTGCAACCGGGCCCGGCTTTCGACCGAAGGCAAGCTCTTCCTGTGCCTGTTCGCGACGCAAGGGCACGACCTGCGCGCCCTCGTGCGCGGCGGGGCCAGCGACGAAGAGATCGCGGCGGCGATCGGACTGCTCTGGACCGATCGCGAAGACCGCTATTCCGAGCTGCGCGGCCGCACCGAAGCCGGCGCCGGCTCGCAGGTTCGCCGGGTCGAGATGCACTACATCGGCGGCTGATCGCCGAAGGCGCGACCGCATGACCCTGGGCCCGACGATCCGGCCGCTCGTCGTCACGGACCTCCCCGCCTACAAGGAGTTGCGCGACGAGATGCTGCTGGCCCATCCCGAGGCCTTCACCTCCGACGCCGCCACCGAGAAGGACAAGGAGCCGGCCGACTACCTGCACCGGCTCGGCATCGATCGCCGGGGCGGCGGCCACTTCCTGCTCGGCGCCTGGAGCGACGCGCGCATGGTCGGTGCGATCGGCTGCGAGCGCGAGCTGCGCCGCAAGGTCCAGCATGTCGGCCACGTCGTCGGAATGATGGTTCGACCCGAAGCGCGCGGACGCGGCGTCGGGCGCGAGCTGCTCGATGCCTGCATCGACGAAGCCCGGCGAACGCCGGGACTCGAGATCCTGACACTGACGGTGACGGCCACCAACGCATCGGCGATCCGCCTCTACGAAAGCACCGGCTTCGCCGTCTACGGCAATCTGCGCCGCGCCCTGAAGATCGGCAGCCTGTACCACGACAAGCTGCACATGGCGCTTTCGCTCTAGCGCGCCCGTGCAGGCATGCGCTGCCTCAGCGCGTGGCCAGCCGGCGCCAGGTCTCGACGACGGAATCGGGGTTGAGCGAGATCGAGCCGATGCCTTCGTCGGCCAGCCAGTCGGCGAAGTCGGGGTGGTCGCTCGGGCCCTGGCCGCAGATGCCGATGTATTTCCCGGTGGCCCGACAGGCCGCGATGGCACGCGAGATCATGGCCTTGACGGCCGGATCGCGCTCGTCGAAATCGCGAGCCAGCAACTCGAGCCCGGAATCGCGATCGAGGCCGAGGGTGAGCTGGGTCAGGTCGTTCGAGCCGATCGACATGCCATCGAAGTACTCGAGGAACTGATCGGCGAGGATGGCGTTGCTCGGCACCTCGCACATCATGACGATCTTCAGGCCGTCGCTGCCTCCGGCCGAGGCACGCTTCAGTCCGTGCTCGGCCATCATGTCGACGACCTGGGCGGCCTGCCCGAGCGTGCGCACGAACGGCACCATCACCTCGACGTTCGACAAGCCCATGTCGCGCCGCACCCTGACCAGCGCCTCGCACTCCATCGCGAAGGCCTCGCCGAAGGACTCGCTGACGTAACGCGAGGCACCGCGAAAGCCGAGCATCGGGTTTTCTTCCTCGGGCTCGTAGCGCGAGCCGCCGATCAGCTTTCGATACTCGTTGCTCTTGAAGTCGGAGAGGCGAACGATGACCGGCTTCGGCCAGAACGCGGCGGCGATCGTGGCGATCCCTTCGACCAGCTTGTCGACGTAGAAGGCCCGTGGCGAGGCGTGGCCGCGAGCGACGCTCTCGACCGCCTTCTTCAGGTCGGCGTCGATGTTCGGATAGTCGAGGATCGCCTTCGGGTGCACGCCGATGTTGTTGTTGATGATGAACTCGAGCCGCGCCAGGCCGACGCCCGAGTTCGGCATCTGCGCGAAGTCGAAGGCCAGCTGCGGGTTGCCGACGTTCATCATGATCTTCACCGGCGAGTACGGCAGCTCGCTGCGGTCGACGTCGGTGACCTCGGTCTCGAGCAGGCCGTCGTAGACGAAGCCGGTGTCGCCTTCGGAGCAGGCGACGGTGACGAGCGCGCCTTCTTTCAGCAGCTCGGTCGCATTGCCGCAGCCGACGACGGCCGGGATGCCGAGCTCGCGGGCGATGATGGCGGCGTGGCAGGTGCGGCCACCGCGATTGGTGACGATGGCCGAGGCGCGCTTCATCACCGGTTCCCAGTTCGGATCGGTCATGTCGGTGACGAGCACGTCGCCGGCCTCGACCCGGTCCATGTCGGCGATCGACTCGACGATCCGCACCGGCCCGGTCCCGATCTTCTGGCCGATCGCGCGGCCCTCGACGAGCACGGTGCCGGCGCCCTTGAGCGCGTAGCGCTGCTCGACCTTGCCCTCGGCCTGGCTCTTCACGGTTTCGGGCCGGGCCTGCAGGATGTAGAGCTTGCCGTCGGAGCCGTCCTTGCCCCACTCGATGTCCATCGCGCGGCCGTAGTGCTTCTCGATGACCAGGGCATAGCGGGCGAGCTCGGCCACGTCGTCGTCGGAGAGCGAGTAGCGATTGCGCTGCTCGGTCACGGTGTCGACCGTGGTCACGAGCTTGCCGCTGGCGGCATGCTCGGCCGCCGATGCGAAGCCCATGCGAATCAGCTTCGAGCCGAGATTGCGGCGGATGATGGCCTGCTTGCCGTTGCGCAGCGACGGCTTGTGGACGTAGAACTCGTCGGGGTTGACGGCGCCCTGCACCACCGTCTCGCCCAGGCCGTAGCTCGAGGTGATGAACACCACGTCGGTAAAGCCGCTCTCGGTGTCGATGGTGAACATCACGCCGGCCGAGCCGAGGTCGCTGCGCACCATGCGCTGCACGCCGGCCGAGAGCGCCACGTCGCCATGGGCGAAGCCCTTGTGCACCCGGTAGCTGATGGCACGGTCGTTGTAGAGGCTGGCAAAGACCGCCTTCATCTTCGCCAGCACGTCGTCGATGCCGACGACGTTGAGGAAGGTCTCCTGCTGGCCGGCGAACGAGGCATCGGGGAGGTCTTCGGCGGTGGCCGAAGAGCGAACCGCGAAGCTCGCCTGCGGATGATCGAGCGTCAGCCGCCCGAACTCGGCGCGGATGGCGTCTTCGAGCGCGCGCGGGAACGGCTGCTGCTCGATCCAGCCGCGGATCTCCGCGCCGGCCGCGGCGAGGGCGCGCACGTCCTCGGTATCGAGCCTGGACAGCCGCTCGGCGATGCGCCGGGACAGCCCGCCTTCGGCGAGGAAGCCGCGAAAGGCATGCGCCGTGGTGGCGAAGCCGCCAGGGACGCGAACGCCCGTTCCGTTGAGCTGGCTGATCATCTCGCCGAGGGAGGCGTTCTTGCCGCCGACCGCCTCGACGTCGGTCATTCTCAGGTCTTCGAAGCGGGCGACGAGGGCGGTCGCCAGGTGGGTGGATGACATGGGGGAGCTCCGCGATCGTGAAAAACCGGTGCTTCCCGGCCCAGGGCGGCGGTGCGTGCAGGGCTCGGCAGACGACCACGCGCGCCCGGGCATCCGGCAGCGACGAGGCGTCGGCTGCGGACCAGGCGGGAGGCGGCGGCGGGGCAGAGCGTGTTCACGGCGGCGCGGGCGGAAACAGATCCCGATTCTACGAGCCGTCGAGCGTGCCCGGCTGTCGGCGACGAGGCTGCACCCGGTGTCATGATCGCCGACATGGACGAACCTTCATTCGCAGCACCCGCCAGCCCCTCGGCGCCGGCCCCTGGCGGAGCACCGGGCTCGCGCCACACGGTCTATTTCGTCTCCGACGGTACCGGCATCACCGCCGAGACTTTCGGCAATTCGATCCTGTCGCAGTTCGCGATCAAGCCGCGCCATGTGCGCCGGCCCTTCATCGACTCGACCGACAAGGCGCACCAGGTCGTGCGCGAGATCAATCACACGGCCGAGGTCGAAGGGCGCCGACCGGTCGTCTTCGTCACGCTCGTCAACACCGAAATCCTGGCGATCGTCAAGGCGCGCTCGCTCGGCCTGGTGATGGACATGTTCAACACCTTCATCGAGCCGCTCGAGGCCGAGTTCGGCATCACCTCGAACCATCGCATCGGGCGCTTCTCCGATGTCTCGGACAGCCAGGAATACACCGACCGCATCGAGTCGATCAATTTCGCCCTCGCCCACGACGACGGCCAGTCGACGCGCAGCCTCGCCGAAGCCGACGTGATCCTGGTCGGCGTCAGCCGCAGCGGCAAGACGCCGACCTCGCTCTACCTCGCCATGCAGCACGGCATCAAGGCCGCGAACTACCCGCTGATTCCGGAAGACTTCGAACGCGGCCGGATTCCGGCCTCGCTCGCGCCGTTCAAGGCCAAGTGCTTCGGCCTGACGATCGACCCCGATCGCCTCGCCCGCATCCGCAACGAGCGCCGGCCGAACAGCAAATACGCCTCGATCGAGAACTGCCGCTGGGAAGTGAAGGAAGCCGAGACGATGATGAAGCGAGAAGGCATCGCCTGGCTCTCTTCGACGCACAAGTCGATCGAGGAGATCGCCACCACGATCCTGCGCGACCTCCGGCCCGACCGCCTGATGTACTGAACGAGGAGATGGCACGAATGTCCGTTCGCACCTGGCGCTGCGCCGCCCTTTTCGGGACACTTCTGGTCGCCGCCGGCGCGGCCTGGGGCCAGTCGAGCTACCCCGACCACGCGATCACGATGATCGTGCCCTTTCCACCCGGCGGCGTCGCCGACACGGTGGCGCGGCCGGTCGCAGAAGCGCTGGCGCGCGAGCTGAAGCAGGCCGTGCTCGTCGAAAACCGGCCGGGCGCAGGCGGCGCGGTCGGCATCGGCCAGGCGGCGCGCGCTGCGGCCGATGGCTACACCGTGCTCCTGAGCCTGTCGTCGATCTCGATCCTGCCCGAGGCCGACACCATCCTCAATCGCAAGCCCGTCTACGAGCTGAGCCAGTTCAAGCCGATCGCCCGATTCACGGCCGACCCGACGGTGCTGGTGGTGCGCGCCGACTCGCCGTGGCACACCCTGGCCGAGTTCATCGCCGATGCGAAGAGCCATCCCGGCACCTACAACTACGGCAGCTCCGGCAACTACGGAACGATGCACGTGCCGATGGAGATGCTCAAGGCATCGGCCGGCTTTCGCATGACGCACATCCCGTACACCGGTGCCGGACCGGCGATCGTCGCGCTGCTGGCCGGGCAGATCGATGCGATCGCGAGCGGCCCCTCGACTGTCGTGCAGCAGATCCAGGCCGGCAAGCTGCGCGCGCTCGCGCACTGGGGCGACGAGCCGCTCGCCGCCCTGCCTGGCGTGCAGAGCCTGACGCAGCTCGGGTACCCGGTTCGCTTCGCCCAATGGTCGGCGCTGTTCGTGCCGAGCAAGACACCCGATGCGATCGTCCAGCGCCTGCGCGCCGCGGCGGCGGCTGCCGCTGCCGATGCCACGGTGCGACAGGTCGTGGCCAAGGCCGGCAGCCCGATCGAATATCTCGACGCCCCCGAGTTCCAGACCTACTGGGACGCCGACGCGAAAGTCATGACGCAGGCGGTGCGAAGGATCGGCAAGGTCGAGTAGCCGGGAAGAGCGAAAACTCCTTCGGTTCGAGCATTTGTTGCAGGCCCGCGCGCGCGGCCCGCGCATAAAGTGCCTGCCGGCGCGTCGCCGCAGTCAACAGACAGAGAGCATTCGCATGGACCTCGCCTTCGACAACACGTTCGACATCTCCGGCTACGGCGGCAAGCTGTTCAAGGCCGACCCGATCCAGCTCGGCACGACCTGGAGCATCCCGAGCGTGAAGGCGGCGACGCCCGAGGGCAAGGAGGTCGAGAAGATGGTCAAGGCGATGTGGGCCAAGGAGATGGGGGATTTCAAGAAGGCCAAGGAGAAGGAATACAAGACCATCCTGACCGAGACCGAGCGCGCGCTCTACGCGACGGCGCAGAAGAAGGCACCGGAGCTGGTGAAGGGCAAGGACCGCGATGCGGCCAAGCTCGCGATGGTGAAATGGCTCGAGGAAGAGGCCAAGGGCGCCAACGTGATGATCCGCAACGCCTTGACCACCTTCCAGGGTGTCGCTGAAAAGAAGATGAACGAGCTGTGGCTGAAGATCGCCGACACGATCGACAAGAAATTCAAGACGACCCTGCGCAACGCCAAGATCGTCGCGGCGCTGAAGATCACCGGGCTGGTGATCGTCATCATCGTGGCCGCCGCGCTGACCATCGCCGGCACCATCCTCGGCGGCCTCGCGGCGCCCACCGGCATCGGCTTGGCGGCCGGCATAGGCATCGCGGTCGGCGGCATCGCCACCATCGCAGCAGCTTCGGCCAAGATCTATGGCGCCTACACCGCGAACTGGCCGAACCACAAGACAGCGGCGGCCAGCTTGAAGAAGAGCGTCGAAGCGCTCAAGGAGGCGGTCGACTACGAAGAAAAGAAGCTGCTGAAGACGAGCCAGGGCGCGACCCTCGGGCCGAAGGAAAAGGCCAAGCTCTTCTTCGGCAACACCAAGGGCAAGCGAGACGATGTGGCCGCGTCGATCAAGTCGATCGCGGTGTGGACGGCAACGATGCTGCAGGACGTCGAAAAAGGCGGCCAGGCCGAGCTCGCTATCGAGGCCAAGCTGCAAGGTCTCGAAAAGCAGCTCGCGGCCGAGCAGGACAAGAAGAAGGCGGCCGAGCTGAAGAAGCTGTGCGACGCCAGCGTCAAGAAGATCTTCGAGTCGCGCGTCGCGCGCGAGAACACGCGCCTTTACCTGCGCCGCTACGCTGCCCTGACCAATGAAGGTGCGGCGCTGCTCGCCTCGGAAGACAAGCTCACGTCCGCCGCGCTCGGCAGCTTCCTGATGAAGATCAACGACCTGGCCAATTCGAAGGAAGTCGAAACGCTGATATCGGTCGGCAAGGCCGGTGGCGAATTTCTGAAGGCGCTGGTCAAGTTCGCGGGCTAGCTCCCGACGAGTCCCCGGGACCGGGGGAGCTCCGGCTCAAGCGCCGCGGCGGCGCGCTGACTCGTAGAGGCAGACCGCCGCCGCCGCAGCCACGTTCAGCGATTCCTCGCCGCCCGGCTGCGGCACCTTCAGTTGCAGCGCGCAGCGTGCCTGCAGGCCGGCGCTGATGCCCGCGCCCTCGTTGCCGAAGATCCAGGCGCAGGGCCAAGGCAGCGAAGCCGAGGGCAGCATCGCGGTCGCGTGCGAGCTGGTGCCGAGCAGAGGCGTGCGCAAGACCAAGAGCGCTTCGTCGTCGGCGTTTTCGATCAATCGCAGGGCGAAGTGCGCCCCCATGCCGGCGCGCAGGACTTTCGCCGACCAGAGCGACGCTGTGCCTCGCAGCGCGATCACCTGAGCGAATCCGAAGGCCGAGGCGCTGCGCAGGATCGAGCCGACGTTGCCGGCATCCTGAAGTTGATCGAGGACGACGCTCGGCGCATCGGCCACGACGGGCGGGGCTGCCGGCAGCGGCACGAGGAATGCGACCGGCGCCGGCGTCTCGAGCGTGCTGACTTCGGCCATCAACGCGTCGGACACGACCACGGTTGCAGCGGCGGCATCGACGAGATCGAGAAAGCGACCCTCCTGCCAGGCCGACTCGCAGACCCACGCCTGCGTCGCGGCGGCGCCGCCACGCTCTCGCCAGGCCTCGGCAGAGATGCTCGCCTTCGAGCAACACCTGCCCGACCTTGCGGTATTCGCCCGGCTGGCGCACGAGCTTGCGCAGGCGCGCCAGCGCCGCGTTGTCGCGCGAAGTGACGTAGCTGAGCTTGGACGGCACGCGCGACTCGCGGTCGATACGTTCAGAACAGCCGGTCCAGGACCTCGCGCACCGGCGCGAAGCTCCTGCGATGGTGCCGGCAGGCGCCGTGCTCCCGCAGTGCGGCGAGATGCTCGGGGGTCGAGTAGCCCTTGTGCCCATCGAAGCCGTACTGCGGATGCTCGTCATGGAGCGCACAGAGCAGCCGATCGCGGTACACCTTGGCGATGATCGATGCCGCCGAGATCGCGCGCACCTTGGCGTCGCCGCCGACGACGGTACGAACAGCCATCTTCAGGTCCGGCCGCTGGTTGCCGTCGACGAGGACGATGCTCGGCTGCTGGCTCAGACCTTCGACGGCACGGCACATCGCCAGCAGGGCGGCGCGCAGGATGTTGATGCGATCGATCTCTTCGACGCTGGCTTCGGCGACGCTGCAGCAGACGGCGCGCCGGCGGATCTCGATGTCGAGGCGCTCACGCTCTTCGGGCTGCAGGAGCTTCGAATCGTTGAGGCCGCGGATCGTCCGTCGCTCGTCGAGGATCACCGCCGCCGCGACGACCGGCCCCGCCAGGGGGCCGCGTCCGACTTCGTCGACGCCGGCCATCGGCCCGCTCACGTCGATCAGAAGACGAAGCTTCTCGGCGCGAAGAAAGGTCCTTCCGTGCACGGCGAGATCCGCTTCTAGGACGTGAGAACGGCTGCGATCGCTTCCGTCGCCAGGCGCGCGGTATCGCGCCGCAGCTCGCGGTGGATGCCTTCGAAACGAACTCGCAGCGCCTCGCAGGCGGCGGGGTCATCGAGCCACCTGAAGGCGGCGGCCGAGATCTTGTCCGGCGTCGCGTCTGCCTGCAGCAATTCGGGCACCGCGAAGTCGCGCAGCAGGATGTTCGGCAGCGAGACCCAGGGCTGGTAGTTCATCCGCTTGCCCATCTGCCAGGTCAGCGCGTGCATGGCATAGACCACTACCATCGGCCGCTTGAAGAGCGCCGTCTCGAGCGTGGCTGTGCCGCTGGCGACAAGAGCGACGTCGCAGGCTGCAAGTGCCTCGTGCGCGCGGCCATCGAGCAGCTCGATGGCGGCGTCGGGCGCGTACTGGCGCCGGAGCGGCTCGATCACGTGACGCAAGCCGGTGACGACCGGGACAACAAACTTCAGGCCGGGCCGCTGCCGCAGCATCTCGGCCGCGCTTCGAAACAGCCGCGGGCCGATGTACTGGATCTCCGAGCGGCGACTGCCGGGCAGGATCGCGACCAGCGTCTGATCATCGGCAATGCCGAGCGCGGCCCGGGCTTCAGCGCGTGGCGCCTCCAGGGGAATCACGCTTGCCAAGGGATGGCCGACATAGACCGCATTGACATTGCGCTTGGCATAGATCTCCGGCTCGAACGGGAAGATGCACAGCACGAGGTCGGCCGCCTTCTTGATCTTCTCGATGCGCTTGCCGCGCCAGGCCCAGATCGACGGGCTGATGAAGTGCACGGTCTTGACGCCGGCCGCACGCAGCTTCAACTCGAGATCGAGATTGAAGTCGGGTGCGTCGACGCCGATGAAGCAGTCGGGCTTGTTCTTCATCAAGCGCTCGGTGAGCTGGTTGCGAATGCCGACGATCTCGCGAAAGTGACCCAGCACCTCGGCATAGCCGCGGACCGCGAGCTTGTCGTGCGGCCACCAGGACGCGAACCCCTGCGCCGCCATCTTCGGGCCGCCGATGCCCTCGGCCATCAGGTTCGGCCAGCGCGCACGCAAGCCTTCGAGGAGCAGGCCGGCGAGCACGTCGCCCGAGGCCTCGCCCGCGACCATCGCAAAGCGCGGAAATTCGGAATTCATGGCGGGGGCGACAGGATCAGCGGGCGATGCCCCGCGTCGCCGCGGCGAGAAAGTCGTTCATCAGGGCGACATCGGCTGCCGACCCGGGCTCACTGTCGGCGAGAGCCGCGATGCGCGCGCGCGCCTCGTCGAGCGCAAGCCCTTCGCGATAGAGCAGGCGATGCATCTGCTTGATGACGGCGATGCGCTCGGCGCTGAAGCCGCGACGGCGCAGGCCTTCGCTGTTGAAGCCGCGCACGGTGAGCGGGTTGCCGTCGACCATCATGTACGGCGGCACGTCTTGCGAGACGTGGCTCTGGAAACCGGTCATCGCGTGCGCGCCCATCTTCACGAACTGGTGCAGGCCGCTCTGCGCCCCGACGATCGCCCAGTCGCCGAGGTGAACGTGGCCGGCGAGCCCGGCATAGCCGGCGATGATGGTGTTGCTGGCGACCTGGCAGTCGTGCGCGATGTGCACGCTGTTCATGATCCAGTTGTCGCTGCCGATGCGGGTCGTGCCGGCATCCTGGGCCGTGCCGGTGTTGATCGTGCAGAACTCGCGGATCGAATTGCGGTCGCCGATCTCGAGGCCCGTGTCTTCACCGTCGTACTTCTTGTCCTGCGGGACGCCACCGATGGAGTTGAACTGCGAGATGCGGTTGTCGCGGCCGATGGTCGTGCGGCCCTCGATGACGCAGTGCGGGCCGATCGTCGTGCCTTCGCCGATCCGGACCTGGCGCCGGATGATCGTGTAGGCACCGATGCTGGCCGAACTCGCCAGCTCGGCCCCGGACTCGACGATCGCGGTGGGGTGAACGTCTGCCACCGGCTCTACTCGACCATGCGCACCGTGCAGGTCAGTGACGCCTCGACGGCCAGCTCGCCCTCGACGCTGGCCCGTGCGGTGAACTTGAAGACACCCGACTTCATCCGGTCGAGGGTGACGTCGAGGATGAGCTGATCGCCTGGCTCGACCGGGCGCTTGAAGCGGGCGGCGTCGATGCCGGCGAAATAGTAGATCTGGTTGTCGGAGGGTGACGAGCCCACGGCGTCGAACGAGAGCAGCGCCGCCGCCTGGGCCAGCGCTTCGATCATCATCACGCCAGGCATCACCGGCCGATGCGGGAAATGGCCGGCGAAATACGGCTCGTTGACGGTGACGTTCTTCAGCGCCTTGATGCGCTTGCCGTGCTCGAGCTCCAGCACCCGGTCGACCATGAGGAACGGGTACCGGTGCGGCAGCTGCTTGAGGATCTGGTGGATGTCGAGCGTCATGAGGATTTCTTTTCGAGCGCCCGGACGCGGTCGCGCAAGCGATGCAGGTTGCGCAGGACCGCAGCGTTCTTCTCCCACTCGGCATTGTCGTCGAACGGAAACGAGCCGCTGTAGAAGCCCGGCTTGACGATCGAACGCGAGACCTGGGTGGCGCCACCGATGACGACGTGGTCGGTCAGCGTGATGTGGCCGCTGATGCCCGCGCCGCCGCCGATCATGCAGTGGGCGCCGATCGTGCTGCTGCCGGCGATGCCGACGTTGCCGGCGATCGCGGTGTGCTCGCCGATCCGCACGTTGTGGCCGATCTGGACCAGGTTGTCGATCTTGACGCCGTCGGCGATCGTGGTGTCGCCGAGGGCGCCGCGGTCGATGCAGGTGTTGGCGCCGATCTCGACATCGTCGCCGATGCGTACCGAGCCGAGCTGCTCGATCTTCACCCATCGGCCTTGGTCGGGCGCGAAGCCGAAGCCGTCGGCGCCGAGCACTGCGCCCGAATGGACGATGCCGCGCGCGCCGATGACGGTGTCGAACAGCAGGGTGGCGCGCGGGCGCAGCCGCGTGCCGGCGCCGATCCGACAGCCACGGCCGACGAAGCTGTAGGCGCCGATCGAGGCACCGGCACCGATCGCAACGCCGGCCTCGACGACCGCGAAGGGGCCGATCGAGACGTCGAGGCCGATCTCTGCGCTGGCGTGGATCACGGCCGAAGGATGAACACCCTTCTCTTCAGCCGGCCGCGTCCGCTCGGCCCACCACTGCGTCAAGCGCGCCAGATACAGATACGGGTCGGGCGTGACGATCGCGGCGCCCCGCGCGGTCGCCGCTTCGCGAAACGCGGGAGCGACGATGACGCAGGCGGCGGCGCTCGTGGCGAGCTGCTTGTCGTAGCGTGGATTGGACAGGAAGGCCAGGGTCGAGGCCGAGGCCGATTCGAGCGGGCCGATCGCGTCGATCAGCGTGTTGCCGTCGCCGACCAGTTCGCCGCCGAGGCGCTCGGTGATCTCGCGAAGTGCGACGCCGGCCACCGTTCGGCGCTCCGCTCTACTTGCCGGTCGTGCTTTGCGCGTTCAGCGCCTTGATCACCTTGTCGGTGATGTCCACCTTCGGGCTCCAGAACACGGCTTCCTGAAGGATCAGGTCGTACTTCTCGGTCTCGAAGATCTGCTTGATGACCTTGTTGGTGCGCTCGACGACGGCACCGAGCTCTTCGTTCTTGCGCTGGTTCAGGTCTTCCTGGAACTCGCGGCGCTTGCGCTGCAACTCGCGATCCTGGTCGACGAGCTCGCGTTGGCGGCGCGCCCGCTCGGCCTCGGCCAGCGTCGGGCCGTCCTTGTCGAGCTTGTCGCTGGCCGCCTTCAGACGCGCCGCGACGTCGGCGAGGTCCTTCTCGCGCTTCGAGAACTCCGCTTCGAGCTTGGCCTGAGCGGCCTTGGCCGGTACGGCATCGCGCAGCACGCGGTCGCTGTTGACATAGCCGATCTTCAGCTCGTCCGCGAGAACGCCGGATGCGCACGCGAGCAGCGCCACGGCCATGAGCGTTTTCAGGGTGAGGCTTTTCATCATCAGAAGGCGGTCCCGATCTGAAACTGCAAGTGCTGGATTCTATCTTCCGGCTGCTTGTGCAGAGGCGCACCATAGCTGAGTTTCAGAGGGCCTACCGGCGAGATCCAGCTGACCCCCAGGCCTGCGGAGGCACGGATGCTGTCGAACGTCACGCTCTGGCCTTCGCCCCAGACGTTGCCGGCGTCGAGATAGGCGAAGAAGCGCAGGGTCTTGTCGGCATTGGCGCCGGGCACCGGCAAGTAAAGCTCGTTGTTGATGTTGAGCCGGCGGTTGCCACCGATGTAGGCACCCGTCACGTCGACCGGGCCGAGCGAACCTTGCTCGAAACCGCGCACGGTGCCGAGGCCGCCGCCGTAGAAGTTCTTGAAGACCGGATAGGGTTGACCGTTGAGGCCGAGGCCGTAGCCGATCTCGGCGTTGACACCGAAAGTGAATGCGCGAGTAATCGGGATGTACTGCTGCCCCTGCAAGTTGACGCGCAGGTAGCGGGTCTGGCCGAAGCCTGAAAAGTCGACGTTGACTCGGGTGAAGCGGCCATCGGTCGGCACCAGCGCGCTGTCGCGGTTGTCCCGGCTCCAGCCGATGGTCATCGGCACCGAATTGCTCGTCTCGCCGAACTCTTCCCGATACAGGAAGAACGTATTCGGCAGGTTCGTGCCCTTGATCGTCGTGCGCTCGGCACCGATGCCGAAGAACACGGTGTCGAATTCGCTGAAGGGCACGCCGAAGCGGACCGACCCGCCGGGCGTGATCAGCTCGTAGTCCTCTCCGCCCTGCGGGTTGACCGGCCGGGTGGTCCGGTAGTAGAGATCGAACGCACGCGAAATGCCGTCGACCGTGAAGTACGGATCGACGGTGCTGAGCACCGCGGTCCGGTTGTACTTGCTCGTGTTCAGCTCGAGACCGAGGTAGTTGCCCGTGCCGAAGATGTTCTCCTGCTTGATCGACGCGGTGACCGAGAGCTTGTCGGCCGAGGAGAAGCCGGCACCGACCGAGATCGATCCGGTCGGCTTTTCCTTCACCGTGATCGTGAGGTCGACCTGGTCGGCCGTGCCCGGTACTTCGGTGCTGTCGACGCTCACGTCGGTGAAGTAGCCGAGGCGGTCGACGCGATCGCGCGAGAGCTTGATCTTGCGTCCGTCGTACCAGGCTGATTCGAACTGGCGGAACTCGCGCCGCACGACTTCGTCTCTGGTGCGCGAGTTGCCAGCGATGTTGATGCGGTGCACGTAGACACGACGCTGCGGATCCGAAACGAGAGTGACCGAGACCCGGCCGGTGGCTCGGTCGATGTCGGGCCGCGCATCGACGCGTGCAAAAGCGTAGCCGAACGCCCCGAAGCGATCGACGAAGGCGCGCGTCGTCTCGGCGACCGCTTCGGCGCGATACGGTTGGCCGGGCCGGATCGTCACCAGCGAAAGAAACTCATTCTCCTTGCCGAGGTACTCGCCTTCGAGCTTGACCGCCGTCACCGTGAAGGGCTGCCCCTCCTTGACGTTGATGGTGATCGTGATCTCTTCCTTGCTGGGCGAGATCGCCACCTGGGTCGACACGATCTCGAACTCGAGATAACCGCGGTTCTGGTAGTAGGCACGCAGCGTTTCGAGGTCGGCGTTGAGCTTGGCCCGCGAATAGCGGTCGCCCTTGAGATAGAAGTTGAGCCAGCCGCCGTCGTTCAGCTCGAACAGGCCCTTCAGCGTGCCTTGCGAGAAGACCTTGTTGCCGGCAATGCGGATCTCGCGGATCTTTGCCGGGCTGCCTTCGGTGATGGTGAAGGTCACGTTGACCCGGTTGCGCTCCTGCGGTGTCACCGTGGTGACGACCTCGGCGCCGTAGAGGCTGCGCGTCAGGTATTGGCGCTTGAGCTCCTGCTCGGCCCGATCGGCGAGCGACTTGTCGAAGGGCAGGCCTTCGCCGATTCCGAAGTCCTTCAGCGACTTGATCAGCGCGTCCTTCTCGAACTCCTTCATGCCGACGAAGTCGATGTTGGCGATGACCGGCCGCTCCTCGACGATGACCACGGCGACGCCCGACTCGATGTCGATGCGCACGTCCTTGAAGAGGCCGGTGGCGAAAAGCGCCCGCAAAGCCGCCGCGCCCTTGTCGGTGGTGTAGGTGTCGCCGATCCGGAAGGGCAGCGCCGCGAACACCGTGCCGGCGTCCGTCCGCTGCAAGCCTTCGACCCGGATGTCCTTGATCGTGAACGGCTCGACTATCGCCAGGGGAGCGGTGTTCTGCTGGGCCACCACGGCGCCGGCCTGCACGGCCAAGGCGACGGCGAAGGAAACAGGAGCGAGGCGAAAGAGGCGGGAGCGGGCCGTCGAGCGGATCAAGAAAGGCATGCGATCGGTCATTGAAGACCCAGCAGGCGGGCCATGTCGTTATAGAGCGCCAGCGACATCATCACGAGCATGATGGCAACTCCGCCGCGCTGCAGCCGGTCGAGCCACAACTCGGAGACCTGACGTCCCGTCACGGCCTCGAAAAGATAATACATCAGGTGTCCGCCATCGAGGACCGGCAGCGGCAGCAGGTTGAGCACGCCGAGACTGACGCTCACGACGGCGAGAAAGCCGAGGTAGTAGGCCAGGCCGAGACGCACCGACTGGCCGGCGTAGTCGGCGATCGTGACCGGCCCGCTCAGGTTCTTGAGCGAAGCCTGGCCGATGATCATCTTGCCGAGCATCTTTACGGTCAGCGACGACATCTGCCAGGTCTGCGTCACCGCTGCGGTGAAGCCTTCGACGATGCCGTAACGCACGGACACCAGTTCGGGCGGCTGGCCCGGGTAGGCGTCGATCCGGCCGACACGGCTGCCGGCATCGATCACCACCTTCGGCGTGACGACGACGTCGAGCCGGATGCCGGCGCGCTCGATGCGCCATTGCATCGGCGTTGCCGTTCCGCTCTTGCCGCTGCTGCGGATGGCGTCGCGCACCTGTGTGGCATCGACGACGCTCTTGCCGTCGATGGCAAGGACCCGGTCGCCCGAATGCAGGCCCGCCGCGGCCCCCGCACCACCGGCCTTGACGTCGCCGAGGACCGGCTCGCTCCAGGGATTGCCGATGCCGATGCGCTGCATCAGCTTGGCATCGACCTCGTTTGTCGCCAAGGACGCGAGATCGAGCGCCACCCGATGCTGGCCGCGGCCGTCGCGATCGCTGGCCAGCAGCTCGATGTTGTCGCCATGCAGGAGCGCCTGCGTCACCTGCCAGCGCAGATCGGTGAGCGAGCGCACGTCGTGCCACTCGTTGCCGTCGTCCGACCAGGCGCGGACCCAGTCGCCGGCGTGCAATCCTGCGCGCTCGGCGAGGCTCGCGGCGGCGGGTGGCCCGAGCACCGCCTTCGGCTCGTCGACGCCGATCCAGTGCGCGGCGGAATAGAGAACCACCGCCAGCAGCAGGTTCGCCACCGGACCGGCGACGACGATCGCGGCCCGCTGCGCCAACGGCTTGCGGTTGAAGGCGCGGCCGAGCTCGGCTTCGGGCACCGGCGCCTCGCGCTCGTCGAGCATGCGCACATAGCCGCCGAGCGGCAGGGCACAGATGACGAACTCGGTGCTCTCGGGCGTGGCCTGGCGGCGCCACAGCACGCGGCCGAAGCCGATCGAGAAGCGCAGCACCCGCACGCCGCAGGCGACGGCGACACGATAGTGCCCGTATTCGTGGACCACGATGAGCACGCCGAGCGTGAAGAGGAAGGCCAGAACGGTGGTGATCATGTGAACTCGCGAGTCGTCATGCGGCGAAGCTCTTCAGGAGCTGGAGTGCGTGCCGTCGGGCGTGGGCATCGAGCGCCATCAGGCCTTCGAGCGAATAGGCAGCTTCGGGCGGAGGAACAAGCGCGGCCAGGGTTCGGGCGTTGACACTGTGAATCCGGTCGAAGCGGATGGTTCCGGCGAGAAAGGCGCCCACCGCTTCCTCGTTCGCGGCATTGAGCACGGCGCTCGTGCCCGGCGGACCGCGCAGCGCGTCCCAGGCCAGCCCGAGACCCGGATAAAGACCGAGGTCGGCCTCTTCGAAAGTCAGCGCCGCGAGCTTGCGCCAGTCGAGCGCCTCGGTGCCCGAAGCGATCCGCCCGGGCCACGCCAGGCCGTGCGCGATCGGGACGCGCATGTCCGGCGTGCCGAGCTGCGCCAGCACCGACTGGTCGCGACAGACGACCATCGAGTGGATCACGCTTTGCGGATGGATGACGACCCGGATCTGTTCCGGCGCGAGCCCGAACAGGAAATGCGCCTCGATGACCTCGAGCGCCTTGTTCATCATGGTTGCCGAATCGACCGAGATCTTGCGGCCCATGACCCAGTTCGGGTGGGCACAGGCCTGCGCCGGCGTGACCTCGGTCAGGCTGGCAGGGTCGCGGCCGCGAAAAGGACCGCCCGATGCGGTAAGCACGATGTGGTCGATGCGTTCGTCCCAGGTCGAGCGATCGACGGGCAGGCACTGGAAGATCGCGGAATGCTCGCTGTCGATGGGCAGCAAGGTCGCCCCGCCCTGCTCGACGGCGTCGATGAACAGCTGGCCGCCGACGACGAGCGCCTCCTTGTTCGCCAGCAGCAGACGCTTGCCGGCCCGTGCCGCGGCAAGGCACGACGACAAGCCCGCCGCGCCGACGATCGCGGCCATCACCGCATCCACTTCGGGATGCGAGGCGATGTCGCACAAGGCCTGCTCGCCGTGCATCACTTCGGTGGCAACGCCCGCCTCGGCCAGGTGCCGTGCCAGCCGCGACGCCGCCTCGGCGCTGGCGACCACCGCATAGCGCGGCTTGACGCGCAGGCACAGGGCGAAGAGCTCGTCGACGCGCTTCTGGGCGGTCAGCGCGAAGACCTCGAAGCGCTCCGGATGACGCGACATGACGTCGAGGGTGGCCATGCCGACCGAGCCGGTGGCGCCGAGCACGCAGATGCGCTGCCGCGACGCCGGATCGACGCTCGGGTTTTTCATCGTGCGGCCAGCGCCAGCGCGATCGGGAAGACGGGCAACAACGCGTCGACGCGATCGAGGATGCCGCCGTGTCCCGGCAGCAGGTTGCTGCTGTCCTTGGCGCCCGCGCTGCGCTTGACCAGCGACTCGAGCAGGTCACCGACGATGCTCATGGCAACGAGAAAGACAACGACCAGGGCCAGTCCGATCGGGCTGAAGCGATCGGCGACGACGCCGTAGAAGCTGACCGAGTCGCCTCGTCCGGTCGCGTCGAACGCCAGCCAGAGGGCAGCGACCACCAGGGAACCGGCGATCCCGCTCCAGACGCCTTCCCAGCTCTTCCCGGGGCTGATCGCCGGCGCCAGCTTGCGCTTGCCGAACGCGCGTCCGCCGGCGTAGGCGCAGATGTCGGCCGACCAGACGAGACAGAAGATCGAGAGGATGAAGTTGAGGCCGTCGACCTTGGCATTGGCGAACGCGAGCCACGCGGTCCAGAGCGCGAGGAAGCCGACGACCAGCCGCAGCGGTCGCGGCAGGAGCGGCCAGCCGGCGACGCCGCCGCGCAGCATGGACACGCCGCCCAGCAGCCAGACCGCGGTGGCGGCCCACCAGACCGCGCGTGGCGCGCCGGCATCCCAGCCGGCCCAGAGCGCCGCGCCGCAAGCCAGACCGAGGAGCGCACCGAACGGCAGCGCGAAGGCGCCGGCGTCGTTCAGGCGGGCCCATTCCCAGCCGGCGGCGGCCAGGGCGAGCAAGGTCAGCAGCGCAAACGGCCAAGACGGTCTTCACGACCAGTGCCGGGAGCAACAGCGCCAGCAAGACCAGCGCCGTGATGATGCGCTGCCTGAGCACGCGTCAGCTTCCGTTCGACAGCAGCTCGGCCCGCTCCGGCACCGCGCCGAAACGACGTTCGCGCCGTGCGTATTCCGCCAGTGCCGCGTCGAGCTCGGCGGTGCCGAACTCGGGCCAGAGGCAGTCGGTGAAGACGAGCTCGGAATAGGCAGCCTGCCAGAGCAGGAAGTTGCTGATGCGAACCTCGCCACCGGTGCGGATGAAGAGATCCGGGTCGGGCGCGTAGCTGAGCGCCATGAAGCTGTTGAGGCGGGCCTCGTCGAGCTCTTCGGGTGGCACGCCAGCGCTCATCGCGCGCTGGCAGGCCTGCACGATGTCCCAGCGTCCGCCGTAGTTGAACGCCACCGACAGCTGGATGCGCGAGTTGTGACGGGTGCTGTCCTCGGCCTGCTGCCAGGCCTCGCGCAGCTTGTCCGAGACCTGGGCCCGATCGCCGACGATGCGCACGCGAACGCCGTCGCCGGCGAGCTTGGCCAGGTACTTCGAGACCGCGACGAGCACCAGACCCATCAACCCGGAAACCTCCTCGCTCGGCCGCTTCCAGTTCTCCGAGGAAAAGGCGAAGACGGTGAGGTATTCGACGCCGCGGTCGGCACAGGCGAGCACCGTGCGCACGAGGGCATCGACGCCTTGCTTGTGGCCGAAGAAGCGCGGCATGTAGCGCTTCTTCGCCCAGCGGCCGTTGCCGTCCATGACGATGGCCACGTGGCGCGGCACTGCCAGCGAGCGCTCGACCGGGCCCACTACCGCATGCCTCCGGCCGACCGCGCCGAGCAGCAATGCTCGTCCATCACACCGCCATGATCTCGGCTTCCTTGGCCGAGGTGAGTCGATCGATTTCACCGATGACGCGATCGGTGAGGCGCTGCAGCTCGTCGAGCGAGCGGCGCTCTTCGTCTTCGGAGATTTCCTTGTCCTTGGTCAGGCGCTTGGCGTGATCGTTGGCGTCACGGCGCAGATTGCGCACCGCGATCTTGGCGTCCTCGCTGGCATGGCGAACGACCTTGGTCAGCTCGCGCCGGCGTTCTTCGGTCAGCGCCGGCATCGGCACGCGCAGCAAGTCGCCTTGCGCCGCCGGATTCAGGCCGAGGTCGGATTCCCGGATCGCCTTCTCGATCTTCGCGCCCATGCCTTTTTCCCAGGCCTGGACGCTGATCGTGCGCGCGTCGAGGAGCGTGACGTTGGCCACCTGGCTGATCGGCACCTGCGAGCCGTAGTACTCGATATGCACCTGGTCGAGGATGCCGGGATGCGCCCGTCCGGTCCGGATCTTCTGCAGCTCGCCCTTGAACGATTCGATGGACCGGGCCATCTTCTGCTCGGCGGTCTTCTTGATGTCGGCAATCGTCATCGGACAATCCTCATACGTGAACCAGCGTGCCTTCGTCCTCGCCTTGGACGACCCGCTTCAGCGCACCGGGCTTGAAGATCGAAAAGACCCGGATCGGCAGCTTCTGGTCGCGACACAGGGCGAACGCCGTGGCATCGAGCACCTGCAGATTCTTGATGATGGCCTCGTCGAAGGTGATGCGCGCGTAGCGTACCGCGCTCGGATCCTTGTTCGGGTCGGCGCTGTAGACGCCATCGACCTTGGTGGCCTTCAGCACGATCTGCGCGCCGATCTCGGCGCCGCGCAGGGCGGCGGCGGTGTCGGTGGTGAAGAACGGATTGCCGGTGCCGGCGGCGAAGATCACGACCTTGCCTTCTTCCAGGTACTGCAAGGCCTTCGGCCGGACATAGGGCTCGACGACCTGCTCGATGCCGATCGCCGACATGACGCGCGCCGTGATGCCCTCCTGGCGCATCGTGTCGGCCAACGCAAGCGCGTTCATCACGGTGGCCAGCATGCCCATGTAGTCGGCAGTGGCCCGGTCCATGCCGACCGCACCACCGGCGACGCCGCGAAAGATGTTGCCGCCGCCGATCACCACCGCAACCTCGCAGCCGAGCTGCGTGACCTCCTGCACCTCGCGCACGATGCGAACGATCGTCGCCCGATTGATGCCGTACGCGTCCTCCCCCATCAAGGCTTCGCCGGAAAGCTTGAGCAGGATGCGCTTGTACGCGGCCATCGAGTCGACTCCTCGTTGTTGTGATCGTTGGGTCGAACCTGAGTCTATCCGCTGGAGCCCGGTCTTCGCGTCTCCAGAGGTCGCCTATTCCTTCTTCGCCGCGGCCACCTGCGCGGCCACTTCGGCGGCGAAGTCGCCGGTCTTCTTCTCGATGCCCTCGCCGACGACGTAGAGCGTGAAGGCATGCACCCGCGTCGCCTTTTCCTTGAGCATCTGCTCGACCGTCTGCTTGTCGTTCTTGACGAAGGCCTGGTTGTGCAGGCTGACTTCCTTCAGGAACTTCGCCACCGAGCCCTCGATGCGCTTGGCCACGATCTCCGCCGACTGCACCGTCTTGCCCTCGGCCTTGGCCTTCTCGGCATCCTCGGCGGCGCGCAAGGTCGCCACCGAGCGCTCGGCGGCGATCAGCGACTCGGCGACGTCGGCGGTGGTGAGCGACTTCGGCTTCATGGCCGCCACGTGCATCGCCACGTCCTTGGCCGCCGTGTCGTCGCCTTCGTACTCGACCAGCACGCCGATGCGCGTGCCGTGCAGATAGCTCGCCACCTTGCCGCCGCCGGCGTAGCGCTGGAAGCGCCGGATCGACATGTTCTCGCCGATCTTGCCGATCAGGCCCTTGCGCACGTCTTCGACGGTCGGCCCGAAGCCATCCTGGCCGAGCGGCAGGGCCGACAGCGCCGCGACATCGGCCGGATCGTTCTTCGCCACCAGCTCCGAGAGCGACTTCGCGAGCGCCAGGAACGAGTCGTTCTTGGTGACGAAATCGGTCTCGCAGTTGACCTCCACGATCGCGCCGGTGTTGCCGTGAACCGCGATCGCGACGACGCCTTCGGCGGCGATCCGCGACGAAGCCTTCGATGCCTTGCTGCCGAGCTTGACGCGCAGCAGCTCCTCGGCCCGCTCCATGTCGCCGTCGGCCTCGGTCAAGGCCTTCTTGCACTCCATCATCGGCGCGTCGGTCTTGGCGCGCAGCGCCCCGACCATGCTTGCAGTGATTGCTGCCATCTCTTGCTCCTCAGGCGCCGGTCGTGCTGCGCAAGCAGCCGCCCGGCATCGATCTCGATTGGAAAAAAGGGGCTGAAACAGCCCCTGGGTGTGCTCGCCGCCGGGGCGAGCGGGGGCCGGGTCTCAGACCGCTGCTTCGTCGACCTCGACGAACTCGTCGCCGGCCGCGGCCTGCTGGACCACGTCGCTGGCGGCGTTCGCCTTGCCTTCGAGGACCGCGTCGGCGACCGCCTTGGCGTAGAGCGCGACCGCCTTCGACGAGTCGTCGTTGCCGGGGATGACGTAGTCGATGCCGATCGGCGAGTGGTTCGAGTCGACGATGCCGATGATCGGAATGCCGAGCTTCTTGGCCTCGGCGACGGCGATCTTGTGGAAGCCCACGTCGATCACGAACATCGCGTCGGGCAAGGCATTCATGTCCTGGATGCCGCCGATGTCCTTCTCGAGCTTGGCCATCTCGCGCTGGAACATCAGCGCTTCCTTCTTGATCCGGATCTCGGTGCCGGCTTCGGTCTGCGCCTTCATTTCCTTCAGGCGCTTGAGCGAGCCCTTCACGGTCTTGAAGTTGGTGAGCATGCCGCCGAGCCAGCGCTGGTCGACGTAGGGCATGCCGCAGCGCTTGGCTTCGGCCGCGATCACGTCGCGTGCCTGGCGCTTGGTGCCGATCATCAGGATGGTGCCGCGGCGCGAGGCCAGCTGGCGGATGAACTTCATCGCGTCGTCGAAGAGCGGCTGCGTCTTCTCGAGGTTGATGATGTGGATCTTGTTCCGATGGCCGTAGATATACGGGGCCATCTTGGGGTTCCAGAAGCGGGTCTGGTGTCCGAAATGGACGCCGGCTTCCAGCATGTCACGCATTGAGATCGACATTCGAGTTTCCAAAGGTTGCATCTAGAATCCCGGCTCGAATCGCGAGCAGGTCGCGCCGCATTGCCACACGACGTTCCCTTGCTTCGCAACACCTTGAAAGAGCCGGTTCGCGAGTTCCTTGCACATCCCCTGCGGCAGCCCCGCCGGATCGTTCGATCCAGCCCGTTCGTCCGCAAGTGGCAAAGCACGCGAGTATAGCATTTCAGATGCAGCACGACCTCACTGACGCCCGGCGCGACATCGTGTCCGCGCGCATGCCGGCGCAGGCGCAGATCGAGCGCGCCATCGATGCCGCGCGCTCGCCGGCCTGCGCCAGGGCGTTCCTGGCCACGAGCTTCGAATCCGCGCGGGCAGTCGCGGCGGCTGCCGATGCGGCCGTGGCCAGCGGCAGGGAGCTCGGGCCGCTGGCCGGCCTGGCGGTGTCGGTGAAGGACTTGTTCGACGTGGCTGGCGAAGTCACCGCCGCCGGCTCGACGGTGCTCGCCGCCGCGCCGGCCGCTGCCGCCGATGCACCGGCGATCGCCCGCTTGCGTCGGGCCGGCGCGGCGTTCATCGCGCGCAGCAACATGTCGGAGTTCGCGTTCTCGGGCGTCGGCATCAATCCGCACCACGGCACGCCCGGCAATCCAGCCGCCGGCGCTGGCCCTGCGCGCGTTCCGGGCGGCTCGTCGTCCGGCGCGGCCACGTCGGTGAGCGCCGGTGCGGCCTGGGTCGGACTGGGCTCGGACACCGGTGGCTCGATCCGGATTCCGGCCGCGCTGCAAGGCATCGTCGGCTTCAAGAGCACGGCCCGCCTGGTGCCGACCGAGGGCGCGCTGCCCCTGTCGACGACGCTCGACACCGTCTCGGCCATGACGCGTTCGGTACGCGATGCGGTCGTCGTCCACGAGGTCCTCGCCGATCGGCGTGTCGTCCATGCGAGCCGCCCGGTCGGCGCGCTCCGCCTGGCTGTTCCGAAGACAGTCATGCTCGACGGCCTCGACCCGACCGTCGGGCGCGCCTTCGAGCGGGCGCTCGGCGCCCTGTCGGCACGTGGCGCCCGGATCGAGGCGATCGATCTGGCGCTACTGGGTGAGGCCGCCACGATCAACGCCACCGGCGGGTTCGCGGCCGCCGAAAGCTGGGCCTGGCACCGCCACCTGCTCGCCGGGCACGAGGCCGAGTACGACCCGCGAGTGGCCCGACGCATCCGGCGAGGCGAGTCGATGTCGGCGGCCGACTACATCGATCTGCATCGCCGCCCGCCGCCACTGGATCGCGGGCATGGAGGCGGCGATGGCAGGCTTCGATGCCTTGCTCTCCCCGACCGTTCCGATCGTCGCGCCCGAGCTGGCACCGCTCATCGCCGACGACGACGCGTTCTTTGCCGTCAATGGCGCCCTGCTCCGCAATCCTTCCCTGGTCAATCTGCTCGACGGTTGCGCGCTGTCCTTGCCTTGTCATGTCGAGGGCGAGCTGCCGGCCGGCCTGATGGTCTGGCACGCAGCGCTGCACGACGACGCTGTGCTCGAGGCCAGCCTCGCCATCGAAACCGCCCTGCGCGCCGCCCGAGACGACTCGGCAACGCGCTGACGATGCGCGTCGCGGTCATCGGGGCCGGCGTGATCGGCGTGACGACGGCGTACGAGCTCGCAGCCGACGGCCACGACGTCACCGTCTTCGAGCGCCGCGGCACGGTCGCCGCCGAATCGAGCTTCGCCAATGCCGGCCTGGTCGCGCCCGGGCTACGTCTCGCCCTGGGCCGCGCCCGGCATGCCCGGCAAGGTGCTCTCCCACCTCTGGCGCGGCCCACGCGCCGGTGCGCATCGGGCGCCACATCGATCTGTCGACCGTCGGCTGGCTCTGGCGCTGGTGGCGCGCCTGCAAGCCGCAGACGTATCGCGCCAATCGCGCCCGCATGCATCGGCTCGCCCACTTCAGCCGGCAGCGCCTGCACGAGCTGACGCAGCGCCTGCATCTCGACTTCGAGCGCGGCCAGGGCTTCCTCGTCCTTCTGCGCTCCGCGCACGACCTGGCGATGGCCGAGCCCGGCATTCGTGCCCTGACCGAGCTCGGTGCCGCGCCGCAGGTGCTCGACGCCGCCGCGTGCCGCCTCATCGAGCCCGGCCTGAATCCGCGAGACGGCCCTGCATGCCGGCGTCTACTCGAAGGACGACGACGTCGGCAACTGCCGCGAGTTCACGCATCTCCTGCGCAAGGAAGCGGCGCGCCGCGGCGTTCGCTTCCGCTTCTACGCTCAGGTGGACAGGATCGTGGCGGGGCCGCGCCCGCGTCTGGTCGTGGTCCGAACGCCGATCGACCCACGCGATCAGCCGCCGGCGCCTTCACGGGCACAGAGCAGCGACTGGCCGATCACGCAGCCGGGCGGCGATGACCCGGGCGAGTCGACCTTCGATGCCGTCGTGGTCTGCGCCGCCCTCGGCTCGCGCGACTTGCTTCGTCCGCTCGGGTTGCGCCTGCCGTTGCAGCCGGTGTTCGGCTACTCGGTGACGGCGCCCCTGCGCCACGACGACCAGCACCTGCACAACGAGCCGCGCGCCGCCTTGATGGACGAGCGCTACAAGGTGGCCATCAGCCGGCTCGGCAATCGGGTTCGCGTCGCCGGCTGCGCGGAAGTCGGTGGCCGTGCCGACCGTTCCGACGCGGCCGCCCAGGCCACCCTCGACAAGGTGCTCGACGACTGGTTTCCCGGCGCGACCCGCCGCAGTCAGGCGCAACGCTGGAAAGGCGCGCGGCCGATGCTGCCCGACGGGCCGCCGGTGCTCGGTGCGAGCGGCGTCGAAGGCGTCTGGCTCAATCTCGGCCACGGCGGCAGCGGCTGGGCACTGGCCTGCGGCTCGGCCCGCATCGTCGCCGACGCCGTGGCCGGACGGCCGACGCCGATCGCCATCGATGGCCTGGGCGTCGAGCGGCTTCGCCGTTGACCCGCGACGTGGCAAGCTCATGAGATGAGCACGATTCGCCGCATCGATTCGCGCATCGGACAAGAGCCCTTGTTCGATCTCGCGGGCACGCGCGCGCATCGAATCGGCGGGCATCGGCGTGGCCGGCGAGTTCGCGTTGATGGCGCGCGCCGGCGCCGCGGTCGCCCGGCTCGCGCTCGCGCTCGCGCCGCACGCCCGACGGTTCCTCGTGTTCGCCGGCCCGGGCAACAACGGCGGCGACGGCATCGAAGCGGCGACGCAGCTGTGCGCATCGGGCAAGGCGGCGACGGTTCGGCTGCACGGCGACGCGGCCCGGCTGCCCGCCGACGCGGCGCGCGCCTTGGCCCGGGCCAGAGCGGCCGGCGTTCGGGTCGACGTCGCCGCCGATGCCGAGGCCCATCTGGACGAGGATCCCGAGCTCGTCATCGATGCCTTGCTCGGCATCGGCGCCTCGCGCGCACCAGAGGCGAGTCTCGCGTCGGCGATCGATCGAATGAAGGCGCTGGCAGCGCGCGGCGCACGCGTTCTCGCGGTCGATACGCCCTCCGGGCTGGACGTCGAGCGCGGCCAGCCCTTCGGTGCGACCTGCGCCGTTGCGCACGACACCTTGTCGCTCCTCACGCTCAAGCCCGGCCTGTTCACGGCCCGCGGACGCGACTTCGCCGGCCAGGTCTGGCTCGCGACGCTGGAGGCCGAAATCGAGGCGACGGCAGCGACGGGCTGGCTCGTCGGCACCGGCGACATGCAGGGCCGTGCCGATCGGCGAGCGCAGGCGCAGCACAAGGGAAGCTTCGGCGACGTCGCCATCGTCGGCGGCGCGCCGGGCATGACCGGGGCGGCGATCCTGGCGGCGAGCGCAGCCCATGCCGCCGGCGCCGGGCGCGTCTTCGTCAGCCTTCTCGGCGCCTCGACAGCCGCACCCTTCGATCCGTCTCGACCGGAGCTGATGTTTCGCACGAACTGGTGGCAGGGCCCGATCGAGGCGCTGCGGGCAAGCGTCGTCGTCTGCGGCTGCGGTGGCGGCGACGAGGTGCGCGAGGCGCTGCCACGCCTGCTCTCGGTGGCGAATCGCCTCGTGCTCGACGCCGATGCGCTCAACGCGATCGCCGCCGACAGCGCCCTGCAGGCCCTGCTCGGGGCACGCGCCGCGCGCTCGCAGCAGACGATCCTGACGCCGCATCCGCTCGAAGCAGGACGCCTGCTGGGCCGGTCGGCGGACGCGGTGCAGGCCGATCGCATTGCGGCAGCCGGTGAGCTGGCGGAGCGCTACGCCGCCGTGGTCGTCGTCAAGGGCTCGGGCAGCATCATTGCCGCACCGGGCGAGAAACCTCGTCTCAACCTCACCGGCAACGCCTCCCTGGCGACGGCCGGAACGGGCGACGTGCTGGCCGGCTGGATCGGCGGTCGCTGGCGCATCGACGCCAAGGCCTTCGACGTCGCAATCCGCAGCGTCGTCGAGCATGGTGCCGCGGCCGAGCCGGAGCACGATGGGGCGCTGCGCGCCGCCGACCTCGTCGAATCGCTCTATCGCCAGTCGCGCGCGCTCGCCAGGCGATAGCTGCTGCTAGGTCGCGCCGCCGTACGCGCGCATCGCCTTGCCGGTCTCGAGCGTGCCCTGGGCGCTGCCGCTTTCGGGAACGGTCTCGCCGTCGCGATCGGAGATGGCCTCCCATTGCGCGACGACCCGCTCGGCCGCATCGGCCGGGTGACCGACATGCACGCCTTGCGTCAACGTGACGTTGGCGCGCTCGAAGGCGCCGGCGCCGGCGCAGAGAATGAACCGGGTCGGCGCGTCCTCGGCAACCAGGGCGAGCAGGCCCGGCGTCACGGCCTCGGGCTCGAGCAGCTTCAGCACCGCTTCGGGCATCAGGTTTTCGGTCATCCGCGTCGCCGCCGTGGGCGCCAGGCAGTTGACGCGGATGTTGTGTTTCGCGCCCTCGATCGAAAGCGTCTGCATCAGCCCGACCAGGGCCATCTTCGCGGCACCGTAGTTGGCCTGGCCGAAGTTGCCGTACAAGCCCGACGACGAGGTCGTCATGACGATGCGGCCGTAGGCGCGCTCGCGCATGATGTCCCAGACCGCCTTCGTGCAATGCACCGCGCCCATCAGGTGCACGTCCATGACCAGGCGAAAGTCGGCCAGCTCCATCTTGGCGAAGCTCTTGTCGCGCAGGATGCCGGCGTTGTTGACGAGGATGTCGACGCGGCCCCATTCCTTCATCGCCGCCGCCACCATCGCCTCCACGGCCGCAAAGTCGGTCACCGAAGCACCGTTGGCGAGGGCCCGGCCGCCGGCGGCACGGATCTCGGCCGCGACGGCCTCGGCCGCCGCCGGCGCGCCGCCCTTGCCGTCGACGCCTGCGCCCAGGTCGTTGACAAGCACCGCGGCACCGCGGGCCGCCAGCGCCAGCGCATGCTGACGTCCCAGGCCGCCGCCTGCGCCGGTCACGATCGCTACTCTTCCATCGAATCGAATCGACATTCGCTGCTCTTCCTGAAAGTGAGATGAGGTGATCTAGCGTCGGCTGGCGCCGCGCGGCGCCGCCCGCTCGCTGCCCTTGCGCGCGCCCGACTTGCCGGCGCGCGACGGCCGCAGGGTCGAGCCGGAACGGGCTCGCGCCTTCGCCTTGGCCGCCGCCTTGACGGCGCGGTCGGTCTGCTTCAGGGCGACGATTTCGCTGGTGATCGCGTTGCCTTCGGCCGGCGCCTTGTCGCGGCGCGCCCGCAGCAGGGTCGCCTCGTCGGCATCGCGGACGAGCCGGAAATCGATCTTGCGGCCATCGAGATCGACGCGACTGACCTGCACCCGCACGCGCGTGCCGACGACATAGCGAACGCCGGTCCGCTCGCCGCGCAATTCCTGCTTGATCTCGTCGAAACGGTAGTACTCGCCGCCGAGCTCGGTGACGTGGACGAGGCCGTCGACATGCAGCCCGTCGAGCGTCACGAACAGGCCGAAGCTGGTCACCGCGCTCACCGTGCCGCCGTATTCCTCGCCCAGGTGCTCGCGCATGTAGCGGCACTTGAGCCAGGCCTCGACGTCGCGCGAGGCCTCGTCGGCGCGCCGCTCGTTGGCGCTGCAATGGGCGCCCGCCACTTCCCAGGCCTCGAGCTCGCCGCCCGGAACCAGGGTCGGCGCCGCGGGCAGCTTGGCCTTCGTCGACTTCGAGGCCTTGGCATGCTTGGTGGTGTTGGTTGCCGGGTCGTTGGCCTTGTTCGTCAGCTTGTAGCGCTTGCCTTCGAGCAAGGCCTTGATGACGCGATGCACGAGCAGGTCCGGGTAGCGCCGGATCGGGCTCGTGAAGTGCGTGTAGGCCTCGTAGGCCAGGCCGAAGTGGCCGCTGTTGGTGCCGGTGTAGATCGCCTGCTGCATCGAACGCAGCAGCATCGAGTGGATCTGCGCGGCGTCGGGCCGGTCTTTCGTGGCCTGGGCGATGGCCTGGTATTCGGCCGGCTTGGGATCGTCGCCGATCGCCAGGCCCAGCCCGAGCGCCTTCAGGTAGTTCTGCAGCAGCGTCTTCTTTTCCGGCGTCGGCCCTTCATGGACGCGGTAGAGCGCCGGGTGCTTGGCGCGGACGATGAAATCGGCCGAACAGACGTTGGCGGCCAGCATCGACTCTTCGATCAGGCGGTGCGCCTCGGTGCGGGTGCGCGGCACGATCTTTTCGATCCGGCCGTTCTCGTCGCAGACGATCTGCGTCTCGGTGGTCTCGAAGTCGATTGCGCCGCGCTTGACGCGCGCCTTCAACAGCGCCCGGTAGACATCGTGCAGATCGAGCAGGTGCGGCACCAGTGCCTGCCGCTTCGCCGCCTCGGCACCCCGGGTGTTGGCCAGGATGGCTGCAACCTCTTCGTAGGTGAAGCGCGCCGCCGAGCGAATCGTCGCCGGGAAGAACTGATAGGCGTGAATCTCGCCTTCGGCGGTGACGAGCATGTCGCAGACCATCGCCAGGCGCTCGACATTGGGGTTGAGCGAGCACAGGCCGTTCGAGAGCTTCTCCGGCAGCATCGGCAGGACCCGGCGCGGGAAATAGACCGAGGTCGCGCGTTCGTAGGCGTCGGCGTCGAGCGGCTCCCCCGGCTTCACGTAGTGGCTGACGTCGGCGATGGCGACGACGAGGCGCCAGCCGTTCGGCATCTTCGTGCGCCCGATCTTGGCCGGCTCGCAGTAGACGGCGTCGTCGAAATCGCGCGCGTCTTCGCCGTCGATGGTGACGAGTGCGACGTCGCCGAGGTCGACGCGGTTCCTGCGATCGGCGGCACCGATCGTCTCGGGCAAGGCCGCCGCCTGCGCCAGCGTGGCATCGGAAAAGACGTGCGGCACCTCGTACTTGCGCACCGCGATCTCGATCTCCATGCCGGGATCGTCGATCTCTCCCAGCACTTCGGTGACCCGCCCGAGCGGCTGCGAATGCAGCGATGGCGGCTCGGTGAGCTCGATGGCGACAACCTGGCCCGCCGTGGCGCCGGCGATGGCGTTGCGCGGCACGATGATGTCCTGGCCGTAGCGCCTGTCCTCCGGCGCCACCAGCCAGATGCCGCTTTCGTGCAGCAGGCGGCCGATGATCGGTGCCTTCTTGCGCTCGACGATGTCGAGCAGCCGGCCCTCGGGCCGGCCCTTCTTGTCGTAGCGGATGACGCGTACCTTGACGCGATCCTTGTGCAGGACCGAGCGCATCTCCTGCGGCGATAGAAAGATGTCGGGTTGCGCGCCCTCGCGGACGACGAAACCGTGGCCGTCGCGGTGGCCGAAAACCGTGCCCTCCACTTCGGCCATCAGCTCGTTGCCGATGGCGTCTTGGGTCTTGGATGTGTTTGCTTTGATGATAAAGTCCGTGGTTGCCTGAGATGCCCAGGTGGCGGAATTGGTAGACGCACTAGTTTCAGGTACTAGCGGGTAACTCCGTGGGGGTTCGAGTCCCTTCCTGGGCACCAAGATGTGAGAGAAAGAATGTGAGATGAAAAGCCCGCCCCTGGCGGGCTTTTTGCTGGCCGCTTGTCGCGCGAACGGTCGCGGCGGCCGGCATCAGATGACGAACTTCTTCGCCAGCCCGTCGGGGCGAAGGTCGTCGTATTCCTCGAACGGCTGATGGATCCACGGGCTCGTGGGCAGCAGTTCGACGTGATAGTCGGGCATGTAGGTGGACGCGCCCTTGGTCCAGAGCACGGCCGAACGCAGCTCGCTGATCGAGGGCATGCCGCGCAGCCGGTCGACGACGGCGCGCAGCGTGATGCCGGAGTCGGCGAGATCGTCCACCAGCAGCACCCGCCCGGCCAGCTCGCCCTTCGGCAGCGTGATGTACTTGGCCATGTCGAGACGGCCCTGGATGGTGCCGGCCTCGGCCCGATACGAGCTCGTCGACATGATCGCAAGCGGCTTGTCGAAGACGCGCGAGAGCACGTCACCGGGGCGCATGCCGCCACGCGCCAGGCACAGGATCTGATCGAACTGCCAGCCGCTGGCGTGGATCTTGAGCGCCAGGCGCTCGATCAGCATGTGGTACTCGTCCCAGGAGACGTAGAGATGTTTGCCGTCGTCGGTGAGCATGCGTTCTCGGCGAGTGAAAGGCTAGGCCGCGAGCCGGCGCGGCGCCGTGCTTCCCGGCTGGTAGGGATGGCGCAGCAGGATGGTGTGCTCGCGGTCCGGGCCCTGTCGAGACCATGTCGACGGGCGCGCCGATGAAGGCTTCCACCCGCTGCAGGTAGCGCCGCGCATTCACCGGCAAGGCGCTCCACTGGGTCACGCCGAAGGTGCTTTCGGTCCAGCCGGGGAAGGTCTCGTAGATCGGCACGCAAGCGGCGATGTCGTCGGCATCGAGCGGCAGGATGTCGTGCTGCTGGCCGTTCAACTCGTAGCCGACGCAGACCTTGATCTCCTGCAGGCCGTCGAGCACGTCGAGCTTGGTGATGCACAGGCCAGAGATGCCGTTGATGATCATCGAGCGCTTGAGCAGCGCCGCATCGAGCCAGCCGCAGCGGCGCGCGCGCCCGGTCACCGTGCCGCGCTCCTGGCCGACCGTCGACAGGTGATGGCCGATCGTTCCCGGCTCGTCGATCGGCAGCTCGGTAGGGAACGGCCCGCCGCCGACCCGCGTGGTGTAGGCCTTGGTGATGCCCAGGATGTAATGCAGCTGATCGGGGCCGACACCCGAGCCCGCGGCGGCATTGCCGGCAACGCAGTTGCTCGACGTGACGTAGGGATAGGTACCGTGATCGATGTCGAGCAGCGTGCCCTGTGCGCCTTCGAACAGGATGTGCTTGCCGGCCCGGTTGAGCTTGTACAAGGCATAGCCGACGTCGCCGATCATCGGCCTCATCTGCTCGCCGGCACGCATCGCCATCTCGAAGATCGGCTCGAACTCGAGGGCGCTCGAGTGCAGCTGGCCGACGAGCGCGAAGTTGTGCAGCGCCAGGAGGTCGCGCAATTTCGCGGCGAAGCGCTCGGGATGCTTCAGGTCCTGCACGCGCAAGGCCCGCCGCGCCACCTTGTCTTCGTAGGCCGGGCCGATGCCCTTGCCGGTGGTGCCGATCTTGCCGGCGCCGCTCGACTCGCGCAGCCGCTCGCGCGCCTTGTCGACCTCGACATGGAACGGCAGGATGAGCGGGCACGATTCGCTCACCAGCAAGCGCGAGCGCACCTCGAGGCCGATCGCCTCGAGCCGCGCGATCTCGCCGAGCAGGTGCTGCGGATCGACGACGACGCCGTTGCCGATGAAGCAGGCCACGTCCGGGCGCATGATGCCCGAGGGGATGAGTTGCAGCGCCGTCTTGACGCCGTTGATGACGAGCGTGTGCCCGGCGTTGTGGCCGCCCTGGAAGCGGACCACCGCTTGCGCATGGTCGGTCAGCCAGTCGACGACCTTGCCCTTGCCTTCGTCGCCCCACTGGGTGCCGACGACGACGACGTTGCGACCGGGATTCATGCTCATGTGCTTGCCCATGACAAATCGTCGCGAGCCCGGATGATCGACGTCATTGCTTGCGCTCCTGAACCGTCCAGTGACCTCGATTGGCGATCAGGGCGCGGTCGAATCTGAAACCCGTCTCATCGGCCTGGGCGGCCGATTCCTCGCGCACGACGACTTCGCCGCGCGCGCGCAAGGCGCTGATGGCCTCGCGCAAGCGCGGATCGTCAGACCAGGGCGCCAGGATCGCCGTCTTCGGCGCCGCTGCGGGCGCGAGCATTGCGAGCGCCTTGACGTCGAGGCTGAAGCCGACGGCCGGGCGGGTGCGCCCGAAGACCGCGCCAACCTCGTCGTAGCGGCCGCCGCGCGCAATCGCATCGCTCGCGCCTTCGGCATAGACCGCGAAGCGCGCGCCGCTGTAGTAGGCATAGCCGCTGGAGTCGGCCAGATCGAAGCCGACACGAACGTCGGGGTGCGATTTCCTGGCGTCGTCCGCGAGCTGCTTCAACTCGCCGAGCGCCACCGCAATCGCCGGCCGTTCCGGCAGGGCTCGGCGGGCCGCGTCGAGCACGCTTGCATCGCCATAGAGAGTCACAAGGGCTTCCAGTCCGCGCCGGGCTTCGGCCGGAAAGTCATGTGCCACCGAGCGCAGCTCGGCCGCATCCTTGGCGGCAAGCGCCGCATGCACGGCCTCGAGACGAGCGACGTCGACCGGCACGCCAGCCAGGACGGCGCGCACGATGCGCGCGTCGGCCAGGTCGATGACGACACGGCCCAGACCCGCGACACCCAGGCATTGCAGGGCCAGATCCATGATCTCCAGGTCGGCCTCGAGGCCGGCGTGGCCGTAGAGCTCGGCGCCGAACTGCAGCAGCTCGCGCGTCGAGCCGCTGCCGGTCGCGCGCGTGTGCAGCACCGGACCGCAGTAGCACAGCCTCGCCACGCCCTTGCGGTTGAGCAGGTGGGCATCGATGCGCGCCACCTGCGGCGTGCTGTCGGCGCGGATGCCGAGCGTGCGTCCGCTGAGCTGGTCGATCAGCTTGAAGGTCTGCAGGTCGAGGGCATGGCCGGTGCCGGACAGGAGCGACTCGATGTGCTCGAGCATCGGCGGAATGACGAGCTCGAAACCGAATCGCTCCGCGGCGTCGAGCAGGCCGCGTCGAAGCATTTCGACCTGGCGGGCCTGCGCGGGCAAGACGTCGGCGATGTGCTCCGGCAAGAGCCAGGCAGAAGACATTCGAAAAGCGCCGCTTATTAAAACGCGAATTGTACGGGGCCGCCGGCCGCCGCAGCAGCCACAGGCGCCGCCGAGCGCCGCGTTGGCGAAGAGCAGTTCACGACCAGAACACGAAGAGCATGGCCAGACCCGCAAGCATGCTCAAAAGCCCGAGAAAGCGGATCTGGCCGTCGCTCATCTGCGTCGCCTTCTCGAAGATGCGCCGCCACAGGGGTGGGCTGAGAAACGGCAGCAGACCTTCGGCGACAAGCATCAGCGCGCAGGCGCTCATGGCGATGTCCCAGAAACCGACCTCGACCAAAAGCTACTTCCTGGCCGGCGCGGCGGGCGCCGCTCCCGAGCTGCGCATCGCCTTGAAGAAGTCGCTGCTCGGGTCGACGATCATCAGGTCGTTCTTGCTTCGAAAGCTCGAGCGATAGGCTTCGAGGCTGCGATAGAACTGGGCGAATTGCGGATCCTTGCCGAAGGAATCGGCAAAGATCGCCGAGGCCTTGGCGTCGCCCTCGCCCTTGATCTTCTGCGCCTCGCGATAGGCTTCGGCCACGATCACCTCGCGCTGCCGATCGGCATCGGCACGGATCTTCTCGCCCTCGGCCGCGCCGGTGGCGCGCAGCTGGTTGGCGACTTGCTGGCGCTCGGAGCGCATCCGGCTGTAGATCGACTCGGTGATGTTGGCGACGAAGTCGACGCGCTTGATCCGGACGTCGAGGATCTCGATGCCGAACGACTTGGCGTCGTCGGCGAGCCGGGACCGCACGTCGAGCATGACCTTGTCGCGCGCGCTCGACAGCACCTCGCCGACGGTGCGCTTCGTCACCTCTTCGTTGAAGGCGGCATGCACGATCGGCGACAGGCGCGCCTCGAGGTTGCGGATGTCGACCCCGTTGTTGCGGATGAACTGGCGCGGGTCGTTGACCCGCCATTTGACGAGCCAGTCGATCACCAGGCTCTTCTTTTCGGCGGTGAAGATGGGGCGCGTTTCCGGGCTGTCGAGCGTCTGGATCCGGCGATCGAGAAAGCCCACGTTCTGGAACGGCGGCGGCAGCTTGACCTTGAGGCCGGGCTCGGTGATCACTTCCTTGATCTGGCCGAATTCATAGATGACGGCGACCTGGCGCTGGTCGACGATGAACAGCGTCGATGACGCGATCAGGAGCAGGAGCAGCAAGCCGCCGACGATCAAGCCGATGCGATTCATGGCGGCGTCCTAGCGGGTTTCGCGGTCGCGGCTTCGGCCGCCATCGCGCGAGCGCACGTCGATCGTGCCCGAGGCCGTGGGCGGGTCGACCGCGGCCACGCCTGGAGGCGTCGCGGTGGCGCCGGCAGCCGGCACCGAGCCTGCCGCCGCCTGCTGCAGCAGCTTGTCGAGCGGCAGCGACAGCAGGCTGGCGTTGCTGCGCGCGTCGATCATGACCTTGGTGACGTTCTGGTAGACCTGTGACATGGTGTCGATGTAGAGGCGATCGCGTGTCACTTGCGGTGCCTTCTGGTATTCAGCCAGCTGACGGGAGAAACGCTCCGAGTCGCCCTCGGCCTGGTCGACGACGCGGGCCTTGTAGCCCTGGGCCTCCTGGCTGAGGCGCGACGCCGTACCCTGCGCCTTCGGGATTTCGGCACTGGCATACGCCAACGCTTCCTTCTTCAGGCGGTCGCCATCCTGGCCGGCCTTCAGGGTGTCTTCGAAGGCCGCCTGCACCTGCTCGGGCGGCTGCACGCTCTGGACGTTGACGTTGACGACGACGATGCCGGTCTTCAGACGATCGAGCTGCGACTGCACCGAGCGGGCCAGATCCGAGGAGATGGCATCGCGCTGCTCGTACAGCACCGAATCGATCTTGCTGCGGCCGACGATCTCCCGCACCGCCGATTCGGCGGCCAGCGTCACCGCATCCTCGGGATCGCGGTTCTCGAACAGGAATTCGCGCGCGTCCTTGATCCGGTACTGGACCGTGAAGCGGATGTCGATGATGTTTTCATCCTGCGTCAGCATCGAGGAATCGCGCAGGCCGGTGGCCTGGCTGACCGAGTTGCGGCCGATCTCCTTGGTGCGCAACTGCGTCACGTTGACCGTTTCATGGGCCTGGAAGGGATAAGGCAGGCGCCACTGGAAGCCGGCGTCGACGGTATGGCTGTAGCGGCCGAACGAGGTGACCACCGCTTGCTGGCCTTCCTGGACGATGAAGACGCCGCTGCCAAGCCAGATCAGGACAATCACGCCGCCGATCAGTGCCGCGCCGACGCCGGCACTCTTCAGGTTGGGTTGAAAGCTGGGGCCGCCGTTCGGGTCACTGCCGCCGTTGCCGCGCGGGCCGCCGCCCCGGCCGAACAGGCCGCTCAGCTTGCGATTGAAGTCACGCCACAGCTCGTCGAGATCGGGCGGGCCGTCGCCGCGGCCGTTCTGCGCCAGCAGCGGGCCGTCGGGCCCGGCCGTGGCGGCTCGTCTGAAGAACCGCGCGAGCACCGCCGCCACCAGGGCGGAGGCAGCCTTGCCGACAGCGGAAAAGCGCTCGGTGAATGCGGATTTGGAAAGGGACGGGGCTGGGGTCATGAAGACTCTTGTAGTCCGGAGCGGCGCAATCGGCACCGCGCCTCAGGCGTGCGAATGATAGGTGCCGTCGCGAAGGTCCTCGCCTTCGCTCTCATCGAAATCCGTCGCCGCTGCGGCAATGTCGTCATCTGCGGCTGCCGGCGCCGCATTCAAGGAGGCCGGCTCGGGCATTTCACGCAGGGTCGAGGCCAGGATCTGCGCGCGCAGCGCGTCCAGTCCTTCGCCAGTGCGCGCGCTCACGAAAACGCGCGGCTACCCGGCGGCCGCCCGCCAGCTCGACGCTGTCGACGAGACCGCGCGGCCGTTCGATATCGGCCAGCCTGTCGAGCTTGTTGAACACGACGATCTGCGCCACCTCGCCGGCGCCGATGTCGCCGAGCACTCGTTCGACCTCGAGCATCTGCTCGGCGAGCTCCGGGCTGGCCCCATCGACAACGTGCAGCAGCAGATGGGCGTCTGCAGCTTCCTGCAGCGTCGCCTGGAACGCCTCGATCAGGGTATGCGGCAGCTCGCGGATGAAGCCGACGGTGTCCGACAGCGCGACACCCCGCCCTGCCCCCTCCAGGTGCAGCTGGCGCGTCGTGGTGTCGAGCGTCGCGAAGAGCTGGTCGGCCGCATAGGCCTCGGCGTTGACGAGCGCGTTGAAGAGCGTCGACTTGCCGGCATTGGTGTAGCCGACCAGCGAGACCCGGAAAGTCTCGTTCCGCTCGCGTGCGCGCCGCTGCGTATGGCGCTGGCGCTTGACCTTCTCGAGCTGCTTCTTGATGCCCTTGATGCGCTCGCCGATCATTCGCCGGTCGAGCTCGATCTGGGCCTCGCCGGGCCCGCCGCGGTTGCCGATGCCGCCGCGCTGGCGCTCCAGGTGGCTCCAGCGCCGCACCAGTCGCGTCGAGAGATATTGCAGGCGAGCCAGCTCGACCTGCAGCTTGCCTTCGTGGCTGCGCGCCCGCTCGCCGAAGATCTCGAGGATCAGCATGGTCCGGTCGGCCACCGCGACCCCGAGATGCTTTTCGAGATTGCGCTGCTGAGCAGGTGACAGCGCCTGATCGAAGACCACGGCCTCGGCCTGGTGCAGCTGCACCAGCTCCCGCAGCTCGTCGGCCTTGCCCGAACCGACGAAGAAGGCCGGATCAGGCGCCTTGCGCCGGGCGATGACCCGCGCCACCGCCACATCGCCGGCCGACTCGGCGAGCAGTGCCAGTTCGTCGAGCGACGCGTCGAAGAATCCCTTGCCGCCGAAATCGACGCCGACCAGGATGGCGCGCGCCGGCGCGCCCGGCACAGACGAACCGGTGCTCAAGCCAGCGTCCAGGCGCGAGACCAGCGCCGCCTCAAGGCTGCTCGGCGGATTCCGGTGCGGCCTGGAAATTCACCGCACGGCCGGGCACGACGGTGGAGATGGCGTGCTTGTAGACCATTTGCGTGACGGTGTTGCGCAGCAGGACGACGTACTGATCGAACGACTCGATGTGTCCCTGCAGCTTGATCCCGTTGACGAGATAGATGGAAACCGGAACGTGCTCCTTGCGCAGCAGATTCAGGAAGGGGTCTTGTAAGAGCTGCCCTTTGTTGCTCACGTTGAAACTCCGTGATGTGTTCTGGAGCGAGCCACCTTAGCACAGGGTTTCCCAGCCGACAGGTTGTAAGGCCATGCCTCATGAACGACGTTCGACGAACGGATTCTTCGACGACCGCATCTCGATGCGCAGCGGCGTGCCGGTGAGCTTGAAATGGGCTCGGATCCGGCCTTCGAGATAGCGCTTGTACGAATCGGTGACGTGCTCGAGCGAGTTGCCGTGCACGACGACGACCGGCGGATTCATGCCGCCCTGGTGCGCATAGCGCAGCTTGGGCCGAAAGGCGCCGGCCCGCTTCGGACTCTGGTGCTGCACGGCCTCGAGCAGCAGGCGGGTGAGGACCGGCGTCGACATCTTGCGTGTCGCCGAGGCACGGGCATCGGCGATCGCCTTCCAGACCGGCGCGAAGCCCTGCCGACGCACCGCCGAGATCGTCAGCACCGGCGCGAACTTGAGGAACGGCAGGCGCTGCGCGATCGAGCGCTCGAGCTGCTCCTTCTGGTAGCCGTCGACCGCGTCCCACTTGTTGACTGCGACGACGACGGCGCGCCCGCTCTCGAGGATGTAGCCGGCGATGTGCGCATCCTGGTCGGTCACGCCTTGCGTCGCATCGAGAAGCAGCAGCACGACGTTGGCTTCGGCGATGGCCTGCAGTGTCTTCACGACCGAGAACTTCTCCACCGCCTCGAAGACCTTGCCGCGACGGCGCAAGCCCCGCCGTGTCGATGAGGTCGAAGCGCGTCCCGGCGCGCTCGAAGGGCACGACGATGGCGTCGCGCGTCGTGCCCGGCTGGTCGAAGGCGACGAGCCGCTCTTCGCCGAGCCAGGCATTGATCAAGGTCGACTTGCCGACGTTCGGACGGCCGGCCACCGCCAGCCGGATCGCAAGGTCGGCCTCGTCGGGCGACATCGGCTCGGCGTCGCTGTTTTCGCCGGCCTCGTCGCCCAGCGCCACGGCAAGCGCCGCCTCGGCAAGATCGCCGATGCCCTGGCCGTGCGCGGCCGAGACTGCCAGCGGGTCGCCGAGGCCGAGCTCGTGAAACTCCGCCAGGTGCGGCGAGTCGGCCATGCCCTCGGCCTTGTTCACCGCCAGCAGCACCTTCTTGCCGGCGCTGCGCAGGTAGCGCGCGATGTCGTGGTCATGGGCCGAGACGCCGGCGCGCACGTCGACGACGAAGATCACCGCATCGGCTTCGGCCACCGCCTGGCGCGTCTGCTTGGCCATCTCGCGGACGATGCCGGTCGGGTTCTCGGGCTCGAAGCCGCCGGTATCGATGACGATGAACTCGCGCTCGCCGATGCGCGCGTCGCCGTAGTGCCGGTCCCGGGTCAGGCCGGCGTAGTCGGCCACGATGGCGTTGCGCGTCTTCGTCAGCCGATTGAACAGCGTCGACTTGCCGACATTCGGCCGGCCGACGATGGCGATGACAGGCTTCATGTCAGGCCGGCCTGAACGCGAACATTCCCCCGGATCGCGTTACCACGATGAGGACGCCGCCGACGACCACCGGCGGGATGGCGAGTGCGCTGCCATCGGTGCTCAAGCGCAGCTGCGCCTCGCCCTTGGCGCGCGAGAGCCAGTGCAGCGTGCCCTGCTCGTCGCCGAAGACCACCGACGAGCCGACCGCGGCGGGCGCGCCGAGACCGTGAAACATCAGCGCTTCGGAGGTCCAGACCACGTCGCCGGTCGCGGTCTTCCACGCTGTCGCCCGGTCCGAGGCGTCGGCGCCGAATATCAGCTCGGCGTCGCCGCCGATTGCGTCGTTGCCGCCCACCGTCTTGGCCCAGGCGATCTTGCCGTGCTCGGCGTCGACGCAGCCAACCGCCGCCTGGAAGGAGCGCGCACAGACGAGATCGCCGCTGCGCAGCACCGGGCCGATCAGGTCGGCCAGTCGCTCGACCTCGTTGGCGCCGCGCGGCGAGCCGATCGGCACTTCCCAGCGCACCACCGAGGAGACCGGGTCGACGGCCGCCAGGCGCGGCCCTTGCCCGACCAGCAGTGTGTTCTTGAACGCGGTGATGACGCCCGAGTAGTTCAGCGTCAACGCTTCGCCCGGCCGCTGCAGCTGCCAGATCCTGCTGCCGTCCTCGGCGTCGAAGACCTGCACGTCGCGGTCGACGCCGAGCACGAAGACGCGCTGGCCGGCGACCAGTGGCGCCGTCGCGACGCGCACGCCCAGGGACTTGCGCCATTTGACCGCGCCGGCCTCGAGAAGCACGAGCTCGCCGTCGCGGGTGACGACGGCCGAGAACCGGCCATCGCTGCCGACGCCGGCCGACAGGTTGGCGCCGACATTGGCGCGCCAGAGCACCTTGCCGCTCGCCGCCTCGACGGCCAGCACGTCGCCCGCGCCCGAGGCGGCGGTGACGGTACCGCCGTTGACGGCCATCGTCAGCGAAAAAGGCACCGCGCCGATGCTCTGGTTCCAGACCTGCTTGACGCTGATCGGCGCGGCGATGGGCTCGAGCGGCTTCGGCTTGGGCTTGTCGGGTGCCCACAGGGCGCAGCCACCGAGCCAGGCCGCGAGCGTCAGGACCGCAAGCGCCAGGCCGAGGCGGCGCGCCCCGCGCTGTACGAGCTGGCTGCCCGCTGCGCCGCTTGCGCCCGATGTCATTTCACCGCCGACGCGCTGCTCGCCGGGGCCGCCGCGGAGGTCGTCGTGCCGAGCACGTTGAGCTTGGCCTCGACAACGCGGCGGTAGTCGACCTTGCTGTCGATCGCGGCCACGGCCTTCTGGTATTCAACCTTCGCCTCGTCGATCTTGCCGGCCGCAGCCAGGATGTCGCCGCGCCGATCGGCGACGAGGCCGGCGAACTCGGCGTCGTCGATGCCGTCGAGCTGCTTCAGCGCATCGTCGTATTTCTTTTCGTCCAGCAAAAGCCCGGAGATGCGCAGGCGCGCGACGACGCGATAGGCATTTTCCGAAGCGCTGTCGGCGACCCAGGCGAGGTCGGTGCGGGCGACATCGAGTTGCCCCTTGTCGGCCGCGGCCTTGGCGGCCAGCAAGCCGGCCTGTCCGCTGAAGGCAGTGCGCGGGTAGCGATCCTTCATGTCGCCGAAGATGCTGTTGGCGCGGGCCGCGTCGCCGGCCTGGACGGCGCGATCGAGCTCGTCGTACATCGAGCCCGCCTTCGCGCCCTGGTCGCGCTGCCAGGCATTCCAGCCCAGCCAGGCGAGATAGGCGCCGACGACAAGCACGAGCACCGTCGTGATGAGGTTGCCGTATTCGCTCCAGAATGCCTTGAGCTGGTCGAGCTGTTCTTGTTCTTCGAGATCGAGATGCGAGGCCATGGCGAAGGTGTTGCGGGCAAACCGTTGATTATGCGGCGAGGGTCGAGGCCCACGATGCGACGTCGGCAAGCGGCACCAGCCGCTGCTCGCCGGCCTCGCGCAGCGGCTTGACGGCAACCACGCCACGCGCGACTTCATCGTCGCCGAAGACCAGGGCGTAGCGTGCACCGCTGGCGTCGGCCTTGCGGAACTGCGATTTCATGCTGCCCCAGCCGGCGGCGCCCGCCGCGTGCATCAGCACCGAGAGTCCGGCCGCCCGAAGCCCTTCGCAGGTGGTCATCGCCGCGGCGAGTGCCCCAGGGCCGGGAACGATCGCGTAGGCGTCGGCGCAATCCTGCGCTGCCGTGGCGCCAATCTCTTCGAGGAGCAGCAGCATGCGCTCGATGCCCATGCCCCAGCCGACCGCAGCCGTCGGCTTGCCGCCGAGCTGTTCGAACATGCCGTCGTAGCGGCCTCCGCCACAGACCGTGCCCTGCGAGCCGAGGCGGTCGGTGACCCACTCGAAGACCGTCAGGTTGTAGTAATCGAGGCCGCGCACCAGCCTGGGATTGACGCGGTACGCGAGGCCGGCGGCGTCGAGCACCGCACGGACCGCGTTGAAGTGCGCAAGCGAAGCTTCGCCGAGGAATTCCATCAGCCGCGGCGCGCCTTCGACGATCGCCTGCATCGCGGGATTCTTGCTATCGAGGATGCGCAAGGGATTGCTGTGCAGGCGTCGCCGCGCATCCTCGTCGAGGACCTCGGCGTGCTGCTCCAGATAGGCGATCAGCGCGGCACGGTGGGCCGTCCGCTCGTTCGGCTGGCCCAGGCTGTTCAACTCGAGGCGGACATCGCGCCCCTCCACCAGTCCGACATCGCGCAACAGCGCACGGCACATCAGGATCTGTTCGGCATCGACGTCGGGCCCGGCATGGCCGAGCGCCTCGACGTCGATCTGGTGGAACTGCCGATACCGGCCCTTCTGCGGTCGCTCGTGGCGAAACAGGACGACGTGGCTCCACAGCCGCAGCGGCCCGTTGTAGAGCGCGTTGTGCTCGATCATCGCGCGGACGATGCCGGCAGTGGCCTCGGGCCGCAGGGTCAACCTGTCGCCGTTCATCGCGTCTTCGAAGGAATACATCTCCTTCTCGACGATGTCGGTCACCTCGCCGAGGCCACGCACGAAGAGCGCCGTCGGCTCGACGACAGGCGTGCGCACGTTGGCGTAGCCGTACCGGTGCATGAGCGCGCGCACCTTGTCCTCGAACCACTCCCAGCGCGCCGATTCCGGCGGCAGGATGTCGTTCATGCCTTTGACGGCCCGCAGGGCTTCGCTCATGGCCGATCCGATGTGCGAGAGGCGCCGCGCCGTCGCCGGGCCGCCCCAAGGCGGCGCGCACCCCCTCGGGAGGCAGCGCGGCGGCGCAGCCGCAAGCGTGGGGGCCCCATCTAACCGAACCGCTTCTCGATGTAGGTCTCGACCAGCGCCTGGAAATCGGTGGCGATACCGGCGCCGCGCAAGGTCAATGCCTTCTCGCCGTCGATGAAGACCGGCGCCGCCGGCGCTTCGCCGGTGCCCGGCAGGCTGATGCCGATATCGGCGTGCTTGCTTTCGCCCGGACCGTTGACGATGCAGCCCATCACCGCGACCTTCATCTTCTCGACGCCGGGATAGCGCGCCTTCCACACCGGCATCTGGGCACGCAGGAAGTCGTCGATCTGCTTGGCCAGTTCCTGGAACGTGGTGCTCGTGGTGCGGCCGCAGCCCGGGCAGGCAGTGACGCTTGGATTGAACGAACGCAAGCCGAGCGACTGCAGGATCTCGAGCGCGACGACGACTTCCTGGGTACGCGCGCCGCCCGGCTCGGGCGTGAGCGAGACGCGAATGGTGTCGCCGATGCCTTCCTGCAGCAGCACCGCCAGCGCCGCGGTCGAAGCGACCGTGCCCTTGGTGCCCATGCCCGCTTCCGTGAGGCCCAGGTGCAAGGCGTAGTCCGACTGGCGGGCGAGCGCCCGGTAGACGCTGATCAGATCCTGCACGCCCGACATCTTGCAGGACAGGATGATCTGCTCGCGCGCCAGGCCGATCTCCTCGGCACGCCTGGCCGACGAAAGGGCCGACAGCACGATCGCGCGATACATGATCTGCTTCGGCTCCTGCGGCTCGGCCAGCTTCGCGTTCTCGTCCATCAGCTCGGTCAGCAGTTCCTGGTCGAGGCTGCCCCAGTTGACGCCGATGCGCACCGGCTTCGCGAACCGTGCCGCCGCCTCCACCATCTGCGCGAACTGGCGGTCGTGCTTGTCGCCCTTGCCGACATTGCCCGGGTTGATCCGGTATTTCGAGAGCGCCTCGGCGCAGGCCGGATAGTCGGTCAGCAGGCGATGCCCGTTGTAGTGGAAATCGCCGATCAAGGGCACGTCGATGCCCATGCGATCGAGCTGATCGCGAATGTGCGGCACCGCCGCCGCTGCCTCGGGCGTGTTGACGGTGATGCGCACCATCTCCGAGCCGGCGATCGCCAGCTCCTTCACCTGGATCGCCGTGCCGATGGCATCGACGGTATCGGTATTGGTCATCGCCTGAACGCGCACCGGCGCGTCGCCCCCGACGCTGACGACGCGTGCGCCCCAGCGCACGTTGACCTGGCGCGAGCGGCGCGGCGCCGGCCGGGCCGGCTCGATGAATGAATCGAGAGAAACGCTTTCGTCTCGCATGCGGGTCTCGCTACTTGAGTTCGAGGCGGGCGACGTTGTCGCGGGTGAAGGCTTGCAGCTCCGTAGGCTGACCGCGAAAGATGACTTGTGTTCCCGCGGCGTTGCCGATTCTCAGCTTCAACGGCGGCGTGCCGTCGACGCCGACCACTTCACCCGGGTGCAGCAAGCGCGCGACCAGGGCCTTGCCCTGTGCATCGGTGACCTCGACCCACGACGCTGCCGAGACGCGCAATTGAAGCATGGCCGCGGGCAGGGCACCTGAGGCCGGCTCGGCGGCGAGCGACGCTGTCGGGTTGGCGCCGCCTGCCGACCCGGAAGCGGCAACCGGCAAGGCCAGCGCCGGCGCCGCGACGACGCTCGCCGGCTGCGCCACGGGTGCCGCGAAGCCGATCGTTTCGGCAGGTGCCGAGGCGCCACCATTGCCGACATCGGGCGGCACGCCGGGCTCGACGGCGGCATGCGGCGCCGACGCCGACGCGGAGCGCTGTCGCACCGTGCCCAGTGCACCGAGGCTGGACGGCAGGAAATAGATGGTTGCAGTGGCCACCAGAATGAGGCCGACGATCCAGAACACCGGACTCGTCGCCGTCTGCAGCCAATCGCGCTGAACGAGCGCGCCCGGCCGCTCGCGAAACGGCGTGTTCAAGCCCTCGCCGACGTGCTCGAGGCGATGTCCGGGCGGGGGCGGCAGCAATTGCATGACGGGCGCCGGATCGGTCTTCAGCGCCCGGCAGACGGTCTGCGCGAGAGCGCGCGTGAACGTGGCGTCGGGCAGCTCGGCGAAGCGATCGGATTCGAGAAGCTCGAGCTTCTTCGGCGCCACCTTGATCGCGGCGGCAAGAGCCGCGATGTGCAGGCCCTGCTTTTCGCGCGCCTCGCGCAGCAAACGTCCCGCGCTGGCCTTGGGCGCGGGGGCTGCCGTTTCGGGCGGCTCACTCATCGAAGGCGCCTCGCGCGAATGCCGAAGCCTCGCGCGAATCCGGGAATCGATTGCTGAGCTGACGGCCGAATTCGTTGGTGCCGACGGCGTCGCCCATCTTGTGCTCGATCCGGGCCGCGAGCCACAAGGTCTGCGCGTTCGAGACGTTGGCCAGCGCGTTGACGCGGCGAATGTAGAAGCGCGCGCGCTCGTACTGGCCGCGCCGATAGAGAACCTCGGCGAGATTGGTTGCGGTCACGGGGCTGGCGGGATCGAGCTGGTAGGCGCGCGTCAGCGAGGCGTCGGCCTCGGCCAGGTCGCCGGCGAGTGCCTGGCAGACGCCGAGCGCGAGCAAGGTCCGGGTAGCACCCTGGTATCGAGGCGCTGCGAGCGCCTGCTTGAAGAGCACGGTCGATTCCGGATAGCGCTTCTGTTCGCACAGGAAGTAGCCGTAGTTCTGCATCACGTCCGGATCGCCAGGCATGAGCTGGAGCGCGCGCTTGAAGCTGTCTTCGGCCAGCACGCTGTCGCCGAGATTGGCGTAGACGAGACCACGCAGGCTGTACGCCGGGCCGAAGGTCGGATCGGCGGCGATGGCCAGCTTCACTTCCTCGAGCGCGGTCTTGACCTGGCCACGCCCGAAATACGCTGCGGCCAGGTCGAGCCGCGCCTGCGCCCGCTTCTGCGCATCCGACCCGTCGGGGTTGGGTGCAGGACGATCCCTCAGATCCGCAGTCGGCAGCGTCGGGGGATGGACCTGGGTCGTTTCGACGCAGCCAGCGAGAACGACGACGACGAGAGTCCACGCCAGCGTCCGCCGGCAAAGCGATGCGCGCCTCATGGCGAAGTGCCTCTCGTGCGAGGCGCGACCGCGCCCTGGCGGCGCGAGACCGGCCCGGCCACGCGCTGCTCGACCAGCGTCCGCCGACGGCGATCTTCGACGTGGGTGCGATCCTGCACTTCGCCGGCCAGTTGGCCGCAGGCCGCCGCGATGTCGTCGCCGCGCGTGCGCCGCACCGTCGTGACGATGCCGCCTTCGAGAAGCACGGCCGCGAAGGCCGCGACCCGATCCGGCGCCGAGCGGCGCAACCCGGACTCGGGAAAGGGATTGAAGGGAATCAGGTTGACCTTGCATGGCAAGCCTGGCCGCGTCGCATCGCCGCGCAGCAGGGCGAGCAGCGCTTCGGCCTGTGCCGGCGAATCGTTGACGCGATCGAGCATGCAGTACTCGATCGTGATGAAGTCGCGCGGCGCGCGTTCGAGATAGCGCCGGCAGGCAGCGAAGAGCTCGTCGATCGGATACTTCCGGTTCAGCGGGACCAACTCGCTTCGCAAGGCGTCGTCCGGCGCATGCAGCGAAACCGCCAACGCCACGGGGCAGTCTTCGCGCAGCCGGTCGATCATCGGCACGACACCCGAGGTCGACACGGTGACGCGGCGACGGGACAGCCCGTAGCCATGGTCGTCGAGCATGACGCGCAAGGCCGGTACCAGCGCAGCGTAGTTCTGCAAAGGCTCGCCCATGCCCATCATCACCACGTTGGTGATGGCCCGTTCGCCGTGCGCCAGACCGAGTCGGCGGCGCAGCTCGAACTCGGCGTGCCAGAGCTGGGCCAGGATCTCGGCCGTGTCGAGATTGCGACTGAAGCCCTGGTGGCCCGTGGCACAGAAGCGGCAGTTGACGGCACAACCGGCCTGCGAAGAGATGCAGAGCGTGCCGCGGCCGGATTCAGGAATGAACACGGTCTCGACGGCATCGCCGGCACCGACGTCGAACAGCCACTTGATGGTGCCGTCGGCCGCCACTTGCTCGCTCGCCACCGGCAGTGGCAGGACTGCGGCACTCGCGGCCAGCTTGTCACGCAGCGACTTCGCGAGGTCGGTCATCGCCGCCGGATCGCGTTCGCCGCGCTGGTGGATCCAGCGAAAGAGCTGCGTCGCGCGAAAGCGCTTTTCGCCGAGCCCGGCGCAGAAGTCGGCGAGCCCGGTACGGTCGAACTGAAGCAGGTTGACCATGCCGGGCGCGCGCGGTCGATCAGCGTCCGTAGACGTTCATTCCGGGGAAGAAGAAGGCGATCTCGACAGCCGCCGTTTCAGCAGCGTCCGAGCCGTGCACCGCGTTGGCATCGATGCTGGCGGCGAAATCCGCACGGATGGTTCCCTTGTCCGCCTTCTTCGGGTCAGTGGCACCCATGAGCTGCCGGTTCTTCGCGATCGCCTCGGGGCCTTCGAGCACCTGGATCATCACCGGCCCCGAAATCATGAACGAGACAAGGTCGTTGAAGAACGGCCGGGCCTTGTGCACGGCGTAGAACGCTTCGGCTTCGCCGCGCGAAAGATGGGCCATCTTCGCTGCGACGATCTTCAATCCGGCGCCTTCGAAACGGGAGTAGATCTGACCGACGACGTTCTTGACGACGGCGTCCGGTTTGATGATCGAAAGAGTGCGTTCGACGGCCATGATTCTTGGAGCTCCGAAAGTCTTTGGCAAAGCCTTTGATTGTAGGGGTGCAGCGTTTCGCGACCGCGCCTGCGGCCTCAGCGACCGCGCCTTCCGCCGCCGCCATTGCCGCCGCCAAAGCCGCCCTGCCCGCCGCCACCGCCGCCAGCCGCCACCGCCACCGCCGCCACCGAAGCCACCGCCCCGATTGCCGCCACGACCGCGATTCTTGCGGTGGAACGCGTCGGCGCCGATATAGCCGACCGAAGTCTGGAGCGGATCCGGTTGCTTGGGATCGCCCTTCGGGCCGCTCGGCGCGCGCGGTGCGCTGCCGCCCGCGCCGAAGCCGCTGTTCGGCCCGATGCGTCGGCCCTGGACGAAGCGGTGATCGAAGGTCTGCTGCAACGGATTGGGGATGCGGCTCGGGTCGAAGTCGTCTTCGTCATCCTCGTTCTGCGGCCGCGACGGGCGCTCGCCGGCATCCACCGGGGCCTCGACGCGCGCCTCCTCGGAGCGGCGCGGACCCTGCTGGCGCTGCCGGTCGTTGCCTTGCGCGTTGCCACGCGGGCCGCGGTCGTCACGCCGCTCGTCGCGACGCTTGCCGCCGCCATCGGGCCGATCGTCATTGCGCGGCGCCTCGTTGCCGCTGGCCAGGCGTCGAATCTGACGCACGTCGTGCTCGTCCAGATCGACCCAGACGCCTCGCTTGAGGCCGTGCGGCAACACCACCGTGCCGTAGCGGATGCGGATCAGCCGACTCACGGTCAGGCCGACCGCTTCGAAGAGCTTTCTCACCTCGCGGTTGCGGCCTTCGGTGATGACGACCCGGTACCACTGGTTCAGGCCCTCGCCGCCACCGTTGGCGATCGACTTGAAGGCCGCGCGCTGGCCGTCGACCTCGACACCCTGCAGGAGTTGCGCGCGCTCCTCGTCGCCGAGCGTGCCCATGACGCGCACCGCGTACTCGCGCTCGACGCCGAAGCGCGGATGCATCAGCTGATTGGCCAGGCCGCCGGAATTCGTGAAGAGCAGCAGGCCCTCGGTGTTGATGTCGAGGCGGCCGACCGATTGCCACTTGCCTTGCTGCAGTCGCGGCAGGCGGCGGAACACGGTGGGACGGTGCTCGGGATCGTCGTTGGTGACGATCTCGCCGGCCGGCTTGTGATACGCAATGATGCGCGCCGGCGGCGGCACGATGCGCAGCCGCACCGGCTTGCCGTCGACCTCGATGCGGTCGCCGAAGGAGATGCGTTGCCCGGTGTGTGCCGGCTCTCCGTTGACGGTGATGCGACCTTCGACGATCAGGTCTTCCATGTCGCGCCGCGAGCCGATGCCGGCCTGGGCCAGGACCTTGTGCAGCTTGGGCGCATCGGCTTCGGGCGCCAGCACCCGTTTGTGGGCCGGCTCCTCGACCTCCGGCGGTGCTTCCGACTCGGTGTCGAACTCGCCCGACATGACATGCGCAAAGACTTCGCCGGCCTCCGGCAACACCCGAGGCTGCAGGTGCAAGGGCAGCGGGCCTTCGAAATTCGGCGGCAACGGCATCGCCTGCCCGCGCGGACCTGCCGTGTCGCCGCCTTCCCCGCGGCGGCGGTCGCGCCGGCCACGACGCCGACCGCGCTCGCCGCGCGGACCCTCGCCTTCGGCACGCCCCTGCGCAGAAGGGTCGGAAGGGCCCGCTTCGGCTCGGCCAGCGGGTGAAGCGGACGGAGCCGCATCGGATTCGCGTTCGACCTCAGTGGAAGGAGCGGGATCGGCGGGAGCGTTCATGCGTGTGATTCCAGGGCGGGATCGGCGGGCGGTGAGTCGACATCGGAAGCGGTTGCGGCAGGTTCCTCGCCCTCGAGCGCCGATCCGGCGAACGACAACGAGACCTGGGCCACCGCTGCGGCGAGCGCATCGTGGCCGGCGGCGGGCACATCGCCGGCGCCGTCGAGCGCCGGGAGCTGCTCGAGACTGGCCAGGCCGAGGTCGTCGAGAAATTGCCGCGTCGTCGCCAGCAGCGCCGGTCGCCCGGCCGCCTCGCGGTAGCCGATCGCTTCGACCCAGCCGCGGTCCTCGAGCTGCTTGACGATCGAGCTGGCGACGGCGACGCCACGAATGTCTTCGATGTCGCCGCGCGTCACCGGCTGCCGATAGGCAACGATGGCGAGCGTTTCCATGAGAGCCCGTGAATAGCGCGGCGGCCGCTCCGGGTTGAGACGCGCCAGATAGGCCGCCATTTCAGGCCGGCTCTGATAGCGCCAGCCGCTGGCCAGCGCAACGAGCTCGACGCCGCGACCGGCGCAGTCGCGCCCGAGCTCCTCGAGAAGGTCCCGAAGCGTGTCCGGCCCGATTTCGCCGGCGAACAGCCCACCCAGTTCGCGCAGCGGCATGGGTTGACTCGAGCAGATGAGCGCGGCCTCGAGGACGCGCTTGGCATCCAGGGTCTTCATGTCGTCGTGATAGTCCTCTGCCGCCGGGCGGCAAATCGTCACGTCCTGGAACGCGGCGGAATCGGCAGCGCTTGCGCTTGCCGCTCGTCATCAGCACCCAGGGGTGCGGTGGTCAGGATGTCTGCCGTCGAACGTTCGGGCCGCGGTTTCGCGTTGTCGCGCCAGCCGCCCGCATCGAAATGCAACGGGCCTATTGTAGCGAACCTGCGTCGCCCGCTCCGCCGCCCGCCGACGCGATGCTCTGCCAGGGTCCCGCAAGGTCCGCGGGCAGCGGTGCGCGCAGCGCCAGCGCTTGCCCGGAAACCGGGTGCACGAAGGCAAGCTCGGCGGCATGCAGGGCCTGGCGCTCGATGCCGAGGGCCGGCCGGCCGCCGTACAGGCGATCGCCCACCAGCGGCATTCCGCGCGACGCCAGATGGACCCGAATCTGATGCGTGCGGCCCGAATGCAGCGTGCAGCGCAGCGCGCTCAGGCCATCCGCCGAGGCGAGACATTCGATGTCGGTGCGCGAGGCCTTTCCGGATGCGACGACCGCCATGCGCATCCGCGTCTGGGGATCACGACCGATGGGCGCATCGATCGAGAATGCCGTTGCCGCGGGCCGGCCATGCGCAAGCGCAAGATAGCGACGGTGCACCTCGCGGGCCGCGATCGCGCGCACCAGCGCCGTCACCGCGGGCAGCGTCTTGCCGATGACCATCAGGCCCGAGGTGTCCTTGTCGAGCCGGTGCACGATGCCGGCGCGCGGAAGCGCCGCACTGGCCGGATAGCGCGCAAGCAAGGCGTTGAGCAGCGTACCCGACCAGTTGCCGGCGGCCGGGTGCACAACCATGCCGACGGCCTTGTCGACCACCAGCAGGTGCTCGTCCTCGTAGACCAGCACGAGCGGCAGCGTCTCCGCGCGGTAGGCGCGACTCTCGGCGGTCGGCAGCAACGTCACGGCCAGACGCTGCCCGGCGCGCAGTCGCTGCGCCGGACTCGCCGCGACGAGACCGTCGATGCTGACCTGGCCGCCACGGATCAAACCTTGCAGATGGCTGCGCGAGAACTCGGGGGCCAGCGCAACGACCGCCTTGTCCAGCCGCTCGCCGTGTTGGCTCGGCTCGACGCTCCCGATACGTTTTTCGGGCGGCTCCTCGTCGCTCTCGACACCGGGCTCCGACCCTTCCGGCAGCACGCTTTCGCCCACGGATTCAGCTTCACTGACCATATAAGATTCGCGCTCGATTCTTTTCCGTGAAGACGATGAATGTACCCATGCGCTCCTGGCTGACAGTGTCGGCGATGTCGGTCGCCCTGCTCCTCGCTGCCTGCGACACCACTCGCGACGAGACCGCGAAATGGTCGCCCGAGAAGATCTACGCCGAGGCCAAGGAAGAGGCGGCGTCGGGCAACTACGAGAAGGCGGCGAAGCTCTACGAGCGCCTGGAAGGCCGCGCCGCCGGCTCGGTGCTCGCAGAACAGGCTCAGCTCGAACGCGCCTACGTGCTGTGGAAGTCGGCCGAGCGGGCGCAGGCGCTGTCGATTCTCGAGCGCTACATCAAGGTCCATCCCACAAGCCCCGCGCTCGACTACGCGCTGTACCTGCAAGGCCTGATCAACTTCAACGACGACCTCGGCTTTTTCGGCGGCATGACCGGCCAGGATCTCTCCGAGCGCGACCAGCAGGCCGCGCGCGACGCCTATCAATCGTTCAAGCAACTCGTCGAGCAGTTCCCGCAGTCGGCCTATGCCGACGACGCTCGCCTGCACATGAATTACGTCGTCAATGCGCTGGCCGCCTACGAAGTGCACGTGGCGACCTACTACTTCCGTCGCGGCGCCTATGTGGCGGCAGTGAACCGGGCGCAGCAGACGGTGCTGAACTTCCAGCAATCGCCGTCCACCGAGCAGGCGCTTTTCATCATGGCGCAGAGCTACGACCGCCTCGGCCTGACCCAATTGCGCGACGATGCCGAGCGCGTCCTGAGGCAGAACTATCCGAACACGGCGCTCGACGTCGCCAGCCTGGGCTCGAACAGGAAATCGCGTTGGTGGCAGCTCTGGTAGCCGCTGGCGTCAAGCCGTAAGCGGCTCGGCGGCGAGCCCGGCCAGCCAGGCCAGGGCTTCAGCTTCGTCGTCGAGCCGGGTCATGGGCGGGAGGGCTGAAAACAGGCGTCGGCCGTAGCCCATCGAGGCCATGCGCGAATCGCAGACGACGAGCAGGCCGCGATCGGATTCGCTGCGAATCAGTCGACCGGCACCCTGCTTCAGCGAGATGGCCGCCTCGGCGACGAAGTACTCCGCGAACGGATTGCGACCCTCGGACTCGAGCCGGCGCACCTTCGCTTCGACGAGCGGATCGTTCGGTGGCGGAAACGGCAGCTTGTCGATGACGACGCACTGCAGGGCGTCGCCTGGAACGTCGATGCCTTCCCAGAAGCTTTGCGAGCCGACCAGCACCGCGTGCGGCGCCGACAGGAAGCGCTGCATCAGCTGGCGTTTCGATCCCTGGCCCTGCACCAGCACTTCGATGCCGGCGTCGTCGGACGCGAAGTCATCGCGCAGTTGCGCGCCCACGGCCTGCAACGAGCGCAAGGTGGTCGTCAGTACGAAGGTGCGGCCGCCAAGGGCGCGGGCACAGCGGCCGGCGAGCTTGGCGACGGCCAGCGGATGCGGCGGCTCGCCGGCCTTGGCAAAGACAAGCGGCACATAGACGCGGGCGTGGCTTCGATAGTCGAACGGACTGCCCAGGCGCAAGGTGCGCGCGTCCTCGAGGCCCGCGCCACTGGTGAACCAGCTCAGGCGATCGTCGTCGCCGAGGGTGGCGGAGGTGAAGATCCAGGCCTTGCTCGCGGCGCGCATCTGCTCGCGCAGCGCATCGCGGATGTCGAGCGGCGACTCGACCAGCCGCGCCTGGTGCGGCGACATGTCGACCCAGCGGATCCGGGTGTCGTCGGGCGGGCCGGCGAATTGCTCGGCCAGCGCGGCGAGCCGACTGGCGCGCTCGGCAAGGCGAACGAAATCGGGCGCCAGCTCGCTCACCGTGTCGAGCGCCGAACGGGCGGCCGCGCAGGCCGCGGCCACCGCGGCAAGCGCCGCCGCGAACGATTCCTCGCTGCTGCGCTCCGACCAGCGCAACTTGAGGTTGCCTCGCACTTCGCCCAGGCGGCCGCTGGCCGCGATGCGCAGATCGCGGGCACTCTTGTCGCACGCGCCCGCCACTTCGGCCCAGGGCACCAGACCGCGCGCCTGCTGCAGCCCGATGGCCAGGGTATCGCGGGCGAAGTCGATCACCTGCGACGTGCCGAGCACGGTGCCGAGGAACTGCACGCCGGCCTCGCCCAGCTGATGGGCCTCGTCGAAGATCGCGACATCGACGCTCGGCAGCAGCTCGGCCACGCCGCTGTCGCGCAAGGCCATGTCGGCGAAGAACAGGTGATGGTTGACGACCACGAGATCGGCGGCCATCGCCTCCCGCCGGGCCTTGTTGACGTGGCATTGGCGTGCCTCGGGACACTCGCTGCCGAGGCAGTTCTCGCGCGACGACGTGACCAGCGGAATGATGCTGCTGCGTTCGTCCAGCCCTTCGAGCTCGGCGAGATCGCCGCTCGCCGTCGTCTGCGCCCAGGCCTCGATGCGGGCCAGGGCACGCACCGCGAACCGATCGGGGAGATGGGCCTCGCTGCGCGCCAGTGCCAGCCGATGGGTGCACAGGTAGCTGCCTCGCCCTTTCAGCAAGGCGACCGTGACGGGCACGGCCAGGGCAGCGCGCAGCCGCGGCAGGTCGCGCAGGAAGAGCTGGTCCTGCAGCGTCTTGGTCGCGGTGCTGAGCAGCGTTCGCGCACCCGAGAGCAACGCCGGGACCAGGTAGGCATAGGTCTTTCCGACGCCCGTTCCCGCTTCGACGACGAGCGCAGAGCGAGCTTCTATCGCCTCGACCACGGCGCGGGCCATGTCGAGCTGCTCGACCCGCTCCTTGTGGTTGGGGTCGGCAACAGCCAGCGCCCCGCCTGCGGACAGCGCGGCGATGGCCTCGCTCTCGAGGCTCATGCCGGCTGCGGCGGTTCGAGTTCGGCTTCGATGCGCGCGATCTGGTCGCGCAACAGCAGGCGCCGTTTCTTCAGGCGCCGCACCGACAGCTCGTCGCCGCCGGCATCGATCGTGGCGCGATCGATGAGATCGTCGAGGTCGGCATGTTCCATGCGCAACTCGATCAGGCGCCGGGGCAAGGAGTGGTGGTTGTCTTCCATGGGCGCCCTTGGACTCGCGACTAGTTCGCGGTTTTGGGCCTTTTGAGGAGGAGCAAAGCGATTATAGTTTTCTGTCATGGGCACCTCGAGCTTGGGCTACCGCCTGTCGGCAACGACCGGGCTCCACCGCGGCGATCGTGCCTATCAACAAGATCAGGTGCAGATCCTCCCGCACGGCCGCGTCCCGGGCTGCGTGATGGGCGTGCTGGCCGACGGCATGGGCGGCAAGAGCGGTGGCCGCAAGGCTGCCGATCAGGTCATCCTCACCGCACAGCAGCTGTTCGAGCGTTATTCGCCGAGCCGCGACGACCCGGCCGAAGCGCTCAAGCAGCTGGTGCTCGAAGCGCACCTGATGATCAAGCTGACCGCGATCACCTCTGAAGAAGAACCGCACAGCACGATCGCGGCCTTCATGATCAGCCCGACACGGGAATGCGATTTCGTCCATGCCGGCGATTCGCGCATCTATCACTTCCGGGCTGCCGAGATGGTCAGCCGCTCGATCGACCATTCCTATGTGCAGCGCCTGGTCGACGAGCGCCAGATCACGGAAGAAGAAGCGAACAGCCATCCGCAGTCGAACCTGCTCACCGGCTGCCTCGGCACGTTCCAGGATCCGCCGCTCTCGCAAAAACACATCGACCGCCTCGAGATCGGCGACAGCGTGTTGTCGTGCAGCGACGGCCTGTGGCACTACTTCACGCCGCGCGAGCTGGGCGCCATCGTGCACGCGCTGCCGCCGCGCGAAGCCACCGAGATGCTCGTCGGCAAGGCGCGCCAGCGCGCGCGCGGCTCGGGCGACAACCTTTCGCTCGCGCTGGTGCGTGTCGAAGCCCTGTCCTGAATCCTTCCTGGCCCTAGGGGCGCGACGAGGAAGCCGGCGCCGCACCGGTTAGGGCAGATGCCGCACCCGGCACGGGCAGCGGCGCTGCCGCCGCCTTTTGACCCGTGCGCGTGCTCGCTCGATCCATCGCTTCTTCGCGATGCGCGGCCGCTTCTGCCTGCCTCGCCTCGAACGCAGCCCGGCTATCGGCCTCGTGCTGCTCGCGCACCGACTGCGGCTCGCGCGGCCGCGGCTTGAGGCCGAGGCCGGTACCCGATGCGTGCGGATGTTCGTGCGACCCGCTCGCGGCCGACGAAGCGCTGGTCGGCCGCGCGGCCTTGAGCGGCTGTGCCGCTGCCGGCTGGGATGCTGCCGACGCAGCGGCGTGCGCGGCCCTGGCACTTTCGCGGCGCGCATCTTCGGTCGCCTTTTCGAGCAGCTCGGCCTTGCGTTCATCGCTCCGCTCGTGCCGGCGCTGTTCGTCGACGACGAGTTGGCGAGCACGCAACCGATCCAGCGCCTGGCGCCGATCGAACTTCGCCTTGTCGAGGCAGGAGGTGACGATGAAATGCTCCCGGCATTCCTGCTCGCGGGCGAGGAATTCGACCTGGACCGCATCGCGTTCGCGCGCGATCTGCTTTCTTTCTTCCGCCGCCGACAACGACGCCGAAGCCGAAGCGCCCGGAGCCGAGGCGGCGATCGGGGCAGAAGCGGCCAGCACGTGCGTCGCCAGCAGCAGCAAGGCCGGCGCCACGAGGCGGGCGCAAGCCGGCGGCGAGAAGAGGCGGCTGGACAGAGTCATCATGTGAGCGTCGTATCGACCGTGCGGCGCGCCTCGGCGAGGAATTCCTTCGAGCGCATCTCGCGCAGTCGCGACACGGTTCGCGGGAATTCGTGCACGAGCGGCCCCTCCGTATACAACGCTTCGGGCTCCACGGCCGCCGACATGATGAGCTTGACGCGCCGATCGTAGAGCACGTCGACCAGCCAGGTGAAGCGGCGCGCCTCCGAAGCCAGGCGAGGCGACATCTGCGGTACGCCGGAAAGCAGCAACGTGTGGAACTGCGTCGCCAGCTCGAGGTAGTCGTTCTGCGAGCGCGGCCCGCCGCAGAGCTCGCGAAAGTCGAACCACACGACGCCGCCGGCGCGGCGGCGAGCCCGGATCTCGCGATGCTCGATCTTCAGGACCGGATTCTCGTCCCTGGCTTCGGCGAGGCGCTCGAAGGCGGCGGTCATCGCGGCGTCGGCCTCGGGGCCGAGCGGGCTGTGATAGAGCTGAACGTCGAGCAAGGTCGACTGCCGATAGTCGATATCGCTGTCGACCGCGACGACTTCGAGCTTGTCCTTGAGCAGCTCGATCGCCGGCAGCATGCGGTCGCGATGCAGGCCGTTCGGATAGAGCCCGTCGGGCGGGAAGTTCGAAGTCGTGACGATGCTGGCGCGGTGCTCGAACAAGGACTCGAGCAGGCGATGCAGGATCATCGCGTCGGTGATGTCGGCGACGTGGAACTCGTCGAGGCAGATCAGGCGAAAGCGGCGCGCGATTTCCTTGCCGAGATGCTGCAGCGGATCCTGGATGCCCTGCAGCTCGGCCAGCTCGCGATGGACCTCGCGCATGAACTCGTGGAAATGCAGCCGGGTCTTGCGCTGCAGCGGCACGGCGAGGAAGAAGCAGTCCATGAGGAAGCTCTTGCCCCGGCCGACGCCGCCCCAGAGATAGACCCCGCGCGGAATCGGCGGCCGCGCGATCATCTTCGTCAACGCGTTGCTGCGCCGCGCCTTGTAGTCGACCCACTCGTTCTCGCAGCGCTCGAGCGCATCGATGGCCCGCAGCTGCGCCGGATCGGAGCGATAGCCGCGTTCGACGAGCGTGCGTTCGTAGAGCTCGCGGACGCCCACGATCAAGCGCCCGCCGGGCCGCCCCAAGGACGCTTGCGCCCCCTCGGGGGGCAGCGAGCGGAGCGAGCGTGGGGGTGCACTCCAATCAGAAGTTCAGGGCCCGCTTGTCGACGGCGAGCGCCGCTTCCTTGGTCGCCTCGCTCAGGCTCGGATGGGCATGGCAGATGCGGCCGATGTCCTCGGCCGAGGCGCGGAACTCCATCGCCACGCCGGCCTCGGCGATCAGCTCCGAGACCATCGGACCGATCATGTGCACGCCCAGGATCTCGTCGGTCTTGGCATCGGCCAGCACCTTCACCATGCCGGTGGTGTCGCCGAGGGCGCGAGCCCGGCCGTTCGCCATGAAGGGGAACGTGCCGGCCTTGAACGCGCGGCCGGCGGCCTTGAGCTGCTGCTCGGTCTGGCCGACCCAGGCGATCTCCGGGTTGGTATAGATCACCCAGGGGACGGTATTGAAGTCGACGTGGGGCTTTTGACCGGCAATCCGCTCGGCCACGGCCACGCCTTCTTCTTCGGCCTTGTGCGCCAGCATCGGGCCGCGAACGACGTCGCCGATGGCCCAGACGTTGTCGAGATTGGTCTTGCAGTTTGCGTCGACGCTGACGAAGCCGCGCTCATCGAGCACGAGGCCAACCGCCTCTGCCGCCAACCCGATCGTGTTCGGGATCCGGCCGATCGAGACGATGAGCTTGTCGCAGGCGAGCGTCTGCGCGGCACCGGCGGCGTCGGCATAGGCCACCGATACGCCCTTGGCGCCCGTCTTGACGCCGCTGATCTTGACGCCGAGCACGACCTTCAGGCCCTGGCGCGCAAATGCCTTCTGTGCCTCGCCTGCGATCTGCGAATCGACGGCGCCGAGAAACGCAGGCAAGGCTTCGAGGATCGTGACATCGGCGCCGAGGCGACGCCACACCGAACCCATCTCGAGGCCGATGACGCCGGAGCCGACGATGCCCAGGGTCTTCGGCACCTCGCCGATCGCCAACGCGCCGTCGTTCGACAGGATCGTCTTCTCGTCGAACGCCGCGCCAGGCAAAGGCCGGGGGTTCGAGCCGGTGGCCACGATCACATGCTTGCCCGTCAGCGTCTCGGCCTTGGCGCCGGCGACCGCGATCTCCCAGCCGGCCTCGACCTTCTTCACGAAGGAACCACGGCCGTGGAAAAGCTGGACCTTGTTCTTCTTGAAGAGATAGGCGATGCCGTCGTTGTTCTGCTTCACGACGGTCTTCTTGCGCGCCATCATCTTCGCCACGTCGATCGTCAGGTTCGAAAGGCCGATCCCGTGATCCGCGAAGTGGTGGCCGGCGTCCTCGAAGTTCTCCGACGATTGCAGCAACGCCTTCGACGGGATGCAGCCGATGTTGGTGCAGGTCCCGCCGAGCGCCGGACCGCCCTTGTCGTTCTTCCACTCGTCGATGCAGGCCGTCGAGAAGCCGAGCTGCGCGGCGCGGATCGCGGCGATGTAGCCGCCGGGCCCCGCGCCGATGACGACGACGTCGAATGCGTTTGCCATGTCAGATATCGAAGAGCAGGCGAGCCGGGTCTTCGAGCGCATCCTTCATCGCCACCAGCCCGAGCACCGCTTCGCGGCCGTCGATGATGCGGTGGTCGTACGACATCGCGAGGTAGTTCATCGGCCTGATCACGATCTGGCCGTTTTCGACCACCGCCCGGTCCTTGGTCGCGTGCACGCCGAGGATCGCCGCCTGCGGCGGGTTGATGATGGGCGTGGACAGCATCGAGCCGAACACACCGCCATTCGAGATCGAGAACGTGCCGCCGGTGAGGTCGTCGAGCGAGAGCTTGCCGTCGGTGGCTTTCTTGCCGAACTCGGCGATCTTCTTCTCGATGTCGGCAAAGCTCATCTGGTCGGCATTGCGCAGGATCGGCACGACCAGGCCGCGTGGCGAGCCGACGGCGATGCCGATGTCGAAGTAGCCGTGGTAGACGATGTCGTTGCCGTCGACCGAGGCGTTGATGATCGGGTACTTCTTCAACGCCGCCACCGCCGCCTTGACGAAGAAGCTCATGAAGCCGATCTTGACGCCGTGCTCCTTCTCGAACTTCTCCTGGAAGCGCTTGCGCATCTCGATCACCGGCGCCATGTTCACTTCGTTGAACGTGGTGAGGATCGCGGCGGTCGCCTGCGATTGCAGCAAGCGCTCGGCGATGCGAGCGCGCAGGCGGCTCATCGGTACCCGTTGCTCGGGGCGATCGCCGTAGCTTGCGGCCACCGGCGCAGCCACCGCGGGCAGTGCCTTGGTGCTGACGATCGCGGCCACCGCGGCGCCGCTGCGCACGGCCGTCTGCGGCGGCGGCGGCGGTGCGGGCGGCGGCGGCGCGGCCGTGCTGGCGCCGGTCGCCTGGGCGTCGAGCGCACCCAGCACGTCGCCCTTGGTCACGCGCCCATCCTTGCCGGTACCCTGCACCGACCCGGCCGGCAGGTCATGCTCGGCCATCAGCTTGGCGGCAGCGGGCATCGCCACCCCGCTCTTGGTTTCCGCGAGAAGAGCGACTTCGGGCGAGACCCCGGGCTTTTCGCCCGGCGCGGGCTCGGCCGGCGCGATGCTGCGGATCTCCATCTCCCCCGACGACGCTTCCTGGCCCTCGGTGTCGATCTTGGCGATGACCTCGTCGCCGATGCAGCTGTCGCCATCGTTCTTGATCACCTGGGCCAGCACGCCGGCGGCCGGCGCAGGCACTTCGAGCACGACCTTGTCGGTCTCGATCTCGACCAGGATCTCGTCGAGGGCGACTGCCTGCCCGGGCTTCTTCTTCCACTGCAGAAGGGTCGCTTCCGCCACCGATTCCGACAGCTGCGGAACCTTGACTTCGATCACTGACATGGTGTTGGCCTGGTTATCGCGTCTCGAAGCGAGACGCCGCGCCCGCCCGGCCGCCCGAAGGGCGCGGCCGCCCCCTCGAGGGGCAGCGAACGTACTCGTGAGCGTGGGGGCATCATTTCGTCAGGACGAAACCCTTGAGCTTGCCGAAAGCCTGCTCGAGCAGCGCCTTCTGCTGCTCCTGATGCAGGTGGGCATAGCCGACCGCCGGCGACGACGACGCCGCGCGTCCGGCGTAGCCGAGGCGCTGTCCGTCGTTCATGTTCTCGTGGATGTAGTGCTGGACGAAGAACCACGCCCCCTGGTTTTGCGGCTCGTCCTGGCACCAGACCACTTCGGACAGGTTCGGATACTTCTTCAGCTCCGTCGCGAAAGCCTTGTGCGGGAAGGGATAGAGCTGCTCGACGCGAATGATCGCCACGTCGGGGTTCTTTCTTTCGCCGCGGGCGCGGACGAGGTCGTAGTAGACCTTGCCGGAGCAGGCGACGATGCGTTTGACGCGCTCGGCATTGACTTCCGCGCTCTGCTCGCCGATCACGGTCTTGAACTCGCCCTTGGTGAACTCGGTCAACGGCGATGACGCATCCTTGGCGCGCAGCAGCGACTTCGGCGTCATGATGATCAGGGGCTTCCGAAACATGCGCACCATCTGCCGGCGCAGCACATGGAAGATCTGGCTGGCCGACGTCGGCTGCACGACCTGCATGTTGTTGTCGGCCGAGAGCTGCATGAAGCGCTCGAGGCGCGCCGACGAATGCTCGGGGCCCTGCCCTTCGTAGCCGTGCGGCAGCATCAGCGTCAGGCCGTTGGCGCGACCCCATTTCACCTCGCCTGAGGCGATGAACTGGTCGATCACCACCTGCGCACCGTTGGCGAAATCGCCGAACTGCGCCTCCCAGATGACGAGCGTGTTCGGCTCGGCGCTGGCGTAGCCGTACTCGAAGCCGAGCACTGCCTCTTCCGAGAGCAGCGAGTCGATCACGACAAAGGGCGCCTGACCGTCGGCCACGTGTTGCAGCGGCGTGTAGGTGCCCTCGTCCCAGCGCTCGCGGTTCTGGTCGTGCAGGACCGCGTGGCGGTGCGTGAACGTGCCGCGTGCCGAGTCTTCGCCCGACAGGCGCACCGCGTAGCCGCTCGCGACCAGCGAGGCGAACGCGAGGTGCTCGCCCATGCCCCAGTCGACGCGCGCTTCGCCCCGGCCCATCGCCGCACGATCGGCCAGCACCTTCTCGACCAGCGGGTGCACCTTGAAGTTCGCCGGCACGGTGGAGATGCGTTCGGCCAGGCGCTTGATCTCCGACACCGGCAGCGCGGTGTCGGCCGCATCGGTCCACTTCTTGCCGAGGAAAGGCGCCCAGTCGACGGCGTACTTGCTCTTGTAGTTGGTGAGCACCGGGTCGTAGCTGCTCTTGCCGGCGTCGAGGGCGGCGCGGGTCGCCTTGACCATTGCGTCGGGGCCCTCGAGCGGCAGCACGTTCTGCACCACCAGCTTGTCGCCATAGAGCTTGCGCGTGCCCGGATGCGCCGCGATCTTCTTGTACATCAGCGGCTGCGTCATCGCCGGCGTGTCCTGCTCGTTGTGGCCGAGCTTGCGAAAGCAGACGATGTCGACGACGACGTCCTTGTTGAACTCCTGCCGGTAGTCGAGCGCGATCTGCGTGCACAGCACGACGGCTTCGGGATCGTCGCCGTTGACGTGCAGCACCGGCGCCTCGATCATCTTGACGACGTCGGTGCAATACAGCGTCGAGCGCGAGTCGCGCGGATCGGAGGTCGTGAAGCCGATCTGGTTGTTGATGACCACATGCACCGTGCCGCCGGTGTAGTAGCCGCGCGTCTGCGCCAGCGCCAGCGTCTCCATCACCACGCCCTGGCCGGCGAAGGCGGCGTCGCCGTGGACGATGATCGGCAGCACCGTGTCGCCTTCGGCGTCGCCGCGGCGGTCGAGCCGCGCCTTGACCGAGCCCTCGACGACCGGGTTGACGATCTCGAGGTGCGAGGGATTGAAAGACAGGCTCAGGTGCACCGGGCCGCCGTCGGTGGCGATGTCGCTCGAAAAGCCCTGGTGATATTTGACGTCGCCCGAAGGCAGGCTTTCCGGCGCGGTGTGGTCGAACTCGGCGAACAGGTCCTTCGGCATCTTGCCGAGGGTGTTGACGAGCACGTTCAGGCGCCCGCGATGCGCCATGCCGATCACGATCTCCTGCACGCCCTTGTCGCCGCCACGCTGCACGAACTCGTCCATCGAGGCGATGAAGCTTTCGCTGCCCTCGAGCGAAAAGCGCTTCTGGCCGACGTACTTGGTATGCAGGTAGCGCTCGAGGCCCTCGGCCGCGGTCAGCCGGTCGAGGATGTGCAGCTTCTGCTCAGGCGTGAAGTCGGGTTTCGAGCGGATCGCCTCGAGGCGCTGCTGCCACCAGCGCTTCTCGGTCGGCTCCGTGATGTGCATGTACTCGGCGCCGATCGTGCCGCAGTACGTCTCGCGCAGCGCCTGCACGATCTCGCGCAGCGTCATGTGCTCGGCGGTCGTGAAGTAGGTGTTCGTGGCACTGAACACCATGTCCATGTCGGCCTCGGAGAGGTCGTAGAACGCCGGCTCGAGCTCGGGAATCTTCGGCCGCTCGGTGCGCTTGAGCGGATCGAGGTCGGCCCAGCGCGAGCCGAGCGAGCGATAGGCTGCGATCAGCGACTGGACGTAGACCTGCTTCCTGGCGACGGCAAGGTCTTCGCTCGAGGCCCGCGTGCCGAAGGCATTGGCCTTGGCCCGTTGCGCGAACGATTCGACCACCGGTGCGTGCGCCATGTCGCGAGCCGTCGAACCGTCGGCGGCGGGCACATGCTGAAGGGCGTCGAAATATGCGCGCCACTTGTCGGGGACAGATCCGGGGTTGTCGAGGTAGGCTTCGTACAGCTCCTCGACATACGGCGCGTTGCCGCCGAACAGGTACGAGTTCGCCCTGCTTTCCTGCATCATTTCGCTCACCTTTCACGCCAGTTTCTGACGTTGCAGTGGGTTGGGAAACCTTCCGCGATTCGGCTTCACCGCCTCGCGGATCGCGACCCGTTCGCCGGCAGATCTGCCGCGCCAACGGGAAGGACCTCAGTCATCGATGACTGTAACACTGGGGGGTGAATCCCGTTTTGCAAGCACGACGCTCAATTCGTGATGCCTGCCGCGTCAGAGCAGGCGGCGCCTGGCCTCTTCGTACTCGCGGGCGAGTCGTTCGATCAGTTGCGCTGCCGGCACGACCCTCTTGATCGCGCCGATGCCCTGCCCGCAGCCCCAGATGTCCTTCCAGGCCTTGCGCGCATCGCCGCCGAAATTCATCTTCGTCGGATCGCTCTCCGGCAGTGCCTCGGGGTCGAGACCGGCATTGCGGATCGAGCCCTTCAGGTAGTTGCCATGGACGCCGGTGAAGAGGTTCGAATAGACGATGTCGTCACTGCTGCTGGCGACGATCATCTCCTTGTACTCGGGCGCGGCGCGTGCCTCGTCGGTGGCGATGAAGGCCGAGCCGATGTAGGCGAAATCGGCGCCCATCGCCCGTGCGGCCAGCACGCCACCGCCGCTCGCGATCGCGCCGGAGAGCGCGATCGGGCCATCGAACCACTCGCGGATCTCGGAGATCAACGCGAACGGGCTCTTCACGCCGGCGTGGCCGCCGGCGCCGGCGGCCACGGCGATCAGGCCATCGGCGCCCTTCTCGATCGCCTTCTTCGCGAAGGCGTTGTTGATGATGTCGTGCATCACGACGCCGCCCCAGCCGTGCACCGCGTCGTTGACGTCGGTGCGGGCGCCGAGCGAGGTGATGACGATGGGCACCTTGTACTTGGCGCACATCTGCATGTCGTGCTCGAGCCGGTCATTGCTCTTGTGCACGATCTGGTTGATCGCGAACGGCGCGGCCGGCCGCTCGGGATGTTCGCGATTCCAGGCGGCAAGCGTCTCGGTGATCTCGGCCAGCCAGGCGTCGAGCTGCTCGGCCGGTCGCGCATTGAGCGCCGGCATGGCGCCGACGACGCCGGCCTTGCACTGCGCGATGACGAGCTTCGGATTGCTGATGATGAAGAGCGGCGCGCCGATGATCGGCAAAGGCAGCGAACGGAGGACAGGGGGCAGCGGCATCGGGGTTCCAGTGCGGATTCGGAGTTCGAGCGAAGGATGCGACCGGTCGCGACGGCCTCAATAGGATTCGAGCGGCAAGGCGGTGACGCTCTCGGCGCCGTCGACGACCGCGTCGCGCAGCCCCGGCACCTGGCTCAGAAGATGCTCGGCGTAGAAACGCGCCGTCACGATCTTGGCCTCGAGGAAGGCGCGGTCGCCGGCGCCGCCGGCAAGGCCACGCTCGGCGGCCAGCAGCGCGCGCGCCATCTGCCAGCCGGCCATCAGGTTGCCGGCGAGCATGAGGTAGTTCACCGAGCCCGAGAAGACGGCGTTGGGATCGCTCTTGCCTTCGCGCACGACGAAGTCCACAACCTCCTCGAACGCTGCGCGGGCCGCCTGCAGGCGCTTCGACATCGAGCGCGCCGCGGCGCTGCCGCTGGCGTCGAGAGCGGCGCCGGTCGCGACGACCTGCGCCGCGATCGCCTTGGCGACCCGGCCGCCATCGCGCCCGGTCTTGCGTCCCACCAGGTCGTTGGCCTGGATCGCGGTCGTGCCTTCGTAGATCGTCAGGATGCGCGCGTCGCGCAGGTACTGGGCCGCCCCGGTCTCCTCGATGAAGCCCATGCCGCCGTGCACCTGCACGCCCAGGCTCGCCACCTCGATGCTCATCTCGGTGCTGAAGCCCTTGACGAGCGGCACCATGAACTCGTAGAAGAGCTGGTTCTGCTTGCGCGTCTCGACGTCGGGATGGTGATGCGCCGCGTCGAACGCGGCTGCGGCCACGATCGCCAGCGCTCGACAGCCTTCGGTATAGGCGCGCATCGTCATCAGCATGCGCCGCACGTCGGGGTGGTGGATGATCGTCGCGCTGCCGGCCACCGAGCCATCGACCGGGCGCGACTGCACCCGCTCCTTGGCGAACGCCGCCGCCTTCTGGTAGGCGCCTTCGGCCACCGCGATGCCCTGCATGCCCACCGCGTAGCGGGCCGCGTTCATCATGATGAACATGTACTCGAGGCCGCGGTTCTCTTCGCCGATCAGCGTGCCGATCGCGCCCGGGCCGTCGAGACCGGGACCGCCCTTGTCGCCGAACTGGAGGACCGCGGTCGGGCTGGCCTTGATGCCGAGCTTGTGCTCGATCGAGACGCACCAGGCATCGTTGCGGGCGCCGAGCGAGCCGTCGGCGTTGACCAGGAACTTCGGCACGATGAACAGGCTGATGCCCTTGACGCCCTCAGGCGCGCCGACGACGCGTGCCAGCACCAGATGGACGATGTTCTCGGCCATGTCGTGCTCGCCGTAGGTGATGAAGATCTTCGTGCCGAAGATCTTGTAGCGCCCGTCGCCGAGCGGCTGCGCCCGCGTGCGCACCAGCGCGAGGTCGCTGCCGGCCTGCGGCTCGGTCAGGTTCATCGTGCCGGTCCACTCGCCAGAGATCATGTTCGGAATGAAGCGCTGCTGCTGCTCGGGCGTGCCGGCGGTGAGCAGCGCTTCGATCGCGCCATCGGTGAGCAGCGGACACAGCGCGAAGCTCAGGTTGGCGCTGTTGATCATTTCGATGCAGGCCGCGCCTATCGTCTTCGGCAAGCCCTGGCCGCCGAACTCGTCGGGATGCTGCAAGCCTTGCCATCCGCCTTCGCCGAACTGGCGAAAAGCCTGCTTGAATCCGGCGTCGTCGTCACCGCGCCGTCGTGCCACGACGACGGATGGATGTCGCCTTCGCGGTTGAGCGGCGCGAGCACCTCCTGGCTGAAGCGGGCGCATTCCTCGAGCACGGCCTGCGCCGTCTCCAGGCCGGCCTCGCCGAGACCGGGCAGCCGGGCAATCGCCTCGAGATCGGCCAGCTCCTTCATGCAGAACAGCATGTCCTTGACGGGCGCGGTGTAGCTCATGGCTTTGTCTCCGGAAGGCGAAGAAAAAGCCCGTCGGCCGATTGCAGGCGAACGGGCTATCGAGGAGCGCTTGGACTCAGAGCGCGGCGACGAGCTCGGGGACCGCGACGAAGAGATCCTGCACGAGGCCGTAGTCGGCGACGCTGAAGATCGGCGCCTCTTCGTCCTTGTTGATGGCAACGATCACCTTCGAATCCTTCATGCCGGCCAGGTGCTGGATCGCGCCGCTGATGCCGGCGGCGATATAGAGCTGCGGCGCGACGATCTTGCCCGTCTGCCCGACCTGCCAGTCGTTCGGCGCATAGCCGGCATCGACGGCGGCGCGGCTGGCACCGAGCGCGGCACCGAGCTTGTCGGCGAGAGGGGTAAGCACCTCGGTGAACTTGTCGCTCGAGCCGAGGGCGCGGCCGCCGGAGACGATGATCTTGGCCGAGGTGAGCTCGGGCCGATCGTTCTTCGCGATCTCCGAGCTGACGAAGCTCGAGAGCCCGGAATCGGCGACCGGCGTGAGCGTCTCGCTGGCCGCCGAGCCGCCCGAGGCCGGCGCCGGATCGAAGCCGGTGGTACGAACGGTGATGACCTTGAGCGCATCGAGGCTCTGCACCGTCGCGATGGCGTTGCCGGCGTAGATCGGGCGATCGAAGGTGTCGGGCGAGGCGATCCTGATGATGTCGGAGATCTGCCCGACGTCGAGCTTGGCCGCCACCCGCGGGGCGACGTTCTTGCCAGCCGCCGTCGCGGCGAAGAGGATGTGGCTATAGCCCGAGGCCAGCGCCAGCACCTGGGCGGCAACGTTCTCCGCCAGGCCATGGGCGAAGGCTTCGCTGTCCGCATGGAGAACCTTGGCGACGCCGGCGATCGCCGCCGCCGCCGTGGCGGCCGCGCCCGCGCCCGAACCGGCGACCAGGACATGGACTTCACCGCCGAGCTGCGTTGCCGCGCTGACGGTGTTCAGCGTGGCCGGACGGACGCTTGCGTTGTCGTGCTCGGCCACGACAAGAGCCTTGATATCGGCCATCTCAGATCACCTTCGCTTCGTTCTTCAGCTTGGCGACCAGCGTCGCGACGTCGGGCACCTTGACGCCGGCGCCGCGCTTGGGCGGCTCGCTGACCTTCAGGGTCTTCAGGTGCGACTTGATGTCGACACCCAGATCGGCCGGCTTGAAGATGTCCATCTGCTTCTTCTTCGCCTTCATGATGTTGGGCAGCGTCACGTAGCGCGGCTCGTTGAGGCGAAGGTCGGTGGTGATGATCGCGGGCAGCTTGATCTTCAAGGTCTCGAGACCGCCGTCGACCTCGCGGGTAACGCTGGCGAAGCCGTCGGCAACCTCGACCTTCGACGCGAAGGTCGCCTGCGGCAGGTCGCACAGAGCGGCGAGCATCTGGCCGGTCTGGTTGCAGTCGTCGTCGATCGCCTGCTTGCCGAGAATGACGAGGCCGGGTTGCTCCTTGTCGAACAGTGCCTTCAACAGCTTGGCGACGGCGAGTGGCTGCAGCTCTTCCGTGGTCTCGACCAGGATGGCGCGATCGGCCCCGATGGCCATCGCCGTGCGCAGCGTTTCCTGGCATTGGGTGATCCCGCACGACACCGCGATCACCTCGGTGACGGCGCCCTTTTCGCGCAGCCGGACCGCCTCTTCGACGGCGATCTCGTCGAACGGGTTCATGCTCATCTTGACGTTGGCGATGTCGACCCCGCTGCCATCGGACTTGACCCGCACCTTGACGTTGTAGTCAACGACGCGCTTGACGGGAACGAGAACTTTCATCGACGCGGCTCCTGCGAGCAAATTGCTCAATCGAACGATCGTGCTATTTTAGCCAAGGCTATGGTAGCCGCCCTATGATGCGCGGCCCCGCCCGGGTGACGAAATCGGTAGACGTAGCGGACTTAAAATCCGCGGCCGCAAGGCATGCGGGTTCGAGTCCCGCCCTGGGCACCAGCGAAGCCCTCTCGCTACCGCCGCGATGCGTGCGCCGCCCACTGCTCGGGATCGAAGCCCACGGTCACCGTGTCGGCACTCCATTCGACGACCGGACGCTTGATGACGCTAGGCTGCGCCAGCATGACCTCACGAGCCGACCGGGCATCGACGACTGCGGCACGCACGGCATCGTCGAGCTTGCGCCAGGCCGTGCCCTTGCGATTCAGCAAGCGCTCCCAGCCGACGGCCGCGAGCCAGGCATCGAGACGAGCCGGCGGCACGCCTGCCTTCTTGAAATCGTGGAACGCAGCCTCGATCTCGTGCGCGGTCAGCCAGGCGCGGGCGCGCTTGACCGTGTCGCAATTCGGAATGCCGTAGAGGGTTCGGCCCATGATTTATGGAGGCGCGGGCCGGAGTCGAACCGACCTACTCGGATTTGCAATCCGGTGCATAACCGCTTTGCTACCGCGCCGCTTTCCTCTCGATAAAAAGGGAAGCCGAAGCTTCCCTTTCTCGAATCTGGAGCGGGAGAAGAGTCTCGAACTCTCGACCTCAACCTTGGCAAGGTTGCGCTCTACCAACTGAGCTACTCCCGCATCGTTCGCTTCGGCCCGCAGGCATCGGCGACGAGGCCGCAAGTATAGCGGCTCGGGCGAGGCATCGCTGCCCCGCCCTCGCCGGCCATCAGTGCGTGAGCACGTCTCCGGCGGCCGGCACCGGCCCCGCCGTCGCCGCAGCTGCCGCTGGCTCCGCAGGCTTGACCGGCTCGTCGTCGGGGAGCGGCTGCGGCGAGGTTTCGAGCGCGTGCTCGAGAACCTGGTCGATCCACTTCACCGGAACGATCTCGAGGTGGTTCTTCACGTTCTCGGGAATGTCCTGCAGGTCCTTGACGTTGTCCTGCGGGATCAGCACGGTCTTGATGCCGCCGCGGCGTGCCGCGAGCAGCTTCTCCTTGAGCCCGCCGATCGCGGTGACTTCGCCACGCAGCGTGATCTCGCCGGTCATCGCCACATGCGCACGCACCGGGATTCCGGTGAGCGCCGAGACGAATGCAGTGGTCATCGCCGCACCCGCGCTCGGGCCGTCCTTCGGCGTCGCGCCGTCGGGCACGTGGATGTGCACGTCACGCTTCTCGAACATGTCGTCCTTGATGCCCAGGCGGCGTGCCCGGCTGCGTACGACCGAGCGGGCCGCCTCGACCGACTCCTTCATCACGTCGCCGAGCTGGCCGGTGCGGATGATGTTGCCCTTGCCGGGCATCACCGCCGCCTCGATCGTCAGCAGGTCGCCGCCGACTTCGGTCCACGCGAGGCCGACCACCTGGCCGACCTGGTTCTCCTTCTCGGCCTGGCCGTAGTCGAACTTGCGCACGCCCAGGTAGTCGTTGAGGTTGTCCTCGACGACGGTGATCTTGTCGGTCACCTGCTTGAGCTGGATCGCCTTGACCACCTTGCGGCAGATCTTCGAGATCTCGCGCTCGAGCGAGCGCACGCCGGCTTCGCGCGTGTAGTAGCGGACGATGCCGCGCACGCCCGATTCGGTGATGTCGAGCTCGCCTTCGCGGATGCCGTTGTTCTTCGCCTGCTTGGGCAGGAGATAGCGCAAGGCGATGTTCACCTTCTCGTCTTCGGTGTAGCCGGCCAGGCGGATCACTTCCATCCGGTCGAGCAGCGCCGGCGGAATGTTCATCGAGTTCGAGGTCGCGATGAACATCGTGTCCGACAGGTCGAAGTCGACCTCGACGTAGTGGTCGCTGAAGGTGTGGTTCTGCTCCGGGTCGAGCACCTCGAGCAGGGCCGACGACGGATCGCCGCGGAAGTCCATGCCGAGCTTGTCGATCTCGTCGAGCAGGAACAGCGGGTTCCTCGTGCCGATCTTCGACAGGCTCTGCAGCACCTTGCCCGGCATGGAGCCGATGTAGGTGCGGCGATGGCCACGGATCTCGGCTTCGTCGCGCACGCCGCCGAGCGCCATGCGCACGAACTTGCGTCCGGTCGCCCGCGCCACGCTCTGGCCGAGCGAGGTCTTGCCGACGCCCGGAGGCCCGACCAGGCACAGGATCGGCGACTTCACCTTGTCGACGCGCTGCTGCACCGCGAGGTACTCGAGGATGCGGTCCTTGACCTTCTCGAGGCCGTAGTGGTCCTCGTCGAGCACCTGCGCCGCGAAGGCCAGGTCGTGCTTGATCTTCGTGCGCTTCGACCACGGCAGGTTGACCAGCGTGTCGATGTAGTTGCGCACGACAGTGGCTTCGGCCGACATCGGCGACATGAGCTTCAATTTCTTGAACTCGGCATCGACCTTCTTCTTCGCTTCCTTGGGCAACTTGGCAGCGATGATCTTCTTCTCGAGCTCTTCCATGTCGGCGCCTTCTTCGCCGTCGCCGAGCTCCTTCTGGATCGCCTTGACCTGCTCGTTGAGGTAGTACTCGCGCTGGCTCTTCTCCATCTGCCGCTTGACGCGGCCGCGGATGCGCTTTTCCACCTGCAGGATGTCGACCTCGTGCTCGAGCTGCTCGAGGAGCTTCTCGAGGCGCTTGTCGACGTCGACAAGGTCGAGCACCGACTGCTTGTTCTCGAGCTTGAGCGGGAGGTGTGCGGCGATCGTGTCGGCCAGGCGGCCGGCGTCGTCGATGCCGGCGATCGAGGTCAGGATCTCGGGCGGAATCTTCTTGTTCAGCTTGACGTACTGGTCGAACTGCTGCGTCACGGCGCGGCGCAGGGCCTCGACCTCGCTCTTCGCCTCGGTCTCGGGCGGCACCGGCGTCACTTCGGAGACGAAGTACTCGCCGTTGTCGACGATGGAGTGCGTCACCGCGCGCTGCACCCCTTCGACCAGCACCTTCACGGTGCCGTCGGGGAGCTTGAGCATCTGCAGGATCGACGAGACGCAGCCGACTTCGAACATGTCGTCGGGCTTGGGCTCGTCCTTGCCGGCGGCCTTCTGCGCCACCAGCATGATCTGGCGGCCGGCTTCCATCGCCACTTCCAGGGCCTTGATGGACTTCGGGCGGCCGACGAACAGGGGAATGACCATGTGCGGGAAGACGACGACATCGCGCAGCGGCAGCAGCGGCAGCGTGATCTTCTCGGCGGGTAGAACGGGATGACCGGACATCTCAGATACCTCTCTTTCTCGTGCCGATTTGGGGCCCGAGGGGTCGATTAAAAGGGGTCGCCGGGGAGGCGGGGCGCCGAAGCGGGGGAAGGAGCCTGCCCGATCGGAGAGTCGGGCAGTTGCGCATCAGGCGCTGAACTTGGCCGGCTCTCGGTACACGAGGAGCGGCTTCGCTTCATCCTGGATGGTGTGCTCGTCGAGCACGACCTTGGCGACGCCGTCGAGCGTCGGCAGCTCGAACATGGTGTCGATCAGCGATTGCTCCATGATCGAGCGCAGGCCGCGCGCGCCGATCTTGCGCGCCAGCGCCTTCTTGGCGATGGCGACGAGTGCCGAAGGGCGGATTTCCAGCTCGACGCCGTCCATGGCGAAGAGCTTCTGGTATTGCTTGACGAGGGCGTTCTTCGGCTCGGTGAGGATGCGCACCAGGGCGTCTTCGGTCAGCTCGCCCAGGGTGGCGACCACCGGGAGACGGCCGACCAGCTCGGGAATGAGACCGAACTTGATCAGGTCTTCCGGCTCGACCTCGCGGAAGATCTCGGAAACGCGCTTTTCGGACTTGGTGTGCACGGTCGCGCCAAAACCGATGCCCGACTTCTCGGAACGGTTCTGGATCACCTTCTCCAGGCCGTCGAACGCGCCGCCGCAGATGAACAGGATGTTGGTCGTGTCGATCTGCAGGAAATCCTGGTTCGGGTGCTTGCGGCCGCCCTGCGGCGGCACGCTCGCCATCGTGCCTTCGACGAGCTTGAGCAGCGCCTGCTGCACGCCCTCGCCCGAGACGTCGCGCGTGATCGACGGGTTGTCGGCCTTGCGGCTGATCTTGTCGATCTCGTCGATGTAGACGATGCCGCGCTGCGCCTTCTCGACGTCGTAGCCGCAGTTCTGCAGGAGCTTTTGAATGATGTTCTCGACGTCTTCGCCGACGTAGCCTGCTTCGGTGAGCGTCGTCGCGTCGGCGATGACGAAAGGCACGTTGAGCAGGCGCGCCAGCGTCTGCGCCAGCAGCGTCTTGCCGGAGCCGGTCGGGCCGATCAGCAGGATGTTGCTCTTCGAGAGCTCGATCTCGTCCTTGGTGCGGCTCATGTGCTTGAGCCGCTTGTAGTGGTTGTAGACCGCGACCGAGAGCGTTCGCTTGGCCACTTCCTGGCCGATCACGTACTGGTCGAGGCTGGCCTTGATCTCGCTCGGGATCGGCAGATCGGACTTTGCCGACTTGGCATCAGCCGAATCGGCCGGAACCTCGTCGCGAATGATGTCGTTGCAGAGCTCGATGCACTCGTCGCAGATGAACACCGAAGGCCCGGCAATGAGCTTCTTGACCTCGTGCTGGCTTTTGCCGCAGAACGAGCAATAAAGGACCTTTTCGCTCGATGAACCTTTTTTCTCGGCCATGAATACTCGTGGGAAGGCGGCGGCGAGATGGCAACGCGCAAATCAATGATAGTGGAAAAGAATAGGTGCCCTTGGGTCGGAAAAAGGACCCGTTCGTGCCGTTGTTGCAGGCCCACGGCGCCGCGAAAAGGGCGGCGTGGCAGCCCGCCGCCCGGCCGTCAGCCCTTCGCCGCAGGCGCGCCGCGCTCGCTCAGCACTTGATCGATGAGCCCGTAGGCTTTCGATTCCTCGGGATCCATGAAGAAATCACGCTCCATGTCGGCGCGGATCTTCTCGATCGGCTGGCCGGTGCGCTCGGCGTAGATCTTGTTCAGCTGCTCGCGCGTCTTCAGGATCTCGCGGGCATGGATCTCGATATCGGTCGCCTGCCCCTGCGCTCCGCCCGAAGGCTGGTGGATCATGACGCGCGAGTTCGGCAAGGCGAGGCGCTTGCCCTTGGCGCCGGCCATCAGCAGGAACGAGCCCATGCTGGCCGCGATGCCCATGCACATCGTCGAGACATCGGGCTTGACGAACTGCATCGTGTCGTAGATCGACAGGCCCGCGCTCACCGATCCGCCCGGCGAGTTGATGTAGAGGTGGATGTCCTTGTCGGGGTTCTCGCTTTCGAGAAACAGCATCTGCGCGACGACCAGATTGGCCGTCTGGTCGGTCACCGGGCCGACCATGAAGATGATCCGCTCGCGCAGGAGACGGCTGTAGATGTCATAGGCGCGCTCGCCGCGCCCCGACGTTTCGATGACGATGGGCACCATGCCCAAGCCGGTGGTTTCGAGCGCGCTCATTGCATTCCCTTGTTGCTGGCCATGGCCGACATGTCGGGGCCGATTATGTGGTGGCAAGTCCGCCGCGCACGCCGCGTCGCCTGCCCGATCGGGGAGGCCGCGACGCGGCCGTCGATCAGCTGGCCATGAGCTCGTCGAACGGCACCGTCTTGGCCGTCGACTTCGCCCGTTCCAGCACATAGTTGACGACGTTGTTCTCCACCACCACGGCTTCCACTTCCTGCATCCGCTGGCGGTCGCTGAGATACCAGCGCATCACTTCGCTCGGCTTCTCATAGCTCTGCGAGAGCTCCTCGATGTGGGCCTGCAGCTGCTCGGGCTTGGCCTGCAGGCTCTGGCTGCGCACCAGCTCGCCGACGACGAGACCCAGACGAACGCGGCGCTCGGCCTGGCTCTGGAACATCTCGCCCGGGATCGCCGCGGTTTCGGCATCCTTGACGCCGCGCTTCTTGAGATCGGCGCGCATCTCCTCGACGATCCGCTCGGTTTCGCTGGCCACCAGGGCCTTCGGCACCTCGAGCTCGGCGGCCTTCACCAGGGCATCCATCACGCTCGCCTTGTTGCGCGCCTGCAGGCGAAACTTCACCTCGCGCTCGAGGTTCTTGCGCACGTCGGCACGCAGCGACTCGACATTGCCGCCGGCGATGCCGAGCGTCTTGGCGAACGCTTCGTCGATGTCCGGCAGGTGCGGGGCTTCGACCTTCTTCAGTGTCACCATGAAGTCGGCTTCCTTGCCGGCGACGTCCTTGCCCTGGTAGTCGGCCGGGAACTGCAGCGCGAAGGTCTTCGAGTCGCCCGATTTCATGCCGCGCACCGAAGCGTCGAACTGCTCGAGCATCTGGCCTTCGCCGATGACGAACTGGAAACCTTCGGCCTTGCCGCCCTCGAACGGGACGCCGTCGACGGTACCTGCGAAGTCGATGGTCACCCGATCGCCGGCGACGGCCGGCTCGGCGGCTGGGCGCTGCTGAAAGGTACGGCGCTGCTTGCGCAGGATCTCGATCGTCTTGTCGACCCCTTCATCGGTCACCTCGGCCGAGACGCGGTCGACCTCGGCCGCGCCGAGGTCGCCGATCTTCACTTCGGGGTAGACCTCGAAGGTCGCATCGAAGGCGACTTCGCCCTCGGGCGCGCCTTCCTTCTCGGTGATGCGCGGGTTCCCGGCCACGCGCAGCTTGGCCTCGTTCACGGCCTCGTTGAAGACCTGGCCGACCTTGTCGTTCAGGACCTCGTTGTGGACTGAGTAGCCATAGCGCTGCGAGACCACGCTCATCGGCACCTTGCCGGGCCGAAAGCCGTCGGCGCGCACGGTGCGCGAAAGACGGCGCAGGCGCGACTCCACTTCCGAGGCGATCGTCGCCGCCGGCAGCGACAGGGTGATGCGGCGCTCGAGCTTGTCGAGCGTTTCAACTTGGACGGCCATGATGCTTCGATGTCAAAGGTTGCTGGTGCGCGGGGCGGGACTCGAACCCGCACGCCGGTGAAGGCGTCAGGACCTAAACCTGGTGCGTCTGCCAATTTCGCCACCCGCGCGGGAGGAGAGGAAGAACGGCGAGGTCGCTTTGCGACCCCTTCGAGGTGGGGAGAGTGAGATTTGGCGAACCCGGCATTTTAGCGGCACGGTCATCGGGCGCCACGCCGGGCATGGACAATCGCGGCGTGCCTGTTGCTCACTACGAGAACTTCCCGGTCGCATCGCTTCTATGCCCGCCGCGCCTGCGGCCGGCGGTCGAGGCGATCTATGCGTTCGCACGTACCGCCGACGACATCGCCGATGAAGGCAGCGCGTCAGCCACCGAAAGGCTGGCCAGCCTCGCGCTCTATGCTGCCGACCTCGCGGCGGTGAGCACAGGCGGAACGCCCTCCGGACGCTGGCCCTCGGTGTTCGCCCCTTTGGCAGCGGCAATCGAGCGCCACGCCTTGCCCGCCGATCTCCTTGCCGCATTGCTCGACGCATTCATGCAGGACACCACCACCACGCGCTACGCCGATCGTGCCGCGCTTCTGGACTACTGCCGCCGCTCGGCCAACCCGGTCGGCCGCCTTTTGCTCCATCTGTACGGTATCGACAGCGCCGATTCACTGCTGCGCTCGGATGCCATCTGCACCGCCCTGCAACTCGCCAATTTCTGGCAGGACCTCGGACGCGACACGGCGCGCGGCCGCGTCTATGTGCCCGAGACCGACTGCCGTCGCCACGAGGTCGATCCGGCCGAATTGCTGGCCGGTCGCGACAGCGCCAGGGTCCATGCGCTGGTTGCCGCCCTGGTCGGCTGGGCACGAGAGTTGATGCAGTTCGGTGCGCCGCTGGTGCATGCCATTCCGGGCCGCGCCGGCTGGGAGCTGCGGCTCGTCGTGCAAGGCGGCCTGCGCATCCTCGAGCGCATCGACCGTCTCGATGGCGCCACCCTGCTCGAACGTCCTAAGCTCGGCAGCGCCGACGCCGGTCCTATCGTCTGGCGGGCCCTGCGCATGGCCCGTTCCGCGCCGCGTGCGACCCGGCCCGAGACCGCCGCGTGAGCCGCCCGATGACGCCCGAGCAGTACGTTCAGGACAAGGCCGCCGCGAGCGGCTCGAGCTTCTACTACGCCTTCTTGTTCCTGCCACCGCCCAGGCGGGCGGCGATCACCGCGTTCTATGCGTTCTGCCGCGAAGTCGACGACGTTGCCGACGAAGTCTCCGATCCCGGCGTCGCCGCCACCAAGCTGGCGTGGTGGCGCAGCGAGGTCGCGGCGAGCTTCGCCGGCAACCCCAGCCATCCGGTGACCCGCGCACTGATGCCGCGGGCTGCCGACTACGGCATCGAGGCGTCGCATCTCCTGGCCGTGATCGAAGGCTGCCAGATGGACCTCGATCAATCGCGCTATCTGGATTTCCCCGGCCTGGCGCGCTACTGCGACCTGGTGGCCGGCGTGGTCGGAGAGGTGGCAGCCAACATCTTCGGCCGCACCCGCGACTCGACAGTCGTCTACGCACACCGGCTCGGCCTGGCAATGCAGCTGACGAACATCATCCGCGACGTCGGCGACGATGCCCGGCGCGGCCGCATCTACCTGCCCATGGACGAGCTCAAGCGCTTCGACGTCAAGGCCGGCGAACTGCTTGCGCGCGAGTACAGCGAGCGTTTCAACGCGCTGATGGCATTCCAGGCGGAGCGCGCGCATCGCTGCTACGACGAGGCGCTGGCCCAGCTCGAAGACGCCGACCGCCGGGCGCAAAAGCCTGGCCTGATGATGGCCAACATCTACCGCAGCCTGCTGCGCGAGATCGAGGCCGATGGCTTTCGCGTCCTGCACCAGCGCATCTCCCTGACCCCGATCCGCAAGCTCTGGATCGCGATGCGCACGAACTGGCGCGGCCGCTAGTGCCATCGGCGCGGCGAATCGCGGTGATCGGCGCCGGCTGGGCCGGGCTGGCCGCGGCCGTCGAGTGCGCCGCCGCACACGCCGCGGTCACGCTCTTCGAGATGGCCCCGATCGTGGGCGGTCGCGCGCGCGACTTCGGCGTGCACGGCGAAGGCCTCGACAACGGGCAGCACATCTGCATCGGCGCCTACCGCGAAACGCTGCGCCTGATGGCCCACGTCGGCGTTGCCGAGACCGATGCGTTCGTACGCCTGCCGCTTCGGCTCGTCGACCCTGCGGGTGCCGGCCTGCGCCTGCCCGCCGGCCCGCCGAAGCTCGCCTTCGCGCTCGGCGTGCTCGGCCAGCGTCGATGGTCCTGGCACGCTCGGCTCTCGTTGCTGCGCACGGCCGGAGCATGGCAACGCGCCGGCTTCCGCTGCGCTGCCGAAGCCACGGTCGCCGAGCTCTGCGCTGCCTTGCCGGAGTCGATCCGCCGCGATCTGGTCGAGCCCTTGTGCGTCGCCGCACTCAACACGCCGGCCGCGTCGGCAAGCGGCGCCGTCTTCCTGCGCGTTCTGCACGACGCCCTCGCCACCGGCCGCGGCACGTCGGACCTGCTCTTGCCGCGGCGAGGCTTGACCGAGCTCTTTCCGGCACCTGCATTGATGTGGCTCGCCAGGACGCAGACGACGGTTCGCCTCGCGCATCGCGTCGAACGCGTCGAAGCCTTCGCTGGCAGCTGGCGTGTGGACGGCGAGGCGTTCGATGCCGTCGTCATCGCCGCCAGCGCGGTCGAGGCCGCGCGCCTGGCGGCGCCGCACGATGCCGCCTGGAGCAGACGGGCTGCCGCCCTCGCCTACGAGCCCGTCATCACCGTCTATGCAACCAGCCTCGGCTCACGGCTGCCCGAACCGATGCTGATGCTGCATGCCGATGCCGAACGGCCGGCCCAGTTCGTCTTCGACCGCGGCCAGCTCGGAGGTCCGGTCGGCCTGCTCGCCTTCGTCGTCAGTGGCGCGGGCAGTTGGCTCGAGCGCGGCGCGGCCGCGGCCGAACAGGCGGTTCTGGCGCAGGCGCAGGCGGCCCTCGGCACGCTCCTGCGCGCGCCCTTGTGGCCGCTGCGCACGATCGTCGAAAAGCGCGCGACCTTTCGCTGCACGCCGCGTCTCGATCGACCGGCGATGAGGATCGCCGGCGGCCTCTTTGCCGCCGGTGACCATGTCGACGGGCCCTATCCCGCAACGCTCGAAGGGGCAGTGCGCAGCGGTGTCGCCGCAGCCCGCGCCGCATTGGCTTGAGGCCTCGGCGAGAATCGCACCATGCGCAAGACCGAAGACCGGGCCATCACGATCCAGGTTCTCGAGCGCGCCTTTTCCTTGCTCGACCTGCTGGCGTCGCATCAGGAGCCGGTGTCGTTGAAGGTGATCAGCGAGCAGAGCGGCTTGCACCCGTCGACCGCGCATCGCATCCTCAACGACCTGACGATCGGCCGCTTCGTCGACCGCCCGGAGCCGGGCAGCTACCGGCTGGGGATGCGCCTGCTGGAGCTCGGCAACCTGGTGAAGACGCGGCTCGACGTGCGCGATGCGGCGCTGGCGCCGATGCGCGAGCTGCACAAGCTGACGCACCAGCCGGTGAACCTCTCGATGCGCCAGGGCGACGAGATCGTCTACGTCGAGCGAACCTACAGCGAGCGATCGGGGATGCAGGTGGTGCGCGCCGTCGGCGGCCGGGCGCCCTTGCATCTCACCTCCGTCGGCAAGCTCTTCCTGGCGCAGGACGATGCCCAGCGGGTGCGCGCCTATGCAGCGAGAACCGGGCTCGCCGGCCACACGCGCAACAGCATCACCGACCTGCCGACGCTGGAGCGCGAGCTGTCGAAGGTGGGCCAGTACGGGACAGCGCGGGACGATGAGGAGCTGGAGCTCGGCGTGCGCTGCATGGCTGCCGGCATCCTCGACGACCAGGGCAAGCTGGTGGCGGGTCTTTCGATTTCGGCGCCCGCCGACCGTCTCGAGGAGATCTGGCTGGAGCGCCTGCGCGCCACGGCGGCGCAGATTTCAGCTTCGCTCGGGCATCACCGCTAGAGCCTGGTCCAACGCAGCGTCGATGCTGCGGCGTGATTTCAGACTTTGGGCTTGGGAGCGCCGATCGCCGGCAGGCTCGCTGCCGACTCGGTGAGCCAGCGTCGAACGCGCTCGGCGTCGCCGATGCGGGAGTATTTGCCGGCGGAGTCGAGAAACACCATGATGAACTGGCGGCCGGCGAGCTTGGCCTGCATCACCAGGCAGCGACCGGCTTCGGTGATGTAGCCGGTTTTCTGCAGGCTGATGTCCCACGACGGGTTCTTGACGAGTCCGTTCGTGTTGTGGAACTCGACCTGACGATTGCCGACCTCGACCTGGTAGGCCTGCGACGTCGACAGCTCGCGAATGATCGGAAACTCGTGCGCCGCCCGGACCAGGATCGCCAGGTCGTGGGCGCTCGACTGGTTCTGGCTCGACAGCCCCGTCGGCTCGACGTAGTGCGTATCGTTCATGCCGAGCTCGCGCGCCTTGGCATTCATCGCCGCGACGAACACGCCCAGGCCACCCGGATAGGTTCGCCCGAGAGCATGCGCAGCGCGATTCTCCGAAGACATCAAGGCCAGATGGAGCATCTCTTCGCGCCGCAATTGGGTGCCGACCTTGAGCCGGGAGCGACTGAACTTCTCGGTGTCGATGTCGTCATCGGTGATCGTGATCGGCTCTTCGGCCGGCAGATTCGCTTCGGTGATGACGACGGCCGTCATCAGCTTGGTCAAGGACGCGATCGGCAGGACGGCTTGCGAGTTCTTGCTGAAAAGCACCTCGTCGGTGTCCTGATCGAGGACCAGGGCGACGCTCGACTTCAGCTCGAGCGAATCGGAGACGTTGTGCAGGCCGTAGACCTGGCCGAACGACGGCCTGTCGGGCGCGACGTTGACGCGGCGCACGCTGCCATGAGCGCTGCTGCGGACCACCATGACCGAGCGGCCATGCGGCTTGGCAGCGACTTTGGCCGCGGTCGAGGCCTTGGTGGCGCCGTGCTTCGACGGGGTCGTGTCGCCGGTCGCAGGGGAAGAAGCGGGAGCGGTCGCAGCAGCGGCGGCAGCAAACGAAAACAAGAAGGCCGTACCAAGCAGCTTGCGGATCATCGACACATTCGTTCCAGGGAAGCCCACAGCGGGCGCGAGTCTAGTGGAGGCGATAAAAACGCGCAAGATCAAAAACTTGCGCGTTGTTTCTAAAGTGAGACTACAGACACGGTTCCTCAGGTTTTTCCCGCATCACCCCTGGGCCGCGACCCGCTCGGTCTTGCTATGGAGCTTGTTCAACGCGGCAAGGTAGGCTTTCGCTGACGCAACCACGATGTCGGGATCGGCTCCGACGCCGTTGACCACCCGGCCGCCGTGCTGGAGGCGCACTGTCACTTCTCCTTGCGATTCTGTGCTGCCGCTGGTGATGGCATTGACCGAATAGAGCAGCATTTCGGCGCCACTCCCCACCTTCGACTCGATCGCCTTGAGGCTGGCGTCGACCGGCCCGTTGCCTTCGCTGGTCGCTCGATGCTCGACGGTGCCGGCGGCGAACGCGACGCTTGCCTGCGGGCGAGCTCCCGGTTTCCGAGTGCTGGGCCAGGGCGATGAACCGGTAGTGCTCGTGCTCGGCGAGCACCGCCTCGTTCATCACCAGGGCGAGGATGTCCTCGTCGAAGATGTCGCTCTTGCGGTCGGCAAGCTCCTTGAATCGCGCGAATGCGGCATTGATGTCGGCCTCTGCCTCCATCTCGATGCCGAGCTCCTTCAGGCGCTGCTTGAAGGCATTGCGGCCCGACAGCTTGCCGAGCACGATCTTGTTGGTGGCCCAGCCGACGTCTTCGGCGCGCATGATCTCGTAGGTGTCGCGCGCCTTCAGCACGCCGTCCTGGTGAATGCCCGGATGCATGCGCGAAGGCGTTGGCGCCGACCACGGCCTTGTTCGGCTGGACCACGAAGCCGGTCGTCTGCGACACCAGGCGCGAGGCCGGAACGATCTGGGTCGCATCGACGCCGAGCTCGAGGCCGAAGTAGTCCTTGCGCGTCTTCACCGCCATCACGACTTCTTCGAGCGAACAGTTGCCGGCGCGCTCGCCCAGGCCGTTGATCGTGCACTCGATCTGCCGGGCGCCCCCGATCTTCACGCCGGCCAGCGAATTGGCCACGGCCATGCCCAGATCGTTGTGGCAATGCACCGACCAGACTGCCTTGTCGGAGTTGGGAATGCGCTGGCGCAGGTCGAGCAGGAACTCGCCGTAGAGCTCCGGGATCGCATAGCCGACGGTGTCCGGGATATTGATCGTTGTCGCGCCCTCGGCAATCACGGCCTCGAGAACGCGATAGAGGAATTCCGGATCCGAGCGATAGCCGTCCTCGGGCGAGAACTCGACGTCGCCGCTCAGCGTGCGCGCGAAGCGCACCGACAGCTTGGCCTGCTCGAAGACCTGCTCGCGCGTCATGCGCAGCTTTTTCTCCATGTGCAGGTCGCTCGTCGCCAGGAAGATGTGGATGCGCGTCGACTCGCCGCCGGCAAGCGCATCGGCGGCGCGCGAGATGTCGCGGTCGTTGGCACGCGCCAGGGCACAGATGGTCGAACCCTTGATCGCCTTCGCGATTGCGCGTACGGCCTCGAAGTCGCCATTGGACGAAGCCGGAAAACCGGCCTCGATCACGTCGACCTTCAGCCGCTCGAGCTGGCGCGCGATGCGAAGCTTCTCGTCCTTGGTCATCGACGCGCCTGGCGACTGCTCGCCATCGCGCAAGGTGGTGTCGAAGATGAACAGGCGGTCGGTCATTTCAGGCTCCAGAAAAGCAAAAGGCCCGCTGCGTTTGCTAGCGGGCCGGTTTGACGAAACGTGGGGACGAGATCGTTCAGCGAGCCCTGGGTGGTCGAAGCAGAAGCAGCAGCGCCGAGGAAATTCGCAACGTCATCGAATCAATATAGCACGAGGCCTCAGTGGTGCAAGCCTTGTTCGTCGGGTTCGTCCGTCGATGTTGCAATCACGCTGACGGGTTTGCCCTTGAGGCGCTTCCAGATGTAGACGCCGTAGCCGGAGACGCCGTAGACGATGAAGAGGCCGACCAGGACGAAAGGCGGATGGATGGCGATGAGGGCGATGGCAAGAGCGATCAGGACGATGAAGATGAAGGGCACCGACCGCTTCGGCCCAAGGTCCTTGAAGCTGTAGAACGGCACGTTCGTCACCATCGTCAGGCCGGCGTACATGACGACGGTGAATGTCGTCCAGCCGAGCCAGCGGCCCTCTTCGACGCCGGTGAACCCCTGGTTGTCCATCAGCCAGATGAAGCCCATCACCAGCGCCGCTGCCGCCGGACTCGGCAGGCCCTGGAAGAATCGCTTGTCGACGATGCCGACGTTGGTGTTGAAGCGGGCCAGTCGCAACGCCGTGCAGGAGCAGTAGACGAAGGCCGCGAACCAACCCCAACGGCCCAGGCCGCGCAGCGCCCATTCGTAGGCGATGAGCGCCGGTGCCGCACCGAACGAGACCATGTCGGAGAGCGAATCCATGTGCTCGCCGAAGACGCTCTGCGTCTTGGTCATCCGCGCGACGCGGCCGTCGAGACTGTCGAGCACCATGGCGCCAAGAACGCCGTACGCGGCTTGCTCGAAGCGCCCGTTCATCGACATCACGACGGCATAGAAGCCGCCGAAGAGCGCGCCGAGCGTGAACACGTTCGGCAGGATGTAGAGGCCCTTGCGACGCAGCCGCGGCGGCGCCGTCGGCGCCGCTGCCATGCCTTCGCCCTCCTCGGTCATTGCGTGTCGACCCCGCCCGTGCCTGCGTCGCTCAATTGCGCGACTGGTCGACCAGCCGGTTCTTCTTGATCCACGGCATCATCGCCCGCAACTGCTCGCCGACGACCTCGATCGGGTGCTCGGCCATCAGGCGGCGGCGCGACAGCAGAGTCGGCGCGCCGGCGCGGTTCTCGATGATGAAGCTCTTCGCGTACTCGCCGGTCTGGATGTCCGTCAGCATCTTCTTCATTGCCGCCCGGGTCTCATCGGTGATGACCTTCGGCCCCGACACGTATTCGCCGTACTCGGCGTTGTTCGAGATTGAATAGTTCATGTTGGCGATGCCGCCCTCGTAGATGAGGTCGACGATCAGCTTGAGCTCGTGCAGGCACTCGAAGTACGCCATCTCCGGTGCGTAGCCGGCCTCGGTCAACGTCTCGAAGCCGGCCTTGATCAGCTCGACGGCACCGCCGCAGAGCACGGCCTGCTCGCCGAACAGATCGGTCTCGGTCTCCTCGCGGAAATTGGTCTCGATCACACCGGCCTTGCCGCCGCCGTTGGCCGCGGCATAGCTGAGAGCCAGGTCGCGCGCCTTGCCCGACCTGTCGGCATGCACGGCGATGAGATGCGGCACGCCGCCGCCTTGGGTATAGGTCGAGCGCACGGTGTGGCCCGGCGCCTTCGGTGCCACCATCCAGACGTCGAGATCGGCACGCGGCACGACCTGGCCGTAGTGGACGTTGAATCCGTGCGCGAACGCCAGCGAAGCGCCCTGCTTGATGTTCGACTCGACTTCCGTCTTGTAGACGGCGGCGATCTGCTCGTCGGGCAGCAGCATCATGACGATGTCGGCCGCCTTCACGGCCTCCGACACCTCGGCGACCTTCAGCTTGGCCGCCTCCGCCTTGGCCCAGGAAGCCCCGCCCTTGCGCAGCCCGACGGTGACGCGAACGCCGCTGTCCGAGAGGTTCTGCGCGTGCGCGTGGCCTTGCGAGCCGTAGCCGATGATGGTGACGTTCTTGCCCTTGATGAGGCTGAGATCGGCGTCCTTGTCGTAGTAGACCTTCATTCTTTGCTCCAATGAACTCTAGGTGGAAGTGGAAGTGGTTCGGCCGGCCGCCGGGCCGCTCCCAAGGCCGGCCGCGCCCCCTCGGGGGCAGCGAGCGGAGCGAGCGTGGGGGCAGACATCTAAAGACGGAGGATGCGCTCGCCGCGGCCGATGCCGCTCGAGCCGGTGCGCACCGTCTCGAGGATGACGCTCTTGTCGATCGCCTCCAGGAAGGCGTCGAGCTTGCCGGCGGCGCCCGTCAGCTCGACGGTGTAGCTCTTCTCGGTGACATCGATGATGCGGCCGCGAAAGATCTCGGCCATGCGCTTCATCTCGTCGCGCTCCTTGCCGACGGCACGCACCTTGATGAGCATCAGCTCGCGCTCGGTGTAGGCGCCTTCGGTGAGGTCGACCACCTTGACGACCTCGATCAGCCGATTCAGATGCTTGGTGATCTGCTCGATCACTTCATCCGAGCCGGTGGTGACGATGGTCATGCGCGACAGCGACGGATCTTCGGTCGGCGCCACGGTCAGCGTCTCGATGTTGTAGCCACGTGCCGAGAACAGGGCGACGACGCGCGACAAGGCGCCCGGCTCGTTCTCGAGGAGGACGGCGATGATGTGCTTCATAGATCTTCCGATCCGAGCAGCATCTCGCTGATGCCCTTGCCCGCCTTCACCATCGGCCAGACGTTTTCCGTGGGGTCGGTCTGCACGTCGAGGAACACCGTGCGATCCTTCAGGCGGATCATCTCCTTCAGCGCCGGCTCGACCTCGCTCGGCTTGTCGATCCGAATGCCGATGTGGCCGTAAGCCTCGGCAAGCTTCACGAAATCGGGCAGCGCGTCCATGTAGCTGTGCGAATAGCGGCCGCCGTAGTCGATCTGCTGCCACTGCCGAACCATGCCGAGGTAGCGGTTGTTGAGCGACACGATCTTGACCGGCGTCTTGTACTGCAGGCAGGTCGATAGCTCCTGGATGCACATCTGGATCGAGCCTTCGCCGGTGATGCAGAACACCTCCGCCTCCGGCTTGGCCAGCTTGATGCCCATGGCGTACGGCAAGCCGACGCCCATGGTGCCGAGGCCGCCGGAGTTGATCCAGCGCCGCGGCTCCTCGAAGCGGTAGTACTGCGCCGCCCACATCTGGTGCTGGCCGACATCGGAGGTGATGTAGGTTTCCCGGTCCTTGGTGAGCTGCCAGAGGGTGTCGACGACGTGCTGCGGCTTGATCACGTCGCCGCCCTTCGGGTAGGCCAGGCAATCGCGCTTGCGCCATTCGTTGATCTGCGACCACCAGGGCGAAAGCGCCTTCACGTCGGGCTTGGATGCCGACTCGCGCAGCAGCGTGGTCAGCTCCTGCAGCACGTCCTTCACGTCGCCGACGATCGGGACGTCGACCCTGCACCCGTTTCGAGATCGACGACGGGTCGATGTCGATGTGGATGATCTTGCGTTCGACCGAAGCGAAGTGCTTGGGGTTGCCGATGACGCGGTCGTCGAAGCGCGCGCCGATGGCGAGCAGCACGTCGCAGTGCTGCATCGTCATGTTCGCCTCGTAGGTGCCGTGCATCCCGAGCATGCCGAGGAACTTCGGATCGCTCGAGGGATAGGCGCCCAGGCCCATCAGGGTGTTGGTGCACGGGAACCCGAGCAGATCGACGAGCGCGCGCAACTCGGCCGAAGCATTGCCGATGACGACGCCGCCGCCGCTGTAGACGTAGGGCCGGCGGGCGCCGAGCAAGAGCTGCGCCGCCTTGCGGATCTGCCCGCCATGGCCTTTGCGCACCGGGTTGTACGAGCGCATCTCGACGGTCGCCGGATAGTGGAACGGCGCGGTCGCCATCGACACGTCCTTCGGCACATCGACAACGACCGGCCCCGGCCGCCCGGTGCGGGCGATGTGGAAAGCCTTCTTCATCGTCAGCGCGAGGTCGCGCACGTCCTTGACGAGGAAGTTGTGCTTGACGATCGGCCGCGTGATGCCGACGGTGTCGCACTCCTGGAAGGCGTCGAGCCCGATCGCCGGCGTCGGCACCTGGCCGGTGACGATCACCATCGGAATCGAGTCCATGTAGGCCGTGGCAATGCCGGTGACCGCATTGGTCACGCCCGGGCCCGAAGTGACCAGGGCCACCCCCACCTCGCCGGTGGCACGGGCGTAGCCATCGGCGGCGTGGACGGCGGCCTGCTCGTGGCGAACGAGCACGTGCTCGATCGTCTGCTGCTTGTAGAGCGCGTCGTAGATGTAGAGGACGGCGCCGCCGGGGTAGCCCCAGAGATAGCGGACGTTTTCTGCCTGCAGGCAGCGAACCAGGATCTCGGAGCCGTTCGGTTCGGCGGCGGGTGCGGCCGAAAGCGGCGGCAAGGGCGCGGGCGCGCGCTTCAGGTCAGGCGCTGACGTTTCCATGATGTTCAAACCTTTGTGAATTTCTCTGACGAAAAACCATCGGTGCACCTTCCCTCGCCCTCGTGAGGCGGGTGTGGTGCCTGGGCGACCCTCTGGCGCTGCCACGGTTCAGGCAGCGCCGACGATCGAAACTGTCGTGCAACCGGTGATTATCGCATCGCCAAGGCGCGACCTGGCTCGCCGGCGGGCCGCGGAATTCACGATGAGATAATCGGCAAGCTTCGATCCGCGGCCCTGGGGGCTTGCTTTCCTTGGCCACCGACAAAGAACTTTCCGACTTTCTGAAAAGCGTCGAGAAGCGTGCCTGGAAGCGCGCCGTTTACGCCGTCCGGGATGAAGATGCGGCGCTCGACATCGTTCAGGACGCGATGATCCGGCTCTCGGAAAAGTACGCCGACCGGCCTGCCGCCGAGTTGCCGCTCCTCTTCCAGCGCATCGTCTCGAATGCGACCATGGACTGGTTTCGGCGCCAGAAAGTCCGCAACCAGGTGGTCCGCAACTTCTCGGAATTCGAGGTTGCCGGCGGCGACGGCGACTTCGACATTCTGGAAACCCTCGAGGCCCTCGGCAGCTCGCTCGAGTCGGAGAGCGCCGCCGAGTCGGTTTCGCGGGCTCAGATCTTGCAAATCATCGATGATGAGGTGGGCCAGCTCCCGGCGCGTCAACGAGAGGCTTTTCTCCTGCGTTACTGGGAGGAACTCGACGTCGCCGAGACCGCCGCCTCGATGGGTTGCTCCGAAGGCAGTGTAAAGACGCACTGCTCGCGAGCCGTGCATGCGTTGGCAAAAGCGCTCAAGGCGAAGGGAATCGCACCATGAATACGCTCGACAACACCTATCGCACAGCCAGCCACGAGGCAGTGGAAGCTCGCTTCGCGCGCAGCATCGTTGCGCGCCTGAACGAGCAGGCCGAGCAGGTCGCTCCGGACGTCGCGGAGCGCCTGCGCTTTGCGCGTCAGCGCGCCCTCGAGGCGGCGCGCGGTGCCCGTGCCGCCGGCGGGGTCGAGGGCCTGGGCGTCAGCGCCCATGGCGAGGCCATCCTCGGCTTCAGCCGTTCGCACTGGTGGCTGCGCATCGCCAGCGTCTTGCCCGTGCTGGCGCTGGTCGCCGGGCTCCTCCTGATCCAGGACTCGCAGACCCGGTCGCAGATCTCGGTTGCGGCCGAGGTCGATGCGGCCTTGCTGGGCGACGATCTGCCGCTCAATGCCTATCGCGACGCGGGCTTCGTCGAATACCTGAAGGCCCCGCCGGGCGACGAGTGAGGCGTCAACCATGACGTCTTTGCCGCTGCGACGCGCGAGCAGCTTGCTCCTGGCGCCCCTGATGCTGGTCCTGTGCGGGATCGGGGCGATCGCCTCGGCGCAAACACCTCCCGGCGCGCATCCCGCAGCGGTCGTTGGCGTCGGCCCGCGCGCTGAAGGCGGGGTTCGCTGGCAGAGCCTGACCCCCGCTCAGCAGCAGGCACTCGCCCCGCTGGAGCACGAGTGGCCGACGATCGAGCCGGCGCGCAAGCAGAAGTGGCTGACGATCGCCGCCCGATTCAATACCCTGCCGCCCGAGGAGCGCACGCGCATTTCGCAGCGAATGACGGAATGGGCGCGCCTCAGCCCGACCGAACGCGGCGAAGCGCGTTTGCGCTACCAGGAGGCACGCCAGGTTCCGGCCTCCGATCGCTCGGCGCGCTGGGAGGCCTATCAGAAGCTCGGGCCCGACGAGAAGCAGCAATTCGCCGCGCGTGCCGCTTCCTCCTCGGCTGTCCCTGCCCCGCCCCTACGGCCGTCGCACGAGGCGAGCCAAGGCAAAGCCAACGTCGTCACGAATCCGGCCTTGGCCCGGCCGCCGCGCGCGGTCGCTCCGACGATCGTCCAGGCATCGCCCGGTGCCACGACCCATCTGATCACGCGGCCGACCTTGCCGCCGACGCACCAGCAGACAGGGATGCCGAAGATCGCCGCCAATTCCGAGTTCGTGAATCGCTCGACCCTGCTGCCGCGCCGCGGGCCGCAGGCCGCCGCCGTCATTCCGGTGAGCGCGTCGACCCACCCGAGCATGCCGGCGTCGACGCGTTCGACCACGCCCAACGCGGCCCCGACGAGGGCTGTCGAGCCGACGCTGCCTCGATGACGCCGGTTGGCGGCGCCGGGGCGACGCCCGCGCCATCGCTGCGGCGCCGAATGGCCTGCTTCATCTATGAATCGATGCTGCTGTTCGGCATCGGGCTGGTCCCCGGCGCGCTCGGCGCACTCTTCTTTGCCCAGACCGGCCAGCAATACCCGCTGCAAAGCGAAACCGCGCTTCGGCTCTTCGCCTGGATCTTCTATGGCGTGTACTTCGTCTGGTTCTGGTCGACGCGCGGCCAGACGCTGGCGATGCAAACCTGGCATATCGCGGTCGCTTCCGAAACCGGACAACGCCTGACCCAGGCGCGCGCGCTGGCTCGCTACGTCGCTTGCTGCATCGCCTGGTTCTTGCCGCCGACGGTTGCCGCCGTGACCCTGCACCTGCCGCCATGGCCCAGTCTCGGCCTGACTGCCGGGTGGATCATCGGCTACGCGCTGCTGGCCCTGGCGGCGCCGGGCCACCAGTTCTGGCATGACCGCCTCTGCGGCACGCGCCTGATCGACGCGCGCGACGCCGCCTCCCCAGCCTGGCTCAGACGGCGTCCTCGTTGAGCTCGCCGGTGCGAATCCGCACGACGCTCTCGATCGAGGTGACGAAGATCTTGCCGTCGCCGATCTTGCCGGTCTTGGCGGCCTTCACGATCGCTTCGATGCAGCGCTCGGCGTCGCTGTCCTTGACGACCACTTCCACCTTCACCTTGGGCAGGAAATCGACGACGTATTCGGCACCGCGATAGAGCTCGGTGTGGCCCTTCTGGCGCCCGAAACCCTTCACTTCCGTGACCGTGAGGCCGGACACGCCGATCTCGGCGAGCGCCTCACGAACCTCTTCGAGCTTGAAGGGCTTGACGATGGCGGTGATCTGTTTCATGGCCGGCTCCGAGTGCCCATTCGATCGGTCTAGTTTAGGCGAAGGCCCTAACATGTGCCGCTGAATCGACCATGCCGAAGCACGACGCGACAAAGGAAATGGCGGGGTCGAAGGAGTGGACCCTTCGCGTCTGCAACGACCCGGGCGAGATCGACGCCCAAGCCTGGGACGCCCTCGTCGACGCGCAGCGGTCGTCGACGCCGTTCGTCAAACTTGCCTACCTGCGCGCGCTGCACGCGTCAGGCAGCGCCGTTGCCGACACCGGCTGGGCCCCGCATTTCCTCCTCCTCGAGCGCGCGGGTGCGCTCGAGGCCGCCTGCCCTCTCTATCTGAAGGACCATTCGTACGGCGAATACGTCTTCGATTGGGCCTGGGCCGACGCCTACAGAAGACACGGCCTCGACTACTACCCGAAGCTGCTCGACGCGATTCCGTTCACGCCGGTGCCGGGCCCGCGCCTGTTGGCGCGAACGCACGAACATCGATTGCTGCTGCTGCGCGCCATCGAACAATTTGCCGGCTCCGCCAAGCTGTCCTCGGCACATCTTCTCTTTCTCGATGACGACGACCGGGCCGCCGCTCAAGAAGCGGGCTGGTCGATGCGAAGCACGCGTGCAGTTTCACTGGCACAACCGCGCGCCGCAGCCTTATGCCGACTTCACTGAGTTCCTCGCCAGCCTGCAGCGCGAGAAGCGAAAGAAGATCCAGCAGGAGCGCCGACGCGTCGCCGAGGCCGGCGTCACCTTCTCGGCATCGACCGGAGCCGACATCAGCGCGACCGACTGGGATTTCTTCTACCGCTGCTACAGCCTCACCTACCGCGCCCACCATTCGACTCCGTATCTCACGAGAGACTTTTTCGCGCGCACCGCCGAGTCCTTCGCGCGCCACTGGCTGCTCTTCACCGCCTGGCGCGGCGGTGAGCGCATCGCCTGCTCGCTGATCGTCATCGACCCGGAACAAAAGACGGCTTTCGGCCGCTACTGGGGCGCGATCGAGCATGTGAGCTGCCTGCATTTCGACGCCTGCTACTACGAGCCGCTGGCCTGGTGCATCGCCAACGGCTACCAGCGCTTCGAGGGTGGCGCCCAGGGCGAACACAAGATGGCGCGCGGTCTCTTGCCGGTGCGAACCTGGTCGTCGCACTGGCTCGCGCACCCGCAATTCGCGCGTGCGATCGACGACTTCCTCGCTCGCGAGGGAGCCGGAATCGCCGACTACATCGGCGAGCTGAACGACCGCCTGCCGTTCAAGGCGACGCCCACGGCGACAACGCCCGAGGCGTAGCCCTAGCCCTGGCTGCTGCCGGCCACGCTGCGTGCGTAGCTGGCGATTCCGAGCCGGACCTCCTCGCGGGCCGCCTCGGGGCCGTCCCAGCCCATCGTCTTCACCCACTTGCCAGGCTCGAGATCCTTGTAGTGCTCGAAGAAGTGCTGGATCTGCTTCAGGCGCAGCTCGTTCATGTCCTCGGGCTTTTGCCAGTGCTTGTAGATCGGCAGGATCTTGTCGATCGGCACGGCCAGCAGCTTGGCGTCGCCGCCGGCCTCGTCTTCCATCTTCAGCACCCCGATCGGCCGGCAGGTGACCACCACGCCCGGGGCGAGCGGAAACGGCGTGATGACCAGCACGTCGACCGGGTCGCCGTCGTCGGACAGCGTCTGCGGCACGTAGCCGTAGTTGCAGGGGTAGTGCATGGCGGTGCTCATGAAGCGATCGACGAACATCGCCCCGCTTTTCTTGTCGACCTCGTACTTGATCGGGTCGGCATTCATCGGGATCTCGATGATGACGTTGAACTCTTCGGGCGCGCGGGCGCCGGGGGTGACGTTGTGCAGGCTCATGGTGCGTCTCGCTCGGCAAGGCCGCGGATGGAGCGATGGTACGTTCCAGCGGGCGTGCGGCAAGCCTTCGGCGCGCGCGCAGGTGGCCGCGGAGGTGGCCCCGCGGCGATCCCTTAACATTGACAGGTTTGACCGGCGTGTGACTTTGCGCACGGCAGGGTCGGCTTACAACGAATCGATTGCAATCGAACGAGGAAGGAACTCTCTTGATCTCCACCACGACGGCGCTCTATATCGCCCTGGCCTGCGGCCTTGCCGCGGTTGTCTACGGTTTCGTGCAGCGAAGCTGGATCCTGGCGCAGAGCGCCGGCAATGCGCGTATGCAGGAAATCGCCGCGGCGATCCAGCAAGGCGCGGCCGCCTATCTGGCGCGCCAGTACAAGACGATCGCCATCGTCGGCGTCGTGCTCGCGATCCTGATCTTCCTGTTCCTCGACAAGACCACCGCCGCCGGCTTCGTCCTCGGCGCGGTGCTTTCCGGCGCGTGCGGCTTCATCGGCATGAACATTTCGGTGCGCGCCAACGTGCGCACGGCGCAGGCGGCGACGCTTGGCATCGGGCCGGCGCTCAACGTCGCCTTTCGCGGCGGCGCCATCACCGGCATGCTGGTGGTCGGCCTCGGCCTGATCGGTGTCGGATCCTTCTTCTGGTACCTCAGCGGCGGCACGAATGTCGATTCGGCAACGCTGAAGCCGCTCCTCGGATTCGCCTTCGGCTCGTCGCTGATCTCGATCTTCGCGCGCCTCGGCGGCGGCATCTTCACCAAGGGCGCAGACGTCGGTGCCGACCTGGTCGGCAAGGTCGAAGCCGGTATTCCCGAAGACGACCCGCGCAACCCGGCGGTGATCGCCGACAACGTCGGCGACAACGTCGGCGACTGCGCCGGCATGGCTGCCGATCTGTTCGAAACCTATGCCGTGACGCTGATCGCCACGATGGCGCTCGGGGCCCTCATGGTCGGCGGCGCAACGATCAACGCGGTTGTCTATCCGATGCTGCTCGGCGGTGTTTCCATCATTGCGTCGATCATCGGCTGCATGTTCGTGAAGGCCTCGCCCGGCATGAAGAACGTGATGCCGGCGCTCTACAAGGGCCTGGCCGTGGCCGGCGTCCTGTCGCTGATCGCTTTCTACTTCGTCACCACCTCGCTCTTCCCGCAACCGCTGACGCTGATCGCCGGCGGCACGGTCTCGGCGATGGCCCTCTTCGGCGCCTGTGCCGTCGGCCTGGTGCTCACAGCGGCGATGGTCTGGATCACCGAGTACTACACCGGCACGCAATACAAGCCGGTGCAGCACATCGCGCAGGCCTCGACGACTGGCCACGGCACCAACATCATCGCCGGCCTCGGCGTCTCGATGCGCTCCACGGCCTGGCCGGTGCTGTTCGTCTGCATTGCCATCCTGTGTGCCTACCAGTTGGCCGGCCTCTACGGCATCGCCGTGGCCGCCACTTCGATGCTGAGCATGGCCGGCATCGTCGTCGCCCTCGACGCCTACGGCCCGATCACCGACAACGCCGGCGGCATCGCCGAGATGTCGGAGCTTCCGGCCAGCGTGCGCGACGTGACCGACCCGCTCGACGCCGTCGGCAACACCACCAAGGCGGTGACCAAGGGCTACGCGATCGGCTCCGCGGGCCTGGCTGCGCTCGTGCTCTTCGCCGACTACACCCACTCGCTCGCCGGCCGCGGCATGGTCGTGACCTTCGACCTGAGCGATCCGCGCGTCATCGTCGGCCTCTTCATCGGCGGCCTGATCCCCTACCTCTTCGGCGCCATGGCGATGGAAGCGGTGGGCCGCGCCGCCGGCGCCGTGGTAGTGGAAGTGCGGCGCCAGTTCCGCGACATCAAGGGCATCATGGACGGCAGCGGCAAGCCGGAATACGGCAAGGCCGTCGACATGCTGACGACCGCGGCGATCAAGGAAATGATCGTCCCCAGCCTGCTGCCGGTCGTGGCTCCCGTGCTGGTTGGCCTCTTGCTCGGCCCGGCCGCGCTCGGCGGCCTGCTGATGGGCACCATCGTCACCGGCCTGTTCGTCGCGATCTCGATGTGCACCGGCGGCGGCGCCTGGGACAACGCCAAGAAGTACATCGAGGACGGCCACTTCGGCGGCAAGGGCAGCGAGGCGCACAAAGCCGCTGTCACCGGTGACACCGTCGGCGATCCGTACAAGGACACGGCCGGCCCGGCCGTCAATCCGCTGATCAAGATCATCAACATCGTCGCCCTGCTGATCGTGCCGCTGCTGCCGATGGCGGCGTCCGCTCCGGCGGCTTCGCACGCAGCCGCCGCAGCGCCGATGGCCAGCGACGCTGCTTCCTTCAGCGTCGAAAACGGCGTCGTCAAGTTCTACTTCGCCACCGGCAAGTCCGAGCTCGCGACCGGCGCCGATGCGGCCCTGGCCGATGTTGCCAAGAGCGTCGCGGCCGGCAAGCGCGCGACCATCAGCGGCTACACGGATCCGACGGGCGACGCAGCCAAGAACGAAGAGCTCGCCGAAGCCCGCGCAGTGGCGGTCAAGGGTGCGCTGACGGCGGCCGGCGTCGCTGCCGACAAGATCGATCTCAAGAAGCCCGAGGCGATCACGGGAAGTGGTGATCACTCCGAGGCACGGCGTGTCGAAGTGACCTTGAACTGAGCGATCGAGAAGCCGAGGGAGACGGGCGTTTCGAAGCTGGTTGAAGTCGTCTGAGGGACAACGCCGGGCGCGTTCGCGCCCCGCGAGAAAGGCCACCGGCGATCCGCTCGTGGCCTTTCTTCTTTTTACTAGGGACAACGAGCATGCGTGTTTCCCTCGATATTGACCCGCATCAAGAGTTTTGCTTTCGATCGGTCCGAAAGTAGCCGGGTCCTGAGCTGCCGATCGCGTACCCGCTTGTCGAGCGGTCAGCGCGGCGCCTGTTCAGTGCCCCTTCCTATTCCTGCCAAGAGACAAAGGACAGGCTACAAATGAATCGCCCCGCGGTCGCCGTTTCGAATCCTCCCGCCGATCACTCCGCCGGCGCGACGCCGGTCATGACCAGGCGCTGGACCCAGCTCGTGATGGGCATCGTGTGCATGGCGATGGTCGCCAACCTGCAATACGGCTGGACCCTGTTCGTCACCCCCATGGAAGCGAAGAACCACTGGGGCCTGGCCAGCATCCAGTTCGCCTTCTCGATCTTCGTCCTGGTCGAGACCTGGCTCGTCCCTCTGGAGGGGTGGCTGGTCGACCGATTCGGGCCGCGCCCGGTCATTGCGGCCGGCGGTATCCTCGCCGCGCTCGGCTGGGTCATCAATTCATTCGCGACGACGCTGCCTGAGCTGTATCTCGGCGCCATCATTTCCGGACTGGGCGCCGGCTGCGTCTACGGCACCTGTGTCGGCAATGCGCTGAAGTGGTTCCCGGACAAGCGCGGCCTTGCCGCCGGCTTGACAGCAGCTGGCTTCGGCGCCGGTGCCGCGCTGACCGTCATCCCTATCGCCAGCATGATCCAGTCGTCAGGCTATCAGCAGACGTTCCTGTTCTTTGGTCTCCTGCAGGGCGCCGTCATCCTCATCATCGCCATGTTCATGGTCCGGCCAAGGCCGCCGACCGGAATCGTCGTGCCGCCGCGGATCGTCATGACGAAGGTCGACTACACGCCGACGCAGATGCTGAAGACACCGGTGTTCTGGGTCACCTATCTGCTGTTCGTGGCTGTCGCCGCGGGCGGGCTGGTAGCGACGGCACAGATCGGCCCGGTCGCCAAGGACTACGGCCTGGCCAAGTTGCCGATCAACTTCCTCGGTCTGACCTTGCCGCTGCTTACGCTCACCCTTGTCATCGACAACCTCTGCAACGGCTTCACGCGGCCCTTGTGCGGGTTCATCTCCGACCGCATCGGCCGCGAGAACACGATGCTCCTGGTGTTCACCGGCGAGGGGCTGGCGCTGCTCGGGCTCATGCAATTCGGCCATAACCCCTACGCCTTCCTGACCTTCGCGCCGCTCGTGTTCCTCTTCTGGGGCGAGATCTATTCGATCTTTCCGGCGCTGTGTGCCGATACCTTCGGCATCAAGAACGCGGCCGGCAACGCCGGTACCCTCTACACCGCCAAGGGCACCGGATCCCTGGTCGTGGCGGCGAGCTCGTTCATGGTGGTCAAGGGCAACTGGGACGGCGTCTTCATCGTCACGGCAGCGATCGCGATCATCGCCGGCATCGCCGCCAAGTTCGTGCTCGCGCCGATGCGCCGGCGCACCATCGAGCGGGCCAACGCCGACCCGTCGGTCGTCGTCTGACTGCCAGCCGCGCCTCGCGCCTTCGGGCGTGGCGCGGCCGGATCAGAAGATTCCGCTGTGCATCAGGCGGCTCAGGGTTTCCGCCGACAGGTTCAGGTAGGACGCGAGCTCCTTCTGGGGAATCCGATCGAGCAAGCGCGGCTGCTTGCGCAGGAAGCGCTTGACGCGCCCCGGCGCGTCGAGCAGGTGCAGCGTGATCGTGTGCGCCATCACCTCGCTCATCCCGCGCATCACGCTGAGCTCGAAGGCACTGCTTGGCCGCGACGTGCCGGTCGAGAAAGCCCACCCACGCCTCGAGCGGCATGCGCGCGACGCGCGCCTTCGTCACGCAGACGATGCCGTACGGCGTCGGCGTTCCCAGCCGCCACGCCGCGTAGCTGGTTTCCATCTCGCCGCCGTCGGCAAAGCGCAGGATCATCTCCTTGCCTTCCTTGTTGGAGACGACCCGCTTGAGGATGCCGTCGAGGATGAAGTACTGCTCCATCTCGCGCACGCCCTGATGCACCAGCACGTCGCCCTTGTTGCCTTCGCTGATGGTCAAGAACGGCTCGAGCTCGGCCCGGTCTTCCTCTTCCAGGGCCTGCAGGACCACGTTCTGCTTCAGCTGGAGCTTGATGACATTTCGCTCCGGGTGATTTCCAATGCTCGTCATGAGTCAGGGCGACAAATTCGTGAAACTTGACCACGGTCATTCCACGCGGCGTTGCGTCCGATCATAGTCCCGCCTTGTCGTTCGCCGAGGTGCGAACGACAGCCGGCCCGGCCGTCCGAAGGACCCCGTCGACTCCGCGCAGCGCACCGCACAAACACAGGAAAGTCCATGTCCTCTGTCATCGAAAACCGCAACGCCCCGGGCACGCAGGATCCGTCGAAATCAATGGCCGTCGGCGAGACGATCGACGGCTTCCACCTCGTCATCGAGGCGCTGAAGCTGAACGGCATCGACACCATCTTCGGCCTGCCCGGGATCCCCATCACCGACCTTACGCGCAAGGCGCAGGCGGCGGGCATCCGGATGATCTCGTTCCGGCACGAGCAGCACGCCGGCAACGCCGCGGCCGCGGCCGGCTTCCTCACGCAAAAGCCCGGCATCTGCCTCACCGTCTCGGCGCCTGGCTTTCTCAACGGCCTGACCGCCCTCGCCAACGCGACGACCAATTGCTTCCCGATGATCCTCATCAGCGGCTCGAGCGAGCGCGAGATCGTCGACCTGCAGCAAGGCGACTACGAGGAGATGGACCAGCTCGCGATCGCCAAGCCGCTCTGCAAGGCAGCGTATCGCGTGCTGCACGCCGAAGACATCGGCGTCGGCATCGCGCGCGCCATCCGTGCCGCGTTGTCGGGCCGGCCGGGCGGCGTCTACCTCGACCTGCCGGCCAAGCTGTTCGCGCAGGCTATGGATGCGGCGGCCGGCAGGGCGTCGCTGATCGAAGTGGTCGATCCGGCGCCGCGCCAGATTCCGGCGCCCGATGCCGTCAAGCGCGCGCTCGACCTGCTCAGGAGCGCGAAGCGGCCGCTCATCCTGCTCGGCAAGGGCGCCGCCTATGCCCAGGCCGACGCCGACATCCGCGCCCTGATCGAGAAGAGCGGCATTCCCTACCTGCCGATGTCGATGGCCAAGGGCCTTCTGCCCGACACGCACGCGCAATCGGCGTCGGCCACGCGCTCGCACGTGCTGGCCGAAGCCGACGTGGTGATGCTGATCGGCGCGCGCCTGAACTGGCTGCTCTCGCATGGCAAGGGCAAGACCTGGGGCGCCGACAAGGGCGCCAAGCAGTTCATCCAGATCGACATCTCGCCGACCGAGATCGACAGCAATGTCGCCATCGCCGCGCCGCTGATCGGCGACATCGGCTCATGCGTCGCCGCCCTGCTCGCCGGCATGGGCGCGGGCTGGGCCAAGCCGCCCGCGGAGTGGACCGGCGGCATCGCCGAGCGCAAGGACAAGAACCAGTCGAAGATGGCGGCGCAGCTGGCGGCGCGCCCGTCGCCGATGAACTTCCACAGCGCGCTCAGCGTCATCCGCGACCAGGTCAAGGCGCGACCCGATGCGATCGTCGTCAACGAGGGCGCCAACACGCTCGACTTCGCGCGCTCGATCGTCGACATGTACGAGCCGCGCAAGCGCCTCGACGTCGGCACCTGGGGAATCATGGGCATCGGCATGGGCTTCGCCGTTGCCGCGGCCGTGACCACCGGCAAGCCGGTGATCGCGATCGAGGGCGACAGCGCCTTCGGGTTCAGCGGCATGGAGGTCGAGACGATCTGCCGCTACAACCTGCCGGTGTGCGTGATCGTGTTCAACAACAACGGCGTCTACAAGGGCACCGACGTGAACACTTCCGGCTCGCCGGACGTGGCGCCGACGGTGTTCGTCAAGAACGCGCGCTACGACAAGCTGATGGAAGCCTTCGGCGGCGTCGGCGTCAACGCGACGACCTGCGACGAGCTGCAGAAGGCCCTGGCCGAGGCCGTGGCCTCGGGCCGGCCGACGCTGATCAATGCCGTCATCGACGAAACGGCCGGCACCGAAAGCGGCCGCATCACCAGCCTGAACCCGCAGAGCGCGGCGGCGAAGAAGTAATCGATCCCTGGAATCTCTCAAGAAGGCAGCACCCATGAGCAAGGCACTGGATGGCGTTCGCATCCTCGATTTCACCCACGTCCAGTCGGGCCCGACCTGCACCCAGCTGCTGGCCTGGTTCGGCGCCGACGTCATCAAGGTCGAGCGCGCCGGCGAAGGCGACGCGACGCGCGGCCAGCTGCGCGACATCCCGGATGTCGACAGCCTCTATTTCACGATGCTCAACCACAACAAGCGCTCGATCACGGTCAACACCAAGGACGCGAAGGGCAAGGAGGTCGTCGATCGACTGATCAAGACCTGCGACGTGCTGGTCGAGAACTTCGCGCCCGGCGCGCTCGACCGCATGGGTTTCACCTGGGAGCACATCCAGGCGCTCAACCCGCGCATGATCGTCGCCTCGGTGAAGGGCTTCGGCCCCGGGCCGTACGAGGACTGCAAGGTCTACGAGAACGTCGCGCAGTGCGCCGGCGGCTCGGCCTCGACCACCGGCTTCGACGACGGCCCGCCGCTCGTCACCGGCGCCCAGATCGGCGACAGCGGCACCGGGCTGCACCTGGCACTCGGCATCGTCGCGGCCCTGTATCAGCGCAATACCACCGGCCGCGGCCAGCGCGTGATGGCGGCGATGCAGGACGCGGTGCTCAACCTCTGCCGCGTCAAGCTGCGCGACCAGCAGCGGCTCGATCGCACCGGCGTGATGAAGGAGTACCCCCAGTTCCCCGACGGCAAGTTCCTCGAGGCCGTGCCGCGCGCCGGCAACGCCTCCGGCGGCGGCCAGCCGGGCTGGATCCTGAAGTGCAAGGGCTGGGAGACCGACCCGAACGCCTACATCTACTTCATTACCCAAGCCCCGGTATGGGCCGCAATCTGCAAGGTGATCGGCGAAGAGGGGTGGATCACCGATCCGAAATACGCGACGCCGCCGGCGCGCCTGCCGCATCTGAAGTCGATCTTCGACCGCATCGAGGCCTGGACCAAGACCAAGACCAAGTTCGAGGCGATGGACATCCTCAACGAGTTCGACATTCCGTGCGGGCCGATCCTGTCGATGAAGGAGATCGCCGAGGAGCCGTCGCTGCGCGCCACCGGCACCGTCGTCGAAGTCGATCACCCCAAGCGCGGCAAGTACCTGACCGTGGGCAACCCGATCAAGCTCTCCGACAGCCCGACCGAGGTCAAGCGCTCACCACTGCTCGGCGAGCACACCGAAGAGGTCCTGCGCCAGCTCGGTTATGCCGACGACGCGATCGCGACGCTGCGCGCCGAAAAAATCATCTGAATTCCCGAAAGAACACCATGAGCAAAGACAAGGCCAAGGTTCGCCAGGTTCTCGACGCCGTCAAGGCCGCCGGCCGCGACTCGTTGACGGCGCCCGAGGGCAAGCTCGTCTGCGACGCCTACGGCATCACGGTGCCGCAGGAAGGCGTCGCGGCGAGCGCGGCGGAGGCGCAGAAGATGGCCGGGGCGATGGGCTTTCCGGTGGTGATGAAGATCGTCTCGCCGCAGATCCTGCACAAGACCGAAGCCGGCGGCGTGATCGTCGGCGTGAAGAGCGCCGAGGAAGCCGGCAAGGCCTACGACACGATCGTCGCCAACGCCAAGAAGTACAAGTCCGACGCGCAGATCCTGGGCGTGCAGGTCCAGCAGATGATCAAGGGTGGCCAGGAAGTGATCATCGGCGCGGTCACCGACGCCAGCTTCGGCAAGCTGGTGGCCTTCGGCCTCGGCGGCGTGCTGGTCGAGGTGCTGAAAGACATCACCTTTCGTCTCGCACCGGCGACGAAGGCCGATGCCCTCTCGATGCTCGACGGCATCCAGGCGGCCGAGATGCTCAAGGGCGTGCGCGGCAGCGACCCGGTCGACCGCGAAGCCCTCGCCCATCTGATCGTCGGCGTGAGCGAGCTGGTCACCGACTTCCCCGAGATCTCCGAGCTCGACCTGAACCCGGTCTTCGCCGTCGAAGAGCGGCGCGATCGCCGCCGACGTGCGCATCGTCGTCGACTTCGCGCAGAAGCCGGCGCGCTACCGGCCGGCCGAAGCCGACGTCGTGAAGTCGATGAACCGCATCATGCAGCCGAAGGCCATCGCGGTGATCGGCGCCTCCGACGAAGCCGGCAAGATCGGCAATTCGGTGATGAAGAACCTCATCAACGGCGGCTACAAGGGCGAGATCTATCCGATCCACCCGAAGGCGGCCGAGATCATGGGCCACAAGGCCTACAAGAGCGTCAAGGACGTTGCGGGCGAGATCGACACGGCGGTGTTCGCGATTCCCGCCAAGTTCGTCGCTGGCGCGCTGACCGAATGCGGCGAAAAGAAGATCGCCGGCGCCGTGCTGATTCCGTCGGGCTTCGCCGAGACCGGCAACCACGAAGGGCAGGACGAGCTGGTCGCGATCGGCCGCAAGTACAACATCCGGCTGATGGGGCCGAACATCTACGGTTTCTACTACACGCCGGCCAACCTCTGCGCCACCTTCTGCACCGCCTACGACGTGAAGGGCAGCGCGGCACTGTCGTCGCAATCCGGCGGCATCGGCATGGCGATCATCGGCTTTTCCCGCTCGGCCAAGATGGGCGTCTCGGCGATCGTCGGCCTCGGCAACAAGTCGGACATCGACGAAGACGACCTGCTGCTCTTCTTCGAGCAGGACCCGAACACCAAGGTCATCGCCCAGCATTGCGAAGACCTGAAGGACGGCCGCGCCTTCGCCGAGGTCGCCAAGCGCGTCTCGAAGAAGAAGCCGGTCATCGTGCTCAAGGCCGGCCGCACGTCGGCGGGCGCCGCGGCGGCCAGCTCGCACACCGGCGCGCTCGCCGGCAACGACAAGATCTACGACGACGTGTTCCGGCAGTCGGGCGTGATCCGCGCCAGGAGTCTGCGCGACCTGCTCGACTTCGCGCGCGGCGTGCCGATCCTGCCCACGCCCAAGGGCGAGAACGTGGTCATCATCACCGGCGCCGGCGGCTCGGGCGTGCTGCTGTCGGACGCCTGCGTCGACAACGGCCTGAAGCTGCTCAAGCCGATGCCGGCGGACCTGGACGCGGCCTTTCGCAAGTTCATCCCGCCATTCGGCGCCGCCGGCAACCCGGTGGACATCACCGGCGGAGAGCCACCCATCACCTACATGAACACGGTGCGCCTGGGTCTGGAAGACGAGCGCATCCACGCGCTCATCCTCGGCTACTGGCACACCATCGTGACGCCGCCGATGGTGTTCGCGCGGAACATGGTGCAAGTGGTCGAGGAGATGAAGGCCAAGGGCATCGTCAAGCCGATCGTGGCGTCCCTCGCTGGCGATGTGGAAGTCGAGGAAGCCGCGCAGTACCTCTACGAGCACGGCATTCCGTCGTATGCCTATTCCACCGAGATTCCGGTCGCCGTGCTGGGTGCCAAGTACCAGTGGGCACGCGGTGCCGGCCTGCTTTGATCGGCCGGCGTGCATTCCCGATAGCGAATGCGTTGGATAACTTTAATTGACTGTCAATTATCGATCGGTGCTTCTACATTGGTCGCGCGGGCCGGCCCTCGTCCGGCGACATTGGGGAGACGAACATGGCGAACGCCCTGCGCAATCCGGATTCGCGAGACGAGCTCGAGCTCAATGCCTACAACGCCGCGTTCTATGAGCTCGGCCTGCGCTGGCATTGGGATCACGCCACCTACGAGCGATTGCAACAGCGGGCCACGGACGCCAAGGGGCGCCTGAGCAGCTATCTCGGCGATCACCACCCGCATCTGCTGCGAGCCTACGACATCGACTTCCTGAGCGCAGCGATCGAAGAGAAGAAGACGCGCGTGCTCGCGTCGAGCAGCGCCTCGGGCTCTCCGTCCAGCCACTTTGACTGGGCCCATTCGCGAGGCGCCGAGCTGGGCGCCTGAGTCGAGCGCACGCCCGTCGCGTCGCGGATGAAGAACGCGACGCTGCGCCAGCTCAAGGTCTTCGAGGCGGTCTATCGCCTGCGCAGCTTCTCGCGTGCCGCGGAAGAGTTGCACCTGACGCAGCCGGCCGTGTCGACCCAGATCAGGAAGCTCGAGACGCACGCGGACAACGCCCTCTTCGAGCAGATCGGCAAGAAGATCTATCCGACGCCTGCCGGCGTCGAATTGCTGCAGATCAGCCGCGCCATCATCCAGCAGTTCGAGGCCGCTGAAAATGCGATGGCCCATTTCAAGGGCGTCTCGGGTGGCCGCCTGAACGTGGGCGTCATCAGCGCCGGTGACTACTTCCTGCCGCGACTGCTTGTCGAGTTCGCGGGCCGGCATAGCGGCGTGTCCCTCAACCTCACGGTCCACAACCGGGCCGGACTACTGACGCACATTGACGACAACCTCACCGACCTGGCGATCATGGTGCGACCGCCGGGCGGCGACGACACGGTGAACGAACCGTTCGCGCCGCATCCCTATGTCGTCGTCGCCTCTTCGAGCCATCCGCTCGCCGGCCGCAAACGCATTCCGGTCGCGTCGCTGATCCGAGAGCCCTTCATCGTTCGCGAGCGCGGTTCCGATACGTGGAACTCGATGGAAGAAGCGTTCGGCAGCGACCTCGCAAGAATCAACATCGCCATGCAGATACCCAGCACCGAGACCATCAAGCAGGCGGTGATCGCGGGCATGGGCATCACGTTCCTGTCGGCACACACTGTTCGCCAGGAGACGAGTTCCGGCGCGCTCGCGATCCTCGACGTGCGCGGCTTTCCGCTGATGCTGAACTGGTACGTCGTGCATCGCCGCAGCAAGCGTCTCGCACCCGTCGCCCAGGCCTTCAAGGACTTTCTGCTGGCCGACGCTGCAGCACTGATCGCAGCCGAGCGCATCTCCAACTCCGCACGCCTTGAATTGCTGCTTCGTAAAGCAGCGCGAGATTCCTCGATCCGATTCGAAAAACTTGACTTGGGTCAAGAGGGCGAATCGCTCGTCGTCGGAAGATATTTGAGTCGTTCGCACGCACCTCTTCAGAAGGGCGGCACCGACTCGAAGTGTTCTCGGTTCCGTGAGCGCCGTGTCCGCGTCTCACGGCGCACGCAACGCCACAGGAGACAAGACATGATCACGAAGATGGCGACAGCACGCCTGTCGCTGGCGGCAATGGCCGCCTTCATTTCCATTGCCGGCTGCGGTGGCAGCGACAGTCCGTCGCCGCGCCAGCGCCCGCGCCCACGCCGGCCCCGCCGCCGCCCCCGCCCACCGGCATCACCACGATCACCATCAACTCGGCGACCGACCCGGCTGAGCCGAGCCAGAACCCGACCTTCGGCGGCACCACGTTCGGTCCGGTCGGCGCCTACCAGAAGATCGTGGGCACGGCGACCGGCACGATCGATCCTGCCGATCCGCACAACGCGATGATCACGGACATCCAGCTCGCTCCGCGCGACGCCAACGGCCTGGTCGACTATTCCATGGATTTCTACATCCTGACGCCCGTCGACCCGAGCAAGGGAAACCACAAGGCCTTCTTCGAGCTGCCCAATCGCGGTGGCAAGCAGTTCGGTCGATTCAACGGCTCCGGGGGCGGCAACAACCCGACCACCGCCGGGGACGCCGGCACCGCGTTCCTGATGAATCAGGGCTACACCATGATCTGGGGGGCCTGGGAGCCGACCGCCTCGCGCAGCAACGCGTCGATGGGCGTCACCGCTCCGGTCGCCAAGAATGCGGACGGCACATCGATCACCGGGCCGTCCTACGAGTACATCGAAAACGACAACGCGACGACGACCTCGTACACGACCGCCTACAACACGAACAGCACCGACACCACGCAGGCGACGTTGACCGCGCGCGCGCACCTCACCGACACCGCCGTGCCGGTGCCGTCGACCGGCTGGACCTGGACCAGCAGCAACACGATCGCGCTTCTTCCGGCAGGCACGCCGTTCCAGCAGTCCTGGATCTACGAGCTGTCCTATACAGCCAAGGACCCGGTGGTGGGCGGCGTCGGCTTCGCCGCCCTTCGCGATCTCGCTTCGTTCTTTCGCAACGCCACCGCCGATACGGCCGGTACCGCCAACCCACTGGCCGGCGCGGGCCTGACGCGCTACGTGACGTGGACGTTGTCGCAGCCGGCACGCACGATGAATGACTTCATCTGGCTGGGCTTCAATCAGGACCTGAACGGCAAGCAAGTATTCGACGGTGTCTTCAATTGGGTTGGAGCCGGCGACGGCGTCGCCCTCAACTATCGCTTCGAACAATCGGGGCGTACCGAGCGCAACCGACAGAACCATCTCTACCCGGAAGCGCCCTTCCCGTTCTCGTATTCGACGCTCACCGATCCGCTTTCGGGCAAGACCGATGGCCGCAACATACGCTGCATGGCGACGGGGACCTGCCCGAAGATCATGAACATCATCTCGGCGAACGAGTACTGGGTGAAGGCAGGCTCGCTGATCCATACCGACCTGGCGGGCAATGACATTCCCGATCCGCCGAATGTGCGCAACTACCTGATCTCGGGCACCCAGCACGCGAGTCCGGCGGGCGCGAATTCGCTCGGCGTGTGCCAGCAGTTCGGTAACTCGATCGACCAGAACCCGGCACTGCGCGCGCTCTGGGTCGACCTCGACGAATGGCTCGACGGCACCGCACCGCCGCCGAGCGCCGTGCCGATGCGCGCAACCGGAACGGCCGTGTTCTCGCAGACCACCGCCGATTCGCCGCTGGGCGTGGGCGTCGTCTCGCAGGGCGCGCTCGGCTGGCCGACCATTCCGGGCGTGACGTTCACAGGCCTCATCACCGTGCACAACCTCTGGAACTGGGGGCCACAGTTCGACAGCGGCGTCATGACGATCAACCCGCCAACGGCCACGGGCAAGGTCTATCCGTCCTTCGTTTCCAAGGTCGACAGCGACGGCAACGAGATCGCCGGCATTCGCCTGCCTGGTGTCGCGGCGCCGGTGGCGACAACGGCCGGATGGAACCTGCGCGACGCCGCGCACAGCGGACCCGACGGCTGCGAGTCGACAGGCTCGCTGATTCCGTTCGCGCCGACCGTTGCTGCCAAGGTCGCCGGCGACCCGCGCCTGTCGCTCGATGAGCGCTACGGCACGCACGCCGGCTACGTCGCGGCCGTCACGTCAGCGGCAAACGCGCTTGAAGCGCAGCGCCTGCTGTTGCCCGCGGACGTGCAGGCCTATGTCACGGCAGCCCAAGGGCAAGTGAGGGTCGTCGGCAACCCGGTGTACGGCAGCTACACCTGGTGATCATTGCCGGTGCCGCCGCCTTGCGGTGGCACCGGCTCGCCGAATTCGATGCGAAAGGCGGTGCCGTGATCGTGCGCCGCCTGCGACGACGCGACGGTCAGTTGCCAGCCCCGGATGTCGCACAGGCGCCTGGCAATGGCCAGGCCCAGGCCGCGCCTTGACATCGGCACTGCCGTGCCGTCGTCCGCGCGATGGCCTCGGTGGTAGCGCTCGAACACGTTCGCAAGGCTCTCGGCCGCGATGCCGGGTCCGTCGTCGTGGAAGGTGAGTCCGTCGCGCCCGCCGCTGATCGTCAAGGTCGCCGGTGCGGCGTGCTCGATGGCGTTGCGCACGAGATTGCGGCACACCGTCAGGAGCGCCTGGCGGTCGAGCCAGAGCGCCTGTCCGGATTCGACTTCTATCACCACGCGCAACGACGAGGAGGTGGCGCGGTCGGCCATGGCGTCGCACGCCGTACGAACGCAATCGTGCAGGTCCGCAAGCTCCGGCGTGGCGGCTCGCCCGGCGCTGGCGGCGAGCGTCGACTGCGTCGTGTCGATGATCTCGTCGACCAATGCCGTGATTCTCTCGAGACGCTGTTGCTGCCGGGCGACCAGCGGCGCCTCGATGCCGATCAGCTCGGCATCGGTACGGATCGTGGTGAGCGGCGTGCGGATCTCGTGATCGAGGTTGGCCGCGAATTCGCGCTCACGAGCCACGGTGTCGTCGACGCTGTCGCGAAAGCGATTGAACGTCTCCATCAGCGTGGCGGCCTCGTCGAGCGGAAGGCCGGCGGCCGGCAGCGCTTCCGGTGCCCAGCGGGCGATGCTGCGCGTCGCTTCGACCATGGGCCCCACAGCGATCCGCGCCACGCCGCGCGCGATCCATGCGGTCACGCCGACGCAGACCGCCCACAAGGCGAGCAAGGTCAGGCCGAAATGATTGACGCGGGCTTCCGAATCGGTGGCGTCGAGCACGACGCGCAGCAGGCCATCCTCCGTCTCCACGACCGCGACGTGCCAGTCATGGCCCTCGGGCTGGATGATGTAGGTGCCGGGCTCGAGATCCCGAATGATGGACGGCACGACGTCGAGGCCCTGGCGGCCGCGCGTGAGATAGGCCTTGACGCGGGGCGAAGCGTCGAGGGAGCCCACCGGCATCAGCCCTGGCCGCACGGTCAGATCGATCAGTTGCTGGACTTCGCGGCGAAGCAGGTCGTCGGTCAGCTCGTCCTCCTGGATGTGCATCACGGAAAAGGCGAGCCCCGTCTGCAGGCCAACCAAAAGAGCGACAGTTCCGGTCACCGCCCAGACGACACGGCGCATCAGCGTGAAGTGGCCGAGCCACCCCCGCCGCCTCAAGGTCCCGATCCTCGATCGGTGATGCGGTAGCCGATGCCGTGCACGGTCTCGATGCCGTCGAAGCCGGCATCGGCCAGGGCCCGCCGCAGCCAGTGCACCTGGCTGCGCACGGCATCCGCATTCGGCACCTCCGCGCCCCAGATCGCCTGCTCGATCTCGGCACGTCGAACGAGCTGGCCCGGGCGACGCAGCAGGAGCTCCAGAAGCTGCGCTGCCTTTGGCGTCAGGCGGACCGTGTTGCCGGCGACGCGAGCGTCGTGCTCGGCAGTGTTGAAGACGAGCTCACCGCAGCGGCGCAGCGGGTCGGCGAACGCATCCCCGCGGGCTCGGTTCAGCAGCGCGCGCACGCGTGCTTCCACTTCCGCAAGTGCGAACGGCTTGGTCATGTAGTCGTCGGCGCCGTGCTCGAATCCGGCGAGCTTGTCGCTCAGGTCGCTGCGCGCCGAGATCACCAGCACCGGCGTGCGCACGCGCAATTCGCTGCGCAGGCGCTGCAGAAAGCCCAGCCCGTCGAGGCCGGGCAGGCCGATGTCGAGGAGAACCAGGTCGAAGCGCTCCGTGCTGCATCGATGCAACGCCGCCTGGCCGCTGTACACGGCCTCGACTTCATAGCCCTTTCGCTCGAGAAAAGTGAAGACGTTGGTCGCTATTGCGTAGTCGTCTTCGGCGATCAGGATGCGCTCGTGCAACAAGACAGGTCTCGGTTCAGCGGTTCCTGGCGCAATCGTGCAAGATGTCCAGCGACGCGGTGTAGGTGGGATTCTGCACATCCACGATGCCGAGCACATTCGAGTCGCCGTCGAGAGGCGGTGCCGACAGGCGCGGCGAACGACGACGCCGCACTCAAAGTCTCGACCCCCTTGCCGCCCGCGTCGGAGAAAATCCAAGTGCCCGGTCCCTAGGCACGCACGCGTCGGCGAGGCCTGCAAGGGATGTTGGAAATGCGTTGCGCGATGTCGTGTATGTATCGCCTGCGCTGCAACGATCTTTCAACGCTTTGTCGAACGTTAGTTTCATGGTGAAAACCCTAGCCTCCACGGATGGACGAACGGCGACGCGCGACCGGTGATGCCCCGTCCGCCGGCCTGGTGGACGGACTGCGCGCGCTCGTCGCTGTGAAGATGACGCCGGACGCGCGAGGAGGTGCGGCCGCGATCCCGGCCAGCCTGCCGCTGCCGGACAAGGTCAGCCTTTTTCCTGGGCGCCGCCGCGCTGCGCTCATCCCCTGTGCAGCCGGCGCGCTGGCGCTGCTGTGGCTGACGTTTTCGCTCGGCGCGCGCAGCCTGACGCTGCCCGACGAGGGCCGCTACGTCGGCGTGGCCTGGGAGATGCTGCGCTCGGGCAACTGGCTCATCCCGACCGAGAACGGGCTGCCCTTCTTTCACAAGCCGCCGCTCTTTTACTGGCTCACCGCCGGCTCGATGAGCATCTTCGGCACCGGTGCGGCCGCAGCGCGCTTGGCCCCCCTGCTCGGCGCCTGCCTGAGTGCCCTCGGCCTGTACCTCGTGGCCCGGCGCTGGGCCGGCGAGCGCGCCGCCCGCTGGACGCTCCTCGTGCTGCTGACCCAGCCCTTCTTCTTCGGGGGGGCCCAGTTCGCCAACCTCGACATGCTGGTGGCCGCCTGCATCGCGCTGGCCATCCTGCTGGCCGCGCACGCCAGCCTGCTCATCCGCAATGGCCTGGCGCACCGCTCGGCGCTCCTCGGGGCCTGGGCCGCGGCCGCCTTCGGCGTCCTCGCCAAGGGCCTCATCGGCGTCGTCCTGCCCGGCCTGGTGGTCGTGCTCTGGCTGGCCCTCAGCGGCCAGGGCCGCACCATCCTTCGCCTGTGCTGGCCGGCCGGGCCGGCCCTCTTTGTCCTCATCGCCGCACCCTGGTTCATCGCCGTGCAGGCGCGCTATCCGGACTTCGGCCACTTCTTCTTCGTCTACCAGCACTTCGAGCGCTTCGCCAGGGGCGGCTTCAACAACGTCCAGCCCTGGTGGTTCTTCGCCGCGGTGCTGCCGGCGCTGACGCTGCCGTGGTCGCTCTGGCTGCTGCGCTCCACCTTCGGGGCGCGCCCGGGCGAGTCGGCCGAGGCGACGCTGTGGCGCCGGCTGATGTGGCTCTGGCTGGCGGCGGTGCTGGTGTTCTTCTCGATCCCGCAGTCCAAGCCGGTGGGCTATGCGATGCCGATGCTGTTTCCGCTGGCCGCGCTGTGCGCCGATGCGCTGCTGGGCCAGATCGAGCGGGGCCCGGCGGCAGCCCAGCTCACCCGGCGCCTGGCGCTGGCGAGCACGGCGCTGGCGGTGACGATCTGCGTGGCGACGGTGACGTACTTCGCGCTCGCCTCGCACCGCAACAACATCGCGCTGGCCCAGACGCTGCTGCGGCTGCGCGCGCCGGGCGAGCCGGTGGTCTTCGTGGGGGACTACTTCTTCGACGTGCCGCTGCATGCCCGGCTGGGCGAGCCGGTGCCGGTGCTGAGCGACTGGCACGATCCGGCCATCGCCCTGCACGACAACTGGAAGCGCGAGCTGGCCGAGGCCACCCCCTTCGCTCCGCAGCTCGCCGCTTCTCTCCTCCTCGACGAGAAGAAGGGGCTGGCGCTGCGCTGTCGCGGTGCGCCGCTCTGGGTCGTCACGCGCGCAGACGCGCACGGCGAGATGCAGGCCGTCGTCGGCGCTCGGTTCATCGAGCAATCGAACGAAGTTTCTCTCTGGCGCCTGACTCCTGAACACGCTGCCTGCGACGCCCCGCAGCCAGCCAGCGCGGTGTCAGAAGGAGCCGCGTCGCCGATCGACTGACCGCGGTTGAGAGGTCGTTCGAGCGTCGGATCGCAGCCGCGCAAGATGGTCAACAATCGAAGGCCATGAAATCCTGTCCTTCAGTTGCGCTCCTTGTGTTGGCCTGGGCCGCCGCTTCGGCGCACGCGGCGGGTGGCCTCATCCTTCTCGGTGCTCCACCACCGACGAGTTATTCGCTCTCGGTCGGCCCGGCGCTCGACGGCTATCCGGAGGCACCCGGATCGGACCGCATGAAGCTGCTTCCGCTTCCCGGCGTCGATTTCTATTCGTCGCTGGGCGGATTCGTGTCGACCGACATCGGCGTCGGCTGGAATTTCTCGAAGCGCGAAGACCTGCAATTCGGCGCGCGCCTGTGGCCGATCCTGGCTCGCAACGACGACCATTCGCAGCAACGCGGCTTGCAGCCGATCGGCAATCGTCTCGGCAAGGGGCTCTACCTGAACTACGCGCCGTGGCCGTTCCTGATTCTGCAGAGCAACGTCCTCGCCGGTTCCGCGTACCACGGCGATGGCGTGCAGGCCGAGGCGGGTGCAACGCTGGGCACTCGTCTCGGTGATTCGACGGTGCTCGGCCTCACGCTGGGCGGGACGTGGGCGAACGGCCCGCACATGCGCTCGTACTTCGGCGTCACGTCGCAAGAGTCGGCCGCTGGCAGCCTGCCGGTCTACACGCCGGCTTCGGGCTGGCTCGATACCCACGTCGCGATCAACGCCGAGACGCGATTCAGCGAGCACTGGAAGCTGTCGGGTCAGCTGATCGAGGCACGCCTGCTTGGCGACGCCGCAAACAGCCCGGTCACCTTGTCGCGCAACCAGACCACGTTCTCGCTCACGCTCTGGTATCAGTTCAAGTAGCGCACACGCAATGCGCCACGTCGACACCGCGGGTGTCGCGACAGTCTCATCGCCGTTCGCGAAGCGCCTGGGCCAGCACGGCATCGGCATCCGGCCAGCGCGTGGTAAAACGATCCCATGCCAACCTCGGCTGGGTGAGTAGAAGATGCCGACAGGCCCGCCGAAACGTGCGAGGGAGTCGACAAGGCCGACTCTGATCTGGCTGCTCCTCGTTGCGGCGCTCGTCTTGACCCCCGTCGGCGCACCGGCCCGAGCAGCGAAGCCTGCGCACCGCGTTCTGATCCTGTATTCGGAGAACCGGCTGTTTCCAGGGCTCGAGGCGATCGATGCGACGCTCGACAAGTCGCTTCGAGAAGGGCTCGGCGAGCGAGCCGAGCTGTACGACGAGTTCCTCGACCTCGAAAGCGCGCACAGCCTGCGCTACCCGGACGACCTGGCCGAGTATCTTCGCCGCAAATACGGCGCCGTGCGGATCGACGCCATCGTCGCCGTGCACGCGCCGGCGCTGATGTTCCTGCGTGACCGACGCGACGAGTTCCTGCCCGGCGTGCCGGTCGTCGACGTGGCGGTCAATGATCACGACCTGCGCGATCTCGTACTGCCGCCCGACTTCCTCAGCGCAGCCGTCGGGCTCGAGCCGGACAGAACGATCGATCTCGCGCTCCGGCTCGATCCTGCGGCCGAGCGAGTCGTCGTCATCACGGGTACGTCGCCCGGCGACGAATCATTGGGGCCGCTCCTACATGAACGACTTCGGGCCGTGTCGTCCCGGCTTCCGGTCGAGTTCTGGGACGGCCTGCCTCTCGAAGAGATGCGTTCCCGATTGGCGCGGCTGCCGCGTCACGCGGTGGTCTATCTGCCGGGCCTGCATCAGGACGGAGCGGGACAGCGCCTCGTTCCGCAGGAGATCGAGGCCGACCTCGTCGCGATCTCGGCGGCCCCGGTCTATTCCGCCTCCGGTGACTTCGGACCGGACGGCCCGATCGGAGGCTATGTCGCCCCCCTCGAAGATTCGGCCCGCTACGCGGCGTCGCTGGTCACGAGGCTGCTTCGGGGCGAGCCGGCAAGCACGGTCCGCTCCACGCAGGTTCCCAACGCATACGTCATCAACTCGGTGCAGCTTCGGCGGTTCGGCTTCGACGAGACGGCACTGCCGCCGGGCACCCTCCTGAGATATAGGCAACCAACCGCCTGGGAGGCGTACCGATGGCAGGCCGGCGGTGCTGTCCTTCTTCTCCTGGTTCAGGCCGGGCTGATCACGGCGCTCATCCTGCAGCTCCGCGTCCGGCATCGCGCCGAAAACGACCTCCGAAAGACCGAGCGTCACATGCGGATGGCAGCCGCGGCCACCGGTGTCGGCCTGTGGATGCATAACCTGGCGCGCGGCCAGTCGTGGGCCAACGCCGAGCATCGGGCGATGCTTGGGCTCAAGGCTTCCGAGGCACCCGATCCGCGTCAGCACATGGATCTGGTGCATGCCGACGACCACGCACACGTCGGCGCGGCAATCGACCATGCGCTGCTCACAGGCGGCGACTACGACGTCGAATATCGCGTCGCGCTGCCCAACGGCCAGGTGCGCTGGATCGCGTCCCGAGGAAGCGTCGAGCTCGGGCCTCACCGGGAGCCGATCAGCGTGCGCGGCGCGACCTCCGACATCACCGACCGGATGCAGGCCGACATGGAGGCCACGCTGCATCGCAATGAGCTCGCGCACCTGTCGCGGGTCGTGATGCTCGGGCAATTGTCGGGCTCGATCGCGCACGAGCTCAACCAGCCGCTGACGGCGATCCTGAGCAACGCCCAGGCTGCCCTTCGGTTCATGGATTCCGAGTCGGTCGACCTCGAAACCCTGCGCGAGATCTTGCGCGACATTGCCGATGACGACATCCGCGCGGGGGAGACGATCCTGCGCCTGCGCGCGCTGTTCGAGCGCGGAGAAACGCGCAACGATCCGATCCACAGCAATGCGCTCGCGATCGAGGTCCTCCGCCTGCTGCGCAGCGACCTGATCAGCCGCAATATCGCGGTCACGACCGAGCTGCGTCCCGATTTGCCGCTGATCCAGGGCGACCGGGTGCAACTGCAGCAGGTGCTGTTCAATCTCGTCTTCAACGCTTGCGAGGCGATGGCGAGCGGGTCCGCCGCGGCGAGAGTCCTCCTCATCAGAACGGCGATGGCCGTCGATGCACGCCATGTGGTCGTTTCCGTCGTCGATGGCGGCCCGGGCATTGCCCCCGATCAGCTGGAGAAGATCTTCGAGCCGTTCGTGACGAGCAAGCGCTTCGGCGTCGGCCTGGGCCTGGTCATCTCCCGCAATATCGTCTCGGCGCACGGCGGCCGGCTTTGGGCGTTCAACAATGAAGGGCACGGCGCCACATTCAGCTTTACGATACCTTTTGCGGAGGCGATCACCGCAAGCCGTGCCGACACGACGTCGGTCGTGACACCGACGGGCGCAAGGGAGGAACAGGAACAATGAGCCAGCACGCTGCGACCGTCTTCATCGTCGACGACGATGCTGCGGTGCTCAGGGCGCTCGAGCGTCTCCTGCGATCTGCCGGCTGGGCGACCGCAACCTACGCTTCACCCGACGATTTCCTGAGCCAGCGCGACCCGGCGGATTCCGGTTGCCTGCTGCTCGACGTCTCCATGCCGGGTCTCGACGGCCTCGAAATGCAGAAGAGACTGACCGAGGCAGGGTTTGCGCTGCCCATCATTTTTCTCACTGGCCACGGCGACGTGTCGACGAGCGTGAAGGCAATGCGCGGCGGAGCGATGAATTTCCTGTCCAAGCCGGTGCAGGACGACGAGTTGCTCGCGAGCGTTGCCGAGGCCATGAACGCCGACCGCCTTGCCTGGCACGACCGCGCCGAGATCACCGCCGCTCGCCATCGCCTGACGACGCTGACGGTGCGCGAGCGCCAGGTGCTCGAACGTGTCGTCGCCGGCCGGCTCAACAAGCAGATTGCCGATGAGCTCGGAACGGTCGAGAAGACGATCAAGGTGCACCGGGCTCGGGTGATGCAGAAGATGGAGGCACGGTCGCTGGTGGGCCTCGCCCGCCTGATCGAGCGGACCGGGCTTCTCCCTGGGAGCTGAGTGCAGATAGACCAAGGTCCAATTGGCGACCTTTACATTCGGGCCTAGCCTGCGTCGCGTCATGAGCGATGAGGCAATCCTGGTGGCAGTCGTAGACGACGAACCCGCAATTCGAAAGGCGCTGACACGCCTGTTGCACTCGGCCAAATACCGGGCCGAATCGCACGCCTCGGGGCCGGAGTTCCTGAAATCCCTGGGCACGGAGATACCGGCCTGCGTCGTGCTCGATATCCGGATGCAGGGAATGACCGGGTTCGACGTACAGGCGTGGCTGAAAGAGCAGCGTATCGACCTGCCGATCGTCTTCATGACGGCGCTCGATGATCCCAATGACGTGCCACGCGTAGCGCAGGCTGGCCCCTTGCCCCTGCTGCGCAAACCGTTCGGCGACCAGGCTTTCCTCGCCGCGATCCAGGCCGCAACCGGGCAATAGCCTCGTGGGTCAGAATGCCTCTGTGACCGACAGGTAGACGGCGCTGCTGCCCTCGCCCCGGGCGAAGTCGAGCCGCAGATTGATGCGCTGCGACTCGAGGACCATGTACCTCACGCCGACGCCGAACGAAGTCGCGGACTCGCGTCTGCTGAGACTGCCGACGCTCTCTGCAACCGCGCCGGCGCCCGCAAACGCCACGAGACCGAAGCGGCGGTAGACGTTCCAGCGCCCTTCGACCTGCCCAGACAGCAGGTCGCGGCCGATATAGCGCGTCGCCGAGAAACCGCGCAGCTGCAGGAAGCAGCGGTCGAACAGCGGGACGTCGCCTGACTTGGAGCAGCTATCGGCGTCGAACGCCAGCACGACGTCGTCGCGCAGCGGAAAGTAGGCGCGATAGCGCAGGCGCAGCGAGTCGTAGTCCTGATCGCCGCCCAGGCTGCGCCGATTGAACATCGTGTCGAGTTGGAGGAACGAGCCGGCGTAGGCGTTCGACTGGCTGTCGCGCGTGTCTCGCTCGACCAGCACACCGACCCCGACAGCGCGCACGGTGAGACCACCCAACTCGGCGGCGGTGCCGTTGACCTCCGAGGCGAATGACTGGTTGCCGTCGATGTAGCGCGTCTGCAGGCCGGCATACCAGGGGCCGGAGAGACGTCGATAGAGCTTGGCCTGGGCGATTGCGGCATCGACGGTCCAGCGCACGCTGAAGTTCCTGTCGCCGGCGGCAGCGCCGATGCCGAAGAAGTCGAGGTTGACATGGCCATACCCGGCGACCCCGGAGAACCGCCAGTCGTCGGCGCTCCAGTACTGCTTGTGCCCGACGCCCGCGATCCTGGTGCCGTTGCTCGTCGCCAGCCCGAACGCCTGCGTCAGCGAGGCCGGCTGCACACCTGCCTCTTCGGCGGTCTGCGAGTGGTAGTACATGCCGAGGACCGCGAGCCCGGTGCCCAGGGTCGGGTTGGATTGCGGTATCGGGACCACGACGGTGGCTCCGGCACTGGCGGCCGGGACGACATCGCCCTCCTTGGCTTCCGGTTTCGCTGCCGGGCCAGACGAGTCGGACAGCGCGTCGTCGATGGCGGCGTTCGCCGACTCGACGAGGCAAGCGGCGGCGATGAGCATGACCGCCGCCGCAACGCCCCATTTCGATTTCCTCATGCGTGCGGGGATCTCTGGCTCGCTGCGAACGAGGCCTCCGATTGGCCATTTCCGAAGCCTCGGGCCCGTGTCGAATAAAGGGTAGTCAGGGTGCAAACACCACGGAATTGGACCTTGGTCCAATTCATCGAGGCTTTGGCAAGGACCATGATGCGCCTCACCTTGCCATGATCGGAACCGGCTATGAGTACAAGAATCTTCGCAAAGATCACCCAGCTCGTCGCTTTGAGCCTCGTGGGGGCAGTCTCTGCAACGTCTGCGTTCGCGCAGTCGGGCTCGCCGGCGCAAGCGCTCATCGACAACAGCTTCGTCTTCAACGCCGGCGTCTTCGTCCTCGGCACGGACGTGTCAGCGACTCTGAACGGGCAGTCCACGTCCAATCCGTCCGTCGACTTCAACGACACCTTCGGCAAAGGTTCGGATGCCTCGCGCGCCCGCATCGACGCGATGTGGCGCATCACCCCGCAGCATCACCTGCGATTCGCCTATTTCAACAACACCGTCACGCGAAACAGAGTCCTGGACAAGGACATCAACTGGGACGACACGACCTTTTCGGCGGGCGCCAACACCGAATCGAAGACCAGGTACGCCGTCTACGAATTGAGCTACGAATATGCGTTCGTGCACCAGCCCACGTACGAGGTCGCCGGCGGGCTCGGCGTGCACTTTCAGGACATGTCGCTGCGGCTCTCCGGCACGGCCACGATCACCGACTCGGAGGGCAACGTGACCTCGAGTGGCTCCGTCTCGAAGTCGAGCTCGCTGCCGGCGCCACTGCCCGTCATCGGCATACGCGCCGGCTGGGCCGTGGCACCGCAGATCTTCCTCGAGGCCCAAGCGCAGATCTTCAAGGTCAGCATCGACGGCTACAACGGCAACTGGAGCGATACCCGGGCGAATGCAACCTGGATGTTCAGCCGGAACTTCGGCGTCGGCATCGGCTACGACCGTTTCGCCACGCGTGTCAACGTGAGCAGGTCCAACTTCGATGGGAACCTGAAGCTTACCTACTCCGGCCTGCAGGCTTTCCTGACCGGTACTTTCTGAGGCGCAATTCCAAACCGGTCGTCGTCGCTGGCCAATGCGAAATCGAGAGATCGCGACGATGATGCTCTCCTTCCATCCGACCCGGTACCCGCTCGGCGGCACATTCTTCGCTGACGTACGCAAGGTCGAGCCGGCGTTCGCGATGTAGCACGCGAACGCGAGATCGGGTGGTGGCACCCGGAACGCCACCGTCAGCGTCGCATCAGCTGCGGCGAATGAATGACCAGGCGACCTCATATGGACGACGAGGACACGAAGGAAGCGGGAAGCGCCAGGCAAAGCCGGCCGGTCATGAAGCACGCGTGGCCCGGACTGCGCAGCGCGACCGGATACTTCGGAAGAAGCGGCGTCGACGCTCGGGGGTTCGAGGCAGCCGGCATGCCTCGGCAGGAGGGCAACGTCGAGACGAAGCTCGTCGGCGAGCGCGCCAATCTTGCCATCGGCCGCAGCGCGCTCGCGGCCGAGCGAACGCTTCTGTCGTGGGTGCGCACGGCGCTGTCGATGATCGCCTTCGGCTTCATCATCGGCAGGCTCGGACAGGCCGCGGAGGAGATTCGGGCCGGCGGGTCCACCGTCCTCCTGGGTGGGCATACAGCCGCGGTCGAAAGTGTCGGCTGCTACCTCGTCGTGCTCGGGACCTCAGCCCTCGTGTTCGCTTCCGTGCAGCACTGGGCAATGGTGCGCCAATTGCGCGCCATGGGTCTTCCCGCCGCTTTCAGTCTGGCGATGCTGACCGCGATCCTGCTGACACCCCTGGGAGGCGGCGCGTTCGTCGCGCTGGTGTTCAAACTCTGAGCCCGCGCCGCAGCTCCGTGATCGCAAGGCTCATTCTCACGGTGCTGTTGTTCCTTGGCGGTTGCGCAAGCCTGCCCGTAGGTTACGAGCGAACCGAATCGCATGCGTGGCGAGACACCAGTGAGACCACGCTGGCCCGGGCGAGCCAGGGCGCGCTGCAGGCGCACGCGGGACAGAGCGCGTTTCGTCCGATCCCCGACGGCATCGATGCACTGCTTGCCCGCATCCAGCTCGCCGAAGCTGCGGAGCGCTCTCTCGACCTCATGTACTACATGTGGCGCGATGATCTGGCGGGCAAGCTCCTGGCCAGCGCGGTCTTGCATGCCGCTGACCGTGGCGTGCGGGTACGTCTGCTGCTCGACGACGTCGGCAGCAAGGTCAACGACGGCAACCTGGCGGCGCTGGACGGCCACCCGAACATCGAGATTCGCCTCTTCAATCCGGTCGCCTCACGCAGCAACCGTTTGCTGAGCCAGCTCGTCGACTTCAATCGCATCAATCGGCGGATGCACACCAAGGCCTTCGTCGCAGACAACCAGCGCGCCATGCTGGGCGGCCGCAATATCGCCGACGAGTATTTCGAAGCCAACGGCGACGGAAACTTCGCCGACATGGACGTGATGCTTGCCGGGCCCGCGGTCGCCGCGGTCTCCGATGCGTTCGACCTCTACTGGAATGCGCCGGTGGTCTATCCGATCCGAGCGTTGACGGAGTCACCGCCCGACCCTGCCCGCCTCGACGCGCTGCGCGCGCAACTTGCGGCCTTCGTCGAGTCGCAGAGCCACAACCCTTACGTGGAGGCCGCAAAGGCGCGTGCGGCGATCCTCCTGGATGCCAACGCAATCGGCATCTATTGGGGCAAGACCCATCTCCTCTTCGACGACCCGATGAAGGTGACCCGTGGCCGCGACGACGACCTGGGTTGGCTGATGCCGCAGTTCGCGAGACTGGGCTTGCCGTTGCAAAGCGAGCTGACGCTGGTGTCGCCCTACCTCATTCCAGGCGACGGCGGAGTGCAGCGCCTGGCGGGCCTGGTCAAGCGCGGCTTGCATGTCACGATCCTGACCAATTCGCTGGCCACGAACGACGTCACGCCGGTCGTCGCGAGCTACAAGCGCTACCGCGAGCCATTGCTCGAGGGCGGCATCAGGCTCTACGAGCTCAAGCCGGATACCTCGGACACCACAAGCGAGCTCGGCAACGCTCCGCATCCTCGTCGTTTTCGTTCGTCGCTTCATGCCAAGATCTTCTTCTTCGACCGAAAGGCGACGTTCATCGGATCGCTGAATCTCGACCCGCGATCGATCGAGCTCAACACCGAGATCGGAATCGTTTGCGAGAACGCGGAGATGACCGAGACGCTTTTGCGCAGGCTGGACGCGCAGCTGCCCCAGATCGCATGGAGGCTGGAGCGCGACGTGGACGAAGCGGGGAAAACGAAGATCGTGTGGCTCGATGCCAGCGAAAAAGGTGACGTTCGCAAGCTCACGGACGAACCGGGTGCGTCGGCCTGGAAAAAGCTGCAGGTCTGGTTTTTCAGCCTGCTTCCGATCGAGTCGCAATCCTGACTCCTTCGCTGCGAACGCGGACGGGTTGGTCCAAGGTCCAATTGCCGCGACGAGTTCGCGGCCTGATCCTCGGCAGTCGATTCTGTCGGGTTGCGCGGACCCATTGCCGCGAGGAAATGAAGAGGCTCGCGAATGAACAGCTTGGCACAACTCTCCATCGGCGGTGCAGTTCTGTCGCTCGCCCTGCTCACGTTGGCACAGCAGCCCGTGACGTATCCCGCGAAGGGGCAATCGGCCAGCGTGCAGGCCAAGGACAACACCGAGTGCACATCCTGGGCCAAGCAGAACACCGGCTTCGATCCGGCCCAGCCAGCGCAGGCGGCAGCCCCCGCTGCTCCGCCACCGCCGAAGGGCGGAGTCGTCAAGGGCGCTGCAGCAGGCGCAGCGGTGGGTGCCATCGGCGGCAACGACGTGGGCAATGCGGCTGCGAAGGGCGCCGTTGTCGGCGGCGTGGCGCAACGCAGTCGGAAAAAGGGGCAGCAGGACGCCGCGGCGGCCCAATCACAACAGGCCCAGGCTCAGACGCAGCAGTCGGCGGACACCTATTGGCGCTCGTACGGGGCCTGCATGTCCGGGCGCGGCTACACCGTCAAGTAAGGGAGATGCCGTGAAACTCATTCGTGGCATCGAGCCGGGTCGTGCCTCGTGCGGCCTGCTGTAGGGTCGCGCCAGGTACGAGCTGCAAGGATGCCGGGTGCGCAGCTGAGAGCCGCAATGGCGGCATGGGCGGCTTGCCTGCTCGCCGGCTGCGCAGGCACGCCGCTCGTTCCTTTCTCCACGGATACACCACCCCTGACACTGGTGCCCGCGGCGCAAGTGGGCAGCACCGACGAGCGAGCGCGCTTTCGCGAGATCTACTGCACGGTGCTCGAAGCCCATGGCCATGAGCTGCCCGACTATCGACCTTGCGCCGACGCCCTGACTCGCGTCGGCGCAGAGCCGCCAGCCTCCGGCCGACCGGTTGACCTCGGACCTTCGAAGCGGCTTCTCGTCGCCGCGATCGTGCCCGGCATCGGCTGGGACTGTTTCGCTCGTTGGCTGGCACCGCCAGGAAGTGCTGCGGACCATGTGCGCAAATACGGTTACGACCTGGTGGCGATCAAGGTCGACGCGCTGTCCGGAACCGAGAGGAATGCACGCCAGATTCGCGATGCCGTCATGGCGATGGATGGAACTGGCAGTGCACCTCGAGTCGTGCTGATCGGCTACTCAAAGGGCGCTTCCGATGCGCTCGAAGCCGTCGTCACTTATCCGGAGATCCGCGCGCGGATTGCTGCTGTGGTCAGCGCAGCAGGCTCCATCGGCGGCTCGCCGCTGGCCAACGACGCCGAGCAATACCAAGCCGACCTGCTACGCCACTTTCCCGGAGCGACCTGCGATTCAGGCGATGGCAAGGGCGTGGAGAGCTTGCGTCCGGCGATTCGCAAGGCCTGGCTCGCGCAACACCCGTTGCCGCGCGACATCCGCTACTACTCGCTCGCGACCTTCCCGCTGCCGGAGCGCATCTCGTCGATCCTCGAGGGCAGCTACGAAAAGCTAAGCCGGATCGACAGCCGAAATGACAGCCAGCTCCTCTTCTACGACGAAATCATTCCCGGCTCGACACTCGTGGGCTACGTGAACGCCGACCACTGGGCATTGGTCGTGCCGATTGCGCGCTCGCACGAGACGATCGGGGCGCTCTTTGCGACTCAGAACGCGTACCCGCGCGAGGCCTTGACCGAGGCGCTCCTTCGCTTTGTCGAAGAAGATCTGGATCGCAACCCTCGGTGACGCCCTCCGCCGCTCCGGATCGCCTGCGATGAAGCCTTCTGTGCATATCCACTGGTGCTGTCGGTTGTTCGTCGTGATCGTGTTGCTGGCAACGGGCGACAGCGCACTGGCCTGGATCTACCCGGAGCACCGCGACATCACGGTGCTGGCGGTCGACGAGCTCGACCCCGAGCACAAGGCACAGTTCGACCGTCTCTGGGCCGAAGCACGCGCGGGCCATGAGAATCGTCTGTGTGCCGCAGGTGCGGAGACCGGACAAGGCCTCGCGCCCGCATGCATCGACTGGGCCGCGTTTGCTGCGATCTCGGGCGACCATTCGTGCTCGAGCTCCGGCATGCTCGACACCATCACGAAGTCGGACTGGATCCTGTCAGTGGCCGACGTCGCGGCGCAGTTGAAGGTCGATCTCTCGCACATCCAGGTGGCGGCCCCGGACGCGTCGGTCGATTCGAGCAGAAGCCTGATTCCCGATTTGCAGCGCTATGTCGAGAACGAGACGATACGGGCCCAGCTCCTGAGCGCCCTGCGCACTTCCGATACCCGCCTGCAGCGCGCGGACCCGCAATACGCGACCCGCGCCGGCTCGAACGGCGCGCACTTCCTGTTCCCTCGCCCGCGCACCGATATCTCGCCCAGGGAATACGCGGAGCTGACCTTGAACATTGGCTCCGAAATCAGCGCGATCGGCGTCTATTCCTGGTACCACTTGAGCGCGCTGCAGAAGGCGACCCGCCTTTCTCGCGAGCAACTCGCGCCCGCCGAACGCCAGGCGCTTGCCATCGCGATGCTGTCCGACGAGGCTTTCGCCCTCCACTTCATCGAGGACGCGTTCGCCGCCGGGCATGTGGCCGGGGCTTGGGGCGATGCGTCGCAACGCAAGGGAACGCACGATTACTACAACGAAGCCGGGCTGGAAGCCTTCACCTGGCGCGGCGGCAGCAACTCGGTTGTGCTGATGGGCGACGCGCACATGCGTCCGCAAGACGCCGAGCGTGCCGCCACCGCGGTCCGAACCAGCCTGCAACAGGTCATCGATCAGGCGAGCGGCAGCACGCGCGCCGCTCCTGTTGTCCCCTACACGCCGAAGGCACCTTCCTCGCCCGATGCCTTTGATGTATGCAAGAACAACGTGCTGCCGGCCCGGCCGGAGGGGCAGAAGGTCAGCCCGGAGGCGCTTCGATTGCTTGCCGACGTGCTCGGGACGACGCCGATTCCGAGCCTCGGGCCGGGCCTCGGCTCGATGCCGCGTTTTCGCGCGGAGGTCGGCCCCTTCGTCGGGTTGGCCAGCTCGGCCGGCGTGCGCAACGTGCATGGCGGGTTCATCGCCTCGCAAAGCCAGAACGGCTGGATCGGCGACATCGACCTGGCCGTGCGGGCCGGCCTGGGCCTCGACGGCGTGCTCGGAGACGCGGGCGACGGATTGATCTTCGCTTCGCTCGGCCTGCATGCCGACTCGGCCTCTTCGAGCAAGATCTCGAGCAGCCAGGCAGCAGAACAGGCCGGTAGTCTTTCGGCCGTCATCCCGAACCGGATCGGCATCTCGACTCGGCTGCGGATGCCGTTCTACCTCTTGCCGGGAGACCTGCTCCTGCTGTCGCCCGTCTATTTCGTGTCGCCAACCACGTACACGAACATGGCGGTGACCGCCAGCAACGGCGGCCTGATCCCCTGGCAGACAGGCTGGTCGACGGGGATCGGGCGTTTCCAGTTCGTGCTGGGCCGCGAGTTGGGAATCACGTTCTACGGACGCCATGCTCACGATAGCCTGATCGCGCCCAGCAGCGAAGCGGGCGGCGCTCCGGCGGTGGTGAACTTCAAGTCGACCTACTACGAGCTGCCGATACTCGAGTACCGCCCGTACCGCGCCTTCGACACACGACAGAGCTCGGCAACGATCATCCAGCTCTATGCCGCTGCCGATATTCCGCAGGGCGTGAGTGTCGTATCGCCGATCGGTGCAGCCAGCCCGGAGCTCAAGAGGGTCTATTCGATCGGCCTGCGCTTCACCTTCGATTGGCGCCGCTACTAGGCGCCTGGCCATGGCAACGGACGCGGACACGCGGCTCGGGAATTGGACCTTGGTCCAATTCATCGTGCGATGCAGGGGGCCCATCATCGCCATGTCAACCCGACAGGAGTCCCAATGACACATCGAACATCCAAGATCGCCCTGCTCATCGGCGCAGCGCTCGCCGCCGCCGTTCCGCTCGCCCTGCAGGCGCAGCAAGCCCCGACCACCACGAGCGCGATGGCCGTCGCGCCGGGCAAGGCCGTGGCGACCGAGATCACGAAGGCGAGCGCCCTCGTCGTCGGCATCGAATCGGACGCGCGCGTCATTTCGCTCAAGCTGGCCAAGGGCCGGGTCGTCGAGATCGTTGCCGGTCCGGAAGTCAAGAACTTCGACCAGATCAAGGTCGGCGACGAAGTGCACGTCGAATATGTGCGGGCTCTATCGCTCGAGCTGAAGAAGAACGGCACCGGCGTCCGCGCCGACAGCGCCAAGGCGGGAGCTTCTTCCGCCGCGCCCGGATCGAAGCCCGCCGCTGTCGTGGGGGCACACGTCTCGGTGCTTGCCGACGTCGTGTCGGTCAACAGCAAGACCCATGCAGTCACGCTGCGCGGCCCGAAGGGCAACATGGTCGACATCTACGTCGATGACCCGGAGCAGCTGAAGAACATCAAGTCGGGCGACCAGGTCCAGGCCGACTACGTGGAAGCGATGGCCGTCAAGGTCGAGACGGTCCCGAAGAAATAGCGCGTTGCGAGGCGGGCCGCCCGGACGACTGCGTCAGGCGGCGCCGCCCTCTGGCTTTGCCACATGGCGTCTCAATGACCAGGCTCATCGACCACCCTGGGCTCCTTCTGGCGCTGTCCTTCGTCACGCTGTCCATTGCGGCGTGGCTAGGCGCACTGCTCGCCCGGAGACACGTCGCGGAGCTGCGGGGACGCGACGAAGCCTTCGGCATCGTCGAGGGAGCCACCTTGACCCTGCTCGGACTCATCGTCGGCTTCACCTTCTCGATGGCCGTGGGCCGCTACGACCAGCGCAAGAACCTCGAGGAAGCGGAGGCCAATGCGATCGGCACGGAGTACGTCCGGGCTGATCTGTTGCTCCCCGACAGCGCGAAGAAAGTGCGCACGCTGCTGCTGGGCTACCTCGATGAACGCATCTTCTACTACGAGATTCGCGACGAGGCGCTACTTCGGCCGGCCGATGTCAGGCTGGCCAAGCTGCAGGCCGACCTGTGGTCGGCGGTCTCGCTTTCCGCGACTGCACAGCCGACCCCCGTTGCAGCCCTGGCGGTCGCAGGCATGAACGATGTCCTCAACTCGCAGGGGTACTCGCAGGCCGCGTCGTTGAACCGCATTCCGACCGCGGCATGGTGCCTGATGGTCGCGATTGCGATCCTCTGCAACGTGCTGGTCGGATTCGATGTCGCGAGCACGAAGGCCAAACTTCTTCCGCTGGTGCTTCCGCTGGCAATTTCCATTGCATTCTTCCTCATTGCCGATATCGAGAGCCCGCGCGGCGGGTTCATTCACGTCGCACCCCAGAACCTTCTCAGCCTCGCTCAGTCGCTGCGCGCGCATTGATCCAGGCCAGTGGATGCATGGGACCTTGGTCCAATTCAAGTGCGGGCCCGCGCGCGCCACCATTGCGCAACGGTCGCCTCGTCGGTGGCCAGACCGAGAATCAGGAGTTCATCGTGGCAGACACGCATAGCGCCAACCGCTGGGGCCGTCATGTCGACGCGATCATGCTGGAGATCGCCCGCCAGGCATTGATCTGCAAGGTGCAGCTCCTGGACCCAGGTGTGATCGAAGCCGTGCTGCGCGACAACGACAGCGTCTGCGGAGCCCGAAATCCGATCTCGTTCCGCAAGCTGAGAGACCTGCTGCGGATGGGGTTCATCGTGCGCGGGAAGGCCTTCGAGCAACTCGGCGTCGCCGAGGCCGACGCCCTGGTCACGTCGGCACGCGAGCTGCTGCGAGAGCGTATCGGCGACCGTCTCGGTGGACCCGCGGCAAATTGAATCAGCACCAGAACAGGGAGGCAACATGAGCGCTCGAAAGACCGCCAAGCGGTTTCGCAAAGAACTCGAAGCAGACGCGCAGCCTCCGGATCAAGGTGCGTCGAAAGGCAGCGCCGAGCGCACGGGCCTGTCGAGCAAGGCCTACGACGAGGCGCTGAGGAAGCTGCAGGTGGAGCTCGTGAAGATGCAGCAGTGGGTCGTCGAAAAGGGCCTGAAGGTCTGCATCGTTTTCGAGGGCCGCGACGGCGCCGGCAAGGGCGGCACGATCAAGGCCATCACCGAGCGGGTCAGCCCGCGCGTGTTCCGGGTCATTGCGCTGCCGGCGCCGACCGAGCGCGAGAAGTCGCAGATGTACATCCAGCGCTACCTCCCGCACCTGCCGGCTGCAGGCGAGGTGGTGATCTTCGATCGCAGCTGGTACAACCGCGCCGGCGTCGAGCGGGTGATGGGCTTCTGCACGCCGGAGCAGGCAAGGAGCTTCCTGAAAGAGGTTCCTTCGGTCGAGAAGGCGATCATCGATTCGGGCGTGATCCTGCTCAAATACTGGCTCGAGGTCAGCCAGGAGGAGCAGACGCGCCGCCTGACGTCGCGCTTCGAGGATGGTCGCAAGACGTGGAAGCTCTCGCCCATGGACCTGAAGTCCTACGGTCGCTGGTACGACTACTCGCGCGCCCGCGACGAGATGTTCGCCGCCACCGACAGCACTCACGCGCCCTGGTTCACGGCTCCGTCGAACGACAAGAAGAGGGTCCGGCTCAACATCATCGATCACCTCCTCAAGCAGGTTCCCTACAAGGAGCCGAAGCGCGAGAAGCCGACGCTGCCCAAGCGCCAGAAGCGGGGCAACTACAAGGAGACCGACTACCCCTTCAAGGTCATTCCTGCGGCCTACTGACTTCCGCAGCCGGCGTTGCCGCGACAGATATCAGGCCGCAGCGAAGACATCGGTGTCGCAACAGCTGGCTCATTCAGGCAGCGCGTTCAAAAGCAGGTATCCCATTTCCCGCTCGTCGGCCTGGCCGAACGACTTCGCGTACAGCTCGTGGAACTGACTCGACCGAAACTGCCGGCTGAGCGCACTGTCGACGAGCAGGCGAAAATCCTCGTCGTCGCGCGGCAACGCGAAGGCGATCTCCTCGCGCGCGAAGGAGCGGTCTAGCAGGGTCAAGTCGCCCGGTGCGCTGCTCGTTCTCACGGCTTCGAGCATGGCGATTCGATCGCCGAACAGCACGTTCGAGCGGCCGTCGATGACCCGCGCAACTCCGGTGGCGTAGTCGGGCACCGGCACGATGGTCGGGATCAACTGCATTTCGCCGAGGCGGCCGGCCAGCGTACGCTCGGCCGGCGAGCCGCTCACCACGGAGACCGTGCTCTGGCGGATGAGTTGGTCGGCATTGGCGCGCCAGCTTGCAGCAGCCGCCGGCGACCGGCCGGCGAGTACAGCGCGCAGGCGCTCCGAGGCATCCTTGCGAACCAGAGCCGCGGTGCCGCTGATGAAGATCGGGATCGAGAACGACACAGTCTTGCGCAGTGCCAGCGTCGGCGTCGTCGCGTCGCAGAGGAGGTCGATCTTGCCCTGCTCGACGAGCTTGAACTCGTCGGCGGCCGGCACGGCGACGAAATCGACCGCGAGGTCGGGCAGGCCGATCTCTGCCTTCACGGCATCGGCGATGCTCTTGCAGAGCGAGATCGTGTAGCCCGCGGGGTTTCCTGAGCCGTCTTTCGACACGAACGCTCGATCGGCGACGTAGCCGATCTTCAGCGCGCGCGCCTCCTTGATGTGGGCCAGCGTCGTGCCGGCCACGGCTGGCGGCGCAATGGCGAGCAGACCGAGCAACGGGGCGACCGCGAGGACGCGCGACAGGACTCGCCTTGCGCAAGGTCCGCCAAAGCCGGGGGGATGGCTGGAGTGCATGTTCTCTCCTTGTCGATCGTTCAGCCGGGTGCGGCGGGCGGTCACGGGTTCGCCTCCACCGCAACCTGCTTGGGAAGCGAGAAGCGGGGTGCGATGAAGCCGTAGATGATGTAGGTGATCGCCAGGGCAAGCATGCCTCCCATCACCGCGTCCTTGCCTGAAGCGAAGATGGCGTAGGCGGAATAGAGCATGGCGATCGTGGCGACAAAGGCGTTGCGCTTGAAGACACCCGCATCGACGCCGGCCGTTCGCATCATCACGAACAGCGCCGACAAGGCAATGATGTACGGCAGCACGTTGGTGACCACGGCGAGACTCACGAGGGCGCCGAACTGCTCGCTGAGCGACGGCGAGATCGTCGACAGGGCCAGCACCGTCTGGACGATGCCCATCACGATCATGCCGACCACTGGGGCGCCCATGCTGTTGAGCTTCCTGAAGAACTTCGGAAACAACCTTTCGTCGGCCGCGGCCAGCGCGGTCGACGCGATCGTGAACTGCCAGCCGAGCAGGGAGCCGAGGCAGGCGAGCACCGCCAGGCCCATGATCACGGAGCCGATCGTCGGGTTGAACATGTGTGCGTAGGCGAGGCCGAAAGGCCCGGTCGATTTCGCCAGCTCGGCGTTCGGCACGATGCCCTGGATCACCGTCGTCGACAGGATGTAGATCACCGCGGCGCCGAGGGTTCCGTACAGGCATGCGAGCGGTACGTTCTTTTTCGGGTCTTCGACGGCGTTGGAGTTCTGCGCCGCCGACTCCATGCCGAGGAAGGCCCACAGCGTCAGCGAGATGCTCGAACCCATGCCTTCGCCCAGACTCATGCCCTTCGGGTTCCAGGCGGCAGAGAACGTGCTGCCCGAGAACCAGAACCAGCCGATGATTGACAAGCCGGCGACCGGAATGATCACGCCCCAGACGGTGATGCTGCCGATCCGGCCGGTGATCGACGGGCCGCCGAAGTTGGCCAGCGTGGTGAGCCAGAGCAGGCCGATCACACTGATGCAGGTGGCGATCGGTGTCGCCGACATGGCCGGGAAGAAGGAGGCCAGGTAGCCGACCGCCGAGATGGCGATGGCGACGTTGCCGATCGCGAGCGACAGGAAGTAGAGCAGGAAGACGACGAAGTAGCCGGACTTGCCGTAAGCGTCTTCCGCATAGGCCGACATGCCGCCGGGCCGTGCGTTGAAGAGCCCGGCCTGCGCGAAGCCGTAGGCGATCGCCATTGAACCGATCGCGGTCACGATCCAGGACAGCAGCGAGATCGCGCCCACCTGAGCCATGTTCGTCGGCAGCATGATGATGCCCGAGCCCATCATGTTGACAGCGACCACGAGGGTCAGCTGCATCAGAGACATCTTCTTTGCGGTTTGCATGGTCGTCCTCTTTCGAATCGAACGCTTCGACGTCCTGGCCTTTGCTACTTCTTCACGCACAGGACGTGGTACGTCCCGTTGTGCATTTCCGCGCCTTCGATCACACCTGCGAAGCCCGGAAACTGCTGCTCGCGGCTCTGCATGCCGCGCAGGTAGCCGATCTGGGGCGACTTGGCGCCGCCGAAGTTCTCGCCCGACATCAACATCGGGATGCCCGGCGGATAGGGCATGACGGCGTTGGCGGCGGTGCGCCCGGCAAGGCCGTCGACGGGAACGAGCTCGATATCGCCAGCGACCAGGCGCTGGTACGCCTCGTGCGGTGTCATGTCGGCTGCCGGCACGCTCGCGAAGGCTGCGTTCAAGAGCTCGCCGGGACGGTTCTTGCGCAGGTACTCGAACAGCTCGTCGCCGAGATCGTGCAAGCCGATGTCTCGATAGCGCTCCGGATATGCCGCGGCAATCTCCGGCAGCGCCTCGGCGATCGAGCGGTTCGAATCGTAGTCGCGCTTGAACGCCAGCAGGTTGGTCACGCAGCGTGCCCCACTTGCCGCGCGTGATGCCGATCGAGAACAGGAACATGATCTGGAAGTCGGTCACGCGCGTCGGCACGATGCCGAAGCGGTTGAAATAGGCGTTGACCAGCGCCGCCGGAACGCCCGTCTTCTCGAGCTTGCCGTCATCGCCCATGCCTGGCGACAGGATGCTCACCTTGATCGGATCGAGCATGCACCAGTCGTCGGCGATGTCGTCGAAGCCGTGCCACTTGTCGCCAGGGCGCAGGATCCACGGATCCTGCGAAGTGCACAGGTACTCCGACGGCGCGTCCTCGAATGCGACCTTGCGGCCGGTCGTGGGATGGCGCACCGTTTCCACGTTCCACGGCTTGAAGAACCAGTCCTTCTTCTCGGCGAAGCTGCGGCGGATGCGGCCGACCGCCTGACGAAAGTCGACGGCCTCCTCGATCGTTTCCTGGGTCAGCGAGCGGCCGCCCTGCCCGTCCATCATCGCCGTCGCGATGTCGTTCGATGCGACGATGGCATAGAGCGGCGACGTGCTCGTATGCATCATGTACGCCTGGTTGAAGCAATGGTGGTCGATCGCCCCCTTGCCGTCGCGCACGTGGATGTAGGAGGCCTGCGACAGCGCGGCCAGCAGCTTGTGCGTGGAGTGCGTCGCGAACACCGTCGGACCGCTGTGCGCGGCCGGGTCGCCGCGCATCGCGTAGTGGCCGTCGTACATGGGATTGAAGCGCGCGTAGCCGTACCACGCCTCGTCCATGTGGACCCGGTCGCTCGACTTGCCGAGCAGCCCTTCGACCCGCACCGAGTTGTAGCAAAGGCCGTCGTAGGTGCTGTTGGTGACGACCGCGTAGACAGCCCGCTTGCCGGCGACCTTCTTCGTGAGCGATCCGGCTTGCGCCTTCGCACGGATCGTCTTCGGATCCATCTCCGAAGGTGAGATCGGGCCGATGATCCCGTAGCGATTGCGCGTCGGCACCATGTAGACCGGGCGCGCGCCGGTCAGCATCAGGCCCTGCTCGATCGACTTGTGGCAGTTGCGGTCGAGGACGACCAGGTCGTCTTCCTTCATGCAGGCCTGCATGATGGAGCGGTTCGATCCCGATGTTCCGACGACCCCGGAGTAGCTGCGGTGCGCGCCGAACACCCTGGCGGCGTATTTCTCGCTGTCCGCGACCGGGCCGGTGTGATCGAGGAGCGAGCCGAGCGCGCCACGCTCGATTCCCATGTCGGTGCGAAACAGGTTCTCGCCCATGAAGTCGAAGAACGCGCGCCCTGCCGGCATCTTGGTGAACGCAATGCCGCCCTGGTGGCCGGGCGCCGACCAGGAATGCTCCCGCAGGCGCGCGTAGTGCGCCATGGCGCGCGCGTACGGCGGCAGGATCTGCGCCTCGTAGCGCTCGATCGCCGCCAGCACGCGACCGGCGACGAAGTCGGACGTGTCTTCGAGCAGCCAGACGAACTCGTCGACCATCTCGGCCACTTCGATGGTGATGCTGCCCTTGACGAGCTTGCGGTCGGCGAGCAGGAAGACCGGAACGTTGGCCAAGCGCTCGCGCAGCTTGAGCATCAACTCCTTGGCCTGCGCGTGCGTGCTGGCCCCGTCCTCGCCGAGATTCCAGTTCGGCAGAACGGCGCGCAACGAGGCGTCGTAGCCGACGATGGCGCTCGCGTCCTCGAGGGAAAGCGCCCGCACTACTTCGATGTTGCGCGCCTCGAGCGCGGCCGCGAGGCTCTCGGTCGCTCGACCGAGGGCCGTGTGGAGCTGGCCGAGGTCGTCGTGGATGATGAGAACGCGCGGCCGCAGGGGACCGGCAACGGGGTTCAGCATGGAGTGAGGCCTCTCTCGAGGGTCGCGACGGACTTCGCGGACCGGTTCACTGGCTCAGCCTTCCTTGACGCAATCGACCAGCCAGCGCTTCTGCCCCTTGCTGTCGACGTCGAAGCGCAGGCCATGGATGTCGGGCTCGAAGCCATGGAAGTGGTCGCTGGTGTCGCGCGCGAACTTCAGGTAGTCGATGATCGAGCTGGTCGAGAAGCGCTCGCCGGGCATGATCAGCGGGATGCCGGGCGGATAGGGCACCACCATCACGGCGGCGATGCGCGACTTGAGCTTTTCGATCGGCACCGCCTCCACGTCGCCGTGGACCATGCGGTCATAGGCGTCGGACGGCTTCATCGCCGGCTCCGGCAGCTCGGTGTACATCGCGTTCATCGCGCGCGCCGTGTCGTTGTCGCGGTAGCAGGCATGAAGGGCCTCGCACAGGTCGCGCAGGCCCCAGTTGTCGTAGCCGGAGGCGACGCTCGGCAGCGTCCTGGAAAGCGGTGCGTTGCGGTCGTAGTCGGTCTTGAAGTCGACCAGCGCGTCGGCCATGGTGGCCCACTTGCCGCGCGTGATGCCGAGCGAGAACAGGATCAGGAAGCTGTACAGCCCGGTCTTCTCCACGACCAGCCCGCGTTCCCACAGGTACTTGGTCACGACCGCTGCCGGGATGCCGCTCTTGCCCAGCTTGCCACCCTTGCCCATGCCCGGCGTCAGCAGCGTGACCTTGATCGGGTCGAGCATGATGTAGTCGGAGGCGAGGCTGCCGAAGCCGTGCCAGCTCGCCTTCGGGTCGAGCACCCAGTCGCCGGTCTTCGGCGCTGTGTCGAGCTTCAACCCGTCGGGCTGCCAGACCTTGAACCACCAATCCGGACTCTTGAAGCTCTTGCCGATCGACGCCAGCGCATGGCGAAAGCTCATCGCTTCGTCGTGCGTTTCCTGCACGATGGAGCGGCCGGCAGTGCCGTCCATCATCGCCGAGCTGACGTCGAGCGAGGCGATGATCCCGTAGTGCGGCGACGTCGAGCTGTGCATCATGAACGCGTCGTTGAAATGCGTGGTGTCGATCTTTCGCTTCTCGGACTCCTGGATGTGGATCATCGAAGCCTGCGAGAAGGCCGCCAGCAGCTTGTGCGTCGAGTGGGTGGCGAAAACGAGCGTGTGATCGGCGCGCGGGTGGCCGCGCGGCACGCCCATCGCGTGGCGACCGGCATAGAACTCGTGGAACGCCGCATAGGCGTACCAGGCCTCGTCGAAGTGCAGCGCGTCGACTTGGTCGCCGACCTGCGCCTTGATCATCTCGGCGTTGTAGCAAAGGCCGTCGTAGGTGGAGTTGGTGACGACCGCGATGCGCACCTTGCCCTTGTTGCCGCGCGCGATCGGACTCGCCGCGATCTTCTTCTTGATCGCCGCCGGCGTGAACTGGTCGAGGCCGATCGGCCCGATGATTCCGTAGTCGTTGCGCGCCGGCGTGAAGTAGATCGGCGTCGCCCCGGTCATGATCAGGATGTGCAGCAGCGACTTGTGGCAGTTGCGATCGACGATCACCAGGTCGTCGCGGCCCGCCATCGAATGCCAGACGATCTTGTTGGCGGTGGACGTGCCGTTGGTGACGAAATAGGTGTGGTCGGCGCCGAAGACCTTGGCCGCGTAGGCCTCGGCTTCCTTGATCGGCCCCGTGTGGTCGAGCAGCGAGCCGAGCTCGGGCACCGAGATCGAGAGATCGGAGCGAAGCGTGTTTTCGCCGAAGAAGGCGTGCAGCGCATGGCCCACGGGCGACTTCAGGAAGCCGACGCCGCCGGCGTGGCCGGGCGTATGCCACGAGTACGCGGAGCGCTCGGCGTGGTGCGCGAGGGCCTTGAAGAACGGAGGCAGCAGGTTGTCGAGATAGTCGGAGGCGAAGCGCATGATCTGCCGCGCCAGGAATTCGGTCGTGTCCTCATACAGGTAGAGGATGCCGGTGCACGTGCCGCAGCGCGCTGACCGCCGCAGGCTGCTCGGCTCGCAGCACCGCGTTTTCAGCCAGCGCGATGATCGGCAGCCCCGGCGCGCGCTCATGGACGGCGCTCAACCGATCGACGACCCGCTTGAGCGAATCGTCATCGCCGCGCGCCCCTTCGATGCCGAATGCGATCGCGGCCAGCCCGCGGTGCGCGCCGGCCACGATGCCGGCATCTTCGCGCGTCGCGACGACGATCGTCTTCCAGCCGTTGCGCTCGATCTCCTGCTGGATCTGCCGCAGCCTGACGCCGGCAACCGATTGCGCCGCGACCTCGGGGTGGGCGATGAGGATCGGGAAGTCCGCCTTCAACTGCATGTGTCGCTCCTGTTCAGTCTGCTGCTGCCGATCAGAAGGACACCCGGGTGGACCACTGCACGCGCGTATCGGTGGCGCTCGAGCCGTCGAACGTCTCGTGCCGGCCCCAGATGTATTCGGCACCGGTCATCACGTTCTTCGACAGCTGGTACAGCGCGTTGATCGAGCCGTAGCTGCCGGTGTGGAAGGCGCTGCCGAACTGGCCGTCGGCGTTGCTCTGCCGATGCTCGCTGTAGCCGAAGGCGGTCGTCCACTTTTCGTTCCAGGCGTGGTTGTAGTAGATGAGATAGCCGAGCGTGCGGACCGTCTGGGCCCGCAGAGCTGGCGTCCGGCGCGAGGTCGATGCCGCCGTCGTTCATGTAGCTGGCGATCGCATGGCCGCCAACCACTTGCCAGTTGAGCTGGTCCTTGCCGAACAGCTTGAAAGTGCCGCTGAGGTTCAGGCCATAGCCGGTCTTGTCGTTCGACGGCTCGCCGTCGGGACTGGCCGAGTTCTGAAAGCCGACCTGGCGCAGGACGCCGGCGGCCCGCACGTGCCCCCAGTCGCGTTCATAGCGGAACGATGCGACGAAATCGGGCAGACGATTCCTGCTGGTGATGCCGGCGCCGAGCGCCGGATCGACATCGGTCACCCTGCCGGTGTCGATCGCGGAGCTGGGCGCTTCGAGCGAAAGCGCCATCGTCATGCCGTCGCCGCTGAGCGGCGTGTATCGAACTTGCGGGTTGCGCACGAACACCATCCCCGGCGGCCCCAAGTAGTCGATGGTGTTGGGAAACACCGAGATGTCCATGAAGTTCGAATCGGTCTGGCCGACTCCGAACTTGCCCAGCTCGGCCCATGCACGCAGCCAATGGATGCCGGTGCTGCCGTCGCTGCTGAACAGGTCGAAGGCGAGATCGGTCTTGATGACGCCGTAGGCCGTGGGAATGAAGCCGCGCACGCCGAGGCTCGACTGGCGGATGCCGAAGTCGAACCGGCCGTCCTTGCCGCAGCCGGCGCTGCCCGGGCAGATCGGAATCTTCGAAGGACGCAGTGTCGCGGTCCAGTCGGGATCCATCTTCTTGAAGTCGTAGATCGCGTCGGCCATCACCTGGCCATAGACCTCGGCGCGGGCCTGACCCGGATCCTTGGCGCCCTCGTCGGCGCTCGTGCCCGGCGCCACCACCACCGGGCCGGCCGCGGCCGCGGAAGCTGGGGCGGCAGGCGCAGGTGCCTGGGCCTTCTGATCTTCGAGCGCCTTCACTCGCGCCTGCAGATCCTGGATCGTCTTCATCGCCTGGTCGAGTGCGCCCTTCAGCTCAGTCGTCGACTGGGCTTGCGCCCCGCCGCACAGAACCAGGCCCGCTCCCACCGCTGCGACCGCGAGTCTTCGCATTCTCGTCTCCATTGCGTTGCGTTCGACCGGATACGACGCCCGCAGTACTCGCGGGTGATTGCTTGTCGGATCCAGCCCTCTTAGGCGAACACACAGTATTCCGCGCCCGTGCAGCGAACAATTGGACCTAGGTCCAATGGCACGCACAGTGGCGTCGTGAGGCAACGCGCAAAGTCAACGGCCACCCACCGAGCCGGCGCGCTTTGCGACCTTGCGGTTCCTCAGGACGCACAGCATGTCGGCGGCGATATGGGCCGCGGCAAGCGCCGTGATGTCGCTTTGATCGTAGGCCGGGGCGACCTCCACCACATCCATGCCGACCAGATTGACGCCTTCCAGGCCGCGCACGATCTGCAGGGCCTGCGCACTGCTGAGGCCGCCAGGAACGGGCGTGCCCGTGCCCGGTGCGAATGCCGGGTCGAGACAATCGATATCGAAGGTCAGGTACGTCGGCCGGCCCTCGACCACTTCCAGAATGCGTCTCAACGCGGCGTCGGCTCCATGCTGGTGGACCCACGGCGCGCCGAGGATGTTGAAGTTCATGAAATCGTCATTCCAGGTGCGTATACCGACCTGCACGGAACGCGCCGGATCGATCAAGCCTTCGCGGGCCGCCTTGTAGAACATCGTTCCATGGTTGAGGCTGGCCGAGCTGTCGTCGGGCCAGGTATCGCAGTGCGCGTCGAAGTGAATCAGGCTGAGCGGTGCGCCGAATGCTTCGGCATGCGCCTTGAGCAAGGGGTAGGTGACGTAGTGGTCGCCACCGAAGGTCAGCATCGTCGCTCCGCTCGCGATGATCGAACGGGCATGCCCGACGATCGCTGGCGAGATCGTCTCCGGGTTGTGAACGTCGAGCCAGCAGTCGCCGAAGTCGATCACCGCCAGGTCGTCGAACGGATCGAAGCCCCACGGATAGGGCTTGAGCTCGGCCAGCTGGACGCTGGCGGCGCGTATCGCGGAAGGCCCGAACCGCGCGCCGGTTCGATAGGTGACCGCGACATCGAGCGGCACGCCGCTCACGACGACATCGACGCCGCTCAGGTCGCGCGTGTACTTGCGGCGCATGAAGCTCAGCACGCCCGCGAAGGTGTTCTCCACGCTGCTGCCGAGCGGGCTTTCGCGGCGAATCGCGCCGTCTCCGAAAATCGGCTGGTTCATGGTCCTGTGCCTTCCGCTCTCGAAACGTCCACCCGCGGCCTCGATCGAGAGGCCGGCTTCCGACCTTCTACGAACCCGAAGGTGTCGCCGGTACGGCGTCGAAGCCGCCGCCCAAGGCGAGATAGAGATTGACGCGCTGCGCGAGCAATTCGCTCTGGACGCGAAGCCTCGTCGTGCGCGCGGAATAGACGGCGATCTGGCGCTGCTCCACCGCTCCCTGGCCGACCACGCCGACCCGGTACTGAACCTGCACGAGCTGCAGCGCGCGCTCGTTGTCGCGCAGGGTGGCATCGAGAATGACGGCCCGGTCACGCAGGGCGATCTCGGCCGAGAGCGCGCCCTCGACCTCGTTGAAGGCGCGCAAGCCTGCGCTCGCATAGGCAGCGACCGCCTGTTTCTGCTCGGCCGTGCGGATATCGACTTGCGCCCGCAGCGCGCCGCCCTGGTACAGCGGTGCCACCAGATTGCCGCCGAAGCCCCAGACCGGATTGCTGCGGTCCTTCAGCACCAGGACATCGCTCGAGATGCTGCTGCCGCCCGCTGTGAGGCTGATCTTCGGCAACTGCGCCGCGCGGGCCTCGCCGATGCGGTCGAAGGCGGCGGCGACGCGGCGCTCGGCGGCGATCACGTCGGGGCGACGTTCGAGCAGCTCCGAAGGCAGCCCGACCGGCACCGGCGCCGGCACCGGCGACAGGGTGGGCGCCACCGCGACCTCGGCGGCGGGGTAGCGGCCGAGCAGCAACTCGAGCGCGCGCAGCGCCTGGTCACGCGAGAGCTCGACCTGGCGCAAGGCGTCGCGAAAGCCGCCGACATTGGCGCTGGCCTCGGCCACCGCCTGCTCGTTGCCGTTGCCGATGCGCAGCCGGTCCTGCGCGAAGCGATACAAGTCTTCGCTGGAGTGGAGCGAGTCGAGCACGATCTCGCGCTGCATGCCCGCCTCGATCGCCAGGAACCAGCTCCTGGCCACCATCGCCGCGAGCGACTGGCGCGCGTAGGCGAAATCTGCCTGGACCGCCGCCGACTGTTCGTTGGCCGCCGCCTTCTCGTAGCGCACCCGCCCCCAGATGTCGAGCTCGAGCGAGGCGTTGAGGAAGAATCCGTTCAGGGCGCTGTTGCCACCGCTGCTTGCCTTGCCGCTGGATATCCCCACTGCGTTGACCGCCGGCAGCAACCCGGCGCTGGCGACGGCGACGTAGCCGCTTGCCTGTTCGACCGCGGCGGCCGCAGCGCGCAGGTCGGAGTTGTAGGCCAGCGCTTCGGTCACCAGCGCCGACAAGGCGGGGTCGCCGAAGGTGGCGAGCCAGGGCTCGGCGACGTATTGCGCCGAGCCGCCGGCGTGCTTGAAGGCCTCCGGAATGACGGCATGCGGAAGCGCGTCCTTCAGCAACTCCTCGTGCGAAGGCGGTGACTTCAACACGCACCCCGTCGCGAACGCGGCCAGCAGCGCCGCCGCGGCGACCCGGGGCGAGCGATGGGTGTCCATCAATGCAGCTTGAGGACGAGGTAGTCGGTGATCGTGCCGACGCGGACGATGACCTTGCGCAAGATGTGGATCGCTTCCAGGTGCTCGGTATAGATCGCGCCGTGGCCGGCAGCGCCGGCGGCGAAGAACACGTTGCGGTCCTTCTCGTCGATGGTGAACTTGACCGGAAAGCGCCCCGGTGCCGCGGGATAGTCTCCGGCCTGCGGCAACCTGCCCGACGTCGTGAGCTGGCCCTGCCCCATCGCCCAGACGATCGAGTCGACCTTGGCCTTGATGATCTGGCCCGGATGGGTGTTGACCGCGAACTCGGCCTCGTCACCGGGCGCGACGTAGACCAGCTCGTTCTGCGCAAACAGACCGATGACCTGGAAGTCCTCCTCGACGAAGGTGATGGCCGGTTGCAGCGGTATCGGCACGACGAAGGAGCCGGGGCGCAGCTGAACGTTTGTCGCGTAGCCGGCCGCTGGTGCGTAGACCGAGGTCTGGTCCAGGAGCCACTGCGCATTCGCAACCTCGGCGCGGCTCGAATCGACCTGCGCCTTGGCGGTGGCGAACTGCGCGCGCGCCGCCGCGACCGACGCCTGCTCGCCGTTGACCTGGCCCGACAGCTTCTGCGCCACCTGGGCCTCGTTGGCGGTGGCGTTGGCGAGGTCGGCCTGCAGGCCGGCCAGGTCAGCCTCGGCCTGCTCGAGAGAAAAGCGGTCGCCGGCACCCGAGGCCACCAGCTCGCGGTTCTGGCGCACGCGGTTCCTGGCGAGATCGATCTTGGGCGCCAGCGTGCGCACCTGGGCGTTCGCCGACTTGAGCTGCTCCTGCAATTGACGCGCGCCCGCCGATGCATCCACCACGCCTGCGCTCTGCTGGGCAAGCTTGGACTCATCGGCGGCGAGCTTGGCCTTGGCGACGTTCAGGTCGTTGATGTAGTTCGTGGGATCGATGCGAAACAGCAGCTCGCCCTTCTTCACCAACCGGTTCGGCTCGACCGGCACCTCGAGCACGCGGCCGCGCACCTGCGGCAGGATCTGGACGACGTACTTGAAGACGCGAACGTCGGCGGTGGAAGGAGCGACGACGTTCAGCGCCAGGATCAGCGCGGTGAGGAACACGATCGGGATGACGGCGCACGTGACCTGCGAAACGATGTTCCAGGGCAGCAGCTTGAACTTGATGAAGATCAGCCAGACGAAGAAGCCGTAGATCCCGAGCAGCAGGGCTTCCATTTACGCGGCTCCGGTGGCGGGCGCGGCATCGGCCGGCGGCTTCGCGGGCGCCGGCGATGCAGCCACGCAGGCGCGCGCGGGCCTCGCGCAGCTCGGGCCCGAGCGGGCGCTTGGGCCGCTATCGAGTCGAGCTCTTCGCGCAGATGCTCGAGCTCGCCGGCAGTAAGCTCGCCGGCCTGTGCGCGCGCGGCCATGGTGACGAAATATTCGTCATGCTTGTCGGTGCCGTAGGCGGCGCGGTAGGCGATCGGCTTGGTGTAGGCCCACAGCCACGCGATCGGCCACAGCAGGCCACCGAACACCAGCGACAGCAGGCACAGGCACTGGATGGCGTCCTTTTGCGGATGGTGGCGCTTCTCGGCCACCTTTTCCGGAAGGATGTGGACCAGCCAGAAGAGCACGATGGCGGCGATCGGCATCACGCAGATGATGAACCACGCCAGATACGTGGCCGCGCTGTCGACGAGCGCGGGCGGCAGGAAGGACGCCTGCGCCGGCAAGGGCAGCGCGGCCGCGAGGACCAGGCCCAAGGCTGACCAGAGACGCAACGCTGCGGAAGTTCGCGACCTTCCTGTCTTCATCCGACCAATCTGCTGAGACGACAAGCCATCACCCGTGTGCCCACTTGTACAAAGCCAGTATTGGCGATCGCGAGCGGGCCAGCTAGTTGGACCAAGGTCCCATTGATCGCCGGCCACGCCGGGCATTTCGCAACGTGCGTTCGAGCGCCGTGGCTTGACGCGTGGCCTAGCGTTCCTCGTGTTCACTCACTGAGTTTAACTGGAAGTCCCCTTACCCGCACCTCAAGAGCTCAGCCAATGAACAGCCACAAGAATGCCCGACTCACGTTTGTCCGTCGACTGGAAATGGTTCTTGAGGTGATTCAGGGCCGTGCGAGCGTGGCGCGAGCGGCGCGCTCGCACGGCGTGACCGACAAGACCGCCAGGAAGTGGCTCGGGCGCTACTTGGCCGTTGGTGAAGCGGGCCTGGTCGACGCGTCCTCCAAGCCGGCGCATTCGCCGCGCTCGATCGAGCCGGCCAAGGCGCTGGCGATCGTCGAGCTGCGCAACAAGCGGCTGACGCAGGCACGCTTGCCCAAGCGCTGGGCGTCTCCAAGAGCACCGTCGGCCGGGTCTTGCGGCGTGCCGGACTATCGCTGCTGAGTGATCTCGAGCCTGCCGAACCCCTTGTGCGCTACGAGCACGAAGCGCCGGGCGACATGCTGCACATCGACATCAAGAAGCTCGGCCGGATCGAGCGGCCGAGTCATCGCTCACGGGCGACGAACCGATCGCTCCCGCGGTGCCGGCGATCCTGTTCGTGGCCGTCGACGACCACGCACGCATCAGCTTCACGGCCATGCACCCGGACGAGAAGAAGGGCAGCGCCATCGCCTTCTTGCACGCTGCCGTGGCTTCCACGCCAAGCTCGGCGTCACGATCAGGCGGCGCTCACCGACAACGGATCGGCCTTCCGCTCCAATCTTCGTCCAGGCTGCCACGAGCTCGGCATCGCCAAGCGCTCACACGCCCATACCGCCCCAGACCACGGCAAGGCCGAGCGGTCACCTCAGCGCTCAGGATGGGCCACGGCTTCACCTACCAACACTCGGAACAACGAACCGCCGCCCTCGGACTGACGCACCACTACAACGGCATCGTCCTCATCAAGCATCGGCGGCGCAGCCCATCTCCAGACTCACCGCGCCCGGAAACCTCTGACCTCACACTACGGCCGGCCGACAGCGCAGGCATGCCCGGGCCCGCCAACGACCAGCGCACGGCGGCTCGGGCGAGCGCGGCCGTGGCATCGATCATCGGGATGTCGACGGCTTGCTGATCGAGCGCCAGAGGGATCTCCGTGCAGCCGAGAAGCAAGGCCTCGGCACCGCGCGATTGCAGCGCCTTGGCGACGACCCGGCCTAGCTCGGCGGCCGCGGCCAGGTTGCCGGCCTTGACGGCTGCGACGCACGGCATGACGCATGCATTCATCTCATCGGCGGTGGGCAGCACCCAATCGAGATCGGCCGGGTTCCTCGGCGAGCGGTGCTTCGTATACAGGCCGGACGCAAGCGTCGCGTCGGTCGACAGCAATCCAACGCGGCCTCCTGGCCTGACCACCTTCGTGACTTCCGAGACCGCCTCGTCCACGAGATTGAGCAGCGGGACGTCGAGCGCCGCCTGAAGCCCGTCGAACCAGAGATGCGCGGTGTTGCAGGGCACGACGATCAGCTCCGCCCCGGCGGCAACGAGACGCCTGCCGCTGCTGATCATGGCCTCGAGCGGAGACGGGCCGCCGCGGAAATAGGCCTCCGTGCGATCGGGAACCTGGGGGATCGAGCTGACGATGACCGGAACGTGATCCTGGTCCCTGACGGCAGGCGTTGCGTCGATCATCTTTCGAAGGAAGTCCACCGTCGCGAGCGGCCCCATGCCGCCGAGGACGCCGACGATGCGAGGTTGCAGAGTCTTGTCGCGATCGTGGATCGCTGATGGGGACGATGCTGTCATCCGGGTGTTCCTGGTGAGTTTCGAGTCTATGGCGGCCAGGAGATCCAGCCGCTCGTTTCGGCCTCGGCCGGCCCCGATGCGAAGGCGCCGGATCGAAGAGGGTAGATCCCTAGCGGGCCGTCAGGCACGAAGCGGATAGTCGGCGAACCGTCTCGTGCCTTCGCGCGAACGGCCGTCATCGCGCCGCGCCGGCGCGAAAGGAGTTCTGCATGAAATCGCTCCGTGCCATCGGGTCATCGGTCTTCTGCGCGATCGCGCTGTCGGCAGCGTTGCCGGTGGCTGCGGGCGACCGGATGCAGGCGGGTCTGTGGGAAATGTCGATGCCGGGCGGAGGGGCGCCGATGAAGAAATGCTGGACCTCCGAGGACGTCAAGGCGATCAACGGCAGCGAGGCGAACGCGCGCGCCGCGACGCAGAAGATGATTGCCGACATGGGCGCGGGCTGGGCCGTCAACGACCTCAAGCTGCAAGGCGACACGCTCTCCTATTCGATGGTGCAGCCGGGCGGCAAGACGATTCCGGTGTCTGCCACCTATCACGGCACGACCTACGAGAGCACGACCCCTGCCGGCGTGACCAAGGCGCGCCGCGTCGGCGCTTGTCCATGAGGCGGTAGCGCCCGGCGCTCGACGCCAGCCTCCTGGACCCGCGCGCTATTTCAGGTTGCGTTTCACTGCGGCGAGCAGGCCCTGCAGCTGGGCCGGCGTTTCCTTCGTGACCTCATCCTGAAAAAGTGCGATTGAAAAGACGACCAATCCCTTGCTGTCGATCACCGCGGTTTGCTCGCCCGGAGTATTCGGCAGCGCGGATGCGTAGCTCGCCGCGACGGCGCGCGCCTGCGCAGGGGAAGCGGCCATGGTCAGGATGCGCAACTGGCCGCCGCTCGCCTTGCCGACATAGGAGCAGTTCATGTCGCCCGGCGTCGCCTTCACCGACGAGCCAACGACCTTGCCCCACTCTTCGGCGCTCAACACCTTGCACGGAAGCGGGGCATCGTCCGCCAAGGCCGGCGCCGAACCGAGAAGCGAAAGCACAACTGCCGTCGCCGGCAAACATCCGAGCAGGTTCATCTCATCTCCTCGTTGTTGTCGGGTTCGATCCGGAGGGTCTACGAAGATTCGACGGCCACGAACACCGATCACCGATCACCGATCACTTGAAGACGCTGGGCGCCTGTCCGGGTTTGCAGGCGCTCAACCACTTCCCGTCGCTCGTCATGCTGCCTTGGGGCGCCTTGTTTTCCTCGTGAAACCGCTCGCCCGAGAGGCTCGTGACGGTGTGCTTCGTCACGGTATTGCCGCGCGCCGTGCAAACAGCGTCGACAACCCAATCACCGCCGACGACCTTCGCCTCGTACTTGCTGCAGCGGGTCTTGATGTTTTCTTCTTCGAGCGTGCGCTGCGCATCGGGCATGGCGCCGACGCACACCGTTGGCGGCAGCGCCGAATTGGCCCCGCCCGCCGAGGAGGACACGCGCATTTCCCAAAGTCCGGGTTTCAGCCTCGGCACATCCGCCGCCTGCGCGGAAAGGAGCAGAAGGCAGCCGGCAAACCCCAAGACCCTGGCCACTGAACGTGTCATGTTTCACCTCGCGCAGCCGGGCAGTTCACTGCAACGCCCGATTGGCCAGCAGAAGCGAGGCGCGCTGGACTGTCTGCTACTCCTTCAGTCCCGTCAACCGCTATTCGCGTGGCGCTGGCCCTTGCCGAGTGCCTGCGCCGCAGAGTCGGGCGACCTCACCAAGCGGCGCGATCAAGATTGCGCGTGCCTGTACGACCTCGAGACCGGCGTGGTCGACTTCTTCGGATAGCGCAGAGCTTGGCTGAACTTGAGCGACCACAGACTCACGTAATGCCTGACGCCGCGTCAGGACCGTAAATGGGGCTAGTGGATCAATGTTGTCCCCGGTGATGAATTGAGGGTCGTGGAAATCGACTTCTTCGATCACGTGACCAATGTTTGCCCTCTCTCCCCGAGATCTGGCGGCCGCTGTGCCCTGGAGGTGGCTCGCGACTAGATCCCCATCAGCCGCTCGTAACCGCCGAGCCCGGCCGAGAAACTGAAGCGTTGCGCGTCCTCTCGGGCCTGCTGGCGCATCGCCGCCGTGGACCAGCCGCCTAACACTGCCAGCGCGTGTTGCGCCAAGTCTTCCGGCGAATGGAAGTCGAACAGACGGCCGTTCACGCCGTCGGTGATTACCTCGCGGACCGGAGCCGTATCGGACGCGATGATCGCCGCGCCGCATGCCATCGCTTCGAGCAAGGACCAGCTCAGGACGAAGGGATAGGTCAGGTAAGAGTGAACGGCCGAGACTTGCAGTAGCTTGATGTACTGCGAACGCGGGATCCGACCTGTGAAGTGCGTGCGTTGCGGATCCAGCGTCACCTGACGAAGCAAGTGCTCTCGCCAGTTCGGCGCGCCCTTCGGCGCCTTGCCATAGCTCACCTCGTCACCGCCAACGATGACCGCCTGGCAGGTGGGATGAGCCTTCTGAATGCGCTCCAGGGCCCGCATGAACACATGAAAGCCGCGATAGGGCTCCAAGTTTCGCGCGACATACGTGAGCACCGGGTCGCCGGCGGCCAGCATCGTCCCGTTGGCGAGTGGGAAGCGAGCATCGGGATCCGGTCTCAACTCGTCAAGGGCGATGCCTTCATGCTGCACGGAAATGGTTGGCTGGAAGATGGCCGGATGGCGGCTTCGCTGCCACTCCGTCGGCGTTACCGCCGCGTCGCACTGGACGAGGTTGAGCGCGTGCAAGGCGTTCCAGCTGCGGATGCGCGCACGATCGTCGAAGCTCAGCGGAAATTCCGGATCGAAGCCGAGGTCTGCGCCCTCCGCGCCGTAGAACCATTCGCACAAGTGGACGATGCGCGTGTCCGGAAACACGTCGCGCACGTAGAGCATCTCGCCCCATCCGGGGTGGCCGAGGATTGCGTCGGGAACGAACTTACTCTTGCGCATGGCGAGCATGGCCCGCGCCGTTGCCTGGCCATGCAGCGTTGCCGCTTCGGCTTGGCGCAGGTAGAGGTGCTGATCGGGACGAACTTGGCGCGCCAGGCGATAGCGGTTGAGTCCGACAAATCCCGGCAGGCCGGGAGCCGTATCGCGGCCGAGCGCCCGCACCTCCCAACCAGGTCGGCAAGACCAGGCTTTGGCGAAGTGACCGAACTGACCCGGAAAGTTCTGATGGACGATGAGAACCCGCATGCAGCGCCGACTGGCTAAGGTCCCCAGTCGGTGGCGATCACCGGCAGCAGCGTCGTCTGGTAGCTCGCCGGCAACGTCGTCTGGCCAAGTGCCGGCGGCGCGAACGAAGCCATCGCGCTGACCAAGTCCTGGATTTTGGAATCGAGCAGCGTCTTGCCGTCCGAGGTCTTGAACTGCTCGACGTGATACTGCGAACCGGCGAACCAGCCCTGCACCATGGCCGTGTCGTTCGTGCCAATGATGCTGACCTTCAGGTCGCTGCCGACCTGCTGGAACCAGATCTGGTCGTCGGTGACGCCGGCAGCAAAGCTCAGGACATCGGTATTGCCGACTGTCGCATCGTTCTCCTGGATCAGTTCGGCACCGTAGCCTCGCGCCATCACATACGTGTCGTTGCCGGTGCCGCCAACCAGGGTGTCGGCGCCGGCGCCGCCATCGAGGCGGTCGTTGCCGGCGCCGCCGGTCAGGACATTGGCGGCACTGTTGCCGACGAGGCTATTGTCGAGCGTGTTGCCGGTGCCGCTGATCGCCGTCGTGCCGGTGAGAGTCAGGTTCTCGAGGTTGGCACCGAGCGTCCAAGTGACCGAGCTCTGCACCTTGTCCGTCCCCGCACTCGCCGCTTCGGTCGTGACGTCGGCGACGTTGTCGACGACGTAGGTGTCATTGCCCAGGCCACCAGCCATCGTGTCCGCTCCCACTCCGCCATTGAGGACGTTGTCGCCCGCGTTGCCGGCGATCACGTTGTTCGAGGCGTTGCCGGTGCCGTTGATCGCCGCCGAGCCCGTCAGCGTCAGGTTCTCGACTTCCGTGGCGAGCGTCCAGGTGATGCTCGACTCGACGGTATCCGTGCCTCCGCCGGCCACCTCGACCGTCGTGTCGCCGATGTTGTCGACGACGTAGGTGTCGTTCCCGGCACCGCCGGTCATCGCGTCGAGGCCGAGTCCGCCGTCGAGACGGTTGTTGCCGCTGTTGCCGAGCAGCAGGTTGTTCAGGCTGTTGCCGAAGCCGTTGATAGCGCTCGTACCGGTCAGGGTCAGGTTCTCGAGTTCAGCACCGAGTGTCCAGGTGATGCTCGACTCGACGCCATCGGTACCGCCAGCGGCAAGCTCGGTCGTCGTGTCGCCGACGTTGTCGACGACGTAGGTGTCATTGCCGGCGCCGCCGGTCATCGCGTCGGCGCCGGCGCCACCGTCGATCCGGTTGGCGCCGCTGTTGCCCACGATGACGTTGTTCGCGGTGTTGCCGGTGCCGTTGATCGCTGTCGTGCCGGTCAGCGTCAGGTTCTCGAGGTTGGCACCGAGCGCCCAGGTTACCGCGGTTTGCACCGTGTCGGTCCCGGCGCTGGCGCCCTCGGTCACCGTGTCCAGCGCGTTGTCGACGATGTAGGTGTCGTTGCCAAGGCCGCCGATCAGGTTGTCGACGCCGCTGCCCCCATCGAGGATGTTGTCGCTGTTGTTGCCGGTGACAACGTTAGCCAGCGCGTTGCCAGTGCCGTTGATCGCGGCCGTGCCGGTCAACGTCAGGTTCTCAAAATTGGCACCGAGCACCCAGGTCACTGCGCTTTGCACCGTGTCGGTCCCGGCACTTACTGCCTCGGTCGTCACGTCGGCAGCGTCGTCTACGACGTAGGTGTCGTTGCCGAGGCCGCCGACCAAGGTATCGACACCGGCGCCACCGTTGAGGACGTTGTCGCTGGCGTTGCCGGTGATCAGGTTGTTCGAGGCGTTGCCTGTGCCGTTGATCGCTGTGGTACCGGTCAGGATCAGGTTCTCGACTTCGGCTGCGAGCGTCCATGTGATGCTCGACTCGACCGCGTCGGTGCCACCGCCCGCGACCTCGATGGTCCTGTCGCCGGCGTTGTCGACGACATAGGTATCGTTGCCGGCGCCGCCGGTCATGGCATCGGCACCCGCGCCGCCATCGATCCGGTTGGCGCCGCTGTTGCCCAGGACGACGTTGTTGACCGCGTTGCCGGTCCCGTTGATGGCCGCCGTGCCGGTCAGCGTCAAGTTCTCGGTCTCTGGCGCGAGTGTCCAGGTGACGCTCGACTCGACGCCGTCGGTGCCGCCCCCGGTCAGCTCGATCGTCGTGTCGCCGATGTTGTCGACAACGTAGATGTCGTTACCTGCGCCGCCGGTCATCGCGTCGGCGCCGGCACCGCCGTCGATCCGGTTGGCACCGCTGTTGCCGATGATGGCGTTGTTGAGCCGCGTTGCCGGTGCCGTTGATCGCTGCCGCTCCGGTCAGCGTCAGGTTCTCGACATTGGCCGCCAGCGTCCAGGTCACCGAGCTCTGCACCGTGTCCGTCCCGGCATTCGCCGCCTCGGTCGTAACATCGGCGACGTTGTCCACGATGTAGGTATCGTTGCCCAGCCCGCCGATCAGGGTGTCGATGCCGGCTGCCGCCGTCGAGGATGTTGCCGCCGCTGTTGCCGGTGATGACATTGGCCAGCGTATTGCCGGTGCCGCTGATCGCCGCGGTGCCGGTCAACGTCAGGTTCTCGACGTTCGCTGCCAGGGTGTAGCTGACCGACGACCGCACCAGGTCGGTGCCGCCGCCGGCGCTTCGTCGACCACATCGCCCGTGTTGTCGACGACATAGGTGTCGTTGCCGAGCCCGCCGACCAACGTGTCGGCACCGAGCCCGCCGTTGAGGATGTTGCCGGCGCTGTTGCCGGTCAGGACGTTGTTGGCGGCGTTTCCCGTGCCGTTGACTGCAGCCGTGCCGGTTAGCGTCAGGTTCTCGATCTCCGCGCCGAGAACGTGCTCAGCCGAGTCTGGACGCGTGTCGGTGCCGCCGCCCGCGACTTCGGTGACGACGTCGCTCGAATTGTCGACCACGTAGGTGTCGTTGCCGGCAGCCGCCGATCAGCGTGTCGGCACCCGCGCCGCCATCGAGACGGTTGTCGCCTGCATTGCCGGTGATGAGGTTGGCCAGGGTGTTGCCTGTGCCGTTGATCGCGTTCGTGCCGGTCAAGGTCAGGTTCTCGACGTTGGCGGCCAGGGTGTAGCTGACCGACGCCTGAACAAGGTCGGTGCCGGCGCCGGCCGCTTCGGTGACGGTGTCGCCAACGGCATCGACGATATAGGTGTCGTCGCCCAGGCCCGCCGACAAGGAGTCGTTGCCGCCGCCGCCATCGAGAACGTTGGCGGCACCGTTGCCGCTGATGACGTTGGCCAGGGCGTTGCCCGTGCCGTTGATCGCCGCGGCACCGGTCAGGGTCAGGTTCTCGACGTTGGCGCTCAGCGCATAGCTGATGCTGGCTTGCACCGCGTCAGTCCCTTCGCCTGCGTTCTCGACCACCTGGTCGCCAACGTCGTCGACGATGTACAGGTCGTTGCCGACGCCACCAGCCATCGTGTCGGCGCCTGCTTGGCCGTCCAACGTGTTAGATCCGACGTTGCCGGTGATGACGTTGTTGCCCGCATTGCCAGTGCCGTTGGTCCAGCCTGTGCCGGTCAGGGTCAGGTTCTCGAGATTGGCGCCGAGCGTCCAGTTGACCAGGCTCTGCACTGTGTCGGTCCCGCCGCCGACGGCTTCGACGACGACGTCGGCGACGTTGTCGACAAGGTAGGTGTCGTTGCCCAACCCGCCGACCAGGGTGTCGATGCCGCTGCCTCCGTCGAGGACGTTGTCGCCGCTGTTGCCGGTGAGGACGTTGGCAAGCGTGTTGCCGGTACCGTCGATCGCCGCCGTGCCGGTCAATGTCAGATTCTCGACATTGGTGGAGAGCGTGAAGCTCGCCGACGCGAGCACGCTGTCGATTCCCTCGTTGGCGTTCTCGGAGACGACATCGGCGCTCGAGTCGACGACATAGGTGTCATCACCAGCGCCGCCGATCAAGGTGTCGGCGCCGGCAGCCCCATCGAGACGGTTCGCCGCGGCGTTGCCTCGCAAGACGTTGGCCAGCGCGTTGCCGCTGCCGTCGATCGCCGCCGTGCCCGTCAAGGTCAGGTTCTCGACGTTGGCACCGAGGGCGTAGGTGAAGCCGACCTGTACCGTATCCGTGCCCTCGCCCACGGCCTCGGTCACGATGTCGAGGGCGCTGTCGACGATGTAGGTATCGTCGTCGGCGCCGCCGATGAGCGTGTCCGCGCCCGCCCCACCATCGAGACGGTCATTGCCGGCGCCGCCGGTGAGGGTGTTGTTGGCGCTGTTGCCGGTCAGCGCGTTGGCGCTGGCATTGCCGCTCGCGTTGATCGCGGCAGCACCGGTTAAGGTCAGGTTCTCGACATTGGCCGCGAGTACGTAGCTGATGCTCGACTGAACCGTGTCGGTGCCTTCAGCAACGTTCTCGTTGACGAGGTCGCCCGGGTTGTCGACGACATAGGTGTCGTCGCCGGCCCCGCCGATCATCGTGTCGGCGCCCGCACCGCCGTCGAGCACGTTGGCTGCAGCGTTGCCGGTCAGGACGTTTGCCCCGGCGTTGCCGGTCGCGGAGACTGCGGCGGCGCCAGTCAAGGTCAGGTTCTCGACCTCGGCGGTAAGTGACCAGGTGATCGACGACTGAACTGTGTCAATGCCACCACCCGCCACCTCGACGATGACGGCGCCGCCAGCGTTCACCACGTAGGTGTCGTTGCCGCCGCCGCCGGTCAGGGTGTCCGAGCCGCCGGCACCATCAAGACGATTGGCAGCCGCATTGCCGGTGAGGCTGTTATTGCCGCTGTTGCCGGTGCCATCGATTGCCATCGTGCCGGTGAGGATCAGGTTCTCGATGCCGCCGCTGAGCGCATAGCTGACAGAGGCCAGCACCGTGTCGATGCTGGTGTTGATGAAGGTGTTGGTGCCGTCGGAGTAGGAAGAGAATTCCTGCACCACGTCGCCAACGTTGTCGACGATGTAGGTGTCATTGCCCATGGCGCCGGCCAGCGTGTCGGCACCTGCGCCGCCATCAAGCACGTAGTTGACCTGTGAGCTCAAGGTCACCGAGATCCGGTTGCCTAGATCATTGCCGGTGCCATGCGTTGCCGTTCCGGTCAGCGAAAGGCCTTCGAGGTTGGGACCGAGGATCCAATCGACGCTCGATTGAACGCCGTCGCTGCCTTCGCCGGCGTTCTCGACGACAACATCGTCGCTGCTGTCGACAACGAAGTAGTCGTCACCGGTGCCGCCGACCAGCGTGTCGACGCCGCCCTGGCCGAACAGGTAGTCGTTGCCAGCCTCGCCATAGATGACGTTGTTGCCGGGGCCGCCGACGATCCAGTCGTTGCCGGCACCAGCATAGATCGTGTCGTTGGTCGAGCCCGCCGACAGCGTGTCGTCACCAGCAGTGCCGTAGATGACCTTGCCGCCGCCGGCGCTGACCTGCACATTCAGGTCGAACACGTCGCTCGCCGCCAACCCGAAGCTGTCGGTGGCCGTGACCTTGATGCTGCTGATGCCGGGCCCGGCGCTGGCCGAGTTGCCGCTGAAGCCATGCGTTGCCGGGTCGAACGACAGCCAGCTCGGCAATGCCGCGCCGCTGCTCAAGGTGGCCGCATAGGACAGGGTGTCGCCGACGTCAACGTCGGTGAAGCTGCCGTCCGGCACCCGGAAGCTGACCGGCGTGCCCTGAGTGACGTTCTGGTCGGCAAGGGGCACCGCCAGCGTCGGCGCGTGGTCGGTCGGCTCGATGTCGAGAATGAAAATGTCGCTTGCCGTCAACCCGCCGGTGTCGGTGGCAGTGACCTTGATCGCGCTCGCGCCGGCCGCTGCCGTCGTCGTGCTGCCGCCAAAGGTGCGGGTTGCGGCGTTGAAGGTCAGCCATGCAGGCAAGGCCGTGCCGGTGTCGAGCGTGGCCGAGTAGGAGAGAACGTCGCCGGCATCGGGATCGGTGAAGGTGGTGGCTGGTACCGTGAAGTTCACCGTCACGCCCTTGACCACGGTCTGGTCCTGGATCGGCGTTGCCAGCACCGGCGCCCGATCGCCGGCGATCGCCGCCTGGATCGTGGCGGTGTTCCAGCTGGTGCCGTCCGCAAAGCGCAGCTCGTCGATCTGGTACCCGACCGTGCTGCTGAAGTGGTTCTGCACCCGCACGACGTCGCTCGACCCGAGGATCGAGATCACTAGGTCGTTCCCCTGGCGTGTCAGAGCGACGTCGGTCGTGGCGATCCCGCTTGCCAAGTGGAGGGAATCGAACTTGCCGACACCCGCGTCGAGGGAGCTGATGACGTCGACGCCGGAGCCCCGTCCGAACAGGTAGACGTCGTTGCCGGTGCCGCCATCAAGCGTGTCGTTGCCGGCGCCGCCATCGAGTTGGTCGTTGCCGGCACCGCCCGTGAGCACATTGGCGCCGGCGTTGCCGGTCAGCACGTTGTTCGAGGCGTTGCCCGTGCCGTTGATCGGGGCCATGCCCGTCAGGGTCAGGTTTTCAACCTCGCTGGCCAGCGTCCAGGGGATGCTCGACTCGATGCCGTCAATGCCGCCGCCGGCAAGCTCGATCGTCGTATCGCCACTGTTGTCGACGACGTAAGTGTCGTTGCCGGCGCCGCCTGTCATGGCATCGGCACCGGCACCGCCGTCGATCCGGTTGTCGCCGCTGTTGCCGACGATGACATTGCTAAGCGTGTTGCCGGCGCCGTTGATCGCGGCCGTGCCTGTGAGAGTCAAGTTCTCGAAGTTGGCGCCAAGCGTCCAGATGACCGAGCTCTGCACCGTGTCGGTCCCGGCGCTGGCCGCTTCGCTGGTGACGTCGGCGACGTTGTCGACGACATAGACGTCGTTGCCCGCACCGCCGCTCAGCGAGTCGGCGCCAGCGCCCCCGTCGAGGACGTTGTTGCCGCTGTTGCCGGCAATGACGTTGGCCTGCGTGTTGCCCGTCCCGTTGATCGCCGCAGTGCCGGTCAGGCTCAGGTTCTCCAGATTTGCGCCGAGCGTCCAGGTGACCGCGCTCTGCACCGTGTCGGTCCCGCCGCTGGCCGCTTCCGTGACAACATCGCCAACCGCGTCGACGACATAGGTATCGTCGCCCAGACCACCGGACAACGAGTCGTTGCCGGCGCCGCCATCGAGGACGTTGGCGGCAGTGTTGCCGGTGATGACATTGGCCTGGGCATTGCCTGTGCCGTTGATCGCGGCGCTACCTGTCAGGGTCAAGTTCTCGAGGTTGGCGCCGAGAGTCCAGGTCACCGCGCTCTGCACCGTGTCGATCCCGGCACCGGCTGCCTCCGTGACAACATCGCCGACCGTGTCGACGACATAGGTGTCGTCGCCCAGACCACCGGACAGCGAGTCGTTGCCGGCATCGCCATCGAGGCGGTTGTCGCCACTGTTGCCGGTGATGACGTTGGCCAGGGCGTTGCCCGTGCCGTTGATCGCTGCTGCACCTGTCAACGTCAGCTTCTCGACGTTGGCGCTCAGCGCGTAGCTGATGGCGGCCTGGACCGTGTCGGTCCCCCCGCCTGCGTTCTCGATCACCTGATCGCCGACGTTCTCGACGATGTAGGTGTCGTTGCCCGCGCCCCCCAGCATCGTGTCGGCACCTGCCTGGCCATCGAGCGTGTTCGCCCCGGCGTTGCCGATCAGGACGTTGGCCAACGCGTTGCCCGTCGCGTTGATGTCATTGGTCAGCGTCAGCGTCGCGTTCTCGATGTTGGCACCGAGCACGACGCTGATCGACGAGCGGACCAGGTCGATGCCTTCGCCGGCAAGCTCGACAATGCTGTCCCCCGAGTTGTCGACGACATAAGTGTCGTCGCCGGCGCCGCCGGTCATCGTGTCGGCGCCAAACATGCCATCGAGGACGTTATTTCCGGCATTGCCGACCAGTTGGTTGGCCAGCCTGTTGCCGGTGGCGTCGACATTCGCTGTGCCAAGCAAGGTCAGGTTCTCGACGTCGGCACCGAGGACGTAACTGATCGTGGACTGGACAAGATCGTTGCCTTCGGCGGCGTTCTCGAGGACCACATCGCCGCTGTTGTCGACGACGTAGCGGTCATCGCCAGCACCGCCGACCATCGTGTCGGCGCCAGCCGCTCCGTCCAGGAGGTCAGCGGCGGCGTTGCCGACCAACGTGTTGTCGAGCGCGTTGCCGGTAAGCGACGCGGCGGCCGCCCCGGTCAAGGTGCCTTTCTCGATGTTCGGCGCAAGCGTGGTCGAGATCGGCGTGAGGACCGAGTCGGTGCCTTCGCCCGGCCGCTCGAGCGTCAGGTCGGCGGCATCGTCAACGAAATAGGTGTCATCACCGGGGCCGCCAACCAGCACGTAGCTGCCGCCGCTGCCGCTCAGGCTGTCATCGCCATCGGTGCCGTAGCGAACGTTGCCGACAGCCGAGCCGAGCGCCTGCTGGATGCGCGGGATGTCCCAGGTCTCGTTTGCGAACTGGATGGCTTGGACCGGATTGGTCAGGTTATAGGCGTTGTCGTTGACGTAGAACGAGTTGATCGTGATCTTGTCGATCGTTCCAACCACGCTGATCTGTAGCGCATTGCCGACCCGCAGGAACGTCACGTCCGCAGGGTTCAGCGTGACCAGGTCGAGGCGGCTGAAATGGTCCGAGGTCGAGCTCGAGGGCGCAGCGGCGATCGTGTCTTGGCCGAATCCCTTGCCGAACAGGTACCAGTTGTCGCCGGTGCCACCGTCGAGAAGGTCGTTGCCGGCGCCACCCGACAAGGTGTCGTTGCCATCGAGGCCAGTGAGCGTGTTCGCCCCGGCATTGCCGAGAATCAGGTTGTCGCTGGCGTTGCCGGTGCCGTTCAGGTTGCCGACACCACTCAGGGTCAGGTTCTCGAGGGCGCCCCCCAGCGTCCAGTTGACCGAGGCGACGACCGTGTCGACATCGCTCGAGCCGGTCTCGTCGACGACGTCGGCGACGTTGTCGACAATGTAGACATCGTCACCGGCACCGCCGCGCAAAGTGTCGGCGCCGGCTTTCCCATCCAGGACGTTGCCGCCAGAGTTGCCGACAATCAGGTTGCCAAGAACATTGCCGGTGCCGTTGACTGAGGCGCCGCCGGTCAACGTCAGGTTTTCGACATCGTTCGGCAGCGTGTAGCTGAGACCCGTCTCGACCCGGTCGGTACCGTCGCCGGCATATTCGAACACGATGTCGCTTCGGTCATCGACCGTATACGTGTCGTCGCCGCCGAGACCGAACAGCTTGAAGCTGCCGCCGATGCCCGACATGCCGTCGGGACCGGAAAACCCGGTATGCGTACCGTCGTTCTCGGGGCGGTTCGTCAGCGTGAGCGAATCACGCAGAGTGAAGGTGTCGGAAGCGCTCAGCCCGGCACTGTCCGTGGCGGTCACCTTGATGTCGGTCGAGCCCGACGAGGAGAAGATACCGCTGAAGACCTGGGTGTTCGGATCGAACTGCAGCCAGTTCGGCAATTGACCGCTCGCAGTAGTCGCCGTGTAGGTCAAGTTGTCGCCGACGTCGAGGTCGGCGAACGACTGCGCAGGCAGGCGGAAGTTGACCGAGGCACCCTGGGTGATGGTCTGGTCGGGCAGTGCTTGCTGCAGGATCGGCGCGCGGTCGGTCGTGTTGCCGGAGCGAACCGTCAGGTTGAAGATGTCGCCGTTCGACGCCCCTGACGCATCGGTCGCGATCACCTGGATCGGCGTTGTCGTGCCAATGGCCGAGACGGGCACGAGACCGCCGAAGCGCTGCGTCGCTGGATCGAAGGTCAGCCAGGAAGGCAGGTCGCCGCCGCCGGCCAGCTGCGCCGAATACGTCACTGTGTCGAGGTAGTCCTTGTCGACGAAGGAGCCGATCGGCACGCCGAAATGCAAGGTCGAACCGGCGTCGACGCGCTGGTCAGGCACCGCCACCTTGAGGGCGGGCGCATGGTTGAGGACCAGATCGCGCACGGTCGCCACATCGAGCACCACACCTTCGCCGGTGCGGATCTCCTCGACCTGATAGCCGGCCGTCGCGTCGTGCAGGAAATAGTTCTTGACCCGGATGTTGATCGGGGTGCCTTCCTTGATGACGATCAGATCGTCGCCATCGCGTCGCACGTGGACCAGGTTGGGGTCGACGTACCAGCCGAAGTCGATCGCGTCGACCTTGCCCGGGGTGGTGTCGAGCGAATCGATGGTGAAGGAGGCTGCGCCGGCGACGATCTGGTAGGTGTCGTTGCCGGTGCCGCCATCGAGCACCTTGTTGCCAGCGCCGACCTCGATGAAATCGTTGCCAGCGTCGCCGAAGATGGTGTCGTCGCCGGTCTGGATCGGGATCACGTCGTTGCCGTCGCCGCCGTGGATCAGATCGTTGCCGCCGTTGCCGTAGATGACGTCGTTGCCGGCGCCGCCAAAGAACGTGTCGTTGCCATCGGCAGCGTAGAGCTGGTCGTTGCCGTCGCCGCCGTCGAGATAGTTGTTGCCGAGGCCACCGTAGAGGGAGTCGTTGCCGGCGCCGCCGCTCAGGGGTGCGGTGTTGCTCGCGTAGAGAAGGTCGTTGCCGCCACCACCAGAAATCGGCCCGGTCGCGGCATAGCCATGGACGGTGTCGTCGCCCTCGGTCGTGACCAGCACCATCGCCTCGAGTGCCGCGTCATCCCATGAGCTGGCATCTGCAAACTTGACCTGCTGGATCGGCAGCGGGACTCCCGGGACGTCGACCCAAGTGAAGAAATCCTTGACCACCAGGCTGTCTGTCCTGCCGTTGAGCGTCAGCTGCAGGTCGCCGCCGACCCGCTTGACCGTCACGTCGCTCTTGGCAATGCCGGCGCCAAGCTGCACCACGTCCTGTTTCGTCAGAGTCCCGTCACTCGAGCTGAGCGTGTCCTGGCCATCGCCGATGCCGAACAGGAAGACATCGTCTCCAAAGCCGCCGTCGAGCGCGTCGTTGCCGGCACCACCGGTCAGCGTGTCGTTGCCGGCACCGCCGATCAGCCGGTCATTGCCATCCTGGCCTTGCAGGTTGTCGTCGCCGTCGCCGCCGTCGAGCGTGTCGTTTTGCGTTCCGCCGCGCAGCAGGTCGTTGCCCGCCTCGCCCCAGACCTGATCGTCGCCGGCGCCACCGTCGAGCGTGTCGTCGCCATCGCCGCCATGGATCAGGTCCTCGCCGGCCAAGCCGCTGATGCTGTCGGCTCCGGTATAGCCGACCAGTGCGTCACCGTCAGGCGTGCCGGCGATGGCCATCGCCTTCAGCGCGGCGAGGCTCCAGACCGAGTTGTCGGCGAACTTGACCTGGTCGATCATCGTCCCGGTCGTCGCGTCGGCGCTGAAGAATGAATCGACGGTGACTCGATCCGACGTGCCGCGAATCGCCAGCACCAGGTCGTTGCCGGAACGGGTCAGGACGAGGTCGGACTGCAGAACCCCAGCGCCGATGCTGATCGTGTCGACCTTGCCGGGTGTCGCGTCGTAGGAGCTGACCCTGTCCTTGCCCGAACCGCGACCGAAGAGATAGGTGTCATTGCCCGCACCGCCGGACAAGTAGTCGTTGCCGGCCCCGCCCTCGAGGGTGTCGTTGCCGTTGTTGCCGTAAAGCGAATCGGCACCGCCTCCGCCGGTCAGGAGCGTGCTGGTCGCCGGGGCGTAGATCGTGACCGGCGGGATCGCCACGATGGTCGTGACCTTGGCCGCCGTGGTGGCGTAGTTCCAGGTCGTGCCATCGGCGAAGCGGATGTTCTCGACCACCGACGATGAAGTGCCGTTGGCGAGGAAGTAGTCCTGGATCTGGATCTGGTCGTCGGTGCCGTTGATGGCCAGCACGAGTGAGTTCGCAGTCCGGGTGACGAGCACGTCGGACACCTGCACGCCGGCGCCGAGCTGCAGCGTGTCGACATTGACGCCGACCGCGTCGGCGTCCGAATTGACGATCAGGTCCTGGCCGGAGCCACGTCCGAACTGGTAGAGATCGGCACCGTCGCCGCCGTACAGCGTGTCGTTGCCGGAGCCGCCGTCGAGGCTGTCGGAGCCGGCATCGCCGTACAGGTAGTCGTCGTTCTCGTTGCCCTGCAGGCTGTCGTTGCCATTGCCACCGAACACGAAGTCATTGCCGGTGCCGCCACGCAGGACGTCGTCGCCATCGGCGGCGTACAGGCTGTCGCGTCCGGCGCCGCCGTCCAGGGTATCGGCGCTGGCGTAGCCCCAGATCACGTCGTTGCCATCGCCGCCATTGATGCTGTCCGCACCCACGTTGCCGATGAGCGAGTCATTCCCGGGTGTCGAGAGCAGAACCATAGGCGCGACCGTCGCGAACGACCAGGTCGTGCCATCGGCGAAGCGGATCGCATCGGGCCCCCGCGAAGTACCGTCGTCCATGAAGTAGTACTGGAGCTCTACGCTGTCGCTCGTGCCGGCGATCGACAGGACAAGGCTGTTGCCGATGCGCACGGCGGTGACGTCGGCGGCAGCGATGGCGGCGCCGAACTGCAAGGTATCCGGATTGACCCCTGGCGCATCACTGTCGGAGTTGCCGATCGAGTCGCGGCCCGAGCCGCGGCCGAACAGGTAGACGTCGGCGCCGTCGCCGCCAGACAAGACGTCGTTGCCCGGACCCCCGTCGAGGGTGTCATTGCCGGCGCTGCCCCGCAGCGTGTCGTCGCCATCGCCGCCGTTGATAGAGTCGTTGCCGTCAGCTCCGTCCAGGGTGTCCGAACCGGTACCGCCCAGCAGCCGGTCATCGCCCAGGCCGGCCATGATCGAGTCGTTGCCGGCGCCGCCGTCGAGGGTGTCGTTGCCGTCGCCGCCGTCGATGCTGTCGTTGCCGAGGCTGCCGAGCAGCGAGTCGTTGCCGCCGATACCGAGCAGCCGATCGTTGCCATCGCCGCCGTCCATGGTGTCGGCGCCCGGAGCACCGAGCAGCTGGTCGTCGCCCGGCGTCGCGATGCGCAGACGGCCACTGACGGCAGTCTGATCCCAGCTCGTTCCGTCGGCGAACTTGATGAATTCGATGTCGATGTAGTCGTTGACGAAGATCGAGTCCGGCGCATTCTTCAGAGTCAGGACCAGCGAGCCGTCAACGTTGCCCAGGTCGAGCACGACATCGCTGGCGGAGATGCCCGCGCCGAACTGGATGGAGTCATGCGTCGGGCCGGTGACGCCGGTCTCCTGTTCGCTGATCGTGTCCTGGCCGAATCCCGGGTTGAAGACGTAGACGTCCGCGCCCGGGCCGCCCCTCAGGCCGTCGTTGCCGCTGCCGCCATCGAGCACATCGTCCCCGTAGCCGCCCGACAAGACGTCGTTGCCGGCGCCGCCGCGCAATGTGTCGTTGCCCGTATCCCCCAGGCCAACATCGGTGGGGGAGCAGCTGATCGCGTCGACACCACCGAACAGCGTGTCGTTGCCGGCGCCGCCGTCGATGCTGTCGTTGCCGACCTCGCCCCAGAGGTAGTCGTTGCCGTCCTCGCCGAACAAGGTGTCGTTGCCATCGCTGGCCTTGATCGTGTCATTGCCGGCGCGCCCGAGCAGCATGTCGTCGCCGAAGCCGCCGAACAGGAAGTCATCGCCCAGCCCACCGTCCAACGTGTCGTTGCCGTTCAGGCCGAACAACGTGTCGTCGCCGAGATATCCGTAAATCCGGTCGCCTACCGCGCTGCCGGTGATCAGGTCGTCTGAGGCGGTGCCGCCGAAGCCGCGCGCCGCCAGCGCCTCGAAGCTCATCGAGGTGCCGTCGTCGAAGACGAAGCGATCGATTGCCGGCACGGACTCGGCCAGTCCCGCGTTCGGGTCGTACAAGGAAATGCTGTCGAGCGGGTCGGAGCCGATCTGCACCCGAACAACACTTCCCAGACCTGTCAACGACAGGCTGTCACTGGTGATGCCGGGGCCGAAGACGATCTGGTTCGGGGCGTGGGCAATGCCCGCCGACGCCGTCGTGCTGTCCTGGATCGAATCGCTGCCGTCGCCAATGCCGAACAGATAGGTATCGCTGCCGACGCCTCCGATCAAGGTGTCGTTGCCCTGACCGCCGGACAGCGTGCTGCCGGCTGCATCGGCAATCAGCGTGCTGGAAGCCGAGCCGTCGTAGAACTGGTGGTGGCCGCTGGCGTCGACCCAAGGAACCGGAGCGGTCGCGAAATGGCCGATGAATTGGCTGAGCGAATAGCGCTGTCCGCCGACGATGAAAGAATTGACCGAGGTCGTCGCCAGATTGGCGACCACAAGTCTGTCCGTTGCCGAGTAGTCGATGACCAGGTCGTCGTCGACGTCACTGGCGATGCGAAGATCTGTCGCGTTCACCGCATCAAAGCGGATGGTGTCGCTGCCCTCCGTGTCGCGAACGCCTTCGACGAGACCGGCCCCGTTGGTCGGGCCATCCCCTGGAGCGAAGATATAGAGGTCATCGCCGGCGCCGCCGGACACCACGTCGGTTCCGCCACCTCCGGTGAGCGTGTCATTGCCGGTGTCGCCGTACAGCGCGTCATCGCCTGCGTCGCCCGACAGCATGTCGTCACCGTTGCCGCCGACAAGGGTGTCGTCGCCGTCACCTCCGGAGAGCGAATCGTTTCCCGTCAAAAGGGATACCTTGGTCGCAACGTCTTCATCTTCACCAGCGAGGTAGTCGTTGCCAGCGCCACCCGAGATCTGGTCGTCGCCGCCATCACCCCACAACTGATCGTCGCCGTCGCCACCTTCGATCGTGTCGTTGCCATGGCCGCTGGCGACCGTGAAGGCGACGTCGTCGTCACCGCGGATCGAGTCGTTGCCTGCACCACCATCGAGGTAATCGCTGCCGCCGCCGCCAAGCATCGCGTCGTTGCCGTCCTCGCCGTAGAGAACGTCGTCGCCCTGCGCGCTTGGCGGCAGGCCAGCACCGCCCCAGTCGCCATGCATCGTGTCGTCGCCGGAACCGCCGAACAAGGTGTCGGCGCCGCCGAGGCCGAGCATGTAGTCGTCATCGTCACCGCCGTCGAGATAGTCATCGCCGTGCGCTGCCGAATCGAGGACGGATGGGTCCTGATCGCCCAATAGGGTGTCCTTGCCGGAGCCGCCAATCAAGGTGTCGGCGCCACCCCCACCGATCAGCGAGTCGTCACCGTCCGCACCGTCGAGGTAGTCATCGCCGTGAAACTCCGATGGCAGGGAGTCGGGATGGTCGTCGCCGAGGAGGGTGTCGTTGCCTGTGCCACCGAACAGCGTGTCGTTGCCGCCCTGGCCGATCAGGACGTCGTCGCCGTCCTCGCCATCCAGGTAGTCGTTGCCGTGCTCGCTTCCCGGCAGGTAGGAGAGATCACCGTCGCCGAACAAAGTGTCGGCGCCGGCGCCGCCGAACAGCGTGTCATCCTTGGCGCCACCGATGAGCTGGTCGTTGCCATCCTCGCCATCGAGGTAGTCGTTGCCCTGGTATTGATACGTCAATGGACCCTGAATGCGGACCGCGCCGCCCGGGTCCTGAGTGATGAGCTCGTCACCCCAGAGCGAGTCGTTGCCGGCACCGCCGTAGAGCTCGTCATCCGCGCCGCCACCGACCAACTCGTCGTCACCATCGCCGCCATCCAGGGTGTCGTTGCCGTGGTACTGGCCAGGCGTGACGAAGTCGTCGCCGCGCATCGTGTCGTTGCCCAGACCGCCGGACAAGAAATCACTGCCCCCGTTGCCCCATATCTCGTCGTTGCCGTCACCGCCGTCGAGGATGTCAGTGCCATGGGTCGCGGCGTCGATCCCGTGATAGCTGAGGTAGAGCGACGGCAGGACGTCCGGCCCAGGTGTGCTCGGATCCCAGTTGAAGTCGCCGAAGATCAGGTCATCGCCATCGCCGCCATCGACCGTGTCCGAACCTTCGCCGCCCACCCCGGTGTCATTGCCACCGCCGAGCGACAGGTAGTCGTCGCCCAGTTCCCCTTCAGCGTGATCATCGCCCAGCCCGGTGTAGATGATGTCGTCGTCGCCATCGACGTCGATGTCGTTCACCCACGAGTAATAAGCGAGGCCGCCGCGCCCGTCGGGCCGGGTGACGTAGGAGGTGTATTTGCCGTCGAGGTCGCGGTCGAAGTGAAAGAGATCGCCCGCGGCGCCACCGTAATTGAACCCGTCACCGGCGATGTAGTCGTCGCCGCTGCCACCAACCAAGGTGTCCTTGTTGGCCCCGCCCATCAGCGCATTGGCCGCCTCGCCGCCAAGCACGAAGTCGTTGCCCCAGGACGCCTCGACATAGTCGACGACCGTCGAGGGATCGTGCACGGTATTGGCAACGTTGACCGCCTGATCGAACGTCGTCGACGTGCCGGCGTAGATCGTGTCGTTGCCGGCGAAAGCGAACAGCCGATCCGCACCGTCGCCGCCGTCGATCTCGTCGTCGCCAGCGCCAGTGAGGACGCTATCGTCGTCGGACGTGCCAACGATCCGATAGTTGCCGAGCGGCTGATGCGTGAGATCAATCGAACCGCCGACTTCCGGCGCCGGGTCATCGGTCAGCGTCCTCAGCGTCAACGCGGGGCCTGGCGGCGGCGTGACAGAGCCCGCCGTCAGAGTGATGCCGAGCTGGCCGGGTTGCCAGCCTTGGACGATGATGCTGTCGGTCGAACCGTCACGCCGGATGACGAGGTCGCCACCGACCGCCGAGTAACCCCATCCAGTCCCTGCATCTAGATACGCGCCCTGGCCTAACGACGACCCTCCGGTCAGCTTCAATCCGTCGACATAGATGGAGCCACTGCCATCGCTATCGAAAATCGTGTCCTTGCCGAAGCTGCCGGTGAAGTAGTAGGTGTCGGACCCTTGCCCGCCGAAGAGGCGATCGTTGTTCGCCCCACCGTTGAGAACATCGGCGTCAACTCCGCCGATGAGCGTGTCATTGCCGGTCCCTCCGCTAAGGTTGTCCTGACCGGCCCCACCGATCAGGATGTCGTCACCGGCGCCGCCATCAAAGAAATCGCTTTGCGCACCACCGATCGCAACGTCATAGGCAGCCGCAGCGGCCGTCCAAGTCATCCCGCCAGTCCCTATCTGCACGTGCCAGGAGTTCTCGGTCGACAGGCGGCCAGTAACAGCCGCCTTTTCCTCGGTGCTCAGATAGAAGAGCACCGCATCTTCAAGAAGCGAGGGCTCTTCAGGGCGTACTGAGTGTTTTCAATACGGTCATAGGTGAAACTCACGCCGTTCGCGCCAACGGAAAAGAATGCGCTGGTGCCGGCCGGCGAGTCAAAGAGGTAGTACTCCATCGCCGCGACCAGAAGCGCCTGTTGAACCAGCGGCTGTGCAGCCATCCCACTATCCGATGTCAAACGCGCGATATCAGCTCCAAATCGATCAAGGAGAGGCGTCGAGGCATCGCTCACCTGCGCGATGTAGAGATGGTCGATGAAGTTCGGCTGCCTCGATGTCTGCGGGTCGGTCGTGTACAGCGACTTGCTGAGAACCACGCTCATCAAGTACGGGGACGTCCGCACCGCCTGCGCGAAGATCGACGATGTCTGCATCGCAGCAAGCATCGTCATCGAGTGCAAATCGGTGGCCGATGCTGCAGCGATGGCCGCTGAGCCGATCTGAGGACCGATGCCGACCTCATGCCCTTGTCCTGTGCCCACGATCGTTGTCGGATCGATTCGATAGCTCGAGAGAATTTCGCCTTGCAGCCAATAGCCGGTCACCAGCGATTCACGTTGTGCAAACAGGCTGGGCGCTGCATTGATGTAACTGTCGAAGGCGGCGTTGGTGAAGTCGTACGCAACCATCAGCGCCTTGTATGTTGCAAGTGCAACTTGCGACAAGGCCCCGAGCCGAAATGGGGTGCGTCAAAAGTCGTCGCCTGGGTACCGAAGAACACCGCCATCATCGATGCCAATCCCCCCCCTAGGGAGTGACCAGTGAAGGTGATGTCGGCAAGCGGATGGTCGTGTTTGACCTCGAGGTAGAGCTCCATCGCCTCCCAGACCTGGGCCGAAGGGAGTCCTACGGCGGCAGGAACATCAGCGACCAAGCCATCTGCGATCTTCTTCTCGTTGGTGCCGGTGTAAGAAATGACGATGTCGTTGCCGTTCTGGTAGACACCTGCCGAGAACCCAGTCAAGTCCTCGTCCGCAATCCATGACAGTTCTTTCCAGCCTACCGGCACCGGAGTTCGATTGGCTTGGGTCCGGTTGTAGACTCGATTGGCCAGCTGCGCGTAGTCCGGGACGGTTACCATGATTTCTCCGTGCAGCTGATGGCCGAAGTCAGGTCGATCAGCAACTGGTCTTCCAAGCGCCGACAATTTCCTTGTACTCTGGGCTCATCGGTGACGAGAAGAACAAGGCAGCCTTCTTGTCGACCGTTAGCGCAGGCTTACTGCGAGCCAAAAGGTCCCGATCCTCAAGGTCAACGGGAAATAGATTCGCAGCTCTCCCCACCAAGGCCTGCGACAAGGGCTGTTGCACCCAGCGACCCTGTCGGAAGCGGTATTCGGTGTAGGGCAGCTTTGGGCGACCCAACTCGTACCAACTGTCGCAATGAAAAAACGTAGCCACCAACAGCCATTCACGGGTCAGAGGATCTCTGTCTAAAAGAATCGGGACGAATCGCGCGTCCCATCGCTCAATAGGCGCCCCGTTCACTGCCACTGGAATACTTAAGGTCATGCCCTTGTTGATCGAGCCGCCACCGCCGCCTGGAATCCAGTTCTCTTTGAATTGCGCCGAGCGCTCAACGATGATCACTTCGCCCGACTGCAGCTTGACTTCTTCCTTCCACTGCATGTGCGGGTCTCCGCATGCGCTCTGCGACAAAGCTGAAATTAGCGTCATGATCAATACCGTCCCGACTCTCATAGCGCCGCGAGCAAAGGGCAACATTGCGGACGCGCTCCGCCCCTCCCAGAACGGCCGGATCGAAGATCCGGCAGAAAGAATGAGCGAGACACCCATGACCGTGAGCCGGCGTGAGCGAGGAGCAGGCGAGGCTTCATGGACGCAACAGCTCATCGGAGCGCCTGCGAAGCTTCGTGGGGATGGACGCGCTGGCGTCATATCTCAGCGGGGCTCAACTGGAAGTGCCCTCGCAGTTCGGCCTTTTGTTTCAGCGTCACATGGGTGCCATCAAGGCGGGCCAGTTCCTTGATCGGCACGTTGTCCATCAGCATGTTGGGCTCCGTCACGCCCTGGGGCAGGTCTTCCATGCGTGCCGGCGCAAGGCCTTTGTCATCTAGGACCCAGCACTTGTGGCCGCTGCCGTCCTCCTTGGGGCCCCAGTCCTCGACCCTGCCCTGAGGAGTTTCAACCATAAACGCGCCGCCGGACGTCTGCAGAAGGAGCAACCACCTCTTGCCGACCCGCTCAACGACGTCGACCCGGTGCCGATCGAACGTCTGCGCGAACTGGCCGATCAGCGGCCCTGCGTCGAAGGCGAATTGCGTCGTCCGCATGATCGAAGGCTCGAAGCGGTTTATGAGGTACAGCGTGCCCAGGCGCTCGTACGTGTATTTGACCTTGACGACGATGACTGACCCATCGTGCAGGAGCACGTCCTCGTCCCAGCCCAGGGTGAACGACGGATCGCTGCAGGAGACAAGGCCAGAAGAGGCAAGCGTCATGAGGAACGCGCGTCGCGATGAACGTTCGGGTGAAGGAGAAAATTCATGCGAGCCAAGTTGCTGAGGTTCATTCATCTAGCGCTCCCGGAGGCTTTCAGTCGTGGCCCGTTGCACCGGGCTCAGCAGGTACTCGATGACCCGCCGCTTGCCGGTCTTGATCTCCGCCGTGACGTTCATCCCCGGGCTCAGATTGATGCGCTTGCCATCGACGTTGATCGTCGACTGGCCCAGGGTCAGCGTCGCCGGGAAGATCGCGCCCTTCTTCTCGTCGTTGACTGCATCGGCGGTCACGCTCTTCACCTTCGCGTCGATCGTTCCGTAGCGCGTGTACGGAAAGGTCTCGAGCTTGATCTGCGCCGAGTCGCCGGCGTTGACGAAGCCGATGTCCTTGTTGTCCACGTCACCTCGGCGGTCACCTCGGCGTCCTTGGGCACGATCACCATCAGCACCTGCGCCGGCGTGACGACGCCACCCTCGGTGTGGACCGCCACCTGCTGCACCGTTCCCGCCACCGCCGCGGTCATCTGCGTCAGCCGCGATCGCTGCTCGTTCTTGCCCAGCTCCTGGACGAGCTGCTGACGCTTCAGCACGGCCTGGGCGTGCCGCTCGCTCAGCAGTCGCTGCGTCTCGGCCGCGTAGGCGGTGCGGGCTGTGTTCAGCCTCGTTGCAGCGCGGCCTGCGCCTCGAGTGAGACGCGCACGTTGCGTCGCCAGATCGCGCTCCTGCTCGATCCGCTCGCGCGTCCGGTCCTGCCCGGCATGGCTCGAGATGAACCCCTGCTCAGTCAGGCTCTTGAAGTCGGCCTCGCGCTGCATGCGCGATCGGCAGCGTTGCCTCGCAGCTTGGCGATCAGCTCGCGCACGGTCGCGATCTCGGCCTGCCGGTGGGCCTGCTCGGCGTCCAGCTTGCCGAGCTTGGCCGTGATGTCCTGCCCACTCGGCTGCCAGCTGCGGCGCCGTCGTCGCTTCCGGCTTCGCCCTCTGGCGTCGTCAGCTTGCGCTGCGCCAGGACTGGTTCGCGCGGTTGTCGCGCAGCGCGTCCTGCAAGGCCGCCGTGCGCCGCGCTTCCGACTCGGCGGAACTCAGCTGCTCGCGCACGCTCGCCGTGTCGGCGCTGGCATTGGTGGCATCGAGCTCGACCAGCACCTGGCCGGCGCTGACACGAATCGCCGTCCTTGACGAGCACCCGCTTGACGACGCTGGCCTCGAGCGGCTGCAGGGTCTTGCGTGCGGTCGCTGACGACGATGCGCCCCGGCGCCACCGCGACGATGTCGATCTGCGCCGATCACCGCCCAGGCCGACGGCGATGACGAACAGCACGCAGATCGCCAGGGCGACGCGACGCGGCGCCGGATGGGCCGGCGTTTCCTGCAGGCTGAGCGCGGCCGGCAGGAAAGCCGCCTCGTCGGTCATCCGGCGTCGGCCCGGCCAGCTCGCGCACGCACCGCCCAGGCGGCCGCGAGGACGTCGCGATAGCGGCCCAGCAAGGCGAGAGCGGAGTGCGGGTGCGGGCGCGTCGACGGCCGGCGCGCTCATGTCAGCACTCCTGGCCGCCGAGCGGCCGCTGCCGGCGGGTCGTGCAGCCGGTGCCGACGCCGGCCTGCATCGACCAGAGATGGGCATAGAGACCGTCCGGCCGCTTGCAGCAGCGTCATCGTGCGCGCCCTCCTCGACCAGCCGGCCCTTGTCGAGGACGATGATCCGGTTGGCCCGCGCACCGAGCTCAGGCGATGGGCGATGACGATCACCGTGCGGCCCTTGCAGATCGCCGCCATGTTGCGCTGCAGGATCGCCTCGCTCTCGTAGTCGAGCGCGCTGGTCGCCTCGTCGAAGATCAGGATGCGCGGGTTGGTGAACAGCGCCCGCGCGATCGCGATCCGTTGCCGCTGGCCGCCGCTCAGGCTCGCGCCCTGCTCGCCGACGATCGTGTCGTAGCCCTCGGGAAGCTCGCTGACGAACTCGTGCGCGCCGGCGAGCTGCGCCGACCCGGATCACCGCCTCGATCGGCGCCGCGGGGTCGGTGATGGCGATGTTCTCGCGCACGCTGCGATTGAAGAGCAGGTTTTCCTGGAGCACGACGCCGATCTGGCGCCGCAGCTGCGCGGCGTCGACCAGGCTGATGTCGATGCCGTCGACGAGCACCCGCCCCTGCTCCGGCACGTAGAGTCGCTGCACGAGCTTGGTCGAGCGTGCTCTTGCCCGAGCCGCTGCGGCCGACGATGCCGAGCACTTCGCCGGGCGCGACACGTCAGACGTCAGCGTCTGCAGTACGGGCGGCGCCTCCGGGCGATAGCGGAAGGTCACCGCGTCGAACTGAACCCGCGCCCTTCAACGGCGGCAGCTGCGCCGCCGTGGCCGGCAGGCACCTCGGTGCGCGAGTTGAGGATGTCGCCGAGGCGCGCCATCGAGATGCCGGTCTGCTGGAAGTCGGTCCAGAGCTGGGCGATGCGCATGATCGGCTGCGCCACGCGCTGCGCGAACATGTTGAAGGCGACGAACTGGCCGACCGTCAGCTGCTGATCGATGACCAGGCGGGCGCCGTACCAGAGCATCGCCGCGCTGACCAGCTTGCCGATCAGGTTGATGCCTTCGTGGCCATAGCTCGCCAGGGTCTGGGTCCGAAAGCTGGCGGAGACGTAGGCCGCCGAGTTGGTTGTCCCAACGCCGGGCGATCGCCGGCTCGAGGGCATTGGCCTTGACCGTCTGGATGCCGGTGACCGTCTCGACGAGCAGCGCCTGGTTCTCGGCGCCGCGGGCGAACTTCTCGTTCAGGCGGGCGCGCAGCACCGGCACGATCAGCACGCTCAGGACGACGTAGAGCGGCAGGCTGATCAGGACGATCAGCGTCAGCGGCACGCTGTAGGCGAACATCACGGCCATGAAGATCACCGAGAAGGCGACGTCGAGGACCAGCGTCAGCGCGTTGCCGGTGAGAAAGCTCCGGATGTTCTCGAGCTCGCGCACCCGCGCCACCGAGTCGCCGACCCGGCGCGACTGGAAATAGGCGAGCGGCAGGCCGACCAGGTGGCGAAACAGCCGGGCGCCGAGCTCGACATCGATCCGGCTCGTCGTGTGGCTGAAGACGTAGGTCCGCAGCACCGTCAGCACGCTCTCGAAGACGACCACGACCGACAGGCCGATCACCAGGACGTCCAGCGTCGTCAGACCGCGATGGACCAGCACCTTGTCCATCACCACCTGGAAGAAGAGCGGGCTGACCAGCGCGAACAGTTGCAGGAACAGCGAGACCACGAGGACTTCGCCGAACAGCCGCCGGTACTTGACGAGGCTGGGGATGAACCAGCTGAAGTCGAACTCGGCCAGCTACCCGGCCAGGCTGGCCCGGCTGGTGACGAGGATCAGCTCGCCCGGTCCAGCGCTCGGCGAAGGCGCCGAGCGGCTGAATGACCGGTCGCGCCCGCCCTGGATCGAGCCGATGGATCCTGCTAGAAGCGACGCGCTGGCCGTCGCACTGCGCCAGGACGACGAAGCCCGCTTCCGCGCCTTCGCGTCGCGACGAACGCCAGCGCCGGCAGCGCGACCAGAGCGAGCCGTTCGGCGCTCGAGCGCGACGGCTTGGCCTTCAGGCCCAGCGCCGAGCCGCGAGGAGCAGATCCGTCGGCCCGACACGTGGCTCGGGGGCCAGCCCAGCTGATGCGCCAGCTGCGCCGGCTCGGCGGCCACGTGGTGAATCCGGGCGACGGCGCAGAGCGCCACCAGCGCACCCAGCGGCGGTTCAGTATCGACGGGCTCGGCTCCGCCCCGCGCAGGCGCGACCGCATCCTCCTGCGGACCCACCGTTACACCGAAGCTCGCAGAGTCCCGCACGTCATTTCGCGAAGGCGCCGTTCGTTGAATTCCGCCCCACTCTACGTTGCGAACCTTCACATTCCTACTACCCCCTTCGCTTGGGGGCAGCACGCTTTCCCGTGTCACCGGGCCGTGTACCCCCCAGAACCCCACTTCCGGGGGTGGCGAAGTGCCATGCCACGGCGAGGCTTCGGAATGGATTCGATGCGAGAGAGATCGGCGCCGAAGTGACGCCTAGCCCCTCCATCGAGCAGACGTTCCAAAAGTCGAACGTCGGCGCATCAGGTGATTGATGCCGCGGCTGAGCAAGGTCAGCTCGCAGGCGATAGGTCGAGCAGGTCGAGCAGGTCGATTTCAACCGCGTCGACGGTCCTGAGTGTCGTGAACACAACGCCCGCGGACCACGGCGACCCTCCGAATTCGAGGGCACGGTGAGGACATGCGGTGTTTCAAACGGAAATGGGTTAGCAGCTCATCACTGCTAACCCATTGATCTC
>CAVZUJ010000003.1:0-165093 GCA_963778525.1 uncultured beta proteobacterium | reverse complement strand
CGACCCGCGCTTCGGCGGCGGCAAGCTCAACGCCCGCACGACCGAAGACCTGGTCAGCGCTGATGCCGATCGACGGCGCCGACTACCTGTTCTACAAGGCGTTTCCGATCGACGTCGGGCATCATCCGCGGCACCACCGCCGATGCCGACGGCAACGTCACGATGGAAAAGGAAGCGCTCACCCTTGAGTCGCTTGCCATCGCGATGGCCGCGCGTAACTCCGGTGGCATTGTGATCGTCCAGGTCGAGCGTATCGCCGAGTCAGGCACTCTGAATCCAAGTACAGGTGAAGATACCTGGGATTCTGGTCGACTGCGTCGTGGTCGCTAATAGCAGGAAAACCACTGGCAGACCTTCGTCGAGCCCTACAGCCCAGGCTTTCGCCAGCGAGCTCCGGATCCCGATAGCGCGATCCCGTCCATGACGATGAACGAACAATCATCGCTCGCCGCGCGGCGCTCGAGTTGGTGGCCAACAGCGTGGTGAATCTCGGCATCGGCATGCCCGAGGGTATATCGAGGTCGCCAACGAAGAAAGTCTTCGACCTGTTGACCATGACGACCGAACCCGGCGTCATCGGCGGCCTCCCTGCGGGCGGCCTAAATTTCGGCGCGGCTGACCAACACCCGACGCCATCATCGACCAACCCTACCAATTCGACTTTTACGACGGCGGCGGGCTAGACATCGCGTTTCTCGGCCTCTCGCAAGCCGACCCGAAGGCAACCTTAACGTCAGCAAGTTTGGGCCGAAACTCGCCGGCGAGGGCGGATTCATCAACATCTGCCAAGCGCAAAGAACTTGGTGTTCGCGGGAACATTCAATGCCGGCAAGCTCCGAGCTGTATCAAAGACCGGCCCGTTGCATCCGACAAGGATGGCGCGGCCGCAATTCGTCGACGATGTCAAACATCCACTTTCAGCGGCCTTACGCCGAGGCACCAACCAGCGGTGCTCTACATCACGGAGCGATGCGTGTTCACCCTCTACGCCGAGGGTCTCGAGCTGGTCGAGATTGCGCCCGGGGTGGACCCGCGAAGGACATCATCGCAGAACATGGGCTTCGTCCCGCTATCGTCGCCGCCGCGACTGATGGACGGCCGCATCTTCGAAAGAGGAGCCGATGGGCTTGCGCGACCGCTGCTGTGGCTACCGCTCAGCAGCGCCTCAGCTTCGACGCCGAGCAAAACATGTTGTTTATCAATTTCGAGGGACTCGACGTCAGGACGCTCGATGACATCGAGAGGATCCGACTCGCGATCGAGTCGCGCCTCGCGCCGCTGAAGAAGAGGGTCTTCGGAATCGTCAACTACGAGAACTTCACCATCCTTCCGGAGCTCACCGACGACTTCGGCGAGACGGTGCAACGGCTGGTCGATCGCTTCTACTACGGCGTCGCCCGCTATACGACCAGCAGCTTCCTTGCGGCTCAAGCTAGGGGAGGCATTGCAGCGTCGCAATGTCTCCCCGCACATCTACGAGAGTGCGGCGGAGACAAGTGCCCACCTGCGCGCGCTCGAGGTGGAGGCGAGACCGCGCGACGCGTCGTCCGTCGACTGAGGGAAGTCATAGCCGCCATCGAGCGGATCGTTCTCGATCAGCTCACGGCGGCCGCATCGCGAACCAGCGCACGGAACCGAGTCCGCTCGGCGTCTGTGCGGCAGCGCGCTGCGCGCTCGGGCCGGATCGAGCAAGCAAGCTCAAGACGTCGACCGTCGATCGGCTGCCAATGCCGCCGGCGTGCTCTGACAGCCAGTGCGCGGTGCGCTCTCGCGCTTGGCGCCGCAAACGTCGAGGAATGGCCCGTGGGCAAGCACTTGGTATCGCTGCGTTGCAGGCTCGCCAGCTTATTGGAGTCGATCATGTGAAATCGCATCTGCTGCAATCTCCGCTCGAGCCTTCCCAGGGTGAGAAATCGTGGGCCGGAGAAGTCGATCGCCTGAGCGAACATCCTCATTTCGCGCATGAAGTTGGCGCTGAATCCCAACTCGACGATGCGCGCCTCGATTTGCTCCACCGTCCGCGGCGTGTCGTTCCACCGGAGGGGGCTGAGCAGCACCAGCAGGACGTCGCGCGAATCACAGTCGTAAAAGAGCGGGAAGCCGCCGGGTTGGCCCAGTAGCCCTCATCCCAGTACGGTTCGCCGTCGATTTCAACCGAGTGATTCATCGTCGGCAGGCAGGCCGACGCGAGCAGCACGTCGACCGTGAGTTCGCTCTCGCGGAAAACGCGCAGCTTGCCGGTATTGGCCTGCGTGGTGCCGACGAACAGCTTGAACGGGCTGCGCGCCCGCAACTGCGGGAAGTCGATCCGACGTTCGAGCAACCTGCGCAACGGGCTCACATCGAACGGATTGAGCTGGAGCGGAGAGAAGTACGCGGCCCAGTTCGCGAGCATCTTGCCAGCCGGCGACAAGCCGATGTCGTCGTCCGGGCCGCGAGCCACCATCGCCGGCGGCAGCTGCTTCCCGATCTCGGTCCAGAAATCCGCGAGGCCCTGCTGTGCGCCTTCGCGGCCACCCTTCATCCAGCCATCGGCGAAAGCCACCGCATTCATGGCGCCGGCGCTGCTCCCGCTCAAGCCCTCGAAGCGAACCCGCGGATCCTCTAGCAAGCCCTCCAGCACGCCCCAGGTGAAGGCCCCATGCGCGCCGCCGCCTTGGAGCGCAAGGTTGAGGCACGCCGGCGCCGAGCGCGAGCCGAGCCAGCGCATCGTCGCCAACCGCTCAGGCGCCGAGGCGAGTCACCCGAAGAAGGCTTACTTCACGTGCGCCAGATTCTTGATGACCTTCGCGCCGTCGGCCGCCGTCCCGGTCAATCCGGCCAGGGCCTGCGCCATGCGACTTGCGGGCAAGCTCTGCAAGCTCCTTGATGTCGGCGAGCATCTTCTGCCATGCCGCGCGAGCCGCTTCCGCCTGCTTGGTCGGGTCCACGCCCTTGATGCCTTCTCGCACCATGCCCTCGGCTGATTCCTGCACGCCCTTCATCGCGTGGGTCAGCATCTCGGTCTGCGTCCGCCCCAGGTCCTGCAGCGCCTCATAGGCCGCCTTGTTCGCCGCCGTCAGCGCATCGACGTCCTTGCGACGGGCGGCAACAAATGCCGACATGTCGACGCCAGGCACTGTGAACTGTTCGAGCGTCTTGGTCAGATCGCGAAACGGATTGAAGTCCGTGGGAGTGTCTTTCCTGCTATCGGCGGCCATGGTGAATCTCCTGGAATGGGTTTTGATCTAGGGAACGCCTGAGGCTCGCTGCATGCGAGCAAACGGTCTGTACGCTGGCCCACACTGGCGGCGATTCGCAGGTCGTGCGTGCCGGGTCGCCGAAGCTGACCCTCTCGCCATTGGGCGCTCATCGCATGACGACGCCTTGATCCGCCGCAAAGGATCGTCGCCGGGCTGTCGGAACTCAGTGTTTGACATTTCGCAAAGAGAGGCGCCGCGGCCTTTCTAGAGTCAACCTCGTGATGAGGAGATGCACATGAGCAAGACCCTGGTGATCACCTATTCCTACACCGGTACCGGTCGCAGGCTCGCGAAGTTGCTGTGCGCGCAACAGGACTGGCCCGCCGGCGACGTGCTCGAGCTGCGGTCACGCACCGGCGCATGGGGCACGGTGCGTTGCATCCTGGATTCGGTTCTCAAACGCCGCCCCTCTGTCCGCTACGCCGGCCCGCCGCTCAAGGATTTCGACTCGGTGGTGCTGATTGCACCGGTCTGGCTCGGCCGGCTCGCGGGGCCGATGCGCAGCTTCATCGCCAACTACGCCGACTCGCTTCCCGATCTCGCAGTGATCTCCGTCATGGGGTCGAACGACACGCCGTCGACCGCCGCCGAGGTCGCGCGGCTCGCTCAACGGACACCTCTGCTCGACGCGGCGTTCAACGCGCGCGAGGTGGACGATGGCAGTTGCGCCGCGCGCCTGCGCGCCTTCGGCACTGCATTGCGGTCAAGACGATACGAGTCGAAGCCCGAACGCCCGGCCGAGGTTTCCTCACAGGCCGCATGACCGTCAGGCCACAAGCTCATCAGCATCTGAAGCGCGGCTCGCGGTGATGCCCTGGAGGTTGTCGATCTCTGATCCAGCACAAGACGCGTCGCGAAGCGATCGCTAATCTGAACTGCGACCTGACAACCACCCTATCCACTGCAGGAGCCGATATGTACAAGCGCATCCTCGTTCCCATCGACGGCAGCGACACCGCGGCGCGGGGTCTCGCCGAAGCCATCTCTCTCGCCCGTGAACTGAAGGCGACCATTCGCTTGCTCAATCTGACCAGCGATTTCGCGCTTATGGTCGAAATGTCGAGCGCGATCGACTTCGAGAAATTTCGCGTGGGCCTGCATCAGTTCGGCCAGCATCTCCTTGAAAAGGCGAGCCGGCTCGCCGCAGAGCACGGCGTCACCGCGGAAATGTCTTTGCATGACCTGCGCGGCGGCCGCGTGGCCGATGCCATCGTCGAGGAAGCGCGCCAGACCCGCTGTGACCTGATCGTCATCGGCACGCACGGCCGGCGAGGTATCTCCCGGGCCATGCTCGGCAGCGATGCGGAAAACGTCATGCGCGCCAGCCCGGTTCCCGTGCTTCTCGTCCGCGAGCCGGCGCACCGTTAGCCGCGAGCAGGTCGTGCGCGTGTTTCACGACTGGAGCCTGACGCTTTGGCTGTTGCTGGCAGCTGGAACGGCGCTCCTTGCCCTGGCGGTATCCGGCTCTTTCTCGGTTATCTGGTTCCTGACCCACTCCGACTGAGCGATCGCCATCGCCGCACGTTCTGCGACTCGAAAGCCCGTGATGCCTTCCAACGACCCGTCGAAGTCCCTCGAACATCGACTTCGCCTGCGCGCAGAGCAGCTCAGACGCGAGATCGCAACCGTGCGGGGGCGATCTGAAGGCCCAGCAGCGGGCGAGGTCAGCGATCCCAAGGATGCAGCCGACGCGCAAGCACAAGGCATCGTCGCCGACGCGGAAGTGGAACGCGATCTCGCCGAGTTGCGCCAGATCGACCTGACACTGCGGCGGATCGACGACGGCAGCTACGGCGTCTGCATTGGCTGCGGCGACCCGATCGATCCGCGCCGCGTCCTCGCCCAGCCCACAGCCCTTCGATGCGTCGAATGCCAAGCCATCGCGGAAGGCGCTACGACGCGAGTTCCGAATGGACACGTCGGCCCTCGCCCATGAGCGTCCACTGTCTCAATGCTCGACGGCGAGACCTGCGTTGCAAGCCCGGCCGACCTGCCGAGTTCTGGTAGGCCGTGTTGATCCCTAACGTCCGGGCATTCCGGGTCTCGAAAGTCAAAGTTACCCGGCGAGTTACCCAGTGCGATTTTTTGGAATTTTTGGCCTCCGGTTCGGACTCGGATTCAAGCGTTGAGCCAGCCGAGCTCGGCGGGCCAACCGCACGTCGGCCGTCCTCCGGGCCGTTCTACTGAAGGCTCTCGCTGCGTCCTCTCGACATCGCGAAGAACCGACCAACGTTCTCCGGCCAAATCTTCTCCGCGCCTGTCAGCGGATCGACTTGCCGCTGGAATACATCACCAGCGGCCAAGAGCTGCTCTTCGTTCCATGCACGCCACCGGCCCCTGACCGCGGCGATAAGACCGCAACGCCCCCAGTCCGCTGCCGATTCGTGCTTGGCATGAGCACTCGGCCGATCTGGGACGCTGGATCGGATCATGACTGTCTCCTTGCGTTCGCTCCCGGGTCCATCAATCAGCTATGCCTCGCACTCCGAGCGACGAGGCACTACGGTCGGCGGCTCGATGTAAGTGAACGAAGGTAGTCGTCTGCTTCACCGCCGGGGATGGGGTTTGTACCAGCAGCGATTCGAATCGCAGTCGGGAGAAAGGCTGGAGGTACCATGCCTCGGCAACGCCGCAGACCGGCCTCGGCATGCAAGAGCGTTTCTTCGGGAGACAGTGAATGCGATCCAATCCGTGGCTCACCTTCGCAACCGCGTGCCTGTTCACAACCGGCGCCGCGGCACAGCAAGCGCAGGTCAACGTCATCTGTTCGGTGCAGGCCGACTGGTGCAACATGATCCAGACCGTCTACGCCAAGACGACTGGCGTGAAGATCAACATGTCGCTGAAGGGCTCGGGCGAAGCGCTGGCGCAGATCATCGCGGAGCGCGCCAACCCGAAGACCGACGTCTGGTTCGGCGGCACCGGCGATCCACACTTGCAGGCGGCCGAGCAGGATCTGACGCTCGAGTACAAGTCGGCCACCCTGCCCCAGTTGCACGAATGGGCGCAGCAGCAAGCCAAGCAGTCGGGCTACAAGACCGTCGGCATCTACTCCGGGCCGCTCGGCTTTGGCTACAACACCGAGCTGCTGGCGAAGAAGAAGATGGATGTGCCGAAGAGCTGGGCCGATCTCCTCAAGCCGGAATACAAGGGCGAGATCCAGGTCGCCAACCCGGCTTCGAGCGGCACGGCATACACGATGATCGCGACCCTCGTCCAGCTGATGGGCGAGGACAAGGCGTTCGACTACCTGAAGGCTCTGAACAAGAACGTCAGCGTGTACACGCGTTCGGGAACCGCGCCCATCAAGGCGGCAGCGCGCGGCGAGACCGCCGTCTCGATCAGCTTCGTGCACGACGGCCCCCAGGAAAAGATGGCCGGATTCCCGCTCGAGACGATCACGCCGTCGGAAGGCACAGGCGCCGAGATCGGCTCGATGTCGATCGTCAAGGGCGCGAAGAACCTCGAGGCGGCCAAGAAGTTCTACGAATGGGCCTTGACGCCGCAGGCACAACAGTTCGGAGCGGCAACGCACCAGTACCAGTTGCCCTCGAACAAGGCCACCCCGATCGATCCGCATGTGCCCGACTTCAAGAAGATCAAGCTCATCAACTACGACTACGCGAAATACGGTGCCAGCAACGAGCGCAAGCGCCTGATCGCGCGCTGGGAAAAGGAAGTCGGCTCGTTGCCGAAGTAGATCTGTCGTGAGCGTCGAAGCGGCGCGCGACCGACTGCGGGGAACGCTCGTCCTTTGGACTGCCATCGGCGTCGCGGCCTTCGCGCTGCTGCCGTGGTATCTGCAAGCCGACCGATCGCTCCTCGACGGGATTCGGACCGAATTCATCGCCCCCGAATCGGCGAGCGGACTGCGCGCGGCCGCAATGCTCGACAGGCCATGGCTCGCCAGTTCCCTCATCGCGCTCGCGCTGTGCGTGGCCGCCTGCGCGACGCATGGGCGGCGGCGTGGCGGCCTGGCCGCAGCCGGTGCCATGCTCGGTCTGCTGGGCATAGTGGCCGGCGGCTTCGCCATCGGCCCGTCCGGCTGGTCCTTGGCATGGCTCGGCACGGCTTTCGGAGCGCTGTCGGGCGGTCAGGCAGGCATCGGCTGGGGCGGAGCAGTGACGCTGCTTTCCTTCGTCATGCTCCTTGGCTGCGCCGCCGCCGCGCTCGGCCGTTTCCGCGGCGATGCCTTCGTGGCCTGTGCCGTCGTGCTTTGCAGCGCGCTCCTGCTGCTGTTCGTGGCTCTGCCGGTCACGGTGGCACTGGCGGGCGCTTTCTTCGACGACGCCGGACATCTGTCCTTGCCCAGCGCCATCGAACGCATTGCCGACGAGCACACCTGGGGCCTGGCCTGCCTGGCGAGCAGCGTGCGCTGCGGCGTCGCCTGGAACACCCTCTTCCTCGCGCTGCTCACGGCGGCCGGCACGACGCTCCTCGGAACGATGATCGCTCTCGTCGCGGAACGCGGCGCCAGGCGCCTCAGGGCGCCGGTCAATCTGCTGTCGCTCCTGCCGATCATCACGCCGCCCTTCGTGGTCGGGCTCGGGCTCATCCTGCTCTTCGGACGCGCGGGCGTGGTCAACCAGGTGCTCGAATCGACGTTCGGCATCGCGCCAACCCGTTGGTTCTACGGACTCTTTGGTCTTTGGCTGGCACAGCTCTTCGCGTTCACGCCGATTGCCTGCCTGATCATGCGCGGCGTCGTCGCCGGCGTCAGCCCGTCGCTCGAGGAAGCGGCGCAGACGTTGCGCGCCGATCGATGGACCACCTTTCGCACCGTGACCTTGCCCTTGCTGCGACCGGGCCTGGCCAACGCGTTCCTGGTGGGATTCATCGAGAGCCTGGCCGACTTCGGCAACCCGATCGTCGTCGGCGGGCAGTACAACGTGCTCTCCACCGACGTGTTCTTTGCCATCGTCGGCGCCCAGTTCGACCAGGGACGTGCCGCCTCCCTGGCCCTCCTGCTTTCGGCGTTCGCTTTCGTCGTCTTCGTGCTGCAGCGAAGAATCGTCGGCAGCACCAGCTACACGACCGTTTCGGGCAAGGGCGATGCGGGCATCCCGATGCCGCTGCCGGCCGGCCTGTCGCGGGCGATGCTGGCCGTGGTCGTGCCCTGGCTGGCATTCACCCTCGTCGTCTATCTCTTCTCTTTCGCCGGCGGCTTCGTCGCGCTCTGGGGCCGCGACTACACGCTGACCTTGCGCCACTTCGTGACGGCCTTCGATGTTCAGCGGGGCAACGCCGACATTGGCGGCGGCATCGTCTGGGCCGGGACGGCCTGGAACTCGCTGTTCAACACCGTGAAGCTCGCTGCGATCGCGGCGCCGCTTTGCGCTTCTCTCGGCCTGCTGATCTCGTGGCTGCTGGCGCGAACCAAGTTTCGCGGTCAGGCCGTGTTCGAATTCGGCGCCTTGCTCGCCTTCGCCATTCCCGGCACGGTGCTCGGCGTCAGCTACGTGCTGGTCTTCAACGTGCCGCCCTTCGAGCTGACCGGCACGGCGCTCATCATCGTCCTGTGCTTCGTTTTCCGCAGCCTCCCCGTGGGCGTGCGCGCCGGCGCCGCAGCGTTCAAGCAGATCGACCCTTCCCTCGACGAGGCATCGGTCATGCTGCACGCCCGAACAGCGACCACCTTGCGCCGCGTCGTCATGCCGTTGCTCAAGCCGGCCATCGTCGCGGCGCTGGTCTACAGCTTCGTGCGCTCGATGACGACGGTTTCGGCGGTGATCTTCCTGGTGACAGCGGAAAACGAGCTGGCGACAACCTACATCATCGGGCGTGTCGGCAACGGCGACTATGGCGTCGCACTTGCCTACTGCACTGTTCTCATCGTGCTCATGTCGCTCGCGGTCGCCGCAATTCAATGGCTCGTGGGCGAGCGCCGGCTTGGCCGGCGATCCGCTCCCACCTGAAGAGGCGCCGCATGCACCCCAAGGAATCGTCTGGTCCTGCCGAGGCGGCAGCGGGCATCGAGCTTCGCGGCGTCAGCAAGCGCTACGGCGCGGGACGGAATTCCCCGCTCGCGGTGAACGATGTGAATATTTCGATCGCGCCCGGCACCCTGACGACGCTGCTCGGCCCGAGCGGCTGCGGCAAGACGACGACCTTGCGCATGATCGCCGGCCTCGAGACGCCCTCTTCCGGCACTGTGCTGATCGGCGGTCGCGACGTCACGGCGCTAGGCCCGGCAGAGCGCAACGTCAGCATGGTGTTCCAGAGCTACGCGCTCTTCCCGCACATGAATGTCGCGGCCAATGTCGCCTATGGCCTCGAGGTTTCGGGCGTGAGCAAGCCGCAGGCGCGCGAACGGGCCAGGGCGGCGATGGCGAGCGTCGGCCTGGCAGACCTTGATGCAAGGCTGCCGAGCGAGCTGTCGGGAGGCCAGCAGCAACGAGTCGCCCTCGCCCGCGCACTGGTTCTCGAGCCAGCGGTGTTGCTGTTCGATGAACCCTTGTCGAACCTTGACACGCGCTTGCGCCGCTCGATGCGCGAGGAGATACGCGCGTTGCAGCAGCGCCTCGGACTCACCGTCGCCTATGTCACGCACGACCAGGGCGAGGCGCTCGCTGTCAGCGATCGCATCATCGTCATGGATCGTGGCCATGTTGCGCAGGAAGGCACGCCCGACGAGCTCTATGAAAGGCCGGCCAGCGAATTCGTCGCCGGCTTCATGGGCGAGGCGATGCTCTTCGATGCGTTCTGGCGCGCCGACGGTAAGGTGCAGTTCGGACCCGTCGTTGTCGAGGCCATGCGGGCAGCCCCGGCCAGCCTCGCCGGGCAAGCGGTGAAGGTCGCAGTGCGGCCGGAAGCATGGTCCATTCGCGCCGCCGGAGAAGAAGGGCTTGCGGCCGAGGTGCTGAAGGCTGCCTATCTGGGCAGCACGCGCGAATACACGTTCGCATCCGAACTCGGCCCGATCTTCGTGGTCGCTGCGGATTCGACGCGGATGCTCGCGCCCGGAGAGCGCGCGTCGCTCAGCCTCGCGGGCCGCGGCGTTGCCGTTGTTCCCGCCTCCCCGCCGGATCGCATCCCCTCCTGAACGGCGCGGCCAAGGCGGGAGCAGTCCGCAGGGGACAACCCCCGATTTTCAGATCGAGATACCTGTCGACAATGGCCGGATAAGAACTTCTCCGGAGACTTTCATGTCCTTCGTCGACCGTCTTGTGCGCGACGTGCCGCGCGCAGCCGCTGCGCTGGCCGTCAGCGCGCTTGCCGCCTTGGCCACCCCGGCCCTTGCCGCCACCACCGAGATCAACGCCTATTCGATCTGGCCGGAGAACTGGGCTCGACCCATGTTCGAAGAGTTCGAAAAGGCGACCGGGATCAAGGTCAACTTCGTCCGCTTCTCGTCAGGCGAGGCATTGGCCCGCGTCATCGCCGAGAAAAACAACCCGCGCGTCGACGTTCTGTTCGGCGGCCCGGTCGAGACTTTCGCCGCGGGCATTCCCGAGGGCATCTTCGAGTCGTACAAGCCGCCCGGCTTCAACCAGCTGCCCGAGCGCTTCCGCCAGGCCGACGGGCAGTGGGTGGCGATCGCCGACGATCCGCTGGTCTTCCTGACGAACAAGAAGTTCCTCGCCGAGCACAAGCTCAAGCCGCCTGCCTCCTGGCAAGACCTGCTGAATCCGGCCTACAAGGATTCGCTGCAAATGGCGGACGCCCGGACGTCAGGCACCGCCGTCACGCGGATCTTCTCCATTCTCGAGGTCAACGGTCGCGACGAGAACAAGGCCTTCGCGTACATGAAACAGCTGCGACCCAACGTTCAGCTGTACACGAAGAGCGGAGGCGGCGGCACCCTGCCGGTGGGCATCGGCCAGGCCGGCGGCGGCATCTTCTTCATCGTCGATGCCCTCGATACGCAGGCCAAGGGCTATGACGTGGCCGTCAGCTTTCCGAAGGAAGGCATCGGCTCGGCGGCCGAAGCCATCGCCCTCATCAAGGGCGCGAAGAACCCCGAGGCGGCGAAAAAGCTGATCGACTGGGCGAGCTCGGCGCAGATGCAGAGCCTCTTCGCCAAGCACAAGATCAACTTCGTGCCGGCAGCCCCGGGTGTACCGGTCGAATCGAGCCTCGCCGAGGTGCTGAAGGGCGCGAAGATCTTCCCGATCGACCCGGCCTATGCCGGGGCGAATCGCAAGCACATGGTCGAACGCTGGACCGCGGAAATCCTCAATCCCTAGCGCCTGCGTTCGATGACTCAGCCGTCCGCCGTGCGGCGTGGCGCCGCCGCCGGTCCGCGCGGCGAGCCCGCGCTCGCATTCGCGGTCACACTGCTCTGGTGCTTGCTCGCGTTGTTCGTGCTCTACCCGATCGCCATGCTATTGGCGCGGGTCTTCGTCGACAAGGGTCACTTCACGCTCGGCGGCCTCGCGGCCGTCGTCGGCGATCGCCACCAGGTCGCCGCCTTCGGGAACAGCCTGCTGCTCGGGACACTGGTCGGAACCCTTGGCACAGCCCTGGGCTTCGTCTTTGCGTTCACCGCCGCGCGGTGCCGCCTGTCGCCGCGCATGATCCGCCTGGTCGACATCGCCGTGTTGCTGCCCCTTGTTTCTCCGCCCTTCACGACCGCGATCGGCTACATCTTCTCGTTCGGGCCGCGCGGCCTCATCAGCTACGACCTGCTCGGCATCAAGGGGTCGGGCGTCTACGGCATGGCAAGCACGCTGACCGCCGAGGCCTTGACGTATTTCCCGATCGCCTACCTCGCCCTGCGACCGATGCTGGCGACGATCGACTCGAACCTCGAAGGCATGGCCCTGTCGCTCGGCGCATCGCGCCGCCGCGTGTTTCGAACCGTGACGCTGCCGCTTTGCACCCCCGGGCTGGCCAACGCATTCCTGTTGCTGTTCGCCGCATCGCTCGCCGATTTCGCGACGCCGCTGATCCTCGCTGGCAACCAGTTTCCCGTACTGCCGACCCAGGCCTTCCTGCAGATCACCGGCCTGTTCGACCTGCGCGGCGGTGCGGCGCTGTCGTTGATGCTGCTGGTGCCGGCGCTGCTGGTGTTCGTTGTGCAGCGCTACTGGGTCGGGCGCAGGTACTACGTCACCGTCACCGGCAAGGGGGCCGGTCAGGCGCCGTTCGACAGCGTCACGCCGCTCGCGCGCTGGTTCCTCGTGGGACTCTGCGCTGTAGTGACACTCTTCGTCTTCTATCTTTACGTGCTGCTGGTCTATGCCTCGCTGGTTGTCGCCTTCGGGGCCAACGATTCGTTCACGTTGCAGCACTATCGTGTCGTCTTCACCGAAGGCCTTCGAGTGATCGGCGATACGCTCATCATCGCTGCGATCGCGACGCCACTCGGCGGCCTCTACGGCGTGTTGGTCGGCTACCTGGTCGCGCGCAAGCGCTTCGTCGGCCGAAGGACGATGGAAGTCACTTCGATGATCAACTACGCGCTGCCCGGGACGATCGTCGGCATCGGCTACCTGATCGCCTTCAACGACCCGCCCATCATGCTGGCCGGAGGCGCCACGATCATCGTCGCCTGCTACGTCTTTCGCTACGGCGCGACCGGCATCCGCACCACCATCGCATTGATGCAGCAGGTCGACCGCAGTCTGGAGGAGGCCTCGCAAGGCCTCGGTGCGAGCGAGAGCACAACCTTTCGTCGAGTCACCTTGCCGCTGATCCTGCCCGCGTTCTTTGCCGGCCTCGGCGTCATGTTCATCCGTGCGATGACCGCGATCAGCGCCACGATCTTCGTCGTTTCCATCAGCTGGACACTGGTCACAGTCAAGATTCTGGAGAACATGACCGAGCTTGCCCTCGGCGTCGCCGCCGCGTTCTCGGTGATCGTCGTGGCGATCGTGTTCTTCGTGATCTTCGCGATCGGACGCGTCTTGCGGCTTCTTCGCGCGCCTGGAGCGAAACCCATCACCGGGTTGCTGGCCACATGACGGCCAGCGTGCCTGTCGCCATGGGCGTCGAGGTCGAGCGCCTCGGCAAGCGCTTCAGCCATGCCGTCAAGGGCCAGGTCTTTGCGGCTCGCGACGTGTCGCTCAAAGTCGCGCCCGGAGAATTCCTCACCTTGCTCGGTCCCTCGGGCTGCGGCAAGACGACGACGTTGCGCATGATCGCCGGCTTCGAGACTCCAGACACGGGCAGAATCGTCTTCGGCGACCAGGACGTGACGCATGTGCCCGCGAACCAGCGCGGCATCGGCTTCGTGTTCCAGAACTACGCGCTCTTTCCGCACCTCTCGGTGTTCGAGAACGTTGCCTACGGCCTGCGCGTGCGCAGACAACCTGGCGAAGTGATATCCGCCGCCGTATCCGATGTGCTGAAGCTCGTTGGACTCGGTGGCTACGAACGCCAGTTTCCGGCTCAAATGTCCGGGGGCGAGCAACAGCGGGTGGCGCTCGCCCGGGCGATCGTCATCCGCCCTCGTGTCCTGTTGTTCGACGAGCCACTGTCGAATCTCGATGCAAAGCTGCGTGTGCAGATGCGCGACGAGATCCGGGCGCTGCAGCAACGCCTGGCCATCACGGCGGTCTACGTGACGCACGACCAAGAGGAGGCGATGGCGGTCTCCGACCGCATCGCCGTGATGCAGGGCGGCACGATCGTGCAAACCGGCAGCGCGGAAGATCTCTATCACCGGCCGGCCACGCGCTTCGTGGCGCAGTTCATCGGCCGCGCCAACCTCGTGGCGGCGCGAGTCGACCGTGTCGCAAGCGACACGGTCGAGGTCACGGCACTGGGCCGACACATCACGCTCGATCAACCAGGCGCCGGCTGGACTGTCGGGACGTCGGCGCGCCTCCTGTTGCGGCCGGAATCGATTGCACTTGGTCGAGTCGAGCAGCCGACATCGGAGATCACCGCGAATGTCGTGGCGCGGACGTTTCTTGGCGAGAAGATCGAATACGCCTTGGACTGCGGTGGCGAGACGCTTCAGGTGGCCCGTCACAACGCCGGTCCGGACGACCTGTTCCCGGTCGACCAACGGGTTGCGATACGGTTCGCAGACCGCGCGGCAATCCTGCTACCCGACGACAAGACGGGAGCGCCATGAGTCGCGTGGCACGTCATCGGAATCGCGAGATCGCCGCCGGGCTGGCGATCGCCCTGGCCGTTGCCACTTGCCAGAGTGCCGCGCAGGCGATCCCTCCGACCGAGGTGCACGGGGCGCTCGACGCGTTCGCAGCGCCGGGCCTGGCCCTGGCCTGGGCCATTTTGCGCGGCAAGGATGAATCGACGACCGAGGTCGTGGTTCGCGTCGATGCGGATCCGAAGACGTATGGCTCGCTCGATGTGGTCGGGGTCGATCCGTTTACCAAGGCATCGACGTCGCTCGTCGCTCTGGCTTCGATCGACGGGACGCGGTTGATTCACTTGCCGAGGGCCCGCTTCGCCGACTTGCCTCGCACCGAATGGCGCTTTTATGGGTCGCCAGCTGCCAAGGCTGCCGACACGCCTCGCCTCGTGGTCTATTACCAGGGCGTTCCCGACACGACGCCCGAATTCAATGCCGAGGCGCCGCTCGAGGCGTCGCTCGTCGAACGCCTCGAGCGAGCGAAGCACGAGGCCAAGGTGAAATGAACATCACGCGCGACCAGCTGGCACGGCTTCTCGACCACTCGGTGTTGAAACCTGAGGCCACTGCCGCCGACATCCTCGGCGGTGCACAGGTCGTATGTGACTGGCGCGTCGGCTTTTACTGCGTCCAGGCCCATTGGGTCCGTACAGCGGTCGCCGCATTGGCCGGCTGCGACGCCAAGGTCGTCTCGGTGATCGGTTTCCCGCACGGTTGCGAGCGCTCGCCGACGAAGGCCGACGCCGCAAGGCTCGCCATCAGCGAAGGCGCGAAGGAGCTCGACATGGTCCTCAATATCGGAGCGCTGAAGGGCGGCGATGTTGCTTCGGTCGAGGCTGACATTGCGGACGTTGTTCGCGCCGCGGCGGCAATCCCCGTCAAGGTCATCCTGGAAACGGGAGTTCTCTCGGAGGCCGAGAAGCGCCTCGCCTGCCGGCTCGTGGTTGAGGCGGGTGCCGCCTTCGTCAAGACCTCGACCGGATTTCATCCATCGGGCGGAGCCACGGTCGAAGATGTTCGGTTGATGCGCGAAGAAGTTGGCCCGCGGTTCGGCGTCAAGGCGTCGGGCGGAATCCGCTCGCTGGCCGACGCCCAGGCGATGCTGGACGCGGGCGCCAGTCGGATCGGCACATCGGCAAGCGCCACGATCCTCGCGGCCCTCGGTGCCAAGCGATAGGCCGAGCCGCGCGACCGCACTCCCTTGCAACCAGCGCGCCAGACACAGCTCCACATGCTGACCACCATCGCTCCGCTGCCGAATCTCGAGTGGCCGTACGTCGAGATCCTGATCCGCCTGGCGCTGGCTCTGGCACTCGGCCTGTTGATCGGACTCGAGCGCGAGCGGCGCGGCAAGGAGGCCGGCCTGCGCACCTTCGGGTTCATCGCATTGCTCGGCGCGCTGGGCGGATCCCTAGGGGAGAGCTTCGCGATCCTGAGCCTGGCCCTCGCCGGGCTGCTGACGATACCGCTGAACATCCAGACCCTGCGCATCGGTGAAGGGACCGAGCTCACGACTTCGGCTGCAATGCTGGTCACCTGCATGGCCGGCATCCTCTGCGGCCAGGGCCACACCATCACGCCGGCCGCGGTCATGGTCATCGCCACCGCATTGCTCGCCTGGAAGGAGCGCCTCGCCGGCTTTTCGATGGGGTTGACCGAGGGCGAATTGCGTTCGGCGCTCCTGCTCGCAATCCTCGCGCTTGTCATCTATCCGGCATTGCCGCTGGGGGCCATCGGACCCGGACATCTGATCGAGCCGCGCGCCGCCTGGGTCACGGTCATCCTGATCGCCGGCATCGGGTTCGTCAACTACATCCTCTGGAAGCTCTACGGCGCACGCGGCATCGAGCTGTCGGCCTTCTTCGGTGGCTTGGTCAACAGCAATTTCACCGTGATCGAGATGTCGACTCGTGTCCGCGAGTCGAAGGGTCAGTTCGCGGGCGCTGCCTACCGAGGCATTCTTGTCGCCATGGCAGCCATGATGGTGCGCAACGCGACGCTCCTGCTCATCCTGGCCCCCCTCGCCTGGCTGAGCGCCGTCGGCCCCCTGTCGCTGATGATCATGACGGTAGCCGCGCTTGTCTTTCGAAGCTATCTGGTTCGTCCGCAGCTATCGGCAGAGACGAGCAGCCTGCAGCTGGAGCTTCCGTTCTCGCTGCCGGTGGCCTTGCGCTACGGCGCGCTCTTCCTGGTGTTGCACGTCGTCGGCACGCTGGTTCAAAAGCAATTCGGCGAGAGCGGCTTCTACATCGTGACGGCAATCGGAGGCCTTCTTTCAAGTGCCAGCGCAGTCGCGGCGGCTGCGAGCATGGCGTCGCAGGGCGCGATCTCGCCGACCATCGCCGGTACCGGCGCAACGATTGCATCCTTGACCAGCCTGGCGTTCAGCCTCTCGTTCGTGATCCGCACCCGGGATCGTTCGCTGATCGTCCGGCTGGCTTGGGCGATGGTCTGCGTTCTTGTGGCCAGCGCCATCGGCATCGCGTCCGGGGGCTATATCCGGCCACTCGCCGAGCATTGGATCGCGATCGGCCAAAGCCTTCGATAGGCCACGCGGCGAGCTGATCTGTTACCGCAGGGGGCGATGAGGCGAGGCAGGAGTCGTTCTAGTTGCGTTCGGCTACTTGCTTACCCGGCGCCTGCGCGAATCCTAGTCGCTGGCATATGGCGAGGTCGGCACCGTCGCAAGGATCCGCATCCTCTCCTCGTCGGGCGTACGCGTGCACAGCCTCTCTGCAGGCCCACCGCAACGACCAACGCCATGGTGGCAGCCAATCACCCGCGCGAAGACTATCCTGCCCTTCTTCTCTTGCTCTCCTTATCTGTCAAGCGGCTTGACAACGAAGGGGGCCGAACACCGCTTTTCTCTTCGGCGACTGCATGGCTTCGTGGCGAGCCAATGGAGATTCTGAATGCGTGTCTCATCGGCTGTCTAAAGCACTGGACTACCGATCAGCAACGCATCTGGGGCTTCTGAGGACCCCGGGTAGCGTCGGCACCTCGCTGTTGTTCTCTTAGCCGCTGTGCTCGCGGTTGTCGACCGTGGATCGCACCGACTGCTCGCTCCACACCTTCGCTGAGCTTCGGGTCCTGGGGACTGGCTGTACGTCGTCGGATCCTGCGTACTCGCGCTGGTTGTCTGTGCGCTCATTGTTGAGAATTTGCACTCCAGGCGGTATCGCATCAGCTTAGAGGAGATCGAAGACCGGCGTCGACAGCTACTGAGCGACTGAGCGACGTCTCCAGCCGGCGAAAAACGTTCCCACCGGCGCCTCCAATCCTCGCGAGCATCCACTCTGCTTCAAGGACTATCGCAAGCCAAGAAGGCGCTAGACGACCCGTCGGAGACGGAAACGCCGGGGCCGTGGACGCGGCATGATGCGCGAATGAGCGCCCCAGACTGCACACCTAGCGACGAAACCGCCTTGGCCATCTTGAGAGAGGTCGCCAAGAGAGCAGACAGCGAGGGAATCGTCCGCCTGCACAGTAGCGAAATACCGTTCTTCTTGACCACCAACGGGACAGCGTGGCTCGAGCAGCACAGTTTGGATGACGACTCGTATCGGATCACGGACCACGGGCTGCAGGCGCTCGGGCTGCCTAGGCGTTAGACAGTTTCTAGATGCGGGCGCAATAGGATTCGATCTATGGCCACCAACCAACTACGTCGGGCTGGTCCACGCACAACCGGAGCCTAGGATGTTCAGCGCTACCGCTTCGAATGCGCCGCGTCTCATTCACTCAGACCCGGCAGTCACTCGTGATCGAGTCGCAGACACGAATTGGCCATAGCGCAGCGGCCAGTCTTCATTGCAGTCAACGCTAGTCTGCCACTAGCTTTTTCCGCGCTGCACGTTCCTTCTTGATCTTGTCTTCGATTTTCGCGATCGCTCCTAGGCGAGCAGCTTCAGCCCAGGAAAGGGAGCTGGGCAAGTCGTCGGGACACGATCCTTCGACGTAGACCTTTTCGTCAATGCGCGCCACGTACGAACCCTCGAAGAACTCGATCATGTAGACGTGGTGGTCACTTCCTTCGTAGCGTTCTGTTCGATTCATGGTTGCCTCCGGGAGGGACGACTTAGTTCGATTTTCAGAGGTCCGGGCAGCAACGGTAGCGGAGCTTGAATCCTCGTTGCCGACGCCGCAGGCGCTCAGCGCCAAACGCAAGCACTCCCGGGCCAGCGACGAGAAATTCGATTGCGGACTGAAGGTTGCATCATTGGCTTTCTGCTGAGAGGTGATGCGTGTCAACCTGCCTTGCCATCGACCCGCGCGCGCATGAGCATGGGACCGTACTTGAGCAGGAAGACAAGAAATGCCGTGCTCCAGAAAAGGGCCGAGACGAGGACTGCGGTCGGGCCCCACAGGTCCATCATTGGCGCGACGACGCGGACGATCGCAGCAGCCACGATGAGCACATAGATCTGGATGTCGGCAGGACCGGCCAGTAACGGCCGACCGGTATGGCCGAGCGCGGTGCGCGTCATCATGGCGACGGTGAGCCCTCCGATGGCACCGACGGTCAGGGCGTGGGTTGCCGCCGACGTTTCGGGCCAGCCGAGAGCGACGGCCGAGCGCAGTGCAAGATGCAGCGGAATCCACGCGTAGGCGACGTGCAAGGCCCAGACGAGCGGTACGCGCAGAGTCTTCCATGGCCGCCACAGAAACCAGCGGACCCCGTGCACGACAGCCGCGATGGCCGCAAGCGGAGCCAAGGCTCCCCCTTGCACTTCAGCGCCATCGGCGATGGCCAGAAGCATCAGCAAGCCGATCGCGGCCCGATCCAGCCACGAGACGCTGACCGCGCCCGCGCCAGGGGCGCCGTTGTTCGTGAACATCGGAGTGACACGCCCGGCCACGACGGCCATGACGATCAACACCGAGTCGAGCGCGAGAAGAAGGCCGACGTTCGCGGGAACCTGCAGCACGCCGAGCTGCGACAAGTTGAACAAGGCGTCGGCCGCGGCAATCACCAGCAGCAAGGCCACGAAAATATAGTTGCGTCGATTGCGCGCCTTCGCAAGAGGAACTGCAAGCGCTGCTGCGCACGCCAGAGGAAACAGCGGGCCCATGACGGCCGCGGCCCAGCTGAAGGGCGTCACGACGAGCAGGCGCTCGGCGAGCCACATCGATGCGAACAAGGCAAGCAAGGGACCGGTTGGCGTGGGCTGGTTCGTCCAGGTGCGAACGGCCGTGAAAAGAAAGCCGACGATGACGGCCAGACCATAGCCGAACACCATCTCGTGGGCATGCCAGAGTGGACCGGCGAGGTAGGGACGACCCAGCAAGCCATCCGCCTGTGCCCCCCAGGCGGCAATGGAAAGCGCGGCGAAGAGGCTCGCCAGGACGTAGAAAGGTCGAAAGCCGAGCTGCAACACGGCAGGGCCCGAGGGCTGGCCCGATTCGGGCAGGGCGCCGTTCGGCGCGCCAGGTTTCAACGGATTGCCTGCAGAGCGATCACCTTCGGTGGCAGTTGCGGGACCGTGGCAGGACTCAGGCCGCGGCTGCCCTAGCTTCAGGGCGTTACTCTTCCTTGGGATAAGTGATTTCCCGCCTTTCGACGCGGGCGAAAGGCGTGAGCTTGTGCGGCTGCAGTCGTTTGAGACTGACAATTTCGCAGGTCGGTATTCCGTTCACGACCAGGGCATCGGCGATCAGAGAGCGATGGCAGCGCCACGGCACCGCCTCGGCGCACATCAGCGCGACACGGGCAGTGAGAGACAGCTCGATGACACTCCTGAGGTTCGCGCCAAAGTCAGGCGTCTGCATGTAGTCGGCGTAGCCGCGAAATGAAAGATTGCGCCAGCCGCAGTTGAGCGAGTCCGCCGTCGTCGACCGGAAACCACCCAACCCCGCGGCGTGCGCGTAGCCGATGTCGGCCTGCGCCAGCGCTGCCGGCAATGCGTCCTGATTGAACTGGGGGTTGTGACGCGAGCGCGGCACCGTGCGAACGTCGATCAGCTGAGTGACGCCGTGACTGCAGAGCAGCTCGATGAAGGTCCCGATCGGTCGCGTCGAATGGCCCACCGTCAGCACTCTGCAGCGGTGCTCGTCCGCGTCCGGAAGACGCATGCTCGAGGCCGAAGGCGCAGGGCGACTCGCGGCCTCTTCCGATTTCCAAGGCCCACTCTGCGACTGGACCCATCCCGCGCAACACATGCATTCGTTCATCGGTACGAGAATCCCCTCTGGATCATGCACGAGGTCGCGCCGGCAGTGCGGCGCGTTGACATCCTGATTGATCATCAAACCATGCCCCGAGTCACCCTCCCTGGCCAGGAGTCGGATTCGTCCGAACGCGCCCGGCTGCGTGCCCAAGCGATTTCCAGATGGAACAATGAAGGCGGTGCCGGAGAAGGCGGTCAGGCACGCCCTCCTTCCACCGCGCCTGCGCCCGATACGCTGCCGCTGACAAACGCGGAGCTGGTACAGCTACAGATTCGGGTCATCGCCCTCGAAAACCTGCTGGCCGTGTTGCTCGCCGAAGCAACCGATCGCCAGCTCGAGCTCGCTCGCGAAATAGCAGCCTGCATTTCTCCGCGCCCAGGGGTCACACCTCACCATCTGACGATTCATGCCGCGGCCAGGATGATCGGTCTCGTCGAACGAGCGGCTCATTTGCGAGAGCCGCAGGCCGCAACGGCAGCCGACGACCGCCCCTCCGACACTGCGTCACCGGCCTGACCTGACTTCGGCGGAATGGGTTTGTGCGACAGCGTACAAGAGGACGCTATGTCCCTGACGCATGATCCCTTGGCCGAGCGCCTGAGCGCAGCCGACGATCGTGTGCGACTGAGTCACTGGCTGCCACCGCAAGCGGGCGTTGTACCCCGGATCCGGATCGGCCGACGCTGGATCAGCGTCCTGTGGGCATTGCCAATTCTCTTCGTCTCCTTGGTGGTGGGCATCGCTGTTTCGCAAGCGCTGCGGCAGTTGCCGCAGGTGCAGGATTTCTTGTTGCGTTACCCGGGCGTTTCCCGCTCGGCCGCGGCTGTCACGACCGGGTTCCCGGCGTGGCTTCGCCTCCTGCACTTCCTGAACCTGTTCTTGATGGTGTTCATCATTCGCGCCGGCGTGCAGATCCTTGCCGATCATCCTCGCCTCTACTGGAAGCGCGATTGCACGCCGGGAACCGAGTGGTTTCGCTTCCAGAAGGCGGTTCCGAACGATCGCATCTGGACTGCCAAGGACGACTCGGTCACTCTTCCCGGCTGGCTGGGCATTCCCGGCATTCGTCATTCGATCGGCCTGGCGCGCTGGTGGCACTTCTCGACCACCCTGCTCTGGATGATCAATGGCGCCGTGTACTACGCCTTGCTGTTCGCAAGCGGCCAGTGGCTTCGAATCGTGCCCACGACATGGGATGTCTTTCCGAACGCGGTGTCGACGGCGCTGCAGTACCTGTCGCTGACCTTCCCAGTCGATCAAAGCTGGACCCGTTACAACGGCTTGCAGCAGCTCGCTTACTTCATGACTGTCTTCATCGCCGCACCGACCTCGATCGTCACCGGGCTGATGCAAAGCCCGGCGATCTCGAACCGGCTCGGCTGGGTTGGCAGAGCGCTGAACCGACAACGCGCACGCTCCATCCACTTTCTCGCCCTATGGTGGTTTCTTTTCTTCATCCTGGCGCATGTGACCCTGGTCTTCATCACCGACGCGAGGGTCAATCTGAACATGATGTGGGCGGGCGTCCACGACAACTCCTGGACGGGCTTGGCCGTATTCATTCCGGCCATCCTGCTGGTTGCAATCGCATGGTGGTGGGCCTCGCCCTTCACGCTTCGCCATGCCAGACTGATCCAGCACGTGGGCAAGTTCCTGAGCCGGCCCTTTGGCGCGGCCACACAATCGTGGGACGCCAAAAGCCAGCTCGACGAAGCCGCCATCTCGCCTTACTTCTGGCCCAACGGCACCCTGCCGAAGTCGGCCGAGTTCGACCGGCTCGTGGCAAACGACTTCAGCGAGTACCGCCTGCGCATCAGCGGCCTGGTCGAGCATCCCGCCGAGCTCTCACTGGCGGACCTGCAGGCGATGCCGAAACAGGAGCAGATCACGACGCACTTCTGCATCCAGGGCTGGTCGGGCGTGGCCAAGTGGGGCGGCGTCCCGATGCGCGCCATCCTCGACCTCGTCAAACCCAGGGCCGAAGCCCGATACGCAGTGTTCTATTCGATCGCTGACGGCGGCGACGGCGGACGCTACTACGACGCGCACAGTCTTTCGAACATGCGCCATGAGCTGACGATTCTTGCCTACGAGATGAACGGCGCGCCGGTCAGCGTCCTCCATGGCGCGCCACTGCGGCTGCGCTGCGAGAACGAACTCGGCTTCAAGATGGTCAAGTGGATCGCGGCGATCGAGTTCGTGCAAAGCTACGCCGATCTGGGTGCCGGCGAAGGCGGCTACAACGAGGATCACGAGTTCTACGGCTACCGGGTGCCCATCTGATGAAACCCGGCTCGAGACGACCCGTATTCCTGAGCCTGACGAAGATCCGGATGCCCGTCGGGGCGCTGACCTCGATCGGGCATCGGATCAGCGGGGTCATCCTGGCGCTGAGCGTGCCGGCAGCGGTCGCCTTGTTCGGTCTCTCGCTGCGCGACGAGCCGGGCTTTGCGCGCGTACGTGCAATGTTCGATCAATGGCCCATCAAGACCGCGACCGTGATCGTCGTCTGGGCATTTGCCCACCATGTGCTCGACGGCGTGCGCCACCTCCTGACCGACTTTGATATCGGCTCACCGCTTCGAATTGCCCGCAGGAGCGCCTGGTTCGTCAATCTGGCCGGAGTCGTCGTGGCGCTGGCTACCGTCGTCGCGATCTGGTAAAAAACATGGCGTCGCGTAGTCGCTTCACTGGCATGAGGGCGTGGTGGGTGCAACGGGTGAGCGCGGTCTGCATGCTGCTCTTCATCTTATTCGTGCTCGCCGCCCTCGGCCTCCGGCCGAAGTCCGACTACCCGCAATGGAAAGCGTGGATCGCCCGCCCCGGGATATCGCTCGCCTTCCTCGTCTTCATGGCGGCCCTGCTCGCCCATATGTGGGTCGGTCTGCGCGATGTATTGCTCGACTACGCTCGACCCGCTGCCGTTCGCAACGGGCTGCTCGTCGCTGTTGCCCTCTACCTCGCCGGGATCGGCGCCTGGATGCTGTTCATCTTGCTCCGTCTGCACATTTGAGGCGCAGACATCGGGTCACTGCAACCAACAACAAGGCCATGAAATTCTCGATCTCACGCTTCGACCCCGACAAGGACGCTCGACCTTACATGCAGGACTACGACATTGAGCGCCTGGCCTCGGATCACATGCTGCTCGACATGCTGTTGCGGCTGAAGGCCGAGGACAGCACCCTGTCATTCAGGAAGTCCTGTCGCGAAGGCGTGTGCGGATCGGACGCCATGAACATCAATGGCCGCAACGGCCTGGCATGCATCACGCGGGTGAGCGAATTGCGCGAGCCGGTCGTGATCCGGCCGCTGCCAGGCTTTCCGATCATTCGAGACCTGTTCGTCGACATGACCCAGTTCTTCAAGCAATACCATTCGATCAAGCCGTTCCTCGTCAATCCGGAGCCGCCGCCTCAGAAGGAGCGCTTGCAGTCGCCCGCCGAGCGCGACAAGCTGAACGGCGCCTACGAGTGCATCCTCTGTGCTTGCTGCACCAGCCAGTGCCCTTCGTATTGGTGGAACCCGGAGAAGTTCGTGGGTCCGGCCGGACTGATCCAGGCCTACCGCTTCATCTTCGACAGCCGGGACCGCGCCACGGAGAGCCGACTCGACGACCTCGACGATGCCTACCGCTTGTTCCGCTGCAGAACGATCATGAACTGCGCCGAGGTCTGTCCCAAGGGTCTCGAGCCGGTGCATGCGATCGAACGGATCCGGCTGAAGATCGCCGGCGTCGCCGAGCACGCCGGGGGACTAGATGTCCATCCCCCCAAATCGCCCAAGTAAGCGTTCGCACGATAGAGCTGCCTCATCTCTATTCGCAACTACGCCTTTGGTCATCGCGCGCGCTTCCAGCGCGGGAATTGCACGAATTCGCTTGCCGGTACCTGTTTCAAGGAGCCGCCGAGGGGAGCTTGCCGTCTGCATCGCGAAACGCTGACGCTCGCAACGGACAAGTAGCCGATAGTGTGAATACGCAAACCCGCCAACAAACTACCCTTGATCGCGCTTACCGCACGCCCGTTTCAGACTATCTGCGGTCATTCGACGTCAGCACGTTAAACGACAGCTTCCGACGAGACGGTCGCCGTCGACCTCTGGATTGGACAACTGATCGGCAGCCCAGCGTGCAAGCGATGGCCATCAGCTCCAGCGGCCGTATGGATAGCGCAATCCGTGGTGCAGGCCACGGACGGCCCTCTCAAGACGCAGGCTGCGGCGCCGACAACAAGTCGACGCAGTTGCGAAACGCGGGTGCGACCGAGCCGCCTCGTAGCGCGGAGCCGGCCGGCCCGGACGCCCTGCGACCGGAGCCACGGCATGCGAACTCTCCTCTCCCGAACCGTCCTCGTCTGCTTCGCTGCCCTCGTGTTGACCGCGTGCGGCGGCAGCGACGGCCTTTCGACACGCTTGCTGGTAACGAGTGAATCCCCTGGCTCGAACTGCGCGAGCGGCGGCAGCCGGATCGATGCCGGGCTCGACGCCAATGGCAACGGCGTCCTCGACCCATCCGAGGCGACCAGCACGCAGTACGTCTGCAACGGCGCGGGCGGTGCGACAGGCACGACCGGAGCTGCGGGGGCGACGGGAGCTGCGGGCACGACCGGAGCTGCGGGGGCCACCGGAGCTGCGGCCACGACCTTGCTGATCGAAACGAGCAGCGAGACTGCCGGCGCCAACTGTGCGGCCGGCGGCCAGCGGATCCGTGCGGGCTACGACAGTAACGGCAACGGCTTGCTCGATCCCTCCGAGGTCGCGTCGACCAGCTACGTCTGCAACGGAGCGACCGGCCCCGGTATCACCTGGGTCCACGTCACCGGCAGCAGTGTGCAGGCGTCGGCCAACACGGGGTACCTTACCGACAATACGGCGCAGGTGACCGTCACGTTGCCAACGAATCCAGTGCTCGGCGATCTCGTGCAGATCTCCGGGGTGGGCCCAGGCGGCTGGAGGCTGGCGCAGAACGCCGGGCAGAGCGTCGCGACCGGCAACCTGCAGGGTGGGATGTTCGCCGATGCCTGGACGGCGCGTGACCCCACCCGAAGCTGGCGTGCCGTGGCGTCCTCGTCCGACGGCATGCGGCTCGCCGCGGTGGTCGCCGGAGGTCAGGTCTACACCTCGAGCGACGCCGGCGCGACCTGGACGGCCCGTGAGACGAGTCGGAACTGGTCGTCGGTGGCGTCGTCCTCTGACGGGACCCGACTCGTGGCGACCGTGGCCGGGGGCAGATCTACACCTCCGTCGACGCGGGAGCCACGTGGGTGCCACGCGACGCGAACCGGGCCTGGCAGTCGATCGCCTCGTCCGCGGACGGCGCGCTGCTGGTGGCGGTCGTATACGGCGGCCAGATCTACACCTCCGCCGACAGCGGCGCGACGTGGACGGCGCGCGAATTCAATCGGCTGTGGACGTCGGTTGCCTCCTCCTCCGACGGCACGCGGCTTGTCGCGGCCGGGTATGGCAATCAGATCTACACCTCGACCGATTCGGGAGCGAGCTGGACGGCACGCGAGTCGGTCCGGAATTGGAACTCGGTCGCGACGTCGGCCGATGGCTCCCGGCTGGTGTCGGTCGTCGCTGGCGGCCAGATCTACACCTCGACCGACGCCGGAACGAGCTGGACCGCACGCGAACTCGATCGAGGCTGGCGATCGGTGGCTTCCTCGGCCGATGGAACCCGGCTCGCCGCTGCGCTGACGGGCGGGGCCATCTACACGTCGAACGACTCCGGGGTGACGTGGACGGCGCGCGCGTCCGGCGCACGGTTCTGGAGTTCGGTCGCCAGCTCCGCCGATGGCACGCGGCTGGTGGCGGTGGAGGATGGCGGCCAGGTGTACACGACGGTTCCGACCGCGGTCGAGACCACCGTGACCGGAAGCGCCGGATCGATCGTCGGCCGACAGTACGACGCCCTCGATCTGCAGTACGTCGGCAACGGCACGTTCATGGTCCGGAGCGCGTCGGGCGTCTTCGACATTGCCCAGGCAGGGGCATCCACCGGCTCGGCGAGCGCAGCGCCGACGCTGTCGTTGCCGAGCGCACCGATGGCCTTCATCGCAGGCAGCTCCGCGGCAGCGCTGGATCCGGCGGCGACGGCGTCCGACGCCGACTCGACCAACCTGGGAGGCGGGACCCTGACAGTCGCGCTGACCGCCAATGCCGATGTCGACGACCGCCTCGACATCCGCTCGATCGGCACGGGCACGGGCCAGATCGCGGTGTCGGGCTCGCAGGTCTCGTACGAAGGCACCGTCATCGGTCGCTACGCCGGCGAGGTGTCCGCGAACGCGCCGCTCGTCGTCTATCTCGGCACCGGGGCCTCGCCGGCCACCGTGCAAGCGCTGTTGCGCGCCGTCGTCTACCGGACCGCCGCCCCGAGCGACCCGACCAATCTGGATCGAGTGGCGCAGGTGACGCAAAACGACGGCCAGGGCGGAACGAGCATGCCCGTGAGCCAGACCGTTCGTGTGCACGATCGGCTCTCGAATCTCATCGCGCAGTGGCAGTTCGACGAAACACCGAGCGCGACGACTGCGATCGACACGAGCGGCCTGGGCCACGACGCCACGCTCTTCAACCTCTCGACGACGAGCTGGCTGCCCGACGGGGTGATCGGCCAAAGTCTCTCGACGTCGGCCGTCGCGAGCCAGTATCTATCGACCTCGCTCGATCTGAGCACGGTAGCGAACTTCTCCTTCTCGCTCTGGATCAAGCCGGACGCCGCAGCCCTGTCGCAGGTGCAGCACATCCTCTGGCAGGGTGCGCCAGCCCAGAACGGCTGGGGCGCCGGGTTGACGCCGAGTGCTGCCGGCCACGAGATGCACCTCTCCTTGAACTACTTCAACGCTTGTGTGACCGGCCTGAATTTCTATTTCGGGAGCACCGATCCGCGCGATCCGACCACCTGCGCCGAGCGCAGCAACGCCCTGGTATCGGATGCGTTGCCGCCGGCCGGGACCTGGACCCACGTCGTGATCAACGTTCGCAACGCCGACACGGCGCTGGCCACGGTCGAGCTCTATGTCAACGGCTCTCTGCGCTCAACGGACACGAGCAACGAGGTCGATCGCTCGCAATGGCAGGGCAACCTGCAGATCGCCAAGCCTGCGACCAACTCGCGCTACTACTCGGGTGAGCTTGACCACATCCGGGTCTTCTCCAGAAGCCTCAGCCCGGCCGAGATCACCCTCCTCTTCCAGGAGGGCAGTCGGTAGCAACTGGGGTCGAGGCGCCCTGCCCTGCCCTCAATGACTGCAATCCGGCCGAAAGGGGAGTTCAGGGCGCAGTCGCCGGCCGAGCACCCGCTTCAGACTTCTGCAGACGTTCACTCCCGGTGTCCCGATGAGGGCGATCACCAAGACCGGACCTTCAGACTACGCGTGGGAGCTTCGAATGTCACGCATCCCAGGCGAGGCCTGGCTGTGGGCCCGGTCACCGGATGCAACTTCTTCTCAGAACATGCTCTGTGGCGCTGCCACTTGCCAACGCTGAGACGCGCACGACCGCATGGTTCGCGCTGAAGTTCGGCCCCTCGACGTTCGGCGTCTTCGAAGCGTTCGCCGATGAGACAGGCCGCCAAGCGCACCTCGACCGTCCCATTGCCGCTGCGCTGACGGCCAATGCGGCAGCGCTGCTCAGCGAGCCGCCGAAGATCGGGAAGGTCGAACTTCTGGCCGCCAAGCTAGCGTCTTGAGAGACCCTCGATCGCGGGTCCACAGAGCTGCAGACTGAACCGGACCGTCAAGAGGGGGTTTGCGGTCGGCTCGGCTTAGGGGAACTCTGGGGCGCCCGTCGAAGGCAAATGTCGGCGTCAGACTAGATGCAGCCAGTCAAGATCGCCCACTGGATGGCCGGTTTTGTCGAAACCCGACATCACCATCGGTCGCGTCCGCCCTTGTTCCTCGGATGTTGCTCCTACTCCGGCACGCCGGCCTCGCGCAGTGCGTTCAAGATGCTTTCCTTGAAGGCCTGATCCCGGAACAGCGTTCGCTTCGCCCGCGACGCCAAGGTCATGCCTGGAGACAGCTTGAGCATGCGTTGTGCAGCAGCCCTCGCTTCGTTGATCCTCCCGAGAAGAACGAGCGAGCGCACGACCGATAGATGCGCAGGAATCCATGATGGTGCTTCTTGCAAAGCCTTGAGCCCCGCCTCCAGTGCCTCCCGATCCCGGCCGGCGCGGCTGTAAGCGTAGGCCAATCCGGTCTGCATCTGGCCGAGCTCTGGATCGAGCGGATTGAGACGCATGGCGCGATGAAAGAATTCGAGCGCGGCGGCGCCATCGCCAATGTAGGTGCGAATCCAACCGGCGCGAGTCAAAACGGCGGTCGAATTCGGGTTGAGCGTCAGGGCTCGGTCGATCGCGCGCAGCGCATCTTCGTGCTCGAGGCCGAGTACGGCAAGTGCATGCCCTGCAAAGGATAGCGTTCCCGGGTCGTCGCGGTGATCCGAAAGCGCTTCCCTAGCTAGCCGCATCCCCTCGGCTATCTCCGCGTCGCTGGCCCAGGTTTGCAGCTTGCGCAGGGTGTGGGCGTAGGCACATACGGCTTTTGCGTACGAGTAGCCGGGATCCATTTCGATCGCGCGGGTCAACAAAGCAATCGCTTCGTCGTTTCCCTCCTTCGTCGAAGCGGGAGGCAGACGTGGCAGAGCACGCAGACAGAGGTCGTAAGCCCCCAGGTTGGCGGTGGGCTTGGATCGCGCCCGTTCGATTTCAGCCAGTCGCAGCGTTGGTTCAATGGCGCCCACGACGCTCGCTGCAATGCGGTCCTGAAGTTCGAAGATGTCGTCGAGGCTTCCTTCGAACCTTTCGCTCCAGATGTGGCGTTCCGATTGAGCCTCGATCAGCTCGCCCGCAATTCGCACCTTGCTGCCTGCCTTGCGAAAACTGCCTTGGAGCACGTAACGCACGCCGAGGTCGCGGCCTACCTGCTTGATGTCGACCGAGCGGCCTTTGTACGTGAAGCTCGAGGTACGGGCTACGACGAAGAACGATCTCACTCTCGATAGAGCAGTGATGATGTCGTCGACCACGCCGTCGACGAAGTAGTCCTGTGTGGCGTCGCCAGACATGTTGGCAAAGGGAAGCACTGCAAGTGAGGGCTTGTCGGGCAATGCGAGGTCGATCTCGCGTGCAACAAGCTTCGTATCGGCTTCTGGTGCCGCCTTGGCTCGTCCTCGTGCGGACAGTCTGTATGTGCGCACCTGATAAGGGATGTTCTTGGCCTGCTGCTCGCCCTGATCTTCGAACACGCCATCGACCTTCCCGCGCACGGCGGTGTGGATCGACTCGGACACCGTGACGCCACCGGGATCGGCGAGCGCTTGCAGCCGCGCCGCAATGTTCACGCCATCGCCATAGATCGTGCCGTCGGACTTCTCGATCACGTCGCCAAGGTGTACGCCGATGCGAAACCGCATGCGGTCAGCGGGCGAAGTGGCCACGAGCCGGTCGAGTTCACCTTGGACTGCTAGCGCCGCCGTCACTGCGCCGGTTGCCGTCTCGAATACCGCAAGCACGGAGTCACCGGCGGTGTCAATCACTCGGCCCTGATTCGACTGGATGCGGTCGCGAAACACACGTCGCGCCGCTTCTAGTGCCTCAATGGTTGTGCGCTCATCGATGGCCATCAGGCGTGAATAACCGACCGCGTCCGCCGCCAGGATCGCGGCGAGTCGTTGCCTGAGCGCCGCGCCAGGTTCGTCGTTACCTGCGAGCCGGGCAGTGAACCGATAGCCTTGTCCGGGGATGGTGGCAATCGCATCTGAACCAAGCTGTCTGCGCAGCGAACTGATCTGGACCTGTAGGTTGTTTTCCTCGACCACCAGGCCGGGCCAGACCCGCTCCATCAACTCGGCCTTGGTCACGATTCGCTCACGCCGCTCGGCCAGCGCTAGAAGCACGTCGAACGCTCGCGCCCCTAGCGGCACGGGCTCGCCGTTCCGCAATAGTCGCCGGTGGTTGGCCTGTAGCTCGAAGTGGCCGAACTTCAGTGCCGGGGAGTCGTCCATTGGGGGCAACTGCGTCGATCGAAACATGCATTCTCTGCCCTGTCGCGATGTATTGGGCAGGTTCAACAGTTCGTTGAGGCGGATGGTGGTCGACCGGTTGGCGACGGACATCGGCTTCAGAACTAAGTGCGGCCGCTCGGGCTTGCCACCTTCAACGTCGGCTTCTGTAAATAGCTGTCCTTCGTATGGAGCACGAGTACAAACGAGTCAGCTGGACGCCCAAGAGCGCTAAGAGCGGACTTTCTGGATGGCAAACGAGCGGATCCTGTGCCGCAGCTCAGCGCCAACCTCGTTCAAGGCAGCCGTTACAGGAATGCGAGCAGCTTCGATCTGCTCGCCGTCGCAACTGGAGAGCTCGAACACGAACTCCGTTCCGACCCGAGTGATCGTGAACCTGATTTCCTCTTCGCGATCCGGCTTGATTCCCCCGGGCACGATCGCGTAGGCCTGCGACACAGAGTCGAAGCGATCGTGGCCCTCCAACCCATAAAGGGACATCCCCAGCTCGTCTGCGAGTTCCTTCAGGACTCTGTAGACACTTAGAGTGCCCGCGCGGAGCTGCCCGTGGACTTCGGCCTGCCTCGCGCGGCCAGATGAAGCTAATCGCGCCTTGACGTGCGCGATCAGTTCTTCGCCGTTCAGCGTGTGCGGAGCGCTCTGTAGGCTTCGGACTGCGTCACGTAACTCTGCGGCAGACTGATATCGAGCGTCGATCGCTTCCTGGAACGCTCGGTCGAAGAGCCTGCTTACCCGCATCTGCGTGTCCTCGTTAGCAGTGCTGGACAGCATCCGTCTGGCTCCTGCGCGTTGATGTGCAAACGCGCCTTGAGGGTCTGGACCGGTGTGCACCGGAGCTTCCAACGTGAGCAGGTAAAAGAAAATGCCCGCCACGCACGCTACGTCGCTGCGGGGGTCCCGCTTATGGAGGGATTGCGACCCAAGTTCGCGAAGACGTAAGAACCTGTTTCCCAGCTCTACGTTAAGTAGGGTCGCCTGTGCAGCTTCCGCTGCCTCTTCCTCCATACCGGACTCGAATGACAGGCCGAAATCAACCAATACGGGTGATGCGAGTTCACCCTCACGCAGCACAATGTTTGCGGGTTTGATGTCGCGGTGAACTACCTCGTTCGAGTGGCAATACTCGAGGATGTCGAGTAGTTCGATCACGCATGCGGCGGCCTCGAGAAGTGGCACAGGTGCGCCGTTGCGCTGCGCGACGAACCTCTCAAGCGTGATCCCATTGACCAGATCTGTGACGAGGTACAGCTTAAAGCTGAGGTCGTCGAACGCTTGTACATTTGATTCGACCAGCCTCGGGATTCCTTTGTGATCGACTAGGGTTTCGTAGGCTGCGACTTCCCGATACATGCGCCGGCGACGTTCCATGTCCTTTTGGCTATGCAGGGATTTCAAGAAGCATGAAGGGCTGTCGTTCGGTGCGCCGATGCGCCTGACGATGTGGGTCGAGCTTTGGCCGCCGCTCTCGCCTGCTCGGACGCTCGTCCAGCGTTCCTGCCAACGTTTCGCCGTAGACATCCGGTCGTCAATCATGTTGCCCCTGAGATAAAACAGATCTGTGTAGTACGGTAGCGCCGGCGCATGCCGCACGCCACGGGGCATGACGGCGAAGCAGGCTGGATCGAGGATGAGACTGTCGCTTAGGCCAGCGCAACGTCCGCTTATTGCGCAATAGCAGCTATAGACCGGAGGCGGTCGACGGCCCGCAATCGCTGCATACCTGCCGCTGGACGAGGTGCAACTAGGGACGGCCAGACCGAGGAATACGAGCAGCAGCCCTTGCCGAGAGAGCAGGGGCCCTGGCCTCTGGCTGATGTCGAGGGTTTCGAGCGAGCCGGCTTCGCTCCTAGCAAGCAATGGCGCGGTGGTGCTTGCTCGCGATGGCGACCATATGCTCAGGCTGTCACGAAGCCAACGAGCCTTAGGTCTGCCACTGGCACGCACTTCCGCGCTCCGCCTTCAGGCGGTCTTACGAAGACTTCGCCGAGACGCCCGGGATCAATGTCCGTTATCAACTCGAACTGACGTCCCTCGAGCTCCACTGTCAGACGCGTTGTCTTGGACCGAGGAGTCGACTTTGCAGCCCCTGCGCCCCGCGAGGACTTCGGAGGGATGACTAGAGGATCGACCTCGACCGGCACGTCCTTTCCGAGCACCTCCAGCGAGAACTCGGCACTTGCGGTGGATGCTTTTGCCGCGCTGTCTTCGACCTCGATGGCCTTTAGCTCCGACCGAAAAGCAGCAACGTCTTCGCGAGTGATCCCTTCACGACCCGAGACCCAGCCCTGGACAAGGGCGTCGTGCGCTCCGGATAGCTTTCTCAGCTCATAGAGCTCGGTGATTCCTTTGCACCGGCCTTCGCGATACGCCGCCAGCAACCAGTCGGGTGCATCGATCAGACCGGTCGCGTAGGTGATGTACTGCCGACTCTTGCCGAGCCGCCGGGCGATCTCTGCCTGGCTGTCCCCGGCTTCTATCCGACGCTGCACGAAAAGCGCCATCTCGAGCGGCTTGAGCGATTCACGCTGCTCGTTCTCGATCACCTGGTCGTAGCTGTCCGACGTCGCGTCGACAAACGCCGGGATCTCGGACTTGCCTGCAAGGATCGAAGCCCGCAAGCGCCTCGCGCCGAAGTTGAGGACCCAGCGTTTTGGTTTCTCTGGGTGCGGGCGAACCGAAATCGGTTGCCGTACACCACGCAACGCGATCGTGGCGGCCAATTCGCGCAGCGATTCGGGATCGAACTCCTTGCGTGGCTGCGCCGGATCCTCGTCGATCGAATCGAGTGCGAGCATGAGCGGTTGGCCCGCCTCCTTCTGCGACAACAGTCCCAACAGGCCCAGTTGCTGAAATTGCCTTGCTGCCATCGTAAATCTCCTCAACGTCGAGACCTTGACGAGGTGACCAGCAACCGTCTTCAAGGTACTAGCGCTCGATGTCACGATCCGGGCGAGTCCGGGTCACAGTTGGCGCAAGCTGCACCCAGTCGCGATCACGGTCGTGCACCCGCTTGCGTTCCATTTCCAGCGCTCGTTGTCTTTCACTCCGCTGCCGTTCGACCAGTTGTTGATGCAGCGGCCGCAAGTGCTTGCGCACGAAAGTGGACGCATGGACATAGTCACGGACCTCTTCCGCCAGCTCCCGATCGCCCGGAACATCCGATTGAGCCAAGCCTTGGATGACCTCGTGCCAGGCCTTCACGGCGTAGGCGTATCCGCGGCCAGGCTCTTTGTCGGCCTGATCACGCACGAAGTCGCCCCTCAATCGATCTTCCTCGCGCGCTTTGACGCGCCACGTGGGCACGGAATTGCGCAATACGCCCCGCGACGCCTGTCGGGTTGCCTCCGCTTCGATGCCCCAGCTGCGCAGCCGCTCGGCGAAGGTCTCGCGCCAACGATGCAGGTCGACCTTGCGCGGGCTGAGACGCTGACCCGACCGGGACTCGGCGCGAACGCTGATGTGGACGTGCGGATTGGCTTGATGGTCGTGCAACACCATGACCCAACGATGCTGCTTGAGCTCCTGTTCGGCGAACTCCCTTGCCGCTCGCTGCACAGCCAAAGGGTCCGTGCCGTGCGGCATCGACAGCGTGATGTTGAACGCTTCGCGTCTCGGCCCGGTCTCAGGGATGAAGGAACCGGCGTAGCGCCATTGCTCGACAACGTCCTGCACCACCTCTGGGCCTTCGCGGACGGCGCCACGATCGTCTTCGAGCGGGATGCGTCCGTTCTTCGAGATGTACCGGATGTGCGCGGCAATGGCGCGCGCACCGCGGCCGCCACCTGTCACTTTCACCATGACCTGGGGCGCGCGCCGCACCGTCGACTTGATGCGGGCACGGATAGCCGCTGCTCGCTTGCCCAGACTCGAGCCCAGCCGAGGCGGATCTCCCGGATAGACGATCCGGTTGGGCGAATAGAAGAGGCGCTCGCCCCATTGAACGAGAACGCCGTCGATGCGCGTCGGATCGCTCACGATTTGACCTGCGCAAGACGGCGCCGTCGTCTCGTGGCGCGTCGTGGCCGCGCGGGCAGTAGCTCGAACATCAGTTGGGAGGCCTCTTCCTGATGTGGCCGAATGACGCGAGTGAGCTGTTCGATGACGCGGCCAAACTCGCGGACGGAGGGAGTCGCGCCGCCGCGGATCGAGCGCATCAGCTCGTTCAAATCGGCAGCGATCGCGGTCAAGCCGTCGGTGGACTGGGCAAGCGCCGCGATGGCTCGCTGAGGATCGATGACCAACGGTGGCGGCGCGCCGTCCAGCAGCGCAGCGATGTAAGTCCCGTATGAGGCGCCGACCGAATGCGACTGAGCGATCACGCGCTCGATGTCGCTGCGATACATCCTCACGGTGAATGGCGTCTTCTTGTCCGGCGTGGCCGGCCCCTGCTCGAACGGAGACGCTGGCTCCAAAGACGTGCCGAGCATCCGGACAAGGGCGGCGCGCCCCAGGGCGGCAACCGTTATCCGACGATTCCGCGCAAGCCCTTCCACCGCGGGACGGAGACCGCGCAAATCGATGGTGACGCGATCTCGAACTGCCACTTTCGCCGCACCCGCTTGCGCCAAAGGCGACCGCGTCAGCGGGATGTACGCGGGCGCTCCAGCGTCCATTGCCTGACCTCTTCGAGACGCCATCCGACCGCACGCTTCGACAACTTCACTGGCCCGGGAAACGAATGCTCCGCGATCAGCCGGTAAACGGTCGATCGCGCCAGCCCAGTCGTTTGCATGACGGCGCGCAGCCGCAGCAACTGCATGGAGTCGGCAGGTGCATGCTGCATCGTGGCAGACGCTCTATCGTTCATCTGATTGCTCCTCGGGCGACTGTTCAATTTAGTCCCGGCGAAGTGCAGTCGACGTGTCGGATTTGGGCTGATTTCGTTCGCTTGCGCACGTCGAGGCAACGTTCACTGCGCCAGGGCTTGGAGATCATTACCGCGGAATCGCGTCCCGGCCTCGATGATTTCGACCGAAAAATCATCGCGCGACTGCGCGCAGATCGTCCGGATTCTCAGAACGTCCCGTGCCGTCCTGCTCAGCGCCCTGGCCCGCGAGACTGATTGTTCGAGACCGCCCCAAGGCCAGTCGATCGCGCTCGTGGCTTTTGTCCGGTCGATGCCACCTTAGGCTGGCTCGTCACAGATCGTGAGGCCTTCACCCGCTTTTGTTTGCGGGCGTCTTCGCCACCTCGGAGAGAGTCAAGGTAGTTGGCCCAGAGCGTCATCATTTGCCGGCGCTGCTCGAGAAACTGGGTGCGGTTGTAGGCACGACCCAGAGAGTCGCCGACGGCATGTGCGAGCTGCGCCTCGATCACTTCCGCGGGCACATCGAGTCGCTCGGCAAGAAGTGTTCGTGCGGTCGCTCGAAATCCGTGACCTGTGATTTCTTCCTTCGCGAAACCCATGCGCCGCAGCGCGGTGAGGATGGCGTTGTCGGACATGGGACGCTCGGTTGTCAACGGGCTCGGAAATACGTATCGCCCGTTACCGGTCAGCGGCAGCAGGTCGCGAAGTGCTGCGACGGCTTGATGTGCCAATGGCACGACGTGTGGAACGCCGCTCCGCTTCGCCTTGAGCCGTCCTTTCATCCGCGTCGAAGGGATTGTCCAAGTCGCGTCTCCAAGATCGAACTCGGACCATTCGGCCCGTCGCAGCTCGTTCGGACGCAAAAAGACCAAAGGAGCAAGCACCAGGGCCGTTCGAACGACGGGCGTTCCTTGGTAACTCTGGATCGCACGAAGCAGTTCGCCCAGCTTCACGGGATCGGTGACAGCTGCGCGGTGCTTCGACTCGGGCAAGATGATCGCGCCCTTCAGATCACGTGTGGGATCGCTGTCGCAATGGCCGTTCTGAACGCCATGTCGAAACACAGCACCAGCCGCCTTCAGCGCCCGATATGCCGTTTCCACTGCTCCGCGAGCCTCGATGCGTCGCACCGTCCGCAGCAGCTCTGGCGCACTCATACTTGAAAGCGATCGCGTGCCGATATAGGGAAACAGATCGTTGACCATCAACGCAAGAATCTTCTTCGCGTGGCCCGGCGACCAGACCGGCAGATGACGCTCGTACCAGTCGCGTGCCGTGTGCTCGAACGTTCCCGGCGAAGGAAGGCCCGCCGAAACCAGGCGCTGCGCCTCTTTTCGCTGCAAGGCGGCGGCCTTGTCGGCCTTGCGCTCATCGCTCGGACTCGTGCCCGAAGCGGCACCTCTGCGATATTCGGCTCGACGTTCGCGTGCCATTGCGAGCGAGACCTCGGGATACGTCCCGAGACTCAACATGCCTTCCTTGCCCGCACTCCAGAAGCGCAATCGCCACCAGCCGATGCCGTTGGGCCTCGCCTCGATATGGAGGCCGGCTCCATCCGCCAACCGATGCGCTTGACCCGTCGCAACGGCCGTCTTGAGCGCCGCTCGAATCGCCTTGTCGCTCAGCTTGTCAGTGGCCGCCATACCGGGTAACTTTTGGTCCGCCCAGTCGATTGCTGGACGAGTTACCCGGAATGTTACCCGGTCGACGCGTGGACTGAGGGAGAATTTGACGGTCAAACTGGGACAAAATTATGTCCGAAACCGGCTACTTCACCTATGATCAGTTTGTCTCACAACGTCCCAAGACGTTTTTCAGTGGTAGGCCGTGTTGGGATCGAACCAACGACCAAAGGATTATGAGTCCTCTGCTCTAACCGACTGAGCTAACGGCCCGCGCGGGAATCTTCGCACGCCGCGCGAGGCGGCTGCCGGGATCAATCGAGCACGGCGCGCGGATCGTGCCGCGCCAGACGCCCGAGCAGGTGCTCGACCTCGGCGCACGCCAGCGCCGTGAGCGGCGCCGCCGGCGCACGCAGCCTGGGCGAGCTCAGCAGGCCACGCCGGTGCAGCAGGTACTTGCGAACAGTCAGGCCGATGCCCGGTTGCTGCTCGTAGCGCAGCAGCGGCAGATGCGCATCGAACAGGTCGTGCGCCTCCTCGCGGCGCCCTTCGCCCGACAGCCGCACGACATCGCAAAGCATGTCGGGAAAGGCGTAGCCGGTGTTGGCACCGTCGGCGCCGCGCTCCATCTCGTAGTCGAGGAAGAGGCCGTTGTTGCCGACGAGGATCGGGATGTGGCGCATCGAGCCGTCGCGCTCCCAGCCGCGCAAGGTGCTGATCTTCTCCAGGCCTGGCCAGTCCTCGTGCTTGAGCATCGCGCATGAAGGCAGCTCGGTGACGATGCGGCGGATCACCGCGGGCGCCATCTGCACCGTGAAGGTGAGCGGATAGTCCTGGATCACGAACGGCACGGCCGTGCCGATCGCTTCCGCAGCCTGCCGGTAGTAGCCCACGATCTGATCGTCGGTACGCAGCGTGCTCGGAGGCGCGATCATCACGCCGGCGGCGCCCGCGTCCATCACCTCGCGCGTCAGCGCCCGCATCGCCGCGAAGCCGGGCGCAGAGACGCCGACGATCACCGGCAGCGCCCCGGCGCGCCGGATCATGCGCGTGGCGACCTCGACGCTTTCGCCATGCTCGAGCTTCGGCGCTTCGCCGAGCTGGCCGAGCACGGTGATGCCGGTGGCGCCGCAGGCGAGATAGAAGTCGGTCAGCTTGTCGACCGACTCGAAGTCGATGCTGCCGTCGTCGAGAAACGGCGTCGGCGCAATCGGGTAGACGCCCTTGGCGTCGGGCGGAATCTTCATGCGTCCATCACTTCGCGCTGAATCACTTCGCGCTGAGCGCGTTGCTGACCAGCCGCGACGTGATGTCGACGATCTGGATCATGCGGTTGTAGGCCATGCGCGTCGGCCCGATGACGCCGAGCGTGCCGACGACCTTGCCGTCGACCTCGTACGGCGCCGAGACCACCGAGAGCTCCTCGAACGGCACCACCAGGCTCTCGCCGCCGATGTAGATGCGCACGCCCTCGGCCCGGCTCGAGACCTCGAGCAGGCGCATCAGCTGCGTCTTCTGCTCGAACAGGTCGAAGAGCTTTCTGAGGCTGCCCAGGTCGCCCGAGAAATCCTGCACCGCAAGCAGGTTGCGCTCGCCGGCGATCACCACCTGCTCGTGGCTCTCGGCGATCGCGTCGCTGCCCGCCTGCACGGCCGCCTGCATCAGCGAGGCGATCTCGCTGCGCAGCGCATCGACCTCGGTCTTCAGTCGTTCCCGCACCTCCTCGATGGTCAGGCCCGCGTAGTGCGCGGTGAGGTAGTTGCTGGCCTCCTGCAGCTGCGAGGTGGTGTAGTCCTGGGCGGTGAAGATGACCCGGTTCTGCACGTCGCCGTCGGGCGCGACCATGATGACCAGCACCCGCCGCTCCGACAGGCGCATGAACTCGATGTGGTGGAACACGCTCGGCTTCTTCGGCGCCGTGATGACGCCGACGAAGCTCGACAGGCTCGACAGCAGTTGCGCCGCGTTGGCGATCACGCGCTGCGGCTGGTCGGCGTGCAGATGCGCCTCGAGCGCCGCATCGGGCGGCGACGACGGCAGCCGCTGCGGCTGCGCCGTGAGCATGGTGTCGACGAAGAGCCGGTAGCCGCGCGCCGTCGGGATCCGGCCGGCGCTGGTGTGCGGGCTGGCGATGAGGCCGAGCTCTTCCAGGTCGGCCATCACGTTCCTGATCGTCGCCGGCGAGAGCTCGAGGCCGCTGGCGCGCGAAAGCGTGCGCGAGCCCACCGGCTGGCCGTCGGCTATGTAGCGTTCGACCAGGGCTTTGAGCAGGGTCTTGGCGCGCTCGTCGAGCATGGTGTGGGGAGTATCGATGAAGCCATTTTCGACTGCGGCCAAGAGGGTCGCTGTGGTGTAATCCCGCGAATGTCGACCCGCTTCCGGCACGCTGCGCTCGTCGGCAAATTCCAGTCCGGCGGCATCCGCGAAGAGCTCGAGTCGATCGCCCGCTTTCTCGAGGGCCGCGGCCTGCGCGTCTCGGTCGAGAACGAGACGGCGCGCCAGACCGGCATCATCGGCTGGCCCAGCCTCGACGCCGACGCGCTCGGCGCGGCCTGCGACATCGCCATCGTTCTCGGCGGCGACGGCACCATGCTCGGCATCGCCCGCCAGCTCGCCCGCCACGGCACGCCGCTGGTCGGCATCAACCAGGGCCGGCTCGGCTTCATCACCGACGTCGCCTTCGACAGGTTCGCCGAGATCCTGCCGCCGATGCTCGACGGCGAATACGACGAAGAGCAGCGGGCCATGCTCGAAGGCGGCGTCAAGCGCGACGGCGCCACCATCTTCGAGAGCTTCGCCCTCAACGACGTGATCGTCAGCCGCGGCGCCACCGCCGGCATGGTCGAGCTGAAGATCGAAATCGACGGCGAGTTCGTCGCCAACCTGCGCGCCGACGGCCTGATCGTGGGCTCGCCCACGGGCTCGACGGCGTATGCGCTTTCAGCGGGCGGCCCGATCCTGCATCCGAGCATCGCCGGCTGGGTCGTGGTGCCGATCGCCCCCCATGCGCTCTCGAACCGGCCGATCGTGGTTCCGGATTTCGGCGAGATCGTGATCGAGATCGTCGCCGGCCGCGACGCCAGCGTGAACTTCGACATGCAGTCGCTCACCAGCCTGGCGCACGGCGACCGCATCTGCGTGCGCCGCTCGGCGCATCGGGTGCGCTTCCTGCATCCGCGCGGCTGGAGCTACTTCGGCACGCTGCGCGGCAAGCTGCACTGGGCCTCGGGCGAGGAATGAACGCCCCCACGCTCTCTTCGTTCGCTGCCCCCCGAGGGGGCGCGGCCGGGCTTGGGGCGGCCCGGCGCCCGGCCCACTCGTAATCGAACGATGTTGCATCGCCTCTCGATCCGCGACTTCGTCATCGTCGACGCCCTCGAGATCGAGCTCGCGTCGGGCCTGACCGTGCTCACCGGCGAAACCGGCGCCGGCAAGTCGATCCTCGTCGATGCGCTGCAGCTCGCGCTCGGCGGCCGCGGCGACGCCGGCGTGGTGCGCGAAGGCGCGGCGCGGGCCGAGATCACGGCCGAGTTCGACACGCCGCCGGCGCTGTGCCGACTGGCTCGCCGAAGGCGGCTTCGATGCCGGCGCCGAGGAAGATGCCGGCCGCCTGCTGCTGCGGCGCGCCATCGATGCGCAAGGCAAGAGCCGGGCGTGGATCAACGGCAGCGCGGCCACCGTGGCGCAGCTGCGCGAAGCCGGCGAGCGGCTGGTCGACATCCACGGCCAGCACGCCTGGCAAAGCCTGACGCGCGCGCCCTCGGTGCGCGGCGTGCTCGACGCCTATGCCCGCGTCGACGGCAAGCCGCTCGCGGCCCGCTGGGCGGCCTGGCGCGAGGCGGCGCAGGCGCTCGCTGCCGCGACCGAAAAGCAGGGCGACCTCGAGCGCGAGCGCGAGCGCCTCGCCTGGCAGATCGGCGAGGTCGACAAGCTTGCACCCGGCGCCGACGAATGGGCCGAGCTCGATGCCGAGCACACGCGCCTGGCGAACGGCCAGTCGCTGATCGACGCAGCGCGCAGCGCGCTCGAGGCCGTCTCCGGCGGTGAGTCGGATGCCGGCAGCAACGCCGAGGCGCTGGCCGGCAGCGCCATCGATGCCTTGCAGCACGTCGCCCCGTTCGACGCCCGTCTCGAAGCGACGATCGAGTCGCTCCGTGGCGCCGAGGCGCAGCTGCGCGACGCGGCGCATACGCTGGCGAGCTATCTCGACCGCGCCGAGCTCGACCCCGAGCGCCTGCGCGCGCTCGACGAACGCCTCTCGGCCTGGGTCGCGCTGGCGCGCCGCTATCGCCGGCCGCCGGCCGAGCTGCCGGCGCTCCTGGCCGAATGGAAGACGGAGCTGCGCGCTCTCGATGCCGCCGCCGATCTCGACGGCCTGCGTGCTGCCAGCGACGCCGCACGGAAGGCTTACGACAGCGAAGCGAAGCGCGTCTCGTCGCTGCGGCGCAGCGCGGCGCCGAAACTGGCTGCCGCGGTCACGCGCGCGATGCAGCAGCTCGGCATGGCCGGCGGTCAGTTCGAGATCGCGCTCGCGGCGACCGAGTCGCCGCAATCGTTCGGCCTCGAATCGGCGGAATTTCTCGTCGCCGGCCACGCCGGCACGACGCCGCGGCCGCTCGGCAAGGTCGCCTCCGGCGGCGAGCTGTCGCGCATCGCGCTCTCGGTGGCCGTCGTCACGAGCGAGCTCGACACCGGCAGCGAGGCACCGGGCACGCTCATCTTCGACGAGGTCGATGCCGGCATCGGCGGCGCCGTCGCGGAAACCGTCGGCCGTCTGATGAAGCAGCTCGGGCGCGAGCGCCAGGTGCTTGCCGTCACCCACCTGCCGCAGGTGGCGGCGTGTGCCGACCACCACTTCGTCGTCTCCAAGCAGACCGACGCCGGCAAGACGCGCAGCGCCGCCGACACGGTGGCCGGCGAAGCGCGTGTCGCCGAGATCGCGCGCATGCTGGGCGGCGAGAAGCTGTCGTCGACGAGCCTGGCGCATGCGCAGGAAATGCTGTCGTCGGGCGCCAAGGCCCGCGCCACGCCAGCACGCAAGGGATCGCCATGAGCGACCCCGAAGGGGTCGGCCCCTCCCGCGAGGTGGTGCTCGTCACGGGCATTTCCGGCTCGGGCAAATCGGTGGCGCTGCATGCGCTCGAAGACGCTGGATTCTTCTGCGTCGACAACCTGCCGCCGGAATTGCTGCGCGACTTCCTGCGCCTCGAGCAGCAGCGGCGCGACCGGCGCGTCGCCATCGCGGTCGACGTGCGCAGTGCCGACACGTTGCCGCACCTGCTGCCGCTGCTGGCGCAATTGCGCGGCGAAGGCGTCGCCATCCAGGCGATCTTTCTGGACGCCAGCACCAGTGCCCTGGTACGGCGTTTCTCGGAAACGCGGCGCGCCCATCCGCTCGCCGATCGCGGTGCGCTGATCGAAGCGATCGAGCTCGAACGCCAGCTCCTTGCCAATCTGCGCGACGTCTCGACCATCGTCGACACCAGCAGCCTGCGGCCGACGCAGCTACGCGCCTGGATCCGAGAGCTGGTGGGGGCCGCCGACAGTCGCCTCACGCTCGTCTTCGAGAGCTTTGCCTATCGGCACGGCGTGCCCCTCGATGCCGACTACGTCTTCGATGTGCGCGCCTTGCCGAACCCGCACTACGTGCGCGAGCTGCGCCCACTCACCGGACGCGACGCGCCGGTGGCCGAATACCTCGCGGCCCAACCCGAGGTCACGGAAATGCTGGAGCAGATCGACGCCTTCCTGCGGCACTGGCTGCCGGCCTTCGAGGCCGACCAGCGTGCCTACCTGACGGTGGCGATCGGCTGTACCGGCGGGCAGCACCGCTCCGTCTGGTTCGTGGAGAGGCTCGCCGCGGCGTTTCGCAGCAGCGCCGCCACCTTCATCCGCCACCGCGAGCTCGATACGTCGTGAACGAGATCGCGCTCTCGGACCTCGAGCTGCCGCTCTTTCCGCTGCGAACCGTTTTCTTCCCGGACGGCCTGCTCGATCTGAAGATCTTCGAGACGCGCTATCTCGACCTGATGTCGCGCTGCATGCGCGAATCGCAGCCGTTCGGAGTCGTGTGCCTGAAGAGCGGCGGCGAGGCGCGCGGGTCGACCGAGCCGGTGTCGCTGTATGAAGTCGGCACGCTCGCCGAGCTGATCGACGTCGACAGCGCGCAAGCCGGCATCCTCAACGTGCGTTGCCGCGGCACACGGCGCTTCGCGCTCGGCGCGACGCGCCAGCAAGTCGACGGCCTGTGGCTCGGCCACACGAGCGACGTGATGGAAGACCCGACCGTGCCGCCCGGAGCGAGCCACGCGCACATCGTGAAGAGCCTGGCCGAGGCCATCGCCAGCCTGGCGGCGCAGGGCGCGAAGCCCTTTCTCGAGCCGCACCGCTTCGACAGCGTCGGCTGGGTCGCCAACCGCTGGTGCGAGATCCTGCCTCTTCCGCTCGAGGCGAAGCAACGCCTGATGGCGCTCGCCGATCCGGTCGCGCGCCTCGACATCGTCGATTCGCTGATGCGCACCAGGCACGGCACGCACTGAGCCGCCAACTGGCTAGTCGCGGGCGAGGCGTTTGCGCAGCGGCGCCGGCAAGCCGAGCGCGAAGGCGGCGTCGAGATCGAACCATCGGCCGGTCGGCCAGGCCGCCAGCAAGGGCGAGACGACGCGTTCCGGGCTGCGCGCCGGAATCGTCCAGCGCACCGGCTGCAACAGCCAGTCGAAATGGGTCAGCACGTGCTTGAACGCGGGCAAGGATTCCGCATGTCCCGGCCAGCCCTTGCTCGCGCGCTCGAAGGCGGCCGTCGATTCGAACTCCGGCCAGCTCCACAGGCCGGCCCAGACGCCGCTCTCGGGCCGCTGCACCAGCCAGACCCGATCGCGCCAGCGCAGATCGAGCCAGACGTTTTCGCGGCGGCCACGCAGCAGGCGCCGTGTCTTCACCGGATAGCGCTCCTGCGCGCCCTGCTTCGCCGCCCCGCACAGCGTGTGCACGGGGCAGAGCAGGCAGCGCGGCGAGCGGGCGATGCAGATCGTCGCGCCGAGATCCATCAAGCCCTGGGTGTACACGTCGACGGCGTCGACAGGCAGCAGAGCCGTCGCCGCATCCCACAGCTCGCGCTCGGCGCTCGCCTGCGCGAGGTCGCCCTCGAACGCGAGCACGCGGGCGAGCACCCGCTTGACGTTGCCGTCGAGGATGGCCACGCGCTCGCCGAAGCAGAACGCGGCGATCGCGGCCGCCGTGGAGCGGCCGATGCCGGGCAGCTCGGCGAGCGCGGCACTGCTTTGCGGAAACTTGCCGCCATGCTCGGCGACGACGACCTGGGCGCAGCGATGCAGATTGCGGGCGCGGCCGTAGTAGCCGAGGCCGCTCCAGAGGGCCAGCACGTCGTCTTGCGTCGCCGCTGCCAGGGCCCGCACGTCGGGAAAGCGGGCGACGAAGCGGTCGAAGTAGGCCAGCACGGTCGCGACCTGCGTCTGCTGCAGCATCACCTCCGAGAGCCACACCCGATAGGGATCGCGCTGCTGCTGCCACGGCAGGCCATGGCGGCCGTGCGTTCGCTGCCACGAGACGATGCGCGCCCCGAAATCCGCAGGCAGGCGGGGCCGACCCTTCAACGCGACATGCGGCGCGAGCCCCGGCTCACGCCTGGCGCTGCAACGCGTCTTCGTTGTCGCTGACCGGAACTTCGTCGCCGAAGAGCGGAATGTCGAGCGGAACTTCGGCGTCGGTCGCCATCGGCGCGGCAAAGGCGTGCTCGCGCAAGGCTTCGGCAAGCTCACTGGTGCGGGTCTGGAACTGCAGCAGGCGCTGGTCCTGGGTATCGATCTCCTCGATGCGGGCCTCGAGCTCGCCGGCCGCGCTCTGGATCTTTTCCATCGTTTCGCGCCGCCGCTTGAACGCCTTGCGACGTTCCCGCAGCTGCGAATCGACCTGCGCCGAGACTGCCTTGTTCCAGAGCTCGAGCTCGCTCGAAGCGTTCTCGAAGACGACGCGCAGCTTGGAGATCAGCATCCGGCGGAATTGCTCCATGAACTTCGGCTGCGCCAGCCGCAGCGCCAGCGTCAGGCCGAGGTACTGGACGTAGTTGCTCTCGATGAGCTGCAGCTCGCTTGCGAAGCGCTCGAACTCGAGCGGCTTGCCGAGCGCCAGGCTGAAGCCGAACTCGGCATTCAGCCGGGCAAACGAGGCGCCGAGCATTTCCCGGATCTCGCTGTTGCGGCGCTGCGCCGAGGCGAGCAATTCGCGCAGGCGCTCGCACAGGGCGAGGAAGGCCTTCTTGGCGCCGAGGTTGAGGATCGAGCCGCCCATCGAGCTCTGCATCTCGGCGACCTCGTCGCGGACGCGATCCGAGGAGAGGTCGACGAGCATGTCCTTCAGCATGCGCGCGTGCACGGCGCGCATCGCCTGCAGCAGCGTCGTGCATTCCTCGAACTCCGAAGTCTCGGCATCGACGCGCTTGATCATCAAGCGCACCTTGGCGTTGTTCTTGCCGCGCAGGCCGCGCAGCTCGAGCGTCTGCTCGGCCAACTGGCGGCGCGAGTCGCCGATGTGGCGCACGACCTGGTTCTCGATCTGCAGTGCGCCTTCCTGCACTACCTGTTCGAGCACCTGGCGCCGCTGCGGCAGCAGCTGCGCGCCGAGCGCCGCTTCGAGCAGCGGCAGTCGGCTTTCGTTCAGCCGCATCTCGTCGCCGGCGACGCGCGCCGCGAGCGCCTGGCGCGCGGAAATCGGAAAGACGCGTTGCGTCGCGATGCCGAGCGTGCGTGCGGTCTCGCGCTGCTGCGACACGATCTGCGCCTCGACCTGGGCCACGGTGGCCAGGGGATCCTCGAGCGTGTCGATCTTGTTCAGCACGACGAAGCGGGTCGGTGCGTGCGCGCCGAGGTGGTCGCGCCAGATCGCCAGGTCGGACTTGGTGACGCCGGTATCGGCACCGAGAATGAAGACCGTGGCATGCGCCGACGGCAGGAGGCTCAAGGTCAGCTCGGGCTCGGCGCCGATCGCGTTCAGGCCCGGCGTATCGAGCACGACCAGGCCTTGGCGCAGGAGCGGATGCGGGTAGTTGATGAGCGCATGGCGCCAGGCCGGCACCTCGACCTTGCCCTCGTCGTTGCGCGGCGGATTGTCGTCGGGCTGCTCGTCGTCCCAGAAGCCGAGCGCGCGTGCCTGCTCTTCGGTCACCCACTCGGTTCGCGTCACCTCGACGAGCGAATTGGCGAGCTGATCGGCGTTGTCGACGTCGAGCTCGAGGCGGCGCCAGGCGCGCGGCTGAGCCCGCAGCTCGCCGAGGGCCAGGCCCTCGAGCCGCGTCTCGATCGGCAACAGCATCAGCGATGGCGGCTCGGCGCCGTTCCAGCCCAGCTCCACCGGGCACATCGTCGTGCGCCCCGGAGTCGCCGGCAGGATGCGCCGGCCGGTGTCGGCGAAGAAGATGGCGTTGATGAGCTCGGACTTGCCGCGCGAAAACTCGGCCACGAAGGCCACCACGAGCTTCTCGTTGCCGAGCCGCTCGCGCAAGGCGTCGAGGTGCTCGGTCGCCGGACCGTGCGCCAGATCATGCTCGGCAAGGTACCTGGCGAGCGCATCCAGCCGTTCGCCGAGCGCGGCGCGCCAGCCGCCGAGGGCGTCGAGACTATTGGCGAACGAAGGTGTCATGAGGGTGTGGCCAAGCCACGGGCCATCCTAGCGCAGCAGCCGTGAATTGATGCCCGCGCGACACGTTTGCTCACACGCCATGCGGGACGTTTTGCACGCCGCAGGCAGGCGCGTCAGCGACGTTGGCAAGCGGGGCAGAAAAAGGTGGCCCGACCGGTCTGCACGATGCGCCGGACCTTGCCGTCGCCACGCACGCAGCTCTGGCCGGCGCGACCGTAGACCTTCGCCTGCAGCTGGAAGGCACCGGCGGCGCCGTGCGCGTCGCGAAAATCGCGCAGCGTCGAGCCGCCGAGCCCGAGTGCGCGTGCCAGCGTGGTCCGGATCGCCGCGGCCAGCCGGTCGGCACGCGGCCGGCTGATGCGGTCGCTGCGCGTGCGTGGGTCGATGCCGGCCTCGAAAAGTGCCTCGCAGGCGTAGATGTTGCCGGCGCCCACCACGATCTCGCCGCCGAGCAATGCCTGCTTGATCGGCACCTTGCGCCTATGCAAAGCCGCGTAAAGATGGGCGCCGTCGAACTTCGGATCGAAAGGCTCGACGCCCAGTCGCGCGAGCAGCTTGGCCGCCGGGTCCGAATCGATCGATGGCGACCACACGACGGCGCCGAAACGGCGCGGGTCGGTGAGGCGCAAGGTGCCGCGGTCGGTGACGAGATCGAAGTGATCGTGCGCGCCGGGTGCCGACATCTCGCCGAAGGCCAGCGAGCCCGACATGCCGAGATGCATCAGCAGGCCGCCGCGCTGCAGCGGCAGCCAAAGGTATTTGCCGCGCCGCGTGACGCTGCCGACGGTCTGATCGACCAGTGCCTGCGGATCGCTGCCGAGCGGCCAGCGCAGCGGCTTGCCAAGGCGCACGCCGGTGACGCGCGCGCCCTCGATGCGGTCGGCAAAGCTGAGACGCGTGACCTCGACCTCGGGCAGCTCGGGCATCAGAAAAAAGTGGCGGTTGGAACCGGTGCCACAGGACTTTGCGCACCGGTGCGGGGAATTATCACGAGCCAGGGCGATCGGACCCGTTGCCGAGGTCTTCCTGCGCGCGTCGTTCCGTGTCGGCGCACAAGCGCCACACTAGAATCATTTTCCGCCAGAGGAGTTGTCGATGCCGGCGTTCAATCTTCGTTCCGCGCCCGGCCGTGTCTCGGGTTTCGCGCTGGCGCTGCTTGCGTGCACTGCGGGTCCCGCGCTTGCCGCCGTTGCGGCCAGCTCGAATGCGCCGGTCGCGAGCTCCGGTCTCGATGCACCGCTTTTCTATCAGCTGCTGCTGGGCGAGATCGAGCTGCGCAACGGCGACACGGCCACCGCCTTCCAGTTGCTGCTCGATGCCGCCAAGCGCGCCAAGGACGAGGCCCTGTTCCGTCGGGTCACCGAGATCGCCTTGCAGGCGCGCGCCGGCGAGCAGGCGCTCGGCGTTGTCCTGGCCTGGCGCCAGGCCATCCCGGAGTCGCAGGAGGCGCTGCGCTACCAGGTGCAGCTGCTGGTCGCGCTCAACCGCGTCGGCGAAGCCGACGAACCACTGAGCACCTTGCTCAAGCAGGCGCCGCGCCCGGCGTTGCCGGCGATGATCGAAGCCATCCCGCGCTTTCTCGGCCGCAGCGCCGACCGGGCCGGCGCCGCCGCGCTCATCGAGCGCACGATGAAGCCCTTCGCGGCCGATCCGGAAACCCGCACCTCGGCGCTGGTGGCGTCGGGTCGCGGCTGGCTCGCCGCCGGCGACACGGCCAAGGCGCTCGACTACGCGCAGCGTGCCGCGGCCAACGATCCCAAGGCCGATGCGCCGGCCTTCCTGGCTCTCGACATGCTCCCCGCCACGCCGGCGGCCGAAGCGATCGTCATCACCCGTATCGCGACGCCGCCTTCCAGCCCGGCGGTGCGTCTGCTCTACGTCCGCACCCTGGCGGCGTCGCAGCGGATCGCCGATGCGGCGCTGCAGGCCGTGGCCCTGACCCAGAGCGACCCCAACCTCGCGCCGCCCTGGCTCACCCTCGGCGCACTCGACCTCGAGCTGAAGCGACCGCAGGAAGCGACGAAAGCGCTCGAGACCTATGTGCGCCTCGTCGAAAATGGCGCGCCTGTCACGTTCGGCGCAGCGCCGACGCCACCGGTAGCGCCGGCAGCGGACGACGAGGACGACGACGACACGCCGTCCACCTCGAGTGCCGCGCTGACGCAGGCCTGGCTGCTCCTTTCGCAGGCTTCGGAAGAGCAAGGCGACCTGCCCGGCGCCGAACGCTGGCTGGCCAAGATCGACGATTCGCAACGGGCCCTCGAGGTGCAATCGCGGCGGGCCTCGCTGCTCGCCAAGCAGGGCCGGATGGCCGATGCGCGCGAGCTTATCCGTCGCGTGCCCGAGCGCACCAGCACCGATGCGCGCGCCAAGCTCCTCGCCGAAGCCGAGCTGTTGCGCGAGGCCAAGCAGTGGAGCGAGGCCGAGAAGGTGCTGGCGCAAGCGAACAAGGCCTTTCCGGACGACACCGATCTGCTCTACGAGCAGGCCATGATCGACGAGAAGCTGAATCGCCTCGACGACATGGAGCGCCTGCTGCGCCGGGTGATCGAGCTGAAGCCGAACCATCAGCATGCCTACAACGCGCTTGGCTATTCCCTGGCCGATCGGAAGATCCGCCTGCCGGAGGCGCGCCAGCTGATCCAGAAAGCGCTCGAGCTGAGCCCCGGCGAGCCCTTCATCACCGACAGCATGGGCTGGGTCGAATACCGCCTCGGCAATCGCGACGAGGCGATCCGGTTGCTGCGCGTGGCCTACCAGTCGCGGCCCGACCCGGAAATCGCGGCGCATCTCGGCGAAGTGCTGTGGAGCGACGGCAAGACCGACGAGGCGCGCCGGGTCTGGCGCGAGGGCCGCTCGCGCGACGCCACGAACGACGTGCTGCGCGAAACCCTGGCGCGGCTGCGCGTCGATCTGTGAAGCGCGGCGGCCGCGCGGCCGCATCGATCGGATCGGTCGCCTGGCGACGGGCCGCGCTCGGCCTCGCGCTGGTCGCGGTCCTCGTGGCATCCGGCTGCGCAATCGTGGCCCCGCTTGCCCCGGCGGCCACCGGGGAGTCCCTGTCCGGCCGGCTCGCCCTGCGTGTCGACGCCGATGGCATGGCGCCGGCGCGCGCCTTCTCGGCCGCTTTCGACCTGCGCGGCAACCCCCGATCCGGCGCGCTGGGCTTGTCGACGCCGCTCGGCAGCATGCTCGCGCAGGCCCGCTGGACACCGGGCGAGGTGCTGCTCATGACGCCGCAGGGCACGCGCCGCTTCGCCGATCTCGAGACGCTGACCCGCGAGGCGCTCGGCGAAAGCGTGCCGATCGAGGCCTGGTTCGACTGGCTGCGTGGTCGGCCCTGGGCCGATGCGCCGAGCCGGCCGGCCGCGAACGGCGCCGGCTTCGAGCAGCTCGGCTGGTCGGTGGACCTGGCGCGTTTTTCGGACGGTGCGGTCCTGGCCACGCGGGCAGCGCCGGCGCCGGCTGTCACCGTCCGCATCCAGCTCGACCGGAGCTGAGATGGCGATCCGATCCTTGTTCGACGTGCCGGCACCGGCCAAGCTCAATCTCTTTCTGCACGTCGTCGGCAAGCGCGCCGATGGCTATCACCTGATCGATTCGGTGATGGTGCCGATCGACTGGTGCGACACCCTGCACTTCGAGCGGCGCAGCGACGGCGCCTTGGCCCGCCATGACCTCGGTGACCCTCTCCCGACCGACGACCTCTGCCTGCGCGCGGCGAACGCGCTGCAGCGCGCCGCAGCGACGCCGCTCGGCGCCGACATCTCGATCGCCAAGCGCGTGCCCTCGGGCGCCGGCCTGGGCGGCGGCAGCTCGGATGCGGCCACGACCCTGCTCGCGCTCAACCGGCTGTGGGGCCTCGACTGGCCGCTGGCGCGCCTGCTGCCGATCGGCCTGGCGCTGGGCGCCGACGTGCCGTTTTTCCTCGGCGGGACGCCGGCGCGAGTCGGCGGTATCGGCGAGCGCCTGACGCCCGTGGTCGTCGCATCCTCGTGGTTCGCCGTCGTCAAGCCTGAGGCCGGCCTGGCCACCCGCGACATCTTCGCCAGCCCGAAGCTGGCCGAAACCGTCGAGGCTGCTAGAATTGCGGGCTTTCCCGAGGCCGCGCGCCGCTCGCTGAACGGGCCCGCAGAGCCGAAGGATTCCGAGCCGGAACTCGCCGTCGGTTTCGGGCGCAACGATCTTCAGCCTGCCGCCGAAGCGCTTTGCCCCGATGTCGCACGCGCCGCGGCCGGGCTTCTCGCCGCCTTCGGCAACAGCCGCATGACGGGCTCGGGAAGCGCGGTCTTCGCGCGGGCAGCCACAGCGGGCGAAGGTTCGGTGCCCTCGGCAGCGATGCCGAGCGATTGGCCTCGAGGCTGGTCGAGCCGGATGTGCCGCTCCCTGGAGCAGCACCCGCTCGCTGGCTGGGCCGGCCGCGAGGGCTGACGGTTGAAGGTGCGCGGCGCGAGCCGCGAACCGGTGTAGGGGAGTCGCCAAGCTGGTTAAGGCATCGGATTTTGATTCCGACATGCGAAGGTTCGAATCCTTCTTCCCCTGCCAAACTTTGCGGCGCTGAGCCGAAGCGCCAGCCGCTGGTCACTAGAAGTCTCGCTCACGAAAGTCGCCGTGCTGTTCAACACCGTTCTGTTCACGGGCAATGCGAATCCGGCGCTGGCGCAGGACATCGCCACGCACCTGTCGATCGGCCTGGGCAAGGCCAAGGTCGCGCGCTTCTCCGACGGTGAGGTCGACGTCGAGATCGAGCAGAACGTGCGGGCGCGCGACATCTTCGTGGTCCAGCCGACCTGCTCGCCGACGAACGAGAACCTGATGGAGCTCTGCATCATGGTCGACGCGCTCAAACGCGCCTCGGCCCGCAGGGTCACCGCCGTGATCCCGTATTTCGGCTATGCCCGGCAAGACCGGCGACCGCGCTCGACGCGCGTGCCGATCAGCGCCAAGGTCGTCGCCAACCTGCTCGAAGCGGTCGGTGTCGAGCGGCTGCTGACGATGGACCTGCACGCCGACCAGATCCAGGGCTTCTTCAACATCCCGGTCGACAACATCTACGCCTCGCCGGTGCTGCTCTCCGACCTGCAGAGCAAGCGCTACGACGACCTGGTGGTCGTGTCGCCCGACGTCGGCGGGGTCGTGCGGGCGCGCGCCCTGGCCAAGCAGGCCGGCTGCGACCTGGCCATCATCGACAAGCGCCGGCCGAAGGCCAACGTCTCGGAAGTGATGCACGTCATCGGCGATATCGAAGGCCGCAACTGCGTGATCATGGACGACATGATCGACACCGCCGGCACGCTCGTGAAGGCCGCCGACGTGCTGAAGGAACGCGGCGCCAAGAAGGTCTACTCGTACTGCACGCACGCCGTGTTCTCGGGCCCGGCGATCGAGCGCATCCAGGCATCCAAGCTCGACGAGGTGGTGGTCACCGACACGATCCCGCTCGGCGAAGCCGGCAAGCGTTGCCCCAAGGTGCGCCAGCTCTCGGTGGCCTTCCTGTTCGCCGAAACGATCCGCCGCATCTCGGACGGCGAATCGGTGACCTCCCTCTTCGCCGAACAGAACAGTAATTTCTAACAGGACAGCGGGCCTCGCTTCGCGAGGCCCTTCAGGTTGCGGGGCTTCGTCCCGTTTTATCGAAGAGCCTGGTCGCGGGCCTTCATCTTTTGGAGTCGTCATGAAATTCACCGCTTACGAGCGCACGTTGCAGGGGACCGGAGCGAGCCGCCGCCTGCGCAATGCGCAAAAAGTCCCCGGGATCGTCTATGGAGCCGGCACGCCGTCCATGATCGAGCTCGATCACAACTCCCTTTTCTTCGCCCTGAAGAAAGAGGCGTTCCACTCGTCGCTGCTGGACATGGAGCTGGGCGGCAAGACCGAACAGGTGCTGCTGCGCGACTACCAGATGCATCCGTTCCGGCCGATCGTGCTGCACATCGACTTCCAGCGTGTCGATGCCACCACCAAGATCACGAAGAAGGTGCCGCTGCACTACGTCAACGAGGAGAACTCGGTGGCGGTGAAGACCGATGGCTGCGTCGTCAACCACGTCGTCAACGAGCTCAACATCCAGTGCCTGGCGGCGCAGCTGCCGAGCTTCATCACCGTTGATCTCGGCGAGCTCACCAAGGGCCAGTCGCTGCACGTGAGCGACATCAAGCTCGACGCCGGCATCAAGGTCGTGACGCACGGCAAGCCGAACCCGGTGATCGTCTCGGCCAACGTCCAGGCGGCCGAGGAAGAAGAAGCGCCGGCCGCAGCGGCAGCTGCCGCGGGTGCCCCCGTTGTCACCGCGGCCCCGGCGGAGAAGGTCAAGCCGAAGAAGAACGAAAAGCAGAACAAGAAGTGATCCTCACCTCCAAGGTGTGAATCCGGGCCCCGCTTCTGCGGGGCTTTTTCTTGCGCGCTCGCCTCGATAATTGCGCACCATGATTCGATTGATCGCCGGTCTCGGCAACCCCGGACCCGAATACGCAGCGACGCGCCACAACGCGGGCTTCTGGTTCGTCGATGCGCTGGCGCGGCACCTGCGCGTGAACCTGAATCCCGAGCGCGGCTACTTCGGCCTGGCGGCGAAGGCGAACGTCGGCGGGCAGCCGCTCTGGTTGCTCGAGCCCACGACCTTCATGAACCTCTCGGGCAAGTCGGTGGCGGCGCTGGCGCGCTTCTTCAAGATCGAGCCGGCCGAGATCCTCGTCGTCCACGACGAGCTCGACCTCATGCCCGGGCACGCCAAGCTCAAGCTCGGCGGCTCGCCGGCCGGGCACAACGGGCTGAAGGACATCCACGCCCAGCTCGGCACGGCCGACTACTGGCGCTTGCGCCTGGGCATCGGGCATCCGGGGGTCAAGTCCGAGGTCATCAACTACGTGCTGAAGAAGCCTTCGGCCGAACAACGCGACGAGATCGAGAAAAGCATCGAGCAATCGCTCTCGGGCGTCGACCTGCTTCTTGCGGGCGAGATGGAGCGGGCGATGATGAAGATCAACGCCCGGCCGCCCAAGCCGAAGGCGGAAAAGCCGGCGCCGCCGAGCGGCTGGCGACGCCGTCCCGAAAAAGGAGACTGGCACATGAAATTCCCTTTCCTCGTTCTCGCCGCGGCCTGCCTGGCATCGAGCGGCGCCTCGGCGCAAACCGTCTATCGCTGCGGCAACGAATACACGCGCGCACCCTGTGCCGACGGCAAGCTCCTCGAGGTCGGCGACCCGGTGACGGCAGAACGCACGGCCCAGGCGCGCGAGGCGGCCCGCCGCGAGGCGCTGCTCGGCGAAGCGATGGCACGCGATCGGCGCGCCGAGGCCGCCGCGTTCCACCCGACGATGGCAGCCAACATCGGGCCTGCGCCGCGGCACGCGGCAGCGGCCGAGCCGGACAAGAAACAGGCGAAGGCGAAGACCAAGAAGAAAAGGCCGGCCGACACGAGCATCGACGGCGATTTCATCGCTCGCGTGCCGAAGGCGAAGGCGCCGGCGAGCTGACCCGGCCGCGCCTCAAGCCGGTGCTAGGCCTTGCTGGTGGCCTCGACCTGCAAGCGCCGGTACTTGGCCCAGAGCGTCTCCTGCGATTCGACGTTGGCGGCATCGACCGGGATGCAATCGACCGGGCAGACCTGCACGCACTGCGGCTCGTCGAAGTGGCCGACGCACTCGGTGCAGCGCTTCGGGTCGATGACGTAGATCGTCTCGCCCATCGAGATCGCCTGGTTCGGGCACTCGGGCTCGCAGACGTCGCAGTTGATGCATTCGTCGGTGATCAGTAACGCCACGTCGTCTTGCTTTCCGGGGTCACGCTTGCGCGCGCTTGACTTGCGCCCGCAGGCGCTCCAGCACCAAGGGTGACACGAACTTGGAAACATCACCGGCAAGGCTGGCAATCTCGCGAACGAAGGTGCTCGAGACGAACTGGTACTGATCGCTCGGCGTGAGAAAGAGGGTCTCGACCTCGGGCATCAGCTGGCGGTTCATGCCCGCCATCTGGAATTCGTATTCGAAGTCGCTCACCGCGCGCAAGCCGCGCACCACGACCTTGCCGTCGTTCTCGACCACGAAGTCGCGCAGCAGGCCGCGAAAGGCCATCACCTCGACGTTCGGGTATTTCGAGGTGAGCTCGATGGCGATCTGCAGCCGCTCGGCGATCGAGAACATGGTCCGCTTGTGATGGCCCGCCGCGACGGCGATGATCAGCCGCTCGAAGAGGCGGCTGGCGCGGCGCACGAGGTCCTCGTGGCCGAGCGTCATCGGGTCGAACGTGCCGGGATATACCGCTGTCAGTCGAGTCGCCGAAGTCACGCTGCTCTCCACGCTGGTGCCCGGGGGCGTGCGAATGTCGCGCGCAGTGTAGCCGTGCCGGCTAGACCGCGAGTGGACGGCGAAGGAGGTGGAAGTGGACGGCGCCGGCGCGTGCCGAACGCCACGCTTCGAGCTGGGCGCCCTCGACCGCCTCGGGCGCCAACGGCTGCTGGCGCTTCGACGTAGACGAAGCCGCCGGGCGCCACCAGCCGGCTCGCGGCGGTCATCGCCGGAACGGCAAGCGGCGCGTCGAACGGCGGGTCCAGCAGCACGAGATCGAAGCTGGCCGGCGCGGCGCGCGCCATCCATTGCAACGCATCGGCCCGCTCGATGCGAATCGCGTCGGCCTGCAGGCGCGCCTTCGCTTCGGCCAAGCCGGCCAGCAGCGCCGTGTCGCGCTCCAGCAGCACCACTTCGGCAGCGCCGCGCGAGGCCGCTTCGAAACCGAGCGCGCCGGTGCCGGCGAAAGCGTCGAGGCAACGCCAGCCCGCAAGGGTCTGGCCGAGCCAGTTGAACAGGGTTTCGCGGACCCGGTCGGGCGTGGGCCGCAGGCCCGGCCGGTCAGGCACCGGCAGCTTGCTGCGCTTCCAGACGCCGCCGATGATGCGCACCTCGCGTGGCAGCTCGCGTCGCGCCGCCGGCCGCGGCACGGGCCGGCGCGGGCCGCTCATGGACGAACCGCGATGCCGTCGCGCGCCAGCAGCGCCTTGGCCTGCCCGACCGAGAACTCGCCGTAGTGGAAGATGCTGGCCGCCAGCACGGCGTCGGCGCCGCCGATGCGGATGCCTTCGGACAGGTGCTCGAGCGAGCCGACGCCGCCCGAAGCGATCACCGGCACGCTCACCGCGTCGGCCACCGCACGCGTGAGCTCGAGATCGAAGCCGCTCTTCGTGCCGTCGCGATCCATGCTCGTGAGCAGGATCTCGCCGGCGCCGTGCTCGGCCATGCGCCGGGCCCAGGCCACGGCGTCGAGCCCGGTGTTGCGTCGGCCGCCATGCGTGAAAACGTCCCAGCCCGGCCGCGCTGCCGGCTCGCGCCGCTTGGCGTCGATGGCGACGACGATGCACTGCGCACCGTACTTGGCCGACGCATCGCGGATCACTTGCGGGTCGGCGACGGCGGCCGAATTGAAGCTGACCTTGTCGGCGCCGGCATTGAGCAGGCGCCGCACGTCGGCCACGCGTGCGCACGCCGCCACCGACGGTGAGCGGAATGAAGACGCGCGCCGCCACCGCTTCGATGATCGGCAGGATCATGTCGCGGCCATCGCTGGTGGCGGTGATGTCGAGGAAGGTGAGCTCGTCGGCGCCCTGCTCGTTGTAGCGGGCGGCGATCTCGACCGGATCGCCGGCGTCGCGCAGCTCGACGAAGTTGACGCCCTTGACGACGCGGCCGGCGGTCACGTCGAGACAGGGGATGATGCGTTTGGCGAGCATGGGCAGAGTGTCGTCGACCCGGAGGGTCGCAGCGGGCCGAACGATCCGGGTCAGGCCTCGCCCAGCTCGTCGGCGCGCGCCTGCGCCGCCACGAAGTCGAGATCGCCGCTGTAGATGGCGCGGCCGCAGATCACGCCTTCGATGCCGAAGGTCTCGACCGCGCAGAGGCGCTCGATGTCCTGCATCGACGACAGGCCGCCCGAGGCGAACACCGGCATCGTCAGCTGCTGCGCCAGCTTCACGGTCGCGTCGATGTTGACGCCGGTCAGCATGCCGTCGCGGCCGATGTCGGTATAGATGATGCCTTCGACGCCCGTAGTCCTCGAACTTCTTCGCCAGGTCGACCACCTCGTGGCCGGTGAGCTTGCTCCAGCCGTCGGTGGCGACCTTGCCGTCCTTGGCGTCGAGGCCGACGATGATGTGGCCGCCGAAGGCGCTGCAGGCGTCTCGCATGAAGCCGGGGTTCTTCACCGCGGCGGTGCCGATGATGATGAAGCTCAGGCCGTCGTCGAGGTAGCGCTCGATCGTGTCGAGGTCGCGGATGCCGCCGCCGAGCTGGACCGGAATCTCGTCGCCGACCTCGGCAAGGATCGCCTTGACCGCGCTTTCGTTGACCGGCTTGCCGGCGAAGGCGCCGTTCAGGTCGACCAGGTGCAGGCGGCGGGCGCCGGCATCGACCCAGCGCCTGGCCATCGCTGCCGGGTTCTCGCTGAAGATGGTCGACTCGTTCATGTCGCCCTGCTTCAGGCGAACGCAGCGGCCGTCCTTCAGGTCGATCGCGGGTATCAGCAGCATGGCCGCATGGAACGGGGTTGAACGGGGCGGATGGGGATTGCGGCCGGGGAGGCTGCGCATTCCGGATGCAGCGTCAAGGGTTCCAGTGCAGGAAGTTGCGGTACAGGGCCAGGCCGAATCGAGCGCTTTTTTCCGGATGGAACTGCGTTGCGAAAATATTATCGCGCGCCAGCGCCGAGGTAAAGCGGCCGCCGTAATCGGTCAGGCCGACGCTGTGGCGCGGGTCGGACGGCCGGGCGTAGAAACTGTGCACGAAATAGAAGTAGCTGGCGTCGGGCACGCCTGCCAGATCGGGTGCGGCGCCGCCTGGAACACCTCGTTCCAGCCCATCTGCGGCACCTTGAAGCGGCTGCCGTCGGGCTGCAACTGCCCTTCGAGGCGAAAGCGCACGACTTCGCCACCGATCAGGCCCAGCCCCGGCGTCCGTCGCCGTCGGCGCCCTCCTCGCTGCGCTCGAGCAGCATCTGCATGCCGATGCACACGCCCATCAGGGGCTTGCGTGGCCGCCGCGTCGAGCACCGCTTCCAGCAGCCCGGACTCGCGCAGCTCGCGCATGCAGTCCGGCATGGCGCCCTGGCCGGGCAGCACGACCCGCTCGGCGCGAAGACCTCCTCCGGCCTCGACGTGACGATCACCTCGAAGCCGCCCTCTTCGCGGGCGACGTGCGCCACCGCCTGCGAGACCGAGCGCAGATTGCCCATGCCGTAGTCGACGACGGCGACCGTGCGCATCGCCGCGGCCAGGCTAGAGCGAGCCCTTCGTCGAGGGCACGACGCCGGCCGGCGCGCGGGTCGATCGCCACGCCATGCGCAGCGCCCGGGCGAAGGCCTTGAACACCGTCTCGCACTGGTGGTGGGCGTTCTCGCCGCGCAGGTTGTCGATGTGCAGCGTCACCAAGGCGTGGTTGGCAGAAGCCCTGGAAGAACTCGTGCGCCAGCTGGGCGTCGAAGCCGCCGATCATCCCGGCTCTTGAAAGGCACGTTCATGACCAGGCCCGGACGGCCGGAGAAATCGATGACGACCCGCGACAGCGCCTCGTCGAGCGGCACGTAGGCGTGGCCGTAGCGGACCAGGCCGCTCTTGTCGCCCACCGCCTGGCCGACCGCCTGGCCCAGGGTGATGCCGACGTCTTCCACCGTGTGGTGGCCGTCGATGTGCAGGTCGCCCTGGCGCCTCGATCTCGAGGTCGATCAGGCCGTGCCGGGCGATCTGCTCGAGCATGTGGTCGAAGAAGCCGATGCCGGTGGCGAGCTTGGCCGTGCCGGGCCATCGAGGTCGACGCTGACGCGGATCTTCGTTTCCTTGGTGTCGCGCTGCACCGTGGCGCGGCGCGCGGCAGGTGGTCGAGTTCAGGGGTGCGTTCATGGCAGGCTGGCGCGCAGGGCATCGATCATGAGGCGCATTTTCCTCCGCCGTGCCGACCGTCAGGCGCAGGCAATTCGCCAGCATCGGGTGCAGGCCGGCGACGTTCTTGACCAGCACGCCGCGCCGCTTCATGCCCTCGAAGACGGCGGCGCCGATCGGCCACCCGGACCAGGATCATGTTGGCCTCGCTCGGGAAGGCCTCGACGCCGGGCATGGCGCGCAGCGCGCCCTGCAGCCGCTCGCGCTCGGCGCGCAGCGTCGACGCCTGGCGCGCGAACTCGTCGGCGTGCTCGAGCGCGAACAGGGTCGCCTCGGCATTGAGCGCGCTGATGTTGTAGGGCGGCCGGACCTTGTCGATCTCGTCGATCAGCGCCGCCGGGCCCGGCAAGTAGCCGAGACGCACGCCGGCCAGGCCGAACTTGCTGAGGGTGCGCATCACCAGCACGTGCGGCAGCCGGCCGGCGCGTGCCATCCAGAGCGCGAGGAAAACGGCTGGTAGGCCTCGTCGATCACCACCAGGCCGTTTTGCCGGCCGACCGCCTCGACGATTCGCTCGACCGCGCCTTCGTCGAACAGGTTGGCGGTCGGGTTGTTCGGGTAGGCGATGTAGGTGATGGCCGGGCTGGTGCTGCTCGATGGCGGCGAGCATCGCCGCTCGTCGAGCTCGAAGCGCGCCGTCAGCGGCACGCCGACGAAGCGCAGGCCCTGCAGCTTGGCCGACATCTCGTACATCACGAAGCCGGGCAGCGGGCGCCAGGATGCGTGGCGCCGGGCAGGTCGCAGGCCAGCGCCAGCAGGGAGATCAGCTCGTCGGAGCCGTTGCCGAGCATCAGCTTGCAGCCGGCGGGCAGCTTCGACGTAGCGCCGAGAGCGCGTCCACGACCGTCGCCGACGCAGCTCGCCGGATAGCGGTTGATGGCCACCGCGGCCCAGCCGCTCGCCGAGCTCGCGCTGCAAGGCCTCGGGCAGGCGGAACGGGTTTTCCATCGCGTCGAGCTTGACCAGGCCGGCGCTCGTCCTGGATCGCGTAGGCGTGCATGACTTGCACGTCCTGGCGGATGACGGCGGCGATGCGATCGGCGGTCGAGGCGATCTCGCGCTCGCCCTGCAGGCGACCGCTCTCCAGGCGCATTGCGGCGGCGCGCGCATGCGCCGCCAGCCCTTCGCCCTCGGCCAGCTCGGCCGCGATCGGCCCGAGGCTGCGCGCCCGCGCTCGCTCACCTCGATCAGGCTGCTGCGCTTCTGGAAGTCGTAGACGCCGAGCGGCGACGAGAAGCGCGCCGTGCCGCGCGGTCGGCAGCACGTGGTTCGGGCCGGCGCAGTAGTCGCCCAGGCTCTCGCTGGTGAACGCGCCGAGGAAGATCGCGCCGGCATGGCGCAGCAGCGGCTCCCAGCGCTGCGGGCTCGCGCGCGCTCACCTCGAGGTGCTCGGGCGCGATGCGGTTGCTGATCTCGCAGGCCTCTTCCATCGAGCGCGTCAGCACCAGCGCGCCGCGGCCCTCGAGCGAGGCGCGGATCACCGCCTGGCGCGGCATCGCCGGCAGCAGCCGCTCGATCGCTTCCTGCACGCGATCGATGTACGCCGCATCGGGGCAGAGCAGGATGCTCTGCGCCAGTCTCGTCGTGCTCGGCCTGGCTGAACAGGTCCATCGCCACCCAGTCGGCCGGCGTCGTGCCGTCGGCGAGCACCAGGATCTCGCTCGGGCCCGGCGATCATGTCGATGCCGACCGTGCCGAAGACGCGGCGCTTGGCGCTCGGCGACGTAGGCGTTGCCGGGGCCGGTGATCTTGTGCACCGCGCGGAATCGTCGCCGTGCCGTAGGCCAGCGCGCCGATCGCCTGCGCGCCGCCGATCGCGAAGACGCGGTCGACGCCCGCCACGCGCGGCGGCGGCCAGCACCAGCGGCGTTGCGCTGCGCCGCCCGGCATCGGCACCACCATGACGATCTCGCCGACGCCGGCGACCTTGGCCGGCAGCGCGTTCATCAGCACGCTCGACGGATAGGCGGCCTTGCCGCCCGGCACGTAGATGCCGACGCGGTCGAGCGGCGTCGACCTTCTGGCCCGAGCAGCGTGCCGTCGGCGTCGCGGTAGCTCCAGCTTGCGCCCGGTCAGGCCTCGTCTGGCGCTCGTGGAAGGCGCGGATGCGCGCGGCGGCGGCTTCGAGCGCCGAGCGCTGCGCCGCCGGCAGGCCGTCGAGCGCGGCGCGCAGGTCCGCCGGCGCCAATCTCGAGCGCGGCCAGCGAGGCTGCCGTCGACGCCGTCGAAGCGGCGCGTGTACTCGAGCACCGCGGCATCGCCGCGCGCGCGCACGTCGGCGAGGATGGCCGCGACGCTGCCTCGACCTCGGCATCGAGTCCGTCGGCCGATAGGCGAGCAGGCGCGCTCAGCGCGGCGCTCGAAGTCGCTCGTGCGCAGCGGCGGTCGAGCCAGCGCGCGGCGTGGCGCGGGCGAGTCGGCTCATCGCCGTGGCCGCCGCGGATCGGCACGGCCTGCGCCAGCGCGTCGATCAGATTGCGGATCGGCTCGCGCTTGAGCTTCAGCGCCGCCTGGTTGACGACCAGCCGCGCCGAGATCTCCATGATCTCGCTCGACTTCGACGAGCTCGTTGGCCTTCAGCGTGTTGCCCGAGGAGACGAGGTCGACGATGGCGTCGGCCAGCCCGGTGAGCGGCGCCAGCTCCATCGAGCCGTAGAGCTTGATCAGGTCGACGTGCACGCCCTTGTCGGCGAAATGGTCGCGCGCGATGCGCGTGAACTTGGTGGCGACGCGGATGCGCGAGCCCTGCTTCACGGCGGCGGCGTAGTCGAAGTCGAGCGGCGCCGCCACGCTCATGCGGCAGCGCGCCATGCCCAGGTCGAGCGGCCGGTACAGGCCCTCGCCGCCGTGCTCGAGCAGCGTGTCCAGGCCGACCACGCCGAGGTCGGCGCCGCCGTACTGCACGTAGGTCGGCACGTCGCTGGCGCGGACCAGGACGATGCGCAGGTCGGGCGCGGTAGGTGCGCGACGATCAGCTTGCGGCTGGTCTCCGGATCCTCCGCGAGGTCGATGCCGGCGGCGGCCAGCAGCGGCAGCGTCTCGTCGAAGATCCGGCCCTTGGAGAGTGCCAGCGTGATCACGACCCTGCTCCCGGTTCTTGCGTTGCGGCCTCATGCGCTGACCCGCTCGATGTCGGCGCCGAGGCCGCGCAGCTTGGCTTCCATGCGGTCGTAGCCGCGGTCGAGGTGGTAGATGCGGTCGACCACCGTCTCGCCCTCGGCCACCAGGCCGGCGATGACCAGGCCGGCCGAGGCGCGCAGGTCGGTCGCCATCACGGTCGGCGCCGGAGAGCTTCTCGACGCCCTGGATCACGGCCACGCGGCCGTCGACCTCGATGCGCGCACCGAGCCTGAGCATCAGTCCGGCACGTGCATGAAGCGGTTCTCGAAGATCGTCTCGGCGATGGTCGACGCGCCCTCGGCGATGCAGTCGAGCGCCATGAACTGCGCCTGCATGTCGGTCGGGAAGCGCCGGGTACTCGCTGGTGCGAAAGCTCACCGCGCGCGGCCGGCCCGCGGCGCGGACGCGGATCCAGCCGTCGCCGGCCTCGATCGTCGCGCCGGCCTCGCGCAGCTTGTCGATCACCGCCTCGAGGTGGTCGGCGCGGGCGTGGCGCAGCACCACGTCGCCGCCCGCCGCCGCCACGGCGCAGAGGAAGGTGCCGGCCTCGATGCGGTCGGGAATGATGCGATGCGCCACGCCATGCAGCTCGCGCACGCCCTCGATGCGGATGCGGCTCGGTGCCGTGGCCCTCGATGCGCGCGCCCATCGCGATCAGCATCTCGGCGAGGTCGGGGATCTCGGGCTCCTGGGCGGCGTTCTCGAGCACCGTCTCGCCCTCGGCCAGCGTCGCCGCCATCAGCAGGTTCTCGGTGCCGGTGACGGTCACCATGTCGGTCGTGATGCGCGCGCCCTTGCAGCTGCCTGGCGCGGGCGACGATGTAGCCGTGCTCGACCGTGATTTCGGCGCCGAGCGCCTGCAGGCCCTTGATGTGCTGGTCGACCGGCCGCGTGCCGATCGCGCAGCCGCCCGGCAGCGAAACGCGCGCCTCGCCGAAGCGCGCGACGCAGCGGGCCGAGCACCAGGATCGACGCGCGCATCGTCTTCACCAGGTCGTAGGGCGCCTCGCGGTTCGTGACGCGGCCGGCGTCGAGCGACACGGTGGCCTCCGCGTCGGCCGAGGCCTCGGCGACGACGCCCAGCTGTGCGCAGCAGCTTGAGCATCGTCGCCACGTCGTGCAGGCGCGGAACGTTCGAGAGCAGCACCGGCTCGGCCGTCAGCAGCGCGGCGCACAGCTCCGGCAGGGCGGCGTTCTTGGCGCCGGAGATGGCGATTTCGCCGGCGAGGCGGCGGCCGCCGCGGATGCGGAGTTTGTCCATGGATGGATGGCGACGCGGGTGGCGTCAGGCCGTCGTTTGATTGCGGTATTCGGTCGGGGTCAGCGTCTTCATCGAGAGCGCATGGATCTGCTCGCGCATGCGGTCGCCGAGGGCGCGGTAGACGCGCTGGTGTCGGGCGACGCGGTTCGTGCCCTCGAACTCGGTCGAGACGATGGTGGCGAAGAAATGGCGCCCGTCGCCCTCGACCTCGACGTGCTCGCAGGCCAGGCCGTCGACGATGAAGCGCTGGATTTCGGCAGGGGTGGGCTCGGCCATCGGCCGATGTTAGCGCGGCGGCCCGGCGTTGCGCCCGCTGCCGCCGCGATGACCTTCAGAAGCCGTAGAGGCGCGCCGGGTTCGCGACCGCGATCTTGTGTCGGGTTGCGACGTCGGGCGTCCACGTCGAGAGAAGCCGCACGAGGTCGAAGGCCTGCGGCGCGGCGCCGCTCAGCTCGGTGTGCGGCCAGTCGCTGCCCCAGAGCAGCTGATCCGGATTGGCGCCGACGAGCGCCTGCACCAGCGGCCCGAGGTCGTCGTATCCGGGCGCCGGCGCCGCGCTGTTGCGATACGCCGCCGAGAGCTTGACCCATACCTTGCCCTCGGCCAGCAGCCCGATCAGCTGCTCCGGCAAGGTGCCCGGCTCCGGCCGGCCCATGTGGTCGACGACGACGGCGATGCCGAGCCGATCGGCGCGCGGCACCAGCGCGGCGAGCTGTGCCGCGCCGGCGTGGCGAAGCGAGACGTGCAGCTGCAGGTGCCAGCCGCGATGCTTCATGCGCGCCGTCAGCGCGAGCCCGGCGTCGATGTCGAGGACCTGCGGATTGACCAGATTGAGGCGAATGCCGCGCACGCCGAGCCCGTGCATCGCTTCCAGGTCGGCATCGCTGCTCGTGGCGTCGGGCACGGCAACGGCACGCAGCACGTCGCTGCCGTCCTGCCGGGCTTCGCGCAAGGCATCGAGCATGCAGCGGTTGTCGGTGCCGTAGACGCTCGGCTGCACGAGCACGGCGCGCTCGATGCCGCAGGCCGCCATCACCGCCCGGTACTGCGCGAGCGACGCGCTCGCCGGCGTGTAGTTGCGGCGCGGGTCCATCGGGTAGCGCGCTTCATCACCGAAGACGTGCAGATGGCAGTCGCAAAAATCCTTCATCGCCCATGCCGCCTTCGCCTCAGTGGCGGATCTTGTAGCCGATCTTCAGCAGGTGCAGGCACAGGCCGCAGACCACGACAAGGCTGACGCCGACGACCGCCAGGCTGATCCACGGCGAGACGTCGCTGGTGCCGAAGAAGCCGTGCCGAAAGCCGTCGATCATGTAGAAGAAGGGGTTCAGGTGGCTGACCGCCTTCCATGCCGGCGGCAGCGAATGCACGGAATAGAAGACGCCGGAGAGGAAGGTCATCGGCATGATGAGGAAGTTCTGGAAGGCGGCGATCTGGTCGAACTTCTCGGCCCACAGGCCGGCGACCAGGCCGAGCGCGCCCATCAGCGCCGCGCCGGCAAGCGTGAAGACGATGACCCAGAGCGGATTGGCCAGGTCCAGCGGCGCGAACCAGCACGGTCACCAGCAGCACGCCCGTGCCGACGGCCAGGCCGCGCACCACCGACGCGCCCACGTAGGCCAGGAACCAGGCCCAGTGCGACAGCGGCGCGACGCAGCAGGAACACCAGGTTGCCGGTGATCTTGCTCTGGATCAGCGACGAGCTCGGTTGGCGAAGGCGTTCTGCAGCACGCTCATCATCACCAGGCCCGGGATCAGGAAGCTGGTGTAGCCGACCGTGCCGAAGACCTTGACCCGGCCCTCGAGCACGTGGCCGAAGATCAGCAGGTAGAGGATGGCCGTGAGCACCGGCGCGGCCACCGTCTGGAAGCTCACCTTCCAGAAGCGCAGCACCTCCTTGTAGAGGAGTGTGCGCGCGCCGGCCAGGATGCCGGATTCGGTCGACAGCGCATCGCGGCGGGACCATGCGGCAGGCGGTCGCCGCTGGGACGCGCTCATGCCGCCACCCGCGCCGGCGTGGCGCCGTGCATGATCTCGATGAACACGTCCTCGAGGTCGGCGCGGCCGATCTCCAGGTCTTCGGGCTCGCAGCCGGCCGCGTGCAGCACCGAGAGAATCGATTCGACCTCGCGCGCGTCGTGCGCCTTCAGCTGCACGATGCGGCCGGTGACGCGGGCATGGGCAGCCAGCGCCGGCGGCAGCGGCCGGTCGAGCTTGAACTGCAGCATCGTGCTGGCGGTGCCGGCCAGCAGCGCGCTCGTGCGGTCGAGCGCCACGACATGGCCCTGCTTCAGCATCGCGATGCGATTGCAGAGCGCCTCGGCTTCTTCGAGGTAGTGCGTCGTCAGCAAGACGGTGTGCCCTTCCTTGTTGAGGCGGGCGACGAATTGCCAGAGCGTCTGCCGCAGCTCGACGTCGACGCCGGCGGTCGGCTCGTCGAGCACGATCACCGGCGGCCGATGCACCAGCGCCTGCGCGACCAGCACCCGCCGCTTCATGCCGCCCGAGAGCTGGCGCATGTTGGCATCGGCCTTGTCGGCGAGGCCGAGGTTGGCGAGCAGCTCGTCGATCCAGGCGTCGTTGTGCGTGCACGCCGAAATAGCCGCTCTGGATGCGCAGCGCCTCGCGCACGCTGAAGAACGGATCGAAGACCAGCTCCTGCGGCACGATGCCGAGCTTGCGGCGCGCCGCCGCGTAGTCGGCAACGACATCGTGGCCGAGCACCGGACCTGGCCCGACGTGGCGCGAGCCAGGCCGGCGAGGATGCTGATGAGCGTGGTCTTGCCGGCGCCGTTGGGGCCGAGCAGGCCGAAGAACTCGCCTTGCTGGATGTCGAAGCTGACATCGCCGAGGGCGTGAACGTCGCCGCGCGGCGAGGGGTAGACCTTGGCGACGTTCTGGAAAGAGACGGCCGGCATGAAGGCCGCGATTGTAGGCAGCGCACCGGTGGAGCGCATCGCCGCATCCGGAGTCGCGCCGATGGACAGGGCCGGCCGCGCTGGGTAGCGTCGGCATCGCTCGATCCATCCGCCCATGGCCACGCACAGCGCCCAGAAGAAGAAGCCCCGGCGCACCGCCGAGCGCATTCTCGACACGACGCTCGAGCTGTTCAACCGCTTCGGCGAGCCCAACGTCTCCACGACCTTGATCTCGGCCGAGCTCGGCATCAGCCCCGGCAACCTCTACTACCACTACCCGGCCAAGGACGAGCTGATCAACAAGCTCTTCGACCGCTACGACGCGGCCCTGACCGAGCTGCTGCGTGCCGCCGAAGGCGTGACGAACATCGAAGACGCGTGGCTCTTCTTTCACCTGCTGTTCGAGCTGATCTGGAGCTACCGCTTCCTCTACCGCGACCTCAACGACCTGCTCTCGAACAACCGCAAGCTCGAATCGCACTTCCAGTTCGTGCTGCAGCGAAAGACGCGCGCCGTGCAGGCGGTGCTCGACGGCATCGGCCGGGCCAGCGGCCTGAAGATCGACGAGCGCGACGTCGAGCCGGTGGCGACGGCGATGGTCGTCGTGCTCACCTACTGGCTGAGCTTCGAGTACGTGAAGAATCCGCGCAAGGCGCTCGAGCCCGAAAGCTCGGGCCCGGCGATGCTGCGCGGCGCCTTCCACGTGCTCTGCCTGCTGCTGCCCTATCTCGACGATGCCGGACGCGAGCACCTGCACGCGCTGGCGTCGCGCTATCTCTCGTCACCCTGAGGACCGATGACCATGGCCAAGTGGACCGCCTTCCCCCATGCCAGCGATGCCTACGTCTACGACACGGCGGCGCTGAAGAAGAAGTGGGCCCGCCTGCACACCGGCGATGCCGAGCCGCTGCCGAAGGACGAGGCCGTGCTCGCCGCCTGGGCGCTCTTTCACGCCGGCCAGTTCCAGAAGGCGACCGAGGCCGGCCTGAAGGCCCATGCCGCCGGCGCCGGCGCCGGCATGACGGTGGCCAACAAGTCGCAGGCGATCTACGCCACCTACCTCGAGGCCAGCGAGAAGACCAAGCTCGCCCTCCTGCACGAGGTGGCCGAGCGCGCCGAGGCGCGCACCCGCGAAGACCCCAAGGACGCCAACGCGCACTACTGCATGGCCTACGCGCTCGGCCGCTACAGCCAGGGCATCTCGATCGCCAAGGCGCTCTCGCAGGGCCTGGGCACGAAGGTGAAGAGCGCGCTCGAGACGACGATCCGGCTTTCGCCCAAGCACGCCGACGCGCACATCGCCCTCGGCGCCTTCCACGCCGAGATCATCGACAAGGTCGGCTCGCTGCTCGGCCGCACGCAGGGCGCCAGCAAGGACGCCGGCCTGGCCAACTACAAGACCGCCCTGAAGCTCAATCCGGGCTCGGCGATCGCGATGATCGAATACGCGAACGGCCTGGTCATGCTCGAAGGCGAAAAGCGGATGAAGGAAGCGACGAAGCTCTACGAAGACGCAGCGGCGACCGTGCCGCTCGATGCGATGGAGCGGCTGGACGTGGAGATGGCGAAGGCCGAGCTCGAGGACTGAGTTCGAGGATGGGCAGCAGGGACCGAGCGATGCCGAGGCCATCGGGCGACCGGCTCCGTTCATGTCCCCCGGCGCCCGCCTGAAGGCAGGCGCCTCCTCCTTTACTTCACTGCGCCGGTCACCCGACGCCCTCGCAGGGCCGGCAGTGGGCCTCTTCGGAAGAGCGACTGTGCGCTGGCACGAGCGTCGCGGTGGGTCGCTGTGTGGAGTGAAGTAAAGGAGGAGGCGAGCGCCGCAGGCGGTCGCCGGGGGACATGAACGCAACACAGCGACCCGCCGCGATGCTCGCGCTCCGAGCTCCAAACGCCCTTCGAGCGCCAGCTCAGTCCCGTGAAGGCTCTCCTACAGCCCGAGGTACGCCTGCCTCACCGCCGGATCGTCGATCAGCACGCTCGCCGGCCCGCTGTGCACGATGCGGCCGGTCTCGAGCACGTAGCCGCGGTCGGCGCCGGAAAGCGCGAGCTGCACGTCCTGCTCCACGAGCAGCACCGTCACGCCCTGGCCGCGAATCTCGGCGAGCACGCCCATCAGCTGCTCGACCACCACCGGCGCCAGGCCGAGGCTCATCTCGTCGACCATCATCAGCCGCGGCGCGGCCATCAGGGCGCGCGCCATCGCGCACATCTGCTGCTCGCCGCCCGACATGCTGCCGGCAAGCTGGCGCGCACGTTCGGACAGGCGCGGGAACATCGTGAACATGCGGTCGAGGTCGCGCGTCACGGCGGCCTTGTCGTGGCGCCGATAGGCACCCATCAGCAGGTTGTCCTGCACGGTCATGCGATCGAAGAGCTGGCGGCCCTCGGGCACCTGGACCAGACCGAGGCCGAACGACCTCGTCGGGCGTGAGGCCGGCGATGCTCGCGGCCGTCGAAGCTGATGCTGCCCGTGCTGCGGATCACGCGCGAAAGCGCGCGCAGCAGCGTCGTCTTGCCGGCGCCGTTGCTGCCGACGAGGGCCACGATCTCGGCCGGATAGATCTCGAGCGAGGCCTCGTGCAGGGCCAGCATCTCGCCGTAGCCGGCGCTCAGCTTGTCGACGCTCGAGCAGCGGGGTTCGATCGGCCGCGACGGCGCTCATGCCCGCCTCTTGCCGAGATAGGCCTCGACCACCGTCGCGTTCTCGAGCACTTCCGAAGGCACGCCATCGGCGATCTTCTCGCCGTGATGAAGCACCAGCAGCCGGTCCGACAGGCTCTTGATCGCCTTGATCACGTGCTCGATCACCAGCACGCTGATGCCCTGGTCGCGGACCTTGCGGATGACCTCGATCACTTCCTCGATCTCGACATGGTTGAGGCCGGCCATGACCTCGTCGCAGAGCAGCACCTTGGGCTGCATCGCCAGCGCCTTGGCCAGCTCGAGGCGCTTGCGGCCCGGGCCCGCCGAGCTCGTCGGCACGCTGGTCGCGACGTTGCGGCCGAGTCCGACGAAGTCGAGGCAGGCGCGCGCCTGCTCGCGCGCCATTGCCAGCTTGGGCTGGCCGCCGCCGCGCCCGAAGAGCGCGCCGACCGCGACGTTGTCGAGCACCGAGAGGCCCGGGAACGGCCGCATGATCTGGAAGGTGCGGCCGATGCCCAGCCGGGCGCGCCGATAAGGCCGGCACGTCTGGTGATCGTCTCGCCCTGGAACAGCACCTCGCCCTCGCTCGGCGCCAAGCGTGCCGCTGATCAGGCTGATCAGCGTCGTCTTGCCGGCGCCGTTCGGGCCGATCAGGCCGAGGATCTCGCCGGCTGCGAGCGTGAAGCTCACGTCGTTCACGGCAACCAGGCCGGCGAACGCGGCGCGTCGCGTGCTGGACCTCGAGGCATGCGCGGCTCATAGCCGATGCGCGCGGATGTTCTGCTTGAAGTAGCGCCAGCCGGTCTTCGCGCACGTTGCGCACGATGTCGGCCAGGCCGCGCGGCATCAGCACGATGGCGGCCACGATCACCGACGCCGAAGAAGAGGCCGGCGATGCTCGTCACTTCGCTCGACAGGATCTCGGACACCGCCGAGAGCGAGAACGCGCCGACGATCGGCCCGAGGACCGTGCCCGGGCCCGCCGAACACGGCCATGATGATCATCTTCACGTTCAGGCTGATGTCGAAGGCGCTCGTCGGGGTCGAGGAAGGTGATCCAGTAGGCGTGGATGCCGCCGGCCAGGGCGCTGAAGATGCCGGCGAGCGTGAAGGCCATCACCTTGTAGAGCGTCGGTGTTGACGCCCATCACCGCGGCGCCCTCCTCGTTCTCGCGGATCGCGATCAGGCCGAAGCCGAAGCGGCTGCGCGTCAGCCAGAAGATCGTCAGCGTGGCCAGCACCAGCAGGCCGAGCGCCAGCTCGTAGAACAGACGGTCGTTGTTGAGCGGCGGCAGAACCAGGCCGACGTTCTGGCCGGCCAGCTTGACGTTGGAGACGATCGCCGCCATCACCTGCGCCAGCGCCAGCGTGGCGATCGCGAAGTAGTGGCCCTTCAGGCGCAATACGGCCACGCCGAGCGAGCAGGCGAAGACGATGGCCGAGGACAACGCCCAGCCCGAGGCCGACCGCAAAAGGCAGGTGCCACTGCACCATGGCGATGGCGACGCCGTAGCTGCCCAGGCCGTAGAAGACGGAGTTGCCGAACGAGGCGTAGCCGGTGTAGCCGCCGATGATGTTCCAGCCTTGCGCCAGCACCGCGAGCAGCAAGCGTGTTGATGCCGAACTGGATCAGCGAATCGGAGCCGAACCAGGGCAGCGGCCGCGAGCAGCGCGAGCGCCACGACGATGAAAAGCGGATCGAAGCGCGTGATGTCAGCCGGCCTCACGCGGTGCGGCCCGAGCAGGCCGCTCGGCCGCACGATCAGCACCAGCAGCAGGATGCCGAAGCTGGCGACATCGGCGAAGGTCGGGCCGATGTAGAGCGTCGTCAGCGACTCCACGACGCCGAGGAAGAGGCCGCCGACGATCGACGCCGAGCGGGTTGTCGAGGCCGCCGATGATCGAGATCGCGAACGACTTGGCGGTGAGCGAGGCGCCGATGTAGGGGTTGATCTGCGAGACGGTGCCGTAGAGGCCGCCGGCCGCGGCCGCCAGCGCCGATGCCCAGGCCGAAGGTCATCGCATAGAGGTGGCGCGGCTCGACGCCGTAGAGGCGGGCCGCCACCAGGTTCTGCGCCGTCGCGCGGATCGCCCGACCCAGGCGCGAATGCAGGAGGAACAGCCACATGCCGAGCGTGAGCACGATCGCGACCGCGAACGCTGCCGTGCGCGCCACCGGCAGGGTCACCGGGCCGATGCTGCCAGCTGTTGCCGGCATAGGGCGGATTGATGGTGCGGAAGTCGGCCGAGAAGGCGATCTGCGCGCAGTAGGTGAGCACCACCTCGAGTCCGAAGGTGATGAGCAGCGTGTTGAACATCGGCGCCCGCACGACCAGGTTCAGCAAGCCGCGTTGCAGCAGGTAGCCGAAGCACGAACATCACGACGGCGGTGATCGGCAGCGCCGAGGAACGGGTCGATGTGCGCGTCGGTGATAGAGGTACCACGACGCATAGGCGCCCAGCATGATGAAGGCACCATGCGCCAGGTTGACGATGTTCAGCACGCCCCAGACCAGCGCCAGGCCGAGCGCCATCACGGCGTACAGACCGCCGAGCAGGATGCCGTTGACGAGAATTTGCGCGAGCAGATCCATTCGTGTGTCCCGGAGCTCGCGCGAAGGCTAGCGGCGACCGATCAGCGCGCGCTCCAGGCCGGCATCGGGTACTTCGGCTGCTTGACGAAGCCCTTGGCGCCGAAGATCTCGGCCAGCTCCGTGCCCTGGACCTGGATCACCACCTGCGGCAGATCGATCTGGCCGTGCGCGTCGAAGGCGATCGGGCCGTAGAGGCTGTCGAACTTGATCTTGGCCAGCGCTTCGCGCACCTTTTTCGGATCGGCGCTGCCGGCTGCTTCCATGGCCATCGACGATCGCCTCGACGTCGGCCGCACCCGAGGCCGCGTGATAGTCGGGCTCGTAGCCGAACTTGGCCTTGTATTCGTTGGCGAACTTCTCGGCGTCGCCGAACCAGCGGTCCTTCAACGCGGCCGAGGGCAGCCAGGCGGTCATGCCGTAGGCGTAGTCGGCGTCCTTGCCGAGCGCCTTGCGAAAGTCCTCGCTCGGCACACCGACCGTGAAGGAGTAGAGCTTGGGCGCCGCCGCCAGGCTCTTGGCCTGGCGCACGAAGTTGAGGATCTCGGTCTCGTGGCCGGCCACCAGCACGACGTCGGCGTTCTTGCTCTTGATCTGCGAGAGCAGCGAATTGAAGTCGGTGGCATTGGTGCTGTAGCGCTCGTCGATCACGGTGTCGAAGCCGGCGGCCTTCAGCTTGGGCCGGGTGCCGTCGGCCACCGAGACGTCGAAGGCGTCGTCGGCGTAGAGCAGCGCCACGGTCTTGGGCACGGGCTTGAGTTGCTTCAGCATGCTCGATGGTGCTGCCGAAGTAGTTGCTGGCCGGGGCCAGGGTGCCGAAGATGTACTTGAAGCCGCGCGCGAAGATCTGATCGGAGGCACCCCCGCCCTGGACCATGGGCACCTCGTACTTCTCGGAGACGGCCGAGTCGGCCAGGGCGAAGTTGCTGGCGAAGGGCCCGAGCAGGAGGTTGACCTTGTCCTGCGAGACGAGCTGGGTGTACTGGCGCACGCTCAGGTTGACGTCGGACTGGTTGTCGTAGAGCTTGAGGGCGAGCTTCATCTGCTGGCCGCCGACCTTGGCGCCGCCGGCGGCGTTGATCTTGTCGATGGCGAATCTGGTAGGCATCGCGGTAGTAGCGGCCGGTGTTGGCGACCGGGCCGGTGAGCTGCACCGAGGCGCCGAGAACGACTTCCTGGGCGAGGGCGGGGGCGGCCACGCCGAGCGCGAGAACGACGGCCGACAGACTGGCGAAACGGATGGACATGGCGAACGCTTTCGAAGGGATGCGGGAACAGGGCGAAGCCAGTCTAGTCAAGCGCGCGAGTAGCGCGTACGGCACTTTCCCAGGGCAGCATCATGGCCAGCAGCAGGAGCTTTTCGAACTGCGGCTCGAAGGCATCGACGATGGCCTGCGGGTCCGGGCACAAGGCCTCGTCGGTGATCAGGCCGAACTGCACGCCGCCACCGTACGACAGGATGCTGACGCCGACGCCGATGTCGCCCGAGGCCGGCACCCAGAACATGGTCTGCTTCAGCGTCGCGCCGCAGAACTTCAGCGGCACGGCAGGGCCGGGCACGTTCGTCATCACCGCGGTGGCCTTCTTCGCGAACAGGCCGAGGATCAGGTCCTGCACCGGCTTGGCCATCTGGCCGGCGACCGCCAGCACCGCGAAGGCGAGCAGCGGCTGATAGCTCGCCTTCAATGCCGCCATGCGCGCACGCACCGCGAAGACCCGCGCCACCGGATTGGCGATGCCGATCGGCAGCACCAGGGGCGCCAGGCCGAAGCGGTTGCCGAGCTTCCAGGCCTCCTCGAGCGGACGCAGGTTCACCGGCACCATGGCCCGGATCTCCTTGCCCGCGGGGTCGTCGCCCTGCGCCAGCAGCCAGTCGCCGATCGCACCCGAGACGCTGGCCAGCAGCACGTCGTTGATCGAGCAGCCGAGTGCCTTGCCGATCGCCTTCACCTGGTCGAGCGCGATCGGCTCGCCCCAGGCGACCCGCTTCTTGCCGGTCGGCTTGCCCTTGAGCAAGGTCGGCGAATCGTCGGCCATCATCGCCATCGCGGCGACGTCGCCCAGCACCCTGCCGGCGGTGCGTGCACCGTCGACGGAGCTGGCCAGGCCTTGCTGCGGATCGGCGAGCGCGTCGAGGGCGCGGGCGATGCTCGCCTCGACGACGCCGGCCGCTTTCGTCGACAGGCCGCCGAGCGGCTTGAGCACCGCGTCGGCCAGCCAGTCGCCCTCCTCGCCCGTCGCCGGCGCAGGGCGCTTGCGGCTCGGCGGATCGTTGCCGCCGTCGGTGATCGTCATCATCACCGAGATCAGCGCGATGCCGTCGCCGATGCAGTGATGGATGCGGGCGATGAGGGCGCTGCCGCCGTCGTAGCTCTCGATCAGGTGGAACTGCCAGAGCGGCCGGGCGGCGTCGAGCGGCGTTGTCGCCAGCTCACCGACGCGGGCCTGCAAGGTCTCGCGCTCGCTCCGGCCCTTGGCGCGGGCCAGCTTTTCCCGCACGACATGGCGATGGATGTCGAAATCGTCGTCCTCGACCCAGGTCGCGCCGGCCGCATCGCGCGAGACCCGCTGGCGAAAGCGCTCGTACTTCAGCAGCTTGTCCGCGACGCGGCGGCAGAGCTGCGCGTACGAGACCTTCGGGTGCAGCAGCCAGACGCCGACGATCATCATCAGGTTGACGTCGTTGTCCATGCGCAGCCATGCGGTGTCGACGCGCGACATGCGCTCACGAGCGGCGAAAGGCATGGTCCGGGGCCGAGGGAGAAAGGGCAGTGAAGATGCTGGGTAACATCGGTGCCGTCAATCGCGACTTCACCCGATCCCGAGACTTCGAAAGACAACGATGGCAGATCTCAAGACTCAGTTCGAGCAGGCAGTCGCGGATTCGAAGAGCCTGCCCGAGAAGCCCGACAACATGACCCTGCTGAAGATGTATGCGCTCTACAAGCAGGCCTCGGGCGGCGACGCCGACGGCAAGCGGCCGGGCTTCGGCGACATGGTCGGGCGTGCCAAGTGGGATGCCTGGAACGGCCTCAAGGGCAAGACCGCCGACGAAGCGATGCAGGAATACGTCGAGCTGGTCGAGTCGCTGAAATGAGCTGAGGGCGGCCGCCCCGGCTCAGGGCTTCTTCCTGGCCTTGGACCTCTTCGTTGTCGCGGCGAGGAGCTTGTCGAGGTTCTGCTCGATCTCCGCTTCGATGCGGCCACGAAACGCGCCGATCAGGAGGCCGAGCCGGGCCGTGAGCTCGAAGGAATCGGCGGCGACGATCAGCTGTCCCTCGACGCCGGCACGAGTGAACTCGACCACGTCGCTGTCCGCGCCTTCGATCACCGTGCACTCCATGCCGAATTTCTCTTCGACCGCCTCGGCCCATTGCCAGGCCATCTTGCGCGCCTTCGCCAGGCCGAGTTGGTGGTCGCGGTGGATGTGGATGTCGGCCATGTCCGTGTGCCCTTTTGTGCGGTGAACGGTTCCAGTGCAACCGCGTTCAACTCCTGAGCGCGGCGCGCCGCTGCTCGCGCGGCAACGCGGCGATCCTCCTGACTTCCGCATAGAAGCGCGGGAAGTCTTCGCCCTGGCGCTCGAACAACCGCTCGAACGCCGGCACCAGGCCGGTGTAGCTCGCGAGCACGCCGAAAGCGGCATTGTTGGCGCGCGCAAACCAGCCGTCGTAGCCGGCATAGTCGTTCCAGCGCTGCACCTTCATCGTCTGGTAGTCGACCTGCATGCGGGCCAGCAGGGCGGCCTTGCTGGCGCGCTTCGCGGCATCGCTTTCGGCGCTCGCGTAGAGGGCAAGGAATTCGCTGCGATAGCGATCGGTCAGCATCCGGAAGTCGTCGCGTCGCGCTTGCGAGCGCGCGTACTCGGCGCGCGCCTCGGGGCCCGCGCGCAGGCGCAGCCAGCGCTCGGTGCCGAGCGTCTCCACCGCGGTGGCGAACGATTCGTTGAACAAGGTGTCGCCGGGCGCGAACGCCACCTGATGCGCGAGCTCGTGGAAGACGAGGCGGGCCAGGTCGCCTTCGGGGTAGCCGATGAAGGTGTTGAGCAGCGGGTCGGCGAGCCAGCCCGATTGCGGCAGCCGCCCGAGCGTGGAATACGCGGGCACCGGATAGACGTCGACGTCGAGTCCTTCGCGGCGCAGTTGCGCGGCCTCGCTCTCGGCGTCGGGCCGGGCGTAGTAGCCGCGATAGCCGACGCAGCCGACGACCGCGAAGCACCAGGTCTTCGGCTCGAGCGAGAGCTCGGGCGCGGCCACGACGTTCCAGATCGCGGCGCTGCGCTTCAGGTCGGCATAGCGGCGATAGCTGGCGTTGTCGGGCTCGTCGAGATCGGAGACGGCGAAGTCGCGGATGCGCTGCGCCAGCTCGAGCCGGGACTTCAACTCCGGGCTGGTCGCCGGATCGGCCAGCCACTGCGAGACCGGCCGGGCCGCTTCGACGAGATTCAGGTGCCCGGTGGCCGACTGCGCGTAGTAGCCGATCGTGCTGCAGCCGGACGTGAGGCAGACGGTGCCACCGGCCAGCGCTGCGAGCGCGATCAGACCGCCGAGGCCGAGACTCGCCATCAGCCAGCCGCGCTTCACGCCGGCAGGCGCGACGCCGGCTCGACTTCGACCAGGCAATCGTAGAAGGTCGGAGCGCGGCCGATATCGGTCAGGCCCTGATGCGTCAGCTCGTTGACGTTGCGCCCGCCCGCGGTCAGCTTCTTCCACCAGATGCCCATGCCGTTGACGACGCCGGCGCGCGCCCGCTCGCCGATCAGCGCCTTGCACTCGATCGAGCCGCGCTCGTTGAAGATGCGCACGACCTGGCCCGAGACGATGCCGCGTGCCGCCGCGTCGGCGCCGGCGATCTCGAGCACCGGCTCGGCGTCGCTGCCACGCAGGCTGGTGACGTTGACGAAGCTCGAGTTGAGGAAGTTGCGCTCCGGCGGCGAGATCATCGCCAGCGGATAGCGCGCCGCCAGCTCCGGCGTGCTCGCTGCCGACTCGTAGTTGGGCAGGTAGTCGGGCACGCCATGCTCGGGCGAATCGATCCGGCACTTGCCGCTCGGCGTCTGGAAGTGGCCGTCGGCGAACGGCGCTTCGGCGATGTCGAGCTTGACCCAGCCGTGCTCGCGCAGATCGGCGAAGTCGACGCCGCCTTCGCGCGCCGGCCGCAAGGCCATGCGGGCCAGGTCTTCGTCGCTGTCGGCGAAGCACGCGTCGTCGAATCCCATGTGCGCCGCCAGCTCGCGAAAGATCTGCGTGTTGGCCTTGGCCTCGCCGAGCGGCGCGATCGCCGCTTCGTTGATGAGCGCGTAGGTGTGGCCGTAGGCGGTGTGGACGTCGAGGTGCTCGAGCTGCGTCGTCGCCGGCAGCACGTAGTCGGCGAGGTCGGCAGTGTCGGTCATGAAGTGCTCGAGCACGACGGTGAAAAGATCTTCGCGCCCGAAGCCGGCGGCAACCTGCTTCGAGTGCGGCGCGACCGCCACCGGATTGCTGTTGTAGACGACGAGCGCTTCGATCTTCGGACCGAAGCGCGAGCCGTCGGGCAAACGCTCGCCGCTCTCGCGCAGCAGGTCATCGCCGATCGTGGTCATGTTGATGGTGCGCGGCCGCCGCGCGCCGAGCAGGTCGCGCCGCTCCAGCGCTGCGTCGTTGCGGGCCTGCCGGAACCAGCCCGAGCTCGACAGCAGCATGCCGCCGGCGCGGTCGCGCCAGGCGCCGACGAGGCACGGCAGGATCGCCACCAGACGCACCGCGTTGCCGCCGCCGCGCGCCCGCTGCATGCCGTAGTTGAGGCGGATCGCGGCCGGCCGGGTGGTGCCGTAGTCGCGCGCCAGCTCGCGCACCGCGTCGGCGGCGATGCCGCAGACCGCCGCCACGCGCTCGGGCGGCCAGGCCAGCGCCCGCTCGCGCAACGCCGGCCAGCCTTCGGTGTGCTGCGCGATGTAGTCGTGATCGAGCCAGTCGTTGACGATCAGCTCGTGCATCAGGCCGAGCGCCAGGGCGCCGTCGGTGCCGGGCAGCAAGGCGATGTGCGCATGGCAGCGCTCGGCCGTCTCCGTGCGTCGCGGGTCGATGCAGACCAGCTTCGCGCCGGCCCGCTTGGCCTGCAGCGCATAAGTCCAGAAGTGCAGGTTCGAGGTGATCGAGTTGCTGCCCCAGATGACGATCAGCTTGCTCTCGGCGTAGTGCTCGACGTGCATGCCGATCTTGGCGCCGTAGGTCGCGGCCAGCGCTTCACCGCCGGCCGACGAGCAGATCGTGCGATCGAGGCGCGAGGCACCGAGCCGGTTGAAGAAGCGCGCGGCCATGCTCTCGCCCTGCAGCATGCCCATCGTGCCGGCATAGCTGTAAGGCACGACCGCTTCGGCGTTGCCGCCCTCGGGCCCGGCGATCGCCGTGAGGCGGGCGGCGATGTCGGTCAGCGCGTCGCTCCAGGTCGTGCGCTCGAACCGCCCGCTGCCTTTGGGTCCGGCCCGCCGCAGCGGGTACAGCACCCGCTCCGGGTGATAGGTGCGCTCGGTATAGCGCGACACCTTCGTGCACAGCGCGCCGTGGGTGGGCGGATGGGCAGGATTGCCGTGCACCTTCACGGCCCGGCCATCCTCGACCGTGACCACGATGGCGCAGGTGTCGGGGCAATCGTGCGGGCAGGCGGCGCGGACGAGTTTCGATGTCACCACGAAACTATGGCATATCGACGGTCCCGGACATGGCTTGGCAGCTCTGCATCCTGCAGTTCACGCGGGTAAACTGGCCCGCTCTACGGAGTCCGCCATGCAAGTCATCGAATCCATTCTGGCCGACGCGGCGCAGATCGCAGCGTTGCGACGCGACATCCATGCCCATCCCGAGCTCTGCTTCCAGGAAAAGCGCACCTCGGATCTGATTGCGAAGCAACTCACCGACTGGGGCATCCCGATCCATCGCGGCATGGGCACCACCGGCATCGTCGCGATCCTGAAGAACGGCAGCAGCAACCGCGCCGTCGGCCTGCGCGCCGACATCGACGCCCTGCCGATCACCGAGTTCAACCAGTTCCCGCACAAGAGCACGCATCCCGGAAAGATGCATGCGTGCGGCCACGACGGCCACACCGCGATGCTGCTGGCCGCGGCCAAGCACCTCTCGAAGCACCGCAACTACGACGGCACCGTCTATCTCATCTTCCAGCCGGCTGAAGAAGGCGGTGGCGGCGCACGCGAGATGATCAAGGACGGCATCTTCGAGAAGTTCCCGATGGAGGCGGTCTTCGGGGCGCACAACTGGCCCGGCATGAAGGCCGGCCAGTTCGCGTTGAAGACGGGCCCGGCGTTCGCCTCGAGCAACGAGTTCAGGATCGTGATCCACGGCAAGGGCTCGCACGCCGCGATGCCGCACAACGGCATCGACCCGGTGCCGGTGGCCTGCCAGATGGTGAGCGCCTTCCAGACCATCATCAGCCGGAACAAGCGGCCGATCGACGCGGGCGTGATCTCGGTGACGATGATCCACACCGGCGAGGCCACCAACGTCGTGCCCGACAGCTGCGAGATCCGCGGCACGGTGCGCACCTTCACGCTCGAGGTGCTCGATCTCATCCAGGGCCATATGAAGACGATGGCCGAGAACACCTGTGCTGCCTTCGGCGCCACCTGCGAGTTCGAGTTCAAGCGCAACTACCCGCCGACGATCAACCATCCGGCCGAAACCGAATTCGCGCGCAAGGTGATGCAGGAGATGGTGGGCGCCGAGAACGTGCACGAGTTCGAGCCGACGATGGGGTCGGAAGACTTCAGCTACTTCCTGCTCGAAAAGCCCGGCTGCTACTTCCTCATCGGCAACGGCGACGGCGAGCATCGCGACGGCGGCCACGGCATGGGCCCGTGCATGCTGCACAACCCCAGCTACGACTTCAATGACGATCTCATTCCGCTCGGCGGCTCGCTCTGGGTCCGCCTCGCCGAAGCCTGGCTGGCGCCGAAGCGCTGACCGCCGATGAGCACGGCCCGCTATTTCGCGCAGACCTACGCCGAAGCCCGCGACAAGTTCTTCGGCGCGGCGCGCTCGCGCGGGCTCGGGGTCGAAACGCATGTCCATCCCCTGCCCGGCCGTGACGGCGAGATGCTGGCGATGGACGTGGCCCGCGACGGCCCGCGCAACGCCGCGTCGCTGCTTGTCGTCACCAGCGCCTGCCACGGCGTCGAGGGCTTCTGCGGCTCGGGCGTGCAGGTCGCCATGCTCGAGGACACGGCCTGGCACGACGCGGCACAGCAGGCCGGGGTCGCCGTGCTGTACATCCACGCCCTCAATCCCTATGGCTTTTCCTGGTGGCGGCGAACGACGAACGAGAACGTCGACCTGAACCGCAACTTTCACGACTTCTCGGCCGAGCTGCCGCGCAATCCCCGCTACGACGAGCTCGCCGAGCTGATCGTGCCGGAGGTCTGGCCGCCCGATGAAGCGACGAACCAGGGGCTGCAGCGCTTCATCGCCGAGCACGGCCAGAAGGCCTGGCAGCAGGCCATCTCGAGCGGCCAGCATCGCCATCCCAACGGCGTCTTCTACGGCGGCACGGCACCCACCTGGAGCCAGGAAACGCTGCGCCAGGTCCTGCGCGACCACGGCACGCGCTGCGCGAAGCTGGCCTGGATCGACCTGCACACCGGCCTCGGGCCGGCGGGCCACGGCGAGCGCATCTTCGCCGCCCGCGACGACGCGAAGGCATACGCCCGCGCCAAGGCGTGGTGGGGGCCCGTGACGTCGATCTACGACGGCTCGTCGGCCTCGGCCTTGCTGACCGGCATGATGTTCCTGGCCGCCTACGAGGAATGCCCGCAGGCCGAGTACACCGGACTGGCCATGGAATACGGCACGCTGCCGCAGGCCGAAGTCATGAATTCGCTGCGCGCCGATCAATGGCTCGAGAACCATCCGCAGACCGACGACGAGACCCGGCGCGCCATCAAGCAACAGGTGCGCGACGCGTTCTATACCGATACCGACGAATGGAAAGACAAGATCGTCGCGCAGGCCTTCGACGCTTCGTACGGCGCGCTGCGCGGCCTGTCGGCGCCCGCTGCCTGAATTGACGATGTGACGAGCGCGAGGGCGGCGCATCCCACGGGAACGCTCGCCGCCACCATCCTCGGTTCGAGCCTGGCCTTCATCGACGGCTCGGTCGTCAACGTCGGCCTGCCGGCCATCGAGCGCAGCCTCGGCGCCAGCGGCGCCTCGATCTCCTGGCTGATCAACGCCTATCTGCTGCCGCTCGGCGCGCTGGTGCTCTTCGGCGGCGTCGCCGGAGACCGCTGGGGCCGCAAGCGCACTTTCCTGGCCGGCATGCTGGCATTCACGATCGGCTCGCTCGCCTGCGCCATGGCGCCGACCTTCGCGCTGCTGCTCGCGGCCCGTGTGGTCCAGGGACTCGGCGCGGCCTTTCTGATGCCGGCCAGCCTGGCCCTGCTCGGCGCCGCGTTCAGCGGCGAGGCGCGCGGCCGCGCCGTCGGCACCTGGGCGGCGGCGGGAGCCATCACCGGGGCCATCGGGCCGCTCGTCGGCGGCTGGCTCATCGACCTCGTCGGCTGGCGCTCGATCTTCCTCATCAACCTGCCGCTCGCGCTCGCCGCCGCGCTGCTGGCCTGGAAGTACGTCGACGAGAGCCAGAGCGACGACCCCGCGCCGCTCGATGTAGTGGGTGCCCTGCTGGCCACGGCCGGGCTCGCGCTGCTGACGATCGGCCTGACCGTGCTCGCTGCCCGCGAGCGGATCGGCGACGCCGCGGCCGCCGCGGCGAGCGCGGCAGGCGCGGCAAGCGGAGCAGGCGCGGCGAACGCCACGTCACGGCCACCGCGTCGCTCGTCGCCGGCGCCGTGCTGCTGCTCGCCTTCGTCGGCCTCGAGGCCAGGCTGGGCGCCAAGGCGATGATGCCGCTGGCCCTCTTCGGCACGAGGACCTTCGTCGGCGTCACGCTGCTCACGCTTTTCCTCTACGCCGCGCTCGGCGGCATGCTGGTGCTGCTGCCCTATGCCCTGATCGAAGGCGGCGGCTACTCGGCCGCGGCGGCCGGTGCGGCATTGCTGCCGCTACCCCTCGCCATGGGCCTCGGCTCGCGCGCCGCCGGGCGGCTGGCCGAGCGCACCGGCGCTCGCCTGCTGCTGACGATCGGACCCTGCATCGTCGCCGCTGGCTTCCTGCTTTTCACCCGCATCGGTCCGGGCTCGCACGACTACATCGGCGTCGTCTTGCCGGCGCTGGCGGTGATCGCCTGCGGCCTGACTCTGAGCGTGGCTCCCCTCACCGCTGCGGTGATGGGCGCGGTCGATGCCGCCCATGTCGGCTCGGCTTCGGGCGTCAACAATGCGACCGCTCGTGTCGCCGGGCTGCTGGCCACCGCGACGGTCGGCCTGGTTCTCGTGGCCGGCCCGGGCAGCGCGGCGTTCACGGCGAGGTTTCACGCTGCCGCGGTCGCCGGCGCGCTGCTGGCCCTCGCCGCGGCGGCGGCAGCGCTCGTTCTCGTCGAAGCAAAGCGCCGCTGAGCGCGCGCTGCAGATCGCAGCGGGAAACGACGACAGCGGATAGCGGATTCGCCATTGTCGGCAGGCACGATCGCCACGCCGTGCCCGGCCAGGCGCAGGCCCGCGCGCTCGCCCGGCTGCAAGGTCCGCGCCGCCTCCGCCGCGACGACGAAGATCGGCCCGAGCGCGGTCTCGAAGGTGTACTCGCGGGTGCTGCCGAGGTAGGCCGCCTTCTGCACGCTCGCGGCCAGCTCGCCTTCGCCCGCCGGCACGATGCGCCACGCCTCGGGGCGCACGGCGACCTTGAGCACCTGCCCGGCACCTGCGGCCGAGGGCGGCGCGAGGCCCGCCACCACCAGCGGCCCGAGCTGCACGCCGCCGTCGGAGCGCAGGGTCGCATCGAACAGCATCGCCTCGCCCATGAAGCCGGCGACGAACTCGCTCGCCGGCCGTTCGTAGAGCTCGTCGGGCGTGCCGGCCTGGGCGATCCGGCCGCGCTCCATGACGATGATGCGGTCGCTGACGGCAAGCGCTTCGCCCTGGTCGTGCGTGACATAGGCCACCGTCAGGGCGAGCCGCTGCTGCAGGGCGCGGATCTCCTCGCGCATCGAGCGGCGCAGGCGCGCATCGAGGTTCGAGAGCGGCTCGTCGAACAGCAGCACCGCCGGCTCGAGAACGAGCGCGCGCGCGAGCGCGACACGCTGCTGCTGGCCACCGGAAAGCTCGCTCGGCAGGCGTGCATCGAAGCCCGTCAGGCCGACGCCGGCCATCGCCGCCTGCGCGCGCTCGCGCGCCTCGCGCCGGGGCACGCCCGAGACGTCGAGACCGTAGGCGACGTTGTCGATGACGTCCATGTGCGGAAACAGCGCATAGCTCTGGAACACCATGCTGACGTTGCGCTCGGCCGGGCCGAGCAAGGTGACGTCGCGGCCGCCGATGAAGATCGCTGCCGGCCGTCGGCGCCTCCAGCCCGGCGATCATGCGCAGGGTCGTCGTCTTGCCGCAGCCGCTCGGGCCGAGCAGCGTCGTCAGCGTGCCGGGTGCGATCGTGAAGCTCACGTCGTCGACGGCGGGCGGCGCGTCGGCCGAATCGCCGTAGCGCTTGCTGACGCCGCGCAGCTCGATGCCGGCGCGCCGCGGCTCGCAGATCTGTCGATGCTCATCGTCGTCTCGGTCGCTTCACGCCGCGGCGACGCGCCGGCCGAGCCTTCGCTCGCCGACCAGCCATTGGATCGCCGCCACCGCCAGCGACATCAGCACGATCAGCACCGTGCAGTAGGCGAGCGCGACGCCGTAGTCGCCGTTGCCGACCCGGCCAATGATGTAGGTCGTGGCCAGCTCGTTCTCGGCGGTGACGAGGAAGATCACGGCCGAGACCGTCGTCATCGAACGCACGAAGCTGTAGACCAGCGCGGCGACGATCGCCGGCTTGAGCAGCGGCAGGATGACGCGGCGCAGCGTCGTCGCGGTGCGAGCGTGCGAGCATCGTCGAGGCTTCGTCGAGCGAGCGATCGATCTGCTTGAATGCCGCGGCGCCGGCGCGCACGCCGACCGGCAGGCTGCGAAAGATGAAGCACAGCACGATGATCAGCGCCGTGCCCGTGAGCTCGAACGGCGGCACGTTGAAGACCAGCACGTAGCTGACGCCGAGCACCGTGCCCGGGATCGCGAAGGCGAGCAAGGCGCCGAACTCGAAGACCGCCTGGCCGCGGAACTCGTGCCGCGCCAGGAGCCACGCAGATCAGGAGTCCGAGCGAAGCAGCAGAGCGGCGCTGCGATCGCCGCGAGCTTCAGGGTCGTGAAGAGCGAATTCCAGGCCGTGCCGGCCCAGACGATGCCGCCGCCGACGTCGGCGTTGCCCCACTGGATGTCGAAGGCGGTGCTGAAATGGCGCAAGGTCAGGCGTGTAGTCGCGACCCCAGAGTGCGACGAAGCCGCCGGCGAATGCGAACAGGTAGACGACGACGGTGAAGGCCAGCCACGGCCCGACGATCGCCAGCATGGCGCCGCGACAGCCCGGCGGGCAGCGCCATCGGCACGCCGGCATCGCCCTTGCCGGAAACGGTCGTGTAGCCGGCCTTGCCCACCACTTGCTGCTGCAGCGCGAAGACGCCGAGAGCGAAGGCCGACAGCAAAAGCGCGAGCGAGGCGGCCCGGCCCTGGTCGAACTGCGCGCCGACGATGGCGAAGAAGACATCGGTCGACAGGACGTTGTACTGGCCGCCGACGACGATCGGATTGCCGAAGTCGGCCAGGCTCTCGATGAAGCCGACCAGGAAGGCATTCGCGAGGCCGGGCTTGAGGAGCGGCAGCGTGATGGTGCGAAAGGTGGTCCAGCGATCGGCGCGCAAGGTCTGCGCGGCTTCCTCGAGCGAAGGGCTGATGCCGGCGACGACGCCGCGCATGATCAGGAAGGCGATCGGCGTGAAGGCGAAGAGCTGCGCCAACCAGAGACCGAAGAGGCCGTAGAACCAGCGCGTCGGCGCGATGCCGAAGGCCGACTCCAGGATCTGGTTGACGACGCCGGCACGGCCGAACAGGAGGATGAGGCCGAGGCCGACGACGAACGGCGGCGTCACGATCGGCAACAGCGAAAGGAGCTTGACCGGCGCCTTCAGGCGCTTCGCGCCGCGCTCGGAGACGAGCGCGATCATGGTTCCGAGCACGGTCGTGCCGGCCGCCGTCAGCGCCGCGAGGAAGAGCGTGTTCCAGGCGACCCCGCAGCGTCCGCCGCCGGCCAGGCACGCCAGGCCCCAGGTGTGGCCGGTGCCGATGCGCGCGACGATCGCTGCCAGCGAGAGATGGCCGGAGTCGTCGACGGCGGCGCCGCTCAGCGCCACCGCGACCGGCAAGGCGACGAACAGCAGCAGGAGCGCGCCGCAGAGGACGACCGCGCAGGCGACGAAGACGTCGCCGCGAAAGCGGCCGAGGCCGGCCAGGCCGCAACCGAGCAGCATGACGAGCGAGAGCAGCGTCAGCGCCCCGCCCCAGCCGATGCCCGGCTGGCCGGCCGGCAGGGCACCGAAGGCGGCGCTCAGCCAGGCGAAGGACCAGCCGGCGGCACCGATCGAAAAACCGCTGCCGAGAATGCCGACCAGGCCGAGGACCGCGCCGCCGGCGGCGAGCCGGCCGCGCCGCGGGCCCTGCGCGAAGCAGGCCGCGGCGCACAGCGCCAGCGCCGCGAGTGCCGCCATCAGCCAGGGTTTGCCGAGCGCACCGGCGGCGCGCAGGCCGCTCGCCGAATCAGGGGCGCTGAACTCGAGGCGGATCGACTCGAGCAGCGACTTGTCGGGGCCCAGGTACCAGGGCAGGAGCGCGAACGCGGCCAGGCCGACGACGGTCCACGCGACGAGCGTCGAGCGCAACCGATCGCGCCCGGCGGCTCGGTTCACAAGCGATCGACGAAGCCGAAGGTGCCGGTCGTGCGGATCTCGCCGACCGCCTCGCGCACCGCTTTCATCGCAGCGCGATAGAGCGAAGTCGCCAGGCTGATCCGTTTTACGCCGGCCGCCTCGAGCGCGGCGACGCTGAAGGACTTGCCGGGCATGCCGACCATGAAGTTGAAGGGCTTCTCGAGCGCCGAGCAGACGGCGCGCACGCTGTCGAGATCGGGCAGGCCGGGTGCGAAGAGCACGTCGGCGCCGGCCGCCTCGTAGGCGCGCAAGCGGGCGATGGTGTCGTCGAGGTCGGCCTTGCCGCGCAGGAAGTTCTCGCAGCGCGCGGTCAGCATGAACGGGATTGGCAGGGCTCGGGCAGCGGCGACGGCGGCAGCGATTCGCTCGACGGCCAGGCCGAGGTCGTAGAACGGCTGGCTCTTGTCGCCGGTGAAGTCTTCGATCGAGCCGCCGACCAGGCCGGCCTCGCCGGCCAGACGGATGGTCTCGGCCACATGCTCGGGCGAAGCTCCGAAGCCGTTTTCAAGATCGGCCGAGACCGGCAGGTCGGTGGCCTCGACGATCTCGCGGGCGTGGCGCAGGACATCGTCGCGCGACAGCTCGCCGTCCTTCTTGCCGCGCGCGCCGGCGGAAGCGCCGCTCGAGGTTGCCAGGGCTTCGAAGCCGAGGCCGGCCAGCGTCCGGGCCGAACCGGTGTCCCAGGGATTGGCGATGATGAACGCGCCCGGGCGCTCGTGCAGGGCGCGAAACCGCGCGGACTTCTCGGTCAGGCACAGGGTCATGGTCGGTATCGTCTGTCAGTCCTGGAAGCTGAGGATCGCGGCAGCCGCGTCGGGCACCGCTCTCGAAGAGCTGCCTCGTCGCCTACTTCGGCATCGAGTTCACGTCCTTTTCCCAGCGCGCGATGAGGCGCTTGCGTTCGGTGCTGGCGCCGTATTTCGCATAGTCGTAGTTGATCAGCTTGATCTTCTTGAAGTCCGGCACGTGCGGGTCGATCGGCGTCGCCTTGTTCGAGGGCAGCTGGTACTGGTGCGTGGCCGCCCCGAACTGCTGGGCCTGCGGCGTCAGCGCCCATTCGTAGAACTTCTTCGCGGCGTCGAGGTTCTTCGCACCCTTGACGATCGACATCGAGCCGATCTCGGCACCGGTGCCTTCCGACGGCGTGATGGTCTCGAGCGGAAAGCCGGCCATCTTCTCCTGCGGGCCGTCGTGCACGAAGCTGATCGACACCGCCGTCTCGCCGCGCGCCGCCGCCTTGATCGGCGCGGTGCCGGAGCGGGTGTAGATGCTGACGTTGCGGTTGAGGGCCTTGAGATAGTCGAAGGCCTTGTCTTCGCCCATCAGCTGCACGAGGGTGGCGATCATCGTGTAGGCGGTGCCGCTCGAGGCCGGGTTCGCAACCTGGATCTCGCCCTTGTATTCCGGCTTGAGCAGGTCGGCCCAGCTCCTGGGCACGTCCATCTTCTTCTTGGCGATCAGCTCGGTGTTGTAGCCGAAGCCGAGCGGACCGGAGTAGATGCCGACGGTCTTGTAGCCCGATTGCTTGGCCTGCTGCTGCGCCCATTCATGCAGCTGCGGCAGCGTCGCCGATTTGTATTCGAGCGTCAGGTCCTGCTCGGCCGCTTGCAGGTGCGGATCGCCGGTGCCACCGAACCAGACGTCGGTCTTCGGATTGGCGCGCTCGGCGATGATCTGCGCCAACGCCTCGCCCGAGCCCTTCAGCGACATGTTGATCTTCACGCCGGTGGTCTTGGCGTAGACGGTCTGGATCATGTTGCACCAGTCGGCCTGCACCGAGCAGATGACGTTGACCTGCGCCTGCTGGGCCAGCGCGCCGCTCGCGAGCAGGCAGCCAGCCGACAGCGCCGCCCATGCCTTCGATCTCATGCCTTGTCTCCTGAAATGAGCGCTCTTGCGCGGCCGCAAGCGGCCGCCGGCGCTGGAAGAACATCGTATCCTGTCCGTCATGTCTTTCGATCTCGTCATCATCGGCGGCACGGGCGACCTGACCTGGCGCAAGCTCATGCCGGCCTTGTTCCAGGCCTATCGCCACGGCAAGCTGCCGAGCGGCGGTCGCGTTCTCGCGGTCTCGCGCCAGGCCCTCGGCGACGATGCCTATCGCTCGTGGCTGAGGGCGCGCTTCCAGGAAGTCGAAGGCGCAAAGCGGCCGAGCGACGAGGAGTTCGGCCGCTTCGCCGCTGCGCTGCACTACCTTCGCCTCGACCTCTCGCAGCCCGCCGACTACGCGCAGATCAAGTCGTGGCTCGCGACCCGGCCCGGCGGGCCGGCCGACATCGTGGTGATGTATCTGGCGACCAGCCCCGACCTCTTCCCGACGGTCTGCGCTCAGCTCGGCGCCGCCGGACTCAACGGCGACAAGGTGCGCGTCGTGCTCGAAAAGCCGCTCGGCCGCGACCTCGCGAGCGCGCAGGAGATCAATCGCGTCGTGCGCTCGGTCTTTCGCGAAGAGCAGGCCTTTCGCATCGACCACTATCTCGGCAAGCCTTCGGTGCAGAACCTGATGGCGCTGCGCTTCGGCAACGCGCTCTTCGAGCCGCTCTGGCGACGCGAGTCGATCGCCAACATCCAGATCACGCTGGCCGAGTCCATCGGCGTCGGCACGCGCGGCGACTTCTACAGCGGCACCGGCGCGCTGCGCGACATGATCCAGAACCATGCCCTGCAATTGCTGACCATGGTGGCGATGGAGCCGCCGTCGCGCAACGACGCCGACGCGATCCGCGACGAGAAGCTGAAGGTCCTGCGCTCGCTCAAGCCCTTCACCGAAGACAGCGTGGTGCGCGACGTGGTGCGTGGCCAATACCGCGCCGGCAGCGTCGAGGGCAAGAAGGTGGCGGGCTACCTCGACGAGGAAAAGGTGCCGGGCGGCAGCCCGACCGAAACCTTCGTCGCCCTGCGCACCGAGGTGCGCAACTGGCGCTGGGCTTCGGTGCCGTTCTACCTGCGCACCGGCAAGCGCCTGGCGGCGCGAGACGCGCAGATCGTCGTCAACTTCCGGCCGACGCCGCACAGCATCTTCCCGGGCATGAACCAGCCGAACAAGCTGGTCATCAAGCTGCAGCCGGAAGACGGGCTCGAGCTGCACCTGCTCGCGGCCAAGGGGGCCGGCCAGGCCGAGGCGCTCTCGCCGGTATCGCTCGACCTCGACTTCGACAAGGCCTTTGCCGAGAACCGCGTCGGTGCCTACGAGCGGCTGCTGCTCGACGTGATTGCCGGCCGGCTGAACCTCTTCGTGCGCAGCGACGAGCAGGAAGAGGCCTGGCGCTGGGTCGAGCCCATCCTCGATGCCTGGCGGGCCGACGACAACGGCCCGCGCCCCTACATGGCAGGCACCTGGGGTCCGGCTGCGGCCAGCGCGCTGGTGGCGCGCGACGGCCATGCCTGGTCGGAAGAGCAGTAAGAAGAGGCCGCTCGAAGAGCCCTACAGGTTGCGTATCGCGGCGCGCTATTTCGGGTCGAGGCCTCGAATCGGCTTCTTGCCCGGACCGGCGGGCGGAATCTCTACCGTCTTGTGCTCGGTCTCTTCTTCCTTGTAGCTACCCGGCTGCTTCTCGCTGGCCTTCTTCTCCGATTCGTTCAGGGCCTCGCGCTGGCCCGACCCGGAAGTCCTGCTGTTCGGCGTGTTCATCGCGTCTCCTTGCTTCGCTGCCGCGCTGACGCGGCCTGAAAGGCATAGTGAAGCGCAGCGGCCGCGCGATGGCGAGGTGCCAAGCGCGCGTTGCGCTGTGGGAAATCGCCGGCAGACTGCGGGGTCGCGATGCTGAACACTGCCGGGTGTTCCGGCCGAGAACCCCGCCCACGCCGGACCCAAGGAGATCGCATGACCGCTGACCGCACCTCGCCGCCCCGGCATTTCTCGATGCTGCGCGGCTTTCATCTGGCCGATGTCTTCACGCTCGCCAATGCCGCCTGCGGCGTGGCCGGCGTGCTGATGGCGATGCGTTTCCTCGTCACGCGCCAAGACGGCGACCTGCTGATCGCCGCCGCGTTCGCGCCCGCCGCCTTCGTCTTCGATGTCCTCGACGGCCGCGTCGCACGCTGGCGCCACACCTCGTCGGCACTCGGCCGCGAGCTCGATTCGCTCGCCGACGTCATCTCCTTCGGCGTCGCGCCGGCAACGCTGGCCTTCGCGTGCGGCCTGTCCGGCGGCTGGGACGCGCTGGCACTGATCTACTTCGTGTGCTGCGGCGTCTCCCGCCTGGCGCGCTACAACGTCACCGCGGAAACCCTCTCGGCCGGCAGCGGCAAGGTCGCCTACTTCGAGGGCACGCCGATTCCGACCAGCGTCCTGCTCACCGCCCTGCTCGCCATCGCCGCATGGCAGGGCCGCACCGGCGCGGCGATCTACGGTGGCAGCTGGCTCCTCGCCGGCGCCGTGCTGCACCCCTTGACGCTGCTCTTCGCGCTCTCGGGCACGCTGATGGTGAGCAAGACGCTGCGCATCCCGAAGCTCTGAGGGCGACCCGCCTGGCCCGCGGGCGCTTCGGTCTATGCTCGCTGCCGCGCCGGCCCGTCGGCGCCGTGGGAGCCGCCATGTTCGTTCGCAACTGCTGGTACGTCATCGCCTGGGAGCACGAAGTGCCGGCCGACGCGCTCTTTGCCCGCACCGTGCTCGGCGAAGCGATCCTCCTCTATCGCACCGAGGCGGGCGAGATCGTGGCCCTGCGCGACCGCTGCTGCCATCGCCTGGCGCCGCTCTCGAAAGGTCGCAAGGAAGGCGACTGCGTGCGCTGCGGCTATCACGGGCTGCTCTTCGACGCGAGCGGCCGCTGCATCGAGATCCCCGGCGCGCAGAGCGTGCCCGAGAAGGCGCGCGTGCGCAGCTATCCCATTGCCCTGAAGAACAAATGGGTCTTCGTCTGGATGGGCGACCCGGGCAAGGCCGACCTCGCCCTCCTGCCCGACAACTTCTCGTGCGACGACCCCGAGTGGGACTACGTCCCGGGCTACATGCACTACGCGACGCCGCAAGCCCTCATCTGCGACAACCTGCTCGACTTCTCGCACCTCAGCTACGTGCACGAGAAGACGCTCGGCGGCTCGACCGCGATCGCGCAGGCGCGCGCCGACATCGAGGCGATTCCGCGCGGCATCAAGGTGACGCGCAAGGTCCACGACGTGCCGCCGCCGCCGTACTACCGCGCGGTGCGGCAGATCGAAGGCAACCTCGATCGCTGGTTCATCTACGACTTCGTCCTGCCGGGCACCTTGCTCATGCATTCGGGCGGCCGCCCGGTCGGCGATGCCGAGGGCGACATGCGCCGCGCCGTGCGCCTGCACAGCTGCCAGACGGTGACGCCGGAGACGGAGACGACGACGCACTACTTCTTCCAGCAGTCGCGTCGCGTCGACGAAGGCGACCACGCCGTCGCCGAAGCGCTCTACCGCGCCCTGCTCGGCGCCTTCGAGGAAGACCGGGCCATGATCACGCGCGCAGAGCGAGTCGATCGCGGCCGAGCCGGGCGCGCCGATGATGCTGCTGGCCATGGACGCCGCGGTCGTGCGCTTTCGCAAGCTCGTCGCCGACGCGCTCGCCGCCGAGCGCCTCGACGGCGTCGTCACTCAGCTGGCGCGGGCGGAGCGCGAAGCGCGGTCGATCGCCTGACTGGCGAGCAGCTCGGTCGCCACCGAGCGATCGAGGGACGAGCGCGAGAGACCCGACTCGCCGTAGTGGATGTTCTCGTACAGCTCGGCGGTGCCGGGATGGGCGCCGAGAATGGCCTCCAGCGCCGGGCCGGGCAGCGGTGCCGTCAACGCCGCCGTCAGTCGACGCACGAGCTCACGATAGTCGTCGGCGCTGATCGCGACCGGCTGGGTCTCGACGCGTTCAAGCAGACGCGACAGGGCGATGACGGTTTCGATCCGCGATTGCAGCGAGGCGAAGCGGGGGGCATTCATGACAGGTGTCCTTCGGCCCCGCGCGAGCGAGGCGATGCAAGATACCTGAGGTTGCCACGCCCGCTTTCAAGGCATGGATCGGCAGCCGCCGCGCGGCGCTGCCGGACGAAGCGCCGTCAGCGCGAGGCGACGGCGGGCGGCGTCTGCCAGTCGCCGCCGAGCGCCTTGATGAGAAACACGGCGGTAAGCAGGCGCTGGCCGCCCAACTGGGCCGACAGACGCTCGGCGGTGAGCAGGGCCTGCTGCGCCGCGATGACATCGAGATAGGTGGTCGCCCCGCCTTCGTAGCGGGCATTGGCGAGATCGAGAACCCGGCGCGCGGTGGCGACCGCGGTGCGCGCCTGCGCGTTGGCACGCTCGAGGTCGGCCAGGCCGGTGATGCCGTCTTCGACTTCCTGCATTGCCGTGAGCACGACGTGGCGATAGTTGCCCACGGTGGCGTCATAGCCCGCCTGCGCGAAGTCGACGTTGGCGCCGAGGCGCCCGCCGGTGAACAGCGGCTGCGTCACCGCCGTGCCGAGCGACCAGAGCAGGCTCGATGCATCGAACAGGCTCGCCAGGCTCCGGCTCTCGAAACCGACGCTCGGCACCAGCACGATGCTCGGGTAGTAGGCGGCCTTGGCGACGCCGATCTGGGCATTTGCCGCTGCCATCGCGCGCTCGGCCGAGGCCACGTCGGGCCGGCGCTGCAGCACATCCGACGGCACGCCGAGCGGCACTGCCGGCGGCTCGAGCTCGGAGATGTCGGCGGCCAGGGCGAAGCTCGGCGCCGGCGTGCCGACGAGGGTGGCGATGGCATGCTCGAAGGCGCTGCGTTCGCGCCGCAGCACGTCGACCTGGGTCAGCGTGGTGTCGAGCAGGGCTTGCTGCTGCGCCACGTCGAGCCCGGAGGAAGCGCCGAGGTCATGGCGTGTGCTCACGAATTCGAGCGAGCGCCGCTGCAGCGCGATCGCGCGGGCCAGCACGTCGAGCTCGATGTCGGTGGCGCGCAGGTTGAAGTAGGCGGTGGCCAGGTCGGTGCCGAGGAGCAGGCGCACGTTCTCGAGATCGGCCGCCGATTGCTCCGCACTCGCCACGGCGCCCTCGACGCTGCGCTGGATGCGGCCGGCAATGTCGATCTCGTAGCTGACCGCGAGCGCCGGCACGACATCGGTCTGCACGGTCGAGAAGTTCGGCGACTGGTAGGAACTGAGCGGCCGGTTCGACGAGGTCCGGCCGCGCGAGGCGCGCAAGCCGAAGCTGGCGCTCGGCCACTGCGCCGACGACGTCGATCGCACGATGGCGCGTGCCTGAGCGAGGCGTGCGCTCGCCACGGTCAGGGTCGGGTTTTGCGCCAGCGCCTGGCGCTGCAGCGCATCGAGGCGAGCATCGCCGAAGCGCGACCACCACGGCCCCTTGGGCGTGCTGTCTTCCGGCGCGGCGGTGCGCCACGGCGCTTCCACGATCCAGGCCGGTGGCGTCTCGACCGGCGGACGAGAGTAGTCCGGGCCGGCAACGCAACCGGCGAGCAGGGCGGCCAGGCCGGCCGACTGCGACGCCGCGCGATCGCCCGCGCAGGAGCATCACGGCGACGACCTGGCCGACGTCGGCGCGCTGACGCCGGCAGCGACTGCGCCGTCGTCCCGGGCGGCAGGGTTGACCTTGACCGCATCGCCTTCGGCGAGCGAGTCGGACGGGTTGACGACGAGACGATCCTTGGCATCGATGCCGTCGAGCACCTCGATCGACTCGCCGAGATTGCGGCCCAGCGTGACCGGGCGCAGACGGACGTGGCCGGCCGCGTCGACCACCGCGACCCGCGTCCCCTCGCCGCGGAACAGCAGCACGTTGGTGGGAACGACCAGCGTCGCATCGGCGGCCAGCGGCAGCGACACCTGGACGTACGCACCCGGCAGCAAGGCGCCGTCGCCGTTGCGCAGGTTGATCTCGACCTGCATCGTTCGCGACGCGGCATCGATGGAGCCGGCGGTGCGCGCGATCTCGCCGGTGAAGGTCTTGCCGCGCAGCTCCGACTGCGTGACCACCACCTTCTGTCCCGGCTTGACGAGCTGCGCATAGGCCTGCGGCACGTTGATGTAGATCCGCAGCGGGTCCATCTGCGTCAGCACGAAGAGCGCCCGGCCGCTGGCGTCGATGAGATCGCCGGTGTCGACGTTGCGCCGGGTGATGACGCCGCTGAACGGCGCCGTGACGCGTGAAAAGCTCTGCAGCTGGCGCAGGCGCTCGACGTTGGCGTCGGCCGCCGCGAGGTTGGCGTTGCCCTGCATGACGGCGCTGCGCCGTTCGTCGAGCTCCTGCTGCGAGACCACGTCTTTCTTGCGCAGCGCTTCCCAGCGATCGTCGGTGCTCTTTGCCAGGCCGAGCGTGGCCGACATCTGCTGGCGCGCCGCCACCGCCTGCGACAGCTGCTGGTCGATCTCGGGCGACTCGATCTCGGCGAGCAGCTCGCCCTTCTCGACGTGGCTGCCGATGTCCTTGGTCCAGCGCTTGAGGTAGCCGCTCGATCGTGCCGCGATCGGCGCCTGCTGGTAGCCCTGCAGCGTGCCGGGCAGGACCAGCGTCTGGCCGGCGCCGCCGCTCTTCGCCGAGATGGTCTTCACGTACTGCACGGCGTGCTCGCCGGCATTGGTTTCCAGCATCCGGGCATTGGCCAGGCGCATCAACACGGTCCGGCCCGCACCGACCGCCAGCAGCAGCAGCACCACGACGGCGACGATGCGCAGGCCGCGGACGACACGGGTCCGTTCGGCAGCGGTCGCGCCCTGGACAGCCGGCGCGGCGCCGACGGGATGCTGTTCGCTCATCGATTCAACTTTCCTGGAGAGCCGGTGCCACGCCCCGGTGCTTGGCGGCACGGCGCTGGGCGCGCCGTGCCAGCCGGTCGTGAATGGCGGCATAGACGACCGGGACGAAAAGCAAGGTCGAGGCCGTGGCGAAGACCAGGCCGCCGATGACGGCGCGCCCGAGCGGCGCATTCTGCTCGGCGCCCTCGCCGATACCGAGCGCCATCGGGATCATGCCGATGATCATGGCCAGCGCCGTCATCAGCACCGGCCGGATGCGGGTCGCTCCGGCATCCTGCGCCGCCTCGGTCGGCGACGCTCCTTCGTCACGGCGCTGGCGCGCGAAGGAGATGAGCAGGATGCTGTTGGCGGTGGCCACGCCCATGGTCATGATGGCGCCCGTCAGCGCCGGCACCGACAAGGTCGTGCCGCTGATGAAGAGCATCCAGGCGATCCCGGCCAGCGCTGCGGGCAGCGCGGCGATGATGATGAAGGCGTCGATCCATGACTGGAAGTTGACGACGACGAGCAGGTACACGAGCACGATCGCCATCGCCAGGCCGACGATGAGTCCGACGAACGAGGCCTTCATGGTCTGGACCTGGCCACGCAGCACGATCTGGCTGCCGCGCGGCAAGCTCGGGCGGGCTTCGTCGACGAGCGCCTGCACCCGGCCGGCCACGCTGGCCAGGTCGGTGCCCTGCACGCTGGCGAAGACGTCGACCGCGGGCAGGATGTTGTAGCGCGAGGCGACGGCGAGCTGCGTCGTCGGCGTGGCCTCGACGAGGTTGCCGAGCAGCTGCGTCTGGATCGGGCCGCCGCTACCCGCCGTGACCGGCACGTTGAGCAGCGAGTCGAGCGAGTCGACCTTGTACTGCGGCGTCTGCACCGTCACCGAATAGACGATGCCGTTCTGCGGATTGAGCCAGAAGGCCGGCGCCGTCTGCGAGCTGCCGGACAGCGCGACCAGCACGTTCTGGCCGACGTTCTGCGCCGACAGGCCCATCTGCTGCAGCCGGGTGCGATCCATCTGCAGGTTGAGCGAGGGCGCGTCGAAGCGCTGGTGCACGTGCACGTCGACCGCGCCGGGAATCTGCCGGATCTTCTTCACCAGGTTGGCGGCGATGGTGGCGTTGCTCGCGAGGTCGTTGCCGGTGAGCTGGACGTCGATGGCCGCGGGCAGGCCGAAGTTCAGGATCTGGGTGACGATGTCGGCCGGCTGGAAGAAGAACTCCACGCCGGAGAAGCGCTTCGGCAATTCGCGGCGCAGGATCGTCACGAACTCGTCGGTCGGGCGGTGCCCTTCCTTCAGCGAGAGCTGGATCTCGCCGTCGAGCGTGCCGATGGTGCCAGCGTTGCTGTACGACAGGTTGATGCCGCTGTTCGGTATGCCGAGGTTGTCGAGGATGGTCTCGAGCTCTTCCTTCGGCACGTACTCGCGGATCGCCGCCTCCACGCCGTCGGCCAGGCGCGCCGTCTCCTCGATGCGCGTGCCCGTGGGCGCGCGCATGTGCAGGCGGATCTGGCCGGCATCGACGCTCGGGAAGAAGTCGCGCCCGAGGAACGGGAAGAGGCCGCAGGAGACGAGGCAGAAGACGAGAAAGGCAAGCCCGAAGCCGGTACGCTTTTCCAGCAGCGAGGCGAGCGCGATCGTGTAGGCCCCGCGCACCCGCTCGAACTGCCGGTCGAAGGCGCGATAGGTGCGTTGCAGCAGGCTCGGACGCGCGCCGGTGGCGGGCGCGGCGTGGACGCCGCGCATCAGCAGCATGACAAGGGTCGGCACCAGCGTTCGCGACAGGATGTACGACGCCACCATGGCGAAGACCACGGCTTCGGCGAGCGGCACGAACAGGAAGCGGGCGACGCCGGAGAGGAAGAACATCGGCACGAAGACGATGCAGATGCAAAGCGTCGAGACGAAGGCCGGCACGCCGATCTCGCCGGCGCCGACGACGATGGCGTCGTCGAGTGCCTTGCCGAGATGCAGGTGTCGCTCGATGTTCTCGATCGTGACGATCGCCTGGTCGACCAGGATGCCGACCGAGAGCGCCAGGCCGCCGAGCGTCATCAGGTTGAGCGTCTCGCCGAGAACCTGCAGGGCCAGGATCGAGGTCAGGATGGACAGCGGAATGGTCAGCGCGATGATCAGGGTCGAGCGCCAGTTGCCGAGGAAGAGCAGGACCATCAGCGCCGTGAGGCCCGCGGCGGCCAGCGCTTCGACAACCACGCCCTTGACCGCCGCCTTGACGAACACCGACTGGTCGAAGAGCGGCGTGACCTTGATGTCGCCCGGCATGATGGCCTGCACCCGTGGCAGCAGCGCACGCAGGTTGGCGACGATGTCGAGCGTCGATGCACCGCCGTTCTTCAGCACCGACAGCAGCACGCCGCGGGCGCCGTCCTTGCGCACGATGTTGGTCTGCGGCGAGAAGCCGTCGCGCACGTAGGCGACGTCGCGGATGTAGGTGGTGGCGCCGCCCGCGCTCTTGATCGGCAGGTCGTTGAGGCCGGCGATGGCGTCGGGCGAGCCGTTCATCTTCACCGAGTATTCGGTCTCGCCGAACTTCGCGGTGCCCGAGGGCAGGATCAGGTTCTGGGCATTGATCGCGTTGACCACGTCGGCCGGCGACAGGCCGCGGGCCTGCATCGCCTGGGTGTCGATGTCGACCGAGATCAGCCGGTTCTTGCCGCCGTAGGGATACGGGATCGCAATGCCGGGGATCGTGATGAGCTGCGGCCTGAGGGTGTTGATGGCGGCGTCGAACACCGTCTGTTCCGGCAGCGTCGGGCTCGACAGGCCGAGCTGGATGACCGGAATGCTCGAGGCCGAATACTTGATGATCAGTGGCGGCGTGATGCCCGGCGGCATCTGGCGCAACTGGGTCTGCTCGATCGCCACGACCTGCGCGATCGCGGTCTGGATGTTGGCCGTCGGCTGGAAGAAGACCTTGATCACGGCGATGCCGGGCAGCGAGGTCGACTCGATGTGCTCGATGTCGCTCACCGTCGTCGTCAGGCTGCGCTCGTTCTGCGCCGAGATGCGCTGGCCCATCTCCTGCGCCGCCAGGCCGTTGTAGTTCCAGACGATGGAGATGACCGGAATGTTGATTTCCGGGAAGATGTCGGTCGCCATGTTCAGCAGCGCGAACGGCGTGGCGAGGACGATCAGCATCGCCATCACGATGAACGTGTACGGGCGCCTGAGCGCCAGCTGAACCATCGACATCGGGGCGACTTCGGCGAGAGGCGAAACGACGATGATATTCAGAGTGCGGGTCGAGCGCCCTGCGTCGTCAGCGAAGTCTTACCGCGTCGTACCGCCTTTTCCCACAGCGGCGGCGCATGGCCCGGGCTACGCTGGGTCTATCGTGCGGTTGCCGTCGGGCCGACGTCATCTTCCGGACAGCTTACCGTCATCTTCCAGACATCTTCGAAAGGGCAATGCCATGACAACGACCACCGGATCCTCCACTGCCACCGTCGCCGAGAAGGTGTCGGCCACAGAAACGATCGCCGAAAAGGCGGCACGCGAATCGGCGCGCGTCATGCAGAAACTGCGCGACAAGAAGGATGCCGTCGTCGACAAGATCCAGCCGAAGATCGACGCGGTATCGAGCTATGCGCGCAACGATCCGACCAAGGCGGTGCTGATCGCCGCGGCGAGCGGCGCAGCCTTGATGGGCCTCGTCGGGCTGCTCGTTCGTGTCCGTCGGCCGGCGACCCCGGGCGCCCGCGCGATGAGCTCGATCCGCGATGCAGCCCTCGACCTGGCCGATCGCGCCCACGTCGCGGCCACCGATGCCATCGACGCCGCGCATCAGCGCGCCAGCGCGGTGCAGCAACGCGCTGCGGATGTGCAGACGCGCGCCGGTGCCGCCGCCGATCGCGTCACCGAAACGTGGCAGAGCCTGCGCGAACAGGCCGGGCCGATGATCGATAAGCTGCGGCCGCAGCTCGACGCCGTGACTTCGTACGCCAAGGAAGATCCGGTGCGCGCGGCCTTCGGCGTCACTGCCCTGGCCGCCGTGCTGTTCAGCGTGCTGTCGATGGCCAGGCGCTGAGTGGCCCGCGCCCCGCGCGCCGGGGCGTGAACAAATCTCGCAAGCGCCGCTTCGTCGGCGGCGTTTTGCACCGGCCTTACAGCCGGGGGCGCACGAAGGGCAAGGTCGGCAGCCCGGGCAGAGGCCCGGAGAGCGGCTTGCGGGCCCGCGAGGCTCAATTCGTGTAGTGCGCCTTCACGTACTTGGCCATCTCGTTGGCGCCATGGAAAACGTCGGCAATCTGGGTCGCGACCAGCAGCACGCCGTCGTTCTCGTCGAAGACCACGCCCATCGCTGCGATCGCCGGCCGGCCGAGCGAGGCGACCACGTCCGGATAGCCGCCGATGGCGTCCTTGCTCTTCGACGTGACGTGCGTCGACAGCGCACGAATGCCCTTCGAGACGTTGGCCGCCTCCTGATTCGCCTTCTTGAGCGCGATCGCCTGGACGCTGGCACTGGATGCGTTGAGCAACAGCGTGCAGTCGGCGACGAGGCCGATCGCAGCACCCTTGGCGATCACGTCGCATTGCTTGACGAACGACTCCGCCGCCTGGCGCACGGTTTCGTCCTTGCACCAGCGGATGAATTCGGCAGCCAGCTTCCAGACCTCGAGCTCCGACTTGACCACGACCACGACCACCGCAAGCGGTCCGGCGACGTCCTCGCCGAGGAGCAGCGGTGCGGCGTCGATCGCCATGTCGCTGCCGGCCTTCAGCGCTTCGTCGTAGTCGCCCCGGCTCAGCGCGGAAACCAGCTTCACGCCGTCGGCGATGACGGCGGCGTAGCTCGCCGCCGTGCCGATCGCCTTGCCGGCAGCCGCCAGCTTCTTGAACTTGCCGGCGACCTTCTCGAGCCGCTCGGCCGCTTCCTTGGTCGCCTTGGAAGCGCCGCGGCTCAGGACAATGGCCTTGCGCGCATCCAGTACCTTCTCGCCGACCTCGCCCACGTTCTTGATGATCGTTCCCGTGGCGCCGGTGACCTTGGCCAGCAACTCCGCCGCGGTGCCGGCCATGCCGTGCTTGCGCGCGTACGCCAGCTTCTCGTCGATCGAGCCGGGAAGCATCACCATCTCGATGATTTCCTTGACTTCCTTCGGCGCGCCCAGCCCGGCCAGCTTGGCCGTGCCGGCCGCGATCTTGAGGCTCTCCTCGAAGAGCTTGTTCGCTTCCTCCAGCTCGCCCTCGGCCTTCTTGAACCGGTCGGCAAGCAGGGCGGTGTCGGGGGCCTCGAGGCCGCCTTGCGCCTCCGCTTCGCGCTTGGCCGCGGCATAGGCGGCCGGCGCGAACAAGGTGTCGTTGAGATAAGTCATCTGCTGGCGGACGCCGGCGAGCTCCGACGCCGCCAGCCCCGCCGCCAGCGATTTCTCGACCTCGGCATGCACGGCGGGAGAGATCTTTTCCCAGAGCGCGAGCGCCTGCACCGGCGTGGTCTTCATCGTGACCAGCGCGGTGTGCAGGTTGCCGAGCAGATCGCGATGCGCGGACACGAGATCGTGCGCGTCCGAGGGCGACACGTCGATCGGCCCCGGCTGCTTCCAGTTCATCACCTGGTGATCGATGCCGTTGATCAGGGCGATGTAGTTGTTGACGTCGAGCTTCTTCGCCGGCGGTGCCTTGTGGCTGGCTTGGGTGGTCGCATGGGCGTTCGGTACGCCGCTGCTGCCTGCTGCGGCCGGCCTGGACGCGGCGTGCGCGGCCGGATTCGGCGCTGCGCCGGTGGCCGCCTTGCTCTTCGGCAGCGGCAGATCGAGGGCTTTCAAGAGGCTCATTCCTGCTCCGAGGGTGCACGGCGAAACGCCGGGCAGGGATCGCGACGAGCGTCCCCGCATGACCAGAAGCGGAAACGGACGCCGAATCCCGACAGCCGGCTCGCTTCGACCGCAGCGGCGCCGGTTCGGCGCTATAACGTCTCTTGATGTCGGCGCAGAGCGCGTCGGCCGCGAGGAGACACGAGCATGTATGTCCGCAACGCCTGGTACGTGGCCTGCACGGCGGAAGAGATCGGCCATGGCAAGCCGATCGGCCGCACCCTCTGCGGCGAGCGCATGGTGCTGTTCCGGGCCGAGGGCGGCGTCGCCTGCGCGCTCGAGGATTTCTGCCCGCATCGCGGCGCCCCGCTCTCGCTCGGCGCCCTGCGCGAAGACGGTCGCCTGGTTTGCGGCTACCACGGCCTCGTGATGGGCGGCGACGGCAAGTGCGTGAGCATGCCCGGGCAGCGCGTCAAGCCGACGATCAAGTCGTATCCGGTGCAGGAGCGCTACGGCTTCATCTGGGTCTGGCCCGGCGAGAAAAGCGAAGCCGACGTGGCGAAGCTGCACCCCCTGCCCTGGGCCGAGAGCCCCGACTGGGCCTACAGCGGCGGCCTCTTCCACGTGAAGTGCGACTACCGGCTGATGATCGACAACCTGATGGACCTCACGCACGAGACCTACGTGCACGCCACCAGCATCGGCCAGCCGGAGATCGAGGAAGCGGCGCCGGTGACGCGCGTGGAGGGCGACTCGGCAGTCACCTCGCGCTTCATGCACGACATTCCGGCGCCGCCGTTCTGGCGCGCCGCGCTGCGCGGCAACCATCTCGCCGACGACGTGCCGGTCGACCGCTGGCAGATCTGCCGCTTCACGCCGCCGAGCCACGTGATGATCGAGGTCGGCGTGGCGCACGCCGGGCACGGCGGCTACGACGCGCCGGCCGAGCGCAAGGTGTCGAGCATCGTGGTCGACTTCATCACGCCCGAAACCGACAGCTCGATCTGGTACTTCTGGGGCATGGCGCGCAACTTCAACGTCGATGACAAGGCGCTCACCGAGACGATCCGCAGCGGCCAGGCGGAAATCTTCGGCGAGGACGTGGCCATCCTCGAACGCCAGCAGCTCAATCTCTCGGAGCAGCCGATGCGCCACCTGATGCGCCTGAACATCGACATGGGCGGCTTCGAGTCGCGTCGCATCCTCGAGCGGCTGGTGGCCGAAGAGCGCAACGACCTGCTGAAGGCCTGAGCCGGAGACGCGCGATGCTGATCGTCTGCCCGCACTGCCTCACCACCAACCGCGTGCCGCCGGAGCGCGCGACCGAAGACCCGACCTGCGGCCATTGCGGCAAGACGCTGCTCGGCGCCGAGCCGGTGCCGCTCGACGACGCCAGCTTCGACAAGGTCGTGGCAAAAACCGAGCTCCCGGTCGTCGTCGACTTCTGGGCTGACTGGTGCGGTCCCTGCCACGCCATGGCACCGCAGTACGCCAAGGCCGCGGCGCAGCTCAAGGGCAAGGCGCTGTTCGCCAAGGTCGACAGCGACGCCAGCCCGCGCACTTCGGCGCGCTTCGCGGTGCGCAGCATCCCGACGCTGCTGATGCTGCAGGGCGGTCGCGAGGTCAAGCGCCAAGCGGGTGCGACGCAGGCGGCGCAGATCGTCGACTGGGTCGGGCGCGGCTAGCGGCAGCGTCGGCGACCGCGCCGAAGCGTCAGTGCGTCCCCGTCAGGCTCCAGCCCGGCTTGCGCCCGAGGGCGCGCAGCGCGGCTTCGTCGGCGGCCGTGACTTCGTACTCCGACGGCGCGTGTTCCCGAAACAGCACCTGCGGAAATTCCTTGAGCAGGGAAATGATCTGGATGCGGCTCTGCTGCGAAGGGCCGTCGAAACGGAGGAAGGAGGTGGTCATGGAAGGTGCGATGAGTGACCCGGTCTGGACGGCGAAGGTTCCGACATCGCAGCCGATATCGACCGCGCGGGCGCCGGACTTCAGGCTTAAGGTGTATCCATGTCGCTCAACGGGTTGACGATCGTTAACGGATATTCCAACGTGCGACGTCCACGGGCGGTTGACGATCGCGCGGCCGGGCGCCGGGGGCGCCGCCCGAAGCCGTTCCAGGGCCAGAGCCGATAATCGATTCGCCGGTCGAACGCGTTCGCCCGGCCCAGGCCTTTGCGGCGAAGGAGCTTGCGATGCGAAGCCTCGTGTTGTCCCGGTCGGGCGCGGCATTCCTCCTGCTGACCTGCGCGACGAGCGCCTGGTGCCAGCAGACCGAAACGCCCTACGAGCAAAGCCTGAAGCAGCAGCGCCTCTACGACCAGCAGCAGCAGAACGCGCGCCAACAGCAGCAGTCGCAGCAGCAGCAACAGGATCAGCAGTACCAGCAGTCGCTCCAGCAATCGCAGGCGCAGCAGAACGCCGCCGCCGCGCAAGGCCGTGAAGTGCTCGCGACCTGGCAAAAGCGTCCTCCGCTGGCCCCCGAGCACAACCCGCTGCTGGGGCGCTGGAACTCGCTGGGTAACAGCGTGCCGAAAAACGCGGCCGCCGGCGACATGAACGCCCTGGCAGCGGCGCTGCTCGGCGGCGTGACCGGCGGCATGTGCGATTCGATGCTCGGCCGGGGCCTGATCGAGTTTCGGCCCGGAACACTGGTGGCCATCGGCGCCGGTGGGCGCGAGCAGGTGAAATACCGCGTCGAGTACCGGGGCGGCGGCTCGCGCGTCGCGGTGCTGCCCAAGGACGCTGTCTCGTTCACGCACATGATCATCGATTTCGACGGGCCCGATCGGGCCCGCGTCGCCGCCGTGGGCTGCGCCCTGGCACGCGCCGGTTCGGCAGCGGCGGCCGAGGTCGCGACTGCGCCGCCAGCGAAGGCGCTACCGTCGAATGCGCCCGCCGCGAGGCGGTGGGAACGGCTGGCCTCTTCGGCGACCAACGTGCCCCTCGACTTCTATGTCGACCGCTCGACGATCCAACGCTCTGGCCACATGGCGCGGATGTCGGGCCTTTACGACTTCAAGACGGCGCAGGCGTACGAAGGCAAGCGCTTCTTCTCGGTGCTCAACCAGTACGAATACGACTGCGCCCTCACGCGCAGGCGGCTGATCTCGATGCGCGGCTACAGCCAGCACATGGGGCAAGGCAGCGAAGTCGCCGCGAGCGACGCAGCCGTGAAATGGGAAGAGATCGCGCTCGACGACGCCGCCATGGGCCACTGGAAAGTGGCCTGCGGCAAAGCGTAGGTCCGGCGATCGCCACCTCTTCAGGATGCGGCGCGCCGACAAATCACTTCGCGGCGATGACGCGCTCGATTCGCCTGTCGGGCACGAGCCAGATCAGCGCCGTCAGCACGAAAAACGCCGTGCCCACGGCCGGCTGCATCAGCCACGCGGCGGCGATGCCGGCGATGTACAGCACGGGCGAGATCTTGCCCTTGAAGTCACCCGACACGGCGTTGGCCAGCCGATGGTCGGCACCCTGCGCCTTGATCAGGCGCGCCTGCAGGAGCGTGTAGGCCAGCGCGCAGAGCAGCAGGTTGGCGCCATACAGCGTGGTCGGCCACAGGCCGATGTGGTTCTCGCCGATCCAGCCCGTGCAAAAGGGCAGCAGCGACAGCCAGAACAGGAGGTGCAGGTTGGCCCACAGGACCGAACCGTCGACTTTTTCGGCGAGCTGCAGCATGTGGTGGTGGTTGTTCCAGTAGATGCCCACGTACACGAAGCTCAGCACGTAGCTCAGGAACACGGGCAACAGCGGCACGAGGGCGGAGAGCTCGCCGCCGTGCGGCACCTTCATCTCCAACACCATGATGGTGATGATCACGGCGATCACGCCGTCGCTGAAGGCTTCCAGGCGGCTCTTGTCCATGGTCGGTTGTTCGGGTCCGAAGGGGCAAGGCGCGTTGCTGAACGAATGGAACGAATGGCAAGCATTCTGACCGGCTCGGGTGGACGTTGGGGTGATCGCGACGGCCTGCAACGCGAAACGGCGCTCGCCCCGAATCTCCTTGCGAGATCGCACCGAATTCCACAGAATCGGTCGCCCATGCAGCTCTGGAGAAGGCGATGACGGACATCCTGGATATCAATCGCCGAAAGCTGCTGAAGGCCACTGCGGGTGGCCTCCTGGGCGGTGGCAGTCTGTTGTCGATCGGCGCGCACGCGGCCGGCCGAACCAGGATCGACATGCAGCTGGGCTGGCTGATCGGCGGCAACCAGCTCGGCGAGATCGTCGCCAGGAAGCAGGGCTACTACGACCAGGAGGGCATCGATTTCGAGATCCAGCCCGGTGGGCCGAACATCGATGGCGTGGCCATCGTCGCGTCGGGCCGCTACGACCTCGGCCAGGTGTCGTCCAGCCCCTCGCTGATGCTCGCGGTCTCCCAGGGTCTGCCGATCAAGTGCTTCGCGGTCGGCGTGCAGAAGCATCCCTACTGCTTCTTCTCGCTCAAGAAGAAGCCGATCCGGACCGCCCAGGACATGGTGGGCAAGAAGGTCGGCATCCAGTCCACCGGCATCATCCTGCTCAAGGCCCTGCTGGCCAAGAACCACATCGACGAGAAGGCGGTCACCATCGTGCCGATCGGCGCCGACATGACGCCGTTGATGACCGGCCAGGTCGATGCCGTGACCGGCTGGGTCACCAACACCACGGCCTTGAAGGTGCTGGGGGCCGAGCGCGTCGACATGGCCTTGTGGGACACCGGCGTCAAGCTCTACGCGCTGCCGTACTACGCCACCGACAAGACGCTGCAGACGCACGGTGACACACTCGCCGCCTTTTTGCGCGCGTCGGCCAAGGGCTGGCAATGGGCCGACAGGAATCGTGACCAGGCGGTCGACATCCTGGTCAAGGCGTACCCCAATCTCGACCGCGCCGACGAACGCGTCGCCGCCGATGTGATGCTCGCCTACAGCTTCGGCGAGGCCGCCCGCGCGGGTGGCTGGGGCACGATGGACCCGGCGATCTGGCAGGACCAGATCGCCCTCTACAGCGACCTCGGCCAGTTCACCGCCAAGACGCCGAAGGTCGACGAAGTCATCACCCTCGACGTCCTCAAGGCGACGCAGGCGGCACGCCTGAAGGCCTGACGATGACCGCGGCGGCGGTCCTGTCGCCCGCGTCGCCGCCGGCCGCCAGGCCCGACGCCGGCGCCGGGCTCGCGGTGAGCTGCCGCAACCTGCGCGTGCGCTTCTTCACGCCGCGGCGTGCCATCACCGCGCTGCAGGGCTTGAGCCTCGATGTGCCGGCCGGCGAGTTCCTGACGCTGCTCGGCCCTTCGGGCTGCGGCAAGTCGACCTTCCTGCGCGTCGTGGCCGACCTGATCCAGCCCGACGACGGCGAGGTCCGCGTCTTCGGTGCGGCGCCTGAAGCGGCGCGCCTGCGCCGCGACATCGGCTTCGTGTTCCAGGATCCGGCGCTCCTGCCCTGGCGCACGGCACTCGCCAATGTCGAGCTGCCGTTGCAGGTGGCGGTCAGCCGCGTCCGTCGGGCGCAGGCAACGCCGCGCGAGCTGCTCGAGATGGTGGGACTGAAGGGCAGCGAACGGGCCTACCCGCAGGAGCTTTCGGGCGGCATGCGGCAACGCGTCGCGATTGCCCGGGCGCTCGCCAGCGACCCGAAGATCCTGCTCATGGACGAGCCGTTCGGCGCCCTCGACGAGATCACCCGCGACCGCCTGAACGAAGAGCTGCGCCGGGTCTGGCGCGAGCTCGGGCTGACGGTGCTCTTCGTCACCCACAGCATCCAGGAGGCCGCCTACCTCGGCCAGCGTGTGCTGATGATGGCGGCCAACCCGGGCCGGGTGCGGGCGATCGTGCCGGTCGACCTGCCGGCCGAGCGCACGCTCGCGATGCGCGAGAGCGCGCCGTTCGTGGCGCTGGCGGCCGAGCTCCGCGCGCTACTGGAAACCTGCGGATGAGCGCGTCGAGCGAAGTCGCCTGGGAGGCCAGCGCCGCGGCTCCTGGCGCCAGCGCCGATCTCGATGCCGGCGAGGCGCGCTGGCGTGCCGCGCAGCAGCGCGATCGCCGCCGTCGCTGGCTGCTGCCCGCGCTCGGGATCATCGGCCTGCTGGCCCTGTGGTGGGGCGTGGTCGTGTTGTTCGACATCAAGCCGTTCATCGCGCCGACTCCCGGAGCCGTCGCCCTGACGCTGTGGCACAAACGGGCCGTGCTGCTGGGCAACCTGGTGCCGACTGCGACCGAGGCCTTGTGCGGCTTCCTGCTCGGCAACCTGGTCGCGATCGGCGTCGCCACCGTCTTCGTCCACAACCGCAGGCTGCAGGAGATCTTCTTCCCGGTGGTCGTGATGTTCAACTCGATCCCGGTCGTCGCCAAGGCGCCGATCCTGGTGCTCATGATGGGCAACGGCGTCTCGCCCAAGATCGCGATCGCGGCGCTGGTGTGCTTCTTCCCGACGCTGGTCAACAGCGTGCGCGGCCTCGAGGCGGTGAACCCGCAGGCGCTCGAGCTGATGCGCGTGCTCTCCGCCAGCCGCCGCGAGGTGTTCTTCAAGCTGCGCGTCTACGCCGCGCTGCCGTACCTCTTTTCGGCGCTGCGCATTGCGGCGTCGATGTCGGTGATCGGCGCAGTCGTGGGTGAATGGATCGGTGCCACCCAGGGCATCGGCGCGATGATCATCCAGGCCACCTACAACTTCGATTCGCCGCTGCTGTATGCGGCAATCACCATGAGCGCATGCCTGTCGGGATGCTTCTTCCTGGTCATCGTGATCCTGGAGCGCATGATCATTCGCTGGCAGCCGGATCACGTCTGATCGCTCTCATGCCGGTCGTCTTCGCCTTTTCATCCAGGAGTTGTTCATGAGCGCGACAAGGTCATCGGTTCGCGAGCCGGCGCGTGACGTCGAGGTGGTTGCGCGCGCCGACGTGCTCGTCGTCGGCGGCGGCCCCGCCGGCATGGCCGCGGCCATCGCCGCCGCCCGCAACGGCGCCTCGACCCTCCTGCTCGAGCGCTACAACCACCTGGGCGGCCTCGCCTCCGGCGGCATGGTGCTGGTGCTCGACGACATGTGGGACTCGCAGCATCACGAGATCTCGGTGCGCGGCGTCTGCCTCGACCTGATCGAGCGGCTGGCGGCGCGCGGCCTCGCCTGCTTTCCGCGCCAGGACGAATGGGGCAGCCGCGCGGCGGCGCTGCAACGCTGGACGCGCTGGGGCGCATTCGACTTCCACAGCCAGGACAAGCCGCATCCGATCGTCTTCGCCGCTGCCTTCGACCCCGACGGCTTCAAGCGCGTCGCGCTCGAGATGGTGGCGCAGCATCGCATCGAGCTGCGCCTGCATTCGTGGTTCTCGCATGCGCTGGTCGAAGACGGCCGCATCACCGGCGTCGTCTGCGACACGAAGAGCGGTCGCCAGGCGATCCTGGGCCGCGTCGTCGTCGATGCCACCGGCGACCTCGACGTCGCCGCCTCGGCCGGCGCGCCGCACATCGGCGGCGCCTACATGCTGACCACCGTGTTCCGGCTCGGCAACGTCGACACCGACGCCGCCGAGCGCTTCGAGCGCGAAGAGCCCGAGCGCTTCGCCGCCGTCGACAAGGAGATCAAGCGGCTGATCGGCGGCAGCTGGGCGCACTGGTGGCTGAAGACACCGCTGCCCGGCGTGGTCTGGTGCAACTGTCCGCACATGACCGGACTCGACGGCCTGAAGGTCGAGGACCTGACCGAGGCCGAGATGCGCGGCCGCGGCCATATCCACGACGCGGTCGACCATGCGCGCGCGCACCTGCCGGGATTCGAGCGCTGCGTCGTGATCGACGTGGCGCCGCAGACCGGGGTTCGGCAGACCCGGCTGCTCGAAGGCGAGTACGTCATGACCAAGGAAGACCTGGCGCTGCGCACGCGCTTCGCCGACGCGGTGGCGCGCGGACGCGACTACACCACGCCCTACCGGGCCATGCTGCCGAAGGGTGTCGACAACCTTCTGGTGGCCGGCCGGCACTACTCCGCAACCTCGACGGCGCAGAAGATGTCGCGCGAAATCCCGCCCTGCATGGCGATGGGAGAGGCGGCCGGACTCGCCGCGGCGATGGCGCTCGAGGCCGGCGTCACCGTGCGCCAGGTCGATGTCAAGGCACTGCAGGCGCGGCTGCGGGCGCAAGGCGCCGACCCCGGCGACCAGTCCGGCCCGAACGCCGACGTTCCGGCGATCGCGCGCGCGATCGAGCGCCAGGAGGCGGCATGAATCCGGAAGCCGATCGACAGCCCGCGCTGCCGCTCGCCGGCATCCGCGTCATCGATTTCACCCAGGTGATGATGGGCCCGGTCTGCACCCAGATGCTGGGCGACTACGGCGCCGACGTGATCAAGATCGAGCGCGCCGGCGCTGGCGACCTGAGCCGCTCGACCTTCCCGCCCGAGCAGGGCATCGACAACCCGATCTTCTGCAGCCTGAACCGCAACAAGCGCAGCGTCGCGCTCGACCTGCGCGACGCTGCCAGCATGGCGGCGGTGAAGAGCTTGATCGCGGGAGCCGACATCGTCGTCAACAACTTTCGCGCCGGCGTGATGGACAGCATGGGCCTCGGCTACGACGATTGCCGGGCCCTGAACCCGCGCATCGTCTACGCCGTCGGCACCGGCTTCGGCGAGAGCGGCCCGTACGCCCACAAGGGCGGCCAGGACGTGCTGGCGCAGGCGATGAGCGGGGCGATGGCGCGCAAGGCCGACCCGTCGCATCCGCTCGCCACCTACGCCACCGCGCTGGCGGACTACTCCGCCGGCATGCACATGGTGCAGGGCATCCTGCTGGCGCTGTTGCAGCGCGCGCAGACCGGCGTCGGCCAGAAGATCAGCGTCTCGCTCTACAACTCGATGCTGGCGATGCAGATGCAGGAAGCGGCGATGATCCTGATGCGCGACCAGGAGGTGAACTGGGCGGCAATGCCGCTGTCGGGCGTATTCGAATGCGCCGACCATCCGCTCGTCCTGATCGGCGCGTTCAAGGCCAATCCGCTGCGCGACATCTGCGTGGCGCTCGAGCTGCCCGATCTCTCGCTCGATGCGCGCTTCGCCAACCTCGAGCAGCAGTTCGCCCACAAGGCCGAGCTGCAGGGGCGTTTTCGCGAACGCTTCCGGACCGAGCCGCGCGACCACTGGCTGGCCCGGCTCGAAGCGCAGGATCTGCTGTGCGCGCCGGTGCGCGACATGCGCGAGGTGCTCGTCGACCCGCAGACGGTGCACAACGCGATGGTGATGGAAGGGCCCGCCGCGGGCGGCACGCACTATCGCTTCGTCGCCAGCCCGATCACGATGTCGGCCGCACCTGTTGCGCTGAACCGCGTGCCACCGCGCCTGGGCGAGCACACCGACGAAATCCTGGCCGAAGCAGCGGCAGGCGCGACGAAGGGGCGGGCATGAGCGTGCGCTACGAGGTTCGCGAGCATGTCGCGACGCTGACGATCGACCGGCCGGAGACGCTCAACGCGATCGACCTCGCCACGGAGGCCGAGCTGCAACGCATCTGGACCGATCTGGAGCAGCGCAACGACGTGCGCGTGGTCGTGCTGACCGGCGCCGGCGAACGCGCCTTCTGCGTCGGCGCCGACATGAAGAACCCTTCGACGAGCGGCCTCGAGTACTGGGCCCGGGCCCGCCCCGGCGGCTTCGGCGGGATCGCCTTGCGCGAGAGCCTGAACCTGCCCGTCATCGCCCGCGTCAACGGCTTCGCGCTCGGCGGCGGCTTCGAGATGGTCCTCGGCTGCGACATCGTCGTCGCCTGCAGCGAGGCCAGCTTCGGCCTGCCCGAGCCGCTGGTCGGACGGATGCCGCTCGACGGCGGCATGACCCTGTTGCAGCGCCAGATCCCGCATCGGCTGGCGATGGGCATGCTGCTGACCGGGCAGCGCATCGACGCCGCCCGCGCGCTCGACTGGGGCCTGATCAACGAGGTCGTGCCGCGTGCCGAGCTCGACGCCGCCGTGGCACGCTGGGTCGACCGCATCCTGGCCTGCGCACCGCTCTCGGTGCAGGCGATCAAGCAGGTGGTGCGGGCCACCGGCGCGATGACGCCCGCCGACGCGCAGGCGTCGCGCCTGCCGGCGCTGGTCGCAGCCTTGCAGTCCGAGGACTCGCAGGAGGGCGTGCGCGCCTTCCAGGACAAACGCAAGCCGGTGTGGCAGGGACGCTGAGGCTCGCGATGGATATCGAGCGACTGCTGGAGCAGGCCATCGTCGTCGCGCGCCAGAGCCCGAGCCGGCCGCGCAAGGTCGGCGCGGTGCTGGTGCTGGCCGATGGCGCGACCACGCTGGCTGCGTGCAACGACTTTCCTGCCGGCGTGCGCGATATCGAGGCGCGCCACGCCCATCCGGAGCGCCTGCTATGGATCGAGCACGCCGAACGCAATGCAATCTTCGCCGCAGCTCGACGCGGCATGGCGACGGCCGGGGCGACGCTGATCGCCACGTTCCATCCCTGTGCCGACTGTGCCCGCGCGATCGTCCAGGCCGGGATCGCCCGCCTGCACACCCTGGCACCTGACTTCAGCGACCCGCTCTGGGGCCCGGCGTTTCGCTGCTCGCAGGCGATCCTCGAGGAAGGCGGCGTGCGCGTGATCTACCTCGAACGCGATCCTGCGCTGATGCACGCATCGACGCTCGGTCCGTGACCGCGATCAGTTCAGATCGGAATCCTTGTAGTACTTCGTGCCCTTGGCGGTCAGCTCGAGCGCGAGGCTGTCGCCGCTGACCTGGTAGAGCCAGACGCCGGGCGACACGCTGACCGCGCCCTGGTAGGCCGCGCCCGTGTTGCCGGTCTTGGCCGAGGCGGTGGCCTGGGCTCCGATCTCCCAGCCCGAATTCACGAACTTGTCGAGCGCTGCCTGCGTCTCGAAGACCCAGACGAGCTTGAACTTCTTGACCCCGAATCCGAGACCGGCCTGGAGTTCGGCCATGTTCATGTAAGTGGCCGCCTTGGTCTTCTTGTTGATGGCGACGCCCTTGCCGGTGCCACTGCCGGCCACCATGATCTTCATGCCGAAGTTGCTGAACGCGGCGTAGCCGGCGGCCGATGCCACGGCCTTGCGGGCGCTCGGCTGAACCTTGTAGACCGCGGCCAGCGCGTCCTCGGCGGCCTTGCGATATTCGGCGCGCTCCTTGTCCTTCTTGTCGTCGGCGGCGAGAACGAGACCCGGAACGGTGACGCCGACCGCGAGGGCCAAGGCGAGAGTACGACGCTTCATGGCAAATACCTCCGGTTGGGGTAGACCGAGATCACACGAAGCGCACGACGGTCGACGCGAGAGCGCCGGCGCCGCCAGCAGCGTGACAGCTTCACGATTATGCCGACAATGATCACGATGCAGCTCGAACGCCTTCGTCTCCTCCTTCTCGGCCTGGCGAGCCTCGTCCTGGGCGCGGGTGGCTTGTGGATGCTGCTGAGCGGCACCGGCTGGCACGACACGATCTGGGGTGCTGTCGGTGTGCTGTTCTTCGGCCTCGGCGGCGTCGCCTTGTTGCGCTTGGCCATGAAGGATGGCGCCTCGCTGAAGAGACACATTCGGGCCCCGACGCGAATTCAGCCTTTCATCATTCCGGCCGTTCTGCTCTTCACCCTGCCGTGGTCGCTCAAGCTCTGGTTCTGCCTGCCTCTGCTCGCCGCCTGGGCTCTGCTCTTTCCGCGCTACGAAGACAAGCGCGCGCTGCATCGCGGCCTGCGCGCTCGCAGCCGCCATCGCGGTCGGCCAGGCCGTCCTGTTCGCAGCGGCCCTCGCCAGCGGGTCGGACCTGCCGGAGGGACCCCGCAAGCTCGTGCTGCAACTCGTCTTCATTGGCGTGCTGCTGCTGCTCGACTTTCGGGTGCTGTGGGAGGTGCGCAAGCGCCTGCGCCCATCTGCTGCGCCAGAGGAAATCACCCCACGCTGAACACGACGACAGAGGCGATCGTCTGCCGGCGTTCGCGCCGGCCCGGCTGCCTCAGGCCGCCGCGCGCGCCGCTTCCGGGTCGTTGCCGCGCGCCAGCACGGCGCGCAGCGCCGCGCCGGTGTGGCTGGCCCGCGTTGCAACGATGCCTTCGGGCGCCGCCTCGGCCACCACCCGGCCGCCGCCGGCGCCGCCTTCGGGTCCGAGGTCGATGACCCAGTCGGCCTCGGCGATGACGTCGAGGTCGTGCTCGATGACGACGACGCTGTGGCCGCCGTCGACGAGGCGATGCAGGACCCGGATCAGGCGTTCCACATCGGCCATGTGCAGGCCCACCGTCGGCTCGTCGAGCACGTAGAGGGTGTGCGGCGCCTTGTTGCCGCGCTTGCCGACGTCGTCCCTCACCTTGCTGAGCTCGGTGACGAGCTTGATGCGCTGCGCCTCGCCGCCCGAGAGCGTGGGTGAAGGCTGGCCGAGCGTGAGGTAGCCGAGGCCCACGTCCTTCAGCAGGCGCAGCGGGTGCGAGATGTTGGGCATCGAGGCGAAGAAGTCGACCGCTTCGTCGACCTCCATCTTCAGCACGTCGCCGATGCTCTTGCCGCGCCAGCTCACGGCCAGCGTCTCGGCGTTGAAGCGCTCGCCGTGGCAGACATCGCAGGGCACCTTGACGTCGGGCAGGAAGCTCATCTCGATGGTGCGCAGGCCCTGCCCTTCGCAGCCCGGGCAGCGGCCCTCGCCGGTGTTGAAGCTGAAGCGGTTCGGCGCGTAGCCGCGCGCCTTCGCCTCGAGCGTGTCGGCGAAGAGCTTGCGGATCGTGTCCCAGAAGCCGATGTAGGTGGCCGGGCACGAGCGCGGCGTCTTGCCGATCGGCGTCTGGTCGACCTCGAGCACGCGGTCGATGAAGCCCCAGCCGTCGATCTTCTCGCAGCCCTGCCAGTTCGGCCGCGCGCCGCGGGTGTTGATGAACTGCAGGTTGGCGAGCAGCACGTCGCGCGCCAGCGTCGACTTGCCCGAGCCGCTGACGCCGGTGATCGCCACCAGGCGCTTCAGCGGCAGGTCGACCGTCACGTCCTGCAGGTTGTGCAGCGTGGCCGAGCGGATCGTCAGCAGCGGATTGCTCTCGCTCTCGCGCCGCACGGTCGCCGCCGTCACCGGCGCGACGGCGCGACGCGCCTGCAGCGGATGGATCAGCGGACGGGCCAGGAAGCGCCCGGTCACCGAGTCGGGCTGCGACGCGAGCTCGCTGGCGCTGCCCTCGGCCACGAGGCGGCCGCCGCGCTTGCCGGCGCCCGGCCCGATGTCGATGATGTGGTCGGCGGCGCGGATCGTTTCCTCGTCGTGCTCGACGACGACCAGCGTGTTGCCCTTGTCGGCCAGGTTCTGCAAGGCATCGAGAAGGATGCGGTTGTCGCGCGGGTGCAGGCCGATGGTCGGCTCGTCGAGCACGTAGCAGACGCCCTGCAGGTTCGAGCCGAGCTGCGCCGCCAGCCGGATGCGCTGCGCCTCGCCGCCCGAGAGCGTGGGCGCGGCGCGGTCGAGCGTGAGGTAGCTCAGGCCCACTTCCTCGAGGAATTCGAGGCGGCTCCTGATCTCGGTGACCACGTCGCGCGCGATCTCGGCTTCGCGCCCCACGAGCTCCAGCGCTTCGACCCACTTGCGCGCATCGGCCACCGACCACTGCGCGATCCACGGCGATCGACTTGGCATCGAAGGTGACGGCGCGCGAAGTCGGGTTCAGGCGCGTGCCGGCGCAATCGGGGCAGGCCTCGTCGACGATGCCTTCGACTTCCGCTTCTTCGGCCGGAAAGCTCTGCTCGCGGCCGCGATCGTCGTCGTCGCGGACCGAATCGTCGTAGGCCTTCCGCTGCTCGCGCGTCAGCTTCAACCCGGTGCCGACGCAGGTCGTGCACCAGCCGTGCTTGCTGTTGTAGCTGAACATGCGCGGATCGAGCTCGGGGTAGCTGGTGCCGCAGGTCGGGCAGGCGCGCCGCGTCGAGAAGACCTTGACGTTGCCGACCTTCCTCGTCGGCGTGCCGGCGACCATGGCGCCGCGCAGGCCGGTGAGCGGCGACAGCAGGTGCATCACGCCCTTGCCGACATCGAGCGCCTTGTCGAGCAGCGCGCGCAGGGCCGTTTCGTGGGCCCGGTCGACGACCACGTCGCCCACCGGCAGCTCGAGCGTGTGCTCCTTGAAGCGGTCGAGGCGCGGCCAGGGATCGACCTTCATGAACTCGCCGTCGACGCGCAGGTGGGTGTGGCCGCGCGCCTTGGCCCACTTGGCGAGGTCGGTGTAGACGCCCTTTCGCGCCACGACCAGCGGCGCCAGCACGCCGACGTGCTCGCCGACATGGTCGCGCAGGATCTGCGCCGCGATCGAGTCGACGCTCTGCGGCTGCACCGGCGTGCCGTCCTTGACGCAGTGCTGCAGGCCGAGCTTGACGTAGAGCAGGCGCAGGAAGTGCCAGACCTCGGTCGTCGTCGCCACCGTGCTCTTGCGGCCGCCGCGCGACAGGCGCTGCTCGATCGCCACCGTCGGCGGAATGCCGTAGACCGCATCCACCTCGGGCCGGCCGGCCGGCTGCACGATCGAGCGCGCGTAGGCATTGAGCGACTCGAGGTAGCGGCGCTGCCCTTCGTTGAAGAGGATGTCGAAGGCCAGCGTCGACTTGCCCGAGCCGGAGACGCCGGTGATGACGCTGAACTTGCCGCGCGGGATCGAGACGTCGAGCGCCTTCAGGTTGTGCTCGCGGGCGTTGACGATGCGGATGTTGTCGTCTTCGGGCCGGCGGATGCGCGCCGGCTTGAGCGCGTACTGCAGCGGCCGCCCTTCCTCGACGGCATGGCCTTCGAAGCCGAGCGCCACGTCGTACTCGCGCAGCGCCTTCGCGGTGTGCGAGCTGGCGTGGCGCTTGACGTCTTCCGGCGTGCCGCAGGCCACCACCTCGCCGCCGGCGTCGCCGCCTTCCGGGCCGAGGTCGATCAGCCAGTCGGACGAGCGCACGACGTCGAGGTTGTGCTCGATGACGATGATCGAGTGCCCCGCTTCCAGGAGCTTGCGGAACGATCGCATCAGCTTGGCGATGTCGTCGAAGTGCAGCCCCGTGGTGGGCTCGTCGAACATGAAGAGCGTGCCCTTGCGGGCCACGCGCCTGGCGGCTGAACGAGGCGCTCTGCGCCGCTTCGGCGAGAAAGCCGGCCAGCTTCAGGCGCTGCGCTTCGCCGCCCGAGAGCGTCGGCACCGGCTGGCCGAGCTTGACGTATTCGAGGCCGACGTCGACGATCGGCTGCAGGCGCCGCACCACTTCGCGGTCGTCGCGGAACAGCGCCACGGCTTCGGCGACGGTGAGCTCGAGCACGTCGGCGACGCTCAGGCTGCGCAGCACGTCACCCGCCAGCCGGCGGTCGATCTTCACGTCGAGGATCTCGCCGCGGAAGCGCCGCCCGTCGCAGTCCGGGCAACGCAGGTACACGTCGGAGAGGAACTGCATCTCGACGTGCTCGAAGCCGGAGCCGCCGCAGGTCGGGCAGCGGCCGTTGCCGGCGTTGAAGCTGAACATGCCGGCGCCGTAGCCGCGCTGCAAGGCGAGCGGCTCGATCGCGAAGAGCTTGCGGATCTCGTCGAACGCGCCGACGTAGCTCGCCGGGTTCGAGCGCGCCGTCTTGCCGATCGGGCTCTGGTCGACGAAGACCGTGTCGGCCAGCCAGTCGGCGCCGAGCAGCGCTTCGTGCGCGCCCGGCGTTTCGGTGGCCTTGCCGAAGTGGCGCGCCAGCGCCGGCGCCAGCACGTCCTGGATCAGCGTGCTCTTGCCCGAGCCCGAGACGCCGGTGACGCAGACCAGGTGCAGCAGCGGGAACTCGACCGTGACGTTCTTCAGGTTGTGGTCGCTCGCGCCTTGCAGGATGAGGCTTGCGGCGTCGACTCGCCGACCAGGCGCTTCAGGCCCATGCCGATCTGCTTGCGCGCGCCGAGGTAGGCGCCGGTCAGCGTGTCGGCGCTCTTGACCGCCCAAGGGCGTGCCGTCGAAGACGATCTCGCCGCCGCGCTCGCCCGGGCCCGGGCCCATGTCGATCAGGCGGTCGGCGGCGAGCATCACCGCCGGATCGTGCTCGACCACGACCAGCGTGTTGCCGGCGTCGCGCAGGCGATGCATGGCCTCGACGATGCGGTTCATGTCGCGCGGATGCAGGCCGATCGAGGGCTCGTCGAGCACGAACAGGGTGTTGACGAGCGAGGTGCCGAGCGCGGTCGTGAGGTTGATGCGCTGCACCTCGCCGCCGGAGAGCGTGCGGCTCTGCCGGTCGAGCGTGAGGTAGGCGATGCCGACGTCGCACAGGTATTTCAGTCGGGTGCGGATCTTCGTCGTGCAGCAGGGTCGAGCGCAGCCGTGGTCGTCGGCTGGTTCGACGCCGCTTCGAGGCGGTCGAAGAAGCGCGCGCAGCCGGTCGATCGGCAGCAGCATCAGGTCGTGCAGCGTCAGGCCCGGCAAGGCCTCCAGCTGCTCGCGCGACCAGGCCACGCCGACCGGCATGAACGCCTGTCGGGCGCGAGCACCGATCCGCGTCGGCCTTCGAGCCGAGCCGCCAGAGCAGCGCCTCGAGCTTCAGACGGGCACCGCCGCACGCCGGACACGGCGTATAGCTGCGGTACTTCGACAGCAGCACGCGGATGTGCATCTTGTAGGCCTTCGACTCGAGGTAGCCGAAGAAGCGCTTGATGCCGTACCACTGCTGGTTCCACTTGCCCTTCCAGTTGGGCGAGCCTTCGATGACCCAGTGCCGCTGCGCCTCGGTGAGCTGCGACCAGGCGGTGTCGCGCGGGATGCCGGCCTCGCCGGCGTACTTCATCAGGTCGTCCTGGATCTCCTTCCAGGCCGGCGTCCGATGGTCTTGATCGCGCCGGCGCGCAAGGTCTTGCGGTCATCGGGGATGACGAGGCCGAAGTCGACGCCGATGACCCGGCCGAAGCCGCGGCAGGTCTCGCAGGCGCCGTAGGCCGAGTTGAACGAGAACAGGCCGGGCTGCGGCTCGGCGTAGCGCAGGTCGCTGTCGGGGCAGTGCAGGCCGGTCGAGAAGCGCCAGAGCTGCTCGCCGCCTTCGGCTCGCGGCGTAGACGTCGACGCGGCCGCTGCCGCGCTTGAGCGCCGCCTCGATCGCCTCGATGGCGCGCACCTTCTCCGTCGTGCCGATGCGGAAGCGGTCGGCCACGACGTCGAGCATCTTCCGCGGGCCGGTGGGCGACGCGACCTCGCGCTCGGCGTGCACGCGCGTGAAGCCGCTCGCCGAAAGCCATTGCTCGACCTCGGCGGCGCTGGTGGCCGCCGGCAGCTCGACCGGGAAGGTGACGACCAGGCGCGGCTCTTCGGCCTGCGCCCCGGCCTGCGCGGCGGCCGCAGCGAGCGCCTGCGCCTCTTGCGCGCGCGCGAGCAGCTCGGCGTAGATCGTCTCCGGCGAGTCGTGGCGGACGCGCTGCGCGGTCTGCTTGTCGAACAGCTCGGCGGCGCGCGCGAACAGCAGCTTCAGGTGGTCGTTCAGCTCGGTCATCGTGCCGACCGTCGAGCGCGAGCTGCGCACCGGGTTGGTCTGGTCGATGGCGATCGCCGGCGGCACGCCTTCGACCTTGTCGACCGCCGGCCGGTCCATGCGCTCGAGGAACTGGCGCGCGTAGGCGCTGAAGGTCTCGACGTAGCGGCGCTGGCCTTCGGCGTACAGCGTATCGAAGACGAGGCTCGACTTGCCGGAGCCGCTCGGGCCCGTCACCACCGTCATCTCGCCGGTCCGCAGAGTCGAGGTCGAGGTTCTTGAGGTTGTGCTGTCGCGCGCCGCGAATGCGGATGACGCCGGAACTCATCGGGGAGGGTCTTTCGCGAAGGGAGCGGAGCATTCTAGGGAGCCGTGTTCGGCCGCCGCGCCCGGGCGCGGAAAGACCTTGAATCGGAAGGACGGGATCGGCCGCGGCCGCTAGACTGGTGCTGTCTTCCCGACACTCAGCCGCCATGAAAATCGATTTCGTCTCCGATGTCGCCTGCCCCTGGTGCGCGGTCGGCCTGTACTCGCTCGAGAAGGCGCTCGCCAGGATCGGCGACGAGGTGCCGGTGGAGCTGCACTTCGAGCCCTTCGAGCTGAACCCGGCCATGCCGCCCGAAGGCCAGGACGCGGTCGAGTACATGACGCGCAAGTACGGCGCGACCGCCCGAGCAGTTCGCGAAGTCGCGCGCGGCCCTGCGCGAGCGCGGCGCCGATGTCGGCTTCACCTTCGGCGAGCGCTCGCGCATCTGGAACACCTTCGATGCCCATCGCCTGCTGCACTGGGCCGGCCTCGTGGGCAAGCAGCGCGAGCTCAAGCACGCGCTCCTCACGGCGTATCACACGAATGCCGAGAACCCGGGCGCGCGCGATGTCCTGCTGCGCCTGGCCGGCGAGGTCGGACTGGACGTGGCCCGGGCCCGCGCCATCCTCGATTCGGACGAGTACGCCGACGCCGTGCACGAGCGCGAGCGCTTCTGGCAGGAGCGCGGCATCCATTCGGTGCCGGCGATCGTGATCGACGACCGGCACCTGATCTCCGGCGGCCAGCCCCCCGAGGTCTTCGAGGAAGCGCTGCGGCGCATCGCCGCCGCGGACGCCTAGGGCCGCCATGCTGATCGCCGCCGCCGTCGCCCTGTGCGTGATCGGCGTGGCGCTGGCGTTTGCGGCGCTGGCTGCCCTGTTCAGGGCTCGCTTCGTGCGCTTCATCGTGCGCTCCCTGGTCTCGTTGCTCTGCCTGGCCGTGGGTGGCGGGCTCGGCATCCTGGTCGCCGGCACGCAAGGCCTGCAGGCCCTGACGCAGGAAGTGACGGCGGCGCGCGTCACCGTCACGCCGACCGCGCCTGGCCGCTTCGCGGCGACGGTGCACTTCGCCGACGGCCACGAGGAATCGTTCGATCTCGTCGGCGACGATGTCTACGTCGACGCCCACATCATCAAGTGGACGCCGCTCGTCAACGAGCTGGGCCTGCACACCTCGTATCGCCTCGAGCGCATCGGCGGCCGCTATGAGAACGTGGCGCAGGAGAACACCGCGCCGAGAACGATCTTCACGCTCGGCACCCCGCCGCTCGTCGACCTGGCCGAGCTCGCCCGACACTGGCCGCTCGGCCGCTTCTTCGACGCCGAATACGGTTCGACGACGTACGTGCCGGTGCTGGCGCCCGCCGTACTCGACGTCCAGGTCTCGACCAGCGGCCTGCTCTTCAGGCCAGGCGAACGCGCCAGCACGCTAGACAAGGCAGGAGACTCCGATGGCCGCACAACCGTTCTGGGGCAGCGAAACCCTCATGCAGCAGCTCGGCCTGAGCCCCGACCTGCTGGCCTATGGCGACAGCTGGTTCTGGTATCCGAACAACGACCTGCTGATTCCCATCAACGCGATCTGGGGCGGCACCAAGACCTTGCTCGCCAAGGGCAAGAACGGCGCCGAGCTGCGCGAGATGGTCGGCGGCACGCCCCGCCTGTGGAACGACTTCAAGAGCGCGATGAGCGGCTATCCCACGATCCAGTGCGTGCTGCTGAGCGCCGGCGGCAACGACTTCGCCGGCGTCGAGCATTTCCAGTCGCTGCTCAAGCTCGACTGCTCGGCCGCGGCGACCGCCGATGACTGCTTCGACCCGGGCGACGCGAGCCAGAACATCGAGCGCCAGCCGTGGCGCATGCTGCGCGAGCTGGCCACCCACTACCAGACGCTGATCGACTTCATCCGCTCCGTGAAGGCCAGCGTGCCGATCGTCCTGCAGGACTACGACTATGCGATTCCCACCGGCATCGGCTTCGGCGGCATCAAGGGCGGCATCTTCGGCCTCGGCGACTGGCTGCAGCAGCCGATGCTCGACCGCGGCGTGCCGGCAGCGCTGCAGAACGACCTCGTGCGCCGCCTGATGGACGACTTCATCACCGTTCTCAAGGCCCTCGCCAGCCCGGCCCAGAACAACGACGTCCACCTGGTCTCCACCGCAGGCACGCTGCAGGACGGCGACTGGGCCAACGAGATGCATCCGACCTCGGCCGGCTTCGCCCGCCTGGGCGAATGCTTCCGGCCCCTGCTGAAGCAGCTGATTCCCGGCACCCCCTGACACCGCCTTCGAGGCTCACCGCATGGATGATCGAAAAGTCTGCGTCGTCACCGGCTCGTCGTCGGGCATCGGCGCGGCCACGGTGCGCCTGTTCGCGAAGAACGGCTGGAACGTGGTCGTCAACTATTCGCGCGACCCGGCGCCGGCCGAAGCGGCGGCCGAGTCCTGCCGCGCCCTCGGTGTCGAGGCGCTGGTCGTCAAGGCCGACGTCGCTTCGGATGCGGATTGCGTGCGGCTCGGCGCCGAGGTGGACAGGCGCTTCGGCCGCACCGACGTCCTCGTGAACAACGCCGGCACCACGAAGTTCGTGCCGATGAAGGACCTCGACGGCCTGAGCGCCGAGGACTTCCAGCGCATCTATGCCGTCAACGTCGTCGGCGCGTACCAGATGACGCGCGCCTTCGCGCCCTTGCTGCGTCGGCACAAGCCCGCGGGCATCGTCAACATCTCGTCGATCGCGTCGCTGATGGGCACCGGCTCGTCGCTGGCCTACATGGCGAGCAAGGGCGCGCTGAACGCGATGACCATCGGCCTGGCGCGCGCCCTCGGGCCCGAGATCCGCGTCAATGCCATCGCCCCGGGGCTGGTCGAGACGCCGTGGCTGCAACAAGGGCTGGGCGCCGAGCGCTACGCCGCGACGGTGCAGAACTACCGCGCCCGCGCGGCGCTCGATGCCGTGATCGCGCCCGAAGACGTCGCCGATGCCGCCTGGTGGCTCGGCGCCTGTGCGCTGAAGACGACCGGCGAAGTGCTGCTGCTCGACGCCGGCGTGCGGATCACGCGCGGCTAGCGCGCGACGCCGGCCGCGGTCGCGCACTCGCCTCATGCACGACGATCCGATCGCCGTCGCCCGGCGCGAAGTCGACAAGGCACGACGCATCGTCGCGCTCACCGGCGCCGGCATCTCGACCGAATCAGGCATCCCCGACTTTCGCGGCCCGCAGGGCGTGTGGACCAGGAATCCGGCGGCCGAAAAGCAGTCGACGCTGCAGAACTACCTGGCCGACCCCGAGGTGCGGCGCGCTGCCTGGCAGGCGCGCCTGGGCCACAGCGCCTGGAGCGCGGCGCCGAATGCCGGCCATCGCGCGCTCGTGGCGCTCGAGCGGCGCGGCACGCTGCACGCGCTGGTGACGCAGAACATCGACGAGCTGCACCAGCAGGCCGGCCATGCCGGCGCGCGAGTGATCGAGGTGCACGGCACCATGCGCCGCGTCGTCTGCTGGGGCTGCGGCGCGCGCGCGCCGATGCAGGACGCGCTCGCGCGCGTGCGCGCCGGCGAAGACGATCCTTCCTGCGAGCGCTGCGGCGGCATCCTGAAGAGCGACACCATCTCCTTCGGGCAGGCGCTCGTGCCCGAAGTCATCGACGCGGCCCTGCGCGCGGCGCAGGAATGCGACCTGCTGCTGGCCATCGGCACCACGTTGCAGGTGCAACCGGTGGCCAGCATGGTGCCCATTGCAGCCCGTGCCGGTGCGAAGGTGCTGATCGTGAACGACCAGCCGACGGCCATGGACGAGCTCGCCGACGTCGTGCTGCGCGGCCCGATCGGCACGCTGCTGCCGCAGATTTGCGGTTCGGCTTAGCCTTCCTCCTTTCGCGCACTCCCCTTCGACCATGACCGACCTCTCGCTGTTCCCGATCACCCGCAAGTGGCCCGCTCGCCATCCCGACCGCCTGCAGCTCTACTCGCTGCCCACGCCGAACGGGGTCAAGATCTCGATCGCGCTCGAGGAAACCGGCCTCGCGTACGAAGTGCATCGGGTCGCGTTCGACCGCAACGAGCAGAGCTCGCCCGAATTCCTGTCGCTCAACCCGAACGGCAAGATCCCGGCCATCCTCGATCCGAACGGGCCCGGCGGCCGGCCGCTGGCCCTGTTCGAGTCGGGCGCCATCCTCGTCTACCTGGCCGACAAGACCGGCCAGCTCATGCCGCAGGATCCGGCGGCCCGCTACGAGACGCTCCAGTGGCTGATGTTCCAGATGGGCGGCGTCGGCCCGATGTTCGGCCAGGTCGGCTTCTTCAACAAGTTCGCGGGCAAGGGCTGGGAAGACAAGCGGCCGCGCGATCGCTATGTCGCCGAATCGAAGCGCCTGCTCGCCGTGCTCGAGGGCCGGCTGGCGAGCCGGGCCTGGCTGATGGGCGACGCCTACACGATCGCCGATATCGCCACCTTCCCCTGGATTCGCAACCTGATCGGCTTCTACGACGCCGCCGAGCTCATAGGCATCGCCGACTTTCCGGCCGTCGCACGGGCGTTGGCGGCGTTCGTGGCGCGCCCGGCCGTCGCCAGGGGGCTGCTGATTCCGCCCGCGCCGGCGCCCGCCTGAGGGGTCTGGCATCGGCCTTGCTCCGGGCCGACCCGGATGTGGCATCGGCGGCCAGCCCATAGCATGGCCCGATGCCGGCCCCTCCGGGCCGATCATTGAACTTCGGAGAGCAGCGATGAAAGAGCGACAGATTCGGGCCCTGATCGAGAACGTGCGCGCGGGCCAGATGCCGCGGCGCAGCTTCATCCAGAAAATGGTCGGCCTCGGGCTGACCGCGCCGATGGCCTCGATGATGCTGATGCACGCGGGCATCGCCCAGGCGCAGCCCGCGCCGGTCTACAAGCCGACCAAGCGCGGCGGCGGCGGCCCCTTGAAGACGCTCTGGTGGCAAGGACCGACGCTGCTGCAGCCGCACTTCGCCAACGGCACCAAGGACCAGGAAGCCTCGCGCGTCTTCTACGAGCCGCTTGCCATCTGGGACAACGACGGCAACCTCGTCCCCGTTCTCGCCGCCGAGATCCCGAGCGTGCAGAACGGCGGCGTGCTCGAGGGCGGCAAGGTCGTGCGTTGGCGCCTGAAGAAGGGCGTGACCTGGCACGACGGCAAGCCGTTCACGGCCGACGACTGCGTGTTCACCTGGGAATACGTGCGCGATCCGGCGACCGCCGCCGTGACGATCGCGGTCTACAAGGACATCACCGTCGTCAAGGTCGACGACTACACGATCCTCGTGACCTTCCAGAAGGCAACGCCGTTCTGGGCCACGGCATTCGTCGCCGCCGAAGGCATGGTGATCCCCAAGCACCTGTTCGGCCCCTACGCTGGCGCGAAGTCGCGCGATGCGCCCACCAACCTCAAGCCGGTGGGCACGGGTCCGTACAAGTTCGTCTCCTTCACGCCGGGCGATCTCGTGCGCGGCGAGATCAACACGAACTACCACATGCCGAACCGGCCTTACTTCGACACCATCGAGATGAAGGGCGGCGGCGACGCGACCTCGGCGGCGCGGGCCGTGCTGCAGACGGGCGAGTACGACTACGCCTGGAACCTGCAGGTCGAGGACGAGGTGCTGATCGGCATGGAAAAGGGCGGCAAGGGCAAGGCGCACATCGTCCCGGGCGGCGACATCGAGTTCATCCAGCTCAACCTCACCGACCCGTGGAACGAGGTCGACGGCGAGCGCGGCAGCGTGAAGAGCCACCACTTCGCCTTCAGCGACCCGAAGGTGCGCGAGGCGATGTCGTACCTGTGCGACAAGAAGAGCATGCAGGAATTCATCTACGGTCGCACCGGCTTCGCCACGGCGAACTTCATGAACAACCCGTCGCGCTTCCGCTCGCCGAACACGAAGTGGGAGTTCAACATCGACAAGGCGAGCGCCTTGCTCGACGCCGCCGGCTGGAAGAAGGGGAGCGACGGCATCCGCGAGAAGAACGGCAAGAAGATGCACTTCGTCTACCAGACGTCGATCAACGGCACGCGCCAGAAGGAGCAGGCGATCGTCAAGCAGGCCTGCCAGAAGGCAGGCGTCGACCTCGAGCTGAAGTCGGTGACGGCGTCGGTGTTCTTCTCGTCCGACGTCGCCAACCCCGACACCTACCCGAAGTTCTGGGCCGACATGCAGATGTACACCACGACCATGACCGCGCCCGACGCCCAGCGCTTCATGGACCAGTACACCTCGGCCGAGGTGGCGCAGAAATCCAACAAGTGGGGATTCCGCAATATCTGCCGCTACGTCAATCCCGAGTACGACGCGCTCTTCCATTCCGGCGAATCCGAGCTCGATCCGGTCAAGCGCGCGGCCATCTACATCAAGTGCAACGACATGGTCATCAACGACCACATCGTCATTCCGCTCATCAGCAGGCCGCGCGTGCGCGGCGGCGCCCTGAATCTGGTGACCTCGCTTTCGGGTGGGACCTCGACTTCTCGGCCCTCCAGAACTGGTACCGCCAAGGCAACGTCGGCTGAGCTGACCCGGCGATCCTCGAAGCAACGCTGCCGCTGCCGTGGGGCACTACCTCCTGCGGCGGCTGCTCATCGCCCTGCCGAGCCTGCTCGGCATCAGCGTCGTGCTGTTCACGGTCCTGGCGCTCGCACCCGGCGACCCGTTCAGCGAGATGACGCTGAACCCGAACATCCCGCCCGAGGTGCGCGGCGACCTGCGCCATCCAGTTCGGCCTCGACGACCCGATCTGGCTGCGCTATTTCCACTGGCTCTTCGCCATGTTCAAGGGCGACTGGGGCTTTTCCTTCATCAGCCGCGTCGACGTCGACAAGCTCATCCTCGGCCGGCTGCCGGTGACGCTCGCCGTCATCGGCGCGTCGCAGGTCGTGGCGCTGCTGCATCGCCCTGCCGGTCGGCATCTACTCGGCGGCACGGCCCTATTCGTGGTTCGACCGCATCGCCAGCACGCTCGCTCTCGTCGGCTTCTCGCTACCCACCTTCTTCACCGGCCTGCTCCTGATCCTGCTCTTCTCGATCAAGCTCGACTGGCTACCCTTCGTCTTTCGCTCCGACATCGCCGCCACCGGCTGGCGATGGTGGTCGGAGATGATCAGGCAGTCGATCATGCCGGTGCTCGTGCTCGGCCTCTTCCAGGGCGCGAGCTGGACACGCTACGTGCGCTCGGCGATGCTCGACGTGATCCGCCTCGACTACGTGACGACGGCGCGCAGCAAGGGCCTGCGCGAGCGCACCGTGATCCTCAAGCACGTCGTGCGCAACGCCCTCATCCCGGTGGTGACGCTCGTTGCCCTGACCATGCCGCAGGTCTTCGGTGGCGCCATCATCACCGAGCAGATCTTCCGCGTGCCGGGCATCGGCTCGCTCCTCATCGACGCGATCCTGCGCAACGACACGCCGGTCATCATGTCGGTGACCTTCGTCTTCGCCTGTCTCGTCATCCTCTTCAACCTTCTCGCCGACCTGCTCTATGGCTGGCTCGACCCCCGCATCAGCTATCGCTAGCGGCGCGCCCGCGGTCGTGCCGCGCCGGCGCAGCGTCTCGCTCTGGGCCGAGGCGGGACGGCGCTTCCTGCGCCATCGCCTGGCCGTCGTCGGAGCTCGTCGTGCTCCTGGCGATGGTGCTGTTCGTCGCCTTCGGCCCGCTTCTCTGGAAGATCTCGGTCAACGACATCGACTTCACCGCGCGCCTGAAGACGCCGACGCTGGCGCATCCCTTCGGCACCGACGACCTCGGCCAGGACATCTTCGCGCGCATGCTCTACGGCGGCCGCATCTCGCTCTCGGTCGGCATCGCGGCGATGCTGATGTCGATGTTCGTCGGCGTGACGATCGGTGCGATCGCGGGCATCTCGCGCGGCGCCGTCGACGCCGCGCTGATGTGGCTGACCGACCTCTTTCTCTCCTTGCCGCAGTTGCCGCTGCTGCTGATCCTCATCTACCTCTTTCGCGAAAAGCTGAAGAGCATGTTCGGGCCCGAGGTCGGCGTCTTCCTCCTCATCGTCGTCGTCATCGGCGGCTTTCGCTGGATGCCGGTGGCGCGCCTGGTGCGGGCGCAGTTCTTCTCGCTGCGCGAGAAGGAGTTCGTCGAGGCCGCGCGCGCACTCGGCGCCTCGGTGCCGCGCCAGGTCGTGCGCCATATCCTGCCGAACTCGCTCGGGCCGGTGATCGTGGCCGGCACCATCGACGTGGCCGCGGCGATCATCGCCGAGTCGACCCTGTCCTTCCTCGGCCTCGGCTTTCCGCCCGACATCCCGACCTGGGGCCGCATCCTCTTCGACAGCAAGGAATACCTCGACATCGCGCCGCACTGGGCGCTGTTCCCGGGCACCGCGATCTTTCTCGCCGTGCTGTGCATCAACTTCGTCGGCGACGGGCTGCGGGATGCGCTCGATCCGAGGAAGGTGCTCTGATGGCCGGCCCGATGCAGCCGATGCTGATGACCTCGCGGGCCCGGGCGAAGGAGGCCGAGCCCGCGCCCGAACCGCGGCTGCTCGAGATCAAGGGCCTGAAGACCCACTTCAAGACCGACGATGGCTGGCTGCATGCCGTCGATGGCGTCGACATCTCGATCGATCGCGGCGAGACGGTGTGCGTGGTCGGCGAGTCGGGCTGCGGCAAGACGGTGACGGCGATGACGGTGCTCAAGCTCTTGCCGATGCCGCCCGGACGGATCGCCGGCGGCCAGGTGCTCTTTCGCGGCCGCGACCTGGTGCAGGCCGGGGCCGAGGAGATGCGCCGGGTGCGCGCGAAGGAAATCGCGATCGTCTTCCAGGAGCCGATGACCTCGCTCAACCCGGTCTACACGGTCGGCGATCAGATCGCCGAGTCGGTGCGCCTGCACGAAGGGCTCGGGCGCAAGGCGGCGCTCGAGCGTGCGGTCGAGATGCTGGCGCTGGTGCGCATCCCGACGCCCGAGCGTCGCGTCAACGACTACCCGCACCAGTTCTCGGGCGGCATGCGCCAGCGCGTGATGATCGCCATCGCCCTGGCCTGCAACCCGAAGCTCCTGATCGCCGACGAGCCGACGACCGCGCTCGACGTCACCATCCAGGCGCAGATCCTCGACCTGCTCTCGGAGCTGAAGGAGCGCCTGGGCATGGCGATCATGCTCATCACCCATGCGATGGGCGTGGTCGCCGAGGTGGCGCAACGCGTCGTCGTCATGTATGCCGGCCAGGTAGTCGAGGAGGCCAGCGTCGAGGAGCTGTTCGCGCATCCGCGCCATCCCTACACGCAGGGCCTGATCCGCTCGATCCCGCGCATCGACACCGCGGCGCTGCACCGCGTACGGCTCGAGCAGATTCCGGGCACGGTGCCCAAGCTCATCGATCCGGCCGAGGGCTGCCGCTTCGCGCCGCGCTGCAAGTACGCCGCGCCCGAATGCGTCGCCGCGACGCCGGCCTTGCGCGAGCCCGTGCCGGGCCACCGCGTGCGCTGCATCTTCGACGTGTTTCCCGCGCCCGCCGCTGTCTCGTCCTGAGCGCAGCGAAGGATCCCGCCCGCCATGAGCCAACCCCTTCTCGTCGTCAAGGACCTCGTCAAGCGCTTTCCCATCAAGGGAGGCTGGCTGGGCCGCGAGGTCGAGGCCGTGCACGCGGTCGATGGCGTGAGCTTCGAGCTGATGGCCGGCGAGACGCTCGGCGTGGTCGGCGAATCGGGCTGCGGCAAGAGCACCACCGGACGCTGCATCCTGCGCCTGGTCGAGCCGACCTCGGGCGAGGTCTGGTTCGAAGGCAAGGACGTGACGCACGCCGGCAAGGAGGCGCTGCGGGCGCTCGCGCGCGACATGCAGATCATCTTCCAGGATCCGTATGCCTCATTGAACCCGCGCATGACGGTGGGCGCGATCGTCGGCGAAGCGCTGATCATCCACAAGCTCACGAAGAACCGGGCCGAGTTCGAGGCGCGCATCGTCGAGCTGCTCGAGACGGTGGGCCTGTCGGCCGACCACATGCGCCGCTATCCGCACGAGTTCTCGGGCGGCCAGCGCCAGCGCATCGGCATTGCGCGGGCACTCGCGGTCGACCCCAAGCTGATCGTCTGCGACGAGGCCGTCTCGGCGCTCGACGTCTCGATCCAGGCGCAGGTGATCAACCTGCTCGAAGACCTGCAGCAGCAGCTCGGCCTCACCTACATCTTCATCGCCCACGATCTCTCGGTGGTGGAGCACATCAGCACCCGCGTGGCGGTGATGTATCTCGGGCGCATCGTCGAGATCGCGCCGGCCAAGGAGCTCTACACGCGTCCGCTCCATCCGTACACGGAGGCGCTTGCTCTCGGCGGTGCCGATTCCCGACCCGAGCGTCAAGCGCAAGCGCATCCCCTTGCAGGGCGATGTGCCCAGCCCGATCCGCCCGCCTTCGGGCTGCCATTTCCACACCCGCTGCCCGATTGCCCAGTTTCCGAGGTGCAGCACGGAAGGGCCGGTGCTCAAGGAGAGCTCGGCCGGGCACGCCGTGGCGTGTCACTTCCGGGGCTAGTGCCCGCGGCGCAACGGCGAGGCCTGACCTACACCAGCCGTTTGATCTTCGACTTCTTCCAGACGAGTTGATAGAACGCCGTCTGCAGGATCAGCATCGAGACGAAGGCGATCGGATAGGCCATCCAGACGCCCTTGATGCCGAACCGCGCGGCGAGCGCATAGGCCGACGGCACCTCGATGCCGGCGATGCAGAAGATGGAGATCAGGAGCGGCATCAGCACCGTCCCCGAGGCGCGCATGACGCCGCTCACCACCGAGGCGAAGCCGAAGACGACGCTGCTCCACAGCATGATGTGCAGCAGCGACTGCGCCAGCTCGACCACCGGCTCGCTGGTGATGAACAAGGCGACGAGATGGCGTGAGAACAGATAGGCGATGACGACGAGCGAGCCGGTCAGGGCGACGTTCATCTGCAGGCCGGTGCGCGTGATGGCGCCGAGCCGGTCGGTGCGGCCGGCGCCGATCGCCTGCGCGCCGAGGATCGATGCGGTGATGGCGATCGACAAGGCCGGAAACTGCACGTAGTTCACCACCTGGTTGACGGCGCCGTATGCCGCGGTCGCGTTCGAGCCGAAACGGTTGACGAGCGACAGCAAGGCGATCTCGGCAAGCGAGATGACGATCATCTGCACGCCCGTGGGCAGGCCGATGCGCAGGACCAGGCGCAGGATCTGCGGATCGATGCGCAGCGCCCGCAGCATCTCGCGGTCGGGCGCCAGCGGGTGCGTGCCGCGGCGCAGGTGCACGCCGAGGTAGGCCAGCGCAGCCACGAAGGCGGCGATGGAGGCGACCGCAGCGCTGGTCACGCCGAGCTGCGGCAGGCCGGCCCAGCCGCGGATCAAGGCCGGCGTCAGCAGGGCAGATGTCGCCGTCGACAGGAGCAGCGCGTAGAGCGGCGTGACGGTGTCGCCGACGCCGCGCAGCAGCTGCGTCGACAGGATGAAGACCATCAGCCCGGGCATCGCCAGCATCATCACGCGCGCATAGCCGATCGCGTCGGGCAGCACGTCGGCCGGCGTGCCGAGCAGGCGCAGCAGTTGCTCGGTGAAGACGCCACCGAGCAGCGCGACAAGCAGGCCGAGCACGAGGCCGAGCATGATCGCCGTGCCGGCGATGGCCTTCACCTTGTGTGCCTCCCTGGCGCCCCAGGCCTGGCCGATCAGCACCGAGCCACCGGCACCGACGCCGATGATGAGCGAGATGAAGACGAAGACGATCGGGAACACCGCCGACACGGCGGCCAGCGCCTTGGTGCCGAGCATCTGGCCGAGAAAGACGCTGTTGAAGGTGCCTGACATGGACTGCAGGACGTTGCCGACGACCATCGGGCCGAGGAAGGCCGCGAAGACGCGCCACAGAGGCCGGCCATCGGGTGCGGCGGCGAACGCCGCGGCCGGGCCGCGAGAGGGAGGTGCTGTTGTCATTGTCGAAAAGGTGTAGGAGCGAGACCGATTCTCGGTGCAACGGCCCAGGCATCTTCGAAACGCGAAAAGCCTCTACCTCTTGTCACATCGACTCGCAGGAAGGGAGCAAGATTTCTTTTACCGTCGCCTTCGCCCTCCGGGTTGGGCTGTGCTCGCAATGGACTCGTCTCGAGGGCTCTCCGTCATGGCCATGTGCAAGCAAGCGCCTCGTGCTTTTGGATGCCTCTGCACGGCCCTCCTCGCCGGCTGCGGCGGCGGCTCGTCCGACAGCCAGAGCGCCAACCTGCCGCCGACCGTCACGCTCACGGCACCCGCGACCGGCACCCCGGGCAACGCGATCACGCTGACCGCCACCGCGGCAGACCCCGACGACAGCGTCGCCAAGGTCGAATTCTTCGACGGATCCACCAGCCTCGGCGCGGACTCGACCGGGCCGTATTCGCTCTCGTGGACTCCGCTCACCGGTGGACCGCACAGCCTGACCGCGCGCGCCACCGACAGTCGCGGCGCGACGACCACCAGCGCTGCCGTCACCGTGTCCATCCTGCTCACGCCGCCGCCCCTCGACGGATTGCCGCCGACGGCGACGCTGAGCGCGCCAGCCAACCTGGCGACGGGTCTGACCGGCACGATCGCGCTCAGCGCGACGGCCACCGACAACGTCGGCGTCAGCAGCGTCGAATTCCAGATCGACGGCGTGCCGATCGGCGCTGCCCTCGCCAGCCCGCCCTACACGACGACGCTCGCCGCCGGTGCCTACCCCTCGGGCCAGCACGTGCTGCGGGTGCGCGCCAGCGACGCGGCGGGCAACGTATCGGGCTGGTCGACGGCGCTCGTTCAGTTCGGCGGCAGCGTCACGCAGCCCAGCGGCTTCACCCGCAACGAAGGCTGGGTCACCGGCCTCAGCAACGCGACCGCGTTCGCGCAGGCGCCCGACGGGCGATTCTTCGTCGCCGAGCAAGGCGGCGCATTGCGCGTCGTCAAGAACGGCGCGCTGCTCGCGACGCCGTTCGCGACCTTCAATGTCGACTCGAACGGCGAACGCGGTCTGATCGGCGTGGCCTTGCATCCGAACTTCGCGAGCAACGGCTTCGTCTACGTCTATTCGACAAGGATCTCGGGCGGTGCCTCGCACAACCGCATCAGCCGACTCACCGCCAGCGGCGATGTCGCGGCAGCCGGCAGCGAGGTCGCGCTCGTCGATCTGCCGAACCTGTCGAGCGCCACCAACCACAACGGCGGCGGCATGCATTTCGGCAGCGACGGCAAGCTCTACGTCGGCGTCGGCGAGAACGCCAACCCGCCGCAGGCGCAGGACCTGAGCGTGCCGTTCGGCAAGCTCCTGCGGTTCAACGAAGACGGCAGCATCCCGAGCGACAACCCGTTCTTCACCACGCAGACCGGCATCGCCCGCGCCGTCTGGGCCTACGGGCTGCGCAATCCCTTCACCTTCGCGATCCAGACCGGCAGCGGCCTCATCCACATCAATGATGTCGGCCAGAACATCTGGGAGGAGATCGACGTGGGCACCGCCGGCGCCAACTACGGCTGGCCCGGGTCGGAAGGCCCCGACAACGTGACGGCGGGCATCACGGGGCCGCTCTTCACCTACAAGCACACCGACGCGAGCCCGCTCGGCTCCGGTCCCGGCGGCTTCCTGAAAGGAATCGCGATCACGGGAGGCGCCTTCTATCCCGCCAACGGACCCTTCCCGGACGGCTATCGCGACCAGTATTACTTCGCCGATCTCGGCGCCCAGTTCGTCGCCCGGCTCGATCCGGCCAACGGCAACGCCGCCTACACCTTCGCCAACCTGTCGGGCTCTCCGGTCGGCATGCTGGCCGGCAACGACGGCGCCCTGTACGTGCTCACGCGCACCGGTGTGACGAGGATCAGCTCGCCATAGCCGAGAACGAAGCCAGGGCAATAATTCCCGGATGAAGACGCTCTCTTTGGCGCTGATTCGCGGTCTGCCTCTTGCCGTGCTTGCGTACGCGCTGCCGTGCGCCGCGCCGGCACAGGAAGCGGCGACGCTGCGGGCGCAGGAGATCGTCGCCAAGATCGATCCGGTCGAGTTGCGCACCAGCATCGACAAGCTCGTCTCGTTCGGCACGCGCCACACCTTGTCCGACACCGTCTCCGAGACACGCGGCATCGGCGCAGCGCGGCGCTGGGTCGCCGCTCGCTTCGCGACGATCTCGAGCGAGTGCGGAGGCTGCCTCGCGATCGTCACGCCGTCGCGCGCCTTCACCGATGCGCGCATGCCGCAACCCACCGAGGTGATGGACATCGTCGCGATCCAGCGCGGAACGAGCGAGCCCGATCGCGTCGTGATCATCACCGGACATCTCGACTCGCGTGTCAGCGACGTCATGAACGCCACCGCCGACGCGCCCGGCGCCAACGACGACGCCTCCGGCGTGGCCGCCGCGATCGAAGCCGCGCGCGTGCTCTCGAAGTACCGGTTCGGCGCGACCATCGTCTACGCCGCGCTGTCGGGCGAGGAGCAGGGACTCTACGGCGGCAAGGTGCTCGCCGAGTACGCGAAGGCGAACGGCTGGAAGGTCGAGGCCGATCTCAACAACGACATCGTCGGCAACAGCTTCGGCGAAGACGGCGTGCACGACAACAGCACGGTGCGCATCTTCTCCGAAGGCACGAAGGCCGGCGAGACGGCGAAGCAGGCCGAGGCACGCCGCTATCGCGGCGGCGAGATCGACTCGCCCTCGCGCAACGTCGCCCGCTACATGGCGCGCATCGCCGAGCGCGACCTCGTGAACTTCAAGGTCAGGCTCGTCTATCGGGTCGACCGCTTCGGACGCGGTGGCGACCAGATTCCGTTTCTCGAAGCCGGCTACCCGGCCATCCGCGTGACCGAGGCGCACGAGCACTACGACCGCCAGCACCAGGACCTGCGCGTCGAGAACGGCCGCCGCTTCGGCGACACGATCGAGGGCGTCGACTTCGGCTACCTGGCGCAGGTGACGCGGCTCGATGCCCTGGCGCTCGCCGGCATGGCCGCGGCGCCCGCGCCGCCCGCCGGCGTATCGATTGCCGGTGCCGTGAAACCGGACACGACGATCAGCTGGCAGGCGGTGCCGGGTGCGGCCGGCTATCGCGTCTGGTGGCGCGACACGACCGCGCCGCAATGGCAATACCAGCGCTTCGTTGCGGCAGCGCCGGGCGCCCCGACCCGCCTGCTGCTGAGCAACATCGTCATCGACGACTGGGCCTTCGGCGTGTCGGCCGTGGCCGCCGACGGCAGCGAATCGCCGATCGTCTTTCCGGGCGACGCCGGCGCGTTCTGACTCAGCCCGGGCTGCGCTCGAGCGCCTGCGCCAGATCGTCGATCAGATCGTCGACGTGCTCGAGCCCCACGGAGACGCGCAGAAGACCTTGCGGCGTCTTGCTCCCGGGTCCTTCGATCGAGGCCCGATGCTCGATCAGGCTCTCCACGCCGCCCAGGCTGGTGGCACGGGTGAAGATCTCGACATGCGCGGCCACGGCCATCGCCGCGTCCTTGCCGCCCCGGGTCTCGAACGACAGCATGCCGCCGAAGCCGGACATCTGCTTTTTCGCGAGGGCGTGGAACGGGCTGCTTTCGAGGCCGGGGTAGTGCACGGCCGAGACCTTCGGATGCTTCTGCAGGAACGCCGCGACCCGGCCGGCGTTGGCGCAGTGCGCCTGCATGCGATACGCCAGCGTCGGCAGGCTGCGCATGACCAGCCAGCAGTCGAACGGCGAGGGCACCGCGCCGCCGTAGAGCTGCGCCGTGCGCACGCCGGCGAATGCCTCGTCGTCGTGGCGCGAGACGACGGCACCGCCGAGCACGTCGCTGCGGCCGCCGAGGTACTTGGTGGTGGCGTGCATCACCAGGTCGCAGCCGAGATCGAGCGGCCGCTGCAATGCAGGTGAAGCGAAGGTGTTGTCGGCCACCGCACGCGCGCCGGCCCGATGCGCCAGCTCGGCCATCGCCGCGATGTCGACGCATTGCAGCAGCGGGTTCGACGGCGTCTCGATCCAGACGATGCGGGTCGTGGGCTGCAGGGCACGCTGGACATCGTCGAAGCGGGTCATGTCGACGAAGGTCGCGCCCACCTGCCACTTCGCGAACAGGTGCTTCAGCACGTTGGCCGTGCCGTGGTAGATGTCCATCGGCGCCAGCACGTGGTCGCCCGGTTGCAGGCCCTGGAAGATCGCCGTCACCGCGGCCAGGCCCGAGCTGAAGGCGGCGCAGGCCGCGCCGCCTTCGAGCGCCGCGAGCGCCGCTTCGAGGCCGTTGCGGTTCGGGTTGTGGTTGCGCGAATAGATGTAGCCGTGCGGATAGCTGCCGTCGCCGCCGCGCTCGAAGGTCGTGGAAAGGTGGATCGGTTCGACCACCGCACCGGTCGATGGGTCGACGCCGTGGCCGGCATGGACCGCGAGGGTTTCGAATCGATAGGTCTTGGCGGTCTTCATGGGCAGGGTCGTCCGGCGCTGGATGGCCCGCATTGTCCGCGCGCGCGGGCAGGCTCAGGCAGCGAGCATGCGGAACAGCAACAGGCGCGCCTTTTCCCAATGGCGCTGCACGGTGCGCTCGGAGACGTTCTGCAACGCGGCGATCTCGGCGATCGTGAAGCCGCAGAAGAACTTCAGGTCGACGACGGTCGCGAGCTCGGCGTCGAGCACCGCGAGCTCGTCGAGTGCCTCGGCGATCTGGGTGAGCGTCTCCGGCTCGGCGCAATCCTCGGCCGTCTGCGTGTCGAGCGACGTGATGTCGAGGCCGCCGCCGCGCTTTTGCGCGCTGCGCTCGCGCGCCCGGTCGATCGCCAGGGTGCGCATGGCGCGTGCGGCGTAGGCGAAAAACCGGGGCCGGTCCTCGAAGCCGAGGCCGACCCGCTGCGACATGTCCATGTAGGCCTCATGCAGCAGCGTGGTCGGGCTGAAGCCGGCGGCCGGCCCGAAGCGCGCCGCTTCGCGCCGGGCCAGGCGGTGCAGCTCGTGATAGAGCTCGGCGAAGAGCTCGGCGCTCTGCGCCGGCGCTGCATCCGAAGGCTTCGGCTCGGTCATGCCTGGCATTCTGCGCGTGGCTGGGCACATCGACGTTTCAACGCGTTGGCGGCAAGGTCAAGCCGCGTGCGACCGGGAGCACCCGCTTCAGAACTGGCGTTTCATGTAGATGCCCAACGTGCCTTTCCGCAGGCGCATGGTCAGCCGGTCGTTGCCGCTGAGGCGCATGCCCAGGCCTTCCCGAACGAACGTGAGCTGCGACTCCGCCGGCTTCCACTCGATGCCGAGGCGGTGCGTGAGACTGCTGCCGGCCTCCGCGCCGGCAAGCTGCCTGAGCCAGCTGCTGCCCGGCGCGACTTCGACGCTGCGCAAGCCGAGGCTCACGGTCGGCAAGGTCTGCACGAAGGGCCCGGCGGTGTCGAGTGGCGTCGTCGGGACGGAGCGCACGCGACCCGGGGTATCGAAGCCGAGCCCGAGGTCGAGGCCGCCGCGCGAAAGCGACCATTTGTAGGTCCCGTCCGAGAACTCCGACGCGGTCGACCAGCGCGCAAGCGCCGCCGGCGAACCCGGCTCGAGCGCGCCCGGCTCGGGGTCCGGAGCGGCCGCGGCCTGGCTTTCCTCTGCCGCTTCGCCCGCAAACGCAACATCGACGGCGGCGCAGGCCAGGGCCAGACCGGCCAGCACCAGGGTCGTGAGCACGACCGCGCGACGGCCGCCGCTCCGCGCGGGCGTCTTTCTCGAACCGGTATCGAAGCCAGCTTCGTCCATGGCCGCAAGTTACCGAGACCTCGGGCGGCCACCAGTGAGCGATGGCCGTGCGCGCCGGTGAGCGGGGAACGAAAGCGGCGGTAGGAAGGCGCTGACCCGGACCTGCGGGGCCGGCCGCTGAGGCTAAGAAAGGGCCGGGGTGCGCAGCGTGCGGTCGAAGAGGCTGAACAGGCGTTCCCAGTGCCGCTCGGCGGACGGCCGGTCGTAGACGGCGCGGGCGGGGAAAGCGAAGCCGTGCTCGGCGCCCGGATACCACTCGATGCGGTACGGCGTGCCCGCTTCGTCGAGCGCTGCCTGCAGCCGGCCGATGTCGGCCGGCGAGGCCCACTGGTCGATCTCGGCGCAGGCGAAATAGCTCTCGCAACGCAGGCTTGCGATCGCCCGGTGCGGCGAGCCGGGCTTTTCGGTGGCGATGTTGGCGCCGTAGATCGAGGCGATGCAGCGCAACCGGTCGGGGAATGCGGCCGCCGCCCACATCACGAAGGGTCCGCTCATGCAGTAGCCGACGGCGCCGACTCGGTTGCGATCGGCCTCGGGCCGGGCGTCGACGAAGCGCAGCATGGCCTCGGTGTCGCATTCGGCGGTCGCCCTGTCGAGGCTGCCCATCAGCGCCCACATCTGCGCCATGACCGGCTCGGTGCGCTCGATGACGTGGAAGTCGCGCGAGCGCCGGTAGTAGAGATTGGGCAGCACCACGTAGTAGCCCACCGCGGCGATGCGGCGCGCCATCTCGTGCAGCTCCTCGCGCTTGCCGGGCGCGTCCATGTAGAAGAGGACCACCGGATGCGGCCCGCCCTCTTCCGGATGGACGACGAAGGTGTTCATCGCGCCGTCGGCGGTGGCAATGTCGAGGTGCTGCTCAATCATCGGAGTCTCCAGGCTTGGCGCGCGCAGGCAGGCGCTTCATGATCGTATCGGCCATCGGCGAAGGCGTGCGGCCGCGCAAGGTGACGATGCCCATCATCGAGAACAACGGCGGCAGGCCGGCCACGCGAAGCATGCACAGCGCGCCCGATTGGAGCTCGCCCTGCACCGCGGCATGCGGCGCGCCGATGACGGCATCGGAGGCCAGCGCGGTCTGCTTCAGGACCTCGACGTCGTCGCACTCCAGCGCCAGCGGCAGCGCCGCCGACGGCGGCAGATCGAGCAGGCGCGCCAGCACCGAGCCGACGCTCTTCGGCAGGCGCACCGAGGCGACGCCGAACTTCCAGAGATCGCGCGGCTTGATGCCGCGGCGCCCGGCGAGCGGATGGCCGGCGCGGGCATAGAAGCCGGCCGGTTCGCGCCGCATCGCCTTCAGCTCGAGGCGCGGGTCGTGCGGCAGCTCGCGCGTGTCGGAGACGAAGAACTCGATGTCTTCGGCGAGCAGGCGCTCGAGCAGGAGCTGCCAGTTGCCGACCTCGACGCGCAGGTTCACCTGCGGGAAATCGCGGCGCAGCGTGGCCAGCAACGGCGCCAGGAAGGTGGCCGCCGGATACGGCCCGGCCCCGAACGCGGTGTCGCCGAGCTTGCGCTCGCGATAGAGCTCGACGTCGCGCTTCAGGCAACGCTCGTCGAACACCAGGCGGCGCGCCCGCGCGATCACCAGCTCGCCGGCCGGCGTCGGCGTGATCTCGGTCGAGCCGCGGTCGAACAGGCGCATGCCGAGCTCGGCCTCGGCCGCCTGGATGCTGCGCGTGAGCGCCGGCTGGCTGAGGTGAACCTGCTCCGAGGCGCGCGCGAAGTTGCGCCGCTCGGCAAGGGCCACGATGTGCGAAAGCCGCCGGAAATCCATCGCCTGAGGCCTCGATTCCCGATGCAGGGATTGCATCGATATTAGCCATACGATGCATTGGACTCAAGGCCCCGCCCGCTTCAGAATCCCGCCGAACCGCCTCGCCGCCTGGAGACACGCTCGTGAATGCCCTGCAGAACATCGTTCTCGCGTCCGTCATCCTGCTCTACGCGATCGCGGAGATCGCCTCGCGCCGGCACAAGGAATTTCACGCCACCGGCGACGACACGAAGCTCGAGCTCTTCATGTTCGTGTCGCTGATCGCGGTGTCGCAGCCGCTGATCTTCTTCCTGACCGGCACCGTCTGCGGCTGGCTGATGCCGGCGCAGCGCGGCGCCTGGGCGCAGCTGCCGTGGTGGGCGATGACCGCGATCCTGCTCGTGGGCGACGACCTGACGCAGTACCTCTGGCACCGCGTCTCGCACACGCCGCTGCTCTGGCCGCTGCACCGGGCCCACCACACGGCCCACTACATGAGCATCCGCATCACCTACCGCAACAACTTCTTCTACTACCTGATGATGCCGGGCCTGTGGATTTCCGGCGTGCTCATCTACCTGGGCTTCGCCAACGTCTACATCGCCTACGTCGTCGTCAAGCTGGCGGTGATCATGGGCGCGCACTGCGCCGTGCGCTGGGACGAGCCGCTGTACCGCGTCAGGTGGCTGAGCCCGCTGGCCTGGATCGTCGAGCGCACGGTCTCGACGCCGGCCACCCATTGGGCGCACCACGCGCTGACCGCCACCGACGGCGTCGGCCACTACAAGGGCAACTTCGGCAACCTGCTGTTCTTCTGGGACGTGCTCTTCGGCACCGCCAAGATCACGCGCAAGTACCCGGCGCGGGTCGGCCTGCCCGACGACCTGCTCTACGGCAAGGAGCGCTGGTTCGTCGAGATGTTCTACCCGCTCGTGCAGTCGCGCCGCACCCGTTCGTCGCTCGCGCCCGGCGGCCGCGCCCATGCGCTCGAGCAGGTCGACGGCGACATGCTGCTGCCGGCGATGCCGGCGCCGAAGTAGGGCTCGCGCCCGCCTAGCGCTTGCGCAGCGCGCGCAGGCGCCCGACGACGCCGCTCGGGAAGTAGTAGACCGAGAGCACGAACAGGATCCCGAGCCAGAGCAGCCAGCGGTCGGGCGAGACGATCTGCGCCAGCACGGGCACGCCCTGCACCGCCGAGGCCGCGAGCTTCATCACGTCCTGCAGGTAGTTCTGCGCCAGCACCAGCAGGACGCTGCCGATGACGGCGCCGTAGATCGTGCCCATGCCGCCGATGACGACGATCAGCAGCACGTCGAGCATGATCTCGAACGACAGCGTCGTGTCCGGACCGTTGTAGCGCAGCCAGAGCGCGAGCAGCACGCCGGCGAGCGTGGCGAACAGGGCCGAGACGACGCTCGCCAGCGTGCGATAGACGACGACGCGATAGCCGATCGCCTCGGCCCGGAAGTCGTTCTCGCGGATCGCCTGCAGGACCCGGCCGAACGGCGAGTTCACGATCCGCAGCAGCGCCAGCAGGAGCACGAGCGCGACCGCGAAGACGAGGTAGTAGGTGACGAAGCGGCCGTCGATCGATGCGCCCAGGAACGGCCCGGACGCGTATTCGGTGCCTGGGCGAAGCGCTTCCGGCAGCTTGAAGGTCAGGCCGTCCTCGCCGCCGGTGAAGTCGGCGAGTTGCGAGGCGAGCGTGGCGAATGCCGAAGCGACGGCGAGCGTGATCATGGCGAAGAAGATCGCGCGCACGCGCAGGCTGAACAGGCCGACGACGAGCGAGAGCACGCAGCGACACGGCAAGCGCCATCGCGATGCCTGCCGCGAGCGCTGTCCAGGTCGGGCCGATGCGGGTTGCGGCGATGGCCACGCCGTAGGCACCGATGCCGAAGAACATCGTCTGCGCGAAGCTGACGATGCCGGTGTAGCCCAGCAGCAGGTCGAAGCTCGCCGCCAGCACGATGAAGACGACGATCTTCGCCGCGACGTTGAGCGCCCGCACGCCGGGGAAGATGAAGGGCGTGAGCGCCAGGCCGAGGAAGATCGCGACCAGCAGCAGCGCCAGCCAGCGGTTGCGCGGCATGTCGCCTGAAAGAAGCCGGCGCAGCATGGCTATCGGCTGCTCACGGGGTAGAGGCCTTGCGGCCGCCAGAGCAGGATCCCGACCATCAGGCCGATGTTCGAGAACATCGCCACCTTCGGCTCGACGAAGCCGGCGTAGTTCGCCATCAGCCCGACCAGCAGGGCACCGACGAAGCAGCCGGTCGTCGAGCCGAGGCCGCCGATGATGATGACGATGAAGATCAGGACGTTGACCGAGGTGCCGATCTGGGCGCTCACGCCGTGCTGGTTGATGCCCCAGAGCGCGCCGCCGAGGCCGGCGAGCGCCGCGCCGGCGACGAACACGCCGACGAAGAGCCGGCGGATCGGATAGCCCAGGCTCTCGACCATCTCGCGGTCCTGCACGCCGGCGCGGATGAGCAGGCCGAGCTTGGTGCGGACGAGCACGAGCAGCAGCACGACGAAGATCGCGATCCCGACCGCGGCCGCGAGCAGGCGGAATTTCTCGACCGCGATGTCGCCGAAGGTGAAGACGCCGCGCAGGGCCTCGGGCAGCTCGAGCGCGATCGGCGTCGGCCCCCAGATCATCTTGATCGCCTCCTCGCCGACGATCATCCCGCCCATCGTGATCAGGATCTGCTTCAGGTGCTGGCCGTACACCGGGCGCAGCAGCACGCGCTCGAACGCGACGCCGACGATGCCGGCCGCCAGCGCGCCGGCGAGCATGGCAGCGGCGATGACGACGAGATTCTTCGCCACGTCGGCCGCGCTCGACCAGTCGGCCAGGCCGGCGAACACGCTCACCGCCAGATAGGCGCCGATGGCGATGAACACGCCGTGGCCGAAGTTCAGCACGTCCATCAGGCCGAAGACCAGCGTCAGGCCGGAGGCGATGATGAAGATGATCATGCCCATCGCCAGGCCGGCGACGGTGAGCGTGACCCAGGTCGAGGTCGCGCCGACGGCCGGCCAGGCGAGCAGCACCAGCGCCGCGACAAGCAGCAGGGGCACGACGTCGAAGCGGGACTTCGCGATCGCATCGGTCGCCGCCGGCAGGGCGACGTTCGGTGGCGCTGCGGCGCTGCTCATTGGTGGGCCGCGAGCGACAGCCCGAGCAGGCGGCTCTGCAAGGCTTCGTCTTCGGCCAGCTCGGCCATCGCGCCGCGATGCACGACCGTGCCGCTGTCCATCACCGCCACGCCGTCGCCGAGCGCGCGCGCCACGCTGAAGTTCTGCTCGACCAGCAAGACCGTCGTCGCCGCTCGCCTTCAGCTCGTTGAGCGCGGCGATGAGGCTTTGCACCATGGCCGGCGCCAGGCCCTTGCTCGGCTCGTCGATGAGAAGCAGTTTTCTCGGCTCGACCATGGCCCGGCCGATCGCGAGCATCTGCTTCTGCCCGCCCGAAAGCTTGCCGGCCGGATAGAGCCAGAACTTCTTCAGGGCCGGAAACAGGCCGAACAGCCATTCGAGGCGAGCGCTGTCGATCTGCTCGAGCGTGCGCGCGCCGCGCGCCGCCAGCAGCATGTTCTCGCGCACCGTGAGGTCGCCGAAGATGCCCATGTTCTCCGGCACGTAGCCGATGCCGCGCCGGGCGATCTCCGGCGTGCTGCCGCGCGAGCGGCTGCGCCCTCGAAGGCGATCTCGCCCTGCGAGCGCGTGCCACAGGCCCATGATCGTGCGCAGGGTCGTCGTCTTGCCGGCGCCGTTGCGGCCGAGCAGCATCGTCACCTGGCCGGCCGGCACCTCGAAGTCGACGCCGTGCAGGATGTGATACGCGCCGATGTGCGTATGCACGCCACGCAATGCCAGCAAGGGCGCGCTCATGCTGTCGCCTGCGCCTGCACCGGCGCGACGCCGAGGTAGGCCTGCTGGACGATCGGCGAAGCGATGACCTCGGCCGGCTCGCCGTCGGCCACGAGCTGCGCCGTTGTGCAGCACGATGATCCGGTCGGCGAGCTCGCGCACCACATCCATCTTGTGCTCGACGAGGAGGATGGTCTTCGACTTGTCTTCCTTCAGCGTCCGGATGAGATCGAGGATCACCGGCACGTCGGCGCTGCTCATGCCCGCCGTCGGCTCGTCGAACATGAACACGCTCGGCTCGAGCGCCATCAGCATCGCCACCTCGAGCTTGCGCTGGTCGCCGTGCGGCAGGCTGCTCGCCACGGCGTCGTGGCGGGCCTCGAGGCGCACCCGCTGCAGCAGCGACTCGGCCCGCGCCAGCGTCTCGCGCCGGTCGCTCCAGACCGACCACAGGTCGAGGCCTTCGCGCCGCTGCGCCTGCACCGCCGAGCGCACGTTCTCCAGCACCGTCAGGCCGCGGGAAGAGCTGGGTCAGCTGGAAGGCGCGGCCAAGGCCGCGCTGGGTGCGCGCCGAGGCGCTGGCACGCGTGATGTCGTGGCCGTCGAGATGGACCGAGCCGGCGCTGGCCTGCAGCTGGCCCGAGATCAGGTTGAAGTAGGTCGTCTTGCCGGCGCCGTTCGGGCCGACGATGGCGGTGAGCGTGCCGGGCCGAAAGCTGCACGACACGCCGGTCGACGGCCACGTGGCCGCCGAAGCGGATGGTCAGCGCGCGCGTCTCGAGCACGGCAGCGCCAGCCGGGCGATCAACGCTTGTTCTTGATCGGCACGTCCATCTCTTCGGGCTTGATCTCGTGCACCAGTTCGGGCACGCCCCAGGCGAAGGCCGGATCGACCTTGATCCGGAAGGCATACATGCTCTGCATCGCCTGATGGTCTTCCTTGCGGAAGGTCATCTTGCCCTTCGGTGTCTCGAAGCTCATGCCTTCCATGGTCTTGATGAGCTTGTCGGTGCTGGTGTCGCCGTTGGTCTTCTTCAGCGCGTCGACGACCGCGATCGCCGCCGCCATGCCGCCGGCGGTGAAGAAATCGGGCGGCGTCTTGAACTGCTTGTAGTGATTGGCGACCAGCCATTCGTTGACCGGGTTCTTGGGAATGCCGAAGTAGTAGTAGGTGGCACCCTCCATGCCCGGGAAGCGCTTGTAGGCGACCATGGCCGGCAGGATGTTGCCGCCGCTGCCGACCTCGATGCCGTAGCGCTTCTTCAGGTCCTGGTCGGCGAGCGCGCCGAAGGGATTCGAGGCGCCGGCCCAGACCACGCCGATGACCTTGCGACCCGGCTTGTCCTTCAGCGCATCGACGCAATGCTGGATGCCGGCGGTGTAGTCGGTGGTGGCCGGCGGCAGGTACTCCTCGTGCACGATCTTGGTCTTCTTCAGCGCGTCGCGGAAGGCCTTGATGCCGTCGCGGCCGAAGGCGTAGTCCTGCGCCAGCATGCAGATCGAGACGCCGTCGGCATCCGAGGCCACGGCATTGGAGATCGCGTCCTGCGAGCTGTTGCGGCCGGTGCGGAAGATGTACTTGTTCCACTTGTCGCCGGTGATCGAGTCGGCCACCGCCGGCTCGACCAGCAGGATCTTCTTGTATTCCTCGGCCACCGGCAGCAATGCCAGCGCCACGCCAGAGGACGTCGGCCCGACGGCGATGTCGGCCTTGTCGTCGCCATAGGCGGTGGCGAGCAGGTTCTTGCCGACGTCGGGCTTGCCCTGGTCGTCCTTCTCGATGACGACGAGCTTCTTGCCGGCCACCATCATCGTGCCGTTGGTGGCGTAGTCGAGACCCATCATGAAGCCGGTCTGGGTCTGCTTGCCGTAGGCTTCGAGCGGACCGGTCTTGCTGTAGACATGGGCGATGCGGATCTCGCCCTTGTTCTGCGCGCCGGCCTGCAGCGGGGCGAGAAGCGCAGCAGCGGCGAGGGCCGCGATGCAGGCGCTCGAAAGAGCGGCGAGTCGAGTTTTCATCGGCAGGATCTCCTGAAGAGTGCACGGGGCCGGCGATCGGCGCGGAAGTGTAGGGGATTGATCTTCATTCGACTGGCTGAACGCGCCCCTTGGCACCGGAGGGCGTCAGTGGCTACGCAAGAATCCCCGCATGAGCCCAGCCACCGACTCCAGTCTCTTCGTTGCCCTGCGCGCCGGCTTTCCCGCCGACCTCGACGCCACCGCCATAGAAACCGCGACCGAGCCGCCGCTTTTCTACACCTGGCGCGACCTCGAGCGCGCCAGCGCGATGCTCGCCAACCTGCTCGATTCTCTCGACCTGCCGCCCGGCGCGCGCATCGCCGTGCAAGCGGAAAAGTCGGTCGAGTCGCTGCTCTTGTACCTGGCGGTGCTGCGCGCCGGCTTCGTCTACCTGCCCCTCAACGTGGCCTACAAGAGCGACGAGATCGCCTACTTCATCGGCAACGCCGCGCCCAGTGTCTTCGTCTGCTCGCCGAAGGATTTCGCCCGGCTCTCGGCGCTCGCCTTCGATGCCGGCACGAGCTTCGTCTTCAGCCTGGGCGACGACCGCAGCGGCAGCCTGCTCGAACGCGCGAGCCATTTCTCCGACCGGCACACGCCCGTCGCGCGCGGGCAAGACGAGCTCGCCGCCATCCTCTACACCAGCGGGACCACGGGCCGCAGCAAGGGCGCGATGCTGACCCACGGCAACCTGCTCTCGAACGCGCTGACGCTGAAGCGCTACTGGGGCTGGCGGCGGCCCGAAGAAGGAGGAGGCGACGTGCTGGTGCACGCGCTGCCGATCTTTCACGTGCACGGGCTCTTCGTTGCCTCGCACGGCGCGCTGCTGGCCGGCGCGAAGATGCTCTGGCTCGACCGCTTCGACGCGAAGAAGGTCGCTGCGCTGCTGCCGCGCGCCACGGTCTTCATGGGCGTGCCGACGCTGTATGTGCGGCTGCTCGGCGAGGCCTCATTCACGGCGCAGGCCTGCCGCTCGATGCGTCTTTTCATCAGCGGCTCTGCACCCCTGCTGATCGAGACCTTCGAGACCTTCCGCGAACGAACCGGCCGGACCATCCTCGAGCGCTACGGCATGAGCGAGACGGTGATGCTGACCTCGAATCCCTACGATCCGAAGGACGGCGAGCGGCGCGGCGGCACGGTCGGCTTTCCGCTGCCCGGCGTCGAGCTGCGGGTGCGCAGCGATGCCGGCGAGCCGGTGCCGCCGGGCGAGATCGGCGGCATCCAGGTGCGCGGGCCCAATGTCTTCGCCGGCTACTGGGGCATGCCGGAGAAGACCGCGGAAGAGTTCGTCGACGCCACCTGGTTCAAGACCGGCGACGTCGGCAAGGTCGATGCCGAGGGCTACGTCACCATCGTCGGCCGCAGCAAGGACCTCATCATCAGCGGCGGCTACAACGTCTATCCGGCCGAGATCGAAGCGGTGCTCAACGAGATGCCGGGCGTCGCCGAAAGCGCGGTGGTCGGCGTGCCGCATGGCGACTTCGGCGAGGCGGTGGTTGCCGTCGTCGTACCGCGCGCGGGCGCGGCCATCGAAGGCGATGCGCTCGTCGATGCCCTGAAGTCGCGCATCGCCAACTTCAAGGTGCCGAAGAAGATCTTCGTCGCCGCCGAGCTGCCGCGCAACGCGATGGGCAAGGTCCAGAAGAACCTGCTGCGCGACAGGCATCGCGCCCTGTTCGCCTGACGCGAGCCGCGCACGCCGGACCGCCTCCGGCAGCCACTGGCCGGGCTGTCAGGCCGGGCACCGGCGATGAAAAAAGGCCGGCGGTTCCAGGAACCGGCCGGCCTCGCAGTTGCGCTCGTCGCGCCGTCAGTCGCGACGGTAGATGTCGACGTCCTTCGTTTCCTTGATGAACAGCGTGCCGATGACGAACGACATCGCGGCGACGATGATCGGGTACCACAGGCCGTTGAACATGTTGCCCGTGGAAGCGACGATCGCGAAGGCCGTCGTCGGAAGCATGCCGCCGAACCAGCCGTTGCCGAAGTGGTAGGGCACGCTCATCGAGGTGTAGCGGATGCGCGTCGGGAACAGCTCGACCAGCATCGCCGCGATCGGCCCGTAGACCATGGTCACGAAGATGACCAGGATCCAGAGAATGCCGACGACCCTCCACCACTGCCCGCCCATGAACTCGATCGGCTTGGCCTTGGCCGGGTAACCGGCCGCCGCGAGGTCGGCGCCGGCCTCCTTCTTGAAGGCGGCGATCTTGGCGCTGCTTTCGGCGTCGAACTTCTGGTTGGTGACGGTGGCAGCCGGCGCCGTCAGCGACTTGTCGCCGAAGGTGATCGTCGCCGGCGTGCCGGCCGGCGCGTCGATGTTGTCGTAGCTGACCGAGCTCTGCGCCAGGAAGCGCTTGGCGATGTCGCACGAGGACTTGAAGTCGATCTCGCGCGCGATCGGGCTGCCCTGGAACGAGCACTGCGCCGGATCGGCGCGAACGACCACCTTGTTCTTGGCCTGCGCCGCCGAGAGCTCGGGATTGGCGGCGTCGGTCAGCGCGTGAAAGAGCGGGATGAAGGTGAGCGCGGCCAGCAGGCAGCCGGCCATGATGATGGGCTTGCGGCCGATCTTGTCCGAGAGCGTCCCGAAGATGATGAAGAACGGCGTGCCGAGAAGAAGCGAGGCGCCGATCATCAGCTGCGCCGCCGTTGCGTCGACCTTCAGCTGCGCCGTCAGGAAGAACAGTGCATAGAACTGGCCCGTGTACCAGACGACGCCCTGGCCGGCCGTCAGGCCGAGCAGCGCCAGCAGCACGATCTTGCCGTTGCTCCAGGTGGCGAGCGCCTCGGTAAGAGGCGCCTTCGAGGTCTTGCCCTCTTCCTTCATGCGCTTGAACGCCGGTGTCTCGTTCAGGCTCAGGCGGATCCAGACCGAGACGACCAGGAGGATGAACGACAACCAGAAGGGCACGCGCCAGCCCCAGCCGTTGTTGAAGATCTCGTCGCCGACCATCGACTTGGTGGCGATGATGACGATCAGCGACAGGAACAGGCCCAGCGTTGCCGTGGTCTGGATCCACGACGTGTAGGCGCCGCGCCGGCCGTGTGGCGCGTGCTCGGCGACGTAGGTGGCGGCACCGCCGTATTCGCCGCCCAGGGCCAGGCCCTGCAGCAATCGCAAGGCGACGAGGATGATCGGTGCGGCGATGCCGATCGAGGCGTACGTCGGCAGGATACCGACCAGGACCGTCGACAGGCCCATGATCATGATCGTGACCAGGAAGGTGTACTTGCGGCCGATCATGTCGCCCAGGCGGCCGAAGACCAGCGCCCCGAACGGCCGCACGAGAAAGCCCGCGGCAAAGGCCAGCAACGAGGCGATGAAGGCGGCAGTCGGGTCGAGGCCGGAGAAGAACTGCTTGGCAATGATCCCTGCCAGCGAGCCGTAGAGGTAGAAGTCGTACCACTCGAAGACAGTGCCGAGACTGGAGGCGAAGATGACCTTGCGCTCTTCGCGCGTCATCGGCCGCTTGAGGGCGGCCTTGACCGGTACCGCTGCTGTGACCATGCTGGGATTCCCTCCTGGAATAAGAATCGCCTCCCGTGGCGACCAACTTCGTATCTTGGCTCGGCCGCTCGCGCTTTTGCTGAACGGACGAAGCTCAACTCCTACGGTGAAACCCGGAGGCGCGAACCGTCGAAGTGCGGTACTGGCGCGCTCAGCCGCGCTTGAGCCCCGGACGCGGCGCGCCCTCGCGTTGCCAGTGCGGCTCGTCGAACCAGGGGTCGTTGCGGGCATAGGCGGCGGCCATGTCGAGCGCGTCGAAGCCCCAGAACAGCTTGTCGTCGATGCCGATCGTCGGCACGCCGAAGAGACCACGCGCGATCGCCGCATCTGTAGCCTGGCGCAACCGAAGCTTCGCCTCGTCGCCCGCCGGCTCCAGGCGCGGCGCCAGCTCCTCGCGCAACGCGCTCAGGCGGGCGGGCTCTTCGGCGTCGGCACCGCCGATCCAGACGTGGCGAAGGATCGTTTCGCAGACGTAGCGGCTGGGCGTGGCATCGGCGGGCGCCGCGGCCCAGGCCAGACGCAGGAGCGCCAGCGAGTTGAACGGATGGCGCTGCGGCGTCTCGATGGCGATGCCGGCGCGATGCGCCAGCCAGTGCACCTGGCGAAAGGTCCAGGCGCGTTTCGGCTCGATCTCGGCCGGCCCCTTGTGCGCATGGTGCTTCAGCAGCGCGCCGAAGACGATCGGCCGGTAGGCCACGCTGTAGGAGAGCTCGGCGAAGGCTTGCGGCAGGCGTTCGAAGGCGAGCCAGGCGTAAGGCGAGATCGGATCGAACCAGAAATCGAGCGCTTTCATCATGACGACTCCCGGGACGAAGGCGGCGGCACGGGCGCGACGACGCCCTGCCAGCGCTGCGGCAGGCGATCGAGGATGGCGCGCCGCGCCGACGCATCGAGCGTGCCCCAGGCCGCGATCTCGTCGATGGTGCGCAGGCACCCTTCGCACAGGCCGGTCGTGACGTCGATGCGGCAGACGTCGATGCAGGGACTCTCGGCGCGGGCGTCGCTCACTGCGCCTCCGGCGGTGCGCCGAATGCGCGCCTGGCCTGCTCGGCGTTGTAGTAGCCGAGAGCGAGATCGCGCGCGACGGCGGCGTCCGGCCGCGCCGATGCCGGACCGAAGCCGCCGCCGCCCGGCGTCGAGACGACGATCACGTCGCCGGCATGGATCTCGATGTCCTGATCCTTGGACAGGTGCGGCGGAACGTAGGCGATACCGTTGCGCACGATGCTGACCTTGTTGGTGCCGCCGGCGCTGCCGCCCTGCGCGCCCGGCGGACCGGCGCGGCCGTGGTCCATGACCATCGAGACGGTGGCGCTGCCACGGCGCAGCCTGATGCGGTAGTTGACGCCGAAGCCGCCGCGGTGCTCGCCCGCGCCGCCCGAGCCTTCGTGCAGCGAGTACTCCTCGAACAGCACCGGATAGAGCTGCTCCATGATCTCGATCGGCGTGGTCTTCGAGATGCCGATCGTCGAGCAGCCGTTGCTGATGCCGTCGCCGGCCGGGCTGCCGCCGTAGCCGCCGCCGGAGATCACGTACATCACGTAGGCCCGGTTCTTCAGCGGATCGAAGCCGCCCACGCCGAGGTTGCCGCTGGTGCCGGCGGGCGCGCCGAAGAGCTGGTCGGGAATGGCCTTGCCGAGCGCCGCGAACACCGCTTCGGCGATGCGCTGGCTGACCTCGGCGGCGCAGCCCGAGACCGGCCGTGGGTAGCGGGCGTAGAGGAAGGTGCCCTCGGGATCGACGATGTGCAGCGGCTCGAAGGTGCCGGCGTTGATCGCCGCCTCGGGGAAGACGTGCTTGACCGCCAGGTAGATCGAGGAGCGCGTCGTCGCGATGACGCTGTTCATCGGCCCGCGGCAGGGCGGCGATGAACCGCTCATGTCGAACGAGAGGCCGGCGCGCTCGAGGTCGGTGCCGCCCGTCTTCGTGATGCGCATGGCGATGCGCAGCGGCTCGTCGACGACGCCATCGGAATCGACGAAGGCCTCGCCCTCGTAGATACCGTCGGGGATGGTTGCGATCTTCTCGCGCATCTGCCGCGCCGCGCGCCGCTTGAGCTCGACGATCGCGGCATCGACGGTGGCGTCGCCATAGCGGTCGAGCAGCGCGCCCAGGCGCGCCTGGCCGGTGGCGAGCGCCGCCGCCTGCGCCTTGATGTCGCCGATGCGCTGGTCGGCGATGCGGATGTTCGACAGGATGATCGAGAGGATCTCGTCGTCGAGCACGCCCTGCTTGTAGAGCTTGACCGGCGGCAGGCGCAGGCCTTCCTGCTCGACTTCGGTGGCGTTGGCGGAAAACCCGCCCGGCACCATGCCGCCGGTGTCGGGCCAGTGCCCGGTGTTGGCGAGCCAGCACCAGAGCTTGCCGCTGCGAAAGAAGGGCTGCACGAACTTCACGTCCATGAGGTGCGTGCCGCCGAGATACGGGTCGTTGACGATGAAGACATCGCCCGGATGCAGGGCGATGTGCAAGCGCTCGACGCGCTCGATCACGGCCTGCACCGTGAACTGCATCGTGCCGACGAAGACCGGCAGGCCGAGCTCGCCTTGCGCGATCAGCTCGCCGCTGTCGCGGTGGTAGATGCCGTCGGAGCGGTCGAGCGCTTCGGCAATCACCGGGCTGAACGCGCTGCGCACGAACGCCAGGTCCATTTCGTTGCAGACCTGCATGAGGCCGTTCTGCAGGACCGAGAGGGTGATCGGATCGACGCGCATGGCCCCATTCATCTTAGACGCTGACGATGAGATTGCCGATCGCGTCGAGCTCGACGCGGTTGCCAGGCTCGATCACGGTCGTGCAGTCGAGTTGCTCGACGATCGCCGGGCCGTCGAAGCGGGCGTTCGCGGGCAGCAACTCGCGCCCATAGATCGGCGTGTCGACCCAGCCGCCCTCGAACCACACCGGCCGCGTCGTGCGGCGAGCCTCAGCCAGCGTCGCTTTCGGCAACGCGCCTGCGATGGCACGCAGCGACACGGGCTTGCGCTTGCCGATCACCGCGGTGTGCAGGTTGACCAGCACCGGCCGGATCTCGGGCAGCTCGACACCGAAGCGACGCCAATAGGCGGCGGCGAAGGTCGCTCGCAGCTCGGCGATCGTGACCGCAGCCGAGGCGATCGCCACCGGCAGGATGTGGCTCTGGCCCTGGAACTGCATGTCGGCGCGATGCAGCGTCTCGACGCGTTCGACGCTCACGCGCTCGCGCGCGATCAGCGCCCGCCCGTGCTCGATCTGCGCCGCGAACAGCTCGCCGACACGCGCATCGTCGAGCGCTTCGAGCGGCTGGTTCACCGTGGCGACGAAATCGTGGCGCAGGTCGGCGACGACGCAGCCGAGCGCATTGGTCAGGCCCGGCCGCGCCGGGATCAGGACCTTCGGAATCGCCAGCTCGCGCGCCAGCGCCGCCGCATGCAGCGGCCCGGCGCCGCCGAAGGCGAAGAGCGCGAAGTCGCGCGGGTCGTGGCCGCGCGCCAGGCTGACCATGCGGATGGCGCCGGCCATGCGGTCGTTGGCAACGCGCACGATCGCCGCGGCGGCCTCGGTGGCGTCGAGCCCGAGCGGCACGCCCACCTGGGCCAGCAAGGCGGCCCGAATCGAAGCCATCGAGACGGCGTGCTCGACGGCGAGGAGCCGCTCCGGATCGAGCCGGCCGAGCACCAGGTTGGCATCGGTGATGGTCGGCCGCGTGCCGCCGCGGCCGTAGCAGATCGGCCCCGGCGTGGCGCCCGCGCTCTCCGGCCCGACCTTGAGCATGCCCGATGCATCGACCGAGGCGATCGAGCCGCCGCCCGCGCCGATGGTGTGGACGTCGATCATCGGCACGTGGATCGGCATCGCGTATTCGAGCTCGAGGTCGCTCGAGACCGAGGGCATGCCGGCAAGCACGAGCGCAACATCGCTCGAGGTGCCGCCCATGTCGTAGGTGACGACGTTGCCGAACTCGCCCGGCAGCGCGCCGGCCTGCATCGCGGTCGCCGCCGCCGCGATGACGCCCGAAGCCGGCCCCGACATCACGGTGGCCACCGCGTGCTCGGCCACGATCCGCGAGGACACCGTGCCGCCGTTGCCCTGCATCACCAGCAGCTCGCGCGCGAAGCCGCGCGCCCGCAGCTCGGCCTGCAGCCGCTCGATGTAGCGATGCAGCACGGGCTGGATCGCGGCGTTGACGGCGGCGGTCGTGCCGCGCTCGTATTCGCGATATTCGGCCACCACGGTGTGCCCGGCCGTCACGTAGCCGTTCGGCCAGAGCGCACGCACGATCCCGGCGGCGCGTGCCTCGTGCACCGGATTGATGTAGCTGTGCAGGAAGTGGACGACGACGCTCTCGGCGCCGAGCGCGAGCAACTGCCTGGCCGCGGCCTCGACCTGCGCCTCGTCGAGCGGCACGAGGATCTCGCCTTCGGCGTCGAGGCGCTCGTCGACCTCGAGGCGAAAGCGCCGCTCGATCAGCGGCGTGAAGCGGCCCTTCAGGCCGTACGGCGTCGGCCGGGTGCGGCGGCCGAGCTCGAGCACGTCGCGAAAGCCGCGCGTCGTGATCAAGCCGACCGTGGCGATCTTGCGCTCGAGCATCGCATTGGTGGTGGTCGTGGTGCCGTGCACGATGGCTTCGAGCTCGCGTGGATCGACGCCCGCGGCGTCGAGCGCCGCGAGGACGCCGTAGGCCTGGTTGGCCACGGTCGTCGGCACCTTGGCGATGCGCACCTCGCCGCTGTCATCGTCGACCACGACGAGGTCGGTGAAGGTGCCGCCGACGTCGATGCCTGCGATGCGGCTCATCTCGAAACCGTCTGCCCTAGGCCTCGACGCTGACCACGAGCGCCTGGATCTTGCCGTCGACCGCGCCCGTGCCGAAGCGCCGCGCGATCGCCGCGCTGGCGACTTCGCCGGCCTCGCCCGCGCGCGCGGCGTCGCGGGCATCGATCTCGCCGCGCAGCGGCGTGCCCAGGCAGTAGGCCTTGGCGACGACGCTCGCGGAAGCGGCGCGGCTGCGCGCCGCAACCACCGCAATGCGAGGCGCCGACGTGAAGCCGGCGTTCTTCAGGTCCCGCACGATGGCCGTGCTGTCGTGGTAGCCGTGCGGCGTGCGCGCCATGAAGCGCGGCGGGTCGTCGGGAAAGACGGTCTGCAGCGCGGCAGTCACGATGTCGGCGAACTCGTTCTCCGAGATCTTGTCCCAGACGTTGAACAGGAAGACGCCGCCCGGCACGAGCACGCGCCGCGCTTCGGCAAAGGCCTTGGCCTTGTCCGGGAAGAACATCGCGCCGAACTGACAGACGACGGCGTCGAACGACGCGTCGGCGAAGGGCAGTTGCATGGCATCGGCCTGGCGCCACTCGACCGGACGCGCGGTGCCGGCGGCGCGCGCCTGTTCGAGCATCACCTCGCTCAGATCGGTGGCGACGATGGCCACGCTCTTCGGCAGCGCCGCCGCGAGGTGGCGCGTCACGACGCCAGTGCCGGCCGCGATCTCGAGCACCCGCGTCAGCGGCCAGGCGGCCAGGCGGGCAGCCATGTCGACGGCATAGGGCTCGAAGATCAGCGGCACCATCAGCGTCCCGTAGACCTGCGGCATGGCGCCGGCAAACGACTTGTCGCTATCGGGTATTTCCATGGTCTGTCCTCATACGCTCAGATGGGTGCGCAGCAGCGCCTCGTCGCTCATCAGCCCGTGCATCGTGCCGTCGAACTTGACCTCGCCCTTTTCGAGAACGACGGCGCGATCGGAGACGAGCTGCGCGAAGTGCAGGTTCTGCTCGCAAAGGAGGATCGCGACGCCCGCCTGCTTGAGGGCCAGGATCATTCGTGCCATCTCCTCGACGATCAGCGGCGCCACGCCTTCGGAAGGCTCGTCGAGCAGAACCAGATAGGGGTTGCCCATCAGCGTGCGCGCCACTGTCAGCATCTGCTGCTCGCCGCCGCTCATGCGGCCGCCGAGCCGATCGGGCATGGCGCCGAGGTTGGGAAACAGCGCATAGAGCTTGTCGGGCGTCCACTCGGGCGCGTCGACGCGGGCGGGCTGGCGCGCGACCGCGAGGTTCTCGCGCACCGTCAGGTCGGTGAAGATGCGCCGGTCTTCCGGCACCCAGCCGAGCCCGAGCCGGCCGATGCGATAGGCCGGCCAGGTCGAGATGTCGTGGCCGCGAAAGGCGACGCGACCGCGCTTCCTGGCCAGCAAGCCCATGATCGCCTTCATCGTCGTCGACTTGCCGGCGCCGTTGCGGCCGACCAGGGCCACGCACTCGCCTGCCGCAACGGCAAGGCTGACGCCATAGAGGATCTGCGCCCGGCCATACCAGGCGTCGAGCGCCGCGACCTCAAGCATGGCTGGCCTCGGCCGGTGCGCGCTCGAAGGTCGTGCCGCCGCCGAAGTACACCTCGCGCACCTTCGGATCGTCGCGCACCGCGGCGGGCGAGCCTTCGGCGATGAGCTCGCCGCGCGCCAGCACGATGATCCGGTCGGCATGGGCGAAGACGACGTCCATGCTGTGCTCGGTGAAGAGCACGCCGATCGCCTGCTCGCGCGCCAGCCGCCGCGCCAGCGCCATCAATTCGTTGCGCTCGCGCGGCGCCATGCCGGCGGTCGGCTCGTCCATCAGCAACAAGCGCGGCCGATGCGCGAGCGCGATCGCCAGCTCGACGCGCTTGACGTCGCCATAGGCCAGGACGCTGGTCGCGCGCCCGGCCTGCGCGGCCATGCCGACGCTCGCCAGCAGCGCCGTCGCTTCTTCGCGAAACTGGCTGCGTGCAGGCTGCCAGAAGCGCAGCACGCGGCCGGCATGCGAGAGCAGCGCGATCTGCACGTTCTCGAGCACGGTGAGCGAGGCGAAGGTCTCGGCGATCTGGAAGGTCCGCCCGACGCCCTGGCGCCAGATCGCGTCAGGCCGCAGGCCGACGAGCTCGATGCCGGCCAGCCGCACCGATCCGGCATCGGGCGCGAGCTGGCCGCCGACCATGTTGAAGCAGGTCGTCTTGCCGGCGCCGTTCGGCCCGATCAGCGCCAGCATCTCGCCAGCGGCGAGCTCGAAGCTCACGTCGGCCACGGCGTGCACGCCGCCGAACGATTTCGACAGGCCGCGCACGGCGAGCAGCGGCGCGGCCGTCATGGCGCGGCCTCGCGAATGAAGAGGCGCTTCAGCCCGCCGGCGACGCCGAGCGGAAAGACGAGCACCAGCGCCAGCATGACGAGGCCGAGCAGCGCGCGCCAGTAGTCGGTCTGGCGCGCCACGGTGTCCTGCAGCCAGGTGAAGAGCGCGCCACCGACCCACGGTCCGGAGACGGCCTGCACCCCGCCGAGCAAGACCATCACCAGGCCGTCGACCGATTTGCCGACGCCGAGCGTCTCCGGCGAGATCGTGCCCTTGGCAAATGCGAAGAGCGCACCGGCCAGACCGGCGAGCGTGCCGGCGACGACGAAGGCCAGCCATTGCAGGCGCGGCACGCGGATGCCGATCGCCGCGGCGCGCAGCGGCGAGTCGCGGCTGGCGCGCAAGGCCAGGCCGAGCGGCGCATGCAGGATGCGCACGAGCAGGCCGCAGCCCGCCACCGTGCAGGCGAGGACGAGCAGGTAGTAGACCGGCTTGGGCGCGAGCCAGGCCGAGGGCCAGATCCCGACGAGGCCATTGCTGCCGCCGGTGACGGCATCCCACTGGAAGACGACCGACCAGACGATCTGCGCGAAGGCGAGCGTCAGCATCGCCAGGTAGACACCGGACAGGCGCACGCAGAACCAGCCGAAGACGAATGCGCCGAGGGCGCCGAGGAGCGGCGCGAGCAGGAGCGAGACTTCCATCGGCCAGCCCAGCGCCTTGAAGAAGAGCGCGGCCCCGTACGCGCCGAGCCCGAAGTAGGCGGCATGGCCGAACGAATGCATGCCCGAAGGTCCCATCAGGAAGTGCAGGCTCGCAGCGAAGAGCACGGCAACCAGCATGTCGATCATCAGGACGACGACATAGGGCGCCGGCCCGTTCAGCGCCGCGACGAATGCGAGCGCGACGAGCGCCGCCCAGCCGGCGCGCCGCCAGGCGGGAGCGAGCGGCCGCAGCGGTGCCTCGCCCGCGCCCTGCCCGCGCACGCTGCCTTGCGGCCTGCCGAACAGGCCCCAGGGCCGCCAGACGAGGACCACCGCCATGACCAGGAACTCGGCCACGAGCGTCAGCTTGCTGAGCGGAAACGGCGCGCCGAAGAGGTCGACGGAGCCTGCCGCGATGCACACCGCCTTGACCATCGCGATCAGCACCGCCGCCACGAACGCGCCGACGATCGAGCCCATGCCGCCGACGACCACGACGACGAAGACCTCGCCGATCAGCGCGAGATCGAGATTGAGGTTGGCCGGCTCATGCGGCATCTGCAACGCGCCGCCGAGGGCAGCGAGGAACGTGCCGAGCGCGAACACCGAGGTGAAGAGCCAGCGCTGGTTGACGCCGAGCGCGCCGACCATGTCGCGGTCCTGCGTGGCTGCGCGCACCAGCAGGCCCCAGCGCGTGCGCGTGAGCAGCAGCCAGAGCAGAGCGAGGACGCAGGGACCGACGAGGATGAGCAGCACGTCGTAGCTCGGAAAGGGTTGGCCGAGGACGTCGATCGCACCGCGCAGGCCGGGCGAACGGGGCCCGAGGATGTCTTCCGGGCCCCAGGCCCACAGGGCCGCGTCGCGGATGACGAGAACGAGCGCGAACGTCGCGAGCAGCTGGTACAGCTCGGGCGCGGCGTAGAGACGGCGCAAGACGAGGCTCTCGAGCAAGGCACCCAGCGCGGCGACGGCGAGCGCGGCGACGAGCACCGCGCCCCAGTAGCCGAGTGGCCCGGCGCCGAACCTGCCGGCCAGCGCCACCGCCGCGTAGAGGCCGACCATGTAGAACGAGCCGTGCGCGAAATTGACGATTCGCGTCACGCCGAAGATCAGCGACAGGCCGCTCGCGACCAGGAACAGCGTCGACGCCGAAGCGAGACCGGTGAGTGCCTGCAGCAGCGCCGACGAAAGCGTCATCGGCCCGGCAATCGCATCAGTTCGCCGGCCGCAGCTTCTTCACCTCGGCATCGCCCGGCAGGACGCTGCTGCCATCGAGATAGCGGTAGTCGGTCATCACGCCCTTGTCGCCCTCGACCCTGGTCGTGCCGACGAAGGCGCCCATCGTCGACTGGTGATCGACGGCGCGGTAGGTGACCTTGCCGAATGGCGTCGTCACCGGCATGCCGCTGAAGGCGGTGATGAGCTTTTCGGTGTCGGTCGACTTCGCCCGTTTCAGGCCTTCGGCGATCGACATGATCATCGAGTAGCCGACCACCGAGCCGAGGCGCGGGTACTCGTTGTACTTGCGGTAGTAGGCGAGGAAGAACTTCTTGTGGTCTTCGGTCTGGATGCCGTAGTACGGATAGCCGGTGACGATCCAGCCCGTCGGCGCCTCGCCTTTGAGCGGCTCGATGTACTCGGGCTCGCCGGTGAGCAGGCTGACCACGGTGCGGCCCTTGAAGAGCTCGCGCGTGTTGCCCTCGCGAACGAACTTGATGAGGTCGGCGCCGAAGAGCACGTTGAAGATCGCGTCGGGCTTGGCATCGGCGAGCGCCTGCGTCACCGGGCCGGCATCGATGCGGCCGAGCGGCGTGGCCTGCTCGGCGACGAACTCGACGTCGGGTTGCGCCTTCTTCATCATCTCCTTGAAGGTCGCCGCCGCCGACTGACCGTACTCGTAGTTCGGATAGACGATGGCCCAGCGCTTCTTCTTCGCCTTCAGGGCCTCCGGCACGAGCATCGCCACCTGCATGTAGGTGTTCGGCCGCAGGCGGAAGGTGTAGCGGTTGCCGTCCTGCCACGTGATCTTGTCGGTGAGCGGCTCCGAAGCGAGGAAGAAGATCTTCTTCTGCTTGGCGAAGTCGGTCACCGCCAGGCCGATGTTCGACAGGAACGTGCCGCAGATCAGCGACACGCCTTCGCGCGAAACCAGCTCCTCGGCAACGCGAACGGCGTCGCCCGGGTTGGCGTTGTCGTCGCGCGAGACGACCTCGAGCTTCTTGCCGAGCACGCCGCCCGCCGCATTGACTTCCTCGACGCCGAGCTCCCAGCCCTTCTTGTAGGGATCGGTGAACGCGGGTTGCGCCTTGTAGCTGTTGATCTCGCCGATCTTGATCGTGTCTTGCGCCTGTGCCGCGAAGGCGGCGACCGCGCCGAGGGCGGCGACGATGAATGGTTTCAGCATGAAAGAGGCTCCTGGTTCAGACCGTGATGTCGGTGGATTGGATGCGCTTGACGCCGGCCTTGGCCATCTGCTCCCAGGCCGCCTTGAGCGAGCCGTTGAGGTCGATGCCGCGCGACGCGTCTTCGATGACCGAAGCCTTGAAGCCGGCCTTCCTCGCGTCGAGCGCCGTCCAGGCGACGCAGAAATCGGTGGCCAGGCCGCAGATGTAGACCGTGTCGACGCCGTGCGCCTTCAGGTAGGCCGCCAGGCCCGTGGAGGTCTTGCCGTCGGCTTCCATGAAGGCCGAGTAGCTGTCGGTCGACTGGTGGTAGCCCTTGCGAATGACGAGCTGCGCCTTCGGCAGCGAGAGGTCTTTCTGCAGGGCGGCATCGGCCGTGCCCTGGATGCAATGGTCGGGCCAGAGCACCTGGTTGCCGTAGGCCAGCTTCACGCTCTCGAACGGCTTCTTGCCGGCATGCGCCGAAGCGAACGAGACGTGGCCGGGGGTGTGCCAGTCCTGCGTGACGATCACGTTCTCGAATGCCGGGGCGATTCTGTTGATGACCGGCACGACCTCTTCACCGCCCTTCACCGGCAAGGTGCCGCCGGTGACGAAGCAATTCTGGACGTCGATGACGAGCAGCGCGCTCCTGGCGTCGGGCTTGATGGCGGCGGCCGCGCTGGCCGCGCCACCGAGCCCGTACAGGCCCGCGCCGGCGAAGGCGACGTGGCGAACGAAATCCCGGCGTTGCATGGGGTTCATGGGGCCTCCTCGTGGCTGTGGGTGCGGTCGTTGCCGCTCATCTGTCGTTCATGCCGAGCGACACGCTAGCGCTGTCCATCGAACTTCGCAATCTCGTCGACACGCAGGCCGCCGACGCGCGCGTGCGGCCGCGGGCCGGTGGTCATGCCGATGACGAGCAGCATCTCGTCCGGCCGCGGCGCGTCGGCGAGCTGCACCTCGATGGTGTCGAAATGGCTGCGCACGTAGGCGGCGACGCGGTGATGGATCGGAATGTCGATGGCCGTGCCGGCCGGCCCGATCTTCGTGGTCGACGGAACGATCGCGTGCGAGCCCTCGAGCAGGTCGCGCATGCCGTAGCCGCCGGGCACATGCCAGAGCGCGCCGTGCTCGAGCTCGCCGGCCAGGCCGGTAAGGGCACCCTTGCCGTAGCCCTCGATCTTCGCCGCGCCGCCGAGCGCCTCGACGAGGCGGGCCGCCATCTCGCGGCCGAGCGGCTTGAGCGCATCCATCATCGGCGCGATGTCTTCGACGTAGCGGCCGGCGTAGGGATTCTTCACCGCCGCCGCGCACCAGCCGCGCCGCAGCGGCGCCTTCAGGCGCGGCCCGTTGTCGTGCCAGACCTCCTCGGTGCAGACGACGAGCTTGCGAACGTTGATCTCGGGCAGCGAGGCGGTGGCGGCGATCAGCATGGGACGAGGCTCCGTGGCGGGGATTCGAGGCGCCGAAGCGGCGCCAGGTCGTTCGACCCATTGTCGGCGCCGGCAACGACGAAGCGACCTTGCAGCGACAGCACGGCCGCGATGATGCGCCCGCGCGCGATCTCCGTGCGGGCGGCTTCGGCACCGGCGGCCAGCGCCGCGTCGATGGCGGCGGCCGGCAACGCCGGCACGGCGCAGGTGACGAGGCGCTCGCCGAGGTCGCTGTCGTCGCGCACCGCATTCGCCGGCCGACGCACGATCCGGGTGTCGGCGCTGTCGACGGCATTGCCGATCACCGTCGCCGCCGCGTCGGCGGCCGACGCGCTGGCCGCGAGCACGGTGGCGGCGTCGGCGATGCCGAGCGAGAAGCTGCGGCCGCGCCAGCCGGAGGTGGCGATGCCGCGCACCGGCGAGGCCGCGTCGATGGCGAAACGGCCGTCGAGCGGCAGGCCGGCGAGAGCGCGTGCCGGATCGGCGACGAGGCCGACGTCGAACGAGGCACCGCGCGCGAGGTGCAACGCGATGTCGCCGCCGTTGTTGACGTAGGCGCGCTCGATGCGCGGATCGTCGAACGCGGCGATGAGCTCTTCGGCAACGCTGCCCGCCACCGCCGCCATGGCCGTGATGAAGCGGCCGCCGTGGGCATGAGCCCGGCACGCCGCCACCATGCGCCGTGCCACCGGGCCGCGCGGCGCGACGCGCGCGCCGGCCGCCGACCCGAGATCGGTGCGCAGCAGCGCCAGCTCGGCCACCAGCTCGTCGAGGAGGCCGCGAAAGCGCTGCCAGGCATGCTCGACGCACCGCGCCGCGGCGCCCGGCTCGCCCTCGGCGTGCAGGATGCAGTCGATCGGACCGTGCTGGAAATGCCAGCGGCCGTCGGCGAGCTGGCGGCGCACCGCGCCGCTCACGATGCGCCCTCCGGCCGCGCCTGCAGCGGCCAGGGATTGCCCGCGGCCGGCTCGACCAGGCGATGTGCCGTCGAGGCCAGCACGTCTTCGAGGCGGCGCACGCGATCCATGTGACCGCCGAGCGCGCGATAGTCGTCGGCGCGCATCGTGAATTCGATCGGCGAGACGATCGCCGGCGTCGGCACCGAGCCGAAGCTTTGCGCCGGCATCTTCGCCACGTCGACCATCACCGTGATGCCGCCGCCCGGCCAGACGTAGACGGGTGCGCCGCCGCAGGTGACGTTGACGAGCAGGTTCTTGATCGAGCGCGTGAGGCGCACCGGGTTGTCGGTGACGCCGGCGCGCAGGCTGCCGCCGGCGCCGGCGACGTAGAGCACCGAGCAAAGCGAGGGCTCGCAGTTCTCGCCGATGCGCTCGACGACCCGGCGCACTTCGACAGGCATCTCGGCCGGGCGCGGCACCAGCGCTTCGTCGAGCACGAACCAGGCGGCGTCTTCGCCGGTCGTCGAGACCATCAGCAGCTTCAGGCCGGGCCGGGCGCCGTGCTGCCGCGTCCCAGCCTTCGACGATGGCCAGCGGATCGGTGATGTCGGTGCCGCCCCAGCCTGCACCCGGATGGGCGACCTGGAAGTAGCGCCCCGGCGTCGACTTGCGGCCGCGCAGGCGGATGCCGCTGGGTGCCATGTCGAGGAACTTGCCGGCCTGGTGCTCGGAGAGCACGCCGGTGATGTGGTCGTCGATCACCACCACCTCGTCGGCATGGCCGAACCACTGCGGCGCGAAGATGCCGATCGCGGCCGAGCCGCAGCCGACGCGCATCCGCTTTTCCTCGACGCCGTCGACCACCGGCGGCGCGTTGGCGCAGACCACGACCGACGCGCCACCTTCGATCTGCAGCTCGACCGGCTCGCGGTTGCCGAGCGCCATCATCATCTCGCAGGCGATGCGCCCTTCCTTCTTCGAGCCGCCGGTGAGATGGTGGACGCCGCCGAGGGCCAGGAACTGCGAGCCGTATTCGATCGTGCTCACGTGCCCCACCGCTTCGCCGCGATGCCGCACCGTCGCCTGCTCGGGGCCGAGGTAGCGGTCGGTATCGATCTTCACCTTGAAGCTGCAGTAGCTGAAGATGCCTTCGGTGACCACGGTCACCATGTCGACACCTTCGTGCTTCGACGCGACGATGAAAGGCGCCGGCTTGTAGTCGGGATAGGTGGTGCCCGAGCCGACGCCGGAGACGAACACCGGCGCGTCGCCGCCCAGCAGGCTGCCGTCCCAGCCGGCCTCCTTCGCCGCGTTCCAGGCGACCAGGTCGGTGCCGGGCCTGGCGACGAGCGCGAGCGTGTCGAGCCGCGTCAGCACGCCCTCGACATTGCCGTAGCGGTCGCAGGCGCCGAGCTTGCCGGGGCTGATCTGGCAGAGCACCGGACAGGCCTCGCAGCGCACCTTGTCGGCGGCCATGCGCTCGGGCGCCCTGGAATGCTCGAGGACGACGGGCTGGCCGTCGGAGCGGGCGGCGAAGGACGAGGGCTCGCTCACGCGCCCGCCTCGTCGCGCAACGCCAGGACGCCGGCGCGCAGCCGGCTCGGCGTCACCGGCACTTCGCGCATGCGCACGCCGGTCGCGGCGTGGATCGCGTTCAGGATTGCCGGCGCCGTCGCCACCAGCGCCGGCTCGCCCACGCCCTTGGCGCCCCACGGCCCGAGCGGCTCGGGGTCCTCGATCAGGTGCACGTCGATCGGCGGCACGTCGCCCACGGTCGGGATCAGGTAGTCGTGCAGGTTGTCGGTGCGGCCGCTGACGTACTCCTCCATCAGCGCCATGCCGATGCCCTGTGCGATGCCGCCGTGGATCTGGCCTTCGACCAGCGTCGGGTTGATGGCGCGGCCGACGTCGTGGGCGGCGTGGATGCGGATCAGGCGGACCGTGCCGAGCTCGAGATCGACCTCGAGCTCGGCCATCTGCGCGGCGAAGCCGTAGGTGGCATAGGGCACGCCCTGGCCGTCGGCATCGAGCGGCACCGTCGGCGGATTGAAGCTGCCGCTGGCGACGGCAAGGTCGCCATTGGCGTCGGCTGGCCACTCGCGCAGATCGATGCTGCGCTGCTCGCCCTTCGCCTCGATCAAGAGGCGAGCCCCGTCGAGGCGCAGGTGCACATCGGCGTCGGCCGCGGCGGCAAAGCCCAGCCGCTCGACCAGCACGCGGCGCAATGCCGCGCCCGCCGCCTTCGCCGCGTTGCCCGACACGAAGGTCTGCCGCGAGGCCGACGACTTGCCGGCATCGGCGGTGCGATCGGTATCGCCCATCACCTGCTGCACCGAGGCCAGCGGCAGGCCGACCGCGTCGGCGAACATCTGCGGCATGATCGTTGCCGTGCCCTGGCCGATCTCCTGCGCGCCGTTGTAGAGGAAGAGATGGCCGCCGTGCACGGCGTCGCAGCGCAGCGCGCCGCGCATCGTCGATGGATTGGCGATGACGGTGTTGCCGATGCCGTACCACATGCAGGCGATGCCGGCGCCGCGACGCAGCGCGCCGCCATGCGATTGCGCATCGGCATTGAAAGCCTGGCACGCCACGCGCGCCGCGCGCCAGGCCGGCCGGAGCACATCGAGGCACGGTCGCAGGCCGACGCTGGCCGTGAGCTGCTGTCCGGTCGGCGTGCGATCGCCGGCGCGCAAGGCGTTGAGGTGGCGAAATTCGAGCGCGTCGATGCCGGCCGCAGCCGCGAGCTCGTCGATCAGCAATTCGCCCAGCAGCGCCGCCTGCGGCACGCCGAAGCCGCGAAAGGCGCCGGCGATGCTGCTGTTCGTGAGCACGGCGCGGGTCAGGGCCCGCACGTTCGGCACGCGGTACGGGCCGCTGGCGTGGATGGGGACGCGGTTGGCCACGGTCGGGCCCCACGACGAATAGGCGCCGGTGTTGAAGTCGCCCTCGAAATCGAACGCGCTCAGCGCACCGCCCGCGTCGCACGCCGCCGTCGCGAGCATGCGCGCCGGATGGCGCTTGGTGCTCGACAGCATCGACTCCGGCCGCTCGTAGACCAGCCGCACCGGCCGGCCGAGCTTCCAGGCGGCGACCGCGAGCAGCGGCTGCACCGAGAGGTCGAGCTTGCCGCCGAAGCCGCCGCCGATGGCCGACGGGACGATGTGCACCTGCTCGGGCGCCAGGCCCATGACCTGGGCGACCTCGTCGCGATCCATGTAGGGCGTCTGGGTGCAGGCGAAGATGCGCAGCCGGCGCGCGCCGCCGTCCGTCGGCTCGACGACCTCGGCATGGCCGGCCTCCGGCTCGATGTAGGCGTGCTCGACGTGGCGCGTCTCGAATGCCGAGCTGGCGCGAAAGGCGGCCAGCGACGGATCGGCGAGCGCCGCATCGACGTCGCCGGCCACGACGCGGCCGCGGCAGAGCACGTTGTCGGCATAGCGCGCATGCAGCGGCGCGCCGGCGGCCGCCGCCAGGAGCGCCGCATCGGCGCTCTCGTGCGCCGCCAACACGGCGAAGCGAAGCGGCAGGTCGCTGTCCTGCAGCGCGAGCAAGGTGTCGGCGTCGCCGACGACGGCCAGCACCGCCTCGCCGCGAAAGCGCGCCACGCCCTCGGCGAGCACGGGCTGATCGCGCATGTCGGCAAAGATCGCGAAGGCGTTGTGCGGTACGTCGACGGCGGTGAGGACGTCCACCACGCCAGGCCAGCGCCGGCGAAACGCCGCCAGGTCGCCGACCTCGAACGACGCATGCGGATGCGGCGAACGGATGACGCGCATCGCCAGCGTCGCCTCGGGCACAGCGGGCCAGTGGTCGGCGCCGAAGCGCTCTTCGCCGCGCAGCTTGGCGGCTGCGTCGAGCCGCTCGACGCGACAGCCCACGGCCGCGCCGGCGGCCGGTGCGGCCGGCGCAGCGACCACGCCCGACGCGGCGGCCAGCACCGCCTCGACGATCTTGGTGTAGCCGGTGCAGCGGCAGAGCACGCCCGCCAGCGCATCGCGCACTTCGGCTTCGCTCGGCCGCGCATTGGTGCGCAGCAGAGCCTCGGCGCTCATCAGCATGCCCGGCGTGCAGATGCCGCATTGCGCGGCGCCGTGCGCCGCGAATGCACGCTGCAGCAAGGACAGCTCGCCGGCGTCGCCGGCCAGGCCTTCGACCGTGGTCACGGCCCGGCCCTCGCACTGGCCGACCGCGACGATGCACGAGCACACCTGCTCGCCGTCGAGGAGCACGGTGCAGGCGCCGCAATCGCCGGCGTGGCACCCGATCTTCGTGCCGACGAGGCCCAGCTCGTCGCGCAAGGCATCCGAGAGGCGCCGCGCCGGCTCGCCCACCAGCTCGCGCGGCACCGCATTGACGTGCAGGCGCACGATCTGGCCGGCCTCGAGATCGCGGGCGGTCATGGCGCGAAGGCCGCGAGCGCCCGGCGCAGCAGGGTCAGCGTCGCGTCGAAGCGAAAGCCGGCGCTGGCGCGCACGTCGTCGATCGGACGCAGGCGCGCCAGGTCGCCGGGCTGCACGCATTCGGCAAGGAACGCGACATCGACGCCGCGCAGGCGCGCCTCGAGCGCCGCCAGGCGTTGCGCCACGGCCGAGCAGCTTCCGACGGCGACGCCGGCAGCCTCGACACGGCCGCGCTCGTCGACGTCGATCGTGGCGGCGACCATCGAGATCGAGATGACCAGGTAGCGGCGGCCGCCGAGCTTCTGAAAGACCGAGCGCGACCGCACGCTCTGCTCCGGGATGTGCAGGCCGACGACCAGCTCGTCGTGCCGGCGCGCGGTGCGACGGCTGCCCAGCACGAAGTCGGCGAGCGCGAGGCGCCGTGTCGCCGCCGCGCTCTGCAATTCCACTTCGGCGCCGAGCGCCAGCAGGGCCGGAATGCCGTCGGCCGCGGGCGAGGCGTTGCAGACGTTGCCCGCCAGCGTGCCCGTGTTCTGGATCTGCACGCCACCCACTTCGCGCGCGGCCGCTTTCAAGCCGTCGAAAAGAGCCGGCAGGTCGGCGCGAAGCAGGTCGGTCCAGGTGGTGGTGGCGCCGATCGTCCAGCCGCCCTCGACCCGGCGGATGCGGCGCAGGCCGGCGACGCGCGACAGGTCGAGCAGCGGGCGCGCGAGCTTCTTGCCGACGTGTGCCGGGTAGAGATCGGTGCCGCCGGCAAGCAGGGTCCAGTCGCCGGCCGCCAGAAGGTGCACGGCATCGGCTACCGACGCCGGTCGCTCGAAACGGGGGGTCACTGCATAAGCTCCCTGCGAATGAAGTGTTTACTTCATTGCGGAGTCAATCTAGCATGCCGCGGCTGCCTTGCCTAGACCATGCCCGCTTCGAAAACTGCCGCCGCCCCGGCCGGCGGCCGCGCACCCGCGACCCCGAGCGCACCCGCGCCCGCCTCCAGCGCGCGGCGCGCACCGAGTTCATGCGCCACGGCTACAGCGGCGCGCGCGTCGAGCGCATCTCGCGCGCCGCGCGCTCGAGCGATCGCATGCTGTACTACTACTTCGAGAGCAAGGAAAAGCTCTACCTCGCGGTGCTCGAGGGCGTCTATGCCGAGCTGGGCGAGGCCGAGAGCGCGCTGGTGCTCGATGCCACCCGGCCCGCCGAGGCGCTGAGCCAGCTCATCGCCTTCACCTGGAACTACTACCTCACGCACCCCGAGTTCGTCGCCCTGCTCTCGAACGAGAACCTCATGCGCGGCCTGCATATCACCAAGTCGGTGAAGGTCAAGCAGCTGTCCCGGCCGGTGCTCGACATTTTGGGGACAATACTGGCCGAGGGCGCGCGGCAGAAAGTATTCCGCCGCGATCTCGACGTGCATCGGGTCTACCTGACGCTCGCCGCGCTCGGCTACTTCTATCTCTCCAACCGCTACACGCTGTCGTCTTTTCTCGGCAGCGATCTGATGCGCGGCGATCACTGCGCTGCCTGGCTCGCCGAGATCACGCGCGTCATGCAGGCGGCGGTGGCGGCACCTTCGGCCCGCCGCAAGTAGCGTCGCCGACAAGAAAAAGGAACTCGCTCGCATGGCGGCTTACGACGTCCAGAAAGTCCTCTCGGTCCATCACTGGAACGAATCGCTCTTCACCTTCACCTGCACCCGGGGCGCCAGCCTGCGCTTCGAGAGCGGCCATTTCGTGATGGTCGGCATCATGGTCGACGGCAAGGCGCTGATGCGCGCCTACTCGATCGCCAGCGCGCACTACGAAGAGCACCTCGAGTTCTTCAGCATCAAGGTGCAGGACGGTCCTCTCACCTCGCGCCTGCAGCACCTGAAGGTGGGCGACGACGTGCTGGTCGGCCGCAAGCCGACCGGCACGCTGGTGCTGACCGACCTGCTGCCGGGGCGCAATCTCTACCTGTTCGCGACCGGCACCGGCCTGGCGCCCTTCATGAGCATCATTCGGGACCCCGACACCTACGAGCGCTTCAAGAAGATCGTGCTCGTGCACGGCGTGCGCAAGGTCGACGAGCTCGCCTATGCCGACCTGATCGCTTCCGACCTGCCCCGCCATGACCACCTCGGCGAGCAGGTGCGCGACCAGCTCGTCTACTACCCGACCGTGACGCGCGAGCCGTTCCGCAACCAGGGCCGCCTGCCCGACCTGATCGCCAACGGCAAGCTCTGCGGCGACATCGGCCTGCCACAGATCGAGCCCGGCACCG